>JALHOL010000022.1 GCA_022843025.1 Paracoccaceae bacterium | reverse complement strand
GGCCGAAGGCCAGGGCGTTGGCTCGCCCCCCGTCGCAATCCCCAACTGCAGATGCGCCTCTCCGCCCAGGGCCAGCACCGGCCCGAACGCCTCGAACTCGCGCAGCTCGCCGGTCGCGGTGCCGTCCGGCCCGATCACCACCTCATGGCCATGCGGCATCGCGGCCCCGTGCAGCAACCCGGCTGCCTGCAAAGCGGCGGTGTTTGCCCAGACCGTGTGATGATCCGGCGCCATCATCGCAATTGGCTGATCCGCAATCACCCGGTCAAGGTCATGCCGCGTGACGGGCGCCCCAAGAATACCGTAGGACGCCCCCTGTGCCATCAACAGAGGCGCGCCCGGATGTTTCGCGGCATAGCCCTCGAACGCCGCCTTCAGCGCATCGAACCCCATCACGCCGCCGATCTGCAATTGCGACAGCTCGGCCCCGCCCAGCACCAGATGCAGATGGCTTTCCACGAACCCCGGCAACAGCGTCCGCCCGCCACAGCGCACCACCCGCGTGTCCGGCCCCGCCAGCGCGGCCACCTCTGCCCCGCCAACCGCCACGATCCGACCGCCTGCGACAGCCACCGCCTCGGCGCGCGGGCGGGCCGGGTCCATCGTCAGAACCTTCGCATCGGCAAACAGCAGATCGATCTTCATGGCTTCCCCTTCATCGAAATATCCCGGGGGTGAGCCGCCTTCGGGCGGCGAGGGGGCTGGCCCCCTACCCCTTCACCCGCTCTGCCATCACGCAGAGCATCTCGAACATCAAGCTGATGCCCAGCCAGGCAGTTCCTCCCGACGCATCGAAGGGCGGCGACACCTCGACCAGATCGGCGCCGACGATGTTCAACCCGGCAAGGCCGCGCGCCACCTGCAACGCCTGCCAACTGGTCGGCCCGCCCACTTCGGGCGTGCCGGTGCCGGGGGCAAAGGTCGGATCGACGAAATCGATGTCATAGGTGACATAGGTATCCCTCTGCCCCACGATCTCGCGCGCCTCGGCCATCACGTCCTCGGGCCCGCGCGCGTGAAACTCGGCAATCGGGATGATCCTGATTCCGACGCTTGCGGCAAAATCCCAGTCTTCGCGACCGTAAGCCGTGCCGCGAATACCGATGATCACATAGCGTCTGGGGTCCAGAAGCCCCTCTTCCACCGCGCGACGGAACGGCGTGCCGTGGTTGTAACGGCTGGTGCCGAAATAGACGTCGTTAAGGTCGGTATGGCTGTCGAACTGGATCATGCCGACCGGCCCCGGATTTGGCCGCCGCTTTGCGACCGCCCGCAGGATCGGCAGCGTGCAAAGATGATCGCCGCCCCCGGTCAGGGGCCGGATGCCCGCCGCCACCACGCGGGCATAGAACGCCTCCATCCGCGCGAGGCTGTCCATCAGGTCGCCGGGGTTCGGCGCCACGTCGCCAAGATCGGCACAACGGGCAAGCTCGAACGGCGCCACCCAGGTCGCACCGTTCTGCGCCCGGATCATGGTAGACAGGTCACGCAACTGGCGCGGGCCGTGGCGCGGGCCGGGGCGGTTGGTGGTGCCGCCATCCCAGGGCGCACCGATCAGCCCGATCTGAACTTCGGAAAAGCGCGGGTGGTCAAACGGCACATGCGGCAGGCGCATGAAGGTCGGCACCCCGGCGAATCGTGGCAGATCAAAGCCCGACACCGGCCTGAAGAACCCCGCATCCGCTGCATTCCCAGCCATTTCGCCATCCTTCCTGCTTTGCTTCGGCCGCATCTGACCACCCCGGCGCAGCAGTGTCACGTCTCCTTGCGACATTTGCGCGACGCAGCCGTCCGCCCCACCGGCGGGTTTTCCGCTTGGCCCAGCGTCCAGCCGCAAGCCGGGGCTTGACCGCCCGGTCCGGATTGGCCCTTATCGGACGATACCCAGCCACTCACCGGCTCGCCCGCCTGACGCGGGTGCCTTGCAAGGACGGATGCAATGTTTTCCAAGACCGCCGACCCGACTTCCGCTCCCCCCGCCCCGCCGCGCCCGTCCACCGGCGGCAGCAATGCCGCGCGCTCGGTGCTTGGTGCCGATCTGCGCATCACCGGCGAGATCACCTCGGCCGGCCTCGTCGAGGTGCTGGGCGAGATCGACGGCAACATCACCGCGCAAGGCCTGATCATCGGGCAGGAAGGCCGCGTCACCGGCTCGGTCCGTGCCGAGACGGTCGAAGTGAAGGGCCGCTTCGATGGCAAGGTTTCCTGCCAGACGATCACCCTGCGCTCCACCGCCACGGTGACTGCCGATGTGACGACGGCAACCGTGGTGATCGAAAGCGGCGCCACGATCGAAGGCCGGTTCCTCAAGACAAAGGCCTGACGCCAGGGCCTCACGCAAGGCGGCAGCGCCGGGACCGCCCCGGCGCCGCGCGGCCCGGTCAGTTCGCCTCGAAGAAGGCGATGGTGGCCGCGACCATCTCGTCCAGCGTGTCGGGCGAGGTGAAGACGTTGAAGACGTGATCCATCTCGCGGGTAAAGGCTTCTTCGACACCGTCATGCGCGGCCAGCAGCATCTCCTGTGCGACTGGCAGCACCGTGGT
>JALHOL010000021.1 GCA_022843025.1 Paracoccaceae bacterium | reverse complement strand
TTGGCGCGGATGTCGTCGAAGACGGCGAGGGCGTCCGCCCCCGCCTCCCCGTCCGACAAAAGCGGAACCGTTGCCATCAGACCAGCGCCAGCACGCGGGCAGGCCCACCGGTGCCGCCGATATGCTTCGGCGCGCCGACCATCACCGTCGCGCCAGATGCCGGCAGCCCCTCAAGGTTCGCAAGGTTCTCGATCCCGTAGCGCCCACCCGGCAACCACGAGAAATGCACCGCAAAGTCCGCCGAATTGCCGGGGTCCAGCGACAGCGTGTCCACCCCGATGCAAGCGACCTCCATCCCCGCCAGCATATCCGTCGCGGCCTTGGAAAAGCCGGGGAAGGCAAACTTGCCGTCGGGCGTGTTGCGAAACTCCGGCGTTGCCACCTTGGCGGCCCAACCGGAATTCATCGCGACGCAGGCGCCCGCCGGTATCTCGCCATTGGCCGAAACCCAGGCCTCGATATCCGACGGCTCCACCATCGCGTTGGCGTCCTCTGCCGCCTTCGCCTTGATATCCACGACGCAGAGCGGGCAGACGAGGCTTTCGACCGGCAGTTCCGCGACCGAGGTGCCGTCCTCGCTGAAGTGCAGCGGCGCGTCGATATGGGTGCCGGTGTGTTCGAAAATCGTCAGTTTCCACAGCTGGTAGCCATTGCCCTCGAACTTCACCGATGGCTCGTAGATGATCCCCGGATTGCCGTCGAAGGTGGGAAACGCCCCGTCATAGGCATGCGTCAGGTCCACCACCTTCGAGGCCTGCGCCATCGCCGGTCGCGCGGACATCAACCCCGCCGCTCCCGTCACCAACCCAAGCGCGGCAGCCGAGCGGAACAGCCCCCGGCGGCTCAACATTCCTTGCTTCACATTCTCAATCACACAGGCATGGCACATGGCAGTCTCCTGTCTTCGGGTTCACAAGGAACCCATGATTTTCTGATTGAAACCAAAGACCTTGCGGTCCCCGGCATAGGGCACCAACCGCACCTCGCGCCGCTGCCCCGGCTCGAAGCGTACTGCCGTGCCCGCCGCGATGTCGAGCCTCATGCCCCGCGCCGCGTCGCGGTCAAACTCAAGCCCCGGATTGGTTTCGGCAAAGTGGTAGTGACTTCCCACCTGCACCGGCCGGTCACCGGTATTGGCCACCATCAACACGGTCACTTCGGCACCCTCGTTCAGTACGTGGTCACCGTCGGCGGGAAACACCTCGCCCGGTATCATTTGCGGCCCCAAAGGCGGGCGATGACAACGCCACCCAGAATCCCCATCAGCACGGCGGCGATCCAGCCAAATTCCACCCCATGCGGGTGGTGATGCAGGCCAGTGTCGGCCAGCGCGGGCGTCGCAAGCAAGGCAAACGGAAACAGCATACGGCTCATGGGTCAGCCCTCTCGGATCGGGTGGTGAACGGTGACAAGCTTGGTGCCGTCGGGAAACGTCGCCTCGACCTGCACGGAATGAATCATCTCGGGGATGCCAGTCATGCACTGATCGGCCGTAATGACATGCGCGCCTGCCTCCATCAGGTCCGCGACCGACCGGCCGTCGCGCGCGCCTTCGACGACAAAGTCGCTGATCAGGGCAATCGCCTCGGGGTGGTTCAGCTTTACCCCCCGCGCCAATCGCCCGCGCGCGACCATCGCGGCCACACTGACCAAAAGCTTGTCCTTTTCTCGTGGCGTCAGGTTCATGTCATCCTCACATCTGCCAGACACGCGGCAACGGCCGCCCCGCGCGCAGAACTTGCAGCGCCCGGACGATCTGGCGGCGCAGCGGCCAGCCCTCGCCCGCCCGCATCCGCACCACCAACTTTCCGCCAAAGGCCGACGCGGCCGCCTCGACCCCCGCCTCGTCCAGCACGGCGCGCAGGGGGGCAAGTGCATCGCTTAACCCGGCACCCACCATCACAATCGTCGCAAAGGCCCGCGCGCCATCCAGTCCGGCGATGCCCGCACGCAAGCCGGCATCCCCCAACCCCAAAGGCTCCACCGACACCGGCTTGCCGCTGCGCCAGATCTCCCGCCGGTCACGAAAGACCACGCGTCCCACCGTTTCGCCCATTGCGGCACGGCCAAGGATCACCGCCTCCAGCGCCAGACAGCCCGCCGCCTCACCCAGTTCGATCCGCGTCCGCCTATCCAGCCGCGCGCCGTCGAACAGGATCGTCTCCTGCGGCAGCCAGTCGAGCCACCCGCCCGGACCCACCGTCAGCGCCACATCCATCCGCGCGCTGGCCCCATCGGCCCGATACGCCCGCTCCGCCGTCTGGGTGGTGGCCACCGCCACGCCGCCCTCGAGCTTCAGCCCATAGCGCAGTCGGTCCTCCGAGGTCAGCCCACCCGAGGTGTTCAGGAACACCACCTCCGGCACCGCGCCAACGCTGGGCAGAATGGCCTTGGCCGATCCCGCCTGCCGCAAATCCTGCAACCGCACGCGCCCGTCCCGGCAGGCAAGGCCGACGAAAGCCTCGCCCTTGGCGCGCTGCATCGCTGGAAACTGGCTGATTGCGGTCATCGGCACCCCTCACGCCGACTGTTCGGCGCGAGATTGGCGCATGGCAATTCTC
>JALHOL010000020.1 GCA_022843025.1 Paracoccaceae bacterium | reverse complement strand
ACCTCGTAATCGTTGCGGGTGTCGATCACCACGGTGTCGGGGTCGGCGATCAGGGCGTTCCAGTCAGCGGGTGCGACGTAATGGCCGGTGCGGGCGGTCGGGTCGACGTCGGGCTGGCCCATCGTCACGATCTCGCGCTTCAGGCGCACCTTCATGCGACCGAACGGCATGGTTTCGGCAAAGCTTTCCTTGTGTTCAAGGGCGGCGCATCCGGGCAGGGCGCGGATGTGCGCGAGCATCGCGTCGATACCGTCGCGCGGGCCGGCGATGGTGCCGTTGATGCCTTCGGGCGCGATCAGGAGCGAGCCTTTCACGCCGTTGGCCGTGGCCAGCGCAAGAAGCGGCGCGCGGAGGGCGGCCGGGTCGGGGAAGCGCGTGAAGTGGTAAAGGGCGGCGACGGTCAGCATGGAACGGGGGTTAGGACTTTCGTGCGGTATCGGCAAGGGGCGCGCCTTGCTTGGCCCGGATTCAAGGGCGCAAGGCTGCCGTGCCGCGCCCTCCCTCCCTCCGGGAGGGCGCTTTTGTCCCGTCGCCAGCTGAACTTCGGTGGGAGGAGTTGAGGCATAAAGCGCCTAAAACCACCGTTGGTGCGCCCGTCCGAGGGAGGGCGCGGCCCGATGTGGAGTCTATTGACCAAGGGGATGGGCGACCCTACGCATTTCCCTACGCCTCTTGAAAGGACCGCCATGCGACCCGCAAACGACGCCCTGATCGTGATCGACGTGCAGAACGACTTTTGCCCCGGTGGCGCGCTTGCGGTGGCGGGGGGCGACGAGATCATAGGCGGGATCAACGCGCTGATGGGTGAGTTTCAGACCGTTGTGCTGACGCAGGACTGGCACCCTGAAAACCATCTGTCCTTTGCCGACAACCATCCTGGGGCAGAGCCGTTTTCGCTGACCGAGATGCCTTACGGCCCGCAGGTTCTGTGGCCTTCGCACTGCGTGCAAGGCACCAGCGGGGCGGAGTTTCACCCGACGCTCCAGACCGGTCCGGCGCAGATGGTGATCCGCAAGGGGTTCCGCCCGGAGATCGACAGCTATTCGGCGTTTTTCGAGAACGACAAGGTGACGCCGACCGGGCTTGATGGCTATCTGCGGTCACGCGGGGTGAGTCATGTGACGCTGGTCGGCCTCGCCACCGATTTCTGCGTGGCCTATTCGGCGCTGGACGCGGCGCGGCTGGGGTTTGATGTAAGGGTCCGCAAAGACTTGTGCCGCGCGATCGACCTTGGAGGATCGCTTGGCGCGGCGAGGGATGCGATGCTGGCGGCGAACGTCGTGCTTGCATGAACAGTCTGGTCACGTGTCGCGGATGCGGAGTGGCGGTTGCTTTAAGCGTGTTGTGCGGCGTGGCCCCGGCGAGGGCGGAGCAGATCTGCATCACGTGGCCCTATACCGATGGAACCGGCGAAGTTGCCGCCTTGGCTGCGCGGACGCTGCAGACCATGGGCGGGTTTCCGTCTATGGCCGAGGCGCTGGCAGAGCAGAAACCGGAACTTTGCCTTGATGATACGCTGGTTGAAGAGCAGGCCTATTTCGAGCCAGCGGCCAACCGGATCGTCATGCGCAAGGGGCTGGACCCGGATTTCCAACTGGCCGTGATGATCCACGAATTGCGTCATCTGGAGCAGTCCGGACGAGACATGTGCCCGACAACAGACCTGCGTCTGGATGATTACGTGCGGATGCGGTTGGCGCTGGAAGCAGATGCCGCGGCCGTCAGTCTATATGTTGCGTGGACATTGCGCGCCGCAGGTGACGCCGGCCCGTGGGACACGCTGGCCAAATGGCCGACGCATGACGACTTGGCCGCCAGTTTTGCGACAGAGATGGCCGCCGGTGGCGATGTGGTGAAGGCGACCTCGGTGACCTTTGCCGCCTGGTTCGACGATGATGAACGTCGCGGGATGTATGCTTTCGTGGGCTGCGCTGCCTATCTTGACGCGCTGGACCGCCAGCACCTGAACCCGGGGAAGGGCACGGTGGCGGACACGTTCGCGCAAACCTTGTGCCGGATGCCCGATGGCAGGGGGTATGAGTGCTTCCTGCCGCCCTGATCAATTGGCGGGGGTTGCATTTGCCCCTGTCCTAAGGTGACAACCGGGTGACCTGCAGCCCCGTTGCGGGAAAGATCGGAGGCCCCGGCATGGTCGATATTGCCACCCGCGTCTGGAACCACAAGTGGAAGATCGACCCGATTGTCCGGTCTCTGATCGACACGGACTTTTACAAGCTGTTGATGTGCCAGTCTATTTTCCGCAACAAGCCCGATACGACGGTAGTGTTTTCGCTTATCAACCGGTCCACCAAGGTGCGGTTGGCGGACCTGATCGACGAAGGCGAATTGCGCGAACAACTGGACCATGTGCGATCCCTTAGCCTGACGCGGGGGGAAAGCACCTGGCTGCGCGGCAACACGTTCTACGGCAAGCGGCAGATGTTCCGGCCCGATTTCATGGAGTGGTTCGAAGGGTTGCGGCTGCCGCCCTATCACCTTGAAAAGCGGGATGGGCAGTTTGAACTGACGTTCGAGGGGCGCTGGCCCGAGGTGATGCTGTGGGAGATCCCCGC
>JALHOL010000019.1 GCA_022843025.1 Paracoccaceae bacterium | reverse complement strand
ACGCCCGCCCGCGCCGCCAACTCATCACCGCCTCCGGTTGCTCTGCCGGAGACCTATGAATCACACCACGACCCCGTTTCGGAAGACCCGTGATTCCAGTTTGGGGGAAAACGCTCTAGCACGCGATGAAAATGGAAACGTCACGTGCGGCTGCGTCGAGGTTGCGCGTGGGTAAGTCGGCGAGGCTGGGGCACTCCCTCGATGTTCGCGTGCCGTTAGCTATGACGAGTACAGTCGCCAGGATCACGGCGATCACCAAGGCCGAACGCAGCGTGATGCGGGAGCGCATTGCATTGTCCCAGTCATCGACCACGCGAGGCGGAGCAGCCTACAAGGTGCGCAGCGTGAGCGAGAAACCATGACGGCAACGCGCTGGCGGAGGGACCCGCAATCATCGTTATTTCAGATGAAATCAGAGGCGTCAAGGAACTGGCGGAGGGGATGGGATTCGAACCCACGATAGGACTTGACATCCTATAACGGTTTAGCAAACCGCCGCCTTCGGCCACTCGGCCACCCCTCCGCAGGAGTGGAAAGTCAACACGGCGTTGCAGGCGCCGCTTCTACCGGCGCCGTCGCCCCGCGTCAAACCATCCAATCCGCCGTCAGGACAGCGCCACCTCGTATCCACGCTTCGTCGCTGGCCGCGCCATCATCGCATCATGCCACCGCGCGACATTCGGAAAGTCTGCCAGCGATTTTCCCTGTGTTGGCAGATGCCGCTCCGCCCGCCATGCCCAACCCAGGATCGCGAAATCGGCGATCGAAGGCTCGCCCGCCGTGGCCACGAAATCCCGCCCGGCGAGTTGCTTGTCGAGCACGCCGTACAGCCGCAGCGTCTCCTTGCCGTACCGCTCCAGCCCGTAATCCTTCGCCGGTCCGTCAGGGCGCATCATGAAGTGGTGCACCTGGCCCGGCATCGGCCCGAACCCGCCCATCTGCCACATCAGCCATTCATAGACCGGCACGCGGGCGCGCAGGTCGGCCGGCAGGAACTTGCCCGTCTTCTCCGCCAGGTACAGCAGGATCGCCCCACTCTCGAACACCGTGATCGGCTTGCCATCCGGCCCGTCCGGATCCTTGATCGCGGGGATGCGGTTGTTCGGGCTGAAGGCGAGGAATTCCGGATTGAACTGCTCATCCTTCGAGATGTTCACGGTCTTCACCGTATAGGGCAGCCCCATTTCCTCCAGCGCTGCACTGATCTTGCGCCCGTTCGGCGTGTTCCAAGTCCAAAGCTCGATCGCCATGCGTCCGCATCCTTGTTCGTTCCAGGCCTGAGGAGTCGCATGGCCGGCGCCCGGCGTCCACCGCGCGGGCTACGGCGGGGCCGTGCGCCGCCAGGCCTGCAGCAGTCCGTGCGCCACCCCCAGCAGCGCTGGCCCGACGAACAGCCCCAGGAACCCGAAGGCGATCAGCCCCCCGAACACGCCCAGGATGATCAGGCCCAGCGGCATCGCGCTGCCACGCTGGATCAACAGCGGGCGAATGATGTTGTCGCTGCCAGATATCGGCAGCAGACCCCACAGGAACATGAAGATCGCCCAGCCCGTCTGGCCTTCCGAATACAGCCAGGCCGACGCCGCAAGCCAGGTCACCACGATCAGCGGGCCCAATACCTGGCTGATCGAAAACACCATCGCCAGGAAGCCCAACACCACCGCCGCCGGCACGCCCGCGATCGCCAACCCCACGCCCATCAGCACACCCTGGATCAGCCCGGTGCCCACCACGCCCCAGGCGACGCCACGCACGGCACCCCCGGCGGCATCGATGGACGCGATCGCCGTCTGCCCGCCCAGCCGCCCGGCAATCTCACGCAACTGCGCCACCATGCTGTCCCCGCTGGTCCAGCACATCGCCGCGACCAACAGCGACAACAGGATCTGCATCAGGCTGGCCGCCGCCGCCTGCCCCATGTCGATCAGCATCGCGGCGATCGCACCGCTGTACGGCCTGATCACATCCGTGAAATTGCCGCGCATGGTGTCGATCTGAGTCCACCACTGCCCGGCCTGCGCCCCCACCAGCGGCAGGTCCGTGACCCAAACCGGCGGCGTCGGCGAAAGCCTCTCCAGCGCATCGCGACCCACCGCCACCACCGCCACCACCTGGTTGCCCAGATCCGGCACGATGAGCGTCGCCGGCAGGCCCACCGCCAGCACCAGCACCACCAGCAGGACCACCGATGCCATGCCAGGCCGCACCCCGCGCGAGACCAGCGCATCACGCGCAGGCCAGGTGCCAATGGCGATGAAGGCACCAAAGGCAATGGCCAGCGCGAAAGGTTCCAGCACCCGGCCCACGCCGTACAGCAGCAAGGCCAGCAACAGCAGCGCCGCCGCGCGCTCGGCAAGCAATCGCGTATAGGCGTGGCTCGCCTCAGGCGCCGCACCACCCTGGCCGTTCGACTCGCCCACCATAACCGCCCCCGGGATCATTCGGGGCGGAGCGAAGCATGCGGCGGGAGGTCTAGGGAAGCAGCGAAGGATGGAGGGGCGCCGCCCCTCCAAACCACCCCGCCAAAGGCCTAGCAGGCTGCTGAAATTCCCTCTCGCGACTGACGACGGATCGTGATTCGCTTGCCCTGTTGGAGGGCGAGATCGGGATGCGCGGCAAGGACGAGGTGCGGGGTTCGCTGTTCAGCTA
>JALHOL010000018.1 GCA_022843025.1 Paracoccaceae bacterium | reverse complement strand
TCGTCCCCCGGTGCGCGGGTTCAATCCGGGATCACGGCGGTCGCGTCAATTTCCACCAGCCAGTCAGGACGCGCCAGCGCCACAACCGTCAGCCCGGTGCAGACCGGATGCACGCCGCGGATATATTCGCCCATCGTGCGGTAGACCGGCTCGCGGTGGCGCACGTCGGTCAGATAGACCACAAGCTTGGTCAGATGCTCCATCCGCCCGCCGCATTCCTCGATCAATTGGCGGATGTTCTGCATCACCTTGTGGGTCTGCTCGACCGGGTCGTGGCTCCCGATGTTCTGCGCCGTATCAAGGTCTTGCGGACACTGGCCACGCAGAAAGATCGTCGTGCCGCGCGCGATCACGGCCTGCGCCAGGTCGTTGTCAAGCTTCTGTTCCGGGTAGGTGTCGCGCGTGTTGAACGGGCGGATGCGGGTATGGGCCATGCGGGGTTCCTGTCAGGCGGTGGCGGGGGCATAGGACAGATAGCCCCGCAGTTTCTCGATATGGTCGGCGACGTGCTTGGCATCATGCCACACGCCCCAGATGAAAGCCGAGCCGCGCCGCGCCTGCCACGGCAGGCCAAGGAAATAGAGCCCCGGCTCCACCGAAACGCCGCGCTGGTGGCGCGGGCGGCCCGTCGCATCCAGCGCGTCCAGCTTCAGCCACCCATAATCGAAGGCATATCCCGTGGCCCAGATGATCGAGGTGATGCCATCGGCGGCCAGATCCAGCGTCAGAACGGGGTTTGTCAGGCACTCCGGATCAGCCGGGATCACCCGCGCCTCCGGGTCATCCGGCAACTCCACCCCGTTGCGCTTGGCCCAGGCGTCGGCCTCATCCAGCACCGCCAGATAGTCCGCGTCTCCCTTTGCGATGTTGGCCGCAAGGTCCGGGGCAAAGTGCATCACGCCCGCCTCATATCCTGTCGCGCGTCCGACCAGCCGCATCCCCTCATGCGCAAAGCGCCGGAAATCGACCGTCTTGCCGCCCCCCGCCCCGCTGACCGCAATCGTCACATGCTCGCTCGTCGGCGGCGCCTCGGCGTCCCATTTGTTCAACACCCCCAGCCACCAGACGAAATCGCGCCCCCGATAGCGCCGTGGCGGCCGCCCATGCGGGCCAACCGACAGCGTCACCGCCCGCCCCGCCTGCCGCAACTCATCCGCGATCTGCGCGCCCGATGACCCCGCGCCCACCACCAGCACGCCCCCCGGCGGCAGTTGCGCGGGATTGCGGTAAGCCGCCGAGTGGATCTGCATCACCCCCGCGCTTTCCGGCACCATGTCGGGCATCAGCGGCCGCTGGAACGGCCCGGTGGCCGAAATCACATAGCGCGCCTCGATCACCCCTTGCGAGGTCTCCACCCGAAACCCCGGCCCGTCCGGGTTGCGGCTGAGCGAGGTCACCTCCACCCCGCAGCGCACGGGGGCCGCGATCTTCGCGGCATAGGCCTCGAAATACTCCGCCACGTCATCCTTGCCCGGAAACGCCTCCGGGTCGTCGGGAAACTCCATCCCCGGAAACCGGTCGTGCCAGGCCGGGCCGTTCATCACCAGACTGTCCCAGCGCCCGGTCCGCCAGCGTTCGGCAATCCGGTCGCGCTCCACCACCAGATGCGGGATGCCCGCGCGGCCCAGATGTTCGCTGGCCGCAACCCCGGCCTGCCCTGCGCCGATCACCAGCGCCTCGATCTTTTCCATGATATTTACTGCCCGACCCGCGATGCGATCCACTGCGCGAACTCGAAGTTCGGCCGCTCCAGATGGCTCAGCGCCCCCGGCCCCGACAGCCCCGCGCAAAGGCCCTGATAGACCTTCTCGACGCAGCCCTTGTCCTCTATGTTCACGTCGTCCAGAAGCGCCTTAACCGTCGCCAGATGGCTTGCCGCGTCCGGATCGGCGATCCAGTCCGCACTCATGCCCCCACCGTAAAGCACGTTCACATGCCCCGGCCCGTCCGGTGTCAGGCACAGATACCAGAAATACCCCGGCGTCAGCGTGATCAGCAGCGCCGGATAGACCGACAAAAGCCACGTGATCCGCCGCTGATCGCCCTGAAGCGAGGTGTTCGACGGATGCGCCAGCGACAGGGGGATCGTGTCATTCTTCATGATGTAATGGTAATTGAACGACGGATACCCCTCCGGGCAGGTCATCTTCATCAGGTCCACCGACCCGCCGATGGTGCCACTGTGGCAGACCGGCAGGTGGTAGCTTTCCATGAAGTTCTCGGCCAGCACCTTCCAGTTCGTCGCCCAGCGAAACTCCTCGCGGAAGGTTTCGCGGTAGCTCGCCATGTCCAGATAACCGACCAGATTCTCCACATCCCGCAATTGCGCCGCAGGGTCGGCCGCGTCAGGGTTGAGGGTGACCATGATCCAGCCCAGCCAGTTTTCCACCCTGACCGACGGCAACGCGATCTTGTCCTTGCAGAACCCCTCGTTCAGCCCCATCGCCGGTGCGCCGCGCAGGGTGCCGTCAAGATTGTAGGTCCAGGCGTGATACGGGCAGACGATGCTTTTCGTGTTCCCCCGCCCTTCCAGCAGCGTGCTCATCCGGTGGCGGCAGACATTCGACATCCCCCGCAACACACCTTCCCGGTCACGCAGGATGATGATCGGCTCGCCCGCGATCTTCATCGTGAGGTAATCTCCGGGGTTCGCCAACGCCTCGGCCCGGCCCGCACACAGCCATTCCTTCGCAAAGATCTGCCGCACTTCCGCCTCGGCAAACTCCGGCGAGGTGTAGACCGATTTCGGCATCGCCCGCGCCTGGTTGAACGGGACCGAGACATTGGCGCGCAGCTCGTCCAGCGGCGTCATCGGCGTGATCTGGTCATGACGAGTCATGGCTTGCCCCTCAAATTGCAG
>JALHOL010000017.1 GCA_022843025.1 Paracoccaceae bacterium | reverse complement strand
CGGGGGCAGGCGGTGCGGATGGCCAACCCCGAAGTGCTGCATGCCAGCGGCCAGTTGCGCGAGCATGAGGAGGCAAGCCCGAACCTGCCCTTCGTCTCGGCGGTGGTGAAGCGGCCGCGTGCGGTGACGGTGCGGTTCCTGAACGATCGGGGCGAGGTGGAAGAGCGCGACTTCGTCAATCTCTGGGCCACGTCGGTGCAGCATCAGATCGATCACTTGGCTGGTAAAATGTATTTTGACCACCTGTCGCCGTTGAAGCGGAAGATGCTGATTGCGCGGTCGGAAAAGTTGCGGCGGCAGCAATGAAAATAGTTTTCATGGGGACGCCAGAGTTCTCGGTTCCGATCCTCGAGGCACTGCATCAAGCGCATGAAATCGTTTGCGTATATTGCCAGCCGCCACGCCCGGCCGGTCGCGGCAAGGCGGACCGTCCCAGTCCGGTTCAGACCCGTGCAGAGGCCTTGGGGTTGCCGGTTCGACACCCGGTTTCGCTGCGCAGCGAAACTGCGCGGCAAGACTTCGCTGCACTGCAGCCCGACGTGGCGGTCGTGGTCGCCTATGGGCTGATCCTGCCGCAGGTGGTGCTGGATATTCCGCGGCTTGGCTGCCTGAACATTCATGCCTCGTTGTTACCGCGCTGGCGGGGTGCCGCGCCGATTCACCGTGCGATCATGGCGGGCGATGCGGAAACGGGCGTCTGCATCATGCAGATGGAGGCGGGCCTCGATACCGGGCCGGTGCTGCTGCGCGAGGCGACGCCGATCGGGTTGGAGGAAACGACTGCCGACCTGCATGACCGGCTGAGCGGGATGGGGGCGCGGCTGATCGTGGAGGCGCTGGCGCGGTTGCCGCTACCAGCCCTGCCGCAAGCCGAATCCGGCATTACCTACGCGGCCAAGATCGACAAGTCCGAAGCGCGGGTGGACTGGTCGAGGCCTGCGGTCGAGGTGGATCGGCTGATCCGGGGACTGTCGCCCTTTCCCGGTGCCTGGTGCGAGATTTCGGGCGAGCGGGTGAAACTCTTGCGCTCGCGTTTGGCTGCGGGTCAGGGCGCGCCGGGGCAGGTGCTTGGCGGGCTGACCGTCGCCTGTGGCACGGGCGCGGTGGAGATCACGCTGGCGCAGCGTGAAGGCAAGCGTGCAATGGCGCCGGAGGACTTTCTGCGCGGCTTCGCCCTGCCGCAGAGCTTGACCTGACGGGCCATTCACAAACGCCATGCGACCCCCCATATGGGGAGAGACTCGAGGGGGAGGGACCTGCCCATGCCGATTGTCGCGTTGATGATTGTCGGAGCCGCCGCCGGATTTCTGGCGACGCGCATAATGAAGCTGAATACCGACGTTCCGACCACCGTGGCGATTGGGGTGTTCGGCGCCCTGATCGGTGGGTTCGTGCTGCGGGGGCTGATCATGCTGACCGGATGAGCGGCAGGATTTGTTGGCGCGCTGCTGGGCGCCCTGCTTGTGATCTGGCTGTGGAAAACCTACGTCAAATAACGCGGCGGGCGACGTCCTTCAGCCGGAATCCCTTGCCACCGGCAGCCTGCCACAGGTGCTGACCCTGCCAGGCGGCGAACAGCATGGCCGCAGCCTCGCGGCCCTTTTCGCCGCCACCGAAGCGAAGCGAAAGCGTTGACTCGATCGTGGCCCGCCACCTTGCTGCGCGCAGGAGAAGCTCCTTGTCGCGGCTGTCGGGTGTCGGCATCCCTGCCGCCTCGATTGCCTTCAGAAAACCCTGTGGCCCCTTTTCGGCCGTCGCGTCGATCGCCGCCGCCGTGGCCGCATCGAGCGCATCCCAGGCGGCCAGATGTGCGGCCCGAACCATGCCATCGCGGGTCTTGAAGCGTTGGACGAGCGTCGGGGCGGCAAGGCCGCTGGACCTGGCGACTGTTGCAAAGGACACCGCCTTGTCGCCGCCTTCGGCCAGAAGGGCCCGGATTGCAGCAAAGACGGTTTCGTCGGGAATGATCTTCTGGCGCGGCATGGTGAAAGGGTGAACGAATGTTTGGTTTTAAACAAGCCTGATTTGCCCTCAGCGCTTTGGCGCGCCCGGCTTTGGGGGTTGCGAGCGGTAGACCGGAAGGCGCCAGCCAAAGGCGAGGCTTCCGGCGCGCAGGATGAACACGGTTGCCGCGCAGAGCATCAGACCAAATTCGGGTTGCATGCCCAGCCAGCCTGCCACCACGGCTGCAATCGCACCGGCGAAGGCGCAGGTGACGTAAAGCTCGCCCTGTTTCAGCACGAGCGGAACCTCGTTGCACACAACATCCCGCAACAATCCCCCCATGCAGCCGGTTATCATCCCCATGACGAGGACAATCGGCCAGCCCTGCCCATCTGCCAGCGCCACGGCGACCCCGGCGGGAACGGCGACGGCAAGCGCCAGCGCGTCGATCCACAGGAGCGCCCGGTAGCGGCTTTCAAGCAGGTGCGCGGTAAGAAAGACCAGAATGGCGGCGACGCTTGCGACCGCCAGCATTACCGGATCGGCCACCCAGAACACGTCGCGATCAAGGATCACGTCACGGATCGTGCCGCCGCCAACCGCCGTGAGGCAGGCGATGAAGACGAAGCCGACGATATCAAGTTGCGACCGCGAGGCCGCCAGCGCGCCGGTAACGGCAAAAACCGCGACGGCGGCATAATCGAGGAATTGCAGCAGCGTCACGCGCCGACGCCGGATTTGTAGGGTGCCATTCCTGCGCGGGCCAGTGCGTCGGCACGTTCGTTTTCGGCGTGGCCGGCGTGGCCCTTGATCCAGCGCCAAACCACGGAATGTCGCGCCTGTGCGGCCTCTAGCCGCTGCCACAGTTCCACGTTCTTGACCGGCGAGCCGCCTGCTGTGCGCCAGCCCTTGCGCTTCCAGCCCGCCAGCCATTCGGTGATGCCGTTCTTCACATAGGCGCTGTCGGTGACGATGGTGATGGTGGACGGCTTTGCCAGCGCCTCGAGTGCGGAAATCGCGGCCATCAGTTCCATGCGGTTGTTTGTGGTCAGGCCTTCACCGCCAGAGAGTTCGCGTTCCTTCACGGTGACACCACCCTC
>JALHOL010000016.1 GCA_022843025.1 Paracoccaceae bacterium | reverse complement strand
TCGCGCATGGTGTCGATGACGCTGCGGGTGCCCACGACGGACTCGGTGGAGCGGGAGCAATCCATCAGGATCGCCACCGACAGATCGCGTTCCACATTGCGCAGGTCGCGGAAGATGCGGTCGCTGCCTTGCCCGGTCGCGCGGATGGCAACCTGCGCCGCGATCAGCGCGTCGATGTCCAGTTCTGCGCCATCCACCTGCCGGGGCAGGATGATGCGGCGGGGGTGCAGAACCTGAAACTGCTGGCGGACGCGGGCCATCAAGCGTGGATCGGGGGCAAAGCTTTCGCCGGGGGTGGCCTCGGCCTCCAGCACGCGGGTGTGGTCGGGCATGTAGGCGCGGGCGCGGTGGTTCCATTCGGGGTAGGTGAAGGTGTCCGACAGACGCTCATGGTCGGCATCCTGCGGCGCAAGGTCAAGATGCAGGCGCAGGCGGGTGGCGGCGCGCTTGTGGTGTTTGGTCAGGGCGATGTGGTCCTGATCCTCGGCCGCCTTCTGGGCGTTTTCCAGATCGTCATCGTCGGTCGCACGGTTCAGCCCCATGCTTTCGACCCAGGAGAAGATGGATTCAAAGCGGTGCATGATGAAGCTGTCGGTGCGGTTTGCCTGGTCGTTATCCTCGCGCTTGGCCTGCTTGCGGGTGGCGGTGGCAAGGCCGGGGGGCGCGGTGGTGGTCTCGTCACCGGGGGCGGCGCCTTGGCTGTGCGCGGGGCGGTCAAGGCGCAGGTGCAGGGGCAAGGGCGGCAGAGGTGCATAGCCGCGCGGAGCGGGTGGTGTGGTTTGGTCAAGCGGGTTGCCGTTCAGAAGGCCGCGCAGGCCCTCGGCGGCCAGACGTTCGGCGGCAGAGGCGGGATACAGCCGCAGCGCAGCCGCGAGATGGGCACACAGGGCGGCGTGGGGCTCGCGAAGGCCCGGGCATAGCGAGAGGGCGCGGGCGGTGGCGGCCTCCATCGCGGCAAGGTGGGCAAGATCGGCGGCAAGCGGATCGGCGGGGAGCGTGTAGGGCGTGGCGGTGGCGGCCAAGGCGGCTAGCCACAGGTAGGCAGCGCGGTTCAAGGTTGCATCCGGGAAGGCGTCGATCACCGGGGGCAGACGCAGGGCATCACCGTCAAACGCCGCCACACGTTCCATCACCCGCGCCTCGGCCAGTTGCGCCCCCACCCCCCGGCGATGGCGGGATGCGGTGGCGGGGCTGGCCGTGACCTCGACCCCCGGCTTGCCGCCAAGCGCGCGGAAGAGGAGCGTGAGGCTGGGCCGGACCGCCTCAAGCGCCACGGCATGGGCGGCAAAGCCTGCCACGGGGGCCAGACGCTGGGCCATCCCATGCCACAGGTTGCCGACGGTTTCCTCCGGCTCCATCAGGTCTTTGGGGTGCAGCGCCATGGCCTAGCCGTAGACCGATGCGATGACGTCGCGCAGGGCCTGGGCCACGTCGGGTTCATCGGTCAGGGGTTCGACGACTGCGGCCTGCAAGGCGCGCTCGATCGGCATGCCGCCCGCGATCAGGCTGGCGGCGTAGATTAGAAGGCGGGTCGAGACGCCTTCCTCAAGGTCCATCCCCGACAGCGCGCGAATATGGCCGGCCAGCCGCACGAGGGGTGCCACGCGGGCGGCATCAAGGCCGCTTTCGCGGGCGACCACGGCGGTTTCGGTGGCAGGATCGGGAAAGCCGAAGGTGATCGACAGGAACCGCTGCCGGGTCGAGGGTTTCAGACGTTTCAGGATGTTCTGGTAGCCGGGGTTGTAGCTGGCCACCAGCATGAAGCCCGGTGGGGCCACCAGTTCTTCGCCCGTCCGGTCGATCATCAGGGTGCGGCGGTTGTCGGTCAGCGGGTGGAGGACCACTGTCACGTCCTTGCGCGCCTCGATCACCTCATCCAGGTAGCAGATCGCCCCATCCCGCACGGCGCGGGTCAGGGGGCCGTCGACCCATTCCGTCGCCCCGCCGCGCAGAAGGTAGCGCCCGATCAGGTCGGCGGCGGAGAGGTCGTCATGGCAGGCGACGGTGTAAAGCGGGCGGCCCAGACGGGCGGCCATGTGTTCCACGAACCGCGTCTTGCCGCAGCCGGTCGGCCCTTTCAGAAGAAGGGGCAGACCGTTGGCATGGGCCGCTTCGAACAGGGCAACTTCCTGTGCGACGGGGCGGTAGTAGGGGGCCGAAGGATCGGCCACCTGAGGGGCGAGGGCGTTCATGCCGCCTCTCCTTCCGGTTCGGGCATCGTGTTGGGCGTGATGATCTCGCGCCGCACGACGACCTGGCTGTAGATGAACAGGATCGCGCCCAGAACCACCGCAATGCCCGCGCCGAACCGCATCACGTAGAACAGGCTGAGTTGGTCCTGCACGTCCATGTAATAGTCGCCGACGATGCGCTGCATGTGGGTCTGGATCGTGCCGGCAAAGGTCAGCACAAAGGTCATGAACGCCATGCCCCCGGTCATCAGCCAGAACGACACCATGTTCAGCACCTGATTGTAGGGCGCGCGGCCGCGCAAAAGCGGCATGGCGTAGGTGATGATGGCAAGGTTCATCGCGACATAGGCACCATAGAAGGCCAGGTGGACGTGGGCGGCGGTGATCTGGGTGCCGTGGGTGTAGAAGTTCACGCCGTGGAAGGTGTGCAGGAACCCCCAGACACCGGCCCCGAAGAAGGCAACCGTGGCCGAGCCAAGCGCCCAGAGAAGGGCCGCCTTGTTCGGGTGATTGCGCCGCCCCTTCCAGACCATGATGAAGGCGAAAGACATCATCGCGAAGAACGGCACCACCTCGAAGGCCGAGAAGATGGAGCCTGTCCACTGCCAGTATTCCGGCAGGCCGATCCAGTAGAAGTGGTGCCCCGTGCCAAGGATGCCGGAAAAGAGAGCCGTGGCGACGATGACGTATAGCCACTTTTCCACGACCTCGCGGTCGACCCCAGTCAGCTTGAGCATCAGGAAGGCGAGGATCGCAGCCATCACCAGCTCCCACGTGCCTTCGACCCAGAGGTGGACAACGAACCACCAGTACATCTTGTCGAGGCTGAGGTTGTCGGGGTTGATGAAGGCGAAGATCCACAGAAGCGACAGGAGCCACAGGCCGGTCAGGAGGACGCCGGTGATCGCGGTCTTGCGGCCCGCCAGCACGGTCATCGAGATGTTCACAAGGAAGATCACAGCGGCGACGAGGATGCCGAACTTGACCCAGAGCGGTTGTTCAAGGAACTCGCGCCCGCCGTGGATGCCGACAAGGTAGCTGCCCACGGCCCCAAGGGTGCCGACGACAAGGATGATAAGCTGCAGGTAGGCCAGCTTGACCGACCAGATCTCGCGCTCCGACTCCTCGGGGACAAGGAAATAGGCCGCGCCGAAAAAGCCGAGGAGCAGCCAGACGATGAGTGCGTTGGTGTGGATCATCCGGATGACGTTGAACGGCAGCACCTCGGACAGGGTGTTGGGCGCGATGTAGATCCAGCCGGCCAGCAAGCCCCCCAGCACCTGGATGCCGAAGAGGCCCATGGCGACGAGAAAATAGGCGTAAGCCACCTTTTGCGATTGGTATTTCATGGTTGTCTCCTAGCCCGCGTCCGTGGGCGGCCAGCCTTGCGTGTCTGTCTGATCCGCCCAGCGCAGGAATTCCGACAGGGCGCGCATCTCTTCGGGGGTGATTGCGAAATTGGGCATCTGCCGC
>JALHOL010000015.1 GCA_022843025.1 Paracoccaceae bacterium | reverse complement strand
AGCGCGAAGGCCATTTGCCAAGGCGTTTCCATCCCGATGCGCAGGACGCGCCACATCGTGCGCAAGCCCTTGGACGGGCTGACGGTGTCGGTCAGGCCCAGCACCTCGACCGGGCGCGAAGCCGGGTGTAAGGCGGGGTTTGCCTGCGTGTCAGGCATGGCCACCGTCCACAGACAGCACCTGGCCCGTGATCCAGCTGGCGTCCGGGCCGGCCAGAAAGGCCACAGCACCTGCTATTTCTTCGGGCCGGCCCAGCCTGCGGGTATGGATGCCTGCAAGGATGGCCGCCTGCCCGTCAGGCCCGTAGCTTTTCCATTGCGCACGGCTGGCAGGGTTTGACAGAACAAAGCCGGGGGCGACGGAGTTCACGTTGATGCCGAAAGGCCCCAGTTCGAGCGCCAGTTGGCGGGTCAGGCCGACCAGCGCGTGCTTGGCGGCGGCATAGGCCTGGATGCCGGTCAGGCTAGCGCGCAGGCCCGCGCCCGAGCTGATGGTGACCAGGCGGCCCTGCCCCGCCACTTTCATCGCCGGCGCGAAAGCCTGGGCAAGGTGAAAGGCGCTGTCGACATTGGCGGCGAAGACTGTTTGCCAATCGTCTTCGGGTACGTCTTCGACCGGGCGGCGGATCTGGCCGCGCACGCCGCCTGCCGCGCTGACTACGATCAGGGGTGGGGCGTCGGCCATCAGGTCAGCCAGCGCGCGGACATCGGCGATCTGGCCAAGGTCAGCGGCATGGCCCGGCAAGCCCAGCGCCGCGCGGGTGGCGTCAAAGGCGGCGCCGGGAAGGTCGGTCACCGTGACCCGAGCGCCGTCAGCGGCCAGACGGCGTGCGATGGCTGCGCCGATGCCGCCAACCACGCCCGTCACAAGCGCGGGCGTTCCGTCAACGGTCATGCCCATGGTCCCTCCAGCGCGGCGCGGGTTTCTTCGACGCCGATCTGCCACAGGGCGTCAGTCACGGCATCTGGCTTTTGCCATGCAGCGCCAAAGTTGCCGTCCCCCAACATCGCGCGTGCCACGGAGGGCGGGCTCGCACGCAACAGATCGAAATCGACAATCGGCTTGTCGCCCGCCGGGGCCGGGGCATGGGCAAGCCGAGTCCAGGGGAAGTTCTCCATCCAGCTGGCATGGCTTCCACCGCCGTTTTCCTGCACGAAGGCCCAAGTCCGCGGCGCGCGCCACCAGTTGTGAAACTTGATCGAGGTGTCGCCCCAGTCGGCCATCAGCTCCTGCGCCAATGCGTCAACCGGAGCGTTGCCGCCGTGGCCGTTCACGATCAGGATCTGGCGGAATCCTGCACGGCGGATCGAGGCGAGGGTGTCGCGCATCACCGCCAGCAGCGTTTCGACCCGCAGCGTCACCGTGCCCGGGTAGTCGACGAAGTAGGGCGCCAGACCATAGGGCATCACCGGCCAGACCGGAACGCCCAAGGGTTCCGACGCATCCAGCGCCACTTTTTCGGCTAGGATCATGTCGACGCAAAGCGACAGTTGCGCGTGCTGTTCGACTGACCCGATGGGCAACACCGCCCGCCGATCGCGCAGGGCCGCGGCCGCCACATCGGCCCAGTTCATTCCGGCAAGTTTCATAACATCGTCTCGAACCGATGGGTGCCACCCTTTTCAGAGCGTGCGGTGACAGTGACGCGTCCGGTTCCTCGCACCAGCCATTCGACCTTGCGGGCCACGGGCGACCATTGCTGGCCCCAGTTGGAGTATTCATAGTTCCGTTCGTTGCGACCCGCCAAATGGCCCAGATCGGCAGTCGTGGGGTTCATCAACACCTCTGCCCCATCAATCGCCACGGTGACCGGACGCGCGACCTTGTTCTTGACCGCGACGTCCGAAAGGTTCGTAGGCAAGTAACCGTGGTTGGCGACAATGGCCGTCACCTTGTGCAGATCGCCCCCCAGCGGGGTGACGGTGACGCTGTCGATCTGCACGCGGGGTGCGGCAGCGGCGTGGCGCAGGTTGAAAAGCGTGTTGTCGTGGCAGACCTTTTCCAGAAGATGGCCGGGCGGGTTGCGGTAGCTCCAGATATAGACCATTCCGCCGACCTCGACCGGGCCAAGCTGGGGGTGTTCGAAGGCTTGCCAGTCACGGAAGCCGTGGTCGCCGACATTGGCCAGCACCCAGTTGAACAGCTTGCGCTGCACGTCCGCATCGCGGGGACGGAGGTTGTAATAGCCCTTTTTCTCGACCCCTGCGGCAATTTCGATGTCCCAAAGCTCGGTCGAGAAGCAGATGATCCCCATTTCTTCATAGACCCAGTCCTTGAGCGAGCCGTGGCGCACCTTGGATTTGTCGGGCGTGAAATCTTCATAGGTGGAGATCACGGGATAGCCGGTCAGACGGGTGCCAACCTCGCCCAGTGCCTTGTAAAGGGCCAAGTCGCGCGGGCTCATCTCGGCATCGGTGGCCATCATCGAGGGTCGCAGGATGATGCCGCCATGGGTGTGATAGGCGCACATGCCGCAGATGTTGGGGTTGTCTAGGATAAGGCAGGCCATTCCCATCGTCTCTGGTTCCGAGAAGGGATATTGGCCCGCGCCGTATTCCTGCGGCGACCAGTTGATCGGGAAGTTGCGGTTCATGTTGCCGTCGGCCTGCGGCAAGATTTTCACATCGGTGCCGTTGTAGTCGGGGATCAGGCCTTCGGGGTAGATGCGGAAGTATTCGCCCCCCTCTTCGCCCGGTTCGCGCTGAATCATCAGGCGCGGTTCCGTGGGGTCTTTCTTCCATTCGCCCTTGGGGTCGGGGACGCGCATGTTGACGATATAGCCGTCACCATCAATGTCCTGCGCTTGAAGCCCTTCCAGCCGGTCCTCGCCGGGCAAGCAGCGCCCGTTGCCGCACCAGGGGTGGTAGGGCGCCTTCAGCGCGTATTCCGCGCCGTCGGGATTGATGCGGGGGATGATGTAGAAGACCTGGCCGTCGACCAGACGCGTCACCTCAGGATCGGTGCCGTAGCGGGTCAGCAAGTAGTGGATCGCGTAGAGGGCGGTGGCAGAGGTCGCGTGTTCCTCGGCATGGATCTGGGCGTCGATGTAATAGCCGGGCTTTTCCAGCGCGGGGCCGGTGTCGGGGTTGGTGATCTGCATGAACCACACATCGCGCCCGCGATGAGTGCGCGCGAGGGATGTCAGCGTGGCAATGCGCGGATAGGCGGCGGCAAGGGCCTGCAGGTGGCCGGTCATCGCGTCATAGTCGTGGTAGGTGTCGAAGCGGATGTCCATCACAGGGTATCCCCGCTGCGTCCGAAATGTTCCATGATCGCGGCGGCATACTTGATGCCCTTGATATACTTGTCGATATGGATGTTCTCGTCGGGGGCATGAAGGTTCGCGCCGGGGTTGGCAAAGCCGGTCAGCACGCAAGGAATCCAGACGTGGCGCAGGATCGCGCCTTCAGCCGATACGCCGTTGACGATGGGCAATTCGCCATACACTTCCGTCGCGGCGGCAATGATGGCCTGGCTGATGTCTTCCGTGACGCTGATCTTATAGGGCGGTTCGGCGCCGTCGAAGGCCTTGACCTCGATATGGCCGAAACCGTGCTTGACCAGATGCTCCTTCAGGCGGCGGATGGCGGCGTCGGGCTGGATGTTGGGGATCAGGCGGAAGTCCAGCCGGGCGCGCGCCTCGTTCGGGACGATGGTCTTGGTGCCGGGGCCGGTATAGCCCGCGATCAGGCCCTGGATGTTGGCGGTGGGTTCATAGCTGCGGGCGCGCAGGGCGTCGATCCCGTCGCGGCCCATAGCGAATTGGTCGATCCCCCATTCTTCCTTCATCGCCGCCAG
>JALHOL010000014.1 GCA_022843025.1 Paracoccaceae bacterium | reverse complement strand
CGAAATAACGGATGTGCGGCAGGTCAAGGGCCTCGGGGGCGGCGGGGCGGATACGGTGCACTTCACCTCACCTTTCGCCGATACGCTGGGCGGGGCCTGGCACAACGCGCTGGACCTTTCGCGCCTGCCAGATGGGGCGGTGCTCTTTGAAACTGTGGGCGGTGAGGGGGTCATCGTCTCACGCCATGGCGACACGGTCACCTGCTTCCGCAATGCCTGCGCCCATATGGGCCTGGAGATGACAGATGGCGCGCTGGACGGTGGTATCCTGACCTGCCCGTTCCACGGCTTTCGCTATGCGCTGGAAAGCGGCGAGTGCCTGACCGCGCCCGAGGTGCAGTTGCATGCCCATGCGGTGCGGGTGATCGGAAGCCGTGTGCAGATCAGGATCGTGCCATGAAGGTCTCGCTGTCGCATTCCTTTTCGCCGATCAAGGCCGAGGGCACGGTCACACTGGGCGCAGCCCTGCTTGATCCCACGGGCGCGCGGGTGATCCTTGGCACCGACGGCGGGATGCTGGCAGACCCGATCACGCCCGCCGCGCACCGCCTGTTCGGGCCGCGCGGGGTCTGCCTGCACCCCGATGGCTCGCTCTGGGTGGCCGATACCGGCCATCACCGGGTCCTGGGCTGGCGGACGGTGCCAACGGTTGACGACACCCCCGCCGATATCCTGCTGGGCCAGCCCGCCTTTGGCCGTGAGGGGCGCAACGCCAAGGGGCCGGTCACGGCGGCCACGCTGAACGTGCCGACGGGGATCGTCGCCTTTCGCGGTGGCCTTGCCGTGGCCGATCCCTGGAACCACCGTGTTCTGATCTGGCGGCAGTTGCCGACCGGACCAGACTGCCCGGCCGATATCATCCTGGGCCAATCCGCGCCGGATGGTGCCCTGGCCAATCGGGGGGCGGATGCGCCGACCGCCTCGACGCTGCACTGGCCTTATGGCGTGGCCGAGGTCGATGGGCGGCTTGTCGTCTGCGACACCGGCAACCGCCGGGTGCTGGTCTGGGACGACCCGGCAAGGACTGGCCAGCCTGCTGACCTTGTGCTTGGGCAGGACAGTTTCACCTGCCGGGATGAGAATGCGGGGGCCGCCGTCTCCTCCCGCTCGATGCGCTGGCCGCATATGGCGGTGGGCTGGCAGGGCGGGTTGGCGGTGGCCGATGCGGGCAACAACCGGGTGATGGTCTGGACGGCGCTGCCCGTGGCGCATGGCCAGCCCGCCGATGCCGTGCTGGGCCAGGGCGCGATGCAGGATTGCGACCTGAACCGCGCGGCCTATTACCCGTCGTCGCTGGCGATGAACATGCCCTATGCGCTGGCCGTGCTGCAGGGCAGGCTGGTGGTGGGCGACACCGCCAACTCGCGCCTCCTGGGGTTCTCGGATACCGCGATGGGCGCCCATGCCGACCGCCTGACCGGCCAGCCGGATTTCGCCGCCAAGGGCGACAACCGCTGGGGCATGGCGATGCGCGACAGCCTGTGCTGGCCCTACGGGTTGTCGGCACTCGGGGATACGGTTGCAGTGGCCGATAGCGGCAACAACCGCGTGCTGATTTGGGATGCCGCACCATGAGGGGCGCGCAGGTCACCGTGCGGGGGCAGGTGCAGGGCGTGGGCTTTCGCCCCGCCGTCTGGCGGC
The DNA here is from genome assembly GCA_022843025.1 of Paracoccaceae bacterium. Classification (GTDB taxonomy): domain Bacteria; phylum Pseudomonadota; class Alphaproteobacteria; order Rhodobacterales; family Rhodobacteraceae; genus Paragemmobacter. Next base: position 2,165 of record JALHOL010000014.1, on the reverse strand, counting down.
TGGCGCAGGAAATGGGCCTTGCGGGCGACGTGAAGAATACGGCTGAGGGGGTGGTGATCCGCCTCTGGGGCGACGGCCTTGCCACCTTCCCCGACCGTCTGCACGCGAGCCTTCCCGCCCTCGCCCGGATCGAGGAATTGCGGGTTGAGCCTTTGGAGGCCGAAGCGCCCAAGGGCTTTGACATCGTCGCCTCCGAGGGCGGCGAGATGCGCGGCTCGGTCACCCCCGATGCCGCAACCTGCCCGGATTGCCTGGCCGAGATCCGCAATCCGTTCGAACGGCGCTACCGCTATCCCTTCACCAACTGCACGAACTGCGGCCCGCGCTTTTCCATCGTCACCGCAGCACCCTATGACCGGGCCAAGACGACGATGGCCCCCTTTGACCTGTGCGAGCCCTGCGCGACCGAATACCGCAACCCCGCCGACCGCCGCTTTCACGCCCAGCCTGTGGCTTGCGGCCGCTGCGGGCCGCAGATCTGGATCGAGAAACTGGGGCGGGGGGCGGTGCAGCACGAAGCCTTTTCGATGCTGGACGATATCGACGCGACCGGCGGCATGATCCTGAACGGCCATATCGTGGCGATCCGGGGCCTTGGCGGCGTGCATCTGGCCTGTGATGCGACGAACGCGGCGGCGGTGGCCGAACTGCGCCGCCGCAAGGGCCGCGCGGGCAAGGCCTTCGCCCTCATGGCCCGCGATCTGGGAGTGGTGCGGGAATACTGCGAGGTGTCGGAGGTGGAGGCCGCTGCGCTGAGCGGTCCCGAAGCACCGATCGTCCTTTTGAAATCGCTGCCGAACAGCCTGCCGGGCAGCATCGCGCCGGGGCTGGACCGGTTGGGCGTGATGCTGCCCTACACGCCTTTCTACCACATGATCCTGCGCCGGATCGGGCGGCCCGTGGTGATGACATCGGGCAACCCCTCGGGCCAGCCGCAGTGCATCACCAACGAGGACACGCGCGAAAGGCTGGCCGAGATCGCCGATTTCGCCTGCCTGCATGACCGAGAGATTGCGAACCGCATTGATGACTCGGTCGTCCGCGTCGACCTTGGCCGCCCCCGCCTCTTGCGCCGGGCGCGGGGCTATGCGCCCGCTGGCCTTGCCCTGCCGTCGGGCTTTTCGCGTGACCTGCAAGTGCTGGCGATGGGGTCAGAGGTGAAGAACACCTTCTGCCTTGTGAAGGGGGGCCAGGCGATCCTGTCTCAGCACATGGGCGATCTGGAGGATGCGGCGACCCATGCCGATACCGCCCGCAACCTTGACCTTTACACCCGGCTTTTCGACCACGCTCCCGATATCATTGCGGTGGACCAGCACCCGCAGTACCTCGCCACCCAAGCCGGTTACGCCCGCGCCGAAGGTCGCCCGGTGATCGCGGTCCAGCACCACCACGCCCATATCGCCGCCTGCCTGGCCGAGAATGGCCGCGCGCTGGACGCCCTCCCAGTTCTTGGCATCGCCATGGACGGCACCGGCTTGGGTAATGACGGTACGATCTGGGGCGGCGAGTTCCTCGTCTGCGACTATCGCGGTTACCGGCGGGCAGGCAGTCTGAAGCCCGTCGCCCTCCCGGGTGGGGCGGCTGCGGTGCGAGAGCCGTGGCGCAACGCCTATGCCCACCTCATGGCGCAGATGGGCTGGGCAGAATTCTCGATGAACTTCTGCGGGTTGGAGATTCATCGTCGCCTGTCCCACATCCCCCGCGCGACGCTGGATGGGATGATCACGAAGGGGCAGAACACGCCGCTGTCCACCTCTTGCGGACGCCTCTTCGACGCAGCGGCGGCGATTGCGGGCGTGGCCTGGGGGCCGCAAAGCTATGAGGGTGAGGCGGCGATGCGGTTTGAAGCAGCGATTGACCCCGCCGCGATGAAAGAACCCGAGGACCTCGCCTATCCCTTCTCCACCCCGCTGCTCGGAGGGCGCGGGATGCCTTACATCGAGCCGCTGGCCGTTTGGCGGGCGATGCTGGGCGATCTGATCCTTGAAACCCCGGTGGGCGTGATCGCGGCCAGGTTCCATCGTGGTCTGGCCATGGCCATCGTGCGGATGGCTGAGCGGATCACCAAGGATACCGAGATCGATACCGTCGCCCTGTCGGGCGGTTGTTTCCAGAACGCCACGCTCTTTGCCCTTGTGCATCAGGGGCTTGAGGCATCCGGC
>JALHOL010000013.1:2906-4059 GCA_022843025.1 Paracoccaceae bacterium | reverse complement strand
TGTGGCAGGTGCCGGGCAAGGGGCGGGCGTGGCTCGACTTTGCCAATGACGTCACGACGAAGGACGTGAAGCTGTCGGCGCAGGAAGGTTTCCGCAGCGTCGAACACATGAAGCGCTACACCACGCAAGGCATGGCACCCGATCAGGGCAAGAACTCCAACGTCGCCGCGCTGGCTGTGCTGGCCGATGCGACGGGGCGCGGCATTGCCGAGACCGGGGTGACGACCTTCCGGCCGCCTTACACTCCGGTATCCATCGCCGCGATGGGCGCGGGTGGCCGGGGCGCGGGATTTGCGCCGCAACGCTTCTTGACCAGCGATCAGGCCAGCCGTGACCGTGGCGCGCCGATGATCGAGGCGGGGTTGTGGTACCGGCCTTCGTTTTTTCCGAAGCCCGGCGAGAGGACATGGCGCGAGGCGTGTGACCGCGAAGTGACGATGGTGCGCGAGGCGGTTGGCGTGGCCGATGTCTCTACCCTTGGCAAGATCGACATTCAGGGGCCGGATGCGGGGCGGTTTCTGGATTTCGTCTACACCAACACCTTCTCGACCCTGCCGGTGGGCCGGGTCCGCTATGGGCTGATGTTGCGCGAGGACGGCATGGTGCTGGATGACGGCACCTCGGCCCGTCTGGGCGACAACCATTACCTGATGACCACCACCACGGCGGCGGCCGGGTTGGTGATGCGGCATCTTGATTTCGTGCATCAGGCATTCTGCGCGGACTGGCAGGTTCGGTTCATCAGCGTGACCGAAAGCTGGGCGCAGTTCGCGGTTGCCGGACCAAAGGCGCGGGCCCTGATCAACTCGTTCGTCGAAGATCAGGTCGACCTGCCGTTCATGGGCGTGACGCCGGTACGGATCGGCGGGGTGCCTGGGCGGTTGTTCCGGATATCGTTCTCGGGCGAGGAGGGCTACGAGATTGCGGTGCCCACCCGCTATGGCGAGGCGTTGTTCCGCGACCTCGTCGCCCGGGCCGAGACCATGGGCGGCGGGCCATACGGGATGGAGGCGCTGAACGTCCTGCGGATTGAAAAGGGCTTCATCACCCATGCCGAGATCCACGGCCGCGTCACGGCGCATGATATCGGGATGGAGAAGATGGTTTCGGCCAAGAAGGACTGCATCGGCAAGGCGGCGGCGACGCGGCCAGG
>JALHOL010000013.1:0-2806 GCA_022843025.1 Paracoccaceae bacterium | reverse complement strand
TGGCACGAGATCGAGACAGCGATGCAAGCCATGGCCGCCCGGTCGGCGCTGAAGGCCTGAGCGAAAACGCACCGGTCAAGGAGATTGTCACTGGCGTGTCACGGCGCTGCTGTCTAAAGCTTTTCTGAATAACAGTTTCAGAAAAGGTGCAGGATGGCTCCCGATGGACAGGCGATCGCCCCCAATGTTCACGACGCCGAGCCGATCCCCGGCGCTGCGCTGGCTGAGATCGAGCGGCTGCTGGCGAGCGGTGATCTGTTTCGTTACACCGCCCCGTCGGATGCGCCCGTCGCACTGCTTGAGGCCGAGTTCGCGGCGCTGATGGGCGCGCGCTATGCGCTGGCGGTGTCGTCCTGTTCGGCGGCGCTGTTCCTGGCCTTGAAGGCCCTGGATCTGCCGAAAGGTGCAAGGGTGCTGATCCCGGCTTTCACCTTTGCGGCGGTGCCGTCGGCGGTGGTTCATGCAGAGTGCGAGCCGGTGCTGGTCGAGGTTGGGGAAAACTACCGTGTCGACATGGCCGATTTCGCGGCCAAGCTGCCGGGGGCGGCGGCGGTGATGATCAGCCACATGCGGGGGCATACCTCGGACATGGATGCCATCATGGCGCTGTGTGATGCGGCCGGGGTGCCGGTGGTCGAGGACGCGGCGCATTCGCTGGGGACGGTCTGGGGCGGGCGGAAGATCGGGACGGTGGGAAAGGCGGGGTGTTTCTCGTTCCAGTCCTACAAGTTGGTCAACGCGGGCGAGGGGGGTATCCTGATCACGGATGACCCTGAAGTTGCGGCGCGGGCGATCATCATGTCGGGGGCGTACGAGACCAACTGGAAGAAGCATCCGGGCCTGGCCAATTCCTGTGCGCATTGGCAGAACAAGCTGCCTCTTTATAACCTTCGGATGCAGAACCTGTCGGCGGCGGTGATCCGGCCGCAGCTTCCGCTGGTGGCGGAGCGGGTGGAGAAGGGGCGCGCTAATCATGATCACGTGGCGGCGCGGCTGAACGGGTCGGCGCATCTGGATGTGCCGCCACCCCTGGGGCCGGAAAAGCGGGCGCCGGATTCGATTCAGTTCAATCTGGTGGGTGGCTGGACCGATGAGGAGGCACTGGGGTTTCAGGCGGCGGCAAAGGCGCGGGGCGTGGCGGTGCAGGTCTTCGGACTGAGCGAAGGCAATGCGCGGGCGTTCTGGAACTGGCAGTTTCTGGGCGAGGTGCCGGAGTTGCCGAAGACGCGGGCGATGCTGATGCGGGCTTGTGATGTGCGGCTGCCGGTGCGGCTGAGCGGTGCGGAGCTGGATTTCATTGCGGAGGCGATCTTGGAGGCGGTGGGCGAGGTGCGGGGATAAGGGGAGAGTGTCCACGGTGGGACATCTTTCAGAACATTGATTTCAAACGACAAAAAATCGCGCGTTAGGGGTTTCTTGACGTTTACAGCACGCGCAGGGACGGGGCGAGCCAAGGCCAGGTGGCAAGGGCGGGCTGGACCACTTCGCTGTCGATCAGGGTTTTCAGGTGGCCGGAAATCCTGAGCGGCATGTCACGCAGCACACCGGCGCGGGTGGAAAGCGACAGCGTGCGTTCGAGGGGCGCAAAGGGCAGGGGATGCACCTCGACCTGTGCGCGGAAGGCGCGGGCCTGATGCAGGGCGAGGGGGGTAAGGATTGTCCAGCCTTCGCCGCCTGCCACCATGGCAAGGATCGCTGGGTAGCTGTCGAGTTCGAAACGGTGGGCGGGGCGTTGGCCCAGCCGTGACAGATGCGCCGCGATCTGGCGGCCCATCAGGTGCCGCGCGGTATACTGGATCAGCGGCAGGTCTTCGGGGTGGCGACCGGGTGGTGTCACCGCGACGAAGGGATCGCAGAGCAGCGGGTGGACCTCGCGCCAGTCCGCGTCGCCGGCCAGTTCGGTGCCGAAATCGGCGGCGACGACGATGTCGAGCGCGCGGGTGTCGAGCTGGTCGAGCAAGCGGTGGCTGGCGCCGGTTTCCAGCAGGAACCGGCAGCCACGCAGATCTTCGGCAAGACGTGTGAGGAGGCGGGGCGTCACGTCGCTGTCGAAATCCTCGATCATCCCGAGCCGCAAGGTGGTGAGACCGGAAAGATCGGCCATCGCCAGTTCGGCGCGGGCCTCGGCGGCGGCGTTGACGATGACCTGGGCGTGACGGCGGAAGATAGTGCCTGCGGCGGTGATCCGCATAGGGCGGGCGGAGCGGTCAAGAAGCTGGGTGCCAAGCGACGCCTCAAGCCCGGCAAGCTGCTGGCTGACCGCCGAAGGGCTGACGCCAAGGCGGCGGGCGGCGGCGGAAATCGAGCCGTCATCCGCAGCGGCCAGAAAGACCTCGATCCCCCAGAGCGTGACGCGGCCTTCGGCTTCGGCCATCGGTCAGAGCTTGGAGAGTTTTTTCTGAAGCTCGGCCAGTTGCTTCTTGATATCGGCGAGGTCGTCGCCGCTTGGCGCGGGGGCTTCCTCTTCGCGCGCGGGGCCAGAGCCGCCCCAGCCGGGCATTCCGGCCATGACGGTTTTCAGAAAAGCTTCCTGCTGCTTTCTGATCGCCTCGAACCCCGGCACGGCAGCCATCGGGTTCGGCAGGGTGGTAAGGTTCTGCATCATCTTGGTCTGGCTTTCGCGCAGCATTTCGAAGGATGAGGCGAGAAACTGCGGCACGATCGACTGCACGCCGGAGGTATAGCTTCGCACCAGATCGGTCAGCACATCGACCGGCAGGACGCTTTCGCCCTTGGATTCGTGTTCGGCAACGATCTGGAGAAGGTATTGGCGCGTCAGGTCATCGCCGGATTTCAGATCGACGAT
>JALHOL010000012.1 GCA_022843025.1 Paracoccaceae bacterium | reverse complement strand
AGGAACAAGAGGTGGTCGTAGCCCGTCACCATGTGCTTGGCGCCGAGATACAGGAAGGGGATGATCTTTACCCCTGTCACTTCCTGGATATAGCCCTTGTCGCCCAGCGTGACGCCATGGGCAAAGGCCGTTCCGGCCCAGAAGAGGATAAGGCCCAGGGTCAGCAAAAGCAGCGCCAGACGCGGCACCGCTCCCGCAACCCGATGGGCGCGCAGAGTTGGAATCATTGGATGGTCCTTGGTTCAGGTTTCACAAGTCGCTCTGGCCCGTTGGCCGATCAGACAGTGAATCCCCGTGGAGGCCGTCTTGGGCCATCCCGCGGCAAACCGTTCGCCGTGCGCGACGTCGAAAGCAGCAGGGAATCGCAGATGAGGAAAAAGGATCCGTCCCCGCCAGGCAACAGCCCGGTGACGAGATGTTCGTGGTCAGTGGCATCGTGTGCGGCAGCATCGGAGGAGTGCGAATGACCGTGGACGAAATCCGCCGCCGCCGTCTGCATCGCTTCAACAACTGCACCGGGTCCATGGGTTGCGGACACGGCGAAAGGCGCCAAGGCAAGCATCAGCGACAGGAGCACTGACAGCACCCCCTGACGCATCGTTTCTTGCCGCCGCTTCTGCATTCTGCCTTCCCGTCTGATTTCCCGCATGTGTCGCAGCCTCTTACCGCAGCAAAGCACGGTGGAGCAACCGCCGCTCTTGCTGATGGGTCAAGGACAGCGGCAATCCGCACGGCCATTTCACACAGCTTCATCTTGCTTGATCCTATCCAGGGGGATAGGATCAAGGGATGAGCAGTTCATCAGCCCACAAGTCGCACCCCGAGATCGTCAACCGCTTGCGCCGCGCGAACGGTCATCTGCGCGCCATCATCGAGATGATCGAAACGGGCCGGTCCTGTCTCGACATTGCGCAGCAGTTGCAAGCCGTGGAAAAGGCCGTTGTACAGGCCAAGAAAACCCTGATCCAAGAACATATCGACCACTGTCTGGATGATCTGGCCGCCCCCCTGCCGCGCGAGGAACGTGCGCGGATCGAAGAGTTCAAACTTATCGCCAAATACCTCTGAGGACATGATGCTGAACGCGGCGCGCGAATGGTTCGGCTATGGCAGCGGCGGGCACAGCAATGCCGGGCACGGGCATAGCCATGGCAGCGATGAAGGTGGGCACGGCCACACCCACGGGGTGATGGACCCCACCATCGCCACCACCACGCGCGGCATCTGGGCGATCAAGTGGTCGTTCACGGTGCTGTTCATCGCCGCCCTGATCCAAGCGGCGATCATGGCGTTTTCCGGCAGCATCGCGCTTTTGGCCGACACCATCCACAACTTCGGCGATGCGGTGACGGCCATACCGCTGTGGTTCGCCTTCATGCTGGCCCGCCGCAAACCCAGCCGCACCTTCACCTATGGGCTTGGCCGCGCCGAGGATCTGGCGGGGCTAACCATCGTCGGGCTGATCCTGTTTTCCGCCTGCGTCGCGGGTTGGCAATCGGTGCAACGCCTGATGAACCCCGAACCGATCGGCTATCTCGGGTGGGTCGCCGCTGCGGGGATCATCGGCTTCGTCGCCAATGAATGGGTGGCAGTGTTCCGCATCCGGGTGGGGCGCGAGATCAATTCGGCGGCACTGATTGCCGACGGCTATCACGCCCGCACCGATGGATTCACCAGCCTTGCGGTGGTGCTGGGGGCGTTCGGCGTCTGGCTTGGCGTTCCGCTCGCCGACCCGATCATCGGGCTTCTGATCACCGTCGCGATCTTCGGCATCGTCTGGCAATCGGCGCGGGCCGTGGTCACGCGGATGCTGGACGGGGTGGAACCCGAGATCCTTGCGGAAATCGACCACGCCGCGGTGCATATGAAGGGCATCGAGCGCGTTCATGCGGTGCAGGCGCGCTGGCTGGGACACAAGCTGCATGCCGAACTTTCGGTGCAACTGGACAAGGCGCTGACGGTGGCGCAGGCGCAGGCCATCGTCGTGGCGCTGAAAGCCGAGCTGTTCGAACACCTGCCGGTGCTGGCGCAGGTCAGCATCCGCATCGAGGATGCAGAACAGGGCGCTGCACCCATTGCCGCCCACGCCCACCACCACGCCCCCGACCCGTTCGAGGTCAACTGCGCGCTGGCCGAAGGGCTGCTTGAGATCGTCGCTACGCCCCGGGGCGAACGGATGCGTCTCACCATCGCCCGCCATGCCGAGGGGCTAACGGCGATGGTCATCATTGACCGGCCATCCGGCCCGGAAAACCTGTTCCTGCTGCCGGACCTCGTCGACCATCACTGCTTGCAAAGCACCGACGCCCCTGCCGAGCCGCACGAGTTTATCGCCCGCCTGGTGTTGCAGGCCAACGGAAAATCGCTTGATCTGCCGTTTAGCGTGACCGAACCCGAAGGTCACGGACCGCACTGAGCCGAAGCCTCACCAATCTGAAAGCCCCGCCGGAAAGCCATCGATGCTGAACGTAATGACCAACCGCACCTTCCGCCACATGTTCGCGGCCCAGCTTGTGGCGCTGGTCGGGACCGGTCTTGCCACTGTGGCGCTTGGCCTGCTCGCCTGGCAACTGGCGGGCGCGGATGCCGGGCTTGTGCTGGGCACCGCTTTGGCTATCAAGATGATTGCCTATGTCATGCTCGCCCCCGTAGCCGCCGCCTTGGCCGAACGTCTGCCACGCCGGGCATTTCTGGTGACGCTGGACCTGATCCGCGCCGGGGTCGTGCTGTTCCTGCCCTTTGTGACCGAGGTCTGGCAGGTCTATGTCCTGATCTTCCTGCTTCAGGCCGCGTCCGCCGGGTTTACCCCGGCGTTTCAGGCAACCATCCCCGACGTGCTGCCGGACGAGAAGGATTATACGAACGCCCTGTCGCTGATGCGGCTGACCGAGGACATGGAGCAACTGCTGTCGCCCATGCTGGCCGCCGCCCTGCTGACCGTTGTCAGCTTTCCGGTGCTGTTCGGAGGCACCGTGGCGGGGTTTGTCGGGTCGGCCCTGCTGGTGCTGACGGTGTCCTTGCCCTCCCGTGCGCCTGCGGATGAAAGTGGCTTCTGGGCTTCGACAACCAAGGGTGCGCGCATCTATCTGGCCACACCGCGCCTGCGCGGGCTGATGGTGATGGAACTGGCCGTCGCCGCCGCCGGGGCGATGGTCTATGTGAACACCGTCGTTCTGGTGCAGGCCCGATTTGGTCTGGGGGCCAGTCAGGTGGCGCTGGCCTTTGCGGCCTTTGGCGCGGGGTCGATGGTGGCCGCGTTTGTCTTGCCCCGGGTGCTGGACAGGATTGCGGATCGCCCGGTGATGCTGACAGGTGCGGCCGCGATGGTTGCCGGGGTGGCACTGGTGCAGCTGGCGCCTGGCCTTGTCAGTCTGATGGCGCTGTGGGCGGTGATCGGGTTCGGCTTTGCCTTTACCCAGATCCCGATTGGCCGCATCCTGAACCGCTCTGCCCGGCCTGAAGATCGTCCGGCCGTGTTTGCCGCCCAGTTTGCGCTGTCACATGCGGCCTGGCTGGTGACCTATCCGCTGGCGGGCTGGCTGGGGGCCACCTTTGGTCTGGCGCAGGCAGCCCTCGGGCTTGCAGCGTTGGGCGCTGTGGCGATGGTCGCCGTCATCCGGCTTTGGCCCGCGACCGACCCGGTGGACGTGGCCCATGCCCACCCCGACCTACCCGCCGACCATCCACACCTGCAGGGCCATCAAGGCGTTGAGCACCGCCACGCCCTAATGATCGACGACCTGCACCGCCGCTGGCCACGCGCGACAGGGTCCACCGCATAAAGGCGACACCTGCCGTCAGGCGACGACTGCCGCCCGAGCGACCGCGCGACCCATCCCCCAGCCCTTGACCACTGAATAGACCGCAGGAATGACGATCAGCGTCAGCAAGGTGGAGGACACCATGCCCCCGATCATCGGAACGGCGATGCGGCTCATGACCTCGGATCCGGTGCCGTGCGCCCAGAGGATCGGCATCAGCCCGGCCATGATGGCGACCACGGTCATCATCTTGGGGCGCACCCGTTCCACCGCTCCGACCATGATCGCCGCGTTCAGGTCGGCGCGGGTAAAGGCGCGGCCTTCACGGGAAACCTCGGACCGGCGTTCGGCCAAGGCGTGGTCGAGGTAGATCAGCATGATCACCCCGGTTT
>JALHOL010000011.1 GCA_022843025.1 Paracoccaceae bacterium | reverse complement strand
CAGCCGTCGCGAAGGCAAATCGGTGATCTACCGGCTCAGCGACGCAAAGACCCTCGCTCTGATGGAGTTGATCGGCGTGGTCGCGGAGCGCAATCTGGCACAGGTCGAGCGAATCCTGCGCGGCCTGTCGGACGGTGCCGATGCCCCTGAACCCGTCACCCGCGACGAATTGGCCGCACGCATTAAGGAGGGGTCTGTCACCATCTTCGATGTCAGGCCACCCGATGAATTCGCGACGGGTCATATCCCGGGTGCGCAGAATGTCTCGCTTACCGATCTTGACCACATCGCGCCGATTTTGGACCTCAACTCCGAGATTATCGCCTACTGCCGCGGTCCTTACTGTGTCTATGCGCACCAGGCCGTCACAATTCTGCGAAAGCGCGGGTTGAACGCGCGGCGGTTGGAAGGCGGATTACCGGAATGGCGAGAGGATGGCCGACCGCTGGCGTTGGCAAGCGGTGGAGCGGGCGACGCCTGACCTTCATGAACTTGGGGGCACGCCGATCACTGTGCTGTGCACACCAAACGCCGCAGCCCAGATCGCCGCCGCGACCGCCAAGCGCCAAGCCAGATCACGACGGTTTTCGATCAGCCATCTTGGATCAAAGAGCACCGTCAGTGACAAGACGGGCGCCGCTTGAAACAGCCGAGCAGTGTCGTCCCCGGCACGCGGGGCATGTGCCCGGCGGTCGAACATTGGCATTGCTGCAAGGCTCATCACGCCAAATCCGCCAAACAGAACCACATGCGCAAGGTCGCCATTTGGCGGCAGATGCGCCGCCGACCAAAGCGCCAAAGCCCACAGCAACGGGTGTCGGGTCAGTGCGGCCAGACCGGGATTTGCCGGGTCAAACGCCGTGCCTGTCTTGCTGCCAAGGGTAAAAGGCCACCGGGTTCCAACGCCGATCACAGCCAGGAACATCGCAAGGGGCATCACGACGCTGGGCACCTTGCGGGTCCATTCAGACGCGGCCCAAAGCTCGATGAAGGGTGCCCGGGCGGCGGACCCGATCAGCCAAAACAGCAAAACCAAAGAGACGATCCCGTATCCCGCGAAATAAGGGCGGCGACCGATCCTGCCGATCAGGGTTTCGCGCAGGCCACCCACTCGGGGCAGGAAATGCGACGCCATGAACACAATCAGCGCCAACGCGAATTCTGCCCATCCCGACAGGATCATGGGTCCGCCTTTTCCATCAAGTACCTAATATGGCGGGCAAAGGCCCACGTGGCGGGCAAGCCCAGCAAGGCCCCCCCCAGCACCGATTGCACGGGCGTCAGCACCGGCCAGCCGATCCACGACCAAATCAGCGAGGCGAAGAACACATTGACGGCCATCGCCCCGGCTCCGAACGGATACAGGTACAGGAACAACCGCTCCACGCTGACATGCGCGGTCATCTGCGGCTGACCAGCCATTGCACCGCCACCAGCGCTGCCAGCAAAAGCAAGGCTGCGATCAGATAGCTGACTTCGGCCTGTGCTGTCTGCGGTTGCGGGATCGGGCGTTGAAAAGCTTCGGCGGCGGCAAGGGCGGGGGTCAGGAGCGCGAAAAGGATCAGGGGCAGGCGCATGTCAATTCTCCAAGATAAGGGATCGGTAGATATCGGGCAGGGCATGGCCAAGGCGGGCGGGGTCGGGCAGCAGGGTGAACCCGGCGCGGCCGAAGATGCGGGCGAACCAGTCCTGCCCGTCGGCATCGACGATCACGCCATGCACCGCCTGGCCCAAGCGGCGGGCCTCTCGCACGGCCATGTGGCTGTCCTCGATGCCATGGGTGCCCTCGTAATGGTCAAGGTCGTTGGGTTTGCCGTCGGTTAGGACCAGCAACAGCTTGCGCGCCGAGGGCTCGGTCGCCAGTTGCGCCGTGGCGTGGCGGATCGCGGCACCAAGGCGGGTATAGTGGCCGGGGATCAGGCCGCCGATGCGGGCGGTGACCTCGGGCGTGACGCGGCCGTCAAAGCCCTTGCAGCGGGTCAGGAAAACCCGGTCGCGGCGCAGCGATGAAAAGCCCCAGATCGCCAGCCGGTCACCCGCCGCATCAATGCCCCCCGCCAGGGCCGCAAGGGCCTCGCGCATGGTGTCGATGATGCTGCGGGTGCCGACGACGGATTCGGTCGAGCGTGAGCAATCCATCAGGATCGCCACCGACAGATCTCGTTCCACAGTGCGCAGGTTGCGGAAGATGCGGTCGCTTCCCTGACCCGTGGCGCGGATAGCCACTTGCGCTGCAATCAGCGCGTCAAGGTCAAGCTCGGCCCCGTCCACCTGACGGGGCAACAGGATGCGGCGGGGGTGCATCGCCTGAAACTGCTGGCGGACGCGGGCCATCAGGCGCGGATCGGGGGCAAACCGTTCGCCGGGGGTGGCCTCGGCCTCCAGCACGCGGGTGTGGTCGGGCATGTAGGCGCGGGCGCGGTGGTTCCATTCCGGGTAGGTGAAGGTATCGGACAGACGCTCGTGGTCGGCGTCCTGCGGCGCAAGATCAAGGTGCAACCGCAGACGGGTGGCGGCGCGCTTGTGGTGTTTGGTAAGGGCGATATGGTCCTGATCCTCGGCCGCCTTCTGCGCGTTTTCCAGATCATCATCGTCGGTCGCGCGGTTCAGGCCCATGCTTTCAACCCACGAGAAGATGGATTCAAAGCGGTGCATGATGAAACTATCGGTGCGGTTGGCTTGGTCGTTATCCTCACGCTTGGCCTGTTTGCGGGTAGCGGTGGCTAGGCCAGGCGGGGCGGTGGTGGTTTCCTCGCCGGGGGCGGCGGTTTGGCTGCGCGCGGGGCGGTCCAGCCGCAGGTGCACCGGCAGGGGTGGCAGTTGGGCGTAGCTGCGCGGGGCGGGTGGCGGGGCGTACGTGGCAAGGGCGTTGCCGTTGAGAAGAGCGTGCAGGCCATCGGCCGCCAGACGTTCGGAGGCGGAGGCGGGATACAGCCGCAGCGCCCCTGCGAGATGGGCGCAAAGGGCTGCATGGGGCGCGCGCAGGCCGGGGCACAGGGTAAGGGCGCGGGCGGTGGCGGCCTCCATCGCGGCAAGGTGAGCGAGATCGGCGGCCAGCGGATCTGCGTGGGGTGTATAGCGCGTGGCCGTGGCGGCCAGTGCGGCCAGCCACAGATAGGCCGCGCGGTTCAGGCTGGCGTCCGGGAAGGCGTCGATCACCGGCGGTAGGCGCAGGGTATCACCGTCAAAGGCCGCCACATGTTCCATCACCCGTGCTTCTGCCAGTTGCGCGCCCACCCCCCGGCGGTGGCGTGAGGCAGTGGCGGGGCTGGCCGCCACCTCGACCCCCGGCTTGCCGCCAAGCGCGCGAAACAGAAGCGTGACGCCGGGGCGCACGGACTCCAGCGCCACGGCATGGACCGGATGGCCTGCGACCGGGGCCAGACGTTGGGCGACGCCGTGCCAGAGGTTGCCCATCGTCTCTTCCGGCTCCATCAGGTCCATCGGGTGCAGCGCCATGGCCTAGCCGTAGACCGATGCGATGACGTCGCGCAGGGCTTGGGCGACGTCGGGCTCGTCGGTCAGGGGCTCGACGACGGCGGCCTGCAAGGCGCGCTCGATCGGCATTCCCCCGGCGATTAGGGTCGCGGCATAAATCAGCAGGCGAGTAGATACGCCCTCCTCCAAATCCATGCCTGACAGCGCCCGGATGTGACCGGCCAGCCGCACCAGCGGGGCCACTCGTGCCGCATCCAGCCCGCTTTCGCGGGCGACCACGGCGGTTTCAGTGGTTGGATCGGGAAAGCCGAAGGTGATCGACAAGAACCGCTGGCGGGTGGATGGCTTCAGCCGTTTCAGGATGTTTTGGTAGCCGGGGTTGTAGCTTGCCACCAGCATGAAGTCGGGGGGGGCCACCAGTTCCTCACCCGTTCGGTCGATCATTAGGGTGCGGCGGTTGTCGGTCAGGGGGTGCAGGACGACGGTCACATCCTTGCGCGCCTCGATCACCTCATCCAGATAGCAGATCGCCCCTTCCCGCACGGCGCGGGTCAGGGGGCCATCGACCCATTCGGTGGCACCACCGCGCAGAAGGTAGCGTCCGATGAGGTCAGCGGCAGAAAGGTCGTCGTGGCAGGCGACGGTGTAGAGTGGGCGGCCCAGCCGGGCCGCCATGTGTTCCACGAACCGCGTCTTGCCGCAGCCGGTCGGCCCCTTCAAAAGAAGGGGCAGGCCGTTGGCATGGGCGGCTTCAAACAGGGCAACTTCCTGTGCGACGGGGCGGTAGAAGGGCGCGGTGCGTTCGGGGGACAGAGCGTTCATAGGACCTCTCCTTCCGGAAGGGCCACCGGGCCGGGCGTGATGACTTCGCGCCGGACGACGACCTGGGAGTAGATGAACAGGATCGCGCCGAGCACCACGGCGATGCCCGCCCCGAAGCGCATCATGTAGAACAGGCCAAGCTGGTCCTGCACATCCATGTAGTAGTCGCCGACGATACGCTGCATGTGGGTCTGGATCGTGCCCGCAAAGGTCAGCACGAAGGTCATGAATGCCATGCCCCCGGTCATCAGCCAGAACGACACCATGTTCAGCACCTGATTGTAGGGCGCGCGGCCCCGCAGCAGCGGCATCGCATAGGTGATGATGGCAAGGTTCATCGCCACATAGGCGCCATAGAAGGCCAGGTGGCCATGAGCGGCGGTGATCTGGGTGCCGTGGGTGTAGAAGTTCACGCCGTGGAACGTGTGCAGGAACCCCCAGACGCCCGCTCCGAAGAACGCTACCGTTGCCGAGCCAAGCGCCCAGAGAAGTGCTGCCTTGTTCGGGTGATTGCGCCGCCCCTTCCACACCATGATGAAGGCGAAAGACATCATCGCAAAGAACGGAACCACCTCGAAGGCCGAGAAGATCGAACCCGTCCACTGCCAGTATTCCGGCAGGCCGATCCAGTAGAAGTGGTGCCCGGTGCCAAGGATGCCCGAGAACAGCGCCGTGGCGACGATGACGTAAAGCCACTTTTCCACCACCTCGCGGTCAACACCCGTCAGCTTCAGCATCAGGAACGCAAGGATCGCAGCCATCACCAACTCCCAGGTGCCTTCGACCCAGAGGTGGACGACGAACCACCAGTACATCTTGTCGAGGCTGAGGTTGTCGGGGTTGATGAAGGCAAAGATCCACAAGAGCGACAAGAGCCACAGGCCGGTCAGCAAGACGCCGGTGATCGCGGTCTTGCGACCGGCAAGCACGGTCATCGAGATGTTGATCAAGAAGATGACGGCGGCCACAAGGATCCCGAACTTGACCCACAAGGGTTGCTCCAGAAACTCGCGCCCGCCGTGGATTCCGACAAGATAGCTGCCGACAGCACCCAGCGTGCCCACGACGAGGATGATGAGTTGGAGGTAGGCCAATTTCACCGACCAGATTTCCCGCTCCGATTCCTCGGGCACAAGGAAATAGGCTGCACCGAAAAAGCCGAGGAGCAACCAGACGATCAGGGCGTTGGTGTGGATCATCCGGATGATGTTGAAGGGCAGCACCTCGGACAGCGTGTTGGGCGAGACGTAGATCCAGCCCGCCAGCAAGCCCCCCAGCACCTGGATGCCGAACAGGCCCATGGCGACCATGAAGTAGGCGTAAGCCACTTTTTGTGATTGATATTTCATGATTTTCTCCTAGCCCGCGTCCGTGGGCGGCCAGCCTTGGGTGTCTGTCTGATCGGCCCAGCGCAGGAATTCGGCCAGGGCGCGCATTTCTTCGGGGGTGATCTTGAACAGGGGCATCTGACGGCGCCCCTCGATCCCGCTGGGCTGCGCGGCCATCCAGCCGTCCAACGTTTCAAAAGCTGCTTCTGGGTCGTCCATCACGCCCCAGCGGGTCATCACATTGCCGAGTTCCGGGGCGAAGTAGGCGCCCTCGCCGTGCAGCGTGTGGCAGTTGATGCAGCTGTGGCGTTCCCACACATGCTTGCCCAGACGCACCTCGGGCGACAGCGGCATTCCGGCGGTGGAAACCGTCACGACATAGTTGTGGGAATGGATGGTCATGGCCACGAACACGACGATGAAAAACAGTGATCCACCGTAAAAAATGTTCCTGGCGCGTGATTTCGTAAGGATCTCTGACATTGGGTCGGTCCTGGCGATGGTTGCGGATGTTGGGGTTCTACCCACGGCTGAACGCGCGGACGTTGTTCCAGCACAACGACCCGGACGGATGCTGCGGGCAGTGTTGACGAACGGCACGCAAAGCGCAGCGGAGGCACCATGTTTGGCCCAAAGATGGACGACCCGGATATGCCGCTGGCAGTACTGTTTTGCCGCTGGCCCGCCGCGGTGAGCGTTTTCTTTACGCATGGCATGGTCCGACATTCCCCAAGTGGCCTGCCGCTTGACTTCAAGATCGCCTGATTTTGCTCGCTGGGCAAGCGTTTTTCGCCCCGAGCGGTGTCTGTCGTCGCGCAAACGGCCGAAGTCGGGTGG
>JALHOL010000010.1 GCA_022843025.1 Paracoccaceae bacterium | reverse complement strand
CCTCGACCGCCGCACGCTGCTCAAGGGTACCGCCCTTGGGATCGGCGCGCTGGCTGCACCGGCGATCGTGTCGCGCAAGGCGCTGGCTTCGTCGGGCGAGCTGAACTTTACCGGTTGGGGCAGGCTATCCGCTGTTTGCGGAAAAGGTGTTCCCGGCTTTTGAAGCCGCGACCGGCATCAAGATGAACTTCAAGGAACTGCCCGATCAGGACACCATGTTCGCCGATGCCAAAGTTGCGTTGGAAGCGGGCGGGATCGACCTGATCGAGCCGACGATCGACCGCGTCGGCGCATGGAACGACAACGGCCTTCTGGGCGCGTTCGATGAATCCAAGCTGGCCATGGCCAACTATCTGCCGGGTCTGGCCGATGGCGCGGCGGGCGAGCGTTCGCGCAAGGATGGCGCGCTGCTGTATGTACCGTCGGTCTGGGGCACGGAATCGCTGGTTGTGAACGAGGCGGATGCCGTTCTGTCCGACCCGCCGTCGCTGGGCGATCTGTTCAGCGCGGAAAACCAGGTCGTGGTTCGCCCACATTCAGCGCTGGCTGCCATGGGCCGCTGGCTGGATGCACAGGGCAAGCTGCCGCGTCCGTGGATGGATGGCTATACCGACATGGGCGCCATGGTCGAACTGTGGGACATCGCACTTGCCGAGGCGATCAAGGCCAAGGGCAATGTCGTGCAGTGGTGGTCAGGCGAGAACGAGGCGAATGCTGGCTTCACCGCCAACGGCGCGACGCTGGGCCTGTGCTGGGACTCCACCGGCTTTAACCTGCGCAATGACGGCTACAAGTATGTCGCCCCGGTCGAAGGTGCGATTGCATGGCATCAGGGCTTTGTCCTGATGAAGAATGCGACGAACGTGGATCAGGCGCATGAATTCGTGAAGTGGATCTCGACCGGCGAAGGCGCTGCAATGTGGGCGACCGCATTCTCGGCCAACCCGGTTGGCAAAGGCGCTTCCGACTTCATGGATCCGGAAGTGTCGGCCTATTACAACGGCACCTTCAACGATGAAGCGCTGTCGAAACTGTGGTGGTGGCCGGATCAGTCGGCCGAATTCCTGGCCAAGCGGTCGGAATACGCCGACAAGTACAAGGCCTCCTGATCGGTCTTACAGTGACAGCACGCCGGGCCTTTGGTCCGGCGTGTTCATTTGCGAGGCATCCTGCGCTGGCGGGACAGTTCTGGCGATGCAATCTGGCAATACAGATTGCGCGACGGAACAGGCCTGATAGCCTGATCAAAACGAACAAAAGAAAACACGCCACGACAGGGGACCACGACGCGATGAGCGCCGGAATTGATCTTGATAACGTATGCTGCGACTTTGGCAGCTTTCGCGCGGTTGACCATGCGAATGTGTCCATAAAACCAGGCGAGTTCTTCTCGTTCCTTGGGCCGTCGGGCTGTGGCAAGACCACGATCCTCCGGATGGTGTCTGGGTTCATAGAACCGACGCAGGGGGTGATCCGCATCGGCGGCAAAGATATGCGCGGGCAGCGACCCAACCAACGGCCGACTGCGCTGATCTTTCAGAATCTGGCGTTGTTTCCCCTGATGACGATCTGGGAGAATATCTCTTTCGGGTTGGAGGTGCGGGGGGTCGACAAGGCCACGCGCCGCGCCAAGGCCGAGGAATTGCTGGCGTTGGTCGATCTGCCCGGCGCAGGCGACAAGATGGTGAGCCAGCTTTCCGGCGGGCAGAAGCAGCGTGTTGCGATTGCGCGCGCATTGGCGGTGGAGCCGCAGGTGATGCTGCTGGACGAACCGCTTTCGGCGCTTGACCTGAAACTGCGCCAGCACATGCGGGCGGAATTGCGGGCGATCCAGAAACGAACCGGCGTGACCTTCATCTACATCACCCACGATCAGGGCGAGGCGCTGGCCATGTCCGACCGTGTCGGGGTGATGAGCCATGGACGCATCCAGCAGATCGCCGATCCGCGCGAAATCTATAACAATCCAGTCAACGGCTTTGTTGCGTCTTTTGTGGGCGAAAACAACGTGTTCACTGGCGATCTTGGTATCGTTTCCGAAGGCATGGCAAGCCTGTCGACACCGCATGGCAGCTTCCGCGCCCGCATTGGGCAGGGCGTTTCGGGCAAGGGTGTAAAGCTTTATGTGCGCCCGGAACACACGATCATCAGCCAGACCGCCCCGCCCGAAAACGGGGTGCATGGTATGGTCGAGGAAGTGTCGTTCGAAGGCAGTTTCATCGCCATCCATGCGGTATCGGACAGCGGCATGAAGATGGTCGCGGAATTGCGCAATGACGGATCAGCCGCGATCCCCGCGATTGGCGATCAGGTGTGGATGGGATTTGACGCCAACCGCGCCGCCATCCTGCCAGATGCCGATACGAAGAGGTAAGCCATGCAGGACCTGATCCGCCGTTACGGGCTTGGGCTGACCGGGTTGATGTGCCTGATCGTGGCCTTTTGGTTGCTGATCCTTGTCATCATCCCCAACATCACGCTCTTTGAAAGTTCCTTCCGGCCCTATTTGCCTGTGACCGAAATCGGCGGGCCGCGGGATACCTATTCGGTCAACAACTATCTGAAGGTTTTCGATGGCATGATCGAAACCTCGATCCTTGGCATGCCGATCACGGTGCCGGTCCACGTGATGACCTTTTCGCTGACGATCTGGTATTCGGTTGTTGTCACCCTGCTGTGCTTCGCCTTTGCCTATCCGGTGGCGTACTACATGGCGAAGATCGTCAATCCCCGGTCGTTGCCAACGCTGATGCTTTTGCTGTTCGTTCCCTTGTGGGTGTCCGAGGTGCTGCGCGCCTTTGCTTGGTGGATCATTCTGGCATTCAAGGGGCCGCTGAATTCGTTGCTACTCTTTATCGGAGCCATCGAAAAACCCGTGCGGTGGATCACGGATTACGACGCGGTGATGATCGGGTTGGTCTACACTTATATCCTGTTCATGCTGTTCCCACTGTACAACGCCATCTCTTCGCTGGACACAAACCAGATCGAGGCGGCCGAGGATCTGGGGGCGCCGTGGTGGAAGATCCATTGGCGGATCGTGCTGCCCCATGCCAAGCCGGGTGTCGCATCAGGGGCGGTGATGGTGTTCATGCTGTCGGCGGGGTCCTTGCTGGTGCCGTCGATCCTGGGATCGACAACGTCGCAATGGTTCACGCAGACGATCCAGCAATGGATGAATGACGCGCTCGACTGGAATACGGCATCGGCCTATGCGTTCCTGCTGCTGTTCCTCTGCACCGTTTTTGTCAGCGTCGTGATGTGGATTTTCCGCGTCAAGCTGTCTGACATCGCGAAATAAGGGGGGCGGGAGATGTACAAGTTCAGACAATCCCTTGCCCATCTGTATATGGGCGCTTTCCTGATTTACCTGCTTATTCCGTTACTTGTGATGGCGGGGGCGGCGTTCAATGACAGCAAGCTGCCGTCTATCGTGCCATGGAAAGGCACGACGGGGCGGTGGTTCGTGGAACTGGCTGCGGACGAGCGGATGTGGATCGCCTTTCGCAACACAATTGTCGTGGCCTTGGCAGTGGCCGTGCTGGCGGTGATCGTGGGGACGGCTGCGGCGATCTTGATCAACTCCATTTCGGGGCGGTTGCGGTCGATCATCTATGGGTTGATGATTTCCACGATCCTGATCCCCGGCGCGGTCATCGGGATTTCTACCCTGTTGATGTGGAACAAGATCGGTGTGCCACCGGGGCTGCATCTTTCGGTGCTGGGGCAGGTCAGTTACATCGCCGCCATGGTGATGCTGCTGGTGCTGGCGCGGTTGCAAAGCTTTGATCCTGCACTGGAAGAGGCGGCGCTGGACCTGGGGGCGAGCCATGGGCAGGTGATGAAGCGCATCCTGCTGCCGCATCTTTACCCCGCCATCGGGGCCGGGGCGGCGGTGGCCTTTTTTCAATCCATCGAGAATTTCAACGTGACGCAGTTCACGCGCGGCGGGGCGGATACGCTGACGGTCTATGTATTCTCGAAAGTGCGCGCCGGAATTACTCCCACGATCAATGCCTTGGCCGTGATCATGATCGGCATAACGATCATCATGGCGATCCTTTATGAGGTGCGTCGGCGGCGGATTGAGCGGCGGATGGCACAGATCACGGTCGAGGAATAGGCGCAGCGGCTACCTGGCCCTAGATGGCTTTCAGCAAGGCGTTCCACACGCCTTGCCCTACCCTTTTTTCCCAAATTGATTATTTTTTCTGTGCAGCAGGCGGTGCAGACGCCTGTGCAGACAGCTGTGCATACGCGACGCACCCTCGATTGAGGTTTCGTTCACGGTCACCGCCCGGTTTGCTTGTCCGGCGAATGACACTGGTATAATGAGTGAGCCAGTTGGGCCGCGTGCCGGAAGGGGATCGACAGGATGGATTTTCGCGGTGTTCTGGTTGGCTGCGGGTTCTTTGCGCGCAATCACATGGCAGCTTGGGCCGATTTGCCGGGGGCGGGCATCATCGGGGTTTGCGACCGTGCCCCCGCCAAGGCCGAAGCCTATGCCCGCGACTTCGACATTGCCCATTGGGGAACGGATGCGGCTGAGATGCTGGCAACACTGCGCCCGGATTTCGTGGATATCGCCACGACCGTAGGATCACACCGCGCGCTGGTCGAACTGGCCGCCCAGCACGCACGGCTGGTGATCTGCCAGAAACCTTTTGCCGAGACGTTGGAGGATGCCGCTTCCATGGTCGCCACCTGCGAGGCGCGGGGCGTGATGCTGGCGGTGCATGAGAATTTCCGCTGGCAACGCCCGATCCGCGAGGTGAAGGCCCTGCTGGATGCCGGGGCCATCGGGATGCCGCGCTGGCTGCGCCTGTCGTTCCGGCATGGCTATGACATCTATGCCAATCAACCCTATCTGGCGGAGGTGCGCGATCTGGCGCTGACGGATATTGGGCTCCATCTGTTCGACATGGTGCGGCACCTGATGGGCGATGCCACGCGCCTGTCCTGCGAGGTGCAGCGGCGCAATCCCCGCGTGACCGGGTTTGATGCGTTTCAGGCGCTGATCCGGCACGGGTCGGGCGCGGTGAGCACGGTGGAATGCAGTTTTCATTCGGTGCTGTCGCCCGATCCGTTTCCGCAAAGCCTGTTGCAGATCGAAGGGGATGACGGGTCGATCACCGTGGAGGACGGGTTTCGCCTGCGCCTGCATCGCGCGGATGGCGTGGAGGAGCGGGTGGTGGAACCGCCCTGCCCCGTCTGGGGCGCAAAGCCATGGCATCTGATACAGGATTCGGTGGCGGCGTTTCAGGGGCAGTTGCCTGCCGCCCTGTCGGGTGGGGCGGCGATGGAGCCCAGCGGGGCGCACAACATCGGGACGCTGGCGATGGTGTTGGCGGCAATCCGGGCTGCCGATATGGGCGAGACGGTTTCGCTTTAGCGCCAACCTTCGGCTGTGCGCGCCCATGCGGTGGCGGCATCGGGTTTGAAGCTGCCGTCGCTTGCGGCGCGGAAATGGGTGATGGTCGCGCCTTCATCCGTCAGGTCGATCATCGAGAAGGCGTTGCCATCGTTGCGGGTGCGTGAAGACAGGCAGGTGCCTGCCTGCACCGACAGGATGGTCGGGGCGGCGGTCAGCGGCGCGATATGGGTGAAATGCAGATGGCCTGACAAGAGCATATCCACACCCATCCGGGCGAAGGCCGCCACAGCCACGGCCGCGCCAGCCAGCGAGGGAGCCTCGCTGTTGGGCGGTTCGGGCGGGTGATGCAGCGCCACAATGCGGCGGCGATCCCCTGCACTGGCGAAGAGCGTGGCAAGGCGGTCCAGTTGCGCGGGATGTATGCGGCCATCCTTCCACACACGGGGGTTGGCGGTGTTGATCCCGGCGATCAGGGCGCGGGGGGTGGTGATTTCCCCTTCCAACGGGAGCGACAGGCCGCGATTCCAGTTGCGCCACGGGGCCAGCAGGCGCAGCGGCAGGTTGAACAGGGGAATGTCGTGATTGCCGGGGATGGCCAGCAGCGGCGACGGGCAGGATGCGATGAAATCACGGGCGGCGGCGAATTGGCCGGGGCGTGCGCGCTGTGTCAGGTCACCCGACAGGACCACGGCATCGGGGGCAAGGGTCGCCAGCGTGGCGGCCAATGCGCGGGGCAAATCCGGCGGGACGGTGCCGAAATGCGGATCGGACAGGTGGATGATGCGCGTCATGGGGTGACGCGATCCTGGACATCCGGGATGACTATGGACAGGGCATCGGAGTGGATCTTGAAGCTGAGCGGGGCAAGCATCCGGCGCTTTTCCCCATCAAAGGCCACACGGGGGCGACGGCGCGCGGTGCGGATCGTCAGGCTATGGGCGCTGAACAGTTCCACATCGGTGCCTGCATCCAGCCGCTTGCGGGCAAGGTGGAAGGCCAGTTTCATCAAGTGCCAGCGTGTGCCGGAGCGGGCGATGAAGACGGCGAAGCGGTCATCGCTGATGATGTCGGCCCCGGACAGGCCGAAGCGTTCCAACTGATAGGCCGAGCGGGCGATGAAGATCAGGGGCGTGCGCAGGGTGCGGCTGCCGTCTTCGGTTTCGATGGTGAAGGAGGGCGTGCGTTGGGCGCGGATCAGGGTGGCGAGCACCGTCCAATAGGCCAGCACGCGAAAGCGGCCCCAGCGGGCATACATCGCCTCACGTTCTGACAGGATGCGGGGGTAAAGGCCGAGGCTGACATTGTTCAGGAACAGTTGGTCATTGACGGTGCCCACGGAAATTCGGTGCGGGTGACCGGCAAGGATGGCGCGGGCGGCGGCTTCGGGATCCTCGGACAGGCCGAGGCCGCGGGAGACGAAGTTGAAGGTGCCAAGGGGCAGGATGGCGAGGCTGGCCTCTGTGCCGAGAAGCGCCTGCGCGATGCCGGTGACGGTGCCATCCCCGCCAGCGGCGACGATGGTGGTGAAGCCGTCGGCGAGGGCCTGTTTCACCGCATCGGCGAAGGTTTCGCCTTCGGTCAGGCGGCGCAGGGGGACATCGGGGCCAAAGACGGCCATCGCCTTCGGGATCGCGGTGCCGTCCCGGCTGGCGTGGCCCGATCCAGGGTTGGCGAGGACGCAGATTGAGGCGGGATCGACGGGCATGCGCGCACCATAGCGGGAATGCCCGTCGATGTAAGGGGTCAGCCTGCGGCGAGGGTTTCAAGAAGTCGTGCAACGCCTTCGGCACCGGGGTCGTTATACCCAGCCAGCTTATCTGCCGAGAGATAGGAGGCGCGGCCCGCCTTGGCGCGGGTCATCTGGGCGGTGCTGTCGGCCCCGGCGCGGGCGGCGGCGGCGGCGGCGGCGACGCCTTGTGGCAGGGCGGCAAGGGCCGGGGCGAGCGCGTCGATCAGGGTGCGGTGGCCGGGGGCGGCACCGCCCACTTGCATCACGCGGTCAAGGCCCGCGGACAGCGCGCCGATCCAATCCTTGCCAGAGGCCGAGGCATCGCCCGCGGCGGCGAAGAAGATGGCCAGCAGAACGCCGGAGGATCCGCCCATGGTTTGCGACAGCTCCATCCCGATGGCGCGGTAAAGCTGGGTGGGATCGGCCAACGGCAACCTGTCCAGCGCGGATTGCAGCGCGCGGGCAGCCCCGGCGAGGGTGGAACCGGTATCGCCGTCACCCGACTTGGCATCCAGCGCGTTCAGGTCTGTCTCGCAGGCGATAAGCGCCTGGCAGCAGCGGTCCAGCAGGGCGCGGCGGGCGGGATGGGGGGAAGGGACGGGCAGGATGGGGGCCAGACCATCGGGCAGCGGGCGGGTGGCGACAGGGGCCAGCGTGGCCAGCGGCGGCCATGCTGGGGGGGCGGCGGAGGCGGAGAGGTGCGCCACCTCGGTCTGCGTGACCGGGAGGAGCGAGACGGAGAAGCCGTGCATGTCGAGCGAGGTCATCAGGGGAGCGGGGCCGATCATCCATTTGACACGGTCACCGATGGCAGAGCGGGCGAGTTCTTCGGCCAGCACCGACATTTCAAGCGGCGTGGTGGAGCCGAGGTTGTTCAGCAGCGCCACGTGATCGCCGGTGCCGAGGCGGGGCATCAGCCTGTCGACGACCATAGCCATGGCGGCGCGGGCGCCGGAGAAATCGACCTGTTCCACCCCGGCCTCACCATGGATGCCAAGGCCCAGTTCCGCCTTTCCCGCGCTGATGCGGTCTTCCTTGGGCGAGCCCGGCACGGTGCAGGTATCGAGCGACATTCCGATGGAAATGGCCCCGTCGATGATGCGGCGGGCGGCGGTTGTGATGGCGTCGAGATCGGCCCCGGCTTCGGCCATGGCCCCGGCGATCTTGTGGACGAACAGGGTGCCCGCCACCCCACGCGCCTGCGGCAGATCGGGCAGGGCCACATCGTCATCGACGATGACCATGGAAACCTTGAGCCCGAAAGCCCGCGCCCGTTCGGCGGCGAGGCCGAAGTTGAGGCGATCGCCGGTGTAGTTCTTGACGATCAGCAGGCAGCCAGCCTTGCCCGTCACCGCCAGAATCCCCGCCAGAACGGCATCGACAGAGGGCGAGGCAAAGACATCGCCGCAGACGGCGGCGGTCAGCATCCCCTGCCCCACGAAACCGGCATGGCTGGGTTCATGGCCCGATCCGCCGCCCGATACCAGCGCGACCTTGGAGCGGTCCCAATCGGTGCGGACAACGACCTTGATATGCGGATAGCCATCCAGCCGCGCCAATCGCCCGTTGGAGGTGCGGATCAGGCCATCCAGCGCCTCGGTCACCAAGGTTTCCTTGCTGTTCATGAACTGCTTCATGGCGGGCTCCTGTCAGATGCGGTTGCCGCTGGCGTCAAACCAGAGCGGGTTGTCGGGGCGGATGGAAAGGTTGTCGCCGGGAGAAAGCGGCGTGTGGGGATCGGCCAGAGTGATGATCTCATGCCCGCCCATGGTCAGGTGCAGGCGGGTCTGGTCGCCCAGATGTTCCACCCGGCGCACGGTTGCGGGCTGGCCGTCGCCCAGCGCCACATGTTCCGGGCGCAGGCCAATCTGAGCCGCCCCGGCAGGTGCGGCTCCGAACGCATTGGCGGGCAACAGGTTGATGCGCGGCTGGCCCAGGCGGCTGGCCACATAGGCGGAGACGGGGTTTTCATAGATCTCGCGCGGCGTTCCGAATTGCACGAGGCGGCCCTGATCCAGCACGCCGACATGGGTGGCCATCGTCATTGCCTCGATCTGGTCATGGGTCACGTAAAGGAAGGTGGCCCCCAGTTCGGCATGGATGCGTTTAAGCTCGATGCGCAAATCGGCGCGGAGTTTGGCGTCCAGCGAGGAGAGCGGTTCATCCATCAGGTAAATGCGCGGGTTGCGGACCAGCGCGCGGCCGATGGAGACGCGCTGCATCTCGCCCCCGGACAACTGGGTCGCCTTGTTGTCGAGCTTATGCGCGATGCGAAGAACGGAGGCCACTTCATTGATTTTACTGGTAATCTGCGCTTCGGGCCAGTTCATCACGGGAGAGCGCAGGGGAAAGGCCAGATTGTCGCGGACGGTGAGATGTGGGTAGAGCGAATATTGCTGAAAGACCATCGCCACATCGCGCTGCGCGGGCATGTCATCACGGACAGAGCGGCCCGCGATGGCGATGTCGCCTGCATCGGGGCGGTCAAGGCCCGCGATCAGGCGCAGGGTGGTGGTTTTGCCTGCCCCCGTGGGGCCCAAGAGCACGACGAAGGACCCGTCGGGAATGGTCATCGACACATCCGATAGGGCGCGGGTAGCGCCAAAGGATTTGGTCAGGCCGGACAGGACAACCTCAGCCATGATGCACCCCCGCATTGGCGGCCGTGCGCAAGGCGCGGCCTGATCCGGCATCAAACAGCGACAGCGTCCGCGCATTTAGCCGCAGGCCCACGGTTTCGCCCAGACGCGCCACCTCGCCCGAGGGGATGCGCGCCTTGACCGGGCCATGGGCGGTGGAGAGCGTGACGATCTGGGTGGTACCCAGATACTCCGATGCCTCTACCCGCCCGCGATAGGGGGCATCATCGGCCAGCGCCACATGTTCGGGGCGTACGCCCAGCACCAACGCGCCTGAGGCGGCCTCTTGCAGTTCCGGCAGGGCGATGGAGGTGCCGCCGAGGGTGACGCTTTGATCGCCCGGTTTTGCTGTTCCGTCAAAGCGCAGGAAGTTCATGGCCGGGCTGCCGATGAAATCGGCCACGAAGAGCGTGGCGGGGTGGTCGTAGATATCCTGCGGGGTGCCGAATTGTTCGACAACGCCGTGGTTCATCACGACGATCTTGTCGCCCATCTGCATCGCCTCCAGCTGGTCATGGGTGACATAGACGGTGGTGGCACCCATCCTGTCATGCAGGGCGCGCAGTTCTTCGGCCATGCGTTCGCGGAATTCGGCATCCAGCGCGCCGAGCGGTTCATCCATCATGAAGGCCTTTGGATTGCGGACGATGGCGCGGCCCAGCGCCACACGCTGACGATCGCCCCCGGCAAGGCCGCCCACGGGTTTGTCGAGGATCGATTCAATGCCGAGGATGCGGGCGACCTCGGCCACCTTGGCGGCGATCTGCGCTTTGGGGACGCCCTGACTGACGAGCGGGTAGCTGATGTTCTTGCGCACGTTCATATGCGGGTAGAGCGCGAACATCTGGAAGACCATGGCGATGTCGCGCTGACTGGCGGGTTTCATGCTGACATCTTCGCCGTCGATCAGGATCTGGCCGGAGGTGGGCAGTTCCAGCCCCGCGATCATGCGCAGGGTGGTGGTCTTGCCACAGCCCGAGGGGCCGAGCAGCATAAAGAATTCGCCATCCTTGATGGTGAAGCTGGAGCCTTTGACGGCGGTGAAGGCGCCGAATTCCTTGCGCAGATTGCGGATGACGATTTCGGCCAAGTCAGATCTCCTGCCCTGCGCGGATGAGGTTTCCGTTCAGGTCGATGAGGGCAAGTTCGGCCATGCCCCAGGGTTTTTCGGAAAGCGGGATGTAGCGGGGGATGCCCGTGGCGGGCAGGTCGAGCACGGACCATTCGCGATGCAGCGCGGCGATGTCGGCGGGGCGCAGATAGGCGCCGTGGTCGTTGGTGGCGGGGTTCTGGTCGGGGTGATGGAAGAAATGCACCTCGGCCCCGTCGCGTTTCATCAGAAGGTATTCGGCATCGTCGCGGTAGACGGTTTCAAAGCCGAGCCGCGCCCAGAAGGATTCTGTCAGGGCGATGTCGCGGGCGGGCAGGATGGGGCAGAGCTTTTCCAGCATCGCGGCTATTCCGGGAAATGCGAGACGATGATGAACATCACCGTGCCCGCCAGGGTAACAAGGAAGCTCCAAGTATAGAGCGCGAGGGCGAAGGGCTGCATCAGCATGAAGACACCCAGCCCGATAAGGATGGTGGCCAGCAGTTCCCACGGGCCGCGGCGCAGGCGGAAGAGGCCGTTGAGGAAGGACATCATTTGCGGACGGCTCCGAAGGTGATCCCGCGCAGCAGGTGTTTGCGCAGAAGGATGGTGAAGATCATCACGGGCAGCAGGAAGATGGTGGCCCCGGCGGCGACGGCGGGCCAGTCCTGACCGCCCACACCGATGATGGTCGGGATAAAGGGTGGCGCGGTCTGGGCCGTGCCGGAGGTGAGCAGGACCGCGAAGGCATATTCGTTCCAGGCGAAGATCAGGCAGAAGATCGCGGTAGAGGCGATGCCGGTGGCGGCTTGCGGCAAGACGACCTTACGGAAGGCCTGAAACCGGGTGTAGCCGTCGATCAGCGCGGCCTCTTCGTATTCGCGGGGAATTTCGTCGATGAAACCTTTGAGCAGCCAGACGGCAAGCGAGATGTTCACCGCCGTATATAGCAGGATCATGCCCAGATGCGTATCGGACAGACCCAATTCGCGGTACATCAGGTAGATGGGGATGGCCACTGCGATGGGCGGCATCATCCGGGTGGAGAGGATGAAGAACAGGATGTCATCCTTGAGCGGCACCTTGAAGCGCGAGAAGGCATAAGCGGCCAGCGTGCCGAGGAAGATCGACAGGAAGGTCGAGCCGAAGCCGATGATGACAGAGTTCAGGAAGCGTTCGCCAAAGCGCGATGGCCCTGCGATGACCATGCCGCTTTCGCGGACGATTTCATCATACCATGTCTCGGCCGGGGGAAGGTTCTGGAACTCTTCGGCCGCGACGCGGGTGCGGGTGGTAAAGAGGTTGACGTAGCCCTCAAGCGAAGGCTCGAACAGCACCTTGGGCGGGTAGCTGATGGAATCCGGCCCGGACTTGAAGCCGGTGGAGATGATCCAGACCAAGGGCAGCAGGGTGACGAAGGCGTAAAGGACGACGAGCACGCCAGCGACCAGTTTGGAGCGCGAGGTGGGTTCGGTGATGGAATAGGCGCTCATCTTTCTTTCACCTTGTTCAGGGCCTTGACATAGATGGAGGCGAGGCCGAAGACCGTGACAAACAGGATGATGGCATAGGCGCTGGAATAGCCGGTGCGCCACTTTTCGAACGCCTCACGCTTCAGGTCGATGGAGGCGAGGAGGGTTTCGTTGCCCGGTCCGCCGCCGGTGAGCAGGACCACCATGTCGAACATCTTGAAATTCTCGATGCCACGAAACAGCACGGCGAGCATCAGGAAGGGCAACACCATGGGGATGGTGATGGTCCAGAACTGCCGCCATTTGGAGGCGCGGTCGATTTCGGCCGCCTCGTAGATGTAATCGGGGATGGAGCGCAGGCCTGCGAGGCAGATCAGCATGACAAAGGGCGACCACATCCAGGTGTCGACGATGATGATGGACCATTTGGCATACCCCCCCGCGCCGAGCATGGAAAAGCTGGAGGCCGGGGTGCCGGTGACGAGTTCGACCATGTAATTCACAAGGCCGATCTGCGGCTGGTAGAGGAAGGTCCAGAAATTGCCCACCACAGCGGGCGAGAGCATCATGGGCAGCACGATCAGGGTGGTGAGCAGATCATTGCCCTTGAATTTCCGGTTGATGAGCCAAGCAAGGGTGAAGCCGATCAGCACCTGAAAGAACAGCGTCCAGAACAGGAAATGGGCCGTGGTCTGCATGTTGGCCCAGATGCCATCATCCGTCAGGATGCGGACGTAATTGCGCAGGCCGACCCATTCCACCTCTTCGTTCGGGCGGTTGGCCCGGTAGTTGGTGAAGCTGAGCCGGACCGTCCAGATCAATGGGAAGATGTTGATCGCCAACAGCAGGAAGATGGTTGGTGCCACGAACAGCCAGGCGATGGCGCGATCGGACAGGCCGCGCACCTTGCGGGCGATGGGTTCGGGTGTGGCGCGTGCGGCGGCGGTGATGGGATCGGGCATCGGCATGGTCCTTCGGGCGGCGGGGTTGCCCCTGCCCCTGCCCCGCCAGCGGCGGGACGAGCGATCGGGAGGAATGCCCCGCCCGTCTGATCCGTTGCAGGATCGGGCGGGCGGGGCGAGAGGGGAAGGTCAGAGCTTGCCTTCGTCCTCGAACACTTCGGTCCAGTCGGCGATCAGGCCGTCCAGCGCCTCTTGTGCGGTGCCCTGATCGGCCACCACATAGTTGTGCAGACGTTCCTGCATCGCCAGCAGCAGCGAGGCATAGGCCGGCTCCTGCCAGAAGTCCTGCACGCCACCCATTGCTTCGAGGAAGTCACCCGCGAAGGGGGCGGTGTTCACGAAATCCGGGTCTTCGAGAACGGCCTTGTGGCAGGAATAACCGCCCATCGACCACCACTTCTTTTGCACATCCGGCTGGGCGAACCATTTGATATAGGCCAGCGCGCCATCCATGTTGTCGGTATAGGACACGACCGAGATACCCTGCCCGCCGAGCGTGGAGGCGGCCACGTTCTGCGCTGGGTTCACGAAGAAGTCGATCTTGTCGCCCCCGGTGTTGGGATCTGCATAGAGGCCGGGGAAGAAGGCGAACCAGTTCATCGCCATGGCCACCTGCCCGGATTTGAAGGCATCCAGCGACTGTTCCATATAGGCGTTGTCATAGCCCGGAGGCGTGGCGGTTTTGTAGAGTTCCTTGTAGAACTCCAACGCCTCGACCGCCTCGGGCGAGTTCACGGCGCCTTCCATATCGTATTTGCCGGGGGTGTTTTCGTATTTGAAACCCCAAGCATACAGCGCGCCAGTGGCACCCATCGTGATGCCTTCGGATCCGCGTTCGGTGAAGATGGAGGCGCCATAGACAGTCTGGCCGTCGATTTCACGCCCCTGGAAGAATTGCGCGATTTCGAGCAGTTCCTTTTGCGTCTTGGGTTCGGCCAGATCGCGGCCGTACTTTTCCTTGAACTCGGCCTGAATTTCCGGACGGGCGAACCAGTCCTTGCGGTAGAACCAGCCGTTGGCATCGCCCATCGCGGGAAGTGCGTAGTAGTTGGGTTCGCCCTTGGGCCAGGTGGAATAGGCGCGGACGGTCGCCGGGGCGAAATCGTCCATGCTGATGCCTTCCTTATCGAAGAAGTCGTTCAGCTTGACGTAGTGGCCGTTTTCGGCGCTGCCGCCGATCCACTGGCTGTCGCCGATCAGCAGGTCGCAAAGCTGACCGCCGGAGTTGAGTTCGTTCAGCATCCGGTCTGCGAAATTCGGCCATGGCACGAATTCGAAGTTCATCTTGATGCCGGACTGGGTTTCGAAATCCTTGGACAATTCAACGAGCGCGTTGGCGGGATCCCAAGCGGCCCAGCACAGGGTAAGTTCATTGTCTTGCGCGGATGCCATGCCCGCCATGCAAAGGGCTGCCGCCGAAGAGGCGGCAAGAAGTCTGGCCTTCATCGTAGTTCCTCCCGTTTCAGATTGATTTGTTATCGTGCCCGTTTGGACAGCTGCGCTGCCCCCGGGCCTTCTTTGATGTTTACGATAGGCTTGGCGGGGCGAGTCTGTCCATAGATTTCTGAGGTACGTTCCTCATTTTTTGGCGCGACATCTGAAGCGAGGTCTTTATCATTTAATTTCAAAGCCTAAGCGGCGTCTTCCTGACGATCTTCGCGCGGCTCGGCGGGGAGGTTTTCGCGGATGACGACCTCGATCCTCAATTGTTCCTGCCCTTCGTCGATCGGGATGCGGTCGGCTTTGGCGCGCAGAACACGCAGGGCGGAGCGGGCGAGATGGCCGGGATTCTGCGCGATGACGGCATCGAGATGCCCGGCCAGAAGTGCCTGCCGCGTGTGTGGGGTCAACTCATGCCCGATCACGACGAAACGACCGAGAAGGCCACGGTCGCGCAGCAGCGCGGCAAGCGCACGGTGGCCGGAGCCGAGCAGATAGAGACCGACAACATCCGGCGTGGCGGCAAGGCAATCGCCCACGGCGCGGCGCAGCTGTTCGGCAGAGCCGTGGGTTTCCAGCGTGGGCATCACATCCAGCGCGGGGAAATCGGCGAGAAGCACCTCATCGAACCCGCGGCGGCGTTCGATGCTGTCACGCAGAAGCATGCTGTCGGCGACGACCAGCACGCGGCCCGAAAGACCACGGCAGAAGCGGCCCATTAGGACGCCCGCCGTGCGGCCTGCGGCGTGGCTGTCGATGCCCACGAAATGATCACGCCCCGTGTTGGGCAGATCAGAGCCAAGCGCCACAAGGGGAATGCCGCGCAGACGCAGGGCGCGCACGGCATCGCGGATGACGGGGGTTTCGGGGGCCATCAGCGCGACACCGGCCACATCTTCGGCCTGGAAGCCCGCGAGGAGGTTGGACAGCACATGCATGTCTTCGGGCGGGTAGCGGAGCAGATCCAGGCGCAGGCGCGTGGCGGCGGCAAGGGCGGCGGCCTCGGTCAGTGCTTCGGCGAGGGTTTGCACGAACTGGCTGTCGCCATCAGGCAGCAGGGCCACCATGCGATAGGAACGGCTGCGGGCAAGGTTGGCGGCGGCGAGGTCGCGGACATAGCCAAGGCGGGTGATGGCGTCATTCACTGCCGTTATCGTCTTGGCGCGCACGCCGGGGCGCGCGTTCAGGACGCGGTCCACCGTGGCAAGCGAGACCCCGGCTTCGCGGGCTATGTCATTTACCGTCGGTCTGGTCATCCCTGCGCCCTGCCCCGCATGTCGGGGTTGGTTCTTTATCCGGGCAAGATTGAGGTACGTCAATCAGTCCGTATCGCGGCGGCCATTAGCCAAAGCGGCAGGGATGAAAAAAGGCCCGATCCACCATGCTGCCGGGGATCGGGCCTGAGTATGTCGGCACGCGATCAGGCGTGAGCGCGGGGTGCGCCGTGACCGACCAAACACACGATGCTTTCGATTCCGGTGGCGGAGATGGGTTTCGGCAGGAACCCGTTCATCCCCGCATCAAAGCAATTGCGACGCGAGTCGTCGTCGATGCGGCGGGTCAGGGCGACGATCGGAACAGTCGCCCCGCGCCGCGATTGCGCGCGAAGGCAGCGGGTGGTGTCCAGCCCGTCGCGGCCGGGCATGGCGAGATCCATCAGGATCAGGCCGATGTCATCGCTGGCGGCATAGGTCGCCAGAGCGGCATCGCCATCTTCGGCCTCGATCACCTCATATCCGCGCGCCTCGATCAGGACGCGGGCCACGAGACGGTTGATGGCGTCGTCGTCGACCACCAGAATGCGGGGCCGGTCTGCGGGTGCGGGTCGATGCGCTGTCACGTCGTGGGTCCTGCCTTGGATATCATGTACGGTCGGCATTGCACTGGCCTGAATAAGGGGTGTTGTCCGGGTCTGTCTGTCCTGTCCGCCGGGATGCCCCCACCAAAGGCACGCCCCGACGACCATGGGACAAAGCTGGGCCTAATCGCTGAGTCGGGCAAGCGGGGGGGGAGGCCGGAACAGGCGGCTTTGACCGCCCCGTTTATGGCCATAAACTTTGGTTTATGCGGCCTTTCGGTCACGGCAGGCGGCGGGTTGCGGGCTTTGTTTCAGGGCCGGAACCAATGCGGGGAAAGACCGCCGGATTGTAGCAAACCCATGAAAAACGGCAGCTTTCCGCCCGTCACTCGGCCACGGGTGCCCAGAGGACCATATCGATTCTTTGCGCGCCTGTGGCCAGCATCACCAGCCGGTCAAAGCCCAATGCGATGCCTGATGCGGGGGGCATGAGGGCGAGGGCGGCGAGGAAATCCTCATCAATCGGGTAGCGTTCGCCGTAGATGCGATCTTTTTCGTCCATCTCGATCTGGAAGCGGCGGCGCTGTTCGACGGGGTTGGTCAGCTCGCCAAAGCCATTGGCAAGCTCGACACCGCAGGCATAGACCTCGAACCGTTCGGCTTCGCGTGGATCGTCGGCGCAGGCGCGGGCCAGTGCGGCCTCGGCCGCCGGGTAGCGGTCAAGGACGGTGATGTGACCCAGCCCAAGATGGGGTTCGACATGGGAGACCAGCACCTTGGACAGCAGGTCGGACCATGTGTCATCGGGCGAGACGGCCATCCCCTGCCCCATCATCTGCGCGGCAAGTGCGTCGCGGTTCGGGGTGCCATCGGTTTGAATTGTGGCGAGAAGGTCGATACCGGCGTGGCGTGTGAAGGCCTGGGCGACCGAAAGCCGTTCCCACGGGGCGAAGGGATCGCAGCTGCGATCACGATAGCGCAGGAGGGCCGTATTGGCGGTGGTGGCGGCAAGGCGCAGGAAGGCGACCGTGTCCTCCATCAGGACGGTGTAATCCTCGCCCGCCCGATACCATTCCAGCATGGTGAATTCGGGCGAGTGAAGCGCCCCCCTTTCGCGGTTGCGCCAGACATGGGCAAAAGCCGCGATGCGCGTTTCGCCTGCCGCGAGGAGCTTTTTCATCGCGAATTCAGGGCTGGTGTGCAGGTGCATCGCGCGGCGGGTGCCGTCATGCGACAGGGCATCGGTGGTGAAGGCGTGCAGATGTGCCTCATTCCCGGGCGAGACTTGCAGCGCGGCGGGGTCCACCTCGGTGAAGCCATTGTCATCGAACCAGCGGCGCAGCGCCTGCTGGATGCGGTTGCGCGCCAACAGGACGGGGCGGCGGTCGGCATGGCGCGAGGGGTGCCACCACGGGGTTTGGGCTGGGCTGTCGGGCGGGTTGGTCACGGCGTGGCGCTTTCGGTTTGAGATTTGGCGAAAGATGCGATAGGTGCAGCGCCAATCGCCTGCTGGATTATGCGGGCCTTTCTGAAACCGCAAGGAAACGACCCCGTGAAAGTCATCGCTTCTTCCCTTCGCAAGGGCAATGTCGTCGAGATGGACGGCAAGCTTTATGCCGTGCTCAAGGCCGAAAACTTCCATCCCGGCAAGGGCACGCCGACCACCAGCGTGGATATGCGCCGCATTTCCGACGGGGTGAAGGTGTCCGAACGCTGGCGCACCACCGAGATGGTGGAAAAGGCCACGGTGGACGAAAGGGAATATGACTTCCTTTATGAAGATGGCGAAGGCTATCACTTCATGGAACCCAACACCTATGAGCAGCTTGTCGCTACACCGGATGTGGTGGGCGAGGACAAGGTGTTCCTGACCGAAGGCATCAAGGTGTACTTGCGCACTTTCGAGGGTGTGGCGATTGCGCTGGAACTGCCGCAGCGCGTGGTGGTCGAGATCACGGAAACCGAACCGGTGGTGAAAGGGCAGACGGCATCGTCTTCCTACAAACCCGCCATCTGCTCCAACGGGCTGCGCGTGATGGTGCCGCCGCATATCGGGGCCGGGGTGCGGATCGTGATCAACACCGACGATTATTCCTATGTGGAACGCGCGAAGGACTGATCTTCGCCATGCTGCATGCTGGAAAGGGCGCCTTCGGGCGCCTTTTTTCTTGCGCGTTCATTCGGGGACGGGGCTGCTGCGACGCAGCAACGGGGCGGAAAGATGTTTCGCTGCGCGGGCAAGGATGCAGGTGCAGCGGAAAATCGTTTGGCGGATTGCCGCCAAGGGGAACGCTATTCCGCTTATGGCATAAATTTCAGAACCCGAAACATTGCGTGATGCGGTAGAGTCCGAGGGGAATCGACAAGGAGGAGCACTGCTCATGCCCAAGACCCTGACGATGACCCGTGACAGCCGCATCCGCATGGCACAGGCACCCGGCAAGCGGGCGCAGACGGCTGCGATTGCGCTTTTCCTGCTGGCCTATCTGGCGATCCTTGGCGTGCTGTTTGCGCCGGAAGGGTTCTTTCTGGCGCAACCCGACCCGGTGACGCTGGCCGAGTGACAGGTCCGGCCGGGCCGGACAGGTGCATACGCAACACGGATGAAGATGGCGTCCCTTGGGATGGGCCTTTTGCTTGCCGCCCTCTGCGCCCTGATCTAATCAGGAAGCAGGCAAAGAAGGCAGAGCATGCGCATCCTGATCACGAATGACGATGGTATCAATGCCCCCGGGCTTCAGGTTCTGGCCGGGATCGCGGCGGATATCGCCGGGCATGGCGGCGAGGTCTGGACGGTTGCGCCGGCATTCGAGCAATCGGGCGTGGGGCATTGCATCAGCTACACCCACCCGATGATGATCGCCAAGCTGGAGGATCGCCGCTATGCCGCCGAGGGTAGCCCGGCGGATTGCGTTCTGGCCGGCATCTATGACGTGTTGCAGGGGGCAAAGCCCGATCTGGTGTTGTCGGGGGTGAACCGGGGCAACAACTCGGCCGAGAATGTGCTGTATTCGGGCACGATCGGCGGGGCGATGGAGGCGGCATTGCAGGGCATTCCGGCCATCGCGCTGTCGCAGTTCTTTGGCCCTGAGATGGATGGTCTGGCAGATCCGTTCGAAACGGCGCGCAACCATGGCACCCATGTGGTGCGGGCGCTGCTGGACCGGGGCATCTGGACCGGCGATGATTACCGGGTGTTTTATAACGTGAACTTCCCGCCCCTGCCCGCCGCGCAGGTAAAAGGGGTGAAGGTTGCGGCGCAGGGGTTCCGGCGCGACACGTCTTTTTCGGCCGAGGCACAGCTGTCGCCCACGGGGCGGCGCTATCTGTGGATCAAGGGCGGCCCGCAACAGACCCCCACCCTGCCCGGTACGGATGCGGCGGTGAACCTTGAAGGCTATATCTCGGTTACGCCGATGCGGGCGGACCTGACGGCGCATGACCTGCTGTCCGATCTTGAGGCGCGGCTGGCATGACGGAAGGGGCGGGCTTTGACGAGGATGGGTCCGCCGCCGAACGGAAGATGCGTTTTCTGTATGCCTTGCGATCCCGGGGGGTGACCGACAGCCGGGTGCTTTCGGCGATGGAGGTGATCGACCGGGGGCATTTCGTGCGCGGGCTGTTCGCCGAGCGCGCCTATGAGGACATGCCGCTGCCCATCGCCTGTGGCCAGACGATCAGCCAGCCCAGCATCGTGGGGATCATGACGCAAGCCTTGGCCGTGCAGCCGCGCGACAAGGTGCTGGAGGTGGGAACCGGGTCGGGCTATCAGGCCGCGATCCTGAGCCAACTGGCGCGGCGGGTTTATACGGTGGACCGGCACCGGCGGCTTGTGCGGGCGGCGGATGAGGTGTTCCGCGCGCTGGATCTGACCAATATCACCGCGATTACGGGGGATGGCAGCTTTGGACTGCCCGATCAGGCGCCGTTTGATCGCATCATCGTGACAGCAGCCGCCGAAGACCCCCCCGGCCCCCTATTGGCGCAATTGAAAACCGGCGGTATCATGGTATTGCCTGTTGGGCAGTCGGATACTGTGCAGAGCCTGATCAAGGTGACGCGCACTGACAGCGGATTTGATTATGACGAGCTGCGACCGGTGCGTTTCGTGCCGCTGGTCGAGGGGCTTGGGACCGAATGACTGGAAATGGCTTCGGGGTTTCAACCCGAACGACGGCAGAGAGACAGAGCATGACCTTCGCACCCCTGACGATGCGCGCCCTTGGATTGACCTCGGTCCTTGCCCTTGCGGCCTGCACGGGCGGGCAGCCGGGGATGATGTCGGAACTGGACTGGGATTTCCGGGGCGGTGGCAGCACCCTGGACACCACGGACGCGGCACGGCAGGCGACAGCGGCGCGACCGATGCCGGATGCGAACGGGGTGATCAGCTATCCGGGCTATCAGGTGGCGGTGGCGCGGCGCGGGGATACCGTGGGCAGTGTCGCGGCACGGATCGGGATCAACCCGGCGGAACTGGCAAGCTACAACGCCATTCAGGCCGAAGCGCCCCTGCGGGATGGCGAAGTGCTGGCCCTGCCGCGCCGGGTGGCGGCGGCGGGTGGCGGCACAAGCGCGGGTGCGGTGATCGGGGGCGGCACGGTGGCCGCGGCTCCGTTGCCATCGGCTGGGGGAGGCGCGGTCAGTGTGACCAGCATCGCGACCACGGCGCTGGACCGGGTGGACAACACCGCCACGAGCCAGCCGGTGGCGGCAGCCCCGAATGACAGCGCCCTTGGCGCCATGGCACCGACGCGGCATCAGGTGAAGCGCGGCGAAACGGCGTTTTCCATCGCGCGGACCTATAACGTATCAGCCCGCGCTTTGGCCGATTGGAACGGGCTGGGCCCGCAGTTGGAAGTGCATGAGGGCCAGTATCTGATGATCCCCACACCGACCGGGCAACCGCCCGAGCGGCCTGTGGAAGTGGTGACCCCGCCCGGTGCCGGATCGCCCACGCCCGAACCGCCTTCGGCCGCCAAGCCGCTGCCGGATGAGGAGACCAAGCCCGCGGCAGAGGCCGCCAAGGATGTGCCCGCATCGCCCGATCTGGGCGAAACACGGACCAGCGCTTCGGCGGCGCAATTCGCGATGCCGGCGAATGGCAATATCATCCGCGGCTATTCCCCGCCCAAGAACGAAGGCATCGACATTGCTGCCCCGGCCGGGGCCCCGGTGATGGCGGCAGCGGCGGGAACCGTGGCCGCCATCACGCAGGACACGGCGCAGACGCCGATCATCGTGATCCGTCACGAGGGCGGATTGCTGACGGTTTATGCGGGCGTGGCCGGGATTACGGTGAAGAAGGGCGACAAGGTCACCAAGGGCCAGACCATCGCAAATGTACGGTCGGGCAACCCGTCCTTCCTGCATTTCGAGGTGCGGCGCGGCGCGGCGAGCACCGATCCGATGCCGTTCTTGAAGTAAGTCGGGCCTGAAGTAAGCCGGGCCTTAAGCGGGCGGTCAGCCGATCCGGCTGACCAGCAGCTTGTCGATCCTGCGATCATCGAGGTCGATGATTTCAAAGCGGAAACCTTCGGCTGCTGTTGACTCGCCCAATGTGGGAATGCGGCCGAACAGGTTCAGGATCAGCCCTGCCACGGTTTCATACCCCCCTGCCAGTTCGCGGGGGATACCCAGCCTGTCACAGAATTCATCGGCGGGCATCCAGCCGGAGACGAGCAGACTGCCGTCTTCGCGTTCGAGCAAGGCGGGTTCTTCGTCGGACTGGATGGCCACGGTGCCGGTGATCGCCTCAAGGATATCGCCCGAGGTGATGATCCCTTCGAAATGGCCGTATTCGTCATAGACCAGTGCCAGATGGTGCGCAGAGCCGCGCAGAATTTCCATCACGTCCAGAGCATCGGCCTTGTCCGACACGACCGGCACTTCGCGCAGCAGGCGCTGGGGATCGAGGCTTTGGCGGCGGGACAGCGCATCAAAGGCATCGGCAAGGGTGATAATGCCCACCACCTCATCGGTTTCCGCGTTGCGGACGGGCATGCGGGGGCGGCCGATGCGGCGCATCGCGGCGACGGTTTCGGCGGGCGTGGCGTGGAGGTCCAGCATATGGACCTCATGCCGGGGGGTCATCAGGGCGCGGGCGGTGCGGTCGGCCAGACGCATGACGCCGGCAAGCATCTCGCGTTCTTCATGTTCGATCAGACCTTCGGCGCGGGCCTCGGTCAGAAGGGTGTGCACCTCTTCTTCGGTCACCTTTCCGCCGCCATCGCCCGAGGCGCCCAGCAGGCGCAGGATCAGCTTGCCCGACCGATCCAAAAGCCAGACGACAGGGGCTGCGACACGCGACAGCAAGAGCATCGCCGGGGCCATGCGGATGGCAACCGCTTCGGGATTGCGGAGGGCAAGTTGTTTGGGGACGAGTTCGCCAATGATCAGCGACAGATAGGTCAGCACCATGACCACACCACCGACGCCAAGGGTAGAGGCTAGGTCGGCTGACATGCCCTGCCCCACCAGCCAACCCGACAAACGCGCGCCGAGTGTGGCACCGGAAAAGGCGCCTGACAGAACGCCGACTGCGGTGATGCCGATCTGGACCGTCGATAGGAAACGACCGGGGTCTTCGGCCAACCGCAGGGCGGCACCGGCACCGATGGATTTGCCTTCGAGCGATTTGAGGCGGGCGGGGCGGGCCGAAACGATGGCAAGTTCGGACATGGCCAAGACCCCGTTCAGCAGGATCAGGGCAACGACGATGAGGATCTCGGTCAGCATGGGGGCCGTTTGGCGGAGGAAAGCGCCTAAATAGGGCAGAGCCCGACCTTGCGCAAGGGCCGGGCCTGGCCAGCCGTCAGATGCGGATACCTTCGCGGGCGGCAAGGTCACAGAAGAATTGCCATGCCACCCTGCCCGACCGCCCGCCGCGCGTGGCCTGCCATTCAATGGCTTCGGCCCAGAGACGGTCTTCTGGGATGGATACGCCATGGGCGGCGCAATAGCCGCGGATCATGTCGAGGTAGTCATCCTGCGAACAGGGATGAAAGCCCAGCCAAAGACCGAACCTGTCGGAGAGCGAAACCTTTTCTTCTACCGCCTCAGAAGGGTTGATGGCGGAAGAACGTTCGTTTTCGATCATGTCGCGCGGCATCAGGTGGCGGCGGTTCGAGGTGGCGTAGAAAAGAACATTGTCGGGGCGGCCTTCGATGCCGCCGTCCAGCACGGCCTTAAGGCTTTTGTAATGCTGGTCATCATGGCTGAAGGACAGGTCATCGCAGAACAGGATGAAGCGCAGGGGCGCGGCGGCGCGCAGATGGGCCAGCAGGCGGCCGACAGAGGGCAGGTCTTCGCGGGAGAGTTCCACGATCTTCAGATCATGCCCTTCGGCCCGGATCGCGGCGTGAACCGCCTTGACCAACGAGGATTTCCCCATGCCCCGCGCGCCCCAAAGGAGCGCATTGTTGGCCGGCAGCCCCGCCGCGAAGTGGCGGGTGTTTTCCAAGAGCGTATCGCGCGATCGGTTGACGCCGATCAGCAGACCGATGTCCACGCGTGACACGCGGCGGACGGGCTCCAACCTGTCAGGATCGGTGTGCCAGGCAAAGGCCTCGGCCCCGAAATCGGGCGCGGGCATTGGCGCCGGTGCCATCCGTTCCAGTGCGGCGGCAATGCGGGCGAGAAGTTCGTCGGTCATGCCTTGGTCGCGGGTTCGGTTTCGTCTTCATCCTCGTCGATCCAGGTGCCATCGGCACGCATCCGCGCCTCACGCTGTTTTTCGATGCGGCGGATCAGGAAGATGGAGACTTCGTAAAGCGGGTAGATCGCAGAGAACATCAGGATTTGCGACATCACATCGGGAGGCGTGACGATGGCCGCCACAACGAGGATGAGGACGATGGCATATCTGCGCATCGCGGCAAGGCCGCGTGATGTGACGAGCCCCGCCTTGCCCATCAGTGTGAGCAGCACCGGAAGCTGGAAGCACAGGCCAAAGGCCAGAACGAAACTGGTGGTGAGCGAGAGGTATTGTTCCATCGAGCCTTGGAAGACGATACCAGCCGGGGCATCGGTGGCCAATTCGCCCGTGACCACGTCGCCACCGAAGTTCTGCTGGAAGTTCAGGAAGAAATCGAAGGCCATCGGCAGAACGATGTAATAGGCGAAAGCCGCACCGATGAAGAACATGATCGGTGAGGCGAGAAGGAAGGGCAGGAAAGCCTGCTTTTCCGTGCGATAGAGGCCCGGGGCCACAAAGCGCCACATCTGGAAGGCAATGATCGGGAAAGACAGCGCAAAGCCGCCCAGTACCGAGATGCGAACCGCGACGAAGAACC
The DNA here is from genome assembly GCA_022843025.1 of Paracoccaceae bacterium. Lineage (GTDB taxonomy): Bacteria > Pseudomonadota > Alphaproteobacteria > Rhodobacterales > Rhodobacteraceae > Paragemmobacter. Next base: position 110,697 of record JALHOL010000010.1, on the reverse strand, counting down.
CCTCTTGCAGCTTGATCAGCACAAGTCCGCAATCCTGCTGGCGTTCGGCCAGGGCGTCGCAAATCGGGTGGGTCAGGAAGTTGAAAATGGGATTCCAGACAGTGAAACAGATCACCATCGCCACAATGAAGGCTGCCAGCGAATAGAGGATGCGGTTCCTGAGTTCGGCCAGATGTTCGATCAGCGGGGCCGAGCTGTCGTCGATGTCTTCCTTGGCGGTCATGTCATTCCTCGCCCGGTTTTGCGACAGCTTTGGCCGGGGCTTTCTTGCGGGCAGGCTTGGCGGCGGGCTCTGGGGCCGGGGCGGCGGCCGTTTTTGCTCGTTTCGCGGGCGCTGCTGCGGCAGGCTTTGTGGCCGTGGCGGGTTTGCCCACAGCGCGGAGCTTTTCGGCAGCTTCCGCAGCGATGGCCTTGCGTTGCGCCTGCTGTTCGGCAAGTGCGGCAGTGGCAGGTCCCATGATCGTAGGTTCGGGCGCGGCCACTGCGGCTGCAACCGGGGCGGGCGGGGCCGCAGGCGGCGTCGGCGGCATGGGCGGCGGGGTCAGGGGGCGCGCGGGGGGCGGGCTGGTGGGTTTCGCCGCGTTCTTCAGCGGGTCCCATTTTTCAAAGCGATCTGCGGCGCCTTTCATGGCGTCCAGCCCCATCGCCTTGGGCGACGTGACCTTTTTCAGGTCACTCGCCACTTCGTCGACGCCCGTCTCCTTGGCGGCCTGTTCCATGGCGCGGCTGAAGTCGCGCGCCATGCCACGTGCCTTGGCGGTGAAGCGGCCAAGGGTGCGGAACATCTCCGGCAAGTCCTTGGGGCCGATCACGATCAGCGCCACAACCCCGATGACCAGAAGCTCCGCCCAGCCGAATTCCATGCCTGTCTCTCCGTCCTATTCGCGGGGGTCCGGGATCAGACCTTGTCCTTGTCCGCCAGAGGGGCAGAGGCGGCAACCGGGGCTGCGGCAGGCGCAGCGGCGGGGGTGACGTCGCGCGCGCCTTCGGCAGCCTCGGCGTCCAGCTCGGCTTTGCCGTCATTCACGCCCTTCTTGAAGGCGGTGATGCCCTTGCCGACTTCGCCCATCAGCGACGACACCTTGCCGCGCCCGAAGAGCACCAGCACGACGATTGCGATCAGGATCAGGCCCATCGGGCCGATATTGTTGAACATGGTCAGCTCCATCCGTAAGGGCCAAGGGTTGGCCCGATCCCCGTTCTGAAGGTGATGTTTAGGCCTGCTTTTCGCCCGCTTCAAAGGGGAATGGGGTTTCGTTTGCGGTCAACTGACAGTATTTTGTCAGTAGCACCGGAAGGAATGGCCGCGATGAAACGGGATGACCGGCTTTACGACCTTATCCAGATCATGCGCGACGGGCGGCTGCATACGGCGGCGGAACTGGCGGCGGCGGTGGGGGTGTCCACGCGCACGGTGTGGCGTGACATGGCGGTGATGGCGCGCACGGGCCTGCCGGTCGAGGGGGAGCGGGGATTGGGATATATCCTGCGGTCCCCCCTGATGCTGCCGCCCACGCTGATGACAGCGGATGAGCTGGAGGCGCTGGTCGAGGGGCTGCGCCATGTGGCCGAGGATGAGGCCAACCCCCGCGCAAGAGCGGCGCGCGCGCTGCTGAGCAAGGTGGCAACCCTGATGCCGCAGGCGGGGATTGAAGAAGCAGGGTGACAGGTTGCTGACAGGGTGTTGTCAGTTGGACCCTGCCAGACAGGTGGCATCGAAACTGCTGTTCAAGAAGGAGAGATGCATGCACCTGAAAACAACCAAGGTTGACCCCGGCGCGCCAGTCGTGGCGGAAGTGGTCAGCTTTCGACTGCTGCCCGGGACTGACCCGGCCGCCTTTGCGCATGCGGCGCAGGGAACGGAGGCTTTGCTGCGCGCGACGCCGGGCTTTATCCGGCGACGGTTGGTTCAGGCGGACGATGGACAATGGACCGATTGGGTGGAATGGCAGAACCTGACGACGGCCCATCAGGCAGCCGAAGCCGTCATGGCTGCACCGGAATTTGCCCCCTTCATGGCGATGATCGATCCCGCGACCGTGGCGATGCGGCATGACGCCGTGATCGTTGCGATGGATTGACGCGATCCCCCCGCCCCGCCACGCTTTGACCCATGCGCCGCACCGACCGATTGTTCGACCTGATCCAGATTTTGCGCGATGGCCGCCTGCATACCGCACGCGACATGGCCGAACGGCTGGAGGTTTCGACCCGGACACTTTGGCGCGACATGGCCACGCTGATTGCCAGCGGCCTTCCGGTCGAAGGAGAGCGGGGCGTGGGTTATATCTTGCGCGAGCCGATCACCTTGCCGCCGCTAACCCTTACCGACGAAGAAACCGAGGCGTTGGCAGTGGCGATGCGCTTGCTGGCGGTGGGAGCAGATCCGAGCCTCGCCGGGGCCGCGGCCAGCCTTGCAGGCAAGATTTCGGCGGTATTGCCGGAATCGCGGCGGGCCTATGCCGACCCTCCAGTATGGATTTTTCCAGGTGAGGAAGCCTTGGCCGCAGCGGCGCATTTGCCGACCCTGCGGCGGGCGATCCGGCTGCATGAGGTGGTGGACATCGCCTATGTGGATGAAAGCGGGCGGGAAAGTCGGCGGGCTGTCCGGCCTTTGGTTCTGGAATTCTGGGGGCGGGTCTGGACGCTGGCCGCATGGTGCGAAGGGCGCAGCGATTTCCGATCTTTTCGCGTGGACCGGATGTCGGATGTTGTTCTGACAGGGCGGATCGCGCTGCCCGAGGTCGGGCGCGACCTTGCGGCATGGCGGGCGAAGATTGGCGTCAGCGGCTGGCCGGATACACGAAGCACCGGTCGCGGCGGATCATGAGCCAGAGCGCGGTGCCGGGTTTGGGGAGGAACACGCCGGGGACGGATGCGGTGAGGATTGATCCGTCATGGTCCATCCGGAAATCGACAAGGCTTTCACGGCCCAGATAGCGGGCGCGTTGCAGGGTGCCGCGCGCGGGGGTGCCGTCCTGCGCGGTGGGGTTGGGGCCGCGACCACCCCGGTCGAAATCAATCTTCAGATGCTGGGGGCGGATGATGATTTCGACCTCGGCCCCGTCGGGGTAGCCGGGGGTGAGGAAGGCGCCAAAGGGCGTATCCGTCAGCGCGCCGCGACAGGTGCCGCGGATCACGTTGATATCGCTGAAGAACGCGGCGGCGGCCTTGTCCACCGGGGCGTTGTAGATGTTGTAGGGCGCGCCGCGCTGCACGATCCGGCCGCCGCGCATGAGGGCGATTTCATCGGCCATGCGCATCGCCTCATCCGGTTCATGCGTCACCAGAAGAACGGCGGTGCCTTCTTCTTTCAGCACCTCAAGCGTGGTGTCGCGGATGCCGTCGCGCAGGCGGTTGTCGAGGCCGGAAAAGGGTTCGTCCATCAGCATGACCTTGGGGCGCGGGGCAAGCGCACGGGCGAGAGCCACGCGCTGTTGTTCGCCACCCGAAAGCTGATGCGGGTGTTTGGGGCCGTAGCCGGAGAGGTTGACGCGGTCGAGCAGTTCATCCACGCGCCGCGCCTTGGCCGCGCGGTCCCCGGACAGACCGAAGGCGACGTTCTGGGCCACGGTCAGGTGCGGGAACAGGGCGAAATCCTGAAACATCAGCCCGACCGAGCGCGATTCAGGCGGAACAAGAACGCCATCGCCGCAGACCGTGCGCCCGTCGATGCGGATGATGCCGGTATCGGGGCGTTCGACGCCCGCGATCATCCGCAGGGTGGTGGACTTGCCGCAGCCAGATGGGCCGAGGAGACAAGTCACCTGCCCTGCCGCCACTTCCAGCGACACGTCATTCACCACCGGCGCACCGCCGAAGGACCGGCTCAGTCCGGTGGCGACAAGGCGGGGGGGCGGCGTGTCGGGCATGGGTTCCCTAGCGAATTGATCGGGAATGTGCGTAGCAGGCGGGTCGGGCGGGGGCAAGCGCCCCCTCGGCCTGCGTCACAGGCTTGCGATCACAGCGTGGCGACTGTCTGGCCGCCATCGAGCAGGATGTTCTGCCCCACGATGAAGGCCGCCTGTTGCGAGCAGAGAAAGGCGCAGGCCGCGCCGAAATCGCCGGGGTCGCCATAGCGGCGGGCGGGGATTGATGCCTCACGCCGGGCGCGGGCGGCGTCCATGCTGATGCCCTCTGTCTTCATCACGCCCTGATCAAGCGAGGTGGCGCGATCGGTGGCATGAATGCCGGGCAGCAGGTTGTTGATCGTCACGCCATGGGGCGCGACCTGACGCGAGGTGCCAGCGACATAGCCGGTCAATCCGGCGCGGGCGGTGTTGGAGAGGCCAAGCTGGGGGATCGGGGCCTTGACGGATTGCGAGGTGATGTTGACCACCCTGCCCCATTTGCGTTCGATCATCCCCGGGAGAAGCGCCTTCATCAGTGCGATCGGGGTGAGCATGTTGGCATCCAGCGCGCGGATGAAATCGTCGCGGGTCCAGTCGGACCAGATGCCGGGGGGTGGGCCGCCTGCGTTGGTGACAAGGATATCGACGCCTGCTGCTGCCGCAAGCACGCGGTCGCGGCCCTCATCAGTGGTGATGTCGGCGGCGATTGTGGTGACGTTCACGTTGTGGCGGGCGCGGATGGCGGCGGCGGTGGCCTCCAGCGCCTCGGCTCCGCGGGCGTTCAGGATCAGGTCGACCCCGGCTTCGGCCAGTGCCTCGGCGCAGCCTTTGCCAAGACCCTTGGAGGAGGCGCAAACGAGTGCGCGTTTTCCCCTGATGCCCAGATCCATGTCCGTCTCCCCTTTTCCGGTTCTGCGCAAATGGGTAGCGGGCGCGACGCGGCGCGGCAAGGTCAAGCGGGCGTTGGGCCCTACTGGACGGCCCAACTGGACGGAGGCCGCGCTTTGGGCTAATGCCCGATCATGCTGGACAATCGCCCCACCCTTCCGCCCGAAATCGCCCGCCGCCGGACGTTCGCCATCATCGCGCACCCCGATGCGGGCAAGACGACCTTGACCGAAAAGTTCCTGCTGTTCGGCGGGGCGATTCAGATGGCGGGCCAGGTGCGCGCCAAGGGCGAGGCGCGGCGGACGCGGTCGGACTTCATCAAGATGGAGCAGGAGCGCGGGATTTCGGTTTCTGCCAGCGCCATGTCGTTCGATTTCGGCACGTACCGGTTCAATCTGGTTGACACCCCCGGCCACAGCGATTTTTCGGAAGACACCTATCGCACGCTTACCGCCGTGGATTGCGCCGTGATGGTGATCGACGGGGCAAAGGGCGTGGAAAGCCAGACGCGCAAGCTGTTTGAAGTGTGCCGCCTGCGCGATCTGCCGATCCTGACCTTTTGTAACAAGATGGACCGCGAGGCGCGGGACACGTTCGAGATCATCGACGAAATTCAGGAAAATCTGGCCATCGACGTGTCGCCCGCAAGTTGGCCCATCGGGCAGGGGCGCGAGTTTTTGGGATGTTATGACATCCTGAATGACCGGCTGGAACTGATGGACCGGGCGGATCGCAACCGGGTGGCGGAAACCATCCAGATCAACGGGTTGGATGATCCGAAGCTGGCGCAGCATGTGCCGGCTGACCTGCTGGCCAAGCTGCGTGACGAGTTGGAAATGGCGCGGGAATTGCTGCCCGCCTTTGACCGCAATGCCCTGCTGAACGGGTCGATGACGCCGATCTGGTTCGGGTCGGCGATCAATTCCTTTGGGGTGAAGGAGTTGATGGACGGGATCGGGAAATACGGCCCCGAACCACAGCCCCAGCCCACGGCGACGCGCAAGGTGGCCCCGGAGGAACAGGCCGTGACCGGCGTGGTGTTCAAGGTGCAGGCCAATATGGACCCCAAGCACCGCGACCGCGTGGCCTTTGTCCGACTTGCATCCGGCCATTTCGAGCGGGGCATGAAGTTGCTGCATGTGCGGTCGAAAAAGCCGATGGCGGTGTCGAACCCGGTGCTGTTTCTGGCCGCGGATCGGGAATTGGCCGAAGAGGCCTGGGCGGGCGACATCATCGGCATTCCCAACCACGGCCAGTTGCGCATCGGCGATGCGCTGACCGAAGGTGAAGCGCTGCGGTTCACGGGCATCCCGTCCTTTGCGCCGGAATTGCTGCAAGGTGTGCGGGCGGGCGATCCGATGAAGGCCAAGCATCTGGAAAAGGCGCTGATGCAGTTTGCCGAAGAGGGTGCCGCCAAGGTGTTCAAGCCGATGATCGGATCGGGCTTTATCGTGGGCGTCGTGGGTGCCTTGCAATTCGAGGTGCTGGCCAGCCGGATCGAGCAGGAATACAGCCTGCCCGTGCGGTTCGAGCCTTCGCAATTCACATCGGCCCGCTGGGTTTCGGGGCCGAAGGATGAGGTGGACCGCTTCGTCAACGTCAACAAGGGCCATATCGGCACCGACAATGATGGCGACATGGTCTATCTGACGCGGCTGAAATGGGACATCGACCGGGTAGAGCGCGACTATCCGCTGCTGCGGCTGACGGCGACCAAGGAAATGATGGTCTGACGCGCGGCCTGCGTCATATCCGCAGTCGCGTGCAGGCAAAGACGACATCCAGTTGCCGCCCTTCCAGATACCCCGCCAGCGTGCCGGGGGTGGGGAAGAGGGCATCGACCCATCCCGCCTCATCCGGTGCGGGCAGGCGGCGGGCGAAGAAATCGAGGTGTTCGCGCGCAGCGGCGCAGGCGGCGGGGGCCTCGATCCCGCTGCGGCGGGCTTGACGCAGCAGGTCTTCGGCCAGCGGCACATCCAGCCAGAGGATCGTGCGCGCATCGGCATAGGCGGCCCTATGCGTCTGCTGCCCTTTCGGCATCGAGGACCAGTAGAGATCCAGCGTCTGCGCCAGTTCAGGCGCGGGCAGGATCAGCACCGGGCCGCGGCGCGCATCGGCGGTGGCGATGGCGAAATCCACCACTGCGCGGGCGATCAGCCGGTGCAGGGCAAAGGCCTGCGGCGCGGCGGCCACGGCTTCGGGGCTGGCGCGATAAAGCGCCATCCATTGCTGGGCCAGAAAGAACCGGTCGGGCAGTTCCTCAACCAGATCGGGCATGGCCATATAGGGTTTCATCGCCTGCCGCCGCGAGGTGGTGACAACGGGCACGCGGATCACCACGGGGCCAGCCAGCAGATCACGGCGCAGGATCAGTTCAAAGGCGAAGCGGATTTCCTCATCGCTTTTGCTGTCGCCGGGCGGAAGTTGCAGCCCCGACACCACCACCCGCAGCCGCGCATAGGGGCCGTCGAAATGGCTGTTGGCCAGTGTGGTGCCAAGCACGGCCGTGCCTTCGGCTGCGTCTTGCGGCAGGACGGGCAGCGCGGCACCAGAGAAGACATCGGTGATCGTCAGGCTGGGCTGGGGGGCGGGAAGGCCTGCATCCAGATGGGCAAATTCGAAGCGCAGTTCCGTTTCCGCCCGTGCTGTGCCCGCCGTCCAGAACAGGCAAAGGGTCAGAAACAGGACAAGGGGGCGCAGGGCGGATGGCATCATGCGGGCTTTCTTTGGGTTGAAGGCAGGGCGAGGCAGGCGCCCAGGATCAGGGCATCGGCAAGGCGGAGGAATTGCAGAAGCTGCATCAACCCATCGCGCACCGAGCCATAGCTGGCGAAATCGGGCGGCAGGGTTTGCGAGATGTAATCAAGCACGGTGTCATCGCCCAAAAGCGGGTGGACCGTGTCGCTGGTGAGGTGAAGTTCGGCCCAGAACAGCAGCAGAAACAGGGTGAAGCACAGCGCCACCAGATAGACGGCCTTTTCCCGCCCCTGCGTGACCAAGCCGTTGGACGCCACAATCCGCGTGAGCACGAAAGACCCGAGCCCGGTGGAAAGCTGCATGGCCTGGCTGTATTCGGCCCAGTCTGCCGACAGCACCGCCTGCACGCGCAGCATCAGAAAGACGATGCGCGCAAAGAGATAGGGATCGCCGACCGTTTCGGCGAAAGGGTCAATGTCTTCGGCGAGAAGTGCGTCGGTGAGGGGGGTTTGCCAGCAGGCATCAATAAACGTGCCCCAGCAGCCGTGGACGGCGATCAGATACGCGATCCATGGCAGGTGAACCGCCATGACGCCGCCAATAATGGCCAGAACAAGCAGCCGCTGGTTATGCGCGGTAGCAGGGGCCGGGGCTGGCGTGGCTGCAGGCGGGGGCGGTGGGGCCGCGTAGGGATGGGCCCCTGCGCCCTGTGCCGGCAGATAGATCGGGGGGCCGCCCGGCCCGCCATCGGGGGTGGGCAACCAGACGGCGTAATACAGCAGCGGCGCTGCGGCGGCAGGCGGGGGTGGCGGGGTGTCGGCCAAAGGAATGTCAGGCTGCGGCGCAGCCGTTGGAGCGGACGGCGCTGGATGCGCTGTCATTGCCCCAGACACTGGATCGGTCGCGTCGCGCGCCGTCTCCATCACTCACCCACCCACTCGTCACACAAACCACTGGAAACTTGGTATCTTGGGCTTTTGCAGCCTGTCAACCTTGGCGATCCTTGACCCTGCACGGGAATTCCGCTACATGCGCGAGAGGTGGCCAGACCACCCTTGACGCCGGGACGCCCGGACAGCAGCGTCCCTTCATCTTTGCGGGCCGATCCCGCATCTACAAGGACGCTTATGACCAAATTCTCCGATCTCGCGCTGGACCCGCGCGTACTTCAGGCCGTTGCGGAAGCGGGCTATGAAACCCCGACGCCCATTCAGGCGCAGGCCATCCCCCATGCGCTGCAAGGCCGCGATGTTCTGGGCATTGCCCAGACAGGCACCGGCAAGACCGCCAGCTTCGTGCTGCCGATGATCACGCTGCTGGGCCAGGGCCGCGCACGCGCCCGAATGCCGCGCAGCCTTGTGCTGGCGCCGACACGCGAACTGGCCGCACAGGTGGCCGAAAACTTCGACACCTATGCCAAGCATACCAAGCTGACCAAGGCGCTGCTGATTGGCGGCGTATCCTTTGGCGAGCAGGACAAGCTGATCGACCGCGGTGTCGACGTGCTGATTGCCACGCCCGGCCGTCTGCTGGACCATTTCGAACGCGGCAAGCTGCTGTTGACCGGCGTGCAGATCATGGTGGTGGATGAGGCCGACCGGATGCTGGATATGGGGTTCATCCCCGATATCGAACGCATCTTCCAGCTGACGCCCTTCACCCGCCAGACCCTGTTCTTCAGCGCCACCATGGCGCCGGAGATCGAGCGGATCACCAATACCTTCCTGTCGAACCCGGCCAAGATCGAAGTGGCGCGGCAATCCACCGCCTCGACCACGATCGAACAGAAGCTGATCCAGTTCACCCCATCGCGCAAGGATCGCAGCTTTACCGAAAAGCGCGCCGTGCTGCGGGCGCTGATCAAGGCCGAGGGCGAAAGCTGCACCAACGCCATCGTCTTCTGCAACCGCAAGATGGATGTTGATGTGGTGGCAAAGTCGCTCAAGTCGCATGGGTTCAACGCATCGCCTATCCATGGGGATCTGGACCAGTCGGTGCGGACGCGGACGCTGGACGGCTTCCGTGACGGATCGGTGCATCTGCTGATCGCGTCGGACGTGGCGGCGCGCGGTCTGGACATTCCGGCCGTGAGCCATGTGTTCAATTTCGACGTGCCGAGCCATCCGGAGGATTACGTCCACCGCATCGGCCGGACGGGCCGCGCCGGGCGTCTGGGCAAGGCCTATACGATTGCCGTGCCGTCGGATGAGAAATACCTGTCGGCCATTGAGAGCCTGGTGAAAATGCCGATCCCGCGTGGCGAACTGCCGGAGGGGCTGGATCTTGCCAGCGAAGGATCGGACCGGCCGCGCGAAGAGCGCAGCTCGCGTGGCGGGCGTGACCGGAATGAAGGGCGTGATCGTGGCCGCAGCGGTGGCGGACGTGAAGACCGCGCACCGCGTGAGCCGCGGGCCGAAGCGCCGGTCGCCGTCGCCCAGCCGGAACCGGTGCAGGCCGAGGCCCCTGCCCCGCAGCCGCGCCGCGAAGAGCGCCCACGTCGTGAAGATGAGCGGCGGTCCGAAGGGCGCAGCGATGAACGACGGGCTGATGGAAATCGGGGCGAGGATCGACGCGAACGCCGCGATGATCGGCGCGACGACCGTCGCGGTGGCTATCGCGATGACCGTGGCGGCCCACCGGTGGTGGGCATGGGCGACCACGTACCGGATTTCATCCTGCGCAGCTTCAAGATCGCCAGCGCCCCGGTGGATGAGAGCGAAGAAGACATGGCCGTCAGCGGCACCGAAGGCTGAGAGGCCCAAGAATGGCAAAAAGGCCCAGCACTGCGGGGCCTTTTTTGTTGTGCGCCGGAAAATTCTTCTGCGAAGAATTTTTGGCCCCAAATTTTCTGCGAAAATTTGGCATCCTTTGCAGAAGGATCACACAAAGATTTTTCGCTGAAAAATCTTTGTCTTACTCGGCCATCAGGCGGCTGACGACGACGGTCACTTCGGGTTTCTTGCCGATCTCTTCCATCGACACCTGCCGCACGATGCGGCGCAGCGCCTCGTCCAGCTTGTCATCGTCGCGCAGGATCTTGCGCCCGGCCCCGTTCAGGAATTCGGCCAGATCGGCCTCCATCGTTTCAGCCAGCGGGCCGGACCGGCCTTTGGAGGAAAGCCCCATGATCTCGACCCAGGCGTCGCCCAGCACTTCGGCATCGTCATCAAGGATCACGGTCACCATGACATGGCCGTTCAGCGCCATGCGGATGCGGTCGCGGATCACGCCTTCCAGCGCGCCGACCTGCACATTCCCATCCAGATAGACGCGCCCGGTTTCGATATGGCCCACGACAGTGGGGGCTTCACCGCTGAGGTCCACCATCATGCCGTTTGTCACAACGGCGGTGGACAGGCCCGCCTCGGCCCCGATGCGGGCGTGTTCGCGCAGATGGCGGTGTTCGCCATGCATCGGGATCAGCATATCGGGCAGCAGGAGGCGATGGACATGTTCCAGATCGGGGCGGTTGGCATGGCCCGACACGTGATAGCGGCCACCGCCGTCATCCATCACATCAACCCCCATTTCCGAGAAGTTGTTGACGATGCGCAGCACCTCGCGCTCATTCCCGGGAATGGTCTTGGAGGAGAAGAGGAACAGATCGCCCTTCTTCATCTCCATCCCCAGATACTTGCCGCGCGACAGTTGCGCGCTCGCGGCGCGGCGTTCGCCTTGCGATCCGGTCACGATCAGCATGAGGTTGCCGCGCGGCACGCTGGCGGCATCCTCGGGGCTGACGGTGCGGGGGAAATCGGTCAGCACGCCGGATTGTTCGGCGGCAGCGACCATGCGCTTCATCGCGCGGCCCATCAGGCAGACCGACCGGTCTGCCGCGCGGGCGGCTTCGGCCAAGGTGCGCAAGCGGGCGACGTTGGAGGCGAAGGTCGTGGCCACTACCAGACCGCCGCGCCCGGCCACCAATTCGCGGATCGGTTCGCGGATGGAGCTTTCGGACCGGCCGGGATGCAGCGAAAAGACGTTGGTTGAATCGCACATCAGCGCCTTGACGGGGCGTTCGGCGGCAATCTCGGCAAAGCGGGCGTCATCCCATGCCTCGCCCACGATCGGGTTGTGATCGAGCTTGAAATCGCCCGAATGCACGATGCGGCCTGCGGGCGTGTCGATCACCAGCGCGGCGCTTTCGGGGATGGAATGGCTGACCGGCACGAACTGCACCTTGAACGGACCTGCCGTCACCGTTTCCGGGCGCGGCAGGACGGTGCGGATCATTTCGACCGGCAGACCCTGTTCTTCGAATTTCAGCCGTCCGATGGTGGCGGTGAAGCGGCGGGCATAGACGGGCTTTTGCAATTTGGGCCAGAGATGGCCCAATGCGCCGATATGGTCTTCATGCGCGTGGGTGATGAAGATGGCTTCCAGACGGTCGAGATTGTCTTCCAGCCAGCCCAGATCGGGAAGGATAAGGTCCACACCCGGCGTTGAATCCATGTCCGGAAAGGTTACGCCCATGTCGACAAGGATCAGGCGTTCCTTGCCGGCGGGGCCGTAGCCATAGACATAGGCGTTCATGCCGATCTCCCCGGCACCGCCGAGGGGAAGATAGATCAGCCGGTTTGCAGTCATGCGGTTTCCATTTCCTTGTTGTAACGGTCGATGAGCATCAGGCCATGCATGGTCAGGTCATCTTCGACGCTGTCAAATAGTTCAGTATCCTGCGCGAACAGGGAGGCGAGGCCCCCGGTCGCGATAACCTTCATCGGGCGGTCGCGTTCCTTGCGCACTTCGCGCACGATGCCTTCGACCAGGCCGATATAGCCCCAGTATACGCCAGATTGCATGCAGGCCACCGTATTCGTTCCTATGGCGCGGATGGGGCGGCTGATGTCGACATGCGGCAGGGCGGCGGCGGCCATGTGCAACGCCTCGAGCGAGAGGTTCACGCCGGGGGCGATGACGCCGCCGATATAGGCGCCGTCCAGATCCACGACGTCAAAGGTGGTGGCGGTGCCGAAATCAACGACGATCAGATCGCCGCCATGGCGGTCATGCGCGCCCACAGTGTTGACCAGCCGGTCGGGGCCTACGGTGGTGCCAAGATCGACGCGGGGGCTGACGGGAAGGCGGCATTCGGGTTTGCCCACAACCAGCGGGCGGCAGTCGAAATAACGGTTGCACAGGACGCGCAGGTTGAACACCACGCGCGGCACGGTGGAAGAGATGATGGCGCTGTCGATGGTGGCTTCGGTCTTGGTCAGCATCATCAGCGAGGACAGCCAGACGAAGTATTCATCGGCCGTGCGTTTGTGATCGGTGGCGATGCGCCATGTGGCGATGAAGCGCGCGCCGTCCCAGATGGAAACGACGGTGTTGGTATTGCCGCAATCGATGGCAAGGAGCATGGTTTCCCCCGTTGTCAGAAAAACACTTCCGCCGCCGGAATGGCGACGGAGCCGTGGGATTGGCGCAGGATCAGCGCGCCGGTCTCATCTATGCTGTCGAAGATGCCGTCGCGGGTTTCCGTCCCCGTCCGGGCGCGGATCGGCTCACCCAGTCGTGCGGCATGATCCAGCCAGGCGCGGCGCAGGGGGGCGAAGCCGTGTTGTGTGAAGGTTTGTTCCCATGCCGCATAAGCGGGGGCGAGGGCATTCAGGAACGCTTCTGGCGTGACGCGCAGGCCAGTCTCGGCCAGCAGGGAAACGGGCGGTAGGGCGCCGGGTTCCACCTGTGCGGCGTCAGGGGCGGCAATGAGGTTGACGCCGATCCCGATGGCAAGCTGTGCCACCCCCTGCCCCGCGCCCGCGCTTTCCAGGAGGATGCCCGCCACCTTGCCGCCGTTCAGCAGCACGTCATTGGGCCATTTCAGCTGGAACGCTTGCGGCAGACCTGTCAGCGAAACAAACGCATCGCGCAGCGCCAAGGCGGCAGCGAAGGAGCGCAGGGCGACGGTGGCGGCGGGTTCGGTCGGGTGCAGCAGCAGTGTGCCATGGAAGTTCCCGCGCGGACTTGCCCAAGCGCGGGCGCGGCGGCCACGGCCTGCGGTCTGTTCACCCGCCATAAACCAGCACGGCCCCGGCTGGTGCGGGGCCATGCGGAAGGCATGGGCATTGGTGCTGTCGACCGTGTCGAGGAGGTGACGACCCACCCCCTCGGGCCAGGGGGCGTTACCGGACAAGGGCTTCCGCCGCGATGGCGGCTGCGGGTTCGATGCCGAACAGGTTCACGATCCCGGCCACCATGATCACCGCCACGGCCACCAGCATTGCCCATTGTGCGGGGGCCATGCGGGATTCCATGCCGTCATTTTCTTTGCCGAAATACATGAAGAACACGATGCGCAGGTAGTAGAAGGCCCCGATGACCGACGCCACCGCACCCGCCAGCGCCAGCCAGGCCATATCGGCATCGACCGCGGCCTTCAGCACGTAGAACTTGCCGAAGAAGCCCACCATCGGCGGCACGCCTGCAAGGCTGAACATCAGAACCAGCATGGCCAACGCCTTGAGCGGTTCTTTCTTGGCAAAGCTGTTCAGGCTGTCGATGCTGGTGACGGGGCGACCGTCTTTCTCCATCGACAGGATGAAGGCGAAGGTGCCGACGTTCATGGTGACGTAGATTGCCATATAGATCAGCATGGCCTGCACGCCTTCGGCCGTGCCTGCAGCTAGGCCCACCAGCGCATAGCCCATATGGGCGATGGAGGAATAGGCCATCAGACGTTTGATATCGCGCTGGCCGATGGCGGCCACGGCCCCAAGGAACATCGAGATCACGGCGAAGGCCGCAAGAACCTGCGCCCAATCGCCGGGGATGGTGCCGAAGGCATCCCATGTGAGCCGCGCCAGCAGTGCCATGGCGGCAACTTTGGGGGCGGTCGCGAAGAAGGCGGTCACCGGGGTAGGCGCACCCTCATAGACGTCCGGCGTCCACATGTGGAAGGGCGCGGCCGAGACCTTGAAGGCCAGACCGGCCAGCATGAACACCAGACCGAACAGAAGCCCCAGCGGTGCGCCTTCTTCCAGCGTGGACAGGATACCCGAGAACAGCGTGGTGCCTGCGTAGCCATAGGTCAGTGACGCGCCATAGAGCAGGATGCCCGAGGAAAGCGCGCCGAGGACGAAGTACTTCAGACCCGCCTCGGTGGATTTCACGCTGTCGCGGCGGATGGCGGCGACGACATAAAGCGCCAGCGATTGCAGTTCGAGGCCCAGATAAAGCGCCATCAGATCGCCTGCGGAGACCATCATCATCATGCCGACCACGGCAAGGGCCAGCAGGATGGGATATTCGAAACGCAGAAGATCGCGGCGGATCATGTAATCCTGCGACATGATGAGCACGGCGGCGGCAGAGACGAGGATCATCACCTTCGCAAAGCGCGCAAACGGATCGTCGATGAACATGCCGCCAAAGGCCGCGCGTTCGCCTTCACCGCCCACTCCGATCCAGAGCGCGAGTGCAAGGAACAGGCCTGCCGTGGCCCAGCTGATAAGGGGGGCGACCTTGTCCTTGCTGGTATAGACGCCGAACATCAGCGCGCCCATGGCAAAGAGGGCAAGCACGACCTCGGGCAGGACGGTGGAGAAATCTTGCGGGGTCATCTGACGCGTCCCTTCAGTTATTAGCAAGCTGCGTGTCGCCCGCTTCGGCGGGGATCGCAGCCTGATAGTCGGTGACCAGCGCCTCGACCGAGGGGCCGATGATATCGGTGACCAACGCCGGGTAGATGCCCAAGAGCAGCGTCATCACCACGAGCGGCGCGAAGATCGCCTTTTCGCGGCGGGTCATGTCGGTGATCGACTTGAGCGCCTCTTTGATCAGATCGCCCATCACCACCCGGCGATAGAGCCAGAGCGCGTAGGCCGCTGACAGGATCACCCCTGTGGTGGCCACGGCGGCAACCCAGGTATTGACCTGGAACACGCCCATCAGGGTGAGGAATTCCCCGATGAAGCCCGAAGTGCCGGGCAGACCCACATTGGCCATGGTGAAGAACATGAAGATCAGCGCATAGGCCGGCATCCGGTTCACAAGGCCGCCATAGGCATCAATCTCGCGGGTGTGCATCCGGTCATAGATCACGCCCACACAGAGGAACAGCGCGCCGGAGATGAAGCCGTGGCTGATCATCTGGAAGATCGCGCCGTCGATGCCCTGCTGGTTGGCGGCGAAGATGCCCATGGTGACGTAACCCATGTGCGCGACCGACGAATAGGCGATCAGCTTCTTCATATCCTGCTGCGCCAGTGCCACCAGCGACGTGTAGACGATGGCGATGGCCGACATCCACAGCACAAGGGGGGCAAGCAGATCGGATGCCACCGGGAACATCGGCAGGCTAAAGCGCAGGAAGCCGTAGCCGCCCATCTTCAGCAGGATCGCGGCCAGCACGACCGAGCCTGCGGTCGGGGCCTGCACGTGGGCATCGGGCAGCCAGGTATGCACCGGCCACATCGGCATCTTCACCGCGAAAGAGGCGAAGAAGGCAAGCCAAAGCAGCGTTTGCAGTCCACCCACGACGTGGATGCCCAACACCTGCATGTCTTCCGACCCGAAGTTGTGCAGCAGCAGCGACGGGATGTCGGTGGTGCCCGCATCCATGTACATCGCGATCATCGCGACCAGCATCAGGACCGAGCCTAGGAAGGTGTAGAGGAAGAACTTGAAGGCCGCATAGATGCGTTCCTTGCCGCCCCAAATGCCGATGATCAGGAACATCGGGATCAGCCCTGCCTCGAAGAACAGGTAGAACAACACCAGATCCAGCGCGCAGAACACGCCCAGCATCAGCGTTTCCAGCATCAGGAAGGCGATCATGTATTCCTTGACGCGGGTCTGCACATCCCAGCAGGAGGCGATGGTCAGCGGCATCAGGAAGGTGGTCAGCATCACGAACAGGACGGAAATCCCGTCGACGCCCATCTTGTACTTCAGGCCAAGGATCCAGTCGTATTCTTCGACGAACTGAAAGCCGGTGTCCTGCGGATCGAAGCCGAACAGCACGAAAAGCGACACAAGGAAGGTGGCCGTGGTCGCCAGCAGCGCCAGCCATTTGGCATTGCGCTGTGCCGCCGGATCATCGCCGCGCAGGAACAGTGCAAGGATGCCAGCCGCAACCGCCGGGATGAAGGTGATGATGGAGAGCAGGTTATCCATATCAGTTCGCGCCCCCCAAGAGCGTCATCCAGGTGATCAGGGCGGCGATGCCCAGAACCATGGCAAAGGCGTAGTGGAACAGGTAGCCGGACTGTGCGCGGGACGCGAGCCGGGTGAAGAAGGGGATGATCCCCATGGCGATGCCGTTGATCGTGCCGTCGATGACCGTGCCATCCCCCTTTTTCCAGAGGAAGCCACCAAGCCATTTCGCGGGGCGCACGAAGACCCAGTCATACAGCTCGTCGAAATACCACTTGTTCAGGAGGAACAGGTAAAGCGGGCGCTGCTGTTCGGCGAGTTTGCCGGGCAGGTCGGGGCGGCGGATGTAGAACTGGAAGGCCAAGAGGAAGCCCAGCACCATGGCAACGAAGGGCGATACCTTTACCCATTTCGGCACCAGATGCGCCTCATGGAGCACATCGTTATCGGGGCCGATGAAGATGGCCCCCTGCCCCGGTAGCGGCTGCGGGAAGGCATGCGCCTCGCCGTGTTCGCCTTCAGTCGCGGCATGATCTTCGGCTGCGTTTTCGGTCGTGGCCGTGTCCGCGCTGTGGGTTTCGTCGGCCGCGGCTTCGCTATGTGCTTCGTCCGTGGTGGCGGAATGTTCCGCAACCGGCAGGCCGAACCATGCGCGGACCTTGGCCTCTTCGCCGAAGAAGACGTTGTACCAGATCATCCCCGAGAACACCGCGCCGAGCGCCAGCACACCCAGCGGGATCAGCATGACAGTTGGGCTTTCATGCGGTTCGTGGTGGTGATCGTCGTCATGGCCATGGGCGCCGTGGCCGTGGCCGTGGCTATGCGCGCGGCTTTCGCCATAGAACGTCATGAACATCAGGCGCCAGGAATAGAAGCTGGTCATCCCCGCCGCCGCCACCAGAAGCCAGAAGGCATAATCGCTGCCAACATAGGCGGATTCGATCACCGCGTCCTTGGACAGGAATCCGGCAAAGCCATAATGCGTCAGCGGGATGCCCACGCCGGTGATGGCCAATGTGCCGATCATCATCGCCCAGAAGGTGAAGGGGATCTTCTTCCGCAGCCCACCAAAGTTGCGCAGGTCCTGTTCGTGATGGGTGGCGTGGATCACCGACCCCGCGCCAAGGAACAGCATCGCCTTGAAGAAGGCATGGGTGAACAGGTGGAACATGGCCACCGAATAGACGCCAACACCTGCGGCCACGAACATGTAACCAAGCTGCGAGCAGGTAGAATAGGCGATCACGCGCTTGATGTCGTTCTGCACCAGACCGACAGTCGCGGCGAAGAAGGCGGTGGTTGCGCCCAGCACAGTGATAAAGGTCGACGCGTCCGGCGCATATTCATAAAGCGGCGACATGCGGCAGACGAGGAAGACACCCGCCGTCACCATCGTTGCCGCGTGGATCAGGGCGGAAACCGGGGTTGGCCCCTCCATCGCGTCGGGCAGCCAGGTGTGCAGGATCAGCTGCGCCGATTTGCCCATCGCGCCGATGAAGAGCAGCACACCGATCAGGTTGGCCGCGTTCCATTCCCCCCAAAGGAAGGTGAGATTGGTTTCCGCCAGTTCCGGCACCTTGGCGAAGATCACGTCAAAGCTGACGGAGTCGGTCAGGAAATAGAGCGCGAAGATACCAAGCGCAAAGCCGAAATCGCCCACGCGGTTGACGACAAAGGCCTTGATCGCGGCGGCATTGGCCGAAGGTTTCTTGTAGTAGAAGCCGATCAGCAGGTAAGAGGCGACCCCCACCCCTTCCCAGCCGAAGAACATCTGGATCAGGTTATCCGATGTCACCAGCATGAGCATGGCGAAGGTGAAGAAGGACAGATAGGCAAAGAACCGGGCGCGATAGGGTTCATCGTCGCGCCAGTTGTCATCATGCGCCATGTAGCCAAAGCTGTAGAGATGAACGAGCGCCGAGACAGAGTTGATCACCACCAGCATGATGGCGGTCAGCCGGTCGAGCCGGATGGACCAGTCGCTGGTCAGCGTGCCGCTTTCGATCCAGCGCATCAGGACGATCTGTTCGGTCACGCCGTCATGCGTCAGGAAGATCACCCAGGACAGGATGGCAGCAAGGAACACAAGCGCCGTGGTGATGATCTGCCCGGCCTTTTCACCAAGGAAACGCCAGCCGAAGCCGCAGATCAGCGCGCCGATCAGCGGCGCAAAGAGGATGATCGTTGCCATTCGGGTCAGCCCTTCATCACGTTGACGTCTTCCACGTCGATCGTTCCGCGGTTGCGGAAGAACACGACGAGGATGGCAAGGCCGATGGCGGCCTCGGCGGCGGCGACGGTCAGGACGAACATGGTGAAGACCTGCCCGACCAGATCGCCCAGATAGGACGAGAACGCCACGAGGTTGATGTTCACGGCCAGCAGCATCAGCTCGATCGACATCAGGATGACGATGACATTCTTCCGGTTCAGGAAGATGCCGAAGATCCCGATGACAAACAGCGTCGCGGCCACTGCCAGGTAATGTTCAAGTCCAACCATCGTCTTTGTCCCTCAAGGCGCGCGTTGCGCCATCAGTTCGTTTGGGCCGCCGAGGCGGCCAGAGTTGTGCAATGTTCCGCGCCCTGACCGGGCAGCAGGGTGACCGGCACGCCCGCCGCGCGCAGGGCGGCCTCGGTGCCAGCAAGATCGGTCAGCCCCACACGCAGGCGCAGGCGGGCCTGTTCCACGGCGGTGGTGTTGTTGTAGTCCGCCCCCCGGCGCGCCTGATCGGCGCTGGAGCGGGTGACACCCGCGCGCAGCGTCGTGGTGCTGCGGCAGTCGATCATGTCCAGCGTCGTCTCGGTATAGCTGTCGCGGCGGGGGCCTTTGCAGACCTCGGTGTTGGCGCGGGTGACGAAGCGGCCGGCCGGATCGCCCAGCTTGGCCACCACCCCATCGGCATCACATTTGGTGGCGAGGCCCATATCGACGGCCTGATCATCGGAAATGCAGCCCGACAGCGCAAGGAGCGCGGCACAGCCGAAGGCCGCCGCCCAGAGGCGCGCCTTTTCCGTTCCATTCATCCACTGTCCAACCATTTTCGGTTCCCTTGGGCCTTTGGCCACTTCTTTCCTTTGGCGGGGCCTTCGCCCCCGGTTCAGAGCCCCTGCCCCGGCTTTACGTCCTTCAATTCCATGGCCTTGGCCGGATCGCGCCACATCTGTTGCAGCACGTTCTGGCGTTTCACATCCTTGCGATGGCGCAAGGTCAGCAGGATCGCACCGATCATCGCGACCAGCAGCACAAGACCCGAGGCCTGGAACAGGTAGATGTATTTGTCATAGATCAGCAGACCCAGCGCCTTGGTGTTTTCCACCTGCGCCGCATCCGGAGCCACGGCCTGCCGCAAGCCCAGCGCGCCGTCAGCCTGCACCCATGCCCCGACGCCAAGGGTCAGTTGCATCAGCAGGATCACCCCGATCAACAGGCCAAGCGGCATGTATTTCGCCATCTCGCCCTTCAGTTCGGCGAAGTCGATATCCAGCATCATCACCACGAACAGGAACAGCACCGCGACCGCGCCGACATAGACGATGATCAGAAGCATCGCCACGAATTCCGCGCCAAGCAGCACGAAGAGCCCGGCCGAGGACAGGAAGGCAAGGATGAGCCACAGCACCGAATGCACCGGGTTGCGGCTGATGGTGACCAGAAGCCCGGCCGTTACTGCCACGATGGCAAAGGCGTAAAAGGCATAGTCGGCGACGGTCATGCGTCTTTCTCCTCAACTTCCGCAAAGACAGCCTGGGCAAGCTCCAGCGCCTTTTGCATGGCGGGCAGGCCGCCGAACATGCTCATCTGCCAGATCACCTCGGCGATCTCGCGTTGGGTTGCGCCGGCTTCCAGCGCGTGGCGCACGGCCAGTTTCAATTGCGGCTCCGCCTGCGCGCCCAGCACGGTAAGCGCGGCGATAGTGACAAGAAGGCGGGTCTTTGCATCCAGACCTTCGCGGTTGAAGGTCTTGCCGAACCACATTTCCATCATGTCCTTGGACATGGTGGGAAACAGGGTTTCAAACCCCTTCACCTGCATGGTTTCCAAAGCCGGATTGAAGGCGCGGACCATTTCCTGGCCCTGCTCCATCATCTGCTGCATCATCTTGGTGAAGGCGTCATTCATCATGGTCACCGATACGGCGCGTCGATTTCGAGATTGCGCGCAATCTCGGCTTCCCAGCGGGCGCCGTTTTCCAGAAGCTTGTCCTTGTCATAGAAAAGCTCTTCCCGCGTCTCGGTGCTGAACTCGAAGTTCGGGCCTTCGACGATGGCATCCACCGGGCAGGCCTCTTGGCAGAAGCCGCAATAGATGCATTTCGTCATGTCGATGTCATAGCGGGTGGTACGGCGGCTGCCATCCTCGCGCGGTTCGGCGTCGATGGTGATGGCCTGCGCGGGGCAGATCGCCTCGCACAGTTTGCAGGCGATGCAGCGCTCTTCGCCATTGGGATAACGGCGCAGCGCATGTTCACCCCGGAAGCGGGGGGAAAGCGGGCCCTTTTCATGCGGATAGTTCAAGGTGGCCTTGGGCGCGAAGAAGTACTTCATGCCGAGGGCAAAGCCCTTGAAGAAATCCTGCAGCAGGAAATAGCGGGTTGCGCGGTTCCAGTCGATGTTTGCCATCGGCTTCAGCCTCCAATCGTCCAGCGGGCCCAGAAGCCGCCGAAAACTTCGAATTTCGCCAGAAAGGCCACAATAACCACCCAGGCCAGCGACAGGGGCAGGAAGACCTTCCAGCCGATCCGCATGAGTTGGTCGTAGCGATAGCGGGGTGTGATGGCTTTCACCATCGCAAAGAGGAAGAAGAAGAAGGCCATCTTGGCGATCATCCACCACCAGCCGTCGGGCAGGCCCGGGATGGGCGACAGCCAGCCGCCGAAGAACAGCAGGCTCATCAGCGCGCACATCAGGTAGATGGCGATGTATTCGCCCGCCATGAACAGCAGGAAGGGGGTGGAGGAGTATTCCACCATGAAGCCTGCGACGAGTTCGGATTCCGCTTCGGGCAGGTCAAAGGGCGGGCGGTTGGTTTCCGCCAGAGCCGAGATGAAGAACAGCGCCACCATCGGCAGATGCGGCAGCCAGTACCAGTTGAACAGGCCCAGATCGCCGTCCTGCGCCGCCACGATGGCGGACAGGTTCATCGAACCCGTCGACAGGATGATGCCGATGATGATCAGGCCCAGCGACACCTCATAGGAAATCATCTGCGCGGCAGAGCGGAGCGAGCCGAGGAACGGGTATTTGGAGTTCGACGCCCAGCCGCCCATGATAACGCCATAGACCTCGAGCGAGGACATGGCGAAGACAAACAGGATCGCCACGTTGATATTGGCCAGCACCCAGCCATCATCGAAGGGGATCACGGCCCAGGCCATCAGCGCCAGAACGAAGGACAACATCGGGGCCAGGAAGAACACCGGACGGTCGGCCCCGGCGGGAATGACGATTTCCTTGAAGACGTATTTCGCGGCATCGGCCACGGTTTGCAGCAGGCCCCACGGTCCCACCACGTTGGGCCCCCGGCGCATCTGCACCGCGGCCCAGATCTTGCGGTCGCCATAGACGAGGAACAGCATCGACAGCATCACGAAGCCGACGAGCAGCAGCGTCTGCGCCGCCACCAGAACCGCCGTCCCCATCCCTGTTGCAAAGAATTCGTTCATGATGCCTTTCCCTCAGACCGTCGGTATCCCGAGCGAGCCGCAATCGCGCACCGTCACCTCGGCGTCGATGGTTCTGAAGCCCTTCGGAAGGGCGGCAGAGATGGTATAGACCGCATCCCCCCGCCAGATTTCACCTGTGCGCGCCACTGTGGTGCGCACGTGCCGCGCAAAACCCGCGCCGCGGATCAGCGCATATTGGGCCGCCGCGCAGCGCGCATAGGCCTCGACATCCGCATTGTCCCGCGCGCCTTTCATGGCGACGCGGAAATTCACCAGATCGCCATCCAGGAGGATCGTCTCGATCCCCTGATAGCCGGGGTTGAAACTGCCCATGCTGGACACGTCAGCACCGGGCGCGCAGGCGGCCAGCGCCGCTGCCGCGACCCCTGCCCTGCCTGTCATTCCCAATGCGCGTGCCATGCTGTGTTTCATTCCGCCGCAAGTGCCACGCGGGCACGGTCCGCCGCAAGGGCCGACAGTTCACCCATCAACGCTGATGCCCGGGCAATCGGGTTCGTCAGATAAAAATCCCGGATCGCAAGGCGGAAATCGGCCTTGGCGGGGGCTTTCACCTCCAACGCGGACCACGCATTCGCGGCGACCTCGTCGATGCGGCCCAAATGCGGATGCGCCTTGACCAGCGCCTGCCGCAGCGCAGCCATGCTGTCCCAAGGCAGGGTTGCGCCCAGTTCGGCGGAAAGGGCGCGCAGGATGGCCCAGTTTTCCTTGGCTTCACCCGGTGCGAAACCGGCACGCAGGGCCAGTTGCGGGCGGCCTTCGGTGTTGACGAACAGGCCGTTTTCTTCTGTCCAGGCGGCGGCGGGAAGGATGATGTCAGCGCGCATCGCGCCCCGATCACCGTGGCTGCCTTGATAGATGACAAAGGGGCCGGGCGCGATTTCCACCTCATCGGCGCCAAGGTTGTAGATCACCTCGGCCCCGTCGGTGGCGGCGGCAAGGCC
This sequence comes from Paracoccaceae bacterium, assembly GCA_022843025.1. Lineage (GTDB taxonomy): Bacteria > Pseudomonadota > Alphaproteobacteria > Rhodobacterales > Rhodobacteraceae > Paragemmobacter. The sequence goes on along the minus strand of JALHOL010000010.1, from coordinate 87,538 downwards.
GCCGTCGGTGACCGCGCCCACATCCATCGCGCCCACGCGCGAGGCGGCGCTGTGCAGGATCAGCAGTTTCGCGCCAGATGCTTCGCACAGGGCCATGGCCTGCGACAGCACGGCCTCGCCATCGGCCTCGTTCAGCGCGCCCTGCCCGACGACCACCACGGCGGGTTTGCCATCCGGGCCGGCCTTCTTGGCTTCGGCCACGAGGGCCACCAGTGCAGCACGGTCGGTGCCGGCGTGGTAATAGTCATAAGTCAGGTCAACCGCAGGCCCAACGACGGCAACAGTCGCGCCGTGCAGCCAAGCTTTGCGGATGCGGGCGTTCAGAACGGCGGCTTCGACCCGCGGGTTCGTGCCGATCAGAAGGATGGATTTGGCGCTGTCGATATCTTCGATCGCCGCCGTACCGACATAGGCCGAGCGGTTGCCAATCGGCAGGCGCGCGCCATCGGTGCGGGATTCCACTTTGCCGCCAAGCCCTTCGATCAGGGTCTTCAGACTGTAGATCGCCTCGACCGGGGCCAGATCGCCCACGAGTCCGGCGACCTTTTTTCCGCGCATTGCAGCGGCGGCGGCGACCAGTGCCTCGCCCCAGCCTGCCTTACGCAGCTTGCCGTTTTCGCGGATATAGGGCGTGTCCAGACGCTGGCGGCGCAGGCCGTCCCAGACGAAGCGGGTTTTGTCGGAAATCCATTCCTCGTTCACGCCGTCATGGTTGCGCGGCAGGATGCGCATGACTTCGCGGCCTTTGGTGTCGACCCGGATGTTGGAGCCAAGCGCATCCATCACGTCGATGGTTTCCGTCTTGGTCAGTTCCCACGGACGGGCGGTGAAGGCATAGGGTTTCGATGTCAGCGCGCCGACGGGGCAAAGGTCGATGATGTTGCCCTGAAGGTTCGAGGCCAGCGTTTCGTTCAGATAGCTGGTGATTTCGCTATCCTCGCCCCGGCCGGTTTGGCCCATCTGGGTGATGCCCGCGACTTCGGTGGTGAAGCGGACGCAGCGGGTGCAGGAGATGCAGCGCGTCATCTTGGTGGCGACCAGCGGGCCGAGGTTCAGGTCATCGGAGGCGCGCTTTGGTTCGCGGTAGCGGCTGAAGTCCACGCCATAAGCCATGGCCTGATCCTGCAGATCGCATTCGCCGCCCTGATCGCAGATCGGGCAGTCGAGAGGGTGGTTGATCAGCAGAAACTCCATCACCCCTTCACGGGCCTTCTTGACCATGGGCGACTTGGTCTTGACGACCGGCGCCTCGCCGTTCGGGCCGGGGCGCAGGTCGCGGACCTGCATCGCGCAGGAGGCGGCGGGTTTCGGCGGGCCGCCGACCACTTCGACCAGACACATGCGGCAGTTTCCGGCGATGGTCAGGCGTTCGTGATAGCAAAAGCGCGGGATCTCTACGCCTGCCACTTCGGCGGCCTGAATGATGGTCATCGCGCCATCAACCTCGACCTCGATGCCGTCGATGCTGATTTTCTTGAGGTTAGACATGAGCCCGGTCCTTCCGCAGCAACCCGTTCATCGCGTCGCGCAGACGGGCGAGCAGCCCGGATTGCGGCGCGGGGGCGGCCTGTTTCGTCTTGTCCTGTTCGAATGACAGGTGTTTCACGCGCGCTTCGATATCGCGCATCGCGTATTTCGGGTCGAGATTGCCATGGCACATGCCCGCTACTCCGCCGCCATTTGGGTGCAGCGGTGGGTTTTCCACAGCTGCGCCTCTTTCAGATATGTCCAGCCAAAGGCGTGGTCGCTGTCGCCTTGCGTCTGCAGATGGGCCAGCCGTTCCAGCGCCTCGTCCAGCGTGGGGCGGTGCCCGGCGGGCACCCACCACATGACGAAATGCATCTTGCCCAGCACTTCGAACCATTCCGCCCGCCGTTCATAAAACTGACGGTGGACGGTGTTCCAGACGAAGTTCTCCAGCGTTTCGACGCTTTCCCAGACGGTCAGGTTCGATACGAATTGCGGATCGCCGCCGATCTTGGCCTCGGTATTGCCGGTGCCCGGTTCGCCCGACCCTTCCATCATCCACACAAAACCCGGCATCCGCTTGCCCATGCCGTTGACCCGATCAAGGGCGGCCATGAATTCGGCCACGCGCGGATCATCGGTCGGGGCCAGCAGGCGGCCTACGTTCAATTCGGCAAGGTGCATCGCGGGGGTCTGGGTCATTTCGTTGACCTCAGCAATGTGCCGATCAGGCTTTCCTTGGCGATTTCCGCCTCGCCGATCTGGCAATAGATCGCGTCCTTGCCGGGTTCGGCCCCGCGTTCGGCCAACCATGCCGCCGCCTCGGCCTTGCCACGCGCTTTTTCGGTGTCGTCGGTCACGAAAGCGCGGACTTGGGCGGTGGTGTAGCCCTTGTCCAGCGCATAGACGCGCAGCTTGTTCAATTCGCCCAGCGCGCGGATCTTGCGCGGTTCGATCGTGGGGCAGTTGTCGGCGATGGCGTCACCGATGAAGCCCTGCAACAGGATGTTGTTGATATGGGCTTCCTTGTTGATCGGCTCCAGCGCATGAGCGGGGACGGCTGCCATCAGCGCGATCAGGGACAGGGGTGCAAGTTTCATCAAGGCCTCCTTGGCATTCCATGCCAAGAAGATGGGGGCAAGGCGCGGTGATATGACATCACAAGACCGGGTATAGGCGGAGGTTATCGCATAGCAGGTCATGCGCAGCCCTCCACATAGACCCAAGCGCCGGCCTCATACCGGTCATAGATGCTGGGGCGCAGGCTGCCGCCAAGGGCGGCACATTCCGCCTCGGCCACCCGGCGGGCGGCGGCGCCTTCGTAATTGGCAAAGGCAGCGCCGTTGTTGGTAACTCGCAAAGGCGCAGCAGCGACCGAGACCCCGCCCGAAGGCGCGGTCTGCACGCAGCCCGAGGCTGCTATGCACAGGGTCAGGGCTGCGGCCATCCGCTTCACTCCGCCGCGACCGCCGAGAGGCGGCCCGTCTTTTTCGCCTTGATGCGATCTTCGATTTCGTCCCGGAACGCCCGCACGAGGCCCTGGATCGGCCATGCCGCCGCGTCGCCAAGGGCGCAGATCGTGTGACCTTCGACCTGTTTGGTGACCGACAGGAGCATGTCGATTTCTTCGACTTCGGCCTCGCCGCGGACCAGACGGTCCATGACGCGCATCATCCAGCCCGTGCCTTCGCGGCAGGGTGTGCACTGGCCGCAGGATTCGTGCTTATAGAACTTCGACAGCCGCCAGATCGCCTTGATGACGTCAGTCGACTGATCCATCACGATTACCGCTGCCGTGCCGAGGCCCGAGCGTTGCTCGCGCAGCCAATCAAAATCCATGATGGCATCGTCGCATTGCGCCTGCGTGAGCAGCGGCACGGACGACCCGCCAGGGATCACGGCCTTGAGGTTCTTCCACCCGCCGCGCACGCCGCCGCAGTGGCGATCCAGCAGTTCCTTGAGCGGGATCGACATCGCCTCTTCGACCACACAGGGGTTGTTGATGTGGCCCGAGATGCCGAAGAGTTTGGTCCCGGCATTGTTCGGCCGGCCAAAGCCCGCAAACCATTCCGGCCCACGGCGCAGGATGGTGGGGACAACGGCGATGGATTCCACGTTGTTCACCGTGGTGGGGCAACCATAGAGGCCCGAGCCTGCCGGGAACGGCGGCTTCATCCGGGGCATGCCCTTTTTGCCCTCAAGGCTTTCCAAAAGCGCGGTTTCTTCGCCGCAGATATAGGCCCCTGCCCCGTGGTGGAGGTAGAGGTCGAAATCCCAGCCGGATTTTGCGGCGTTCTTGCCCAGAAGGCCCGCGTCATAGCATTCGTCGATGGCGGCCTGTAGCGCCTCACGCTCGCGGATGTATTCGCCGCGAATGTAGATGTAGCAGGCATTGGCGTTCATCGCGAAAGACGCGATCAGCGCGCCTTCGATCAGGGTATGCGGATCGTGCCGCATGATTTCCCGGTCCTTGCAGGTGCCCGGTTCGGATTCATCGGCGTTGATGACCAGATAGGATGGGCGGCCATCGCTTTGCTTGGGCATGAATGACCATTTCAAGCCCGTGGGAAAACCTGCGCCGCCACGGCCGCGCAGGCCCGATGCCTTGACCTGTTCGATGATCGTGTCGCGGCCACGCTTGATGATGTCGGCGGTGCCGTCCCAATGGCCGCGCTTCTTGGCCCCCGCAAGGGTGCGTTCATGCATCCCATAGAGGTTGGTGAAGATGCGGTCCTGATCCTTGAGCATGTCTTGCCCCTCAATTGCCCTGGCGTTTGCGCCAGATCCGGTAAGTCACGACCAGCGCCCAGATGAACGCGGCCATTGCAGCGAGGTCGAAGAGAAAGGCAAAGCGGGTTTCCCAGCCCAGCCTTCCCCCAAGGAAGCTTGCCCCCATCCACAGGATCATGGTTCCCGCCAGAACAAAGGCCACTTGCCTTGTCTGTCTGGCGATTTCCTTTTCCTGCGGGGTGGGTTCGCGCATCCCCGCCTCAGTAATCGTTCGTCTTGGCACGGCGGAGGAATTCCTCCAGCCCCACCTCGCCGATCAGTTTGGCCTGAGCCACCCATTTGTCGCGGGTGACGCGGCCCTTGAAGCCTTTCAGGTTGCCATCCATCCATTCCACTTCGGCCGCACCCCATGAGGCAATCTGGTCAAGGTGGAAAATGCCGTTGTCGTTGAGCACCTTTTCCAGTGCGGGGCCGATGCCTTCGATCACTTTCAGGTCATCCGCCACGCCCTTGCGCGCGGCCTTGAGGGCCTTGGGTTTGCTGCCGCCTTCGGGGGCGGCGACGGGGGCGGGCTCGGCTGCGGCTTTGGCGGCAGGCTTGGCAGCGGCTTTGGGCTTCGGCTCGGCCTTCGGTTTTGCCTCGGCCTTGGGGGCAGCCGGTGCCGGAGCGGCAACGGGGGCGGCAATCGGGGCGGCTTCGGCCACGGGAGCGGAAGACACCATCGACGCAGCCATCAGCGGCGCTGCTTCTGCCATCGGTGCCACAGGAGCAGCAGCGGGAACCGCAGCGGCAACGGGAGCGGCAGGATGCGCGGCATCCGTATCTGCTTCGGGTTTGGGAATGCGGTCAGCCGCGCCCCAGGGCATGCCGATGACCAAGCCGACCAGACCCGTGATGACGGCGGCAAAGAAGCCGGAGGTCGTGTAATCAAAGCCGCCCACCACCTTTGCGATGAGAAAGGCCAAAACCCCGGCTACGACGGCGAAGAGCCAGCCGTTCAGCGAAGGGGCATTCAGATTGTCGACTCGTTTCATGCGCGTATCCCTGTTTGCGGGGCGTCAGGTTCGCCCCTTCCCTCGTTTTTTCGTCATTCGTCCTGTGTTTTCTTTGCGCGGCTGCGCGGGGCTTTTGCGGGTGCGTCCGGGGTGGCATCCACCTTCGGCGCGGCAGGCTTTTTGGCGGCAGGCTTCTTGGGCGCGGCGGCTTTGGCCGCCTTGCCCAGCCAAGGCGTCAGGATCGGCACTTCGGTGCCGTCGATCCGCTTGACCGTGTCGCCGATATCCACCGCCAGTTGGGCGGATGCGTTGTATTGCTGCCGCCCAGATTCGAAATCTTTCAGCGTGGTCAGGCCCGACAGCGGTTCGGCAGCGTAGCGGCCGTTCTGCGGGCCGGGGACCGGAACCTCGCCTTTGGAGAAGCGGGCGATCAGGTCACGCAGTTTCGCGGGCGTCAGGTCTTCGTAATAGTCTTTGCCGATCTGGGCCATCGGGGCATTGGCGCAGGCGCCCATGCATTCCACTTCTTCCCAGCTGAACTTGCCATCTGCGGAAAGGGTATGCGGCGCGGGGGCGATCATTTCCTTGCAGACCTTGATCAGGTCTTCTGCGCCGCAGATCATGCAGGTGGTAGTCCCGCAGATCTGCACATGGGCGATGGAGCCCACGGGTTGCAGTTGGAACATGAAGTAGAAGGTCGCCACTTCCAGAGCGCGGATGTAGGCCATACCCAGCATGTCAGCCACGGCTTCAATCGCCTTGCGGGTGAGCCAGCCTTCCTGCTCCTGCGCGCGCCACAGAAGCGGGATGATGGCCGAGGCCTGACGACCCTCGGGGTATTTGGAAATCTGGCCCTTCGCCCATTCCAGATTGGCGGGCGTGAAGGTGAAGGAGTCCGGTTGGACAGGGTGCAGGCGGCGCAGCATTAGCGGTCGATCTCCCCGAACACGACATCCATCGTGCCGATGATGGCGGATACGTCGGCAAGCTGGTGGCCCTTGCAGATGTAATCCATGGATTGCAGGTGCAGATATCCCGGCGCGCGGATCTTGGCGCGATAGGGTTTGTTGGTGCCGTCGGCGACCAGATAGACGCCGAACTCACCCTTGGGCGCCTCGACGCAGGCGTAAACCTCGCCCGCCGGGACGTGGAAGCCTTCGGTGTAGAGTTTGAAGTGATGGATGAGCGCCTCCATCGAGGTCTTCATCTCGGCCCGTTTGGGCGGCGTGATCTTGCCGCGTGCGAGCACGTCGCCCTTTTCCACGCGCAGCTTGGCAATCGCCTGCCGGATGATGCTGGTCGACTCGCGCATTTCGGCCATGCGGCAGAGATAGCGGTCATAGCAATCGCCGTTCTTGCCGACGGGGATCTTGAAGTCAAACTCGTCATAGCATTCGTAGGGCTGGCTGCGGCGCAGGTCCCATGCAAGGCCCGACCCGCGCACCATGACGCCGGAATAGCCCCATTTCTGGATGTCATCTTCGGTCACGATGCCGATATCGGCGTTGCGCTGTTTGAAGATGCGGTTTTCCGTCAGCAGCGTGTCGATATCATCCAGCACTTTGGGGAAATGATCGGCCCAAGCGTCGATATCGTCCAGCAGCGAGGGCGTCAGGTCGACATGCACGCCACCGGGGCGGAAATAGGCCGCGTGCAGGCGCGCGCCGCAGGCGCGTTCGTAGAAGACCATGAGCTGTTCGCGTTCCTCGAACCCCCAGAGCGGCGGGGTAAGCGCGCCCACGTCCATCGCCTGTGTGGTGACGTTCAAGAGGTGGTTCAGCACGCGGCCGATTTCCGAGAACAGCACGCGGATCAGGCTGGCGCGGCGCGGCACTTTGGTGCCGGTCAGCTTTTCAATGGCCAGACACCAGGCATGTTCCTGGTTCATCGGGGCCACGTAATCCAGCCGGTCGAAATAGGGCAGGTTTTGCAGATAGGTCCGGCTTTCCATCAGCTTTTCGGTGCCGCGATGCAGCAGGCCGATATGCGGATCGCAGCGTTCGACAATCTCGCCGTCCAGTTCCAGCACAAGGCGCAGCACACCATGCGCCGCTGGGTGCTGAGGCCCGAAGTTGATATTGAAGTTGCGGATTTTCTGTTCGCCTGTCAGCGCGTCGTCGAAGGCACCGTCCATCATCCGTGAACCTCTGTCATGTTCCTGCGCCAGCTTGCCGGAAGCTCCGGCATCAGACGGGCGACATATTCATATTGCGGGCGCAATGCCGCCTGTGCGCGGGCGCGCAGTGTGGCGGGCAGATCAAGCGGCAGGCCTTCGTGTTCACGATGGGCCAGATCTGCCGGGTGGTCGGCGATGCCCAGAAAGCGGCACAGGCGGGCGATGCCGGGGATCGTCATCAAATCATCCTGAAGCAGGATCAGAAGCTTTTCGGGCGCGACGGTCGCACGCAGGCGCGAAATGGCGCCGGCATAATCCTCACGATCGGCTTTACCGCCTTCGATCCCGTCCAGCATGTCAGTCATCGCCGCGACCGACTGCGCGGGGAAATCGGAAGGATCGGCCGCGCGCCGCTGACCCAGCATCCGCGCCTGCGACCAAAGCCGCGACACCGGATCGCGCAAGAGGTAGAGGAAGCGCACATCCGCCGCCATCGCGGCCATGCCGCGCAGCCGGGCTTCGGGCAGCATTGCATAGGCGGGGGTGATGTCGGCCACCAGATGACGGTCGCCGCGCCCCTGTGTCAGGTAGTCCAGGTAGGCCGCCACAGCACGCGGCCCGCGCGCCAGAACTGCCACCCAATCGGTCAAATCACGGATCAGCCGCGCCGTTTCCGGGCTGGCGTCGCCTTCAGCCTGACGGGCGCGGGCACGCAGCAGGCGCATCTCTTCGCGCTTGCGCCAGTTGCGCATCGTGCCGGCTTCGGCGCTGTTGAAGAAATGCAGTTCCTTGATCGCGCGCAGGTGACAGTCCGGATGCGCCAGCAGATAGCGGTAAAGCCAGGACGTGCCTGCCTTTGTCGCCCCTGTGCAGATCAGGAATGTCGGCTCTTGCGCCACGGATCAGCCCTTCTTCTCGTCGCCGGGAAGGATGTATTCGGCGCCTTCCCAAGGCGACATGAAATCGAACTGACGGTATTCCTGCACCAGCTTGACCGGTTCATAGACCACGCGCTTTTGCGCCTCGTCGTAGCGAACCTCGGTATAGCCGGTCGTCGGGAAATCCTTGCGCAGCGGAAAGCCACGAAAGCCGTAATCCGTCAGGATGCGGCGCAGGTCTGGGTGGTTGGAAAACAGGATGCCGAACATGTCGAACACTTCGCGTTCGAACCAGTTGGCCGAGGGATGGACCCCGGTCAGAGACGGGACCATTTCTTCTTCGCCGATGGCCATTTTCAGCCGGATACGCTGGTTCTGGTACATCGACAGGAAGTGATAAACGAGGTCGAACCGTTCCGCCCGTTCGGGGTGATCCACGGCGGTGATGTCGACCAGACTGGTAAAGCGGCAGGCGCTGTCGGTGCGCAGGAATTCGACCAGCGATTCCAGCCGTTCCGGCACAACATCCAGCGTCAGTTCGCCAAAGGCGACGGCACTGGACAGCACCGCATCGGATTGCTTGAAGGCGATATGGGCCGCCAGTTCGTGCAAGGCTTCGGACATGCCGTGTCTTCCTTAGCGGGTGATGGTGCCGGTGCGGCGGATTTTCCGCTGCAACTGCAGAATGCCGTAAAGCAGCGCTTCGGCCGTGGGCGGGCAGCCGGGAACGTAGATATCGACCGGAACGATCCGGTCGCAGCCGCGCACGACGGAATAGGAATAGTGGTAGTAGCCGCCGCCATTGGCGCAGGACCCCATGCTGATCACATAGCGCGGCTCGGGCATCTGGTCATAGACCTTGCGCAGGGCCGGGGCCATCTTGTTGGTCAGCGTGCCCGCCACGATCATCAGGTCCGATTGCCGCGGGCTGGCGCGGGGCGCTGTGCCGAAGCGTTCCAGATCATAGCGCGGCATGGAGGTGTGCATCATCTCGACCGCGCAGCAGGCCAGACCAAAGGTCATCCAGTGCAGGGACCCGATCCGCGCCCAGTTGATAATGTCCTCGGTCGAGGTCAGCAGGAAGCCCTTGTCCTGCAATTCGCGGTTCAGGGCCTTTACGGCAACCTCATGGTCGCCGCCCGCTTGGTTGGGCGATGTGCTCACTCCCATTCCAGGGCTCCCTTCTTCCATTCATAGGCAAAGCCGACGGTCAGTACGGCAAGGAACACCATCATCGACCAGAACCCTGTCATGCTCATGTCGCCAAAGGCGACGGCCCAGGGAAAGAGGAAGGCCACTTCCAGATCGAAGATGATGAACAGGATCGAGACGAGGTAGAAGCGCACGTCGAATTTCATCCGCGCGTCATCAAAGGCATTAAAGCCGCATTCGTAGGCCGACACCTTTTCCGGATCGGGATTTCGCACCGCGATGAGCGCCGCGGCCAGCAGCAGGACAAGGCCCAGACCGACGGCGACGGCCAGCAGGATAAGAATTGGAAGATACTCTCGGAGAAGTGGGTCCACGAGGTGCTCCTTCGGCTGGCGACTGGCGAGCTGCGGCCTCGGATGGGCTGCTTGATCTCTTGGCGCTTCGTTTACCCCGCCCCCCGGCCTTGGTCAACCAATGGCGGGGGCAAAAGACGGGGCTGCGACAACGCAATCCGCGCAATCTTCCTCAGTCTTTGCGACTTGTATACCACAGCACACCGACATTCTGCCGCAGCGCGGCACGCAAGGCGCGATGGCAGGTCCTTGAGTCGCCGATGGAATCTGCCGAACGCGTCCCCGATTGCGGTTCCGGGCTGGTATCCGCGTGCCGCTTGCGCTTCACTGCGACCTGTCCCAGACCGGAGAAGTCGCCATGTCCCGCCTGCCCCTGCGTGCCGCCGCCCTGATCGCGCTTACGCTTTTCCCCCGCGCTGCCTTGGCGGAAGAGGTGGGAACTGTCGGGGTGGACTGGATCGGCAATGACATCCTGATCGAAGCGCTGGCCGATCCCGATGTGGCAGGGGTGACCTGCCATCTGGCCTATTTCGACCGCTCCACGCTGGATCGTCTGGTGCAAGGCAACTGGTTCGAAGACCCGTCGAATTCGTCCATCGCCTGCCGCCAGACAGGGCCGATCACGCTGGGCGATATTGCGCGCGGCCCCGAGGGCGAGGAGATCTTTTCCGAACGCCAATCGCTGCTACTGAAGACCCTTTCGGTCACCCGCATCTATGATGAGGGGAACAACACGCTGATCTATGTGGCCCATGCCCGCGAGATAACCGAAGGGTCGGCCAAGATGTCGATTTCCACCGTGCCGCTGTGGCAAGCGGCCCCGGCACAGTAAGCCGCAGAATTTTTTGCGAAAATTCTGTCTGGACGATTTTTCTGCGAGAAATCGCGATCCTTCGCGGAAGGATCGGATCGAAGAATTTTTGCAGAAAATTCTTCGTCCGTCAGTCGGCCAGGGGGACCGCCGCCTCGGCCTCGTCGCCGCTTTGCTGCACGGCAAGCACCTCGGCCCGGATGATGCGGGCGATGAGCGCGCAATCCTCGGGCGAAAAGGTCAGCGGCACCCGCATGTCGATCAGCCCGGCCAGCAAGCGATCTGTCTGCGGCAGCGGTTCAGGGCTGGCATAGCGCCAGTGGTCATAGCGGCTGGTAAAAGCGACCGGGTCCGGCGCGCCGAACCATTTCAGTTCCACCCCCCGCGCGGCACAACGCGCGATCAGCGCGCGGATGCGCCCGGCGGGCCAGTCCGGCAGCAGGAACTGAAAGGATGATCCCACATAAACCTCGTGTTCCGGGCGTGGGATCAGCCGCAGCGCGGGCGTATCCGTAAGGCCCGTCTCCAACATGTGGTAGAGCACGCCCCAACTGGCGACGCGGTCTGCCAACAGGCGGAGTTGCGGGCGCAGGATGGCGGCGCGCAGATTATCCATCCGGCCCGAGATATTGGGTGTGTCCAGCTTGATGCCGTCATACGCCTCGGGCGGGGGGGCGGCGCGGTGACGGGCGTAAAGCATATAGGAGCCGGACAGCAGCACAGCGCGCGCGGCGATCTGCGGTTCATCGGTGATGATGAAACCGCCTTCGCCCGAATTGATGTGCTTGTAGGTCTGCATCGAATAGCAGCCCACCTGCCCGTGCCGCCCCGACGGCACGCCGCGCCAGGTGGCGCCCATGGTATGGGCGCAATCCTCGATCACCGTGATGCCCCGCCTGTCACAGAGCGCCATCAACGCCTCCATGTCGCAGACATGCCCGCGCATATGCGACAGCAGCAGGACGCGCGCGCCGGTCTCAATGGCCTTCGCCTCCAGATGCGCGAGGTCGATGGTCAGATCGGGCGTCACCTCCACAAAGACGGGCTGCGCGCCGACCGAGGCGATGGCCCCCGGCACCGGGGCGAGGGTGAAGGCATTCGACAACACCGGATCGCCCGCCCCCACGCCCACCGCGCGCAGGGCACAGGCCATGGAATACCCGCCCGAGGCCACGGCAAGGCAATAGCGCGCGCCGGTCAGGGCGGCGAATTCATCTTCCAGCAGCGCGGTTTCCGCCACTTCGCCGGGGGCGGTGTTGTAGCGGTGCAGGCGGCCATGGCGCAGGACGGCAAGCGCGGCCTCGATCCCCTCTTCGGGGATCGGCTCCTGCTGGGTGAAACTGCCCATGAAACGTTCCATCAGATCACCAGCCTTTCCGCCAGTTCCGGCAGATCGTCGAAATGGTCCAGCAGGGCATCGGGATCAAGGCGCGCGATGTCGCGCCCCTCGGGGCCGAAGGTCACCAGAGCACAGGGCACGCCCGCCGCGCGGGCGGTTTTGCGATCCGTGTCGGTGTCGCCGATCAGCATTGAGCGGGCCACGCTGCCCCCTGCCCGTTCGACCGAGGCCGCATAGGGGGCCACATCCGGTTTGCGCGTGGGCAGCGTATCGGCCCCGATCAGCGCATCAAACAGGGGCCGGATGCCAAGGCGGCCCACCAGCGTTTCGGCCAGACCTTCGGGTTTGTTGGTGCAGATCGCGGTGGCAAAGCCCCTGCCCCGCAGCGCCTCGACCGCCGCAATGGCGCCGGGATAAAGCCGGGTATGGGTGTCAATTCCGTCGGCATAGGCCACGAGAAGCCGGGGATATTGCGCATCGATCATCGCCTCTGTCACCGTGCCCAACCGCGAGAATCCCAGCCGCAGCATGGCCCTGCCGCCATGAAAGGCCGTCAGTGTATCGGCCGGGGTCAGCATGTCGCCATAGCCCAGATCACGGAAACAGGCATTGGCCGCCGCCAGCAGATCGGCCGAGGTATCCGCCAAAGTTCCGTCCAAATCGAAGATCACTGTCCGCATCGCTTGAAACACCCCGTAAACAGCCGTGAAGCGGGCAAGGCTTGCGGCCCGCCTTAATGGGGGTAAAACGGGCGCAACAAGAAGGAAAGGGGCAGTATGCCGGTCTCGCTTATCATTCTGGCCGCGGGCCAGGGCACGCGGATGAATTCCGACCTGCCCAAGGTGCTGCACAAGGTGGGGGCAGCGCCCCTGCTGCATCACGCCATGCAGGCCGGGCGCGCGCTGGAACCCGAGGTGACGGTTGTGGTCACCGGCCATGGGGCCGAAGCGGTGGCGAAATCGGCGCGGGCCTTTGACGAGGATGCGCAGACCGTGGTGCAGGTCGAACAGAAGGGCACAGCCCATGCTGTGTTGCAGGCGGCACCGCTGTTGCAGGGCGTGGCGGGGGATGCGCTGGTTCTCTATGGCGATACGCCCTTTATCCGGGAAGAAACGCTTCAGGCGATGCTGGCTGCGCGCAAACGCCATGCGGTGGTGGTGCTGGGCTTTCACGCCGCTGATCCGGGCCGCTATGGCCGCCTGATCGCGGAAGGCGAGGCGCTGGCGCGGATCGTCGAATGGAAAGACGCGAGCGAGGATGAACGCGCCGTCACGCTGTGCAATTCCGGCGTGGTCTGTGCGGATACCGCGACCTTGTTGCGGCTATGCGCGGCTGTGGGCAATAACAATGCGGCGGGCGAATATTATCTGCCCGATATCGTGGCCTTGGCGCGGGCAGAGGGGCTGTCAGCGGGGGTTATCCTGTGCGATGAGGCGGAAACGCTGGGTGTGAACACCCGCGCGCAACTGGCCGGTGCGGAGGCTGCCTTTCAGGCGCGTGTGCGGGCCGAGGCGTTGGAAAACGGCGTGACGCTGACCGCGCCCGAAACGGTGTTCTTTGCGCTGGATACGGTGGTGGGTCGCGATGCGGTGATCGGGCCGAACGTGATCTTCGGCCCCGGCGTGACCATCGAGAGCGAGGCCGAGGTCAAGGGGTTCTGCCATTTGGAAGGCTGCCACATCAGCCGCGGCGCGCAGGTCGGGCCCTTCGCCCGGCTGCGCCCCGGCGCGGAACTGGCCGAAGATGTGCATGTCGGCAATTTCGTCGAGATCAAGAATGCGATCCTCGATGAAGGGGTGAAGGTCGGGCATCTGACCTATCTGGGCGACGCCCATGTGGGGGAGTTCACCAACATCGGTGCAGGCACGATCACCTGCAATTATGACGGGGTGATGAAGCACCGCACGGTGATCGGCAAACGCGCATTTATCGGATCGGACACGATGCTGGTGGCCCCTGTCACAGTGGGCGATGGCGCGTTGACGGGATCGGGGTCGGTGATCACGGAAGACGTGCCTGCCGAGGCGGTGGCCATCGGCCGGGCCAAGCAGGTGAACAAACCGGGCCTTGCGACCAAATTGTTCGAAAAGTTAAAATCCATCAAGGCCAACGCGGCAAAAGGGCATCCATAATGTGCGGAATTGTAGGGGTCTTGGGTAATCACGAGGCGGCGCCGCTGCTGGTTGAGGCGCTGAAACGGCTGGAATATCGCGGCTATGACAGCGCCGGGATTGCCACCGTGAACAGTGGCAAACTGGACCGCCGCCGCGCGGTGGGCAAGCTGGTGAACCTGTCTGATCTGTTGGTGCATGAACCGCTCGCCGGGAAGGCGGGCATCGGTCACACCCGCTGGGCCACACATGGCGCGGCAACGGTTACCAATGCCCATCCTCATCGTGCGGGGCCGGTGGCGGTGGTGCATAACGGGATCATCGAGAACTTTCGCGAATTGCGCGAAGAGTTGGCGACCGCCGGCTATGTGCAGGAAAGCCAGACCGATACCGAGACCATCGCCCTTCTGGCGCAGATGCATATGGCGCGGGGGATGACGCCGGTCGAGGCCGCGCGCGCGACGCTGCATCGGTTGCATGGGGCCTTTGCGCTGTGCTTTCTGTTCGATGGCGAGGATGATCTGATGATCGCTGCCCGCAAGGGCAGCCCCTTGGCCATCGGCCATGGCACGGGCGAGATGTTCGTTGGATCGGACGCCATCGCGCTGGCGCCGATGACGGACCGGATCACCTATCTGGAAGAGGGCGACTGGGCGGTGATCACCCGCAAGGGGGCCGAGATCTTTGACTCCGCCGACCGCCGGGCGAACCGGTCCGAAACGCGGATCCAGATTGATCAGACGCGCATCGAAAAGGCGGGCTACAAACATTTCATGGCCAAGGAGATTGCCGAGCAGCCGGTGGTGATCGCGGATGCGCTGAAGCACTATACCGGCGGCAAAGCGGTGCCCGCGCTGAACCTGCCTGAAGGGGTGGATTTCGCCGGGGTGGACCGGGTGGTGATGGTGGCCTGCGGGACGGCATCCTTTGCCTGTCATGTGGCGAAATACTGGTTCGAACAGATCGCCGGACTGCCCGCCGAAATCGACATCGCGTCGGAGTTCCGCTATCGCGAACCTCCCTTGTCGGACAAGGGTTGGGCGATCTTCGTCAGCCAGTCGGGCGAGACAGCGGATACGCTGGCCGCGCTGCGCTATGCCAAGGAAAAGGTGGCGAAGGTCGTTTCGGTGGTGAATGTGCCGACATCTTCGATCGCGCGCGAAAGCGATCTGAGCCTGCCGATCATGGCGGGGGTGGAGGTGGGCGTGGCGTCCACCAAAGCCTTTACCTGCCAGCTGACGGTGTTGGCGTTGCTGGCGATCAAGGCCGGGCTTGACCGGGGGCGGCTGGATGCGGCGGGGGCGGCGGAACTGCTGTCGGGCCTGCGCAATCTGCCGGGGTTGATGAACCACGCGCTGGCCTTGTCGGCCCCGATTGCCGCGATTGCCGAAGAACTGGCCGAGGCGCAGGATGTTCTGTTCCTGGGGCGCGGCGCGATGTATCCGCTCGCGCTGGAAGGGGCGCTGAAACTTAAGGAAATCAGCTATATACATGCCGAAGGTTATGCATCGGGCGAATTGAAGCACGGGCCTATCGCGCTGATTGATGCCCGCGTTCCGGTGATCGTTCTGGCCCCGCGTGACGCGCTGTTCGACAAGACGGTGTCGAACATGCAGGAGGTGATGGCCCGGCATGGCAAGGTGCTGCTGATTTCCGATGCGGCCGGGGTGGCCGAGGCGGGCGCGGGCACCTGGCGGACGCTGACCATGCCTGAGGTGCCAGCGGCCTTTGCGCCGATCCTTTATGCGATTCCGGCGCAGTTGCTGGCCTATCATACGGCAATTGCGAAGGGAACGGATGTGGACCAGCCGCGCAATCTGGCGAAATCGGTGACGGTGGAATGATCTCCGAGGCACTGGCGCAACTGGAGGCTTTGGCCGATGCGGGCAAGGCCGCCGAAATGGCGGCCTATCACAAGGTTTCCCGGCGATATCTGGGGGTTACGGTGCCTCAGGTCGAGGAACTGGTCGCAGAATGGCGGGCAGAGTTGGATGTCGAGGCGCGGGTCGCGCTGGCGGCGGGGCTATGGGAGAGCGGCATCCATGAGGCGATGGTGGCGGCGGCAAAGCTGCTGGCGCAGGCGCGCATCCGGCCCGACGGGGCGGTGTGGGACCTGATCTGCACCTGGGTGCCGGGGTTCGAGGGATGGGCCGTGGCCGATCATGCCACGATTGCCGCCCAGAAGCGGCTGGCCGCAGACCCCGCGCGGATCGAGACAGTGGCGGGTTGGACGGCGAGCGAAAACATGTGGACCCGGCGCGCGGCGCTGGTGGTCACCCTGCCCTTTGCCAAGATGAATTTCCCCAAAGAACAAGAGCTTGCCATCCGCGAGCGTGCCTTGGGATGGGCGGCGGACTATGTGGCGGATCGCGATTGGTTCATCCAGAAGGCGGTGGCCTGGTGGGTGCGTGACCTGTCGAAGCACGATGCCGCGCGGGCGCGGGTGTTTCTGGACGGGCCTGGCGCCGGGTTGAAGTCCTTTGCCCGGAAGGAAGCGGCGCGGTACCTGTAGCGGTGGTCTTGGTGGGTGGCCCCGGGGGCTTGCCCCCGGACCCCCAGGGTATTTTTGCCAAGATGAATAGGCTTTTTCTTCCTGCGCACGTTAACCTTAACGGCAGGTTAGGGCTGCGTGCGGTCACAGTGTGTTTGGTGGGCGATACCAAGGTCTTGCGGGCGATCCTCCCGGTAGAATGGCTATTTTTCCTGACGCGCATGAGCGTGACCCGCGACGAAGGTCTGACGCGGGCGGGGGGGAAAGCGGCGCTTCGTGACTTGCGAGGGTGGGGGATAGTTCTTAACCTTGTGTCATGGATGCGCGCCCTGCCCCGCTGATTGACCCGTTTGCCCGACCGATTTCCTATTTGCGGGTGTCGGTGACGGATCGCTGCGATTTCCGCTGTGTCTATTGCATGGCGGAGAACATGACTTTTCTGCCCAAGGCGGATCTCTTGTCGCTTGAGGAGCTCGACCGGCTTTGTTCGGCCTTCGTCCGGCTGGGGGTGGAAAAGCTGCGGATCACCGGGGGGGAGCCCTTGGTGCGCAAGGGGATCATGACCTTCTTTCGTGCCATGTCGCGACATCTGGAGAGCGGCGCGCTGAAGGAATTGACGCTGACGACCAACGGGTCGCAATTGCGCAAACATGCCGCCGAGTTAACCGAATGTGGGGTGCGGCGGATCAATGTGTCGCTGGACACGCTGGACGCGGACAAGTTCGCCAAGATCACCCGCTGGGGGCGGTTGGCGCAGGTTCTGGACGGGATCGAAGCCGCGAAAGAGGCCGGGCTGCGGGTGAAGATCAACACCGTGGCGCTGAAAGGGTTCAACGAAGATGAGCTTTTTCAACTGGTTGACTGGTGCGCAGCAGAAGGCCACGACCTGACCTTCATCGAGGTCATGCCGATGGGCGATCTGGGCAATGAGGACCGGCTGGATCAGTATTGGTCGTTGAAAGACCTGCGGACGCGGTTGGCGGAGCGGTTTGTGCTGACCGATCTGGCCGAGCGGTCGGGGGGTCCTGCGCGCTATGTCCGGTTGGGGGAGACGGGGCAGAAGGTGGGCTTCATCACGCCTTTAACGCATAACTTCTGTGAAAGCTGCAATCGGGTGCGGCTGACCTGCACGGGCGAGTTGTACATGTGCCTGGGCCAAGAGGATATGGCCGATCTGCGCGGGCCGCTGCGGGCGAGCCCGGAGGATGCGGTGGTGGAGGCGGCAATCCGGGCTGCGATCGCGAAAAAGCCCAAGGGGCATGATTTCGACTATTCCCGCGCCGGGGTGCAGGGGAAGATGTCGCGGCATATGAGCCATACCGGCGGTTAAGGCCGGATCGACGATCTAACCCCCTGAGAACGCTGGGTTTACCTCTGCCTTTTTGGCAGAATGGCGATGCAGCGCCCGGTGCAGATGGCGGTGCAGACAGCTGTGCATACGCGCGGTGAAGAATTTCTTTGTTAACCACGATTCGATCTGACAGGCTGTCGCATGGGACAGCCCGTCGCAGACCCCTCGTATCCGCCTTTATCGCCCCTAGATCACGGGCAATCAGAAAGGTGAGTCATGGATACCCTGATACTTTCGCGCATGCAGTTTGCAGCCAACATTTCGTTCCACATTCTGTTTCCGACGATCACCATCGCGCTGGGATGGGTGCTCTTGTTTTTCAAGCTGCGCTTTGCTCGGACGGGGGACCGGAAATGGATGAACCTGTACATGTTCTGGGTGAAGGTCTTTGCTTTGTCCTTTGCCCTTGGGGTGGTGTCGGGGATCACCATGTCGTTCCAGTTCGGCACCAACTGGCCGGGCTTCATGGAGACGGTGGGGAATGTGGCGGGGCCGCTACTTGCCTATGAGGTGCTGACGGCCTTCTTCCTTGAGGCGGTGTTCCTGGGGATCATGCTGTTTGGTGCAAGCCGAGTGCCGGGATGGCTGCACACGCTGGCGACGTTCCTGGTGGCCTTTGGCACCACGATGAGCGCGTTCTGGATTCTGGTGCTGAACAGCTGGATGCATACGCCTGCGGGATATGAGCTGCGTGACGGGATCGTGTTTGCGACCGACTGGTGGGCGATCATCTTCAACCCGTCGATGCCGTACCGGTTGGTGCATATGCTGTTGGCGAGCGGGTTGACCGTGGCCTTCCTGATTGCCGGTCTGTCGGCCTATCGCATGTTGCGCCATGACCGCGATCCGGCGGTGGCGACCGGGCTGCGCGTGGGGTTGATGATTGGTGCGGTGCTGATGCCCATTCAGATTTTGGCGGGCGACATGCACGGGCTGAACACGCTGGAGCATCAGCCGCAGAAAGTGGCGGCGATGGAGGGCAACTGGGAGACGCAGGGCAATGTGCCGTTGCTGCTCTTCGCCCTGCCGGATGAGGCGGCGCGCGAAAACCGGTTCGAGATTGGGATTCCGTCGATGGCATCCGTGATCCTGAAGCATGACCCTGCGGGGGTGGTGCCGGGGTTGAATGATTTCGTGGCCGAGGATGGCACCGTGATGCACCCGCCGGTGGCGCCTGTGTTCTGGTCGTTCCGGGTGATGGTGGCGACCGGCATGGCGATGTTGGTGGTGGCCTGGGCGGGGATGTTCCTGATCTGGCGCCGTGGGGTTGAGGCGCTGCCCCGCCCCTATCTGATGGGGGTGACGGCCATGACCTTTGCCGGGTGGCTGGCCACGTTGGCCGGGTGGTACACGACCGAGATCGGCCGTCAGCCCTGGCTGGTGCAGGGTGTGCTGACGACGAAACAGGCGGTGGGTGACATTGCCGCCGGAATGGTGCTGTCGACGCTGCTGGCCTATCTTGCGATCTATGTGGCGCTGCTGGCGGCCTATGTCGGCGTGATCTTTCATCTGGCGCGCAAAGGCGGGGTGCTTTCGGCCCCCGTCACAAGCCCCGGCATGCAGCCTGCGGAGTGATGGGGATGTTTGATCCGGAAGTCCTGCCGTTGATCTTTGCCGCGCTGATGGGGGTGTCCATCCTGCTTTATGTGGTGCTGGACGGGTTCGATCTGGGGGTGGGCCTGTTGTTCCCCTTTGCCAAGGAGGCCGAGCGGGATCGCATGGTCGCCTCGATCGGGCCGTTCTGGGATGCGAATGAAACATGGCTGGTGCTGGCCATCGGGTTGCTTTTGGTGGCGTTTCCGGTGGCGCATGGCGATATCCTGACGGCGCTGTATCTGCCGGTGGCGGTGATGCTGATCGGCCTGATCCTGCGCGGGGTGGCGTTCGAGTTCCGCGCCAAGGCGCCGCTGGGGCACAAGCGGCCCTGGGATGTGGCGTTCTGGTCGGGGTCGTTGATGACGGCGCTGTCACAGGGGTTCATGCTGGGCATGTATGTGATGGGGCTGGAATGGACCTGGGCCAAGGTGGGCTTTGCCGCGCTGACGGCGGGGGCGCTTGCGGTGGCCTATTCTTTCATCGGGGCGGCATGGGTGATCCTGAAGACCGACGGGGTGTTGCAGCGCAAGGCGGTGGATTGGGCCAAGGGCGGCATCTGGGGCGTGGTGCTGGGGATGGGGGCGGTGTCGGCGGCGACGCCGCTGGTATCGCAGCGCATCTTTGACAAATGGTTCAGCTTTCCCGAAGTGGTGGCGCTGGCACCGCTGCCGTTGATGTCAGGCCTGCTGGTGGCGCTGTTGTGGCTGGCGTTGCGGCGGTTGCCGACGGCGAATGACAGTTTCGCCTGGTTTCCCTTTGCAGGGGCGACGGTGCTGATGGTGCTGGGGTTCTTCGGGATGGCCTACAGCTTTTACCCCTATATCGTGCCGGAACGGTTGACGATCTGGGAGGCGGCAGCCTCGACCGAGAGCCTGTCGATCATCCTTGTCGGCACGCTGTTCGTGCTGCCCGTGATCATGGGCTACACGGTGCTTGCCTATTTCATCTTCCGCGGCAAGGCCACGAAGCTGAGCTATGACTAGATGCCCGCAAGAACCGCCGCGATGGCCAGCGCGGCAGGGAAAGCCTGGATGAACAAGATCCGGCGCGAGGCGGTGGCGGCGCCGTAAAGCCCCGCAACCAGCACGCAGCCAAGAAAGAACAGCGCAAGGGGGCGGCCTGCGCCCCCTGCCCCTTCGATCACGGCCCAGAACAGGCCGGCGGCGAGAAAGCCGTTATAGAGCCCCTGATTGGCGGCAAGAACTTTGGTCGCGCGGGCAAACTCCTCTGTCGTGCCAAAGGCGCGGCGGGTGCGGGGATGTTCCCAGCGAAACATCTCCAGCACGAGGATATAGACATGCAGCGCGGCGATGGCCGCCGTGAGGCCCGCCCCGATCATGCGGCGGGCATCCGGGATTCGACCATACCGGCATACCAACTGCTGCCAAAAGGGATGACATTGTCATCAAAGTTGTAAGCCGGGTGATGCACCATCGCCGTATCGCCGTTGCCAACAAAGATATAGGCGCCGGGGCGTTCGTTCAGCATGAAGCTGAAATCCTCAGCCCCCATCAGGGGGGCGGTGTCGGGATCGACTTGACCGGACACCTGACGCGCCACCTCGACCGCGTAATCGGTGTTTTCCGGCGCATTGACGGTGACGGGATAGCCGCGCGCATAATGCACCTCGGCACGCGCGCCCAGCGCCATGGCAGTGCCATTGGCAATCTCGGCCAGCCGCTTTTCGACAAAATCCTGCACGCCGTGATCCATGGTGCGGACGGTGCCCTTCATCTTTACGACCTGCGGGATCACGTTATGGGCGGTTGAGTCCGTCTCGACCGTGCAGACCGACACGACGACCTGTTTCAGCGGATCGACATTGCGCGAGGCGATGGTTTGCAGCGCCACGACGATATGGGCGGCAACCACGGTGGTATCGACGCAATCATGCGGTTTGGCGGCATGGCCACCCTTGCCGGTGACCACGATCTCAAACTGGTCTGCTGCCGCCATCAGCGCGCCCTTGCGGATGGCGAAATGGCCCACGGGGATGCCGGGCATGTTGTGCATGCCATAAACCTCTTGGATCCCCCAGCGGTCCATCATGCCGTCGGCCACCATTTCGCGCCCGCCACCACCGCCTTCTTCGGCGGGCTGGAAGATCACCACGGTGGTGCCGTCGAAATTGCGCGTCTCGGCCAAGTATTTGGCGGCCCCAAGCAGCATGGCGGTGTGGCCGTCATGGCCGCAGGCATGCATCTTGCCGGGGGTCTTGGAGGCATAGGGGACGCCGGTCTGTTCGATGATGGGCAGCGCGTCCATATCGGCGCGCAGGCCCACGACGCGGCCTGTCGTGTCTGTCTTGCCCTTGATCACGCCCACCACGCCGGTGCGACCAATGCCTTCGACCACCTCATCACAACCGAAACCGCGCAGAAGATCGGCCACGCGGGCGGCGGTGCGATGCACGTCGAACAGCAGTTCGGGATGTTCGTGGAAATCGCGCCGCCAGGCGGTGATCTCGGGCAGCAATTCGGCGAAGCGGTTCTTGACGGGCATGGGAGTCTCCTTTGCCAGCAAGCCTAGCGCAGCCGTCCCCCGGCGCAAGTCCTGTCAGGCAAAGCGGCGGCGGGCGTCCAGCGCAAGGCCGGTGCCGACCGATCCCAGCATGTCGCCCGTGGCCAGCCGCGCCTGGGGCAGCGCAGCGGCTACCGTTGCACGCAGCAGCGGCAGTTGTGACGACCCGCCGGTGAGGAAGACCGTGGCGATGCGGTCTGCCGTGAGGCCGGCATCGGCGATGGTGGCATCGATCAGCGCGCGGATGCGGGCGACTGGGGCGGCGACGGCCTCTTCGAACCGGTCGCGCCGGGCCATGGGGTTGGGGCCGCCGGTCAGCGCCGACAGCGCAAGGCGCGTCGCCTCCAGATCCGACAGGGCGATCTTGGCGCGCTCCACCTCCATCGCAAGGGCGTGGCCGTGGCGATGATCGACCACCTGCATCATGCGGGCGATCAGATCGGGCTGGTCGGCATCGTGCCAGAGCGCCTTGAGATCGGCCATGGTGCGCTGCGAATAAAGCGTGTTGATGCGGTGCCACGTCGCCAGATCCAGCCAGTAATGGCGCGGCATGATCCCCTGCCCGCCCCGGCTGGGCGACAGATACCCCAGATGCGGCATCACCTCGGCCAGCGACAGCAGGCGGTCAAAATCGGTCCCGCCCACCCGAATGCCGCCATTGGCAAGGATATCGCCCATGCGATGCGGGGCGCGGGCGCGATCTGGCGACAGGCGCAGGACCGACAGGTCGGATGTGCCGCCGCCAATGTCGAAGACCAGAACGATCTCCTCCTCCGTCAGCCGCTGTTCGTAATCCAGCGCGGCGGCGACAGGTTCGAATTGAAATTCCACCTCGCGAAAGCCGCAGGCGCGGGCGATCTCTTCAAGCACGCCTTGGGCGGCGGCATCGCCTTCGGGATCATCGTCCACGAAATGCACGGGGCGGCCGAACACCGCCTGCGTCAGACCGAGTTGGGCCGCATCCAGACGCGCGCGCAGATGGGTGATGAAGCGCTGCACGATGTCGCGAAAGGTGATCGCCCGGTTGCCCACCACAGTGCGGTCATTGACCAGCCCCGATCCCAGCGTGGATTTCAGCCCGCGCATCAGGCGGCCTTCATCGCCTTCCAGATAGGCGCTCAGCGCGGCACGGCCAAAGGCGGGGGGAAGACCATCGGCATGAAAGAACACGGCCGAGGGAAGCGTGACCTGATCCCCTTCCAGCGCGATCAGCCGCGCGCCCGTCGCATCGGCCAGTCCCACAGTGGAATTGGAGGTGCCAAAGTCGATGCCCGCAAATGCCACGCCCATATCCACTGCCCCCTGATCAAGCCGCGCGGCCTAGCCTGCGCCTACGGGGAAGTAAAGCGCCGAAAGCCCCCTTCATCTTGGCCCAAATACCCCGGGGGTTTGGGGGCAGCGCCCCCATCAGCCGAGCCAAGCGCGAAGGCGCGCAGGCGAGACAAAAGGAATGCGCGGCCCCCTTGGGGGCGCGCTCATCCAGATTACAGCGAGGGGCCGGGGGTCAGCACCGATCCGTCGGTGAAGCGCGACAGGCGGAAGCGGGACAGGTCATGGCCGGGGTCGTTGCCTGCCACCAGATCGGCCACCACGCGGCCCATGCCCGGGCCAATGCCAAAGCCATGGCCGCTCATCCCCGTGGCGATGGTCAGGCCCGGCAGGGCCGCCACCCGGTCTACCACCGGCACGACATCGGGCATGGTGTCGATCATGCCGCCCCAGGCCGCGCGCAGGCGGGGGCGGCCCATGGCGGGGAAGGCTGCGGCAAAGGCGGATTGCACCTTGGCGATCCGGTCCATGTTCGGGGTGGGATTGAGCACGCGGACAGCCTCGAAGGGTGAGGCTTCATCCCCGCCCCAGCGGCGTTTCGTGCCCCAGGCATCGGGGTAGCCTTTGGGGGCCATGGGGCGGAAACTGGTAGAGCGGAAATCCTTTTTCAGCACTGGCAGATAGGTGCGCAGGTCGCGGAATGCGTCGGGGCCGATATAGAAATCATGCCCCGATCCCGGCGCGATGGAATAGCCGCCATCCTGACGGCGGCGGAAGGCGAAGTCGTCGTCGCAGGCATTGCCGGGAAAGATTTCGGCCATCGGTTCGGTCGCGGCGACCGAGGCAAGGACGGAAAGCTGCGGGATATTCACCCCTTCGCTGCGCAGGAACAACGCCGACCATGCCCCGCCCGCCACCACGACCTGATCACAGGCGATGCGGCCCTGTTCGGTATGCACGCCTGTCACCCGGCCCGCCTGCACATCCAGCCGCCGCACGGCACAGTGTTCCACCACCACTGCGCCGCGCGCGATGGCCCCTTCGACAAGGCGCGGCACGGCCTGCCACGGCTCGCCCCGCGCATCGGACGGGGTGTGGAGGCCCGCGATCCAGGTCTTCGCGCTGCCCTTCAGCTTTTCCGCAACGGCGCCTGCGGTCATCATATGGGTGTCGACGCCATGGGGTTTGGCGTCTGACAGCCATGCTTCGAACCGCCCGACTTCGGCCTCGGTCTTGGCGAGGTAGAGGACGCCTTCCTGCCGGAAGCCGAGGGTTTCGCCAAACTCCTGCGCCAGCGATTTCCACAGGCGCAGGCTTTCCATCATGATGGGCAATTCGCCCATGTCGCGGCCCTGTTGGCGGATCCAACCCCAGTTGCGGCTGGATTGTTCGCCCGCGATGCGGCCCTTTTCGCAAAGCGTGACCTTGAGGCCCCGTTCGGCAAGAAACCAGGCCGTCATCACCCCGATGACCCCGCCACCCAGAACCACCACATCGCAGGCCGCCGGGGGCGGGCCGGGAAAGCGGATCGGAGAGGCGTCAGAGATCGGGAAGCGCATCATCGGGCGAGTTCATCCAGCAAGCGATGCATGAAGCGGTGGCCGGCCTGAAATTCCGACAGGGCCAGCCATTCATCGGCCTGATGCGCCTGCGCGATATCGCCGGGGCCGCAGATGGCGGCGGAGTAGCCCGCCTCTTGGAACTGGCCGGCCTCAGTCCCGTAGGACACGACGCCCGATGCGTTATCACCGGTCAGGCGGCGGGCCAGCGCCTCGGCTGCGCCGCCCTGTTCCGGGGTCAGGGCGGGGACGCCGAAGAAACGATCCAGATGGATGGCGGATTCGGGGCGGATGGCCTGCATCGCGGCTTCAAGCCGTGCCACTTCGGCGATGAAGGTCTGGGCGTGGGCTTCGACCTCTTCGCCCGGGACGACGCGCATTTCCAGCGCGAAGCGGCAATCGGCGGCGGTGATGTTATGGGCGGTGCCGCCCTGGATCATGCCGACATGCAGCGTTGTGAAGGGCGGGTCAAAAGGCAGCGCCTCGGCGGTGCGGGGCTGTGATTGGATCCAGGCATTGCGGTCATTGGCCCATTGGATGAGACGCGCGCCTTCCATGATGGCCGACACACCATAGGGCAGCAGCGAGGAATGGACCTCGAACCCTTTGACATGCACATGAAAGCCCGTGCCGCCTTTGTGGCCGTTGATGACTTTCATCAGGGACGGCTCGCCGATGATGGCGGCGGCGCCTTTGGGCAGCACGCCCTGCATGGCGGCGATCATCGGGGGGGCACCGGTGCAGCCGATTTCCTCATCATAGGAGAGCGCGATCTGAAGCGGGCGCTTGACGCCGCGCTGATGCGCCTCGACCAAGGCCCAGATGGACAGGGCATCGAATCCCTTCATGTCGCAGGTGCCGCGCCCGTAAAGGCGGCCGTCACGTTCGGTGACCGTCCAAGGATCAGACGTCCAGCTTTGGCCATCCACAGGGACGACATCGGTATGGCCCGACAGCACAACTGCCCCCTCTTCCCACGGGCCGACATGGGCGAAAAGCGCGGCCTTGCTGCGATCTTCGTTCCAGTGGCGATGCGAGTCGATTCCCTGCAGGGCGAGGTAATCCTGCACCCAGTCGATAAGCGGAAGGTTGGTGTCGCGGCTGACAGTTGGGAATTTGACCAACTGATCAAGGATTTCGCGGGGCGAAAGAGTCGAGACGGCGGGCATGCGATGCTTTCCTGTGCGGTGCGCGCAGACTGGCGAGGGATTGCCGGGTGGTCAAGGCGTCACCGGGTGACGCAAGGTAAGGGCGAACAAGCGGCTTGCGGCATTGCAAAAAATCTCTAACACTCCCCCCCACACGCCGGGTGACAGCGCAAAGCTGCATCTGAGAAAAACAATAATCCTGTGACCTTGGGGGGTCTACATATGCCCGATGGGGCGGAACCTGTCCTCGATGTGCGGGGGCTCAAGACCGTTTTCAAAACGCGCGGCGGCGAAATCCATGCCGTGAATTCCGTGAGCTTTCACCTGCGGCCCGGCGAATTGCTGGGCGTTGTGGGGGAAAGCGGGTCGGGCAAATCGGTGACCATGATGTCGCTGATCGGACTGCTGCCGTCGCCCCCTGCCGAGGTGCGGGCGGGCGAGGTGCTGCTGGGCGGGCGTGATCTGCTGAAGCTCAGCCCGCGCGATTTGCAGGCGGTGCGCGGCGCGAAGGTGGGGTTCGTGTTTCAGGACCCGATGACGAGCCTGAACCCGGTTTTCACCGTGGGCAACCAGATCATGGAACCGCTGATCAAGCATATGGGCATGACCAAGGCCCAGGCCGAGGATCGGGCGGCAGAGTTGCTGGCGCTGGTGGGCATTCCGGATGCGAAGAAGCGGCTGAAAAGCTATCCGCATCAGTTTTCGGGCGGGATGCGGCAGCGGGTGATGATCGCCATCGCGCTGGCCTGTGACCCGGACGTGCTGATCGCGGATGAACCGACGACGGCGCTGGATGTGACAATTCAGGCGCAGATCATTGAACTGGTCAAAGAGTTGCGCCAGAAGCTTGGCATGGCGATTGTCTGGATCACGCATGATCTGGGCGTGATCGCAGGTATCGCGGACCGTGTGATGGTGATGTATGGTGGACAGGTTGTGGAGCAGGCCCCGGTACGGGAATTGTTCGCCAATCCGCAGCATCCCTATACCCGCGCGTTGCTGAAGACCGTGCCGTCGCTGACCGGTGAACGCGCGGCGCGGCTGGAGGTGATTCAGGGCCAACCGCCGATCCTGTCGGGGGCGCCTGTGGCCTGCCCCTTCCGTGCGCGCTGCGCGTATAAGCATGACCGCTGCGAGGCGGAAAATCCCCTGCGCCGGGCGGTGGATGGCAAGCCTGTGGGCCAAGGCCATGACGTCGCCTGCCATTGGAGCCCGGAGGTGACCCATGGCTGACGGGGGGCGCGTGACGCAGGGCGAGCCGCTGGTTCGGGTGCGGGATCTGAAGATGCATTTCCCGATCTATGCGGGCATCCTGCGCCGCAGGGTGGGCGCGGTAAAAGCCGTGGACGGTGTCAGCTTTGACATCATGGCGGGCGAGACGCTGGGGCTGGTGGGGGAATCCGGTTGCGGCAAATCCACCGTGGGCCGGGCGCTGCTGCGGCTTTATGAACTGACGGGCGGGTCGGTTGTGATTGACGGCGAGGATGTAGCGACGCTGTCGCCCGATGCGCTGCGCCGCAAGCGGCCCACGATGCAGATGGTGTTCCAAGACCCGCAGGCGAGCCTGAACCCGCGCATGACGCTGGCCGCGATCATCGGCGAGCCGCTGGATGAGCATACCGATTGGTCGGCCGAGAAAAAGACCGCGCGGGTGCATGAGTTGATGGATCAGGTCGGGCTGAACCGCCGCTTTGCCAACCGTTACCCGCATGAGTTTTCGGGCGGGCAGCGGCAGCGCATCGGGATTGCCCGCGCGCTGGCGTTGAACCCGAAATTCATCGTCTGCGATGAACCCATTGCCGCGCTGGACGTATCGATTCAGGCGCAGGTGGTGAACCTGCTGGAGGATTTGCAGGACAGGCTGGGGCTGACCTACCTGTTCATCAGCCATGACCTTTCCATGGTGCGCCATATCGCGGACCGCGTGGCGGTGATGTATCTGGGCCAGATCGCGGAACTGTCGCCGCGCGAGGCGCTGTATGCGCGCCCGCTGCACCCCTATGCCAAGGCGCTGCTGTCAGCGGTGCCAGAGGCCGACCCCACGCTGGAGGCGACGCGCCAGCGCATCATCCTGACGGGGGATGTTCCATCGCCGGCCAACCCGCCCAAAGGATGCAATTTCTGCACGCGCTGCCCGGTCGTGATGCCGGTCTGCCGCGATGTCGAACCGAAGCTGATCGAGGTGGAAGCCGGGCGCTTTGTCGCCTGCCATCTGGTCAGCCCGAACAATGCCGGGGGGCACGCATCCCCCGGTGCCGAGGTGCGTGAGCACAACCAACAAGGAGAAGTGAAATGAAATTCAGAACCGCCCTTCTGGGCGCTGCGGCGGCCTTTGCGCTGGCCCCGGCGGCCCATGCCGAACGGGGCGCCGATGGCGAGGTCAAGGTATTCTATTACCAGGCCGTCTCGGTGCTGAATGCCTATCTGTCGTCCGGGACCAAGGACGTCGAGGCCGGGTCGCTGGTGCTGGAGCCGCTGGCCGGGTTCGATCAGGACGGCAAGATGTTCCCGCGCCTTGCGGCGGATATTCCGACGGTCGAGAATGGCGGCGTTTCGGCTGACCTGACCTCGATCACCTGGAAGCTGAAGGAAGGCCTGGTTTGGTCGGATGGCACGCCCGTCACCTCGGCTGACGTGAAATTCACCTGGGAATATTGCACCCATCCCGAAGGCGGCTGCGCGCAGGGCGCGAAGTACGAAGGCATCGCGTCGATCGACACGCCCGATGACCTGACCGTCGTCGTCAAATTCGAAGGGCCGAAGCCCTATCCCTATCAGCCGTTCACGGGCGGCACCGCGCCGATCCTGCAAAAGGCGCAGTTCGAGGCCTGCCTTGGCGCTGCGGCGGCATCCTGCACCGAGCAGAATTCCAAGCCCATCGGCACCGGCCCCTTCATCGTCACCGATTTCAAGGTGAATGAC
Source organism: Paracoccaceae bacterium (assembly GCA_022843025.1). Classification (GTDB taxonomy): domain Bacteria; phylum Pseudomonadota; class Alphaproteobacteria; order Rhodobacterales; family Rhodobacteraceae; genus Paragemmobacter. The sequence goes on along the minus strand of JALHOL010000010.1, from coordinate 58,730 downwards.
GTGGTCACGCTGGAAGCCAACCCGAACTATCGCGATCCGGCAAAGCCTGCCTTTGCCAAGGTAACGTTGAAAGGCGGCGGCGATGCGCTGGCGGCGGCCTCGGCCGTGATGGAAACCGGCGAATTCGATTACGCCTGGAACACCCAGATCAACCCCGAGCAGCAGGCCCAGATGGAAGCCGGCGGCAAGGGCACCTTTGTCAACGCTTTCGGCACGCTGGTGGAGCGGATCGAGATCAACATGACCAACCCCGATCCGGCCCTGCCGGAAGGCGAGCGGTCCACGGTCAAGCATCCGCACCCGATCCTGAGCGATGCGAATGTCCGCAAGGCGCTGTCGATGGCGATTGACCGCCAGACGCTGGTGGATGTGGGCTATGGCGGCGCGGGCCGCCCGACCTGCAACCTGGTGCCGGCCCCGGCGTTCCAGGCATCGGACAACACCGAATGCCTGACGCAGGACATGGAAGGTGCCAAGGCCCTGCTGGAAGGCGCGGGCTGGACCGACAGCGATGGCGACGGCATCCGCGACAAGGACGGCAAGAAGCTGTCTCTCGTGTACCAGACCACCGTCAACCCCGTGCGTCAGGATTTCCAGGCGCTGGTCAAGGGCTGGTGGAATGAGCTGGGCGTGGAAGTCGAGCTGAAGGCGATTGACCCGTCGGTGTTCTTTGGTGGGGATGCGGCGTCGCCCGACACCTTCCAGAAGTTCTACGCGGACGTGGAAATGTACGCCAACAACTTCGATGGCACCGATGCCGAGCCCTATATGGCGCAGTATCTGTGCGACAAGATCCCGGGTCCGGACAACCAGTGGCAGGGCGAGAACATCAACCGCTTCTGCGACCCGGCCTATGACGCGCTGCTGAAGGAACTGTCGGGCACGTCCGGGATCGAGGCACGCGGTGCGTTGGTCATGAAAATGAACGACATGCTGACCAAGGACACGAATGTGATCATCCCGCTGGTGGATCGCGGCCGCTTCTCGGCCAAGTCCAACACGCTGGACGGGTTCATCATGAATTCGTGGGATACCGAACTGTGGAACGCGCAGGACTGGACCCGCGTGAAATAAGCAGATCATGAGTTGGGGCGCGGTGGGGGTCTTCCCTGCCGCGCCCTTCGCATACCTTGCGTTCCCTCGGGCACATCCCTTGCGTTCATTGCGGACAGGACGTTCATGCTTTCATTCACCATCCGGCGATTGCTTGCGGCGATACCCACGCTGCTGTTGATCAGCCTTGTGATCTTTCTGCTGGTCGATCTGGCCCCGGGGAGCCCGCTTTCCGAGATACCGCTGACGGTTCCCCCTGAGGTGCGGCAGAAGATGCTGGCCGCCATGGGCGCGGATCAGCCGGTGATGGTGCGCTATGTGCTGTGGTTGAAGCAGTTCTTCTGGATCGAGCCGCTTTATGGCATCGATGCGCTGTTCGGCACCGATTTCGCCCAAGGCGCGCAGCGGATCATCAGCTGGCAATCCAAGGTGCCGGTGTTCCAGATCATCGGGGAACGCCTGCCCCAGACGCTGACGGTGGTGGGTACCGCCTATCTGATCGGGGTGCTGATCGCGCTGCCTATCGGCATCTATTCGGCCTATCGCCAGTATTCCTGGTTCGATCAGGCCGGCACTTTCTTTGCCATGGCGGGGTTTTCGGTCCCCACCTTCTTTACCGGCAATATCCTGATCCTGATTTTCGCGGTGAACCTTGGCTGGTTCCCGACGATCTATGACACCAATCTTGAGGTGGTCGACTGGGCCACGTTCAAGACGATGATGTTGCAAATGGCGCTGCCGGTGACCGTGCTGGCGCTGTTCAACGCGGCCGAGATCAGCCGCTATACCCGGTCTTCGGTGCTGGAGAACCTTGGGCAGGATTATGTGCGCACGGCACGGGCCAAGGGGATGGGCGAAGGCAAGGTCGTGATGAAGCACGTGCTGCGCAATTCGCTGATCCCGGTGGTGACGGTGATTGCGCTGGGTCTGCCCACGGTGTTTGGCGGGGCCATCGTGACCGAGCAGATCTTCAAGATCAACGGCATCGGGGCGGCGCTGATCAATGCCATCCATGTGTCCGACCTGCCCACCGTGCAAACCGTGACCTTCATCTTTGCGGTGCTGATCGTGATGTTCAACCTGATTGCCGATATTCTGTACGGCATCCTTGATCCGAGGATCCGCTATGACTGAGTCGGCCCCCGAAACGGCGAGCGCCACAGTGACACAGGCCGAGCGCGTGCGCGGCCCCTGGGCCGATGTCTGGGCGCAGTTCCGCAAGCACAAGGGCGCCATGACGGCGCTGGTCATGCTCGGCGCGCTGACGTTGTTCTGCCTTGTCGGGCCGCTGATCTGGCGGATCGATCCGAACTTCATCGAAAGCGACACGGTGAAGATGTTCAAGATGCGCAATCAGGGGCCATCCTTGGCGCATCCCTTGGGCACCGATCAGCTGGGCCGCGACATGCTGGCGCGGATGATGTTCGGGGGGCGCATATCCTTGGCGGTGGGGATGGTCGCGATGCTGGTCGCCATTTTCATCGGCACGGCGGTGGGGGTGATCGCGGGGTATTTCCGGCGGCTTGACGGGCTTTTGATGCGGTTGACGGACCTGTTTCTGGCTCTGCCGCTGCTGCCTTTGCTGCTGGTGATGATCTTTCTGTTCCGCGATCCCATCGCGGGCGTGCTGGGGCCGCGGCTGGGCACGTTCCTGCTGATCGTGATGGCGATTGGCCTGACAAGCTGGATGCAGGCGGCGCGCGTGGTGCGGGGCGAGGTGCTGGCGCTGAAGGAGCGGGAGTTCGTGCTGGCGGCGCGGTCCATCGGCACGCCGTCGCGCCGGATCATCACACGCCATATCCTGCCCAACGTCCTGTCGCCCGTGCTGGTGGCGGCGACGCTGGGGATTGCGGCGGCGATCATCACGGAATCGGTGCTGTCCTTCCTGGGGCTTGGCTTTCCGCCGGATTTCCCGACATGGGGGCGGCTGCTGTTTGACGGGATCGCCGAGATCCGCACCTATCCGGAACGGGTGATGTGGCCGGGGCTGGCGATTTCGCTGACGGTGCTGAGCGTGAACTATATCGGGGACGGTCTGCGCGATGCGCTGGACCCGCGTATTCGCGGGCGGTGATCATCACTCTGCGTGCAGGGCCGTGACGCGGCCCTGCCAATAGGGTTTGCGCCCTTGCGGCAGGATCCAGCTGACCTCGCCCGATGTCGGGACGACAAATCCGTTGCGGCGTTCATAGCCCCACCAGCGCCCTTCCCAAGGCGTAGCAATCATGGCCCCCGCAACGGTACGACTGCGCGCCTCGGCCCGGATGGTGGTGATCAGATCATCAGGGCCGAAGGTGAAGGTCAGTTCAACTTTGACCGCACCGTCAGTGACCACTGCCCGAGCGCTGTGGTCATCGATCGCCGCCCAGGACACAGCGCCACCCGGCAGCAGCGCCGTGGGATACCACGGGGTTTCGGCAAGCCAACGCAACAACTCGCCTTCGGCAATCGCGCCGCCGCCTTCCAGCCGGGCAAGCGGGATCAGCCCCAGGATGGCGGGAAGAAGCATGCCTTCGCCCGCCACATAGGCATCGATCACCCGCACCGGCAGGCCGGGAGCCATGGCAATGCGGCCATCCCAGACAAACCCGGGCCGCGCCACCGTGACACTCTGGGTAGAGGTGAAGGGTTTCCAGTTATCGGCCCCCTCGCCCATGTTGAAAAGCCCCTCATGCGCCATTTCAGCCCGGCGGATGCGTGGCTGGCCGGGGGTCAACACCGCACGCAGATAGCGGGCGACGGGGGCAGGCAGGCCGTCAAGCTGCGCCGGATCATAGGCGGCGTCGGGAAGGTTCTGTTCTGCTGCCGCCAGCCTGCGCTGCATCTCGGCCATGCGTTGCGGCCAGAGCCATGCGCCCAGTAGGGCCAGACTGCCCCAGAGAAGCAGGACAGAGGCCAGACCAATACCGATGAGTTTCACCCAGATCATGCGCGCGCCCCGGTTTCCAAATGCGGCCATACTGGCGCAGCGGGTGGGGGCTGTCCTTGATCCTGAGCAAGCCTTGGGTGGTCAGTCGAAATGGTTGCGGATGCGGCGGACCATCAGCCAGACGCCGACAAGGACGATGGGCGTCAGGATGGCGAGCAGCGCGCCGTGGGACAAATGGACCTGATGCGCGAGCGGTTCCAGCGCATAGGCGGCGAGGTTCACGGCATAGTAGCTGATGGCCACCGTTGACAGGCCTTCGACCGTGCGTTGCAGGCGCAGTTGCAGATCGGCGCGTTTGTCCATGCTTTCCAGCAGCTTCTGGTTCTGCGCGCTGCGTTCCACATCGACGCGGGTGCGCAAGAGTTCCGCCGCGCGTTGCGCCCGTTCGGCCATGCTTTTCAGCCGTGCCTCGGCGGATTTCACCGTGCGCATGGCGGGATCGTAGCGGCGCATCATGAATTCGCCAAACGTCTGGCGGCCAAGGATGCGTTGTTCGCGCATCACCTCGATCCGCTGGTTGACGATGGCCTCATAGGCCGCGGTGGCGCCGAAGCGGAAGGAAAACTGCACGGCAAGGCTTTCCAGTTCCGAAGAAATGGTCAGCAGTTCGTGCAAGGCCGCTTCGGGCGAGCGCTCGGACGTATCGAGGGCCGAAACGAGTTCCATCAGCTGCGGGTCAAGCGCGTTCAGGCGGCCTGTCAGTTGGCGCGCGCGCATCAGGCCCAGCATGGACATGGAGCGGTAGGTTTCCACCTCGCACAGGCGCTGCACGATGCGGCCTACGCGGCGCGAGCCGGTGCCGGGGCGGACGAAGACGGCAAAGCGCATGTGACCGGCGGGGTCGATGCGGAAATCGCCCGCGACGATAGCCGCGCCATCCACCACGCGGCTGACCGCAAGGCTTTCGGGAACGAACCAGTCTTCGAGCTTGGACATGACGGCCTCGTCATCTTCGGGCAGTTCCTCGACCCGGATCAGGACGGAACAGATGCGCTTGCCCGGCGCGGTGGCGAGCCAGTCATCGGGGAAGACCTCGGCCTCAGCCGGATCGAAGGGGCGGGTGGAAAGGCCGGGGCCGAAGGCGGAATAGGTGACGAACTCGGTATGGCTTTCCCATTTCAGATCGGAGCGCCCGATGGGGCCGGAGAAATGGGTGGCATCGGGCTGCGGATGGGCCGAAGCGTGGCGATCCAGCAGGGCCAGCAGGTGCGCGCGGTCAAGGCTGCGGTCGCGGTTGGCGGCGTCGAGCGGTTCCTTGAAGGCCATGTAGACGGCGTGACAGGGCACCTCGAGCGCGGGGAAAGGCCGCGCGTGCAATTCATTCACAAGGGAATAGCGAAGCGGGTGGTCCGATACGGTGGGCATGTGTGTCCTGTCAGGCTTTTCAGCGAGGTAGGATGGCGGGGGCGACGCTTCCAGAGAATTGAAGGAATACCGGGGTATGCAAGGCGGATGTTGCAGAAAAGCCCGAAGGTTGTGCGCGGTTGCGCGGGATTGGGGCAGATGAAAACCGGTTTCGGGCTTGATCCGGGGCCTTTTGCCGAGCCGGGCTTATGGCGGCGATGGCCTTGAAAGGCAAAAGGCCCCGGTCCTGCGACAGGGGCCTTTGGGTGGTTCTTTGAAGCGCAGCGCCTGTTAGTCGATCATCGGCAGCAGCGCGTCGATGCTCTTTTTGGCGTCGCCGTAGAACATCCGCGTGTTTTCCTTGAAGAACAGCGGGTTCTCGATCCCGGAATAGCCCGTCCCCTGCCCGCGCTTGGACACGAAGACCTGCTTCGCCTTCCAGCATTCGAGCACCGGCATCCCGGCGATGGGGCTGTTGGGGTCTTCCTGCGCGGCGGGGTTCACGATGTCATTCGAGCCGATGACGATGGCGACATCGGTTTCGGGGAAGTCATCGTTGATCTCGTCCATTTCCAGAACGATGTCATAGGGAACCTTCGCCTCGGCCAGAAGCACGTTCATGTGGCCCGGCAGACGACCCGCCACCGGGTGGATGGCGAAGCGGACGTTCTTGCCCTTGGCGCGCAGCTTGCGGGTCAGTTCCGACACCGATTGCTGTGCCTGTGCCACGGCCATGCCATAGCCCGGGATGATGATGACGGAGTCGGCATCGTTCAGCGCTGCGGCCACACCTTCGGCATCAATGGCGATCTGTTCGCCCGTCACCTCCATCGCGGGGCCGGTGGTGCCACCGAAACCGCCGAGGATGACGCTGATGAACGACCGGTTCATCGCCTTGCACATGATGTAAGACAGGATCGCACCCGAAGAGCCGACCAGCGCGCCCACAACGATCAAGAGGTCATTTGAAAGCGAGAAGCCGATCGCCGCCGCTGCCCAGCCGGAATAGCTGTTGAGCATCGACACCACGACCGGCATGTCCGCGCCGCCGATGCCCATGATCAGGTGATAGCCGATGAAGAAGGCGGCCAGCGTCATCAGGATCAGCGCCCAAGTGCCGGCACCCTGCATGTAAAGCACAAGGAGCAGCACCGACAGGATCGCTGCGCCCGCGTTCAGGGCGTGGCCACCTGGCAGTTTCTTGGCCTTGCCATCCACCTTGCCGGCCAGTTTGCCATAGGCGATGACCGACCCGGTGAAGGTGACTGCGCCGATGAAGACGCCGAGGAAAACCTCGATCTTCAGGATGTTGATTTCAGTCGCCGATTTTTCGGCCACTTTCTGGGCGAAGCCGGTCAGGGCGTTCAGGCCGTCGGCATCGCCAGCGGCGATGAGCGAGGCGATGCGGACCATTTCAATTTCGGCGTTGAAGCCGATGAAAACGGCGGCAAGACCGACGAGGGAGTGCATGGCCGCCACAAGTTGCGGCATTTCGGTCATCTGCACGCGCTGTGCGACGACCCAGCCGATGGCGCCGCCTGCCGCGATCATCACGACAGAGATCAGCCAGTTGCCTGCACCGGGGCCCATGAGCGTGGCGACGACCGCCAGACCCATGCCAAAGATGCCATACCAGACGGCGCGCTTGGCGCTTTCCTGACCCGACAACCCGCCCAGGGATTGAATGATGAGAACAGCCGCAACAACATAGGCGGCGGTGGTGAATCCGTATTCCATCGCGCGCTACTCCTTACGACTTCTGGAACATGGCGAGCATGCGCCGGGTGACCATGAAGCCACCGAAAATGTTGATCCCCGCCATAAAGACCGACAGCGCGGCAAGGATGACGACAAGCCAGTTGCCCGACCCGATCTGCATCAGCGCGCCGAGGATGATGATGGAAGAGATCGCGTTGGTGATCGCCATCAGCGGCGTGTGCAGCGAATGCGAGACGTTCCAGATCACCTGAACACCGACATAGACCGACAGCACAAAGACGATGAAATGCGACATGAAGCTGGCGGGGGTGTAGATGCCCGCGAGCAGGATCAGCGCGCCGCCGCCCAGAAGCATGCCCACCTGATTGCGGGTCTGGGTCTTGAAGGCGGCAACTTCCTTGGCCCGCTTTTCCTCGGGCGTGAGTTCCTTGACCTTTTCCTTGGGCTTGGCGGCCGCGATGGCCGCAATCTTGGGCGGCGGTGGCGGATAGGTGACTGCGCCGTCATGCGCCACGGTCGCGCCACGGATCACGTCGTCTTCCATGTTGTGGAAGATCACGCCGTCCTTCTTGGGCGTCAGGTCCGTCAGCATGTGGCGGATGTTGGTGGCGTAAAGCGTCGAGGACTGGGTCGCCATCCGGCTGGGGAAGTCGGTGTAACCCACGATGGTGACGCCGTTTTCCGTGACGATCTTCTGATCGGCCACCGTCAGGTCGCAGTTGCCGCCGCGTTCTGCCGCAAGGTCGATGATGACAGAGCCGGGCTTCATCATCGCGACCATGTCCGCCGTCCAGAGCTTGGGCGCGGGGCGGCCCGGGATCAGGGCGGTGGTGATGACGATGTCCATTTCCGGCGCAAGTTCGCGGAATTTGGCCAGCTGTTTGGCGGCAAAGGCCGGGCTGGAGGGCGCGGCATAGCCGCCCGTCGCGGCCCCGTCGGGCAGTTCAGATGCGTCAAATTCCAGATAGACGAAGCTGGCGCCCATCGATTCGATCTGTTCGGCCACTTCGGGGCGCACGTCAAACGCGTTGACGATGGCACCGAGCGAGACGGACGTGCCGATGGCGGCAAGGCCCGCCACGCCTGCACCAACAATCAGAACCTTGGCCGGGGGAACCTTGCCCGCTGCCGTAACCTGACCGGTGAAGAAGCGGCCAAAGTTGTTCCCGGCCTCGATCACCGCGCGGTAGCCCGCGATATTGGCCATCGACGACAGGGCATCCATCTTTTGCGCGCGGGAAATGCGCGGCACCATGTCCATCGCGACGACCGTGGCGCCTGCATCGGCAACCTGCTTCAGAAGCGCCTCATTCTGGGCGGGCCAGAAGAAGCTGATCAGGGTCTGGCCGCGCTTGAGCAGCGCCGCCTCTGACGGTTCGGGACCGCGCACCTTGACCACCACATCGGCAGCGTCAAAGACGGCCTTGGCGTCAGGCAGAACCTCGGCCCCGGCGGCCGCATAGGCGGCGTCGGAAAAGCCGGCCTTGGCCCCTGCCCCGGATTGAACCACGGATGTATGGCCCAGCTTGGCCAGTGCGATCACGGAATCGGGGGTCATTGCCACCCGGTTCTCGCCCTCAAAAATCTCTCTCGGTGCCCCGATCTTCACGCTTTTTCCCCCGTCTGTCGCTGCCAATGCAGCATCCGGTTGCTCAACCTTGCGCCATCTATCACCGCGCAAGAATATTTCAAAGCCCCCGCTGCAACTTTTCCGACTGTTGCCGGAAATTCCATCGGGGGCCTTACAGCCAGCGCCGCACGCGGGCGGACCAGTCGTCGAACGCCGCGCCAAAGCCGGCGCGGAGGCGCGCTTCTTCCTGCCTTATGAACCGGTTGCGGATCAGAAGCATGAAGGCGGGCACCAGCGGCAGCGCCTGCGGGACATCCCACCACAGGATCGCCGCCAAGAGAAAGGCCGCATCGCCCAGATAGATCGGGTTGCGGCTGAGGCGGAAGACGCCTGATGTGACAAGCGCCTGCGGGATGCGGTGCGGGATCACGGTCGTCTTGGCCCGCGCCATGGCCCTGATCGCGCCACCGAACAGCCCCGCACCGACAAGCGCCAGCCCCGCCGCCAGCATATCGCCCAGCGCGCCGAAGAGGTTGAACGGCAGGAGCCGGTCAATCCCCCAGACCGCCGCCAGAAAGGCGGCAAGCCAGATCGGTGGCAGGTCGATCAGTTTCGACACGGGCGGTTCGCCTTTCACGGTATTGCGCGATTTGTTCCGTTCCGCGCCGGGAATGGCAAGCCCCCAAGGGCCGGTTTTCGACGCATGGCCGCGTGAATGCGGCACTGTGGCCGCCATGGGGGCGGGTTGTGCCTAAGGCTTGGACAGGTCATTCTGCGCGCAATGAGAGGGAGAGTTCCATGACCACCGATTTCGCCGCCACGCGGGCGGCTTTTGTGCTGCCTGAGGGGATCATTTATCTGGACGGCAATTCGCTGGGGCCGTTGCCCAAGGCCGCCGCCGCGCGTGTGACGCAGGCGGTAGAGGCGGAATGGGGCCAGATGCTGATCACCGGGTGGAACAAGGCCGGGTGGATGGAACAGCCCGCCCGCGTGGGCGACCGGATCGCGCGGCTGATCGGGGCAGAACCCGGCACGGTGGTGATGGGGGATACGCTGTCGATCAAGGTCTATCAGGCGCTGGCCTCGGCGCTTGAGATGAACCCGACGCGGCGGGTGATCCTGTCGGATACCGGGAACTTCCCGTCTGATCTGTATATGGCCGATGGGTTGGTGCGGACTTTGGGCGATGGGTATTCGTTGCGGACGGTTGCGCCGGAAGAGGTGCTGGATGCGATTGATGAGACTGTCGCCGTCACGCTGATCACCGAGGTGGATTACCGCACGGGCCGCAAGCATGACATGGCGGCGATCACGGCGCGTGCCCATGCGATGGGGGCGCTGACGATCTGGGATCTGGCGCATTCGGCGGGGGCGCTGCCTGTGGATCTGGCCGGGGTGGGCGCGGATTTCGCGGTGGGCTGCACCTATAAGTATCTGAATTCCGGCCCCGGCGGCCCGGCTTTCATCTATGTGGCCCCGCGCCATGCCGAAGTGGCGCGACCGGCGCTTTCGGGTTGGTTGGGGCATGAATCCCCCTTTGCCTTTGATCTTGGCTATCGCCCCGGTCGCGGGGTGGAGCGGATGCGCGTCGGCACGCCGCCCGTGCTGCAACTGGCCGCTCTGGAAGCGGCGCTTGATGTCTGGGACATGACCAGCATGGCCGATGTGCGCGCGCGGTCGATCGAATTGACGGAAGCCTTCATCAAGGGGGTAGAGGCCGCCTGCCCCACCCTGACACTGGCCAGCCCGCGCGACCCGGCCTTGCGCGGATCGCAGGTCAGTTTCCGCCATCCAGAGGGGTACGCCATCATGCAGGCGCTGATTGCGCGGGGCGTGATCGGTGATTTCCGCGCGCCGGATATCCTGCGGTTCGGCTTCACGCCGCTATACACCACGTTTGACGATGTCAGCGCCGCCGTTCGGATACTGGCCGAAGTGATGGACAAGGCGCTTTGGGACAGGCCAGATTACAAGACCAAGGCCCGCGTCACCTGACGCATAACAACGGGCCGCGTCACTGACGCTTTGGAGGACCGCCATGACCACCATTCGCCGCTGGAACCCCGAAGGTATGGCCGCGCCTGCGTCGCGCTATGCCCATGCTGTACTGGTCGAGGGGGCGGCGCGTTGGCTGCATCTGGCAGGTCAGATCGGCACCCTTCCCGATGGGCGGGTGGCCGAGGGGTTGGCGGCGCAGTTGGATGCCTGTTTTGCCAATGTCGATGCGGGGCTGGCGGCGGCGGGAATGACACGGGAACATCTGGTGAAAGTGACGGTCTATCTGACCCAGAACACGCCCGAGGCCGTGGCCACCTATCGCGCCCGCCGGGATGCCTGGATCGGGGATGGCCCGCTGCCTGCGGCGACGCTGTTGATCGTGGCGGGCCTTGCCTCACCGGCGCTGCTGGCCGAGGTGGATATCCATGCGGCCAGCTAGGCGCGGCGCGGCGCTTGCGGCGTTGCTGCTGCTGGGCGCGATGCGCCCGGTGGCGGCAGAGACGCCCGATCTGGCGCGGGGGCTGAACCTTGAGATCTGGGTGGAGTGGCTGGCTGTTGATGACATGCTGACGCGTGAGGGGTTTCTGACGCCCTATCCCGACTGGCGCCGCTTTGTCGGGAAGGAAGAGTTTGAACGCTATCGCGCCGACGGGTTCGATTTCCTGCGGATGCCGTTTGACCCCGGCCCGATGCTGGCGCTTGGTCCCGGTCCGGCGCAGGACGCGCTGATCGCCGAGATCCGCGCGGCGGCCGAGATGGGGCATGAGGCGGGGCTTACGGTGATCGTGGACCTGCATTCCATCCCCCGCCCGGATGAGGTTTGGGGCACCGATGATGTGATGGGCCGCATGTGGCCGGACTATCTGCCGCTGGTGGGGCGGGTGGCGGCGGCGCTGGACGGATTGCCGCCCGAGCGGACATTGTTCGAGCCCCTGAATGAACCGACGCTGGATTGCGATGCCATCTGGGATGACAGCGCCGAAGCGCCGCCTGAACGCTGGCCCGACATGCTGGCGCAGATGCATGCCGTGGCGCGGGCGGGGGCGCCGGACCTGCCGCTCGTGCTGTCTGGGGCGTGCTGGGGCGGGATTGACGGGTTGGAGCGAGTCGATCCGGGGCGGATCGGCGATGAGAACGTCATCTGGTCCTATCACAGCTATGACCCGTTTCCCTTTACCCATCAGTCGGCGAACTGGACAGGATCACCGCTGAAATACATCTCGCGCCTGCCCTATCCGCCGTCATCGCTGGATGATGTGACGGCGATGGAGCGGGCGGCGGCGGCGGCGCTGCGGATGCAGGCGGCAGAGGGGGCAGCGGACCCTGCCGCGATTGCCGCCGAGATCGCGGCCTATCGCGCGATGCCCGATGACATCGGCCCTGCGGTCAGCGCCCGCGCGGCGGAGTGGGCGGCACGGCATGGTATCCCGGCGCGGCGGCTGATCCTGGGGGAGTTTGGAGCGATCCATACTGATCAGGAGGGCCGTTTTCAGGGCGATGACGCCCTGCGCTATATCGCCGATCAGCGGGCCGGGGCCGAGCAGCAGGGCATCGCCTGGGCGGTCTGGTCGCTGACCGGCGAGATGGCGGTCACCCTGCCCGATGATCCTGCGCGCGTGATGGACCCGGCGGTTTGCGCCGCCCTTGGCCTTGCGGGCTGCGCGCCATGACGCCCCCGCTGCACTGCCCCTTGCCACCCGTCTGCCGCCCGCAGGGGTGGGCCGCGCTGTGGCGGCGCATGGGCAATCTTTCGGTTCTGAATTGCAGAAAGGCCTTCTCGTCCTGAACCCTTTTCCCGAACAGGAGACCGAGACATGACCACCTGCCCTTTCAACCCATCCGACGACGGCGCGCAAATGTCATTTGACGGGCGCATGTCCTATGGCGACTACCTTCAGATCGACAAGATCCTGAACGCACAGAATTGCCTGACCGAGGCGCATGATGAGATGCTGTTCATCATCCAGCACCAGACATCCGAGTTGTGGATGCGGCTGGCGCTGCATGAGTTGGACGCCGCGCGGCGGATGATCAGCGCCGACCGGGCGCGGGAGGCCTTCAAGATGCTGGCGCGGGTATCGCGCATCTTTGAACAGCTCAATTCCGCGTGGGATGTGCTGCGCACCATGACGCCATCGGACTATTCCACGTTCCGTGATGATCTTGGGCAATCATCGGGGTTTCAAAGCTGGCAATACCGGCTGATCGAATATGCGGTGGGCAATCGCAATGGGGCCATGCTGCGGCCCCATGCGCATCGGCCCGATCTGATGGCGAAGTTGCAGGCCGAACTGGCGCGGCCGTCGCTCTATGATGCCGCGCTGGCCCATGTGGCGCGGCTGGGATTGCCGGTCCCGGAGGCGGTGCTGACGCGCGACATTGCCGCGCCGTGGGTGGCCGATGATGGCGTGCGGGCGATGTGGGAAATGGTCTATCGCGATCCGGAGCAGCATTGGCAGGCCTATGAGCTTGCCGAGAAGCTGGTGGATTTCGAGGACTACTTCCGCCGTTGGCGATTCAACCACGTGACCACGGTGGAACGGGTGATCGGGTTCAAGCGCGGCACCGGGGGCACATCAGGTGTGGCCTATCTGCGACGCATGCTGGAGGTTCAGCTGTTCCCCGAGCTTTGGCAGGTGCGGACGACGCTTTGATTCTTTGACGCAAGCAACTGCAGCGGATAGATTAACGGGCGGAAACACGCGCAGGCGCTGCTCGCCCTTCGCGAAACATATGGACCGATAGATTGATGCGCCTTCGATTTCACAGCCTTGTCCGCGTTCTGATTGTCGGCGCTTTTGCCGGGTTTATGTCTGCCTGCGTGCCGCATGGCGAAGGCATGTCCACATCGGGCGCGGTCAAACCCGGTGTCGCGAAAGAGATTGAGGGGGCCTATCTGGCAACCAAAGATGCCAATATCGACATCCCTGCCCTGCCGGTTGAAGAAATCCCGCAGCAGTTCCGCCGCCAGTCTGTCTATTTCGAGACGAACGAAGCGCCGGGGACGATCATCGTCAACCCGTCGCAGCGCGTGTTGCACTATGTGACGGGCAAGAACCAGGCGATCCGCTATGGCATCTCTGTGGGCCGCGCCGGGTTTGAATGGGCGGGCACCGCGATTGTCAGCGAAAAGAAGCCCTGGCCGACCTGGACCCCGCCCGCCGAAATGATCGCCCGCGATCCAAAGCTGGCGAAGTGGAAGGACGGGCAGCCGGGCGGGCCGTCGAACCCGCTGGGCGCCCGCGCGATCTATCTGACGACGAATGGTGTGGATTACGGCTATCGTATCCACGGCACGCCGGAATGGCGGTCGATCGGGCGGAATGCCTCATCGGGGTGTATCCGCATGATCAATCAGGATGTGATGGATCTGTATAACCGCCTGAAGGGCGGCGAAAAGGTCGTCGTGCTGACGCGGGACGGGCAATACCCCACCCGTCTTGTCCTGCCGCCGCCCGCGCCGAAGCCCAAGGCCGCTGCCGCGCCTGCGGTGGTGCCAGAGCCGGTGATGCCGGCCCTGCCAGCCCCGGTTCCGCTGGACCCCGAGTTGATTGCGCCTTTGCCGGTCTGACAGGACACCTTTGACAGATTGAAAAAGGGGCGCGACGGGTAACCGTCGCGCCCTTTCTCAATTTTCAGCCCGTGATCAGGCGAGCCAGCGGTCGTAATCCGCGACCAGCAGATGGGTGGGGGCGACGTCTTCTTCAATCTGCGAGAAGCGGCCAATCTTTTGCGACACAAAGACATTGTCGGTCACGTCGTCATTCACGGTCGACACTTCGCCGATCAGCACATCGCCGCCTTCGCCCCAGAAGGCGTGCCAGTCGCCCGGCAGGAGCGTGACGCTTTCCCCCGGTGACAGCAGGATCACCTCGCCGCCCGTGAAGGGGCGCGGGACGCCATCACAATAGACCACCCCGCCCTGGGTTTCGGAAAAGCTGCCATCGGGGTTTGATCCGTTCAGCCGTACGGCCAGCTTGGCCCCGCCACGATTGATGATGTCTTCGGCCTTGATCACATGGGTGTGGCAGGGCGAATGCTGATCCTTGCGCGAGATCAGCAGCTTTTCGGCATAGCACATGCCGCCGCCGCGTTGCAGATCGGCCAGTTTGCCGTTGCGCAGGGTGAACAGGAACAGGCCCAGTTCATCAAAGGCGCCCTGCCCGTAATCGGTGATGTCCCAGCCCATGCGCGCAGTGATGATCGCCTGCGCGTCGGCTTTGCGCGCCTTGAACTGGTCCGGGCTCCAATAGGCGAAGGGTGGCAGGACAAAGCCGTAATGGCGGATCATGTCATCCGCTGCTGCCATGATGTCGTTGATGCGCGACCGTTTCATCCGCCCCTCCCCCGTTGCGTGACCTTGGGCGTATCTAGTCTGATGGTGTTTGCGCCAACAAGTGCGTTTTGCGCTGGAAGCGCCATGTCAGTGCCGCACCTGCCCCCGCCAGCGCCACGATGAACCCCGCCCAGATGCCCGCCGGGCCAAGGCCCAGATGATGCGCAAAAACATAACCCAGCGGCAGCGACACCGCCCAATAGGCGATGGCTGACACGGCGGCGGGCCACATCGTATCGGACAGGCCGCGCAGCGCGCCCAGCATCGCCGATTGCACCCCGTCAGAGATCTGCATCGGCGCGAAGGCGAGGAAGATCGCCGCCGCGACGGTGACCACCTCAGGATCATCGGTGATAAGCCGCGCGATGGCCGTGCCTTGTGTGGCCAGCACCAGCGCCGCGCCCACCAGCCAGATCATCGCCACCGACAGCGCGGCATAGGCGATGGGGCGCAGGGCGGTGACATTGCCCGCGCCACGTTCCTGCGCGACACGGATCGCCACTGCCCCCGCAACGCCCAAGGGCAGCATGTAGAGCAGGCCGCCGACGGATTGCGCCACCTGATTGCCTGCCAGCGCGACCGTGCCAAAGGCCCCGATCATCAGCGTGGCCACCCCCACCGCAGCGGTTTCCACCACATACATCATGCCCAAAGGCGCACCTTCGCGGGCGGTGGCCTGCATATCGGCCAGCGCCACCTTGCGGCGCAACCGCAGCCGCCGCATGGACGGCGCATAGCGCCACCACATAAAGGCCGCGACCAGCGCGAGGGATTCGGCCAGGAACGAGGCCAGCCCCGCCCCGGTCAGCCCCAGCATCGGCAAGGGGCCGATGCCCCAGATCAGCGCATAATTCAGCGGCACGTTGATGATCACCGCCAGAAAGGCAAAGGCAGTGCCGAGCCAGGGTTTTTCCACCGCCTCGAATGCGGATTTGAACGCGGTCAGGATCGAGAAGGGCACCATGAAGGCCGCCATGAAACCCCAATAGGCGGGCATGGCCTCTAGCACCTCGGCGGGTTGGCCCAGCATGGGAAGAAGCGGCCAGATCGCCACCATGATCACGGCGGCACAGACCCCAACCACCGCACCCAGCGCAAGACCCGACCGCAGCATTACGGGAATGTCGCGCCCCGCGCCCGCCCCGTGGGCGGCGCCGATGCGCACCGACAGGGCCGACAAAAGGCCATAGATCGCTGCATAGAACAGCACAGCAACCGCCCCCGTCAGCCCGACCGCCGCCAGCGGCACCGCGCCCAACGGTGCCAGCATCAACGAATCCGTCACCCCGATCAGCGTTGATGCGGCAAGCCCGATGACAATGGGCAGCGCCAGCCCCACCAAGGCAGGCACCTGATGCCAGATCGCGCTGATCCTGTCCCGCCGCAGCACTTGCCACCTGTTCGAATTTGACATACGGTTCGTATGTGGAAGTCCTTAACTCGGATACTGGTCGTATGTCAACCGGATCGCAGACTGTCAGTCCCCAACCGCGCCCCATCCCACGCGCCGAAGCGGCGGAACTGACCGCCGCGCGGCTGATCGCCACCGCAAGGCGTGCCTTTGCCGAACAGGGGTTTGCGCAGGTGTCGCTGGATGCGCTGGCGGCCGAGGCGGGGGTGACGCGCGGCGCGCTGCATCACCATTTCACCAACAAATCCGGGCTGTTCGAGGCTGTCTTTCGCGCGGTGGACGCGGAGATCGGGCTTGAACTGGACCTGATCTATGATGCCGAGCCTGACCCGTGGCGTGCCTTGCGCGCCTGCTATCATGCCTATCTTGACCTTGCGCTGCGCCCGGATCGGGCGCGCATCCTGCTGCGCGATGCGCCAGCTGTGATGGGGGCACGGGCGATGGAGATTTTGATGGCGTCGGGCTTTGCGACGATTGTCGAGGATCTGGATCGCCTGATCGCGGCGGGCAGGATTTCGACCCTGAACCCTGAATCGGTGGCCCATATGCTCAACGGAGCGGTGATGGCGCAGGTGCTGTGGCTGGCGGATGGGGATCGCCCCGATCCGGCACGGTTGCGCGCGGCCCATGCTGTGCTGGATGCGGTGTTTGACGGGTTGAGCGCGGGTTAGGCCGATCAGGCCCGGCGGGCCACGGCGACCGGGGCGCCACGACGGGCGGCGGCAAAACCGGCCACGGCATCGCCAAAGGCCGTGAACAGCGGGCGCGAGACGGGATCACCCGCCGCGTTCCATTCCGGGTGCCATTGCACCGAAAGAGTGAATCCCGGCGCGTCCTTGACATAGATCGCCTCGGGCGTGCCATCGGGGGCTTCGCCATCAATCACGATGCGCGGGCCGGGGCGTGCGATGCCCTGACCGTGCAGGGTGTTGGTCATCACCTCATCCGCGCCCATCAGGCGATGGAACACGCCTCCCTTGGCAAAGCGGACGGGATGGCGCAGGGCGAACTTCTCTTCGATCGTGCCATCGGGGGGCATCCGATGGTTCATCCGCCCGGGAAGATCGCGAATCTCTGGGTAAAGTGTGCCACCCATGGCGACGTTGACCTCTTGAAACCCGCGGCAGATGCCAAGGAAGGGCTGGCCACGTTCGACGCAGGCGCGGATCAGGGGCAGCACGATGGCATCACGGCAGCGGTCAAAGCAGCCATGGGCAGGGGTTTCATCTTCGCCATATTCGCTGGGGTGGACATTGGGGCGGCCCCCGGTCAGCAGAAAGCCATCGCACAGATCCAGAAGTTCATCGACCGTCACGAAGCGCGGGTCAGACGGGATGATGAGCGGCAGGCATCCGGCGACACCGGCCACAGCTTCGGAATTCATCGTGCCGCCGGCATGGACCGGGTATTCCTGATTGATCAGGTTCATGTTGCCGATGATCCCGACCACCGGTCGGCGAGGGGCGCATGTTGGGGCGCGTGTCATGGGTCCGTCATTCCTTGGTTACCTTAAGGATAGGCGGCCTTGCTGCACAAGCAAAGGGGATAAGCACGCAATCGCTGTGCAGAGGTGCAGGCTTTGGGTGCCGTTCGGGCAGAGCCGGGCCTGTCTGCCTGTAAATGATCCATCCAGCAACTCGCGCGACCGTGACTTGCCTTCCGGCAGCCGGAAGGTTGGACAGTGCAATCAAACAGCCTGTCCGGAACGGAGAATCCTATGAAACACCCCCCCTTTGCCGCCAGCCTTGCCCTGATGCTGGCCCTGCCCCTGACCGCCATGGCGCAAGAGGCGGGACATGATGCCCATGCCGGACATGCCATGTCGGGCAGCGAATCCGCGGCCACGATGGCCTATATGGAGGCCAACGCGAAGATGCATGCCGGGATGGACATCCCCTTTTCCGGCGATGCCGATGTGGATTTCATCCGCGGCATGATCGCCCATCATCAGGGCGCCATCGACATGGCCCGGGTCGTGCTGGAACATGGCAAGGATGCCGAGGTGAAGAAGCTCGCCGAAGAAATCATCGCCGCGCAGGAAAGCGAGATCGCCTGGATGACCGACTGGCTGGCCAAGTACGGCGGTTAATCGTCAACATTTCATCAGCCCACGACACTGGCATCCAGACTTGCGATAAAAGGGAAAGCTGCAGTGTAGCCAACTTGGAGCCACATCGCAGATCGGAGCACAAACGGCGTTCTTACAAAAAACGGACGCTGATCAATATCGGCAGCGTAGTACCTTTCCCAGCCCAAAGATGGCTCCGCAAGCTTTTCTTCAATTAAATACAGATACTTAGTAATCTTCTTCACTGACCTCCGCCTCATTTCAAATAGAAAGAGGCCGACCAGAGATAGAAACAAGGGCAGAAACTGGGAAAGATGCAGAATGCTATAAAACGCATCACCAAGAGTCGCAGTAGTCAGGAAACTGATGATGGCTGCATTGGCAGTGATTGATATCAACACCACCTGATACGCGTCTTGGAAAGTTTGGGCCAACTCATCCTTCAAGGATGTGTATTCGGCGAGGTGGTATTGAAGCTGTTCTGGCGTCATATTGACCCCCTTGATGGCAAAATGAAAAGCATCGTACTCGCCGTCGCAATGTTTCTCAAAGTGCAAACAGCCTTGCCTCTACGAGCCTATTCAGCCCCTCGCCCGACTATGACAGCGGCGGCGGCAAGGCCGCCCGCGCCAAAGGGGATGGATAGCGCGACCATCCCCGCCTCCATCACCGCCAGCGCGCCCAGCGTCATATGGGCATTCACATGCCCCATATGCGCCACGCGCAGAAAGCCGTGATAGGCCGGATCGCCGGGCGGGGCCATGCCAAGGCCGATGCCCAGCGTGACCCCTGCCTTGTGTTCGGTCCAATCGCGCAAGCGGGTCGCGTGGGGCGCGCCAAAGCGCGCCGCCGTCACCGACCTGCCGCGATGGGCGGGATCAGCGACATTCAGCGCGATGTCGGGGTTACCGGAAGACCAGCAGTCGAAAGCTGCCCAGACGGCCTGTGCCAGCACCTCATGCCGGGCCCAGACGGCGGGAAGACCCTCCTCATCCAGCAGCATGGTCAGGCTTTCGCGCAGGCCGAACAGGTGATGGGTGGGCGCGGTGCCGTTCCAGTATTGCCAGAATTCGGTGCCATCCGCGCGCGGCGTCCAATCCCAGTACGGGGTGCGCAGGTCCGAGGTGCGGCACCGTTCGCGCGCTTTTTCCGAGAACCAGACAAAGCCCACGCCGGGCGGCACCATCAGCCCCTTCTGGCTGGCGGCCACCATCACATCGACGCCCCAGGCATCCATGTGAAATTCGTCACACCCAAGCGAGGCGATGCAATCCACCGCCAGAAGCGCGGGATGACCCACGGCATCCATCACCGCGCGCAGGGCGGGCACATCGGTGCGGATCGTGCTGGCCGTATCGACATGGGTGGTCAGC
The DNA here is from genome assembly GCA_022843025.1 of Paracoccaceae bacterium. Lineage (GTDB taxonomy): Bacteria > Pseudomonadota > Alphaproteobacteria > Rhodobacterales > Rhodobacteraceae > Paragemmobacter. The sequence continues at coordinate 38,929 of JALHOL010000010.1, read as the reverse complement.
ACGGCCTTGTAGGTATGGGCCTTGTCGGCGCGCAGCGCCGCCTCGACCCGCGCGAAATCGACGGGGGTGGACCGGCCGAAATCCAGCACCTCCACCTCAACCCCCAGCGCGCGCACGCTTTCAGCCCAGGACAGGCCGAAACGCCCAGTAGCCAGAACCAGCGCGCGGTCCCCGCGTGAAAACAGGTTCATGTTGGCCGCTTCCCAGACGCCATGCCCATTGGCGATGTAAAGCGCCACATTCTGCGTCGTGCCCGCCACCCGGCGCAGATCGGGCCAGAGCGTTTCCACCATTGCAGGAAGCGCGCCGTCATAGATGTTCGGCGCGGCCCGGTGCATGGCCGACAGGACCCTGTCGGGCATGACCGACGGGCCGGGGATGGCAAGGTAGGGGCGGCCATTGGCAAGCGTCATCGTCATCTCCGCTGGGGTTCGCCCCAATGGCTATGCCTGCCCGACGGCAAGGTCAACCAGACGACCGGGCGGGCGGGTCGCTTGCCCATGAGGCGCAATCGCGCTAGTCAACAGGTGTAACTGGCCCTGCTGCGGGGCCCGCCAAGCAAAGGCCGCCCTGCCCCGTGCCCGATCCGCACCCCGATCCGCAGATTGCAACCGCCAAGGCGCATGTCAGCCAACCGATCGACCGCACGGGCGATGGGGATGCGGCCTATGCCTCGCGCCCGCTGTTCGGGCGGCTGTGGTCGGGTTATCTGCGGCCGCATGTCTGGCTGATGGCGGCGGCCTTTGTTGTGATGTCCATCGAGGGCAGCACGCTGGGCCTGCTTTCGTGGATGATCAAGCCGCTGTTCGACTCCGTCTTTGCCGCCGGGGGCGAGGCGTCGCTGATCTGGGTCGGCGTAGCGATCCTGAGCTTGTTCCTGTTGCGGGCGGTGACTACGGTGGTATCGCGGTCGCTGCTGACGATCATCTCGATCCGCATCGCATCGGCCATGCAGGTGGATATGCTGCGCCATATCCTGAAACAGGATGGCGGTTTCTTTCAACGCAACCCGCCCGGCGCCTTGATGGACCGGGTGCAGGGCGATACCGGCGCGGTGCAGGGCATCTGGCAGACGGTGATCGTGGCGGCGGGGCGCGATGTCGTGGCGCTGATCGGGTTGTTCGCGGTGGCGCTGTCAATCGATTGGCGCTGGACGCTGGCCGCGCTGGTGGGGGCGCCGCTGCTGATCGTGCCATCGGTGATCTTGCAGCGCTATCTGCGGCGGAAATCGGCGCAGATGCGCGATGCGGCGGCGGCGCGATCCACCCGGCTGGACGAAATCTTTCACGGCGTGAACGCGATCAAGCTGAACCGGCAAGAGGTCTATCAGACCGGCCGTTTCATGCAGATCGTGCGGCTGCTGAACCGCACCTATACCAAGGCCGTGGTCGCGGCGCAGACCATGCCCGCGATGATCGACATCGTTACCGGGGTGGGCTTTTTCGCCGTGCTGATGCTGGGCGGGCGGGAAGTGGCGTCGGGAGAGCGGACGGTGGGGGAGTTCATGTCGTTCTTCACCGCCATGACGCTGACCTTTCAGCCGATCCGCCGGTTGGGCGAGTTGGCGGGGACGTGGCAGATCGCGGCGGCGAGCCTTGAGCGGATTTTCCGCCTGCTGGACACCGACACCTCCGAGGATCGGCCTGCGGTGGGTGCGTCACTGCCCGAGGGCGTGCCGGGGATTGAGTTGTCGGATGTGCAATTCGCCTATCCGGGTGTGCCGGTTCTGAACGGGCTAAGCTTTTCCGCCGAGGCGGGCAAGATGACCGCCATCGTCGGCCCGTCGGGCGCGGGGAAAAGCACGGTGTTTCATTTGCTGACAGGGCTGGCGGAACCCGATGCCGGGGTTATCCGCATCGGCGGTCAGGATGTGCGGGGCTTTACCCTGCCGGATCAGCGCGCGCTGTTTGCCACCGTATCGCAGGATACGGCGCTGTTTGATGAATCCCTGCGCGAAAACATCGTGATGGGCCGCGACGGTGTGTCGGCGGATCACCTGTCCGATGTGGTGCGGGCGGCGCATTTGTCGGATGTGGTGGCAGCGATGCCGGGCGGGTTGGATAGCCCCGCCGGACCGCGCGGATCGGCCTTGTCGGGCGGCCAGCGGCAGCGCGTGGCGATTGCGCGCGCGCTGATCGCCGATGCGCCGGTGCTACTGCTGGATGAGGCGACATCGGCGTTGGACGCCCAATCCGAGGCGGCGGTGGCGGCGGCTTTGGCGACGCTGGCCAAGGGGCGTACGACACTGGTCATCGCGCATCGCCTGTCGACCGTGCGCGAGGCGGACAAGATCGTGGTCATGGACCGGGGTCGCGTGGTGGAACAGGGCCGGCATGAGGAATTGATCGCGCGCGGCGGGCTCTATGCGGGGCTGCACGCGTTGCAGTTCAAGGATTGACGCCTATCTTGGGGCGGCAGGAGGCGGCGATGACAGGCAAGATGGCGACAGGCGAGGCGGCATCAGATCGCCGGGTGATGGCGGTGACCGGCGCGGATGCGCTGCCGTTCTTGCAGGGGCTGGTGTCGAATGATGTGCTGCCGCTTGGCAAGGGGCCGGGGATTGTCTGGGCCGCACTGCTGACGCCGCAGGGCAAGTATCTGGCGGACTTCTTTCTGGTGCGCAGGGGCGATGCTTTGCTGCTGGACCTGCCCGAGGTGCTGGCTGATGCCACCTTGCGGCGGCTGGGCATGTATCGCCTGCGCGCCGATGTGCAGTTGGCCCCCGCCGCCCTGCATGTGCAGCGCGGGCTGGGCGAGATGCCTGCGGATGCGCTGGCCGATCCGCGCCATCCGGCGCTGGGATGGCGGGCCTATCGGGCCGAGCCGGGGCTGACATCAGTGATCGACTGGGATGCGATCCGTGTGGCGCATGTGATCCCCGAGGCGACGCGAGAACTGGTGGTCGATGACAGCTATATCCTTGAATCGGGGTTCGAGCGCCTGCATGGCGTGGATTTCCGCAAGGGTTGCTATGTCGGGCAAGAGGTTACCGCGCGGATGAAGCACAAGACAGAGCTTCGCAAGGGGCTGGTCCGGGTGCAGGTGACAGGCAGCGCGGGCTTTGGGGATGAGATCACGGCGGGCGGCAAGCCTGCGGGGACGCTGTTTACCCGATCAGGGGACCACGCGATTGCCTATCTGCGGCTAGACCGGGCGACGGGGCCGATGCAGGCGGGTGACGCAGTGGTGACGCTGGACGCGGATCAGCCGGGTTAAGAGACGCGCTTCAGGCCTTGGCCATCGTCCAGCCGCAGGTTTCGGCGAAATGCGCCTCAAGCGCGGCGACGACGGCATCATTGCCACCTTCGCGGTTGAAGGCCCGCCAAAGGCTGGGGCCGCCCTTGGCCACTTCGGGCAGGGCCTCCCCCTGCCCCACCACCTGCGCCAGAACGCCCGCCCGGGCCATGTGCCAGCGCAGCCAGAGGTCATCTGCCGTGGGGGCGATGGTTTGTGCGGTGGCGATATCCAGCAGATCGGCCGGAAAATCGCGCCCGGAATAGAGCACCCCATCCTTGCCGATGGGCAGCACATGCAGCGCGGGGCCGTCCGGCAGGGGCGCGCCGAACCAGCGGCCATAGCCCGCCACACGCGCGCCTTTCCGAACGATTGCGTGCCCGCTCCAGGCCGTGACGGCGCCTGTGGCCTGCCGCGCCGATACGAGCCGCGCCAGCCAATCGGGGGGATAGAGCGTGTCGTCATCCGCCGTGACGACCCAGCGATCGGTGCCCGCATGTTGCGCCGCCCAAGGCAGGATCTTGCGGTAGGGGCCGGTGTTTTCAACCCAGACCACCTGCACGCGCCTGCCATCGACCAGTGCGGCCAGATCGGTGGGCAGGTCGGTGATGCCCTGATCCAGCAGATAAGGCGTGCGCGAGAGGTGGATCAACACCCGCGCGGGCGGCATGTCCTGCGCGAGGATTGACCGGATCACGGGGGCAAGGCGGGCGATGCGGGGGCTGATCGTGGTCAGGCTGACGTCGATATCCGGCACCACAGGCATACCCCTTCACTTGCCCGCCGATCATGCCAAAGGCGGCACCAAAGGAAAAGGCCGGTCACGAGAACCGGCTTTGCCACCTTCCACAGCGGTTCAGGCGCGTTCGGAATATTCCATCAGTTCGGTATGAACGATGATTTCCTCATCCTGACCGATGAAGGGCGGGATCATGATCCGCACGCCGTTATCAAGGATCGCGGGCTTGAAGCTGTTCGCTGCCGTCTGACCCTTGACCACCGGTTCGGTTTCCACGATCCGGCAGCGCACCTTTTGCGGCAGGGTCACGGCCAGCGCCTCATCGCCATAGTAGCGGATGGTCGCGGTCATGCCGTCTTGCAGGAAGGGGCGGCGGTCGCCCAGCAGTTCGGCATCCAGTTCGATCTGTTCATAGGTTTCCGAATCCATGAACACGAGGCGGCCATCAGTTTCATAAAGAAACTGCTGGTCCTTGTTTTCCAGTTTGACCTCTTCGACCTTGTCTTCCGACCGAAAGCGTTCGTTCAGCTTTCGGCCGTCACGCAGGTTCTTCAGTTCCACCTGCGCGAAGGCACCGCCCTTGCCGGGTTTGACATGGTTCGCCTTGACCGCCGCCCAGAGGCCACCGTCATGTTCCAGCACCATGCCGGGTTTGATTTCGTTACCGTTGATCTTGGGCATGTCGGTGGGTGTCCGGATTATGGCGGAAATGGTTGAAGAATTCTGAACGTGGCCTATATCTTGCAGGCATATCCAAGGCAAGCCGACGATATATTGTACCGATACAGGAAAGACATGCGGCAAATGCATGGCAGTCCTGTTAAAAGAACAATACCGAATCGTGACCAAATGGTCATATTCGCCGGACGCCAGAAAAGACAAGACAAGAACAGGAAACGACGAGATGCTCGATTTCGTTGATGGCACCGCCTTCAATTACGAACAAGGCCAGCGGGCGCGCAAGCTTTTCGCTGCCGTGGTCCTTGCTGCGCTCGATGATGCGATTGCAGATGACAAGAAGTACGGCAACGGGCCGGAACAGATCGCCCGTTGGGCGCGGTCGCGTGACGGGCGTGAAGTGCTGTCCTGCGCCGGGATCGACCCGAATGAGCGGGTGGTGAAAGGACTTATGGATTTCGTCGCCAAGGGTGTGCGTACGTCGGTCGCGCTGTCGCGCGAAGAATCCGAACGCCGCCACGCGCTTGAGGCGGATCAGGCCGAAGCCGCCTGATCACTGCCCCGTCGGCAGAATAGAAAACGCGCCCCAAGGGGCGCGTTTTTCGTTGCGATGTTGCGTGAAGGTCGGGGCGCAAAGGCCCCGCAGGACGCGCTTATTCGAAATCGCGCACAGCCAGCGCGCGGGCGATCTCGGCCCGGACCAGCTTGCGCACATTGCGGGTGATCCGTTCGCCCAAGGCACCTTGCAATTCTTCGCGGATGATGTCGCGCACCAGATCGCGCAGCATATCCTCGTCAAAGGCGCGGTCATCCAGATCATCATCGGCAAAGCGAGCGAAGGCAGAGGCTGTCACCTCATCCTCAAGCTCGCGCCGGATTTCTGCTTCGGCGGCATCGGCCCAGCGGGGATCGGCGCTGCCCTGATGCGCGGCGGCGGCAGCCGGGCTGACGGGCGGTTCGATATCGACAGGGTCGGCATCGACCGGCTCTGTCTCCATGCGGGCCCAATCCGGCAGATCGGCGGGATCGTCCTTGTCTGTCATCGCGGGCTCCTCGGCCATGGCGACGGGCTGACTGTCGATGGTTGCGGCCTCGGGTTCGGGCCAGCCTGCATCATCGGGCGCGTCTTGCGCGTCCACGTCAAGCAGGATGTCCGGCTCACCCGCTGCGGCCCAATCCTGAACGGGCCAAGCATCGGCAAGGGCATCGCTGGTCATGTCACTGGTTACATCACGGGGGTCGTCAATCACCTGATCCAGCGCATCCATTGCCGGGATCGGATCTGCTTCAAATCGCGCAACGTCAGCGGTATCGGCGACCGGATCAGTGCCGAGCACGGCCTCGACCTCGAAATCGCTGTCGAGATCGACAAAGGGCGCTTCACTTTCGGACACGGTCCAGATGTCTTCGGCCAGCTGCGGATCGCGCAGGGTCAGCGGTTCTGGCATCAGCGGCTCTGGCGCATCGGCCATCGCGTCATCATTTGCGGGCGCATGCGCAGGCTCTGCCTCTGCCCAATCGGATTCGAACCGCGCGGGCGGCTCTGCCGCCGTTTCCCAATCGCCCGGTCCGGATTCCAGCCCGCGCGCGACCTGCCCCATCACCGCGTCCAGCCGGGCCGCGCCGCGTTCGAGGCGGATGGAATGGAAGGACATGACAGGTTCAGCGGGCGCAGCCTCTTGCATGGGGGGCTGAACGGTGGGCTGAACGGGGGCCGGCGCGGCCTCGGGCTCTGCCATGGGCGCGGGTTCGTCCGGCTCGGGCGCGATGCGCAGTGCGGGGGTCAGGATCAGCTTGTCCGCCTGCGGTGGTTCCACCGGTGCGGCAGGCGGCACAGTGCCCTTTGCGGCAGGGCGCAGATCGTCAGACACCAGACGGCGGATGGATGACAGCACGTCTTCGATATCGACGGAATTCAACCGCTCGGACATTTCGGGTCGAACCTCCTCGGCAATGGGCCGTTTCCAGACGAATCTATTGCCCACAACCAAGGCGAGATCAAGGAACACGCAGCATCAGACAACGCTTCGCGCCCTGCCGTTGCCCGGCTGCACGCCGGATCAATCGTCGATGCGGTCAAGGATGCGTTGCAGTTTCTTGCCCTGCGGGCTGGTCACCGGGGCATTCTTGACCGCGTTATAGTACAGCGCGGGATCATAGGTCGGCACGCCAAGGTTCAGGTGTTCGACCGACAACAGCCCCATCGCCGCCAGCAGGTTGTAGACACCGACATAACGCTGCGCTTCGGCCTGAAGCTTTGTCGCGCGGGCATCCAGCAGTTCCTGTTCGGCGTTCAACACATCCAGCGTGGTCCGCGCGCCCAAGGTTGCCTCTTCGCGCACGCCGTCAAAGGCCGTTTGCGCCGCCTGCACCTGCAGGCTGCTTGCCTGAATGGAGGCCGCTGCCACTTCGAGTGCAGTCCAGGCATTGCCGACATTTTCGCCCACCGTGATGGTGGTTTGCAGCAGATTCGCCTCGAACGCCTCTTTGTTGGCCAGCGCCGCACGATGGGCCGAGGATAGCCGACCCCCGGCATAGAGCGTCTGGTTGAAGGACAGGGACAGGCTGTCGCGGCGGACGTCCTGATCGAGGCCCTGCGCGATATTGGCGTTCAGGTCGATCGACGGGCGCATCCCGGCCTTGGCCGCCTCAACCCCAAGCTGGGCGACGGTAACCTGACGCTGGGCCTGCAAGATATCGGGATTGCTGCGCAGACCGATCATCCGCGCCTCTTCCATCGACCGCGCGGTCTTGGGCAGTGGCGGCAGCCCGGCCAGATTGCCCGGATAGGCCCCGGTCACGGCACGATAGCGTTCGCGCGCCACCTGAAAATCACCCTGCGCGGCGGCAAGGCCCGACCGGGCGGCCGCTTGCCGCGCTTCGGCGATGGCCACATCGGTGCGCGTCACCTCGCCCACTTCAAACCGGTCCTGCGCGGCGCGCAGTTCCTGCGTGATGAGCCGGACGTTGGATTGCCGCAGGGCCACAATCTCGGCCTGAAGGCGCACGTCGACATAGGCACTGACGGCGGACAGCAGAACCTGCGCCTCAAGGTCCTTCAGCGCCTCGCGCGTGGCGAGGACGGTTTCCTTGGCAATTTCAACACCCATCCGCCCGCGCCCGAAATCGAACACCGTCCACTGTGCGGCCAGCGACAGGGTGGATTGCAGGCTGTCATTGCCGGCGACATCGGGATCAGTGTTCGTGTTCTGCGACTGCGCCACGAAATTGACCACGGGCCGCAGCCCGGCCACTGCCTGCGCCACGTCTTCATCGGCGGCGCGCAGCAAGGCCTCGTTCTGATCGAGGAGTTTTGAGTTCTTGTAGGCCGAGGCCAGCGCATCGGCGAGCGTTTCGGCCTGCACCGCCGGGGAGGACATGCCCAGAACGGAGACCGCAACTGCTGCAAGGAAACCACGCATCATAATCCTGCCTATCCGACTTGGGCGATCCGGCCGCCTTTATTGCCTTGCATCCGCGCGCGCCAGAACAGGGCCGGCGCAGATCCCATCCGTCATGTCAGAGCACGAAACCGCGCGCTGCCGAAAACCCCGGCAGCACAGGGGCCGCCGCGTTGAAAACCTGCCGCCAGGACACCACGCCATCAATCTTGTAGCCGATGCGGGCCGTGCCAAGGGCACCTTCCATGAAAACGGCGCCGATGCGACCGCCTTCCTTGAGCTGCGCCAGCAATGCCTCTGGCACCACCTCGACCCCGCCCTGAATGGTAATCACGTCGAACGGCGCATGGCGGGCATCGCCTGCGGCGAGCGGTCCGACAACAACGGCGGCGTTGTCCACGCCTTCGGCGGACAGCGTGCGCTGCGCCTCGGCGGCCAGAGATTCGTCTTCTTCCACGGCCACCACGGCATCAGCCAACCGCGCGATGACAGCGGTCGAATAGCCCAGCCCGCAGCCCAGATCGAGCACCAGTTCCCCCGGCTGCACATCCAGCGCATCGAGCAGTTTTGCCAGCGTGCGGGGTTCCAGAACCACCCGCCCCGGCGCGATGTCGAGGTTTTCGCCAACATAGGCCGCTTCGCGCCGTGCGGAGGGGACAAACACCTCACGCGGGACGGCGAGCATGGCTTCGATGATCGGGAACTTGGTCACGTCTGACGGACGCACCTGCGTGTCTACCATCATCACCCGCCGGGTTGCGAAGTCGCTCATCATCCGAACTCATCTGTATGGTCGCGTTCAATAACTCTCTGCCACACTTCCCGCAGAGGGGCAACGGCCCATGGGCAGACGCGCCGCAAAGTGAAGGCCCTTGTCGTGGCAATGCAACGCTTTGCGAGGGAGCCCAGAGGCCGCAGTGAAGCGCCAGTCGGGGGGTTGCAAATGCCCCGGCTTCGGGGTTCCCTGCCCCGGCTGAAACGGGAGGATGGCATGAAACTGTTGCGCGTGGGGAATGCGGGGGCCGAGGTTCCGGCGATGGTCGATGCAGGCGGCGCAATCCGCAGTCTGGCCGGGATCGTTCCCGATATCGCGGGCGATGTGCTGACGCCCGAAGGTCTGGCCCGCATCCGCGCGATCGACCCGGCCGCCCTGCCCGTGCTGGATGCCGCATCGCGCATCGGCCCCTGCGTCGGGCAGGTGGGCAAGTTCATCTGCATCGGCCTGAACTATGCTGATCACGCGGCAGAATCGGGCCTGCCCGTGCCGAAAGAGCCGGTGATCTTTCTGAAAGCCAATTCCGCCATCGTCGGCCCGAATGACGAGGTGCTGATCCCGCGCGGATCGGTCAAGACGGATTGGGAGGTGGAGCTTGGCGTGGTGATCGGCAAGCGCGCGTCTTATGTCAGCGAGGCCGAGGCGATGGATCATGTCGCGGGCTATTGCGTGATCAATGATGTGTCGGAACGCGAGTTTCAGATCGAACGCGGCGGCACCTGGGACAAGGGCAAGGGCTGCGATACCTTTGGCCCGCTTGGCCCCTGGCTGGTGACAGCGGATGAGGTGGCTGATCCGCAGGATCTGGGCATGTGGCTGGAGGTGGACGGGCACCGCTATCAGAACGGATCGACCCGGACGATGGTCTTTGGCGTGCGCCATCTGGTGCATTACGTGAGCCAGTTCATGACCCTGCATCCCGGTGATGTGATTTCCACCGGTACCCCGCCCGGCGTGGGCATGGGGCAGAAACCTGCGCCGGTTTATCTGAAGGGTGGCGAGGTGATGCGGCTGGGAATCGACGGGCTGGGCGTGCAGACCCAGCGCGTCGGGCGGGCCTGAGACGCCGCCAGCGATTTTTCTGCGAAAAATCAGGCGCTGGACGCCCCTGAATTTTCGCAGGAAATTCGTTGGGGCGGGATCAGACGATCCGCAGACCCGGTCTTGCGACGGTTTCCGCACGGCCAAGGGCTGCGCGCACGGTCATTGCAATATCTGCCGCCGACAATCCGGCCCATTGATACATTTGCAGGGGGCTGGCCTGATCAATGAACCGGTCGGGCAAGGTCATGGTGCGGATGGCGCGGCCCTTTTCCAGCCCACCGGTATTGGCCAGATGGTGCAGGACCAGCGCGCCAAAGCCGCCCGTGGCCCCTGTTTCCAGCGTGATCAGTGCCCGGTGATCTTCGACCAGCATGTCGATCAGCCGGGTATCCAGTGGCTTGGCAAAGCGGGCATCGGCCACGGTGATGGAAATCCCCTCGGCCTCGAGCAGTTCCGCAGCGGCCAGGGCTTCGGACAGATGTGCGCCATAGGACAGGATGGCGGCATCCGACCCCACCTTCATCACCCGACCCTTGCCGATCTCCAGCGGCACGCCGCGGGCGGGCATGTCGACGCCCATCCCTTCGCCGCGCGGATAGCGGAAGGCGATGGGGCCTTCGTCATGCGCGATGGCGGTGGCGACCATGTGGACAAGCTCTGCCTCATCCCCCGCCGCCATGACGGTAAAGCCCGGCAGATTGGCAAGGAAGCCGATGTCGAAGGCCCCGGCATGAGTGGCCCCGTCCTGCCCGACCAGACCGGCGCGGTCGATGGCAAAGCGCACCGGCAGGCCTTGGAGCGCCACGTCATGGACGATCTGGTCATAGCCGCGCTGCAGGAAGGTGGAGTAGATGGCGCAGACGGGTTTCAGCCCTGCCGCCGCCATGCCGGCGGCGAATGTCACGCCGTGCTGTTCGGCAATGCCCACATCGAAAACGCGGCTCGCAAAGCGTTTCGCCATGATGTCCAGCCCGGTGCCCGACGGCATGGCCGCCGTAATGGCCACCACCTTGGGATCGCGCGCAGCCTCGTCCGTCAGGGCATTGCCGAAGACGGTGGTATAGGCAGGGGCGTTGGATTTGGCCTTGGCCTGTTCGCCGGTGACCCGGTCGAATTTCGACACGCCGTGGTATTTGTCGGCCGCGCTTTCCGCCGGGGCAAAGCCCTTGCCCTTGACGGTGACAGCGTGGATCAGCACCGGCCCTGTGGCCCGCGCCCGCGCGGCGCGCAGGGTTTGCAGAACCTGCCCCATGTCATGGCCGTCGATCGGGCCGATATAGGAGAAGCCCAGTTCCTCGAACAATGTGCCGCCGCCGGGCATCCCGGTGACGAGTTGCCGCGCGCGGCGCGCGCCGTCGCGCATGGGGCCGGGCAGATGGGATTCGAATTCTTCCGCCGCCGCCTTGAACAGTGCAAGCGGCCCCTTGGCCGCGATTTCATTGAGGTACTTTGACAAGGCACCCACCGGGGGCGCGATGCTCATGTCATTGTCGTTCAGGATCACAAACAGCCGCTTGCCCAGATGGCCTGCGTGGTTCATCGCCTCATAGGCCATGCCGGCGGTGATGGCCCCATCGCCGATCACGGCAATGGTATCACCCACGGGCATGCCCATCTCGCGCCCCATGGCATAGCCCAGCGCGGCAGAGATGGAGGTGGAACTGTGCGCAGCCCCGAACGGATCGAATTCGGATTCCGCGCGTTTGGTAAAGCCTGAAAGGCCACCGCTTTGGCGCAGGGTGGACATGCGTTCCCGCCGCCCGGTCAGGATCTTGTGCGGATAGCATTGATGGCCCACGTCCCAGATCAGTTTGTCGCGCGGCGTGTCAAAGACAGCATGGATGGCGACGGTCAGTTCCACCACGCCCAGCGATGATCCCAGATGCCCCCCGGTCTGCGAAACGGTGTTGATCACCTCGCGCCGCACCTCATGGGCCAGACGCGCCAGATCGGTATCTGTCAGCGCCTTCATGTCGGCGGGGCCGGAGACACGGTCGAGAAGCGGGGTATCGGTCATCGTCATGCTCCGTGTGAAAAAAAGATGCCGTGTGAGCAAACCCACACGGCACCAGGTCCCTGTCGCCAACAGGAAGGGAACCGGGCAGTGGTTGCGCCCCGGATCCGGGCCGGCGTATGGCCCGAATGTAATGGCCCGGGCGGAGCGTTGGTCCCGCCCGGGCGAAGATTGTGTCAGGCCGTCTGCGTTTCCGCCGGGGCCGTGATCAGAAAGGCGTTGGGATCAGGGGCCTGCTTGCTTTCCTCGGGCAGCAGGAGGCCGATGCCCCAGACTGCCAGAAGGATCGCGCCCACCGAGAGGAGGAACAAAGCCGCCCATCCCGCACCCGCCAGCATCTGATAGAGCGCCCAGGAACGCAGGGCAGTGCCGGGTTTCTGTTCAAAGAAATTGTCTGACATGGTTATCCCCTCAATCCAGCGGCGCGTAGCCGTGGTCTTGCGCCCACACGAACCAGTTGTCGACGACTGTACCGGTCAGAAGGATACCGATACCGCCTGTCAGCGTGACCAGCACCGCAAACCACCAGGCCCAACGGTGAATGCCTTCCATCGTGGCGTTGAAGCCCATGGTCCAGCGCCAGAAGAGCGCTGCACGTTCGGACGCGGTACCACGGTCGGCGATCTGTTCCAGTTCACGGTCGCCACCGAAGCGCGACACCGCAAGAATGGTGGCCCCGTGCATCGCAAACAAGAGGGCCGACCCGTAAAGGAAGACGATCGAGAGTGCGTGGAAGGGGTTGTAGAACAGGTTGCCGTAGGTCAGCGAGAAGTTGTTGGTCCAGTCGAGGTGGCTGAAGATGCCGTAGGGCACGGCTTCCGACCACGATCCCATCAGGATCGGGCGGAACAGGCCCAGCACCAGGAACAACCAGATGGCGCTGGCAAAGGCCCAGCTCACGTGTTTGCCCATGCCCAGCGCTTCGGCGCGCAGATAGGTGCGCACCCACCAAGCCAGAACCGAGACCAGCAGGAAGAAGGACGCGATCAGCCACAGCCCGCCTTCGGCGATGGGCGCGAAGCCCAGGCCATAGTCGGACGACGGCGGTTCAAGCGAGAACCAGAACAGATCCCGCATGAAGACCGCTGGGTTGAAGCCGGCCTGATACCAGTACCAAGCCCCCACCAGCATGAACCAGACCGCGCCGGACATCAGCGAGATCACCCCCATCGTGCCCAGATAGACGGGCCCGAGTTGGGCGTTTCCGAACCAGCCGGCCAGGGTGGAGAAACTTGCCCCCTTGGTCCGGTTGGAGAGTTCGACCGCTTCGACCATCCCCATTTCGGGGGAAGCCTGTACCTGCACTTGCGTGAAGATGTTCTGATACTCAGCCATTTACGCCTCCTGCGATATCAGCCCACCACGGCAGCTGCAGCCACCAATCCCACCAGACAACCCACTGGTCGAACCAGATGGTGCCAGAGATGATGATGCAGACCGCGCTCCAGAAGCCCGCATTCAGCGCCAAGAGAAGGCCAAGACGGTGGATCCCGAGGGTGCCAACGGAGTAACCGATCAGATCGCGGAAATAGGTGTCTTCATGATCCGGCGTCCGCATTTCCTTGCCCTTTTCGGGGTTCGCTGCGGACAGGATCAAGGCGCCGTGCAGGGAAAGCGCGAGCGCGTTCGTGAAGAAGAACGACACGGCAATCATGTGGGCGGGGTTGTAGTGGAAGTTGCCGTATTGATAGCCCGTGTTCGACACCCAATCGAGGTGCGTCCAGATACCGTAAGGGAACGCATATCCCCAGGCACCCATCATCAGCGGGCGAAAGACGACAAGTGTGGAATAGGCAAGGATGGCCACGGCAAAGGCAAAGGGCACATGAAAGCCCATACCCAGCTTGCGGCAGATCTCTACCTCGCGCAGCGCCCATGAGATGAAGGCACCATGCGCGCAGATCGTGATGAGCTGCCACAGGCCCCCCTCCATCAGGGGTGCAAATCCCAGCCCATATTCGACGGGCGGCGGATCAATCGAAATGAGCCACGGGTTCCAGACGCCTTCCATGGCGGTGCCATAGAAAATCAGGATCGTGCCCAGCGCCGCGAAAAAGAACGTCGTGACGCCAAAGAAACCGACAAAGAAAGGCCCGACCCAGAAGTCGAACAAGTTCCCGCCGATCAGCGTGCCACCTGGCACGCGGTATTTTCGTTCGAAGCTGAGCAGTGCCATGCTTCCCTCTCCGCTGTGTTGCGCCCGGCGGTCGTCGCTGGTGCCGTCGGAATAACCCGTTCAGGGTCGCCGCGGGCGAAGGAGTATTGCCTCCGCCCGCAGCCAGTGCCTTGCGGCATCGTTACTCGGTCGCAACCACAGGTGCGCCACCGGCGCTTGCTGCGGTTTGGAACCAGTTCAGCCCGTTGCTCAGAACCACGAGGTGGATCATCGCAGCGAGAAGGAACAGGAAGACGCCCTGAGCCACGAACACGCGGCGGGGGTCGAAGATCAGCCAGATTTTGTAGAATTTCGACATGGTATGATCCTCCTCAGAACCAGGGGCGCCAGATGTACGTGGCGATATGCGCGACAACGGCGATGGCAACGAAGAGCCAAAGCCCGCTCATATACACCGAGTGCAGTTCCTGCGCCTGCTCGTCGGTCAGACCTGTGAAACTCAGGTCGCTCTTATCAGCCATAACAATCCTCCGGATGGATTAGCTGAGCCGCAATCCCTGCGGCGGGGTTACGGTCGGGCGGAATGCCGTTCCGTTTTTTTCACCGTCCCACGATGGTCTGCGGGGCGGCGAAGCGGTGACGGGCTGGGCGCAACCCGGTGAAGTCGTCCGCCGTGTTACGGGCGGAAGATATTGGGCGTGATCGACCCCGCCTCGCGCCAAGCGCGGGCCAAGGGGCCATTCACGGGCAGCCGCCGTTCGGTGATCGTCTGCACGATCCAGGCGACGGCGGCGAAGGGGATCACCACCAGGAAGATGACGGCGAAGTAGGCGTAAAACTCGACGCGCGGCGCACGGTGGGCGTGATGGCCCTGTCCGTCTGCGGAATGATCGCTCATGCAGTTCCTCCCTTGGTGATTGTGCCGAACGCGCCACGCAGCGCTTCGACGGTTTCCTTGACCACCCGTTCGTCCCCTTGGTCGAGCGCGGCCTTTTCGGCTGCGTCGCGCAGAGAACGTGCCGCAGAAATGCGGGTCAGGATCGGATGTTCTGAAACGATCCGGTCCAGTTCTGCCTGTGCGTCGACATCCCAAGGGAAGTCACGGCGCAGGGTCGTGGGGGTGGCAGCGGCGCTGTCCATGTCCGTGCCAAGCGGCAGGATGTGGAAGAGCGCTTCGAACAGACCGTTGCAGACTTCCTGCAACAGCCAGACACAGCCGGCATAGCCCATGAAGGGCGTGCCGGTATGGCGGCGGATGGCGGCGCCGGGGAACGAGGCTGCAATAAAATGCGGCTGCGGTCCGTGGCCTGCCTTCAATTCGGCGAGGTACATCTTTTCGTTGATCGACCCCATCACCACCAGCGGGCGGTGTTGGCGGATCAGGGCGCGCACCTGTTCGTTGTTCGTCTTGGTCCCCGCCGTGCGTGCCACGGCAAAGGCGCAGGGCAGGCCCAGATCTGTTTCCAGATAGTTGCGGATGCCACGGGCATAGGTTTCATTCGCCACGATGGCAAAGTTCGCAGTGCCGAAGAAATCCTGCGTCACCGACCGCCACAGATCCCAGACGGGCTTGAGCGTCGAATGCTTTTCCTGGGCGATGAACGGTTCCGGGTCCAGACCCAGCAATTCACCCAGCTTGCGCAGGAATTTCGTCGTGCTGTCCAGCCCGACGGGGGCCTGAAGGTAGGGTTTGCCCAGCACCTCGGCCAGACCGCGGCCGAATTCGCGGTACATGACGATGTTGACATCGGCATTCACCAGATTGCGCATCTCGGCCAGATGGGCACCCAGCGGCATGACCATGTTGACCGCGCCACCGATGCCTTCGACAAGGCGGCGGATTTCGTGCAGGTCAGACGCCATGTTGAAGACGCCGTACATCGGCCCGAGGATGTTCACGCGCGGCTTGTCGCCCGGTTCTCGCTTTTTCTCGACCGGCATCCGGCCCTTGGTCTGGCCAAACTCGGTGAAGATCCACGTCATCGCGCGATCCGCGCATTGCCATTGATCTTCGTCGATGGTGCGGGGAAGGAAGCGCTGAATGTTGGTGCCCTGCGGCGTCACGCCGCCACCGATCATTTCCGAGATGGACCCCGTGACCACCACCGCAGGCAGCGCGGGATCAAGCGTTTTCCAGGCTCGCGCCATCGAGGCTTCGGTGCCGGATGTCATCTCATCCTCGCCAAGCCCGGTGACAACGATGGGCAATTCATGCGGCGGCAGCGCGTCGGTGTAATGCAGCACCGATGTCACCGGCAGGTTTTCACAGCCTACCGGGCCGTCGATGACAACCTGCAAACCCTTGACGGCGCAGAAGGCATAGATCGCCCCCCAATAGCCGCCTGCCCGATCATGATCCTGCACCAGCATCAGATCATCTCCTCGGCCTTGGCAGCTTTCGCCAGCTTGTCGAGCTTCTTCTGATGGGTGGCGCGGAAATCGGGGCGCAGGTTCGGGGCGCCTTCCCAGATGCCTGCGGTATCGCCGGTGCCGACACCTTCGAAGAATTCCTTCATGCCTTCCATGCGGCCCTTGTTGGCCATGGCGGCATTGACGACCTGACCCAGGCTCCCTGCCCCGGCTGGCCCCATCAGCGGGCGCGCGGAAATCAGGTTGGTGAAATACAGCGCCGGGATCGCAAGTTCCTTGGCCTTTTGCACCACGGGCGTGGTGCCGATGGCCAGATCGGGGTGGAAGGCCTCCATCGCGGCGCAGTCATCTTCCAGGCTGGCGCGGTATTTCACCGCGACGCCCTTGGATTCCAGCCAGGCGCGGTCGGGTTCGCTCCATTCATTTCTGGCGCAGGCGGTGCCGACATAGGCCACATCCGCGCCGCTTTCGATCAGCAGGCGCGCGACCAGCAGTTCCGACCCTTCATAGCCCGACAGCGTGATCCGGCCCTTGATCGGGTTGTCGGCCAAAGCCGCCTTGATGGCCGCGCCAAAGCCGTTCTGTGCAGCGGCGATCCGGTCTGCGGGAACGCCATAGGCCGCGCCAATGGCCGCCAGCCATTCCATCGTGCCGTCATGGCCCACAGGGGCGGAGCCCACGATCTTGCGGCCTGCCGCCTGAAACTCGCGGATTGCGGCGGTGTAGAAGGGATGGATCGCCGCCACCACACCGCAATCCAGCGCGGCATAAAGCTCGCGCCATTCGCGGCAAGGCACGACAGGCCCGGCAGCCAGCCCAAGCGGGGCCAGCATCGCGCCAATCATCATCGGATCGGCGGGGAACATCTCGCCCAGCAGGGCGACAGTCGGCCGGTCGGACCGCCCGCGTTCGGGGGCGGCGACGGGGCCTGCCTCGATCTCGGTGCGGGCATATTTCAGCATTGCACCCGCCAACACATCCTTCGCCTCGGCATGGGTCGGCACGCCGAAGCCCGGCACGTCGATGCCCACGATGCGCACACCGTTGATTTCATTGGGCAGAAGCTTCAGCGGCACGCCGCTGGCGGTGGGAACACAAAGGTTGGTCACCACAACGGCATCATAACGGTCGGGATCGGCCAGTTCATGCACCGCGTCGCGGATATCTTCGAACAGCTTGCCGGTGACCAGCGACTCCGAATTGAAGGGCACATAGCCAACCGACCGCCGCGCGCCATAGAAATGCGACACGAAGGTCAGGCCATAGACGCAGCAGGCAGAGCCCGACAGAACCGTCGCCACCCGCCGCATCCGCAGACCAACGCGCAGCGACCCGAAGGCGGGGCACATGCTTTGCGGTTTGTCATGCGGGCCTTGCGGATAGTCGGCGGCATATTGATCAAGGATTTCCGAATTGCCCGCCGCCCGTGCGGCGGCTTCCATCTCGGCAGCACCGGCATGGCACCCCATGCCGTCAACCGGCGCACCCGCCATGGCAGGCGCAGCCGCATCCCGGACCCCTTCGGTCACCGGGGTTTGGTCAGCCATGTCATAACGGGTTTCGCTGGTCATTGCTTGGTGCCTTTCCGGGCGATGGCGCGCAGGGCTTCTTCAAGCTTTTCAAGAAGATGCAGGTCAAACATTGTCGTAGACCACTTCCAGTGACTTCACCTCGGCCGAGTATTTGCCGCGCATGTCGGCATCGGTTGCCGGGCTCAGTACGAAATCTGCACCGGTGGTTTCGGCATCGAACAGGCCCAGCAGGCCATCCTGCGTCAGCGGCTTGGGCCGCAGCGGCGGGGCTTCGGCGACGTTTTCGGCCAGCTCGGTGAACAGGCCACCCCATTGCGTGGCATGGGTGCCGACGATCTGGTAATTGGCCGATTTGCGGCGCAGGTCGTCATCCGCCGGGATGCTGGCCAGGATCGGGATATTGACCGCTGCGGCAAAGGCCGCAGCCTCGCCGGTGCCGTCATCCTTGTTGATGACCATGCCCGCCACGCCGACATTGCCGCCCAGCTTGCGGAAGTATTCCACCGCCGAGCAGACGTTGTTGGCGACATAGAGCGATTGCAGGTCGTTCGAGGCGACCACGATCACCTTTTGCGCCATGTCGCGGGCGATCGGCAGGCCAAAGCCGCCGCAGACCACATCGCCAAGGAAATCCAAGAGGACATAGTCGAAGTCCCAGTCGTGGAAGCCCAACTTTTCCAGCAGTTCAAAGCCGTGGATGATCCCGCGACCACCGCAGCCGCGGCCCACTTCCGGCCCGCCAAGCTCCATCGCGAAGACACCACCGCGCTTGAAGCAGACATCGCCGATCTTGACCTCTTCGCCCGCCAGTTTCTTGCGGGTCGAGGTCTCGATGATCGTGGGACAGGCCTTACCGCCGAACAGCAGGCTGGTCGTATCCGATTTCGGATCGCAGCCGATCAGCAGCACGCGCTTGCCGTTTTCGGCCATCATGTGGCTCAGGTTGGCCAGCGTGAAGGATTTGCCGATGCCGCCCTTGCCGTAGATCGCGATGATCTGGGTTTTCTTGGTCGGCTCGCCCTGCGGCACTTCCAATGTGGGTTCTTCGTGGGCCTCGTCCCGAAGACGGGCGTCGAAGTCCTTCAGATTCGGAACGTCGTTCATGCGTGGCCCTTCCAGTCGAGAATCATTTTCAGGCAAGCCGCATCGTCGAATGCGGTTGCATAGGCTTCCGGGGCCGCTGATGCGGGCCGGGTGTGGGTGATCAGACCGGCCAGCGACAGCGCACCGCTTTCGATCAGCGCGCGGGTGGCGGTCAGGTCTTCGGCATTCCATTCCGAGGCGATGCGAATGCGCGCCTCTTTCATGAAGGCCGGGGGAAACACGAAGGAGACGGGTTCGGTATAGAACCCCGCCAGCACGACCTCGCCGCCCTTGGCCAGACGCATGATCAGCTGGTCTAGCAGGCCCTTGGCGCCGCTGGCATCGTAGATGGCTTTGTAATCGCGGCGCGGGTCGTCTTCCGGCGCGATGCAGGCATAGCCTGCCGCGCCGTCGCGCCGCGCCGCATTGGTTTCCCACACGGTCGGCGCAGGGGCACCAGCGGCCACGGTCAGGCGGGCCAGAAGACGGCCCAGCGTGCCATGACCCACAATCAGATCGGGCAGCGCGGTGTTGAAGCCAGCCAGCGCATGACGCGCGGTTGCAGCCAGCGCCAGAAGTGCGCCTTCGGCCCCCATGCCCCGGTCGATCCGGGCCACGCGATGCGCGGGCGTCACCAGATGGCGCGAGGCACCACCAAAGAGGCCCTTCACATCACCGGTAAAGCAATTGGCACCCGGCACGAACACATGATCGCCAACCTTGAAACCGCTGCCCGCGCCCGCCTCGACCACCTCGCCCGCAGCTTCATAGCCGGGGACAAGCGGGTAACCCATGCCAGGAAAGGGCGGCATGGTGCCGGAATAAAAAAGCTTTTCGGTGCCGGTGGAAATGCCGGAATGGGCGATCTCGACCACCAGATCCCCGTCGCCGGGGGCTGTCAGTCCCAGCACCTCAAGGGACAGGTCCCTGGGTCCGGAAAGGATGACGGCGGTGGTTTGCAACTTGATCTCTCCCTGCGCCATCCTGCCCCGCTCTTTCGGGTCCATCACGGCTTGGTGTAAGTGTAGACTGACAGCGCGTAGTGTCAACTTAATTAGACACTTTTTGGAACAACTTAGGCAGCAGGCACCGTGGCTGTCACCACGGAGGTGACAAAAGGTCGGAAACCCTGAAGGATTATTGGGTCCGAAAAGCCTGCATTCCGCAGCATACGCGCAATCTCTGCCCCGGACCGGGTGCGCCCGGTTTGCATGGCCAGAGTGTAAACAGAAAAGTACACATCGGTTGCCCGGTCCGGAGAATCCCCCCCGGACATCGGCTCGGACACCACGACTCGGCCCCCTGGCGGGAGCGATGTGAACACGGCCCGTAACAGCGCCGTGATCGTGTCGTCGGCATGGTCGTAAAGCACCCGCACCAGCGAGATGGCATCGGCCCCTCGCGGCAGCGGATCGTCACGGAAAGACCCCGGCACGATGGTCACCCGATCCGACACCCCCGCCGACGCAAAGCGCGCGACGGCACCCGGTACCACGGCAGGCAGATCGAAAAGCGTCATACGCAGGGCCGGATGCGCGGCCCCCACGGCGGCCAAAAAGGCCCCGGTCCCGCCGCCCACATCCATCAGATGCTGAACGCCCCGGAAATCCACCAGCCGCAGCGTATCGGCCGCCACCAGACCCTGGCTGTCGGCCATCAGATCGGAATAGCGCTGCGCCAGCGCCGGATCGGCCGCTCCGCCCGCGCCAAAGACATAGGGCCAAAACTGCGCCAGTTCGGGCTGTGTCTCGCCCCGGAAGAAGGCCACCGGATCGGCCAGATCGCGGTAAAGCACGGGGTGATGGCGCACCATCGCCTCCAGCCCCGGCACTGTCAGGAACGCCGCGCCGCGCACGGTCAGCCGCCAGATTCCACGCCGCTGCGCCAGCAGGCCAAGCCCTGCCCCCGCCTGCAACAGCACCGCCATCCGCGCCGGCGGCACGCCTGCCGGCCCCGCCAGTGCAGCCAGCGGTGCAGGCCCTTCGGCCAGCCGGTGCAACACGCGCAATTCCACGAGCGCCAGCAGCGCCTGCGATTGCACGAAGCCGGAGACGACATCGAACAGCGCCTCGCCCTCGCGCCGCGAGATCAGGCGCAGGCCGGGAACGCGGGCGCAAAGGGCATGGAACCGTGCCGAAAGGCCCAGCCGCACCGCAAGCGGCTGCCGCGCAGCCCGCATGGGGCGCAGACCCGGCCCGCTGGCCGCGTCTGTCATCCCCGCACCGGGTGCAGATCGACCGGGGTCATCCGTTCGGCATAGGCGCGCACCATGGCGGCCAGCATCGCCTCGCCGGGGCAGGATGG
Organism: Paracoccaceae bacterium; assembly: GCA_022843025.1. Classification (GTDB taxonomy): domain Bacteria; phylum Pseudomonadota; class Alphaproteobacteria; order Rhodobacterales; family Rhodobacteraceae; genus Paragemmobacter. Next base: position 17,639 of record JALHOL010000010.1, on the reverse strand, counting down.
AATAGAGGCAATTGCCCCGCCAAGAATATCCTTCAGATGGCGCACCGCGCCCGCAACACCCAGTTCCTGCACCGCCGAGGGCCGCGCATGGGCGGCATCCTGCCCCGCTGGCTTGCCCATTTCGGCCTCGGTCAGGAGCGCGTCTTTCAGGTCATCAGCCACCTGGAACGCCTCACCTATACGCGCGCCCAGTTCTTCCCACGGCTCGGGCTCTTGCCCCGCTGCGATGGCGCCCATCTGCGTGGCCGCGATGAACAGCGCCCCGGTCTTGGCACGGTGATAGGCCGACAGGTTGACCACAGGCTCGCTTTCCCAACCCTGCCCGGCGCAGATGCCACCGGGCATCCCGGTGCGCTGTGCCAGAACACGGATCAGGTCCACCGCCCGGCGCGGATGATCACCCGCCGCCCGCGCCAGCACCTCAAAGGCCAGCACGATCAGCGAATCCCCCGCCAGCACGGCCAGCGGCTCGCCATAGGCGCGGTGCACCGTGGCCTTGCCGCGCCGCGTATCGGCATCGTCGAAACAGGGCAGATCATCATGCACAAGGCTGGCGCAATGGATCAGTTCCAGCGCCGCCGCCGCCGCATCGGTGATCTGCGGGCGATCATCGCCGCAGGCACGTGCCACGGACACAAGGATGGTGGGCCGGATCCGCGCCCCACCCGGCAGCACGGCATGATCTAGCGCGCCGCGCAACCTGGCCGGGGCTTCGCCATGGGACGCAGGCCCCATGCCCAGCGACAGGGCCGCGGTGACAGCCGCCTCGATCCGCACGTCCATCCCGGCATTCAGACCCATGATGGCCCCTTTCGCATCCTGATTTCGATCAGTCTTGCATTGACGGCTTAAAGTGTAAACTAAATCTTACACCTTGATGTAATTCCGGATGGACATATCGCCGGACGCGTCTAAGACTTCCGCCATGGAACAGCCGCAGGCAAAAGACGCGCGCGACCGCGTCATCGTCATCGGTGCCGGGATGGGCGGCCTTGCCTCGGCCATCCGTCTGGCGGCGGCGGGGCTTGCGGTAACGGTGCTGGAACGGGCCGATGCGCCGGGTGGCAAGGCGCGCGCCCTGCCCTCAGCCGCCGGTCCGGTGGATACCGGGCCAACCGTCCTGACCATGCGGCATGTGTTTGACGCGCTGTTCGCGTTGAATGGCGAACGGATCGACGATCACCTGACGCTGATCCCCCAGCCCATCCTTGCGCGGCATTGGTGGCCGGGATCTGATGCGCTGGACCTGACGTCGGACCGTGCGACCAATGCCGAAGCGATCCGCGCCTTTGCAGGCCCGCGCGAGGCAGAGGCCTTTCTGCGATTCGATGCGCTGACCGAATCCCTGTTCCGTGCCTTTGACGTGCCAGTGATGCAGGCCGCCCGTCCCGACCTGCCCGCCATCGCCCGCGCCGCGCTAAGCCAGCCGCGCCTGTGGCCTGCCCTGCGCCCCGGCCTGACGGTGGAAGGGCTGCTGCGGAAGCATTTCCGCGACCCGCGCCTGATCCAGCTTTTCGCGCGCTATGCAACCTATGTCGGCGGCAGGCCCGCCCAGTCCCCGGCTGTCCTGTCGCTCATCTGGCGGGCCGAGGCGCGGGGGGTCTGGGCGGTTGAGGGGGGGATGCACCACCTTGCCGCTGCGCTGGCCGGGCTGGCCGAACGCATGGGGGTGCAGTTCCGCTATGGCACATCCGCCACCCGCATCACCCGGCAAAGTGGGCGGGTGACGGGGGTGCAGATCGATGGCGGGCGCACCCTGCCCTGCGGCGCCTGCGTCTTCAACGGTGACCCTGCCGCGCTGACCACGGGGCTGTTGGGGGATGCCGCGCAATCCGCCCTGCCCGCCCGCGCGGCCGGCCCGCCCAGCCTGTCGGCGCTGGTCTGGGCATTTGCCGCAACGCCGCAGGGGGAACGGGCGGCGGATCTGATCCATCACAACCTGTTCTTCACCGATGATCCTGCGGGTGAATTCGGCCCCATCGGCAAGGGGCAGATGCCGGAAGCCCCCACCCTTTACCTGTGCGCCGAAGACCGCGCCCGCGGTCCCGCCCAATCTTTCGCAAACACGCTCGAACGATTCGAGATCATCCTGAACGCCCCCGCTGGCCTGCCCGCGCGACCCGAGGATTTCACCCGATGCCGCCACATGACCTTCGATCACCTGTCCCGCATGGGGCTGACCTTTTCCCCGTTGCCCGACAGCGCGGGGTTGACCACGCCCGCACAGTTGAACCGTCTGTTTCCGGCGTCACAGGGGGCGATTTACGGACGCTCGCCCGAAGGGACGATGGCGGCCTTCCAACGCCCGCCCGCGCGGACAGCCCTGCCGGGCCTGTATCTGGCGGGGGGCGGGGCGCATCCGGGGGCGGGGGTGCCGATGGCAGCCCTCTCCGCGATGCACGCGGCCGCGGCGATCATGCAGGACCGGATTTCCGGGTCGAAGTCGGCCCCGATGGTTATGCCTGGTGGTATCTCGACGGTGTCTCGGATGACGGGCGGCGCGCGGTCTCGGTCATAGGGTTCATCGGATCGGTGTTTTCGCCTTGGTATGCCTGGTCCGGGCGGCGCGAGCCGCAGAACCATGTCTGCCTGAATGTCGCCACCTATGGCCCGGGCGGGCGCTTTACCATGACGGACCGGGGCCGCAGCGCCCTGCGCCAAAGCGCGGATACCCTGACGCTTGGCCCCAGCCGGATGCACTGGACAGGGCGGGAATTGGTGATTGATGTGGACGAGGTGTCATCCCCGCCCCTCATCAGCGCGGTGAAGGGCCGGATCGTGCTGACGCCCAGCGCGCTGACCGGGGTGGAACTAGCGCTGCATCCGCGCCATGTCTGGCGCCCGTTTGCGCCGCTGGCCCATATCTCGGTGAACCTGACGCAGGGCCATGTCTGGGAAGGCCACGGCTACTTCGACGCAAACTTCGGCACCGCTGCGCTGGAGGCGGATTTCGATTTCTGGACCTGGGGCCGGTTCCCGATGCAGGACCGGGCGCTGTGCATCTATGACGCGATCCGCCGCGACGGATCGCGCCTTGATTTCGGGCTGGAGGTTACTGCAGGCGGCGAGGCGCGCGAAGTGGCCCCGCCGCCCCGCACGGCCTTTGCCCGGTCGCGCTGGCAGGTCCGCCGCGAAACCCGCGCCGATGTGGGCACCACCCCGCGCGAGGTGATGTCGATGCTGGATGCGCCCTTCTACAGCCGTAGCGTGGTGGAAACCCGGCTGGAGGGTGAGGTGACGCAAGGCGTGCATGAGGCGCTGGATCTGACCCGGTTCCGGTCTCCGCTGCTGAAACCGATGCTGGCCGTGCGCGTGCCACGGCGCAGCGGGTGGAGCTTCTGACCCAAATTCCTTGGAAGGAATTTGCAAAATTCTTCGAAGAATTTTGTCTGGCGTTTCCGTATGTCGTTGCGCGCGGCGACCTTGGACCGTTCGCTCCGTGCATACGGATTGCTGCACAGGCGTCTGCATCGCGCGCTGCACAGCCCGTTTCGGCATGCTCCGGCGATTTCCGTCACTTTGAACCTTACGCCGTCACCGGATTGCGCACCCAGACCGACCGGTTCAACGCCCCGGCAATCGACACCCAAAGCAGGTAGGGCGCGAACAACAGCCCGGCGATCCAGTCCACCTGCCAGAAGGCCAGCATCGTGGCGGCCACGGCCAGCCAGAGCAGGAAGATGATCACCAGCCCCGCGCCGAGCCTGCGAAGGCCGAAAAAGACGGGCGTCCACAAGGCGTTAAGGGCAATCTGCACCGACCACAGCGCCAGCGCCTGCCCTGTGCCGTCGATCATCGCGACCCGCGCCGCCGCAGTGGACATGCACAGATAAAGCACCGTCCAGGCCACCGGAAACAGCCAATCCGGCGGGGTCCAGCGCGGTTTGTTCAGGCTGCGATACCAGTCGCCGGGCTGAAACAGCGCCCCCGTGGCCGCCGCCGCCCCGCAGGCAGCGAGATAGGTCAGAAACAGGGTGAAGAATTCCATGACATCGCTCCCGGTTTCACCAGACACAGCGATGTAGCCCGTCTGGGCCTTGCGTCCAAGCGGAAACGGACAGAGGTGAAATTCCCGGCTTTACAGGGGCTTGGCCATCAGGCCATGCCGCGGTCGCGCGCCTCGAGCTGGGCCAGCACGGACAAGAGCGTGTCACTGCGCGCGGGCCGGGTCGCGCCGCGTGTGGCGGCCTGCACCAGAAAAGCCACCTCCGGCGCGGGGGCGGCGTGCAGCACTGCAGGCCCCGGCTTCACCGTCGACACCGCCGCCCGCGCCGTCGCTGCCACCAGACAGGCCAGCTTTTGACCCCGGCCCGTCCGTGCCCGCGTCGTGACGCTGTCGCCGCGCACGCGGCGCAGATTGCCGCCGATCCCGTCATAGATCAGCCGCGCGGCGTAGATGCCGGGGCGACAGGCCAGTGGCAGGGAGGGCACCCCGGCCTCGGCCCGGCGATAGAGCCGATCCGCCGCATCCAGCAGGCGCAGGGTGGCGCGCGCGACGCCAGGATAGGCGCGCGGGTTACGCAAAAAGGCATCGGGATCAATGCCTTCGTCAGAAAGCCAAGCCGTGGGCAGATAAAGCCGTCCTGCGCGGGCATCTTCGCCAACATCGCGGGCGATGTTCGTCAATTGCATCGCAAGGCCCAGATCGCAGGCCCGCGCCAACGCATCGCCATCGCGCACCCGCATCAGTACGCACATCATCGCGCCCACCGCCGCCGCAACGCGGGCGGAGTAGTCCAGCACGCCGGACAGATCGGCATAGCGCCGTTCGGTCGCATCCCAGGCAAAACCTTCCAGCAGCGCCTCGGGCAAGGCGCGGGGCATGTCGAACGCCTCGACCACGCCGGCAAAGGCCCGGTCGGCGGGCTGGTTCGCGGGCGTGCCGCGATAGACCATGTCCAGCCTGTCGCGCAACGACAGAACAGCGGCGGCCTTGTCACCGCCTTCATCCACCGCATCATCGGACATGCGGCAAAAGGCATAAAGCGCCAGCGCCGGATCGCGCACCCGTGTGGGCAACAGGCGCGACGCTGCGTGGAAGGACAGCGATCCGGTACGGATCACCTCGCGGCAGTGGTCCATGTCGCGTGGGTCGATCATTCGGCGGCCATCCTCAGCTCGCGGATCTCGGCCAGGCGCCGCGGGGCATCGGGGACAAGCTTGCCCAGCACCTCGGCCGTGCCGACCACCCCCGGCAGCCCTGCCCCCGGATGGGTGCCTGCGCCCGCCAGATAGAGGCCCGGCAGTTCTTCGGATATGTTATGCGGCCGGAACCACGCCGATTGCAGGATGCGCGGCTCGATCGAGAAACCGGCGCCGAGCGGGGACAGATACCGGTCGCGAAAGGTTTCAGGCGTGAAGGTGATTTCTTCGGTGATCCGGTCCCGGAAACCGGGGATCAGCCGATCTTCCAGCATTTTCGCCATTTTGGCGCGGTAGAGCGGTTCTTCCTCGGCCCAGTTGACCCCGTTGGAAAAGCCCAGATGCGGCACGGGCGATAGGACGTAGAAGGTATCGTCGCCCGCGGGCGCGCAGGTGGGATCGGTCACGCTGGGGCGGTGGACGTAAAGGCTCATGTCATCGGCGAGCTTGCCGCGAATGAAGATGTCCTTGATATGGTCGCGATAGCGCGGCCCCACGACGATGGAATGGTGGCCCACGTCGCGCCATATGTCGCGCGTGCCTTTGGTGCCGAAATACCAGACATAAAGGCCCATCGACCAGCGCGAGCGTTTCAGTTTCGCATCGGTCCAGCGCTTGCGCGGCAGGTTGCGCAAAAGCCGGGTATAGGTATGCCCCGCATCGGCGTTGGACACGACCAGCCCTGCGCGGATCACCTCGCCCGATACAAGCCGCACACCTGCGGCGCGACCATCTTCGACGACGATCTCATCAACCTCGGTCTGCGAGACGACCTCGCCGCCCTGCGCGGCGACGACCTGCGCCATGGCTTCGGCAATCGCCTGCACGCCGCCCATGGCGTAATGCACGCCAAAGGCTTTTTCGAGGTGACTGACAAGGATATACATGGACGTCACGTTGAACGGATCGCCGCCGATAAACAGCGGATGGAAGGACAGCGCAAAGCGCAGGCGCGGATCAGAGACGCGCCCCGCCGCATGGGCATAGACCGACCGGTCCGCCCGCATGCGCACGAATGTCGGCAGCACCTTGATGAGATCCATCAGCTTGTTCATCGGGCGGCGGCCGAGGTCTTCGAACCCGAACCAATAGCGTTTTTCGCTGTCGTTCAGGAACTTCTGATACCCCTTCAGGTCGCTCGGAGAGAGGCGCGCGACCTCGGCCTTCATTGCGGCCTCGTCCTGGCGCATGGTGAAGGTTGAACCGTCTTCCCAGCGGATTTCATAGAAGGGGTCCATCGGCACAAGCCGAACATCCCGGTCAAAATCGCGCCCGCAGACAGCCCAGAGGTCGCGCAACCCTTGCGGCACGGTCACGATGGTGGGACCGAGGTCAAAGCGGTGGCCGCCCTGGGTGATCGACGATCCGCGCCCGCCCACGCGATCGAGCCGGTCGATCACTGTCACGCGCCAGCCTTTGGCACCCAACCGCATGGCCGAAGCCAGCCCCCCCAACCCGGCACCAATGACAATGGCATGGTTTGAGTCAGGCAGGTCCGGGACAGGGCGGGGTGGCGGTGTGTGCTTCATGGGAGGGATGATAGAGTGTCTAGTTTAATTTACAATATCTCTGTGAGCCGCGCATAAATCAGCGTTTTTTCTTTCCCTCTTCCGCAGATACTGTCAGAGTATGTTTACACTCTCTGCGCCGGAGGTTCGCGCCATTTCCGTTACCAGCCTCAGCCTTTTCCGGTTTGACGGGATCGGGTCACGCCTGTGGGTGATTGGCCAGATGGGGGCTGCACGGCTGTCGCTTCGGCGGGAAACGCGGGCGAAGTTCTGGAAACTCTGCGGTTCCGGCACGGGTGAAGGGTTCACTCCCCGGCCCAACTGGGGCGTCTGGGCCATCCTTGCCGTATGGCCGGATGAGGCGACGGCGCGCAGCGCCACGCGCGACAGCCCAGTCTGGCAACGCTGGCGATCCCGCGCCGATGAAAGCTGGACGGTGTTTCTGAACCCCTTATCGGCGCGTGGCCGCTGGGCCGGCGAGAACCCGTTCATGCCGGATACAAACGCCACCGATTCGACAGGCCCGCTTGCCGCGCTGACCCGCGCCACGGTGCGGCCGGCCAAGGCCCTGCGCTTTTGGGATCGTGTGCCGTCGATTTCCGCCATGATCGGCAGCGACCCGAATGTCGCCTTCAAGATCGGCATCGGCGAACTGCCCCTGCTGCATCAGGTGACCTTCTCGATCTGGCCCGATACCGCCAGCATGGCGGCCTTTGCCCGTGGTGATGGCCCGCATGGCCGCGCCATCCGCGCCGTGCGCGAGGGCAACTGGTTCAACGAAGAGCTTTATGCCCGTTTTCACCTGCTGGGCAGTGTCGGCAGCTGGAACGGCACTGACCCGCTGGCGGCCTTGCACCGGGCGGAGGCCGCATGAGACAGGAATTTTCTGCGAAAGTTCCTGTGAACGATCCTTCTGCGAAGGATCGGACTGAATTCTCGCAGAAAATCCGCACTCTTACGGTGACCGCATGAAACACCCTTTCCCCTTCTCTGCCATCGTCGGCCAAGAGGCCATGAAGCAGGCCATGATCCTGACGGCGGTCGATCCCGGCATTGGCGGCGTCCTTGTCTTTGGCGACCGGGGCACCGGCAAATCCACCGCGGTGCGCGCGCTGGCTGCACTGCTCCCTGAAATCGACGCGGTCGAGGGTTGCCCTGTCAACGCCGCCACGCCGGAACAGGTGCCCGATTGGGCCGAAGGGGTGACAGGGCGGATGATCCGCAAACCCACGCCCGTGGTCGATCTGCCGCTGGGCGTGACCGAGGATCGTGTCGTTGGCGCGCTGGATATCGAGCGTGCGTTGACGCGCGGGGAAAAGGCGTTTGAACCTGGCCTGCTTGCGCGCGCCAATCGCGGCTACCTTTACATCGACGAGGTCAACCTTCTGGAAGATCATATCGTCGATCTGCTCTTGGACGTCGCCCAATCGGGCGAAAACGTGGTGGAACGCGAAGGCCTGTCGATCCGGCATCCGGCGCGCTTCGTGCTGGTCGGCTCGGGCAACCCGGAAGAAGGGGAACTGCGCCCGCAGCTTCTGGATCGATTCGGCCTGTCGGTCGAGGTGACATCGCCCCGCGATGTGGAAACGCGGGTAGAGGTGATCCGCAGGCGTGACGGATACGAATCCAACTATGGCGCTTTCATGGAGATGTGGCGGATGCAGGACGCGCTGCTGCGCGACCGCATCCTGCTGGCACGTGCGGCCCTGCCGCAGATGAAGACGCCGAACACCGTGCTGCATGACTGCGCCGAATTGTGCATCGCCATCGGATCGGACGGATTGCGCGGTGAACTGACGCTGCTGCGTGCGGCCCGCGCGCTTGCGGCTTTTGAAGGGGATGAGGCCGTGGGTCGCATCCACCTCAAGGCCGTGGCGCCGATGTGCCTTTCGCACCGCCTGCGGCGTGACCCGCTGGATGAGGCCGGATCGACCAGCCGCGTCATCCGCGCTGTGGCCGAGGTTCTGCCCTGACCCAGCTTGATGATCCCTGGGGCCGGGTTCAAGCCGCGCTCGCCTGTCTTGCCATTGATCCGGCGGGGTTAAGGGGGCTGTGGCTGCGCGCCCGCGCGGGCCCGGTGCGTGATCTGGTGACGGCGGGGCTTGCCGCCCTACCCCTGCCGCAGCGCCGGTTGCACCCGACCATCGCGGATGACGTTCTGTTCGGAGGGCTGGATCTGACCGCCACGCTGGCCACCGGCCAGCCAGTGATGACGGCGGGGCTGCTGGCCACGCCATCCGCGCTGATCCTGACCATGGCCGAACGCTGCCCGCCCGGCCTTGCGGCACGGCTGGCCCATGCGTTGGATACCAGCCATCACAGCCTGATCGCGCTGGATGAGGCGGCAGAACCGGATGAAGGCCTGCCCTCTGCCCTGACAGACAGGGTGGGACTGTTCCTTGACCTGAGCGACATGCCACTGTCACAGACCGGGCCATTGGCGCTTGATCCGGCGTCACTTGCCGCTGCCAGCGCCCGCCTTGCGACGCTGACCCTGACTGCGGACGCGCTGGATGCCCTGACGCGGGCCGCCGCCGAACTGGGTATCGGCTCGCTTCGTGCGCCGCTGCTGGCCGCCGCCTGTGCCCGGGCCCATGCGGCTTGGGCAGGGCGTGAGGCCGTGACTGATGATGACCTGACCGCTGCTGCCGCGCTGGTCTATGGCCATCGCGCCGCGCCGGTGACGGAAAGCGCCCCACCGCCCGAAGCAGACCCGCCCCCGCCGGAGGATAGCCCCGACATGGGCGAACACGAGGCTGAGGATCAGCCACAGGGGATACCGGATGAATTGCTGGTCGCGGCGGCGCTGGCCGCCCTGCCCCGTGATCTGCTGGAGGCGCTGGCAAAGGGCCGCGCCAGCCGCGCCGCGAAATCTGCCAGCGGATCGGGCGCGGAACGCGGCGGCAACCGCCGCGGTCGGCCCCTACCCTCGCGCCCCGGTCGCCTTGGCCCCGGCGCACGGATCGACCTTGTGGCCACGCTGCGCGCCGCTGCCCCATGGCAACCCCTGCGCCGCGCCCAGACCGCGCGCCCCGACGCCGTATTGCTTGTGCGCGCCGCCGATATCCGGCTGAAACGGTTCCGCGAAACATCGGACCGGGTTCTGATCTTTGCCGTCGATGCCTCTGGTTCCGCCGCCTTCGCCCGACTGGCCGAGGCGAAGGGCGCGATCGAGCTGCTGCTCGCGCAGGCTTATGCGCGGCGCGACCATGTTTCGCTGCTGACCTTCAAAGGCTTTCATGCCGAGTTGATCCTGCCCCCCACCCGGTCGCTGGTGCAGACCAAGCGGCGGTTGGCGGGCCTGCCGGGGGGTGGGGGCACACCGCTTGCCTCGGGCCTGCAACTGGCGCTGGCCACGGCGGCGCAGGCGCGTGCGCGGGGGTTGACCCCCACCATCGCCTTGCTGACGGACGGGCGGGGCAATATCGCGCTGGATGGCACCCCCGACCGCCCCCGCGCCGAGGATGAGGCGTTTCGCCTTGCCCGCCAGATCCGCGCCTCGGGCACGCCCGCGTTGGTGATCGACGTGGCCAACCGGCCGCAACCTTCGCTGCGGACCTTGGCACAGCTGATGGATGCGCCCTACCTCGCCCTGCCGCGCGCGGATGCACGCCGCCTGTCTTCGGTTCTGGGCGAGGCGCTGGAAAGCTGACATGGCCGTCGATCGCATGCCCCCAGACTGGCCCCATCGCGATCGGGCCCGCCGCGTGGCCAGCCGCCCGCACAATTGGTGCGTGGTCGAAGCGGGCGATGGCCCGGTCGTGCTGCTGCTGCATGGCGCGGGTGGATCCGGGCATAGCTTTCGCCATCTGATACCGCTCCTGAGCCCGCATTTCCGGGTGGTGGTCCCCGACCTGCCCGGTCAGGGCTTCACCCGATCTGGCGCGCGCAGCCGCTATGGCATTGATCACATGGCCGAAGATCTGGCCCAGCTTTGCGCCACGATGGCCATCGCGCCGGTGGCGGTGATCGGCCATTCCGCCGGGGCGGCGCTGGCGCTGCGGCTGGCGGAATTGCTGCCGTTGCGCGCGGTTGTCGGGATCAACGCGGCGCTTGGGGCCTTTGACGGCGCGGCGGGCGTGATGTTTCCCATATTGGCCAAGGTGTTGGCCGTTACGCCCTTTATCCCGCATGTCGTCTCACGGCTTTGGGGCAATGCGGCAACGGTGGGCAAGCTGCTGGCGACCACCGGTTCCCCGCTGGATGCGGCAGGTCAGGCGCAGTACCTGACGCTCGTCAAAGACCCCGCGCATGTGGACGGCACGCTGGGGATGATGGCGCAGTGGCGTCTGGAATCCGTGATGCCCCGGCTGATTGCGCAGCACCTTCCGGTGCTGCTGATTGCCTCGACCGGTGACAAGGCCGTTCCCCCCCGCATCTCGCGCGATGCGGCGAAACAGATGCCGGACGGGCACTATGCCGAAATCGCGTCGCTCGGCCATCTGGTGCATGAAGAGGCGGCAGAACAGGTCGCCGGGCTGATCCTGCCTTGGCTCATGGCCCGCTTGCAGGCCTGACACCACCCAAAGCAGCTTCATCTTGGCCCAAATACCCAAACCCTGAGCCGAAGCGCGCCAGCGCGCAGGCGAGGCAAAAACAATGCGCGTCGGGCGACTGCCCGGCGCGCGCAATCGGATTGCCCCGATTAGCGCCCCGCGACGAGGCTGCCGAAGATGCGGTCCATATGCTCGGCCAGATAGATTCGCAGCCAGGGGGTGAATGTCTCGGGGCTGCGCAGCACTTCGGCGGACAGGTCATAAAGATCGACCCAGCGCACGGCGGCCACCTCGGCCGGGTTTGGGACCACGCTCAGCCCCTTGCCCGCCTCGGCCACGAAGATATCAACGAGTTCATGTTCCGTCAGCCCGCTGCCCACATCGGCGCGGTATTCCACCCGGTCGGCAAAGGCCGGGAACAGGTTGGTGATCCCCAGTTCTTCGCGCAGGCGGCGCACAGCGCAGGCGGCGGGGTCTTCGTCCCAGCGGGGATGTGTGCAGCAGGTGTTCGCCCAAAGCCCGGGGGTGTGATACTTGGTCAGCGCCCGCTGCTGGATCAGCACCTTTGTGCCATCCACCACAAAGACCGACACCGCCTTGTGACGCAGCCCTTTGACATGCACCTCCAGCTTGCCCACCGGGCAAAGCCGCCCGTCGACCCAGGCGGGGATCATCTCTTCGAGCATGGCATCAGGGGCGAGTTGGGTGGTCATTGCAGCCTCAGGTCCAGACGGGAGAGACAAGACGCAAAAGATGCGCCATGTTCTTGATGCCGATCTTCACATGGGCCATGGGGCGTTTGGTGACCAGCTTCTTGTTCATATAGGCCTCGAAGGTCAGCTTCTGTACGTCGACATCGTGGCACAGGCTGACAAAGCGTTCGCGACGTTCGTCACTGCGATAATAGGCATCCTGCATCGACCGCAAGACCCGGAACACGGTGCCATGTTCGCGCATGAACAGCTTGCGCGCGATGCGCAGATCGGACGCGCGGCCCGACGCCAGCACCGCCTGTGCGGCTGTGGCCGCTGCACGGCCCCCGGCCATGGCGTAGAAAATCCCTTCGCCCGAGGAAGGAGCGACCACGCCTGCGGCATCGCCGGCCAGAACCACATCGCGGCCATTGTCCCAGCGGTCCATCGGGCGCAGCGGGATCGGTGCGCCTTCCTTGCGGATCGTTTCACATTCCGTCAGTCCGGCCGCTGCACGCAGATCGGCAGTGGCTTTCTTCAGATCCACCCCGTCCAGCCCGGTGCCCATGCCGACGCTGGCCTGTGCCCCATGCGGGAAGATCCAGCCATAGAAATCGGGGCTGATCTTGCCGTCATAGATCACGTCACAGCGCAGCGGGTCATAGTCGGGCGAAGGTTCGGGAGCGGCGATGATCTCATGGTAGGCAATGACATAGGGGATGCGGTCGCCGCCCGGCACCTCGGCCCGCGCCACGTTGGAGCGCGCGCCATCCGCGCCGATGATCAGCTTTGTCGCGCTGCGCTTCTCTTCGCCCGTGGCCTTATCGCGCCAGACGACATGGCTGCCCGCGCTGTCGCGTTCGATCCGCAGGAAGGTGCCGGTCAGGGGCGCTGCACCGGCCTTTACGGCCCGGTCGCGCAGATAGGCGTCGAAATGTTCGCGGTCGACCATGCCGACATAGCCGTTCTCGATCGGGATATCGACCATGCGGCCCGTGGGGGAAATCATCCGGGCGGTGGTGATCTTGGCCACGATCTGCGAGTCCGGGATTGCGAAATCCTTGATGGCGCGCGGCGGTATGGCCCCGCCGCAGGGTTTGATCCGGCCGTCGCGGTCCAGCAGGGCCACACGCTTGCCCGCGCGGGCCAGATCCTCGGCCGCGGTTGCGCCCGACGGCCCGCCGCCCACAACAAAGACATCATAGGTCATGTGTCATTCCCCCGGTAAGAGTTGCGGGCCGGTAGCGCGGATTGCGCCACCCCGCCCTTCGATCACTTTTGCGGCGATCATGGCTGCGACGCAGAACAGCGCCGCTTCCAGCGCGAAGACCGCGCCAAAGGCATCGGGTGCATCGGTGAACAGCCGCAGCGCATCTGCCGCTGCTGCCCCGACCAGCCCGCCGAAGCCTGCGGCGACCGCCTGCGCTGCGCCCCACAGGCCCATGCGTGTGCCTTCACGCGCCGCACGCCCCTGCCCCGCCAGCGCCATCATCGACCCGATGGCCGCCACGGCGAACATGCCGTTGAAAAAGCCAAGCGCCACCACTGCGGGCAGCAGGCTGCCGCCCACTTGCCCCAGCGCCGCGATCACCAGAAGTGCCGCCGCTGACCCGAGGCAACCAGCCATAACCCACATGCGCAGCGTGCCGATCCGGAACCCCGTGGCCGCAATACCGACCAGCAGCATCCCCACGAAGACGCCACCATTCTGGGCACCCGAAAGCTGGGTGCTTTGGCCAGGCGAAAAGCCGAAGACAAGCCCGGCATAGGGTTCGAGGATCAGTTCCTGCATGAAATAGGCGGTCATCGACAGGAAGATGAACAGGGTGAAGGCGCGCGCGCGGGGTTCGGACCAGACCTCGGCCATGCCTGCGCGGAAGGGAAGCGCCTCTGGCGCGCGGGTGGCGGTGACGCGCTTTTCGATGCCCCATATGGCGATGATGGTCAGCAGCACCGCGCTGCCCGTCACCACCGCGACGATTTCGAGCAACAGCACGGGCGTGTAGGGGTCAAGCACAGCGCCAACGGTGCCTGCGGTGACGGCGATGCCAAGGATCATCATCAGCCAAGTGATGGTTGCCGCCGCCGCGCGCCGCGACGGATGAGTGGCCGTGGCAAGCAGCGCGAGCAGCGAGGTGCCCGAGGCCCCGACGCCCACGCCAATCAACGCGTAAGCCAGAACAGACAGGGCCAGACCGCCCGCAAAGCCGGACGGGAACAGCACCACGGCGACGGCGGCAAGGAACGCCCCTAGCGCCAGCGCGACCATGCCGCCGATCACGAAGACCGTGCGATTGCCTTTGGTATCGGACCGAAAGCCCCAGTTGGGCCGGGTGATCTGAATCCCGTAATGCAGCGCCACGAGCAGACCCGGCAGCACGGCAGGCAGCGCCAGTTCCACCACCATCAAGCGGTTCAAGGTGGAGGTTGTCAGCACCACCACCGCGCCAAGGCACATCTGCACCAGACCGAGCCGGAAGATCTGGACCCAGTTCAGCGTCATGCCAGCCCCCGCAGGGCGAAGGCGGAAATCATCATCCCGGTCACGTACAGCACCACGCCGGTGCCGTTATACCAAGGCGCCTTGCCCTTGGGATCGCGGAACAGGACGCGCATCGCGGCGATTTGCAGCAGAAGGACGGCAAAGACACCCAGCGCGTGCCACGGCTTTCCCCACAGGGCCAAGAGCGGGATTACCAGCGCCTGCGCCATGCCCATCACCGTGCAGGCGATCTTGGCCGCGACTTCGGGGCCAAGCACGACGGGCAAGGAGCGGACGCCATGCTGACGGTCGCCTTCAAGCGCCTTGAAGTCATTCAGCGTCATGATGCCATGCGCGCCGATGGAATAGAGAAGCGCGATGATCACGATTTCAAACCGCGGCGCGGCTTGCAGCAGGACCGCCGCCCCGGTGAACCAAGGCAGCCCTTCATAAGACAGGCCAACAAGCCCCGGCCCCCACCAGCCCGACCGTTTCAGCCGGACCGGTTCGGCGCTATAGGCCCAAGCGGCGACGACGCCAACCACGGTGGCCCAGAACCCCCAGGTGCCGAGGAGCAAGCCGACCCAAAGGCTGAGCGCGGTCATGGCAAGGGCGATGTAAAGGCCCCAGCGGCCCGGAATGCGGCCTGACGGAATCGGGCGGTCAGGTTCGTTCACCGCATCGACATGGCGGTCGCACCAATCGTTGGCGGCCTGGCTCATGCCGCAGACGATCGGCCCGGCAAGCACCATGCCCAGAAGGACCATCCCCCAGTTGCCGCCGAGCGGCACCCCGGCGGACACCGATCCGCAGAGATAGGCCCAGATCGGCGGGAACCAGGTAATGGGCTTGATCAGCCGCAACATGGCGGCTGGTTCGGGGTAGCGGCGCGACTGTATCGAAATGCTGACACTCATTCGTCAACTACACCTTACATTGAGGAGTCGAGCAAGAGTTCAGTCGCCAATGTGTCAACTTTTTCTGACAGTCGGTGCTGAATTTTGGCGTCCACACCATGATCTGGCATTTGGATCGGGCGGAGCGGGCCTAGCCACGCGGCAAAATCTGAAACTGGCAGGCGGGATGGCCCATGGCGCAGCAGGCCACTTCGCGCACGGTGCATCCCGGCCAGACCAAGTCCGAGAACAGCTGTTCGAACACTGCGGCGTGCCAGTGGCAGATGGGATGTGCGGCGCGTTCATGGGCAACCAGTGGATTGGCCGCCACCTCGAAGGTCAGGGGATGCCAGCCTGTCACCCGGAAGCGGCCCGATCCAGCAAAGGTCCAAGCGTGACGCGAGATTGCGGCGGTCAAGACCCGCGCGCCAAGGGCGGCTGGCAACGCCCGGATGAGCCTCTGCGCCAAAGGCGGGATGCGATGGCGCAGGATGTAGCGGCCCGTTGCCAGACCGGCGAGGCGCAGAAGTGCCTCGGCCCGGTCGGGTGCGACCCGGCGCAGGGCAAGGTGAACGGCAGCGGCCTCAGTTTCGGGGATCATGCCCTTGGCGGGGTCGGGCACGGAGACCGCCGCCAGTGCCATCACCGCATCGCGCAGGCTGCGCCCTTCGGACCGGTCCAGAATGGCAACCAGCTGGGTGATCGCGTTGGGCCCGATCCGCGCCTCTGGCGGGGCGGGTGAAAAGCCCCCGTCCATTTCTCAGACCTCTTGCTCCATCTGCTGTTTGCCACCACCGCAGGCCGAAACCTCGGCAGGCATCCGGAAGGCGTTCCGCTCTTGCGCGCGTTCGGCCATCTGCGCCTTGACGGCGGAGCGGCGTTCGGCGGCCTTGGCGGCACGATCCGCACTCGCCTCCCAATCGGCCATCTGGGCGTCGGCGATCTTGCGGGTTTCATCAAAGTGGAAATCGACCTTGCCCTTGGTTTGCGGCCCCCAATAGCCCGCCTTGCCAAGATCATAGAAGGTGCGCCCTACCCCGGCCTTGAGGAAGGCCTTCAGGCAGCCCAGCAAATAGCGGCGCCGGAAGCCGGTGCCGCGCCATGGGTAATGGAACAGAGCCTTGCGCATATAGAAGCGGCGATAGTTCTTCATCACACCATCCAGCAGTTCCCCGCGCGTCAAGGCCGCGGGTTTCATGATGGGGGTGACGAAATTGTATTTCGAATAATCAAAGACTTCGACCTGATCCCGGATTTCCTGAAACAGCGGCGTAAAGGGCCAGGGCGTATACATCGCCCAATTGGCCAGATCGGGCTGCCAGTCCCAGGCCATCTGGAAGGTTTCCTCCAGCGTTTCCTGGGTTTCATTGTCGAGGCCCACGATGAACTGGGCTTCGACAAAAATATCAGCCTCACGCAGAAGGTGGATCGCCTCTTTGTTTTCGGCGACGGTGGTTTCCTTGTTGAACATGTCCAGCTTC
This sequence comes from Paracoccaceae bacterium, assembly GCA_022843025.1. Lineage (GTDB taxonomy): Bacteria > Pseudomonadota > Alphaproteobacteria > Rhodobacterales > Rhodobacteraceae > Paragemmobacter. The sequence continues at coordinate 942 of JALHOL010000010.1, read as the reverse complement.
AACTGCGCCGCCGCTTCAGTTCCAAGGCTGACATGGACCAGCCCGGCTTCGCGGTAGAATTTCAGCAGGTCACGGTCACGGTAGATGTCGGTGACGCGGGTGTTGATGCCCCATTTGATCCGCTTGTTGAGGCCGCGATCGATCAGTTCCTGACAGAATTCGACGAATTTCTTCTTGTTGATGGTGGGTTCTTCGTCGGCGAGGATGAAGAAGCCGACGCCATGATCGTTCACCAGCCTTTCGATTTCATCCGCCACCTTCTTGGGGTCGCGGACGCGGTAATCGCGCCAGAATTTCCACTGGCTGCAGAAGGAACAGGTAAAGGGGCACCCCCGCGCCATGTTGGGGATTGCCACTTTCACGCCCAGGGGCACGTAAATGTATTTGTCCCATTCCAGGATCGACCAATCGGGATCAATGGCGTCGAGATCTTTCACCGTGCTGGCGGCGGGGGTGGTCACGATCTGATCGCCGTCAAGGAAGGCGATGCCCTTGATCTTGCGGCGCTCGGACGGCCATTTGCCATCGCGCAGGGCTTCCATGAGGGCCGTCATGATCTCTTCGCCCTCGCCCCGGACGATGACATCGATCCAGGGCGCCTCGTCCAGCACTTGACGGAACATGAAGGTGCCGTGGATGCCGCCCAGCACACGCAGGGCGTTGGGGGCGACCTCTTGCGCGATGCGCAGAACCTCTTCGGCCTCATAGATGGCGGGGGTGATTGCGGTCGTGCCGACCACATCGGGTTTGAGAGCGATCAGGCGTTTGCGCAGGTCATCGGGGCCGATGTGATGCGTCATCGCGTCAATGAAATGGATGTCATCGAACTTCCGCCGGGTGAGGAGCGGTACCTGCGGGTCAGCATTGATCGTCTGGAGGTCGGTCCCGGGGCATGCCTGACATGGTCGGGGAATGTGGCCTGTATCTGGATCGACCAGATTG
>JALHOL010000009.1 GCA_022843025.1 Paracoccaceae bacterium | reverse complement strand
ATCGCCACCGCGGGCGGTTCCGATGGCAACACCGCCGACAGCGGCACCACCCCCACCGACAGGTCCATCGCCACCGCCTCTACCGGCCCCGCGCCCGCCGCACCGGGCGCAGCCCGCACGGCCGCCGCTGCCGCACCGGCAAACAGCGCCGCCGCGACCCCTGCCGCCGCCGCCCACCCCGCCAGATCGCGCCCCCGGTTGAACTGGCCGCTCATCCCCCTGCGGCCTCCTTGGCCACGAGCGCCACCTTCATCCATCCCGCGTCGCGCAGCGCATCCAGCACGGCCATCACCTCGGCATAAGGCAGCGCCGCATCGCCCCGGATCAGCACCGCCCGCCCGCGATCCCCGTCGCTTGCCGCCTCCAGCGCCGCCGCCAGCCCCTCGCGCGCCACGGCCACATCGCCCAGCGACCACGCCCCCTCTGCCGTCACCGTCAGCCACAGGGGGTCCGCAACCCGCCCCGCTGGCGCGGCGGAACTGGTGGGCAGTGTCACCGGCACATCCACTGTCGACAGGGGGGCCGCCACCATGAACACGATCAGCAGCACCAGCATCACATCGATGAACGGCGTGACGTTGATTTCCGCCGCAACGTCATCCTCATCGCCATCGCGCGGAACCCCCCCGCTCATGCCGCCGCCCTCCGGTCCAGATCGCGGCCCAACAGCACCTCCAGCGCCACCGCCACATCCGCCATCGCCTGCCGCAGACCGGCAATGCGCCGTTGCACCGCGTTATAGACCACCACAGCCGGGATCGCCGCCACCAGCCCGAACCCCGTCACCAGCAACGCCTCGGCAATCCCCGGCGCCACGACGGCAAGGTTCGTCGTCCCCTCTGCGCTGATCGCCAGAAAGGACGACATGATCCCCCACACCGTCCCGAATAGCCCGATGAAGGGTGCCGTCGCCGCCACCGTGGCCAGCACTCCCGTCCGCGCCGCAGCCGCGCCGCATCGCGGCCGGCGATCCGCTCCACTCGCGCGCGCACCCGTTCCTTCACGCCCGCGGGCCCCGCCTGCGCCAGAAGGGGCAAGGCCAGCGCATATTCCTCCACCGCCGCCGCCGCCATCGCCGCCCCCGCGCAGCGCCGCCCCGCCAGCATCCGCGCCGCCTCGTCCAGCGTGCCCGCCCCGCCCAGCGACAGCAGGCTCTGGCGCAGCCGATGCTCCGCCAGCCACAATTCCCCGGCCTTGAAGACCAGCACCGTCACCACCGCAAACAAGCCCAGCGCCAGCACAAGGCTCACCCCCTGCACCACCCAATGCGCGGCAAGGATCATCTCCACCACTGGCACGGGCGCGTGCAGCGGGGGCGCAATGCCCACAAGGGGGGTCAGGGGGGCGGCATCGCCCCCCTCTTGCGCCAAGGCAACCCCCGGCACCAAGGCCAGCCCCACCAACCCCCGCATCAGAACGCGATCCGCTTGGCAACCGACAGCTTCGCCGTCCGCCCCGCCGCATTGTCCAGGCTCAGGTTGTTGCGATAGGCCCGGTCAAACACATTCTCGACCGACAGGTTCACATCCAGCCCCGCCAACGGCCCCTCCTCGGGCGACCAGGTCAGGAACACATCATGCGTGTCATATGACGCGCCCGTCGTGGTGGCGGATGACGTGCGGATCTTGTCAAAGTAACTCGCCCGCCAGCCCAGCGTCAGCCCCTGATCGGGCAGCTTGGCCCCCACGGTCAGCACCACATTCTCCGCCGGCGTGTCCGGCAATGTCAGCCCCGTCGCCGCGTTCTTCGATTTCACATGGGAATAAGCCAGTTGCGCGAACCACCGCTCCGCATCATAGGCGGCCTCCACCTCGGCCCCCCACAACTCCGCCGCCGCGATGTTCGAAAAATACGGCACCGCAGGCCCGCCCGCCACGCGCGGTGTGGTGGCGATCATGTTTGTCAGATCGTTGTGAAACGCCGTCACCTTCATCTGCAAACTGTCGCCCTCGGCCAACAACCCCTCGCGCTGCCAGGTAAAGCCCAGCTCCACCGTATCCGCCTCTTCCTTCAGCAGGTTCAGGCTGGGTGTCCGCGCTGGCAAGGCCCCCGCCGCCTCGCTGGAATACAGCTCATCCAGCGTCGGCATCCGCTCTGTCCGCGCCACCGACCCAAAGATGGCAAAGCTGTCGCTCAGCTCATACATCGCCGCGATCTTGGGCGACACGGCGGTGTCCTCTTGTGCCAACGCCCCCGCCGCCACCGCCGCCGCACCCGGCGTCTGCTCGCCCATATCGACGCGCAGGCCCGGAATGATCGTCAGCCGCTCGCCATAGGTGAACTCGCCCTGCGCATAAAGGCCGACCCGCCGATCCGACCCCTCGGGATGGAACCCCAAAGCCCCCAGCGACGATGTCGCGCTGCGCTCTTGTTCTGACACCTGCACCCCGACGGTCAGGTAATTCTCCCACGCCCCCGCACTCAGGTCTGCGGTGTTCTCCAGCTTCAGTGTGGTGGTCGCATAGCCATAGGAACTGTCGCACAGAACCTGAAACGTCCCCGGCGCGCAGGACGCACCCAGCGAGAAATTCTCCTTCTCCACGCTCGTATCGGTAAAGGACAGCTGCGCCGTCACATCCAGCAACGGGTTGTCGCGGAACTCATGCCGCCAGGCCAGTGTCAGCGTGTCATCCACCGCATGCATGTCATGCAGGCCAAACGCCCCCACCGTCGCGCCTCCGGTCTGCGCCACGGGTGTGCCGTCCAGATCGCTGTCCGTCCGCGACAGGCTCAGTGTCAGGCTCTGCTCGTCATCAGCCCCCAGATACCACTTGCCCTTCACCAGCCCCGACCAGCCGTCATAAGCCGTCCCCGCCAGTCGGTTGCCTGCCCCGTCCACCTTGTCATTCCCGGTGGTGACGTTGAACCCGGCCAGATATTCGGCGCTGCCCGCCCGCGTGGCGGAAATGATGCCCAGCTTCACCCCATCGCCATTGCTGTCATAGGTGCTGGAAAAGCGCAGCGCCTGCGTCTCGCCCTCTTCCAGAAAATCGCCAGCCTCCTTGGTGGTGAAATTCACCGCCCCGCCAATCGCCCCCGACCCGTACAGCGTCGAAGATGCAGGCCCTTTCAGCACCTCCACCCGCTTGTACAGGTCCAGATCACCCAGAAACGACCCCATCCGATAGCTTTCATAAAACTTCGGCGCGCCATCCACCGTCACGATGATGCGCGCCTCGGAGGCGGTCTGCTCGCTGTTGCCGATGCCCCGGATGTTGAACGCCTGCCCCAAGGGCCGGGCCGATGCCCCCGCGCCTTGCACGCCCGGCACCGCCTTGAACAGATCGCCGATGGTGGCAGGCTGATCGCGTTCCAGTTCTTCAGCCTCGATCGTGCTCACCGCCTGCGGGGTGTCGATGGCCACCTTCGCCGTCCCGGTGCCAAGGATGATGCGGCCCAGAACCTGAAAGAACCCCTCATTATCCTGCGCGGCGGCAGGCCCGGCGCAGATCAGGATCAAAGGCACGGAACACAGAAGGTGCGCCCTCTGGGCACGGGTGCGGATCGGCATGGATAACCCCTTTTGTCTTTGTTTTTCTGAAGGGCTGGCCGGGCGGATCGCGTGGCTGGCGGCAGGTCGGTCCGCTATGGCGGATATTCCGACTTGATCTGTCAGGAAATGGCTTCTAGAAAGCCTGACTGTAACTGTCAAGTATCCGCGAAACCTGCCCGATACTTGATCCACGCGCACCAGCCCCGGCCCCGCCGACCGCCAGACGCGCCCTTTCCTGTCTGGAGCATCCCATGGCTGACGGCCAATCCCCCCTGCTGACCCCCGCCGACCTGCGCGCCCTGCGCGCGGCAAACCCCAAGGCCCGCGCCCGCGATCTTGCCCATGCCCATGGCGTGACCGAGGCCGCGCTCGTCGCCGCCCATGTCGGCCACGGGGCCGTGGCCATCGACGCCACACCCGACCGTCTTTTCCCGCTGATCCGCGATCTGGGGGATGTCATGGCCCTGACGCGCAACGAATCCTGCGTCCATGAACGGCGCGGCGTCTATTCCGATTACCGGTCCGGCCCCCATGCCGCGATGGTGCTCGACCCCGAGATTGACCTGCGCATCTTCCCCGACCACTGGACCCACGCCTTCGCTGTGGTGGATCAGGCCGAAGATGGCCCGAAACGCAGCCTGCAAATCTTTGATGCGGCAGGGGACGCCGTCCACAAGGTGCATCTCAAACCCGAATCGAACGCCGATGCCTTCGACAGCCTCACCGCCACGCTCGGCCTGCCCGACCAGCCGCAATCGCTGATCCTCGCGCCCCGCATCCCGACCGAAAGCCCCCGGGGCAACCCTGCCCGCGCCGATGATCTGCGCCGCGACTGGGACGCGATGACCGACACGCATCAGTTCAACACCCTCACCCGCAGGCTGAAGATGAACCGTCTGGGTGCCTACCAACTCGCCGGCCAACCCCGCGCCGAACGCATCGCGCCGGACAGCATCACCCGCGCCCTGCACGCCGCCGCCGATGCCGCCATCCCACTGATGATCTTCGTGGGCAATCAGGGCTGCATCCAGATCCACGGCGGCCCCATCGCCAAGGTCGTCCCCATGGGGCCATGGATCAACGTCATGGACCCGCGCTTTAACCTGCACCTGCGCAGCGATCACATTGCGCAGGTCTGGCGCGTCTGGAAACCCACCCGCACCGGCGATGCCAACAGCATCGAGGCGTTTGACAGGGACGGTGGCCTGATCCTGCAAATCTTCGGCTATCGCAAGGATGCCGCCCCCACCGCATGGAACGCCTTCATCGCCACGCTGCCCGCTGTCGAAGGGGTGCCCGCATGACCTTCCGCCTCTCTCTCACCCTCGCGCTTGCGCTTGCCACCCCGGCCTTCGCCGACCCCGCCCAGCGCGTCCTTACCCTCGGTGGCTCTGTCACCGAAATCGCCGTCGCCCTCGGCGCACAGGACAGGCTGATCGGGCGCGACAGCACTTCCACCTTCCCGCCCTCAGTCACCTCCCTTCCCGATGTCGGCTATTTCCGCGCCCTCTCGCCCGAAGGCGTGCTCGCCCTGAACCCCGACCTGATCCTGTCGGAATCCGGCGCAGGCCCGCAGGAAGCGCTGGATGTGCTGAACGCGGCAGGCATCCCCTTCACCATGTCCGGCCCCGACACCTCCCCCGATGGCCTGATCGCCAAGATCACCACCATCGCCAACGCGCTCGACCTGCCCGACGAAGGCAAGGCGCTCGCCGCCGAGGTGGCGCAAGGCCTCCAACAGGCCCGCGCCCGCGCCGCCACTGTGGAATCCCCGAAACGCGTCCTGTTCATCCTGTCGCTGCAAGGCGGCCGCGTCATGGCAGGCGGCGAAAGCTCGTCTGCCGAAAGCATCATCGAACTGGCAGGCGGCATCAATGCAGGCAAGGGGTTCGATGGCTACAAGCAAATCACGGATGAGGCGGTCCTGACCGCCGCCCCCGACGTGATCCTGATGATGGACCGTGAAGGCGACCTCGCCATCAACAACGACATGGTGCTGGCCCATCCCGCCCTTTCGCAAACCCCCGCCGCCAAGGCGGGCACGATCCTGCGCATGGATGGCCTTCTGCTGCTCGGCTTCGGCCCCCGCACCCCGCAGGCCGCTGCCGATCTGCACACGCTCCTCTACCCCGGTCAGGGCTAGGCGATGGTCGCCCTCCCCCTTCCCCTTCGCGCCCACAGCCGCCCGCAACCGCGGGCGGTGACGCTCACCCTCGTGGCGCTCCTCCTCGCCGTCTCGCTGCTGTCGCTCGGCACCGGGGCGGCGGGCCTCTCGCCCACCCGCCTGATCGCCGCCTTCACCGGGGGCGAGGCGCTGACACGGGCCGAGACTCTCATCCTTTACGACATCCGCCTTCCCCGCCTCGCCATGGGCCTGATGGTCGGCGCGGCGCTGGCTGTGGCGGGCGCGCTGATGCAGGGCCTGTTCCGCAACCCCCTCGCCGATCCCGGCATCGTCGGCGTCGGCGCAGGGGCAGGCCTTGGCGCGGTCAGCGCCATCGTGCTGGGCGGCTTGCTGCCCCCCGCCCTCGCCGCGCTGACAGGCGCGCATCTCATCCCCTTTGCGGCCTTCCTTGGCGGCTGGATCGCCACGCTCATCCTCACCCGCGTCGCCGCCTCAGGCGGGCAAACCGCCATCGCCACCCTGCTGCTCGCAGGCATCGCGCTGGGGGCCATCGCAGGCGCGGCCACGGGCATCCTCACCTTCCTCGCCGATGATCAGCAGTTGCGCGACCTCACCTTCTGGTCCATGGGCTCGCTCGCCGGGGCCAGCTGGGCCAAGATCGCCACCGCCCTGCCGCTGATCCTGCCCGTCCTGCTCCTCTCCCCCCTCCTCGCCCGCGCGCTCAACGCATTGGCACTCGGAGAACCACAAGCCGCCCACCTCGGCATCCATGTCGAACGCACCAAACGGCTGACCATCCTCGCCACCGCCGCCGCCGCAGGCGCGGCCACGGCCATCGCAGGCGGCATCGGCTTTGTCGGCATCGTCGTGCCGCACCTTCTGCGCCTTGCCACCGGACCCGACCACCGCGCCCTGCTGCCCCACGCCGCCCTTCTGGGCGGAACCCTCCTGATCGGGGCCGACATGATCGCCCGCACTCTCACCGCCCCGGCCGAGCTTCCCATCGGCATCGTCACCGCCACACTCGGCGCGCCCGTGTTTCTGTGGATCCTGCTGCGCCGCCGGGGCCTTGCCGGGATCTGACCCATGCTCACCGCCACCAACCTCACCCTCGCCCGCGATGGCCGCACGATCCTGACGGGCATCACCCTCACCGCCCGCCCCGGACAGGTCACCGCCATCATCGGCCCCAACGGATCGGGCAAGACCACGCTCTTGGCCGCGCTGACGGGCGACCTGCACGCGCTCACGGGCCACATCACCCTGAACGGGGATGACATCGCCCGCCTCTCCCCTCGTGCCCTCGCCGCCCGCCGCGCCGTACTGGCGCAGGAAACGCAGGTCGCCTTTCCCTTCACCGTGGCGGAAATCCTGCAACTCGGCATCGAGGCCGGGCCCGGCCCCGCCGACCCCGCCCTGATCCACCGCCTGCTTGCCGAGGTTGATCTCTCCGGGTTCGCCCACCGCCCCATCCATGCCCTGTCGGGCGGCGAACGCCAGCGCATCCACTTCGCCCGCGCCCTTGCCCAGGCCCGCCGCCCGCGCGGCGATCAGGGGCCGATGTGGCTGTTCCTCGATGAACCGGTCTCCAGCCTCGACATCGCGCATCAGCTTCTGGTCATGCGCCGCGCCCGCCGCTTCGCGACCGAGGGCGGCGGTGTGGTCACCGTCCTGCACGACCTCAACCTCACCGCCATGACCGCCGATCACGTGATCCTACTCACGGACGGCCGCCTCCTCGCCGCAGGCCCCCCGTCCGAGGTGCTGACCGACACGCTGCTGTCACAGGCCTATCACTGCGCCATCCGCACCAATCAGACACCGCTGAACGGCCCCTACCTGCTGCCGCAAATGGCCAGGGCGTGACACAAGCCGCAGGCCCTAGCCTGCATCCAGCCCCGCCAAAAGCTGCTGGATGCAGGCCCGGCCATAGGCTGCATTCATATGGCTGTGATCCCCCCGCAGCGCAGCGTTCTGCGGATCGACGATGCCGCCCCCTTCCGCCAGAAACTCCGCCCGCGTCAGGCCAAGTTCACCGTGCAATGCGGCGGGTGGGGCCATGAAATCCACGCCCTTTTCTGCCGCATGGGCCACCAGCCTGTCGCGATGGGCCTGCGCGAACCACGCCGCCGCCTCGGGATAGGCCGCCGCCGCCACCCATGGCGTATACAGCCGATGGGTGGCCTGCAGACAGGTCACCGCATAGACCGGGCGGCCAAAGACGATGGGTCGCCGCGCGCCCCCCGCCCCGATCTGCCATTCACCCAGCGCAGCCGCACTCGCCTCGTCCAGCGCCGCCTGCACAAGGCCCGAACCAAAGACCATCCTCCCCCCGGATGCCAGCGCTGCATCGGGCGGGTCGCCCAGCGCGGCAAAGCCCATCGCCCGTTCGGGATACCACGCCGCGCCCACACAGACGGCCACATCCGCCGATCCCGGCGCGCAGCTTGTCTGCCCCTCATTCATCGCGCCGACACGCTCCAGCTCATCCGGCGTCACGCTGCGCCGGGGCGCAAAAAGCCCCGTCGCCCGAAAGCGGTACCGCTGGCGGATCTTCTCGGGCAGGCTGAAGAAGACCATCTCCACCCCCGGCACCTTTGCCGCCATTCCGGCCCAGGCCTCGCGCCAGGCCATCACATGCGAATTGCCGTAAACCATGATCCGCATCACGGCACCGCCGTGGCGGCAAAGCGGCCCAGAAGCACCTCTTCGCAGCGCAGGTCATCCGCCGCCTCTTCGCGCGCCGCGTCCTGCTCAACTGTCGGGCTTGCGCCTGCTACAGCCGCCTCAGACAACCCATAGCAGGCCTTCAACGTCGCCATCACCGTGGCCACGCCTTCTTCGGTCACGTCGCGCAGGTTCTCGCGGTAGAACCGCCCCCCGGTCGAAGGCGAGGTGATGATCTCGTAGGATGGAAAGTAATCCACCCCCTCCTGCGCCCGCACAATCTCGTCACAGGCCGCCCGCAGGATGGATTTCGACCGCACTGTCGCCACCTCGACATGATCGCCACTCGCCGTCGCGGCCAATGGCACGGGCGACACGGTGATCAGAAACCGCAGCCCCGGATTGACCGCCCGCGCCAGCGCCATGAACTCGGAAAAAGCCGCCACCGTCTCGGATACAGTAAAGTTGTGAAAGCCGTGCAGCGCCGGATCATACTCCCCACCCAACACACCGGGCGCCATGGGAAAGACCGTCCCGCTCTCGCGATGACGAAAGGCCTCGGTCAGCCCAAAGGTGAACACGAACACATCCGCCGCACCCCAGGCCGCGCGGATCCGTTCCAGATGCCGGTCCCGATGCCAGATCACCTCTTCCGTCGTGGCATGGCCCAACGGCTCCACCGAAGGGCGCTGCGCATCGACGAACCGCGCCCCAAGCGACCATACCGGCTCTGCCGGACGAAACCCCTCCCACGCCTCGCGCGCCAACTGCGCCAGATGGGCGGCGGTATAGATATTGCCATGCCGGGCTGAAAACAGCCGGTACCCATGATCCCGCGCCACCTGATCGGATACGAAATCCGGCACCGGCTCGGCGTCGATCACATCCACCCCCGCCGCGCGCAGGGCCCGCCCGACATGCTGGGCAAAGCACGAACCCGCCGTCGCCACCCGCGTCGCGGCATCAATCCCAAAGCGCGGGCGAAACATCTCGGCCTCGGCAAAGGACCGCCGCCCCTCAACCCCGAACCGCCAAAAGGCCCGCCGCTCCAGTTTCTGATAGGGTGATCGGGCCATCCCGCACCTCGCTACGATCCCCCGCAAGGGCACCAACACAGCCCCATATCACCGCCCCGGCGGCGCAGCGTCAAACCCGTTCTGCCGATCCCGCCCCCCGCCGTGCCCGCCCCGCCACAGCAGAGCGACCGGGGCATCACACCGCCCGCATCCAGAACTGCAACGGCTTCAGGCTTTCGCCCGCCTGCCCGATATCCTTCCACGAAAACTCGGCCACCACCCCCGGCAGCGGGGCATAGCCCCGGCCCTGCCAAAAGGCATCATTGGTCCGGTACGTCGCAGGCCTCAGCGGGTGATCCTCCGGTCGCATCACCGAACAAAAGGCCACATGCCCCCGCCCCAACGCCCGCGCATGGTCCTCGCGCAGGTCGACGAAGCGATGCCCGATCCCCTTGCCGCGATATTCCGGCAGCAGCACCGATTCCGCACCGTAAAGAATATCCTCCAGCGCCACCCCACGGCCTGCAAAAGGCGCGGCGAAGGCTTCGGCGTGATCTTCCATCGGGGTGGATGTCGATGCCCCGACCAGCACATCCCCAAAGAACGCCCCCACCAAAAGCGCCCCCGGACTGTCACGATAGGTGCTCAGATATTCCCGCTCATAGTCCAGCGACCCGTCATACAGATACGGCCAATCCCGGAATACCGCGATGCGCAGCCGCGCCACATCGTCCAGCGCCGCCTCCAACGCCGCCCCGCGCAGCGCCCGGACGGAAATCCCCTCCGGCAGGTCGCGGCTCATGCAGAAACCTGTGCGATCCAGTCGTTCAGATTGTAGAAGGTCGTCACCCGCGCGATCTTGCCACCCCGGATGTCAAAGAACCCGCCCGCCGGCAGGATATAGCGCTGGCCCGCAGCCTCCGGCAGGCCGGGATCGGTTTGCAGATATTCGCCATGCACCACGAATTCCGCCGCGCCCCGCGTGCCGTCTGCATTGGCAAAGATCACCAGATCCTTCAGCTCTTCGCGATAGCTCACCCCCATATGCGAACAGAATTCGGCGAACAGCGCCCGCCCCCGCCGCACGCCACCCTCATTCACCCGATGCTCCACATCCTCGGCCACACAATCCAGCATGCCGCCCGCATCGCCCGCATTGAAGGCCGCATAATAGCGCGCGATCAGCGCCTCCGCTTCCGTCCGGCTCATGGTCTTTTATCCTCTTCCGTGGGCGGCCCGAACCGCCCGATCATCCGTTCCCGGATCTGGTCGCGCGCCTGCCGATAGGCCGCCAGCTTCGCCTCGCGGCTTTCGCCCAGCCCCGTCGGGTCCAGGATCGGCCAATATTCCACATCCAGATGATAGAACCGCGTCAATTCCAGCGCCGTGCGCTGGCTTGCCGGCGACAGCGCGACGATCAGATCAAACTGGCTCAAATCATCGCCCCATTCCTGCATTTCCTCGAAACTGCGCGACCGGTGCCGCGACAATTCGATCCCCCATTCCTTGCATACCGCGATCGAGAAGCCGTCCACCTCCATGTCATTCTTCACGCCCGCCGATTGGACATAGGCCCGCTGGCCATACATCTGTTTCATAAGCCCCTCGGCCATGGGTGACCGTACGGCATTGTGGTCGCAGCAGAACAGAACCGACGTGGGAAAGCTGTCTCCCAAGATCAACCCCAGTGCAGGACGCAGATCAGCGTGAACAGCCGCCGCGCCGTATCGGTATCCACCTCGGCCTTGCCCTCAAGCCGCTCCTGCAACACCCGCGCGCCCTCATTGTGAATCCCGCGCCGCGCCATGTCGATCGCCTCGATCTGGCTGGGGGGCAGGCGCTTGACCGCCTCGAAATAGCTTTCGCAGATCTGGAAATAGTCCTTCACCACCTGCTTGAACGGCCCCAGGCTCAGGTGGAACTCCCCCACCTTCACCCCCGCCTCCGACCCGATGTCGAACACCAACCGCCCCTCGCGGATGGCAAGGCCCAGCCGGAACGGCCCTTCAATCGCCGCCCGATCCTCGCGCCGGGGCAGCGCGAATGAGTTTTCCTCCAGCAGATCAAAAATCGCGACCCGCCGCTCCTGCTCGATCTCGGGCGTCGGCCGCGCCAACCCCTTCTCGTCAATCTCGATATGGCAGATGCGGTTCATCCGGCAGACCCCTCTCTCACCCGAAGGGTGATGCCCGACCTCAACCCGCAGCGCAAGGGCGATGGGGAAGGCTACTGCGCCCTAACGGCAGAGCGAGGAAGCCTGAAAGCGCCCGTGCTGCGGCTCCGACATCCGCCGCAAGGTCCGCATAGGCACTGTCTCGCCTTTGCACAGAACGTTGCGATAGCCTCACCTCGCCGCGTACAACCCAACCACCAGCGCCGCCACCCCCGCCAACGCCAGCATCTCCCTTTCGCGCCAGCGGGTCCGGTTCCTTAGGCCAAGCGGCAACATGACCAGAATCAACAGGACCAACAGGAAAATCCCTATCGCCGTACCGGGCGCGAACAGCGCCATCAGAAGCGCCACGCCAAGCGGCGCAAAGCCCGCATAGGTGATGACCACATCACCTGTCCGCGTCGCCCAGAACGGCCGCTCCAGATCGAAGGCCCCATCGCCCACGACCATCTCTTCATGCCGCACAAGACGCGCCATGAACGCGCCGAAGATCAGCCCCGCGCCCATTTGCACCAGCGCCTGACCGGAAGGCAATGCTGTCCCGGTCAAGATGACCTGGCTCACGAACCAAAAGAGCGACAGGGCCAAGGCATATCTCGTCCGCCAAAGGGGCGGGTCGGCGCGAACAGCCCGTTCGACAAGCAGCGCGCTGCCGACAAGGAAGGCATTGAACGTCCCGGCAAAAAGGAACACCGCCCCGGACAGCACCGGCAGGACGTGATCGCGGGGATAGACCCAGCGCCACACGAGGTAAAACAGCACTAACAGACCGGACCAGACACCAACCGATATGAGCGGATAGGCGCGGGAAAACTTTGACAGCACGACGACACCAACAGAAACAACCTCAGGCTGCAGCCTGCCAGACCCGTCCTCGCTTGAAAAGCCCGCCCCGCCCCATCGGGGCGCGCCCTACCCATTCAACCGATCCAACCGCGCCCGCACGCTCAGCCCATGCGCCTCAAGGCTTTCGCTGATGGCCAGCCGCTCCGCCGCAGGGCCAATCGCCGCCAAAGCCTCGGGCGTCATGCGCGCCATCGTCGTCCGCTTCATGAAGTCCAGCACATTCAACCCGCTGGAAAACCGCGCCGACCGCGCCGTCGGCAGCACATGGTTCGGCCCGCCCACGTAATCGCCAATCGCCTCCGGTGTCCACGCCCCAAGGAAGATGGCCCCCGCATGGGGAATGCGTGCAGCCAGCGCCTCTGGGTCCGCTACCAACAACTCCAGATGCTCTGCCGCGATGCGGTTGGCCAAAGCCGCCGCCTCTGCCAGATCGCGCACCACGATCACCGCGCCATTGTCGCGCCAGCTTGCCCCCGCAATCGCGCGCCGCTCCAGCGTTTCCAGACGCGCCTCCACCGCCCGCGCCACCGCCTGCCCGAATGCGGCATCGGTGGTGATCAGGATGGACTGCGCGCTTTCGTCATGCTCGGCTTGGCTCAGCAGGTCCAGCGCCACCCAATCCGGGTCATTGTCGCCGTCCGCGATCACCAGAATCTCCGACGGCCCGGCAATCATGTCGATCCCCACGCGGCCAAACACCCGCCGCTTGGCCGCCGCCACATAGGCATTCCCCGGCCCGGTGATCTTGTCCACTGGCGCAATCGTCGCCGTGCCATAGGCCAGCGCCGCCACCGCCTGCGCGCCGCCCACGCGATAGACCGTATCCACCCCGGCAATCCGCGCCGCCAGCAGGACGAGCGGATTGACCACGCCCCCCGGTGTCGGGCAGGTCACCACCAGCCGCTCCACCCCCGCCACCTTGGCCGGAATCGCATTCATCAGCACTGACGACGGATAAGAGGCCTGCCCCCCCGGCACATAAAGCCCCGCCGCCGATACAGCCGTCCAACGCCAGCCCAGCGTCGCCCCGCTCGCATCGGTCCAGCTTTGATCCTCGGGCAGTTGCCGCGCGTGATAGGCGCGGATGCGCTCGGCGGCCAATTCCAGCGCCGCCCGATCCTCGGGCGACACCTTTGCAATCTCCGCCTCGATCTCGGCGTCGGTAAAGGCCAACCGCTCCGCTGTTACCTCCATCCGGTCAAACCGCGCTGTGAGATCGATCAGCGCCGCATCGCCCCGCGCCCGCACATCGGCGATGATGGCCGCCACGGCCTGATCCACATCCTCGGCCTCTTCGCGCTTCATGGACAGAAGCTGCACAAAGGCGGCTTCAAAATCCGGCGCATCGGTGGTCAGGAAAAAGGTCATTGCGGCTCTCCAAAACGTCCGCCCCATCTAGCGCGGCGACCGCTCCCACTCAACCCGCGCCACGACGGTTTCTGACTTCCAAGCCCGGAACAGAATTTGACGCAAATTCCGCGCCTGCCTGCGGCAGGCAATCTCGGGTCCACCGGTATCCCACCGATTTTTGCGGCAAAAATCGTCGCGAAATTTGCGTCAAATTTCGCCCTCTCGGCGTGCATCTGGACCTACGTTGTAAAACCACTGGGTTTATCCGAGGGACACCCAAGATATGGCGGCAAACAACGTCACCACCCCCACATCCGCCAAAACCTGTGCGGCGGCGCACCGTTAACCACGCCCGGCCCCATCACCCTGCCGAAATTTGTATGCACAGCCGTCTGCACCATCATCTGCACCGCGTGTTGCACGGTCCAAACGCGACAAATCCAGCAATCCCAAAGGCTTGTTAATCCCGATGCTCGGGTTTCTTGCGGCTGGGTGCCACATAAGGCTTGGTCACATCGTGCAGCGTCACTTCCAACGCCTCGACCTCGACCATCACCGCCCCATCGCCTGCCAGCACCAGCGTCAACCGCCCGGTGCCATCCTCGCCGGGCTGCCAGTCCAGCGACAGGATCGACAGCACCGTTTCCGGATCGCCCCGGTCAATCCCCTGCGACCGCACGTTCAGTGCGTCTTCGATCACCAACAGGGCCCGTACCCGCTCATAAGGCCGCCTTGCTGCCTCGGCGGCGCTCTGGTCTTCCCAGCGGAAGCGATTGATCAGACAGGCAAATCGCCGCTGCCCCCGCTTCCATGTCAGGTCTGCCCCGGTCAGCACCGCATCCTGCACCAGCGCCGAAAGGATGCCCAGATCATCCGCATCCCGCGCGACAAGGTTCAGCGGCCCGGCCTCCCCGTCTTCAAATCGCGCGTCGGTCATTCTGGTCAGTTCCCCTTGATCCGTTCGATCTGCGCGCCACAGGCCCGCAGCTTTTCCTCGACCCGCTCATAGCCGCGGTCCAGGTGATAGACCCGGTTCACCACCGTCTCACCCTCTGCCGCCAACCCCGCAAGGATCAGGCTGACCGATGCCCGCAGGTCCGTCGCCATCACCGGCGCCCCCTTCAGCTTGGCCACCCCCGTCACCGTCGCCGTGCCGCCATGCACGTCGATCTTGGCCCCCATCCGCATCAGTTCGGGCGCGTGCATGAACCTGTTTTCAAAGATTTTTTCTTCCAGCACCGACACGCCATCCGCCGTGCAAAGCAGCGCCATCATCTGCGCCTGCAGGTCGGTCGGAAAGCCCGGAAACGGCTCTGTCGTCACGTTGACTGCCTTCACCCGGCCATTCTTGCGGCTGACTTTCAGCCCCCGCTCGGTCTCGGTCACGCTGATCCCGGCCTCGTCCAGCTTTTCGGCAAAGGCACCCACCAGCGCGATCCGCCCGCCCAGACATTCCACCTCACCGCCACAGATCGCAGGCACCAGCATATAGGTGCCCAACTCGATCCGGTCGGTCACAACCGGATGGGTCGCCCCGTTCAGGCGGTCCACCCCTTGAATGGTGATGGTCGACGTCCCCTCGCCCTCGATCTGCGCGCCCATCTTCCTAAGGCATTGCGCCAGATCAACAATTTCCGGCTCCCGCGCGGCGTTCTTCAACACGGTGGTTCCTTTGGCCAGCGTCGCCGCCATCAGCGCATTCTCTGTCGCCCCGACCGAGACGAAGGGGAAATCGACAACCGCCCCCCGCAACCGCCCACCGGGCGCCTTGGCATGAACATAGCCCTCGCGCAGGTCCAGCTCCGCCCCCATCGCCTCCAGCGCCTTCAGATGCAGGTCCACCGGCCGCGCCCCGATGGCACATCCCCCCGGCAGCGACACCACCGCATGCCCATCCCGCGCCAGCATCGGCCCCAGCACAAGGATCGACGCCCGCATCTTCCGGACGATGTCATAATCGGCACGGTGATTGTCGATGTCATGCGACGACATCGCCAGCACCAGCCCGTCCTGCAAACTGGCCACTTCCGCGCCAAGTGATTGAAGAAGCTGGGTCATCGTCCGGATATCCGACAGCCGCGGCGCATTGGTCAGCGTCAGCGGCTCCTCGGTCAGCAGCGTGGCAGGCATCAACGTCAGACAGGCATTCTTGGCCCCTGCAATCGGGATCACCCCGTTCAACGCGCCATTGCCCTTGACCAGTATCGAATCCATCTGCCCGCCTCACTCGTTCTCTGGGGGGCTGGCTTGCGCCTCCCCCGTCTCTGCCCCATCCCGCGCCCCGGACCGTGCCTTGGCCTGCGCCTTGCGCCGCGCCATATTGGCCTTCAATGCCGCCTTCAGCCGCGCCTCCCGCGTCGCATCCGACGCCGGGCGCACAGTTCCTGCAGCCTTCGGTTCCTGGGATTTCGGGTTCATGGCCTCCTCCTATACGAAGCCATCGCAAGGGTCCAGAATGCGCCACGCAAAGCGGCGAGTTTGCACTTGCACCGCCATCCGAACGCGGCTATTCACCCGCCACGCCGCGCGGGACACCCGCACCCGGCCCCGGCGCTGCAGTAGCTCAGTGGTAGAGCACTCCCTTGGTAAGGGAGAGGTCGAGAGTTCAATCCTCTCTTGCAGCACCATCCATCCACTTGAAATATCGATAGCATCTTATCTGTTTCGGATTTGCGCCGCGCATTGGTGCAGACGGAGCAAGCCATGACAGACCCTGCACGGATCATGGCTGACTGCTAACTCCGCCTTTACATGACAATTGATGCCGCACCGGATGCGCTGGAAAAAGCGGGAATGTTACACGCGCCCGGTGCGACGTCACCGCCAGCCGTGGTGACGCAATCCGCCCATGGATCCGGGCTGCATCGGCTTCATCCGCGTTCCCCCCGATTTCTGATGCGCCAGTAAGGAACCGGAAACCCGAGTCGATTACCGTCCTGAAAATGTGTTTGCTGTGTGGGACATACGGGATGGGCAAGGCGGCAGGGATCGGCTTTCTCGGGCATGACTGGCGTTCCGCCCTTCCCTATCGCACCCAAGTCGGGGCTCGTGGCTCCTTTTCCTTTCTCTTCGCCCTTTGTCTGGTGGCGGGTCATGGCACGGGGGAAGCGAAGGTGTTTGGCCGTGCGATCGGCGGCCGTTTCGGGGCCTGCGCGTCGTGCTGATGCGGCTGGGCCTTGTTGGCGTCATTGTCGGCCTTTGCCTCTGGTTTGGTGCGGGTCTCTTTGCCGATCTTCGGCTGGATTTGATCCTCGCCGCTTTGCAAGAGCTGACGGTCTGGCAATGGTTGGCCGGCATGCTTGCTGCAGGAATAGCCTTTATCGGTGCAGCCGGGCAGGAACGCGCCGTCATGGCGCATCTCGGGATGCAGATTTGCGTGGGGCGGGGCCGCCGTGCCGCGATGGCAGCCGCTGCAATTTCCCAGACCGTTGGTTTCGGCCCGGTCGTGGGTGCCGTCGTCCGCAGGCGGCTCTTGCCGGAACTGTCGCTGCGGCACTCCTTCGGCATCTCTGCCGCTCTGACCTTTTGCTTCTTTGCCGGGATCGCCCTGCTTTGGGGGGTGGTGCAAGCCATGGCTTTGGCAGGATTTCAGGGGCTGCTGGCCGTTGTCCTGCTCGCCTGCCTCCTGCGGCCCGCCCGGTTGATCCTGCCCGCACGCTGGCTTGCCCATGTGCCGGGCTGGGTTACCCTCGCCCGCTTCGGCGGCTGGCTGATGGTGGATGTGCTGGGCCTTGCCCTTGCGGCCTGGGTGGTGATGCCCGCGCAGGTAACGGCGACACTGGGCTTTGGCGACTTCCTTCCCGGCTTCCTTACCGCCTTTGCAGGCGGACTGGCCTCTGGCAGCCCGGCCGGCACCGGCGTTTTTGAAACCTTCATGCTGTCCGGCTTCCCCGCCACCGACCCCAGCCAGCTGATGGCGGGGATCGTCGCCTTCCGGGGCGTGGCCTATGCCCTTCCCGCCCTGCTTGGGGCACTTTGGGCCGGTTTCGGAACCGATCACCGCCCGGCATCCGGCCAAAACCGGCCGCTCCACATCCTGCCGCCAAGGCTTGCCCCTGTGCTCCCCTCTCCGGGTTGGCTACGCCACTTGCCGCGGGCCGAGTTGCAGCTTGCCCTGCAGGGAGAGCTTGATCTCATCCGCCTCCCCACCGCTGACCTCTGGCTCAGGGCCGATCTGCCGGGCGTCACTGTCCATCTGGGCGATCCCGTTCAGCCAGTCGCTGGCCCGGCCGACCCCGCGGCCGCCCTTCATGCCGCCCGGACCGACGCCCAGCGCGAGGGCACGGTCGCCTGCCTCTACCGTATCGGCCCCCGCCTCGCGGCCGAGGCGCGCCGGTCCGGCATGCGGGTTCTTCCCCTCGCCCGTGAAGCAGTGATCGATCCGGCCGCTTTCACCACCGCCGGGGCCGAAAAATCGGGCCTGCGCCGAAAGCTGCGGCATGCGACCGGCGCAGGCGTCACGGTCTCACTGGCAGAACACCTCCCCCTTGCGGAAATGGCCGAAGTGGCCCTCCAATGGTCACAGGCCCATGGGGGCGAGCGCGGCTTCTCGATGGGCCGCTTCCTGCCCGCCACGCTGACGCATCAACCTGTCATCCTCGCCCGCGATGCCAAAGGCAGCTTGCTCGCCTTTCTCAGCTTCCATGCGACCGAAACGGAATGGGTTCTTGACCTGATCCGATCCCGCCGCGACATGCCGGATGGCACGCTCTACCTGATGCTCTGCCACGCGATCGACATCGCCCACCAAGGCCAAGCCCGGCGCGTCTCGCTGGCCTGCGTGCCGGAATCCGGCTGGGGACTGCCCGGCCTGATCGGCCAAGTCGCCACCCGCCTGACCCGGAAAAGCGCCGGATTGGCCCAGTTCAAACAGGCCTTCCGGCCCCGCTGGGAACGTCGCTATATCGCCAGCACCACACTGCCCGCCCTTGCCTTCGCCGGATTGGCCGTCGCCCGCGCCATCCACGCCCCTGGTCGCCAGACAGAGGCGCTCACCCTGCACCCGCCCGTGCCGACCACAGACGCATTCCGACGGACCAGCGTCAGCGTTCTGCCCAAACCCGAGTGACAAATACCCGGCCGATTGCCACCCGACCCCCTCATCCCTGTCGCGCAGCGTTTGATCGCCATCTCGCTGCCAAGGTTTGGCAGGAATGTCCTTGATCTGACCGAAAAGGCCAGAGGCCCCATCTGCAAGGCCCAAGTCTTCACTCCGGGGCAAGGGTTGTTGCCGCGGCCTGGTTGTCGGCCTGCATGATATCTCGACGGCATTAAGCTGGCTTTTACCCGCAGATCTTATCCTCGTCGTGAAGGGTCGCCGGGTCGACCCCGCACGAAAGGGAGGAAACAGCGCATGTTGTCCAGGTTGGTTCCCAAAGGCCGTCTCGTCTACAAGGCCGTCCAGTCGATGCAGGCCCCTGTGATGATCGCGAACCGCAGGTTGCGCATCACCTATGTCAATCCGTCGTTGCGGGCCTTTCTGCGCCAGTCCGAAGAACAGCTGCGCCGCGACATGCCACAGTTTTCGGTCGACAGGCTGATGGGCCAAAAGATCGACATCTTTCACAAGACAGCTTCGCACCAGCGCAGCATGCTGCCCGCCCTGCAGGCCACGCATCGCACCACCATCCGGATCGGGGCAAGATCCTTTGACCTGATCGCCACGCCGATCCGGTCCCTTTGGGGGATATCCGGATATGTTGTCGAATGGGCCGATGCCAGCACACGGCTGGAAAATGTCGATTTCGGCGAACAGATGCGCGCCATCAGCCGCAGGCAAGCCAAGATCGATTTTGATCTGAACGGAAGCATCCTCTCCGCGAACGAGAATTTTCTAAAGTTGATGGGGTACGCCCTCGACGAAATCATCGGCAAGCATCATTCGATCTTCGTGGACCCGGTCGAGGTCCGCTCGCCCGAATACAAGGTGTTCTGGAACAATCTGCTGTCCGGCGAACATATCCAGTCAGAGTTCAAGCGCAGAACGAAATCGGGCCGCGCGGTCTGGATAGATGGCGCCTACACCCCCATCCGCGATGAAGATGGCAATATCGTCAAGTTCACCAAATTCTGCACCGACATCACCGACAGGATTGCCTTCCTCGATACCATCGGCCCTGCCTTCAGCGCTCTGGCAGATGGCGATCTGGAACAACGTGTGCCGGTGCTGAAACTGTCGCCCTTGTTCGACAGGCTGTCGACCGACTTCAATAGCGCGCTGGATCGGCTGCAATCCACGATGCAGCAGATCCGCGACAGTTCCATGAACGTGCGGGGAAGATCACAGGAATTGCGGCGATCGTCGGACAGCCTGACGCACAGGACAGAACAGCAAGCGACGTCGATCGACCAAAGCGCTGCGGCGCTGACGCAGATCACCTCGACCGTGCAGCAAACCACCGAAAGCACGCGTGAGGCGCGCAAGCTTGTCGGCTCTGTCACGGAAAACGCGCATCACGTGTCGAATGTGATGCAGCAGACGGTTGTCGCAATGAAAAGCCTGGAATCATCTTCGGGCAAGATCGAACGCATCATTGGCGCGATCGACGAGATTGCCTTCCAGACCAACCTCCTTGCCCTGAATGCCGGGATCGAGGCGGCCCGCGCCGGCGAAAGCGGTCGCGGCTTTGCCGTCGTCGCGCTGGAGGTCCGCGATCTGGCCCAGCGTTCGGCCGAAGCGGCGCAGGAAATCAAGCGGCTGATCGGCGACAGCACGCGCAATGTCGGCGAAAGCGTGGCCCTGGTGGACAGAACGGGAAATGCCATCGGCGAAATGGTCGTGGGCATCTCCAACATCCGGGATATCGTCGTGAACATCGCCGAGGCCGCCGAAGAGCAGGCATCCGGGTTGTCGCAGATCGCCTCCAGTGTGGACCGCCTCAACGAGGTGACCCGCCAGAACACGGCGATGGCGCAAAGTGCGACCACGATCACCTCTGACCTTGATCGCGAAACGGCCCAGATGAACACGGTTCTGATGACGTTCCGCCTTGGCCCACCATCAACCGCGCCATCGGGGCAGGAAAGCCGCGCATCGGCCGACAGTTCGGCACCTGCTGCCGCGACTGTTCAACGTGCATTTGGATGATCGCACGCCCGGGTAACGGGTCTTCTGAGCCTTAGTTCGACGTTTGACGGTTGCCTGCGCCAGAGGGCGGTCCATGGGCCAGGTGCACGCCTCAATGGGCTCATCGGGATAGAAAGGCTGCGTCTCATCCCGGTGACTACAACCACCGAAGGAACTTTTGCGTGACGCTCTTACCCGCGGCGTCCGCAAAATCAACAGCATGGCACAAGGCGGCAGGGTCAGACACAGGCGGCCCCTGCCTCAACGTCACACCTGCGGCAACTCCAGAATTCCGTCCCAAGCCCAGGGGTGGCACCACACGACGATCCGCGCGCGCCGAACCGGGCTCTGGATATGGCCGGGAAGTGACCAGATGCTTGTACGGGCAGCGGCGAATGCCCGTCGCTACTGCGCCACATCACCCAGAAGCAGATCAGGAACTGCCTCGCCTTCCAGCCCGCCCATGCGCCCGGGTCCACAAAGGAGCCTGCCTTGCAAATCCCCCAACGGCGTGCAGGCGCGCACAGTCTCGGACCGGATCGGAAGGATCAGTGACCCGGCCGCGACCAACAGCTCCAACGTCCTGGCTATTCCTTCCATCTCTTGGCGTAACTGATCGGCGCGTTGCAGTTCGGCCAAAAGTGCCGGTGTCATCAGCGTTTTCGTTTCCGCCGGGTCGGATGACCTGCGCCAGATGTCCAACATGGCACCAAGCGACGCATCCAGCGATGCCATCGCCCCCGCCTGACGCCGGATCTCGGATGAGCAGGCGGCCAGCAGATCCCGCGCAACGATTTCAGATGGCGCCGCGGCCGGAGCCGCAGCCTCGGCTTCGAGCCCTTCAAAGATCATAGTGTTCCGACCACTTTCTCAATGCAGACCTTCAGGCTCAGCGTCGTGAAGGGTTTGCTGATGAAATTGTTCATGCCCAGAGAATGGCCACGGGTGATCATCTCCTTGCTGGCGCGACCGGTCATCAGAATGAACCCGATCCGCTGCGTGGAGCGGTTCATCCGAAGCGCTTCCAGCAAGGAAAGCCCATCCATACCCGGCATGTTGAAATCAGACAGAACAAGATGCACAGGGTTGCTGGCCAGTTTTTTCAGGGCCGCTTCACCGTTGTTTTCATATTGCACCTTCTGAATTCCAATCTCGTCCAGCGCCTGTTCCACCAGACCCCGGCTCACCGTCATGTCATCGACAACCATCATCGTCAGCGAAAACCTGAGCGACATCTCTATACCTTTCCTGCGACAGGTTTCGGGTCCCCGACACCGGCCCCTTCAGCAACCCGAAGGGCCGTGCGGCGGTACTGGGTGACGCCAGACGGGGCGAACAATGGGTCCAGCCGGGGATCCATCCGTTCGGAATGACCGATGAAAAGCGAACCGCCTTCCGGCATCCGGGCGGCAAAGCGCGTCCACAGGGTGAGGCGGGTTTCGACATCGAAATAGATCACGACGTTGCGGCAGAAGATCACATCGAAATGCCCCTGAAACGGCCAGGGTTGCAGCAGGTTCAATTCTTCGAACCGGATCAGGTCCTGCAAACTGTCGGAGATGACCACCTGACCGGGCGCAGGCCCATCCCTCAGGTGGCGCCGGATCTGTTCGGGTGGCATATCGCCAAGGGTTTTTCGATCAAAGACGCCCGCCCGGGCGGTTTCGATCACTGAAGGATCGATATCCGTGGCGAGAATCCGCAGGTCATGGCGCGCGATATCGGGCGCAATCGACAGCAGCGTAGCAGCGATACTGAACGCTTCCTGTCCGGTCGAACAGCCCGCGGACCACAGCCGCACCCGCCCACCCGACCGCGCCCGCGCAACAAGCGCCTGGCCGATTTCACCCAACACCTTGAAATGATGGGGCTCTCGGAAAAAGCCGGTCACGTTGGTGGTCACGGCCGACACAAGGGCGCCGCGTTCGGTTTCACCCGCCGGGCCGTGAAGCAGCGCCACGTAATCCGAAAAACATGTCAGGCCCAGGCTCCGCAATCGGCGAGACAGCCGCGATACCAGCATGCTTTTCTTGGCAGGCGTGATCAGAATTCCCGTTTCGCGGTGTATAAGCCCTGTTACTGCAACGAAATCGGCATCGGACAGAACGGCAGAGAGCGCACCGCCCCGATCCAGAGCGGAATCGGTCAAACACCCGTCCTCCCGGTAAACATGGCCTGTTGCCATCACCATCACGCGGCCTCTTGGTCTTTGCCCGGAAGAACCGCGGCAAGGTCCAGCTTGCGCAGCATTCGCCCGTCCTCAAGCGTGATCACTTTGGTAATGAAAACACCCGCACCATCAGACGCGACGTCGGGCACCGGTTTCATCGCGGCCTCGTCGATCCCCATGATGTCGGACACGACATCCGCAAGCAGACCAACCGTCTGGTTGCCGAAGGCCACGATGATGACGACATGGCGCGGGGTCGGATCGGTTTTGCCGATGGCCAGCCGCGCGGCCAGATCAACAACAGCCACGACTGACCCGCGCAGATTGATCACTCCGGTGACAAAACCGGGCGCATGAGGCAGGACCGTTGCCGGGGTCCAACCCCGGATTTCGCGGACCACTTCGATGTCGATGCAGTAATCCTGTTCTCCGATCCGGAAGCAGACAAAGTCGCTTTGATCGGCTGCGTTTTGAAGAATCATCTGGTGCATGATGGTCTATCCATTGGCTGCAAAGGGCAGGGACGGGGCTTCAACGATGGCGCGCTGAACGATTTCTTCGGGGTCCACGATCAGGGCGATCCTGCCGTCGCCAAGGATGGTGGCTGCCGAAATGCCGGGAACGGTTCCGTAATTGTCTTCCAGGCTTTTGATGACGACCTGCCGCTGATCGAATATCCGGTCTGCAGCCAGCGCAGCGCGCCGCCCGGAATCGCATTCGACAAGGATCAGAACCCTGCGCTGATCGTCTTCTGTCGATGCAAAGCCAAAGCTTTGGGCAAGGTCTATGATCGGAATCATTTCGCCGCGTTTTGCGATCAGTCGGCCGCTCCGCCCAAGGCGATGGATCTCGGATTCGTTTGGTCTGAGGGTTTCGATGATCGAAGAAATCGGCAGGATCATCGTCTCACCGCCAACACCGATCAGCATACCCTCCAACACGGCGAGGGTCAGCGGCAGGGCGATGGTGAAACTGGTCCCCTGCCCTGGGGTGGACTGGATCGATACGCGCCCGCCCAGCGACTGTATCTCGCGCCGTACCACATCCAGCCCGACGCCACGGCCGGACAGCGCCGAAACCTCCTCCTTGGACGAGAAGCCTGGAAGAAACAGAAGATTGTCGATATCGGCCGGGGAAAGCTGTGCTCCGGGCGGGATCAGCCCCTTTTCTTCGGCCACTTCCCGCACCCTGGGGCGGTTGATGCCCGCACCGTCATCGACCACTTCGATGATCACCCGGCCCGAGCGGTGGGCCGCCGAAAGGGTTATGGTGCCTTCTGCCGGCTTCCCCGCCGCAAGGCGCAGTTCGGTGGTTTCGATGCCGTGATCCACCGAATTGCGGATCATGTGGGTCAAGGGATCGACAAGCCGTTCGATGACAGTCTTGTCGACCTCTGTCGCTTCGCCCACCGTTTCCAGCCGCACCTGTTTGTGCGTTGCATCCGCCGCTTCCCGCGTAATCCTTTCCAGACGCTGAAATACCGATTTGAGCGGCTGGGCCCGAATCGCCATCACGCTTTCCTGGATCTTGGCCGCCAGCTGTTTAATCCCCTCAAGGCTGCTGGAGATATCGCCATCATCGCGCAGGCCTGCGGTCGAAATGGCCTGCGACAGCATGGCTTCCATGATGACCAGTTCGCCGATCTGGTTGATCAGCCGATCAACGCGGTCCAGGTTGACGCGGATCGTTGTCATGACAGGAAGCGCCGCCGGGGCTTTGGCAACAGCGCGCAAGCCTTCGGCGCCTGACTTGGCAAGCGTTGGCGCGAGGGCCGGATTCTCTGGCGGCGGCGCTGCGGCAGGAAGATCAGGCTCTGGCTGGGTGGTGCCTGCAGTGTGTGGCTGGATTGCGATCCGGGCCATGTCACCCACAAAAGCGAAGACCGACATGACCTCGTCTTCCGGCGCGGCGGTTTTGACATTCAGATGCCAGAACAACTGCGGATCTGACAGATCAAGACGTGCCAAGGGGGCGACGCCCGAGGTATCCGCCACCACCTCTGTATCGCCCAGTTCGGCGATCGCCCGAAAAAGCGCCAATGGCTCATGCCCGGCCGCGTAAAGCGCGACACTCGGCTCAAAGCTGATGGCAAATCCGCCGCAGTCCGGGCCTTGCGCCGCTTCGGCATCGCCAAGGGGCAGAATTTCGATCTGCATCGGCACGAAGGCAAAGGCCGCCTCCTCATCCTCTTGCGCGGGGCTTCCTTCGGCCAAAAGATCAAGCTCGACCAGCAGTTGCCCCATCTGCGCAGGCTCTGCCGTGCCGTCGCGTGCTGCAGCAACAAGGTCACCCAGAACATCCGAGGCCCGCAATAGGGTATGCATTGCGGCCGCATCCGGATGGAGCGCACCGCTGCGCATCAGATCCAGCACCGTCTCGAAGGCATGCGCGAAGCCGACAAGCGATGTCAGCCCAAAGGCGCCCGCGCCGCCCTTGATGGAATGCACGGCGCGAAAAACATCGTGGATCGTCTCCAACTCATTGCGCTGCACCGCTTCGGGGATGCGGCCAAGGCCTTCGCCCATCCGCAGGAGCAGATCTTCACATTCTTCAAAAAAGGCGGGTCGCAAGGCATCGATGCTTGTCATCGTCACAGCCCCAGCACACGGTTGATCGTCTGAATCAGGCGGCTGTCATCAAAGGGTTTGACGATCCACCCGGTTGCTCCGGCCCGACGCGCGCGATCCTTCAGGTCATTGCCGCTTTCCGTCGTGAGCACGAGGATCGGCACACTGGCATAGGCCGCGCTGGACCGAACCCCTTCGATCACCCCGAACCCATCAAGGCGCGGCATGTTGATATCGGTGATCACCAGATGGGGGTCGGCCTTGGACAGGATATCCAGACCCTTCATCCCGTCTTCGGCTAGGTGAAGCTCAAACCCGCTGGGCTCCAGCGCGGCGGCGACAAGGCCGCGCATCGTTGGGCTGTCATCGATGGCAAGGATCCGGATCGTCATTTCTTTCCTGTCCTTTCCGTTGGAACCGGGCGCGCCGCGCTGCGCCAAGGTGCATCACAAGGCAGGCCAAGCGTCTGGCAGGCCGCTGAAAACCGCGCCGAGGGCTGGGAAATCGTCAGGCTTTGGCCATCCGCCTCCCATTGCCGCCCGCCCGCGATGATCACCTCAAGGGCCAGCGCGCCGATCACCTCAACCTGCCCGGCATCCAGAATCAGCGGCTTGCCGATCCGGTCCAGCAGGGCCGTCACCAGCCCCGGCGCGGCCGAGCTGTCCAGTCGATCGGGCAGGATGAAATGCTGCGTCATATGCAATCCCCTCAACGCGAAGTTTCAGACCGGCACGGCCGCAAGAGCCCCGCCAAGGCAGGAACTGCCGCCTGTCAGATCAAGATTTGCCCGCAGGTGATTAAGGGTTGGTTGCCAACTCCGCCGGAACGCAGAAAATTCGATCGATAGGTTCCTGAGGCAAGAAACACTTCCTTTACGGCCTCATGCAACGTTTGCCCTGTCAGCGAACAGGGACACGCATGTCAGATCACACCCCTCTCCATGGCGTAGGCAGGAACAACCGCCCGCGGCCGGTCGTTCTGGTGGCCGATCCGCAAACCGCCCGCCGACGGCATCTTGTGCGGGGGCCGCTGCGCCATGACGTGATCGAGGCAGCCTCGCTCAACGAAATCTATCCAACGGCCGAGGAAGCGGTCCCCGACGTGCTGGCCATGTCGGCCGATTTCCTGATCGAACCGGAAATGGAAGGGGTCATTCGCCTTGCCGATATGCTCGGCACGGCGGTTTTTCTCTATGCGGAACAGGGAACAAGCCCGGTTCGCACCCCCCTTCGTGATCGTCTTCGGACGGTCGTTATGTGCCCAAATGACCGGATCGATGATCTGCTTGCCCGCAACACCGAAAGGCAGGCATCACCATCCCCGAAGGGGGACGATTCGCCCTTGCCGGACCTTGTGCTGATCGGGGCCTCAACCGGCGGCATCGCGGCGATTGAAACCGTCCTGATGGCCTTTCCCGCAGATTGCCCGCCGACGCTGGTCGTGCAGCATATCCGGGATGGGTTCGTTCCCGGCCTTGTCCATCGGCTGAACATGCGGTGCAGGCCGCGTGTCGTTGCGGCAACCCATTCCCTGCCGCTGCATCGTGGCACCATCTATTTTGCCGCCGATGCCGAACGGCACCTCACCGTCTCGGGGCCGGGCGTGCCGCGCTGTACGCTTGTGGCAGACGGCCCGCATCAGGGCCACAGGCCTGCCGTAAACCCGCTGTTCGAATCCGCCCTCCCCTGGGGGGACCGTGTTTCCGCCGCGTTGCTCACGGGGATGGGCGCAGATGGTGCCAGCGGCCTGGGCGCGCTTCGGCGGGTCGGGGCGCACACAATCGCGCAGGATCGTGCCACCAGCATCGTCTGGGGGATGCCTGGCGCGGCGGTTGCCGCCGGGGCAGCCGCCACCGTGCTGCCCATCGACCGGATCGGTCCCGCCCTGTTGGCCGGTCACGGCCAGGCCAGCCTCACTTCATCACGGGGTCGCGCAACATGACGGCACCGGCGACGCAAACCATTCACGTCATCCAGGGGGAGCACGGCATTTCAGATCAGCCCGATCTGGTGCTGACAACCGTTCTCGGCTCCTGTGTCGCGGCCTGTCTGCACGACCCTGTCCGCCAGATTGGTGGCATGAACCACTTTCTTCTGCCCGATGGGCCGGACACGCGCGATATCCGCTACGCCTCGGCGGCGATGGAACAACTGGTCAACAGCCTGCTCAAGATGGGTGGTCGGCGCGACCGGATGGTCGCCAAACTGTTCGGCGGCGCCCGTATGATCAAGGGGTTACCGGATATCGGCCACCGCAACGGCGAGGCGGCGCTGGCATTCCTCCGCGGCGAAGGGATCAGCGTTTCCGCCCACAGCTTGGGCGGCACGCAGGCGCGGCGCGTCCGCTTCTGGCCGGCAACGGGCAGGGCACAGCAACTGCTTCTCGTCGACACCCGCGATATCGCCATCAGCCAACCGCCATCGCCCACGGGCAGTGGCTCTATCGAACTGTTCTGAACACCGGGCAATCCGAAGCCCGATCCTGGAGGTAAACCATGGATTTTTTTGCTAGCATGTCGCTCAAATCAAGGCTGGTGACCATTCTTGTCACCTTCCTGTCTGTTCTTGCGATCCTGATTTCGGTCCTCGCCCTTTTGATGGAGCGCGAAGAGATGCGGCATCTGGCGCAAGACAGGGTGGAATTCGGCCTGACCGGTTTTACCGCGGATCTGACCAGTTCCGCACAGGGTTTTCTGTCGGGTCCAACGCGCGCCGACGCGATCACCAGTCTGGAGCGAACCGCAGGAGATGTGAAAATCGAGCCGTGGATGGTGGACCGTGTGCTGAACACGCTGGGTGTGCACGTCACCTATTTTCACTTCATCCCGGAATCGCAGCAGTTCAAGCGCGTCATGACCAGCATCCGTTCGGGCGACGGCACGCGCGCCGTGGGGACGATGCTTGATGCGGAAGGGCCCGCTTACAAGGCCCTGCTTGCCGGTCAGGTTTATGAGGGCAGCACAGATATCCTCACCCTCCCCTATATTGCCCGGTATGAGCCCGTCTTCAACAGCACGGGTCAGGTGAGCGGGGCGGTGTTTGCCGGGGTTTCGGTCGCCGCGATCGATGACATTCTCGTCGGCTACCTGACCAAGCTTGGCCTGCCGACGATCGGCCTTCTGTTCGCGGCCTACTTTGCCAGCCGATTCATGATCAATCGCGCCCTCGCGCCTGTGCGTGGCATGGTCGACATCGTCAACCGGCTGGAACAGCGTGACTATGATGTGGTGATCACCCCACCGTCCACGAATGACGAAATCAGCGCGCTCGCTGGCGCCTGCATCGGGCTGCGCGACGAACTGGTCAAAGGGGCCGGGCTGGCAGAGGCGGCTGCGGCTCTGGAACAGGAACGCGCCCAGCAACAGGCGGATCTGTCCCGCGTCGTCACAGACCTGCGGGGCGGGTTGGCACGCTTTGCCGATGGCGACCTGATGAGCACGATCCCCAGCACGCCCGACAATCCATTCCCGCCTGCCTATGATGCCCTGCGCGAAAGCTTCAACGCTGTCACCGACCGGTTCGGTGTGGTGATCGATCAGGTCAACAACATCGCCCGCAGCGTGCGCGACAGCGCGGCGGAAATCACCGATGCCAGCCGGGAACTTTCAACCCGCGCCGAAACGCAGGCCGCTACGCTCGAACAATCCGCCGCCGCCTTGACAGAGCTTACACAATCGGTCGCCTCGACCGCCGAGCGCGCGGGAATGGCGCAAGAGGCCAGCTTCGGCAATCGCAAGGGGGCCGAGCGCGGAGCAGAGATCGTAAAAGAAGCGGTCTCTGCCATGCAGGGGATCGAAAAGGGTGCCGAACAGATCACCCGGATCATCGGCGTGATCGAAGACATCGCCTTTCAGACCAATCTACTTGCCCTGAATGCCGGGGTCGAGGCCGCGCGCGCCGGTGATGCCGGGCGGGGCTTTGCGGTCGTTGCCTCGGAAGTGCGCCTTCTGGCCCAGCGCGCCTCGGAATCTGCGCGCGAAATCAAGTCGCTGATCTCTGACAGCACCAAGGGTGTCGAAGACGGGTCCGTCCTCGTTCGCCGCACGGGCGAAAGCCTGGCAGAAATTCTGGGGCGCGCGAATGATGCGGCAGGTCTGGTGGCCGATATCGCCATGGCGGCGTCGGAACAGGCGCGCGGCCTGGCCGAAGTGAATGCGGGCGTCAATCAGCTTGACACCGTCACACAACAAAACAGCGCCGTGGCCGAGGAAACCTCTGCCGCCGCTGCGGCGCTGAAGTCGCGTTCGGAAGAACTGATCCTTGCGCTGGCAGGGTTCCGAACCCGGCAAAGGCCAGCCTCCATTTCCAACGATGCGCCGCCACGTGCAAGCGAAAGGCCAGGCGCGATGATCGAGGCGAATGTCGTGGATTGGGCCGCCGCAGCCGCAGCAGCAGCCAATGGCCCGCGCGCAAATCCGGTCCGTCAAAACGCCGCCTGGGCCGAGTTCTGACCCGCCACCTGATGCCGCGACGGGCTGCCCTGCCGCCCGTCGCGCTTATCACGCTCCGATCGCCTGCCCGCCGCGGGAAACGCGCACGTGGCCAGTGCCACGCGAAAGCTGCCTCAGCCTTCCAGTGGGCCGGTCAACTTCGCGCACCCCTTTCTAAGTGCCCTCATCTGAGAACCCGAGCATCCGCGTCCCCGTCTCTGCACCCAAATGCCAACGATCCGACATCGGCGCCGCAGCTAAAGCTGGCCCCCGTTCCCGTGCCTTCGTTCAGCCCACAGTCATCACCTGACCGCCCGCAGCCTTTATCGCCGCAGCCAGATCATCGGGCGGGGCGCGGTCGGTCACCAGCACATCGACTTGGACGAAATCCGTCACCCGGATGACCCCCCGCCGCCCGAATTTCGTGGCATCCGTGGCCACGATCCGCCTTGCGCCACAGGCCAGAACGGCGCGGGCGAATTCCGCCTCCTGCAAATCGAAATCCATCACCCCGCCCGTATCCACCGCGCCGGCCGAAATCACCGCATGTTCCACCGAAAACCGTCCGATGAACTCCAAAGCCGAAGCCCCAAGCGCGGCCCCGGAATCCCGGCGCAACTCGCCCCCCGCCATGTAGACGCGATTGCCGTTCACCGTGGCCAGAATGCGCGCGATGTCGGATGAGTTTGTCACCACTGTCAGCCGCCGGTGCCGCAGTAACTCCCGCGCGATGAAGCTTGTGGTCGTGCCGGTATCCAGCATCACCGATGCGCCATCGCCGATCCCTGCCGCCACGGCCCGCGCGATCGCCCGCTTTGCCGCCGCATTTTCGCGCATCCGCCTGTCGAAGGGCGCCTCGCCCGTCTGCCCGGCCAGCCCCACCGCTCCATGGCTGCGCACCGCCGATCCCGCATCGACCAGCGCGCGGATATCGCGCCGCGCCGTTTCGGCCGAAATGCCCAGTCTTTCAGCCACTTCCGCGATAGGCAGCATCCCGCGCCCATCCAGCAGCTTCAACAATTCTGCCCGCCGCCGTGAAACCATGACACCCCGATCACCGCATCCCGCAGCCGATCCTGACCGCTTTCTGTGGACAACATGCCCGATCCATCAGCTATCGCCAAGAACCCGGTCACCAAAATTCCAAACCCCGTCAGATTCCATTTGACAGCTTGCCGACCCCTTCGCGTAACCTTGGGTCAAGCGATATCCCGGCCCGGCCCGCGCCGCCCGGACAACTGCCCCAAAAAATCAATCGCAGGGAGTTCACGATGCGCCGTTCCACACCGTTGCTGTCCGGTTTCCGCCCCTTTGGCCTTGCCACCCTGATCGCGGCCACCACCGCCTTCACCGCCGCCGCCCAGGAATCGCCCGACCCGATCAAGCTCACCCTGCATGACTGGACCGGTCAGCTGATCACCACCCAATTGATGGGCGAGGTGCTGAAGAAAGCCGGCTACAGCGTTGAATACGTGCAGGCCGATTATCTGGCGCAATTCCCCGGCCTCGAATCCGGCGATCTCCATGTCGCCATGGAGCTGTGGGACACCACCGCGCGCGAGGCGCTGGATGCCTCTGTCGCCACCGGCAACACCGAAAACTTCGGCCCGACGGGCATGAAGGCCAAGGAAGAATGGTGGTATCCCACCTATATGAAAGAGCTTTGCCCCGGCCTTCCCAATTGGGAAGCGCTGAAGGAACCAGCCTGCGCCGAGGCTTTTGCCACCGCCGAAACCGCCCCAAAGGGGCGCTATCTGGGCGGCCCCGTCACCTGGGGCGGCTATGATGAGGAACGCATCGCCGCGCTCGACCTGCCGTTCGAAGTGATCCATGCTGGCACCGATGCCGCCCTCTTTGCCGAACTGGAAAGCGCCTATCAGCGCAAGGCCCCCATCATCCTGTGGATCTATGATCCGCATTGGGCCCCTGCCAAATTCGAAGGCGAGTTCGTCGAATTCCCGCCCTACACGCCCGAATGCTATACCGATCCGGCGGTCGGCCTGAACCCCGACGCCGCCTATGACTGCGGCAAACCCTTCGGCGAAATCTGGAAGGCGGGCTGGGTCGGGCTCAAGGACAAATGGCCCGGCGCGCACAAGGCCATTCAGGCCTTCACGCTCGACAACAAGGAAATGGGTCTGATGATCACCGAGGTGGACCTGAACGGCAAAGCTATTGAGGCCGTCGTCGCCGATTGGATGGCCGCGAATGAGGCCCGCTGGAGCACCTGGATCGCCAAGTAAACCGCGACCCATCGAAGGGGCGGCCCGCTGTGGCCGCCCCTGATGTCCTGCCTTGCTCCGAAGGACCGGCCTCCTTGCCAATGACCGACGCCACCGAAAAACTCGTCTGCCGCAACGTCTGGAAAGTGTTCGGGGCCCGCGCGCATGAGGCCTTTGCCGGGCTCGGGCGTGACCCGTCGCTGGAACGGCTCTTGTCGGCCGGGCTGGTACCTGCTGTGCGCGCCGTAGACCTGTCTGTCCGGAATGGTGAGATTTTCGTCATCATGGGCCTGTCCGGATCGGGCAAATCCACGCTGGTGCGCTGCTTGTCCCGTCTGATCGAACCCACGGCGGGCGAAATTCTTTTCAACGGCCAGAACCTTCTGGCCGCGTCAGATGCCGAAATGATCGAACTTCGGCGGCACAAGATGGGCATGGTGTTTCAGCACTTTGCCCTGCTGCCGCATCTGACCGTGCTGGAAAACGTGGCCTTCCCGCTGGAGGTGCAGGGCATCGACCGCGCCAAGCGCGAGGCACGGGCGCGCGAAATCATCACCCTTGTTGGCCTGTCCGGCCGCGAAACCAGCTACCCGCGTCAGTTGTCCGGTGGCCAGCAGCAAAGGGTGGGCATCGCCCGATCCTTGGCGGTGGAGCCGGAATTGTGGTTTCTGGACGAACCCTTTTCTGCGCTTGATCCGCTGATCCGGCGCGAATTGCAGGATGAATTCCTGCGCCTGCAATCGGCGCTGCGGAAAACCATCGTCTTCATCACCCATGATTTCGACGAAGCGATCCGTCTGGCCGACCGCATCGCCATCATGAAGGACGGGTTGATCGAACAGATCGGCACGCCCGAAGACCTCGTCCTTCACCCGGCCACGGATTACGTGCGCGAATTCACCCGCGCCGTCCCAAAGGCCAAAGCCGTGCGTGTGGCCTCGCTGGCCCATCCTGACGCGCCCGCCTCTGACGCTCCCCGCATCCCTGCCCGCGCCACCGTGGCCGAGGCAGGCACCGCCTTTCTGAACGGGGCCGATGTGCTGGCCGTGACAGATGCCGATGGCCGCGTCACCGGGTCCCTGCGGCGCGAAGATGTGGTCCG
Organism: Paracoccaceae bacterium; assembly: GCA_022843025.1. GTDB lineage: Bacteria > Pseudomonadota > Alphaproteobacteria > Rhodobacterales > Rhodobacteraceae > Paragemmobacter. The sequence continues at coordinate 175,698 of JALHOL010000009.1, read as the reverse complement.
CCTGATTCTGGGCGGCGCGGGATGACCGCCCTTCCCGCCCCCATTTATGCCACCGCCTCACCCCGCCTGATCTGGGGTATCGCGTTGTCGCTGGCCGCGATCCTCTGGCTCTGGGGGCAGACCGTGGCCCCCTTCGCCTTTGAATACCCCAAGGCGCTGCAAATCCCCGCCGCGCGATGGATTGGCGGCGCGATAAACTGGCTGGTGAAAGAGGCCGCCATCGGCCCCATCGCCTTTGCCGACATCACCCGCCTGATCGCAGACGTGATCGACCTGCCCTATCGCGCCACGCTGGCCCTGCTGGCCACCGGCCTTTTGTCCGGCGAAGGGTCCAGCGCTATCCAACTGTGGCCGCCGCTCCCTTGGGTGGCGGTGGTCGGGCTTCTGGCGCTGATCGGGCTTTATGCCGGGGGCATCCCGTTGGCGCTGACCGTTGCCGCCTGCATGACCTTCATCGCCGTCTTCGGCCAATGGCAAAGCGCGATGGTCACGTTGTCATCCATCATCGTGGCCGTACCTTTGGGCGTGGCGGGCGGGCTGTTCCTCGGCATCGCCGCCGCCCGCAGGCCGTGGCTTGACCGCGCGATGAAACCGTTTCTCGATCTCATGCAGACCATGCCGGTCTTTGCCTATCTGGTGCCCATCCTGATCCTGTTCGGCTTCGGCCCCACGGCGGCCATCGTGGCCACGCTGATCTATGCCATGCCGCCGATGATCCGCATCACCACACTGGCCCTGCAACGGGTGCCGTCCGAAATTCACGATCTTGGCCGCATGGTGGGCTGCACCGACCGGCAGATGACATGGCGCGTGCTGGTGCCATCGGCGCGCGAACCGCTGTTGGTTGGGGTCAATCAGGTGATCATGCAATCGCTCAACATGGTCATCATCGCCTCGATGATCGGCGCGGGCGGGCTTGGCTTTGATGTGCTCAACGCGCTGCGCCGCCTCGATTTCGGCGCGGGGCTAGAGGCGGGGCTTGCCATCGTCGCGCTGGCCATAACGCTTGACCGGCTGTCGCAGGCACTGGCCCGGCGCAACCGCGCCGCCATCCCTCAGGGCAGCCTGATCCAGCGCCACCCCTATCTTGCCGCAGCCCTTGCCCTCATCCTCGCCACCACCCTGCTGGGCATGCTGATCCCCGCCATCCAGACCTATCCCGAAAGCGCCCGCCTGACGACCAGCCCGTTCTGGGCGGCAGCCGTGGAATGGATCAACATCACCTTCTTTGACACGCTAGAGGCGATCAAGAACGCTGTCCTTCTGGGCCTCTTGATCCCCGTCAAACGCTTCATGCTGTCGCTACCATGGGTGGCGGTTGTTGCAATGCTTGGCCTTGCGGGCTGGCGTCTGGGCGGCTGGCGGCTGGGCCTGCTGACCGCCAGCCTGTCCTTCCTGATCGCCGCCACCGGGCAATGGGAAAAGGCGATGATCACCGTCTATCTCTGCGGCATCGCCAGCCTGATCGCCATGGCCATCGGCCTGCCCATCGCCATCGCCGTGGCCGACCGTGACCGGGCCTGGACCATCACCCGCGCCATCATCGACACGCTGCAAACCCTGCCCTCCTTTGTCTATCTCATGCCCGTGGTCATGCTGTTCCGCGTGGGCGACTTCACCGCCCTGATCGCCGTGGTGGCCTACGCCGTTGTCGCCTCCATCCGCTACACCGTCCTTGGCCTGCAATCCGTCGACCCAAGGCTGATCGAGGCAGGCCGCGCCATGGGCTGCACCGATTGGCAGATCCTCACCCGCATCCGCCTGCGCCTTGCCCTGCCGGAAATTCTGCTGGGCCTGAACCAGACGATCATGTTCGCCCTCGCCATGCTGGTGATTACCGCCCTCGTCGGCACCCGCGACCTTGGGCAGGATGTCTATATGGCGCTGACCAAGGCCAATCCCGGCAACGGCCTTGTCGCAGGCCTTGCCATCGCCTTCATCGCCATCATCGCCGACCGCCTGATCCACGCCGCGGCCGAGGCGCAGCGCGCCAAGCTGGGGCTTGGAGGGCATATATGATCCCCGCCACCCTGCGCGCCCTGCCATGGCAGGGTGACATCACCGCCGAACCCCTGCTGGGGGGCCTGTCCAACGAAAGCTGGAAAGTGACCGATGCGGCGGGTGTCCATGTCGTCCGCTTCGGGCGCGACTTCCCCTTCCACCATGTCGACCGCGCGCGTGAGGTGATGACCGCCCGCGCCGCCCATGCCGCAGGCTTCGGCCCCGCCGTGGAATATGCCGCCCCGGGCGTGACGGTTGTCGAATACCTGAACGCCCGCACCTGGGGCCCCGATGACCTGCGGGCAAACCCGGAACGGGTGGGCGATCTGCTGCGCCGCTTTCACCACGACATGGCCGCCCATATCCAAGGCGCGGCCTTCCTCTTCTGGCCCTTTCACGTGATCCGTGACTATGCCCGCACCCTGCGCGCGGGCAACAGCCCCTTCACCCCCGATCTGCCCGCGCTGCTGGACCTCTGCACCGAACTGGAACAGGCCCAGATCCCCCTTCCCCTGATCTTTGGCCACCATGATCTGCTGCCCGCCAATTTCCTCGATGACGGCACCCGCCTCTGGCTGATCGACTATGAATATGCAGGCTTCGGCACCGCGCTGTTCGATCTTGCCGGGGCTGCCTCGAACGCCGGGATGACGCCAGATGAAACCGACCGCCTGCTCACCGCCTATTTCGGCAGTCTCCCCGATGCCCCCCTGCGCCGCGCCTTTGATGCCATGCAATGCACCAGCCTCCTGCGTGAGGCGATGTGGGCCATGATCTCGGACCTCCACCTCGCCGCCCCCGGCGCGGATTACAAATCCTACGCCCGCGAAAACCTGGCCAAGCTCGACGCGGCGCTGACCCAATACAATTCCCTGCACGGACGCAAAAAATGACCATCCCCACCCATGCCCAGATCGTCGTCATCGGCGGCGGCATCATCGGCTGTTCCACCGCCTATCATCTGGCGCGCGACCACAAGGCCGATGTGATCCTGCTGGAACAGGGTCAGATCACCTCCGGCTCCACCTGGCACGCGGCGGGGCTCGTGGGTCAGCTTCGCGCCTCCGCCTCGATCACCAAGGTGCTGAAATACTCGGTCGACCTCTACAAGGGCCTCGCCGCAGAGACGGGCCTTGATACCGGGTGGAAGATGACGGGCTGCCTGCGCCTTGCCACCAACCCCGACCGCTGGACCGAATACCGCCGCCTCGCCACCACCGCCCGCTCTTTCGGGATGGAGATGCACCTCGTCTCCCCCGATGAGGTGAAACGCATGTGGCCCCTGATGGACACATCCGATCTGGTCGGCGCAAGCTGGCTGCCCACCGACGGGCAGGCGAGCCCGTCAGACATCACCCAATCCCTCGCCAAGGGCGCGCGGATGCACGGGGCGAAACTGCATGAAGGCGTCACTGTCACGGGCTTTGCCATGGACGGCCGCCGCATCACCGCTGTCCACACCAATCAAGGCACGATCACCTGCGAAAAAGTCGTTAACTGCGGCGGCATGTGGGCGCGGGAGATTGGGGCCATGGCCGGGATCAATGTCCCCCTGCAACCCGTCAAACACCAATACATCATCACCGAGAAAATCGACGGCCTCTCTCCCGACGCGCCCACCCTGCGCGACCCTGACCGCCGCACCTATTTCAAGGAAGAAGTCGGCGGTCTGGTCATGGGCGGCTATGAACCCAACCCGCAAGGATGGGTCAGGGGCGATATCCCCAAGAACTGGGAATTCCGCCTGTTTGATGATGATTACGACCATTTCAGCCAACACCTCGAACAGGCCATCGCCCGAGTCCCTGCGCTGGAAAACACGGGCGTGAAGCAGATGATCAACGGCGCCGAAAGCTTCACCCCTGACGGCAACTTCATCCTCGGTCCCGCCCCGGAATGCGCGAATATGTATGTCGGCGCAGGCTTCAATGCCTTTGGTATCGCCTCGGGCGGCGGCGCGGGCTGGGTGCTGGCCGAATGGGTCATGCGGGATGAGGCTCCGCTCGACCTCTGGGTCGTCGACATCCGCCGTTTCTCCGGTCTGCACCGCGACCGCGACTGGGTCTTTGACCGCACGATGGAGGCGTACGGAAAACACTACACCATCGGCTTCCCGCATGAGGAATATACCAGCGGCCGCCCCCGCATCACGTCACCCCTCTATGACAGGCTGAAAGAGCACCGCGCCGTTTTCGGGTCCAAACTCGGCTGGGAACGCCCGAACTGGTTCGCCCAACAGGGAATGGAACCCCACGACGTCTATAGTATGGGCCGCCAGAACTGGTTCGCGCCCGTGGGGCAGGAACATGCCCATGTGCGCGAAAAGGTTGGCATCTTCGACCAATCCTCCTTTGCCAAATACGAACTCAAAGGGCCAAAGGCCGCCGAGGCGCTGGAATGGATCTGCGCCAACCGCGTCGCCCGCGATGTGGGCCGCCTGACCTATACCCAGCTTCTCAACACCCGTGGCGGGATCGAGGCCGATCTGACTGTCGCCCGCCTCTCCGACGATCATTTCTACATCGTCACCGGCACCGGATTCCGCACCCATGACCTTGCCTGGATCGCCGACCACCTGCCCGCCACCGGCTGCACCCTGACAGACGTGACCGAAGATTGGGGCACCCTCTCGCTCATGGGGCCGCTGGCGCGCAACGTTCTTGCCAAGGTCACCGATGCCGATGTCTCCAACAGCGCCTTCCCCTTCGGCCATGTCCGCGACATCGCTATCGCCGGGGCAAAGGTCCGCGCTCTGCGCGTCACCTACGTTGGTGAACTGGGATGGGAGCTTCACACCCCCCTCGCCCAAACCGGCGCGGTCTTTGATGCGCTGATGGCGGCAGGCGGCGCGGATATCCGCCCCGTGGGCTATCGCGCGCTGGAATCCCTGCGGCTGGAAAAGGGCTACCGCGCCTGGTCCTCCGACATCACCCCCAACGATACGCCGTTCGAAGCGGGCCTTGGCTGGGCGGTCAAGCTCAAGGCCAACACCCCCTTCATGGGCCGCGCCGCGTTAGAGGGCGTGCAGGGCAAGCCGCTGACCAAACGCTTTGCAGGCTTCACGCTGGCCGATCCTGATGCCGTGCTGGTGGGCCGCGAAACCATCCTGCGCGATGGCCAGCCGGTGGGGTATCTCACCTCTGGCGGTTACGGCTACACGCTGGGGCAAAGCATCGGCTACGGCTATATCCGCAACGCCGATGGCGTGGCCGATGATTGGCTCACCTCTGGCAGCTATCAGCTTGTGGTCGCCGGGGATGCCCTTCCCGCCACCCTCGCGCTCGGTCCACTGGTCGATCCCGAAGGCGCGCGCATCAAGGCCTGAGCGCCGCGCGAAGTGGCGCAGTCAGATGGGTATTTGAACCAAGGTGAACCCGCCGTTTCATCTTGGCAAAAATACCCATGCGACGCCGATGCCAGGCGCGCGCGCCGACAAATGCAGCCTCACACCCGCCGCAGGACCACCGCGAGCGAAGGCACCGTTCCCGGCTCTCCGGGCATCGAGATATAGGGGTCGGTTTGCTCCACGATATGCACATCGGTATGCACGCCCGTCTGCACCGCCATCTGCACCGGCTGCTGCACACCCAAAGCGGCGGCAAAACCGCCATCCCACAGCGTCGTCTTCACCGTCAGCACGATCACCCCGCCGGGCCGCGTGATGCGGATCAGCTCCGGCAACCCCTCGGCCCCGACATGGCCCGTGGTGAACACCCCGGTTGAGATGACACCCGCGAACTGCCCGGTTTCAAAGGGCAATTCCCGCCCCAGCGCCACATTGTGCAGCCGCGCATAGCTCCCCTTGCGCCGCGCCACCTCTAACATGCCGGGCGACAGGTCCAACCCCTCAACCGGCGCAAAGCCCAGTATGCCCAGCCAATCCCCCAGCAACCCCGTCCCGCAGCCCGCATCCAGCACAGGCCCCGCCCCCCGCGGCAAATGCCGCGCCAGCAGCGCAAGTCCCACCGCCGGATGGCGGTACCCTGCCTTGGCCATCTCTTCATCGTAAGTGCTTGCCCAGGCGTCATAAACGGCGGCCACTTCCTCGGGCGCGCGGGCCTCGTAGACCGCGCCCAGATGCCCGTCATGCCCGCCGGTTGCCATGATCCCCACTCCCCGCTTTGCCTTGTGTCCAGCTTGCGGCAGACTGATCCGCAACGCAACGGCAGGGGCCAGAATGACCGACGACATCGCCGCAATCGCCGCCACCCTTCCCGTCTTGCAGGGCTTCACCGGCACGCCCCGCCGCCTTGGCGGGCTGACCAACCGGGTCTGGCATCTGGGTGACCATATCCTGCGCATCCCCGGCGAAGGCACCGCCGAATATATCGACCGCGGCAATGAGGCCGTCGCCGCCCGCGCTGCCGCCATGGCAGGCGTCGCGCCTGATGTGCTGCACGCCGATCCCGCCACTGGTCTGATGGTCACCCGCTTTATCCCCGACACCGTCACCATGACGCCTGACCTGTTCCGCACGCGGCCCGGCAGCCCTGCCCGCGCCGCCCATGCCTTTCGCCGCCTGCATGACAGCGGCCAGACCTTCCCGGCGCGCTTTGATCTGTTCGACATGATCGACAGCTATCGCTCCCTGCTGGCCACAAAATCCACAGCTTTGCCAGAGGGTTACGTTGACGCCCTGCAAGACGCGCAACAGGTGCGCGCCGCCCTTGACGCGCATCCCCGCCCGCTTGCGCCATGCCATTGCGATCCGCTGTGCGAGAACTTCCTCGATACCGGCAGCCGCATGTGGATCGTCGATTGGGAATATTCCGGCATGAACGATCCGATGTGGGATCTGGGCGATCTGTCGGTCGAGGCAGGATTTGACGCCGCCCAGGACCGTGAACTGCTGGAGGCCTATTTTCAGGGCCAACCCAAACCCGCCGACCATGCCCGCATGGTGGCCTACAAGGCGATGTGCGATCTGCTCTGGACGTTGTGGGGATTGATCCAGCACGCCAACGGCAACCCGGCGGATGACTTCCTCGCCTATGCCACCACCCGCTTTGACCGGTTCCGCAGCCTCATGCGCGATTCGTCGATGCCGGCACATCTGGCCGCGATCCATGCAGGCCGCTGATGCCTCGAATCAACTTGTACTGACCGCATCTAAAGTCGCCAATCACACCCGATCACGTGACGTTGCGCTGTGGCTGCACACGTCATGGTGGCACGCTTTCCGAAAATCGCAAAGCTTTGCGTGCCTGAACGCTATATTCAGGCCCATTATGCACAAAGTGGTTCCATCAGGCCCCAAATGCGGTATTAATATGGCTTAACACTGGTTGGATTGTGGCGTTGGGCCGGAAGACCTCCGCGTTGGGAGATTATGCTATGCTCGGATATGCAAAAATGTGGTTGCAATCGTTGGCTGCGGTCGTGGTCATCAGCGGCTCGGCAGTCGCTGCGCCGATCACGATAGACACGTCTTCGGCCCCGACCATCACGAACTGCCGGATCGCAACCGGCGCAAGCGATTGCTTGGCAACGGTTGCCTATGCACCGTCGCTGCTTTCGAACCCGGTTCTGGAAGTCCAAGTCAATGGCCCGGCTCTGGTGTTCGATTTCCTGGAACTCACCGCTTCGGCACGTGACCGCTTCGTTCCCGACCTGTTCGATCTGAACGCTGCGCTGCGCTTCCTTGTGCCGGGTCTGCCGACCTTTGCAAGCACGGGCCTTGGGACCGGCTTCGCAACGGACTTTAACAGCGACAACGGCTTGGCCGGCTTCATTGCCAACAGATATGATTTCCTGACCGGCAACCTGACCTGGGGTTCCATTCCTTCCCAGCAAGTCGCAGGCCTTGGTCTGGTGACCGTGTCGTTCCTTCCGGTTCCGTCGACGCTCTTTGGTGAAGGCCCGGGAACGAACCCGTCGCGTGTCATCGTGCAGGCCTCCATCAGCGTCGTCCCGCTGCCCGCCGGTATCCTTCTGCTCGGTACTGCGCTGCTCGGCTTGGTTGGCCTCTCGCGTCGCCGCAAGCTCGCCACGGCCTGATCGAACTGGACCATCGCAATCTGGGGCGCTTCGGCGCCCCTTTTCTTTTGCGCCTTACCGTCTTGTCACCGCGCAGGGATCGCTCAGTACCCGCTCGCCGCCCCGGCCGCGCGATACTTGTTCAGCACAACGCCCACCAGCGCCGTCCGGTCCGAGATTTCGCGCACACAGGCCTCAACCTGCGCCGTCGTCGTGTGTTCCGCGCTGGTCACCAGCAAGGCGCAGTCGACATTGCCAAGGAAGGCCAGCGTGTCATCGGCAAGCATCAGCGGCGGAAGATCAAAGATCATCACGTCTGGCCGATAGGCGCGCTCGATCTCTTTCAGCATGCCGGGCACAACATCGCTGTGCAGCAGTTCCGCCGAGGCAGGGCTGCGGTCGCGGTTGGCCAGTACGGCAAGGTTCTCGCGCACCCGCACCAGACTTTTGGGGAAGGGAACCTCGCGCCGCAACACTTCGGCAAAGCCACCGCGCGGCGACAACCGCATCGCCTTGGCCAGAGACGGCTGCCGCAGATCGGCCTCTACCAAAATCGTGCGCAATTCCACCTGACGTGACAGGCTGAAGGCGAGGTTCATCGCCACCATGCTCTTGCCGCAGTTCTTGTCGGCAGATGTGATGGCAATCCGCTTCCACCCTTCGGCCTTCATCCGCTGCAACACCTTGGTGCGCATCATGTCAAAGGCGGTGGAATGCTCGGCCAGACCCGCCGTCACGATCCGGGCCCGATCCAGAATCCGCGCGGTCATGCCGGATTTCGGCAGCGCGTTCCAATCCTCGGGCGGGACAGGCTCGATGATATCCTCTTCCGCCATCGGCAGATCATCTTCGATCTCGTAGACCGTCTCCAGACCCGCGCGCTGGGCACGGGCACGGGCAATCGCCGATTGAACGCGTTCGACGGCCATGGCCTACACCCCTCCCACAGTGCCAGCGGGCACTAACGTCTTCATCTTGTCCAGAGCTTCGGCCAGCATCCGGCCAAGCTCTGCTGAATTCTGCCACCCAAAAGCAGCAAGGCCCAAAGCGACGACAAGCGTCAGGCCGCTGACCATCCAGATGGTCGTCATCTCGCTGCGCGTGCGGACATAGGGCAGTGTCATGATCATCCGGTCACCGATCACCGCAGTGATGTCCTCGGGTCGGCGGATGACATTGCGCAGGGTTTCCAGCGCCACGATCAACCCGATGGCCGTGGCCAACGCAGCGGCAATTCCGATCAGGGCGATCTGTGGCCGGTTCGGGCTATAAGGACGGTCGGGCCGCACGGCCTGTTCAATCACGCTGATCCGCCGCCCCTTGGCGAGGCTCTCGATCAATTCGCCAATCTCGGCCTTTGCCAGATTGGAAATCGCCAGATCATACTGGCTCCGCACGTTCTGATAGTCACGCTCGAGCGCCTCCAGCCGGATCGACACGCGGGGCGTTTCGGCAATCGTCTCGGTCAGGGCTTCGGACCGCGCCATCAGTTGGTCGCGCTCCTGATCCAGATAGGACAGTTCGGTCACCAGATCGCCGCGCCGAACATCGCGCGTCGTGACCTGCTCTCGTTCCACCCCGGTGCCGTCATCGGCCCTCGGCTCCGTGGGCTGCGCGCCCGTCAGCCGGTCGATCCGGTCAATCTGATCCAACAGCACCCGGCGATCCCGGTCCAGTTGCACCATGCGTTCTTCGATCATCGCCAGATCCTGGCGGCGGAACATCAGGCTGTCTGGCAGCGCGTTGATATTTTCTTCCTTATAGGCCTGAATCTCTTGCGAACGGGCCGAAAGCTCCTGCTCCAGCCGCGCCACTTCCTGCTGGAAAAACGCCTGCGTCTGGCGGGCAAGCTGGATGCGGGTGGCGACATCCTCTTCGAGGATCAGCGTCACAAGCTCATTGGCCACCGCAGCCGAAACATCGGGATTGGGCGAATCAAAGGCGATGCGCACCAGCAGGGCCTCTGCATCCCCAACCGCGCGCGGGCCGTCATTGGACGGGGTGATCAGGATGCGCGACCGAAGATCCTCGACGATGACGCCAGAGGACAGTGTTTCAGGATCCGTCACGCCCTCAGCAGCAAAGATGTCTAACCGGTCGGCTAGATTGATCAGAACCTCGCGCGACAGAACCCGCTGTTCGATGATCTGCAATTGCTCGCCCGCCTTGGTGCGGACCGTCGATTGGGCAAGATCATCAGGGATCTGCTCGGATTCCACCACCAGCAGGGCCTCTGATCGATAGACCGTCGGCAAGATCAGCGCGACGATCAGGCCGATCCCCGCAATCGTCACAAAGACGAACAGGAACAGAAACAGCCACCGCCGCGCGCGCGACAGGACAAAGGGCAGATCAATCGAACCGGACTGTTCTTCGATCACCGGACGCCCCCCCTGTTCCACAGGCCCAACCGCCGCGGGGCGGCGTTGTGCAAAGCGACCGCTTGCTGTTGTTCAGAGCCATTCATCGACCGGTCATCCACATTCGGCGCAACCCGCCGACAATCATCACTCGCCTGCATGTCCTAAAGCTCTTCGTTCTACCAGCCCTGACATTAATACTAGTTGACTACCTTTGGTCCACCCGGCATCCCACTGAATTCGAAGGCTGTGTGCAAAGTGATCAACGATTGAACAGGCGCCGTTGTGGATGCGCCGCAATGAACACGACAACCGATCCTCCCGCGGCACAGGGATGCAGAGCCGCCCTTGCGGGCAGTCGTTTTGGAATGAAGGAATTGGTATGCCCGTTTCAGGACTGTTTCCCCGGTTCCCCGCGGCCCTCGCTCTGGTTTTGCTGCTTGCCGCCTGTCAGAGCACCGAAGAAAAGGCCGCCGGTCATTTCGCCTCTGCCCAATCCCTGCTTGCCGAAGGTGACACACCGCGCGCGCTGGTCGAATTGCGCAACGCGCTGTCGCTGCAATCCGATCTGCATGCCGCGCGCAAGGTGCTGGCCGATACCCTGCTGGAAACCGGCGATCTGGCCGGGGCCTATCAGCAATACAAGGAACTGGCCGATCTACAGCCCAACGATCTCGAATCGCGGGTCGCCATCGCCACCATCCTGCTCAGCCAAAGCGCCTGGCCGGATTTCGAGGCCGCCGCTACCGAAGCGCAGCGGATCAGCGCCGCCGATCCCCGTGTCATCAGCCTGATCCTTGCGCGCGACTATCAGCGGGCTGTCACCGATAACAACGCAGCCCAGCGCGGCAGCATTGCCGAACAGGCGGCCAAGCTGCGCGCCGACCGCCCCGATGATCCGGCCTTGCTGCGCATCGCCATTGATCAGGCCATGTCCGAGGACCGGGCGCAAAGCGCGCTGCCCTTGATCGAACAGGCGCTGGCACAGCAGCCAAAGGATTTCAGCCTTCAGGATCTGAAGCTCCGTCTGCTGTTGGAACAGGACATGCCTGATGCCGTCGTGGCCCAGTTCCGTCTGATGATCGGGCTGTTCCCAACCGATGCAGAGCTTCCGGGCAATTTGCTGCAATGGTATCTGGCGCGCGGCGATGTCGCCGGGGCCGAGGCTTTCCTGCGCGAACGCGCCGGCGAGGCTTCAGCCGATGCCGAAGGCCACCTTGCCCTGATCGACTTTCTGCGCGGCACCAAAGGGCCGGATGCAGCCCTTGCCGAGATTGACCCCCTGATCGCTGCGAATGCCGAAGATCCCAAGGCAGACCTTTATCGCGCCCTGCAAGCCTCGATCATTTTTGAAACAGGTGATCGGCAGGCCGCGCTGACCGCGATCGCCGAACTCATTGCCGCGGCCCCGGCCTCGGATCAAACCCGGCGGATCAAGTCGCTTTATGCCGGAATGCTCACCACCATGGGTGACCAGCCAAAGGCCGAAACCGTCGTCGCCGAAATCCTTGCCGAAGACGCCTCGCATGTCGAAGCGCTGCTCCTGCGCGCGGGTTGGCGCATCAACGCCGATCAAGTGTCAGACGCGATCATCGACCTGCGCACGGCACTGAATCAGGATCCGAACAACGCCCGCATCCTCGCCGCGCTCGCCGCGGCCTATCTGCGCGACGGATCGGTTGATCTGGCGACGGAAACGCTGGGCCGCGCGGTGGAAGTGGCACCACGCGAGCCCTCCTATGCACGCGACTATGGCCGCCTGCTGCAAGATCAGGGCCGGGCCGAGGTTGCCCGTTCCGTGCTATATCAGGCATGGCAAAATAACCCGGCCGATCTTGGTCTGGTCGAAATGTTGTCGGAAATCGCCCTGAACACCGCCGATTGGGCGCTGGCCGGGCAATTGCTGGGCCTTCTCAGATCGTCCGACGCGCCCGAGGCGCAATCTGCCGCGAACCAGTTGGAAAGCGCAGTCCTTCTGGCGCAGGAACGCCCGGATGAGGCGCTGGCCATACTCGACCGCGAAATCGCGGCAGCCGACGATTCGGCCCCTTGGGCGCTGCTGAAAGTCGACGCCCTGCTTCAGGCAGACCGGCAGGATGAGGCCGCCGCCGTGCTGTCCGCTGCCCTCGAAAAGCAGCCCGAATCGCGCCCGCTCTTGCACCGTCAGGCTATTCTGGATGAGGCCGGGGAACGCCCTGACGCCGCCATTGCGATTTATCGCACCCTGCTTGCGTCGGACCCCGCGGATGAACGCGCCATTCGGGCGCTCTATACCCTGCTGGAAGCGCAGGGCCAGTCAGACGAAGCCGGCAAGGTGCTGGACGCGGGGCTGACCGCACAGCCGCGCTCGGTCGACCTGCGCTGGATCCGCGCATCGCGCCTTCAGGCACAAGGGGACGTGGCCGGTGCCATCAGCATCTATGAGGCGCTTTATGCCGAAGACAGTGCCAACCCCCTGATCGCAAACAATCTTGCAAGCCTGTTGTCGCAAACCGTGGACGATGCCGCCACGATCGACCGCGCCTTCCGCATTGCCCGGCGCTTCCGCTCCTCCGAAGTGCCTGCGTTGCAGGACACCTATGGATGGCTTCTGCACCTGACCGGCGATTCCGCCGCCGCCTTGCCTAAGCTGGAGGCCGCCGCCGCCGCACTGACCGAGGATGCGTCGGTTCAGTATCATTACGGCGCCGTCCTCGCTGCCCTTGGCCGAACCGATGAGGCAAAGGTCGCTGTGGCACGCGCGCTCGATCTGGCCGCCACCGCGCCTTGGCCGGGTGTGGACCGCGCGCGCGCCCTGTTGCAGGATCTATCCGCGCCCCAGCCCCAGCCGTGACACCGTCAACCGGCTGGTGATTCTGCGCAAAGTGGCGAAAAAGGCGTAAATCCCCACCAACTTCACCCAAGACGGGCAGGGTTTGCAAAAACGCATGGCCTTCGCAAAGGCCGCAGCCGCGGCGCAGAAACGATGAGCAAACTCTCGCCAATCCGCCGTGCCGAATTGTGCCCGAACGGCCCAATTTACGGCCATAATTCTGCATTTCGAACCAATCCTGCCCGATTTTTTCCACATTCTTAATCTCGAGCAGCGTTTTACACGTAACCTTCGTTAACCTTCATGTATATTCGGATTGTGGGACTTCCCACTCTTCTGCTGCCACAGCTGCCAGGGGCCGGACGTGAAATTGGATGATACTTTTGATATGGTTGGGGCGGATATTGTTGCGCCCGCGAGCGTTTACACGGGCCCCGTCGCCAAGGGCAGGCAGCGTCAGCGCTATCTCTTTGCGCGCAGCTTTGACATCCTTTTCGCCCTGCTTGCCGCGCCCATGGTGGTTGCTGTTGCGCTCGTCCTGCTGGTGCTGAACCCGATCTTCAACCCCGGCCCCCTGTTCTTTCGGCAAAAGCGGATGGGCAAGGATTGCACCTCCTTCCGCATGTGGAAATTCCGGACCATGCTGCCGTCTTCGATCGACGTGCGGTCCCATGATGCGCCGCTTGATCGCCACCGGATCACCCAACTGGGCGCGCTTCTGCGCAAGTCGCGGCTGGATGAACTGCCCAACCTGATCAACGTCCTGCGCGGTGAGATGGCGCTGGTAGGTCCGCGTCCCGACGCATGGGATCACGCCGTGGTCTATATCCGCACCATCCCCCTCTACGCCCAGCGCTTTGCCGTCCTGCCGGGCATTACCGGTCTGGCACAGGTGCGCTCTGGCTATGCCGATGATTACAAAAGCGTCTGCCGCAAGGCGCGCCTTGATGCGATCTATGTGCGCAACCGGTCGGCCCGCATGGACACGGGCATCGTTTTCGCGACCGTCGTGGTCATGCTGACGGGTTTCGGCGCCCGCTGACGGGCCCCGATTGGCGGCGGCCTGACAGTGCCGTCCGCCAACCTCCGGGCAAACATCCGGGTAGACAGACCTTGCAAACGCTCCGCACCGCCCTGTCTGCCTTGATCGCTGCGGCCGTCCTTCTTGCCCTTCTGATCGTGGCCGATTTCTTCCAACGCCTTGCTCCCACGCTCGACGCGGCGGGACAAACCAGACGCGCCGTCGTCTTCACCGGTCAATTCGACCGCATCGACGCCGCGCTCGCGCTGTTCGATCAAGGCCGCATAGACCAGTTGCTGATCAGCGGTGTGGGCATCGGTTCTGGCCTTCGACCCGAAACGCTGGCCGATCAGTTCAACTTTTCCCCGGCGGCCCGCGCCGCACTGCGCTCGGGTGACATCCTGCTGTCGCCGGATGCACAGGACACGTTTCAGAACGCGGCCGAGACGGCCTGTTGGCTGCGCGCCCTACCTCCGCAGGCGGGCGTGATCCTGATCAGCTCGGTCTCGCATCTGCCGCGCGCGTCGATCACGCTGGAACGCGCCCTGCCGCCGGGCATCCGCGTATATCGCAGCAGCCCCCCGATCACGGACACCGACCGCTCCATTCAGCGGGAAGAACTGGGCAAGTTCATCCTGTCTTGGCTTGCCTCGCTGACGCCCCGCTTCCGGCAGCCCCCGGACCATCTGGCATTGTGCAAGCCCACGCCGGACGCCACCGATCCCTAGAAATCGGGAAGGCCGAATATCCAGGTCTGATACGGCAAGTAGCATTTCTGGAAATGCGACGACAGCAGTGCCCAGACGACAAGCACGGCCAGCAACCCGATATAGGGCGCGGCAACGGCCAGCGCGCGCCCGTTGCGCATCGGCAAAAACGGCAGCCGCGCAAGGATCATCGCCTGAATGGGAATGAAGTAATAGTTCAGCCGGTCCGCAATCACGCTAGATGCGGGCAGCACCACCAGCAGACCCAGCATCATCAAGGAGCCGATCACGGCCAGCTTGTGATCGGCAGGGAAGGTAACCTGCCACCTGCGGCGTAGCACCGTCAGGAACCAGATCGCCACCAGAACCAGCAAGGCCACCCGATAGGCCGCCCCCGCCGCATCGACATTGGTGCCGACATAGCGGCTTGTCGCCGTATTCACCGCATCTGTCGTCATCAGTGCCAGCCCACCGGGCAAGGCAAGCAGCAGCGACAGCGCGATCCGCCCCCGCGACAGCCTGCCCGTCACCATCGGCGCCAGCAGCAGGAAAACGATGGCGCTGGAATGAAAGCCCGCCGCCAATAGCACCAGACCGACAAAGCGAACCAGCCGCCGGTCAATGAATGCGAGATAGGCCAGACACATGATCCCGACCGCCGCCCCCTGACGGATCCCCGACATCGGCATGTTCAGGATCAACACCGGGAACAGCAGCACCAGAAAGCCCAGCGCATCAGGCTGCCGCTTTGCCAGTTTGTGAACGCCGAAAAAGAACATGAACGACGAGATCACGTTCAACCATGGATAGGGCAGCCCCAGCTTGACCTGCAAACCGATCAGAACCGTCCAGAGCGGTTCACGTGTAGCGACAGCCTCGGCAAAGGGCAGGCTGCCGAACACCTCATACTGGTTCAGGTAACCCGTCCAGTCACAGCCGACCTCATAGCGAAAAGCCGAAAAGACGAACACCACGCCAAGCAGAAGCCCATACCCCCCCGGCGCGCGCGACAGGCGCAGCAGCAGCATCGCGACATAGGCCAGAACATAGATCATGCGCTTGGCGTCCCTGTCGCGGCACGGGCTAACATCTCTGCCACCCGCGGCCCCCAGACCTGAAGGCTATAGCGTTTCTCAACAATCGCCCGCCCTGCCTGCCCCATCTTCATGCGCAACGCCGGATCGGCAAGAAGCGTCGACAGCGCCGCGCGCCATTCCGCATCGGTCTCGGCCAGAAAGCCGTTCACCCCATGCTGGACAATATCGCGGTTCACCCCGACCGGTGAGGCGATGACCGGCAATCCGCAGGCCATGTACTGAATCAGTTTATAGCCGCACTTGCCCCGCGCCCAGGGCGTATCCATCAGCGGCATCAGGCCAAGGTCCATATCCAGGATATCGGCCACTTCCCTGTCTTCCGACCAGGGCCTGTTTTCCAGCAAAGGATGCACCCCCGCCTCGCGCCCGGCCCCCACGGCCATGATCCGCGCCCCGGCACGGCCTGCCACTTCGGCCAGCATCGGCATCATCGGAACCATGTATTCGGCCCAGGTGCTGGGTGATCCGATCCAGCCGATCCGCGCCGGGCCGGAGTCGGTGGGCGCAGTCTTCGCCCGGTACAGTTCGGCATCCACCACGGTCGGCACGATCTCCACCCAACGCGCGCCGGCGCGGGTTGCCCGATCCGCCAGATAGGCATTGCCCGCCGTGACCAGTGTCGCCGCCGCCATCAGGTGATCCAGCTTCTTCCCCAGCACCGCACGCACCGCAACCGAAGCATTCAGGTCATAGCGATGAAACACCGCATCATCGTAATCCACCGCAAAGGGAACACCCTTCGGCAGGGCCATGCGCTCCACCACCCATGGCAGCCACGGCAAGGCTTCCTTTTCGATCCACAGCAGATCGGCCCCGCCCACCCGGCGCAAATCACGCAAGCGCCGCCCCAGCGCCTCTATCGCGATGCGCCGTGTCGGGGCACCTGCATAAAGGTGTAGCAGGTAGTCATCCTCGAAATAGGGAAGATAGTCGGGGTCCAGCCCGCCCTTTTCCAGATAGGGCCGGTAAAGCATGGTTCGCAGCCGGCTTGATGCGCCAAGCGCCGCGTATCGCGACAAGACCGAAAGACGAATTGTCATCGCCGCATCACTTCCCTGTTGCCGTCATCGGCGCGCATCTGCTGCGGCACCGATCACCTGCTCATACAGCGTGGCAAAAGCTGCCGTCCCCGCATCGAGCGAAAAAAGCTCTTCTGCGGCCTTGCGGCATCGCGTGGCAAGGTCCGGATCTTCCAGCAGGGCCAGCAGCGCATCGAAGGCTACCTGCATCTCTGCCTCCGCACCGCCACGCACCACCACGCCCACCCGGTGATCGCGGATGATCCGGGCAACATCGCCCACGCCTTCATTGGCCACCACCGGCAGACCACAGCCCAGAATTTCGGCCATGCGGGTCGGGGACCGGCCCAGTTCTGAAACCTCGCCCCCGGCATAGAACATGACCGATGCCATCTGCCCCTGCAGCACCTCTGGCACCTTTCCGGGTGCCGCCGGGCCGATGCGCAGCCGCGCGTCCAGCACTCCCGCCGGATCAATCGCCGCCCGCACCGATGCCGGGTCATCGCGCGTGGTCACCTCGAACATCAACGCGGGGTCGCGCCGCGCCGCGACCGCAACAAAGGCCGCCAACCAGTCCAGCCGGAACCACCCGCTCAACACCGTACCCAGACACCCGATGATCCGCCCGATGGGTGGCGCGCTTGCCGGAACGAAGCGGTGCAGATCGGCGCAGGTGGGGATCACGGCCACCCTCTGGTTTGCCATCTCTGCCGGATAGACACGGCTCAGGTGATCAACCGCAGCATGGGTCAGCGACACCACCGCCCCCGCCCGGCGCAGGCAGGCGCGTTCGGCGGCAACGATGGCCCGGTGCAGCAGCGACCCGCGCCGCAACCGCCCCGCCGTGATAAGCTCATCCGGCCACAACGCGCGCATGTCAAAAATGAAGGGCACCCCCAAAAGCCAACCAACCGCCAGCGCCACGACCGCCGGAATATAGGACCGGGCATGGATCAGCCGCGCGTCCTGCCCCCTCACTTCGCGCTGCAAAAGCCAGGCCATCCGCACCATGCTCAGGGCCGGGGCAATCAAGCGGGGCCGCCGAAGGAACCTTTGCGGCAGCCAGCGGATACCCAACTCAGCGCAAGCGGCCTGCATCTCTGCCACCCGGTCGGCATCCGCCCAGTCTTCATCCTTTTCATAGGTGATCAGCGTGATCCCGTAGTCCCGCGACAACCCTCGCACATAGCCAAAGACCTGGCTTTGCCCCAGCGGTTCCAGCAGCCCGTTGCGGGTGACATAGACGGTCGCAGTCACGACAGGCCCACCAGTCCAAGGTACTGCCGCGCCACGATTTCCGGCGCGAATTCCGCCGCCCGCGCCTTCAGCGCCTCGCGGTTCACCGGTCTGGACAGCGCCGCCGTCATCGCCGCGGCCAGCGCCTCTGCGTCGCGCACCGGCACCAGATCACCCCAGCGCCCGCCGCCCAGAATCTCTGCCGGGCCTGCGGGGCAATCCGTCGAAACGACGGGCAGCCCGAAGGACAAGGCCTCGACCAGAACATTGCCAAAGCCTTCATGATCGGACGACAGCGCAAACAGATCGGCCGTTGCATAAAGCGCCGCCGGATCAGCATGAAATCCGGCAAGGATCACACGCTCCCCCAGGCCCAATTCAGCCACCAACTGGCGCAGCCTGCCCTCTTCCGGCCCTTGCCCCACGATCATCAGCCGCGCCTGCGGCAGCGGCAGCCGGGCAAAGGCCTGCAGCAAAAGCGCGTGGTTCTTTACCGGCTTCAGACTGCCCACCGTCACAATGCGCGGGCCCTGCCCCTGCCAAAGCGCCTCTGCCTGTGCCACCTGCCCCACCTCGGGATCCGCCAGCCGCCGCAACGGATTATGGATCGCCGCAAACCGGGACGCGGCCATCCCCGACAGTCGCGCCATATCCGCCGCGACTCCGGCAGACACCCCAACACGCGCATCCGCCAGCCGATAGCCCAACATAGTCGAGGCGCGCAGCATCACACGATGGCCCAATCCCCATGTCCCATACTGCGCCGAAAGCATCCCATGCTCGCTGACGATGACCCGGCACCGATGCCCCGACAGTCTTTGCGCCACCTGTGCCAGCACCGTCAGCGGCCACATCGCCGCCAGCACCACATCGGGCCTGCTGCGCCGCAAATGGGCGGTCAATCCGGGCAACACCTGCCGCACGCGCGGCGCCGCAAGGTCTGCCACCGGAAAAGCCGCCTCTGCCTCGGCCAGAAAGTCCCCGGACCGCCGCATCAGGGCAAACTCCACCTGATGGCCCAGCGCCGCAAAGGCATGGCCCAGATCAAGGCTCACCCGTTCCGCGCCACCCCCGCGCAAATCCGGCAAAAGAAGGCAGACCTTCACCACGACCCGAACACCCAAAGCAGCCGCACCAAAGGGCGCGACGCCTTTACTCCCGCCGCCTCACACATCGACAGGCCCAACCGCAGCCACAACCTCTGCCGGATCAACATGAACATTGGCCATATCCGTGGCCGAATGCCATTTGCTGTCCGCCGTCCCCAGAACCGCCGCATGGCGGTGCCCGAACACATCGGCAAGGCGCACATAGCACGGCTCGTGCCGGATGGAGTTTCGCCCGTATTTGTAGTCAAAAATCCCATGCTTTCTCGGGATGATCTCGGTCACGGAACCACCTTCCGGCATGAACATCATATTCGTCAGCCCTGCCCCATGAATGCTGATCAGGCACTTGGTTTCTTGCATCAACCTGACCTGACCTTCAAAATCCAGATCCTCAAAATGATACAACTCAACACCCAAAGGATGCAACGCCTGCAGAACCTCTTCCTCGTTCAAGACAGTCCTGCCGCGCGATTTCGCGCGTGATGCATAGACGATGCGAAACGGCTTGGCCGCCGCGCCGCCCATGACATTGCCAAGGATCGTATCTCGGACCCGCTTCAAAAGCGCCGGGTCCGTCGTCCCATAGGTCGGCAGGCATTCAGTGAGGATCGGATCGCCAACGCTGACATTCGCGTCACTGGGAAAGAACACGACCTCCGGAAAACCCAGCTTTTCAAGCGAGCCTGCATATTTTCGAAACAGCGGCGATGGCAGGATCGGCACCGCGTCCGGAAAGGCATCGCGCATCACCAGCGCGCGCGGCAGGCTCTCGGTCAGCCAATGATAATACCCCGCCGTCCACCCCGTATGGATCAGGCCCAGATCACGGCCGCCCTCAACCCGCGCCACCCCCCGTTTCACCAGCGATAGCAGCGTCACGACCATGAAACGCGCGGCCACGATCGGATGGTGATACATGCTGGCCCAGGTCCATTTCCAATGCGCCAGCAGCATACCCGACCGCGAGATGACATATCTGCCGCGCAGCCTGACGACTCTGGGGTAGAACGGCCTGTAAGTGATCGGATCAAATATCTTGGACACGGTCCGCTCCGTCACAATGAAAAGACGCCATCACCCTGCCTGGAATAATAGCCCGTAAGGGACGGCCCGGAAAAAAGGCATCGCAAGAACAAACCAGCCCTGAACGGCAAAGCATCGCGAAGGCACAGCATCCGCCCGCGTCCAAATCCCGTCCAGACAAAAGCATCAATTCACACCCTACATCTCTTCATATGCCGGATTTCCCGCCATAAGCGGCGACGGGTCCGGCACGATCCGATGATTGCGGTCCCCTGACATGTGCAGATGATGCCGCCGCAGCCGAAGTATCTCACGGACGCCGGGGGTGCGGTTCAACAACCGGGCGACGATCCGCATCGCATTTGCCTTGCGCCGATATTCCATCACGGATTCGAACGCCGCCAGATCCACCGCCGACGGGCTCAGAATGCGCAGGTGATTGACAAACCCCCGCGCATGGAAGGCGGCAAAATCATCGGCGCAGAATTCCACGGGATCGTTGCCACGCAGAATACCCCGCGCCGCGCCAAGCTCTATCGCATAGCACAGCGTCGTGCGCACGGATCGGGCCTGCATCGGCGTCACAAGCAGACTGTCCCCGACGCTGCGCCCGCCATGCGACGAATACAGGTTCGGCTGCCGGTTCGGGCTGTGGAACGAGATAACCTCGCCCCGCCGCAGGTCCGCCAGAACCGCGCGGGCAAGATCGTCAAACCCTTCAGGCAGCGCCGCATCATCCTCCATCACCACAGCGCGCGGGATGTTTTCGGCCACCATCGTCCGATAGGCCGACAGATGCGACAGCGCGCAGCCAAGCTCGCCCGGCAAAATACTTAGACGGCGCGGCAGATTGGGCGTCGCCGCCAATACATCCCGCCCCACAATGCCAACAAGGCGCGGCGTCTGCTTTGACCGCGCGGCCAGATGGCGCGTGATATAGTCATATCGCTGGCGAAAGGCGGGATGGGCCACAACAAAAAGGGCAAAGGGCGCAGTCATGCCATCCCACATGCCATCAATGGCGCAGGCCCCTGCCCCCCGTGTTTCAGCCGGTCTCCTGCCGCAACTGTCCGTCGCGCCGGTCCCCTGTCTTTCGCCCGAATTGCAAACACCCGTCCTGCCTTCATCCGTCCGTTGTCCCGCCCCCCTGTGGTGACGCCCGCGCAAGGGCCCGACGCCGGGCCCGGCAGCGCTGCGACCGGATCTCCCCTTCGCTGGGGGTCGGCCCGACTTCGCAACAATCCTTAATTCCCCCGAACACCGGTGGAAAGGCATGATCGCCGCTGAAATTGCTCCAACCTTCACCCTAGGGCATTCGCAGGCCCGGACCCGCCTCTCAGCGCTGCAATATGCGATAGGCCAGCCGCCCGACCCATTCCCGCAGGGCGATGTTCAGCAACTCCAGATTCCTGGCCAGATCCCATCCGATCCCGTCAATGACAGGGCCACTGCGATAATCCACAGGAAAGGGAACCAGCCCCGTCCATCCCGCCGCCTGAAAGCTCTGCATTGCGCGGGGCATGTGAAAAGCGCTCGTCACCAGAACCCACACCTCTCCCTCGGCGATCGGCGCACCCGCAATGCTGCGCCGCGCATTCTCGGCCGTCGTCCGCGACTTCTCCTCCAGCATGATCCGCGATGCAGCAACGCCGTGCCGCTCAAGGAAACCTGCCGAAATCTGCGCCTCGGACAGGGCCACCCCGCCCGCATCGCGCAACCTGCCGCCGCCGCCGGTGACGATGACCCGCGCTTCGGGAAACCGCCGCGCCAGTTCGGCCACCGCCATCAGCCGCTCGCCCGCCGCACCCAGTTGCGCCCCGCCCCATTGGCGGCTGGGTGCCACATCCTCGGCTCCGCCAAGCAGGATGATCCCTCCCACCTGCGCCAGCGGCGGGTTGGCGGGAAACGTGGCCTCCAATGGCCGCAACAAGGCCGCACCGATGGGAAACACCGCAAGTGCCACCAGCGCGGCAATCAGCCCGCCCGTCAGTGCGCGCGCCAGCCTCGGCCTGCCCCGCATCTGCGCCAGCAGGGACAGAACGGCCAGCGCAACCAGCCATGTCTCGATCCGCAGCATCGCCCCGACCAGCTTTCCGATGATGAAAACTGCCGTTTCCATGCTGCTTCAACCTCGCGCGGTCACAGCCCGCACCGCATCATGATAGGCGGCAATGACGATCCTTTCGTCGAACTCCCGCTCCATCTTACGGCGCGCGGCGGCCCCCATTTCGGCCCGCGCCTCGGGCGACAGGTGCAGGAAACGGCGCATCGCCGCGGCGAGGCTCTCTGCATCGCGTGGCTGGCACATGAACCCGGTGATATCCGTATCCACCACCGCGCGGCACCCCGCCACATCGGTCGCGATCACCGGCCGCGCCATGGCAGAGGCCTCGATCAGCGTGCGCGGCGCGCCTTCGCGATAGGATGGAAGCACAACGCAATCCGCCGCCTGCAACAGTGGCCGCACGTCGGTTCGCGTGCCCAGATAGTCGATGATCCCGTCATCCACCCAGCGCTGCACCTCGTCCAGATGGATCGCCGTCCGGTTCTGCACCCCGGCCGGCCCAAGCAATTGAAACCGCGCCTGCGGATACTCTGCCTTGATACGACGCGCCGCCTCGACAAACTCGATCACGCCCTTGTCGCGCAGCAGCCGGGCCACCATTAGAAAAACCGGGGCCTCGGGCGCATGTCCCGGCATCGGGACCGCCCCATAATGCGCCAGATCAATCCCGGTGCCCGGCAAAACCCGCGCCTGCCCCGTCCGCAGCATCCCGCGCGCTTCGAACAGCGCGCGGTCATCGTCATTCTCGAAAAACACAACCGGCAACCCCCGGAACGCCATCCGGTACAGTGCCTCGGCAATCCGCTGAAGCAGCCAGCCGGACAGAAACGCCGTGCCAAGCCCGGTCACATTCGGCACGAAGGGCATGCCGGTCAACCGCGCGGCCAATCCGCCAAAGACATTGTTCTTGATCGTAAAGCTCAGCACCACATCGGGCCGCTGTTCGCGAAAGATCGCCCGAAACCGCCGCACCAGCGCCAGATCGGCCACCGGGTTCAGCCCGCGCACATCCATCTTCAGCGGTATCACCGCGCAGCCGATCCGCTGCAAATCTGTCAGCATGTCATCGACAGGGGCCAGCACCGTCACCCGATGCCCGGCTTGCAACAGCGACTGCACGATGGGGCGACGAAAGTTCCAGATGTTCCAGGCCGCATTGGCCGTGATCATCACATGCAACCTGCGCCCATGTCCGGGCACAGACGTATCGTCCGCCCGTGAAACCTGACTGTCCTGCATCGGTCAGTCCAGCGGTGCCGTGCGGGCGCGGAACATAGGCAGATGTGCGACGTCATCCTGATCTGCCAGCGCCGTCAGCGCCTGCCCGCCAAAGAACACCCCGTCATTGATCACCTGCATGACCGTCATCTTGTCGATCTGCGGGTTGCCCTTGCTAAAGGCATAGACCATCGAAAAATCGCACAACTGGTTCACCAACCGCGCCAACCCGCCGGTGCGCTCATGCACAAGGTCAACCGCATCATCGGTGAACAGTTCGTCGTTGCCGCCCACGGCCTTCAGCCGATGCCGGACATATTCGCCCGTCGTCAGCGCATCCATGGCGGGCAAATGGCAGGCAGCGCCGATTCTTTGGGCAAGCGGCTGAAGCGCCGAATTGACGATTCGGTCACGCAGCCCCGATTGTCCCACCAGAAACACCTGCAACAACTCGTCCGTGCCGGTGTTCATGTTGGTCAGCGTGCGAATCTGTTCCAGCGCCTGATCCGAAAGATTCTGCGCCTCGTCGAACACCAGCACCACCCGCCGCCCGGCGGCATACTCCTGTATCAGACGCTCCTCAAAGCGCGAAAAAAGCTCCACCATGCTGTCATCCGGCTCGGCCGGTTCACCCAGCGCCAGAAGCACCCAAGGCAGCACATCCTCGGCCTTGCCACGCACCTGCGACACCAGCCCGAAGACCACGTCATCACCCACATTTCGCAACAAATGCTGCACCAGCAGCGTCTTTCCCGCCCCGACCTCACCCGTCACCAAGGTGATCGGTGCACGGGTCACGATGGCATATTCCATAAGCGAATAGGCCCGCCGATGGGTCATCGACCAGAACAGCATGTCCGGATCCGGCGCGATGGCAAATGGCCGGGCACTCAGCCCGAAATAGCCAGTGTAGATGTCAAGGATACTACCCATCCGCGCACTCGTCCCTTCCAGTTTCTTGTGTCAGGCCGGGCGAACATGCGCGACCTGTTTACTTCACCGCCCTTGTGCCTTGTAGTATCGTAAAATTAAACCTGATTAATCAAGCACGGCCAGAACATGCACAGCCCCGAAGGCACCCAACCGCTCTCGGCCCCCCTTCCCATGCAAGTTATGGGCCTGTTCTGGCTGACCGTGTCCCTGATCGGCGCTTTTGTGCTGTTCTGGCCGGGCATCACGCTTCTCTTCGCTGTCTGGCAGATGCCGGAATACAGCCATGGGCCGCTTATTCCCGTGCTGTCAGGCTTGCTTTTCCTGCGCCAACTCAAGACCGAACCGATCCTGCACGGACCCGTGAACCGCTGGCCGGGGCTGGCCTTGCTGGCCGTGTCCGTCTTCTTCGGCATCCTTGGCCAGATGGTGGAAACCCCGATGGTCACCGCCACGGCGCTGATCCTGTGGTTCGGCGCAATCCTGCTCATCTGCTTTGGCTGGGAACAGGGAAAGCGCTTCTGGCCGCCGATCCTGCATCTGGGCTTCATGCTGCCCCTGCCAAGCTCCACCTATTACACCGTGTCCATCACACTTCAGCTCATCTCGGCCGAACTGGGCGTCTGGCTGCTGCGGCTGGCCGATGTGCCGGTGTTTCTGGATGGCTACATCATCGACCTCGGCGTCATAAAGATGCACGTGGCCGAGGCCTGCTCGGGCCTGCGCTATCTGTTCCCGATCCTCAGCTTTTCCTACATCTTCGCGATCCTCTATCGCGGCTCCTTCACCATGAAGGCCATCATGCTGCTGTCGGCGGCCCCCATCGCCGTGGTGATGAACTCGGCGCGCATCGCCATCGCTGGGCTGATCGTGCAGTATCAGGGGCCAGAACATCTCGAGGGGTTTTCGCACTTCTTCGAAGGCTGGGTGATCTTCCTGCTGTCGGTGCTGATGCTCTTTGGCCTGGCCCGCCTGCTGCTGATATTGCAGCGCCGGCACACGACATTGGTTGACGCGCTTGATCTGGATTTCTCCGGTCTGGTCCCGCAGGCCCGCCGCATCCTGCTGGTCGAACCGTCGCGCGCGCTGGCGGTCTTTGCCATCGTCACCGTCGGGGCCGCCGTGCTGTGGCAGGTCTTCCCCACTGTCCGCACGGTTGAACCGCCCCGGGCCGAGCTTGGCTCCTTCCCCACCCAGATCGGAAGCTGGACCGGTGGCGAGCGTCAGTCGCTTGACCCCGCCGTCGCCCAGACGCTGCAAGCGCAGGATTACGCGTTGATGTCCTTCACCGCTGGCCCCGATGCCACGGTCGAGGTTTTCGCCGCTTGGTTCCGCGATCAGACAACCAGTGGCGCGCATTCCCCCGAGGTGTGCCTTCCCAATTCAGGCTGGGAATTCGCCTCGTTCGACCGCCGCGATATCGGCATGGAAATGGGCCTGAACAAACCTTTCCCGATCAACCGCGCCCTGATCCAGAAGGGCGAAGATCGCCTGCTCGTCTATTACTTCTTCCTGCAAAACGGGCGGCAGGTCGCGTGGGATTTCGGGTCCAAGCTCTGGCTCCTTTGGGACAGCGTGCTTTACGGGCGCAAGGATGGCGGGCTTGTCCGCCTTGTAACCCCCGTCGCGCGCGGCGAAGATGAGGCATCCGCCGACCTTCGGCTTCAGGACATGGCGCGCGAACTTGACGGCCGCCTCCCGCGCTTCTTCCCCGGCCGCGACTGACGAAAACCCCTGCCCCGTTCCCGATACCGCCATCGGGTACGGCCCGACAGCGGCGCAACGGCAGCACAAAGACTGTGCATCCCGGACCCTTTCGCAACAGCGCCCGCAGGTCTAGGCCTGTGCGGGTAACGTAGTGTCACAGGAGTCCCGCGATGCACACCGCCGCAGCCCCGATGGAAATCGGACGGGTCACGCTTACAGTCCATGATCTGGCCCGCAGCGCCGATTTCTACGCCCGCGCGCTCGGCCTGGCGAAGCTGACCGCCGATGCCGCACAGGTCACTCTCGGTGCAGGCAACCGGGCACTGATCACGCTGATCGCCGATCCCGCCGCGCGGCTCCGCTCCCCGCGCGAGGCGGGCCTGTTTCATACCGCCTTTCTTCTGCCAGACCGCGCCGCCCTTGCCCGCTGGTTGCACCATGTGGCCAGCACCCGCCTGCCCCTTCAGGGCGCGTCCGATCACAAAGTGTCCGAGGCGATCTATCTCGCTGATCCCGAGGGCAACGGGATCGAGGTCTATGTCGACCGCCCCCGCGCGCAATGGACCAAACAGGACGGCTCCATCCAGATGGCGACCGATCCGCTTGACCTTGACGATCTCGCCGCCGCCGCCGATGGCCCTTGGACAGGCGCACCCGATGGCACGGTCGTGGGCCATGTCCACCTGCAAGTGGGCGATGTCGCGCAAGCGCAGGCCTTCTATACCGGCACGCTCGGCTTTCCCGTGACCGCCACCTATCCCGGCGCGGCCTTCTACGGATCAGGCGGCTATCACCATCACCTCGCCACCAATGTCTGGAACAGCCGCGGCGCGGGCCCCCGCACCCCCTCGACCGGCCTGACCAATGTGGAAATCCTCGCAGACGCCACCGCCCTTGCCGCCATCACCGTGCGCAGCGATGGCCAAACACGGCTGACCGATCCCTGGGGCACCCAGATCATCCTGACGGAGAAACGTTGATGCTCGTGAACGGCAAGTGGATCGCAAAATGGGATCCGGTTCAGGCCAAGGATGAACAGGGCGGCTTCGTGCGGCAGGTTTCCACCTTCCGCAACTGGATCACCCCCGATGGCAGCCCCGGCCCCACGGGCCAAGGCGGCTTCCGCGCCGAGGCTGGCCGCTATCACCTCTATGTCGGCCTCATCTGCCCCTGGGCCAGCCGCACGCTCATGGCACGCAAGCTCAAGCAGCTTGAAGACGTCATCTCCCTCTCCATCGTCGAACCCGAACTCACCGATGAAGGCTGGCGCTTCGCCGCCGGGGCAGATGCCATAAACCAAGCCACCTACATGCACGAAATCTATACGCGCGCCGATCCGGCCGTGAACGGCCGCGCCACCATTCCGGTCCTGTGGGACAAACAAACCCAAACCATCGTCAACAACGAAAGCGCCGATATCCTGCGCATCTTCAATTCGGGCTTCGGGACACTCGCCAACGGCCCCGATCTCTACCCCGCCGATCTGGCGGCCCAGATCGACGCGCTGAACGATGCGATCTATCCCGCGTTGAACAACGGCGTCTATCGCGCGGGCTTTGCCACCACGCAGGCCGCCTATGAATCCGCCTTCCACGATGTCTTTGCCATGCTGGATACGCTGGAGACCCGGCTTTCCGACGGGCGCGCATGGCTGCATGGCGACAGGTTGACCGAGACGGACATCCGCGCCTTCGTCACGCTGATCCGCTTTGACGCCGCCTATCACGGCCTGTTCAAATGCAACCTGCGACAACTGGCCGATTATCCCCACCTGACCGCCTACACCGCCCGCGTCTACCGCCTTCTCGGCATCGCCGAGACAGTCAGCATCGATCACATCAAGCGCGGCTACTATTCGATCAAGGCGCTCAACCCCAAGGGCATCGTACCGCTTGGGCCAAGGCTGGATTGGCTGGACGCCCTGTAAGAAACCCGTCCCGGGCCAGCCCGGGACAGCCACCCAACCCACCGGGCGGCGGGCCCATCCGGGCGCCTGCGCGCCGGGATCACCTCACCCGGCAACCACCACCCCGGTCCCCCATTCGGCACATTTCCGCGCCAGTTCGGGCGGCAGAGGCTGATCCGTGAACAAAGTCGTCACCTCCGACAGCGACGCCAGCCGTGCCGGGGCGCTCCGGTCCAGCTTGGAATGGTCGCAGACCAGAAACACCTTGCGCGCCTGCCGGATGATCGCCTTCGACACCCGCACCTCGGCCAGATCGAAATCCAGCAGATCGCCGTCCTGATCCAGCGCCGACGCGCCGATCACCGCGTAATCCACCTTGAACTGCTCAAAAAACTGCGTGGTCAACTCCCCCACCAGCCCGCCATCCGACCGCCGCAGCGCGCCACCCGCCACCATGATCTCGCAGCCCGGATTGGCGGCCAGCGTGTTGGCCACGTTCATGTTGTTGGTCACCACCGTGATGTTGCGATGGGTCAGCAATTCCCGCGCCACCGCCTCGGTCGTGGTGCCAAGGTTCATGATCAGCGAACAGTTCTCCGGGATCGCCGCCGCACAGGCCCGTGCGATGGCGGATTTCGCCGCCTCGTTCATCTGGCGGCGCTGCTCATAGCCAAGGTTCGTCACCCCAGTGCGCGGTACCGCCCCGCCATGCACCCGGTCCAGATGGCCCATATCCGCCAGATCCGTCAGATCGCGCCGGATCGTCTGCAAGGTCACATCAAAGCGCTGCGCCAGATCCTCGACGACCACCCGCCCCTCGGCGCGGGCAATCTCAAGGATCTCGGTCTGACGGAAACTCAGCGCCATTCCGGCATTCCTTTTTCTTCACTCGTGATCGCCCACCTTCGGAAAGGAAAGCCGGGCAATCAAGCCGAAAAAGTTTCTGCACGCGCACGCGGCATTCACGCCGCATCGCAGCGCGAAAATGCGCGTATCAGGGTCAAGTCTCTGATATTCAGCCATTTCCCTTACGTCACTTGCGCGCAAATGTTCGCTTCAATAAGAAACGCGCAAATCCGAAAAATGGGCATTGACCAATGGCAAAGATTCGTTCCAACCTGCCCCCGCTAGGGAGGAGACTGGCGTGACACCGAAGAACAGGCCCGAAACGGCCGATCTGTTCATCATCGGCGGCGGCATCAACGGATGCGGCATCGCCCGCGACGCAACGGGTCGCGGCCTGTCGGTGGTGCTTGCCGAACAGGGCGATTTGGCACAGGCCACATCGTCAGCCTCGACCAAGCTTTTCCACGGCGGCCTGCGCTATCTGGAGTATTTCGAATTCCGTCTGGTGCGCGAGGCGCTGGAGGAACGCGAAACCCTGCTTGTCGCCATGCCCCATATCTCGTGGCCGATGCGTTTCGTGCTGCCCTACCATCCCGACATGCGGTTCGAAGGCGATACGCCCACAGGTCGCCTCCTGTCGCGCCTGATGCCCTGGATGAAGGGGCGCCGCCCTGCATGGCTCATTCGGCTTGGCCTGTTCCTCTATGACACGCTCGGTGGCCGCAAGATCCTGCCATCCACCCGCACGCTGGACCTGACAACCGATCCCGCAGGCAAACCGCTGCAATCGCGGTTCCGCCACGCCTATGAATACTCCGATTGCTGGGTTGAGGATTCCAAGCTCGTCTCCCTCAACGCCCGCGATGCGGCCCAGCGCGGTGCCACCATCCTGACGCGCACCCGCGTCATCTCGGCCAACCGCACCGGCGAGATGTGGGAGATCACCACCGACGGCCCCGATGGCCAGCAGGTCCACCACGCCCGCGCGCTGGTCAATGCAGGCGGCCCCTGGGTCGAAGACGTGATCCGCAATGTCGCGCGGATCAATTCATCCGAAGGCGTCCGTCTCGTGCGCGGGTCGCACATCGTGACCAAGAAACTCTACGGCCATGACCGCTGCTATTTCTTTCAGGGCACCGATGGGCGCATCATCTTCGCCATTCCCTATGAACAGGACTTCACCCTCATCGGCACCACCGATCAGGATCACAAGGGCGCACCCAAGGATGCGGCCTGCTCCGATGCGGAACGCGATTACCTGCTGAATTTTGCCAGCCAGTATTTCGCCAAGCCCGTCACGCTGAAGGATGTCGTCTGGACATATTCCGGCGTCCGCCCGCTTTATAACGATGGCGCGAAATCGGCCACGGCGGCCACTCGCGACTATGTGCTGTCGCTGGATGGCAACGGCGCGCCGCTGCTCAATGTCTTTGGCGGCAAGATCACCACCTATCGCCGCCTGGCCGAGTCTGCTTTGGAAAAGCTGACCCCCTATTTCCCGCAGGCCAAGGGGCCGTGGACCGCCCGCGTCGCCCTGCCTGGCGGGGATTTCCCGCATGATGGCGTGGCCGCGCTGACCGCATCGCTCAAGGCCAACCACCCCTTCCTGTCCGACTACTGGGCCGCACGCCTGATCCGCGCCTATGGGTCTGAGGCGGCCACTCTCCTGCACGGGGCCACCTCCGCCGCTGATCTTGGCCGCGATTTCGGTGGCACCCTGACCGAGGCCGAGGTGCGCTGGCTGATGCAGCACGAATTCGCCCGCGCCGCCGCAGATATCGTCTGGCGGCGCACAAAGCTTGGTCTACGCATGACCAAGGAACAGATCGCCGCGCTGGATGATTTCATGGCAGGCGCGGCAACCCACGGGGCAATCAGCCCCGCGGCAGAATAAGGGGGACGGATGGCGCTGGAACTGAAAGCCATCAGCCGGGTCGTAAAGGGGCAGGTTCATATCCACCCCACGACCCTGACGCTGGAAAAAGGCACCATGAACGTGCTGCTTGGCCCCACCTCATCGGGCAAGACCTCACTGATGCGGCTGATGGCAGGCCTTGATACGCCCAGCACCGGCACGCTGCATTGGCACGGGCAGGATGTCACCGGCCAGCGCGTGCAGGACCGCAAGGTCGCCATGGTCTATCAGCAGTTCATCAACTACCCGGCGATGAGCGTCTATGACAACATCGCCTCGCCCCTCCGCCTGATGGGCAAAACAAAGGCCGAGATTGACCGCGCGGTGATGGAAACCGCCGACATGCTCAAGCTCACTCCGATGCTGACCCGCAAACCGCTGGAACTCTCGGGCGGCCAGCAGCAGCGCTGCGCCCTCGCGCGGGCACTGGTCAAAGGCGCAGGGTTGGTGCTGCTCGACGAACCCCTCGCCAACCTCGATTACAAACTGCGCGAGGAACTCCGCGCCGAAATCCCCCGCATATTTGAGGAATCCGGCGCGATCTTCGTCTATGCCACTACCGAACCCGAAGAAGCCCTGCTTCTTGGCGGCAACACCGCCACGCTCTGGGAAGGCCGCGTTACCCAATTTGGCCCCACCCCGACCGTCTACCGCCAACCCGCCGACGCCACCACCGCGCGCGTGTTCAGCGATCCGCCGATGAACTTCGTCCCCTGCGTCAAGGAAGGCCACCGCGTCAATTTCGGCGGCCATGCCAATGCCCCCGCCGACGGCCCCTTCGCCGCCCTGCCCGATGGCCGCTACACTGCCGGTTTCCGCGCCAATCATCTCCATCTGAACACGCATTCCGGGCAGGCGGTCGAATTCCGCTGCACACTGGGCGTGACGGAAATCACGGGATCGGAAACCTTCCTGCACCTGACCCATGGCTCCGACCGCTGGGTCGGCCTTGTGCATGGCGTGCACGACCTGACCGCCGGGCATGAGGTGAGCGTCTGGCTCGACCCCGCCCATGTCTACATCTTTGATGCCGAAGGCCGCCTCGCGGCACCTGCGGCCTATGCGGCGGCAGCCTGACCCATGGCACAGATCACCCTCAAGAACCTCGCCCACAGCTACTTTCCCAACCCGCGCGGTGACCACGACTTCGCCTTGAAGGAAATGGATCACGTCTGGCAGGACGGCGGGGCCTATGCCCTTCTGGGCTCATCCGGCTGCGGCAAGACCACGCTGCTGAACATCATCTCGGGCCTTCTCAAACCGTCTCAGGGCCGCGTGTTGTTCGGCGACCGTGACGTGACAGACTCCGAAACCGCCGAGCGCAACATCGCGCAGGTGTTCCAGTTCCCGGTCGTCTACGACACCATGACCGTGCGCGAAAACCTCGCCTTCCCGCTGCGCAACCGGGGCATCGACGCAGCCTATATCAAGGCGCGCGTCGGCCAGATCGCCACCATGATCGGGATGGAGGCGACGCTGGATCGCAAGGCCCGCGGTCTAACGGCGGATGCCAAGCAGAAGATCAGCCTTGGCCGCGGCATGGTGCGCGAAGATGTCAACGCCATCCTCTTCGACGAACCGCTCACCGTGATCGACCCGCACATGAAATGGGAGCTTCGCACCCAGCTCAAACAGCTGCACCGCGAATTCGGCCATACGATGATCTACGTCACCCACGACCAGACCGAGGCGCTCACCTTCGCCGACAAGGTGGTGGTGATGTATGACGGGCGCGTCGTGCAGATGGGCACGCCAGAAGACCTTTTTGAAACCCCCGCCCATACCTTTGTGGGCTATTTCATCGGCTCGCCGGGCATGAACCTTCTGCCCGCCGACGTCCGGGGCGACACCGCGCATCTGCAAGGCGCGGCTGTGCCGCTGGGTGCGGCCTACGGGCCAATCACGGGCCGCACCCAGATCGGCATCCGCCCTGAATATGCCGTTCTGACCGCAGGCGATGGCCTACCCATCACCGTCAAGCGTGTTGAGGATGTGGGCCGCCACCGCATCATCCGCGGCGAAGTCGCGGGCAGCACGGTCAACGTGATCGCCCCCGAAGGCATGGCCGTGGGCGCAGAACTGACCCATGTCCGGTTCACACCCGACCGTATCAATGTCTATGCCGACGACTGGCGCGTCGCACCGCTCGGGGGGGCCGCCTGATGGAAAAGACCCAGAACAACAAGGCCTGGTTCCTTGTCCTGCCTGTCCTCGTCGTGGTGGCCTTCTCGGCCATCATCCCGCTGATGACGGTGGTGAACTATTCGGTCAACGATACCTTCGGCGACAACCAGTTCTTCTGGGCGGGGCTGGAGTGGTTTGAGGAAATGGTCACCTCCGACCGCCTGCATGGCGCGCTGGGGCGGCAGATCCTGTTCTCGGCCATCATTCTGGCCATCGAGGTGCCTCTGGGCATCTACATCGCCCTGAACATGCCGAAAAAAGGGTTCTGGGCCTCGGTCTGCCTTGTTCTCATGGCATTGCCGCTGCTGATCCCGTTCAACGTTGTGGGCACCATCTGGCAGATCTTTGGTCGCGTCGATATCGGCCTTCTGGGCCACTATCTGGCCGAGCTTGGCATCGACTACAACTACACCAACGATCCCATCGACGCCTGGGTAACCGTGGTGGTCATGGATGTCTGGCACTGGACCAGCTTGGTCGCGCTCCTTTGCTATGCAGGCCTGCAATCCATCCCCGAGGCTTATTATCAGGCCGCCCGCGTGGATCAGGCCAGCCGGTGGAGTGTGTTCCGCTACATCGAACTGCCCAAGATGGCGGGAGTGCTGCTGATCGCGGTCCTGCTGCGCTTCATGGACAGCTTCATGATCTATACCGAACCCTTCGTCGTCACCGGCGGTGGCCCCGGCAACGCGACCACCTTCCTGTCCATCGACCTCGTGAAGATGGCCGTGGGCCAGTTCGACCTTGGCCCCGCCGCCGCCTTCTCGATCATGTATTTCCTCGTGATCTTGCTGGTGAGCTGGGTGTTCTACACCGTGATGACCAACCTCGACAAAGAAGAGGGCAAGTAACATGCGCCTGCGCGGCTCCGCCCTGGTAATGACGCTCTACCTGCTGTTTTTGCTGATCCCGATCTATTGGCTCGTGAACATGAGCTTCAAGACCAATACCGAGATCACCTCGACCTTCACCCTGTTCCCGGCCGATTTCACGATCCAGAACTACGTGACGATCCTTACCGATCCGTCCTGGTACATGGGCTATGTGAACTCGATCATCTATGTCACCATGAACGTGGTGATCTCGCTGACCGTCGCTCTGCCTGCCGCCTATGCCTTCTCGCGCTACAGCTTCATGGGCGACAAGCACCTGTTCTTCTGGCTGCTGACCAACCGCATGGCCCCGCCTGCCGTCTTCGCCCTGCCGTTCTTTCAGCTCTATTCCTCGGTCGGCCTGTTCGACACGCACATCGCCGTGGCCTTGGCGCATTGCCTTTTCAACGTCCCCCTCGCGGTCTGGATCCTTGAGGGCTTCATGCGCGGCGTGCCCAAGGAAATTGATGAAACCGCCTATATCGACGGCTACTCCTTTGGGCATTTCTTCGTGAAGATCTTCATGCCCCTCATCGCTTCGGGCATCGGCGTCGCGGCCTTCTTCTGTTTCATGTTCTCATGGGTGGAACTGCTGCTGTCGCGCACGCTGACTTCGGTCAACGCCAAACCCATCGCCGCCACTATGACCCGCACGGTATCCGCGTCCGGTATGGATTGGGGCGTGCTGGCCGCCGCAGGGGTGCTGACCATCGTGCCGGGTGCCTTGGTGATCTACTTCGTACGCAACTACATCGCCAAGGGCTTTGCCCTGGGCCGCGTGTGACGGGGGAACAACCATGACCAAAACCCGCTGGAACACGATCTACCTGACCACCTTCGCGGCGCTTGCGGCAATCCTTGCCGCCCTTCTTGCCGCCGTGCCCCGCACCGAAGACGGGATCGACTGGTTCGCCCCGCTGATTGAAGGCGGCTGGATGGCCTGGACCTTCCCCATCGCCTTGTTCTTCTATTGCATCGCCTGCCTGCTGATCCTCTTCACGCTGCTGGCGATCCGTTACCCCGAAACCCCGCGCCGCGGCATCCTGCGGATCGAAACCACGCGCGGTGACCGGCTGTTCATTTCCCTTCTAGGGTCGGCCTTCATCTGTGTGGGCTGGCTCTTCGCCTTCGGTGCGCCCCTCACGGGCGCGCTGATCTGTTGCCTGATCTACGCCGCAGCGGTCTTCGGGTGGTTGTGATCCAAGGCATGAAAGCGCCGGGGGGGATGGATGCGACCCTTCCCCCCCGGCGAAACGAAGACGACACGTCTCAACTTCTGGGAGGAAAACGAATGAGACTCAGACAAACCGCAACGGCGATGGCGCTTGCGCTCATTGCCTTCGGCTCGGCCCCGGCCTGGGCTGACATGGAGGCCGCCAAGGCCTTCCTCGATGCTGAAATCGGCGATCAATCCACCCTGTCCCGCGCCGATCAAGAGGCGGAAATGCAGTGGTTCATCGACGCCGCTGCCCCCTTCGCGGGCATGGACATCAAGGTGGTGTCGGAAACCATCACCACCCACGAATACGAAGCCAAGGTCCTTGCTCCGGCCTTCACCGCCATCACCGGCATCAAGGTCACCCATGACCTGATCGGCGAAGGCGACGTGGTGGAAAAGCTGCAGACGCAGATGCAGTCGGGCGAGAACATCTATGACGCCTACATCAACGACTCTGACCTGATCGGCACCCACTGGCGCTATCAGCAGGCCCGCAACCTGACCGACTGGATGGCAGGCGAAGGCGCTGCCGTCACCAACCCGAACCTCGATCTGGCCGATTTCATCGGTACCAAGTTCACGACCGCACCGGACGGCAAGCTCTACCAGCTGCCCGACCAGCAGTTCGCGAACCTCTACTGGTTCCGCTATGACTGGTTCAACGATCAGAAAACCAAGGACGACTTTAAGGCCAAGTACGGCTACGACCTCGGCGTTCCGCTGAACTGGTCCGCATATGAGGACATCGCCGAATTCTTCACCGGCCGCGACATGTCCTATGCGGGTGGCCCGGCAACCGGCGTCTTTGGCAACATGGACTACGGCAAAAAGGACCCGTCCCTCGGCTGGCGTTACACCGATGCGTGGATGTCCATGGCCGGCATGGGCGATGTGGGTGAACCCAACGGCCTTCCGGTCGATGAATGGGGCATCCGCGTGAACGAAAACTCGCAGCCTGTCGGCTCCTGCGTTGCGCGTGGCGGTGCCACCAACGACGCCGCCGCCGTCTATGCCGTGACCAAGGCCATCGACTGGCTCCAGCGGTTCACCCCGCCGGAAGCGCAAGGGATGACCTTCGGCGAAGCCGGTCCCGTTCCTGCCCAGGGCTCTATCGCCCAGCAAATGTTCTGGTACACCGCCTTCACCGCCGACATGGTCAAGCCCGGCCTGCCCGTCATGAACGAGGACGGCACGCCCAAGTGGCGCATGGCCCCCTCGCCGCACGGCGCCTACTGGCAGGATGGCATGAAGGTCGGCTATCAGGACGTGGGTTCGTGGACCCTGATGCAATCGACCCCGGTCGATCGCGCTCAGGCCGCATGGCTCTATGCCCAGTTCGTGACCTCGAAAACCGTGGACGTGAAGAAGTCGCATGTCGGCCTGACCTTCGCGCGTGAATCGACCATCCAGCACCAGTCCTTCACGGATCGTGCGCCGCAGCTTGGCGGTCTGGTCGAATTCTACCGCAGCCCGGCCCGCGTGCAGTGGTCGCCCACCGGCACCAACGTTCCTGACTATCCGAAGCTGGCCCAGCTCTGGTGGCAGAACATCGGCGACGCCATGTCGGGGGCCAAAACCCCGCAAGAGGCGCTCGATGCCCTGTGCGAAGAGCAGGAAAAGGTGCTGGAACGTCTGGAACGCGCAGGCGTGCAGGGTGACATCGGCCCGAAGATGAACGAACCGCAGGATCCGCAGGTCTGGATCGACGAACCCGGTTCGCCCGTCGGCCCGCTGGAGAACGAAAAGCCCCAGGGCGAAACGATCTCCTATGACGAACTGATCAAGTCCTGGCAGCAGGGCTGATCTGACGGGCGGGGCGAAAGCCCCGCCCGCTTCTGCCTGCAAGGCGGATGACACATCAAACTCGGCCTCGGGTGGGTATCGTCCGGCCATCCCGACTGGCCAGATCTCCGGGTGATGCACCTATCGAGAACAAGGGACCAATGCGGTGATGCCACGATTGTATCATTCCACGCACGATGCCGTGACAACCGTAACGGTGCGGCTGTCGCAGGAGTAACGGCCTGACGTAACTCCAGAGGACGGAACCCACCATGTCGATCGCATCTTCCACATCTCCCCGCTCGGGCACATTGCCCGCCATCAACACCCAAACACTCGGCCTTCTCTTCGTCGCGGGCTTTTTTGCCAGCAACGCCTTCGATCTTTGGGGGCAACTGATCAGCCCCGCCTTGGGCTTCGCTACCCTTTCGCCCCATGGCCTAGCCAAAAGCCTGCTCGGCGCACTTGGCCTGCCCAACAGCGATTTTGCGGGCTATTTCATGCACTTCTATCTCGTCGGGCTGATCGGCTATCCGGTCGGCTGGCTGTTCATCTTTGCGCCCATCTGGCGCAAGGTGATTGGCCAATCGCATTGGCTCCTGCCCTCGACGATCTACGGCTTCGGCCTGTGGGTCTTTGCCATCGGCGGGATCACGGCCATCGCCGGACTGCCCTTCTTCCTCAACTTCACCGGTATCACCTGGGTCGCCCTTGTCGGCCACATGCTCTACGGCATCGTCCTTGTCGCCGTAATGCAGATGATCCAGAAAGACTAATCTTTCTCCCGGCGCGCCAAGACCGCGGCGCGCCGGTCGCCAAACTCTGCCGCAAGGCGCGCCGCACCAACCAGAATCCCGCACAGGGACAGAACAGCCAAGGGAGGCCCCGCATGACCCATATCCTCGCCATCGATCAAGGCACCACCTCCTCGCGCGCGATCCTGTTCGACGCCGCCTTGCGCGTGAAGGCCGTGGCGCAAGAGGAATTTCCCCAGCACTATCCTGCGTCCGGCTGGGTCGAGCATGATCCCTCTGATCTGTGGTCTACTGTGGCCGGCACCGCCCGCGCCGTGATCGAAAAGGCAGGCATCAGCACCACCGACATCGCCGCAATCGGCATCACCAATCAGCGCGAAACGACACTGATCTGGGACCGCGCCACCGGCGAGCCGATCCACCGCGCCATCGTCTGGCAGGATCGCCGCACCGCCGACACCTGCACCGCGCTAAAAGACGCGGGACATGAGCCGATGATCACCGCCCGCACGGGCCTGCTCCTTGATCCCTATTTTTCCGGGACAAAGATCAAATGGCTGCTTGACCACGTCCCCGGCGCCCGCGCCCGCGCGGCCAAGGGCGAGCTTGCCTTCGGCACTGTCGATACCTTCCTCATCTGGAAACTCACAGGCGGCAAGGTCCACGCCACTGATGCGACCAACGCCGCGCGCACACTCATCTACAATATCGCCAAGGGCGAATGGGACGCCGACATCTGCGCCCTTCTGGACATCCCCATGGCCCTCCTGCCCGATGTCCGCGACTGCGCCGCCGATTACGGAACCACGCGCGCCGATCTGTTCGGTCGTGAAATTCCGATCCTTGGCGTCGCCGGTGACCAGCAAGCCGCCACCGTGGGCCAGGCCTGTTTCGCGCCGGGCATGATGAAATCCACCTACGGCACCGGCTGCTTTGCGCTTCTGAACACCGGCGCTGACATGGTGCCGTCAAAAAACCGCTTGCTCACCACCATCGCCTACCGGCTGGATGGCAAGACGACCTACGCCCTCGAAGGCTCCATCTTCATCGCAGGCGCTGTCGTCCAATGGCTCCGCGACGGCCTCAAGATCATCCGTGAGGCAAAGGAAACCCAGCCCCTCGCCGATGCCGCCGATCCGACACAGGACGTGATCCTCGTCCCTGCCTTCACCGGCCTCGGCGCACCCTATTGGCGCCCCGATTGTCGCGGCGCGGTCTATGGCCTGACACGCAATTCCGGCCCCGCCGAACTGGCTAAGGCCGCACTGGAAAGCGTCGGATATCAAACCCGCGACCTTCTTGAGGCAATGCGCTCAGACTGGGGCGCTGCCGCCGATGGCGTCTTGCGCGTCGATGGCGGCATGACGGCCAGCGATTGGGCCATGCAATTCCTCTCCGACATCCTCGGCGCGCCGGTTGACCGCCCTGTCGTCACTGAAACCACCGCGCTGGGTGCCGCCTATCTCGCCGGCCTCAAGGCGGGCCTCTGCCCCGCGCCTGCCGAATTCCAAAAGACATGGGCGCTGGAACGCCGCTTCACCCCCGCGATGGACGCCGCCACCCGGGATGCCAAATACACGCGCTGGGGCCGTGCCGTCGCCGCCACCATGACAGTGTGACACCTGCCTGCCGGGGGCCACATGGCCCCCGATCCCTTGATCACCGGACCAAAGCCATGCCCCGCGCCGTGCTTTCCATCTGATCCCCCTTCTCCCTTCCCCATCCAAGGGGGAAGGGTCGGGGCGGGGGTCGCCTTCTTGCCAGAAACGGACCCGCCATGCCCCCCTTTGCCATCGCCATGCCGCAACGCATCCTCTTCGGCCGGGGCGAGGCCAGCAAGGCCCCCGCCCTCATCCGCGCCTTCGGCTCGCGCGGCCTGATCGTGCACGGCGCAAGCCCCGCCCGCGCGCAATGGCTGATCGAAGCCCTGCACGCTGCCGGGGCCGAAACCATGGCCATCGCTTGTGACCGCGAACCCACGCTGATGATGCTGGAAACTGCCATGGCCACGGCCCGCCGCTTTCGCCCCGACTGGGTCACCTCCATCGGCGGCGGTGCGGCGCTCGACCTCGGCAAAGCGCTGGCCGCGCTGATCCCCGCCCCGGGCGGCGCGATGGACCATCTTGAGGTGGTGGGCAAAGCCCTGCCCCTTTCCGTCCCGCCGTTGCCCTTCATCGCCCTGCCCACCACATCGGGCACGGGGGCCGAGGCGACCAAGAACGCCGTCATCGGCCTGCCAGATCATGGCCGCAAAGTCTCGCTCCGCGATGACCGGATGCTCGCCCGCCTCGCCATCATCGACCCGGCGCTCACCGACCACACCCCCCACGCCACCACCCTCGCCTCCGGCCTCGACGCGATCACCCAGGTGATCGAACCCTACGTCTCGTCCAAGGCCACGCCCTTCACCGACGCCCTCACCGCCCCCGCCATCCCGCAAGGCCTCACCGCCCTAAAGCGCCTGATGGAAGCCGAAGACGCTCAGGCCCGCGATGCCCTCGCCTATGTCTCCCTCACCGGCGGTATCGTGCTTGCCAATTCCGGCCTCGGGGCAGTCCATGGCCTCGCAGGTGTCATCGGCGGCGTCGCCCCCGCCCCGCATGGCGCGATCTGCGGCGCACTTCTTGCCCCCATCCTCCGCCTCAACCGCGCCCATGCTATGGGCGAGGTGGCGCACCGCCTCGACACCGTCTTCGCCCATATCGCCGCCACCTTTGGCGGCCGCCCCGACGACGCCCCCGAAACCCTCGCCGCCTGGGCGCGCGCAGCCGGCCTGCCGGGCCTCACCGCCCAAGGTCTTCCCCCCGCCCTACACCAACAAACAGCCGAAGCCGCCCTCACCTCCTCGTCGATGAAAGGCAACCCCGTCGCATTGACGGTCAATGAGCTCATCGATGCGTTGAACGCTGCGGCTGGCGCGTAGCCCTGAAATCCGACAGGCGGCCCCTGCATGCGATTTCGTTGGCCGCGATGCGGCCCAGGCGGGTTAGCAGGGCGAGACGCCGGCAAGGCCCTCGTGTCGCCAAAAGCCTCCCTCTCCTTGCGACGATCCGGGCGAGGTCCAGAAATGCGAAAGGGCGCAGCAAGCTGCGCCCTCCCGCGAATTTTCTGTGCTTACTTGCCCCAGATCGCAGCATAGGCCTCGCGATAGCCATTGTCGGGATCAAAGGTATTGCCTTCCGTGTTGGCCAGACCCTCTTCCGTCACCAGCGCGGGTGCGGTGATATAGCCGGAGCAGGCCTCACCCGAAATGGCGCGGTTCAACTCGTCCACCAACTGCCAACCCTGCAAGTTCAAGGGTTCTGCCACCGTCACGGCCTGATACTGGCCCGAACGGATGCGCTGGAAGGCGGCTTCCGACCCGTCACCGGCAGACCCCGCCTTCGGCGAGCCCTTGCCGTCGATCCCGGCAGCCGCAAGCGACGGTCCCATGAAATCGAAATACAGATCGTTGATCGCCAGCGAATGGGTCCATGCCGCGCCATGCTGCTGCAAAAGCGTGGTGGTCAGCGGGCCCATCCGGGCCGAGGTTTCAGCGATGGGCGTATCCACCCATTGCAGCACCGTGCCGCCACCTGCTTCGATCACTTCCTTCAGCTTGGCCGCCTTCAGGATGGCAATGGTATAGGTGCTGTCGGTGAAGATCACGACGCCGGGCTTGCCGCCACCGTCTTGCAGGGCCCATTCGGCGGCCTTGACCGACACATCCATCGCATCGGTGGACACGTTGGCAAAGATCCCGCCGGGCGCATCACACCCGATCTTCGGCCCGGAATGCCATGACACCATCGGGATACCTGCCGCCACCACGCCTTCGAGTGCGGCCTGCTGCTCGGCCGCGTCAAAGCCGTTGATCACGATCCCATCCGGGCCAAGCGCCAGCGCCTGCCCGACGGCGGCCGACCGGCTTTGAACGGAACCTGCGCCGTCCAGAACCTTGACCTCCCAGCCGATCTTCGCTGCGGCCTCTTCGATGCCGGTGGTGACGCCAAGGATGCCACCGTTCTTCATGTCTCCGGCAAGCACGACAATCGTCTTGCCCTCTGCCGCCTTGGGCCCGGTGGTCGGCCCGTCAAAAGCCTCTTGCGCAAAGGCGGTCAAACCTGTGGCCGCCAGAATGGTGCCCGCAAGCAAGCCGCTCATAAGGGTTCTCTTCAGCATTTTGATCCTCCCGATTTATTGCTGATCATTTCGATTTTGCCCCCTTCTTCCGTTGCGCATACCCGGCGATGCCGATCGCAATCAGAAGCGTGGTTCCGTTGAACAAGGGTTCGACCCAGAAACTCCCGCCGAACTGCTGGATGCCGGAAATACCAACCGCCAGGATCATCACGCCAACGATGGTTCCCCAGACGTTGACGCGACCCGGCTTGATGGTGGTCGATCCAAGAAAGGCCCCGACAAGCGCAGGCAGCAGGAACTCCAACCCCACCGACGCCTGCCCAATCCGCAGCTTGGACGCCAGCAGAACACCCGCCAGCGCAGTGAGCGCGCCAGAGGTGACAAAGGCGCCAATCACGAATTTCCGTGTCGGAATGCCGTTCAGCTCGGCCGCGCGCTGGTTCGCCCCGATGGCATAAAGGTAGCGGCC
The DNA here is from genome assembly GCA_022843025.1 of Paracoccaceae bacterium. Lineage (GTDB taxonomy): Bacteria > Pseudomonadota > Alphaproteobacteria > Rhodobacterales > Rhodobacteraceae > Paragemmobacter. The sequence continues at coordinate 133,347 of JALHOL010000009.1, read as the reverse complement.
CGTCGGTGTGTATTCGAGGATGATCCAAAGCGTGACGGTGATCACCAGCACATAGAACGCCGTGATCGGCAGGCCAAAAACAAAGGTGCCGTTGATGGCATAGAACGCGTCCGGCAATGCGCCAACCATCTGCCGCCCACCCGTGTGCCACAGGGCCAGTGCATAAAGAACCGTCCCGGTGCCAAGCGTGGCGATAAAGCTGTCGATCCGCGCAACTTCAACCAGAAGGCCGTTCAGCGCGCCCGTAATCACGCCCAGCACCAGCACGATCCCAACAGCGAACGGCCAAGGGAGGCCATAAATCGTCTGCAGGCTAATCGCCAGAATGTGCCAAAGCACGATCCCATAACCCACCGTCAGGTCAATCCGCCCTGCCACCATCGGGATCATCGCCGCCAGCGCCAGCAGCGCAATGATCGCCTTGTCGCTCAAAATCGACCGCAGGTTCAGCAGCGTCGGAAATGTCGTCGGCAAAAGCACCGAAAACAGCAGGATCAGACCCAGCATCAGGATCACAAGCCCATAGGTTGGCGCCAGCCGCAGCGCCTTGCGCAGGGGCGAAAGGCCGCGAAGTTCGTCCTTGGTCGGCTCGACAGCGTTGGAATCTATTCCGGGCATGTAATGTCCTCAGGCGGCTTCACTGGCCGATGCGGCCTGGATCAGCGATTCAGTGGAAAGTTCGACACCGCTCAGTTCGGCGACGGGCAAGCCCCGGCTGAACACGATGGCACGGTGACAGATGGCGGCGATTTCCTCGAAATCGGTCGATACGACAAGAACGCCCATGCCACTGGCAAGGGCTTCGTACAGCAGATGGTAGATCTCGGCCTTGGCCCCCACATCCACGCCCGCTGTCGGATCCTCGGTAATCAGCAACCGGCGGCCCGAGTCGAGCCAGCGCCCGACCACCACCTTCTGCTGGTTCCCGCCAGACAGCGCCTCGATCGCAAGGGTCGGGTCGTTTGGCGAAAGCCCCACCCGGCGACCGATGGCTTCGGCAATGGACTCTTCGCGGCGCGGCGACATGAGCGATAGCAGCCCCCGTCCGGTTGCCGACGGGTTCAGAAAGGCATTCTCACGGATGGCAAGTCCAAGGGCCACGCTTTCCCCGATCCGGTCCCGCGCGACCAGCCCGACACCGGACCGCATGGCCGTTTGCGCGCTGCGCAGGTCGGGGGCTTTTCCGTCAAGCGCGATCCGTCCGGCATGGGGGATGACCCCGAACAGCGCCCGGCCAATATCTTCATGCCCCGCGCCCCGCAGCCCTGCCAGACCCAGAAGTTCACCCCGCCGGATGTCAAAGCTGACGGGGCCAACCGCCGGCGTGGCCAGCTCCTCGACCTTCAGGATCGCCGGGCCATCCTGCACGGCGGGCCGGGCGATTTCCCGCGCCTTGCGACCCACGATCAGGCTGACCAGCTCTGCCGGTGTGGTGTGTTCGATGGGGCGCATCCCCACCATCTGCCCGTCACGCAGCACCGCCACTCGGTCGGCAATGCGAAAAATCTCGTCCAGCCGGTGGCTGACATAAATCATCCCGACGCCCCGCGCCTTCAACGGGCGCAGCGCCGCAAACAGCCGCTCCACCTCATCGGCAGGCAGGCTGGCGGTGGGTTCGTCCAGCACCAGAAAATCGCTGCTGGCAGCCAGCGCGCGGGCAATGGCGACCAGTGATTTCTGGGTGCGCGTCAGGCTCGACACGCGGGCCGTGGCCGGGAACTCCGCCTCGACCAGCGCAAGCGCCGCATCTGCGGCGGCTTCGGTTGCGGCCCAGTCAATTCGGCGGCCAAAACCGCCACTCTTGCGCACATAGCCAAGCGCAAGCGCGATGTTTTCCGCCACGCTCATCCATTCGATCAAGCCAAGGTCCTGATGGATGAAGGCCACCTTCTGCCCACCGGCCTTGCCCGCCTCATGCGCATAAGGAACACCGTCGATCTGCACGGCGCCTTCGTCTGGCCGGTGGATGCCACCCAGAACCTTGATCAGCGTGGATTTGCCAGCTCCGTTCTCACCCAGAAGCGCCACGATCTCCCCGCGGCCGACCGTCAGCGACACCCCGCGGAGCGCCTGCGTGCCGCCAAAGGACTTGACGATACGGTCAAAGAAAAGGCCGTCAGAAGACGGGTGCATGGCGGTTCCTCCCTGGTCGAGACCGAACATAGCCTGATCTTGCGCCAGGTTTACCGGTAACGTATCAACAGATGATCGCAGGGCCCGCCTGCTGTCAAGCAAAAAAGTTATCGATACCATTGCCGCCTGAACGTCCCGATACGAACGACAAGGACCCGCCGTGAAAGCCAATCTGGAAGACATCGCCCGCGCTGCCGGAGTGTCGAAGATGACCGTCAGCCGGGTGTTGCGCGGTGGAACCGGCTTTTCCAACGATACGCGCGACAGGGTCGTGAAAGTTGCCGAGACCATGGGCTATGTCCCCAACCGGCTTGCCGCTGCCTTCGGGTCGGATCAGGCCAGCACGTTGGTCGGCATGTGCGTCCCAAGGCTCACCTCGGGTCTGTTCGGGCATGTGCTGGACGGCGTTGATCGGGCCCTGTCCCGTTTGGGCTATCAACTGATGATCGGTGCCAACAGCCATTCAACCGATGAGGAAGAAGCCTGGGTCCGTCAGGTGATCAGCTGGCGGCCTGCCGGGCTCATTCTCTCTGGGCGCACCCATACGCAGGGAACGGTGGACCTGCTCCGTCAGGCCGCATCCCCCGTGGTCGAGATCTGGGATTTGACAACCAGCCCCATCGACATGTCGGTCGGCTTTTCACATTTCGACTGCGGGGCCGAAATGGGGCGCTTCCTGATCGGGCGCGGGCGGCGACGGGCGGGCTATGTCGGTGCTCTGGCGCGGGCCGATGTCATGGGCGCGGCCCGGATGGATGGGTTCAGGACCACCCTCGCCCGCGCCGGCCATCCGATCATTGCCAGCGAGGTTCTGCACGATGCGCCCGGCTTTTACGCCGGATACTACGGGCTTGAAACGCTGCTCAGCCGCGAATCCGGTCTGGATGTCGTCTACTTTCACAATGACGAAATGGCGATTGGCGGACTGGCCTACGCCCAGTCGCGGGGTCTGCGCGTGCCCGAAGACATCGGCATCGCCGGTTGGGGCGGGATGGAGGCAGCCTCGATCCTGCCGCGCCGGTTGACCACCACCGTTGTTCCGACCACCGCCATCGGCAAGGCCGCAGCCGAGGCTCTGGTCGCCCGCCTGAAGGGCGAGCAGGGGCAGGACGTGACGGTGGTGCCCACGCGGCTGGTGCCGGGCGAAACCGGCTAGATCAGCCGCGCCCGACGATCATCCCTCGGCCCATGGCCCATGCGGGCGATCAACGCCATCCAGCCGCTTGAACCCGTGCAGCCCAAAGAAATCGCGCTGTGCCTGGATCATGTTCGCGGTGCCCCGCGCCGTCCGCATCATGTCAAACCACGCAAGACCAGATGACAGGGCCGGGCAAGGCAAGCCCTGCTCCGCGCCCATGGCCACCACCCGCCGCAATCCGGGAAGCGCCCGGCGCAAATGATCGGCAAAGAATGGCGCGAGCATCAGGTTGCGCACCGGATCTTCGGCCAGCGCATCCGCCATGTCGTTCAACATGGCCGACCGGATGATGCAGCCCGCACGCCAGACCCTCGCAATGGCCGGCATATCCAACGCCCAGTCAAAATCCGCCGCCGCTGCCGTCATCATGGCAAAGCCCTGCGCATAGCACAGGATCTTGCCCGCAATCAGCGCCTGTTCCAGATCCTCCGTCGATAGCCCTTCAACGCGGGCCGGGGCCGGACCGAACACCGCCTCGCCCGCCGCGCGCTCCGCCAGCAAAGCCGACACGTTGCGCGCCATCACCGCCGCCTCGATCACCGGGATCGGGGATCCAAGGTTCTGCGCCTCGATCACGGTCCAGCGGCCAGTGCCCTTTTGCCCGGCCGCATCCAAAATAACGTCCAGCAACGCCCCGCCAGAAACCGGATCCACCGCTTGCGCAACAGTGGCAGAAATCTCGATCAGATATGACCGCAGGGTACCGGCGTTCCAGCCCGCAAAGGTGGCGCCAATCGCATCGGCCTGCATCCCCAGCCCGTCGCGCATGATGCCATAGGTTTCGGCGATCATCTGCATGTCGGCATATTCAATGCCGTTGTGAATCGCCTTTACGAAGTGCCCCGCCCCATCAGGCCCCATATGGTCGGCACAGGGGGTGCCATCCTCGGCCCGCGCGGCAATGGCCTGCAAGACAGGCGCCATGCGCGCCCAATCTTCTGCCATGCCACCGGCCATGATCGCGGGGCCGTGGCGCGCACCCTCTTCACCACCAGAAACACCGATCCCCATGAACCGGAACGGCAACCGGGCGGCATTGCGACGGTTGGTGTCATGAAAATTGGCATTGCCCGCATCGATCACCAGATCATCCGGGCCAAGCAATCCGCTCAGCGCCGCAAGCTGGTCATCCACCGGCTGCCCAGCCGGAACCATAAGGATGATGGCGCGTGGCGGGCGGATCGCCGCCACCAGATCCGCCAGCGTCACTGTCGGCGTGATCCGATCCGACAACACCCCGGCCGCGGCGTGGAAATCCTGCGCCACCTGTGTCGTGCGGTTCCACACCGCGATCGGGAACCCCTTTTCCGCGATGTTCAACGCAAGCGCCGCGCCCATCGTGCCAAGCCCGATCAACCCGATCTGCGCTTCCGGCTGCCCCTTCGTCACGGCCATTGCACACCCTTCCTGTTCAGGATCACCGAATAGACGCTGGTGGTCGCTGTGATGAATAACCGATGCTTGGCCCGCCCGCCAAAGCAGATGTTCGACACCAGTTCCGGCACCAGAATCTTGCCCAAAAGGCGGCCGTCCGGTGCAATGCAATGCACCCCATCGGCGGCTGATGACCACAGGTTGCCGTCACTGTCACAGCGGATGCCATCCGCGCAGCCGGGGCTGATCGTGTGGAAAATCCGCCCGTTGACCGGCCGTCCCTCCACCATATCGTAAACCCGGATGTGCTGCGGGTCGGCGCTGAACATCCGCCCCGTGTCCGCAACGTAAAGCCGCGTCTCGTCAGGGCTGAAAGCCAGACCGTTCGGACAGGCCATATCGGTCACAATCGCCTCGATCTTGCCCGCAGCCCCAACCCGATAGACATGACAGGGCAGTTCCTGATCGGATCGAAATCCTTCGTAATCCGTCATGATCCCGTAATGCGGGTCGGTGAACCAAACTCCGCCATCCCGCGCGACGATCACATCATTCGGGCTGTTCAGCGACTTGCCCTCATAGCCCTCGGCAATCACGGTCACCGTCCCGTCCCACTCTGTCCGTGTGACGCGTCGGGTGCCGTGCTCGCAACTGATCAGCCGCCCCTCGCGATCACGCGTATTGCCGTTGGCAAAGTTGGATGGCTGGCGGAAGGTGGTCACCCCCTCTTCCGTCCAGCGCAGGATGCGGTTGTTCGGAATGTCTGAAAACAACAGCGCTTGCTGGTCGCCCATCCAGACCGGCCCCTCCACCCAGTCAAACCCGGTCGCAAGGCGTTTCACCGGCGCATTGCCCAACACATAGGCCCCGAATACCGGGTCATGGATTTCGAAGAATGACATGACAAAGGCCCCCCTTTTCGCTAATTGTTATCGTTACCAAAGACAGGCGTCAAACCGAAAGGCCCGGCCATGCAGATCACCCAGCCCACCGAAAGACTAACCGATGTGGCGCTTTTGGCCATGTTGCACGCCGGCGCGGAAAAGGCACAGGCCATGGGCCAACCACAATGCATCGTGATCGTTGATTCCTCGGCGGTGGATCTGGCGGTGCTGCGGATGACGGGCGCAAAAGTGCTGTCGCTGCGGTCCGCACGGGCCAAGGCGCAGACGGCCGCTTCAACTGGCAAGCCCTCTGCCGCCCTTCCCGAAGCCGTCCGCCCCGCCATAGCCAGCGCAACGGATGGTGCGATGACCGGGCTCGCGGGTGGCCTGCCGATCTGGCGCGGTGGCATCCTTCTGGGCGGTATCGGCATCGGCTCCGGCACCGGCGAACAGGATGTCGAGGTGGCGATGGCGGCCCTCGCCGCCATCGGTGCCAGCACCGCGCCTTAACCGGAAAACACGATCTGCGCCTTCATCGCCTGGCTTCGGTCACTGGCCAGACGGAACGCCGTTTCCACCTGATCCAGCCCGACCGTATGGGTGATCAGCGGTCTGACATCGACCAGCCCCTTCTGCATCAGCCCTACGCCAATTGCGAATTCGGCGTGAAACCGGAATGACCCGCGCAGGTCCAACTCCTTGGCCGTGATCGCCATCATCGGCAGCGTCATGTCACCGCCCAGCCCCAGTTGCAGGATCACCCCACGCGGGCGCATCGCGGCGATGCCCCCGGCCAAAGCCGCAGCAACGCCTGTGCATTCGTACAGAACGTCAAAGCTCCCTTTGTCCGCGCCATAAGACGCCAGCGCATCAGGCTCCGCCGCCGTGTTGATCACCCGGTCCGCGCCCACCTTGCGCGCCAGCGACAGCGTGAAATCCGACAGGTCGGTCGCCACGATTTCCGACGCCCCCGCCCGCCGCGCCGCAAGGATGGACAACACGCCAATCGGCCCGCAACCCGTGACCAGCACCCGCTTGCCCAACATGTCGCCTGCCCGCTTCGTCGCGTGCAGCGTCACGGCCAACGGTTCGGCCATGGCCGCCTCACCCGGCGTTAGGCCGGTTGCATCAACGCATTGGCTGGCATCGGCCACAAGGCTTTCCCGGAACGCGCCCTGAATATGGGGGAACGGCATCGCACTGCCGTAAAAGCGCATGTTCAGGCATTGGTTCGCCAACCCTTCAAGGCAGTATTTGCATCGGCCACAGGGACGGCTGGGCGACACGGCAACCAGTTGACCGCGCTGGAACCCCGTTTCGCCGGGATCTTCGACAAAGGCCGAAACCTCATGCCCAAGGATCATGGGCTCCTTCAACCGAACGGCGCCAAAACCACCATGGTTGTAGTAATGCAGATCCGATCCGCAGACTCCGCCCGTCGCCAGCCGCAGCCGCACCTGCCCCGGCCCGGGGTTTTCCTCGGCCCGGTCCTCGATCCGCAGGTCCTTTGCGGCATGAATGACAATCGCCCGCATCATGCCACCGGCGTCAAAAGCGGCTGGCCCGCAAAATGCGCCGTCAGATTGTCGCGCACCAGTTTGCCCATCGCCTGCCGCGTCTCATAGGTGCCGCTGGCATGGTGGGGTTGCACCAACACATTGGGCAGCGTCAGAAAGCGCGGGTTCAGCTTTGGCTCACCCTCAAAAACATCCAGCGCGGCCGACCCGAGCTTGCCCGCTTCCAGCGCCTCCAGCAGCGCCGCCTCGTCAATGTTGGAGGCGCGGCTGATATTGATCAGCATCCCCTCTGGCCCCAACGCCTCGATCACCCGCGCGCCCACGATGTGCCGCGTCTCGGCCGAAGCGGCCAGCGTCACGAACAGGAAATCCGACCGCGCAGCCAGCGCCACAGGATCGGCGATGAACTCCCATCCCTTGGCATAATCCTTGGGTCCCACGTCCGAATAGGCGATCTCCAGATCGAAACCCGCCAGCCGCTTTGCCACCTCAAACCCGATGCGGCCAAGGCCCAGCACGCCCGCCCGCTTGCCCCAGACGCGGCGCTGCAACGGATACAGCCCCTTCGCCGCCCAGGACCCATCCCGCACCCAGCCTTCTGCCCCGATCATGCCGCGCGATTGCACCAGCATCATCGCCACGCCAAGATCGGCCACGTCATTGGTCAGCACATCCGGTGTATTCGTCACGCGAATGCCCCGCGCGCGGCAGGCGGCAAGGTCCACCGCATCATACCCCACACCATAGACACTGATCACCTCAAGCTGCGGGCAGGCCGCGATCATCGCCGCATTGGCCCCAAGCTCGCCCCGCGTGGCAATGCCACGAATCTGCGGTCCCACCTCGGCCAGAAACCCGGCCTTGTCCGGGGCCTCGAAATATCGGTGCATGTGAAAGGCGGCATCCAGCGGAACCTGATCCCATTCCGGATACGGGCCGACTTGCAGGATATGGGGCTTTGTCATGGTCTATACGATCCCGGCTTGACGTTTCTGGTGGCTTGACAGTCTATGTTAACGATAACATAAACAGAGGCAATGTTGCTTGTCGAGAGCGAACTGAAAGGAAACAGACCTTGGGATACCGGCTTTTCGATCTGACGGGGCGGCGCGCGCTGATCACCGGGTCTTCACAAGGGATCGGCTTCGCCTTGGCCGAAGGGCTGGCCGCAGCGGGCGCCCAGGTTGTGCTGAACGGCCGCGATACGGCAAAACTGGCCGCCGCCGCAGCGCGGATCCCGGGGGCGGAAACGCTGGCCTTTGATGCGACAGACCATGACGGCGTCCGCACCGCCGTCGATGCCTTCGAGGCCACGGGAAAACCCATCGACATCCTCGTGAACAACGCCGGCATGCAACACCGCGCGCCTTTGGAGGAATTCCCCGCCGATGCGTTCGAACGTTTGCTGCAAACCAACATCGCATCGGTGTTCCATGTCGGTCAGGCGGTCGCGCGTCACATGATCGCGCGGCGCGCGGGCAAGATCATCAACATTGCCAGCGTGCAAACCGCCCTCGCCCGCCCGTCCATAGCGCCCTACACGGCGACGAAAGGCGCGGTCGGCAACCTGACCAAGGGCATGGCAACCGATTGGGCAAAGCACGGGCTGAACTGCAATGCCATTGCGCCGGGGTATTTCGACACCCCCCTGAACGCGGCGCTAGTGGCTGACCCGACCTTCTCTGCATGGCTCGAAAAGCGCACCCCCGCAGGCCGCTGGGGCCGGGTCGAGGAACTGCAAGGTGCCTGCATCTTCCTCGCCTCAGACGCCGCCAGCTTCGTCAACGGCCACATCCTCTATGTGGATGGCGGCATCACGGCGTCGCTATGACAGGCCAACCCGATCTGCGGATCATCATTATGGGCGTCTCGGGTTGCGGCAAGTCGTCGGTCGGCGCGGGATTGTCGCAGCGCCTTGGCATCCCCTATCGCGATGGCGATGATCTCCATCCTGCGGCGAATGTCGAAAAGATGCGCGCAGGCCATCCGCTGAACGATGATGACCGTTGGCCATGGCTGGACCGGGTCGCCGCCGTGCTGGCCGCGGATGCGCCCGTGATCATCGGCTGCTCCGCCCTGCGCCGCGCTTATCGTGATCGGCTGCGGGCAGGGGCAGGCGGGCCGGTTCACTTCGTCCATCTCGCAGGCAGTCGTGAACTACTTGCCAAAAGAATGTCTGCCCGCACCGGCCATTACATGCCGCTCAGCCTGCTCGACACCCAGCTTGCCGCCCTCGAACCGCCCAGCCCCGATGAGGCGCTGACCATCGACATAGACCAGACCCTTGATGCGATCATCACCACCGCCGCCAAAGGAATACGCGCATGACCGATAAAATCGCCCTGATCGGCGCAGGGGCCATGGGGGGTGCTATCGGCGCGCGCCTTGTGGCCACCGGCACGCGGCTTGCGGTCTTTGATCTTGACCCTGCCAAGCTGGCCCCGCTGGTGGCCGCCGGCGCGACAGCCGCCCCCTCCGCCGCCAATGCCGCAAAAGACGCCCGTGCGGTCATTCTGTCGCTGAACGCGCCCCATATCGTTCGCGCCGCCGTGTTCGGCCCCGATGGCGTGGCGCAGGGTGCCGCCCCCGGCACATTGATCATCGACATGTCCTCCATCGACCCAGCCGCGACAAAGGCCCTCGCCGCCGATGCCGCCGCGATGGGCCTCGCATGGGTGGACAGCCCGCTTTCCGGCGGCATCCCGAAGGCCGCCACCGGCGAGTTGACCCTGATGCAGGGCGGCGCATCCGAAGATGTCGCCGCCGCGCAGGCCATCCTGGCCAAAGTCGCCTCGAACCAGACACACATGGGCCCCGCCGGGGCAGGCCAGACCACCAAGCTGATCAATCAGGTGCTCTGTGGCCTCGGTTTCCTCGCCGTGGCCGAAGCGACGGCCCTCGCCGAAGCCGCTGGCGTCGATGTGGAAAAAATCCCGCAGGCCCTGCGTGGCGGACGCGCTGACTCGGCGATCCTTCAGGAATACATGCCCCGCTTCGCCACGCGCGATTACCGCCGCACCGGGCGGATCGACAATATGGTCAAGGATCTGAACGGTGCCGCCGATCTGGCCCGGCTGACCCATACGCCCATGCCCCTGACCGCGCTTTGCGCGGAAATCCACCGGATGCTCACATCAGCAGGGTTTGGCGGCGAAGATCAGGCCGCCCTGATGGAATTCTTTGCCTTCTCCAAAAAGTAACTGGGGCCTTCGAAAGGAACTCACCCGATGATCACCCGCTATGCCCTTTTCGAAGGCACCGTCCACCCCGGCCAGACCGAAGCCTTCCGCGCCGCCGTGCTGGCCGAAATCCTGCCCGTCTGGCGCCGCTTTCCCGGCGCGCTTGCAATCCATGTCACCTTCGCCGATGACCGCGATGCCGGGGCGCCGGAATTTCCGCTCATCCTCGCGATCGACTGGCCGGATCGCGCCACTGTTGACGCCTTCCTCGACCACCCGATCCGCATGGAGGGCCGCGCCGCAACCGAAGCGGTTCTGTCGCGCTTCTTCACAGGGCGGATCCACCACCACGTCACCACCGCCCACAGCTTTGACCCGGCCTGAAACCGCGTCTGAACGCTGGATTTTCACCCGCACCAAGGCTACACAGGCCCCATGAGCACCGCCCGCAAGTCTCCGACAATGGCCGATGTCGCCCGTCTTGCCGGCGTCTCGCCAATGACGGTCAGCCGGGCCTTCAAGGCCGACAGTTCGGTCAGCAGCGCAACACGCGATGCCATCCTCAAGGCGGCCGATGATCTGGGCTATGTCTTCGACAGCACCGCCTCCAACCTGCGGTCCCAGAAGACAGATTTCATCGCCGTAACCATCCCCTCGCTCAACAACGCTAACTTTGCCGAAACCGTGCGCGGCCTGTCCGAAGGGCTAAAGCCGCGCGGGCTGCAAATCCTGCTGGGCTACACCGATTACGACATGGCCGAAGAAGAACGCCTGATCGAACAGTTCCTTCGCCGCCGCCCCGAAGCCATTGTCGTTACCGGGGGCCGCCACACCCCCCGCGCCCGGCGGATGCTGGAAAACGCAGGCATCCCGGTAATCGAAACATGGGATCTGCCGGATGATCCCATCGGCCATGTCATCGGCTTTTCAAACGCAGACGCCGTGCGCGGAATGGTGGATCATTTCGTGGCGCAGGGCCTGACGCGGATCGCCTTCATCGGGGGCGACACGACCCGCGACACCCGCGGTGCCGACCGCCGCGTCGGGTTCATCGCGGCGATGCAGGAACACGGGCTGGACGCCACCCGCCTGATCGCGGCCGGTGCGCCTCCGATCTCGATCCGCGAAGGGGCCGAGGCGATGGGTCGCTTGCTGGAAACGCTTCCCGACACGCAGGCGGTGATCTGCGTCTCCGACCTGTCGGCCTTCGGTGCCCTGACCGAATGCCAAAGGCGCGCTGTCGCGGTGCCGGGCAGGCTTTGGATCGCCGGTTTCGGCGATTACGAAATCGCCGGCATCTCTGTGCCCGCACTGACCACGATCAATCCCTTCCCGAACGACATCGGCGCGCGCACCGCAGCGCTGATCCTCGACATACTGGATGGGCGGCAAGTCGCCCCGGCGCGGATCGCCATTTCACCGGAACTGCTGATCCGGCAATCGACCGGCTAGGCCGAAAACCGCGCGCTTGCCCGCTTCCCCTTCGGGGCTGTCTGGCAGGGTGCTGCTTCGGCCCTGTAGCGGCTTCAACAACCGCAGCATCGCGCCTGCCACCCGAAACCCTCCACTTCGGCCTACACCTGCAAATGGTAAAGGCGGGAACGGGCATCTACCAAAAGCAAGGGGCCTTCCCCTCAGTACCCCCCGCCCTGCGACCAGCGCCAGGCATCACGGATCATCGCTTCCAGCCCGCGCTCCGGCTCCCATCCCAATTCGTCCCGCGCGCGCTCCGATCCGCAGACCAGCGCCGCCGCATCCCCGGCCCGCCGGCCGCCTTCCACCACCGGCACCGCGCGATTCGTGACCACGCGCGCATGGTCCAGCACCGCACGCACCGAATAGCCGGTCCCGCTACCCAGACAGAACACCCGGCTCCCCTTGCCGCCCTCCAGCCAGCGCAACCCCCGCACATGCGCCTCGGCCAGATCGGTCACATGCACATAATCCCGCACGCAGGTGCCATCCGCCGTCGGATAGTCCGAGCCGAACACAGTCAGCGCCGCGCGCCTGCCCTCCACCGCATCCAGCATCAGCGGGATCAGATGCGTCTCTGGATCGTGCCGCTCGCCCACCTCGCCGTCCGGATCGGCCCCCGCCACGTTGAAATAGCGGAAAATCACCGATTGCAGCCCATGGCTCGCCCCGAAATTCCCCAGCATCTGCTCTATGGCCAGCTTCGACGCGCCATAGGCATTGATCGGCCGCTGCGGCGTGTCTTCGTTCAGCACAACCCCATCCTGATCGCCATAGGTCGCGCAGGTCGATGAAAACACGAACCGCTCCACCCCCGCCGCCACACAGGCCTCGATCAGGTTCAGCGCCCCGCCCACATTCACCCGCCAATAGCGCCCGGGGTCCGACATGGATTCGCCGACCAGCGACAGCGCCGCGAAATGCATCACCGCCACCGGTTTCCATCGGGCCAGCGCCGCATCAATCGCGGCCCGGTCCATTAGATCGCCCCGCTCCAGCGGCCCGAACTTCACCGCCGCTTCCCAACCCGTTGACAGATTGTCGAAACAGACCGGCACATAGCCCGCCCGCGCCAGCGCCTTGCAGGCATGCGCGCCGATATAGCCCGCGCCCCCCGTTACCAGAACATGCTGCACCACGGCTCTTGCCCTCATCCGTCTCTCATTCCCGCCATGCTAACCGCCTGACCGGACAAAGACAAAGGGGCATCCCTCCTGCACCGTCCCATCCAACCATCAGCCCAGCGCGCGCCGCGTTTTCCTGCCGTTCACCATCGCAAGCCAACCTTCGCGGCCAATCCTCTGGCCAGAAGGTTCCCGATGTCCGACGATACCCCCCTCCTCGCGCTGCCGCTGATCCTGCCCGCCCAGGCGCAGAAACACGTCACCCATAACGAGGCGCTCCGCCTGCTGGATCTGCTGGTCCACCTGGCCGTGAGTGACCGCACGCGCAGCGAACCGCCTGCCCAACCGGCCGAGGGCGACCGCCACATCGTGGCAAGCCCCGCCACCGGCCTGTGGCAAGGGCACGAAGGCAAGGTCGCGGCCTTCTGGGGCGGCGCTTGGGCCTTCCTTACCCCGCGCGCGGGCTGGCTGGCCCGCGTTTTGTCGGACAGCACAACCCTCGCCCATGACGGCACCACCTGGGTTGCCGCACAAACGCCGCCGGACACCCTGCCGCGCCTTGGCATTGCCGCCACTGCCGATGCCGTCAACCGCCTGACCCTGTCCTCGCCCGCATCGCTCTTCGATCACGACGGCGCAGGCCATCAGATCAAGGTCAACAAGGCCAACCCCGCCGATACAGCCAGCCTGCTGTTCCAGACCGGCTATTCCGGCCGCGCCGAAATGGGCCTGACCGGCGGCGACAGCTTTGCCATCAAGGTCAGCGGCAATGGCACCACCTTCGCCACCGCTCTCACCGCTGATCCCGCCACGGGCAGCGTTACCCTGCCACAGCCGGTGATCCTGCACGGGCTGATGGCTGATCCCGCAAACCCCGCCAATGGCACGATCTGGCACAATGCCGCCACCGATCAGATCCGCGCGCAGGCCGGGGGCCTGACCCACCGCCTTGATGGCCAGCGAGAGATCCCTTCGCTCACCCCGCCCACCGGCGACCTGGTCCTCACGACAACCGGCGCGGGCGGCGGCACGCTCGGCACGCTGGCCGGGGCTGCCGGGCGCATCGACCTCTTTCCCTTTCAATCGCGCGCCGACCTGACGGTTGATCGGCTTTTGCTGAACTGCACCACCGCTGTCGCGGGCGCACTGGCCCGCATCCTGATCTATGCCAGCGATGCCAACGGCCGCCCCGATGCCCAGATTCTGGAAACCGCCGATCTCGACCTGTCCACCACCGGTGCCAAATCGGCCACCGTCGCCCTCAGCTTGCGTCAGGGGCGGACCGTCTGGCTCGGCATCCGCCATTCGTCGACCGCCACCCTGTCGGTCTGGCCCACTACCGCCACCCCCGATGTGAACGGCGGTACGGCCCCCATCACCGCTGCGCGCAAGGTGCTGCGCCGCACCATCGCCTGGGGCAACCCTGCCCCGGCCCCTTGGGGTTTCACTTCGACAGAGATCAACTCTGCCGCCGCCACCGCCATCTGGCTGCGCGTGGCCTGATCCCCGCCCCTGCGCCTTTGTCATCGCAAAGATCGCAGGGGCCGTTTGACAGCACGAATCGCCCTGTCCTACACAGGCTGTGTCAAAGGTCCGCTGGGAACAGGTGCAGAGTCATGAAGATTGCGATGATCGGGACAGGCTATGTCGGCCTCGTCTCCGGGGTGTGTTTTTCCGATTTCGGGCATGACGTGATCTGCGTCGACAAAGACCCCGCCAAAATCGACCGTCTCAACGCGGGCGAGATTCCGATCTTTGAACCCGGCCTTCAAGACCTGATGGCCAAGAACGTCGCCGCCGGACGCCTGTCCTTTTCCCTTGATCTGGCCGAGGCGGTCGCCGGGGCCGATGCCGTCTTCATCGCTGTGGGCACCCCCACCCGGCGCGGCGATGGCCATGCCGACCTGCGCTATGTCATGGCCGCGGCAGAGGAAATCGGACGCGCCCTCACCGGCTATGCTGTCATCGTCACCAAATCCACCGTCCCCGTCGGCACCAACCGCAAAGTGGCCGAGGCCGTCCGCGCCTCCAGCCCTGCCGCCGATTTCGACATCGCCTCCAACCCGGAATTCCTGCGCGAAGGCGCGGCGATCGACGATTTCATGCGCCCTGACCGGGTGGTGGTGGGCGTGGAAAATGACCGCGCCAAAAAGGTGATGTCCGACATCTACCGCCCCCTCTTCCTGCGCGATTTCCCCATCGTCTTCACCGATCTGGAATCGGCCGAGATGATCAAATACGCCGCCAACGCCTTCCTCGCGACCAAGATCACCTTCATCAACGAAATCGCGGCGCTGTGCGAACGCGTGGGGGCCGATATCAAGTCCGTCTCCAAAGGCATCGGCCTCGATGGCCGCATCGGCAACAAATTCCTCCATGCCGGTCCCGGCTATGGCGGGTCCTGTTTCCCCAAGGATACCAAGGCGTTGGCCCGCATCGGGCAGGAAAACGCAGTACCTATGCAGATTGTGGAAACCGTCATCAAGGTCAACGATCAGGTCAAACTGCGCATGCTCGACAAGATCGTCGATCTGCTGGATGGCACCCTCAACGGCAAAACGGTGGGCATCCTCGGCGTCACCTTCAAACCCAATACCGATGACATGCGCGATGCGCCCTCGCTCACCATCGTGCCTGCGCTTGTGGGCGGCGGTGCCAAGGTCCGCGTGATGGACCCGCAAGGCCAGCATGAGGGCGAGGCGCTGCTTCCCCATGTCCGCTGGGTGGAAAACGCCTATCACGCCGCGCAGGGGGCCGATGTTCTGGTGATCCTCACCGAATGGAACGAATTCCGGGCCCTCGATCTCGCGAAACTGGCGCGCAAGATGAACACCCCCCGCATGGCCGACCTCCGCAACATCTACTCGCGCGAAGACGTCCTCGCCGCCGGGTTCGAAACCTATGTCGGTGTGGGCCGCTGAACGCAAACCACCCGGAAAAACCAAAAGGCCGGGGCGCAAACCCCGGCCTTTCCTGTTTCCGATGAATGGCGGTGTTACACCACCCGCTCCACCATCATCTTCTTGATCTCTGCAATCGCCTTGGCCGGGTTCAGCCCCTTGGGGCAGGTCTTGGCGCAATTCATGATCGTGTGGCAGCGATACAGCTTGAACGGATCTTCCAGCTGATCCAGCCGCTCCGGCGTCGCCTCATCACGGCTATCGATGATCCAGCGATAGGCATGTAGCAGCGCCGCCGGCCCCAGATACTTGTCGCCATTCCACCAGTAAGACGGGCAAGAGGTGCTGCACGACGCGCACATCACGCATTCATAAAGCCCGTCCAGCTTCTTGCGATCCTCGATCGACTGCCGCCACTCCTTGGCCGGGCGGTTCGTCTTGGTCTCCAGCCACGGCATGATGCTGGCATGCTGGGCATAGAAATGCGTCAGGTCCGGCACCAGATCCTTGATCACCGGCAGGTGCGGCAGCGGATAGATCTTCACATCCCCCTTCACCTCATCCAGCCCATAGATGCAGGCCAGCGTGTTGATCCCGCCAATGTTCATCGCGCAAGACCCGCAAATCCCCTCCCGGCAGGACCGGCGGAAGGTCAGCGTCGGATCAATCTCGGTCTTGATCTTGATCAGCGCGTCCAGAACCATCGGCCCGCAGCTGTCCATATCCACGAAATAGGTATCCACCCGCGGGTTTTCCCCATCATCGGGGTTCCAGCGATAGACCTGAAACTTGCGGACATTGCCCCCCGCAGGCTTGGGCCATGTCTTGCCCGTGCGGACCTTGCTGTTCTTGGGAAGCGTGAACTGAACCATCGGGTTATCCCCTCCATTCCGGGAATGAGTAGAGCGGCCGCGTCGGCGGCTGCCCGGATTTCTGATAGACGCAGGTCTCAAAGATCGCCGAAGGATCGCGCCCAAGGATGAAGTCGGACGACACCTCAACCTTCAGCCGTGTCTTTGGCCCGCCATTCGATGTGACCCCGGCGCTGACCTCGCCTCGTGGTTTGGCCGCCAGTTGCGCCCGGTCCAGGCATTGCTGCTCGGCCCGGTCCACCGGGATCGGCCCGCAGGCCGCCAGCGCCACAATCGGCAACAGGACCAGCGCGCGCATCGCTATGCCCCCAACGCCACGCCAGCCGCCGCAAGGCAGCTTTGCGTCTCGCTGCGCGCCACGATGGCCCAGACTGTCGCCTCGGTCGATGTCCCGGCATAGACGCCCACATCCCGCGCCAAGGTCTGCACTTCGGCAGCGCTTGCATTCTGCACCACGCAGCGCGTCGCCGCATCGGCCTGCGGCCCGGCCAGCCGATCATCGACGATCGGCCGCACCACGGTTTCCGCCGTACGCCGCCCGATCTTGTCGGCCATGTCCTGCGGCGAACAGGCCGCCAGCAATATGCTGGCACCAACCAGAACGGGAACACCAAAACGCGCAAGGGAACGGGGCATCACGGAACCTCCTGTGTCAGAAGGTTCCACCCTGCCACAGCCCGCGCCAGCGCCGCAGACCCCCGGGCCAAGGCCCGCGCCAAACGGGCGCTTCCCTGCCGATGACCCCTGCCACGCCGAACCCATCATCAGAACTTCCGCTCTGCAGGGGCGATCTTCTTCAGGCTGATCCCGCCTTCCGCTTCCGTCGTCAACGGCGCGGTATGCACGGCGCGATAGTCCAGCCGCACCTTGTCGCCATCCACCCAGGCCAGCGAATGCTTGCGCCAGTTGGCATCATCCCGCGTCGGGTGATCCTCATGCGCATGCGCACCGCGCGATTCCGTCCGGGCATGCGCGCCATAGATCGTGGCCAGCGCATTGGGCATCAGGTTGCCCAGTTCCAGCGTCTCCATCAGATCGCTGTTCCAGACCAGCGACCGGTCGGTCACCTTGATATCGCCCATCTTGCCCGCAATCGCGGTCATCTTCTTCTCGCCCTCCGCCAGCGTCGCTTCGGTACGGAACACCGCCGCATCCGCCTGCATCGTGCGCTGCATCTCCAACCGCAGGGCCGCCGTGGGCGTGGCGCCGTTGGCATGGCGCGTCGCGTCGAACCGCGTCAGCGCCTTGTCCACCTCGGCCTTGTTCACCGCCGGCACTGGCGTTTTCGGATCCACGATCTGCCCGGCGCGAATGGCCGCCGCACGGCCGAACACCACAAGGTCGATCAAGGAGTTTGATCCCAGCCGGTTCGCGCCATGCACTGAGGCACAGCCCGCCTCACCCACCGCCATCAGGCCGGGGAACACCGCATCCGGGCTTTCCGCAGTGGGGTTCAACACCTCACCCCAGTAGTTCGTCGGTATACCGCCCATGTTGTAATGCACCGTCGGCAGAACCGGGATCGGCTCTTTCGTCAGGTCCACCCCCGCAAAGATGCGCGCCGATTCTGAAATCCCCGGCAGGCGGAGATCCAGCGTCTCCTTGGGCAAGTGGTTCAGGTGCAGGTGGATGTGGTCGCCATTCGCGCCCACGCCCCGGCCTTCGCGAATCTCCAGCGTCATGCAGCGGCTGACATAGTCACGCGGCGCCAGATCCTTGTAATGCGGCGCATAGCGTTCCATGAACCGCTCGCCATTGGCGTTGGTCAGATAGCCGCCCTCGCCACGCGCGCCTTCGGTGATCAGACAGCCGGAGCCGTAGATCCCCGTCGGGTGGAACTGCACGAATTCCATGTCCTGCAACGGCAAACCGGCCCGCGCCACCATCCCGCCACCATCGCCCGTGCAGGTATGGGCAGAGGTCGCGCTGAAATAGGCCCGGCCATAGCCGCCCGTCGCCAGCACCACCATCTTGGCGTTGAACACATGGATCGTGCCATCGTCCAACTTCCACGCCACGACGCCCGTGCAGGCCCCATCCGTGATGATCAGGTCCAGCGCGAAATACTCGATGAAGAACTCGGCGTTGTTCTTCAGGGATTGCCCATACAGCGTGTGCAGGATCGCATGCCCCGTCCGGTCCGCCGCCGCACAGGTGCGCTGCACCGGCGGGCCTTCGCCGAACTCGGTCGTGTGGCCGCCAAAGGGGCGCTGATAGATCTTGCCCTCTTCCGTGCGGGAAAACGGAACCCCGTAATGCTCTAGCTCATACACCGCCTTGGGGGCCTCGCGCGCCAGATACTCCATCGCATCCGTATCGCCCAGCCAGTCCGACCCTTTCACGGTGTCGTACATGTGCCATTGCCACGAATCCGGCCCCATGTTCCCAAGGGACGCCGCGATCCCGCCCTGCGCCGCCACTGTGTGCGACCGCGTCGGGAACACCTTCGTCACGCAGGCCGTGCGCAGCCCCTGTTCTGCCATGCCCAGCGTCGCGCGCAGACCGGCACCGCCAGCCCCCACGACAACCACGTCATAGTCATGCACTTCGTACGGATAAGCCGTCATGTCAGCCCCAATCAGATCGCGATGCGGACAAGGGCATAGAACCCCGTCGCCATCACCACGTAGGAAAGTGAAATCGCCGCGATGACCAGCGCCTTGCGGGTATGCCCCTTGGCGTAATCTTCGATCATCATCTGCGCGCCCTTGGCGAAATGGCGCATCGAAACAAACAGCACCAGCGCCGTCACGATCGCCGGGAACGGCCGCGCAAAGGTGGCCAGCACCGCCTCATGCCCCTGCCCCAGCGCCCGGCCAAAGATGAACACCCAGATGGGCAGCAGAAAGGCCAGCGCCACCGCGCTCACCTGCATCTGCCAATGATGCTCGGTCCCGGTATGCGACGCGCCTTTTCCCACGGCGCGCTTGCGGTCGGTCAGATAACGCATCTCCCGCCCCCCTTATACGATGATGACGGTCAGGATGGTCAGCACGACCGATCCGATGATGCAGCCCCAGCCCAGCTTTTCTGCCGTGGGAATGTCCAGCCCCTTGCCCGCATCGAACACCAGATGCCGCAACCCCGCCAGATAGTGATACCACAGCGCCCAGGCCGACAGCGTGAACACCAGATCACCGAACCAGCTTGTCGCCACCGCATCGGCAATGGCGAAGTATTCCGCCGATGTCGCTGCCGCCAGCAACCACCACACCGCAAGCACCGTTCCCACGATCAACCCGTTCCCCGTGATCCGCGTAAGGATCGACGTGATCGAGGTCAGTTGCGGGCGGTAGATCTGCAAATGCGGCGACAGGGGCCGTTCAACCCGCTTCACATCAGCCATCTTCGTTCCCTTCGTCGCTGGCTTGCCCATCCGGTCCGATGATCGGTCCGCACCGGCGGGCGCGCATCCTTTGTCTTATACTACGGTTGAATAGCGTTTTTTGAAGGCAAGTCACGCATCAGAACGCCGCAGTTGCAGCCTGTTGGCGCTAAACGACCAAGATTCTTTGATTTGTGATCACGCCAGAAAAATTTGTGATCACACTTTAACCCTAACCGGGCAAACCATCACGGCGCCGTGGACAGGATATACTCCGCCATCTCGCTGCACATGGTGATCATCTTCGCCTCGGGGTCGTAAAAGGCGTTCGCCTCTTCGCAGGGCGCAACCTGCACGCCCACGGGTTCCGGCAGCGTCCAGATGGAATTCAGGTAGTCCACCTCTTCCAGAATCGCCGCCTCGACATAATCCGCGGGCTCTGCCTCGCCCTGCCATACAAGGCTTTCACCCGGCCCCGCCGCCTCCAGCTCGTCCAGATAAACGCCCCAGGACGCGGCGGCCAGGTCGAACTCATCCGGACAGGTCACCGCGCGGTCTTCGGGCAGGCCATAGTCCTGCGCCAGCGCCTCGCGTTCTTCGGGCGCGCCCCCGTAATACAGGCAAAGATAGGTGAAATAGCGCCGCTCATCGGGCGAATGGACGCCCCAGAAAGCCGGCTCATAGCCCGCTTCCGCCGTCTCGATCGCACTTGTCCACCAGAAATCCGCCGCCGCCGCCACCTTCGCCTCGGACGATTCGGCATCCCACAGCCGGTCGATCATCACGACCGACAGCACATCCGCCGCGTCCTCTTCCAGCCCCAGCACCGGCAGTTGCATCACGTCGATCAGCGCATGGCCCAGCTCGTGATAAAAGATCGACAGCATCACATCGCGGACATGCCATTCGGCATCGGTCAGCTCCAGCTCTTCCCCGGCCAGCGCCTCGCCTTCCGGCGCGACAACGGCCTTCTCCGCCCCCTTGAAGCCAAGGCCTTCCGCCGCCGCCCCAAAGGCCAGCGACAGGTACAGCAAAAGGGAACAGGTCACACGCAACATGGTGCCGCCATCATGCCGAAAGCAACGCACCGATCAAGCGGGATTTTGTGATCACACGCCCGCTCACAGCGGCACCAACGCCCAGTAATCCAGATCCAGCAGCACCTCGGGCAGGTATTTCCCATCCGCCCCGCGCAGGGCAAAGGGCTCTGCCCCCTGCTTCACCGCCACCAGACGCAACCGCAGCGCGCCCACGCCCGGCGCCGATGTCTCGGCCCGGTCCAGCACCTCTGACCACGCCCGCACCGTATCGCCCACGAAACAGGGGTTCGCATGCGCCCCCGCGTTCAGCGCCACGATCATCTGCGCATTGGCCAACCCGTTGAACGACAGCGTCCGCGCCAGTGAAATCACATGCCCGCCATAGATGAGCCGCCGCCCATCCTCGCGCTGGGTCACGTCGAAATGCACCTTGCTGGTGTTCTGCCACAACCGCGTGGCCAGCATATGCTCGGCCTCCTCGATGGTGATGCCATCGACATGGTCGATCCGCTCGCCCACCGCATAGTCGCCCCAGCGATGCGGCTCCCCGGCTAGCGCGAAATCATAGCGGCTGAAATTCAGCCCCTCCGGCACCACCAGCGCCTCGGCCGCCACCGCCGGGGCCAACACGGGCACCACCGCCTCGGGTGCCGGTGCGTCCAGCCGCGCCTTCTTCACCATCACCCAGCGCACATAATCCAAAACCACCACGCCGCCCTGGTTCATCCCGCGCGTCCGCACATAGACCACGCCGGATTTGCCGTTCGAATTTTCCTTCAACCCGATCACAGTCGATTCCGACCGAAGCGTATCGCCGGGCCAGACCGGGGCCAGCCACCGCCCCTCGGCATAGCCCAAATTCGCCACCGCATTCAGGCTGACATCCGGCACCGTCTTGCCGAACACCGTATGAAAGGCGATCAGGTCATCCATGGGGGATGCTGGCAAACCGCAGGCCCGCGCGAATTCATCCGATGAATACAGCGCATGACGCGCGGGATAGAGCGCATGGTACAGCGCCCGCTCCCCGCCGCTCACCGTCCGCGGCACGGCATGGATGATCACCTCACCCAGCCTGTAATCCTCAAGAAACCGCCCCGGATTGGTCTTCATCATCATTCCCACAGGCCGCCCGCCTTACTGCTCGCCCAGTTTCACATCCGGCGTATAGGTGCCGGGCACATCCTTCACCACCGCCTGCCCGCAGCGCATCACGCCACGCGCCGCATCAAAGGCATAGGTGGGCGCGCCATGCAGCGCCCAGCCCTTGTTCAGCGCCGCCGTCACCTTATGGCAAAAGGCCGACGTGTCATCCTCGGACAGGAACCGATACAGCTTCATCCCTTTATCCCCCAATCAACCCCAGGGCTGATAGCCCAGCCAGTTGTGGATCAGCATCACCACCACCGTGACCACCACCGTCGCCACGATGGCCTTCACCTCGGCGCCCGGCTTGGCCACCGGCGGCGTCCACTCCCGTTGCGCGCGGTTGATCAGGATGACCGACACCACCGCCCAGGCCAGCAGCCCGCCAAACAGGATGAACGACGGCAGATCGCCATTCACCAGCAGATGCGCCACCGCCCATGTCTTCACTGCCGTCAGTTGCGGATGCCGGATCTTCCGCGCCAGCGCCGATTTCGCACCCGATGCCGCATAAAGGTAAACCGCCAGCACCATCAGCAGGTTGTTGATCCCCACCATGGCGGGCGACCGTCCCCACCAGACCGCCGCATCCGCCTTTGCCGCGCCATAGCCGATATACATCAGCACGACAGATGCCAGCACCGCCACCGCCACGATCCCCTTCCCGGGATCACCCAGCCGCGCCCGCGCATCGGGTGCCATGCGTTTGAACAGATGGGCAGCCCACCACAAAGCTACGCCAAGGATCAGCAGGGTCATGGGTCAGTCCTCATTGGGTTTCGAGTGGGGGGGTCCGGCGGGGTCAATCCTGCTGCGCACCCTGCCTTCAATCGGCCCCCGCCGCAATCGCCCCCACCTCGATTGCCCGCGCACGCGCCAAAATGCCCTGCGCCGTCGCCACATGCATGTTTTCCACGATCCGCCCGTCCAGCACGGCCACACCCTGCCGCTGCCCCCGCGCGGCGTTGAAGGCGGCAATCTGCCGTTCGGCCAGGGCGATTTCGTCGGCACTCGGGGCAAAGGCCGCGTTGGCAATCTCCAACTGCGCCGGATGGATCAGCGTCTTGCCGTCAAATCCCATATCCCGGCCCTGCTCGCATTCGGCCCGCAATCCCGCCTCATCCTTGAAGGCGTTGTAAACCCCGTCCACGATCACCCGGCCCTGCGCCTTTGCCGCCAGCAGGCACAGCCCCAGCCCCGCCATCATCGGCAGGCGGTCCGCCCGGAACCGGCTGTTCAACTCGCGCCCCAGATCGTTGGTCCCCATGACCATCCCCTCCAGCCGGGGATGGGCGGCAATCGCGGCGGCGTTCAGCATCCCCGCCGCCGTCTCCATCATCGCCCAAAGCGGCTTGTCCTCCGCCACGGCCGCAACCGCATCCAGATCGGCAGGGCTGTTCACCTTGGGCACCAGCACCGCATCCGCGCCGGGATGGTTGGCAAAGGCCGCCGCATCCGCGCGCCCCCATTCGGTATCAAAGCCGTTGATCCGCACGATCCGCACGCGCGGGCCGTAATCCACTTCCTCCAGAAACCGCGCCAACGTGACCCGCGCCGCCGCCTTCTCTTCCGGGGCGACCGCATCCTCCAGATCAAAGATGATCGCATCTGCCGCCAGATCGCGCGCCTTCTCCAGCGCCCGCTCCTTTGACCCCGGAATGTACAGAACCGAACGGAAGGGGCGTGTCATCTGAGTCGTCTCCGCGAAATATTCTTTCGCTCAAAGGCACGATTTCGGAAGTTTCGGCAAGCCCCAAAATGCCGCGTCGCAGCAATTCGTGACGCAGCGATCGGACCGAACCCAGCGTTAACCTTTCTTCAGCGCCTCTGCGCAACGCTTTTCCCGCGGGGGCCGTCCCCGCCCTGCATGAAGGGAGATTGCCATGATCCGCCGCCACGCCCCTTTGCTGCCCACGCTCCTGCTGACGTCCTTGCTCGCCGCCACCCCCGTCGCCGCCCTGCAATGCGGCAAGAGGGACGTCATCACCATCACCCTCGCGGAACGCTACGGCGAAAGCCGCCGCGCCATCGGCCTCGCGCAGAACGGCGTGGTGATGGAGCTTTACGCCGCGCAATCGGGCAGCTGGACCATCACCATCACCCGCCCCGACGGCATCACCTGCCTCGTTGCGGCGGATGACAACTTCCAGTCCCTCGCCGAAGCCCTGCCCCCGCCCGGCGATCCTGCCTGATCCCAACCGGGCGCGGGCAGGCAAAGCCCCACCTCCTGCGCCCGGATCACACCCCGGTCGCACCATCCCAGATCAGCTTCACCGAAATCGCCAGCAGCGCCCAGGTTACCAGCCGAAAGAACAGCTTTTCCGGCAGCACCCGCACCAGCCACACCCCGGCGAAGACCGCCACCGCCGCCACCGGCATCAACAGCACCGCCACATGCAGGTTCGCGGGGTTCAACTGCCCCAGCGCCCAGTAGGGGATCAGCTTCACCGCATTGATCACCGTGAAGGCGATGGTCGACGTGCCGGCAAACACCGTCTTGGTCATCCGCAGCGGCAGGGTATACACCTGATAGGGTGGCCCGCCCGCATGGCAGACGAAACTGGTAAACCCCGACATCGCCCCCCAGAACAGCCCCGGCGCCACCTCGGCCCGGCGCGGCGCGGCATCGCGCTTGGGTCGGAGGATCAGGTTCAGGCTGAACACCAGCCCAATCACCCCCACCATCACCGTGACCCACTGCTCCGGCACCACCGATGCCGTGGCCCAGCCCACCCCGATCCCCGCCACCGCCCCCGGCAGCAGGATCGCCAGCACCCGCCCGTCATAGGCCCTGCGATAGGCCCACAGCCCGAACATGTCCGACACCACATAGACCGGTAGCAAAAGCCCAGCCGCCGTCAGCGGGCTGATCACCAGCGACAGGACCGGCACGCTCAGCATCCCCACAACGGGAATCCCGCCCTTGCCGGCCCCCACCAGCATCGCCGCCACCACGGCCGCCACCCAGAACCCCCAGCCTTCCATACGCCCCCCCGCATTTCGCCCACGGCGTTTAGCGCAAACACCCCGCGCCTACCACCTTTGCCGCATCCCGTGGCATACCGGAACGCTTGCCAGACGCGCCGCAGGGGCGTAGCAACGCGCCCGACTCACACCAAAAGACGGGAGACCCGGACCATGGCACGACCCAAGATCGCCCTCATCGGCGCAGGCCAGATCGGCGGCACGCTCGCCCACCTCGCCGCCATCAAGGAACTCGGCGATGTGGTGCTGTTCGACATCGCCGAAGGCACGCCGCAGGGCAAATCGCTCGACATCGCCCAGTCCGGCCCGTCCGAAGGGTTCGACGCCACGATGCAGGGCACCAATGATTACGCTGATATCGCCGGGGCCGATGTCTGCATCGTCACCGCCGGCGTGCCGCGCAAACCGGGGATGTCGCGCGACGACCTGCTCGGCATCAACCTCAAGGTGATGAAATCCGTGGGCGAAGGCATCCGCAAGCATGCCCCCAACGCCTTTGTCATCTGCATCACCAACCCGCTTGATGCGATGGTCTGGGCGCTGCGCGAATTTTCGGGCCTGCCGCATAACATGGTGGTGGGCATGGCCGGGGTGCTGGACTCCGCCCGCTTCCGCCACTTCCTCGCCACCGAATTCAACGTCTCCATGCGCGATGTCACTGCCTTCGTCCTTGGCGGCCATGGCGATACGATGGTCCCGCTGACCCGCTACTCCACCGTGGCGGGCATCCCCCTGCCTGATCTGGTGGCCATGGGCTGGACCACGCAGGAAAAACTGGATGCCATCGTTCAGCGCACCCGGGATGGCGGCGCGGAAATCGTGGGCCTGCTGAAAACCGGCTCGGCCTTCTACGCCCCCGCCACCTCGGCCATCGAAATGGCAGAGGCGTTCCTCAAGGATCAGAAACGCCTCCTGCCCTGCGCCGCCTATGTGAAGGGCGCCTATGGCCTTGACGGCATGTATGTCGGCGTTCCCACCATCATCGGCGCAGGCGGCATCGAACGCATCGTCGACATCAAGCTCAACCCTGCAGAACAGGCGATGATGGACAAATCCATCGACGCCGTGAAAGGCCTCGTCGCCGCCTGCAAAGGGATCGACCCGTCGCTGGCCTGACCGCCCGCTTTCATGCTAATCCAAAGGGGCACCCCGCACGGGTGCCCCTTCCCTGTTTCTGAAAGGCGTTTTCCATGGACTACGGCAAAGGCGGCAATCCAAAAGCCGCAAAAGACAGCCACCACCCGCTCGACCAGCCCCGTCGCGGCGCACCCAAGGGTGACAGCAAGGCAGATGCGAAAAAGGCCGAACTCCTCGCCCGCATGAAAGCCGCGGCCGAGGCGCGCAAGCAAGCCGGGGAATAACCGCCATGCGCGCCCTGCCCGGTCCGGCCCTCGCCCTGCTGCTCCTCGCCGCCGCCCCGGCGGCAGCGCAGGACATCTCGGCTGAAATCGCCGGCACGGGCCTTGCCGCAACCGAGGCACGCCTCGCCGCCCTCCCCGCGCCGACCGAGGCGGATCGCTTCGCCCTTGGCGGCATCCGCTTCCTGCGCGCGGTCGAAGCGACGTTTCAAACCCGCTACCGCACCGGCATGTCTGACCCCACCGGCACCATCCCCTTCCTGCGTCTCGATCAGGGCGCTGCCCCCGATGCCAGCTTCGCCCCCGACGATGTGGCCGCGCTCTTCACCGCGGCCGCCACCGGCATGGCCAGCGCCCGCGAACCGCTGGCAGACCTTGCCACAGGCCCCGAATTTGCCCTGACCATCCGGCTGGGCGACCTCTGGTTCGACGTCAACGCCGATGCCACCCGCACCCCGGATGAGGATCTGATGGCCCTCCTCGGCCCCTCCCTCCTCGGCTGGCGCTGGTTTGACCGCGACCCCGCCACCCCGGCCCCCACCATCACCTTCGACCGCGCCGATGCGGCATGGCTCTCGGCCTATACCCACCTCCTCGAAGGTGTGTCCGAAGTCATCCTCGCCTATGATCCGACCGACGCCCTCACCCGCGCCGCCGCCGCGCGTGATGGGATGCGGGCCATCTCGCCGCCCTATGCCGAAGAGTTCTTCGTCATCACCCCCTTCGTCGATGCGGTCTGGGTCATGCTCGACGCGCTTGATCAGCAACCCGATGCCGCCCGCTTGTCCAAGGCACAGGCGCATTTCCTGTCCATGGTCGCGGACAACCGCAGCTTCTGGGCAGCGGTGGAGTCAGAGACGGATAACACCGCCGAATGGCTCCCCAATGACCGCCAGACCTCCGCCCTCGGGTTGACGCTGCCTCCCGGCACCGGGGCCACATGGCTGTCGGTGCTGGCCGATGGCGAGGCGCTGCTGAAGGGCGAAAAGCTCATCCCCTATTGGCGTCTGGGCGACGGCGCAGGCGTCAACCTTGCCCGCATGTTCACCGACCCCGCGCCGATCGACGTGAAGGACTGGATTCAGGGCACAGGCGCCCTTCCCTATCTGGAAAAGGGCGACACCATCACCCCCGAAAGCTGGCGCCAATTCGAAGCGATGATGGGCGGCGACGCCATGCTCATGTCGCTCTGGCTGAACTAGCCCGCAAACCACCGCCGCAAACCAGCGTCCCCGGATCACGTCCGGGCCGCATCACCTCCCCAGCATGGTGGAGGGGCGGGCAGGGACTCACGCCCAACCTCGCAAATTCGCACCATTAACCATATTCACTCACCCCACCCTGCCGAAATTTGTATGCACGCCCGTCTGCACCGCCTGCTGCACTGCGCGGCTGCACGCCCCAAAACCGCAATCCCCCGTAATCGCAGCCAAATTCGCCCGGCATTGACAAGCCGCGCGCCCCACGGCCACATCCCGCCAAAGGGGACATACCGCATGACCGACCACAGCGCCGAACTCACCGACCGCCTGATCCGCTATTGCGCCATCGACAGCCAGTCCGATGCCCAAAGCCCCAGCCAGCCCTCCACCGCCATTCAACTCAACATGGCCAATCTGCTGGTGCAGGAACTCACCGACATCGGCGCAACGGATATCCGCCTCACCGAGTATGGCACGGTCCTCGCGACCATCCCCGCCACCGCGCCCGGCCCCACCATCGGCTTTCTCGCCCATGTCGACACCGCGCCGCAGTTCAACGCCACGGGCGTGAAACCCCGCGTGATCCGCGGCTACAACGGCGGCGCGATCACCTACCCTGACAATCCCACGCTGACGCTGACGCCCGACACATCGCCAAATCTCGCACAAAAACAGGGGCATGACATCATCACCGCCTCGGGCACCACGCTCTTGGGCGCCGATGACAAGGCCGGCGTCGCCATCATCATGACCGCCGCCCGCGCCCTTTTGGCCGATCCCTCCATCCCCCATGGCCCCATCCGCATCGCCTTCACCCCGGATGAGGAAATCGGTCGCGGCGTCGACCGCCGCCTCCCGCAAGACCTCGCCGCCGACTGGGCCTATACCTTCGATGGCGGCTCGGTGGGCGAGATCGAATATGAATCCTTTTCTGCCGACGGGGCCGAGGTCAAAATCGAAGGCGTCTCGATCCATCCCGGCTGGGCCAAGGGCAAGATGGTCAACGCCATCCACCTGGCATCCAAGATCATCGCCGCCCTGCCCCAGCACACGATGCTGCCCGAACTTACCGATGGCCGCGACGGGTTCATCCACGCCACCGACATGACAGGCGGCTCTTCGGCCATGACGATCCGCTTTATCCTGCGTGATTTCGAACGCGAAGGTCTTGAAGCCAAAGGTGAAATCCTGCGCGCCCTCTGCGCTGCGGTGCAGGCCACGGAACCCCGCGCCACGATCACCTGCACCATCACTCCGCAGTATCGAAACATGCGCTATTGGCTGGAAACCGACATGCGCCCCGTTGATCTGGCCCGCGATGCCTGCCGCGATATCGGGCTGGACCCCGTCTCCGTTCCCATCCGCGGCGGCACCGATGGCTCGCGCCTCACGGAAATGGGCATCCCCTGCCCCAACCTTTTTACGGGCATGCAGGAAATTCACGGCCCTCTCGAATGGATTAGCGCGCAAGACATGGCCCGCGCGACCGACCTCATGCTCGCCCTCGTCCGCCGCGCCGCAACGGTTGAATGACCCTCCCCTCCCCCTATCACGCCCCCGGCTTCTATGATGACGCCCTCGCCAAGGGCCGCCACCGCGACATCGTGGGCGGACGGTGGGACGAAACCCCCCGCATCGTGCTGCCCCTGCTCACCCGGCACGGCCTGACCGCGACCGACCACCTGCTCGACATCGGCGCAGGCTCCCTCCGCCTCGGTCGCCACCTCGCCCCGCAGGTTGCGGGCTACTGGGCCACCGACCTCTCCCGCGCGCTGATGCTTAAGGGTTGGGAAACCGAACTGGATGACGCTGTCCGCGCCAAACTCCCGCAAGACCATCTGATCGAAGACGCCACCTTTGCCTTCCCCGAAATCCCCCCATCCATCACCTTCGCGCTGGCCTTCGCCATCTTCACCCACCTGCCCGCCGACCACCTGTCGACCGCCCTCACCAACATCCGCCCGCGCTTTCCCGACCTGCGTCGCCTGATCTTCACCGTCTTCCTCGCGCCGGAAAACCACCCCGGTGCCTGTCGTCAATCCGATGGCGTCGTCACCCATCCCGACCGCTTCCCCTGGCACATGACGGAAGCGCAGGTCCTGACCCTCGCCCGATCCGCGGGGTTCACGGCCACCCGCCATGATCACCGCCTGCCGCGCGGACAGGTCATGTTCACGGCCGAACCTTAAGGCCGGGTTAACCCGCCAAGACGCGCGAATCACCCTTTATCGCTAACGCTTTGTAACTTGTGATCACACTTTCTCCGCGTGTGATCACAAAATGCCGATTTTTCCCGGCAAACGGCTGTATACCGTAGAATACCGTTTCAACGCTGCCCATTTCCATGGCAATACCCGTCAAAACCACTAGGACGGGACAGTTGCGATGAACATCCACGAATATCAGGCCAAGGCGCTGCTGCGCTCCTACGGCATTCCGGTGTCCGATGGCCGCGTGGTGCTAAAGGCCGAAGAGGCCAAGACCGCGGCCGGCGAACTTGATGGCCCGCTCTGGGTGGTCAAGGCACAAATCCATGCCGGCGGTCGCGGCAAGGGCCACTTCAAGGAACCCGAAGCCGGCGAAAAGGGCGGCGTCCGCCTTGCCCGCTCGGTGGAAGAGGCCAGCCAGTTCGCCCGTCAGATGCTGGGCCGCACGCTCGTCACCATCCAGACCGGCGACACCGGCAAGGTCGTCAACCGCATCTACATCGAAGACGGCTCCGACATCGACCGCGAGTTCTACCTCGCCCTGCTGATCGATCGTCAGACCAGCCGCATCTCCATCGTCGCCTCAACCGAGGGCGGGATGAGCATCGAGGATGTCGCCCATGACACCCCCGAAAAGATCCACACCTTCACCATCGACCCGGCTACGGGTTTCCAGGATTTCCACGGCCGCCGCGTCGCCTTTTCGCTGGGCCTGTCGGGCAACCAGGTCAAGCAATGCGTCAAGATCGTCCGCGATCTTTATCGCCTGTTCACCGACAAAGACATGGACATGCTGGAGATCAACCCCTTCTGCGTGCTCAAGGATGGCAGCCTGAAACTGCTCGACGCCAAGATGGGCTTTGACGGCAACGCGCTCTACCGCCACCCCGACATCGCCGCCCTGCGGGATGAGACGGAAGAAGACCCCAAGGAACTCGCCGCGTCCAAGTTCGACCTGAACTACATCGCGCTCGATGGCGAAATCGGCTGCATGGTCAACGGCGCGGGCCTTGCCATGGCCACCATGGACATCATCAAGCTCTACGGTGCCGAACCCGCCAACTTCCTTGACGTGGGCGGTGGCGCCACCAAGGAAAAAGTGACCGAGGCGTTCAAGATCATCACCTCCGATCCCAACGTCAAAGGCATCCTCGTCAACATCTTCGGCGGTATCATGCGCTGCGACATCATCGCCGAAGGCGTGATCGCGGCGGTGAAAGAAGTGGGCCTCAAGGTGCCGCTGGTCGTCCGTCTCGAAGGCACCAACGTGGAACTCGGCAAGGACATCATCCGCAAATCCGGCCTGAACGTCATCGCCGCTGATGACTTGAAAGACGGGGCCGAGAAGATCGTGAAGGCGGTACGGGGATGATGCGCGCGCTCTCGCTCTGTGCTCTTGCACTGTTGGCGACGCCCGCGCTTGCGGAAGACTCGCTCAGTCCCGAGACTTTGGCGACGTTTAAAAAGATTGAGCAGGCCGTTGCAGTCGTTGCGTGCCAGATCGGTGCCAGCGATCCAGATGCTGCCGATAAATCTCTGACGGAAGCCGGGTTTGTCAGGACCGAAGACGAAGGTTCTTGGAACTACGCCCAGGGAACCCTAACCATCATGATGTGGACCGTTCCGGGTTTCTGCATGGTCGAAGACAGCGAGTCGGGCACCGAAGCAATGGCCGCCAACTTCCTCAACTACTTGGGCGAACCACCGCAGATCGGCGCCGATAGCCAAGGTTGCACCACCTACCTCCTCGCGAATGGAGTCCTGGCCACGCTCAGTGGCCCCGGCAACGACCCGCAATGCACATCCGACACGGGGGCCGCTTTGCGGTTCTCGCTTCCGAACTGACCTTCAAAGGAGGCCCCGATGGCCGTTCTCGTCAACAAATCCACCCGCCTCATCTGCCAGGGCTTCACCGGCAGCCAAGGCACCTTCCACTCCGAACAGGCCATTGCCTATGGCACCAATATGGTCGGCGGTGTGACGCCCGGCAAAGGCGGCACCGAACATCTGGGCCTGCCCGTGTTCGACAGCGTCCATGACGCGGTCGCCAAAACCGATGCCAACGCCACCGTGATCTACGTCCCGCCGCCCTTCGCGGCAGACTCGATCCTTGAGGCGATTGATGCCGAGATTCCGCTGATCGTCTGCATCACCGAAGGCATCCCGGTGCTGGACATGATGCGCGTCAAGCGCGCTCTGATCAATTCCAAGTCCCGCCTGATCGGGCCGAACTGCCCCGGCGTGATGACCCCCGGCGAATGCAAGATCGGCATCATGCCGGGCAGCATCTTCTCCAAAGGCTCCGTCGGCGTCGTCTCGCGCTCCGGCACGCTGACCTATGAGGCGGTCAAGCAGACCACCGATGTGGGTCTTGGCCAGACCTCGGCCGTGGGCATCGGCGGCGACCCGATCAAGGGCAGCGAACACATCGACATCCTTGAAATGTTCCTCGCCGACCCCGACACCCACTCGATCATCATGATCGGCGAAATCGGCGGTTCCGCCGAAGAAGAAGCTGCCCAATTCCTCGCTGATGAGAAAAAACGTGGCCGCTGGAAGCCCACCGCAGGCTTCATTGCAGGCCGCACCGCACCTCCGGGCCGTCGCATGGGCCATGCTGGCGCGATCGTTGCAGGGGGCAAGGGCGATGCCGAGTCCAAGATCGAAGCGATGAAGTCCGCAGGCATCGTCGTCGCCGAAAGCCCCGCCCATCTGGGCGAGGCGGTGATGAAGGCAATCGGAAAGTGAAAAGGGGAACGGCCATGGAGACTACGGGAATGGATATACGGGCAAAGACCGTCATCGCCACGTTCCTTGCGCTCCTTGGCCTGCTTGCCCTTACAGCCTGGGCCTCATTGGGCCAGGCACAACCCAACACGGCGCTGACCCGCGCCCTGTTCGGGCAGACCGAATAAGCGTTTCCATCCCGGCGGCCAAGGACGCTTTGCCGCCAATCCCATCACGGGGAGGACACAGACCATGACCGAACATTCGCCCAACGACCAGTTCCACGCCTCAAGCTTCCTGCAAGGCCACAACGCCGATTACATCGACCAGCTTCAGGCCCGCTATGCGGCCGACCCGAACGCCGTCGATGCGCAATGGGCCGAGTTTTTCCGCGCCCTCGGCGACAGTGATCTGGATGCGAAACGTCAGGCCGCCGGTCCGTCCTGGGCGCGCGCCGACTGGCCACCGCAACCCACCGATGACCTGACCGCCGCCCTGACGGGCGAATGGCCCGCCCCCCCGGCGCGCGAGGCAAAGGCCGCCGGGCAGAAGATTGTTGAAAAAGCCACGGAAAAGGGCGTCTCGCTGACCGACGCACAGCTTCAGCGCGCCGTGCTGGATTCCATCCGCGCCCTGATGATCATCCGCGCCTACCGGATCCGGGGCCATCTGGTGGCCGATCTTGATCCGCTGGGAATGCGCGAAGTCACGCCGCACCCGGAACTTGATCCCGCCTCCTACGGCTTTGCCGAAGCCGACATGGACCGCCCGATCTTCATCGACAAGGTGCTCGGTCTGGAAATGGCGTCCATGCGCCAGATCATCGACATCGTCAAACGCACCTATTGCGGCACCTTCGCGCTGCAATACATGCACATCTCCGATCCGGAACAGGCAAGCTGGCTCAAGGAACGGATCGAAGGCTATGGCAAGGAAATCGCCTTCACCCGTGAAGGCCGCCGCGCCATCCTCAACAAGCTGGTCGAGGCCGAGGGTTTTGAAAAATTCCTCCATGTCAAATACATGGGCACCAAGCGTTTCGGCCTTGATGGCGGCGAAGCGCTGATCCCGGCGATGGAACAGATCATCAAGCGCGGCGGCGCGCTGGGTGTGAAGGAAATCGTCATCGGCATGCCCCACCGGGGCCGCCTGTCGGTTCTGGCCAACGTCATGGCCAAACCCTACCGCGCCATCTTCCACGAATTCCAGGGCGGCTCCTACAAGCCCGAAGATGTGGGCGGCTCGGGCGATGTGAAATACCACCTCGGCGCGTCATCAGACCGCACCTTCGATGGCAACACCGTCCACCTGTCGCTGACCGCCAACCCCAGCCACCTTGAGGCGGTCAATCCCGTTGTTCTCGGCAAGGTCCGCGCCAAGCAGGACCAGCTCGGCGATCAGACCGACCGCCACTCCGTCCTGCCCATCCTGCTGCACGGCGACGCGGCCTTTGCCGGTCAGGGCGTCGTGGCCGAATGCTTCGGCCTGTCTGGCCTGCGCGGCCATCGCACGGGCGGCACCATGCATATCGTGGTGAACAACCAGATCGGCTTCACCACGGCCCCGCACTTCTCGCGTTCTTCGCCCTATCCCACCGACATCGCCCTGATGGTCGAAGCGCCGATTTTCCACGTCAATGGTGACGATCCCGAAGCCGTGGTCCACGCCGCCCGCGTGGCCACCGAATTCCGTCAGAAGTTCCACAAGGACGTGGTGCTGGATATCTTCTGCTACCGCCGCTTCGGTCACAACGAAGGCGACGAGCCGATGTTCACCAACCCGGCGATGTACACCCGCATCAAGCGGCAGAAGACGACGCTGCAACTCTATACCGAACGCCTCGTCAAAGACGGCCTCATCCCCGAGGGCGAGATCGAGGATATGAAAGCCGCCTTCCAGGCCCGCCTGAACGAAGAGTTTGAAATCGGCAAGAACTTCAAACCGAACAAGGCCGACTGGCTTGATGGTCGCTGGTCCGGGCTGGACCGCGAAAAAGAAGAATATCAGGCCGGCCAGACCGCCATCAAACCTGAAACGCTGAAAGACATCGGCGCAGCGCTGACCCGCGTCCCCGAAGGCTTCGACATCCACAAGACCGTCGCCCGCCAACTGGACGCCAAGGCCAAGATGTTCGAGTCCGGCCAGGGCTTCGATTGGGCCACGGCCGAGGCGCTGGCCTTCGGCTCGCTCGCCACCGAAGGCTATCCCGTTCGCCTGTCAGGGCAGGATTGCACGCGCGGCACCTTCTCGCAGCGCCATTCCGCCTTCATCGACCAGTCGACCGAAGAACGGCACTACCCGCTCAACCACATCCGCGCCGGACAAGCGCGGTATGAGGTGATCGATTCCATGCTGTCGGAATACGCGGTCCTCGGGTTCGAATACGGCTACAGCCTCGCCGAACCCAATGCGCTGGTGATGTGGGAGGCCCAGTTCGGCGATTTCGCCAACGGCGCGCAGATCATGTTCGACCAGTTCATCAACTCGGGCGAAGCGAAATGGCTGCGCATGTCCGGCCTCGTCTGCCTGCTGCCGCATGGCTATGAAGGCCAGGGTCCGGAACATTCCTCGGCCCGGCTTGAACGCTTCCTGCAAATGTCGGCCAATGACAACTGGATCGTGGCGAACTGCTCGACACCCGCCAACTACTTCCACATCCTGCGCCGTCAGATCCACCGCACCTTCCGCAAGCCACTGGTGCTGATGACGCCGAAATCCCTGCTGCGCCACCCGATGTGCATCTCGGATGCCGATGATTTCACTACCGGCTCCACCTTCCACCGCGTGCTGTGGGATGATGCGCAAAAGGGCCATTCCGACCTGAAACTGAAGGCCGACGCCAAGATCAAGCGCGTCGTCATCTGCTCGGGCAAGGTCTATTTCGACCTGCTGGCCGAACGCGACAAGCGCGGTCAGGACGACACCTATCTTCTGCGCCTTGAACAGTTCTACCCCTTCCCGGCCATGTCCATGGTCAAGGAACTGGAACGCTTCAAGAATGCCGAAGTGATCTGGTGCCAGGAAGAACCCAAGAACCAGGGCGCATGGTCCTTTGTCGAACCCAACCTCGAATGGGTGCTGTCCCGCATCGGTGCCAAGCACAAGCGCGCCACCTATGCCGGCCGCACCGCCTCGGCCTCGCCCGCCACCGGCCTCGCCTCTCGGCACAAGGCCGAACAAGAGGCGCTGGTGAACGAAGCGCTTGGCACCACCGCCTGATCTGATCCTGCCCGCGCCACCCCGGCGCGGGCACCCCCCGTATTGACCAAAGGCGCCCGAAAGCGGCGCGGAGGAACCGAAGATGACCGATGTTATGGTGCCCGCCCTTGGCGAAAGCGTGTCCGAGGCAACCGTTTCGACCTGGTTCAAGAAGCCGGGCGATTTCGTGAAGCAGGACGAAATGCTCTGTGAACTGGAAACTGACAAGGTGTCGGTCGAAGTGCCCGCCCCCGTGTCGGGCGTGCTGTCCGAAATCCTCGCCCCCGAAGGCGCGACCGTGGCCGCAAATGCCCGCCTCGCCATCATGACCGAAGGCGCCGCCGCCCCCGCGCCCAAGGCGCCGGAACCCGTCGTCGCCGCGGCCCCCGCTCCCGCCCCGGCCGCCGCCGAAAAGGATGTCGAAGACGCCCCCGCCGCGAAAAAGGCCATGGCAGAGGCTGGCCTCTCGCGGGATCAGGTGCAGGCCACAGGCCGCGATGGCCGCGTGATGAAGGAAGACGTCGCCCGCGCCGTCGCCGCCCCGGCCCCCGTCATGGCCGCAGCGCCCGCGCCCGCCGCCATTCCCCGCGCGCCCGTCCCCGCCGACGATGCCGCCCGCGAAGAACGGGTCAAGATGACCCGCCTGCGCCAGACCATCGCCCGCCGCCTGAAAGACGCGCAGAACACCGCCGCGATGCTCACGACCTATAACGAGGTCGACATGTCCGGCATCATGGAACTGCGCAACGAATACAAAGACGCGTTCGAAAAGAAGCACGGCGTCAAGCTGGGCTTCATGTCCTTCTTCGTGAAGGCCTGCACCCACGCCCTGAAAGAGGTGCCCGAGGTCAACTCTGAAATCGACGGCACCGATATCGTCTACAAGAACTACGTCCACATGGGCGTGGCCGTGGGCACCCCGTCCGGCCTCGTCGTCCCCGTGGTCCGCGACGCCGACCAGATGGGTTTCGCCCAGATCGAGAAGAAAATCTCTGAACTCGGCCTGCGCGCCCGCGATGGCAAACTGTCCATGGCCGAAATGCAAGGCGGCAGCTTCACCATCTCCAACGGCGGCGTTTACGGCTCGCTGATGTCCTCCCCCATCCTGAACCCGCCGCAATCCGGCATTCTCGGCATGCACAAGATCCAGGACCGCCCCGTCGTGGTGAACGGCCAGATCGTCATCCGCCCGATGATGTACCTCGCCCTCTCCTACGACCACCGCGTGGTCGACGGCAAAGGCGCGGTGACCTTCCTCGTCCGCGTGAAAGAGGCGCTTGAGGATCCGCGCCGGTTGCTGATGGACCTGTGATACAGGCCAAAGCGCCCCGAACCTGGCCTGGGGCCTCCTAACGCAGGAGGTCCCGGATCAAGCCCGGGACGCAACGGAGAAAGGACGCATGGCATGACCCCCGAACTCACCGCCCTTGCCCTCGCAGGCCTGCTCCAGATGGTGCAATTCGTCCTCTTCGCCGTGCCGGCCAACATGGAGCTTGGCGTGGGCTACACCTCCAGCGCCCGCGACCGCCCGCCTTCGCGGCCCATGTCGCCGCTGACAGGTCGCCTGCAACGCGCGATGAACAACCACTTCGAAGGGCTGATCCTCTTTACCCTCGCCGTCGTGGTCGTCACGCTCGGCAATCAGTCCAGCCCGCTCACTCAAGCCTGCGCCTTCGCCTATCTTGGCGCACGCATCCTCTATATTCCGGCCTATGCCCTTGGCTGGCGTCCGTGGCGGTCGGCCATCTGGTTTGTGGGCTTCGCGGCCACGCTGATCATGTTGATTGCCGCCCTGATCTGACACATTCGTATGCACAGCCGTCTGCACAATCTGCTGCACCACAAGCTGCACGCCGCAAACGGCACCGAACAGAAGGAAACGACCCATGGCAGAGTTTGACGCAATCATCATCGGCGGCGGCCCCGGCGGCTATGTCTGCGCCATCCGGGCCGCGCAACTGGGGCTCAAGGTCGCCGTGGTCGAAGGCCGGGATACGCTGGGCGGCACCTGCCTGAACGTGGGCTGCATCCCCTCAAAGGCGCTGCTCAACGCGACCCATCACCTGCACGAAGCCCATGAAAACTTTGAAAAAATGGGCCTGATGGGCGCAGCACCCACCGTCGATTGGGCCAAGATGCTGGGCTACAAGGATGATGTGATCGGCCAGAACACCAAGGGCATCGAATTCCTGTTCAAGAAGAACAAGGTCACCTGGATCAAGGGCTGGGCCAGCATCCCCGCCCCCGGTCAGGTCAAGGTGGGCGATGAGGTGCACACCGCGAAAAACATCGTGATTGCAACGGGTTCCGAATCCTCTCCCCTGAACGGCGTGACCATTGATGAAGAGGTGGTCGTCACCTCCACCGGCGCGCTGACCCTCAAGGCGATCCCGAAAAAGCTGGTGGTGATCGGCGCAGGCGTGATCGGTCTGGAAATGGGATCGGTCTATGCCCGCCTCGGCGCTGAGGTCACGGTGATCGAATACCTCGACGCCATCACCCCCGGCATGGATGCCGAAGTCGCCAAATCCTTCCAGCGCATCCTGCAAAAACAGGGACTTAAGTTCATCCTCGGCGCCGCCGTGCAGGGCGTGGACAAGGGCCAGACCGGCGCCACCGTCCGCTACAAACTCCGCAAGGATGACTCCGACGCCACGCTGGAGGCCGACACCGTCCTCGTCGCCACCGGTCGTCGCCCCTATGTGGCGGGCCTCGGCCTCGATACCCTCGGGGTCGAGATGCTGCCGCGCGGCCAGGTCAAGACCGACGCGCATTTCGCCACCAATATCAAGGGCCTATACGCCATCGGCGATGCCATCACCGGCCCCATGCTGGCGCATAAGGCCGAAGATGAAGGCATGGCAGTGGCAGAAATCCTGGCCGGAAAATCGGGCCATGTGAATTACAACGTCATCCCCGGCGTGATCTACACCACCCCAGAAGTCGCCTCTGTAGGCCAGACCGAAGAACAGCTCAAAGCCGAAGGCCGCGCCTACAAGGTCGGCAAGTTCTCCTTCATGGGCAATGGCCGCGCCAAGGCCGTGTTTCAGGGGGACGGTTTCGTCAAGATCCTCGCAGACAAGGCCACCGACCGCATTCTCGGCGCGCATATCATCGGGCCGATGGCAGGTGACCTGATTCATGAAATTTGTGTTGCGATGGAGTTCGGTGCCTCGGCCCAGGACCTCGCCCTCACCTGCCACGCCCACCCGACCTATAGCGAAGCCGTGCGCGAGGCTGCCTTGGCCTGCGGCGACGGCGCGATCCACGCCTAGGTAAGCCCGGCCAAGCCCTTTCATCTTGGCCCAAATACCCATGCCCCGGCGGCCACCCAAGCCACCGCCGGGGCATCGGGCGCGCTGGGGACAGCCGTCCCCCGCCAACCCTTACCGCAGCGACCGCCGCCGCAGCGCATCGCCCAGCGCGGCCAGAACACAGCCCGCCGCTAACACGGCACAGGCCGCAAAACCGAGCCGTGCCTCAACCGCCCCGAAGACCGGCGTCGCCACGAACATCGCCAGATAGGTCACGCCCGAATTCAACCCCAGCACCGCCCCCCGCCGTGCCGCGTCCAGCCCCGCCAAGCGCCCCACGATCAGGTTCAGGCCCAGATGGTTGATCATGCCCCAAGGCAGGCAAGCCGCCACCAGCCCCCAGGCCGACCCCGCCACCGCCGCGATGCAGAGGTAAAGCACCACCAGCGCCCCGAACACCCAAGGCGCCACCACCCGCGCGCCAAAGCGGTCGATCCACGGATCCCCAAGCGCCGCCGCGCCGAACCCGATGCCGTAAACCAACGGCACCGCGCCCACCATCCAGACCGGCCAGCCCAGCCCCGCCTGCAAATGCGGCGCGACATAGGCGTAAAGCCCATAGAACGCCGCCATATAGCCCCCCGCTACCAGCAGCGCCGGCCCGATCCCCGGCACCTGCAAGGCGGACCACGGACTTCCCCCCTGCGCCGCGCGCACGGCCCCCATCCGGGGTGACAGCAGCAGCGCCAGCAACACCACCAGCCCGGCCACCGCCAACGCCCCATGCACCGCCCGCCAGCCCGCCACATCGGCAATCAACGCGGCGGCTGACGCCCCAAAGACCAGCGACAGCGTCCACCCCATCAGCACCCGGCCCAGATAGGTGCTCTCGCGCCCCTTTGGCGCGATCTCAGCCGCCAGCCCATAAGTCGCAGGCAAAGCGACGCCCGACCCGATCCCCGCCACCGCCTGCGCCAGCCACAACACCCCCAGCGATGGTGCCAGCGCCGTGCCCGCCATGCCCAACACCAGCACCACCAACGCCAGCCCCAGCGCGCGGGACAACCCGATCCGGTCCGCCCAGGGCGCAACCCCCACCGCCGCCACCGCCGTCCCGGCCCCAAACAGCGATGCCGCGATCAGGACCTCCCGCGCGCTCGCGCCATCAAACCCCCGCCCCACTTCCAGCGCGATGGGCGACAGCGCCAGCGAGTTTGACCCCACCAACGCCACAGCCGCTGTTAGCAGCACCAAAGGGGACAGTCGGATCAAGCGATCACCCGGCCAGATGCCGCAGGCCCTGCGTCACATCCGTGCGCACCGCCAGCCGCAGCCCCGGCTCATCCCCCGCCTTCAGCGCGGCAAGGATCATGCGGTGGTGCTGCGGCGGCTCCTTCCGGCGCAGCTTGGAATAAAGCGCACGCATTGTGGGCCCCAATTGCAGCCAGACAGTTTCACAGATGGCCAGCATCGCCGGGGCCTGCGCGCGCAAGTACAGCGTGCGGTGAAATTCCAGATTGGTCCGCACATAGGCCACTGCGTCCTGCTTCACGACGGCCTCGGCGTTCAGCGCATTGATCGCTGCCAACCGCTCGATCAATGCGAAATGCGCCCGTGGCAGCGCCCGCGCTGCCATCTCGGGCTCCAGCATGGCCCGGATCGCCGCCAATTCCTCGATCCGCTCCGGCGTCAACTCGGGTGTGGAAATCCGGCCCGACGAGGACAGCGTCAGCGCCCCCTCCGCCACCAGCCGCCGCACCGCCTCACGCGCAGGGGTCATGCTCACGCCGAACTGCTTTCCAAGGCCGCGCAGCGTCATGGCCTGACCGGGCGGCAATTCGCCATGCATCACCTGCTGACGCAGGCTGCGGTACAATCGCTCATGCGCGGCGGCGTTTGGGTCGGTCTGGCGCGGGGTAATCGGCATAGGTCGCAGCCAAGCACCGCTGACAGGGGAAAATCAATCCCCGAAACGGTATTGGTGCAATGCCTGTCCCTCGGCATGCAGCCATTTGCGCTGCTCCTGCCAACCGGGATAAAGCCGGTCCACCACCGCCCAATAGGCGGCAGAGTGGTTCATCTCCTGCATATGCGCCACCTCATGCGCGGCCACATAGTCCAGCACCGATGCCGGCGCCATGATCAGCCGCCAGGAATACATCAGCGCCCCGTCCTGTGCGCAGGATCCCCAGCGTGACCGCGTATCGCGCAATGTCACCCGCACCACCCGCCGCCCGATTATCGCGGCATAGCGGTCCGATGCGGCCACAAGCCGCTCTCGCGCCAATGCGCGCAGAAAGGCCCCCGCCCGTGTGCCCGCCTGCGCCGGGTCGCCGGGGATCAGCAGCGAATCGCCCTCCACCCGCACGGCACGGCCCGCCCCCGGTGCCAGTTGCAGCAACCGCCCCTCAACCGGCAGCACTGACCCGATTCCCACCCCCGCCCGCTGCGGCATGTCGGCCAGCGTTTCGCGGATCCACCCCTCCTGCGCGCGCGCAAAGGCCATCGCCTCGGCCTCTCGCGCACGGGCGGGCAGCGACAGCGTCACCCGCCCGTCAAGCCGCGACACACGCAGCGAAAACCGCCGCGCGCGGGCCGATCGCTTCAGCACGATCTCGACCGGGGGGGAACCGGGAAGCAGGGGCATTGAACATCCTCTTGAATTCCACGCACAGGATAGCCACTTGCACCCCACAGGCAACAGGGCCAACCCGCCGCGAAAGCCTTTGACACCCGCCTTGCCTTGTGGCAAGCGACCACGACTCTGGACATTCCAGCCCATCGACAGCCAGCCTGAACAAGGGGACCACCATGCCCAATCCTGAATGGGGCACGAAGCGCATTTGCCCGACCACCGGCAAGCGCTTTTACGACCTGAACCGTTCGCCCATCGTTTCGCCCTATACGGGCGAAGTCGTCGATATCGAATCCGCCCGTCGCAAGATGGCTGCCGCCGTCATCAGCCGCGCCGTTCCGGAAAAAGACGATGACGTTCTCGTCGACGATCTGGAAGCCGATGACGAACTGCTGGAAACGGGCGTCGCCGACGATACCGAGCTGGACGATGATCTGCTCGAAGACGATGCCGATGACAATGTCTCGCTCGACGATCTGGCCGATGTGGCCGGCGACGAGGAAGAGGTATAAGGCCACGCTGTCGGCCGTTGCAGGGCGCGGAAATCGGGTGCTTTTTTCACTTGCACCCCACCGCGCCCTCTACTAGACAGCGCCCAACGAAGCGGCAACGCTTCGCCCATCGAAGCCGCAACGCTTCGACCTCCGGTGGGGTCATAGCTCAGATGGGAGAGCGCTTGAATGGCATTCAAGAGGTCGGGAGTTCGATCCTCCCTGGCTCCACCAACATCCTTCCATTTCGACTGACGATCAGTGGTGGGCGCCGTTGGCTAGCCCAAAATTTGGGACGAAACGCCCCCTCCTTTGCGTCTGAAATCACCCAGTTCCAGCGAACACGTCGCCTTCGGCGCAGCGCAGGAACAGACCGGGTTCGAGTATCCATGCACGATCACCAAAAACAAACACCCGCCAATGGCGGG
Source organism: Paracoccaceae bacterium (assembly GCA_022843025.1). Taxonomy (GTDB): domain Bacteria; phylum Pseudomonadota; class Alphaproteobacteria; order Rhodobacterales; family Rhodobacteraceae; genus Paragemmobacter. The sequence goes on along the minus strand of JALHOL010000009.1, from coordinate 90,697 downwards.
TGCTGCTGTCGTGCGGGTCTGCTGAAATTCAGAAGCTGCGGCCAAGCGCCAGGAACACCAGCGGCGACGAAGCCCGCCCGCCCGCATCATCGCGCTCACGGAAACTTGCGCCGACGTCGAGGCTGGTTTCCTCGGTCAAGGCATAGCTGTAGGTCGCGCCCAGTTCGGTTTCCGTAATCTGCTCAGACGGCGCGTCGCTCTGCGCCCAGGACAGGCTCACCGCTATGGCCGAAGCGTCGTTGATGGCCTGTGTCCAGCCGATCTCGATATCCGTTTCGTCCGTCCGCTCGCCCACGCCGGAATCGAAGGTCTGCGCGATGGTCACGCCCAGGCTCAGCGCGCCGACGGGCAGATCCTGCGTGTAATCAAACTCAAGCGATGTGCTGTCTTCGATGTCGCCTTCTTCGCGCGTCAGGAAGACCGCGGCAAAGCCGTCGATCATGTCATACTCGACGCCGGCACGGATGATGAACGTATCAGCCACAACGCCGGCGGCATCATCTTCCCGCGTCACGCCAAGGCTGAACACACCATCCATAACTTCGGAAAAGCGCAGCCGAGTACCGGCCGTCAGCCCGTAGGTATCGCTTTCGATCAGCGTCGGGTCGATTGTATCCTCGTATTCGGTGGCGTCGAATGTCGCCTCGACGAAGATGCTGGCCGGCGAATTCCGCAACGCCTCATAGCGCAGAATCACGCCGTAATCGATTTCCGTCCCGGTGGCGTCTGCAACGGTCAGATCATCGGCCAGCGCGCTTACATCATCGCTGACATAGCGCAGCGCGACCGAAAACAGCGCATCAGGCACTTCGCGGACATACAGGAAACCCACTTCGGGGCGGCCGAAATCCACTTCCGTTCCGGCCGTATCGGGCGAGTTTTCGATCACCAGCGCGCCAGAGGCGGTAAAGGCCAGCCGATCCAGCGGTGTTTCACTGAACAGACCATAGCTCAGCACCGTCGCGGCGACGCTGCTCGATCCTTCTGCCGGGGTCGCCAGATCGAGGTTGCGCCCGAATTCAAAGCGCTGCTCGACATCAAAGGTCTGGCGCACGCCACCCACGTCCTGCGCAGCGACGCCCGTCGCGGCAGTTCCTGCCGCAAGGGCAAGGCATGCACCCCGGATCAACCCCATATCCCGCATCCCCGCGCTTATTCGAACAGTTTGCGCTGCGGAATGACGATCACATCGCCATCAACGACGCGGGTCGTGCCCACGTTCGACACGCCACGTTCGATCGCATCGTAATCAACACGGTAGATCTTTTCATTTCCGGCCTTGTCGACACGGCGCAGTTGCACCCGCTTGTCTGCCGCGAACGGTGACAGGCCGCCTGCAGCGCTCAGCGCCTGCAACAGAGTCGATCCCGGCGGGATCTGCACGCGACCCGGTGCATTGGCAGCGCCGATGACAAAGATATCGATGGTGCGTTCGGGCCGGTCGATGATCGGCGCAAGCGAGGACAGCGTGACGAACACCGTCGGCGGCGTTGCAAAACTGGGTGCAAGGCGTTGCGCAACATCTGCCTGCAACTGCTCCAGCGTGCGGCCTGCGGCGCGAACGGTGCCAACTTGCGGCACGGTGATCTGCCCATCCGGCAGCACCAGCGTCGATCGGCTCAGGGTGGAATCCTCAAGCACTTCAATCTGAACGGTATCCCCGCGCTGCAGGCGATAATCCTGGGCGGCGGCATCCACAGCAAGAAATGGCAGTGCCATCAGCGCCGCCAGCATCATTTGCACAAATTTCATCATTCTTCCCTCTTCCTTTCCGCGGGCGCAGCCAGATTGCCTGTGTTGCGACCGTGGACGCGGATCCTACCGGTTCTCTACAGACGCAATAGCCGTTCCCCGGGCACCGCGACAGCGTTTTTAACATTATCTAATAGCATGACACGCTTGCAAAGCCTCAAAAGTGACCAATTTGCCCGCTTTTGCGTGGTTTGCCCGCAGCGCGCGGCACAGGAAGCCTGCGCTTCGGTGACGCAACCCACCCCGATCGGCCCGGCATGGCTTGCCGCTGGGGGGACAGAGGGAATAAACTACGGTTCTGGAAACAGGCTGTCGCCAAAATACACACTGGCGTTTGCCTCTTTTTCCTGTCTGAAGGTGGTCATTATTCCGCCATAGAAGCTAGGCATTTCCTCCCTCCGGCGGCGAATGCCCTGTATTGTATCAGTTTTCCGTAAGTAACCAGTGTTTCAGGTGCTGCCGTCCGAAATCGGAAGGCACTGTTTTGAGCGATCAGAAGGTTAACATGGATACGGATGACACCCACATCGCCATCGTGGGGATGGCCGCGCATTTGCCGGGGGCGCCGGATGTCGGCAGCTACTGGACCAATCTGCGCGAAGGCCGTTCCGCTGTCCGCCGACTCACGGAAGAGGAACTGATCGGTGCGGGCGAAAGCCCGGCGATGCTCAAGAATCCCGCTTATGTTCCCTTTGCGGCCCCACTGGACGGGTTCGACCGGTTCGATGCCGAATTCTTCGGCTTTTCACCGAAAGAGGCCGCGATCCTTGATCCGCAGCATCGGCACTTCCTCGAAGTGGCGTGGGAAGCGCTCGAAACCGCAGGTCACCCGCCCGAAACCTTCAAGGGGCGCATCGGCGTCTTCGCCGGCTGCGGCATGGGCAGCTATTTCTATTTCAACCTGTGCAGCAACCGCGCGCTGGTCGACAGCACCGGGATGTTCCTGCTGCGCCATACCGGGAACGACAAGGATTTCCTGTCCACCCGCGTCAGCCATATCTTCGATCTGAAAGGGCCGTCGCTTTCGGTCCAGACCGCCTGTTCCACCTCGCTCGTTGCGGTTCACTATGCGGTGCAGGCGCTGCTGAACGGCGAATGCGACATGGCGCTTGCGGGCGGCGTGACCATCGAACTGCCGCAGAACCGGGGCTATATTTACAAAGAGGGCGAGGTGCTTTCGCCCGATGGCGTCTGCCATGCCTTCGATCATCGCGGGCAGGGCACGGTCTTTGGTTCGGGCGCGGGCACGGTCGTGCTGCGCCGCCTGTCGGATGCCATTGCAGACGGCGATCATATCTGGGCCGTGATCCGGGGGAGCGCCGTGAACAACGACGGCGCGGCCAAGGCAGGCTACCTTGCGCCTTCTGTCGAAGGCCAGGCCGCCTGCATTGCCGAAGCGATGCAGGTTGCGGGCGTTCCCGCCGACAGCGTTGACTATATCGAATGCCACGGCACCGGCACCTATCTGGGCGACCCGATCGAAGTTGCCGCCCTGACCGAAGCCTTCCGCCGCACCACATCCGACACGGGATTCGCCCGCATCGGCAGCGTGAAAACCAATATCGGCCATCTCGACACCGCCGCAGGCGTGGCCAGCCTGATCAAGGCTGCGCTTTCGCTGCACCATCGCCAGATGCCGCCCAGCCTGAACTTCGAATCCCCCAATCCGGCGATTGATTTCGACAACAGCCCCTTCCGTGTGAACGACCGTCTGACCGACTGGCCCCGCCGCAAGGGGCCGCGCCGAGCGGGCATCAACTCGCTGGGCGTGGGCGGCACAAATGCCCATGTCGTGCTGGAGGAAGCACCCGAACTGGCCGTCTCTGAAGGCAGCGACTGGCCCTTCCAGCTCATCACCCTGTCCGCCCGCAGCCAGACCGCGCTGAACGAGGCGTCACAGCGTCTTGCCGCCCATCTGCGCGCCCATCCCGAACAGCCGCTTGCCGATGTGGCCCATACGCTCAAGGAAGGCCGCCGCGCCTTTGAACACCGCCGCGTGCTGGTGGCAGCCAGCCACGAAGAGGCGGCCCGGATGCTCGAGGCCGCCGATCCCCGCCGCGTCTTTACCCAGCGCCGCGTGGGCGATACGCCCGATGTGGTCTTCATGTTCCCCGGCGGCGGTGCGCAATACCCCAATATGGCGCGCGACCTCTATGAAACCGAACCGGTCTTTGCCGAATGGATGGACCGTGGCCTCGCCATCCTGGGCAAGCTGACGACCGAGGATATCCGCGCCCTATGGCTGCCCGAACCGGGGGCCGAGGCACAGGCCGGCGAAACCCTGCGCCGCCCTTCGCTGCAACTGCCGCTGATCCTGATCGTCGAAATCGCGCTGGCGCGGCTGTGGGAAAGCTGGGGCGTGCGCCCCGCCGCCCTGATCGGCCATTCCATGGGCGAGAATGCCGCCGCCTGCATCGCGGGGGTCATGACGCTGGAAGGTGTGATCGGCCTTGTCCACCTGCGCGGCAAACTGTTCGACACTGTCCCCGCTGGCGGGATGCTGTCGGTGCCGCTGTCGGAATCCGCGCTCGCCCCCTATCTTGGTGATCTCGACATCGCCTCGGTCAATGCGCCCGAACTGACGGTCGTGTCCGGCTCGGATGCCGGTCTGCAATCGCTGGCCGAACGCCTGCGCGCCGATGGGATAGAGACCACCCGCATCGCCATCAACATCGCGGCCCATAGCCGGATGCTGGAATCGATCCTCGCCGATTTCCGGGCGCATCTGGCAGGCATGACCCTGTCAGCCCCGCAGATCCCGATCATCTCCAACCGCACCGGCCAGCCGCTCACGGCGGAACAGGCCACCAGCCCGGATTACTGGGTCGCTCACCTTCGCGGCACCGTCCGTTTTGCCGATGGCATCGCGAAACTGCGCGAAAAGGCCGACCGCGTGTATCTTGAGGTCGGCCCCGGCCGCGCGCTTGCAACGCTGGCACAGGCCAATGGCGCGATGGGCGGCCAGCCCGTCCCCGCCAGCCTGCGCCACCCCGATGATACCGTGTCCGATGACCGCCATTTCATCGCCACGCTGGGCCGCCTTTGGGCCTGCGGCGCGGCGACCGACTGGTCGCAACTGTGGGGCGATGCCAAACGCCGCCGCGTGCCGCTGCCGACCTATCCTTTCCAGCGCTCGCGCTACTTCGTCGAACCCAGCCTTCCCGCCGCCGTGCAAGAGGCTGACATCCTTCCCATCCGCCACCGCAATCTGGTGGATTTCGGCTATCGCCTCGCCTGGCGCGCGGCCCCGTCCGACTGCCTTGTCGATGTGGAAAGCGAACTGGGCGCACCCCTGACATGGTTGGTCTTTGCCGATGAGGCCGGGCTTGCCCGCGCCGCCGTGCAGCGCTTGCGCGCGGGCGGCCATCGCGTCATCACCGTTCATGCCGGCGATGCCTTTGCCCGCACAGGGGATGAAACCTACACTCTCGCCCCCGAACACGGGCGCGAAGGGTATGAGGCGCTGATCGCCGATCTCGCCCTGCGTGACCTGACCCCCGCCCGCATCGCCCATTTCTGGCTGGTGACAGATGCGGAAACCTTCCGCCCCGGCTCCAGCTTCTTCCACCGCAATCTGGAACAGGGGTTCTGGAGCCTGTTCTTCCTTGGCCAGGCCATGGGAGAAGCGGGTCTGAAGCCCCTGCCGCATCTGACCGTCATCACGTCAGGTGCCGCGCAGGTCCGCAAGGAGGCGCTGCCCTACCCCGAAAAATCCGCCGTCTCCGGCCCAGTCCGCGTGATGCCGCGCGAATTGCCGGGTCTGACCGCTTCGTTGCTTGATGTGGCCCTGCCCGAAGCGCGCCATGCGATCCCGGCGGAAACCGTCAACCTCGTGCTCGAAGAAATGCTCGCCTCTCCGGCGAACACCGTCGCCGCCCTGCGCGGCAGCCGCCGCTTTGAAACCCGTCTCGCCCCCGCGCCCCTGCCCGAAGCGGTCGATATTCCGCAAGGTTCGGTCTGGGTCATCACGGGCGGCCTTGGCGGCATCGGTGTGACCGTGGCCGAACGGCTGATGCGCGAAAACGGGGCCAAGGTCGCCCTGATCGGCCGCAGCCTGCCCGCCGCAGGCAGCGCCCGTGCGGGCGTCCTGAAACGGCTGGAACGGCTTGGCCCGGTGCTGGCGCTGGCCGCTGATGTCTGCAACCCCGAAGATATGCGCACGGCGCTGGATCGTGTCCGGGCCGAGCTTGGCCCGATCCATGGCCTGGTCCATGCCGCGGGCATGGTCGATGACGCGCCCCTTCTGGGCAAGGATCCCGGCGCTGCCGAATCCGTCCTGTCGCCCAAGGTCCATGGCACCAAACTGCTCGACAGCCTGCTTCCCGATGGCAGCCTTGCGCATCTGGTGCTGTTCTCGTCCACCTCCACCGTGATCGCCCCTGCGGGGCAATCCGATTATGTGGCAGCCAACGAATACCTCAACGCCTTCGCGCGGCACCGCGCGGGGGGCAAGACCAAGGTCACCGCCATCGACTGGGGCATCTGGTCCGGTATCGGCATGGCCGCCGACGCCGCCGCCCGCCGTCAGGGCGATGCCGCCGCCGACGCGCCGCTTCCCGGCCTGCCAATCCTGGAACGCATGGCCCGCACGGATACCGGCGCGCGCTTCTCGACCACGCTCTCTACCGCGCAATGGGTGATGGATGACCACCGCCTGAAGGATGGCACCGCCATCCTGCCCGGCGCCGCATGGCCCGAAATCACCGCCGAGGCGCTTTCTGCCCTTGGTGCAGCGCCCGCCTTTACACTTACCGGTCTCACCGTCCTGCGGCCGATCCGGCTTGAATCTGATGCGCCCCGCGATCTGCGCGTCACGCTGACCCGTCAGCGCGATGGCTCTCACCGGATCGAGGCGCGTATCCGCGAAACCGCAGGCTGGGCGCTGGCCGTAGAGGCCGAGGTTGCAACCCTGCCCGACAGCCCCGGCACGCTTGACCTTGCCCCGATTGCCGCCCGCTGTGCAAACCGGCAAAGCGCGCGCGACGGCGTTGCCCTGCCCAGCGCACAAGAAGACCGCGTGGCCTTTGGCCCGCGCTGGCAGGTGCTGCGCCAGACGGCCCTTGGCGAAGCCGAGGGTCTGGCGACCCTCTCCCTTCCCGCCCATGCTGTGAAGGACGCCGAAACCTCGGCGCTCCATCCCGCGCTTTATGACATCGGCACCGGCTGGGGCCTCGCCCTGCTGCCCGAAGCGCCAGAAGGCGAAATCTGGGTTCCCGTCACCTCAGGCACGGTCCGCGTCTTCGCGCCACTGCCGTCTGAAATCCGGTCATGGGTCCGCATCAAGGGCACACCCAGCCCGGAAAACGCCAGCTTTGACGTCACCCTGACCGATCCGTCAGGGCGTATCCTGGTCGAGGTCTCCGGCATCGCCTTCCGTTCGGTCAGCGCGGCGCTGGTCCTTGCCCGCCCCGCCCCGGCCACCCCGGCCGAGGTCATCGCCGACGAATCCGCCGCCCGCTCCGCCTCGCCAGCCGAGGCGCGGATGATGCAGGCGCTGGAAGACGGTATCCGTCCGGCCGAAGGGGCCGAAGCCTTCATGCGCGCCCTTGCCGCGGATCAGGCACAGGTGCTGGTCTCCTCGCTTGATCTGCACGCTTTGGTGCGTCAGGCCGAGGCCAGCGAACGCCCTGCGGATGCCGAAGGCCCGGGCTTTGCCCGCCCCGATCTGGAAAGCGCCTATGTCGCCCCCAGAACCGAGGTGGAACGCACGCTCGTGGGCTTCTGGTCCGAGCTTCTGGGCGTGGCCGAAGTCGGGGTCGAGGATGATTTCTTCGCCCTCGGCGGCCATTCCCTGATCGCCGTGCGCCTCTTCGCGATGATCCGCCGCCAGTGGAAGCTCGATTTCCCGATCTCGGTCCTGTTCGAGGCACCGACGATCGCCCGCTGCGCCGCCCTGATCGCGGAACAGTTGGGCCCCGAGGATGAAAAGGCCGCCGATCCCGCCGCCAAGGCCAACCCGGCCGGGCCGAAATTCACCCATCTGGTGCCCATGCATGCCCGCGATGGCGGCCCGCGCACGCCCTTCTTCCTTGTGGCAGGGATGTTCGGCAACGTGCTGAACCTGCGCCATCTGGCCCATCTCGTGGGCAGCGACCGGCCCTTCTACGGGTTGCAGGCGCGCGGCCTGTTCGGCGACGCCGCCCCGCATGACACGCTGGAAGAGGCCGCCACCAGTTGCATCGAAGAACTGCGCCAGATCCAACCGCACGGCCCCTATCTGCTGGGCGGCTTCTCGGGTGGCGGTCTGACCGCTTGGGAAATGGGCCGCCAGTTGCGCGCAGCGGGCGAAGATGTGGCGATCATTGTCCTTCTCGATACGCCGATGCCTGTGCCCAAACCGCTCAGCCGCGCTGATCGCGCGATGATCAAGGGCGCCGAACTGCGCAAGGGCGGCGTCCGCTTCCTTGCCGATTGGGCGCGCCGCCGCATCGAATGGGAACGTTCGCGCAAGGCCATCGCCGCGGGCGAACCTGACACGACGGTTCCGTCCTTCCACAACGCCTCGATCGAGGCCGCCTTCCGCCATGCCATCGGCGTCTACACGCTCGAGGGTTGGACCGGGGGCCGCGTGATCCTCTACCGTCCGCCGCTGGACCGGCGCTGGAAGGTGACGGGCGGCAACTGGGTGAACAGTGGCCGCGAATACGTCTTCGCCGATAATGAATGGACCCCCTACGCACCCCAGATCGAAGTGGTCGAAGTGCCGGGCGATCACGATTCCATGGTGCTCGAACCCAACGTCCGGGTGCTTGCCGCCCGGCTGCGCGCCGCGCTGGCCGAGGCCGAAGCCAGCCACCCCGTCGCACCAGAAGCCCGCAAACTTGCTGCCGAATGACAGGACACGATCAATGACCCTTTCTGCACTCCTCATCGGCAATGAAAGCCTGACCGCCGAATGTGGCAACCTCTGGCTTGACCGGGGCCACCGCATCGCCGCGGTCGTCACGCGTGAAGCGCGGGTCGCCGAATGGGCGGCGGGTCGTGGCTTGCCGGTGCTGGCCCCCGGCGCGGGCCTGCCCGCCCGCACCGCCGATCTGACGGTCGACTGGGTTCTCTCTATCGCCAACCTGTCGCTTGTTCCCGATGCCGTGCTGGCCCGCGCCACGCAAGGCGGCGTGAACTTCCACGATGGCCCGCTGCCCGGCTATGCGGGCCTGAATGCCCCGGTCTGGGCGCTTCTGGCGGGCGAGCCGCGCCACGCGATCACATGGCATCTGATGACCAGCGGCATTGATGAAGGCGAGGTTCTGGCCACCCGCGACATCGACATCGCCGCTGACGACACCGCCTTCACCCTGAACGCCCGCTGCTTTGACGCCGCCGTCGACAGCTTCCCCGAGGTGATCACCGCGCTGGCCGCAGGTGGCCACCCGCGCCGCCCGCAGGGCGCAGGCACCCGCCATGTCTATCGCCGCGCTGACCGCCCCGCCGCCGCCGCGCGGCTGGATTTCACCCAATCGGCTGATGCCGTGGCCCGCATGGTCCGCGCGCTGGATCACAGCGGTTATCGCAACCCTCTCTCCCTGCCCAAGATCGACGCTGCCGGCCGCATCCTCGCTGTCACCATGGCCGAGGTTGAACCCGGTCACGCCGCCCCCGGCACGGTGCTGGAGGCCACACAGGCCGGCCTCGTCGTCGCCTGCGCCAACGGCGCGGTGCGCCTTGCGGGCCTGCGCGCCATGGATGGCACCGCCATCTGCCCCAGCACGCTGGGCATCACCCATCTCGCCCCGCTCAGCGCGGACGAAGCCGCCCGCCTGACCCGCGCTCTCGCCCCCGTCGCCGAGGCAGAGGTCCAGACCCGCGCTCTTCTGCTGTCTGCCGATCCCATCGCCATCGGCGCCCCGGCCACGGCGAAGCCTGACTGGCAGTCGCTTCCCCTTTCCGTTGCGACAGAGGCTTCGGCCATCGCCCTCGCCCTTCTGCGCGCCACCGGGCGCAGCATGGGTGATGTCGCCTTCTCCACCGGCCCCTCTGCTGCGCCCGGCTATGTGCTGCCTTGGGCGCCGCTGCGCCTGTCGGCCTCTGGCACCGCCGCGCAGGCCGCTGCGTCGGTCACGCGCGCGATGGACACGGCGCGCGCCGCCACGGGCATCGCAGCAGATCTCGCCCTGCGCGAACCCGGCCTTGCCACCCTAACCCCGCCCGCCATCGCGCTAAGCGACAGCGACACCCCGCTCGCCGGCAGCGCCGTCACCCTGACCGTCAATCAGTCGCCGCGCCTCTGGTTTGACGCCACCCGCCTGCTTCAGGCCGATGCGCAGGCGCTGGCCGACCGCATCACCCGCCTTGTCGCGGCCATCGCCGCGGCGGGCCCGGATGCCGACCTCAGCACCCTAAGCGCACTGACCAGCGATGAGACCGCCCGCCTGTCCGGCGCGCTGGCCGCCACCGCGCGCGATTATGACCGGTCGCTCACAATCCCCGCCGCGATGCTGCGCACCGCCACGGCAAAGCCCGACCATACCGCCGTCATCGCAGGCACCACCCGCCTCAGCTATACCGATCTAGCCAAGCGCGCCGCCCGCATCGCCAACGTCCTGCGCAGCATGGGCGTGGCACGCGGCACGCTGGTGGGCCTGTCGCTCCATCGCGGGGCAGACATGATCGCCGGCGCCCTTGGCATCCAGATGGCCGGTGCGGCCTATGTGCCCATGGACCCGGCCTATCCCGCCGACCGTCTGGCGCTGTACGCCGAAGATTCCGGCGCGCCCGTGATCGTCACCGAATCCTCAGTCGCCCCCTCCCTGCCCGAAGGTCCGGCCAAGCTGATCCTTGATACCGATCCGCGCCTGTCCGCCGCATCCGACACGCCCCCGGCAGATGGACCGCAGGCCGAAGACCTTGCCTATGTCATCTACACCTCTGGCTCCACCGGGCGGCCCAAGGGCGTGATGATCAGCCATCGCAACGTGATCAACTTCTTCACTGGCATGGATGATGCAGTGGGGGCTGATCCCGGTACGTGGCTGGCTGTTACCTCCATGTCCTTTGACATCTCGGTACTTGAACTGTTCTGGACGCTCGCACGCGGATTTACCGTCGTCGTGGCCGACGATGCCGCACGGCTCAGCCCGTCGGGCGCGAATGTGACCACCGTCTCCACCCGCCCCATCGAATTTTCCCTGTTCTACTGGGGCAATGATGATGGCGCTGGCCCCAAGAAATATGAACTCCTCCTCGAAGGCGCGAAATTCGCCGACAGCCACGGCTTTTCCGCCGTCTGGACGCCGGAACGCCACTTCCACGCCTTTGGCGGCCCCTATCCGAACCCGTCGGTCACCGGGGCGGCTGTTGCTGCCGTCACCCGCAATATCGGCGTGCGCGCGGGCAGCTGCGTCGCGCCACTGCACCACCCCGCCCGCATCGCCGAAGAATGGGCGATCATCGACAACCTGACCAATGGCCGCGCAGGCCTTGCCATCGCCTCTGGCTGGCAGCCTGACGATTTCGTCCTGCGTCCGGAAAACACGCCGCCTGCCAACCGTCAGGCGATGCTGGATACGATCACCACCCTGCGCCGCCTCTGGCGCGGCGAGGCGGTGGATTTCCCGCGCAAGGATGGCACCCCCTTTGCCGTCACCACCCAGCCCCGGCCGGTTTCAAAAGAACTGCCGATCTGGGTCACCACGGCGGGCAACCCGGAAACCTGGCGTGATGCAGGGCGGCTGGGCGCAAACGTCCTGACGCACCTTCTGGGCCAGTCGGTGGCCGAGGTGGGCGAAAAGGTCAAAATCTACCGCGCCGCGCTGGCCGAGGCTGGGCATGACCCCGCCGCCTTCAAGGTGACGCTGATGCTGCACACCTATCTGGCCGCTGATCGCGAAACCGCTCGCGAAACCGCGCGCGGCCCGATGAAGGATTACCTGCGCAGCGCCGCCGCGCTGATCAAGCAATACGCCTGGGCCTTCCCCGCCTTCAAGAAACCGCAGGGCATGGCCAATCCAATGGAGATCGACCTCGGCAGTCTGGATGCCGAGGAACTCGAAGGCATCCTCGACTTCGCCTTCCAGCGCTATTTCGAAGAGTCCGGCCTGTTCGGCACTATCGAAGATGCCGTGACACGGGTGGAAGAGGTCAAGGCCATCGACGTCGACGAAGTCGCCTGCCTGATAGACTATGGCATCCCGTCGGCCAAGGTGCTCGCGGCGCTCACGCCGTTGGCCGAAGTGCTGCGCCGCGCCAATGGCGCGGTCGAGGCGGATGGTTCACTGGCGGGCCTGATCCGCGCCCACCGCGTAACCCACCTGCAATGCACCCCGTCCATGGCGCGGATGCTGGCCGAAGATGACGGCGCACGCACTGCACTCAAGGGCATCAAACGCCTGATGGTGGGCGGCGAGGCGCTTCCCGGCAAACTCGCCTCGGACCTCTCCACCCTTATCGGTGGCCCGGTGCTGAACATGTATGGCCCCACGGAAACCACCATCTGGTCTTCGGTCGAAGCAACCACCGGGTCCGATGGCACCGTGAACATCGGCCAACCCATCGCCAACACGGCGCTCTATGTGCTGGATGAAAACCGCGCACCGGTTCCCGCAGGCAACGAAGGCGAATTGTGGATCGGCGGCGAAGGCGTGGCACCGGGTTACTTCCAGCGCGACGATCTGACCGCCGACCGCTTCCACCCCGATCCCTTCGCCGGTCACGGCCGGATGTATCGCACCGGCGATCTGGTCCGCCAGCGCGCCGATGGGCGGCTTGATTTCCTTGGCCGCGCCGATCATCAGGTCAAGATCCGGGGACATCGCATCGAACTGGGCGAAATCGAAGCCGCGCTCGACGCTGCCCCCGGCATCCGTCAGGCCGTCGTCATCCCGCGCGAAGACATCCCCGGCGATGTGCGCCTTGTGGCCTATGTCACCCATGACGGCCCGGTCGATGAATCCCGACTGCGCGCCCTGCTTGGTGAAACGCTGCCCGAAATCATGGTCCCTGCCCATATCGTGGCGCTCGACGCCTTCCCCCTGACCCCGAACCGCAAGGTGGATCGCAAGGCCCTGCCCGCCCCCCAAGCGCGCCGGATCGAGGTGCCCACGACCGCTGCTGTCGCCGCCCCCACCGACAGTGTCGAGGCCGCGATTGCCGAAGTCTGGGCCAAGGTGCTCGGTATCCCCTCCGTGGGACGGTCGGACAATTTCTTCAACCTCGGCGGCCATTCCCTGCTGGCCGTTCAGGCGCATCGCGAACTCAAGACACGGCTGAACTCCACCCGGCTTGCCATCACCGATATCTTCCGCTTCCCGGTGCTGTCCGCGCTTGCGGCCCATCTGGGGCAAGGGCAGGCAGCCGCCCCGGCACAACAGGCCGTGCAACCGATCGCTGCCAGCCCCTTCCCCGCGGGCGATGATGCGAACCGCAACGATGCCATGGCCCGCCGCCGCGCCATGCGCGAGGCGCGGGAAAAAGCCCAAACCTGACCATGCAGTCCGGTCAGGTGATCCCCCCGCTGGAAGCAGCCCTTGCCGGGCTGTTTCCGCCCGGCGTTGCCGTGGCGGCCGTGGTGATTGCCGAAAATGACGAACCCGCCCACCCGGATGAGGCCACAGCCGTGGCCCGCGCCGTGCCCTCCCGTCAGGCCGAATTTGCCGCAGGCCGCGCCGCCGCACGGCAGGCCCTGCGCGCACTTGGCCATCCTGCCGTCGCCATCCCCGCCAGCCCGAACCGCCTGCCGCTCTGGCCTGTGGGCATCTCCGGCTCCATCTCCCATTCCGCAGGCATTGCTGTGGCAGCCCTCCGCCGGGGCGCGCCGCTGGGGCTGGATGTCGAACCGGATGAAGGGCTGGACCCCGATCTCTGGCCCGTAATCTGCGGCCCGGATGAACTGGCGGCCCTTCCAATCTTGGACCGGGGCCACTATGTCCGTCAGGTCTTTTCGGCCAAGGAAGCCGCCTACAAGGCACAGTTTCCGCTGACCGGCACGTTGATCGGTTTTGATGCGATGACCGTGCGGCTGACAGAGACAGGGTTCAGTGCACGGTTCTGCCGCCCCGTTGGCGGATTTGCCGCAGGGCAAGACATCCACGGCCGCCTCCTGCGGTCACAGGGCCTGATCTTCACGGGAGTATCATTATGAAACGCAAAGGTTTTTTTGCCGTCAGCGCCGCGATTGTCGCTCTGGTCGCCGGGGCTGTCTGGTGGCGTCTGGCCCCGACCCCGGTCCCTGTCTTGCCGGGCCTGACCGATCAACAGATGTCCTCGCTTTATGCCGAACCCGTGCCTGCGCCGGACAGCGCGCTGCGCGTCTATCACATCGGCCACAGCCTCGTGAACCGCGACATGCCCGCCATGCTGGCCCAGCTTGCCGGCGACGGCCACGGCTATGAAAGCCAGCTCGGCTGGGGCGCCACGCTGAAATCTCACTGGGGCGATGAACCCGTGAACGGCTTTGAACAGGAAAACGCCCATCCGCGCTACCGCGACGCGCGTGAGGCTGTCTCAAGCGGCGATTACGATGCCATCGTCCTGACCGAAATGGTCGAAATCCGCGATGCGCTGCGCTATTTCGATAGCGGCCGCTACCTCGCGCAGTTCACCGAAGCAGCCAAGGCGGCCCGCCCGGACACCCGCGTTTATCTCTATGAAACATGGCACCCTCTGGATGATCCCGAAGGCTGGCTTGAACGGCTTGATGCCGACCTGCCAATCCACTGGGAGGCCGGCATCCTGCGCCCCGCACTCTACAACCTGCCCGAAGGCACCCGGATCCACCTGATCCCCGCCGGTCAGGCCATGGCCGCCTTGGTGCGTGAGATCGAAGACCGCGGTGGCGTCGGCAACGTGCGCGACCGCAACGATCTGTTTTCCGACCAGATCCACCTCAATGACATGGGCAACTACTTTGTCGCGCTGGTGCACTACGCCGTTCTCTACGGCTCCAGCCCCGAAGGCCTCTCGCATCAGTTGCTGCGCGCCGACGGCACCCCCGCAACCGCGCCAGACCCGGAAACCGCCCGCCTGATGCAGGATGTGGCATGGCGAGTCGTCCGCAGCATCCCGGAAACGGGTGTAGGGGCCAATCCGCCATCCTGACGCGCAGTGACGCATGCCCTGCAGGCCACGGTTGTGGCCCGCCTCCGGGGCCTTGGAAAGGCCCAATAAAGGCTGCGATCTCTGCACCTTTCCGTCCGCCTGTCCCGATCAATCCCGATGATGGCCTTTCCTTTGCCAGATTGCGGGATCAAACTGCGTTAACGATTTATGGAGAGCTCCGTGATTGACGTCTTCCGCCAGGTATTCTCCCTTCTCGATGCCCGGGAACGGCTGCGCTTCCTGTTTTTGACCGTCCTGATGGTCGTCGTCGCCCTGATCGAGGTGGCAGGCGTTTCCTCGGTGCTTATCCTGCTGAACGTGCTGGCAAATCCGGAAAGCATTACGACAAATCCGTGGTTGTCCTGGGCCTATGGCCTGTTCGATTTCCAAAGCAATTTCAGCTTTCAGGTCGCCCTTGCCTTGCTGGTGACCGGGGTCGTCATCTTCGGCCTCGCGATCAAGGCCATCGGCAATTACACCATCGTCCGCTTTGGCTATATGCGCGGTGCGGCCATCGCGACCCGCCTTCTTGGCCGCTACCTCAGCCAACCCTATGCGTGGTTTCTGGAACGCAACAGCTCGGAAACAAGCAAGAACGTCCTAACCGAAGTCGACGGTCTGGTCGTGCGCGTCATCACACCGTTGCTCAGGCTCACCTCGAACATCATCCTCGTGCTGGCAACCATCGGCTTTCTCATGGTTGTGGACCCGCAGGTCACGCTTCTGTCGTCTGTCCTGTTGGGGGGCAGCTATGCGCTGATCTATCTGCGGATGCGCGGCAAGCTGCACCAAAGCGGAAAGGACATCATGACCACCCTGGAAATGCGCTACCGCATTGCCCAGGAAGCCACGGGTGGCATCAAGGATGTGAAACTGCTCAACCTTGAACCCGTCTACAGCGCCCAATTCGCCAAAGCGACGCATCTCAGCGCGCAGGCGGCAACCCGCGTGGGGATCATTTCCGAACTCCCGCGCTATTTTCTTGAAGCAATCACCTTCGGCGGCCTGCTCGCGCTGGTGCTGCTGCTCCTGTTCCGCAGCGATGGCAACATCGCGGGCATCGTTCCGACGCTGGGCATCTTTGCCTTTTCCGTCATGCGCTTGCTGCCCGCGTTGCAGCAAATCTACCATGGCCTTGCGACCATCCGCGGCGGCACGCCGGTTCTTCATTCCATCGCGGCCGATTACCACGCGGCCGGTACGGGCGGCACATCGGCCGTTCCGGCAACTCAAACCCTGCGTCTTGACGAAAAACTGGATCTGTCCAAGGTCTCGTTCAAATACGCCTCCGCCGAACGTCAGGCGCTGAACGGGCTCGACCTGACCATCCCCGCCCGCACCACCATTGGCATTGTCGGTGGCACCGGGGCTGGCAAAACCACGCTGATCGACCTGATCCTTGGCCTGCTCACCCCCGATTCCGGCGAAATCCGCGTCGATGGCACGCTTGTCACACCCGATAACCTGCGAGCCTGGCAAAAGACGCTTGGCTATGTGCCGCAGTCGATCTTCCTGACCGATGACACCATCGCCGCCAACATCGCCTTTGGCGTGCCGAAAGAAGCCATTGACCGCGCGGCTCTGGAACGTGCCGCCCGCGCCGCGGCCTTGCATGATTTCGTGACCACCGAACTGGCGCAGGGCTATGACACCCTTGTCGGCGAACGCGGCGTCCGCCTGTCGGGTGGCCAGCGCCAGCGGATCGGCATCGCCCGCGCGCTCTATCGTTCGCCCTCGCTGCTGATCATGGACGAAGCGACCAGCGCGCTCGACAACATCACCGAACGCGTGGTGATGGAGGCGGTCCAGAACATCCGGGCCGATACGACCATCATCCTGATCGCGCACCGGCTGACAACGGTGCGCGGCTGCGACCGTATCTTCCTGATGGAAAAAGGCGGCATCGCGGCCTCCGGCACCTATGACGAACTGGTGCAGGACAACGCAACCTTCCGCGCCATGGCCGTAGGGGCCTGACAGCCCCACTGAACGGTGCCCCGCCTGGCCAACGCCAGCGGGGCCAACCCTTCCACTATGTCACTTGTCGTCTTTGCCCAACCGCCGCACCGGGCGCGACGGTCCATGCCAGTCTGCGCGCCAATCCGCGCCGGGAACCGGTGCGTTCCCCGATGTCTGGCGCGGCCGATCAGTCAACACACCCCAACTCCGCTTGGGTGTATCCAGCACAGGCCCCTCCGCCGGTTTCTCTGCCGGCGCGCGATAGAGGCAGAACCCCGCCAACGCCCCGCCCACCAGCCATGTGATCGGCGTCAGCGTCGCATTGGGCAAAAGATCCAGCAGGTTCGCCGCCATCACCAAAGCCAGCCCCGAGGTGGCAGGCGTCAGGGCAGATGACCTGCGCCCAAAGGCCAGCATCAGCGTGGGCAAGGTAAGCAATCCGAACTGTGCGATATATCCCAACCAGCCATAGCTGCCGATCACGATGATCCAGACCCCGTCGGTCACGCTCACCGCTCGGCCCGTCTCGGAATCATAAAGCTGGTTGCGCCCCCATGTCCCCCACCCGGCAAACGGCTTTTCTGCCGCCCGCGCGCCCAGCGCATCTTCATTGTCCAGCCGGAACTGAAGCGAGGCAGCCCGTTCCGCGCTCACCCCCTCGGCCATGGCGACAATCCGATCGACCGGGATTAGATCCGCACTGCGCAGGATGGGATAAAGCAGAACGATTGCGGCAATCGCACCTGCCAGCAGCATCTGGCCGCGCGTTCCGAACAGCAAAACAGCAGGCGCGAACAGCAGCGCAATGGCAAAGGCCCCAAGGCTGTTCGACAGGAACAGAACCACCAGCAGGTAAAAGCCGGCCAGAAGCCACTGACCCGCCCGCTCCCCTTCGAACAGCCGCTGCCGCCACAAGGCCCCCGCCGCGATGATCGACATCGCCACCAAAATCGCCAACCACAGCCCATGATGAAGAAAGACCACAGGCCTGAACCCGCCTGCCCGCATGTGCTGTTCGAACAGATGCGGGAAAAAGCCGAAGAACATGACGTTCAGCTGCGGGCTCATCCGGACTTCGAACAGGATGAGCAGCGAATAGAACAAAAGCCCCGTCACGATCACCTTCAGCAGCACCACATGGCTTTGCGGGGATGCAAGGTATCGCATGGCCAGAATGAACGGCAGCGCGATCAGCGCAAGCCGGCTGATGATCGAGATGGCGTCATAGGGTTGCAAACCGGGCAACAACAGCGGCCCGTAAACCAGCGGCTCCGGGTTCGTAAGCACCGTCATGATCGGCGAGGCAAACAGGATAAGCACAAGCGGAAGGAACGGTCCCCACCTCCACCCGTCATCAGCATTGGCAACGGCCACGCCCTGCCCCGCCCTGCCGTGCATATCCCCCACCTTGGCCGCCCCCATGCCAAAGGCCAGCAGCAGCGCAGCCGTCATCGCCGGGATCACATCCTTGTCGATGACAGGCATCAGCGGCAGGTCCACCCCCGCGCGCGTCGGCAAAAGCAGATAGCCGGCAAGGATCGACCAGCACAGCGCCTCGACCCGGGGCAGATAGCGGAACAGCAGATAAACCGCCAAAGGCCAGCTGAAGACCACGACAAAGGCAAATGCATTGGGCATCGGGGCGGTGCAACCTGTCGGACAGCGGATCAATACTCGTTAACACGCACTGTCGCACCAAATGGCCATCGCCGTCCACCCTGCGCGCGGTTCAAATGCCTTTCCTTGCATCAATTCTGCGGCTTGGCGCGGCATAGTGCCCACATTCCGCAGCTTGGCGCTTTCGCGCAGGTCTGCACGGAAACAAGCCGCCCCAAAGCCCGGGCAATGTTGACCGAAAGGCACCATGGCCGCCATTCGAAATCTTAACATTTGCAAATGCGAGGCCTCCAAAGGCATGGTCCCGCAACGATTCCCGATCAACCCTGACCGGCCCCGCGCCGGGCGAAAGGATCCCGTCTGATGACCACAGATGTTGCCGTGATCATCGTGAACTATGGCACGGCAGACATGTCCATCGCCGCTGTCGAAAGCGTGCTGCATCGCGCGCCCGATGGCCTGACGGTCGAGGTGCACCTTGTCGACAATGCCTCTCCCGGCGATGACGCAGCGGTCCTGCGCCAGACCGCGCCGCGCTGGGGCGATGCCGTGACGCTGCATCTGGAATCCACCAATCACGGCTTCGGACGCGGCAACAATGTCGTGCTGCACAAGCTGGCCCAACGTGCGGCCCCACCGGCCAAGGTGTTCCTGCTCAACCCCGACGCACGGCTTGAAACCAATGCCGTGGCGCAGCTTTCCGCCTTTCTCGACCAACACCCCAAGGCCGCCGTCGTGGGCAGCGCCATCCTGCATGAAGGGTCTCTCGCCCCGGCGACCTGCGCGTTCCGCTTTCCCGGCGCAATCTCGGAATTTGTCGATGCCGTGAATTTCGGCCCCGTCGCCCGGCTGTTCAAGACCAAGACAGTCGCCTTCCCGGCGGATATGCCCTTGCAAGAGGTGGATTGGGTCTCGGGCGCATCGATGATGGCGCGTATGGATGCGGTGACCGCGGTGGGTTTCTTCGATCCCGATTTCTTTCTCTACTACGAAGAGGTCGATCTGATGCACCGGCTGAAGCGCAAGGGCTGGCAGGTCTGGCATCTGCCGCAGGCCAAGGTGGTCCACGTTGCAGGCGCGGCCACAGGCGTCACGCGCGTCACCGACGAACGCCCGCCGCTTCCCGCCTATTGGTACAACAGCTGGCGGATGTATTTTGAAAAGCAGCATGGCCGCACCGGCGCGCGCCTGACCGCGTTTGCCCGGCTTTCGGGCACGATGCTTGGAAACTTGATCAGCCGCCTGCGCGGCAGACCATCCTCCAGCCCGCGCAATTTCGTTGCCGATTTCCGCCGCCATGTCGTCGGCCCGCTGTTCCGCCGCAGCGATGCTGAACAAAATGTCTGACAGGCGGCCATGACCTCCGGCTCACGCATCGCCGCCGTTCTGATCGGTCGCAACGAAGGGGCGCGCCTTGTGGCAGCACTTGCCGCCATCCCCCCCGATGTCTTCCCCGTCGTCTATGTCGATTCCGGCTCTACCGACGGGTCGGTCGCCGCCGCCCAGGCCGCGGGGGCCAGGGTCGTCAACCTGGACATGTCCCGCCCCTTCACCGCGGCCCGCGCCCGCAACGAAGGCTTTGCCGCCCTTGGCACCGACCTTCCCGAATTCGTGCAGTTCATCGACGGCGATTGCAGCCTTGATCCCGGCTGGATCACAACCGCAACGGCGTTTCTGCAAGCCAATCCCGCCGCCGCCGTTGCCTGCGGCCGCCGTCGCGAACGCTTCCCTGACGCATCGATCTGGAACCGCCTCTGTGATGAAGAATGGGATACACCCATCGGCAAGGCGCTTGCTTGCGGGGGGGATGCCCTGTTCCGCACATCGGCCTTTGTGGCGGCGGGTGGCTATAATCCCACCCTCATCGCAGGTGAGGAGCCGGAGCTTTGCGTGCGCCTGCGCGCCGCCGGATGGGAGATTTGGCGCATCGATGCTGAAATGACCCTGCATGATGCCGCCATGACCCGGTTCAGCCAATGGTGGAAACGGACGCGCCGCGCAGGCCACGCCTTTGCCGAAGGGGCCGCTTTACACGGTGCCCCCCCTGAACGCCATTTCGTGTCGGAAACCCGCCGCGCGCTGATCTGGGGGGCTTTCTTTCCGCTTGCGGGCCTTCTTGGCGCGGTCGTCACGCCTTGGGCACTGCTGCTCTGGCTCGCCCTGCCGCTTCAGATGCTGCGCCTTGCACCGCGCATGGGCCTTATCCGCGCAACCTTTCTGACACTGGGCAAGATCCCCGAAGCGATGGGAGTAGCGGAATACTGGATCCGCCGCCTGTCAGGCCGCCGCGCCGGGTTGATCGAATACAAATAAACCCTCACCCCCGGCCTTGACGGCGCGCCGCCAGCGCCAGCCCCGGCAGAACCACCGCACAGTCGAAATAGCGCTTCGCCAACCGGCGCGGATTGCTCAGCATCCGCCACAGCCATTCCATCGCGATCCGCCGCACCCACAGTGGCGCCCGCGTCTGGTGCCCGACGATGAAATCCAGCCCCGCCCCGATGGACAGAAAGCCCACCCCCGGATGCCGCGCAACACCGCGCGCTGCCAGCACCTCCTGCTTGGGCGCGCCCAGCGCCAACAGGCAAATGCGCGCGCCCGACGCCGCCACCTGGTCCAGCAGCGCATCCGCCGCCGCGCTTTCCGGGTCAAACCCCATCGGCGGCGCGATGCAGGCCGCAACCTTCAACCCCGGATGATCCGCTTCCAGCCGCGCCGCGGCCGCGCGCAGCACCGGTTCAGTCGATCCGAATAGGGCGATGGTCACGCCCTTGGCCGCCGCCAGCGCCACCACCGGCGTGATCAATTCCGATCCCGGCACCAGCCGGACATCGCCCCGCCCCGCCAGATGCGACAGCCAGACCACCGGATTGCCATCCGCCACCACATGCGTTTGCGCCGCATAGGCGCGGCGGAACAACGGCTCGCGCCGCAGCTTCACGATGTGATCAAGGTTCAGCGTCGCCACGGCAAAACCCTGCCCGCGATCCAGCCTTTCGCCCATGTCGGCCAGCAAGGCGGCTGCCGTCGGCACATCCACCAACCTCAGCACACCCGCCCCCGCCAGTTCCTCTGCCCGGGGTCGCCGTGACGGCGCATTGCTTGCCATGATGTCCTGCGTGATATTTACACTCGTTACCTAATTGCTTGGCCGACTCCGCGCTGCTTGTCCAGACAGCAGCGCTTGTCGCGCCCGGCCTGATACCTCTGCTGTGCCCCCAGCCTTGATCCGTGGAATGCCGATGACCGAAACCGCTGCCGAACCCGCCCTCAGCGTTGTCATCGCTGCCCGCAACGAAGATGCCTATATAGACACCTGCCTTGGCGGCCTTCTGGCACAGCAGAACGTGGCCGCCGGTCCGGTCGAGGTGATCGTCGCGGCCAATGCCTGCACCGATGCGACTGTCGCCCGCGCCCGGGCCCATGCCCCGGCCTTTGCCGCCCGTGGCTGGCGGCTTGAGGTGCTGGATTTGGCGCAGGGTGGCAAACTCGGCGCGCTTGCGGCGGGCGAAGGCGCGGCACGGGGCCGCGCGCTTGCCTATCTGGATGCCGATGTTGTCTGTGACCCGCCACTGCTCGCCCAACTTGCCGCCGCGCTCGACACCCCCGCCCCCCGCTATGCCACCGGAACCCTGTCAGTTGCACGGGCCGCCTCGCCGATCACCCGCGCCTATTCCCGCATCTGGACCCGCCTGCCCTTTGTCAAAAGCGGGGCGGTTGGCGCAGGTCTGTTCGCGATGAACCGCGCCGGGCGCGCCCGCTGGGGAAACTGGCCCGCGATCATCTCGGACGACACCTTCGCCCGCCTGCACTTCTCCCCTGCGGAACGGATCGAGGTGCCGGCGCACTATCACTGGCCCATGGTCGAAGGGTTCGCCAATCTGGTCCGCGTCCGCCGCCGCCAAGATGCCGGCGTGGCCGAGATTGCGCGCCTCTATCCCGCCCTTCTGAAGAATGAGGCAAAGGCCCCCCTCACCCGGTCCGATCTCCTGCGCCTCGCGCTGACTGATCCGCCGGGCCTTGCGGTTTATCTTGCCGTCCATATCGCCGTGCGCCTGCGCCCTGCGTCGACAAACTGGACTCGCGGGCGTTAACCGCGCGTCACCTTCCGCGCACGAAAGATGGTTTCCCCGGCCCGCCGTTCCGGTGGCCCCACCATCGTCAGACCCGCCTCGCGCAACAGGCCCACAATGGCCCAGCGGGCCGGATAGATGGGATAGGCGGTGGTCCATTTGCTCGGCCGCACCAGAATCTTGCGCCGCATCGCCATGTAACTCGCCGTGTTCACGACCGTGACGACATAGTTCTTCGCCGCAGACAGCCCGGTAAGCACCTGATGGGCCGACCCCAGCAGATAGCGGCTCCATGTACCGCTGATCAGCACGACTTCACCACCGGGCCGCAAGACGCGGGCAATTTCGCGAAAGGCGGGCACCATGTCGAAATACTGATGCGCCGATACGCACAGCACCGTGTCAAATTGCTCTGCTTCAAACGGCAGCGCCTCGGCACGCCCATCTCGCGCCACAACATGGCTCAAGCCTTCCACCTCGGCCAGAACGCCGCCAATCTGGCGATAGATGGGAACCGGCTCCAGCCCGGTGACCGATTTGGTGACATGCGCAAGCGACATCAGATTCATCCCGCTGCCGCTGCCAATCTCCAGAACATGCCGCCCGGCCAATGTTTCGTGGATCACTTCGGGAATGGCATCGGCAAAGGGCAACTTTCGCGCCCGTTCACGCCAGAAAAAGTATTCGCGCAACGAATCCGCCGCAAACCAGCCTATCGGGGTCAGCGCCGCGCGATCTGCATAGACCCAGCCCAGACGCTCTGCTTTCTGCCGCGTTTGCGCCGCCACCGAAACATCGGCTTGTCCTTCCTGAAGCGCCTTCAAATACACCGCCATCGTCAGCGGATCACTTTCGTGCAAAAGCGTACGCACCTGCATCAGGTCGGTACGAGCTAACTCCATCTGACCCCCAAAAACACAATCATTAAGGTTGTAAGGTCGCTTGGGGTCTGCACAAAGCAAAATGTTGCACCCAAAAATGCGCGGCGGGGTATTGAACTTCGCGCCCCCAACGCAAACCTTTGTTAACGAAACAAAGGTCGCTTCTTGAGCGTTCGCATCGACACGGCCCGCCACCATTCCATTGGAACGCGCGGGCATGCAGAGGCAGCAGGCGCTGGGCAAAGTTGGATGGGGATTCGAACGTGTTGACGGGTATTCAGGGGCGGATTGGCTGCGGCATCGCAGCGGTTGTAATGGCGGTGTTCACCTCCTCGACATTGTTCGCTCAGGAACGGATGCCGCCGCGCGAAGCAAGCCCTGTCACCGTCCGGCAAATCCACAGCGGCCACAGCCTTTCGGATATCTACGGCTCCAACCCTTGGCCCGGTCGTCTTATTCTGGCGACAGAAAAGGTGCGCGGTTCGCGCCCCTATGACACGATCATGCGGTCAAACATTCCCGGATCGCCCTTGCACTGGCGCTGGAACAACCCGACCGAATACCCCGATGCCCGCCAGAACATCGACGATTTCGAACTTCTGGTCATTACGGAAGGTGTCCCCTTCACCAACAACGATGCCTATTTTCAGAAGGACACGCTCGACGTCCTTGATCAATGGGTCGCCAACACTTGGGAAAAAGGCAACGGCGGCAAGGGTGCCGAACTGATGCTCTACTCCACCTGGACCTTCTGGCAGCATTCCGGCACGCCGCCCGAATATGACCCCGAACCCGATGTCCCCTTCCGCGAACGGCTGGAGATTGACGGCGCGCGCTGGGAACGGATGCAGGACCACGCCAACGCGAACCGCCCCGAAGGCATGCCGCCGATCTACATGATCCCCGGCCACCGCATGATGATGCGGATCTATGATGACATACAGGCCGGCGTAGCGCCCGGTTTAGAGTCCATCGGTGATATCTTCGCCGACGACATCCACCCCAACGAAATCGGCCAATATGCCATCACCACGTTGGTCTATGCCGTGATCTACCAGCGCAACCCGCGTGAAATTCCGGATCGTCTGGTCGTTCCCGGCGACACGCTGTCGTCAGAACAGGCCCGCTATTTCAAGCAGATCGCCTGGGAAGTCGCCACCGGCTACGATCGCTCCGGCGTCCCTGCAAACTGATCCGGCACGCCGTCGCGGCGGCCTGCGGCGCGGCTCGGCCTGATCAAAAGGCCGCGCAGCCGCAAGCCAACGCCACCGAAGGCGGTGCGATATCAGACGCCAGCGATCAGCCGCGCCAACCCGTCTTCCAGCCGCATATCGGCCGTCACGCCCAGCACATCCCGCGCCCGCGCCGGATTGCCCAGAGATTCTCGGATATCCCCGACCCGCGGCTCGGCATGTTGCACCACTGCCTGCACGCCATGCAGCCGCGCCAGCGTCTCGATCAACCCCATCAGCGTGGTCGTCCGCCCGGTGCAGATGTTGAACACCTGTCCCGCCGCCCCTCCTGCCGCCTCTGGCGCCCGCGCCATCCCGGCCAGCAGAAACCGCACCACATCGGCCACGAACACGAAATCCCGTGTCTGCATCCCGTCGCCAAACACCGTCACCGGCAGCCCCTGCGCCAACCGGTTGTTGAAGATAGAGATCACACCCGAATAGGCCGATGACGGGTCTTGCCGCGGCCCATAGATGTTGAACGGTCGCAGCCCCACGGTCGGCACGCCATGCACACTCATGGCAATCCGGCCATGCAGTTCCGATCCCAGCTTGTCCACGCCATAGGCCGTTTGCGGGCGCGGGGCGCGCGTCTCATCCACCGCCCCCGACCCGGCATCGCCATAGATCGCCGCGGATGAGGTATAGACAACCGGCACCCGCCCCGCCCGCGCCGCCGCCTCGAACACCGTCACCGTTCCGGTCTGGTTGGTCAGATGCCCCTCGCG
Organism: Paracoccaceae bacterium; assembly: GCA_022843025.1. Taxonomy (GTDB): domain Bacteria; phylum Pseudomonadota; class Alphaproteobacteria; order Rhodobacterales; family Rhodobacteraceae; genus Paragemmobacter. The sequence goes on along the minus strand of JALHOL010000009.1, from coordinate 65,423 downwards.
CCAATGCTCGTTGCAATAGGCAACCGACGCGATGCCCGCCAGATGAAACACCCCCGAACAGCCCGCAATCGCCCGCGTCACCGCTTCGGGGTCGGACACGTCCCCCTCGATCACCCGCACCTCGGGCGAAAGATTGGCCCGCTTGCCGGTGGACAGGTTGTCCAGCACCACCACCCCGTCGCCCCGCGCCAGCAGGGCATCCGCCAGATGCGATCCGATGAACCCGCATCCCCCCGTGATCAGAAATTCCGCCATGCCCCTGCGCCCCGCTTTCAAATCCCGATCATCCGCAGGCGCAACCGCGCCGCGTCATCATGCCTTCCCACCGCCACGCGCGGCAGCGCAAACAGATCCGCCCCCTGCCGCCACAACCCGCCATCCAGCGCCGTCGCCGTTGCAAAACCCAGCGCCGCCGCCTGCGCCCGCAGGGCCGCCGTGTGGTTGCCATTGGGCCACGCGAAATGCGCCACCTCTTGCCCCGTCCAGTCGCGCAGCAGATCGCGCGACCGCGCCATGCTGGCCGCCGCGTCCGCCACGGCCAACTGATCCAGCAGGTTGTGGCAATGACTGTGCGCCCCGATCGTCACCCAGGAGCTTGCTGCCAGGGCATCCAGTTCCGCCCGCGTCAGCGGCGCCAACGGTGCGCGCCCCGCAGGCAGCGGATGCGCGGCCACAATCCCATCCGTCAGGGCCTCGCGCCGCGCCGGATCCACCGTCTTCATCGCTTCCAGCAACCCGCCCAGCACCGCCCAGCGCGCATTGCCCGGCGCCGCAGGCAGGTCCCATTCCCCAAGCTCCGGCACTGCCACGTGATGCGCGCCAATCCCCAGCGCGCCCATCACCCGGTCAAACCAATAGGGCTGCCTGCTTTCGATCTGCGCCGTGGCCACATAAACCAGCACCGGCACGCGCAGTTCATCCAGCATCGGCAGCAAATGGCGAAACAGCCCCGCCTCGCCATCGTCAAAGGTCAGCACCGCGCGCGGTCGCCCACCGCCAGCCCGCCCCGGCCCATCGGCCAGCGCCTGATCCAGCGAGATGATCTCATACCCTTCGGCCAGCATCGCCAGATGTGCCCGGAAATCCGCCGCCCGCAGCACGGTCCAGGCATCCGGCCCGCCCTGATCCGGCCCCAGCGTGTGATAGCACAGCACCGTCACCGGATCGTCCGACAGGGCCCTTGCCCGAAGCACACCGCGCAGCGGCGGCGATCCCAGCGCCCCCCGCGCCAACCGCTTCAGCACCGCCGTCACGCCTTCTGTCCCTCGGCAAACAACGCGGCCAGCTTCGCAGCCTCGGTGTCGATGTGATGCCGCGCCCGCGCCCGGGCCATGCCCGCCCGTCCCATCTCATCCAGCCGCGCATGCGGCATGGACAGCGCGCTGTCCATCGCGGCGGCCAGACTGTCGATCTCGCCCGCCGGCACCAGCCAGCCGGTCCGCCCCGCCTCGACCAGTTCCGGGATCCCAGCGATATAGGTGGATACCACTGCCCGCCCCTGCGCCATCGCCTCCATCAGCACGACCGGCAGGCCCTCCATCAGGCTTGGCTGCACCACGATCGTGGCCTGCGTGATCAGGCGGCGCACCTCATCGCTGCCGATCCAGCCGGTGATCTGCACCCGACCTTCCAGCCGCAGGTCACGGATGCGCGCCTCTATCAACGCGCGAAACTCGCCATCCCCGGCAAAGACCAGCTTCACGCCGGGACGGTCCAGCTTGGCAAAGGCCTCAAGCAGGGTCAGATGCCCCTTCTCGGCGCAAAGCCGCCCGATGCACAGCAGCACCGGCTCGGCGGGCAATTCCGCCGGGGCCTCGGCAAAGAACCCTTCATCCAGCCCGCAATGCACCACCTTCAGCTTTGGCCAGTCCACCGCCGGAAGAACCCGCATCAATTGCGCGCGGGTATAGCTGCTGACCGTCACCACGAACCGCGCCGCCGCCGTCTTGCGCGGGAAAGACAGAACGCGCGCATTGTCGGATTCGTCCGCCCCATGCACCGTGAAACTGTAGCTCGGCCCCCCCAACAGGCGCAGCAGATGCGCCACATCCGCCGAATTGGTGCCGAAATGCGCGTGCAGGTGGCTCACATTCTCGCCCTCCAACCACAGCCGCAACCGGCAGGCATGGGCCAGCCAGATCAGGTGATAAGGCCAGGACCGGACCGACCGGCGCGACATCGCCAGCGCCGCCTTCAGAGCCGTCCACACCGCCCCCGGTCGGCGCAGCACATTCGTCACCACCGCCGCCGCCAACGGGCCAAGCCCATCCTTTAGCACATATCGCGTCTGCGCCTTTTCGGCATGATCCAGCGGGTCAACCACTTCGGCATCCCAGCCCCGGATCGAAAACCGCAGGACTGTCACCCCCTGCCGCTCCAGCGAAAGGATCTCGCGCCGGATAAAGGTATGGCTCACCTTGGGGTACTGGTTGACCAGATAAGCCACGCGAAGCGCGCCATCCGGACCCTTGCTATGGGCTTGGGGGCGAGGATCAATTGTCAAAATACTCTCCCGTCAATCCCGCCGCAGCATCCGTTGACCCAAAGAAAAACCCCACAAATTGGCCATGTTCAGTCGCCCCGCGCCCGCGTTAGATGCGTGCGGATCAGCTCGGCCCGATGGTGGAACACCGTTTCATCGTCAAACTGTTCGCCGTCGCGTGCCGCGCGCCGGACAAGATCGGCCAGATCCCCGCGATTGCCTGCAAGGGCTGCCATCGCTTCGGTCAGGGCAGGCACATCGTTTCGTGCAACCAGACGCCCGCCGCCGTTTTCGGCGATCAGATCCTTTGGAAAGGCGCTTTCGTACCCCACGATCGGCGTGCCGCTCATCAATGCCTCGATCAGGCAGCGCGGCGATTCCGGGGTCTTGTGGCAGAACAGCATGACATGCGCGTCACGCAACGCTTCCAGGATTGCCCCGCGATCCCGCACAAATCCGGGCAGGCTCACCCGTCCGGCCAGCGGCCCTTTTTCGATCCGGGCGCGCATCGCCTCAAGCTCGCTGCCTTCGCCCAGCCAGGATGCCTCAAATGCGATGCCTTTCCGTGCCAGACCTTCCAGCACGGCCAGCCAATCCTGCGGCCCCTTCATCGCATCGGGCCGGCCCATGTAGCATATCTTCAGGGGCCCCGCCGTTGCCGCATCCACCTTTGCGTTCAACCGCTCTGGCGAAATATGGTCGGACTTGCGGATATGGATGTCATGCACCACCTGCGGATTGCGGCTCCACGGCGCATAGGTTTCAAACGTCTCGCGCCCGTGAAACAGGCCAAGCTCCGCACGGCGGATCAGATAGCGCTCCAGCCAGACCATCGGCCAGTAATACAGACGCGCCTGCAACCAGCGCTTCCACGGCCCGGACCGCGTGCTTTGCAGCACGACTTGGGATTCGACACGGTCAGTCCAGACGTAAAAGGGCAGCCCCATACGATGCGCCAGATACGCGCTCACCGAACCCCAATCCCCGAACAGCCCGCCAATGGCAAACCCCAGATAATCCGCGCGCTGGATCGCATCGCGCAGCTTGGGCACATTGCCCGGCAAGGCGCGCAGGAAACGGTCAGGCCGATAGGCTTCGGGGACAGTGACGATCTCGATCCGCTCCATCGCCGCGCCCACTTCGGCATAAAGCGGAACCCAGGCTGCCGGTGGCGGGCCATCGGCAACCGGGATCACGACGATCAGCCGCCGGAAATTGTCGGCCCAAAGGCGCAGGCCGTTGCAGGCCTGATTTTCAAGAAAGAACTCGCCGTCAACCTGATGCAGTGGAACCGACACATAGATCAGCAGCGTATCCGACCTTGCGCCATCTCCGACAGCTTGCCCGGCCCGATGAACGTGCACGGCTTCATCGTGCTGCGCAGGGACGAACGCATCAATACCCGGCATAGCTATAGCCATCCTGATCGCCCATGAACCGGCACTTGTTCAGAACAACGCCCAGCACCGTCGTGTGATCCGCCAGTTCCTTGCCGGCACGGTCAATCTCGGACACCGTGGTCTTCTCGCTCGCCGCCACCATCAGCGCGCAGTCGATCTGGTCCAGAAAGGCCATCGTGTCGTCGATCACCAGCAAGGGCGGCATGTCGAACAGGATCACATCCGGCTTGTAGCGTTCCTCGATCGCATCGACCGCCGCCGCCGCCTGCGTCGATGACAGCAGCTCTGCCGGGTTGGCCACCGGCGCAGAACTCACCCCAAAGGCCAGGTTCGTTCCGAACCGCACCAACCCACGCTCGGGCGGTTCGGTTCCGGCCAGCACCGCCGCCATCCGCGCCCCGCCTTCCAGCCCCAGCGTCTTCATCATTGCAGGGCGGCGCAGGTCCATCTCCAGCACCAGCACCCGCAATTCCGATTGCCGCGCCAGGCTGAAGGCCAGGTTGACGCAGGTCGTCGTCTTGCCACAGGCCCCCCCGGGCGAGGTGACGGCCACCCGCGTCCAGTTCTGTTCGCGCAGATGCCGCATCAGATTGGTCCGCATCAAATCATAGGCCGTGGCCTGATTGCCGGGCTGATGCGCCACGATCCGAACCATCTCGAAATGCCGCTGATCAATGACGGCCGCCGGCAGCGCCGACCATGCCGCGATCACGCCCGTGTCCTGTGTGGCCGGCGGCTGCGACAGTGGCACCGTCAGCGACGTTCCCTGCTGGCGTGCGGCGCGGCCCTTAGCGATGGCAGACTGGATACGCTCCATGATGGATTACCTCAATTCTCGGGCTGCCCGGCCTGCGTCAGGCCCGGTGTTGCAACGGCAGAGGCGACGGGATCCGCGCCGGATGTCAGAAACAGGCTGAACAGATACAGCATCACCGGCAGGCAGATCACCGCGACCACCGTTCCCGCGATCAATCGCATCCGCTGGCTGCGATGCTCGTCTTCCGTCTCGATATAGGGGATCGTCCCGAACGGCGTGATGCCCAGCGCACCGACCAGTTCCGCCGGGCGACGCACCGTGCGGTTCAGCAGGTCCATCAGGAACAGCATCACCAGCGTCAGCACACCCCCGGCACCAAAGCCCGCCGCCACGATCAGGTTACGGTTTGGCGCGGCCGGCTCCGACGGTTGCACTGCCGGATCCACCACGATGATCCGCTGCCCGCGCGATGTCACCTCGATCCGGTCCCCCATCCGCGCATCGGCAAGGCTCTGGACCGCCTGGTCATACTGCACGCGCAGGTTTTCAAAATCGCTCCGCAGTTCGCCAAGCACGATGGCATTCTCCGGCGTCGCTTCGATGGATTGCTGGATCTCGACCAGTTCCTCTTCCAGCAACCGCTTCTGTTCCGCCATAAAGGCGATCTGCCCGTCGATATCGGTCACCTGCAAATCAAACGTGGTCAGCGCCCCTTCACCGGTGCCGCCGCCCAGTTGCTGACGCACTGCTTCTTCCAGCGCGGCCACCTGCGTCTGCAATGCCCGCACACGCGGGTTCTGCGGCGCATAAAGCACCAGCGCCGAAGCCAGTTCCTGCCGCAACTCCTCCAGCCGGGCCTGTTCCGGCGACATGTCCTCCAGCGACGACCCTACTCGACCGGTCCGGTCATAAAGGTCTTCCAGCCGCTGGCGGCGGTCGCGCAGACCGGCCAATTCGCGATCCACCTGCAACAGCCGCTCCTGCTGCGCAGATTGCCGCGTCCGGCGATATTCAAGGCTCTCAGGCAACGAGTCGCGATTGTCCTGTTCAAACTCCAGAATGCGCGCATTCTGCAACGCAATCTCACTGCTCAGCCGCTCGACCTCTTGCTGAAAGAAATCCAGCGTCCCGCCCGAAGCGCCGGTCCGCAGTTCCACGTTCTGCCGCAGGATCTGATCGACAAGCGCATTCGTCACCGCCGCCGATTTCACCGGATCGGGCGCATCGAACGACACCGTGACCACGCCGGTCCGCAATTCCATCGGCGGCATCGCCATGGCGATCCGGTCGCGCATGTCGGCCACCCGCGCGTCATCGGGCATCTCCGGCGCCTCGGCATAGATGTCGAACGTCCGCGACAGTTCCAGAAGGTTGGCGCTGGTCATGATGCGCTGCTGAATGGCAATCAGCACCTCTGTCGGGGTGGATCGCACCGTTGATGCCGCCAGTTCGTCGGGGATCTGCGGGCTTTCCACCAGCAACCGCGCCTCGGCCCGATAGACCGGCGGCAGCGTATAGGCCAGAAACACCCCCACCATCGTTGTCACGACAAAGATCGCCACAACATAGGGCAACCGCCGCACCAACAGCGAAAGGTAGAACCTCAGATCGAACGTCTTCGTCATTGCGCACCCTTGGGGTCGTCTGTGTCGACGGGGAAAAAGGCCCCGTCCTGCAACACGTCATTGATGATGGCCGGATCCACAGATTTGCGGCCGGCAGTAAAGGCGTAGACCAGCGCAAGATCACACAGCCGGTTCACCATGCGGGGAACGCCGCCCGTCTTTTCGTGGATCAGGGTCACCGCATCTGCGGTGAACAGCCGGCGCGTCCGTCCCGCCACTTTCAGGCGGTGCTGGATGTAATCGCGCATCGTGGGCAGATCCATCGCCGGCAGATGGAACAGGGCCGCCACCCGCTGGGCGAACTGGCGCATGTCCTTGCGGCCCACGATATCGCGCAACTCTGGCTGCCCCACCAGCACCAGTTGCAACAGAACGTCGCGCCCGGTGTTGATGTTGGTGAACATCCGCAGCTCTTCCAGCGCGGCCCGGTCCAGGTTCTGCGCCTCGTCAAAGATCAGGATGACCCGGTGACCGGCGGCATACTCGCTGATCACGAATGTCTGGAACCGCGAAAACAGATCGACATAGGTATCTTCGGGCACCGCTGGCAGATCCAGCGACATCAGCACCCAACGCAGCAATTCCTCGCGCGATCCGATGGGGTTCGATACCAGCCCGACCCGCACTTCCGGCACCAGCGACCGCAGCAGATGCTGCAAAAGCGTGGTCTTTCCCGCACCTACCTCACCCGTGATCAACGTGATGGGCGCATGGGTCATCACCCCGTATTCCAGCATGGCATAGGCCCGCTTGTGCGCAGGCGACCAGAACAGGAAATCGGGGTCAGGCGTCAGGGAAAAGGGCTGCGCGGTCAGCCCGAAATGCTCTGTATAGATGTCCAGCGAGGCAAGTACGTTCTTGCCGGTGGCCATCGGCGCAGGTTCCACCCGCGGGGTCGCCGCCTGCCCGCGCGGCTTGCGGCGGGTGCCGACCGTCGGCAGTTGCGGGATTTCTTCCGCTGTGGGCGTGCGGGGCATGGGCGGTTCGGCCCGCGCGGCCTTGCGCTCGTCCTCTTCCACGGCGGCATCGGTCCAGCCACGGCCGACAAAACGGCTCAGGCCCGGGATCACACTCCACATGCGCGCTTTTCTCATGGCCTGCCCCGATCCCGCCGGATCGCGGCATTGTCCCGGCAAGGAGCCGTGCAGAACGCCCCCCGTTCCGACGAACCGTCCACGGGGCAACACAGCACGATGTAAGTCAGCGGCAGCACGATGCGCATTCAATCCAGTTCACCACGCACAGGGCGTGATCCGTTCAAGTCATGACGGGCCCGCGCGATCAGGTCCCTAAGGACCGAATCGCCAAGACCCAAGCAAATTTAAACACTGGTTAACACTACTTTCGGCTCGTATTCACCCTGTCAGGGCGAACTGGCCGCACTCAAACGGAAGAATGCGGCGTCACATCGTCAATCCCATGTCCGCCTCGCGGCCTTACAAAGACCGGGCCGGGCCTTCTGGTGGGTGGCGAGTTCCCACCGCGCACCGTCCAACGGCATCCCGGCGCGGATCGTCACCGCCGAATTTCCCAGCCTTTGCAGGGCCCTGTGCGGCTTTGGCTGAAACCCGCCGGTTAATGCCCACATGACGCCCTATTTTTGCCACGAATCGACGCAAAGGTTACGGTGTTGACATACGGATCACGTGGCGCAGGGGGAAACACTGCATGATGGCCGGACTGCTGATCATCTCGATGGTTTCGGGCGCTGCGGCCTCGGTCGCGGCCTTGGCCATGTCGCAGCCCTTCTGGGTTGCACTTCTGGCCTACCCGATCACGGGTATGATCACGCTGCTCGCCGTCGCCATCCTGCTGGGCCTTCGTGCATCAAATGGTCAGCGCCACGCAGGCTTCGGTCCGCTCTCCGCCGCTCAGGCACGCGCGCCGCACTGATCAGCACATACCCTAGCGACCCGTAACCGGCACGCGCAGATCACTGCCCCGTTCCGCGCAGCACAACCCCAACCGTCGCAAAGATCACCCGCACATCCGTCAGGAACGTCACCTTCTGCTCATAGGCGGCGTCAAATTCCGCACGCTGGGCAAAGGTGGATTCGTTGCGGTCAGACACTTGCCACAGGCCGGTCAGGCCGGGGCGCAGGCTGAAATACGCGCTGCCGGAATAAAGCGACCGCTGCTCGGTCATCATCGGGCGCGGGCCAACCAGGCTCATGTCGCCCTTCAGCACGTTCCACAGCTGCGGCAGCTCATCCAGCGACGACTTGCGCAGCAGATGCCCCACCACCGTGATCCGCGGATCGCAGGTCAGCTTCTGATACGCGTCCCATTCCTGACGTGCCTCGGCATTGTCGGCCAGGTACTGCTCCAGATGCGCCTTGGCATCGGGCACCATCGTGCGAAGCTTCCACAGCTTAAACACCTTCCCGCCACGCCCGACCCGCTCCTGCAGGTAGAACGGCGAATGGCCGTCCCGTGCGATCATCAGCGCCAGCATTGCGACCACCGGCAGAACGATGGGCAGGGCCAGCACGACAAGCACAAGATCAAGGATCCGCTTGAAGCCGTTCCTGTAAATCCCACCGCGACGCGGGGCCGTCCGTGCCACTTGCTTGGTGGTCCCGGGACGTTCGAAATCTGTCAGACCATCGTGAATTCGTGTGCTCATCGTCAGAGCCTCCTGCAGCGGATCTTTTGGCGTAACGCGGCCAGCCAGCTCAAAAGCCGTCAGGCAGGTCGCGTTGGAAAACCGGCTTCAGCGCAACCGCGCCGCAAACCGGGTCAGCGTTGACCCTTAACCGGTGTTCGCAATCCGTTGCTGCGCGGGAAGGCGCAGACCACCAGGCAGACCGGGCAGCTCGGTCATCTGGTCTTGAAAAAGAACCTTGTGCAGCATGTCATTCCTACTTGCAGTGTCGGGTCGTTTGGTTCGACCGCGTTCCATTGCCCCCACTTGTTAACCTATCTTAATTTCGACCTTGGTCTAAACGAAAGTTTGGGTTTTGCCGCCTTTGGGTCATAGTTTTGCCTCGATTGCCCCCTGCAATCGCTGATAATTCAAAGGTTTTCGGGCTATTCGTTGCCAAATTGGGAACAGAGCCGATTTTTCCCTGCGTCAACTTGGCCGAAATTCTGGCGAAACCAAGGCGCGGCATCCGATGGATTTCTCTCTCTGGTTGATCACTTGCGCAAGATGATAACCAACGGTTATTGGGCCACTGCCGAATGATTCGGTTTTCTGTGCTGCCAGTCGCTGTCGTTTTGCCCCTGCCAACAAGATATGCCCCGGCGGCTTGGCCGTCGGCGGCAGGCCGCCGAAAGTCAGAAAACTGCAAGCCATCGGCGCGGATCACCTTTGGGTTGCATTCCCGCCTGCCCTTTTCACCCGTGAAACGCCCCGCCATCTCCAGCAGGGACTGGCCCGCCGTTCAAATGAATTGGGCCTGCCCGGCCAATACCGGGCCAATGTCCGAAAAGGACAAACAGCGCCAAAAACTCTGAATCGACCCTTCCCCGTGAAATCGGCTACAAGAGATATAGAATTAACTAAAGTTACGAAGGACAGGTCATGCCGCGCGTTCTCCCGCTCCACGCCTCGCTTGCGGTTCTGCTCTGCGCCGGCCTCCTTCCCGCACCCGCCCCCGCACAAGAAGCGACAGGCGTAGCCGATCCGACCGTCTCATGGGGCCTTGCAACCCTGTCTGACTGGGATACCGCGATGCCCTTTCTGGACATCGCCCGCACCATGCGCCCGTTCTTCGCCTATTCCGGCGACACATGGGAAGCACTGGATCACAAGACGCTGGTCGAGGGCGGCTATATTGATGAAGACGGCTATCCGATCCGCATCCCTGACGGGGTCGAAGGGCTCCGCACCACTTGGGCCTGGAATGACAGTCTGGGAACGCAACAACGCAAAGGCCTCTATATCCTGACGTATGAAGGCCGCGGGAACATCACCATCGGCGGCTCGGCCAAGGTCGTCCGGAACGCACCCAACCGGATCATCTTTGAAAATCCCTCCGGCTCCGGCTTCTGGCTCAACATCACCGGCATCGATCCGGGCGACCATATCCGCGCGATCTCTGTCCTGCGCGCCGATCACGTCGCACTGGCCGAGGCGGGTGCCGTCTTTCATCCCGATTGGCTGGCCCTCGTTCAGGATGCCCGCGAATTGCGCTTCATGGATTGGATGAACACCAACCACGCCACAGCTGTAAGCTGGGCCGACAGGCCCCGCCCGCAAAACGCCACTTGGACGGAAATCGGTGCCCCGGTCGAACTCATGGTCCGTCTTGCCAACGAAACCGGAACCGACCCGTGGTTCACCATGCCACACACCGTCGACGCCGACTATGTCCGCCAATTCGCCACTTATGTGCGCGACAATCTCGACCCACGCCTGAAAGCCCATGTCGAAAATTCGAACGAAACATGGAACGCCGCGTTCGAGCAGTTCAACTGGCTGCGCGCGCAGGCCATTGCCGAATGGGGCGACGAGGTTTCCGAAGATTGGGAAACCATCTTCAGCTATCACACCAAACGCGCCACCGAGGTTGCGCTGATCTGGGAAGAGGTTTTCGGAGACGAGGCACCCGCGCGGCTGGTCAACGTGCTGGGCACACAGGCCGGCCATGTCTGGCTGGCCGAACGGCAGCTCATCGCGCCGGGCTGGCAGGAATATGATCCCGAAACCTATGTCGATCCCGCCACTGTCTTCGAAGAACTGGCCGCCACCACCTATTTTGGCGTGTCCTTCGTCGGCAACCCTGATCTTCGCGCCGAACTGGACCAGCGCATGCGCGACACCGGCGACCGCGCCTATTCCTGGATCTTTGAACTGCTCTCGCAAGAAGGGCAGGTCGATGACTCCATCCCCGCCGTGATGCGCGCTCTGACCGAACAGAAGGCGATGGCCAACAGCTATGGCCTGCGCTTCACCGCCTATGAAGGTGGTCAGCACCTTCACCACAGTTTCGCCGTCGGCGATCTGTCCGAAACGCAGGCCGAAGAACTGGGCGTCTTCCTTGCCGATTTCGTCCGCAGCCCGGAAATGGGCGCGCTCTATGCCCAGCTTTGGGATGGCTGGCGCGAAATCGGCGAAGGCCCGTTCATGCAATTCACCGAAACCAGCTCTCCTTCGCGCTGGGGCTCATGGGGCATCCTGTCCCACTCGCGCGACAAGACCCCCCGCTCTGATTTCGTGCGCAAACGCCAGGCCGAGGGCGGGTCATGGTGGGGCGAAGGCGGTGGTCCGCAATATCTGCAAGGCCGCACCGAAAGCGGCAGCGAAAGCCCGGATCAGATGACAGGCACGGACGAAGAAGATTTCTTCGCCGGTATGGGGGGGGATGACACTTTCATCGCCAGCCCAGGGCAGGATGGCATCAACGGCGGCGAAGGCAACGACACCTATACCCTGTCCGAGGCAGCAGATCGCTACACCGTCACGCCCGAAGGGGCCGGCTACCGGGTCACCGGCCCGCAAGGCAGCGCCTATCTTGTTCAGGTCGAAAACATCGCTTTCGGCGACGGCACCATCCGCGCCCTCGATTGACACATCCGCCGCGTCGGCCGCGTGTTGATGCGGCGGGGGACGCCGGTTCTTGCTCCCATGCCGTCAAGGCGGCACGGGTCGGGACAGTCCCCTTACGCCAAACCGGAAACGGCCCCGCATCCAGCCTTCACAACCCGGCCCAGACCCGCTTTCTGCGCCCCGAAACCCGGCACGGCAAGGCCGTCACGCAGTCAGAAAGGGTTAACCTTAACCACTGCCACCGTGCGCTGCGTGCATACGCTGTGCTGCACCGCCTGCTGCACCGGGCGCTGCACAGCCATTTTCGGACAAACCCCTGAAATCGCGCCGGATTACGGCGCCGCACGCACGGGCGCAAAGACAGGCCCGAAATCCATTCCGCGCGCTGCCATGTGTGAAAAATGGGGCCAGTGGCCCCCTCCCTCAATCTTCCGCCGTGCCAATCTGCGACAGCGTATCCCCACGCCCCCGCGCCCGCAGGATCATCGGCACGATCAGCGCCACCGCCGCCAACACCAGCAATCCCGCCGCGATAGGCGATTGCACCAGCGTCGTCCAATCCCCCTGCGCAATCGCCAGCGCCCGCCGCAACTGCTGTTCCGCCATCGGCCCCAGGATCAGACCAACCACAACAGGTGCGATGGGATAGTTGAACACACGCATCAGATAGCCCATCGTCCCGAACAGCACGAGCATCATCAACTCGACCGGAGACGGGTTCACCCCCAGCGTGCCCAGCGTCGCAAAGACCAGAATGCCGCCATAAAGCCATGGCTGCGGGATCTTCAGCAGCAGGATCCAGAACCGGATCAACGGCAGGTTCAGCACCAGCAACATCACATTGGCCACCAGAAGGCTGGCAATCAGACCCCACACCAATTGCGGCGCCGTGACAAACAGCAAAGGCCCCGGCTGCAACCCGAATTGCTGAAACCCAGCCAGCATGATCGCCGCCGTCGCCGTCGTCGGCAGGCCCAGCGTCAGCAACGGCACCAGCGTCCCCGCCGCCGCCGCATTGTTCGCGGCCTCCGGTCCGGCTACCCCTTCAATCGCGCCTTTTCCGAATTCTTCCGGGTACTTGGTCATGTTCCGCTCGGTCGCGTAAGACAGGAAAGACGCGATATCCGCCCCGCCTGCCGGCATGGATCCGATCGGAAACCCGATTGCCGTGCCGCGTAGCCAAGCCTTCCATGACCGCGCCCAATCCTGCGCCGTCATCCGCACCCGGCCCTTGATCGCCAGCACCCCGGTCCCGGTATCCGGCCCCTGCGCCGCCACGAACAGCGCCTCGCCCAGCGCGAACATCGCCACAGCCAGCGTCGTTACCTCGATCCCGTCCAGCAGTTGCGGCACCCCAAAGGCAAGCCGCGTCTGCCCGGTCAACTGATCGATCCCCACCATCGCCAGCGCCAAGCCGATGAAAAGAGACACCAATCCCTTCAACGCGCTTTCGCCGAACGCGGCCGAAACGGTCACAAAGGCCAGCACCATAAGCGCGAAATACTCGCGCGGGCCAAAGATCAGCGCCAGCTTCACCACATGCGGCGCCAGAAAGGCCAGCATCAGCGTGGCCAGCAACCCCGCCACGAAAGACCCGATCGCCGCCGTGGCCAGCGCAGGCCCGCCGCGCCCGGCCCGGGCCATCTTGTTGCCCTCCAACGCGGTGATAACCGATGCGCTTTCGCCCGGTGTGTTCAGCAGAATGGATGTGGTCGATCCCCCATACATTCCGCCATAATAGATGCCCGCAAACATGATCAGCGACCCTGCCGCGTCCAACCCATAAGTCACCGGCAACAGCAGCGCCACCGTCAGCGCCGGCCCGATCCCGGGCAGCACCCCCACGGCAGTGCCCAGCGTCACCCCGATCAGCGCGTAAAGCAGCATCATCGGTTCAAAGGCTGTGCTCAGCCCCTGCAAAAGAAAGCCGAATGTATCCATCTCAGCGCCCGAAGATCAGCATTTCAATCGGCCCCGCCGGCAGGTTCAACTGCAGCAGAACATCGAAGACCAGATAGATGAACAGGCCCAGCACCACACCCGACACGATCGCCCGCAGAAACCGCCGTTCCCCAAAGGCCGCTGCGGCAGAGGTGAACAGGATCGTCGCGCCCAGCACGAAACCGATGGTGTGGATCGTGGCGACCATCACCACCATGCCACCCAGCAACCACATCAGCGGAACCGGTTGCTGCTTTGGCCGCGGCGGACCGGGATTGCGCCAGCCCTGATAGGCCGTTCCGAACCCAAGAAAGACCAGAACGCTCCCGATCAGGCGCGGCACATCCCCCGCCCCCACACCGGAATACCCAGCCTTCGAGGTGATGCGCGATCCGTCCCACAGCATCAGGATGCCAATGGCGATGAGAAAGGCCGCGATGGCAAACGCCGCCCCATCGGGGCGGCGTCCGGTTTCACCTTGCGGTGTCATTGCACCAGACCAATGTCCTTGAGGATCGCGGTCGTGGCCTCGATCTCGGTGGCCAGCTGCGCCTGGAAATCGGCCCCGGCAAGGTAGGTGTCAGCCCAGCCCTTGTCGGCCAGCGCCTTCTGCCAGCCTGCCGATTTCGCCAGCTTTTCGATATCTGCCGAAACCTGCGCCTTCTGTTCGTCGCTCAGGCCCGGAGCCGCAGCAACCATGCGCCAGTTCTGCACCACAACGTCATAGCCCGCCTCGGACAGCGTCGGCGCGTCAACGCCTTCCAGCCGCTCACCGGACGATACGGCCAGTAGGCGCATCGTGCCCGCTTCAACCTGCGGCAGGAACTCGCCCAGACCGGAAATCCCCGCCGTCACCTGATTGCCCAGGATGGCCGCCGTCGCCTCACCGCCGCCCGAAAAGGCGACATAGTTGATCTTGGTCGGGTCCACACCCGCCGCCTTGGCCAGCAGGCCCACGGTGATGTGGTCAACGCCGCCCGCCGAACCACCGGCCCAGCTGACCGCACCCGGATCGGCGGCCATCGCATCGACCAGACCCTTGATATCCTGAATGGGCGATGCCGCAGGCACCACAATGGCCACCGCTTCGCCGGTCAGGCGCGCAATCGGCGTCACGTCGGCCAGCGAGACGGGCGAGGCGTTGGTCAGGATCGCGCCGACCATCACATAGCCACCGACGATCAGTTGCGACGGATCACCAGAAGCCGAGGCTACGAACTGCGCCAGCCCGACCGTGCCGCCCGCGCCGGGAACGTTGGTCACCTGAACAGAGCCGGAAATGCCTTCGGCCTGCATCACCTCTTGCATCGTGCGGGCGGTCGAATCCCAGCCGCCGCCGGGGCTTGCCGGGGCCATGATCGCATAGTCATTCGCAAAAGACGGTGCTGCCAGCGCAGCGGCGAACATCGCGCCGATAAGGGCGTGTTTCATCTTGGTCTCTCCTCCCAAAGTCCCGGCTTGTGCCGGGCAAACTGTCACGGACGGCACCTCCTCGTGCCTCCGATGCGCTACACAAGCACATCAACCTGTCATCTACCTGACATGTTCCCTAGTCGCCGGGTTGCGTCTCGTCGGCCCAGCGACGCAACAGCCGCTTGCGCTTGGATTGGTCCAGATAGACCAGCAGGCCGGGGCTGACGCCCACCGGTTGCAACTGGGGGCCAAGGATGGCCTGCATCATCCGCGCGCTGTTGGCATCAGACACCTCAAGCGAAATCGCCGGCAGGCGCAGCTTGCGCGCCAGAATCTCCTGCCCTTCCCGGCTCATCAGAAAGGCCAGAAAGGCCTCACCCAGATCGGGGTTGCGCGCCGCGCGCGGCACAAGCGCCACCCGCGACACGACCACCGTGTAATCCTTCAGCAAAACCAGCCCGATCTCGGGCCTTTGCCGCGCCTGATCGGCGGCATAAGAGCCAAGTATGTTATAGCCCAGCTTCAACCGGCCATCCGCCACCCTGTCGATGATGTCCTGACTGGTGGGAAAGACCTCCAGCCCTGCCCGGGCCATGGCGCGGATCAAGGCCCAGATATCGCCGAACAATTCCTCATCCCGCGCCAGGAACAGATAACCCAGTGCAGACCGCGTGATATCATAGGTTCCCACCGCGCCTCCGTCACCGGGGGGCTGCGCGCGCAACCAATCCATCAGCGCCAGCCGCGATGTCGGCGGCCCGTCGGGAAAGCTGGGACGGTGATAAACCAGCACGGCAGGCTCATAGGTCAGCGCATAGGCCATGTCCTGCCATTGCGCCCAATCTGGCCAATCCCGCGCCGCAGGCGGTGAAACAGCCCGGGCATAGCCATCATTGGCAAGGCTCATCTGCAAATCCATGCCCGATGAGAACACGAAATCCGCCGTCGCCCCGCTGCCATCCGTCTCTTGCCGCACCCGGTCGCGAATCGCGCCAGTCAGCAGATCCTCGTATCGCACGGCAACATCGGGGTTCTGCGCCTGAAACGCCGTGATCATCGGCGCTGCAAGCCCTTTATCCAGCGTGGAATAGATCGTCAGTTCCTGCGCCGCCTGCCCGGCGGGTGCATCGAACAGAAACACCTCGGCCATCGCTGGCCAAGCCGCGCCGATCAAACCCGCAAGAAACAGCCCCCTCACCCTCATGGATCACAGCTTGCCCCATGGCAGCCCCGTTCACAACGCCGCCGTTCCGCCCTAGTCTTCCGGGCGGAGGCCCAATGCGCATCATGCTCGTCGAAGATGACCGACCCCTGGCCGAGGCGCTGACCACGCTTCTGGTGCAGTCGGGCTATGCCGTCGATACCGTCCATGACGGCCTGTCGGCCGAAGCCCTCGGCGCATCGGAACGCTTTGATCTGGTCATCCTTGATCTGAACCTGCCGGAAATGGATGGGCTGGCCGTGCTGCGCGCCATGCGCGCCCGGTCGGATGATGCCGCCGTGATGATCCTGACGGCCCGTGGCGCGCCCGAGGATCGCGTGCGTGGGCTGAACCTTGGGGCGGATGATTATCTGACCAAACCTTTCGACATCGCCGAATTCGAGGCGCGGGTCCGCTCGCTCCTGCGCCGTCAGGCAGGTCTGCGCGCCTCGACCTTGACGGTGGGCGCGGTGACGCTGGATCTGATCTCGCGCCGCCTGTCCACCGCCTCTGGCCCCATCGACCTGCCCGCCCGCGAACTGGCGCTGGTGGAATTGCTGTTTACCCGCGCGGGCAAGGTCGTCAGCAAGGAAACCATCGTCCAGTCGCTGACTTCGCTGGATGACAGCCTGTCCGACAATGCCATCGAACAATATGTCTCGCGCCTGCGCCGCCGACTTGCCGTGCATGGCGTGGCGCTGCGCACCGCGCGCGGTATCGGCTATTACATCGACAAGGCCCCCGGCGCATGACGGCATCCGCTGCCATCGGTCGCTGGTCGCTGCGGCGCAGGTTGCTTGGCTGGTTGTTCCTGTCGACGGCCCTGCTGGGCCTCGCCGCCCTTCTGGATACTTGGGGCGAGGCGAGGCGCACCGCGCAGGGCGTATCAGACCGCGTGTTGGCCGGGTCTGCGCTGGCCATCGCTGAACGGATCAGCGTCGATCTGTCCGGCACGATCGAGGTGGACATCCCCTATTCCGCGCTCGACATGCTGGCCTCGGCGGCCGAGGATCAGGTCTTCTACCGGGTCGATGGCCCTGACGGTTTCCTTACCGGGTATGAAGCGCTGGCCACCGTGCCGCGCGGGCAGGATGACGATACGGCCTTCACCGATGGCCTCTTTGGCGCCACACCCATCCGCATCGCCACCCTTTACGGGCAGGTCTCCACCGGCGAGGATTTTCTGCCCTATTCGGTCACCGTCGCCGAATCCACCCGCGCCCGCGATGCGTTGGCGCGCACCATCCTGATCCGCTCTGCTTTGCGCCTGACCGGGCTGGCCATCGGGGCAGCGCTGATCGTGTGGTTCACCGTGACCAGCGCCCTGCGCCCGTTGGACCGGTTGGCACAAACCCTGTCGACGCGCGCACCCGATGACCTAAGCCCGCTGCGCGCGGATATTCCCTCTGAAGTGGCAAGCCCGATCGAGGCAATGAACAGCTTCATGGAACGCCTCGATGCGGCGGTGGCGGCCCTGCGCAACTTTACCGGCAATGCCGGGCATCAGTTGCGCACGCCGCTGGCCACTGTCCGCGCCCAGCTTGCACTGATTGCCCGCACCACACCTGACGCCGGGCAGAACAGCATCGCCAAAGCCGAGGCTGCGCTTGTCCGCGCCGAACGTGTGCTGGCGCAGCTTCTGATGCTGGCGCGGATCGACGCCGCCGCCGCCCGCCGCGCCCTGCCCGCCACCGATCTGGCCGCCATCGCGCGCAGCACTACCGCCGACGCTATCCCCGAGGCCAACCGCTTCGGCCACGACCTTGGGTATGAGGGGGCAGACACCCTGATCGCCCGCGCCGATCCGGTGCTTTGCGCCGAACTGCTGACGAACCTTGTCGACAACGCCATCCGCTATGCCGGCCCGCAGGCCACCATAACCGTCCGCGCCCTCGCCACGCCCGAAGGGCCTGTGCTGGAGGTCGAAGATGATGGCCCCGGCCTGCCGCCCGATGCCCTGCCCCGCCTTCTCGCGCGGCAGGATCTGCGCGCCGATGCCGTGCAAGGCACCCATGGCCTTGGTCTTGCTGTCGTGGGCGAAATCGCCCGCCTGTTTGAGGCCCGGTTGGAGTTTGCCGCCGCACAGGGCAAGCCCGGCCACGTCATCCGCTGCCGTTTTCCCGATCCCGGACCCATTCCCGGTGCCGCCTGATCAGAACGCGTTGACGATCAGAAAAATCGTGGCCTTGGCCAGCGCCCAGACAACGCCGGATACGATCACCATCGACAACGCGCCGACAATCGCACCGATCACCACCCATAACCCGTCACGTTCCAGCACACCCAGCGCCATCAACGAAATGGCAAGTGCCGGCAGCATGTTGCCCAACGGGATGGGCATGGCCAGCACGATGGCCAGGGCAAGGCAAATGCCGCCAATGATGCGCTCACCCGTGACAGAGGTCACGAACAGAAACCGTGGCTTCAGCAGCCGTTCCAGCCGCGCAATCAACGGCGTCACCCGTCCGACAAAAGAGTTGAAATCGCTACGTGTCATCGAACGATCCGCGATGATGGCGGGCAACCACGGCAGTTTCCCTAGCATCATCTGCGCGGTCAGATAAAGCAGTGGCAGACCCAGAATCGACGATGTCCCCGGCGGCGTCGGCACCACATTCGGAAGGGCAAAAAGCAGGATAAGCGCCGCCACGGCACGTGCATCCATCGCCTGCATCAGATCGGATACAGACACGCGCTCACGCCGCTCATCAGCACCGATCGCGTCCAGGATCTGCGAAAACCGCTTCTTCCCCTCGGGCTGCGCCCCTTCGATCTTGCCAAAACGCCGTGCGATCTTTCGTCCCCTGCCCATCGGGCCCTTGTCCCCTCATGCCACCCTTACAAACTTCGTCACTTGAAGGGCCAAGCGCAACCCCGTGGGAGCCTTGCTATCACATTAACCCGCTGTCACGGGATCACTTCAAAGCGGTCTACATCCACCATGCCGTGATCCGTGATCTTCAGATGCGGGATCACGGGAAGCGCCAAGAACGCCAGCTGCAAGAACGGCTCCTCCAGAACCACCCCCAACCCCGCCGCCGCAGCGCGCAGTGCCACAAGACGTTCGCGGACAAATTCGAACGGTTCAAGGCTCATCAACCCGGCCACCGGCAAGGGCAGTTCCGCCAGCACCCGGCCCCCCTCGACCACCACGAAACCTCCCTCAATCTCGCCCAGCCTGTTGGCGGCCAGCGCCATGTCGTCATAGTCTGCCCCGACCACGGCAATGTTGTGATGATCGTGACAAACGGTCGATGCGATCGCCCCCCGTTTCAGCCCGAACCCCTTTACAAATCCCGTGGCACGATTGCCGTTCTTGCCATGGCGTTCAATCACCGCGACGCGCATCAGGTCACGGTCCAGATCAGGCCGCTTGTCGCCATCGGTGGGAGCGATGTCATAGGTCAGGTACTCGGTGATGATCTTGCCGGGCAGGATGCCGATGACCGGGGTCTCTACCCGGTTGCCCCCACAGCGGAAATGATGCGCTTCCACCTTCGCCGCCTTGACCGAATGCCGCGCCACGGGCGGGATAATCTGCCGCGCGGCAAAGGCTTCCTCCGTCACCTCAACGCCGCCTGCGAAAACCCGCGATGCGTGGCAGCCGTCCAGACTGTCGATCACCACGATATCGGCTCGCTTTCCGGGCGCGATCAGACCGCGATCCTTCAATCCAAAGGCCTCAGCCGCCGAAAGGCTGGCCGCGCGATAGATTGCCAAAGGTTCCGCCCCAAGCGCGATGGCCGTGCGGATCATGTGGTCCAGATGCCCATGTTCGGCGATGTCCAAAGGGTTGCGGTCATCGGTGCACAGGCACAGATAGGGGGCATAGCGTTCGATCAGCAGCGGGGCCAGCGAAGCCAAGTCCTTCGACACCGATCCTTCGCGGATCAGCACCCGCATCCCCTTGCGCAGCTTTTCCAGCGCCTCCTCGGCGGTCGTCGCCTCATGCTCCGTCCGTATCCCCGCGGCGATATAGCCGTTCAGGTCATTGCCGCGCAAAAGCGGGGCGTGGCCGTCGATATGCCGACCCTGCCACGCCTCCAGCTTGGCCATACAGCCCGTGTCCTGCATCAGAACACCGGGGAAATTCATGAACTCCGCCAGCCCGATCCCGCGCGGATGGTCCATCAGCGGGATCAGGTCCGCCGCTTCCAACTGTGCGCCGGCCGTTTCCATATGGGTCGACGGCACACAGGACGACAACTGAACCCGAATGTCCATCAATGTGCGGCTTGATGCATCCAGAAAGTAACCGATCCCCTCCAGCCCGCAGACATTCGCAATCTCATGCGGATCGCAGATCGCCGTCGTCACTCCACGCGGCGTCACGCAACGGTCAAACTCGAACGGCGTCACCAGCGAAGATTCAATATGCAGATGCGTGTCGATGAACCCCGGCACCAGCACCTGCCCTGACACGTCGATGACGCGCTTGCCCTCATAGCTGCCAAATACGCCGACAATCGTATCACCACAGATCGCCACATCCGTTTCCACCAGATCTCCGGTGATCAGGTCAAACAAACGCCCGCCCCGCAGCACCAGATCGGCAGGCACAGCGCCCCGCCCTTGGGCGATGCGGTCGGAAAGCGGGGCCTTGGGGGCGATCTGCGGCATGGACAACACTCCTTTGTCCCAGCAAACCCCATGCCTTCGTGATGGTCCACCCCCCTTGCACCCGGAGCGGAAGGATGGTCCACCTAAGCCAACGCCAGAGGTGAACATGCGCCCGCTCCGCGGCATTGCCCTGAAACTCGGCTCGGTCCTTGTGTTCATCGTCATGGTTTCGATGATCAAGGCCACCGCCGACCATGTCCCGGCCGGGCAAGCGGTGTTTTTCCGCTCGGCCTTCGCGATCCCGGTCATCGTGATCTGGCTGGTCATGCGGCGCGAATTGTCCACCGGCCTGCGCGCCGCAAGCCCGATGGGCCATGTCTGGCGCGGTTTTGCAGGCACCTGCGCGATGGGGCTGGGCTTTGCCGGGCTTGGCTATCTGCCTTTGCCCGAAGTCACGGCCATCGGCTACGCCGCCCCCCTTCTGACCGTGATCTTTGCAGCGATGTTTCTGGGCGAAGATGTGCGGCTGTTCCGCCTGTCCTGCGTTGCGCTGGGTCTGGTGGGGGTGTTGATCGTCCTGTCACCGCGCCTGACCCTGCTGGAAGGCGGGGCCAGCCATGCCGAGGCCTTCGGTGCCCTGCTGGTTCTGGGCGGCGCAGTCTTTGCCGCTCTGGCGCAGGTCTTCGTGCGCAAGCTTGTGCAAACGGAAAAGACACCGGCCATTGTGTTCTACTTTTCACTGACAGCCACGGTTCTGTCTCTGGCTACCCTTCCCTTTGGCTGGGTTTGGCCAAGCCCAACGGAATTGGCCTTGCTGATCGGTGCAGGGCTTCTGGGCGGTGTCGGGCAAATCCTGCTGACATCCAGCTACCGCGAGGCCGACGCCTCGCTCGTTGCGCCCTTTGACTATGCCTCGATGCTGTTCGCACTGGCCATCGGCTGGTTTGTCTTTGCCGAAATGCCCAGCCGGACCGTGCTGGCCGGCGCGGCCCTGATCATTCTGGCAGGCATTCTGATTATCCTGCGCGAACGCAAGCTGGGAAAGAACCGGGCGCAGCAGCGCAAGGTCACCACGCCGCAGGGATAGATACGGACCGGACGTAAGGACAATAAAGCGGGGCGGGTCTGACCCCGCCCCCAATCAGATCAGCGCGAGAACTTCTTGTACTTCACGCGCTTCGGTTCAATCGAATCCGGGCCAAGGCGACGGACCTTGTCATCCTCATAGGCCTGGAAGTTGCCCTCGAACCATTCGACATGGGCATCGCCTTCGAACGCAAGGATATGGGTGCAAAGCCGGTCAAGGAAGAACCGGTCGTGGCTGATAATAACCGCACAACCGGCAAACTCTTCGATCGCCGATTCCAGCGCCTGCAGCGTTTCCACGTCCAGATCGTTGGTCGGTTCGTCCAGCAGCAGCACGTTGCCCCCGGACTTCAGCAGTTTTGCCATGTGAACGCGGTTGCGCTCCCCGCCCGACAGGATGCCCACTTTCTTTTGCTGGTCCGATCCTTTGAAGTTGAACGACGAACAATAGGCGCGGCTGTTCACCTCGGCATCGCCCAGAACAACGATATCCAGCGCGTCAGTGATCTCTTCCCAGACGTTCTTGTTGGGATCGAGCGAATCGCGCGACTGGTCGACATAGGAAAGTTGAACCGTATCGCCCAGCGTGATGGTCCCGCTGTCAGGCTGTTCTGTGCCGATGATCATCTTCATCAGCGTGGATTTCCCGGCCCCGTTCGGACCGATCACACCAACAATCCCGCCCGGCGGCAGCGCGAAAGACAGGTTTTCGATCAACTGCTTGTCGCCCAGCGACTTTGAGACATTCTCGAACTCGATGACCTTGGACCCCAACCGAGGTCCATGCGGAATGATGATCTGCGCCTTGCCAACCAGATCCTTGACCGACTCATCCGCCATCTTTTCATAGGCCGAGATACGCGCCTTGGATTTGGCCTGCCGGGCCTTGGCCCCAGCACGGATCCATTCCAGTTCCTTTTCCAGAACCTTCTGCTTGGCCTTGTCCTCGCGCGCTTCCTGCGCAAGCCGCTTGGCCTTGGCATCCAGCCATGAGGAATAGTTGCCCTCATGCGGCAGCCCCTTGCCGCGTTCCAATTCCAGAATCCAGGTCGTGATATCGTCAAGGAAATAGCGGTCGTGGGTCACGGTCAGGATCGTGCCCTTGTATTCGATCAGGTGCTTTTGCAGCCAGGCGATCGTTTCGGCATCAAGGTGGTTGGTCGGTTCGTCCAAGAGCAGCATGTCGGGTGCTTCCAACAGCAACTTGCACAGCGCAACGCGGCGCTTTTCACCACCCGACAGCGTTTCGACATTGGCATCATCCGGCGGGCAGCGCAGGGCCTCCATCGCCACGTCGATCTGGCTGTCCAGATCCCACAGGTTTTCCGCGTCGATCTGATCCTGCAACTGCGACATCTCTTCGGCGGTTTCATCCGAATAGTTCATCGCCAACTCGTTGTAGCGGTCCAGCTTGCCCTGCTTTTCCGCCACGCCCAGCTTGACGTTCTCGCGCACGGTCAGGTTCGGGTCCAGCTGCGGTTCCTGCGGCAGGTAGCCCACCTTGGCCCCCTTGGCGGCCCAGGCTTCGCCCTGAAAATCCTTGTCCCATCCGGCCATGACGCGCAGCAGGGTGGATTTACCCGCCCCGTTCACACCGACAACGCCGATCTTTACCCCGGGCAGAAAGTTCAGGCGGATGTTTTCAAACACCTTCTTGCCGCCGGGATAGGTCTTTGACACGCCATCCATGTGATAGACGTATTGATACGAGGCCATCTTGCCGCTCCTGCGTGAATCCTTTGGGATGTTGGGGGGACATGTAGCGATAATGCTGGACAGTGGCAACGTGAGGTGTTTGGGGCAGAGTGGATGGGCATCTGCCCAGAATTGCAGCGGAGGGCGGCGTGCGGGCAGGATTCCCCGTTGCGCGAAAGGGAATGGTGATCGGGCTTCTGGGAGGAAGCTTCGATCCGGCACATGGCGGCCATGTCCACATCACGCGCGAAGCGCTCAAGCGCATGGGTCTGGACCGGGTCTGGTGGCTGGTCAGCCCCGGCAATCCGCTGAAACAGCGCGGCCCCGCCCCGCTTACAGACCGGATGACGCGCGCCCGTGCGGTGATGCGCGATCCCCGCGTCGTGGTCAGCGATATCGAGGCGCGCCTTGGCACCCGTTACACCGCCGAAACGCTCCGGGCGCTGCGGGCGCATTATCCCGGTGTACGTTTCGTCTGGCTGATGGGGGCGGACAATCTGGTGCAGTTTCACCGCTGGGAACGGTGGGAGGATATTTTGCGCATGGTCCCCGTCGGCGTTCTTGCCCGGCCCGGTTGGGGCGTACGCGCGCGCATGTCCAAGGCCGCCCGCATCTACGGCGGCGATCTTGTGGATCGTGGCGAGGTGCTGCGTAACAAACCCGCCCCGGCCTGGTGTTTCGTGAACCTGCCGATGGACGGGTCATCTTCCACCGCGATCCGGGCGCGTGGGGAATGGCGGCGCTGACGCCGTGACGCGGCATTTCTTCCGCTTGCTGGATGCCACTGGCTTTGGCTAGGCTCTGCGGGTTCGCTCTGGGGGGAAATGATGGTTTCGCGGCGGTTTGTTCTGGGTGGGATGCTGGCCGGTCTTGCGGCCCCTGCCCTGGCCGAAGGGCTGACGGTCAGCCCGCGCCCCTTGGCGCGGCCCTCCGGTCAGACCACCAACGCTAGGTCGGCTGCCGATCCCGGTGCGTTGATCGAAGCGGCAGGTTTGGGCGGTGTGGTGGGCTATGCCGTGGCCGATGCGCGCAGCGGACAACTGCTCGAGGCCATGGGCGAAAGGCAGGCGCTTCCCCCGGCCAGCACAGCCAAAGCAGTAACCGCGCTTTATGCGCTGGAAAAGCTTGGCGGCGGACATCGCTTTGTCACCCGTATCCTTGCAACCGGCCCCATCCAGGGCGGGCGTGTGAATGGCGATCTGATCCTGTCCGGTTCGGGCGATCCGGAACTCGACACGGATCGGATGGGCGATCTTGCCGCGCAGCTTGCTGCAACCGGTATCCGCAGCATTAGCGGGGCCTTCCTGTTCCACGACGGGGCCCTGCCCGCAGTCGCAGAAATCTCGAGCGATCAGCCCGATCACGTCGGCTACAACCCCGCCATTTCCGGCCTGAACCTGAACTACAACCGTGTGCATTTCGAATGGAAGCGTGCGCAGGGCGGCTGGGGCGTGGCAATGGATGCGCGCGGTGAACGTTTTGCGCCGCCGGTCCGGATGGCGCGGATGGAAGTTGTCCGCCGCAACGCGCCCCTGTTCACATGGCGCGAACGCGGCGGGTCCGAGGAATGGACCGTCGCCAGCGAAGCACTGGGCAAAGGCGGCAGCCGCTGGTTGCCCGTGCGCAACCCCGGCGCCTATACTGCCGAGGTGTTCCAGACGCTTGCCCGTGCGCAGGGGATTGATCTGCCCGAACCCAAACGCGCCCCGCGCCTGCCGCAGGGCGCGCAGGTGGTGGCCCAACTCACCGGCGACCCCCTGCCCGATGTTCTGCGCCGGATGCTGCGCTGGTCAACCAACCTGACGGCAGAAGTGATGGGCCTGTCTTCTTCTGGTGCGGGCGGGCTCAAAGCCTCTGGCGCGGCCATGTCAGATTGGGTTCAGGCACGGCTGGGGGCAGAGGGGCGCTTTGTCGATCATTCCGGGCTGGGCAGCGACAGCCGGATCAGCCCGGCTGAAATGGTCAAGGCGCTGGTCACGGCACAGGCCACACCGTCGGGCAGCGGATTGAAACCGATCCTGCGCGATCTCGGGATGCGCGACGGCGACGGGGAGGAAATCGACAGCCCGGTCTCGGTCATCGGCAAGACCGGCACGCTGAACTTCGTCTCTTCGCTTGTCGGTTATGTCCAACCACCCTCGGGGCGCGAAATGGCCTTCGCCATCTTTTGCGCCGATGCGGCCCGGCGTGACAGGCTGTCCGTCGCCGAACGCGAAGAACCCGCAGGCGGCAAGGCCTGGACCCGCCGCGCGCGGCGATTGCAGGGGCAACTGATCGCGCGCTGGGCTGGGTTGTATGCGTGAGGGGTGTGGGGGCGGGGTAAATCCCTCCCCACCTCGGAAGTGCTGCGGCCTTATTCCGGTGCCTTGCCTGTCGTCAGGCCGAAGACGTCGCCCCTCGAGAGGTAGTCGGCCATGCCAATGAAGCTTGCTGCGATGATGCAGTTGTCCACGGGTGCCATGCCCGTCATGTCGGAGGGCAGTCCTCCCTTGGCCCAGCATACAAGGTCGGTTCCGAGCGTGGCAGGCAGGACCGTCCAGGTGCCGGTCGTCGTCTTGCGGTCGCGGGTGTCCCAAAAAAGTGCCTGACCAGAGGGGGCGAAGTGGACGTATTGCCGTCTCCAAACCATGCGGACGAGGAAGGAACTGTTGGCGAGTTCGGCGCGGAGCGCCTCGGTCTGGTCCTTCGAAACGGCGCGGATGTCGCGATAGTCGATCAAGGTTGCCGCATCTGGGACATGCGTCATCGGCCTTCCGTCCGTGGTTGGTGCGCAGGCCGAAAGGATAAGGCCGAAGCAGAGGGCGGCGGGCGAAACTGCGCTTCTGGTTGAACTCGTCACGGGAACATCCTTCACTGATTACTTAACTGTTTCACGTGTGATCGTGTCTGTGCTTCGCACGATGCCCGCCGCTTTGCGGAAGGAAGACGCGGTTCTCACGGCTTCAGATGCCGCACCCGCGCACCCCATTCGATGGCCGCCGCATGGAGGCGGTCCACGCGCAACTCCTCGCGCACCTCCTCCAGCATCCGCAACTCCACCTCATTATGGTTGCCATCCGCCGTCACCACATCGCAGGCCAGCGCATAGGCCGTCTCGTTCAACCGCTCGGGCAGGGCTTCGCGGATCAGCCCGAACAGCGCATCCAGCCCATCCTCTTCTTCGAACAGGTCAAACACGATCTGGCTGATGCGGCGAATGCGGTCGGTGTCGTAATCGGCAAATACCGGCATGTGATTGACCATGCGCTGTATAGCCACCAGTTCGGCCGTCCGCATGTTCTGGTCTGATGCCGAACAGGCCACCATCACGGCGATCAGCGCATCCTGGGGTGACATGGCAGATGTGTCGGACATGGCGCTTTTCCTTACCGTACCGGGCCGCTCCGCGACCGTTTCTCGCGGCGACATTATTGACGTGATGCAGGGGCGGCAATAGAGGACGGGGGTTTCCGGGGGCATGGGGCCCCTTGGCGGATGCCAAAGGATGTGAAGCAATGTCTTCCCTGCGCGATGCTGCGATGAAATCGAAAGCCTGGCCCTTTGAAGAGGCCCGCGCCATCCTGAAACGGTATGAGAAGAAAGACCCCGAGAAAGGCCATATCCTGTTTGAAACCGGCTATGGCCCCTCGGGCCTGCCGCATATCGGCACCTTTGGCGAGGTGGCGCGCACCACGATGATCCGCCGCGCGTTTGAGGTGATCTCGGATATCCCCACCCGGCTGATCTGTTTTTCGGATGACGTGGACGGAATGCGCAAGGTGCCCGAAAACGTGCCGCAACAGGACATGCTCCGCCAGCACATGCAAAAGCCGCTGACCAGCGTGCCGGACCCTTACGGAGAATATGAATCCTTCGGGCATCACAACAACGCCATGCTGCGGCGGTTTCTAGACACCTTCGGCTTCGAGTATGAATTCATCAGCGCGACCGAGTTCTACAAGTCGGGCCGCTTTGACGACACGCTGCTGCTGGCGGCGGAACGCTATGACGCGATTATGGCGATCATGTTGGCGTCCCTTCGGGACGAGCGGCAGAAGACCTATTCGGCGTTCCTGCCGATCCATCCCGAAACCGGACGGGTGCTTTATGTGCCGATGAAAGAGGTGAACGCCAAGGACGGCACCATCACCTTCGACGACGAGGATGGCCGCGAATGGACGCTGCCGGTGACGGGCGGCAATGTGAAACTGCAATGGAAGCCCGATTTCGGCGCCCGCTGGGCGGCGCTGGACGTGGACTTTGAGATGTACGGCAAGGACCACAGCACCAACACCCCGATCTATGACGGCATCTGCGAGGTGCTGGGTGGCCGCAAGCCCAACCACATGACCTATGAGCTGTTCCTCGATGATCAGGGTCAAAAGATTTCGAAATCCAAAGGCAACGGCCTGACCATCGACGAATGGCTGTCCTACGCGGCCACGGAAAGCCTGTCCTATTTCATGTATCAAAAGCCCAAGACGGCCAAGCGGATGCATTTTGACGTGATCCCGCGCGCGGTGGATGAATACCACCAGCAACTCCGCGCCTATCCCACGCAGGATGTCGACGCGCAGGTGAACAACCCGGTCTGGCACATCCACGGCGGTACCCCGCCGGAATCGCACATGATCGTGCCCTTCTCCATGCTGCTCAATCTTGCCAGCGTGGCAGGGGCCAAGGATGCCAAAGGTCTTTGGGGTTATATCCGCGCCTATGCACCCGAAGCCTCGCCCGAAACCCATCCCGATCTGGATGCGGCGGCGGGCTTTGCCGTGCGCTACTTCACCGACCGTATTGCCCCCACGCGGGTGTTCCGCGCCCCCGATGCCAAGGAACGCGCCGCGATCGAGGATCTGCGCGCTCGCCTCGCGGCATGGGACGGCGGGCTGGATGCCGATGCCCTGCAAAGCATGGTCTTTGCCGTGGGCAAGGACCATGGGTTCGAACCCCTGCGCGATTGGTTCAAGGCGCTGTATGAGGTGCTTCTCGGAGCCAGCGACGGGCCCCGCTTAGGCGGCTTTGTCGCGCTTTATGGCGTGGCCGAGACCATCGCGCTGATCGACAAAGGATTGTCGGGCGAATTGCTGGCCTGAAAAGGCGATCCTCGCCGCAAATCCAGTCAATTCCGGTCTCCGGGATTGACCCTTCGGCGCATCGGTCTAGCCTTCCTGACGGGGACGTATATCAGGGAGGCCGCGATGCGCCGCATTGCCTTTGGACTTTTGACTGCCCTCTGCCTTGCCTTGCCGGTCTCGGCCCAGGAAGACCCGGTTCAGCAAACCATCCTGAACCAGATCGAGGCCTTCAAGGCCGATGATTACGACACCGCCTTCACCTTCGCCTCGCCCTCCATCAAGTCGATCTTCATGTCGCCCGAAAACTTCGGGATGATGGTCAAGAACGGCTATCCCATGGTCCACCGCCCCGGCGCGATCCAGATGCTGGAACAGCGAGAAATCGCCGGGAGGCTGTGGCAAAAGGTGATGATCACCGATCAGTCCGGGCGCACCCATGTGCTGGATTACCAGATGATCCAGGCTGATGGCGGCTGGCAGATCAATGCCGTTCAGCTTCTGCCCGAACCCGGCGTCGGGGCCTGATCCAGCCCGCCGCCACCGCGCGGCGGGCTGATATCCCGTTAACCCTGCCTTGCTACCCGTTTGCCCGGTGTTAACCGGCGAGGGAAAATATGAACAAGGCAGTTACAGACGGGCTGGTGCTTATGCCTCCGGCCTTTGAGGCAGGGCTGAACCTCTGGTCGCGCGAAGACGGGCTTCCCGGGCAGGGGTCGTGGGCGAACCAGCCCAACGCAGCCTTTGTCCCGGCAGATCAGGATTTTAGCGGCTGCCTTGAGGTGCAAAAGACCACCGCCACCCTGAAACTGCGCAGCTTTCAGCAGATCCCCTTTCGCCCCGGCATGTATCTGCGCGTGACTGCCCGCGTGAAATGCCTGTCCGGGGCCTTTCCCGCCGTCCGCATTGCGGCCTTTGCCGCCGCGTCGAACGGATCGAACATCGCCTCTGCCGTGCAGATCGGGCCGTCCGTGGCGCTGGCCCAGTATGGGCGGGTCGTCACGATCAGCGCGATCATCGGGTCGGGCAACCGGAGCGGGGTCAACATGGTCTGGGGAACCAGCCCCGCCTATGGCCATATCGGGATCGACCTGACGGGTGCGACCGGCGGCATCGTCCGCATCGACGACATCCAGATCGAAGATGCGACCGAAGTCTTTCATCGCGACATGATGACATGGGTCGACGTCCGCGATTATGGCGCACGCGGCGACGGCGTCACCGATGATACTGCCGCGTTCGAGGCTGCCGATGCCGCCGCAGGCCAGAGGTCCGTGCTTGTATCGGCGGGCACCTATCGGCTGGCGGGCAATGTCACCTTTGAAAGCGATGTCCGCTTTGAAGGGACGGTCCTCATGGCCGCCAATGTGCGCCTCGCCTGCACCCGCAACTTTGATCTGAACACCTATTCCGCCGCTTTCGGGAATGAGGAAGCGGGTTTTCGCAAGGCCGTTCAGGCGCTGTTCTTCTTCACCGACCATGCCGAGTTCGACCTGTCGGGTCGTCGCGTCGCCTTGACCGCACCGGTCGATATCGCCGCCTTGACCGGCCTCGACAGTTTCAATCAGCGCCGGGTGATCCGAAATGGCCTGCTGGAGGCTGTTGCAAATCCGGCCTGGTCCACGGCGACGGTCACCTCTGTCGCCACCTATGCCGTGTCACAACCCGAAACCCTGACCGGCGTCGCCAACATCGCCAATATCCCCGTCGGGGCGCGGGTCTCCGGCACCGGTGTCGGGCGCGAGGTTTATGTGCGGTCAGTCAATGTCGCGGCCGGAACTCTGACATTGTCGATGCCCCTTTTCGCGGCCGCAGGCACCCGCACCTTCACCTTCCAACGCTACCGCTACCTGATCGACCTGAGCGGGTTTGAAAACCTCAGCCGCTTCGAATTGCGCGAGATCGGCTTCGATTGCGGTGGCCTTGCCAGTGGCTTGATGCTGTCCAAGGTCGGGCTGGCGCTCAGGGTGGACAATTGCGTCTTCAACCGCCCGCGTGACCGGGGGATCACCTCGATCGGCAGCGGGTGCCAGGGTCTGATGGTGGATCTGTGCCAGTTTCTTTCCAATGAACTGGATGTTCCCGCGCAAGACCGCACAACCATCGCCCTGAACGTGAATGCCAATGATGCGAAACTGCGTGAAAACCGGGTGGTGCGCTTTGCCCATTTCGCCGTGCTGGGCGGATCGGGCCATCTGGTGGTGGCCAACCACTTCTTTCAAGGCGATGATCAGGTGGCAGGCCCGCGTCGCGCCGGGATCATCTTCACCTCGACCCATGCCCGCAGCGTGCTGACGGGGAACTACATCGACAATTGCTTTGTCGAATGGTCCAACGAACATGATCCGGAACCGGGTTTCAGCAACGAACTGTCCTTTGGCGGGCTGACGATCACTGGAAACATCTTCATGGCAATCGATGTCAGCGCCGCCTTCCGCTGGCTGGTCGTCACACCTCGGGGACCGGGGCATTTCATCAACGGGCTGGTGGTAACGGATAACGCCTTCTGCGTGGTAAACGGGAGCATTGACCGTGTTGAGATGGTCGATGACAGCTTCGCCACACTGGATTTCGGGCGGATGCGCAACATCACCTTCGATGGCAACGCCTTCCACGCCGTCAGCCAGTTTACAGTAAGCCCGCTGGTCATCGAACACAGCCAGACCACCCCATCCGATACCTGGGTGGTCTCGCCCGGCGCCTTCATGCCCTTCGGGGGGCGGGCACGGGTCGTGTCGAGCCTCGTCCCCGAAGGCCCGGTGCAAAGCGGATCAAACGTCACCCAATTCGTACAGCCCCATGTGCTGGTCGAACAGGGAACTGCGCGCAATCAGGTGCATGTCAAATGGCCAACCGCCGTGCGCGGGCGCGTTGTCGTAACCGTCCGGACCGATAACCCGACTTGAGGCGCAAGATGGCCTCCAGCACCCCGAAGATCACAGATCTTCGGGGGTCAACCGAAAGGCACGCGCAAAGCCGCCGTTCAACAGCGCCGATTTCGGCGTAAACCGAACAAAGCTGAAATCCGCGAAATCGACATAGAGCTTTGCCTTGGGATGCCGGGCCAGCCAATCCGCCCGCAATGCACTGCGCTCCCCGGCATCCGGCGCAACAAAGGCGGCACGGGCCTTGATCATCAAACGGGGATGGGTCAGCGGATCCCCCTTTTCCCCCACCTCCCCCACCATCAGCGCGCAATCGGGGTTGCGCAGCAACGCCTCGTGATGCGGGGCCAGCGCCGAGATCAGCGTCAAAAACCCACCCCCCGCTGCCGGACCAAAGGCGATCCGGCTGATCCCCGGCAATCCATCCGCCGGATCGGTCACTGCCAGTGCCGCAAACCGCGCTGCGGCGATCAGATCACGCGCCAGCGCGCGCGCCGCATCATCGGCAGAGGCAACAGGATCAGGTCGGTTCGTCATGGCGGCGATGTCCACGTGATTGACAGACGGGGGGCAAGGGGCGTTTGCTGCGCGCACGGCCACTTGGCTAGCACCCGGAACATGAACAGCACAACCCACCCCGCCCCCGAGCCCGAATTCCTGCCCAAGATCCTGACGGTGCTGCGAGAAGGCTACACCCTGCGCGACCTGCGCGCCGATGCCTTGGCCGGGTTGACGGTGGCCATCGTGGCGCTGCCCTTGTCCATGGCCATCGCCATCGCCAGCGGCGTGGGGCCGGAGCGTGGGCTTTACACCACCATCGTGGGTGGTTTCCTAGTCTCTGCCTTGGGTGGTTCGCGCTATCAGATTGGCGGGCCGGCGGGGGCCTTCATCGTGCTGGTCGCTGCCTGCGTCATGGCCATCGGGATTGACGGGCTGATCCTCGCCACCTTCCTGTCGGGCTTCTTGCTGATGGCCGCCGGTGGGCTGCGGCTGGGCACCTATATCCGTTTCATCCCCTATCCCGTGACTGTGGGCTTTACCGCCGGGATTGCGGTGATCATCTTCGCCAGCCAGATCCGCGATCTGTTCGGCCTCTCCCTCAGCGCGCCGGAACCCGGCGAGATCATCGCCAAGGCCGAGGCGCTCTGGGCCGCCCGCGCGACCATCACACCCGCAGCCCTTGCCGTCGCCGCAGCTGTCATCGCCGTGATCCAGGGCATCAAGCTCTGGCGTCCCGCCGCCCCGGGTATGTTGCTGGCCGTCGTCCTCGCCTCGCTGATCGTGGCCGCCTTCGGCCTGCCCATCGAAACCATCGGCACCAAATTCGGGGAACTGCCGCGGGTTCCCCCGGCCCCATCCTTGCCCTCCTTCTCGCTCGACGCGGTTCTCGCGGCCTTGCCCTGGGCCATCAGCTTCACCTTGCTGGGGGCCATCGAATCCCTGCTCTCTGCCGTCGTCGCCGATGGGATGAGCGGCGCGCGCCACCGCAGCAATGCCGAACTGGTGGCGCAGGGAGCCGCCAATATCGGATCGGCACTTGTCGGCGGGTTCTGCGTGACCGGAACGATCGCCCGCACCGCCACCAATGTCCGTGCCGGATCGCGCGGGCCGGTGTCGGGCATGCTGCACGCCTTGTTCGTGCTGGCCTTCATGCTGATCGCCGCACCGCTGGCTGCCTATATCCCGCTTGCCGCACTGGCGGGCGTTCTGGCCGTCGTGGCCTGGAACATGGCCGAGAAAGAGGAGTTCTGGCACCTCCTCCGCTCCTCGCGCGCGGATGCGATGGTGCTCTTGGTCACCTTCCTGCTGGTCGTCTTCCGCGACCTGACTGAAGGCATCGTGGTGGGCTTTGCGCTGGGCGGCCTTGTCTTCATCGCCCGCATGTCCGACGCGGCCGAGGTCGCAGGACAAGACGACACGGCCATTTCAACCGAAAACGGGGACCGCGTGGTGATCCGCCTGCGCGGGCCGTGGTTCTTTGGCGCGGCCGCGCGGCTGGGGTCGGTTCTGGAACGCATCGCCGACCGTCCGCGCGAATTCGTCATCGACCTGACCGATGTGCCGATGATCGATTCCTCGGGTGCCCGGTCCTTCCTGCTGCTTGCGCGCAGGATGGCACGCCGGGATGGCGTGCTGATCGTCGTCGGCGCCCGTGCCCCGGTACGCCAGACGCTGGAACATCACGGGCTGGACAAGCTGCCCGTGCGCTTCCTGCCAGATCTGGCCGCCCTTGACCAAGGCTGATCCAAAGGCGCGCTGACGCGCATTTTGTTTATCTCGCCTGCGCGCATGCGCGCTTCGGCTCGGCTGATGGGGGCCTTGCCCCCAAACCTCCAGGGTATTTGGGCCAAGATGAAAGGGCTGTTTCTGGCTCAGTCCGCAAACGGGTCGGCCGGATAGGAAACGCCCGTCAGATACAACCCCTGCGGCGGGCAGACCGGGCCGCAGGCCGCGCGATCCCGCGCCGCAAGCGCATCACGCACGTCATCGGGCCGCCAACTTCCCGCGCCTACCCGTTCCAGCGTGCCGACAATGGAGCGCACTTGATTGTGCAGGAAACTGCGCGCCCGCAGGGCAAAGCGGTATTCCACCCCGCCCGGAAGAAGGCGTTGAGAGATATTGATCTCATCCAAGGTCTTCACCGGGCTTTTCGATTGGCACATCGTTGACCGAAAGGTGGTGAAATCATGCAGCCCGATCAGATGCGCCGCCCCTTGCTGCATGGCGAGCAGATCCAGTGGGTTCTGCACTTGCCAGACCAGCCCCCGGTCATGCGTCACGGGGGCGCGCCGGGCAACCAGCCGAAACAGATAGCGCCGCTCGGTCGCGCTGAACCGGGCATGAAAATCCTCTGTCACCCGCACCGCCCGCAGGATCGCGACAGGGGCCGGTTTCAGATGATGGTTCAACGCCTCGGACAGGCGGAAGGGATCCCAGTCGCGGGTCAGGTCGCAATGCGCCACCTGCCCCGTCGCATGCACCCCGGTATCGGTGCGCCCCGCCGCTGCAATCGTATGCGGTCCCGGTTCCAGCTTGCCCAGCGCTGCCTCGATCGCGGCCTGCACCGACGGCTGCCCCGCCGCCTGCCTTTGCCACCCGTTGAAGGGTGACCCGTCATAATCAATGAGAAGCGCATAGCGTGGCATGGGGCGGGCCTAGCCCAAGGCGGGCAGGCTTGTCCACCATCGGCTGCGCCAAGGCTACACATCCGCCGCTGCGATCCCTATGTTAAGATGTCAGACAGGGGAAAAGATTGGTCCTTTCATCCATCACCGACGGCATTTCTCGTGGGATCGAAGGGGCAACGGCCAGCTTGTCCGAGGCCCTGTTCGAACCTGTGATCCGCCTTGGCGTGACCGGCCTCAGCCGCGCGGGCAAGACGGTGTTCATCACCGGTCTTGTCGCCAACCTGCTGGACCGGGGGCGGATGCCGCAGCTGTCCGCGCAAGCCTCAGGGCGGATCGAGTCGGTCTGGCTGCAGCCGCAGCCCGATGTGACCCTGCCCCGCTTTGACTATGAAGGGCATCTCGCCGCTTTGACAGGCGACGCCCCGCGCTGGCCCGACAGCACCCGCGCCGTATCTGAACTGCGCCTGTCCTTCCGCGTACGCCCCGATGGCTGGCTCTCCGGCCTCACTGGCCCGCGCATCGTGCATCTCGACATCGTCGATTACCCCGGTGAATGGCTGATGGACCTTGGCCTTTTGGACAAGACCTATGCCGACTGGTCGGATGAGGTGCTGACGCGCCTGTCCAAACGCCCCGAAGCGGCGGAGTTCATGGCCACCGCGCGTGCCGAAGACGGCTCCCTTCCCCTGGCAGAGCCACGTGCGCAGGCGCTTGCCGCGCTGTTTACCACCTATCTGTCCGGCGCGCGGACCGCAGGCTGGGCCGATTGCACGCCCGGCCGCTTCCTGCTGCCCGGTGATCTTGCCGGATCACCCGTGCTGACCTTTGCGCCCCTGCCCCGCCCCGCCAGCACCCCGCGCGGCAGCCTTTGGCATGAGATGGAACGCCGGTTTGAGGGTTACAAGGCAAAGGTCGTGCGCCCCTTCTTCCGCGATCATTTCGCCCGCGTCGATCGTCAGATCGTGCTGGCCGATGTGCTGGGCGCCATCCATCAGGGCCCGCAGGCGCTGGAAGATCTGCGCCGTGTCATGGCCGATGTTCTTGCGGCTTTTCGCCCGGGCCGCAACGGCTGGCTCACCGCGCTTTTGGGTGGCAAGCGGGTGGAACGCATCCTGCTGGCCGCGACCAAGGCTGATTACCTGCACCACAGCCAACACCCTGCGCTGACCAACATCATGCAGGCCATGCTGCGCGAGGCGCGCGACCGCGCCGAGTTTGCAGGCGCCTTGACCGGGGCTATGTCGCTGTCCGGTTTCCGCGCGACGGTGGAAGAGACGGTTACCCGCGATGGCGTGGCGCTGGATTGCGTGCGCGGGCGGCTTCAGGATGGCCGCGTCGTCGCCATGTATCCCGGCCGCCTGCCCGACGATCCGTCGCGCCTGCTGTCGCCCGCCCGGCAAGGGGCGGATCGCTGGCTGGATGCCGAGTTTGGCCTGATGGCCTTTGAACCGCCCCTGCGCATGGCGCGCAAACCGGGGGACGGGCCGCCACATATCCGGCTGGACCGCGCCATGGAATTCTTGATCGGAGACAGGCTGTGACCGCCGACAAGCCCTTCATCATCGAAATGGAAGACAGCGCCAATCCCGGGGCCGATCCGTCGCTTGCCCCGCCCGTGCCGGATCTTCTGCCCGACGGGCGGGTGATGCAGGCCGCGCTGCGCATCGGGGCCAAACGGCCGCGCTCGGCCCTTGGGCGCTTTGCGATCTGGGCCTTTGGCGCGCTGTTCTCCTTCGTGCTGTCCGTGGCGGCCTGGGATTTCGTGACCGGCCTTCTGACCACCAACACCGCGCTGGGTACCATTGCGCTGATCCTTGTCGGCCTCGCCGTTCTGGCCGCCACTTTGCTTGCTCTGCGCGAGGCCGCCACCTTCGCGCGCTTGGCCCAGCTTGACGGTCTGCGCCTGCGCGCAGCAGGGGCGGCCACTCTCGCCGATGCCAAGCGCGTGACGGGCGAATTGACCGGGCTTTACACCCGCCGCGGCGATATGGCCTGGGCGGTGTCACGGCTCAAGGAACGTCAGGGCGATGTGCTAGATCCCGACGCCCTGCTTCGGCTGGCCGAGGTGGAACTGATGTCCCCCCTCGACACCGCCGCCCGGGCCGAGGTTGAGGCTGCCGCGCGTCAGGTCGCCACTGTCACGGCGCTGGTGCCGCTGGCACTGGCCGATGTGGCAATGGCGCTGTTCGCCAATCTGCGCATGATCCGCCGCATCGCGGAAATCTATGGCGGTCGGGCGGGAACGCTCGGCTCCATGCGCCTGCTGCGTCGGGCGTTCGGGCATCTGATCGCCACCGGGGCGGTTGCCCTGACCGATGATCTGATCGGCTCCGTTGCGGGCGGGGGCGTGCTGTCCAAACTGTCACGCCGCTTTGGCGAAGGCGTGGTCAACGGCGCGCTGACAGCCCGCGTCGGCATCGCCGCGATGGAGATTTGCCGCCCCCTGCCCTTCGCCGCTCTGCCCCGCCCCAGCGTCAGCCAGACGGTCAGCCGCGCCTTGGCAGGGCTGTTTAACCGTGGCGACGACGCGCAGAAGGTCTGACCTTACAACGCATCCGCAATCCGGCGGAACATGGCGATATTGCCCTCGGCCACGCCCGCATCTTCAAACCCGCGATCAGCGGCGTTGACCGCAATCACGATGTTCCGCGCCCGGTCGATCCAGATATATTGCCCATAGATGCCCTGCGCGTTCACCTCGCCCGGCGCTGCACCATCGGCAATCCACCACTGATAGCCGTATCCCGCCCCGCCGGGGGCCGAAGGGACGGTCGATGCCTCAACCCAATCGCGCGGCACGATCTGGCGGCCTTGCCACATCCCTCCCTGCGCGATCATCTGACCGAACCGCGCATAATCCCGCGTCGTCATGTTCAACCCACCCAGCACAAAACTGACACCGTACCCATCGGTCAGATAACAGGGCGCAACCTCCACGCCCAACGGGGCCAGGATATGCCGCTCCAGCAGTTCGGGAATATCCTCCCCCGTCGCACCCCGGATGATCATCCCCAGAACATGCGTGTCGATGGACACATATCGCCAGTCGCTGCCCGGTTCTGCCGCGCGGTCCTTCAGGCTGGCCGCAAAGCCATCCATGGATTGGCCCAGCGCCAGAACCCGCCCCATGCGGTTAATGTCCGACCAGAAATCAAGATAATCCTCGTTGAACGCCACGCCCGAAGACATGGTCAGGATGTGCCGCACGGTCGCCCTGTCATAGGCTGTGCCCGCCAGTTCCGGCACATATTTCGTCACCGGGTCATCAAGGCTGTCGATATGCCCCTCGGCCAGCACGATCCCGAACAAGGCCGACAGAAAGCTTTTCGCCACGCTCCAGGAAATCCGCAGGTCTTCCGGCCCGGTGCCAAGATAATAGCTTTCATGCACCACCTGCCCGTTCTTCAGCACCACCAGCGCCGTCACATCCCGCGCGGTGATCCACTCCGCCACTTCGGGTGGCAGCACCGCTTCCGGCCCCATTGGCAAGGGGCTGACCGGCCCTTCCCCACGCGACAGCGGGCGTGTCAGGAACAGGCGGTCCATGTGGCTGAAATTCTGCACGATGCGATCTTCGGCAAACAGGCTGTTCACCGCCATCAGGCGCGCAATCTCTTCCCGTTTCCAAAGCGCCAGCGCCGCGACCAGCAGCAACACGATCCCCAGGATCCGGCCAAATTTGCGCATCACACTGTCCCCCACCGCTTCCCAAGCCTTGCCATGCGCCACAAGCCCTGCCAAGCGCGCCGTTCCGTCAACCCTGCGCGCCCTCATCGCCCCAACGCACCCAGCGGCCGTGGAAACAGGCCCGGCCCAGCGTCATCTCGCCCGCCCCCGGCCAAAGCTGCAGCCGCAGCGCCGCCCCATCCGCGCGCCCGTCCGCCTCCATCGACAGATGCGCAAGCGGGGCATCCTCACTGGCCCGCGCCCCTGCGGCTTCCAGCGCGGCCCTGCATCGAAGCTGCGTCTCGGGCGGAAAATACTGCCACGCCACCGTGTGAAACACGACATGCACCTTTCCCGGCATCTGGACCGCCAATCGCCGTTCCAGCCACTCAGCCGCATCACCCCGCACCAGCGACAGGCGCAGACGCGCAGCCTCATCCAGCGCAGCCCGCGTACGGTTCAGGCGGTCAGGCTGGTCCGGCCACAGATAGGCCAGCAGGCGTAACCTGTCCTCGACCGGATCAAGCGGGTTCAGGTCCACCCCAGCCCGCCCCGCAATCACAAATGGGGCTGCCGGGGGCAAGCCCCTCTGCCAATCCGGCTGCAACCGGATCGGCCCTTCACCGCGTAGCCCATCCGGCAAATCCAGACGGCAGCGGTCCCACATCAGGTTCAACCCACCCGAACACCCCAGTTCCGAAAGCACCAGCGGCCGCCCGAACCGCGCCGCGATCACATGCGCGGCAGCCATCAGGGGCGCAGACCGGCGCACCTCATTCGTCTGCGGCGGCTGGTCAAGCCAGCGCAGCAGATGCGCCTCATGCCGCACCAATGCCTCCATCACCGCAGGCACAGGATCATCCGTCGCATAAGCCGCGGCCAACCCGGCATCCTCACCCGTCAGGATCAGCGCATGCAGCCCCCCGGCCAGACGCAGCGCCACCGCATCCCCCGCAGGCCCCGGTTCGCCCTGCCAACCCAGCACCCGGTCTGCCACTGCCGTCCCCGGCGACAAGGCGTCTGCCAAACCGTTCAGCAGCCGCTCCATCAGGGGCGAGCCCAATCGCCCACAGGCCCGTGCCTGCGACCGGAAGGCTGCCCTGACCGCCGCCTCTGTCACCGAAACTTGTCCATCAGTTTCTGCATCGGGCTGCGCGTGTCTTGCGGCGCCTCTGCAGGGGTCTCCGGCGCGTCGGTATGCACATTTGTATGCACGCCCATCTGCACCGGGCGCTGCACCGCGCGCTGCACGTCATTTTTGGCCCCCGCCGGGCCACGCGGCCCCGCCTCAGTCTTGTCCGAAGACCGCGGCGGCGCCGTGCGCAACGCCACTGCATTCATGAACCGCGCGCCATCCCCATCCGCCAAAGCCGCGGCGCCGTCGGAAATCCCGCGCAAAAGATCATCCAGCCAATCCTGATCCGCCTTGGCGAAATCGTTCAGGACATATGCCGCTACGGCATCCTTGTGCCCCGGATGCCCGATCCCCAGCCGCACCCGTGCATAGGCATCGGTGCCCAGATGCTGATGGATCGACCGCAGCCCGTTATGCCCCGCATGGCCACCCCCCGGCTTGACCCGCGCCTTGCCGGGCGCAAGGTCCAGCTCATCATGGAAAACGGTTATATCTGAAGGGTTTAGCTTGTAGAACACCATCGCCGCGCGCACACTTTCGCCCGACAGGTTCATAAAGGTTTGCGGCTTTACCAGCAGCACCTTCTCATCCCCAAGACGCCCCTCGGCAACAACGGCCTTGAACGCAGCCTTCCACGGGCCAAACCCGTGATCCGCCGCGATCCTGTCCAGCGCCATGAACCCGATATTGTGCCGGTTGCCCGCATATTTCGCGCCCGGATTGCCAAGCCCCACGAAAATCTTCACGCCACCGCCCCCTCAAAGCCCACACCCGACCATTGCCGCAGCAGGCAGCCCCGCGCAAGCCCGCAGCAGGGCTTGACGCGGCCAAGCCCCTGCCCGACCTTGGCTCCCATGTCCAAAGGGGAATGGCGTGCGGTACACGGTGGTCTGTTCGGTAAAGGATGAAGGGCCGTTTCTGGTGGAGTGGATCTGCTGGCAACGGCTGCTCGGTTTCACCGACATCGTCATCGTCACCAACGCCTGCACTGATCATTCGCCCCACCTTCTCGACGCCCTCGCCGCAGCTGGATGGATCACGCATCTGGTGCATGAAGTCCTTGATGGCAAACACATAACAGGCCGAAAACTGGCCGCCGCAAAGGCCCTGCCTCAGGTCAATGATGCCGATTGGGTCATGGTGGCCGATGTCGACGAATTCCTGGTCATCCATCCAGGCGCAGGCCGCCTTCCTGATCTACTGGCCCATCCTGGGCGTCCCTTCCTCGGGATGTCGATCCCCTGGCGCATCTTCGGAACCGCGGGGCGCAAGCTGTGGGAGGATGGTCTTACCCACCGCCAATGCCTGCGCGCGGGCGTCGAAGGTGGGCGCCTTTCGGGTTGGGTCAAATCCATTCACGGCCATCCCGACTGGTTCGCCCGACTCGGCGAACATTCCCCCAAACGCCTGCGCCCCCGCCGCCTTGCGCGTTGGGGCAGCGACGGGATGATCTGGGTAAACCCGGCGGGGGCCGAGGTTGAGGGCTGGACCCCACAGGATGACAGCCTTCGCATCCTGCCCGATGATCTGCGCGGCTGGGATGTGGCGCAGATCAACCATTACATGCTGCGTTCGGCGGAAAGCTTCTCGCTCAAGCGCGGCACGCTGTCGCCCGTTGCAGGCAAGGACCGCTATACCGACGCCTACTATGACCGAGCCGAGCAGAACGCCGTCGAAGACCGCAGCGCCCTGCGCTTTGCAGCGGAGTTCGACGCCCTACACAACGCCGCCATGTCTCTAACCGATGTTCAACGCCTACATCACCTGTGCTGCGCCGATTATGTCAAAAGGCTTGCCTCAAAAGCCGGGCGCGATGCCGCCAGCGACCCACGCTTTGCGCACCATCTGGCCCTTGCGGCAGCCTAGCAAGGAACGAAAAAGGGCGCGTCAGGTTCCCCCGACGCGCCCGATTTTCCGCAATCCCGAAGGATCACTCTTCCGCAGCAACCAGCCCCGACGGAGCCGCGATGTTCGCAATCACGAAGTTCCGTGCAATCGTCGGCTTCGCGCCTTTCGGCAGAGCCACATCTTCGATGTGGATCACGTCGCCGATCACCTTGCCCGTCAGGTCAACCGTGATGTGATCCGGGATGTCCCCGGCGGTCACTTCCAGTTCAACTTCCGAACGGACCACGGTCAGCGTGCCGCCGCGCTTCAGGCCGGGGCTTGCTTCGTGGTTGATGAATTCCACGTGGATGAACAGGTTGATCCGCGATTCATCGCCAACCCGCATGAAATCCACATGGGTCGGCAGATCCTTCACCACGTCACGCTGGACGCCGCGGCAGATCACATGCACTTCTTCGCCGCCCTCAACCTTCAGGTTGAACAGCGTCTGCAAAAAGCGGCCCTGACGCAGGCGCTTGAGCAGATAGTTGTAGTTCAGGTTGACGGGCGAAGGCTCTTTGCCGTCGCCATACACGATACCGGGTACGTAGCCCTCACGACGAGCTTGACGAGCGGCCCCCTTGCCTGTCCCCGTCCGTACCGCGGCCAAAAGATCAGGGATCTCACGAGCCATTGGTTCTCTCCATAGAATAAATCCGCCGCCCTCCAAGGGTGTGCGACGCGACCGGGGGGCTATAGCCGCGATTCGCCATGAAGGGAAGCATGAATCCGGTCGCCACCGATGCCCCGCCTGTCGCGGGCGGGCTTGCCGCAAAAACAGGCGCGGGCTACCTCCGTCAGGCAGGAGATTTCCACATGTCCATTTCCACCACCCTTGTCGCGGCCCGCGCACCCGTCGCCGCCTTTGCTGCCATGGGTGTGCTCTGGGGTACATTCGCCGCCGTCCTGCCGGACCTGAAGGCACAGTTGGATGCGACGGAATCCGAGCTTGGCCTCTTGATCCTGCCCACGCCGTTGGCGGCGGTGACTGCCATGCTGCTTGCGCCCCTGATCGGCGCGGCCCTCGGCCGGATCGCGCTACCCGTCGCCACTCTGCTGATGGCGGCGGCCTTTGCCCTGCCGGGACAAGCG
This sequence comes from Paracoccaceae bacterium, assembly GCA_022843025.1. Lineage (GTDB taxonomy): Bacteria > Pseudomonadota > Alphaproteobacteria > Rhodobacterales > Rhodobacteraceae > Paragemmobacter. The sequence continues at coordinate 22,922 of JALHOL010000009.1, read as the reverse complement.
GCGCAGGTCTGGCTCTTTCCACTGGCAATGATGGCCTGCGGCGGGGCCACGGGTCTGACGGATGTGCTGATGAATGCCCGTGTCGCAGCGCTCGAGAATGACCGAGGCCTGCATCTGATGAACCTCTGCCACGCCGCTTACAGCTTTGGCTATGCGGGCGGGGCCATTGGCACCGGATTGATGCGCGGTGAAGGCTGGCCGCCCGGCTGGGTCATGGGGACCATGGCCTTGACCGCAGGCATCCTTGCCCTGATGACGTGGGAGCGGGACGGTACCATCCATGGCTTGCGCAAGCCAAAGGATGGCACGGCGGGCCATCTTGGCCTGATCCCGGTGATTGGTGGCGGCATCGTCCTGATCGCCTTCCTGACCGAAAACGCCGCCGAAAACTGGTCCGCCCTGCATATCGAAAAGACCTTGGGCGGCAGCCCGGAAGAGGGGGCGATGGGCCCTGCCGCTCTTGCGCTGACCATGGGTTTTGCCCGCCTCGCCGGGCAGGGCATCGTCACCCGCGTCAATCCCTTTCGCCTGCTGATGGGGGGTGCGGTGCTGTCGGCCTTCGGCGCACTCGGCGCGGCGCTCGCCACCACGCCGATGATGGCCTATGCAGGGTTCATCGTCATGGGCATCGGCTCATCCGTGATCGCGCCCACCGCGTTTTCGCTGGTAGGTCGCCTCGCCGATCCTCAGGCCCGCGCGCGTGCCGTGGCCCGGGCAACACTGTTTGGCTATTTCGGCTATTTCTTCGGCCCGCCGTCGCTCGGCTTCATCGCAGGCGCCTTCGGCCTGCGCTTCGCCTTCGTCTTCGCCTCGGTCATGCTGCTGGCGGTGCTGATCCTCGCCCCGCTGATGGCGCGGCAAAACCGGCTTCAGGCTGCCTGAGCCAGCCCATTCTTCTCTGCAAAAATATCCTGGGGGTCCGGGGGCAAAGCCCCCGGCGCGCTTCGCCCCGGAAACGGCTACAGAAAATCTCCCTCGAAATCCTTCGGGATCAGCAAGTTATGCCGCCCCAGCTTGCCCACATCCTTTTCTCCACACAGCGCCATGGTGATATCCAGCTCCTTGCGGATCACCTCCAGCGCCGCCGTCACCCCAGCCTCGCCCATGGCCCCCAGCCCGTGGATATAAGCCCGTCCGATGAACGTCCCTTTCGCGCCCAGCGCTAAGGCCTTCAGCACGTCCTGACCAGACCGGATACCGCTGTCCATGAACACTTCCGTCCGGTCGCCGACCGCCCGCACGATGCGCGGCAGCATCCGGATTGCCGACAGCGCCCCGTCCAGCTGCCGCCCGCCATGGTTGGACACGATGATCGCATCCGCCCCGAAATCCGCCGCGCGCAGCGCGTCTTCCTCATCCAGAATTCCCTTCAGGATCAGCTTGCCACCCCATTTGTCGCGGATGCGGGCAATCTTGTCCCAGTCAAGTTGCGGGTCGAACTGCTCATTCGTCCAGCTCATCAGGCTGGACAGATCGCCCACGCCTTTCGCATGGCCCACAATGTTGCGGAACGTCCGCCGCTTGGTCCCCAGCATCTCCAGCGACCATTGCGGCCGGATCGTCATGTCCAGAATGTTGCGCAGCGTCAGGCGCGGTGGGGCCGACAACCCGTTCTTCAGATCCTTGTGCCGCTGCCCCAAAATCTGCAGATCCAGCGTCAGCACCAGCGCCGAACAGCCCGCCTTTCGCGCCCGCTCGATGGCACTGTCGACGAATTCCTCGTCCTTCATCACATAAAGCTGAAACCAGAACGGCGCCTTGGTGTGTTCGGCAATATCCTCGATCGAGCAGATCGACATGGTCGACAGCGTGAAGGGCACCCCTGCCTTTTCCGCCGCCCGTGCTGCCTTGATCTCTCCATCCGCGCGCTGCATCCCGGTCATCCCGACCGGGGCCAGAGCCACCGGCATGGAAACCTTGGTTCCGATCATCGTGCTGTCAGTGCGTCGCCCCAGCATATCGACCGCCACCTTCTGGCGCAGGCGCAGCTTCTGGAAATCCGTCGTGTTCTCCCGGAATGTCTGCTCGGTGTAGCTGCCGCTTTCGCAATAGTCGAAGAACATTTTCGGCGTGCGCCGCTTGTGCAGGCGTTTCAGGTCGTCGATGCAGGTGATCACGGGCATGGCGGCACGTCCTGTTTGGATTGGTTACCTTTGCTTACCAATTCTGCCGCTTCGCGGCAAGGTGCACCACCGCCTGCCTGAACTGCGCGCCCAGTCCGGCATGGAACTTGCAACCCTTTGCCGCCACGTCGCAAAGGCCCGTCTCCGCATGTCCGATCCGCTGCTTCCCACATTATCCCTGTTTGCCGCGCTGTCTGCCGCGCATCACGCCGCGCAGCGGCTGATCGAGGCGCGGCTCCCCAAAGGATTGAACGCCCCGCAGTTCACGGTGCTGGAACGGCTGGCATGGCAGGGCGAAGGGCAGACCCCTGCCAGCATCGCCGAAAGCTTCGGCTGGCCCAAGACCACCATGTCGCACACGGTCACAGTGCTGGAAACGCGTGCCCTTGTTCGGCTGGAACCCAACCCGCGCGATGGCCGGTCGAAATGCCTTTGGCTCACCCCCAAAGGCCGCAGTCTGGCACTGTCAGGCCGCGCCGCCGTAGAGGCGGACCTTGCTGCCATTGCCGCCTTGACCCGCGGCACCTCGCTTGAGGCGCTGACGACCGACCTGCATTCCCTCGCTGCCCGTCTGTCAGACCTGCGGCGATTTCCCGACGCCGCCTGATACCACCCTCAGGCGGAATGCGCCCCCGCCGCAAGCGCGGCAACATTGGCCAGAACCTCGGCCACAGGCTTGCCTGCGCCGATATCCTTCACGATGGCCGACCCCACGACGCAGCCATCCGCCACGCCCGCAATCGCCCGGGCGGTATCCGGCGTGGTGATGCCGAACCCCACAATGATCGGCAGATCGGTCGCCGCCTTGATCCGCGCCACCTCGGGTGCCACATCAACTGCCTGCGCAGCCGCCGCCCCGGTGATCCCGGTGATCGACACATAATAGACAAAGCCCGACGTGTTCTGCAGGACCTTGGGCAACCGCTTGGCATCGGTTGTCGGCGTGGCCAGGCGGATGAAGTTGATCCCTGCTTTCTGCGCCGGGATGCACAATTCATCATCCTCTTCCGGCGGCAGGTCGACCACGATCAACCCGTCAATCCCGGCAGCCACGGCCTCGGTCAGGAACCGGTCCACCCCGCGGGAATAGATCGGGTTGTAATAACCCATTAGAACAATGGGCGTCACCGCATCGCCCTTGCGGAAGGTCCGCACCATGTCCAGCACGGCATCCATCGTCATGCCCGCCTCCAGCGCCCGCTGCCCGGCCAATTGGATCGTTGGGCCATCCGCCATCGGATCAGTGAAGGGCATCCCCAATTCGATGATGTCCACCCCCGCCGCGGGCAGCCCCTGCATCACGGCCATGGACGTGGCGGCATCGGGATCGCCGCCCATGATGTAGCTGACAAAGGCCTTTTTGCCTTCGCGCTTCAACCGCGCGAACGTGTCGTCGATTCTGGTCATTGGCTGGCCCTGTCCCCGAAATGCTCCGTCCCGCGTTTTGCCGGACAGGGGGGCAAAGATCAATGGCCCCACAGCACTGGCATACACCGCCTGTATCGCACTTTTTCCCGGCGGAACGCCCCGCTCGCTTGCGAAGCCGCGCCGCGCGCCCTAGAAGCCCTGCGACAGTCAGGAAAGGGTTTGAACCATGGGTTTCAAGATGGGGATCGTGGGTCTGCCGAATGTCGGCAAGTCGACCCTGTTCAACGCGCTCACGCGCACTGCCGCCGCGCAGGCCGCCAACTTCCCCTTCTGCACCATCGAACCGAACGTGGGCGAGGTTGCGGTCCCCGACACGCGGCTTGAAAAACTGGCCGCCATCGCCGGATCGAAACAGATCATCCCCACCCGCATGACATTTGTCGATATCGCAGGCCTCGTGCGCGGCGCATCAAAGGGCGAAGGTCTGGGCAACCAGTTCCTTGCCAATATCCGCGAATGCGATGCCATCGCCCATGTCCTGCGCTGCTTTGAAGATGGCGACATCACCCATGTCGAAGGCCGGATCGACCCGGTGGCCGATGCCGAAACGATCGAGACCGAGCTGATGCTGGCCGATCTCGAATCCGTCGAACGCCGTCGCGCCAACCTAGCGCGCAAGATCAAAGGCGGCGACAAGGACAGCGCCGATCAGGACCGCCTGCTTGCGCTTGCGCAAAAGGCGCTGGAAGATGGCAAACCCGCCCGCACCCTTCAGATCGCCGCAGACGACCAGCGCGCCTGGCGCTTGCTGCAACTGCTGACCGCCAAGCCAGTTCTTTATGTCTGTAACGTCGAAGAAGCAAAGGCCGCCACGGGTAACAGTCAGTCCGACCGTGTAGCAGCAATGGCCAAGGCGCAGGGGGCCGGCACGGTGGTCATCTCGGCCCGCATCGAAGAGGAACTGGCCCAGCTCCCCGAAGATGAAGCCGCGATGTTCCTCGAAGAAATGGGCCTGCACGAGGCGGGCTTGGATCGCCTGATCCGCGCGGGCTACGAACTCTTGGACCTGCAAACCTATTTCACCGTCGGCCCGAAAGAGGCCCGCGCCTGGACGATTCTGAAAGGCACCCTCGCCCCGCAGGCCGCAGGCGTGATCCATGGCGATTTCGAAAAGGGTTTCATCCGCGCCGAAACCATCGCCTATGACGACTATATCGCCGGAAACGGCGAGTCCGGCGCCAAGGAAGCCGGCAAGTTCCGCATCGAGGGCAAGACCTATGAGGTCAAGGATGGCGACGTCCTGCACTTCCTGTTCAGCGGCTGACCCGAGTTAGGATACTGCACCAACCCCACCGCTTTCCCCCTTGCCCCCACCAACGACCATCGCTAAACGGATCGGCGGAGCTGTGGCCGAGTGGTCGAAGGCACACCCCTGCTAAGGGTGCAGGCGGGGAACCGTCTCGAGGGTTCGAATCCCTTCGGCTCCGCCAAACCCCATTGCAATTAAATGATTTTTCGGAGAATCTTGAAATATACCCATCATTAAACCCGTCAACTTTAAAATGTTTAAGCTGCTGAAGTCGCGAAGACTGATTGAGGTGAGTGTCAGACTTACGCGAACCCGTCTCCATGAGCCATTTCCGACGTTTACATCAAACAACGAAGCGTCCGCGCCAGTCGGCACAAGCAAAGGTGCGGTTCGCCTTGTAGCCGACTTGCTCGCAAAACGCAGCGCATGACCGCATCGCGCCCTATGCGACTGGCAAGGCGCTTTCGGCCCATTCCGGACGCTCAGCCATTGCTGTTTCCGAAAGACAGACGTTCCACAAGCGGACGTTCAGATACGGGACTGTGAAGCATTTGCAATGGATGCGGATGACCCACTGCAGACATTGGTCCGACAGGCCATGAGATGATGCGAACAGAAAGATTTTGGCCGTTTTCAGATTCGGAGCTGAAAATTCTTTGAAGATCGCACGTGCACGGGCCAGCAACCGTACCGGAAAGAAGCGTATCGGGTGCCAAGCCTAGCTCCTCTCAAGAACGCTGCGCATCATGGGAACTGTCGCAGGATCGAACCGCTGGGCAAAGAATTTGGCGCATTGCAGACGGGCGCAGGTGGCAAACCACGCATAGTGCGGCCCAGTCAGAGCTTGCATCACTTTAGTCGCCGCCGCCACCTCGGCTGGTGTGATCATCCCGGCGAGTTCGGCCATGGAAAGGCGTGCCTCCAGTTTGGCCAGATCATAGTCAGGATCGCCCAAGGACAGGCTTTCAATATCGACCAGCGTGGTTGTCGTGCCAGACAGAAAGGCGTGTTCCAGCTTCATGTCTGCATGGATTGGCATCGCGCGCATCTGAACTGCGCTGGTCCGCAAACCATCAACCATGGCCGCTGCAACCCGGCCTACCGACGGATCAAAGAAGGCGATCATCTGGCTGGCCTGATCTGCGCTGGCCAGAAGGGCCGACCTGTCCAAAGTGCGCGCCGGCTGTATGGGCAAAGACCAAAGGGTCTGCAGACCTTGGCTGACTTGCAAAATAGCGGCCGTTACCGCCGAGGGGGCAGAGCCCGGAAGGATCAGGTCCAGCGGTCTGCCTGGCGCAGTGGCATAGGCGATCAGGCCAAGGTCTGGGATCACGCCCGCCACATCTGCGACGCCAAGGTTTGATCCCGCAATGGCCCCAGACAGTTCAGTCATCGCGCGAGCCTGGGCCTGCACATCCTCGCCGGCTGTCTGCTTCAAATAGAAGGTGCAACCATCCTTTCGCTTAACGCGAAAAGTTGCGGAAAGGCCGGGCCGGTAGCGCATCAACTGGGGCGGTCCTGCGATTTGTCCTCCGATCAATCGGGGGCAAAGGTTGTCGGCATTTGACAGGAACGTGGCCAAATGCGGCATACGGTGATCTTGTGGAAAGGTCTGAAACAAGGCCCCCGAAGCCGCATCCAACCGCGCATCCGGAAGCCGCCGTGCCAGACCCTGTGCCTTTGTCCCGGCAAAAAACCAGACAGAGCCCTCTTGCCCCGCGCCCACATCCACATGGAGAACCGCGCGGGCGCCAGGCTGATACCGGGCACGTAGCAACCGCGTGCCGGGGGTTCCGGTGATGCGGTCCAGATCTGCGTGCACCAGGCTTTGCAACGCTGGCAGATCGGGGTCGCAAAGATGGGCTAACATCATGCGGCCTCTGCCAGCAAGCCAAGGATCACCGATTTGGGTTCGGCAGAAAAGGCGTAGATCATCGCCAGTCGCAACAGGGCCGCCCTGCGCCACAAGGCCACCCGAGCCAAGGGTTGCGCCGATGCATTCTCCAAGGCGGTCACAAAGGCGCGGCGTGGTAGCCCGTCGCGAAGGGTAGCAAGGATTAGATGCGCCTGCAGATTGCCAAGGTCCAGACAGGGGTCGCCAAGGCGCAAGGTGTCAAAATCCAAAAGCCCGGTGCGGCTCTGGTCCAGTAAGACCTGGCCCTCGTGCAGGTCCCGGTGGCACAGCGCCGGGGTCACTGGGGCCATGGCCGTCAGGTCATCGCGCAAGCACTGCAATAGTGGCTGCACACGGTCCGCCAGATCGGGAAAAACCTGCGCTAGCCGCCCGGCCCAAACGTCTAGGATCTCCATCTCGTCGGCGGTGGAGTACGCTTCCGCCTCGGTCGCCAGGCTTTGCATCGCCGCAATCCCCCGCATTACCGACCGACAAGCAGCAAACCCCGCCAGGCCGTCAAAGATCGGAGGCAGGCCGGGCAGCGCCTCAAACAATGCCACGCCCAATTCGGCGTCAAAACCCGCCGGGCGAGGGATGACCAGAACGTCATTGCCCTGCAGTGCCGTCCAAAGCGCAAGATGACGGTCATAAGCCACCTGCCCCGAGTTCGACGTTATTGGCCGCAGCCGCGCAAAGCGAACGCCATCAGGCCCGGTGATGCGCAGCACCGCCCGTTTGCCCAAGCGGTGCGCCACAAGGCTGACGCTCGCCTGCGCCCCCAACCTTTTCAAAGCAAAGGCCGGATCATGCAGTAACCGCAGACCGGGCAGTTTGGCGTCAAAGCCGGGGCGGCGCAGCACCAGCCCGTTTGCTGGATCGGCCACCACCGAAGGCTCTATAGTACTTTGCCTGCGCCGCGGCTTGGCCAGTCTTGCCGCCTCGATCAGGGCAAGATCTGCGGCTTGCGCCCCCACCCATTCGCCCAATAGCACCTGACTGTGGCCCGCACCGTCATGCGCCCGGATTTGCAGCTGAACCGGTTTGGCACCAGGGAAATGCACCCTCTCCACCGTTAGCCGCTGTGGGCCACCGGGCAATAGAGCGGCCACAGCCTGCGACGAAGGGCCGGTTTTCAGCAGCGTGCACAGGTGTTCAGGTGCGGGGTGCAAGACATTACCAAGCAGCGTCATGCCAACCTCTCCTGTCGTTCGGCGACATGGGGTCGGAATTGTCCTTCATGCAATTCGACCACCCGATGCGCCATGGTCAGCGACAGCGTGTCATGGGCGATCAACATGGTGGTACGACCGGCTGCCACACTGCGCAGGGTGGCAGCCAATCCCTGAGCTGTCTCATGGTCCAACCCGGTCAACGGCTCATCCAAGATCAGAATCGGCGCATCGCGCAGGATTGCGCGGGCGATGGCGATGCGCTGTCGTTGGCCGCCTGACAGGGTTTCACCGCGCTCGCCTAGCAGGGTCGCATAGCCGTCGGGCAAGCGGCGAATGAAGGCATCTGCACCCGCGGCGATAGCGGCCGCCTCGATCTCTGCCTCCGTTGCATCCAGACGCCCATAGGCGATGTTGTCGCGCACCGAGGTGGCAAACAGCACCGTTTCTTGCAGTACCACTGCGATTTGTTCGCGCAAGGAGGCCAGCATAATGTCGCGAATGTCATGGCCATCGATCGTCACGCGGCCAGCCTGCGGATCATAAAACCGCATCAGCAGCTTGGCGACCGACGACTTCCCCATGCCGCTGCTCCCCACAAGGGCGACCGTCTCACCCGGATGCAGATGCAGCGTCGCGCCCTGCAGCACAGGCGGGGCACCGGGATAGCCAAAGGTCACCGCCTCCAGTGCCACACGGCCAATAACATGATGATCGTCCGGCACATCAATCGGGTCTGACACATCAGGCCGGATGTCGAAGATTTCAAGCAACCGCTCGCCACTTGCCGTGGCCTTGGCCATGCGAGAGGCCATCGAACTCATCTTGCGGATCGGTTTGTACAGCGTGGTAAGATAGGCGGTAAACACCAATAGATCACCCGGACTGACCGCACCGCCACGCACCCGAGTCACCCCGTACCACAGCACGATGCAGGTTCCGACAGCCAGCAAAACCTGCACAACGCGGTCCATCTGTGCCGCCATGCGGGTGGACACCACCCCCGCCTCGGCCGACGAGGTGTTCTGGCGGGCAAATCGGTCTTCCTCATAGGCCTCGCGGGCAAAGCCCTTGACGACCGAGATAGCCGAGATGCCCTCGGTCATCACCACGGCGATCTTGCCCTCCTTGCGGCGTTGACGGCGGGCCGCATCCTTGATCCGGGCGCTGTAGGATTGGGTAACAAAGACCAGCCCCGGCAACACGAGCAGCGCCGCAAGGGTAAGCTGCCAGTCCATCACGAACATAATGGCAAGCGTGCCCACCATCACGACAGTCCGAGCCGCAAAGAATACCGCCGCATCGATCAGCAGGTCGCGCATCATCCGCACATCGCCGGTCAACCGCGAGATGATGTCGGCGCTTGAGGCCGTGTCGTGGAACGAATGCGACAGGCTTTGCACATGCCGGTACAGATCCAGCCTGATATCGGCCACCACCTTTTGACCAACCGCAGCGATCAGCGTAGCTTGAACATAGGCCATGGCCCCGCCAATCACCGCCAAGGCTAGGATTGAGATTGCTGCCGCCGCCAGCAGGCCATCCCCCGCGCCAAACCACGCCAGCATGCGGGCCATAACCGCATCTGGCTGCGCCTGCGGCATCAATATGCCATCAAATACAACTTTCATCGGCCAGGGTCGGATGATCTCGGTCACGGCGACGGCAAGCATGGCCAGACTGCCGAGGATGAGCGTGGATCGATACGGGCGCGCATGGGGGCCCATCCGACGGAACAGGCGCAGCAGAGCACGGGGTTGTATCTTGGCGTCACTCATGCCGGCACCACCTCACGGATCAACGCCATTACGGCGCGGGCGTTATCGGTCCAGTCGTGGCGGCGTCCTTGGGCGGCGGCATTCCGGGCCAAGGTCAGTGCCAGGTCCCGATCCTGCGCCACCTGCGACAATGCCCGTGTCAGCGCGGCAGCGTCGCCAGGCGGGACGAGCAGGGCCGCGCCCGTGCCGTCCAACACCTGCTCGGTCTGGCCAATGCGGCTGGCGACCACTGGCCGCCCAACCGCCAGATATTCATAAAGCTTCAAGGGCGAGAAGTAATGCCCCTCTGCTGCCGGATAGGGGGCGGTTGCCACATCCATCCGCGCGATCAGCCCGGGCAGCTCATCATGGCTGACCCAGCCCGTCAGCGTAACAGCACCGTCAAGCCCAGCCCCCGCGGCATAGCCCTCAACCCACACCTTGCGCGGACCTTCGCCCACCACCAGCAAGTGCGCTTTGGGCAGGACATCGCGCAGGGCGCGGAAGGCGGGCAGCAATGTGTCCAGTCCATGCCAGGCCTTCAACGAACCGGAAAAGCCCACGACAAAGGCAGTGTCGGGAATGCCGGGCACCAATGCGCGCGGCACATGGGGGGTAAATCGTGCTGTGTCGACGGCATTGCGGATCACATGGACCCTGGCAGGCACCGCGCCTTTGGCGGTCACATAGGCGACCAGTTCATCTGAAACCACGGCTAACGCATCGGCACAACGAAACACTTCGGCCTCAATGGCCCGGGCCTCCGGTTCCAGAACCAGCGACCGGAAGGCGGCTTGTTCGGTTACCAAGGGCGCGTTCACTTCGACAACCACGGGAACTCCCAGGCGTCGACCGGCCCGCACCCCGGCGGTGGACCACAACGCATAGCGTTCATAGATCAGGTCAAACTGCCAATCGCGGTGTAGGGCCACAAGCCGCTCCTCGATGGCGGAAGCGGTAGCGATTTGATCGCGTTCTTTTCCCGCCCGATCCTCTGGGGGCGGCAGATCGGCACTGACTTGCTCGACCGGAAACTCCGCCGATCCTGTCCCGCGCCGCGCGCACAGTACCCGCACCTCATGGCCGATCCGGCAAAAGGCCCCCGCCATGGCCGTGATATGGACAGAGGCGCCCTTGTCGCCAAATACCGCAATGCCTCCATCGGCGCACACATATGCAATTCGCATCACGCAGCCCCCTGCGACAGGTTGGTCACGGACACCGCCGCAAAATAATCCGCCAGACGGGCAGCATTGATAGAGAGGTTGAACAACCGCTCGGCCCGCAGGCGCCCCGCAACTCCCATAGCCCGCGCCCGAAACGGGTTGGCCAAGAGGGCGGCCAAAGCAGCCGCCAGGCCTTCGGGGTCATTCGGCGAACACAAGAGTCCCGTTTCCCCGTCAGCCACAATCTCTGGCCCGCCGGTAACTGTGGTCGTAACAACCGGGATCGCCTTACCCATTGCCTCCAGCAGGACCGTGGGCAACCCGTCGCGGTCACCGTCCGGCGTGATCACGCAGGGTAAAGTTGCTACGGCGGCAGTGTTCAGCACGACGGCAAGCTGCTCTTGGGGCATCGGGCCTTCCAGTGTTACGCATCCGGTCAGACCCAGCGCCTCAATCTGCGCCGACAAAGCCCCATGCAACGGGCCATCCCCGATGATCCGGCAATCAAACGCCGCGCCCTGCGCCCGCAACAGGGCGCAAGCCTGCACCAGAACGCCAAAACCCTTCTTCTCCACCAGCCGCCCAACAGCGACAATGCGCCCGGGCACCACAGTCTCGGCGGGTGCGAACAGCGACAGATCGATGCCGTTATACAGCCGATGGATTCGGCTTGCCGCTTCGGGGCAGATGCCACGCAAATACGTAGCGTTGAAATCCGACACGGTAACGGAAAAAGCGGCCTGCCCCAACTTGACACGGCGCTTGGCGGCATCGACCTGTGGCGAAACATAGGTGTGAAAGATATCGCGTGCATGGGCGGTGAACGAGAATGTCCCACCCATCAGCCGTGCGGCCAATAGCGCGACGGTGGCGGGGTCGGATGCGAAATGCGCGTGCAAATGCGTTATGCCTGCCACCTGCGCCAACCGTGCAACCTCGGCCGCCTTGCCCTGCAACACCGCGGCCGCCTTGGCCTCGGTGCCTGCGAACAGCGGGTCATCCGCAACCACGGGGCCAAGGGTTTTGGGCAGATAGGTCACCGGCGCACGCAACGCCGCCAACCGCGCATGACGCGGCTCGTCCGGTGGGGTCAGCAGGGAAAAGATATGGGTTTCCACGCCCAACGCCTGCAAGGCCAGCAACTCGTTCAGGATGAATGTCTCAGAAAAGCGGGGAAAGCGTTTCAGCACATAGCCGACGCGCATGGGGCGGGTATCAGGCATTCAGGGTCACCTTCTGGACTGCGGCCTCGGCCAGAACCAAGGCGATATGGTCGGCAGCAGCCTGAGCACCGTCAAACGACAGGGCCGACAGCGTGCCGGGTGCGCGAGGGCGGGCGGTCATCACGGCGGCCATTCGCGCCGCTGTTAGGTCATCGCGCCAGACAACCGTCGCCAGACCCATCGCCTGCAATCGTTCCGCCCTGATGCGCTGCTCCCCCGAAGGCCCGACGCGGGGCACCACGACCGAGGGGCAGCAGGTCACCAGCGCCTCTGTCACCGAGTTGTAGCCGCCCATCGTGATGAACAGGTCGCTGGCCGACAACAATGCTGGCAGGTCGGGAACTGACTCGCGGAATGTCGCTCCTGCCTGTGCTGCACGGTGCTTTAGCGCATCTGACAGTTCGGCGTCCATCAACGGACCGGCAATCAGTGTCAGCAGCGGACGGCGCGGCGGAGGCAGGCTTTCAAACCCGGCAAGGGTCGTGTCCAGCAGCGCAAACGCATCCCGCCCGCCGCCGCCCGATACCAGCACCCGGCGCGGTAGGCCCGTCCACCGGTCACGCTCAGCAGGGCGGACCGTCGTCACTGCCCCGCAATAGCGTACATGACCCGGGCGCAGCGCCGCCAGCCCATAGGCGGTGTCCGAGGGATAGAACTCCTCGTTGCCATAGATCATCACATCGTCATACAGGTCCGAAATCACCCGATCCGTCCCGCTGGCGGCCCAGGACCCAGCCACCCGGTCGGGGTCATCCAGAATGTCGCGCAGGCCCAGCATGACCCGCGTGCGGCCGTTCGCCCGCAGCGCCTTGATCGGGGCCACCAACTCGTCCCAGACCCCGGCAGGTTCGTGATCGACCAACAGCACATCCGGGGCAAAGGTTTCGATCACCCGGTCCAGGATTCCCGCCCGCAAGGCCCGGGTGGTGGCCGCATCAATCCGCAGACTGCCCGCCTGCCACCTGCCTCGTCCCAGTTTTGTCAGGGACGGCAGCTTGACATAATCGATACCCGGATGCGGCTCAAAGACCATGCCGGCGGGACAGCCGACCAGCATCAGCACCGACACTCCCGGCACCCGGGCGACCAGTTCCTGTGCAATCGCAGTGTTGCGTCGCATATGGCCCAAGCCGATCGTGTCATGCGAGTACATCATCACCGAAGGCCCGCGCCGCACGCCAGCCTGTTTGCCCGTCTCAGCCAAGAGGGCCCCGGTCAGTTCCGCCAACCGCGACATGGCAAAGGGTTTGGACAGAAAGGCCGACACCGACAGGCCCTCTGCTCGCAGCCGGTTGTCCAGCGTATCCTGCCCGGTCATGATGATGATTGGCACATCGCCCAGACGGGCCACCTGTTCGGATAGGACCTCAATCCCATCCCCATCGCCCAGGTTCACATCGGCCAGCACAAGATCGTAGCTCGACGCAGTCAGTTGCGCCTGCGCCTCCTTGGCCGAGGCCGCATGGGTCACCAGATGGCCGACACGCCCCAAGGCCCGGCAAATGTTGCGGGCAATGATCGGCTCGTCTTCCAACAGCAAGATACCAGACATGAGGCCCCCAAGGATTGCGTCGAACAATCCATAGGCGCTGTGTTGCGGGACGCCGACTGGGCCCAAACACAAAATTGGGGCAAATGCCGCAGTTGGGTCGCTGCCGGGGGCTGACAACACACACTGAAAGAGGCTTATAAACCGCAAGTATATGTATTTGTTACAATGGGGTGCTGCAGCATGAATCCGCGCAACGAATCATCCGGCCGACCAATGACATTCTTGCCTAACCCCATACTTTTGCGGGATTCTTCGCATCATATGCGGATGGTCACCGCATTCTTGGCGATCAGCTTTGTCTTGATCTTTTCGACGGCTCTGGTTTTGTCGGCCACGTTGTCGCGCTTTATGGTCACCCAGATGATGCTGCGCGATGCGATTGTTTCTGCCGATTTCCTGAACTCGGTCGTCCATGTCGAAAATGCCAGCGACTACTTTCGCAACACCACGGACAGCACTGCAGATCAGGACATCGAGGAACTGCTGATCCATGTTGGCCAGATGCCAGATGTCTTTCGTGCCAATGTTTATGGTGGTGATGGCACGATTCTTTGGTCCAGCGATGCCGAGATGATCGGGCAAAGTTTCCCCGACAATGATGAGCTTGCGGCAGCCATGCGCGGCGAACTGGACCCTGAACTGAACGTAGTGGACCGCGGCGCCAAAGATGAACATGTAGGCTTTCCTGAAGGTATCTCCGAGTTCATCGAGTATTACATCCCTATCCGCGACATCACGGCTGACACTGTTGTTGGCGCGGTCGAGGTCTACAAAGCTCCGGGTGCCTTGTTGGTCTCGATCCAGCGGGTCAAGACCTATGCTTGGCTTGGCGCATTGGCAGCGGCGGCGGTGCTGTTCGGCGGGCTGGCCGTTGTCGTGACCTATGCCACCCGCGTTCTGGTGCGCCAAGAAGCGCGCACAGTGGAAACCGAACGTCTGGCCGTTGTGGGAGAGATGGCGTCGGCCGTGGCACATGGGCTACGCAACCCCTTGGCCTCGATCCGGTCTTGCGCCGAACTGACGATTGACGACGACATTCCCGAAAGCAGCCGCGAAACCTTGCGTGATATCACAGATCAGGTGGACCGGTTGGAAGGGTGGATCCGGTCCTTCCTCATAAAGTCGCGCCGCGATCCTGGCGGCCTGTCGGAACAGGCGCAAATCGACCATGTCATTGCGCGCTGCATTGCGGGCTTTCAGCCGCAATTGGCCCGCAGATCGATCACAATCTCGGTGGCGGCGGGCTCGGGCAGTCCGATGGTCCTGGGACGGCCTGCAGAACTGGAACAGGTGCTGAACACGATCCTATCCAATGGGATCGAGGCGGTCGAAGATGGCGGCGAGCTGACCGTGACATGGTCCAACGGGTCAGATGGCACGTTGGAGGTTAGGGTAACCGATACCGGGCCGGGCATTCCGGCTGACATGATGCACAAGGTCTTCGAACCGTTTCAAACAGGCAAGGCCTCTGGGCTTGGGGTCGGCCTTGCCTTGGGGCGGCGCATTGCCGAACGGATGGGCGGGTCCCTAGACCTTGCCAATGGGCCACTGCAGGGGGCGGTTGTCACCCTGCGCCTGCCCGCCTTGGTGTAAAGGAGAGCATCATGTCCGATATTCTGGTGGTGGACGACGAAGAGGTTCTGGCCCGCTCCATCGTGACCTATCTGGAACGGCGCGGGTTTGCGGCGGGCTATGCTGTTGATGCCAAGTCCGCCATGACCATGGCGGGTCGCGACCAGCCCCGGCTCGTGATTCTGGACGTGCGTCTTGGCCGTGACAATGGGCTAGACCTGCTTGGCTGGTTCCAGTCCCACGCGCCCGAGGCGCAGATCGTTGTAATGACCGGACATGGCGAAATCGGAATTGCCGTCGAGGCGATGAAACGCGGAGCAAGGGATTTCCTGACCAAACCCGCGCCACTGGCCACGATTGCCACCATCGCGGCCAATCTGATGCTGCATGACACGACCCGCCCTGCTGAAATGCGGGGGGCGGATCGCATCCTGGGCCGATCGTCAGCGGCTGTGGATTTGCGTGCAGCGGTGCGGCGGGTGGCCCCGGGCCTGGACAATGCCAGTCCTGCCGCCGTTCTGGTGTCGGGTCCGCGCGGATCGGGCAAGACGACCGTGGCGCAAGCGATTTTTGAAACGGCACGGGGCGACCGCGGCCCCCTGACGCAGGCCGATTGCAGTCTGGGTGGCGCGCCCCTGGATCAGGCCTTGGCGCAGCGTGGTGGCACGATCCTGCTCCGCCACATTGATGCCCTTTCCCCCGAAGCGCAGGCCCGGTTGCTGGCCACTGTGACCGGTCCCGATGCTCCTTGGGTGCTGGCGACCAGCACGGACAGTCTGGCACGGGCGGGTGGCTTTCGTTCCGATCTTCTATACCGCATTCAGGTCGGCTGGATCGATGTTCCGGTTTTGGCTGAACGCAACTCCGACATCCTGCCGATTGCTGAGGTCTTTGCCCGACTGTCGGCGCAATCGCATGGCTGCGACCGACCCCGCCTGACTGCCGAAGCGCGGGTCAAGCTGGTTGAACACGACTGGCCAGGCAATCTGACAGAATTGCGAAACTGTATCGAACGTGCGATTTTGCAGGCTAGAAATGCGCCGATCGGGGCAGACCACATCCAGCTTTTGGATGGGAACGCGGTCGATGTGCCAAATCTGGCCAAGATGGAAGAAGTCGCCTTGAACAAAGCCCTAAGTGCCACAGGCGGTAATGTCAGCCGAGCGGCGGCCCTCTTGGGCATCAGTCGCGATACGCTGCGCTATCGGATCGAGAAATACGACATCTCACGCCCGCAGGGCTAGGCGGTTCAACACATCCATCTTCCCTTTCCAGGCCAGCTTCAATGCCCGCCGCAACATGGCAATCTTGAAGAAATGCCTGATCAATGTGCGGTCGGCCCCGGGCGCCAGACCCTGCACCTGGGACGAAACGTCTTGCATATCTTGGGTCGCCATCCAGGCCATCAGGTTGCCCAGATCAGCCTCGGGCGGGGCCAATGCCAAATCATCCAGATCCACCAGCCAAAGCAGGCCCTGTGCGTCACACAGAACCTGACCGGGGTGAAAATCGCCATGGACAACCATTGTTTGCGGCCAGTTCAACCCGGTATCCTCCGCCATGAGCCGATGCGCCAGATCCTGCACGTGCGGCGGCGCGCCCGGAAGCCGAGGCCGAATACGCAAGAATGGATCGAACCTTGACAAGCCCACATGCGGCATTCGGTTCAACGGGGCCAAGACCGAGAGCAGGGCCAGTGGGTCTGGCCGCCCTGTTGCCGCGATTTGTTGAAAGCGCAGCGTTCGCGGCCCGATCCGTTCCAGAACGCTGGGCGTTCGGACACCGGCTTGCCTTGCGGTCGATGCACGCAGCACCGCTGCCTCGGCAGCCTCGATCGAGGTGTAATGCTTGATGAAACAGGTCATCCAAGGCGCAGGATGGCGTCCGCGGCCGAATCCTCCCCGCTGGGCCCCAGATTGACGCTGTCGCGTCGGGCGGGTGAGGCAATCTGTTGGTCCAGCCAGTCGCAGGCGTCCATTGGGGCATTTTCATCATGCCAAGCACCCAAAATCGGCCCCCAAAGCCGGGCACGGGCCGTCTGATCGTCAATGCTGCGGGGGATGGGCACCAACAGTGCAGGCGTATCCGTCGTGGCAAGTTCCAGCACCGAATTGTACCCTGCGGTGGAAATCACAATATCGGCGACACCGAACAACTCGTTCAGGGCGGCACCAGGGTCAACAGTGCTGTCGGCCTGCGCCATCTGGCCAAAACCCTTGGCACGGGGCCCGATGGCCTGCACCACATTGAACGGTAGGGTGGCCCGTTGGCGAACGTTGGCCAGTACAGAGTCGATGGAAGCAAAAAGTGCTGCAGCGGACTCGGTGGTGCCCCCACCTCCGGTAGCAATCAGAATTGTAGGATGCCCCGCCACGACCTTTCGCCTTGGGCCAGTGGGCCGGTAAATCCAACCGACTGCAGCCACAGCCCGTGCCCGCAGCGCACCAGCCTGCGGCATCCAATGGTCGGGCGGATTGGCTATGATGACCAGATCCCAATGCCGCCCATTGGCCAACTGAAACCGATGCAGTTGAGCGTCCGGCGTTTCGCGCAGCACCAAAGCCAGCGGCAGCTCAAGGGCTTCGACCCCCGGCACAGTAATCGTATCCAGAACCAGAACCCCCGCGCCAGTCCGGGCAGCTCCCTTGGCCATCTCGGAGCGTTCGTAGACCCCGATGCTGTCAAATGCCGCGAGGTCAGCATGGGTCAGGCCCGCCAGTGGTGCATTGCTGATCAGATGGAGCCCGCGACCCGGCGCACGCGCCTTCACTGCCTGCGCGATCGTCGCTGATCGGCGCAGATGACCCAGCCCGGATTTGCTGGTGGCCAGAAAGCAGATGTCGGGACTGGTCACGCGTGTCTCCGCAGCGATTTTCTTGGTGCTTGTCGCAAGCGAGCCCAACCGGTTCAACAAGGCTCTGGACTCATCTTGGGTCTTTTGCCCCATATCGCGATCCATCAACCGCCGATATCTATCCTACCACTACCTTCCTGCAACTTCGCCATGTTCCCGTCAGCGTTGAGATATTGTCGCTTGACGAGCGCAATATCCCTGAGTTCCGCCCATCAGGCCGAGGGGCTGCTATCGGTGGTAGAAACACTTACGGCAGTGCCACACCATTAGACCGCTTTCCGCCCATCGCACCGTGCATGTCGCACCCGGCCCATAGCAGACGGTGAAGCCGCTGCGACACAAGTGTCCAACTTGAACCCAGTGACAGTATCTACCTTTCGGAGCCCTGCGCATCATTTGATTGAACAAGCCGACGAAGACGCCGATTGTGCGCAAGGGAAGCTGGTCCTTGGCAAAGTCACCACATTGTCTGGACGGCGAAGGGCGCGATTGTCGGAAGCATGCACACAACTCGGGATGTTTCACCAACATCATTGAATGTGTTCGCGCGATCGGTCGCTGCAATCAGTTAGCGCCGTTCCCAAGATGTTTTCCCCAACTAGAGTTCTTCTCAAGGCAGCCTAGGCTACGTGGGCTGACAAGAAGCTTCAGAATCGTCCTAGCTTGACCTGAAAGAAAGATCACAACCATAGTCGTTTCAGAATCCCTAACGGCCGAAGCCAATCTTAGTACTTCTTAGGAGTCAGGCACCGACGACATTCTTTTGCATCTGTCGGCTCTGCATTCGTCATCGCCACACTAGACAAAGACTTTTGGAGGCAACTTTGCACTTTTCAGGAATTTGCTCTCTCACTGCTGCCTTGTCGCTCTTGTTCGCGGGATCCACTCTTGCCCAAGACCTCCCAAGTCCTGAGAGCCTGTTGTCGGGCGCGGAAGAACAAGGCACCCTTATGAGCCAGTATCGGGATATCCTGCGGAATCCCGATGCCGATATCCGCCATTCTGCATTCATGAAACTGGCCGTCGTCGAAGACCCACTCGTGCGACAGATGGCCTATGACGAAGCGTTTTCCGCCGCCGACGCATCCATGCGGATGCTTGCCCTGCGTTTCAGCCTCTTTGACAGGGAAAACATCGTCGTCGAGTTTCCAGGGACCGATTTGCCGCCCAAGTCCTATCGCTTGCTTGAACGGAACTACAGCAACGGCGAATTTCTAGCGCAATCGGGCCCCAGAAGTCTGGGGCGGGTGCAGGGTCTTCAGGTCGTAATCCAGTACAACCTTTGCGTTCTAGAACTTGTCCTTAACGATGACGATGCCCTTATCGGGGAACAGATCTGCGCAGACGAAAAGCTGCCGATCAAGGTCAACCTGCGCGGAATATGACGCCCCCGTCACTCCCCTGTGATTTCGATCCGTCCGAGGCTGATGGTGCCATCCGTTGCCCATCCGCTGTAGATCAACACGCGCACCCTGCGGGCTAGCCGCGGCAGGGCAAGATCGATGGTCTGGGCCTCGAGGTCCTTGCTTAGGACGGCATTCCCAAATGACTTCCACGATCGTTCCCCTTCGGCATCGCGGCTGAGGAAGACCTCGACTTCACGCGGATGCGCATGCGAGGCATCACCTGCCCGTACGAATGTCAGCGCGGAAACTCGCCCGACATCGGCGCCGTTCAGCGCGAGCACGATCTCGACAGGCCATTCCACAGGCGTAGCATGCCATGCCCCACCTGAGCTGCGCGGAAGCGTAAGGATTTCCGCCGTGCTATCCTGTGCCAGCGGACGCGCCGTTGTCCGCAAGACTGTTGCTGTCTCAGGAACGGCGGCTGAAGCAGCCGGTGCCGCCGGCTGGACGGTGCTATTGGACCGCCAATCCGCAAGATAAACGGCGTATGGCCAAGGAATTGCGGATGGCAGGCTGTCGACGGAACCCTGCGTTTGCACGATCCCGACTGGAACATTCCCGACCATCAAGAGGGCACCGCTGTCGCCCGGCTGAACCGACCAAGTTGGTTGGCGCGGGTCCTGGATCTCGCGGAAGGTCAACTTGTCCCTGCTCTGAAAAACCAGTTCGACGTCCCGGAATATGGTTTCTCCATTGGCGAGCACTACACGCATCTTGAGCTTGCCTCCGGCCGCAAGAACTTGCGCCATCGCATCCTCATGCGGAAGAAGCTCGGCCGAGCAGGTGCCCGTTACCGCCCCGTCGACCGTCAGTAGCGAAAGGTCGTGCCCGAGATCGAGGGTACGCTGCGCCCATCCATCGAGAAGAACACCATCGCGCAAAAACAAGCTCCCGAAACCGTTGCCCGCATCGATGACGTGCTGCGGGGTCAGGGCGAAGCAGGTACCGCCATCGGAGAAAAACACGGCCTGACCGGTCTCGGCTCCGGCTGTCACATGGGCTTGATCCGCAATGGCCGCCTTGGTCAGAAGCAAGACGACGGAGAATGAAACGATTGTCGCGAGACCTGACCACGCCATCATCCGTTCCCTTTTCTTAGGCCGAGGACAAGCCCTGCGATGCTGATCATAAGCGTTACTGCGCCAGACAGGAGCAGCAAGAGAGGATCGTTGCGGACGCGGCTTGTCCAATCCGGGGCGAGTTCGAAGCGCGTCCCCAGCCTGTCGACGATGATCCGGTGCGCTGGTCCGGCATAGACGATCTCAAAGCCCCGGTCGCGGTCCTTTGCATCGTAGAGAACCACACCGTGCATCGGGCCAGCTGCGACGCAACTTTCACTGTCGACCAGCCGGATACTGGCAAGAGAATGGCACAACTGCCGACTCAAATAAGATCGACGATTGGGGGTTTCGGCACCCAAGACATCTCCGGGAACAATCTCTGCCCGTGAAATCTCGAACCTTGGGGCCCCCGCCCTTGCGGCCATGTAACCGGCTGCTGTTCCGCCAAGCGTCAGGCCGGGAATGCCGCTCTCGGGTGCGAAACCGATCAGGGCCGGGCCAAGAAAGACGAGCGGGCTGTGGGGGGTGCTGTGGCTCCAGGTGATGCGGACCGTGCTTGTAAAGGTGATTTCGGCACTTCCACCTGCGTAAGCGCGAAGTCGCGACGGATTGCCTGAACCGTTTTTTGGGCGCGCCGTCGCAGTCTCATCACCGCCGGTAAAGGGCACGGCTGGAACGATGACAGCCTCAAGCTGGCCCGGTTTGAGACTCCGAATGGTTACAGCGCTGCCATCCGCTGGGGTGAAGAAAGGTTCGGGAGGTAATTCATTAAGGCAGATCGGCTGTGGGTCGGGTTCAGCAGCCGTGAAGGGACGGTCCTCACAAACCATCGCGTTGTCGATTCGCCAGCCGTCGTTCGGATGGGACTTTATGGCCAGAATACGCACTGCTTCGGTTCGAGCATGAATCACAAAGCCGCTTTGGTGCAGGTTGAAAGCGGCCAGCATGACGGTGAGAAGAATGCCTGGCAGCGTGATCAGGACAAGAACGCGCAAGATTTTGTAAGGTGCTAATCGCGCGCCAATCCGTCTGAGACGCTCGTTCAGCCTTTGGCGCAATGATGTCGCGGTGGTAGGGCGTAGGTTTCGGGTTCCGTTGGCTTTGATCTCGGTCCCACTCGACGGAGCTGAAGCATGTTCCGCCTGCGGTCCGCTCCGGCCTCTTGCAGCTTTGCCATCCGGTTTCTTCATGGCAGCACGATCTTGAAGCTCGTCCTTTCCAAGGCGACGCCTGATTGCCGTCGGAACACCGTTGCCGAAAGTTCTCCGGTAGCAGAAGTGCTGACTCTACATCTGAAATCGAATCCGGTCTGACGCGGGTCTGGTTGCCGTTCGCAGGGTTGAGGTTGATCGGACCCCATCATCAGATAGGCTTCGTCGCTTCTGGCGTTCAAAAGCACCGTGAAGTCCGTGATCCCGCCCTCGGGTGGCCTTCCCCAGGTTGACAGAAGGTAAACCGGCAGGCCTCCCGACACGTCTTCGCATTTTCCTGCAAATCCTCTTATGGCCAGATCCTGCGCCGAAAATTTCCGCAATTCGGACGCGCGCGAGGTTGAGGAAAAAATGTCGAAAACGGTGACCGGCTTCTGTGAGGGTTCTTTGGACTGCGCCTGCATTCGATAGTTCCGAAGGCGACTTGAGATTTCCAGACAGAGTGAGGCTGGAGCGAGGGTGCCGGTCAGAACGGATACGACAGGATCGGATGACGCTTCTCCCTCGGCATTCAAGCCGACGACGACCTGACCGGATACCGGCCAGACAGGATCCCATTCCTCATAATTCACGTCGAAATCCACGACCTGCTGCGCCAAGGCTCCACGGACGCCCGCAAGGACAAGGCAGACGCAAAGGATCAATGTCAGGATACGTGACTTTAGCATTCAGAAAGTATGCTGAAATTTGATTTTCGAGTCGAGCCGTTCAGCGGTCCTCCGACTTTTGTCGAATTGCCGAATGGAAAAGCAGCTGGATCGAGCTGTGCGCCTCCTGTCTGCTTCTGCTGCCAACCGCCCGTGTCCGTCCCGGATCGGTTGTGAAGCACCACAGGTGCCGCGTCACGGCCGTTTAAGAAAAGCGACTGCATACCTGTATCCACTTCCAAGATGTCGCCGTTGATTGCCTTTGCGTGACGCCATTCTCATTCCTGTGGACCACTGTATCGGGCCTCCTCCATCCACGAATGAGGGCATTACCTGCCCTTGGGGGAGCCAGAATATCGCAAATCAACCAGAGGTCTTCTTTTGCCCAATTCTTCGATCGTCAGCAGTTAACAATAGTTTGCAGAATCGAAGTTTGGCCAACTACCGTTGAAGAATTGTACCGACTTTGGGAGAAGCACCTTGAGAAAGCTTTTAACGGTCGCGCTTTTCACTGTCGCCTTTCAATCCGCGTCGTTTCCCGTTTGGTCCCAGAACAGGGATCAGATTGTAGGCACGATTTTTGGCCTGATTCTGAATGAAGCGATCAAGA
>JALHOL010000008.1 GCA_022843025.1 Paracoccaceae bacterium | reverse complement strand
CGCACCCTCCAGGTGATCCATGAAACGCGCCCCTCGCAGCCGTCAACGCCATGATTTATATGCGAAATATCACGATTACGACAGCGAAATCAGCGACTTACTTGGAGAATGTGGGATCAGAAGCTATGCGAATGACACATGAATCGCAACTCACCCGCCTTGGTCTTTTTGACGCGCGCGTTCCGCGGTACACCAGTTACCCCACCGCGCCGCACTTCGCGCCGGGTGTCGGTGAAAGCGCGTTTGTTCAGTGGATACAGGCAATCCCGGCCGGTTCGGCCATCTCGCTCTACCTGCATGTGCCCTTCTGCCGCCGCCTGTGCTGGTTCTGCGCCTGCCGCACACAGGGCACCTCCTCCGATATCCCCGTCCGCGCCTATGCTGCCACGCTCAAGGCGGAAATCGCGCTGCTGAAACGCCACCTTGCCCCCGGCATCACCCTGTCGCGGCTGCATTGGGGCGGCGGCACGCCCACCCTTCTGCCCGCCGATCTGATGCGCGATCTGGCCGACACGATCTTTGCCACTGTCCCCATGGGCGACGGCGCGGAGTTCTCGGTCGAGATTGACCCGAACGAAATTGACGAAGACCGCCTCGACGCACTCGCCGCCTCGGGCATGAACCGCGCCTCCATCGGGGTGCAGGATTTCGACCCCGAGATTCAAAAAACCATCGGCCGCGAACAAAGCTACGATCTGACCCGCCGCGTCGCCGACATGATCCGCGCGCGCGGCGTGCGCAGCCTGAACGCCGATATCCTTTATGGCCTGCCGCATCAAACGCGCACGCGGATCGCGGATTCGGTCCAGAAACTGCTCACCCTCACCCCCGACCGTGTGGCGCTTTACGGCTATGCCCATGTCCCGTGGATGAGCCGCCGCCAACAGATGATCCCGTCCGACGCGATGCCCACACCGGAAGAACGCCTCGGCCTGTTTGAGACAGCCCGGCAGCTGTTCACCTGGGATGGCTATCAGGAAATCGGGATCGACCATTTCGCTCGCCCCGATGACAGCATGGCTATTGCTGCCCGGAACGGCACCCTGCGCCGCAACTTTCAGGGCTATACCGATGACACCGCCCCCGTCCTGATCGGCCTCGGCGCCTCATCCATCAGCCGTTTTCCGCAGGGCTATGCGCAGAACGTCTCGGGCACCTCTGATTACACCAAGGCCGTCCGCGCTGGCCATTTCTCCACTCATCGCGGCCATGTCTTTGCGGGCGA
The DNA here is from genome assembly GCA_022843025.1 of Paracoccaceae bacterium. Lineage (GTDB taxonomy): Bacteria > Pseudomonadota > Alphaproteobacteria > Rhodobacterales > Rhodobacteraceae > Paragemmobacter. The sequence goes on along the minus strand of JALHOL010000008.1, from coordinate 214,389 downwards.
AGACTTGCTTCGCGCCCGGATCATCGAAGCGCTGATGTCGGATTTCCACGTCAGCCGGGATGAGCTGTTGCGCAGCTTCGCCACCCCTGCCGATCGGGTCGATCAACTGCTCCGCGCGGCCAGCGACGCCTTCCCCGGCATGGTGGATCTGTCCACCGATGGGCTTTCCATCCCGCCCAAAGCGCGGCCCCTGACCCGCATGATCGCCCGCGCCTTTGATGCCTATGATCACAGCAAGGCGCAGCACTCTGCCGCGATCTGATCGCCTGCCTTACGGCGCAAAGCTTTCCACATGGGCCACCATACGCGGCAGGCAGACGCTGCGCAGGTCATACCGCTCCACCGCCGTTCGCCGCGCCGCATCGCGCAGGGGCTGAAACCGCGCAGGTTCGGCCAAAGCCTCGGTCAGCGTTCTTGACCATCCGGCAACGTCAAAGAAATCCACCAACAGCCCGTTTTCGCCATGCTGAATCACCTCGCGCACCGGGGCAGTGTCCGACCCGATCACCAAAGCCCCCGCCGCCATCGACTCCACCATCGACCATGACAGCACGAAGGGATAGGTCAGATAGGCATGCGCCCGACTGACCTGCAGCAGGCTGGTAAAGGTCGCATAGGGCACCTTGCCGATGAAATGCACGCGGCTCAGGTCCAGCCTGTCGCGCACCTCATCCAGATAGATATCCTTCCAGCGCCGCCCGTCCTTGGGGGGTGGGCCATAGCTCACCTCATCCCCGCCCACGATCACCACCTGTGCCTCAGGCCGCGCCGCCATCACGTCGGGCAGCGCCCGCATGAAGGTGTGATAGCCGCGATAGGGCTCCAGATTGCGGTTCACGAAGGTCAGAACCTCCTCGCCCGCGCGCAGCACCCGCCCATTCGGCAGGGTGACCTGCGCCGCCGCATCGGGCCGGACCGCTTCGGTATCCACCCCGTCAAAGATCACCTCGATCATCCGCCGCAGCGCGGGCGGATAGGTGGATGCCTGCCATTCGGTGGGCGAAATCCCCGCATCGGCATGCAGCAGGGATTGCCCCAGATGCGCCGTCCGCCCCTGCGCGATCAGCACCTGATCGAAACCGGCATCGCCTGCTTCGGGGTCGAAGCCCACATCCGCGCCACGCCCGCGATAATAGAACTCGGCATAGACGATCAGCTTCGCCTCGGGCCAGACCTCCTTCAGGAACAGCGTTTCGCCCCATCCGGAATGCCCGACAATCACATCCGGCACATAGCCCGTCTCGCGCCGCAGCCGCAGGCAGCAGCGCGCCACCGTTACCCCCCGGTCGCTTTGCGTGGTGTAGTTCCGCCCCAACCTCGACATGGCGGCATCCACCTTTGGGGCCTCATGCTTGTAGCGCAGGGTCTGGGTCCGCGTTTCGCGCTTGTTGACCGCATCGGTCAGCGCCATCACCTCATGTCCGCGCCGCGCCAATTCGGGGGCAAGGTGCAGAAACTGGCCGGGGAAATTCTGGTGAACCAGCAGAACTTTCACGCCGCTGCCCCCCCGAAGGCCGCAGCCATCAGGGCAATCGTGTACGCATTCTGCGGCGATCCGAAAACCGCCGCGCTGTCGCCCGCCTCAACCACATCACCAGACTTCATCACCATTACCCTGTGCGAAAGCGCCTTCACCACACGCAGATCGTGGCTGATGAAGATATAGGCCAAACCCCATTTCCGCTGCAATGCCCGCAGCAGATCCACGATCTGCACCTGAACCGTCATGTCCAGCGCCGATGTCGGCTCATCCAGCACCACCAGCTTGGGCCGCAGGATCATCGCCCGCGCAATCGCGATGCGCTGCCGCTGCCCGCCCGAAAACTCATGCGGGTAGCGCCCCATCCACGCCGGGTCGAGGCCCACCTCAGCCATGATCTCGGCCACCATCTCGCGCCGGTCGCGCCCGGGATCCACCCCATGCACGCCCAGCCCCTCGGCAATGATCTGCTCTGCCGTCATGCGCGGCGACAGGCTGCCGAACGGGTCTTGAAACACCACCTGCATGTCGCGCCGCACCGCGCGCAACTCGCGCCCGCCCGCCTGCCGCAGGTCGCGGCCCATGAACACGACAGGCCCCTCCGATTGCGTCAGCCGCAGGATCGCCAGCGCCAGCGTCGTCTTGCCCGAACCGCTTTCGCCCACGATCCCCAAGGTCTCGCCCGCCCGCACCGAAAGCGACGCGTCATTGACCGCCTTCACATAACCCACCGTCTTGCGCAGCAAACCGCGCTGAATCGGGAACCACACCCGCAGGTTTTCCGTCCGCACCACTTCGGGCGCGTCTGTGGCAATCGGCTCGGGCATCCCCTTCGGCTCTGCCGCCAGCAGCTTGCGGGTATAGGGATGCTGGGGGTTGGCGAAAATCTCGGCCGCCGGGCCCTGTTCCACAATCTCGCCGCCCTGCATCACGCAAACCCGGTCCGCGATCCGCCGCACGATCCCAAGATCATGGGTGATGAACAAAAGGCTCAGCCCTTCCCGTGCCTTCAGTTCGGCCAGCAGGTCCAATATCTGCGCCTGAATCGTCACGTCCAGCGCCGTGGTCGGTTCATCCGCGATCAGAAGTTCCGGCCCGTTGGCCAGCGCCATCGCGATCATCACCCGCTGCCGCTGCCCACCAGACAGCTGATGCGGATAGGCCCCCAGCCGGCTTTCGCCATCGGCAATGCCCACCTTGTGCAACAACTCCACGATCCGTGCCCGCGCCGCATCGCCCGACAGGCCCTGATGCAGGGCAAGGCTTTCGCCCAACTGCCGTTCGATCGTGTGCAGCGGGTTCAGGCTCGTCATCGGTTCCTGAAAGATGAAACTGATGTCATTGCCCCGCACGCGGCGCAGGTCAGGCTCGCTCGCCCCCACCATCTCGCGGCCCAGGTATCGGATGGACCCCTCCACCGCCGCGCTGTCAGGCAGCAGCGAAACGGTGGACAGCGCGGTCACGGATTTCCCCGATCCGCTCTCGCCGACCAACGCCACCGTCTCACCCTTGCCGACGGTGAAACTGACACCCTTGACCGCCTCGATCACGCGCCCGTCCTGACGGAAGCGCACAGTCAGCCCCTCAACCTCCAGCACCGTGGTCATCGGAAGGTCTTCCTCGGGTCAAAGGCATCGCGCACACCTTCAAAGATGAACACAAGCAGGCTCAGCATGATGGCAAAGGTGAAAAACGCGGTGAAGCCAAGCCAGGGCGCCTGCAAATTCTGCTTTGCCTGTTGCGTCAACTCGCCCAAGGACGGCGCGCTTTCGGGCAGGCCAAAGCCAAGGAAATCCAGCGTTGCAAGGCTGCCGATAGTGCCGGTGATGATGAAGGGCAGCATCGTCAGCGTGGCGACCATCGCATTGGGCAGCACATGGCGGAACATGATCACCGCATCCGGCACGCCCAAGGCACGCGCCGCGCGGACATACTCGAAATTCCGCGCCCGCAGGAACTCTGCCCGCACCACACCCACCAGCGCCGTCCAACCGAACAGCACCATCAGCCCGACCAGCAGCCAAAAATCCATGGTAAAGATCGCGGCCACGATGATGATGATGTAAAGGCTTGGCGTTGCGCCCCAAATCTCGATCACGCGCTGAAAGATCAGGTCGGTCAGCCCACCGAAATAGCCTTGTACTGCCCCGGCTGTGATACCCACCACCGATGTGATCAGCGTCACGATCAGCGCGAAACTCACCGAAAGCCGGAAGCCATAGATCACCCGCGCCAGCACATCCCGCGCCGTGTCATCGGTGCCCAGCCAGTGGTTGGCATCCGGGGCCGATGGGGCCGACCCTTCCAGATCGTTGATCGTGTTATAGCTATAGGGGATCGGCGGCCAGACGATCCAACCCTGTACAAATTCCGGGTCCGCTGCCGCGCGGCTGCCATCTTCCACCTGCGCGATCACGCCTTCCGGATCATCCCAACAATCCAGACTTCCGCCCGACTGGATCAGGCATTTCACCTCGATATCGGTATATTTCGCCTCGGTCCGGAAATCCCCGCCAAAGGCGGTTTCGGGATAGAACTTCAAGAACGGCGTATGCAGCTCGCCCCGGTAACTTACCAACAGCGGGCGGTCATTGGCGATCACCTCGGCGCATAACGTAATGCCATAGAGCACAAGGAAAATCCAAAGCGACCAGAACGCCCGGCGGTTGGCCGTAAAGTTGCGCCAGCGACGCTGGTTCAGCGGGGACAGCTTCAAGAACATGGCGGCCATCATGTCCTCCGCGTGCCAAAGTCGATGCGCGGGTCGATCCAGACATACATCAGGTCTGAAATGATCCCCATCACCAACCCGATCAGCCCGAAAAAGAACAGCGTGCCGAAGATCACCGGATAATCCCGTTCCACCGCCGCGCGGAACCCAAGCTGCCCCAGACCATCCAGCGAAAAGATCGTCTCGATGATCAGGCTGCCACCAAAGAAGACAGACACGAACAGCGCCGGAAAGCCCGCGATCACGATCAGCATCGCATTGCGGAACACATGGCCGTACAGAACGCGGCTTTCCTTCAAACCCTTGGCGCGGGCGGTCATCACGTATTGCTTCTTGATCTCGTCCAGAAAGCTGTTCTTGGTCAGCAGCGTCAGTGTGGCAAAGCTGGAAATCGTTGACGCGATCACCGGCAGGGTGATGTGCCACAGATAATCCAGCGCCTTCCCGAACAGGCTCAACTGTTCGAAATTGTCACTCGTCAGCCCGCGCAAGGGAAAGATCTTGTAATAAGATCCCCCCGCAAACAGCACCAACAGCAGGATGGCGAACAGGAAACCGGGGATGGCATAGCCCACGATGATCGCGCCGCTGGTCCATGTGTCAAAGGGCGTGCCATCGCGCACCGCCTTGCGGATGCCCAGCGGAATGGAAATCAGATAGGCGATCAGCGTGGACCACAGGCCCAGCGTGATGGAAACCGGCATCTTTTCCAGCACCAGATCGACCACCTCGATAGACCGGAAATAGCTCTCGCCAAAGTCGAACCGCATATAGTTCCACATCATGATGAAGAACCGTTCGGTGGTGGGGATCACTTCCTTGCGGCATTCCGGGGCGGTCACCGATGGCTCGCCCGTGAACCCGTCATCGCAAACGATGCGGGCAAAGCCGAACTGCACCTCCAGCGCCGCCAGAAACTCGGGCGGCAGGCCACGCGCGCCGATATAGCCATCGTCGCGCCCCTGATCGACCCCGGCATCACCGCCGCCCGACACGCTTTCCAACGCGTCGCCATCGCCTTCCAGCCGGGCGGCGACCTGTTCAATCGGCCCCCCCGGCACGAATTGCGTCAGGGAAAAGTTGATGACCATGATCCCGATCAGCGTCGGGATGATCAGCAGAAGCCGCCTCAGGATATAGGCGCCCATCAGCGCTGCCCGCCTTTCGTCACCGCGATGCTCACCGTCACGTCACCCGTCACTTCAACGCGCCGGATGTCCGCAACGCCTCGGCCTTGTCGGCGTTGTACCACCAGAAATCAAGCTCGCCCAAGGCATAGGGGGGAAGGGTCTCGGGATGTTCGAAGATGTCGTAATAGGCAAGGGTGTGGGTGGATTTGTACCACTGCGGCACCCAGAACCGTTCGGCGCGCAGCACCCGGTCCAGCGCCTTGGTCGCGACGCGCAGGCTGTCATTCGACTCCGCTGCCATCACCACATCCACCAACCGGTCCACAGCCGGCGATTTCAGCCCCATCTGGTTGAACGAAGACACATCCGCCGTTTCCGACCCGTAATACTGCTTCAATTCAGCGCCCGAGATGTAATCCGACCGCGCATTGCCGGTGATGATGTCGAAATCATACTGCGGCGGTCGCGTCCGCGATTCCATCTGCGCATTGTCGATGGATGTCATCTTGGCATCGATCCCGATGGCCTTCAGGTTTTCGACATAGGGGTTGAACACCCGGTCAAAGCTCGGGCTATCGTTCAGGAATTCAACCGTCAGCACCTCGCCCGCCGCGTTGCGGCGCAGCCCGTCATCGCCCACAGTCCAACCCGCCTCATCCAGCAGGGCAGATGCCTTGCGCACATTTCCCCGGTCCAGCTGCCGGTCCCCGGATGCCGGCGCCATCACCGGCTCATCCGTCAGAATGCTTGCCGGCAGCAGACCCTCATCCACCAGCGGCTGAAGGATCGCCACCTCTTCAGGTGTCGGCACCCCCGTCGCGGCAAGCTCGGTGTTCTCCCATACCGAATGGATGCGGTCATAAAGCCCATAGAACAACGTCGAATTCGACCATTCGAAATTGAACATCAACCCGATCGCCTCGCGCACGCGGGGATCCTGGAACTTTTCGCGCCGCAGGTTGAACAGGAACGCCTGACCGCTGGCCTTGGCCCCTGACGGCAATTCCACCTTCTTTACCGCACCATCCGCAATGGCCGGGAAATCGTACCCCGTGGCCCATGTGATCGACGATGCCTCGTTGCGGAAGGTATAGTTGCCCGCCTTGAACCCCTCGAACGCGGCCTGATAGTCGCCGTAATATTCGATGCGGATCGTGTCGAAATTCCCGCGCCCACGATTGATGGGCAGGTCATTGCCCCAATAGTCCGGGTTGCGCTTCCAGACGATGTTCTTGCCCACATCCATCCGGTCCAGCACATATTGCCCGGTCCCCAAGAAGGGCGTCAGGCTGCTTTCTTCCATGTTCAGGTTGTTCGCCTCATAGTGCGCCTTTGACATGATCGGCAGGCCGCCCACCGATGCGGGCAGGTCGCGGGTGGGAATGTCGGGCTTGAAGGTGAACTTCACCTTGTTCGGCCCCAGCACCTCGGCGCTTTCGACCTGCTGGCCAAAGATGGTGCGGAAATCAGTCAGCCCTTTAGTCAGGAACAGGTTATAGGAAAACACCACGTCTTCCGCTGTCATCGGCGTGCCATCGGAAAAGGTCACATCCGGACGCAGGTTGAAGATGACCCAAGACCGGTCTTCCGGATATTCCATGGTCTCGCACAGCAGGCAGTAGACAGTGCCGATCTCATCCGAGGTGCCGGTCAGAATTGCCTCATAAGGGGCCGAAGACAGCGCCGCCGCGCGGCCCTTTACCGAATAGGGGTTAAGCGAATCATAGCCGCCCGCCGTCCAGATCGAAATCTCACCGCCCTTGGGCGCATCGGGGTTCACATAATCCAGATGCGGGAAATCGGCGGGGTATTTCGGCGGGTCGCCAAAGGTGGTGATGGCATGGCTGACAATGACCCCGTCCTGCGCGCGGGCCGCAACCGCCCATCCGGCCAGCGCCAGCACGGCAAAGCCGGCCCCGACCCATCGCATCGCGCCCTGATGCACCTGCGCCCGCGCCCCAGCCCGTGCCCCAGCCTTTGCCCCAATCCCTGCGCCCGTCCGTCCGACCATGCCCATCTCCCCTGCCACGGCGGCTGTCCCGCCCGTCTTGTTCAGATTTAAGCTAAATCGCATCCTGTCGAGGCCACAAGTTGCGTTTGCGTGAAACAAAGACACATGGCGCTCACAGGCATGAAAAAAGGGCCACTTCCGGCGGGAAGCGGCCCTTTTGTGATCTGTTGGTCAAGGATTACTGTACGGTCGCCAGATAGGCGATCAGGTTTGCCCGCTCATCAACCTTGGGCAGGCCAGCAAAAGACATCTTGGTTCCCGGCATGTAACCTTTGGGGTTTTCAAGGAAGCCGTTCAGGTTTTCAGGCGACCATACCTCTGCGGTCAGCGCAGCCAACGCATCCGAATAGGCATAACCGGCAGAGGTTCCCTTCTGCTTGTCAACGATCCCGTTCAAGTGCGGGCCAACCCCATCAGACCCATCCAGCTTGTGGCAGGATTTGCACTTGGCAAAGACCTTTTCACCAGCGGCCACATCGGCCGCAGCATACAGCGTCGCGAAATCGGGGGCGTCCGCTGCAACTTCGGACGACGCTTCGTCGGACCCGGTGTCGATGGAATAGGCCTGCGCGATTTCTTCGCCGCCATGGCTGTCATGGCCGACATGATAAAGCGAATCCCCCGCCCACGCCGCAAGCAGATAGACCAGCAGCGACCCGCACACCGCGCCCGTTGCTTTGGTAATCGTCATCGTGTCGAACATGTCGCGCCTTCCCTTGGCCGTCGTATCGCGCGGTATCTATCCGCTTCCCCCATAGGGTTTCAAGGTATACTAGCGCGACCAATCGCCCCTGTTGCGGGGTTTTTTGTTGACGGAGCCTCCCGGACATGACCGGACGCATCGCTTTCCAAGGGGAACTTGGGGCTTATTCGCATCAGGCCTGCACGCAGGCACGCCCCGACATGCAGGCCGTGCCATGCCAGACCTTTGAAGATGTGGTCGAACTCGCCCGCTCCGGCGAGGTGGATCTGGGCATGCTGGCGGTCGAAAACTCGACCTATGGCCGCGTGGCAGATGTCCACAGCCTGCTTCCCAAAGCCGGTCTGCATATCGTGGACGAGGCGTTCGTCCGCGTGCATGTCAACCTGCTGGGCGTGCGCGGCGCGACGCTGGACCAGATCACCGAAGCGCATGGCCATGTGGTCATCATCCCGCAATGCGCGGGCTTTCTGAAAGAACACGGCATCAAGGGCAAGGTCAGCACCGACAACGCCCGCGCCGCGCGCGAGGTGGCCGAACTGGGCGATCCGTCCCGCGCTGCACTGGCCAGCGAACTTGCCGCCGAAATCTACGGGCTGGATGTGGTTGCCCGCCATATCGAGGATCAGGCCAACAACACCACCCGCTTTCTGGTAATGTCGCGCGACCTGAACCCCACGCGCCGCGGTGGGGGCAAGATGATGACGACCTTCACTTTCCGCGTCCGCAACATCCCCGCCGCGCTCTACAAGGCGCTGGGGGGCTTTGCCACCAACGGCGTGAACATGACAAAGCTGGAAAGCTACATGGTGGGCGGCAGTTTCACCGCGACCGAATTCTATGCCGATATCGAAGGCCATCCCGAAGATGCCAACGTCAAACTCGCCTTTGACGAGCTGCGCTATTTCACGACGTCCTTCAACGTTCTGGGCGTCTACCCGGCCGATCCGCAGCGCGGTTAAAGCGTCGGCTGCCCGGCAAAACGCGCCTCAATGTCCTTGGCGATGCCCTGAAGCCGCGCATCATACTTTCGTTGCACGCGGTTCTTTGTCAGCTTCATCGACTGGATGAACAGGCGCGCGGCAAGGGTGCGCGGCTTCAGATCCACCTGCATCAGCATGCGCGTGCGCTTTGCCGACAGTTCCACCAGTTCGATGTTCATGTTGCCTTGCACTGACGGGCCATCAAAATCCAGCGCAAGGTTCAGGTTGGTCACCATCTTGGTCAGGCGCACCTGCAACTGCCGCTCGCGCCCACGCCAGGCAAAGCGCGCCTGCCAGGTCATGCCGGGGCCGGGATTGCGCAGCTTGTCCGTGCGATGCACATCGGCGCCGCGCCGCATCGCGGCCCGTTCCCACGCTTCGAAATCCGAAAGCGCAGCAAACACAAAGGCGACGGGCGCCCCGATATCCGTCCGACCGCTAAGCTTCATTCCAGTCCTGACCTGCCATTGGCACCCACCACTTTACATACACCGATAGTTCTACACCGGGTCGCCTTATCTGCTGAAGGTGGGGCTAATCAAGCCTGTCGGCAAGCCAGTTCGCAATCAGGAAATGCGCAATAGCCCCGCGACGGGCTGGTCGGATACGCGGGTGCCGCCCTGCCATCACAGTAACCATCTCTTCGCGGGTAACCCAAAGTGCATCCTCCAGCTCTTCGGGATCGATCGTGATGGCCTCGCTTGTCGCCTCGCCCGCGCAGCCGAACATCAGGCTGGCCGGAAAGGGCCAAGGCTGGCTGGCCAGATAGCGCACCACGCCCACCTGCACCCCGGCCTCTTCCAGCACCTCGCGGCGGACGGCGGCCTCCAGCGTTTCGCCGGGTTCGACGAAACCCGCCAGAAGCGAATACATGCCCTCGGGCCAGACAGCATTGCGCCCGACCAGCACGCTGTTGCCCCGGGTGATCAGCATGATCACCACCGGATCGGTACGCGGGAAATGCGACGCGCCACAGGCCGGGCACACCCGTTGCCATCCACCCTGCGCCATCTCGGTTCGCGCCCCGCAGGCGGCACAGAACCCGTGGCTGCGGTGCCAATGCAACAGCGCCTTGGCGGTTGCCGCCAGTTCGGCATCACGCGGCGACAGTGCCGCCATCACGCCACGCAGTTCCAGAAAGGAAAACCGGTCATCCAGCGCCGGGTGGCGCTGCTCGGACGTATCCAGAAACCCCTGTTCCACACCTGCGGCCCCCGCCTCAGGCGACCAATGCGACGTATCGCAGGCAAAAACGGCCTGACCGTCATCAAGACCCAGAAAAACCGGCGCCCCCGCCCCGGCCAGAACCGGGCTATCCGCCGTAACCCATCCCAGGCTTTCCCCGCCATCACACAGCGGCTTGCCCCGCCAGACCGGCATGACACGGCCCGAGGCCAGCAGCGCCGCAAGTTTCGCCGGGTCACCGCGCAGCGCGGCGGCGCGATCCAGGGCCGATCCGCCAAAGGTCACCGTTTCTGCAATCCGCATCCGTCCCTCCGCGCCACCCGGCCATCGCCGCTGTCTTGCCATGCCGGAAAGACCAACGCAAACGCAGGTCCGGTCCGGGCATCAGGGTGTAAACTTTGCTTGCGGAAAAACACGCAATGGTTGTAAACAAGTTCTTACAAAGCCAGATCGCCAGCCATTCGCTTTGCGTAACGATTCCCGGGGGGTGCGCCCTTGCCAACGCTTGTGGCAATGCTCAGATTGCTTGCGACATCAGATCTGCATGCGCATGCCTTCGGCTGGGACTATCACACCGACAAGCCGCAGGCAGGTCTGGGTCTGTCAGACCTCGCACATTTGATTGATCTGGCGCGGGCGGAATGCCCCAACACCCTGCTTCTGGACAATGGCGATTTCCTGCAAGGCAGCCCGTTGGGCGATTGGGCCGCCGAACAGGGCGAAGACACGCCTCATCCGATGATTTCTGCGATGAACGCGCTTGGCTATGATGCGGCGACACTGGGAAATCACGAATTCAGCCATGGACTGCCTTTGTTACGCCGCGCCATGGCCGATGCGCATTTCCCCTTTGTTTCGGCCAATCTGCAGCCGCTGGATGATGGCCCTTTCGCCCGACGCTCCATCCTGATCGACCGCAACCTGACCGACGGCAAAGGCAAAAGCAGGCCGATCCGCATCGGCATCACCGGAATTGCCCCGCCGCAGACGGTGGTCTGGGAAGCAGGGCAGATCGAAGGGCAGGTGGTAGCACTCGATGCCGTCCCAGCCGCGACCGAGGCGGTCAGCGCCCTGCGGCGCGATGGGGCGGATGTGGTGATCCTGCTGGCCCATACCGGCATGGGGTCCGCAGTGGCCGAGCGTGGGATGGAAAACATGGCGCTGCCGCTGGCACGGCTGTCGGGGGCGGATGCGATGATCATGGGCCATACCCATCTGGTCTTCCCCGATCCGGACACGCAGGCACAGGGCGACAGCGGACCGCAGCTTCACGGCAAGCCCGCTGTCATGCCCGGTTTCTTCGGGTCGCATCTGGGCCGGATCGACATCACCCTGCGCCATGATGGCGTCGGTTGGTCTTTGTCGGGCAGCCGGGCCGATCTGCTGCCCGCACGCGCTGTGTCCGCACCGCATCTGGGGCTGGAATCCGTTTGCGGGGCGGCGCATCAGGCCGCGCGCAACTGGCTTGGCACCCGTATCGGCGAAACAGACAGGCCGCTGCACAGCTATTTCTCACGCATCGCACCTTGCAACATCATGCGGCTGGTCGCCGCCGCGCAGGCCCTGCACTTGCGGCAACGCCTCGCTGGCACCTCGTTTGTCGATCTGCCCATTCTGTCTGCCACCGCGCCCTTCCGCGCCGGGGGGCGGGGCGGGGCCGCGAACTTTACCGACATCGCCCAAGGCCCGCTGGAACTGCGCCACGCGGCGGACATCTATCCCTTTCCCAACAGCATCGTCGCGCTTTTGCTAACGGGCGAGGAGTTGGGTGATTGGTTGGAACGGGCAGCCATCCAGTTCACCACCGTCGATTCCGGGAAGCCGGACCTGCCTCTGGTCAATGCTGAAAGCCCCAGTTTCGATTTCGATCTGATCGCCGGCCTGTCCTTTCAGTTCGATCTGACCCAGCCGCCGCGTTTTGATGCGCGGGGGCAGTGCATCAATCCTGACGCCCGCCGGATCCGTAAGCTGCGCCTGAACGGGCACCGCATCACCGCTGCGGATCGCTTCATCCTGGCCACCAACAGCTATCGCGCGGCGGGAAGTGGCGGCTTTCCCGGCTGTCAGCCGGACCGTATCCTGCTGGATGACAAGACCTCTACCCGATCCGCACTGATCGCCTTTCTCACCTCGGAACCGGACAAGATGGCCCCTGCCCCCTATGACTGGTCCTTTGCGCCGATCGGGGCCAGCGCGACCTTTGAAACAGCCGCAGCAGGCGAACATCTGCTGCCCCACATCGCCAGCCTCCGGCCTGAACCGCTGGAAGGTGGGGCGCCGGGCTACCGGCGCTTCCGTCTGCATCTGTGATCGGGTAGGACAGGGCTCATCCTGCGGAGCGGCCCATGTTCGACGCGATCTTCTTCGACCTTGACGGAACCCTTGTGGATACGGAAAGCCTTGCGCTCACCTCCGGGCTCTGGGCCTTTGCCGAAGTGGGCCATCCGGTCGATGCCTCCTTCATGCACGGCCTTGTGGGCAAGGCCGAACCGCAGACGGCAGAGATCATCCTTCAAGCCCTGCCCAAGATCGACCTTGCCGCCTTTCGTGCCGCCTGGCGCATCGGTTTCGATGCCGAATTGAACAATGGCCTCGCGCTGAAATCGGGTGCGGCAGAACTGCTGGCGATGCTGGATCATCCGCTGGGCCTTGTCACTTCGACCGGGCGGGATGGGGCGCATCACAAGCTGGGCCTTGCCGGGCTGTCGCACCATTTCCGGACTGTCGTGACCTTTGATGATGTGACGGAACCGAAACCCGCGCCCGAACCCTATCTGCTGGCCGCCGCGCGGCTGGGTGTCGATCCGGCGCGCTGCCTGGTGTTCGAAGACAGCGATGTGGGGGCCGAAGCCGCACACCGGGCGGGATGCACCGTGGTACAGGTGCCCGATGTCGCCCCGACCGAGGGGCGTTTTGCCCGCCATCTCGCCGCCGATCTTCTGGCTGGTGCGCGGGCGGCCGGGATCATCTGACCCGATCCGAACCGCCCCAATGCAGCCCCCTCCGCAAGTGCTTGCGAATCCGGGGGGGCGGGCCTATATCGACGGACGAGAGGTTGGCGCGGGCGAGCGCCTCGCCAACCCGGTCAGGACCGGAAGGTAGCAGCCGTAACGAGCCCCGCTTGGGTCGTTGTCCAGCCTCTCACCTTTCTCTCCTTGTTTCTCCCAGATGAAAGAAACCCCTTTCCGGCAAGGGGCTATAGGACATGCGCTGCTTCAGTTCACGGCCCCGGGCGGCATGACCGTTGTTCAGAATGATCTGGTCAATTGGATCAGTCGGATCGTCGGCCCGGAAGCGGCACCGCACAGGGGGCGTAGCTAACCGCGCCTATCGGCCCTACGGAATCTTCGAAGGCGCGGAAGAAGACCTTCAGCCTGATCCGCAGCGCCGGTATCGCCCAGAGGTGATTTCCAGCGGTGCCATTCGTGCGTTTTCTGCGTTTCTGGCGGGTGATGGGCGCCAAAGCAGACAAAAGCGGACAATCCAGCCCAAAAAACTCAAGCCCCTCCCCTAATCTCATGGAATTTGCCGCCGTAAGGGATCGGTAAGCCGACCATGATAGGCCGGTCGCGTAACCATTCAGGTGCAAACCCGGCAGTGAACAGATCCCGAAACGGCCTTCGTTGGTGAACAGAAGCGCCGCGATATCCCCAGCCTGCTGTTCCTGACGGCACAACAAACGTGAGCTTACTGGTATGGCGACAAGTTTCGAAGTCATCTTCCTCGGCACGCTGCCCCGGATCGACACGACACAGGGCAACGAAATCGCGGAAAACGCGGCCGGTGTGCTTGGAACCTATGGCAGCGCCGCCAACCCGCTGAACAGCAATGTGCGACTCCTCACGGCCAACATTCTGACCGAAGATTCTAACCTAACCTATGACACCGACAACGGCGGCGGCTTTGACAGTTTCCGGATCAATGGCGCGGCGGCGCAGAACTTCGATGCCGTGGCCACCTACAACGCGGTCATCACCTATCTCGACGGCACAACCGCCACGATCACGGCAACGGTGTTTCAGGATGTGTCCGGCAACACCTACCTCGCCCCGGAAGAGACAAACAATGCCGACCAGGTCGCGCTGACCTCTGCGCCGATCCTGTCGCTCAGCCTCAACAGCGTGGTCGTCAACAGTGGCGATCTGCTGGCAGACCGCGTGGCGGGGGATTTCAAGACCGCCGTCGATGGCACAGTGGGCAATGACAACATGGCCCTCGGCGCGGGCTTTACCGATGCGCAGGGCGAACAGATCACCACCGGCAGCGATTATATCATCGGCGGGGATGGCAACGACACGATCAATGCCGATGCCGGAAATGACACCGTTCTTGGCGGGGCGGGCGATGATCTGATCGATGACTGGGCTGGCAATGATCTTGTCTATGCAGGTGCCGGGGCAGACCGGATCGAACTGAGCAACGGCAACGACACCATCTTCATGGACGATGGCAATGACACCGTCACGCTCTGGGACAACCCCGGCAACAACAGCCTCGATGGCGGCAGCGGCAATGACCTGCTGAATTTCAACAACTGGCAAAGCAGCACGGGCACGACTGTCACCGTGGGCCCCACTGGATCGGGCAGTTTCAGCCACTTTTCTGGCGGCACGACCGGCACCTTTACCGGGTTCGAAACGATCTCTGGCACCGCCTTCGACGATCAGATGACCGCCTCGACCAATACCACCGGCATCGCCCTGTCCGGCGAAGGCGGCAATGACCAGCTGATCGGCGGCAGCGGTCTGGACCAGATCGATGGCGGGGCGGGCATCGACACGCTTTATGGCAATGGCGGATCCGACAGCATCACCGGTGGTGCGGGCAATGACCGCATCTATGGCGACAATACCGATTCTGAACCGGTCACGGTCAGCAACGGCAATTTCGGCACCAACACCAACGACGGCTGGACGGTCAGCGGCGGCGGCAACACCTTTGTCTATTCCGAGGCGATGGCATTTAACGCCAACAACACCGGCTATACCGGGGTCGTTCAGCAAACCATCGCCATTCAGGTTGGCCAGACCTACCAACTGTCGCTGACTGCGCGCGAGGTTGGCACCGGTTTCGGCAACCACACGCTGGTGGCCGAGGTTCTGAATGCGAACGGCCAAGTGATCGGCACCCAGACGGTCGTCGTCAACAACGGCACCAGCCAGACCATCAACCTCACCTTCACCGCGCAGACCCCGAACGTCACGCTCCGGTTCACCAACCCGACATCGACGGCCACCAACGAAACCGATCTGATGATCGACGATGTCACCGTAACGGCGCAAACCCCCTTGGCCGATGGAAATGACACGATCGATGCCGGCGACGGCGACGATTTCGTCGATACCGGCGGCGGTAATGACAGCGTCAGCGGCGGCGGCGGCAATGACATCATCTTCGATGATGAGGGAAATGACACTGTCGATGGCGGCGCAGGCAACGACACCATCCATGGCGGCGGTGGCAGCGACTCCATCACCGGCGGCGATGGCAACGACCGCATCTTCGGCGACAACGGGGCAGCGGCCCCCGTAACTGTGACCAACGGCACCTTTGCCACCGGAACAACGGCAGGCTGGACAACCAGCGGAACCGGCACCTTCGTCAGCAATCAGGCGCTTGCCTTCAACGCAGGCAACGCAGGCTTTGGCGGCGTTGGTCAGCAAACCATTGTCACCGAGGCAGGCTTTGATTACCGGCTGTCGTTCAACGCCTTTGAGAACGGCGCCGGATTGGCCAACCACACCCTGTTGGTCGAGGTTGTCGATGCCAACGGTGTGGTGATCGGCAGCCAGACCATCGTGGTTACGGATGGATCGAACCTGACCGGAGCGGTCACATTTACCGCCACCACCGCCAACACGACATTACGCTTTACCAACCCGACATCGACCGGAACCACCTCTACCGATGTGCTGATCGACAATGTCACCGTCACCGCTCTGACCATGCCACCCAAGACGGGCAGTGACACGATCAACGCGGGCGAAGGGTCGGATTTCGTCGATGCAGGCGGCGGCGACGACCTTGTGATCGTTGATGGAACCTTTTCGGGCGACGACACGCTTGATGGCGGGGCGGGCAACGACACGCTTTCCCTTGATCCCGGCGACAACCGCAACCTGTCCGTGAACATGGCCACGGGTGTTGTGGATGATGGCCTTGCGGGCACGCAACAATTCACCAATTTCGAAAGTGTCGTCACCGGCGATGGCAGCGACAGCGTAACCGGAACGTCTGCCGCCGACGTGATCAGCACGCAGCGCGGCAATGACACCGTTCTGGGCGGTGGCGGAAGTGACATCCTTTTCGGCGGCGCCGGAAGCGACCGTCTTGAAGGCGGCGATGGCGATGACCGGCTGGAAGGCGGGGATGGCGACGACACGCTGATCGCAGGCAACAATACCGGGTCAGGCGACACCCTTCTTGGCGGGGTGGGCGACGACTATCTTGTCGACAGTTTCGGAAACGCGGTGCTGGATGGCGGCGCCGGAACCGATGTTTTCGAAATCGGCTACGGCAATGCGACCGTGATCGGCGGCGAAGATCCCGGAAACACGGATTTTGACCTGATCGACTTTCGGCCTGCGAATGTGGCGGTCAACATCGTCTTTGATGGCGACGAAAGCGGTACTTACACCGACAGCAGCGGCAATATCGGCCAGTTCAGCCAAGTCGAGGCGTTCATCCTTACCGATCAGGCCGATACGGTCGATGCAAGCGCCGATACCAGGGGCGTTGTGCTGATCGGCAATGCCGGTGCCGATAGTCTGATCGGCAGCCAGGGCGATGATTTCATCGAAGGCGGCGTCGGCAACAACGTCATTTCGGGTGGCACGGGCCGTGACACGCTGATCGGTGGCGCTGGTGCCGATACCCTCACGGGCGGGGCGGGGCCGGATACCTTTGTGGTTGATGGCGGCGGCGACATCATCACCGATTTCGACACAAACAGAGGCATTCAGGGCGGCGGCGCACCCGACCAGACCGACAATGATTTCGTCGACCTGACCGACTACTACAACGAAACGACGCTTGCAGCCTGGAACGCGGCGAATCCCGGCAACACATTCCGCCGCCCGATCGATTGGCTGCGCGCCGATCATGCCGATGACGGGGCATTGGCCGAGGTGGGCGGGCTCCAGATCCGGCGCGCGGATGGCCAGCCCGTCACCGCCGATCAGCTTGGGTTCGAAAACACTGGCGTGATCTGTTTCGCGAAAGGCACCCTGATCGCGACGCCCGGCGGGGACACCCCGGTCGAGGATCTGCGCCTTGGCGATCTTGTCCTGACTGTTGACCATGGCGCGCAGCCGCTTGTGTGGACAGGTGCCACGGCGCAAGACTGGTCGCGCGACCCGCATCCTGCAAAGCCGATCCTCATCAAGGCTGGCAGCCTTGGTCAAGGCATACCGACCCGTGACCTGATGATCTCGCCACAGCACCGGGTGCTTTTGTCGGGACCGAACGACCCTGTTGGGGTATTCGTTCCGGCAAAAAGCTTGGTGGGTCTGCCGGGCGTGTTGCAGATGTCCGGCTGCCGTTCGGTTGTTTACCATCACATCATGCTGGAAAAGCATCAGGTACTGATCTCGAACGGCACGCCGACCGAAAGTTTCTATCCCGGCGAAACGGCGTTGAAGATGATGGCACCCGCCCTCTGCGCCGCGGTCCTGCATGTCTTGCTGCAGGTGACCCAAGGCGCAGGGCTTGCGCTTTACCCGCTGGCCCGCAAAGCCCTGAGTGTGCAAGGGGCACGGCATGCCTTTGGCGCCAGAACCGCCGCGATGGGCGGCGCTTGTGGGCACAGGGGCAAATCATCTGCCGAAACTGCCCGGAAACCGCGTCTTGCAGTGCCCGGCGCTCCTGCCATCGGCCTGCAGCGCGCACCTGCACAGGACGCGCCCGCCCAACGGCGTCACTGATACCCGGCCTGCCCCACCCGCGCAGGAAGATGTGGCGGAACAAGCAGTCCGCGATAGGTCTTGCGTGCTTTGCGCGCTGCCGCGTCCTGTGCCGGACGCGGCAGCACCGGTTCAGTCGCCTTCGACGAACACCTCGTCGCGCTTCTTGCGGATAGAGGGCAGCAGCACCACCACCAGCACCAGCACGGTCAGCACAAGCAGCGTCAGGCTGATCGGACGGGTCAGAAACACCGTGGCATCCCCCCGGCCCAAAATCATGGCGCGGCGCAGGTTTTCCTCCAGCATCGGCCCCAGCACGAAGCCCAGCAGAAGGGGCGCAGGTTCGCAGCGCAGCTTGATCAGAACATACCCCATCAGCCCGAAAAACGCGACGGCATAGAGGTCATAGACGTTGGAGTTGACGCTGTAGACCCCGATGGAACAGAAGGCCATGATGATGGGAAAGAGGATGTGGTAGGGCACCTTCAACAGCCGCACCCACAGCCCGATCAGCGGCAGGTTCAGCACCACCAGCATCAGGTTGCCGATCCACATGCTGGCGATCACGCCCCAGAACAGCGCCGGTTGTTCGCTGGCCACATTCGGCCCCGGCACGATGCCCTGAATGATCATCGCCCCCACCATCAGCGCCATCACCGGATTGGCAGGAATGCCCAGCGTCAAGAGCGGGATGAACGATGTCTGCGCCCCGGCATTGTTGGCCGATTCCGGACCGGCCACGCCTTCGATTGCGCCGTGGCCAAACGCCTCGGGCGTTTTGGACATGCGCTTTTCCACGGTGTAGCTGGCAAATGCCGCCAGCACAGCGCCGCCACCGGGCAGGATACCCAGCAGCGACCCGATCCCCGTGCCGCGCAGCACGGGCCCCACGATCTTGCGCAAATCCTCGCGGCTGGGAAAGAGACCCGCCAGTTTGGTGCCCAGAACCGTGCGGTCCTGATCGCCTTCAAGGTTGCGCAGGATCTCGGCGATGCCGAACACGCCCACGGCCAGCGCCACGAAGTTCAGCCCATCGGCATATTCCGTGATGCCCATCGTGAATCGTGGCGCGCCGGTATAGATGTCGGTGCCCACCAGCCCCAGCAGCAGGCCCAGCACTGTCATCGCAAGCGCCTTGAGGATGGACCCATGTGCCAGCGCGATGGCCGACACGAGGCCCAGCACCATCAGGCTGAAATACTCAGCCGCGCCGAATTTCAGCGCGATCACCGTCAGCGGCGGAGCAAAGATCGCCACCAGCAGCGTGGCCACCGTCCCGGCAAAGAACGATCCCAGCGCCGCCACGGCCAGCGCCGTGCCAGCCTTGCCCTTGCGCGCCATCTGATAGCCGTCGATGGCCGTTACGGCGGAAGAGCTTTCGCCCGGCATGTTGATCAGGATCGCCGTCGTCGACCCGCCATATTGCGCGCCGTAATAGATGCCCGCCAGCATGATCAGCGATGATACCGGCTCCAGCTGAAAGGTGATGGGCAGCAGCATGGCGATGGTCGCCGTGGCGCCAATGCCCGGCAGCACCCCGATCAGCGTGCCAAGGATAACGCCGATCAGGCAGAACAGCAGGTTTTCGGGCGATGCTGCCGTGGCAAAGCCAAGGCTCAGATTGGATATCAGGTCCATGCGCGCGCCCCCTTAGAACGGCAGCCACGGGCCAAAGCGCCGGAACGGCAACCCCAGCGCATAGGAAAAGACCAGTGTCGAGAACACCGTCACCGCGACCGCCAAAAGGAGCGCATAGACAGGCCGCATCTTCAGCGATGCCAGACCCGCGATCAGCGTGGTCACAAAGATCGACGGCACGAACCCAAGCCCCCGTACTGTCAGGCCGAAAAAGATCGGCGCAGGCAGGATGAACAAAAGCCCTCGCCAGGCGATACCGCCGATAGACGGGCTGTCCTTGCCGGCCTTGATCGCGTTGAACAGGATCAGCCCGCCGAAGATCACCAGCACAACGGCGAGCACCAGCGGAAAATACCCCGGCCCCATGCGAAACGCCGTGCCGATTTCCAGCCCCAGCGCCTGGATGCCAAAGAACAGACCGAACAGGATGAACAGCACGCCTGCGGCGGCATCTGTCCGGTCGATGGTATAGCTTGTCATGGCGTATTCCCCCCGCCCGAAAGGACCGGGGCCGCAGGATCACCCCGCGGCCCCTGCCTGCCTTAGTCTGCGTAGACACCTGCGGTTTCGATGATCGGCTTCCAGCGCGCGATCTCGGCTTCCAGCTTGGCCTTCAGCGCCTCAGGCGTGGCATCTGCGGCGGGCGAGGGCGCGGTGCCCAGGTCGGCCAGTTTCGCGGCGATATCCGGATCGGCCAGCGCAACCTGAAGCGATTGGGTCAGCCGTGCCGTTGCCTCGGCGGGCGTGCCTTTGGGTGCGTAAAGCCCGTGCCAGACCGACACTTCCATATTGGCAAAGCCGCCTTCGGCCACCGTCGGCAGATCGGGGAAGATGTCCAGACGCGCGGGCGAGGTGACGGCATAGGCCTTGATCGTGCCGCCCTTGATCTGTTCGGTGGTGTTGGTGGTCTGGTCGCACATGATGTCAATCTGCCCGCCCAGAAGTTCGGTCATCGCGGGGCCGGTGCCCTTGTAGGGCACGGTCACGATGGGGGCTTCGACCGCCTGCATGAACAGCATCCCGCACAGATGCGACGCCGCCCCGATCCCAGCATTGGCCATGGTGATCGTGTCGGCGTTTTCCTTCACATAGGTGATCATCGATGCGAAATCGGCCGGTTCGAAATCGGCCCGCGCAACGATGGTCATCGGCACTTCGGTGACCAGACCGACATAGTCGAAGGCTTCGGTCGGGCTATAGGCAAGGTTGCGATACAGCGTGGCGCTGGTCGCCATGCCGATGTGATGCAAGAGGATGGTATAGCCATCCGCCTCGGCGGTGGCGGCCTGCCCGGCGCCCAGCGTGCCGCCCGCACCGCCGACGTTTTCAACGATGACCTGCTGGCCCAGATCGGCCGACATCTTTTCGGCGATCAGGCGGCCCACCGTATCGGTCGGCCCACCGGCGGCGAAGGGCACGATCATGGTGATCTGCCGTTCCGGATAGGTCTGCGCAAGGCTGGCGGATGCAGTCAGGATTGCGCCGGCGGCGATGCCGGCGACCGATTTGGTCAATGCCATGGTGTCCTCCCAAACGTGGCTATGTCAGCCGCGCAGCGCTCCTCAGGCCGCACGGTCGCTGACACAAGGGCGCGAAGGGCGGGCCGGGGCAAATGCAACGGTCCCATGACAGCGTGCTTTTTACAGGGCAAAGGCCGGGAATGGGTGGAAACCGAAACATCGCCGCCAAAGCCATGGGTGGATTTTCACCCATCGGTGGCGCGGGTCAGCCTTCGGCCTCGTCTCCCTCAAGGATCAGCTTCCGGTCCAGCCCGTGTTTCTGCATCTTTTCGTACAGGGTCTTGCGGCTGATCCCCAGCGATTCATAGACCCGCCGCAGATGCCCGCCATGCGCCGCGATGGCCCCGGCGATGACGCTGCGTTCGAACCCGGCCACGCGGTCGGCCAGACGGGGGCTTTCCTCGCCGTCGCTTTCCATCCAGTCCAGCCCAAGGACATAGCGGTCGGCGGCATTGCGCAATTCGCGCACATTGCCGGGCCAATCGCGCCCCGCAAGATCGGCCAGCAGTTCCGGCGATGGTACGCGATCTTCGACCCCGTGCCGCGCGGCGGCCTCACGCGCCAATTGCAGGAACAAGGTCGGCACATCCTCGCGCCGGGCCGATACCGGCGGCACCCGCAGGATTGCCACGTTCAGGCGATAGAACAGGTCCGCGCGGAATCGCCCCGCCGCCACCTCGCCTGCCAGATCAACCTTGCTTGTCGCGATGAAACGCACATCCAGCGCGACCGCATCGTTCGACCCAAGCCGCGTGATCACCCGTTCCTGCAACACGCGCAGCAGTTTGGCCTGCAATTCCAGCGGCATCGACCCGATCTCATCCAACAGGATCGTGCCGCCGCGCGCATGTTCGAACCGGCCAAAGCGCGGGCGCAAGGCGCCGGGAAAGGCCCCCGCCTCATGGCCGAACAATTCGCTTTCGATCAGCGCCTCGGGCAGGGCCGCGCAGTTGATGGCGATGAAGGGCTTGCCCGCGCGTGGCGACAGGTCATGCATGGCCCGCGCCACCACCTCTTTGCCCACGCCGGTTGGCCCGGTGATCAGGGTGTCCGCCTCGCTTGGCCCGATGCTGCGCAACAGGCGGCGCAGGTCGGTCATCGCCACGCTGCGCCCGGGAAGCCGCGCCTCGATATCATCGCGCTGACCTGCCACCGCACGCAAACGGCGGTTTTCCACGACCAGCGCGCGCAGTTCCAACGCGCGGCGCAGCACGGCAACCAGATCCTGCGCGGCAAAGGGCTTTTCCAGAGAATCATAGGCCCCGCGCCGCATCGCCTCGACCGCGAGGCTGACTTCGGCATGACCGGTTATCAGGATCACGGGCAGGTCGCGGTCTACCTCGGCCAGCCGTTGCAGCAGCGTCATGCCATCCATGCCTGGCATGCGGATATCGCTGACCACCACGCCGTTCAGCCCCGGCCCGGCCAGCGCCAACGCCTCTTCGGCCGAGGCGAAGGCGCGCACCGGCAGACCTGCCAGATCCAGCGCCTGTTCGGTGGATCGGCGCATCTGCGCGTCATCGTCGATCAGCAGCACGGTCTGCATCATTCCGCCGCCATCTCGCGCAGGTCGGCAGATTGAAGGACAATCTCGAACACCGCGCCACCATCGGAATGGTTCGCGACCCGCAGGTCACCACCAAAATCCTTCATGATGTTGTAGCTGATCGACAGGCCCAGCCCAAGGCCGGACCCCACCGTCTTGGTGCTGAAGAACGGATCGAAAATCCGGTCGGCAATGGCGGCAGGCACCCCCGGCCCCCGGTCGCGGATGGCGATGACCACCCCCCCGCCTTCGGCCCGCGCGGATAGGTCGATCCGGCGGTCGGGCAGGGTTTCCACCGCATCGGCGGCATTGCTCAGGACATTGACCAGAACCTGCTGCAACCGCACCGCCCCACCGCGCACGGCGGGCAGATCGTCGGGAATTTCGAGACTGAGAGACGCACCCGCCGCCTCTAGCCGCGCATCCACGATCTGCATGGCCCCCGCGATGACATCCGGCACGGCCAGCACCTTCAGCACCTCATCCGGTTTGCGGGCCACATTGCGCAGATGCCGCGCAATGGTGGCCATGCGGTCGATCAGCGAAAGGATCTGGCCGATGTTTTCGCGTGCGCGGCCCGTCTCGCCCCGGTCGATCAGCAAGGCCGCGCTGTCGGCATAGTTGCGTGCCGCCGCCAGCGGCTGATTGATCTCATGGCTCAGCGCGGCCGACATCTGCCCCAGCGCGGCCAGTTTGCCCGCCTGCACAAGATCGGCCTGCGTGCGGCGCAGTTCCTGTTCGGTCAGTCGCCGTTCGGCCACCTCTGTTTCGATCTGGCGATTGACCCGCATCAGATCGGCGGTCCGTTCCTGCACCAGAACCTCCAACCCCGTTTGGGCGGCGGCCTGCATGGCGATGCGTTCGGCCAGCCGGGCGCGGCGCTGCGCCACCACCACCGCCAGCGACAAGGCCACGGCAAGGGCAAGGACAAAGGCCGCCATGGCCAGCCGCGCCTGCCCGCGCAGATAGGCCGTATCCAGCAGGACATGCACCGTCCATCCTGCCTCGGGCATGGCTTGGGCGGCCACCAGATATTCATGTTCCAACCCGTCTTCGGCCATCAGGCGCATCAGCGGGAAGTCCCCCTCTGCGCCGGATTGAAAGACCAGTTCTTCAAGCTGCGCTTCGGCATAGCGGCGCGACGCGGTGGTGCGTTCCAGCCGGTCGGGGGTCAGGGGCAGCAATCCCTTGTAGCGCCAGCCGGGATCGGTCGACATGAAGACGATGCCTTCGGGGTCGCTCACGATGATGCGGTATTCCCAGGTGCGCCAACTGGCCTCGATATCATCCACCCCGATCTTCAGCGCGACGACACCCGCCACCGCACCCTGCGTATCGCGAATAGGGGCGCCAAAGTAATAGCCCCGGACGCCGGACGTGGTGCCAAGGGCGAAGAACCGCCCCTTACGGCCTGCGGCTGCTTCGGTGAAATAGGGGCGATAGGCAAAGTTCTGACCGATGAAACTGTCGGGTTGGTCGAAATTCGACGCTGCGATGGTGTTGCCCTGCAAATCGATCACATAAAGATCCGACGATTGGACCACCGCGTTCTTACCCTTGAGCCAGCGGTTCATCGCCATGCGCTGCGCCGGATCCGACGGCCGGGTCACAAGGGCCAGGATATCGGGGCTGTCTGCCAGCAGTTCGGGCAAAGCCTCATACCGGCGCAGGTGGCCTTCCAATGCGCTGGCGGCCAGGCGCAGGGTGGTTTCCGCGCGACCGTTGCCTTCTGTGAAATAGCTTTTTGTCACCGCCCGGGCGACCAGCACGGTCATGGCAAGGCAGATCAGCCCAACCGCCCCCCAGACCAGAATTCTGCGCCGTCGCCGTGCCATGCCGCCCTGCCCTGCCCTGCCTTCGTCCGATCATGGGACATAGTTGCCGGGCTGTATAGCAGGATGGCGCTGCCGGGAATGCCGGCGGAATGAGGGCGGGGCGGACGGGCGAACTTGCCCATCATGGCCGTCTCGCACTACTGTGGGCGGGATCAAGGAGTCACCATGTCCGACACCCCCGACAAGGCCTATCAGGTTCTTGCCCGCAAATACCGGCCCGAAACCTTTGCCGATCTGGTGGGGCAAGAGGCGATGGTGCGCACGCTGAAGAATGCCTTCGCGGCAGACCGGATCGCGCATGCCTTTGTGATGACGGGCATTCGTGGGACGGGCAAAACAACCACCGCGCGGATCATTGCTAAGGGGCTGAACTGTGTGGGCCCCGATGGCACTGGCGGGCCGACGACGGAACCCTGCGGGCTGTGCGAACCGTGCCGCGCGATTGCCGAAGGCCGCCATGTCGATGTGATGGAGATGGACGCCGCATCGCGCACCGGGGTTGGCGATATCCGCGAAATCATCGACTCGGTCCACTATCGGGCGGCAAGCGCGCGGTACAAGATCTATATCATCGACGAGGTTCACATGCTGTCGAACAGCGCGTTCAACGCGCTGCTCAAGACGCTGGAGGAACCGCCCGCCCACGTGAAGTTCATCTTCGCCACGACGGAAATTCGCAAGGTGCCCGTCACCGTCCTGTCGCGTTGCCAGCGGTTCGATCTGAAGCGGATCGAACCCGAGGTGATGATGGGCCTCTTGCGCCGCATCGCGGGGGCCGAGGGCGCGCAGATCACCGATGGCGCGCTGGCGCTGATCACCCGCGCGGCGGAAGGGTCGGCGCGGGATGCCACATCGCTGCTGGATCAGGCGATTTCCAATGGCGCGGGCGAGGTGACGGCGGATCAGCTGCGCGCGATGCTGGGGCTGGCGGATCGGGGGCGGGTGCTGGACCTGTTCGATCTGATCGTGACGGGCGATGCAGCGGGGGCCTTGGCGGAACTGGCCGGGCAATATGCCGATGGGGCGGACCCGATGGCCGTGCTGCGCGATCTGGCCGAGATCACGCATTGGATTTCCGTGATCAAGATCACGCCCGCCGCTGCCGAAGACCCCACCACCCCGCCCGATGAACGCGCGCGCGGTACCGACATGGCCACCCGCCTGCCGATGCGGGTGCTGACGCGGATGTGGCAGATGCTGCTGAAAACGCTGGAAGAGGTGGCGCTGGCCCCCAATGCCATGATGGCCGCCGAGATGGCGGTGATCCGGCTGACGCATGTGGCCGACCTGCCCGACCCTGAAACGCTGATCCGCAAACTGCAATCCGGCCCGCAACCGGGGCCTGCCCCCGGCGGGGCGGGCGGCGCGCCTGCGGGTGGCGGTGGGCGCATGGTACATGCGCCTGCGATGCAGATGGCCCCTTCGGCACCCGCGCGCGGCCCTGTGATGCAGGGTGGAAGCGGGGGCGCGCAGGCGCTGGCCGTGGCCGAAGGCAGTTTGCAGGTGTTCGTCAGCTTTGATCAGGTGGTCGAACTGATCCGCGAAAAGCGCGACATGAAGCTGCTGTATGAGGTGGAGACGGGCATTCGCCTTGTGCGCTATTCGCCCGGCCGGATCGAGTTTCAGCCCACCGGCGACGCCCGCCCCGACCTTGCCGCGCAATTGGGGCAGCGGTTGCAGATGTGGACCGGCGCGCGTTGGGGCGTGTCTGTCGTCAGCGAAGGCGGTGCCCCGACGATTGCCGAACAGCGCGATCAGGCGCGGCTGGCCGCCGAGGCCGAGGCGATGACAAACCCACTGGTGCAGGCGGTGATGGCGGCCTTTCCCGGTGCCAAGATCGCCGAAATCAGAACCCCCGCCGCACTGGCCGCCGCAGCCGAGGCAGAGGCCCTGCCGGAAGTCGAGGATGAATGGGATCCCTTCGAAGACGGCTGATCGCGCTGTCCCTGCTGGTGCCGCAGACGGCATGGGCCGAGGTCTGCGATAAAACCCGGCCCGGCTGGACCCTTGATCAGGGGCCGGTCACAGGTGGTGCGGAAACGCTCTATATCCTTGCCTCGCCCGTCGGGCTGGGCCTTGTGGCGCTGATCGCGTTGGCGCTGGTCTTTCCCCGGCGCTGGCTGGCGCTGCTGGCGGCGCTGCCTGCGCTGGCGCTGGCGGGGTTGTTGGTGATTAGCCGCCAGTCCGACATGGCCGCGCTCGCGATGGAGGAAGGCTGCATCGGATCGGCCATCCCGGCGGTGGTGCTGCTAGTCTTGGCGGCGGCGGTGGTTCTGGTGCGCGGGTTTCAGGCGCGGCGGGCCAAGTAACCGGGGCGGGGAGGCGGACTTGCCCCAGCCTGCGGCGCACCCTATCACTGAACGGCGCAGGCGGGATGCAGGAGAGATGCGATGCTAAAGGGATTGGGCGGTCTGGGTGGACTTGGCGATATGGCCAAGATGATGAAGGCCGCGCAGGACATGCAGACGAAGATGGCCGAGATGCAGGCCGAAATGGCCAGCACCATCGTGATGGGCGAAGCCGGGGCCGGGCTGGTGAAGGCGCGCGCCACCGCCAAAGGCGAAGTGACGGGGCTGGACATTGATCCATCGATCCTTGTGGCATCGGAGAAAGAGGTCGTGGAAGACCTGATCATCGCCGCCATCAAGGATGCGCAGGCCAAGGGTCAGCAAAAGATGGCCGATGAGATGCGCCGCATGACCGAGGCGCTGGGTCTGCCCGCCGATATGAAACTGCCGTTCTGACATGGCATCAGGCGGCGGCGATGGCCCGCGCGAGATCGAGGCGCTGATCGAATTGATGGCGCGGCTGCCGGGGCTTGGCCCCCGATCGGCGCGACGGGCTGTGCTGGTGCTGCTGAAGCGGCGCGGCGCGCTGATGGCCCCTCTGGCGCAGGCCATGGCGCAGGTGGCGATTTCCGCCCGTGATTGCCGGGTTTGCGGCAATATCGGCACGGCGGATGTCTGCGGCATTTGCAGCGATGACCGCCGCGCAACGGGCGAGATTTGCGTGGTCGAGGATGTGGCCGATCTTTGGGCGCTGGAACGGTCTGGCGTGTTCAAAGGGCGCTATCACGTGCTGGGCGGGACGCTGTCCGCACTCGATGCCGTGGGGCCCGAGGAATTGCGCCTGCCGGACCTGATCGCCCGCGTCCAGGCCGAAGGCATCCGCGAGGTGATCCTTGCGCTGAATGCCACGGTGGATGGGCAGACGACGGCGCATTACATCGCCGATGCACTGGCCCCGTCGGGCGTGGCGGTCACCTCGCTGGCGCAGGGTGTGCCCATCGGGGGCGAGCTGGATTATCTTGACGACGGTACGCTGGGTGCCGCGCTGCGGGCGCGCAAGACGTTCTAGGGTAAAGCGGGGCCTGACCCGGATGGGGCGCGATGCGCCCCGACCGGCAGGCCCCGGCTTTGGACGGGATCAGCGACGCGGTGCGTCGTCGTCTTCGTCATCCTCGTCATCATCGGTTTGCGGCAGGTTGAAGAAGCTTTCCGCATCCGAGAAATCGGCAGGCTTTTCTTCACGCTCGGTCCGGGTGAAGGCGTCCATATCGGTGGGCACCTTGGCATCGGTCGACATACCCAGCGACTGTTCGGTCGACACGAGCTTGCGGCGTTCGTCATCCGACATCACCACGCCATCGGCGGCGCGCTTGCGGGCTGCGGCCTGAACGGCGGCGTCCAGTTCGGTCTGGCGGCACAGGCCAAGCGCGACCGGATCAATCGGGGTGATGTTGTTGATGTTCCAATGGCTGCGGTCACGGATCGACATGATCGTGGGCTTCGTGGTGCCCACCAGTTTGCCGATGGCCCCATCCGACAGTTCCGGGTGGAATTTCACCAGCCACAGAATCGCCGCCGGACGATCCTGACGTTTGGACAGCGGGGTGTAGCGCGGGCCGCGGCGCTTTTCTTCGCCCTGCGCGGCCTGATTGTGCTTCAGCTTCAACCGATACATCGGATCGGCCTGACCGCGTTCAATCTCGATCGCGTCAAGCTGGTTGTTGGCGATGGGATCGAACCCCTTCACGCCGGTGGCCACATCGCCATCGGCGATGCCCTGCACTTCCAACTCGTGCATGTCGCAGAAATCTGCGATCTGCTTGAAGGACAGCGTGGTGTTGTCGACAAGCCAGACGGCGGTGGCCTTGGCCATAAGCGGCTTTGTCATCGGATCGCTCCTTGCAATATCTCTCTCGGGCCGGGAAATCGGCTGCGACCGGGGTCGCCATTCCGCGATTTCGGGGAAGTTCACGGGCGGATATAGTGAGTTTTGACGACAGAGGAAAGCAAAAATGCGTTTGATTGTTCTGGCCCTGACGGCCCTGCTTACCGGCCTTCTTCCGGCCTATCCGGCGCGGGCCGAAGGGGAACGTGCCGGAGATTTCGATTATTACGTGATGGCGCTGTCCTGGTCGGCCAACTGGTGCGCGCTGGAGGGTGATGCGCGCGACGATCCGCAATGCGATGCCGGGCGCGGGACGCCCTTTGTGCTGCACGGGCTGTGGCCCCAATATGAGGAGGGCTGGCCCAGCTTTTGCCGCACGGTGGAGCGTGATCCGCCCCGCAGCCTGACCGCGCAGCAAGCCGATCTGTTCGGCGGTGCGGGGGCGGCGTTCTATCAATGGAAGAAGCACGGGCGGTGCGCGGGCCTGTCGGCGGCGGCCTATTTCCGCACGGCGCGCGAGGCGTTTCAAAGCGTGACCGTGCCGGAGGTGTTCACCCGACTGCGGCAGGATATTCGCCTGCCCGCCGATGTGGTGGAAGAGGCGTTCCTTGAGGCCAATCCCGGCCTGTCGTCCGAAGATGTGCTGGTGACCTGCCGCGACGGGATGGTGCAGGAGGTGCGCATCTGCCTGACGCGCGATCTGGACCTGCGGGGCTGCAATGCAGATGTGGGGCGCGTGTGCAGGGGAACCGTGACGATGGAGGCGGTGCGCTGAAACTTGCGCCAGATCAGGGCGGCGGCGTGGCTGAAGGTGTCTGATGTCAGGCAGGGACTCACCCGCGAAAGGACATGACATGGCACTTCTGGCAAAGGGAACATGGGCGGTTGTGATGGATGAGGAACGCGTCATCATCCTGGAAAACACCGGGACAGTGGACCGCCCCCATCTGACCGAGGTGGAGCGGATCGCAGCGGAACCGCTGGCCCCCTATAGCGACAGGCCGGGGCGGGTTTACGATATGGGCAAGGACCAGCGGTCCGCGATGGAACAGCCCGACCTTGACCGCATCGCAGGCGCGCGATTGGCTGCAAATCTGGTGGCGCATCTGAAACAGGTGGCCGGGACGCGGCCCATCCTTATCGCCGCCCCGCCGCAGGTTCTGGGCGCGGTGCGGGCGGAACTGGCGCGGCAGGATGCGCTGTCGGGGCCGGGCAAGCTGCACCTGCTGGGCAGCTTTGCCAAGACCTTGACCGGGATGCCGGTGGCCAAATTGCCGCCAATCCTGCAAGCCGCGCTGGACGAGGTCTAGATCACTCGACCTTCAGCACGATCTTGCCCACATGGCCGCTGCTTTCCATCCGGGCATGGGCGGCGGCGGCGTCGTTCAGCGCGTATTCGCTGTCCATCACGGGGCGGAATTTTCCGGCAGCGATCATCGGCCAGACATGCGCCTCGACCTCGGCCGCAATCCGCGATTTGGCAAGGTCGCTTTGCGGGCGCAGGGTCGATCCGGTGATGGTCAGGCGGCGCATCATCACCTCGGCGAAGTTCAGCTCGATCTTGGGGCCTTGCAGAAAGGCGATCTGCACCAGCCGCCCTTCTGTTGCCAGCGCCTTGACGTTGCGGGGCAGGTAGCTGCCGCCGACCATATCAAGGATCAGCTGCGCGCCGCCCTCATCATGCATCATGGCGACGAAATCGCCGCTGCGGTAGTTCAGCGCCTTTTCCGCCCCCAACCCTTCGCAGGCGGCGCATTTGTCATCCGATCCGGCAGTGGTGAAGACGCGGGCGCCCAAGGCTTTGGCGATCTGGATGGCGGTGGTGCCGATGCCGGATGATCCGCCATGAACAAGGAAGCGCTCGCCCGCCTTCAGACCGCCGCGCATCACCACATTGGACCAGACGGTGAAGCAGGTTTCCGGCAGGCAGGCGGCCTCTTTCATCGACAGGCCGTCGGGGATGGGCAGCGCATGGGTTTCCTGCGTGGCGACGTATTCGGCATAGCCGCCGCCCGGCAGCAGGGCGCAGACCTTGTCGCCGATGGACCAGCGCGTGACGCCGGGGCCGATTTCCACTACGGTTCCCGATGCCTCCAACCCCGGCAGGGGCGAGGCGTTGGCGGGGGGCGCATAGGACCCGGCGCGTTGCAGCGCGTCGGGGCGGTTCACCCCGGCATAGGCCACGCGAATGATGATCTGGCCATGGCCCGGAACCGGAACCGGGCGGGTGCAGGGTTGCAGGACATCGGGACCGCCGGGTTCGGTGATCTCGATCGCGCGCATCGTGTGGGAAAGTTCCATATGCGTCTGTTCCTGTCGGCCGCCTCAGCGGAAGGGGTTCCTGAACCGGCCGGGCAGATCATCGGGGACTGTCGGCGCGCGCCATTTCTCCATCACCTTGGCGGGGCCTGCAAGCAGCGCTTTGCCCAGCGGGTTTTCCCGGACCTTGGCCTTGATCGTTTCGATCTGCATCACATCGCCGATGCGGCGATCCAGAAAATCCCAGGTGCCCTGGTGACCCAGGCTGTCATCGCCCAGCCAATACAGGACGGTGGAGCCGTAGACCGCCGACAGCGTGGCGCGTTTCGTGTACCAGTTCACATCGCGCGAGGTGTCGCCCAGCGCGTTCCAGATTGCATCGGCGGTGCCCCAGATCAGCTTTGCGCCCTCGGCCGCGTGTTGCGGCAGGGCGAAAAGGGTGGTGCCACGGCGGACAAGTTCGCGATCCTCGATCCCTTCCAGCCGGGTGCGGACGGCAAAGGTCACGCGGTCGCGAAAGCGCATCTGGGACAGATCGGTCGCGGCAAGGGTTTCGGCCATCCGCTGGTCGCCGCGTTTGTGGAAGGCAACCGCCAGATCAATGCCGCCGCGCGGGAACAGGGCGCGGGCCAACCCCTCGGCCACGCCCGAATCGGCGATGGCCGCGCGCAGGGTGGTTTCCGACCAGCCGTCAAAGGGCACGTGCAGCAAAGCGGCCTCCAACACCAGATCGCTGGCGTTTTCCGGGGTGTTCTGCGGTTCCATGGTCGTCTCCTTTAGGGCGCTCAGTGGACAGGGGCGGTTTCCTTTGTTATAGGGCGCGCGCCTGCACACTGTAGTGCAACTCTAACTTAGGAAGGTGGTGACAACCACATGCAGGTCAGCGTCCGCGACAATAACGTCGAACAGGCCCTCCGGGCCCTCAAGAAAAAGCTCCAGCGCGAAGGCGTGTTCCGCGAAATGAAGCTCAAGCAGCATTTCGAGAAACCCTCCGTCAAAAAAGCGCGCGAGCAAGCCGAAGCCGTTCGCCGTGCGAGGAAACTCGCCCGTAAAAAGCTTCAGCGTGAGGGCGGCCTCTAAGCCGTTCAGCGACACTGGGGGAACATCTGTATGATGGCCCCGCCCGATCAACCCCCGTCCGCAAGGCCGGGGGTTTTTCATTGTCGGATCAGCGGGTTAGCGGGGATTGGGGCGCGTTTTGCGCGTTCAGCACCCCGTGCAGCCGCCAGTGCAGCAAAGTGTATGCACGCAGCGAACGGTGGGTTAGGGGGCGCGGCGGGTTTTGTTAAGGAATTTGGTGGCTGGGTAGAAGACGCCGGTGGACGGTGGCAGGGATTGGTTGGCGCGGGGTTAACCGGGCGGGCGGGGGGCGATTTCTGACGCAGAAATCGTAGCGAAATCTGACGCAGATTTCGGGGCGCGCGCTTGGGGTGCGAAATCTGTGTCAGATTTCGGCGCGGAATTTGCGTCAAATTCCGCTCTACACCGCCAGCGCCGTTGTCTTGACCACCGTGCGCAGCGCGAAGGACGAGTGCATCTGTCGCACGCCCGGCAGGCGCGACAGGTATTGGCGGTGGATGCGGGCGAAATCTTCGGTGTCTTCAGCCATGATCTTGATAAGGTAATCCGCCTGCCCCGCCATCAGATGACATTCGAGGATGTCGGGGATCTTTGCCACCTCACGCTCGAACGCGTCCAGCAATTCGTCAGCCTGACCTTGCAGGGTGATTTCCACGAAAACCGTCGTGGGCCTTCCCAGGCGGCGGGCATCAAGAAGGGCAACGTAGCCCGCGATGAAGCCTTCCTCCTCCAACCGCTGGGTGCGGCGATGGCAGGCCGACGGCGAAAGGTTCACGCGTTCCGACAATTCGGCATTGGTGATGCGGCCTTCCTTCTGCAACACGGTCAGGATGCGGCGGTCGGTTGCGTCGAGTTCTGACATAGTGGCGGATTCTTTCGCGAAACCTGCATGGATCGCAGAAATCTACCGCGCGGCTGGCCGCAGGTCATCCAGAAATCACAGTTTTTGCGGCGGATGTGATCAACACTTCTTTCACAACGGGCCGCCCGTCGCGGCAGGCCCGACAGGGAGGATGAAAGATGAAGATTGGTTGCCCGAAAGAGATCAAGCCGCAGGAATTCCGCGTTGGGATGACGCCCAATGCCGCGCGCGAGGCGGTGGCGCATGGGCATGATGTGCTGGTGGAGACGCAGGCCGGGGTGGGCGCAGGGTTCACGGACGCGGATTACATCGCCGCCGGGGCGCGGATCGCGGCAACGGCGGAAGAGGTCTTTGCCCAATCCGAAATGATCGTGAAGGTCAAAGAGCCGCAGGCGGTAGAGCGGGCGCGGCTGCGCGCGGGGCAGGTGCTGTTCACCTATCTGCATCTGGCCCCCGATCCGGCACAGACGCATGACCTGCTTGCATCGGGCGTGACCGCGATTGCCTATGAAACGGTGACCGATGATCGCGGCGGGTTGCCGCTGCTGGCCCCGATGTCCGAGGTGGCGGGGCGGCTTGCGCCGCAGGTGGGCGCCTGGACGCTGCAAAAGGCCAATGGCGGGCGTGGCGTGCTGATGGGTGGGGTGCCGGGTGTGCTGCCTGCCAAGGTGCTGGTGATCGGGGGCGGGGTGGTGGGTACCCATGCCGCCAAGATCAGCGCGGGGATGGGGGCGGATGTCACCGTTCTGGACCGGTCGGTGAACCGGTTGCGCTATCTGGATGATGTGTTCGGCGGGCAGTTCAAATGCGGCTATGCCGATGCGGCCACGACGATCGAGCTGGCACGGCAGGCCGACATGATCATCGGCGCGGTGCTGATCCCAGGTGCGGCGGCGCCCAAGCTGATTTCGCGCGCGCAGCTGGCCGAGCTGAAACCCGGCGCGGCGCTGGTGGATGTGGCGATTGATCAGGGCGGCTGTTTCGAGACGAGCCGCGCCACCACCCACCAGGACCCGATCTATGAGGTGGACGGGATCATGCATTACTGCGTGGCCAACATGCCCGGCGCAGTGGCGCGGACATCTACGCTGGCCTTGGGCAATGCGACGATGCCCTTCCTGCTGGCGCTGGCCGACAAGGGATGGAAACGCGCCTGCGCCGAGGACAAGCATCTGCTGGCGGGGCTGAACACCCATGCGGGCAAGCTGACCTATGCGGCGGTGGGGGCGGCGCTAGGCCTGCCCACGATCACGCCGACCGAGGCGCTGGCACTCTGAACGGAAAAGGCCGCGGGGGTATTCCCCGCGGCCTTTGTCTGTCTGTCGCCTGACTTACTTTTTCAGGGAGTCGCGGATTTCCATCAGGATATCCAGCTCGCTCGGGCCGGCAGGCGCGGCGGGGGCTTCTGCCTTTTTCGGCATCAGCTTGTTCATCGCCTTGACCAGCACGAACACCACCCAGCCGATGATGACGAAGTTGATCAGCGCGGTGACGAAAGCACCATAGGCAAAGACCGCTGCGCCGGATTCCTTTGCTGCTGCCAGCGATGCCGGGCTGGTGCCGGACAGATCGATGAACATATCCGAAAAGTTGATGCCGCCCAGGATCAGGCCGATGATCGGGTTGATCAGATCCCCGACAAGGCTGTTCACGATGGCGGTGAAGGCCGCACCGATGATGATACCTACGGCGAGGTCCATCACGTTGCCTCTCAGCAGAA
This sequence comes from Paracoccaceae bacterium, assembly GCA_022843025.1. Classification (GTDB taxonomy): domain Bacteria; phylum Pseudomonadota; class Alphaproteobacteria; order Rhodobacterales; family Rhodobacteraceae; genus Paragemmobacter. Next base: position 179,635 of record JALHOL010000008.1, on the reverse strand, counting down.
AGGTCTTGAACTCATTCAGCATTCCACGGTTCCCACTAATTTTTGTTGTGTGTCACAAACCCCGTCCCTGGGGGCCGATAGCCACTGTTTTTCAATGGCTCGGCAAATATGCAGAAAATTTGATGGATTTCACCCGGAAACTGAAACGGTGGCCCCATGGGCGGGCGCGCTGTTGCAGGATCGTCGCCAAAAGGCGGGGGTCAGATCGGGCGCACCATGGAATGTGCCGCGCGAAAACCGAAGATCAGGCGCAGGGGACCGATGGGTTCTGTCCGGTCGACAACGAAACCGCGGCGTTCGTACAGGGCCCGCGCACGGGCGTTGGTATCGACCACATCCAGCCGCACGGCGCTGTATCCGCGGGCGCGGCCTTCCGCGACGATGGCCTCAAGCAGCAGGGTGCCGACGCCCTGCCCGCGCACCGCATCGCTGACGCACAGGCCATCCAGAAGAAATCGGCTGTTGTCCGCCTCATTCCCCAAAAGGCGCAGGAGTTGCGCGCGCCAGCGCCCGCCGACGGGGCCATAGATGGCGCGGAGGTCGGTCTCCGACCCGCCGGCAAAGCTGCCCTGTTCGGATTTGAACCCCGCCAACCCGACAAGGTTGCCTTTGCTGTCAAAGGCCGTCAGGCAATGGTCAGCGCGCATGACGCGTTCAAGGAAGGCCAGCGCCCGTTCATCCGGCCCCAGCACGCGGCCAAGCTTGCCGCCGAAGGCCTGCCAATACAGGACGGCGGCCTGCGGGCGCAGATATTCGGGAAGGCCCAGTTCGATGCGGATCATGGCATTTGCCCCGCAGCAGCAAGCAAGGCCGCCGCGTGGCCCGCGCCAAGGATCCAGCCTTCCTCGGCGATTTCGGGCAGGTTTGGCGGGGTGAGAAGGGGCGCAAGGCCGCCTTGCGCCGAAAGCCGAAACAGCGCGCGGGCAAGAAGCGTGACCTGCGCGGCATCCTTGATGCCGGGGGTCTGCGCCACCAGCGGGGCAAGGAGCGAAGGATAAACCTCGGCCAGCACGACGCGGGCAGTGAGGACAGGATCAAAAGGCCAGACGGCGGTGCCGGGGGTTTGCGACAGCCGGTGGATCATGGGCAGCCCCATCAGCGCCTGTGACCCGACAGAGCCGGTGGTGAAGAGTTTCCACACGGGCTGCGCGCGGGGGACATGGGTTTCCGCCGCCCGGCGTTCGGGCAGGCCGAGGGCGGGGTAGTCCACGGCCTTGCGTTCCGGCAGATGCGGCAGGTTCAGTCCGGCGGGACGGCCCCAGAAGGGGCCGTTGCCGATGCCTGCGTTGATCGCATCGGCAACGGCAAAGCGGTTGTTGCGGTTGGCATCATCGGTGATGTGATCGGCCAGCCAGCGCCAGATGGCGCGGGGGTCTGCCTGCCCGGTCAGGCGGGCGGCAAATCCGGTGGGATAGCCCATCGGGAAATCAAAACCCACCAGCAGGCGGCGGTTGGCGGCCTGTTCCGTGGCGATAAGGGTGGCCAGATGCGCCTCTGCCTCGGCCCGTGTCCGGAAATACTGCGCGGTTTCGCCCTGCGCGGTGGCGGTGCCGATCCAGATGGCATCGGCCGAAGGTTTGGCGGGTGAGGGCCCGTTGGTAGCGGACCAGTCGACAATGGCGACGGTGTCGAAACGGGGGGAGGCAAGGCCCGTTTCAGCAAGGATGAAATCGGCAACGGCGGCGGTGTCGTTCAGGTCCAGCACCGGCACCGTGAGGGCAAGGCCGGTTGCATCTGTGGCCACGGCGCGGATCAGGGGATCGCCGGGCTGAATCATGTTTTGCCCGGTCTCGCTGCGCCAGACCTCGATTTTCTGGTGGCTGTCGCGCTTGTATCCTTCGACCAGCACCAGATCGACGGGGGCCAAGCGGGCCAGCACGGCGGCAAGGTCCGGTTCCGGGCCGCGATGTTCCACCATCAGGGCGAAGCGGTCTTTTGAGGCCAGCACCACCTCGCGCGCGCCGGCCTGACGGTGGCGAAAGGTGTCTTTGCCGGGTTGATCAAGGTCCACCGCGTGATGGACATGCTTGACAGTCGAGACGGAAAAGCCGCGCCCGGTGATATCCGTGACCAGCCGTTCCATCAGGCTGGTCTTGCCCGAATTCTTCCACCCGATGACGCCGTAAACCTTCATCCCATGCCCCCGATGCGGGTGGCGGCGGCGGCAAGGTCTTCTGGCGTGTTAAGGTTGGCAAAGGCCCCGTCATCGGGGAAATCGGCACGGGCGGCGTTCTGGGCATCGGCAAAGCTGCGGACGCGGGGTTTTTCGCCACTGGCAAGGAAAGCGCGCAGGGGGTCGCGCAGGGCAACAGGCCACAGGCCGAAGGTCGGGTGGTCATTCCCGCCCGAGCGGGCAAGCGCGCAGCCGTGGGCGGTTTCCCCGGCAAGGATCAGGCGCGGCACCAGATCAGGCGGCAGGAAAGGTGCATCGACGGGGGCCGACACCACGGCGGTCGCGCCGAGTGGCGCGGCCCAGTCCAGAGCCGACAGGATGCCCGACAGCGGCCCCTCAGATCGCAGATCGGCCAGCACGGGCAGGCGCAGGGCAGCGAAACGGGCCGCATCGCCATTCGCGCTGATGGCCAGACGTTCCACCTGCGGTTCCAGCCGGTCGGTGACATGGGCGATCAGCGGCCGCCCGGCAAGGGCAAGCATGGCCTTGTCGGCCCCGCCCATCCGCCGGCCCTGCCCGCCTGCAAGGATCACCCCGAATATCCGCACGATGCGCCCTTCCGCTTTGCTGACCAATGGCCTAAGCCGAAGCTCATGCAAGGTAAAGCGCAGGCGCGCATGTCACCCACCCGCAAGGCTTTTCTTCGTGGCCTGTTTGCCGCTCTGCCGATGACGATTGTCGTCGGCCCCTTTGCGCTGCTGTTCGGGGTGGTGGCGACAGAGGCCGGGCTGAACGTGTTTGAAACCATGCTGTTTTCCGTGTCGGTCTTTGCGGGCGCATCGCAATTCGCCGCCTTGCAGACCATGCAGGAGAATGCGCCGGTGCTGGTGGTGCTGGCCACGGCTTTGGCGGTGAACCTGCGGATGGTGATGTATTCGGTCACGCTGGCCCCGCATTTCGGCACGCTGCCGCTGCGGTCGCGGGCGCTGATGGCCTATTTTCTGGTGGATCAGAGCTTTGCCACCACAGTGGCCGAGATTGACCGCAACCCCACCATGACGGCTGCAGAAAAGCACGCGGTGTTCTTTGGCGCGGTGGTGGCGGTGGCGCCGCTGTGGTTTCTGGCATCGCTGGCGGGCGGGATGATCGGGCAGGCGATACCGCCCCAATATGCGCTGGATTTCGCGCTGCCGATCACCTTTCTGGCGATGGTCGCGCCGATGCTGCGCAGTCTGCCGCATCTGGCGGCGGCGGGGGTGTCGATCCTGTTGTCGCTCCTGCTGGCGGGTTTGCCCTGGGGCACTGGGCTGCTGATCGCGGCAGGGGTGGCGATGGCCGCAGGTGCCATGCTGGAACAGCGGCTGGAGCGGCGGGGATGATCGACAAATCCACCTTCTGGATCGTCATGCCCGCGCTGGCGTTGGGAACCTATGCCATTCGGTTCTCATTTCTGGGGACGCTGGGGACAAGGCCCCTGCCCGTCTGGCTGACGCGGGCGCTGCGCTATACGGCGGTGGCAGTGCTGCCCGCGCTGGTGGCACCCGGTGTGCTGTGGCCGCCCGCGACAGGGGGTGAGACAGATCCCGCGCGGCTGGCGGCGGCGCTGGTGACGCTGGCAGTGGGGATGGCCACGCGCAGCACCATGGCCGCCATCCTGGCGGGGGGTGCCACGCTCTATGCGCTGCTGGCGACGGTGGGTTAGATGGGCGGGTTAGATCGCCGGGTCAGATCGGCGCTTCGCCTGCCTGCACCAGCAACACGCCGTGGTTCTTGTCGGCATCCTCATCACGGATCACGCGGGTGGTGACGCCGGGGATCTTGGCGAAATCATCCATGATCTTGTTGGGGTACCAGCTGGACCGCACGTTTTCGAACCCCGGCACGCCGCGCAGGATTTCCGTCACCGACTTGGCGCATTGCGCCTTTGGCACCGCGCCATAGGCCTTGGCCCGCTGGGCCACGAGCGCAGCCACGCCGGGCGATACGATGACCGTCTGTTCCACCACGCGGAAGGTTTCGCGGGCGTGATAGTCGATGTAGAAATTCACGATGCGGGGCGTGATACCGTAATGCACATCATTGCGTTCCGGGATGCGCGGATGCTGCCACGTCCCGGCCGGATCGAACATGATCCGCTCTGTCCCGTTGATCATCAGCCCGCTATGCGCCCCGGCATTGGAGCGGTTGTTGATCACCGTGAACAGGGAGATTGACGGCGGGCCATCATGCACATAGCGCGCGGCCTGAACCCGCTCTTCCGGTGCCCAGACAGGCTCTGCCCCGCAGGCCGCAAGGGTCAGAAGCGCGAGAAGGGAAAGAAAAGCGCGCAGCATGGGATGATCCAATAAGTTGGGCTGAAAATCCGCCAGGTCCGGTCAGGCGTTGGCAAGCGCCATGAAGATCAGGATCGCGATGATGATCACCACGCCCCATTGCGTGAACTTGAGGAAACCGGCGAAGGTCTTTTCCTGCGCGCGGATATCCATGCTGCCGGGTTTGAAGTCGCTCTTGTGATCGGCCATTTCGGTTCCCTTTCTTCGTCTTTCCGGCGAGATAGCCGATTCATGTATCCATGTCACGCCTTACGGCGCAGCAAGGGGTGCCGGATTGCCGCACAAGCGGGGGTGTTCAGCCCGGAAGGCGCTGCCAAAGCCACGCGCCCTGTGCGTTCAGCCTGCGAAAGACGCGCCCGCGCTGCAACAGGCAGTTCAGATGCGCCACCGATTCGACCAGCGCCATGCCGAATTCCGGCCCATCGATCTGGCGTTTGAACAGCGGCAGAAAGCAATCGGCGGCGACCTGCGGGGTGGCAAGGTGATCCATCAGGCGGGCCAGCGCGGATTCGTGGTTTTCGGCCATCTGGCGCAGGCGCAGGGGCAGCCCGGTAAAGGGCAGTTTGTGGCCGGGCAGGACAAGTTGATCGTCCGTTGTAAAGGCAGAAAGGCGGGTGCAGCTGTCCAGCCATTCGGAAAGCGGGTCTGCATCGGGTTCGGTCGGATAGACACCGATATTGGCAGAGATGCCCGGCAGAAGCTGATCCCCGCCAAGGATCAGCGCATCGTCCATCGACCAGAGCGTGGCGTGTTCCGGCGCGTGGCCATCGCCGCAGCGCACGCGCCAGCGGCGACCTGCGGCGGTGATCGTGTCGCCGTCCTTGATCCGGGTGAAACCGGGGGGAAGCGGGGCCACGACATCGGCAAAATTAAAGGGCCGGGTGGTGGCATAGCTGTGCAGCCGCGCCTCGGATACCCCGGCGCGGCGCTGAAACTCCACCGCTTGCGGCAAGGGCAGCGCGTGTTCATCCAGCACCAGCATCCGGGCATAAAGCCAGCTTGTTCGCGTTGTGACCAGTTCCGCGCCCTGCGCCTGAAACCACCCGGCAAGGCCGATGTGATCGGGGTGGTAATGGGTGACGATCACCCGTTTCACGGGCCGCCCGGCAAGCGGGCCCTCCAGCAGGCGCTGCCAGATCGCGCGGGCGCGGTTCGAGGCAAAGCCGGTATCAACGATGGTCCAGCCATCACCATCGTCCAGCGCATAGACATTCACATGATCCAGCGCCATGGGCAGCGGCAGCCGCAGCCAAAGGATCCCGGGGGCGACCTCTGTTGCCTCACCCTCGGCCGGGGGGGTGGCAAAGGGGTGGCGGATGCCAGACTCGCTTTCGGGGGCGTCTTTCACGCCGCCAGATCCTCGGGCGACAGGGCGTAAAGCTGCGCCGCGCCTTCGCGCGCCTCGGCCAGCAGGGCCGTGTGTTCGGGCAACAGGCGGCGGATCGCCACGCGGGCCAGCGCAGAGCGTGCGCCACCGGTGGCATGGGCAGCGCGCAGATGCGCGTCTGCGCCCAGCAGCAGGGCAAAGGCCCGCAGATAGGGCGCGGCCCCAGCGAAGCGGTCGGTCATGTCCTGGCGCAGCAGGGCATCGGTGGCGTCGCGCAAGGCTTCGGCCGCCTGCCAGACTTCGCCGGCCAGATCGGGATGCGTGGCGCGGGCGGCTTCGGATCCGGCCTGCACCTCATCGATCAGGGCCATCGCGGCACTGCCGCCATCGGCCATCTTGCGGGCGACAAGATCCATCGCCTGAATGCCGTTGGTGCCTTCGTAAATCGTGGTCACGCGCACATCGCGGGCGAATTGCGCGGCGCCTGTGTCTTCGATCACGCCCATACCGCCATGAATCTGGATGCCCAGATGCGCCACCTCATTGCCGGTATCGGTGCCATAGGCCTTGGCGATAGGGGTCAGCAGGGCGGCGCGGGCGTGCCATTCGGGGGCATCGGTGGCGCGGGCCATGTCGATGGCCACGGCGCAAGACAGCGCGATGGCCCGGGCCGAGAAGACCTGTGCCCGCATCCGCGCAAGCATCCGGCGCACATCGGCATGATCGGTGATCGGAGCGCGGCCCGTGGGGGTGCGTCCCTGAACGCGGCCTTCGGCATAGGCCAGCGCGTGCTGGAAGGCAGCCTCAGCGATGCCAACGCCCTGCACCGCCACACCAAGCCGGGCGTTGTTCATCATGGTGAACATTGCGGCCAGGCCCTTATGCGGTTCCCCCACAAGCCAGCCCTGCGCGCCATCATATTGCATCACACAGGTCGGGCTGCCGTGCAGGCCCAGCTTGTGTTCAAGGCCGACGACCGAAAGGCTGTTGCGTGGCCCCGGATTGCCATCCGCATCGGGCAGGAACTTCGGCACCAGAAACAGGCTGATCCCTGCCGAACCCGGCGCACCATCGGGCAGGCGGGCCAGCACCAGATGGCAGATATTCGGCATGAAATCCGCATCCCCCCAGCTGATGTAAATCTTTTGCCCGGTGATGGCATAGCTGCCATCGCCACGCGGTTCGGCACGGGTGCGCAGCGCGCCGACATCAGACCCGGCCTGCGGTTCCGTCAGGTTCATCGTGCCGCCCCATTCGCCCGAGGTGAGCTTGGGCAGATACACCGCGCGGATCGCGTCTGATCCGTGATGTTCCAGCGCCTCGATCTGGCCCTGGGTCAGCAGGGGATTGATCTGAAGGGCAAGGCAGGCCCCCGACATCATCTCATTCACCGCCGTGGCCAGCGTCATGGGCAGGCCCATGCCGCCATTGTCGGGCGCGGCGGCCATGCCGACCCAGCCGCCCTGTGCAATCGCGCGGTAGCCTTCTGCGAAGCCGGGCGGGGTGCGGACGACGCCGTTTTCCAGCCTTGCGCCCTGCTTGTCGCCCGTGCGGTTCAGCGGTGCCAGCACGCTTTCCGCCAGACGCCCGGCCTCGGCCAGCACGGCGGTGGCGGTGTCCACGCCGGCATCCGCAAAACGCGGGGTGGCGGCGACGCGCCCATACCCCAGCACATGGGTGAGCAACAGGTCGTAATCGGCAAGGGGGGCGCGGTAGGGCATGGGTCGATCCTCTGACATGCCGGGGGCCGGGCTGCGGCACAGGCGGGACGCTTGGCAAAGCGGGCCGTGACGGGTAATGGCTCCTGACCCGCAAAGGTTTACAGACCGTTTGCCCCTTCTCAACCCCTACGCAGCGTCACGCGCGAGGTCATGGGCCATGATTGCCACCAAAGACCTGACCGATAGCCCCCAAGGGATTGCACGCGCAGCAGAAATCCTGCGCACCGGGGGGCTTGTCGCCTTTCCGACCGAGACGGTCTATGGGCTGGGCGGGGATGCGCGGTCGGATCGTGCGGTGGCGCGGATTTTCGATGCCAAGGGGCGGCCAAGGTTCAACCCGCTGATCGTGCATGTGCCGGATGTGGCAACCGCACGGCAGTTTGCGCGCTTTGATGCCCGGTCCGAGGCGGTGGCAGCGGCGTTCTGGCCGGGCCCGTTGACATTGGTGCTGCCGGTGGTCGCAGATGCGGGGTTGTCACCGCTGGTGACGGCGGGGCTGAAGACGGTGGCGATCCGGGTGCCCGCGCATCCGGTGGCGCAGGCGCTGCTGCGGGCGTTCGGCGGGCCGATGGCCGCGCCTTCGGCCAACCCGTCGGGGAAGGTGTCGCCCACGCGGGCGGATCACGTGCGGGCGGGGCTGGCGGGGCGGATCGAGGGGATTCTGGACGGCGGGGCCTGTGCAGTGGGGTTGGAATCCACCATCCTTGGGCTGGACGGCCCGCCCAGCCTGCTGCGCCCCGGCGGGGTGCCGGTTGAGGCGCTGGAGGCGGCGCTGGGGGTGGCCCTGCTGGCGGGGGGGGATGCCGCGCGGCCAAATGCGCCGGGACAATTGGCTAGCCACTATGCCCCCGGTGCGCTGGTGCGGTTAGGCGTGACGGTGCCGGAGCCGGGCGAGGTCTGGGTGGGGTTCGGCCCCTGCCCTGCTGCTGCGCTGACCCTATCGGAACGCGGCGATCTGGTGGAGGCGGCGGCCACGCTATTCCACGTGCTGCGCGCGGCGGATGTGCTGGCAGGGGCAGGCGGGCGCATCGCCTTTGCCCCGGTGCCGGAAGTTGGGCTGGGGCGGGCGATCAATGATCGCCTGCGCCGGGCGGCGGCCCCGCGAGGTTCGTTTGGGGGTTAGCGAAGTCTGACGCAGACTTCGCGACGGAATTTGACGCAAATTCCGTAGGCGCGCATTCTGCGCGCCAGCATTCCTGCGTCAGGAATGCGCGCGAAATTTGCGTCAAATTTCGCTTTCCTAGTCGAAGGTCCCTGTCACGCGACCGAACAGCATGAAGGCCCGCGCCGTGCGCGTGTCGGCCAGTTCGGCAAGGTCGGTGTCAGAGGCGTTCTTCTCGAACTCCTGAAACGTCTTGTCGAAGGTGCGCAGGAAATGGTGGCCCGCATCCCGAAAGACCGGGTCTTCGCGCATCCTTGCCCCGGTCAGCGCAAGGCTGGACCGATCCCGGATGCCGCCCAGCGCGGCGATGGCGCGGCCGCGTTCGCCTTGGGCGAATTTGCGCCACAACTCCGGCCGGGCGCGTTCCGGGGTCAGGTCATCCATATAGATGCCTTCCTGGCTGAGCAGTGTCAGCACATCCTGCGCGGCGCGGATCAGTTTGGCGGTGGTGCGATCCTCCAGCGCAAGGCGAAGGGCGCGAAACCCTTCGCGGTCATCAGGGTTTTCGGGAAAGTTCAGCGCGCGGATGAAATCGCCGATTGACAGGGGCGCGCGCAGATCCTCGGCCGGGGTGCCAAGCGCGAGGGCGGGCTGTTCATCCTGCGGCGCGGGGCGGGGCGGCGGCACCAGCGCCGCCTTGCGATCCGCCGACGGCACGGTCAGGCCGGGATCGCGCCGCGTCTGGAATGAGGCGAGAACGCCCGCCGTTTCGCGGGCAACCTGCGCCACCTCTTCCAGCCGCTGTTCCACGCCCGGCTTGATCGCGGCCTGCGTCTGCTGGCTGAGGAGATAGGCGTTGCGCATGGCATCCACCGTGGCCTGAAGGCGCGCGGCCTCGGCCCGCAGCACGCGGACGGAGCGCAGCGTGGTCACGGCGGCCCAGATCAGCGCCAGCGGCAGGAACACGGCAAGCAACGTCATCACCAGGCCCAGCAGGCCACCCGATGTTCCATCGGGCGCCATCAGTGCATAGGCGATGACCGCCACCACCCAGACCAGCGCCAGCAGACCCGCGACCAGTTCGGTCGGGCCGAAGGGCGGGGCCTCTTCGGCGCGCAGGAATAGGCCCAAGGGTTCCGGTTTATCGTGGTCTTCCGGCATTCTGTCCCCGAATTGCCTGTCCGTGGTGTTCAGACGTAGCGGATGCTGAGGATCTCATAGCTTTTCTGGCCGCCGGGGGTTTTCACCTCGACGCTGTCGCCTTCATCCTTGCCGATCATGGCGCGGGCAAGGGGGGAACGGATGTTCAGCAGGCCGCGTTCGATATCGGCCTCGGCCTCGCCCACGATCTGATAGGTCTTTTCCTCGTCGGTGTCTTCGTCGACGACGGTGATCGTTGCGCCGAACTTGACCGAGCCGGACAGTTTCGACGGATCGATGACCTCGGCCAGCGACAGCATCGCCTCAAGCTCCTTGATGCGGCCTTCGATGAAGGACTGCTTTTCACGGGCGGCGTGGTATTCGGCGTTTTCCGACAGGTCGCCATGTTCGCGGGCCTCGGCAATCGCGCGGATCACGGCGGGGCGCTCGATGGATTTCAGCACCTTCAACTCTTCGTCCAGCGCGGTGAAACCTGCGCGCGTCATCGGAATCTTTTCCATCGGTCCCTACATAACAAAAGGAAGGCCACGGCCCCCCTTACGGGGACTGTGGCGCGACACGTCCTGCGATATCTTGTCCCAACTGAACCGACCAAGGCGGCAAATGCAAGGCCTTGCCCGCGAAAGCACCAAAAGCCGGGGGATATGGCCGCAAACCCTGCCTCGATGCCGCCCAGATGCCGCATTGCGACATCGTGATGCCGCGTTACGATTGACCCCCGCGCTTTGCATGGGCTAGGGGATGGGCCGCGCGTCCCGCAACAATATTGCGCGGGGCCAGTGGGAAATGCGGTGAGGGAGCAGGCAGCATGGCTGACATCGTCCGTGAGTCGATGGAATATGACGTTGTGATCGTGGGCGCGGGCCCGGCGGGCCTGTCGGCGGCGATCCGGCTGAAACAGTTGGATGCCAACCTGTCGGTCGTCGTGCTGGAAAAAGGATCCGAGGTCGGGGCGCATATCCTTTCAGGCGCCGTGCTGGATCCGTCGGGTCTGGATGCACTGATCCCGGATTGGCGTGACCGGGGCGCACCGATCAAGACCGAGGTGGTAGAGGACAATTTCTTTATCCTCGGCCCCGCAGGGCAGGTGCGGATTCCGAACTTCCCGATGCCTCCACTTATGAACAACCATGGAAATTACATCGTCTCGATGGCCAATGTCTGCCGCTGGATGGCGGGGCAGGCCGAGGAACTGGGCGTCGAGATTTTTCCGGGCATGTCGGCCAGCGCCCTGGTCTATGACGGCGACCGGGTAAAGGGCGTGGTGGCGGGCGAATTCGGGCTGGACCCGGAAACCGGCGCGCCGGGGCCGAATTATGAGCCGGGCATGGAACTGCACGGCAAATACGTCTTCCTGTCCGAAGGCGTGCGCGGGTCGCTGTCGAAAGAGGTGATCGCAAAAAACGATCTGTCCAAAGGTCATTGCCCGCAGAAATTCGGCCTTGGCATGAAAGAGATCTGGGAGATTGATCCGGCCAAGCACAAGCTGGGCACCGTGACGCATACGATGGGCTGGCCGCTGGGCAGCAATGCGGGCGGCGGATCGTTCATCTATCACCTTGAGAACAATCAGGTTTACGTGGGCTTTGTGGTTCACCTGAACTACGAAAACCCGCATTTGTACCCGTACATGGAATTCCAGCGGTTCAAGCATCACCCGATGGTGGCCGAGCTGCTGAAGGGCGGCAAACGTGTGGCCTATGGCGCGCGGGCGATTTCCGAGGGCGGCTGGCAGTCGATCCCCAAGATGGTGGCGCCGGGCGTGGCGCTGCTGGGTTGTTCGGCGGGGCTGGTGAACGTGCCGCGCATCAAGGGCAACCACAATGCCATGTTGTCGGGCAAGGCCGCGGCCGAGGCCGCCCATGCCGCGATCACGGCAGGCCGGGCGGGCGATGAGTTGACCGCCTATGAATCCGCCGTGCGGTCTGGGCCGATTGGCAAAGACCTGAAACGCGTGCGGAACGTGAAACCGCTTTGGTCGAAATACGGGCTGGTGGCATCGCTGATGGGCGGCGGGCTGGACATGTGGGCCAATACCATCGGGCTGACGGTGTTCGGCACGCTGAAGCATGGCAAATCGGATGCGGCGGCGACGGGCTTTGCCAAGAATTTCAAGCAGATCGACTATCCCAAACCCGATGGCGTGCTGTCCTTCGACCGGCTGACCAACGTGGCCTATAGTTTCACCAACCATGACGAAGCGCAGCCTGCGCATCTGAAGCTGAAGGATCCCAGCATCCCGATTTCGGTGAACCTGCCCAAATACGCGGAACCGGCGCAGCGCTATTGCCCGGCTGGGGTGTATGAAGTGGTATCCGAGGCAGGCAAGGACCCGCGCTTCGTGATCAACTTCCAGAACTGCGTCCACTGCAAGACCTGCGATATCAAGGACCCGTCGCAGAACATCAACTGGACCACGCCGCAGGGTGGTGGCGGGCCGAATTACCCGAACATGTGACGCAACGCCTGACATTTGCGTGTGAATCAGCAGGAAACGGCGGGCCGGGGTGAGGAAACCATCCCGGCCCGATTGCCTATGTGGCAGGCCGAGGCTAGCTTGCAATTACCCCTGTTGGAGTAGCTTGCCGATGCCGCCACGCCATAGCCCCCTTGTTGCCTTTGCCCTTGCCCTTGCGCTGGCCTTTCCGGCTGCCGCGCAGGAAACGGAAGGGGCGGCAGGGGCCTATCTGGCCGCGCAGGTGGCCGCATCCGAGAATGACTTTCGCGAGGCCGCGCGCTGGTATGATCGGCTGATCCAGATCGGCGTCAATGACGCGGCCACGCTGGAAGGCGCGGTTATCGCGCATCTCAGCCTTGGTGATTTCGAAAGGGCGGCAGACCTGTCGCGCCAATTGGTGCAGCAGGGCGGACGCAGCCAGACCGCCTATATCGCGCTGCTGACGGATCAGGCCAAGCGCGGGGATTTCGCCGCATTGATCGCCGATACGCTGGCGGGGCGCTCCATCGGGCGGCTGCTGGATGATCTGGTCATGGCCTGGGCCGCGTTGGGCGACGGGCGGATGTCCGATGCCGTGGCCGGGTTTGACAAGCTGGCCACCTCACCGGGGTTGGAGGCGTTCGGTCTGTATCACAAGGCGCTGGCGCTGGCCTCGGTCGGAGATTTCGAAAGCGCGGACAACATCCTGTCGGGGCGCGAGGCGGGGCAGATCGCCCTGATGCGGCGCGGGGCGATTGCCCATGCGCAGATCCTCAGCCAACTGGAACGCAACCCGGACGCGCTGGCGCTGCTTGAACAGGCCTTTGGCACCGAGGCAGACCCCGAGATCGACGCGCTGCGCGCGCGGCTGACGGCGGGGGAACCCGTGCCCTATGACATGGTCACCAATCCGGTGGATGGGATCGCCGAGGTGTTCTTTACCCTTTCCACCGCCCTGCGCGGCGAGGCCGAGGATGGCTATACGCTGATCTATGCCCGCGCGGCGGCCTATCTGCGCCCCGACCATTCGGAAGCAACGCTGCTGGCGGCAGGGCTTTTGGAAAGCCTGGGGCAGCATTCGCTTGCAGGGGAAACCTATGGCAAGATTGCGCCGGACGATCCCACCTATCACGTGGCCGAAATCGGCCGCGCCAACACGCTGATTGCCGAAGACAAGACCGATGCCGCGCTTGAGGTGTTGCAGGCCCTGACCCGCAGCCACGGCCAGTTCATCGAGGTGCAGGCCGCGCTGGCCGATGCGCTGCGTCGGCAGGAACGCTTTGCCGATGCGATCCCGGTCTATACGCAAGCCATCGACTTGGTCCCGGAACCAGTACAACGGCATTGGACGCTGTTCTATTCGCGCGGCATCAGCAATGAACGCGCGGGCAATTGGCCCGAGGCCGAGGCCGACTTCCGCCGCGCGCTGGAATTGAACCCAGATCAGCCGCAGGTGTTGAACTACCTTGGCTACAGCTTTGTGGATCGGGGCGAAAACCTGGATGAGGCGCTGGGGATGATCGAGCGCGCCGTCGCAGCACAGCCCGAGGCCGGGTATATCATAGACTCTCTCGCCTGGGCGCTGTTCCGGCTTGGCCGCTATACCGAGGCAGTAGAGCCAATGGAACGCGCGGCCCTGCTGGAACCCGTCGATCCGGTGGTGACGGATCATCTGGGCGATGTCTATTGGGCGGTCGGGCGCAAGCTGGAGGCGCGGTTCCAATGGCACCGCGCGCTGTCCTTCGAACCCGAAGAGGATGAGGCCATCCGCATCCGGCGCAAGCTGGAGGTGGGGCTGGATGCCGTATTGGCGGAAGAAGGCGCAAAGCCCCTGACCGAAGTGGCGAATGGCGGCAACTGAATTTGCCCCGGCGAAGATCAACCTGACGCTGCACGTCACCGGGCGGCGGGCGGATGGCTATCATCTGCTGGATTCACTGGTGGTCTTTGCCGGCGTGGGGGATCAGGTCAGCGGAACGCTGGCTGATCCCCCGTCGCTTACGGTGACCGGGCCGATGGCGGCAGGGCTTTCGGGCGAGGGTGACAATCTGGTGCTGCGCGCGGCCCGCGCGATGGGGGTATCGGCGCAGATCGTGCTGGAAAAGCATCTGCCGGTGTCATCGGGCATCGGCGGCGGATCGGCGGATGCCGCTGCCACCCTGCGCCTCTTGGCGCGGTTGGCGGGGCGACCCCTGCCTGCGGCGGCAGAGGTGCTGGCCCTTGGCGCCGATGTGCCGGTCTGCCTGTCCAGCCGCACACAGCGGATGGGCGGAATCGGCGAGGTGCTGGCCCCCCTGCCCGCCTTGCCCCCAGTCTGGCTGGTGCTGGCCAATCCCGGGGTAGCGGTGTCGACACCAGCGATCTTTCGCACGCTGTCCCGGGCCGACAATCCGCCCATGCCGCGCGATCTGCCGCGCCTGACCTCCGCCGCTGAACTGGCGGCCTTTGCCGCCATGCAGCGCAATGATCTGGAGGCGCCGGCGATGGCGCTGCAACCGGTGATCGGGCAGGTCCGGCAGGCGCTGACGTCACAGCCCGGCTGCCTGTTTGCCCGGATGTCGGGATCGGGGGCCACCTGTTTCGGGCTGTTTGCCGATCCGCTTTCGGCAAACGCGGCGGCGCGAGCGGTGCGGGCGGCAGAGCCGGGCTGGTGGGTGGCGGATGCCGCCCTGTATCAGCCCCAATCGTGACGAAAGCGAACCTCGGTCCCGTCTGACCGGCGCAGCGCACGGGCGACGAATTCGGGGGGAAAGCCTTCCTCCAGCGCGCCCAGAACGGTGACCTCTTCCCCCACCTGAACCGGCAGGTCATTGGGGCCGACATAGACGGTGACAGCGCCGGTTTCATCCTTCATGCGAAAGGCATCGGCATCGGTGATGCGCATCACCTTGCCCGTCAGGGTGACGGGCTGGCCGCGCGGGGCCTTGGTGATGGGAACAGGCGCGGCAAAGGCGGCAGAGGCCGACAGAAGAACGGCGGCCATCGCGGCAGAACGGATCATCGTCATCTCCCTGTTGCGGTCTTGTTTCAGGGAAAGGTGGGAAAGCCGCCGCACCCCTGCAAGGGGCGCGGCGGCCTTGGATCATTCATATTGATGACTGAAGGTCACTTTGCTGCCATCCGCGCGCACCGCATCGCGGGCATAGACCTCCATCCGTCCGAATTCGCGATCCACGATCCCGTTCACGGTGATCTGTTCGCCAAGGTCAAAGGGCACGATGCCGGGGCCGATATAGACGGTGACAGACCCGCTTGCATCGCTGATGCGGAATTCATCCTCATCCGTAATGCGTTCGACGGTGCCGCTGATCGTGGCTGTGCTGCCATAGCGCAGGTCCGAGATCAGAGTTGTTTCGGCCAAGGTTGTTTCGGCCAAGGCGGGCCCGGCGATGATGGCAAGGCCGGCAGCCCAAAGAAGACGTCGCATCAAACCCTCCTGTTCAGTGCATGTGGCACACAGATCGGAAGGGGGTCACGGCTGCACAATCCGGCTGACGCAAAGGTTATGGGGCGTTATCCCGACGTCAGTTGATCCGCGCCACAACGTAATCGGCAAGGTCCGACAGCATGTCGCGCAGCGGATGTTCCGGCAGGATGTCCAGCGACCGGCGCGCCGTTTCGGCCCACATCAGCGCCTGATCCCGCGCGGCGGCCATAGCGCCATGGCGGGCCATCAGGGCCATCGCATGGGCAAGGTCGCCGTCGCGCTGATCGCCCTTTTCGATGACGCGCTGCCAGAAGGCGCGTTCCTCGGCATCGGCCTGCGCCACGGCCTTGATCAGCGGCAGGGTCAGCTTGCGTTCGCGGAAATCATCGCCCGTGTTCTTGCCGATGGCGGCATCGGTGCCGCCGTAATCCAGCAGGTCATCGACAATCTGGAACGCGATCCCCAGCGCATCGCCATAGGCGCGCAGGGCCTGCACCTGCGGCTCGGACGCGGCGGCGATCACGCCGCCCACTTCCATCGCGGCGGCAAACAGCGCGGCGGTCTTGCCGCGCACGACCTGCAGATAAATCGCCTCGGTCGTGGCCAGATCCTGCGCGGCGGTGAGTTGCAGCACCTCGCCCTCGGCAATCACGGCAGAGGCATTGGCAAGGATATCCATCACCCGCAGCGATTCCGTTTCCACCATCAGCTGGAAGCTGCGCGCGAAAAGGTAGTCGCCCACGAGGACCGATGATTTGTTGTCCCACAACAGGTTGGCGGTCGGCCGCCCCCGGCGGCGTTCGCTTTCGTCGACCACATCATCATGCAACAGCGTGGCGGTGTGGATGAATTCCACGGTGGCCGCCAGCTTGACATGGTGGTCGCCCTGATAGCCGCACATCCGCGCGGCGGCGAGCGTCAGCATCGGGCGCAGACGTTTTCCCCCGGCCTCGACCAGATGGGCCGTCACCTCGGGGATGCGGGGTGCGTGTTCGCTGGCCATGCGAGTGCGGATCAGGGCGTTCACCGCCGCCATGTCAGCCGCCAGCCATGCGGCAAGCCGGTCATGCGGTTTCTGCGCTGCCTCGTCCAAACCCATGCCCCCGATCCCCCGCCTCTCGACAATTCGGGGCTGTGCCCCTTTACTCATCACATGAGAGAGCTTTTGCGCAGCACCGACCCGACGATCATCGCCTTTGCCACTGCCCTGCTCGACGGCGAGGGTATAGACGTGTTTGATCTGGACGTCCACATGAGCATCCTTGACGGAAGCCTTGGCATATTGCCGCGCCGCTTGATGGTGCGCGATGCCGATCTGTTCATGGCCCGCAGCGTGTTGCGCGACAATGGCATTCCGACAGGATTGGAATGATGGGGCTGGAATGACGGCCTTTGCCGATGACGCGCTGACGGATGACAAGTTCCTGATGGGCCGGTTGCGGCTGTTGCAACCGATCCGGGGCTATCGTGCGGCCACCGATCCGGTGCTGCTGGCCGCCGCCTGCCCTGCGGTGGCGGGGGAAAGCGTGCTGGATCTGGGCTGCGGGGTGGGGGCGGCGGCGCTGTGCCTTGGGGTGCGGGTGCCGGGCGTGGTGCTGGCCGGGCTGGAGGTGCAGCCCCCCTACGCCGATCTGGCGCGGCGCAATGCAGAGCGGAACGGGGTCGCGATGGAGGTGGTGACAGGCGATCTGACCGACATGCCCCGCGTGTTGCGCCGGGATTTCGACCACGTCATTGCCAACCCGCCCTACTACCCGCCGGGCGGCACGCCGTCGCCCATTGCCGAGCGGGACCGGGCGCTGCGGGTCGAGGTGCCGATTGCCGCCTGGGTCGCCGCCGCGGGGGCGCGGCTGCGGCCAGGCGGCTGGCTGACCATGATCTTCGCCACCCCCTGCCTGCCCGAGGCATTGGCCGCGCTGGCACCCAAGCTGGGCAGCGGCTTGGTGCTGCCACTGGAGCCGCGGCAGGGCCGCGAAGCACCCCGCGTGATCCTGCGGGCACGCAAGGGGGGCCGCGCGCCGTTCCGTCTGCTGCCGCCCTTCACCCTGCACCAAGGGGCGGCGCATGACGGGGACCGCGAAAACTATACCCCCTTTGCCAATGCGGTTTTACGGGAAGCTGCCGATTTGTCGGCAGCCTTTGGCCGGGTTGGGTAAACCTGTCCGTAAGTCTGGCCCGAATGTCCGTGACACGACTCAGCGGTTGTGTTGCACTTCATGGATTGGAACCAGTCATGAGGAGGACGAATATGACCATCGCTTCGCATCTGCAGGAACTGCGCCGCAAGCATGAGCACCTCTCTGAAACGGTCGAGCGTGAACAGCGGAGCCCCGGCTCGGACGCCCTGCGGATTGCCGAGTTGAAGAAGCAGAAGCTTAAGCTGAAGGAAGAAATGAACCGCCTCTCGCAGGCCTGAAGAATTACCCTTTGGCGCTGGTGCCCGTGCCCGCACGGGCGGCCAGCGCCGCGCCTGCGGTGATCAGCACTGCCGCGGCAAGGATTGTCCAGGACGCCGTGGCAATGCCCGCCACGATCAGCGCAAGTGTGGACAAAAGCGGTGCCGCATAGGACGCGACGCCCAGCAACTGGATGTCGCCCTTCTTCATCCCGATATCCCAAGTGAAAAAGGCCGCACCCACCGGGCCGATGCCAAGCGCCAGCACGGCCAGCCAGCCCAGCATGTCCTGCGGCCAGACCGTTTCCTCAACCAGCGGATGCACCAGCGCAGACAACAGTGCGGTGCCCAGACAATAGATCGTGACGCTTTCCGTGGGCACATCGCCCAGCCGCCGCGACAGGGTGGAATAGCCCGCCCATGTAATGGCACAAAGAAAGCCCAGAAACAGGCCCAGCGGCGTGGCCGCCCCCCCGGCATCCCGGCCCAGCACGATCAGCGCGGCCCCGGCAAAAGCAATCAGCGCGCCGAGGATGACCATGGGCCGCAGCCGCTCACCCGGCAGGAAACTGGCAAACAGCACGATGAAAAGCGGCCAGAGATAGGCCATCAGCCCCGTCTCCGCCGAAGGCGCGATGCGAAAGGCGGTGAAATACAGCGCGTGATAGCCGAACAGGCCAATAATCCCAAAGGCATAGACCCGCCACGAGATGCCGCGCAGCCGCCCGATCCCGTTGCGCAATGTCCAGATCAGGCCCAGCGTGCCGCCAATGCCAAAGGTCAGCGCATTGAGCAGAAAGGGCGGCACCGGGGCCGATCCGATCGTGAACAACGCCAGCAGCGCCCACATCAGAACGGCGGTAAAGCCTATGGCGGTTGCGCGTGCCCCTGTCATTCTTGCCCCTGCTCCATCAAATTTCTTCGAAGAAATTTGCAAAAATCTTCACAGATTTTTGGTGGTTCTAAACCTTGCAACGGCAAAGAAAAAGGCCCGCGTCCTGCGCGGGCCCTTCAAATGCGGGGTCGCGCAATCAGACGACGAACTGCCCGCCATTGGCAGAAATCGTCGACCCGGTGATGAACCCGGCATCATCCGATGCAAGGAAAACAACCGTCCGCGCAATCTCGGACGGCTCACCCAGGCGGCCCACCGGAATCTGCGGGATGATGCGTTCGTTCAGCACCTTTTCATCAATCGCCTTCACCATTTCGGTCGCGATATAGCCGGGGCAGATCGCGTTGACGGTGATGCCCGCCCGCGCGCCCTCTTGCGCCAGCGCCTTGGTGAAACCCAGATCGCCCGACTTGGCGGCGGAATAGTTCGCCTGCCCTGCCTGCCCCTTTTGCCCGTTGATCGACGAGATGTTGATCACGCGGCCGAATTTCCGATCCCGCATCCCCGACCACAGCGGATGGGTCATGTTGAACAGACCCGTCAGGTTGGTGTCGATGACTTCTTTCCACTGCTGCGGGGTCATCTTGTGGAACATCGCGTCACGGGTGATGCCCGCGTTGTTCACCAGCACGTCCACGGGGCCGACCTCGGCCTCGACCTGTGCGATACCCGCCACGCAGGCGTCGTAATCCGCGACCGACCATTTGAAGGTGGGAATGCCCGTCTCCTTGGTGAAGGCGGCGGCCGCCTCATCGTTGCCGGCATAGTTCGCGGCCACCTTGTAGCCCGCCGCCTGCAGCGCCACCGAAATCGCGGCGCCGATTCCCCGCGAACCCCCTGTTACCAAAGCCACTCGTGCCATTCGTCCCTCCTCCTGAATTCAGACGTTCTTGAAATGGTGTTACCGAAATGAACAGGGACGCGCAACAATGTTGCGCGTCCCTTTCGCACCTGCGGCATTGTTGCCGCAGCAAAACTGGCGTCAGGCGCGTTCCAGACACATGGCAACACCCATACCGCCGCCGATGCACAGCGTGGCCAGCCCGCGCTTGGCATCGCGGCGGGCCATCTCGAACAGCAGCGTGTTCAGGATGCGCGCGCCCGAAGCGCCGATCGGGTGGCCGATGGCGATAGCCCCGCCGTTCACGTTCACGATGGACGGATCCCAGCCCATATCCTTGTTCACCGCGCAGGCCTGGGCGGCAAAGGCCTCATTCGCCTCGACCAGATCCAGATCGCCCACCTTCCAGCCGGCTTTTTCCAGCGCCTTGCGGCTGGCATGGATCGGCCCCACGCCCATGATCGACGGGTCCAGCCCCGCCGTCGCGTAAGATGCGATCCGGGCGAGCGGCGTCAGCCCGCGCCGCGCCGCCTCATCCGCCGACATCAGCACCACCGCCGCCGCGCCATCGTTCAGACCCGAGGCATTACCCGCAGTAACCGACCCTTCCTTGGTGAAGGCGGGCTTCAGCTTCTGCATTGATTCGAGCGTGGCCCCCGCGCGGATATATTCATCAGCATCCACCGTGATGTCGCCCTTGCGGGTGGAAATCAGGAAGGGGATGATCTCATCCTTGAACTTGCCGGCCTTCTGCGCGGCTTCGGCCTTGTTCTGGCTGCCCAGCGCGAATTCATCCTGCATGTCGCGCGAAATCTGCCACTGATTGGCAACGTTTTCCGCGGTCTGGCCCATGTGATAGCCGTTGAAGGCATCCCACAACCCGTCCTTGATCATCGAATCGATGAACTTCATGTCGCCCATCTTGGTGCCGGCGCGCAGATGCGCGACATGGGGCGACAGCGACATGTTCTCTTGCCCGCCCGCGACCACGATCCGCGCATCGCCCAGTTGCACATGCTGCGCGCCCAGCGCCACCGCGCGCAGGCCCGACCCGCACACCTGATTGAGCGACCATGCGCTGGCCTCTTTCGGCAGACCGGCCTTGATATGCGCCTGACGGGCGGGGTTCTGGCCCTGACCTGCGGTCAGAACCTGACCGAGGATCGTTTCCTCCACCTCGGCCTTGTCGATGCCAGCGCGGGCGACGACCGCCTCGATCACCGCAGCGCCAAGGTCATGCGCCGGGGTGTTGGCAAAGGAACCGTTGAAACTGCCTACGGCTGTCCGGCCTGCTGAAACGATGACGACATTGGTCATGGTTGATCCTCTCTCTCCCATCGGGGCGGGGTCCGCGTGACCGCGCCGCCTTGCAGCATGGCCTAGACGGGGGGGAAACAAAAGCAACATTCTTGCGCCCGCAGATTGCCGCAGGGTCAACGTTCCGCCTTCGGCGGCGCATCAGAAGGGCTGGTTTCTGCCTCCAACCCTTCGGGGATGAGCTTCGGCGCGGCAAAGTGATAGCCCTGCAAACAATCAACGCCCAGTTGGCCCAGCCAGTCCGCCTCGGCCGCCTGTTCCACGCCCTGCGCCACCAGAAGCATGTCGAATTGCCGCGCGATGGCCAGATAGGCGGCCATCAGCACCTGATTGTCGGCATGGGTGTGAATGCCCCGGCTGTATTGGGCATCGACCTTCAGCAGATCAAAGGTCAGCTCGCGGAAATGGCGCAGGGCAAAGGCCCCGGCACCGAACCCGTCCAGCGCAAAGGACACGCCACTGGGCCGCAATTCGGCGATCATCCCGGCCAGCAGTTCCGGCACGGTCATCACGCTGGCCTCGGCGACTTCAAGGATCAGCCGGTCGCCGATGCCCGGGTGCCGCGCCAGCCCCGCGCGCAGCAGCTTCATCCAGCGGGGCCAGCCCACCGACCGCGCCGACATGTTCACCGACAGGCGCAGTTGCGGATGCCGCACCAGCGCATCCAGCCCCATGGCCAACGCGGCGCAATCAATCTCGCGGCCCAACTCATGCGCCTCGATCGCGGGCATGAAATCGCGCGCCGGGATCACGCGTCCGCCCGGATCCAGCACCCGCATCAGCCCTTCGTGAAAGCCGATCCTGCCCGGCATGCCTGCCAGAACCACCGGGTGATAGGCCAGCCGCAACCGCCGCAGGCGCACCGCCTCGGCCACCAGCGCCACCGCATCGGCCGCGCTTTCCGCCATGGCAAAGGACAGGGGGCTTGCCCCGTCTGCCAGACCTGCACCGCTGTCCATCCTCATCGCAACCCCCGCAAGACCCGTCGACAATCCTGCCCCTGCGCCCGTAAACATCGGGTAAAGGCATTTGGGGGAACGGCCATGCCCGATCAGCACCACACCGACAATGGCCGCTGCCCCTGGTGCGGGACAGATCCGCTTTACGTGGCCTATCACGATGAAGAATGGGGTGTTCCGGAATACGATCCGCGCGCCTTGTGGGAAAAACTGATCCTGGATGGCTTTCAGGCCGGGCTCAGCTGGATCACGATCCTGAAAAAGCGCGACAATTTCCGCGCCGCTTTCGCAGGGTTCCGGCCTGAAACCATCGCAAGCTGGGGCGAATCGGATGTCGCGCGCCTGCTGGCCGATCCCGGCATCATCCGCCACCGGGGCAAGATCGAAGGCACCATCCGCTCTGCCCGCGCCTATCTGGCGATCGAAGAACGCGAAGGCTTCTCGCCATATCTGTGGAAATATCTCGACGGGCGGCCCTTGCAGAACCGCCCCGCAGGCCCGCGCGATATCCCGACGGAAACGCCCCTGTCGCAGGCCATCTCAAAGCAGCTGAAAAAGGACGGCTTCACCTTCTGCGGCCCCACCATCACCTACGCCTTCCTGCAAGCCACCGGTCTGGTGAATGACCACCTGATCACTTGCCCCGCGCAGCCCCGGGTGGCGGCCTTGGCCAAGGAAGCCTGATCTTCATCTTGGCGGCAAATACCCCGGGGGGGAGGCGCGGCACGCGCCTGGGGGGCTGGCCCCCCATCCTGCCGGCACGCCGCCGCAAGGCGGCGGGACGGAAAAAAGAAATGCGCGGCGGGCGGCACGCCCGGCGCGCGCGATTCAGTTCCCGGCCATCATCGCAGCCAGAACGGTTTGCGCATGGGCGCTGTCCCATTCGGCATCGCCGATCAGGCGGGCCACTTCCTGCCCCTGCGGGTTCAGGATCACCGTCACCGGCAGGCCCATCACGCCCATGGGCCGGGCCAGTTCGCTTTTTGGGTCGCGCAGGATGGGCAGGGCCTGCACGCCAGCCTCTTCATAGAACCGCTCAATCCCTTCCACCGCGTTGCGCCCCGTGGCCACGGGCAGCACCGCCAGATCGGGCATCGCCTGTTGCAGGCGCAGAAGCGAGGGCATCTCCTTGCGGCAGGGCGCGCACCATGTGGCCCAGAAGTTCAGCACCACCCATTTGCCCTGCCACTGTGCCAGCGGCACCGCGGCATCATCGGCATCCAGAAACACGGCGGCGGGCAAGTCCACCGGGGCGGCATGAATCGCCAGCTTGCGCATGTCGCCTTCGCGCAGCGCCTCGATATCGCCCGCAAGGGCGGCATTTGCACCGATGGCCAAGGCCGTATAAAGGACGGCCAGAATTTTCCGCAGCATCTTCCCTCCGAAGGCCATCGCCATGACCGCTTCCCCCGATGCCAAATCCGCCAACCAGATGTGGGGCGGGCGCTTTGCCGAAGGGCCGGACGCCATCATGACGGCGATCAACGCCTCCATCGGGTTCGACAAACGGCTCTATGCCCAAGACATCGCAGGGTCACGCGCCCATGCGGCGATGCTCGCCGCCACAGGCATCTTGACCAATAAGGACGCCGAGGCGATCGGGGAAGGTCTTCTCACGGTGTTGTCAGAGATTGAAACGGGGAACTTCCCGTTTCGGGTAGAGCTTGAAGATATCCACATGAATGTGGAGGCCCGGCTGAAAGAGGTGATCGGCGAACCGGCGGGGCGGCTGCACACCGCGCGGTCGCGCAATGATCAGGTGGCCGTCGATTTCCGGCTTTGGGTGCGCGATCAATGCGATGCCGCCATTTCGGGGCTTGAGGCGCTGATGCGCGCCTTCCTGGCGCAAGCCGAAGCAGGGGCCGATTGGGTGATGCCGGGCTTTACCCATCTGCAAACCGCGCAGCCGGTGACATGGGGCCATCACATGATGGCTTATGTCGAAATGCTGTCGCGCGACCGGGGCCGGTTCATCGACGCGCGGGCGCGGATGAACGAATGCCCGCTTGGCGCTGCGGCTTTGGCGGGCACCTCCTTCCCCATCGACCGGCAGATGACCGCCACTGCGCTGGGGTTTGACCGGCCCACAGCCAACAGCCTTGATTCCGTGTCTGACCGCGATTTCGCGCTGGAGTTTCTGGCCGCCAGCAGCATCTGCGCCATGCACCTGTCCCGCTTTGCCGAGGAATTGGTGATCTGGTCCTCGGCCCAATTCCGGTTCGTTCGCCTGTCGGATCGCTGGACCACCGGTTCCTCGATCATGCCGCAGAAGAAGAACCCCGATGCGGCCGAATTGCTGCGCGCCAAGCTGGGCCGCATCCTCGGCGCGACGGTGGCCCTGTTCACCGTGATGAAGGGATTGGCGCTGACCTATTCCAAGGACATGCAGGAAGACAAGGAACAGGTCTTCGACGCCGCCGATACACTGATGCTGGCCTTGGCCGCGATGACCGGCATGGTCACCGACATGACCGCCAACCGTGACGTTCTGAAAACCGCCGCCGCCAGCGGCTTTTCCACGGCCACCGATCTGGCCGATTGGCTGGTGCGGGAACTGGGCCTGCCCTTCCGTGACGCGCATCACGTGACCGGCACGCTGGTGGCAATGGCCGAGGGTAAGGGCTGCGATCTGCCCGATCTCACCCTGGCAGACATGCAGAGCGTGCACGCAGGCATCCGCGCAGATGTGTTCGATGTGCTGGGGGTGGAAAATTCCGTCCGCTCGCGCCGGTCCTATGGCGGCACCGCCCCTGATCAGGTGCGTGGGCAGATCGCCGCGTGGCGCGAAAGGCTGGCGTGACAGGGGCGCCTCTGGGCGCTAGGCTGCGTTGCGACGGGAACCCGGATGCGCCTTGCGATGCTGCCAATCTTCGTTCTGCTTGCGGCCTGCGGTGACAGCAGCCTTCCCGTGCTGGCAATTCCGCTGTCGGACAATACAACCTTTGGCACCGATCTGAACGCACCCAAGCCTGTGCTGGGCATCACCGTCACCGATCCGCTGCACCGGATGAACAGATGAAACCCGCTTTGAAACCCGCCCTGATCGCCCTTGCCCTGTGCCTTGCCGCCTGCACCTCGCCCCGGCTGAATGCCGGGCTAAGCCTTGGCGCGGATGGGCTGACCGTCAGCCCGTCGGTATCGGCGGGGCTGGGCGGCGGGCGGATCAGCTATTCCCCGTGATGTTTCCAACAAAGGTTTGCTTGCCATGAAATCCCTTCTTGCCCTGACTGCCCTTGCCCTGCTTGCCGCCTGTGGCGCCGATGGGCCGCCCGTCGCGCCATCAAAAGCCGCCCCTGCCGTGGCGATCACGGGCGAGGCGCGGGTCGGCATTCAGGGTGGCCTGTGATGGCCCCGATCCGGATTGTGTGGCTGGCGCTGGCCGTCTGGGGGGCGATCCACCCGATGTACTGGTTCGTCACCTATATGAACGAAACCGGGACCGGCCTGTCAGGGCTGATCGACGCCTGGTATGTCAATGCCTCCACCACCGGGCTGACCTGGGATCTGACCATCGCAGCGGTGACGCTGACCGTTTGGGTGCTGGCAGAGACGATCCCGCGCAAGGCTTGGCTGGGGCTGATCGCCATTCCAGCCACCTTCTGCATCGGCGTCAGTTGCGGCTTGCCGCTCTATCTGTTCCTGCGCTCGCGGCCGCAGGGTTAAGGCGGCCGCGGACTTCCGGCAGTCGGGGGCTTACAGGGTCAGGATCGTCTGCCCCGTCGTCGCCCGTGCCTCCAGCGCGCGGTGGGCATCGGCCACCTGTTCCAGCGGGAACCGCTGGTCGATGCGGATTTTCACCGCGCCCGAGGTGACCATCGCGAACAACTCCTGCGCCATAGCCTGACAGGTGGCGTGATCGGCGATATGGGTGAACAGCGTCTGCCGCGTGATCTTCAGCGATCCCTTGGCCGCCAGAATGCCGATGTCAAAGGGCGGCACCTTGCCGCTGGCATTGCCGAAGGAAATCATCATGCCAAAGGGTTTCAGGCAGTTCAGGCTGCCGTCGAACGTGTCCTTGCCCACGGCATCCATCACCACATCCACGCCCTTGCCTCCGGTCAAGTCACGCACGCGGGCGGCGAAATCCTCGGTCCGGTAGTTGATCGCATGGGTCGCCCCATGATCCAGCGCGAGTTGGCATTTCTCATCCGATCCGGCAGTGGCGATCAGGGTGATGCCCTCCGCCCGCGCCCATTGGCAGGCGATCAGGCCCACGCCCCCGGCTGCCGCATGGAACAGCACCGTATCGCCGCGTTTGATGGGGGTGGTGCGGCGGAACAGATACTGCACCGT
Organism: Paracoccaceae bacterium; assembly: GCA_022843025.1. Taxonomy (GTDB): domain Bacteria; phylum Pseudomonadota; class Alphaproteobacteria; order Rhodobacterales; family Rhodobacteraceae; genus Paragemmobacter. Next base: position 153,314 of record JALHOL010000008.1, on the reverse strand, counting down.
CATGCCCTTGAGCATCATGGCAGCGCCTTCGTCAAAGCTGATCGTGTCGGGCAGCGGGCAGACCTGCGCGGCGGGCATCACCCGCGCCTCGGCATAGGCGCCGGGCGGGTTGGCGGCATAGGCCACGCGGTCCCCCGGTTTCACATGCGTCACACCCGCGCCCACCGCATCAATCACGCCGCTGGCTTCCATGCCCAAAGCGGCAGGAAGCGCCATCGGATACATCCCTGACCGCTGATACACGTCGATGAAATTCAACCCGCACGCGCGGTGGGTGATCCGCACTTCGCCCGGGCCGGGGTCGCCCACCGGGCGATCCACCAGCTTCAGAACCTCGGGTCCCCCCGCCGCCTCGATGATGACTGTCCGCGCCATGGCCGTTCTCCCGCTTGCTTGCTGTTCGGGATGCTAACCAACCCAGCGGCAGGGTCCAGTGCGGCGGGCGGGAAACGGGGTGGAAATCGCCTGTGGTTGCGGCTAGATGCAGCGGTCAATGCGTGCCAGGGGCGGGTGAGGAACGATGGATCATTTCCTGTACAGAGACGGCACGCTGCACGCCGAAGATGTGGCGATCACCGATATTGCCGCCACGGTCGGCACGCCCTTCTATGTTTATTCCGCGGCCACGCTGACGCGCCATTACCACCTGTTCACCGAGGCGCTGTCGCCCCTGCCGCACATGGTATGTTTCGCCATCAAGTCCCTGTCCAACATCGCCGTGCTGAAGCTGATCGGTGATCTGGGCGCGGGGATGGATGTGGTGTCGGGCGGTGAATACCGCCGCGCCCGCGCCGCAGGCGTCCCGGGCGACCGGATCGTGTTCTCCGGCGTCGGCAAGACGCGCGAAGAAATGCATCTGGCCCTGACCGGCGGCATCCGCCAGTTCAACGTGGAAAGCGAGCCGGAATTGCGCGCATTGTCCGAGGTGGCGGTGTCTTTGGGTGTGGTGGCCCCCATCACCATCCGGGTGAACCCGGATGTGGACGCGCGCACCCATGAAAAGATCGCGACCGGGAAAAAGGAAAACAAGTTCGGCATCCCCATCGACCGCGCGCCCGAGGTTTACGCCGAAGCCGCCCGCCTGCCGGGGATCGATGTGGTGGGGATCGACGTCCATATCGGCAGCCAGTTGACCGATCTGGAACCGTTCGAACAGGCTTACCTTAAAGTGGCCGATCTGACGCGCCAGCTGCGCGCGGCGGGGCACAATATCCGCCGCCTTGATCTGGGCGGCGGCTTGGGGATTCCCTACACACGGTCGAACGAAGCCCCGCCCCTGCCCATGGATTACGGCGCGCTGATCAAACGGACAGTGGGCGATCTGGGCTGCGAGATCGAAATTGAACCCGGCCGCCTGATTTCCGGCAATGCGGGACTGCTGGTATCCTCCGTGATCTATGTGAAGAACGGCGAGGGGCGGGATTTCCTGATCCTCGACGCCGCGATGAACGATCTGGCCCGCCCGTCCATGTATGGCGCGCACCATGACATCGTCCCGGTGATGGAGCCGCCCGCCGCAAGCCCAAGCCAGCCCTTCGATGTGGTGGGTCCGGTCTGCGAAACGGGCGATACCTTTGCCAAGGCGCGGGAATTGCCCCTTCTGGCCGAGGGCGATCTGGTGGCCTTCCGGTCCGCCGGGGCCTATGGCGCGGTGATGGCGTCGGAATACAATTCCCGCCCGCTGGTGCCCGAGGTGCTTGTGAAGGGGGATCACTTCGCCGTCATCCGCCAAAGACCATCCTTTGACGAAATCCTGAACCGCGATACCATTCCGGAATGGTTGTAAGGCGGCTCGTCCGCGATCAGCGGAAAAGGCCACGCCCCCCGGATGCAGGATCAGGAAAACAGCACGCTGTCGGCCATTGCCCGCCCCCTGCGGCTTACCCTGCTGGGGATGTGGGCAGAGCGGCTGACGCGGGCGTTCTGGCCGCTATGGTCAGTGCTGCTGCTGGCTCTGTCCGCCTTGGCCTTTGGGGTGCAGGACCATCTTCCGCTGGAGGCGGCATGGGCGGCGCTGGTGGGCGCGGTTCTGGCCACGCTCTACACCCTGTGGCGCGGCCTGCGGGCCTTCCGCGCGCCCACGCGGGCCGAGGCGCTGATCCGGCTTGATTCGCGGCTGCCCGGCCAACCCATCGCCGCGCTGACCGATACGCAGGTGATCGGCACGGATGACCCGGCCTCGCTGATCGTGTGGCAGGCGCATCGGGCGCGGATGGCCGCGCGCGCCGCGCAGGCCCGCGCGGTGGAGCCGGATCTGAAACTCGCACGGCGCGATCCCTTTGCCCTGCGCTATGTGGCGCTGACGGCCTTTGTCATGGCGATGATCTTCGGCTCGCTCTGGCGGGTGGCATCGGTGCAGGCCTTGGCCCCTGGTGCGGGCAATGAACTGGCCGCCGGCCCCGCTTGGGAAGGCTGGGCGCAACCGCCCGCCTATACCGGCAAGCCGTCGCTTTACATGAACGACATCGCCGAGGGGCGGCTGGAACTGCCGATCGGCACGCGCCTGCAATTCCGCCTCTATGGCGAGGTGGGCGAACTAACCCTGTCGGAAACCGTATCCGGGAGCACGGATGTGCCTGCGGCATCGGAAACCGTGCATGACTTCACCCTGAACCGCCCCGGTGAGGTGGTCATCGGCGGCCCCGGTGGCCGGACATGGACCCTGTCCGCCACGCCCGACCTTGCCCCCACCGTCACCCCGGGCGACAGCGCCGAACGCGAAGGCGATGGCCGCTTCACGATGGATTTCGCCGCGCGCGATGATTACGGCGTGGCAGAGGGACAGGTCAGCATCGCGCTTGACCTGCCGGGGGTCGAACGCACCTTCGGCCTAACGATGGAACCCGAACCGCGCGAGGCGGTGGTGCTGGACCTGCCGCTTCCGATCACCGGGAACCGGGCCGAATTCACCGAACAACTGGTCGATGACCTGTCGGAACATCCCTTTGCAAACCTGCCCGTCGCCATGACCTTCACCGTCACCGATGCGGCGGGGCAGCAGGGCGTGGCGGAACCGGTCAAGCTGGTCCTGCCGGGGCGGCGGTTCTTTGATCCGCTGGCGGCGGCGCTGATCGAGATGCGGCGTGATCTGCTGTGGAATCGCGCCAATGCCGGGCGGTCGACCCAGATCCTGAAGGCCATCACCAACCGCCCCGAAGAATTGATCCGCAACGAACGCGCCTATCTGCGCCTGCGCGTCCTGATGCGCGATCTTGAGGTGCAGAAGGCCAGCCTGTCGCCCGAGGCGCGCGATACCTTTGCGTCTGAGCTGTGGGAAATCGCCCTCATGGTGGAAGAGGGCGATCTGGCCTCGGCCATGGAACGCCTGCGCCGCGCGCAGGACCGTCTGGATGAGGCGATCCGCAACGGTGCCGAACAGGGCGAAATCGACGAATTGATGCAGGAACTGCGCGAGGCGCTGAACGATTACATGCGCGAACTCGCCGAAGAGGCCGAGCGTAACCCCGACAGCCAGCTGTCCCAGAACATGCCGGGGATGCAGATGTCGGGCGATCAGTTGCAGGAAATGCTGGATGAATTGCAGCGCCTGATGGAAGAGGGCCGCACCGCCGAAGCACAGGAACTGATGGAAATGCTGCGCCAGCTGATGGAAAACATGCAGGTGGCGCAGGGCGAAGGCCAGGGTCAGGGTCAGGGCGGCCCCGGCCAGCAGGCGATGCGCGAATTGCAGGATACGCTGCGTGGCCAGCAGGGCCTGTCCGACGATGCCTTCCGCGATCTGCAAGACGGGCAAGAGGGCAACGAAGGCAACCGCCCCGGCCAACCCGGCCAACAGGGCGAAGGCCAGCAGCAGGGCGAAAACGAAGGTCAGGGCGAGGGCGAAGGGCAGGGGCAAGGGCAAAGCCTTGCCCAGCGCCAGCAGGAATTGCGTGACCGTCTGGGTCAGTTGCAGGGCAACCCTCTGCCCGGCGACGGGTCGGAAAACGGCGAAGAAGGCCGCCGCCAGCTTGACCGTGCCGGACGCGCAATGGAAGAGGCCGAAGATGCCCTGCGCGAAGGCGATCTGCCCGGCGCGCTGGACCGCCAGGCCGAGGCGATGGAAGCCCTGCGCGACGGGATGCAGCAATTCGGCGAGGCTCTGGCCGAAAACCAGCAGCAGCAGGACGGCAACGCCGAACAAGGGCAGGAATTCGGGCAGGCCGATCCCAATGGCCAGCGCGATCCGCTGGGCCGCGAACCCGGCAACTCTGCCCGCATCGGATCGGATCGCAACATGCTGCAAGGCGAAGATGTCTATCGCCGCGCGCAGGACCTGCTGGACGAAATCCGCCGCCGGTCGGGCGATCAGGCCCGCCCCGAAGGCGAACGCGATTACCTGCGCCGCCTGCTGGACATGTTCTGAACTACAACGAAGCTGGAGCCCGGATCAGTTGCCCTGATCTGACGCCTGCCGCACCGCATCGGTCGCCTGCCGCATCAGGCCATCCAGCCACAGCCGCGCGCCATCTATCGCGGCGACATAGGCGTTGACCGCACCTTCTGCCGCCGGAACCATCGCCACGATGCGCGGCGCGGCCACATAGGCCGCAAGGCCCAGCACCGCGACAAGCATCGCCACGGCAAACCCGCTGCGGAAACCGCGCGCGTTGGATTGGCCAATCTCTTCCTGCGCCGCTTCGCTCAGCGCGGGGGGTTCGGCACCCCCCTTGAGCGAAGAGTTGATCTCTTCGATATCGGGCAGCAGATCGCGCCGGGTGGCGGGTTTCGGCGGGGCCGGGGGCGGGGCGTCGGGATCCAGCCCCTTCATCTGCGCGATGCGCCGCGCGGCGGCCGCCAGACCGCCGGCATGGGCGGGCGTCGGAACCGCCCCCGCCGCGCGGGATTGTTCGGCCGAGGCGACAACGGCGGCAGCAGCGGCAGCGGCCGCAGCGGCGGCCGGGGCCGACAGGCCCATTTCGGTTTGCGTCTCGATCGGGGCGGCGTCGGCCTTGCGGGCGGCAGCCTCACGCTCGGCCTCTTCGCGCAGCACGGCCATCAGGTTTTCGTCGATGCTGCGCTTGGGCGCATCGGCCATGGCGGGTGGCGGCGGGGCGTCATCCTCATCCAGATCGGGCAGCGGGTCCGCCGCGCCAGAGGCACCAAAAAGTTCGTCTTCCTGCTCCAGCGCCAGTTCAATCTCGGGCGGAAGCTGGAACCACGCATGTCCGCAGTTTGAACATTGCACATCCCGGCCCATATCCGGGATCGCCGCGTCGTCCACCTCGTATTCGGCCTCGCAATTTGGACAGATCAGCCGCATTCAACACTTCCCCGTTTCCCCACGTGCGAACGCGGTTTCCCTCGTCCGACCGTCACCGCACGATTACACCATCCAGCAAGGTCCACAACCGGCACCCACCCGCATTGCAACCGCGCCCACCTTGGGCAATGCTGCGTTCGCAAGCAAGAGGCTGTGAAACACAAGTGATCGCGTTCGACAACGTCGCCTACAATTATGGCGGAGGTGAGCTTTTGTCAGAAGTCAGCCTGCGCCTTGCGCCGGGCTCTTTCCACTTTCTGACGGGGCCCTCCGGGGCGGGGAAATCCACCTTCCTGAAACTGGCCTATGCCGAGTTGCTGCCCACGGCGGGCAGGGTCACGATCTTTGATCGTGAGGTACGGGGGCTGACCCGCGATGACGTGGCCCTGACGCGCCGCCGCATCGGGGTGGTGCATCAGGATGTGCAGTTTCTGGATCACCTGCCTTTGGCGGCGAATGTGTCCATGCCGCTGATGGTATCGGGCCGTGCAGGCGATCCCCGCGATCTGACCGATCTTTTGGGCTGGGTCGGTCTGGGGCAACTGGCCGATGCGCTGCCACCGCAATTGTCGGGGGGTGAACGGCAGCGCGCAGCACTGGCGCGGGCGGTCATCATGGGGCCGGATGTGATCTTGGCGGATGAGCCGACAGGGAACCTCGATTGGGAAATGTCGCTGCGCCTGCTGACGCTGCTGGTCGAGTTGAACAAGATGGGCAAGACCATCCTTGTCGCCACCCACGACATGAACCTGATCCGCACCGCCAAGAACCAGGTCGCCGCCCGCGTGCTGCGCATCCGCAACCGCCGCATTCAGCTTGCGGGGGCAGACCTGTGATCCGCCGCCTGCGCCTTCTTGTAACCCCTGACCGGCAGGCCGATCGTGTGGTTCCGCCTTCGGGCCATTCCGCGTGGCTGACCAGCTTCACCGCCGGGGCGATGACCTTTCTCGCCGTCTTTGCCCTTGCCTTGTCGCTGGCATCGGGGCGGCTGGCGGATCGCTGGGCCGACGCTCTGGCGCGCACGGCCACGGTGCGCATTTCCGCCCCTCCCGACCAGATGGAAGCACAAACCTTCGCCGTGCTGGAGGTGTTGAAAACCACCCCCGGCATCGCCGCCTCACGCGCATTGACGGATGAGGAACAAAAGGCCCTGCTGGCCCCGTGGTTCGGCCCCGACCTGCCGCTTGACGCGCTGCCCCTGCCCCGCCTGATCGAGGTGACAGAGTCCGAGGCAGGCTATGACAGCGAAGGTCTGCGCCAACGTCTGGCGGCCGAGGCGCCGGGCGCGGTGCTGGACGATCACACCCGCTGGCGCAGGCCGCTGGCAACGGCGGCGGCGCGGCTCAATCTGCTGGGCGGGCTGTCGATCCTGCTGATCGGGGCGACCATGGCCGCGATGATCACGCTGGCCGCCAATGCCGCGCTGGCCGCCAATGCGCAGGTGATCCGCGTGCTGCGCATCGTGGGCGCGCAGGACGATTACATCGCCGCCGCCTTTGTGCGCCGCTTCACAGTGCGCGCGCTGGTGGGGTCGGCCATAGGCGCTGTGGCCGGGCTGATCGGCGTGGCGCTGCTGCCCCCGGTGGATGAGGCGGGCGGCTTCCTGACGGGGCTTGGCTTTCAGGGGGCTGGTTGGCTGCTGCCGCTTCTGCTACCCCCGGTCGCAGCAGTGGTGGCGCTGATTGCCACACGCGCCGCCGCGTTCAGAAAACTTCGGGAATTGCCATGATCTATGCGCTGCGCTGGCTGATGTCGCTTTTGTTCATCATCCAGATGTATGTGATGATGGCCATCATCGGCCTCGCCTATATCCCCTATGCCGCGATCAGCCGAAATGGGGCTTGGGCGGGCATAAATCTCTATTGCCGATATGTCCGCTTTACCGCGCGCTGGATGGTGGGCCTGCGGTCGGAAATCCGGGGCACGGTTCCCAGTGGCGAAGTGATCATCGCGTCAAAACACCAAAGCTTCTTTGACATCATCCTGATCTGTTCGGTCGTCCGCCGACCGAAGTTCATCATGAAAAAGGAACTGCGCTGGACGCCGCTTTTGGGCTTTTATGCCTGGCGGATCGGCTGCATCCCGGTGGATCGCGGCAAGAAAGGCCGCGCGGTTGCCGAAATGAAAAAGGCGGTCGCCGCAGGGGCCGCCATTCCGGGTCAGCTGATCATCTACCCGCAGGGAACCCGCGTCGCCCCCGGTGTTGCGCTACCCTACAAGGTGGGGACCGGGCTGCTTTACAACCAGCTGGGCCAGCCCTGCATCCCGACGGCTACCAATGTGGGCGTGTTCTGGCCGCGCCATGGCATCTATCGCAAACCCGGTCTGGCGGTGGTGGAATTCATGCCCGCCATCCAGCCGGGCCGCAGCACCGCCGATTTCATGGCCGAACTGGAACGCGTGATCGAAGGCCGGTCCGACAAGCTGATGGCCGAGGCAGGTTTCACCTATTCCAAAGCCGCCTGATGGCGGCCCGCCTGCATTTGCCAAAGCCCGCTTTCAAAGGCCGCAACCATGGATTTCATCACCACGCTTGACGCGCTGCACGCGCAGTATGGCACACCGGCCGATCCGGCGATCCGCAAGGTCATGCCGCACCTAACGCCCAGCTACCGAACGGTGATCAAACGCAGCCGGTTCTGCATCCTTACGACCGTGGGGCCGGAAGGCACTGATGGCAGCCCGCGCGGCGATGACGGCCCGGTGGTGGCCGTGCTGGATGACCGGACGCTCGCCCTGCCCGACTGGAAGGGGAATGAACGCATCGACAGCCTGCGCAACATCGTCCGCGACGGGCGGGTCAGCCTGTGCTTCCTGATCCCCGGTTGGAAAAACCTGATGCGCGTGAACGGCACCGCCCGGCTGACCGCCGATGAAGCCCTTCGCGCGCGGTTTGACCGAGGCGGGGTGCAGCCACGCACGGTGATCGTGATCGACGTGGCCGAGGTTTATTCCCAATGCGCCCGCGCCGTGGTGCGCGCGGGGCTATGGACGGCGGGCGATCAATCCGAGGGTCTGCCCAGCGTCGGCCAAATGCTGGCCGAGGCGACGGAAGGCGAGATCGATGGGGCCACCTATGATGCGGGCTGGGCCAGTCGGGCCGCAGGAACGATGTGGTAGCGGTTCACACCTCGAACCGCGTCGCGCCCCGCCGCTTTTCATCGACAGGCTGCGACAACACCACCGCCTGATGCGCGCGCTGATCGCAGCCCGACCTTGGGCAGATGCGACAGTTGATGCCAACCGGCGTCATCCGCGCGCCGGTCACGGAAAACGCCTCGGCATAGCCAATCTCGGGCGCGTGTTCGATGGCGCAGCCCATCGCCACAGCAAGGCGGTTGTCCTGCGCGTGGCGCATCCAGGTGGGGCGGTCCACCGTGCGCGAAAACACAAAGAACTGCGACCGGTCCGGCATTTCCACAAACTGCGGCACGATCCGCCCCGGCGTGCGGAAACTGGTATGCACATCCAGCCGCGGGCAGGCCCCGCCATGTTCGGCCAGATGGAACCCGGTGGCATTGAACCGCTTCGTCACGTTGCCGCCCTTGTCGATCCGCATGAAGAAGAACGGCACCCCAAGCGCGCCTTCGCGTTGCAGGGTGGTGGCGCGGTGGCAGGCCTGCTCAAAGCTCACGCCAAAGCGGGTGGCGATGTGATCAAGGTCATATTTCGTCGCCCGCGCCTCGGCCAGAAAGGCATCATAGGGCATCAGTACGGCCGCCGCGAAATAGTTGGCCAATTCCACCCGCAGCCGCGCCACACCGCGTGGATCGGTGATGCCTGACCGCGCTGCCAGATTGTCCAAGAGCGCGCGCTGTTCCAGCAGCCCGCACATATGCGTCAGCTGAAAGATGCGGTTGGTGTGATCCAGCGCCTCGGACAGCAGGATCTCGCGCCGCGCCTCATCATATTGCCGCAGGGTGCCCGGCAGGTCATCCACCTGCACCAGCCGCACGGTCACCCCCACGCCATCCCGCAACCGCCGTTTCAGCGCGACGTAAATCTCATCCGGTTCTACCGCAGCGCCCGCCCAGAACCCCGCCGCCGCCTCTTCCAGATCGCGAAAGTGGTTGCGGTGGCGGCGGAATTCGTTGTGAACCGCCGCCTCGGGGGTAGAGATGATCTGCGGCGCTTCCCCCTCGGTCAGTGACAAAAGCTGATCCGTGGCCGCCTGATAGGCGCTGTGCAGCCGCAGAAAGGCCTGCACCAGCGCAGGCGCATGCACCATCGAGGCGCGCAGTTGCGTCAGATCGGGCTTCATTTCTGTAAAGAGCGGGTCCTGCATCACCGCGCGCAGGTCGGCCAGCTGGCTGGTGCCATCCTCATCCGCAATCTCACGCCAATCGACGCCATAGACCTCGAACATCCGCAACAGGACCGAGACGGAAACCGATCTTTCGTTGTTTTCCAAAAGGTTGACATAAGACGCGCTGATCCCCAGCGCCTTGGCCATGGATCCCTGCGTTTCGCCCCGTTCCAGCCGCAGACGCCGCAGATGCGGGCCGATAAAGGTTTTCTGCATACCGTCGCACACATCTGTGGTTTCGTCATGTTTACAATATTACAGATTAAAGGTTTTGTAAATTCTCGCATTCACAGCAGGACCCGCTTTCGTTTTGCACAATGCCCCGGCGGTGGCATGGAGAACCCAACAGATCGGGAGGTCACCATGAAAACCGGAACGCAACACCTTTACATCCCCGGCCCTACCAACGTGCCCGAGGCGGTGCGGCAAGCCATGATCGTGCCGATGCAGGATCACCGCGCGCCGGATTTCGGTGATCTGACGCTGGGCTTGTTCGCAGATCTGAAAAAGGTTTTCAAAACGGAAACCGGAAGCGTCATGATGTTCCCCGGTTCCGGCACTGGCTGCTGGGAAGCGGCGATCACCAACACGCTGAACCCGGGTGACAAGGTTCTGATGGCCCGCCATGGGCAGTTCAGCCACCTCTGGATCGACATGGCGCAAAAGCTGGGCCTGGATGTCGAGGTTGTCGATCTGGCATGGGGCGCTGGCGTTCCTGCCAACGAATTCGCCCGCATCCTGGGCAATGACCGGCACGGCAAGATCAAGGCCGTGTTCGTCACGCACAACGAAACCGCCACGGGTGTCACGTCTGACATCGCCCTTGTCCGCCGCGCGCTGGACGAATCCTTCCATGATGCGATGCTGTTCGTGGATGGCGTGTCCTCCATCGGCTCCATCGATTTCCGCATGGATGAATGGGGTGTCGACCTTGCCGTGACCGGCAGCCAAAAGGGCTTCATGCTGCCCGCAGGTCTGGGGATGCTGGGCGTTTCGGCCAAGGCGATGGCGGCGGCGGAAACCGCAAAGATGCGCCGCGCCTATTTCGATTTCGCCGACATGGCCCGCGCAAACACCACCGGCTACTTCCCCTATACCCCGCCGGTCCAACTGTTCCACGGTCTGCGCCGCGCGCTGGACCGGATGCTGGACGAAGGCATGGAAAACATCTTTGCCCGCCACCGCCGCCTTGCCACGGGTGTGCGCAACGCCGTGGCCGCTTGGGGCATGGACCTGGCCGCCGAACACCCGTCGCTCTATTCCGACACTGTCAGCGCGATCCGCGTGCCGCAGGGCGTGGATGCGCGCGACGTGATCCGCGTGGCCTATGACCGCTACAACTGTTCCTTCGGCGCTGGGCTTGGCCCGCTGAACGGCAAGGTATTCCGCATCGGCCACCTGGGCGACCTGAATGAAGGCATGTGCCTGACGGCGCTGTCCATCGCAGAGCTTTGCCTCGCCAACGCCGGCGCGCAGATCCGCTTTGGGTCGGGCGTTGCCGCGGCGCAGGATGTCTATGCCGAACCCATGGCCCGCGCCGTGCAGCGCACCACCCGCGCCGCAACCCGCATCGCTGCCGAATAAGCACCTAGAGGAAATCATGTCCCACACCCTGTACCCGCTGCGGCGTCAACGCCTGCAGCGATCGGAGCTTGCTGTTCCGGCGTCAAACCCCACGATGATCGACAAGGCCGCCGCAGGCCCCGCCGATTACGTCTTTCTTGATCTGGAAGATGCCGTCGCGCCCCCGGAAAAGGAACAGGCCCGCAAGAACGCCATTCAGGCGCTGAATGATATCGACTGGGCCGCAAAGGGCAAAACCGTATCCGTCCGCATCAACGGGCTGGACACGCATTACATGTACCGCGACGTGGTCGATGTGATGGAACAGGCAGGCAGCCGCGTTCATACGCTTCTGGTGCCCAAGGTCGGCGTCCGCGATGACCTGTATATGGTCGAAGCCATGGTCAACCAGATCGAGCAGGGCAAGGGCCTGACCACCCGCGTCGGCCTTGAGGCGCTCATTGAAACCGCGCTCGGCATGGCGAATGTCGAAAGCATCGCGCAGTTCGGCGGTCGTCTTGAAGCCCTGCATTTCGGCGTGGCCGATTATGCCGCCTCCATGCGCGCCCGCACCACCAATATCGGCGGCCTGAACCCGCATTACCCGGGCGATCAGTGGCATGCCGCGATTTCCCGCATGGTCATCGCCTGCCGCGCCTATGGCCTGCGCGCGATTGACGGCCCGTTCGGCGATTTCTCCGATCCCGAAGGCTACAAAGACGGCGCCCGCCGCGCCGCCGCCTTGGGCTGTGAAGGGAAATGGGCCATCCACCCCTCTCAGGTCGATATGGCGAATGAGGTCTTCAGCCCGACCGAGGCCGAGGTGACCAAAGCCCGCCGCATCATCGAAGAGCTGCGCATCGCGGAAAGCCAAGGCAAAGGCGCGGCCAGCCTTGATGGCAAGATGATCGACGCCGCGTCCGAGAAGATGGCGAACAACGTGCTGGTGATCGCCGAGGCGATTGCCAACAAGTAAACCGCCCCAACGGGATTCAGGGAGGAATACCGAATGGACATTCACGAATATCAGGCCAAGGAAATTCTGGCGCGTTTCGGCGTGCCGGTGCCGCGCGGCGGGCTGGCCTACAGCCCCGAACAGGCAGGCTATCGCGCCCGTGAACTGGGTGGCAGCGCCTGGGTGGTCAAGGCACAGATCCATTCCGGCGGTCGCGGCGCGGCAGGCGGCGTAAAGCTCTGCCGGTCCGAGGCCGAGGTGCAGGATTTCGCCTCTACCCTGTTTGGCAAGCAGCTTGTCACCAAGCAGACCGATGCCAATGGCAAGGGCGTTTACCGCCTCTGGGTCGAAGGCGCGTCCGACATCGCGCAGGAAATGTATCTGGGCTTTGTGCTGGACCGGAAATCCGAACGCATCATGATCGTCGCTTCCGCCCATGGCGGGATGGAGATCGAGGATCTGGCCGAATCCGACCCCAACTCGCTGCGCCGCATGACCGTTGATCCCGCAGTCGGCCTGTCCGAATTTCAGGCGCGCGAACTGGCCTTTCAGCTTGGCCTGAAGGGCGGGCAGATCGCGCAGATGGTGAACATCCTCAAGGCCTGCTACCGCGCCTATCGCGATCTGGATGCGATGATGGTGGAGATTAACCCGCTGGTCATCACCCATGCGGGCGATCTGGTGGCGCTGGATGCCAAGATGTCCTTTGACACCAACGCCCTGTTCCGCCGCCCCGAAATCGCCGAGCTGCGCGACCGGTCTCAGGAAGACCCGCGCGAAAGCACGGCGGGGGATCACGGCCTCGCCTATGTCGGCCTTGATGGCGATATCGGCTGCATCATCAACGGCGCGGGTCTGGCCATGGCGACCATGGACATGATCAAACTCGCCGGGGGCGAGCCTGCGAACTTCCTCGATATCGGCGGGGGCGCATCGCCCGAACGCGTCGTCCGCGCCTTCCGCACCGTGCTGGCCGACCGCAATGTCAGCGTGATCCTTGTGAACATCTTTGCGGGCATCAACCGCTGTGACTGGGTGGCACAAGGCGTGGTGCAGGCCTATCGCGAACTGGGTCTGACCGTGCCGGTCGTGGTGCGTCTGGCAGGCACCAATGTCGAAGAGGGCAACCGGATCATTCAAGACAGCGGCCTGCCCCTGATCACCGCCAACACGCTGGCCGATGCCGCCGAAAAGGCCGTCGCCACCCGCCACAAACTCGCCGCGTAAGGGGGAACCGCCATGGCTATTCTCATCACCGAAAAGACCCCCGTCATCGTGCAGGGCATGTCGGGCCGCATCGGCCAGTTCCATGCCGAAGACATGATCAAGCACGGCACGAATGTCGTGGGCGGCGTGACGCCGGGCCGGGGGGGCGAGTCGCTCCTTGGCCGGCCGCTGTTCAACACCGTGCGTGAGGCGGTCGAGGCGACTGGGGCCGAAGCCTCGCTCGTCTTCGTCCCCCCGCCCTTCGCCGCGGACGCTATCATGGAGGCGGCGGATGCCGGCATCAAAACCGCCGTCTGCGTGACCGACGGCATCCCCAGCCAGGACATGATGAAGGTTAAGCGCTTCCTGAAACGCTACCCGGCGGATCGCAAGATGCGCCTGATCGGGCCAAACTGCGCGGGCATCATCTCGCCCGGCAAGGGGTTCATGGGCATCATGCCGCCCCATATCTACATGCCAGGCCGCGTGGGCATCGTGGGCCGCTCTGGCACACTGGGCTATGAAGCGGCTTCGCAGATGAAGGCGCTTGGGATCGGCGTGTCCACCTCTGTCGGCATCGGCGGCGATCCGATCAACGGCAGCAGCTTCCGCGACATTCTGGAATTGTTCGAGGCAGACCCGGAAACCGATGCCGTGATGATGATCGGCGAAATTGGCGGCCCGCAAGAGGCCGAGGCCGCGATCTATGCCCGCGACCACATGAAGAAACCCGTCGTTGCCTATATCGCAGGGCTCTCCGCCCCCAAGGGCCGCAAGATGGGCCATGCGGGTGCGATCATTTCCGCCTTTGGCGAAAGCGCGCAGGAAAAGGTGGAAATCCTGTCCGCCGCCGGCATCACCATCGCGCCGAACCCGTCCTCGATGGGCGAAACCATGGCCCGCGTCCTGTCCGGCCAGCGCGCAGCGGCATAACCCCTTTCATCGTAACCTCATCGGGCGGCTTCCGGGCCGCCCCTTTTTCTTGGCCTTACAGCTTCATCTTGGCCCAAATACCCAAAAATTCACGCTCTCCACCCGCACCGTCAGGCAAATTTGAGCGCGATGATCCCGGCCAAAATCAGCAAAATGCCGATCACCCGCCACAGGCTGACCGGATCGCCGAACAGGAACACCGCCAGCACCGCCGTACCCACGGCGCCGATCCCTACCCAGACGGCATAGGCGGTGCCCACCGGCAATTCCTTCATCGCGATGGAAAGCAGCCAGAAAGACGCAATCGCGCCAAGGATCGTCAGCACCGACGGGATGGGTTTGGAAAACCCGTCCGAGTATTTCAGGCCCAGCGCCCAGCCGGTTTCCAAAAGCCCCGCGATCAGAACGATCAGCCAGGCGTTCACGCAGCCAGCCCTTTCGACCCCATGTCGATGAACTTGGTCCGTCGATCCTTGATCAGCGCATCGGGTTTCTTGCCTGACAGATCCTTCAGCATCGCCTCGATGCCCTTGCCCACCGCTTCGATCGTTTCCTTGCGGCCGCGCTGCGCGCCGCCCAGAGGTTCCTTGATGATCCGGTCGATCACGCCCAGCTTTTGCAGATCCTGCGCCGTCAGGCGCAGCGCCTCGGCCGCCTCGCGCATCTTTTCGGCATCCTTCCACAGGATCGATGCACAGCCTTCGGGGCTGATGACCGAATAGACGGAATGTTCCAGCATCGCCACGCGGTTGGCCGTGGCAAAGGCCACCGCGCCGCCCGACCCACCCTCACCGATGATCACGGAAATCAGCGGCACGCCGATCTGCAGGCATTTCTCGGTCGACCGGGCAATCGCCTCGGCCTGACCGCGTTCCTCGGCGCCTTTGCCGGGATAGGCGCCGGGCGTATCCACCAGCGTGATCACCGGCAGGCGGAACCGATCCGCCATATCCATCAGGCGGATCGCCTTGCGGTATCCTTCGGGCCGCGCCATTCCGAAATTCCGCTCGATCCGGGTCTTGGTGTCATTGCCCTTTTCATGGCCGATGATGACGACCGGCTGATCGTTGAACCGGGCCAGCCCCCCCATCACCGCATGGTCATCGGCAAAGTTCCGATCCCCCGCCAGCGCGGTGTATTCGGTGAACAGCGCGTCGATGTAATCCTTGCAATGCGGGCGGTCCGGGTGGCGGGCCACCTGGCATTTCCGCCAGGGCGTCAGGTCCTTATACAGATCCTTCAGCAGCACCTCGGCCTTGCGGTCCAGCGCATCCGCCTCTTTCGATACGTCCATGCCGGAATTGGTGCGCGCCATCGCGCGCAGCTCTTCCGCTTTGCCTTCGATTTCGGCCAGCGGCTTTTCAAATTCCAGATAGTTCATGCGGCACACTCCTTACGGACGCCCCTATATGGCCAGAGGCGGCGCAAGATGCAACTCGCCCTTGGGTGACACAGCCGTGTTCAGCCGGTGGCCGATCCCTGATCCAGCGCGATCAGATGCGCCACGTGATCCGGCCCGCAAGACAATTTGGCGGCCACCTTGCTGCCGGGAAGCACCACGCGCCAGAACGGCACCACCTGATCCAGCGCCTTGCCCTCGGCCAGATCGGTCAGCGCCACCTCGGCCACCACCCGCAGATAGATGGCCGTGGTCACCGGGCACATGGCATTGGCCCCGGCCTTGCGCGCCAATTCATTCCGCAGCCGGTCCATCGTCCGCGTCTCGCCCTGCGGGATGCGCGCCACGTAATTCGCAATCTCACCGGGCGAGGAAATCAGCATCATATTCCCCGCCTTCACCCCCGCGAAATCGGCGTGCAGCATCACCACATGCGGGTCCTTCGCCGCGCCAAAGCGCTTGCGCCAATCGGTCGGTTTCTTTTTCTTCTCCGTCATCCTTACCCCTCTACACGCGCTTTCAGAGCCGCAAGATATGTGGTGGCAAAGGCCTGCGGATCAAAGAACAGCCGCGCCAGAATCCGGCCCAGCGGCGCAGGGATTTCCGCCCGTTCGACCACGGCGATCCGCGTGCCTTCGCCTTCCGGCGTCAGAACCGCCTCCCAACTGCCCAAATATCCCGCGTCTGAGACAAAGCGCAGCCGGATGCGCGCCTCTCCCATCTCCTCGGTCACAAAGCGGATGCGCTCGCCCCGCGCCGTCACCTCGACCCAGCCATCAGCGGTCCGCTCAATAGCGGAAATCCCCTGACGCCACTCTGTCTGTGCCTCCACATCGGCGATCACCGCCACGATGCGCGCGGGCGTCGCCGCGATCACCACCCCGGCCCGCCCTTCGCGAGTGGCGGGCAAAAGCCAGCCAAGCAGAAACACCAGCCCCGCCAGCAAGAACAGGACCGCACACATCCAAACCAGAAACCGCATCGAACCCTCCGGAAAGCCACCTCTCCCGGTGCTAGCAGAACTGCAGGGGTTGCCGAAGTATCCCGGATTTTTCCACGCGTTATCGTGGGGATGATTGAAATCTGCACCACGCTCCGCCCGGAATGTCCGGTTGGCAAGGGCGCGGATACGGTGGTCTTGCCCCCGCCGTCTCGGGGCCAGAAACAGCAGCGCCCCGTGGCCGGGCCACGGGGCGTGCATCCTCCCCATTTGCTGCGAGGGGCCTCCTCTCCCCTTGGTCGCAGCGCGGGTGTTCTTTTCAAAGCGGCGCATTTTCGCGCTTTGGTCGGCAGAGCCTGCCCGCATTGCAGGCGGGCTGTCAACGATTCATAACTGACGCAAGGTCAACCGGCGATCAATTCCGCCTGCCGCACGATCACCTCGGCCTGCTTGATGCTGGCGATATCGACCAGACGGCCCTTATAGACCGTCGCCCCCTCACCCCGCGCCTTGGCGGCATCCATCGCGGCAAGGATTTCCCGTGCCTCGGCCACGGCGGCATCCGATGGGGTGAACACCTCATTCGCCAGCGTCACCTGCTTTGGGTGGATCGCCCATTTGCCCACCATCCCCAGCGTGGCCGACCGCAGCGCCTGCGCGCGGAACCCTTCATCATCGCTGAAATCGCCAAAGGGGCCGTCCACGGGCAGGATTCCATGCGTCCGGCAAGCCGCGACAATGGCCGCCTGCGCCCAATGCCACGGGTCTGACCAATGCCTCATACCTTCGCGCAGCATATAATAATTCTCCTGCGTGCCGCCGATCCCGGTGGTCTGCATCCCCATGCTGGCCGCGAAATCTGCCGCGCCCAGGCTCATGGCCTGCAAGCGGGGGGAACCCTTGGCGATCTCCTCGACATGGGAAATCCCCGCCGCCGATTCGATGATGACCTCGAACCCGATGGGTTTGGTCCGCCCCATCGCGCGCTCCACCGCCGTCACCAGCGCATCCACGGCATATAGGTCCTCGGCGCAGCCCACTTTGGGGATCATGATCAGATCCAGCCGCTCGCCGCCCTTTTCCAGCAGGTCCACCACATCCCGATACCACCATGGCGTATCCAGCCCGTTGATCCGCACCGACAGCGTCTTGTGGCCCCAATCGACGCTGGAAATCGCCTCGATCACATTGGCCCGCGCGATGTCCTTGTCCGACGGGGCGACCGAGTCTTCCAGATCAAGGTTGATCACATCCGCCGCGCTTGCCGCCATCTTGGCAAAGATCGCCGGGCGCGATCCGGGGCCGAACAACTGGCACCGGTTCGGGCGGGCGGGGGCGGGGGGTTGCAGGCGGAAGCTCATGGTCGGTCTCGCAATGAAATTACGGCTGATGCTGCGTCAGCGATATATTCTTGCGCTGCACCGCGCAAGCTCCTTTTCGCAGGTGCAGCATTCGACCCGATGGCTTGACACGGCAACCGCCCTGCCGCCCCTTCGGCCCTGACAGATGGAGCGTCCGATGATCACCGCCACCCTTGAAACCTTCCCCCTCGCCCGCGCCTTCACCATCTCGCGCGGGTCAAAGACAGAGGCGCGGGTGATCACCGCCACCATAACGCGCGGCGGCGTCACCGGGCGGGGGGAGGCGGTGCCCTATGCCCGCTACGGCGAAACCCCCGAAAGCGTGCTGGAACAGATCGCCAGCCTGCCCGAAGGCATCACCCGTACCGCGTTGCAAGGCGCGCTCCCCCCCGGCGCGGCCCGCAACGCCGTGGATTGCGCGCTCTGGGATTGGGAGGCGAAAGCAGCGGGTCGCCGCGTCTGGCAGCTGGCAAACCTGCCCGCACCGGGGCCACGCGTGACGGCCTTCACCCTGTCGCTCGACACGCCCGATGCCATGCGCGCGCAGGCGGCGGAACACGCCCACCGCCCAATCCTGAAGATCAAGCTCGGCACCCCCGATGACATGCCGCGGCTCGAGGCCGTGCGCGCAGGCGCGCCACATTGCACCATCATCATCGACGCCAACGAAGGCTGGACCCCCGAAACCTATACCCACCTCGCCCCCCATCTGATCCGTCTTGGCGTGGCGCTGGTGGAACAGCCTCTGCCTGCCGGGGCGGATGACCTGCTGGCGGAAATCCCTCACCCCCTGCCCATCTGCGCCGATGAATCCGCACATGACCGCGCCAGCCTTGCCGCGCTGCGGGGCAAGTATGACATGGTCAACCTGAAGCTGGACAAGACCGGTGGCTTGACCGAGGCGCTGCTGATGGCCGACGCCGCCCGCGCGCAGGGGTTCGGCCTGATGGTGGGCTGCATGGTCGGCACCTCGCTCGCCATGGCCCCCGCGATCCTGCCCGCCCAAGGCGCAGTCTTCACAGATCTGGACGGCCCGCTTCTGCTGGCGCAGGACCGGGCGCACCCGCTGCAGTACGATGAAGATGGCGTCCATCCCCCAGATGCGGCGCTGTGGGGGTAGACGTTGACCGAATGTTCACTGGTTGAAAGGGTTTTCGATCCGCAACACGCCCTCTACGACCAGACCATTCTGCATGTCTTCGGACAACACCCGGTCGCACCCGGCCACCAAAGCTGCCGCAACGATCATGGAATCATAAACCGACAGCCCATAGCGCGCCACAAGCGCCCGCCCGACGTCGTGCATCCCTGCGGTAAGGTCGACCACCCGGCATAGCCGCCGGACTCCGGCCAAGAAAGACACTGCTTCGTCCAGTGTCATTCCCGCCTTTCGCAGGCAGTTCACCAGAACCTCATTCAAGACCTGCACACTGATCACACCACCCTTCGCCAACACCGCTTCGGCCCTGTCTGCCTTTGGTCCGTTATCAAGCAGGTAAAGGATCACGTTGCTGTCGATGAAGTCACCGCTCATGGGCTGCGTCGCGGCTGAGGCGATCCGTGGCGGATAGCCGCCCGCGAAAGCGGCGCAGGTCGGCCAAAATCTCCTCCGGTCGGGCATCGCGGGCGACGATGAACCCCCCTGCCTCGGCACGCAATGTTACGTCATCGCCTTCCTGCAAATCCAACTCGCGCACCAGTTCCGCAGGCAATCGCACCGCCAGCGAATTTCCCCATTTTGCAACCTGCATCGGCCCCTCGCATCGAAATGATATACTTCTTACAATGTATATCATTCCTGCTTCCATCGCAACATCGCCGCCCCCGCAAACCCACCTCGCAATTCCCCACTTGACCCTGCGCGCCCCTGCCCCCAAACCCTTGCAAACCGCAATGCAGGGAGCCCCCCATGACCCGCACCGTCTTTGTCAACGGCACCTATCTTCCCGAAGATCAGGCCACGGTATCCGTCTTTGACCGGGGCTTCCTGATGGCGGACGGGGTGTATGAGGTGACATCGGTTCTGGATGGCAAGCTGATCGATTTTGACGGCCATACCCGCCGCCTGCACCGCAGCCTGGATGAGCTGGACATGCAGGCCCCTTGCTCGGATGCAGACCTGCTGGACATGCACCGCGAACTGATCCGCCTGAACGGCATTGATCAGGGGATGATCTACCTTCAGGTCACGCGCGGCAATCCCGGCGACCGGTCCTTCCTCTTTCCCGATGACAGCGTAAAGCCCACCATCGTAGCCTTTACCCAGAACATCCCGAACCTTGCCGATGCGCCCGCCGCAAAGACCGGGTTCAAGGTCATCTCGATCCCCGATATCCGCTGGGGCCGCCGCGACATCAAGACGGTGCAGCTGCTCTATCCCTCCATGGCCAAGATGATGGCCAAAAAGGCCGGCGTGGATGACAGCTGGATGGTCGAAGACGGCATGGTGACCGAAGGCACCTCGAACAACGCCTATATCATCAAGGGCAACCGCATCATCACGCGGCAGCTGACCAATGACATCCTGCACGGCATCACCCGCACCGCCGTGCTGCGCTTCGCCGCCGAGGCGCAATTCGAGGTGGAAGAACGCCCCTTCACGGTGGCCGAAGCACAGGCGGCGGATGAGGCTTTCGCCACCGCTGCGACGATTTTTGTGATGCCTGTGGTGGAAATCGACGGCCATCCCGTCGGCGCAGGCAAGCCCGGCCCGGTGGTGGCCCGCCTGCGCGAGTTGTACATCGAAGAAATGCGGAAGGTGGCGGTCTGACCGCCACCCCCCGTATCAGGCCACCCCCTGTATCAGGCCGCCAGCCGGGTGAAGGTAAAGTTCACACCCTGCATTGACGCCAGGGTCTGCCCTTCCAGACGCAGCGCAGGCTGGCCGTCCAGCTGCACGATCACCGCGCCATCCACCTGCTGCAAGGTCACCGCCGGCGGATTGGTGCCGTTGTAGCCGATCTCGATCTTGTCCTCGGCCGGATTGAAATCCGTCACCACCATGTTCTGCGCATTCGCCACGAACAGTTCATCCGACCCGGCGCCCATCGTCACCCGGTCTCCGCCATCGGCGCGGATGATGTCGTTCCCGGCACCGCCATCCAGCGTATCCGTACCAGACGGGCCGCCCTGCGCGCCGGGGGCCCGACTTGCGCCATCGATGACATCATTGCCATCCCCGCCAGACAGGCTGTCATTGCCCGCCCCACCGTCCAGCGTGTCGGCACCGGCGGCCCCCAGCAGCGTGTCATTGCCTGCCTCGCCACGCACGGCGTCATTCCCTTCGCCGCCGGTCATCCGGTCATTGCCGTCACCGCCCCACATGCGGTCAGCGCCATCATCACCGCTCAGCAGATCATCGCCAAGGTTGCCAAAGACGTTGTCATCCCCCGACCCGCCCAGCACCGTGTCGTTCCCGGACCCTGCGGCAATGCTGTCATCTTCGCTCGCCCCGTCGATCAGGTCATTTCCGGCCCCGCCAAAGATGCGGTCCTCGCCAAAGCCGCCTGACAATTCGTCATTCCCGCCATTCCCGGACAGGGTGTCATTGCCCAACTCGCCAAACAGCGAATCTGCGCCCCGACCGCCGGTCATGTCGTCATTGCCCGCCCCGCCGCGCGCAAGGAAACCAGTCAGCGCAGGTGCACCCGCCAGCAGGTCATCCCCATCCCCAAGGAATACCCGGTCGGACCCGCTGTCGTCGAACATCGTGACGGTGTCGTTCCCATTCCCGCCATAGACCGAGTCGACACCCCGTCCTCCGGACAGGATGTCTTCATCATCCCCACCCAGCAGCGTATCTTCCCCGTCGGTGCCGAACAGGCTGTCACGCCCGGCCCCACCGCTCACAAGGTCATTGCCTGCCCCACCGTACAGGCGATCCGCCCCAAGGCCCCCGTCAACCGAATCATTGCCCAGCCCCCCGACGAGCAGATCGTTGCCCGCTCCGCCAAGGCCGGTATCATTCCCCGCACCGCCAAAGAGATTGTCATCGCCCGCGCCGCCTTGCAGCGAGTCCGCGCCGCCCGATCCGATCAGGGTGTCATCGCCCAGCAGCCCGGACAGGCGGTCCGCCCCATTCGTCCCGCGCAGCACGCTGCCTTTGTTGTTGGCCTGCGGCGCAGCCTCTGGCGCGGCCTCCGGCGCTGCGTCTGGTGCATCGCTCTGCGGGGCCATACGGGAGTTATCGAGCCCGTCCTCCTGATCCGGATCATCATCGTCGGACGACGGACCGTCAAAGGAACTCGCCAGTGCCGCCAAGGGCAGGGCCAGCAACAACAACAGGGCACTCATGACTCAAAACTCCGGACTGGTAATTCACTTCCCTACATTGCCGAAGAATCACGCAGCGACAAAGGAATTTTGGCAAAACCACGGCACTGTTCACCCCGTGTTAACAATCCACGGAATCGCCTGCCACCGTCCTCGCCTTCACCACGGTTCGATTCGGTTCGCCTCCCGAACCGCAGTCAGCCGTGCGTCTTGAACGACTCGGTAAAGGCGGCTTTCTGGCTGTCGGACGCCTCGGCCTGATGCAGCGCCTTCCAGTCGTCATAGGGCATCCCATAGACCAGCGTCTTGGCCTCTTCCTTGCCCAGCGGCACGCCCGCCTCGGCGGCCGCTTCGGCCATCCAGCGGCTCAGGCAGTTGCGGCAGAACCCGGCAAGGTTCATCAGATCGATGTTCTGCACATCGGTCCGGTTGCGCAGATGGTCGCGCAGGCGGCGATAGGCCGCCGCTTCCAGCGCCTGCATCGTTGCGTCATCAATCTGCGGGTCGGTCATGGCGGCACTCCTTGCATTCGCTGCCAGAGTGCCGCGCCTTGGCCGAAAGAACCAGCCCCCGCACCAGCCCCCGCAATGGACCCCGCACTGGCCAGACACCCCAGCCAGCCCCCGCCTGCGTCCTAGAGCCGCGTCAGCGTGATGTCGTTGACGTTCACCTGATCGGCGCGCAGCCCCGGCAGGAAGATGCTATCGACACCGTTCACCCTGACCATCACGCCCTGATCGCGTTGCTCAACCGCGATGGTCACATCGCCTTGCGCCCGCGTCTGCACCTCAAGCTTGTCTTCTACCGGGTTGCAATCCGTCACCCGCACCACCTGCCCAAAGGTCGGATCGGACGGAGCAACCGGCGTTTGTGGGGTCAGCGCCGAAAACACATCCGACCCGGCCCCGCCCGTCATGACATCGCCGGCATCCCCGATCAGCAGGTCATCCCCGGCGCCGCCGCGCATCGTGTCAAAGCTGGGCGCGTTCTCCAACGGCAGGACGTTGCGCAACAGCATCCGGTTGAACGATTCCGACTGCGGCCCGAACTGCGACGTCACCCCGGCGATAAAGCCATTGGTGTTCAGCTCTGTCACAGCCTCATAGAGCTGCCGGTCATTGCCCAGGCCTAGCCCGACCAGCGTGTCATTGCCCGCGCCGCCATCCATTTCGGCGCTGCCAGACGTATCGATCAGAAGGTCATCTCCGCCCTCGCCCTCCAGCCGGTCTTCGCCCTGACCGCCGATCATCAGGTCGTTTCCGGCCCCACCTTGCAAAAGGTCCTCACCCCGGCCACCCAACAGCAGGTCCTGACCATCCCCGCCAACAAGGACATCATCGCCGGTATCCCCGACAAGCAGGTCTTCGCCCCCGCGGCCAGTCAGGGTGTCATCCCCCCCAAAACCTGCCAGCAGGTCGTCGTCGCCATCGCCTTCAAAGTTGTTGTCGCCAGAACCGCCTGTCCGGACGTCAGAGGTGCCATCACCATCATCCGTCACGGCCGCAGGATCATCATCCCCGCCACCAAGAACGCCAAGCAGCGCCAGGGGCACAAGGGACAGCAGCAAAAGGAAACCCATGATCTTACTCGCACAAAACACAATCCAACTTAGGTAATATGGAATCACGAAGTTGAGTCAAACTTAGGGACGATTTGTGTCTAACTGTGGATACAAACGTCCCCCCGGCGGCCAACCGTTTCTGTATGTCGGATTAGTCCCGCGTCACGCGGGCAAGCGCTTCCTGCAACATAGGCACCAGCCGCGCCGCCCATGCCGCCTGATCCGCCGGATTGGCGATCAGATCGTTACGCAGTTCCACCAGCGTGTTCAGCCGCCCCTGCTGCAAGGCATGGCGGTCGATGGCGTCGCCGGGCAGGTGGCCGGAATAGGGCTCATTATCCCCGATGCACAGGTCCGGCTCGGCCCGCAGCCTGTCAATCAGGGCGCGCGACAGGCGTTCGTCCAGATGCGAATGAAGCACCCCCACATGCCACGGGCGCGGCGCGCGCCCCTTCAGGCAGGGGGTAAAGGAATGGATGGCCAGAATCACCATATCCGGCCGCCGCCCCGCCAGCCGTGCCAAGGCGCCGTGATAGGGGCGGTGCAGCCGGTCCAGCCGCTCTGCCACCCCCGCCGCATCAATATGCCGGTTCGCCGGGATGATTGTGCCGTCATACAGCTTCATCACCAGCGTCGGGTCATCCTCGCCCCGGTTCGGGTCTATCACCAGACGGCTGAAATCCGACAGGATCACCGGGCTGTCCAGCCCTGCGCCCAAAGCCTCGGCCAGCCCGGCCGCGCCCACGTCATAGGCGATATGGCGGCCCATATCCGCAGGCCCGATCCCCAGATCGCCACCCGCCACCCAGTCCGGCACCCGGTTCGATGCGTGGTCACAGGTGACCAGCCACCGCCCCGGCCGATCCTCTCCGATGATCCGATAGGCACTCACACCCGGTTTCCTTTGGAGCTTTCATCAATTCGTCATTTATTCTGACGAAAGGAAAAGCGCCAGTTGCGGCAAACCACCGATTGCGCCATAACACGCGCGGCCCACGACAAAATGATGAATTACATAAGGAACGAGGCATATGAGACGCCTTCGGAACGTGAAGATCGTGGCCACGCTTGGACCGGCCTCCAATGATTACGCAACAATCCGCGCCTTGTTCGAGGCAGGGGCCGATGTGTTCCGCCTGAACATGTCGCATGGCACGCATGACGATATCCGCGCGCGCCACGTGATCATCCGCCAGGTCGAGGCAGATACCGGCCGCCCCATCGCCATTCTGGCAGATCTTCAGGGGCCGAAGCTGCGCGTCGGTGCCTTTGCCAACCCGGCGGGCGAGGAACTGGTCGAAGGCGCGGCCTTCCGCATGGATCTTGACCCGACACCGGGTGACGTGGGCCGCGTGCAACTGCCCCACCCCGAGATTTTCGCCGCGCTGGAACCCGGATCGTCGCTGCTGGTCAATGACGGCAAGATCCGCCTGCGGGTGGAAACCTGCGGCAAGGATTTCGCCAATTGCACCGTCACGGTGGGTGGCACGATTTCCAACCGCAAAGGCGTGAACGTGCCGGACGTGGTGCTGCCGCTGGCCGCCCTGTCCGACAAGGACCGCAAGGATCTGGAATTTGCCTGTGAACTGGGCGTGGACTGGTTGGCGCTGTCCTTCGTGCAGCGCCCCGAAGATGTGATCGAGGCGCGCGATCTGGCCAAGGGCCGCGCGGCCGTGCTGTCCAAGATCGAAAAACCCGCCGCGGTAAAGGCCTATGACGCCATTCTCGCCGTGTCTGACGGCATCATGGTGGCGCGCGGCGATCTGGGCGTGGAACTGCCCGTCCATTCCGTGCCGCCGATCCAGAAACGCCTGATCCGGGGCGCACGCGCAGCGGCAAAGCCGGTGATCGTGGCCACCCAGATGCTCGAATCGATGATTGAATCCCCGATGCCCACCCGGGCCGAGGTGTCGGACGTCGCCACCGCCATCTACGAAGGCGCGGATGCGATCATGCTGTCGGCAGAATCCGCCGCCGGCAAATACCCGATCGAAGCCGTGCAGACGATGAACAACGTCGCCATCTCGGTTGAAAGCGATCCGACCTACCGTCAGGTGATCGAAGCCAGCCGCAGCGTCGCCCGGACCTCTGTCGCCGACGGCATCGTCGCCGCCGCGCGCGAAATCGCGGAAAGCGCGGATATCAAGGCGATCTGCTGCTTCTCGCAATCGGGCACCACCGTGTCTCTCGTGGCCCGTGAACGGCCCCGCGTGCCGATCATCGCGCTGACGCCGCTGATCGAAACCGCCCGCCGCATGTCGCTCACCTGGGGTGCGCATTGCGTCATCGCGGAAGAGCAGGACCGCTTCAAAGGCGCCGTGATCGCCGCCGTGCGCGCCGCGCGCACCTACGGCTTTGCGTCGGAAAAGGATCAGATCGTGCTGACCGCAGGCGTCCCCTTCAACGTGCAGGGAACGACCAACATCCTGCGCGTCGCGCCCTGCGACGAAAGATTGATCTACAAGGCCGATCCCGAGTAATCTGACACGGCCCGCATCACAGATGCGGGCCGTGTTCGTTGCGGGGTGCTGTTGTGATAAACACCAATGATCTTTCGCTTGTGATCGGCGTCATTCTCGCCGTGCTGTCCATCCCTTCCCTTCTGAACGCCTGGACCGAAGATCGCGCGCCGCGCTTTGGCGCGATCATCGGCCTGACGGGCGTGGTGCTGATCGGCCTTGCCATGGCGCGGAACCCGTCGGGCTATGCCCTGAACGATATCCCCCCCGCCTTTGGCCGTGTCTTCCGCGCCCTGCTGTTCTAACACCGTCTTGCAGCGCGCCTGCCCCAAAGCGGTGGCTTGATCGCCGCGCCGCTTCCTGCAAGGCTTGGCCTGTGGTGGTGGCCCGTTCGGGCAGGGTGCAGGTGGCAGCATGGATTACGACCTTCTTCTCATCCTCGGGCTGGTGTTGCTGTTCCTGTCCATCCCGTCGCTGATGTCTGCCCTGATCGACGACCGCCCGCCTTTGGTGGCGGGGCTTGGCATTCTGCTGGGCATCGGCATGGCGGCCTGGGGCGTGATCGGCGGCAATCAGGGCCTGAACCCCGCCGCCCTGCCGCATCTGTTCTTCGAGGTGCTGGGCCGCTATCTTCCCTGACAGCGCCGCCTTTCCTTCGCTTTTCCCCTTGCGCCGCGACCGACCCCCGCCTATACGGCCCACCTTGCGATACCCGCGCGTCCGGCCAAAGTGGCATGCCGAGTCGCGCCTGCAACCACGGAGATGGAAATGCCCAAGATGAAGACCAAGTCGGCGGCCAAGAAGCGTTTCAGCTTCACGGCTTCCGGTCGGGCCAAAGCCGGCGTCGCCGGCAAACGCCACGGCATGATCAAGCGCACGACAAAGTTCATTCGCGATGCTTCCGGCACGATGCTGCTGTCCCCCTCGGACAGCAAGATCGTCAAGAAGTACATGCCCTACGACCGGTAAGGAGAACACCAGATGTCCCGCGTCAAATCCGGTGTCGTGACCCACGCCCGTCACCGCAAAGTCATCAAGGCCGCTGCCGGCTATTACGGTTCGCGTTCGCGCAACTTCCGTACCGCCACCCAGGCAGTCGACAAGGCCAACCAATACGCCACCCGCGACCGCAAGACCCGCAAGCGCAACTTCCGCGCGCTGTGGATCCAGCGGATCAACGCGGCCGTGCGGCTGTTCGATCTTGAGATGACCTATTCGAAGTTCATCAACGGTCTGGCGAAAGCCGGGATCGAAGTCGACCGCAAGGTTCTGGCCGATCTGGCCGTGCACGAACCCGAAGCGTTCAACGCCATCGCCGCGCAGGCCAAGGCCGCGCTGGCCTGATCCATCCGGATCAGATCGTCTTATGAAAAGGCCGCCCCTCGGGCGGCCTTTTTGCTGCGCCATTGTCAGCATCGTTCCGGGCAACAAACAGTTGGCCAGTGCCGCGTAAACCTTCCGGCACAGCGTCCGTTCTTCCCTGTATCGCGCCACGGGAAGGGACCCCAAAATTGCATTGACCGCATCCCTTGATTGCAGGACCCAATTCCGTTTTCATTCCGGATGGCACCTTGTTTCCCCAGCTTTGCCTTTATCCCTCCGCACTTCGCCCGCAACCTGCGCGCGAACATTTGACCGAAAGACCCCGCATCATGCTGCGCCCTTTTATCGCCCTTCTGTCCCTTTTCCTGCTGCTTGGCTGCGGCGAAACCGTCACCGCCAGCAGCAAGGATGCCCGCATCCTTCTGATGGGTGATTCCATGATGGCGGCCAACCGGACATCGGGCCGGGCCGTCGCCAATGCCATCGAAGCACGGCTGGGCGAAGAGGTGATTGATCGGTCGGTGGTTGCGTCGCGCTATTTCTATTACCTGCCCATCTCGGGTGCGGCGGGGCTGCGGCTTCCGGCGCAGTTCAAGGCCGGAAACTGGGATTGGGTGGTCATCAACGGCGGCGGCAATGACCTGCTCTTTGGTTGCGGCTGCGGGATGTGCAACGGCATGGTGGACCGGCTGGTCAACAAGGACGGCACCGCCGGTGCAATCCCGGAACTTGTGTCGCGCATCCGTCAAAGCGGGGCAAAGGTTGTCTATGCGGGCTATCTGCGCAATCCGGGGCTCTATACCCCCGTTCGCGCCTGCCGCCCTTATGGCGATGAGCTTGACCGTCGCCTCGCCCGTATGGCCGCCCGTGATGCCGGGGTGACGTTCCTGCCCATGTCGGACCTTGTCCCCTATGGCGACCCGTCGCTGCATCAACTGGACATGATCCACCCATCGCCCAAGGGCAGCGCCGCCATCGGCGCACGTATTGCAGCCGCTATGCGCGGCTGACCCGCAGGCGCGGGGAAGGCCAGCCCTCCCCTCCATTCCCCGGCCTTCCCCTTGCATCGCGGGTTCCTTCCCGCTACCACCCCTCCGCACCCTCAGGAGGCTTTCATGGACGGGCTCGACACGCTCAAGGCCAAGTATCTGACCGCCGTCGCCACGGCCGCGGACGAATCCGCGCTGGAAGAGGTGCGCGTCGCGGCCCTTGGCAAAAAGGGCGAAATCAGCGCCATGATGGCCACCCTCGGCAAGATGGAACCTGATGCCCGCAAGGCCGCCGGGGCCATGCTGAACGTGCTGAAGGATGAGATTGACGCCGCCCTGCGCGCCCGCAAGGCAGGCCTTGCCGATGCCGCACTGGACGAACGTCTGCGCACGGAATGGCTTGATGTCACCCTGCCCGGTCGCCCGCGCCCGCGCGGCACCATCCATCCCGTGTCCCAGGTGATGGAAGAACTGACTGCCATCTTCGCCGATATGGGCTTTGCCGTGGCCGAAGGCCCGCAGGTGGAATCCGACTGGTACAACTTCGACGCGCTGAACATCCCGCCGGAACACCCCGCGCGGCAAGAGCATGACACCTTCTTCATGCACCGCGCCCCCGGCGACAACCGCCCGCCCCATGTGCTGCGCACCCATACCAGCCCGGTCCAAATCCGCGCCATGACGGAACAGGGCGCGCCGATCCGGGTGATCGCCCCCGGCCGCGTCTACCGGATGGACATGGACCAGACCCACACCCCGATGTTCCATCAGGTCGAAGGTCTGGCCATCGACCGCGATATCTCCATGGCCAACCTGAAATGGGTGCTGGAAGAATTCTGCCGCGCCTATTTCGAGGTGCCCTCGGTGGAACTGCGCTTCCGCGCGTCGCATTTCCCCTTCACCGAACCCTCGGCCGAAGTGGACATCCGCTGTTCCTGGGAAGGCGGTCAGCTGAAGATCGGCCAAGGCGACAAATGGATGGAAATCCTCGGCTCCGGCATGGTGCACCCCAAGGTGCTCGCAGCCGCCGGGGTGGACCCGAATGAATGGCAGGGCTTTGCCTTCGGCATGGGGATCGACCGCATCGCCATGCTGAAATACGGCATCCCCGACCTGCGCGCCTTCTTCGAATCCGATCTGCGCTGGCTGCGCCATTACGGCTTTGCCGCGCTGGACATGCCCGATCTGCCGGGCGGGCTCAGCCGCTGATCCACCACGCCGCGCTCTAATGGAAAGCCCCGCCAAGGCGGGGCTTTCTGCGTTTTCAGATCGCTGTCTGGCTTCAGATAAACAAAAGCAGCAGCGCAAGCAGCGACAGGCCCATGATCAGGATCAGTCGCCATGCCGGAACACGGCGGGTTTGGTCGGGTACTTTAAACATCGGGTCCATAGACAAAGGGATGCCACCCATCCGGTTCGAAAATGTGGCACATACGCGCCCCATGACAGGCACGGCAAGAACAACCCGTTTCCATTTGCGAAACCCCTTCCGCCCACCTTTCCCGCACTTTCCCGCACTTTCCCCCCCACCTTCCCATCGCCGCGCCTTTGCGCTAATCCCTGCCCTGCACTTCCGAAGGGACCGGCACGATGAAGTTCACCCTCTCCTGGCTCAAGGACCACCTCGAAACCGAGGCCCCGCTGGATGACATCCTCTATGCCCTCACCGATCTGGGGCTGGAGGTCGAGGATGTGACCAATCCCGCCGCCCGGCTGGCCCCCTTTACCCTCGCCAAAGTGCTCCATGCCGAACAGCACCCCGATGCCGACAAGCTGCGCGTCTGCCGCGTGCTGACGGATGAGGGCGAAAAGCAGATCGTCTGCGGCGCCCCCAATGCCCGCGCGGGCATCACCGTCGTGCTGTGCAAGCCGGGCGATTATGTGCCCGGCATCGACGTGACGCTGGGCGTGGGCAAGATCCGCGGCGTGGAATCCCACGGGATGATGGCGTCGGAACGCGAACTGGAACTGTCCGACGAACATAACGGCATCATCGAACTGCCCTCGGGCGAGGTCGGCCAGCGCTTTGTCGACTGGCTGGCCGTGAACCGCCCTGCGGCGGTGGACACGATGATCCATATCAAGATCACTCCCAACCGCCCCGATGCGCTGGGCGTGCGCGGCATCGCGCGCGATCTGGCCGCGCGCGGGCTGGGCACGCTGAAACCGCTGCCGATCCCTGCCATCACCGGCGGCTTCCCCTGCCCGATCCGGGTAGAGATTGACCCGTCGCTCAAAACCAAAGGCTGCCCCCTTTTCGCCGGCCGCCTGATCCGCGGTGTCACCAACGGCCCCTCACCCGCCTGGCTGCAAGCCCGCCTCATGGCCATCGGCCTGCGCCCAATCTCGGCGCTGGTCGATATCACCAACTTCTTCACTTTTGCCCTGAACCGCCCGCTGCATGTGTTCGACGCGGCCAAGGTGAAAGGCGCCCTGCGCATTCACCCCGCCCAAGGCGGCGAAGAGCTGCTGGCGCTTGACGGCAAGACCTATGCGATGCAACCCGGCATGATGCTGATTTCCGATGACACCGGGCCGGAATCGCTGGCCGGGATCATGGGTGGCGAAGTCTCCGGCTGCACCGAAGCCACCACCGATGTCTTCCTCGAATCCGCCTTCTGGGACCCGATCACCATCGCCGCCACAGGCCGCGCGCTGAAGATCAATTCCGATGCCCGCTACCGCTTTGAACGCGGCGTTGACCCTGCCTTCACCCTGCCGGGGCTGGACCTTGCCACGCAGATGATCCTCGATCTCTGCGGCGGTGAGGCGTCGGACATCGCCATGGATGGCGCGGTCCCCGACACTGCCCGCGCCTACCGGCTCGACCCGGCCCGCGTCATCTCGCTCGTCGGAATGGACATCCCCGCCGACGAACAGCGCCGCACGCTGGAAGCGCTGGGCTTCACCCTGAACGGCGACATGGCCACCCCGCCCACCTGGCGGCCCGATATCCTGGGCGAGGCCGATCTGGTCGAGGAAGTCGCCCGCATCGCCAGCCTGACGAAACTGGAAGGCAAACCCCTGCGCCGCAGCGCGCCGGGCGTGCCCAAACCGATCCTGACGCCCCAGCAGATGCGCGAAAAGGCTGCGCGCCGCACCCTCGCCGCGCTGGGCTATAATGAATGCGTCACCTACAGCTTCATTGATGAACAGGCAGCCGCCCTGTTCGGTGGTGGCGCGGATGCCGTGCGGGTGGACAACCCGATCTCATCGGAAATGACCCACCTCCGCCCCGACCTGCTGCCCGGCCTCCTGCGCGCCGCCGCCCGCAATCAGGCGCGCGGCTTTGCCGATCTTGCGCTGTGCGAAATCGGCCCCGCCTTTCAGGGCGGCGAACCGGGCGAACAACACCTGCAAGCGACCGGCCTGCTGGTCGGCCACACCGCCCCGCGCGATCCTTACGCCAGCCGCCGCCCCGTGGATGTCTTCGACGCCAAAGCCGATGCCGAGGCGGTCCTTGCCGCCCTCGCCGCCCCTGCCCGCGTCCAGATCACCCGCAAGGTGGCCGATTGGTGGCATCCGGGCCGGTCGGGCAATATCGGCCTTGGCCCCAACACGCTGGCCACCTTTGGCGAGGTGCACCCCCGCGTGCTCGCCGCGCTTGGCGTGAAAGGCCCTGCCGTGGCCTTCACCATCCTTGTGGCCAATGTCCCGCAGCCAAAGACGAAAACCCCCACGCGCGCGGCGCTGGCCATCAGCGATCTTCAGGCGGTGGAACGCGATTTCGCCTTTGTCGTGGATAAAGGGGTCGAGGCGCTGACCGCCCTCAACGCCGCTCAGGGGGCCGACAAGGCGCTGATCGAAAGCGTGCGCCTGTTCGATCAGTTCACGGGTGAGAAGGCCGAGGCGCAGATGGGACCGGGCAAGAAATCCATCGCCCTGACCGTCCGGCTGCAACCCAGCGAAAAAACCCTGACCGAAGCCGAGATCGAGGCGGTTTCCGCCAAGGTCATCGAAAAGGTGACCAAGGCCACAGGCGGCACCCTGCGCGGCTGACCCTGCGAAGCACGTGCCCTGCCACGGGGTCAAGCGGGCCGGTTGATCGGGTCAGCGGCACTACGCCGCTGGCCCACGCGTTTGGGCAGGCATTACTCACTTATGGTGGTAGGCTTTTATGCAACAACGCGCATAAGTTGTTATGTTTACATTTATTAATACCCCCACGCCTCCTACGCATGGCCCCGTGCAGACGCCGAAAATGGCGCTGTCGGATACAGGCGAAGGGAGTTTCGAATTGCCAAGAATGCATACTGCTCTGATCTTTGGGGCGCTTGCCGCTGTCGGATCGGGAAGCGCAGCGCTCGCGCAATCGGCAGGCTGTGCCGATATCAACGGGTTCAGCAGCCCTTTTGTGGCAGTTCGCGGTTCCCAACAGATTTCGGCGCTTCCGCTTAGCGCAGGCGAAACCGTCCGGATCATCGGGTCGCAGGTCACACGTGCTGGCGGCGGCGCTGATGGCTGGTATGTGTCTGACCCGGCTTCCGGACCTTCTTCCTTTGGCTCAGGCGCGCTTTCCGCCATCTTCACCGCGACAGGTGTGCCGTTCTCCGAAACCTTCGTCGTGCCTGTTGGCGGCATGCTGTCCTTCGGGCTTTCGGAAACAGGCCCAATCGTGCTGGACATGTTTAATGTCAGCATCATGTGCTCCGGCGGCGGATCGAACCTCGCAGTGTTTTCCAGCGTCGCCCAGCAGCAGGCCATCACCACCTCGCTCGGCCGGAACTACCGCAACCGTTTCGGCAATGCAGGGGCCGCAGACCAACCTTCTGACGGCATCTTCGCCTCGACCAAAGGCCAGAGCGAAGACATCTCCGCCTGGGTTGCCATGTCGGGCCGCACCTATTGGGATGGCTATGATGGCGATTCCGTCGATCTCACCTTCGGTGCCGATAAATTCGTGTCCGCCAACACGCTGCTTGGCGTGATGCTTGGGGTGAACCGTCTGTCTGTCAGCGATGCAACCGGTGCCTCGACGGATGCGAATGCTGCGATGCTCGGCGTCTATGCCGCCCACAGCTATTCCGATGGCACGCTGACCGATGCCTATCTTGCATGGTCGCGCGTGTCCTATGATGCGTCGGGCAGCAGTTTCGACACGGATCGCTGGTCTGCCGGGGTCGCCGTCACCGGATCGATCGAACAGGCTGCGGGCACGTTGCAGCCGCGCGCCCGTCTGGCCGCCTCGTGGGAAGATTTCCCCACCGGCGCAACCGGCGTCGTTGCGGGCACCTCGCAGCAGGTCACCGCGTCGATCGGGGGTCGCTTTGACTGGAAAGAAGCAATTTCCGGCACGGCGCTGAAGCCTTTCGCCTCGGTCGATTTCGAATATGGCAGCATCAAGGATACTGCAGGCGTCCGTGATACCTTCATCGCCCCCCGCTTTGGCTTCGGCGTGAATGGCATGGTCGGGGCCGGCGTCCTGACGGCCAGCTTTGATGTCGGTCAGACCACATCGGATGTCTATGACGCTGGGATCGACCTGAACTACGAATTCAGCTTCTGATCCACCGCCGTAATGGCGGCGTCTGCGCGCAAACTACCCTCCCCCCTCATCGGGGGAGGGCCTCGTCGCCCCACCACCCTCTGTGCACTGGCGCAGCGTTAACCTCGATTGGGCACCCATATCTGCCCAAATTTGTATGCACAGCCGTCTGCACCACCGTCTGCACCGGGCGCTGCACAGCCGCCGCGACGTAACACTTCCCGATTTCCCCGTCCTGCGAATAGGTTAACCCGTGGCGGGAGGTGTCGATGGATTACGATTACATCATCGTGGGTGGCGGTTCGGCGGGGTCCGTCCTCGCCGCGCGCTTGTCCGAAGATCCCGCCGTTTCCGTCTGCCTGATCGAGGCCGGGGGTCAGGGAAAATCCTTCCTTATCAATACCCCAGCCATGGTCGCGGCCATGGTGTCGGGGCGGCCAAAGCTGCACAACTGGGCCTTCCACACCACGCCCCAACCCCATCTGAATGGCCGGGTCTGCTATCAACCCCGCGGCAAGGCTCTGGGCGGGTCTTCCGCCATCAACGCCATGCTCTACGTGCGGGGGCATCCATCCGATTACGACGATTGGTCCAACCTCGGGGCCGAGGGTTGGGATTGGCAATCCGTCCTGCCTTACTTCTTGAAATCAGAGGGAAATTCGCGCGGCACATCGGCCCTGCATGGCGCAAGCGGCCCCTTGCAGGTGACCGATCAACACAGCCCGCACGCCATCACCCATGCCTTCGTGCAGGCGATGGCCCAGCAGCAAATCCCGGAAAACACTGATTTCAATGGCCCCGAACAAGCCGGGGCCGGGCTGTTTCAGGTTACCCAATTCCACAGCGGCGCGCGCAAAGGCCGCCGCTGCTCGGCAGCCGCGGCCTTTCTGCATCCGGTGATGGATCGCCCGAACCTGACAGTGCTGACCGGCGCGCTGGCCGAGCGGATCGTGATCGTGGATCGCCGCGCCAAGGGATTGATCCTGCGGCATAAAAACCACCGCCAGACCCTGACCGCGCGGCGCGAGGTGATCCTGTCGGCAGGCGCATTTGGTTCGCCGCAACTCCTGATGCTGTCCGGCATCGGCCCCGAAGATGACCTGCGCCAGCATGGCATCGCGGTGCAGCACGCATTGCCGGGGGTCGGGAAGAACCTGCAAGATCATCTGGATCATACGCTGATCTGGC
Organism: Paracoccaceae bacterium; assembly: GCA_022843025.1. Lineage (GTDB taxonomy): Bacteria > Pseudomonadota > Alphaproteobacteria > Rhodobacterales > Rhodobacteraceae > Paragemmobacter. Next base: position 118,114 of record JALHOL010000008.1, on the reverse strand, counting down.
GGTCGCTGCGGCCCGATGTCGTGGGGTTCAACCCGGCAGGGCTGATGCGGCTGATCCGGGGCTTCGGGCCGTTTCAACGGCAGGGGACGGGGGTCCTGACCACGCCGGGGGCGGAAGGCTGCGCCTTCTTCCATTCCCGCCCTGGCCTGCAACGCCCTGATCTGCAAGCGCATTTCGTCATCGCTATCGTGGATGACCACATGCGCCGCATCCATCTTGCCGATGGATTTTCGGCCCATGTCTGCGTGCTGCGCCCCCACAGCCGGGGCCAGGTCGGCCTGCGGGATGCCAACCCCACCAGCCCGCCGCGGATTGACCCGAACTTCCTGTCAGACCCCCGCGATCTGGAAACACTGATGGCCGGGGTGCGGGTGATGGAGCAGGCCATGGCCGCCCCGCCACTTGCCCCGTGGCGCGGAAAGCGGCTGTATCCCCATGACGGCAGCGATACCGCGATCAGGGCCGATATCCGCGCCCGCTCTGACACGATCTACCACCCGGTCGGCACTTGCAGGATGGGGCAGGATGACATGGCGGTCGTCGACCCCAACCTGCGCGTTCACGGGATCGCCGGGCTGCGCGTGGTGGATGCCAGCATCATGCCGACCCTGATCGGCGGCAACACCAACGCTCCGACAATAATGATCGCAGAAAAAGCGGCTGACCTGATCCGGACCAGTCACGCACGTTAAGCGGTAAGAAACCCTATTTCCGCCGGAAGGTGCGCGCGAACCAGCCGCTGATCCCCGCCTTGGCGCGATCAGCCCGCGCATCAATGTGATCAAGCGTTTCCTGCGCCTCGATCACCGCGGGTTCGATCATCCGCTCGCGGAATTGCAGCCACATCCGGCGCGCCATGAAGATGATCCCGGCCAGCAGCGTGAAGATCACGATGTTGACCCAAGGGATGATCCGCGTATCCGGGCCTTCGACCTGCCGCAGCGCGATGACGTTGGGAAAGATGGTGAACAGCTGGTTGCGCCAGCCATAATGCGTCACCGCCACCCATTTCGGCGCGGCGGTGGTGGATTGCAGCTCTTTCGCCTCGGTGTTCATCGACGACGAGTTCATCTTGAAATAAGGCGGCCAGCCCCAGCCGGTATCTTCGTTGCGGTATTCCATCGTCTTGCCGTTGGGAAAGACAGCGTTGATGAAAAACACGTCGCGGCTTGCGCCCGATCCGGTGCCCACATCCGGGGCGGCCCAGAACCAGCTGTTTTCGCCCAGATCCATGCGGCGGTTCTCGGTCCCCACGATACGGACGATGTCATGCTGCGGAAGCGTATAGTGCAGGAATGACAGCACAAAGAGCGTCAGGATGCCGAAGAAAGACCATTTCAAATAGCGCATGTTCGCCTCAACTGAAGTTCAGAATCCAGACCAGCGCCACGACGACACAAGTCGGGATGACGAAGACAAGCCAGATCAGCCGCCGCCGCAGGCTGTTTTCATAGGCGGACAACCCCTGTTCGATATAGGCATCGCGCGGCCCGGTGACATCACCCGCATCATAATGCTTTTCAAGCCGCTCGCGTTCCACCGACCGGGAATAGATCGCCAGCAGCCAATAGATGATCGTCAGCCCGATATAGCCGAAAAGCGCGAGCTTGAAGAACCCGATCATGCGGCGCACCCCCGTTCCAGCGTTCACCCCTTTTCTTGCTAACCATTGTCACCCGGCCCCGTCCCGGCTGCAAGCCATGATGGGCTTTTTGCCTTGGCATCGCGGCGGGAAGCCCGCACGATGCCGCGCATGACCAGCGCCATCTTGTCCGCCATCGATGATCGCCGCGCCGCCCTGATCGGGTTGGCGCAGGATCTGATCCGGATTCCCACGCTGAACCCGCCCGGTCTGCACTATCGCGACATCTGCGACTATCTGGCCGCACGCCTGATGGCGCAGGGTTGGACGGTGGAATTGATCCGCGCCACGGGCGCGCCGGGCGACAGCGACACCTATCCGCGCTGGAACATGGTTGCGCGGGTCGAGTCGGGGCGTCCGGGCGATTGCGTGCATTTCAACAGCCATCACGATGTGGTTGAGGTGGGGCATGGCTGGACGCGCGATCCGTTCGGCGGCGCGCTGGAGGGCGACCGCATCTATGGCCGCGGCGCCTGTGACATGAAGGGGGGTCTGGCCGCCAGCGTGATCGCGGCCGAGGCGTTTTTGGCCGCCACCCCCGACTGGCGCGGCAGCATCGAGATCAGCGCCACGGCGGATGAGGAATCGGGCGGCTATGGCGGCGTGGCCTATCTGGCCGAACGGGGCTATTTCGCACCGGAAAAGGTGCAGCACGTCATCATCCCCGAACCGCTGCACAAAGACCGCATCTGCCTGGGCCATCGTGGTGTCTGGTGGGCCGAGGTGGAAACCCATGGCCGCATCGCCCATGGGTCCATGCCGTTTCTGGGCGACAGCGCCATCCGCCATATGGGCGCCGTACTGGAGGAGATCGAGCATCACCTCTACCCCCTGCTGGCCAAACGCACCACAGCGATGCCGGTGGTGCCCCCACAGGCCCGGCAAAGCACGCTGAACATAAACTCCATCCACGGCGGAGAACCGGAACCGCCCGAGGGCTACACCGGCCTGCCTGCGCCCTGTGTCGCGGATCGTTGCCGCATCATCCTGGACCGACGTTTCCTGATCGAAGAGGCCGTCGATGAGGTAAAGGCCGAATTGCGCGCTGTGCTGGATCGGGTGCAGGGCCGCCGCCCCGGCTTTGCCTATACGATCCGCGACCTGTTCGAGGTGCAGCCTACCCAGACCAGCCGGGACGCGCCCATCGTCCGGTCCACCGCTGCCGCGATCGAACGGGTTCTGGGGCAGGTGGCGGATTATGTCGTCAGCCCCGGCACCTATGACCAGAAACATATCGACCGGATCGGTCGGTTGAAAAACTGTATCGCCTATGGCCCCGGCCTGCTGCATCTGGCGCATCAGCCGGATGAATGGGTCGGCGTGCAGGATATGGCCGACAGCGCCAAGGTGATGGCACTGGTGTTGCAAGACCTGCTCACTTGACCCGGGCACACCCGATATTTTGAAGTTTTTCCCCTATTGTTCCCGAACAGGACACAATTCCGCCAAAAGCCTTGGCTAGCCCGACGATCAAAGGACGCTGCCAGGCCGCAGATGCGGGCGGCAGCCGCACAGATACAGAAGGGGCCGATCCGTGCCGAACGAACCGACCGTACCGCCGAAGGGAACCGTGCTGCTGCTGGGCGCTCGGTCCGATGTTGCACGCGCGACCGCCCGCCGCTTTGCCGCTGACGGGTATGCGATCCAGCTTGCCGCACGCGATCCGGATCGGCTTGCCGCGGAAAAGACGGATCTGGAACTGCGCTATCGGGTGCCTGTAACCTTGCTTGCCTTTGACGCATTGGATGTTGCGGGGCATGCGGAATTTGTCCGCACCCTGCCCGTACTGCCCGATGTGGTGGTCTGCGCAGTGGGCCTTCTGGGACGGCAGGCCGAGGACGAGGTCGACATCGCCGCCGCCATCACCGTAATGCGCAGCAATTTCGAAGGCCCGGCCAGCATCCTGAGCCACTTTGCCAATGCCTTTGCCGCCCGCCGTTCCGGCACGATCATCGGCATCAGTTCGGTCGCCGGGGACCGGGGCCGCGCGACGAACTACATCTATGGATCGGCAAAGGCGGGCTTCACCGCCTTTTTGTCCGGCCTGCGCAACCGCATGGCGCGCCTTGGCGTGCACGTCGTCACCGTATCGCCCGGTTTCATCGCCACCCGCATGACCGCCGGGATGGACCTGCCCGCGAAGCTGACCGCCAGCCCGGACGAAGTGGCCGAGGCGATCTTCAAGGCGCAGGAAAAGCGCCGCAACACCGTTTATGTCCGCCCGATCTGGTGGCTGGTGATGCTGGTGATCCGGAACATTCCCGAACCTGTTTTTAAACGACTGAGAATCTGAACAAGGGTTTTCGCCTATGTTTCAAACAAGTTTTTCAAGCCAACCCACCGCAGCCATGGCAGCACCAGACCTTGTCAGCCGTCGCACGATCATCGTGATGGCGCTTGTCTGCCTTGTCGCCGGGTTGAAGACGGTCTTTGACCTGTATCTGAAGTCTGCCGGTCTGGTCGAATACGTGATGACCGATATTGATACGTTCTGGCTGGTCGGCTGGCTGTATTGGGATGGCCGCCTTGCAGATGCCTATAGCGCTGCCACGCTCTTTGCCGCGCAGAACGAAGTGCTTCAGACCGAATCCTTCATGCCCTACACCTATCCGCCGCAGTATAACTTTGTCACGGCCGCCTTGGGTGCCGTGCCGGCCTGGCTGGCCTATGCGGTGTTCGTTCCCGCGACTTTCGCGCTTTATCTCAAGGCCGTTCAGCAGGTTTCGGCCCGGCATCTGGCCTTTGTCTTCGTGATGATCTTTCCCGCCCTTCTGGTGAACATCCGCAGCGGGCAGAACGGGTTTCTTGTGGCCGGGATCGTGGCGCTTGCGGCGCAGGGCATTCTTGGCACGGGCCTGAATGCGGGCCTGCGCGGGGGCGTGGCGCTAGGGCTGGCGGCGATCAAGCCGCATGTGGCCATCGGGATCGGTGCTGGGGCGCTGCTGACCGGGCGCTGGGGGGTGGCAGCTTTGGCCATGGCCACCTGTGCAGCCACTTTGGGTGCGGCGGCGCTGGTTTTCGGAATCGACCTGTTCACGCTGATGCTGGCTGCATCGCAAGAGGCGCTGGGTTTCCTGCGCTCGGGCGATTATCCGTTGCACCGCATGGTTTCGGTCTATGCCTTCGCGCGCACCTTCGGGGCTTCGGCCGATATGGCGATGATGGTTCAGATCGCGGCGGGCGTGGCCATCGTTGGTTTCGTCATCCTGCTGGCCCTGCGCCGCAGCGACAAGACGGTGATCGTCGCCGCGGCGATGATCGCCCCGCTGTTCATGAGCCCCTACGTCTATGATTATGATATGACGCTGGCCGGGGTGGCGCTGGCGCTGGTTGCGCCCCGCCTTCTGGCGCAGGGTCGGTCTTGGGAAATGATGGCGCTGCTGGCGATTGCCTGGGTTGCCACGGGCTGGGGGATTGCGATGTCCTTCCTGACCGAACAAGACGGGGTGCGGACCACGGCGGAGAACCTGACGTTCTATCCGTCGATCCAGGCCCCGCTGAATTTGGTGTTGGTTCTGGTGATCGCGCATGTGCTGCGCCGTTCTTTCCGTGAGGTGCGCCCATGACCGCCCAAACCGCCCTAAGCCCCGCCACCGGGGATCATCCGCAAGACATGCCCGAAGCGCCGGTCCTTGTGGTGGATCTAGACGGCACGCTTGTCTGTTCAGACATGCTGCATGAAAGCTTCTGGTCGGCCTTCGGGCGCAACTGGCGCAGCCCGTTCCGGGCGATTGCCGCACTGATGGGCGGGCGGGCCGCCCTGAAGCGGCTGCTGTCCGAAGCATCCCATGTCGATGTCGCCACCCTGCCCTACAATGAGGCGGTGCTGGACCACATCCGCGACTGGCGGGCTGGGGGCGGGCGGACCGCACTGGTCACGGCCGCCGATCAAGGCCTTGCCGACCGGATCGCGGCCCATCTGGGCCTGTTTGATGAAACCCATGGCTCCGACGGGCGGACCAACCTGAAAGGCAGCGCCAAGGCCGCCTTCCTGACCCGCCATTTCGGCGCCGGGCGCTTTGCCTATATGGGCGATGCCACCGCCGATCTGGTGGTCTGGGCCGAGGCAGGGGCGATCATCACCGTCAATGCCCCCACCGCGCTGGCCCGCAAGGCCGAAGCGTTGGGCAAGCCCATCGAACATATGGTCACCGCCGAACCGATCCTGCGCCCATTGCTCAAGGCGATGCGTCCGCATCAATGGCTGAAGAACATTCTTGTCTTCGTGCCAATCCTTGCGGCGCACCGCTTCGATACCGCAACCCTTCTGCTGGGGGCGCTGGCCTTTGCCGCCTTCAGCTTGGTCGCTTCTGGTGTCTATCTGCTGAACGATCTTCTCGACCTTGGCCCCGACCGCGCCCACCCGCGCAAGCGGATGCGGCCCTTCGCCTCTGGCGCGTTGCCTGTGGCCATGGGCACCTGGCTGGCCCCAGCCTTCATTTTGGCGGGGTTGTGCCTGTCGATCCCGCTTGGCCTGCCCTTTGTCACGCTGATGGGCTGCTATTTCGTGCTGACCACTGCCTATTCGCTGCATCTGAAGCGGCAGATCGTGATCGATATCTGCGTTCTGGCCGGCCTCTATACGCTGCGCATTCTGGCGGGCGGAGTGGCCACCGGCATCACGCTTTCGGTCTGGCTGTTTGCCTTTGCGATCTTCTTCTTCTTTGCCCTCGCCGCCGTAAAACGGCAGGCCGAATTGGTTGATCTTGCCCAGCGCGGCAAGTTGGCGGTGGCCGGGCGCGGCTATCACGTCGACGACCTGCCGATCATCAGCATGATCGCCTTGGGCGCAGGGTTTGTTTCGGTGCTGGTCTTTGCGCTCTACCTCAACAGTCCGGATGTGCGCGAGCTTTACGCGCAGCCAGCCACGCTTTGGGGCGTCTTCGTGATCCAGCTTTACTGGATCACCCGGATTGTCCTGATCACCCATCGCGGCCAGATGCACGATGATCCGGTGGTCTATGCCGTCAAGGACAAGACCAGCCGGATCTGCCTTTTGGCGGCGGTCGGCTTTATCTTCGGGGGAACACTGCTGTGACCCGCACCACCCTTGTGCTGCGCTATACGGCCTTTGCCATCCTTGCGACGCTGGCCAATCTGGGCGTGCAGCGGATCGTGCTGATGGGGGGCGAGGGGGCGGTGATCTTTGCGCTGGCCATGGTGGCGGGAACCGCCGCGGGGCTGGTACTGAAATACATCCTCGACAAGCGCTACATCTTTAACGACTCCACCACCGGGCTGCGCGCCAGTGGGCAGCAGTTCCTGCTGTATACGGTGATGGGTCTGGTCACGACCGCGCTGTTCTGGGCAACCGAAACAGCCTTCTGGCTGATCTGGCGGACAGACGCGATGCGTGAACTCGGCGCGGTGTTGGGGCTGAGCGTGGGCTATGTTGTGAAATACAAGTTGGACAGCAAATACGTCTTTACACGGACAGAGGCGACGGCATGAAACTTTCCGGCTGGGGCCGCACACCCGTTCAGGACACCCGCCTGCTGCAACCCGATGCCGAAGGTGAGCTGCGCGCCGCCCTGTCCCAGGGGCCGCTGATCGCGCGCGGCAATGGCCGGGCCTATGGCGACAGCGCCGTGGGCCGCCAGACCGTCGACATGCGCCGCTTTGACCGGGTGCTGGGGTTTGATCCCGCCACCGGGCAGCTGGTGGCCGAGGCGGGTATCCTTCTGGCCGATATCATCGCTGCCTTCCTGCCGCAGGGATGGTTTCCCGCCGTCACACCCGGATCGAAATTCGTCACTCTGGGCGGCATGATCGCCGCCGATGTGCATGGCAAGAACCACCATCGCGATGGCGGCATGCGCGGCACCGTCGACTGGATCGATCTGATGGATGGCGAAGGCAACGTCCACCGCTGTACCCCCGCCGATAACAATGATCTGTTCGACAGAACCGTGGGCGGCATGGGCCTCACCGGCATCATCCTGCGCGCGGCCATCCGGCTGCGCCCTGTCGAATCCGGATGGATCCGGCAAACCACGCAGGCCGCGCCCAACCTTGCCGCCGCGATGGACCTGCTGGATGCAGAAACCGACGCTACCTATGCCGTGGCCTGGATCGATTGCCTTGCCACCGGCGATGCGATGGGCCGATCCTTGGTGATGACGGGCGAACATGCCAGCCGCAGCGAATTGGGCCGTCACCCCGTGTTGCCAAAGCCGCGCGGCAAGAAATCAGTGCCGATCGACCTGCCCGGTTTCGCACTGACTAGCTTTACCGTGCGCGCCTTCAACGCACTTTACTGGCAGGCGGGTCTGCGCCAGCAAGGCACCCGGATGGTGGACTGGGACAGTTATTTCTATCCGCTGGATGCCATCCTTGGCTGGAACCGCATCTATGGCCGCAAGGGGTTTTTGCAATTCCAATGCGTCTTGCCCGATGCCGCGGCCCGGGCGGGGATGACGGCGCTGCTCACTGCCATCTCGGCCAGCGGGCAGGGATCTTTCCTTGCGGTGCTGAAACGGCTGGGGGCAGAGGGGACAGGGATATCCTTCCCGCAGCCCGGCCATACGCTGGCGCTGGATTTTCCGGCCACGTCACGCGCGCACGCCTTGATCGACCGGCTGGAGGCGATCACGATTGATCACGGGGGCCGCTTTTATCTGGCCAAGGACGCGCGGCTGTCGGCGCGCATCCTGCGCGCGGCCGATCCGCGGATCGAACCCTTTGCCGCCCAGCGCCGCACCACGGATGAGGCGCGGCATTTCGCATCCACCCAATCCGACCGCCTGCAGCTTTGATCGGTTGCGGCGTCCGGTGTGATCACACTGCTATATTGTCGATCAGCCGCACGTCATCCAGCCAGGCGGCGGCCAGCATCCGCAACGGGCGGTTCGGATCGGTGACCGCACCCAGCGTTTCGGCATCGCGCAGCGCAAAGTATTCCACGCTGTCGAACCCTTCGGCCAGCACTGCCTGTGCCGCGCGGGCCATCGCCTGATCTTCCGGCAGGCCCGACCGGAAATCCCGCGCCGCCGCCAGCATCGCGGCATAAAGCGCGGGGGCCTTCCGCCGCCCTTCTGCTGTCAGGCGCACATTGCGCGATGACATGGCCAGCCCGTCAGGATCGCGCACCGTTTCACAACCCACCACTGTGACCGCAAGGTTCAGGTCGGCCACCAGACGCTGCACCACCTGCAACTGCTGCCAATCCTTCTGCCCGAAATAGGCCCGATCCGCCTGCGTCATCCCGAACAGTTTGGCCACCACTGTCGCCACACCTTCGAAATGCCCCGGCCGCAGCGCACCTTCCAGCGGTTGCGACACGCCGCCCACGGAAACCGTGGTCACAAAGCCTTCGGGATAAACCTCGTCGGGCGCGGGGGCAAAGATCGCCTCGACCCCGACCCAGTTCAGAAGCGCCGCATCGGCATCCTCAGTGCGGGGGTATTTCTTCAGGTCGTCCGGGTTGTTGAACTGCTTGGGGTTCACAAAGATCGTGGTGATCACCCGCCCACACTCCGCCTTGGCCCGGCGGGCCAGGCTCAGATGCCCTTCATGCAGCGCGCCCATCGTGGGGACCACACCGACAATGTGCCCCTCGGCCTTCCATCCCCGCACCAGCGCGCGCAGGTCGGCCACCGTGCGGATGATTTCGGTCACGCCTTCACCTGATCCGCAAATCCATGTTCCGGCCCCGGAAAGGCGCGCGCGCGCACATCGGCGGCATAGGCGGCAATGGCCTCATCCGCCGCGCGGCCCAGATCGGCATAACGCTTCACGAATTTCGGGCGGAAATCGGTGAACATGCCCAGCATATCGTCAATCACCAGCACCTGCCCGTCGCAATCCAGCCCCGCCCCGATGCCGATGGTTGGGATTTTCAGCTCTGCCGTGATTCGCCCGGCCAGCCCGACCGGCACCTTTTCCAAAATGATGGAAAAGGCCCCCGCCGCCTCGCAGGCCTTGGCGTCGCGCATGACCTTGACCGCCTCATCCTCGCGGCCCACCACCTTGTATCCGCCCAGCGTGTTCACCGACTGCGGCGTCAGCCCGACATGGGCCATGACCGGCACGCCGCGCGCGGTAAGGAAGGCGATGGTCTCGGCCATGTGCTGCCCCCCCTCCAGCTTCACCGACGGCGCACCCGTTTCCGCCATCAATCGCGCCGCGTTGCGATAGGCCTGCTGCGGGCTTTCCTCATAGGTGCCAAAGGGCATGTCGATCACGGCCATTGCCTTGGACAGCCCACGCATCACCGCGCGGCCGTGCAGGATCATCATGTCCAGCGTCACCCCGATGGTGGACGGCATCCCGTGCAGCACCATGCCCACGGAATCGCCCACCAGCGCGATGTCGCAATGCGCATCGACCAGCCGCGCCATGGGTGTGGTATAGGCCGTCAGCGTGACCAGCGGCACCCCGCCCTTGCGGGCGGTGATGTCGGGCGGCAGCACGGGCCGGACGGGGGCGGTGGCGCTCATGGGCGGGTCCCTCTCTCAATTCTGCCCGTTATAGAGGCACAGCCGCGCCGCAACAGCAAGATTGCACCGCTGCAATGCGGCATTGCCCGGATGCGATGCCCCCGCAATCCCCTCTTGACCGGGCGCGCGCCCTCACCTCCCATTACGGGGCAAAACGTGGAGCCTGACATGTCCCTCACACAACGCATCACCCGCGACGGCATCACCCCCGAGGTGGACCGCCCCGCGCCGGAAAAGGTTCTGGCGGGCGATCCCGTCCACACCACATGGAGCATCGAAGATCGCGACGGGATTGCTTCCGGCATGTGGCAATCCACGCCCGGGAAATGGAAGGTCAGCTATGCGGAATGGGAGTACGTGCATATCCATGCTGGCCATTCGATCCTGACCGCAACGGACGGCACCGCGATCCATCTGAAGGCCGGTGACAGCTGGATCATCCGGCCGGGGTTCGTTGGCACATGGGAAGTCGTGGAAACAACGCTGAAGGATTACGTCATTATCTGACGGGTCTGCGAACTTTCTGCGAAAAGTCCCGCCCGGTATCGGGGTTCCAAACAAAAGGGCGAGGGTTTCCCCTCGCCCTTTCTGATTTCTCGCAGAAAAATCGTGGCCTCAGCCCGCCAGTTCTTCCAGCGTCGGGCATTCGGCCTCATCCAGACCGCGGTTGCGGCAGATGCGCAGACGGCGGCGTTCGTCCCGTGCGGCCTGTTCTGCGGCGGCTTCGGCGGCGGCAAGCTGCTCCTGCTGGCTGCGCGCCTCGGCGGCGGCGATGGCCGCTACGTCGATGTCAAAACGTTCGCGGTTTTCAGGCGTGTCCGGCACGGCGCGGCCATAGGCATCATCCATGTATGGGCCCTCGGCCGCGAGGCTCTGCTCCAGCGTCCGCACGACGATACGGTCACCGGATTCAGCGCGGTTGAACAGGTCGATGGCATCCTGATTGAACAGCCGGATACAGCCTGCGCTCGTCGCCCGCCCGATCGAGGCATTGTCGATCGTGCCATGGATGCGGAACATCGTGTCCCGGCCCCCGCGATAGAGATAGAGCGCCCGCGCACCCAGCGGGTTGTCCAGCCCGCCCGGCAGGCCGCCTGCAAATTGCGCATAAAGATCGGGGCGTGTCCGCACCATATTGGCGGTCGGCGTCCAGGATGGCCATTCCGCCTTGCGCCCCACATAGCCGGTGCCGCGGAAGGAAATCCCCTCACGCCCCACGGCGATGCCGTAGCGCAGCGCGCGGTTGCCTTCCATCACGTAGTAAAGCACCCGCGCATAGGTATCGACGACAATGGTCCCCGGCTCTTCGGTTCCGGCATAATCAACCTCGGCCCGCGGGTTGGTGCCGAACAGATGCAACGGCTCCACCGCCGGGATCAGGTATTCACCATCCTGCACCGCCTGATAATGGGGCGGCACCTCGGCGGCGGGCGGCGGGTTTGCCGCGCTGTTGGGCACATCGGCGCAGGCGGCCAACCCCAGAAGGGCCAGCAGGGCGGTCAGGCGGATCAGAATGGATTGCACGTTGGAGACTCGGGTCAGGGGAAAGCTGGGGCCTAGAAGCACGTTTGAATGGTAAACCGTCAAGCCCTGCCGCCCCATGCGCCGCCGATTCACGCGCGTTTGCCCCGATTGCGGCCTTTCTGCCCCGGACTCCGCCCCGAATCTGCGGCGACCTGCCTTGCAGATCAGGCGTGGTTCCCCATTTCAGTCGGGTCCGCAACAGGAGAGCCAGAGTATGAAGTGCCCCGTCGATAACGAAACCCTTGTGATGGCAGACCGAAACGGCGTTGAAATCGACTATTGCCCGAAATGCCGGGGTGTCTGGCTGGACAGGGGCGAGTTGGACAAAATCATCGACCGCGCCGCAGAAGCGGCCCCCGCCGCGCCCATCCCGGCGCCGCAGGCCCAGCAGCGCACGGCACCACCGCCGCCGCCGCCCGCCTATGGCCAGCAACCGGGTCATTCCCCGCAATCTTGGCGCAGCGATGATGACAATGACGATGAATACTACCGTCGCACGGGCCAGCATAAGAAGCGCAAATCCTTCCTCGGCCAGATGTTCGACTTCTGATCGACGCCCCGGCCTTGCCTGCCACGCGATGCCGTGCCACCCATCAGGCATGGTCATTGTGAAGGCAGGGCCGGGGGACGCATGAAACCGGGACCAAGAAACCTGATCACCGATGTGCCGGGCCTGTCGGTCGGCCATGCCCATGATCCGCGCCTGAGATCGGGTGTCACGGTGCTGACGGCCCAGCGCCCCTTTACCGCTGCCGTGAACATCATGGGTGGTGCCCCCGGCACGCGTGAGACGGACCTGCTTTCCCCCGACAGGCTGGTGCAGCAGGTGGATGCGCTGGTGCTTGCTGGCGGGTCGGCCTTTGGCCTTGATGCCTGCTCTGGCGTGGCAGATGGCCTGCGCGCGATGGGGCGGGGCTTTGCTGTCGGCGATCAGCGGGTGCCCATCGTGCCGGGCACGATCCTGTTCGATCTGTTGAATGGCGGTGACAAGTCATGGGACCGCAATCCCTATCACGCGCTTGGCCTTGCTGCGCTGAACGCCGCTGACGACCACCCTGCCCTTGGCAGCGTCGGTGCAGGCTATGGCGCGTTGACCGGGCGGTGGAAGGGCGGGCTTGGCTCTGCCTCGGCCGTGCTGGACAGCGGCCATCGCATCGGCGCCTTAGTGGCTGTAAATGCACTGGGGTCGGCCACGGTGGGCAACGGCCCGCATTTCTGGGCCGCCCCATGGGAGATGGGGGCGGAATTCGGCGGCTTTGGCCCCGCCACGGCCCATGACCCAGGCGATGAACCCCCGCCGACGAAAGGACGGGGTGAGGCGACCACCATCGCCATCATCGCAACCGATGCCGCCCTGACACAGGCGGAATGCCAACGCCTTGCCACAGCGGCGCAGGATGGCATGGCGCGTGCGCTGGTGCCGTCACATACCCTGCTGGATGGCGATCTGGTCTTTGCCGCCGCCACGGGGGACCGCCCCCTGTCAGACCCGATTGGTGATGCCTTCAGGCTGGGCCATGCGGGGGCAAGCTGCCTTGCCCGTGCCATCGCCCGCGCGGTTTACCTGGCGCAACCCATGCCCGGCGATGTGCTGCCCGCTTGGCAGGCGCGGTTCACCAGCGGGTAAGCGCCGCCTCATCCGCGTCCTTGGCCGCGACCCAAGCCGCACCATCCGCGCCGATTTCCTTTTTCCAGAACGGCGCGCGGGATTTCAGGTAGTCCATCAGGAACTCAGCCGCCGCAAAGGCATCTGCCCGGTGCGGTGCGGCGGTGGCAACCATCATGATCGGTTCCCCCACCACCAGCCGCCCATACCGATGGATCACCAGCGCATCCACCAGCGCCCAGCGCGCCGCGGCCTCATCCACAATCGAGGAAATCGCCTTTTCCGTCATGCCGGGATAATGCTCGATCTCCATCGCGGCCATGCCGCCATCGCCGCGCACCACGCCGGTAAAGGTGACCACCGCGCCCGCGCCCTCGGCACCCGCCGCAAAGGCCCGCGCCTCATCGCCCAGATCGAATGCCGCGTCTTGTACGGCGATCCGCATCTTCATCCCCCCGTCATCGGCGGGAAAAACGCCACTTCACGCACCCCGGCCAGTGGCGCATCGAAAGACGCAAGCTGCTGGTCCAGCGCCACGCGCAGGCTGGCCAGATCGGCGAATGCCGCATCATACCGGTCTTCGCGCGCCCGCAGTTCGGCCACAAGATCGGCCACCGTCGCGGCCTGCGTGTCGATCCGTTCGCGCGGCAGGCCGATGCGTTCGCGCACCCAGGCGAAATACAGCACGTCGATCATTTGCCATCCTTCAGGAAGGGCAGCGATTTGCGGAAGTAATCCCAGCCGGTGATCATCGTCAGGATCGCCGCGACCCAGATCAAAACCAGCCCCACCAGCGTGGCATAGGATGAACAGCCTCGCGTCCCGCAGGACCGGATCGGATCGGCCAGGCCTTGCGTCACCAACTCGGCATATTGATCCGTCGTCATGCCTTGCCGGGCGATCCCTTCGACATGTTCCAGCCCGGTGCCCAGAAACAGCACCGCAATCGCCACCATCTGCGCCGTGGTCTTCCACTTGGCCAGTTTTGTTACCTTCAAAAGGCCCGCCTTGGCCCCCAGAAATTCGCGCAGGCCGGATACGAACACCTCACGGAACAGGATCGCGGTCACGGGCAGGATCAGCCAGGGGTTCATGCCCGAATAGCCGGTGATGATGACCAGCGCGATCACCACCATCGCCTTGTCGGCGATTGGGTCCAGCATCGCGCCGAACTTGGATTCCTGCTTCCACGCCCGCGCCAGATAGCCATCAAACCAATCGGTGATCGCCGCGCTGACAAACAGCGCCAAAGCGAACCAATCCGCCCAAGGCCGGTGGAAATACAGGAACAGGATGGCCACGCCAGGTGCGGCCAAAAGGCGGATCACCGTCAGGATATTCGGCAACGTCCATGTCATGTGCGCAGGCATAGCAGGCCAAGCCCGCTGGGGGAAAGAGTAAACGCGACCTTTTCTCGGCGGTTGACGCCCGACCCTGCCTTCGCTAGCACGCGCTGCTTCACACAGGGGATGGGCATGGCGCGCACGAAAAAGGGCAGGGCGGTTTCGGGCTGGCTGATTGTCGACAAACCGGCGGGCATCACCTCGACCTCAGTGGTGAACAAGGTGAAGTGGGCGTTTCAGGCGCAAAAGGCCGGCCATGCCGGCACGCTGGACCCCGCCGCGACCGGGGTTTTGGCCGTGGCCTTGGGCGAAGCCACGAAAACCGTTCCCTACATCACCGATGCGCTGAAATGCTATCGTTTCATGGTGCGTTTCGGGGCGGCGACCACGACCGATGATGCCGAAGGCACGGTCATCGACACTGCCACCACCCGCCCGACAGATGCCGAGATCGAGGCGGCCCTGATCGCCTTTCGCGGCGATATCCAGCAGGTGCCGCCACAGTTTTCTGCCGTCAAGGTCGATGGCGAACGCGCCTATGACCTTGCCCGCGAAGGCGAACAGATGGACCTTGCCGCCCGCCCGCTCTGGGTGGACAGCCTGACGTTGACCGACCGCCCCGATGCCGATCATGCGCTTCTGGAAATGGTCTGCGGCAAGGGCGGCTATGTCCGGTCCATCGCCCGCGACCTTGGCCGCGCCCTGGGCTGCCTTGGCCATGTGCAATGGCTGCGGCGCGAATGGTCGGGGCCCTTTGCTGCCAGCGACGGCGTCAGTCTGGAAGAGATCGACCGTCTTGCCCGCACGGATGAAATCGACAGCCTGATCAAACCGCTGGAACTGGGCCTGACAGACCTGCCGCAGGTGATCGCCACGCCCGAAGGCGCCGCCCGCCTGCGCAACGGCAATCCGGGTATGGTCATTGGCTCGGGCATCGAATGGGGGACGGAGGTTTGGGCCTCATATCAGGGGCGCGCTTTGGCGGTCGGGCGCTATCAATCGGGCGAATTGCACCCGACTCGCGTGTTCAACTGATCCCTTTGCCATCTCACCTTGGGTCAAATACCCTGCCAAGGTCAGCCAAAGGCGATGCCGCATGATCACCCGCACCCATCAGAAAGGCGATGCCGCCAGCACGGCGGTCTATTCCCCGTGTGAGGCGTATCGCTATCTGCTGACGCGCGTCTGGAACCCGTCCGGGGAAAAGGCGCTGTTCGTGATGCTGAACCCATCCACGGCGACCGAAGTGCAAAATGACCCCACGGTAGAGCGTTGCGAACGCCGTGCGCGGGCGCTGGGGTTCGGGGCGTTCCGGGTGACCAACATCTTTGCCTTTCGCGCCACCGATCCCCGCGTGATGCGTGCGATGGCCGATCCCATCGGCCCCGGCAATGACGCCGCGATTGCCGTCAGCGCGCAGGACTGGGCCGACCGCATCATCTGCGCTTGGGGCACCCATGGCGCGCATCTGGGGCGGGGGGCGCAGGTGGAACGTCTGCTGCGCGCCACGGGCCGACCGCTGTACACGCTTGGCATGTCGCAGGGGGGGCACCCCAAGCACCCGCTCTATATCGGCTATGACCGCCAGCCAGAGCTTTGGCCATGACCACGATCCCCGGTTTCACCCGTGACCGCATCGCCCTACCCGGCATCACGCTTTCGGTGCAACAAGCAGGCAAGGGCGCACCGCTGATCCTGCTCCACGGCTTTCCGGAAAACGGCCTGTGCTGGGCGAAGATCGCGCCTGCCTTTACCGACCGGTTTCATGTGATCATCCCCGATCTGCGCGGCTATGGCCAAAGCGATGCGCCGCCCGATGATGCCACCCATGACGCCTATTCGAAACGCCAGATGGCCACCGATATCGTGGCGCTGATGGATCAGCTTGGCCTGCCATCGGCCCATATCCTTGGCCATGATCGCGGCGCGCGGGTGGCGTATCGGTTGGCGCTGGATCACCCTGCGCGGGTTCGTCGCCTTGGCATCATCGAAATCGCCCCCACCGCCGAATACTGGGACAACTGGGGATATGACCTTGGCATGTCCGCCTGGCATTGGACGTTTCTCGCCCAGCCTGCCCCGGTGCCGGAACGGATGATCGCCTCTGATCCCGTGGCCTGGGTTGACCATACACTGCAAGGCTGGACGCGAGAGAAATCGCTGTCGGTCTTTCCGGCCTTTGCGCTGCAATCCTACCGGGAACAGGCATCAGACCCTGCCCGCATTCACGCCATGTGTGCCGACTACCGCGCCGGGGCCACCACCGACCGCGCGCATGACGTGGCCGACCGCGCCGCAGGCCGCCGCATCACGGTACCGCTGCATTTCCTGTGGGGGCGCCACGGCTTTCCCGCCCGCACCGGCGATCCGGCGGGCATCTGGCGGCGCTGGGCCGATACGGTGACGGATGACGCCTGCGAGTCCGGCCATTTCGTGATGGAGGAAAACCCGCAGGCCGTGCTGGCGGCCTTTCTGCCTTTCTTTACCGGGGATCAGGCCGCGCGCAGCTGAATATCCGCGGGCGTCAGCCCCGCCCCGTTGATGATGCGGGCCAGCACCTCGCCATCCAGCAGGATCAGGGCATCTTTGCCATCCGTCTGCACCGTGATGTCTGGCATCCCGCCATCGGCGGGCGGTTCATAGACAACAACCAGACTGTCCTCCTCCGGATTGAAATCGGCGATCAGGGAACTGCCCGGCGCCATCATCTCGAACCTATCTGCCCCACCATCGCCGGTGGCATAAGTTTCGCTCGACAAACGCAGCACATCATTTCCGGCCCCAGCGTTCAGGTAATCCGCCCCTGCCCCGCCATCCAGCGTGTCATCGCCCTCGCCCCCATCCAGCGTATCCGCCCCCTTGCCACCTGTCAGCGCATCCGCACCCGCGCCACCGGAAAGCCAGTCATCCCCGAGGCCACCCCGCAGCACATCATCACCGTCACCTCCCAGCACGCTGTCGGCCCCGGCCCCGCCGGCAAGAAGATCATCACCCTCGCCCCCTGCCAGATAATCCACCCCGCTGCCCCCGCGCAGCAGATCATCCCCCGCCCCGCCGGTCAGCCGGTCTGCGCCAAGGCGGCCCAGAAGGCGGTCATCGCCGCTGCCGCCGTCAATATCATCATCGCCCGCCCCGCCCAGCAGCCGGTCATCGCCGCCACCGCCGCTGAGAGCGTCCCGCCCTGCGCCACCCGTCAGCAGATCATTGCCGCCCGCCCCGTTCAGGATGTCGCTGCCGGATGTGCCATGGATCACCCTGTCGTCATCCGGGGTGTCGGGAATGTCGTCACTGATGGGCATCCCGTCAGCGTTGCTGTCGGCATAGGTCAGGGCCAGCAGATCGGCGGTCGCGGCCTCATCCGCCGGTTCGTCGCCTTTGGCTTCGGCGGGATCAGCTTCGGGATCGTCGTCCTCGGTCCCCGGATTCACGGTGGCATCGGCCACCATCCCGGCGACGACCAGCCCGACAAGACCCAGCAATCCGAACATGGATGGCACCCCTTACACCGACCACGCGAAACAGGCCCCCCAGCCCGTATCCAACGGTGTTACCATGCCAGAATCACCCCTTTCTTTCCAGCAGCGCCGCGCCAATCCACCCCGGATTCCGCAGGCGTGGTTAACCCACTGCCGTTTGACGCTTTTCTTTTCGGACATTTTCTCCTATACGCCGCCATCCGCGCGGGTCTACCGACTCGCTGCGGTTCTATCGGCCTTGCTGGACGACATCCCGGCTTGCGCCTTCACCCTCTGAACAGGAGACATCCGATGTCGATCACTGTCGAAGAAAAAGCCCGCGTTATCAAAGACTACGCAACCAAGGAAGGCGACACCGGTTCGCCCGAGGTTCAGGTTGCGATCCTGTCGTCGCGCATCGCGACGCTGACCGAACACTTCAAGACCCACAAGAAGGACAACCACTCTCGCCGTGGCCTTCTGATGCTGGTCGCCCAGCGCCGCAAACTGCTGGACTACCTCAAGACCAAAGACGAAGCCCGTTACACGTCGCTGATCGGCCGTCTGGGTCTGCGCCGCTAATCCTTCCCGCAAGGGTTGCCCGAACGCCCGCGACCCGCAAGGTCGTGGGCGTTTTGCATTTCTGGCGACACCGGTCCGACCTTGGCGATGTTTGACGCAGGGATCGCCGCCGGGTTGGCGTCAAATTCCGCTTGCGCCCACGCCCCACTCGGAGCTTTCCAAACCCCCTGTTTTCCTGTATGCGCCCCCCATCTGCGACGTGAGGCCATGCCCCCGGCCACATGCGAAGGATAGGGGGCGGCGGCAATGGGGCCGCCATGAAAACGGAGGGTCGGCAGGGGCCGATATCCTCCAGATAGGATCCGCTGATGTTCAACGTTATCAAGAAATCCATCCAGTGGGGCGGTGAAACGCTTACCCTGGAAACCGGAAAGGTTGCCCGTCAGGCCGACGGCACCGTGATCGCCACCCTTGGCGAAACCTCGGTCATGGCCAACGTGACCTTTGCCAAGCAGGCAAAGCCGGGACAGGACTTTTTCCCCCTGACCGTGCACTATCAGGAAAAATACTACGCCGCCGGCAAGATTCCGGGCGGCTTCTTCAAGCGCGAAGCCCGTCCTTCGGAAAAGGAAACGCTGACCTCGCGCCTGATCGACCGTCCCTGCCGTCCGCTGTTCGTTGACGGCTTCAAGAACGAAGTCCTCGTGATGTGCACCGTGCTGTCGCATGATCTGCACAACGAACCCGATGTCGTCGCCATTATCGCCGCCTCGGCCGCGCTGACGATTTCCGGCGTGCCCTTCATGGGCCCGATCGGCGCTGCCCGCGTCGGCTTCTCGAACGGCGAATATGTTCTGAACCCGTCGGTCGACGATCTGCAGAACCTGCGCAACAACCCCGACCAGCGCCTTGATCTGGTCATCGCCGGCACCAAAGACGCCGTTATGATGGTGGAATCCGAGGCCTATGAACTGACCGAGGCCGAAATGCTTGGCGCGGTGAAGTTCGGCCATGCCGGGATGCAGCCGGTCATCGACCTGATCATCGATCTGGCCGAAGATGCCGCGAAAGAGCCCTTCAATTTCGAAGCGCCCGATTACTCGGCCCTCTATGCCCGCGTCAAATCTGCTGGTGAAACCCAGATGCGCGCTGCCTTTGCGATCAAGGACAAGCAGGACCGCACCAATGCGATCTCTGCCGCCGTGACCACGATCAAGGGCGCGCTGGGCGAAGAAGACCTGGCCGACATCAACCTCGGCTCGGCGATCAAGAAGCTGGAATCGTCCATCCTGCGCGGCGACATCATCAATGGTGGTGCCCGCATCGACGGCCGCGACAACAAGACCGTCCGTTCCATCGTGTCGGAAACCGGCGTCCTGCCGCGCACCCACGGTTCGGCGCTGTTCACCCGCGGTGAAACGCAGGCGCTGGTCGTCACCACGCTGGGCACCGGCGAAGATGAGCAGATCATCGACGCCCTGCATGGCAACAGCCGTTCGAACTTCCTGCTGCATTACAACTTCCCCCCCTATTCGGTGGGCGAAGTTGGCCGCGTGGGTTCGCCCGGCCGCCGCGAAATCGGCCACGGGAAACTGGCATGGCGCGCGCTGCAGGCTGTCCTGCCCGCACCGACCGATTTCCCGTACACCGTGCGTGTGGTGTCCGAGATCACGGAATCCAACGGTTCCTCCTCGATGGCGTCGGTCTGCGGCGGTTCGCTGTCGATGATGGATGCAGGCGTTCCGCTGAAAGCGCCGGTCGCCGGTGTGGCCATGGGCCTGATCCTGGAAGATGATGGCCGCTGGGCCGTGCTGACCGACATCCTCGGCGACGAGGATCACCTCGGCGATATGGACTTCAAGGTTGCGGGTACCGAGAACGGCATCACCTCGCTGCAGATGGACATCAAGGTTGCCGGGATCACCCCGGAAATCATGGAACAGGCACTGGCACAGGCCAAAGACGGCCGCCTGCACATCCTGGGCGAAATGAACAAGGCGCTGTCTGCCCCGCAAGGCTTCAGCGAATACGCGCCCAAGATCGAAACCCTGCAGATCCCCACGGACAAAATCCGTGAGGTCATCGGTTCGGGCGGCAAGGTCATCCGCGAGATCGTGGAACTGTCAGGCGCCAAGGTCGACATCAACGATGACGGCATCATCAAGATCGCCTCGTCCTCGGCCGATGCGATCAAGCGCGCCTATGACATGATCTGGTCGATCGTGGCCGAACCCGAAGAAGGCAAGATCTACACCGGCAAGGTCGTCAAGCTGGTGGATTTCGGCGCCTTCGTGAACTTCTTCGGCAAGCGCGATGGTCTGGTCCACGTGTCGCAAATCGCGAACAAGCGCCTGAACCACCCGAACGAGCATCTGAAGGAAGGTCAGGAAGTGAAGGTGAAACTCCTTGGCTTCGACGACCGCGGCAAGGTCCGCCTTGGCATGAAGATGGTCGATCAGGAAACCGGTCTGGAAATCACTGAAACGAAGGAAGAGGCCGAGGCGTAAGCCTGACCCTCTTTCACCAGATATCTGGAAAGCCCCGGCAGCACTGCCGGGGCTTTCCCTTTTCCGGCCCAACGGCGCTGCTATGCCACCAAGACAGCAGAACCTGCGCTTTGCTTGCTCCACCCCGTGCGATGGATTATGCACTGCCCTGCGGGACGGTCCAAACGCCACATATCGTGCCGAACGACCAAAGGCCGAACATTCGCGGGATCAGGCAAAGATGACATTCATCCGGGATTTCCTACGACGCCGCCGTATCGCGCGTCATGTTGCCCGGCACGGTTATATCTTTGATTTCCATGGACTGTCGGTTCGCATCCCATCAGACAGCCCCCCCGGCGTGGGCAACGCCCTTCTACGCAAGAAGTATGAGATGGAAGAAGCCGAGTTCGTGCAGCGCCATCTTAATCCCTCCTTTCCGGTTGTTGAATTGGGGGGATCGATCGGGGTTCTGTCCAGCCTGATACAATCGCGTTTGGCAGCGGGTGTCCGGCATGTCGTGGTCGAAGCAAACCCCGCGCTCATCGACATCTGTCGTCAGAATGCGACGCAGCGGCCAGACAGCGGCGCCGAGGTGATCAACGCGGCCGTCGGCTATGGGGCATCACACCTTGCCTTTGCCATCGGCGACAACATCCACTCCAACCGGCTGGCAAAGCCGGGCGATACGCGCGAACAGGTCATCAAGGTTCCTGCGATTACGCTTGCCGAACTGGTGAACAGCCTTGGTGATACGGCAGGATACAGCCTTGTCTGCGATATCGAGGGCGGGGAACTTGATCTGATGCGGAACGAGTGGGACCAGGTGAAAAAGGCAACGCTCGTGATCATGGAGCTGCATCCAAGGGTTTATCCGAACGGCCCGGACGACACCCAGATGATCGAAACACGGATGCAGGACGCGGGGTTCAGGCAAGCTGAACGCCTGAACGACGTGTACCTTTGGCGGCGCTAGCTTCAACGCGATCGACCGATAACCACAGCAAAAACAACGCGGGACGATTCTGAAGATGATGGATGGAAAGACGATCCTTGTAACCGGCGGCACCGGTTCGTTCGGCCACGCATTCGCCGAAATGACGCTCGCTCGTTTCAATCCGCACAAGCTCATCATCTTTTCCCGCGATGAGATGAAGCAGTGGGAGATGGCAAAGCTCTACAACAACGATCCCCGCGTCCGCTTTTTCATCGGCGACGTGCGTGACAGGGAACGGCTGTTCCGCGCCTTCCAAGGCGTTGACTACGTCATCCATGCCGCGGCGACCAAGATCGTGCCAACGGCGGAATACAACCCGTTCGAGTGCATCAAGACCAATGTGAACGGCGCGATGAACGTGATCGACGCCTGCATCGGCTGCAATGTTAAGCGGGTCGTGGCGCTTTCGACAGACAAGGCCTGTAGCCCCATCAACCTGTATGGCGCATCAAAACTGGCATCGGACAAACTGTTCGTGGCGGGAAATGCCTATTCAGGCGAACATGGAACACGGTTCTCTGTCGTCAGATATGGCAATGTCATGGGATCGCGTGGATCGGTCATCCCGTTCTTCATGTCCATCAAGGACAGTGGCGTTCTGCCGATCACGGACCCCCGGATGACGCGCTTCATGATCACCCTCGATCAAGGGGTCAAACTTGTCTGGCACGCGCTGGAAGACATGGAAGGCGGCGAGATCTATGTGAAAAAGATCCCGTCCATGAAGGTGACCGAGATTGCATCTGTCGTCGCCCCGGACGCGCGCCAAGACATCGTCGGCATTCGCCCCGGCGAAAAGCTGCACGAGATGATGGTCAGCGTGGAAGATGCCCCTTTCACCTATGAATATCAGGACCATTTCAAGATCCTTCCGGCCATCAACAACTGGTCTTCATCGCCAGCCCGCATCAAGGATGGTGTCCGGGTGAGCGAAGATTTCTCCTATTCCAGCGATACGAATCCGGACTGGATGCAGCCGGCCGAACTGCGCACCTGGATCGACGCGCATTCATCAAAGATGGGGGCGATCTAGGTGATCCCGTACGGCCGCCAAGACATCAACCAGGAAGACATCGACGCCGTCGTCGATGTGCTGCAATCGGATTTCCTGACGCAGGGGCCCTGCGTTCCAAAGTTCGAGGCCGCCGTAGCGGGGTATTGCGGCGTTGCCCATGCGATTGCCGTGAACAGCGCGACATCGGCCCTTCATATCGCCTGCCTGGCCCTTGGCCTACAAAAGGGGGATATCCTCTGGACCAGCCCGATCACCTTTGTGGCGTCGTCCAATGCGGGCCTCTACTGCGGTGCAGAGGTCGATTTTGTTGATATCGACCCGATCACCTGCAACATGTCTGTGTCCGCGCTGAAGCAAAAGCTCGATCAGGCCGCTGCCCAGAACCGCCTGCCAAAGATCGTGGTTCCTGTCCACCTGTCGGGGCTTTCTGCCGATATGGCCGCGATCGCCACACTGGGCCGTGAATATGGCTTTCGCATCATCGAAGACGCGTCCCATGCCATTGGCGGAAGGTATGGCGATCAACCGGTCGGGTCCTGCCAGTACAGCGACATCACGGTCTTCAGTTTCCACCCTGTGAAGATCATCACGACCGGCGAAGGTGGAATGGCGCTGACCAATGACGCCGGACTTGCACAGAGCATGCAGTTGCTCCGGTCGCACGGAATAACGCGCGACACGGCGCTGTTTGAGGGCCCGAATGAAGGGCCATGGTACTATCAGCAGCTGGAACTTGGCTTCAACTACAGGATGACAGACATCTGCGCCGCGCTTGGCCTTAGCCAGATGAGCAGGCTCGATGCCTTCGTCTCTGCGCGGGCCAAACTTGCCGACCGGTATGACAGCCTGTTGCAGTCAACCGGTCTCATCCTGCAAGGCCGGTCATCCGAGGCATCATCCGCGCACCATCTGTATGTGGTGCGATTGCCGCAAAAGCTTGAATCTTCACATCTCTCCATTTTCAACGCGCTGCGTGGCGCAGGGATTGGCGTGAATTTGCATTACATTCCTGTCTACCGGCATCCCTACTATCGCAAGCTGCGGTCCGATTGGGGCGATTTTCCACAGTCCGAAGCATATTACCGCAGCGCGATCAGCCTGCCGCTTTTTGCAACCCTGACCATGCAAGATCAGAACACGGTCGTCGCGGCATTGAAAGGCCTGTTAAACTAACTCGCTTATTCTGGGGGCCCTCTGCAAGGCTGGCTCAAAATGTTGCGCCACACTTCTTGCTGAAGTACTGGAAACGCATTAGTAGTTTTTGCGGAATGACGGTTTCAGGTGGGGTTTTCTTGAGATGCGGGTCTGCATAATTCCCGCTCGTGGTGGATCGAAACGCGTCCCAAGAAAAAACGTGCGCCCGTTCGGCGGCCTGCCGATGATTGCGCACCCGATCCACGCCGCCGCCTCATCCGGATGCTTTGATCGCATCCTTGTTTCAACAGATGATGCGGAAATCGCGGAAATCGCAAAACAGGCGGGCGCCGAAGTTCCCTTCGTGCGGCCACCGGAACTGTCCGACGACCATGCGACATCGATCGCCGTCATCGAACATGCCACGCGGTGGTTGGCGCAGAATGGGCCGCAACCCAGCCATGTCTGCTGCCTTTACGCAACCGCCCCTTTCGTTACGCCCGAACACCTCAGACAGGCCTATGACCTGCTGAAATCTTCTGGCGCGAATTACTGCTTCCCCGTGACGACCTTTGCCTTCCCGCCCCAGCGCGCCTTGCGGCGGCTGGAAAACGGCGGCGTGACAATGCTTGAACCCGCGCATGAACTTACTCGGTCACAAGATCTGGTTGAAGCCGTGCATGACGCCGGGGCATTCTATTGGGGAACATACGAAGCATGGATGGGCGGCATCTCCATCTACGGCCCGGGCTCCACGACCATCATTTTGCCAAGGCATCTGGTCCAGGACATCGACACCGAAGAAGACTGGAACTTCGCAGAAATCCTTTACCGCTGCCTTCGTCAAACCGAGGAAAGACAATGAGTTACTCAACCGAACAAGAGGCGTTCTGGGCAGGCGAATTTGGGCGTGACTACATCTCACGAAACAACAGCCCGCAACTTCTTGCGTCGAACCTCAACTTTTTCTCGCGGGCGCTGCGGCAGGCCTATGGGATCAAAAGCTGCATCGAGTTCGGCGCGAATATCGGGATGAACCTGCGCGCTTTGGGCCATCTTTTCCCGGGCATGGCCTTTGAAGCGGCCGAGATCAACGAAGCCGCCGCCGCGCAGCTTGGTGAACTGATCGGGAAAGAGAACGTCTATTGCGGGTCGATCATCGACTTTACGCCCAAGGCAAAGGCCGATCTGGCGCTGATCAAGGGCGTTCTCATTCACCTCAATCCGGATCTGCTGCCCGAGGTCTATGACCGGCTTGTTGACAGCACCAAGCGTTGGCTGCTGGTCGCGGAATACTACAACCCGTCGCCGGTTGCGATTCCTTACCGCAACCAGACCGACAAGCTGTTCAAGCGTGATTTCGCAGGCGAAATCCTCGACCGGCATCCGAACATGTCGCTTGTGGATTACGGCTTTGCCTATCGGCGCGACCCGCAGTTCCCGCAAGATGACGTAACTTGGTTCCTGATGGAAAAGCGCACGGGGTCTGTCTGAAATGTTGAAGTACTGTTCGCGATGCATCATGCCGGACACCAAGCCAGACCTGATGCTGGACGATGAGGGTGTCTGCAACGCTTGCCGTGCCTATGAAGGCCGCAAGGACGTGGACTGGGACAAGCGCTATACCGAACTTCTGGAAATTCTCGACCGGTATCGCCAGAAAGACGGCAGCAACTGGGATTGCATCGTTCCCGTCAGCGGTGGCAAGGACAGCACCTATCAGGTCATCCGGATGCTTCAGCTTGGCCTTAATCCGCTATGCGTGACGTCAACCACCTGCGACCTTTCCGATATCGGGCGCCAGAATATCGAGAATCTGAAAAGCCTTGGCGTTGATTATGTCGAGGTGTCCCCGAACCCGAAGGTGCGGGCAACGCTGAACCGGATTGGCCTGACGCAGGTCGGTGATATTTCCTGGCCCGAACATGTGGGGATTTTTACCATCCCCGTCCGCGCGGCGGTTCAATTCAATGTTCCGTTGATTGTTTGGGGTGAAAACTCTCAAAACGAGTATGGCGGTCCAGCAGCCTCGCAGACGAATAATATTCTCAATCGCAGATGGCTTGAGGAATTTGGCGGTTTGCTGGGCCTGCGCGTAACCGATTTGATCGGCCAAAACGGCATTCAGACGAAAGACCTGATCAATTACACCTATCCCACCGATGCTGAATTGGCACGTGTTGGTGTAACGGGGCTCTTCCTCGGGCATTATATTCCCTGGGATGGACTGTCCAACGCCCTGATATCCGGCGCGAACGGTTTCACGACTTATCATAAGGCCGTCGAAGGCTCGATCGTGAATTACGAAAACCTGGACAATTACCAAACTGGTATTCACGATTACTTCAAGTTCCTGAAGTTCGGCTTCGGTCGCGCAACCGATCTGGCCTGCCTGCACATCCGCCGTAACCGGCTTAGCCGCCAGGACGGTCTGGATGCCGTGATGCGCCATGATGGCAAGTTCCCTTGGGAATACCTTGGCAAGCCCCTGAAGGATATTCTCGAACCCCTCGACATGACGGTCGATGACTTCATCCGCGTGTGTGACCGCTTCACCAACAAGAAGTTGTTCCTGCGAAATGCTGACGGGTCCCTGCAAAAGGACGCGCGCGGCAACTTGACCAAGATTAACTACGACAATACCTGAAAATGAAGGTTGGCGTCATCGATTACGGCAGCGGCAATCTTGGATCAGTCCTCCGTGCATTCGAAAATCTTGGAACGAATGCCGACCTGATCGAAGATCCGTCCCGGCTTGCCGACTATCGTGCCGCCATCCTGCCGGGTGTCGGCAACTTCACATCCTCCATGAACGACCTGCACCAAAGGGGCTGGGTTGATGCGCTTCGCGATTGGGTCGCCGGCGGAAAGACGGATCTGCTGGGCATCTGCGTTGGGATGCAGCTCCTGGCCGATTTTGGCGACGAAGGGGCTGGCGCCGAAGGCCCGACCAAGGGGCTTGGCCTGATCCGGGGAACGGTTCGGCACCTTGCCAATTTCGGCTGCACCGAACGTGTTCCCCATGTCGGCTGGAACTCGATCCAGCATTCCGGTGATCCGCTCTTTCGCGGCATCCGGCCGGGAACCGATTTCTACTTCGTGCACAGCTACGCCATGGACGTCGTTCAGGAAGACGATCTGATCGCCGAGGTTCATTATGGCGCCACATTGCCAACGGCAGTCAGGTCCGGCAGGGTCTATGGCACGCAATTCCACCCCGAGAAAAGTGGCCGCGCAGGCCATGCCTTGCTCCGGAATTTCTTGGAACTGGCGACATGGTCAAGATAAGGGTCATACCCACCCTGCTTTGGAAAGGCGTCGGATTGGTCAAGGGTGCCAAGTTCGACAGTTGGCGTCGTGTCGGGTCCGTCCTGCCCGCTATTCGCGTCTATAATCAGCGCGAAGTCGACGAACTGATCCTTCTGGATATCTCTGCCACACAGAACGGAACCAAGCCGGACCTTGAAGAGCTGGCCGATGCGGGCAGCGATTGCTTTGTTCCGCTCACCTATGGGGGTGGCATCAGCAATGCGGATGAAGTGCGCTTCCTTCTCCGGTCGGGCGCAGACAAGGTCAGTGTGAATTCTGCCGCATATACCAACCCGGGACTGATCAGCGAAATCGCGGCACGCCACGGGTCGCAATGCATCGTGGCAAGCATGGATGTCCGCAGCATCGGCCCGGATCGCTGGGAATGTGTCAGCCATTCCGGAACGCGCCCCACCGGGCATGATGCCTTGGCATGGGCCAGAACAATGCAGGACATGGGGGCAGGCGAAATCCTGATCACCTCGATCGACCGCGACGGAACGATGGAAGGCTATGATCTGGACCTCGTCGCCGCCATCTGCGCCGCCGTTTCCATTCCCGTAATCGCATCGGGCGGTGCCGGAAGCTATGCGGATATGGTGGATGCTGTCCGGGCCGGTGCTTCGGCCGTCGCGGCGGCAAGCATCTTCCATTTTACGGAACTCACCCCCGCAGGGGCAAAGGCCGCAATCGGAGAAGCCGGTTTCCCGACGCGGGTTTCCTATGTCGAAGGCTGACATCGCCTTTCGGACCGATGCTTCGGTCAGCATTGGGACAGGCCACTTCATGCGTTGCCTGACCCTTGCAAATGCCCTTGCCGCACGCGGCGCAAGATGCACGTTCCTGTGTCGCAACCTGCCGGAATCCCTTGTGGCAAGACTGCGGATCGAAGGCCATGATCTGATCGCCCTGCCACAGGCGGGTGCGGGGCAGGATGATCTTGCTCATTCTGCATGGCTTGGCACCACCATGGCCGAAGATGCGCGGCATGTGTTGCCGATCCTGCAAAAGCTGCAACCGGCATGGCTGGTCGTTGACCATTACGCGTTGGACGCGCGGTGGACGGACCCCGTCCGCGGCACGTCCAGCGTGCTTGTGATTGATGATCTGGCAGATCGCATGCTGACGGCTGACCTGTTGGTCGATTCCACGGCAGGGCGCTATCCCAACGCGTATGATGCGGTCCTGTCCAACGACGCGCCGCGCCTGATCGGACCAACCTTCGCACTGCTTCGCCCCGAATTTGCCGCTCTTCGTGCCACCTCTCTGGCAAGACAGCGCGATCCGGTGCGCCGCATCCTCATCACAATGGGCGGGGTTGATGCCGGCAACGCAACGGGCATTTTTCTTGAAAAACTCACGGGCCGCGGCTTTGCCCTGACGGCCGTGATCGGTGCTTCATCACCGCATATCGCGTCTTTGACCGATCAGGTCGCAGCGCTGCCTGACGCGCGCCTGATCGTCAACGCCCCGGATATGGCGACCCTGATGGCAGAGGCCGACCTCTGCATCGGAGCCGCCGGGTCCACAGCTTGGGAAAGATGCGCGCTTGGCCTGCCGGCGCTGACGGTCGTACTGGCCGAAAACCAAAAGACCGTGGCGCACGGCCTCGAAGCCAGCGGCGCCGCACGGACCATCCTGCCTTCGATCAGCGCAGCAGACCTGTCCGCCCTGATCCAGACCCTTGACGTCAAGGCCATGTCAGACGCCGCAAGCGCCCTGTCGGATGGCATGGGCGTTGACCGCGTGGCCGCGATCATGCAGGTGCTGCCGGATCTGACACTCCGTCCTGCAACCTTGAACGATGCCGAAATGATCTGGCGCTGGCGTTCTTCCGGTGGGGCAGAACGGTTCTACAAATCTGGGCAGGCCGTCAGCTTGCCTGATCATCTGGAATGGTTTGCCCGCGCCCTTGCACAGCCAGAACGTCGGCTGTTTGTCGTTGAAATGAACCAGGCACCTGTTGCCCATGTCCGCATCGATCTTGCGGGCACGGTGGGCCAGGTATCCATCGTCGTGGACGAAGCGATGCAAGGCAAACGCATTGCCTTTGCGGCCTTGTCGCTCGCGATGAGCAGATGCCGGGGCGTGGAACGCTTTGATGCTGTCGTCCACAAGGACAACCTGTCGTCGATGCGTCTGTTCGAAGGGCTTGGCTTCCAACTCGCCGGCCTTGATCCGCCCTTCTGCCAGTTCAGCCGGGGTTGGGTCAGCCCCAAACCGCGCTGACGCGCCCTGGCGCCAACCAAGTTCCGCCGATCCCGACAGGCGCCCTTGGGTTCAGGCGTCATTCAATTGCCCACCTGCCTGCGCACTGCTAAAGCAATGGCGGCTGGATGCAGGGCCACACAGCCCGACACCACTTCAACCCGGACTGCCAGAAAGTAACTCATGTCACATAATCGTCCTGTCATGCTGGTCGGGTTCGGATCAGCCGAGTTCCGCGAATTCGATCGGGCCGGCGTGAATGTGAAAGTCTGGATTGAGGCCATGCAACGAGGCGATCGCTTTGTCGCGCAGGGCGTGGAAACCTATCCTCATTTCAGCACGGTCAGATGCGAACATGCGGTGGATATGCGGCCTGACGTGCCGGATAACCTGATGATTGATCTGTACAAAGTGGCGTTCCCTGCCTTTCGTCGCCACTTCCACAGGATCGCCTTTGCCCGCAAGAACCGGCTGAAAAGCTGGGGCCATGTTGATTGCCTGTTCCACATTGCCGCCAACTTCTTTTTCGACATCCTGAAACGCAACAAGATCGAAACCGTGATCTTTTCGAACTTCCCGCACGAAGGATCACTGATCATCCTCTACCATCTGGCCAAGGCACTTGGGATCGAAACGATCCTCAGCATGCAGTCCAACTTCCCGTCCCTGCTTTGGATTGTTCGGGATATCCGTGATTTCGGCCATTTCCAGACGACCGACGGCCATGGTGAACCATTAGAGCTACCAGCCGCTCCCGAAACGCCGTTCTACATGAACCGCGGCGGCAAGTTCAAAAAAGCTGCCGTGTCCTACGCCTATATCACGCTGGAGTTCGTGAAACTGGCGTTCAAGATCCTGACGCTGTACTTTATCGTGCGACCGCACGCCCTAGAGCGGAACCTGAACCGGTTCTTTCACTCCATCGAAAAGGCGAATGGTGGGCATCCCAACCCCTCGGCCGAGGAAAAGGTCAGCCTTGACGAAGATTTCGTCTACTTCCCGCTGCACCTACAACCCGAACTCACAACAGATACATGGGGCTACGAATACGGCGACCAACTCTTGGCGCTCGAAGCGCTGTCCCGCAAGCTTCCAGCGGGCATGAAGATCTATGTCAAAGAAAACCCTATGCAGACGACCTTCATGCGCGAGGAAAGCTTCTTCCGCCGTTTGAAATCCATACCGAACACCTTCTATGTCTCGTCTGAAATCTCAAGTTTCGAACTCATCAGGCGCTGTTCCTTCCTGGCCACCATTTCCGGCACAGCCGGATGGGAGGCATGCCTGATTGGCAAAGGCGTCGTCATCTTTGGTGTCACTTGGTACACGCGCGTTGACGGCGTTTTCGAATGGACAGACCCCGATTGCATCCAAAAGGCAATCAACCACAAGCGTGATTCCGAACGCCTGAAACAGTCATTCGACGCGGTCAGCAAGGCGCTTTACCCGGGCACGGTGGACCGCGACTATGAATCCATCGTGCCAGATTACAACGTGCAGAAAGAGGCAGAGCGTGCGGTGACCTCGCTCGTGTCCGTGATGAACGACGGTCGCTGGCGATCAGTCGAATAGATCATCGCGAACGGGTGTAT
This sequence comes from Paracoccaceae bacterium, assembly GCA_022843025.1. GTDB lineage: Bacteria > Pseudomonadota > Alphaproteobacteria > Rhodobacterales > Rhodobacteraceae > Paragemmobacter. The sequence goes on along the minus strand of JALHOL010000008.1, from coordinate 86,843 downwards.
TGGCCTGCACATCGGTCAGAACAGTGCGTCCGATCACCCGATCCAGATGCTTGGGGGCCAGCCCATAGCCGGGCCGCACGCTGCGAACATCCTTGGGGCTGATCTTATCCCCCTTCTTCAGGTCAGACACAAAGTAAAGTGACCTGCGGAAAATCACATTGCCCTGCTCGCTGGACTTTCGGCCGTAATCCACCTTGCCCAGCGCTTCCCAGGCTGTTCGCGCCCCTGCACAAAGCTGGGTGAAATCCTTGGGCTCCAGTGAAAAACTGTCATCCGGCCCGCCGCCGGACCGATCAAGGGTAAAGTGCTTTTCGATGATTGCAGCACCCATCGCAATCGCGGCGATGGCGGTTGTATTGTTCAGTGTATGGTCAGAAAGACCCGTCACACAGCCGAACCTTTGCATCATGTCGGACACCGTCCGCAGATTGTAATCAGAGGCAGGGGCAGGATAACCGCTTACGCAATGCAGGATCGCAAGATCCCTGCATCCCCCATCCCTCGCCGCTGCGATAGCTTCGCCAATCTCTTCTGCATCTGCCATCCCTGTGGAGATGATCATTGGCTTGCCGGTGGAAGCGACATAGCGGATCAACGGCAAATCCACCGCCTCGAACGACGCGATCTTGTATGCCGGAGCCCCCAGATCCTCGAGCAGATCAACAGCGGTTGGATCAAAGGGCGACGAAAACATCGTTATCCCGATCGACCGCGCCAGATCGAACAGCGGCTTGTGCCATTCCCACGGGGTATGCGCTTCGGCATAAAGATCGAACAGGCGTTTGCCGTCCCAAAGGCCGCCCTTAATCAGGAACTCATCATTATGGCTGTCCAAGGTGATGGTGTCCGGGCGATACGTTTGAATTTTCACGGCATCCGCACCGGTCGCCTTTGCCGCCTTGACCAGTTCAAGCGCCTTATCCAGGCGGCCATTGTGGTTGGCAGACAGTTCGGCAATCACATAGGGCGGCTGGTCAGGGCCGATCAAACGACCATTGATCTTGAAATCCAAGGTTCTCTTCTCCGTTCCTGTCCTGCGCGGCCATTCCATTAGTCTGATCCGTGATCAACTGCGCGGGGGCTGTGCCCGGCCCTCGGCGGCCTGTTGCCATGCCACCACCCCACGCCATCGCCCCATCAGACGCGCGATCATCCGGGGAGAGAACAGAACACACCGCAGCGGCAGCGCAAGCGTGGTTTCAATCATCAACCGTCGCCACAAGCGCGACGCTTCCTTTGCACCGTGATGCTTGGCACTGTAGGTCAACTTCGATTGCGCGTGATGGTATCCCCGCCAGAATTCACCCTTGATCGGCGCGTTGCCCTTGACCGAACGCCGCGCCAGATGAACCGCGGATGCGGCCGGCACGATGATCAGCGGGCGCTTTGCATCAAAGAACTTCAGACACAGGTCATCATCCTCATAATAAAGGAAGAATCTCTCATCAAAGAATCCAAGCGGCGCGCAGACATCCATCTGCAACAGCATGACGGCACCGCTCAGGAACCCGACGCAGGCCGGGCCTTCTGCCGCCGGGCCTTCGGATTTCCACCGGTTCGCGGCCCAACGGTAATTCACCTCGGGCCGTCCCTTGCCATCAAGGATCTGCGGCCCAAGAATCGATGCCTCTGGAAAGGTCTGCGCCGCGTCCACCAGCCTGCGCACATCTTCAGGGCGGATCGAACAATCCGGGTTAAGCAGCAGGGCAAACCGTGTCTTCACACGGGCAAGCGCCCGATTGTTCGCCGTGCCAAAACCCAGATTCCGGTCATGTGCCAGAACCTCTGCCTGGGGCAAAAGCTCATGGACACGCTCCACAGTCCCATCGCCGCTGGCATTGTCTGAAACAATCACATGGGCATAGCCTGAAAGGCATTCCGCCAGATCAGAAACGCAATGCGCGCTGTTGTAAGTGACTACGACAGGCGTAACACTTTTCCAGAAGTCCGCATCAAGGCCCGTGTTTGTATCCACCGCCGTGACCACCTCAACCCATGCCCACGGTGATCGTGCGCCGGTACAGGGAATTGTTGCGCGTCCGTGCCACCAGAACATAGCCATGCCGTTGGAACGCGGCCGTGCAGCCCGGATAATCCACATCCGCACCGGCCTTTTCGATCACGATCCGGTCTGGCCGCAGTTCGGGGGAGCATCCGTCCAGAAACGGAACAAGCGCACGGTCCTCATGGCCTTCAATGTCGATCTTCAATCCGTGAATGCGCCCAAGGCCAAGCTCGTCGACAAGAGATTGCAACGTGCGCAGCGGCATACTGCCGCCTGTGTTCTCCTGCACGGCCACGATGGCCACATCATCCTTGCGGATCACAAGGTCGGCGGTGCCTTCATGGTCGCTCACCGCCGCATGGACAAAGGACAGGTTCGCCTGCGCGCCGGCAGCGGCATTCCAGGCGATCTGCGCCATCATCCTCGGGTTGGCGTCAATGGAAACGACGCGCCCTTTGGGCCGGGCTGCCGCGAGCGGCAGTGAATAAAGGCCAATGTTGCAGCCAAGGTCGAGGAAGACCGCATCCTCGGGCGCATCCTCAAGCAGGAAGTCGATGTCAACGCGGTTGTATTCAGGAACAAGCAGAAGGCCGTATTCAATCAGGTTGCGCTCTCCGTTCAGCCGAAAGGCAGCGCCCCTGAAATGAATGTCCAGCTTGCCCCGCCCAAGGCCAAGGATCAGGCCCGTGACTTTGCTTCTGAACAGGCCACGCCTCAAGACGGACCCCCGGGCAAGCCGGATGATCGCACGTTGGATGAAGTTTGGCGCAAAAGTACCAAAGGGCGGTTGGCCAAGGGCAGCAACGCCAGCTTCCGCTTCGGTCAACTTGCGCCAATCCGATTGCATCGTGAACCCCTCAACTTGCTCCCCAACCTTTGAACGCAAATGAGGCGAAAAGCCAAGGGATGCCGAAAGCTCCCCCCGCGACCGGTGCCGCCTGGGGAGCCTTCGGGATGGCGGTTACTTCACCGCCACCTTCGCAAACCGCAGATAAGGAAGCTTGATGTCCAGCTCCCCAAACCGCTCGCGCGCCTGATCGTCGTTCAGCGCCAGCGCCACGATCATATCCTGTCCCGGCACCCAGTTGGCGGGCGCGGCCAACGGCACACCGTCGGTCGCGCGCACCGCATCCAGCGCGCGCAGGATCTCGGCAAAGTTGCGGCCCACGCTCATCGGATAGGTCATGGTCAGCCGCACCTTCTTGTCCGGCCCGATGATATAGACCGTCCGCACCGTCGCCGAATGCGCCGGCGTGCGGCCTTCGGTCGGCAGGTAGTAATCGGCGGGCAGCATGTCATAGGCCTTGGCCACGCTCAGCGACGAATCGTCGATGATCGGGAAATCTGCCGGGGCGCCGCCAAATGCCTCGATGTCGCGCTTCCATTTCTGGTGATCCCCCACCGAATCGACCGACACGCCCAGAACCTTGGTGTTGCGCTTGGCCCATTCCGGGGCCAGCTGCGCCACCGCACCGAATTCCGTGGTGCAGACGGGCGTGAAATCGCGCGGGTGGGAAAAGATGATGCCATAGCTGTCACCCAGCCACTCATGGAACCGAATGGTCCCAGCGGTAGAGTCGGCGGTGAAGTCGGGGGCGATGTCGTTGATGCGAACGGACATGGGAAAACTCCTGTCGATGTCGTTGGGGCAATACATACGCGCTTTGGAACAAGGTTTCACCCCCCAAGGCCATATCGCCCGAAGTTCAGGAAATTCATCGCTCAGCCCATCGGAACACAGACGAAATTTCCTATTCCGGCCAATCGCCGCAACCATCCTTCACCGCTTTTGCAGCCCGGCAAACCGTTCTCCCACCGCACCAGACCCGCCAAGCGCGACAGCGCCTGTCGGTCCTGCGCTTGCCAGCACCGTCCCGTCCTGACAAGTTATGATCAAATTCCGCCCAACGGAGGCTCCCATGCTCATCAAGCGCGATTTCTATATCAACGGCCGCTGGACCGCCCCGCTTGCGCCGAACGATCACGCCGTGATCGACCCGTCGACCGAAGACACCTGCGCCATCATCTCGCTGGGGTCTGCCGCAGATACCGATGCGGCCGTCGCCGCTGCCAAAGCCGCCTTCCCGGCTTGGGCTGCCACACCCCCCGCCACCCGCAAAGCCTATGTCGAGGCGATCCTCGCCCAGTATGAAGCGCGGGCCGAAGAAATGGCGCAGGCCATCAGCCTGGAAATGGGCGCACCCATCGACATGTCGCGCAGCGATCAGGCGCCCTGCTTGCCTTGGCATCTGAAGAATTTCCTGACCGCCTTCGACCATATCGAATGGGTCCGCCCGCTTGGCCCTCATGCCCCGAATGACCGGATCGCGCTGGAACCCATCGGTGTGGTTGGTCTGATTACCCCGTGGAACTGGCCGATGAATCAGGTGACGCTGAAGGTGATCCCCGCCCTTCTGGCAGGCTGCACCTGCGTTCTGAAACCGTCCGAGGAATCGCCGCTCTCCTCCCTCCTTTTCGCCGAGTTTGTCCATGATGCGGGCGTTCCGGCAGGCGTGTTCAACCTTGTGAACGGTGATGGCATGGGCGTGGGCAGCCGCCTGTCCACCCACCCGGATGTGGAAATGATCTCCTTCACCGGCTCCACCCGCGCGGGAAAGGCCATCAGCAAGGCCGCGGCGGAAACGCTGAAACGCGTCACGCTGGAACTGGGCGGCAAGGGGGCGAATCTGATCTTCGCCGATGCCGATGACCGCGCCGTGGAACGCGGCGTGCGGCATTGCTTCAACAATTCTGGCCAATCCTGCAACGCACCGACGCGGATGCTGGTGGAACGCCCCGTCTATGACCGCGCGGTGGAAATCGCCAAGCAGGTGGCCGATGCCACAAAGGTCGCCTCGGCCCATGAACCCGGCCGCCATATCGGCCCGGTGGTGAACAAACGCCAATGGGATCAGATTCAAGGCTACATCCAGAAGGGGATCGAGGAAGGCGCGCGCCTTGTCTCCGGCGGTCTTGGCCTGCCTGAGGGCATGAACAAAGGCTATTTCGTCCGCCCCACCGTCTTTGCCGATGTCAAACCCGGCATGACGATCGAGAAAGAGGAAATCTTCGGCCCCGTCCTGTCGATCATTCCCTTCGATACCGAAGCAGAGGCCGTGCAGATCGCCAACGACACCCCCTATGGCCTGACCAACTATGTTCAGTCCCAGGATGGCCCCCGCCGCAACCGCCTCGCCCGCCAACTCCGCGCCGGGATGATCGAGATGAACGGCAAATCCCGCGCCGCAGGATCGCCCTTTGGCGGCGTCAAAGCGTCCGGCCGAGCGCGCGAGGGCGGCGTCTGGGGGATTGAGGAGTTTCTGGAGGTGAAGGCGATCTCCGGGTGGGACAGCAACGCCTAGCGCAAGGGCGAAGCAACGCTCCATCCCAATCGGACCGGCGCCATGCGGGCATCGGCGCGGCGTGCGTGATCTGTTGAAGTCAACGGCATCCCTCTGTATCGATGCCATAAGACACCGCGCGCCGCGTCAACAATTCCGCCGAAGAGTGTGATCGTGACTTTGACATCCCTGAAGCATCTCTCTTCCCGGACGGCCATGCCCGCTGGCGATATTCTGCGGCCTGACCCGCAGGCTTTGCAGCATTCCACTTGGACATCAGCAGAGCGAAAGAGCCTGCACGAGGATTACTGGGGATCGTTCATTTTCGATTTCGTCAAGACCTTGCCTGCCGATAGCAGTTTCGAAGAGGCGTGGAGATCTGTTCATTACCACGAATTTCTTCGCGGTTCAGGCGAGGGTCGGACATTCGCCCGCCGGATGACCAATTGGAAATCGAATTTCACCCGCCGCGGCAAATTGAAAAATGAAGCGGACCTCGTCACCGTTCCCTTTCTGCAATTCCTGTTCGAGGACGTTTCCGAACCAATCAGCCTGCGCGTCATGTGCCTGCTTCGAAAGCAGCTGATCGGCGGGCTGCTGGATGGTATCGTTCCTGAGAAAACAGCCCTTTTTGATCTGGGAAGCGGCTGGGGACGGCATTCAACCATGTTCGCCGAAAAGTATCCGCAACTTCAGGTCCATGCCGGTGAGATTTCATCCGGGGGCCAATCCGTGACCCGCTGGTTCGCTGAACGGTACGGATTTTCAATTCAAGCCTTTCCCTTTGATTATCTTGCCTGGAAAGACATGGTTGAACGGGTAGCGGCTTGCGATCGGGAAGAGATTGTCATTTTCACCTGCCACTCCATCGAACAAGTCACTTTCGCTGATTTCGACATGTGGGCGGCGCTTGCCCGTCTGAATAAATCAGTTCGCTTCATTCATCTGGAACCTGTCGGCTGGCAGATTTCTTCAAACTCGGCCTCGCGCTTCAGCCGCCCCCCTGATCCAAAGCAGGATGCACAATGGGGCTATAACAAGAACCTTCTTTCCATCGTCGACTCGCTGAAAGAACAGGGGCTGGTCGAGAACGTTGTCGCAAAGCAGGATTACATCGCTTTCGGTAATGCCTATAACAGTGGCACCCTTGTCACTTTCCAGAACCGTCGCGGCAGCGCTTAACGCGCAGACAGCACGGTGAAAGAAGCCTTTAGCCCTGCTGCCGTGATACCCTGTTTGCCTTGCTGATTTCTCGCAGCATTCTATCAGATTGTGCGCTGGCTCTCTGATGCAGCCTCGCCCTTCGGTCTGCGCCGGGAATGCGGACAGCGCGCCTTCCCGGCCTCCCTTCCTCATTGGCGTTCTGATCCAATCTGATCTGCACGACCGACGGCTAACGTCCTCCTCGCACCTACCAGAAGATACGCACACGATTGGTTTCACGCCTGAGTCTCAAAGGATCAGCGCAGATTGAATCCGTACGCACCAGCCCCCCGCCCGGAACAAACCCACCACAACCGTTATCCCCACAACACCACCCGCTTGCCTGACGAATCCGTTGCCGGATGTGCCGTCGGCGCATAGGGTTTGTTGGTAATCTCAATTAATTTCCGGTGGCGCGCGACGTGGCTTTGGAAGGGCGGGATCTAAGGCAGTCGCGTGGCTTTTTCGGGCGTGCATCGGCGTGACCCAGGGCCTCAGATCCGACCGGGCGGGACAGGACCTCGCAGACCTGCTGCGCCAGTCGCCGGTGCTTTCCGGCGCTGATGAGGCCAGCCTGTCCGCCCTTGCCGAAATGGCGCGCAGCCGCACCTGGGCCGAAGGAAAGACCATATTTCAGCGCGGCGATACGGATACTTTTCTGGTGGCCATCCTGTCCGGTCGGGTCCGTCTGGCGCTGTCCACTGCGCGGGGGCGGGAACTGGTCCTGAAACATCTGGGCCCGGGCGAAGTGATCGGCGAATTTGCCCTGATCGACGGCGAACCCCGCTCGGCCGATGCCATCGCGGTGACCGAGGTGCGGGGCATAGTCCTCGAACGGCAGGCCTTTCTGCGCGTGGCAGAGGCGCATCCAACCCTTGGCCTTGCACTGGCCCGGCACCTATGCGGGCTGTTGCGCAGCACAAATTTCCAGATGGAATCCATCGCGCTTTATGATCTGCAGATGCGCGTCGCGCGCTTCCTGCAACTCAGCCTGCGCGAAACGCCCGGTGCCGAAGGGCAGGCGCTTGTCCCGGTGCGCTGGGGCCTCAATCAGGGGGAACTTGCGCTAATCGTGGGCGCAAGCCGCCCCAAGGTGAATCAGGTCATCCAGTCGTTTCTCAGCGACGGCATCCTCGTGCGTCAGGGCAACCAGATCCTCTGCGCGCGCTTGGCGCTGGAAAACTACATCGACGCCTATGACATGGGTGCGGATTGACCCCGCCCCAGAACGACCTTCCCCAATCCGCCCTCGCCCAGCCACAGCACCAGAGGCGCGGACCAAAACAAGACTGATGCGTCAGACCATCATTTGAACCAAAGGGAGCATTTCGGAATGGAGCATAACCCATATGACGTCATCATCGTAGGGGCTGGCCTGACGGGCCTGGTGGCCGCCGACACGCTCTTGCACGCCGGCAAAAGGGTGCTGGTGCTGGAAGCGCGCGACCGTGTCGGCGGGCGCACCTATAGCGTGACGGAAACCCAAAAGGGTACCACCGGCACCTTTGATTTCGGTGCGCATTTCGTGGGCAATGAACCGTTTCAGAAGCCTGTGATCGACCTGATCAACACGCTCAACCTCGACATGTTCGAACAATACGAAGGCCCCGAACAGTCCATGCCCACGCCCGAGGAATTCTGGGCCGGTCTGGGCGCAAACCTGCTTTGGGTGGACAGTACCATTTCCGCCTATATCGGCACGACCATTCCACCCGAACCCTCTTCGCTGGCCGCGCTGTCCTATCTGCTGGGCATCGCAGACAGCGTCAGGCTCGATTCCGTCGATCTGACGCCGAATGCGGAAATCCTCGATCAGATGTCAGTCTGGGATTGGGTGACAACCTATGACCTGCCCGATTGGGGGCCGCTGACCGACTCGTTCAAATCGCAGCTGCGGATGCTTTGCCGCGTCGGGTTTTCCTGCGAACCCGAAGACATCTCGATGCTCTGGTTCCTGTTCTATCTGAAATCGAATGGCGGGCTGGTCCGGTTCCAGTCGATCCGCTGGCCTGTTCAGGGCGCGCAAGGCTATCGGCTGAAGAAAGGCGCGCAATCCATCGCGCTCGCCCTTGCCGACCGGATCAACGGGATGCAACCCGGTGCCATCATCACGGGCGCGCCGGTCACGGACATCGTCCAGTCGCCCGACAGGGACCAGGTCGAGGTCGTCACCGGAAGAGGAATGTATGTCGGCCGCAAGGCGCTCGTCGCCCTCGCCCCGCGCCTGCTGCAATCGGTGAAATTCATCCCGCCCTTGCCGCCCGCCCGCACCCTTGCCGCGACGACGATGCAGAACTCGACCATGATCATGGCCTATGTCCTGTTCGACACGCCCTTCTGGCGCAACGACACCACCACCTACACCTCCGGCACCGCCAATGGCCTGCCCTTCGACAACATCTCGAAATACGGCCTGTCGGGTGATGTGCTGCTGGCGGATCGGCCGGTCTGTTGGATCATGGACAATACCTCGGCCGAAGGCATTCCCGCGCTGATGGCGTTCATCGTGGGCAAAGAAGCCGAGGATTACCGCAAAGGCACCTTTCAGGACCGCGAACAGATCGTCATTAATACAATCAGCAAGTGTTTCGGCCCCGCAGCGGTCAAGGCCAACAACCCCGTCTACCGCGAAATGGACTGGACCGGCGAAACCTATTCTCAAGGCTGCCCCGCGGGCCATTTCCCGCCCAAGACCTTCCTTCCCGCGCTCAGCGGGCTTTTGCTGCGCACACCCGGCGCGGGACCCTTCGACCGCGTGCATTTCGCCTCGACGGAAACCGCCTCCATCGCCAATGGCTACATGTCGGGCGCGGTCTGGTCGGGACTGGAAGTCGCTGCCGACATCATGCAGGCGCTCGACAGCCAGATCACCTGGTCGCGGGATACCTTCCTGCGCGAAATCGCCATGCGCGATGCGGTCAAGGTCATCATGCAGGCCATCAGCCTTCAGAACCCGATGATGGAATGGCCCGCCCTTGACGAGCATTGCGATTTCACCGGCCCCGGCGGCAAGGCCCTTCCCGCCGATCATTACATCGGGCGCGAGGGCACCGTCGCCTTCTATGCCCGGCTTGGGTTTTTCATCACCATCTCGCGGCTGAACGTCGATTGCATCTCGGTCGATGCGGCCCACAACATGGCCTATGCCGAGTTTACCGTAGATGGCGTCGCCAACAGCACCCAATTGCCCTTCTACGGGGTCAAGGCCCGCATGGTGTTCGAATTCACCGATCCCGCCCAGCCCGCCGCCCTGATCGCGCGGGACTGGCTGGTGATGGATACCGATGAAATCGACCGGATCATCTTTGGCACCCCATTCGATCCCACGATCCAATCGGAACTCACGCAAGAGGCGACAACATTTGCCAAAGCCCTTTCTGCCGCCCTGCAAAACGGAACCCCCGTCACCGATCCGTGCTGCGCCCGGACGGTGATAACCGGACCGGGCGGCAGCGGCTTCCCCAAAGGCCCCTACTTTGGCCTTGCCGGGCTGGGCGAGGTATCCAACCTGATCAGACGCCCGAACTTCATGACCCAATGGTCATCGCAAAGCTGCATCACCGACATTTCCAACCGATCAACAGTCATGACTTGGATCGTGCAGGGTCAGGGGATCGGGTCCGGCAAGACCTTCCAGCAGCCACTGGTGATGGTGTTCCGCTTCTCGAACGAGAACGACCTGACGCTGGATTCCCTCAGCATCGTGACCGACAGCACGACGCTTGCCTGACGTCGGGCGTCATAAGGTCCAGCACAGGGGTTGCACAAGACCCAGTTCGCCCAGCCGCTCCTCGCAGCGGGCCGCATGTTCGGCCCGCTCACCCGGCGTCAGCACGGAAAGTTGGGCCAGCCTGTGTTCCGCCATGGCCGCATCAAAGGGCATCTGAAACGCCATCGCCGCCGCGACGGCCCGCCGCCAGTGCTCTGCCGCCCTGTCAGCCCGCCCCTGCATCAGCGCCGCGTCCCCGCGCGCCAGATCGCGCCGCGCCTGTGCTGCCGGATAAATGCCCGCCAACGCAGCCGATTTCTTGGCGAAAAAGGTTGATACCCCGGTCAGGCTCGCATCCCCCGGGCGTCGCCGCAGCAGCGCGCGGATCGCGTCCAGAATAAACCCGATGGGGTCAACCATATAGACCTGTGGATCGCGCAGCCCTCCATACAACTCTGCCGCGCGCAGCAGATCGGTCATCGCCGCTGCATCGCGTTGCCCGCGCAGATGATCCAGACAGGAAAACACCCGCAGCGCAATTTCGTTGCTCGCCGCCGCATTCAGCCGGTTCAGATCATCGCGATACAGCGCACGCAACCGCTCCAGCAGCCTGTCGCATTCGTCAATCTCGTTGCAGGCCGTCATGTTCTTCAGCCGCCCCGTCAACGCCCAGAGCATCACCTGCGGCACCCCCCGATCACGACCGGACTCGAACACCTCCTGATCCACTGCATCCGCAGTCCGGAAATGCCCCCGCAAGCGCCGGATGTTGCCAACTGTGGAAACCGACACTTCCCAATCCTTGATCTCGCGCGCTGAAACGGCCGCGCGGATCGACACCTGCGCCTCTTCCTCGGCCAGATCCCACCGCCCCAAGGCGAAATCGTAGTTCGACGCCACCATGTAGACCCATGAGGTGGTCGCCGCATCGCCCAGCGCCTGCGCGGCCTCCACGGCCAGCGTGCGGAACCGGTCCCCGTCGATCAGCGGCTTTGCGTGAATGCCGATCATCGCCGTGCCTGCATAGCCGCGCGCCAGTTCCGCGCTGGTCCCCCCCGCCCGCAGCGCAAGGTTCATACCCACCAGCGCGTGATACAGCAGCCCCGGTGTATCCTGCCGATCATAACAGATCTCGCCAAAGGTCAGATGCGCCCGCGATGCTTTCAGCACTGCCTCGCGATTGGCGGGCTCGGCCCTGCGCGGCTGCCCCCGGCTGGCCTGCAACCGCGCATAGGCCGCCAATGCCCCCGCCACGCGCCGCGCCGTTCCCTCGGCCGGCCGCCGGAAACCTGCTGCCATCACCGCCTTCAGATGCGGCTCTGCCTCAAGGAAATTGCCCAGCGACCGCAGCGCCTCACCCGCGATGGCATGCCATCCGACACGGCGCATCGGCGGCACATCGCCCCCTGCCAGAGCCAGCGCGCGATTGCACATCGTGACCGCTTCCCTGTTGGCCTGGTTCTGGATCGCGGCCCGCGCGGCCTGATCCAGATACTGCATCGCCCGCGCCTCATCCCCCGCCCGGTCCCAGTGGCGCGCCAGCAGCGCATCGCGCGCCGTGCCGCCACCCCGCGCCTCGATCTGCTGGGCCACTCCGCGATGCAACCGGCGCCGCTCATCACCCACAAGCAGATCATAGGCGGCGTCCACAATGGTCGCATGGTGAAAGCGGAACCGCCCCTCATCCACCCTGTCCACCAGCCCCGCCGTACAAAGTTCCTCCAGCGAAGGATCCAGCTCACCCCCAAGCTCGGGCAGCAACGCCGCCAGAACCTGCCGGTCAAACACCCGCCCCTCCACGCTCGCCGCCTTGATCGCCACCTGCGCCGCAGGGCCAAGGCGCGAAATCTGGCTGACCACCATCCCCCGCAACCCGCCCTGCACGGCCACCGCATCCCGGCTGCGCGACACGTTGGGCACATGGCAATGCCCCATCGACACGACGATCCGCCCCGTCTGAACGAATTGCGCCGCTGCGATCTTGGCGTAAAGCGGATGCCCCTCGGCCAGATCGCAGATCTCTGTCGCAATCTCCCCCGGCAGGTCGACCACCCCCAGATGTTCGGTGACCACTTCCACGATTTCCTGCGGCGCCAGCGGCTCCAGCCGGATCGTCTGCGCCGTCTCGGCCCGCAACATGGCCACCGCATCAGCGGGCAGGTCATCCTCTGGCACGGCCCGCGTCAGGATCAGCACACCGATCCCCGGCCTTGCGCGCTGACAATCCACGATCAGCCGCCATGATGGCGCATCCAGCCAATGCGCATCCTCCACCACCACGCAGCAGGCCGCATCGGGCAATCCGCGCAAAATGAATTCGGCCGCCAGTTCCCGCGTCGCCTGACCGCGCGCCACGGGCGACAGCGCCGCCGTTTCCGGCGTTTCCGGAAAATCGGCGGGCAGCACCGCATTCAACAGCGGCAGACGGCCCAAAAGCGCGTCCTCTGGCAGAACACGCCGCACGGCGGCCATAACCGCCCCGGCATCCGGGGCCTCTGGCAGGCCCAGCGATGCCGCCACCAACCGCCGCCACGCATGAAAAGCCGACCCGTTTCGCAAACTGTCGCCTGCAATGAACAGCGGCGTCACCCCGGCCTCTGCCATGCGCCCGGCGGCCACGGTCGCGATATGCGATTTGCCGATTCCGGCATCGGCGATCACCCTGACAACCCCCGCAGGGCCAGCCCCGCCACAGCGCAGGGTCATCGCCAGAATGGCGTCCAACTCCCGCGCCCGCCCCACCATCCGGCGCAGTCGCGGCCCTTCCTGGACACGTTCCGTCACGGGGTGAAAGAAACGGAATGCAGCGCGTTCCCCTTTGGGAACAAAGGCCGCAACTGGGGCAAACTGGAACCGCCGCGCCGCAGCCTCCGTCGTTGCCTCGTCACACAGCACATCGCCCCCGGCCCGCAACAGCGCATTGGCCGCCGCATTGATCGCCCGCGACAGGATGGAATACTGGCGAAACACTGCCGTGCCGATCTGGCCTGCGAACATGTCCCCCGTGGCCACCACGATGGCCACATCCGCCTGCTCTGCGCGCAATTGCACCCGCAGCTGGCGCGCCGCCATGACCGCGCGTTCCGCATCATGCTCTGTCGCCTTGAAAGCCAGCCCCCATGCCGCCACCAGCATCAGGCCCTTGTCATCGGTCTGCACGCTCAGCACAGACCCGCCAGCCTCGGCCACCACCGTCTGAAACGCCTCAACGATGCGCTGCAAAAGCGCCGGATCGCGCGTCACGTCGGCGCTGGCGCGCATGATGATCGCGCTCGCCCGGCGGTATTCGGCCAGCCAGGGCTGAATCCCCCCATCCCTCGCAACCAGCCATTCGGGCAGAAACGCCGTGGGTGTTTCCCGCACGCGCCGCATGGCGCCCGCCCTGAAAGCGGCTCCCGCAACGCCTGCCCCCCACGCCTGCGCCTGCGCTGTCACAAAGGGCGTCCCGGGCCTTGCCTGCTGTGCGATCTGCGCAAGGCGCAGGATCGGGCCACCCCCCAGAACCCCGAACCAACGCCCGCCGATGCCGCCCGCAAAGGCCACCGTCACCTCCCCGGCATCAAGGCACAGCCGCATCGGCAACACCTCTTCCCGGCCCCTGCCCGCTGCATCGGCCTGCCTGTCCGCAATCGCCTCGGCACAGGCGCGGGCGGATTGCGCCATGTCCCGGCGATCCGCCCCCGTCCATGTGGCCAGAATCGCATCGCCCGCGATACAGGCCACCGCTCCGCCATGCGCATCTATCGCTGACAGCACCCCGTCGAATGTCGCGCGGATCAGCCGCTCCACATCTTCGGCGCTGCGGGTGGACTGGCTTGCCAGATCGGCCGTCAGCCGCGAAAACCCCGCCACGTCGACAAACAGACACACCGCCTCAATCTCAACCTGCACTGCTTCCGGCGCGCTCCGGCCACTGGCAGAAAAGGCCTCGGCCACGATCGGGGCCACCCAGCCCGACCGTGCCACACCCGTTCCATCCGCGCTGACAAGCGTGTCTTCCATCAGATTTCGGTCATCCGGTGATTGGGGCCGCAACAGCGGCCGGATCACACTCGCACGGGCACCGATATCGCAGCGCAAACCTTGGATGCTCTCGTTCCAGGCCGAGCAAGCGCCTCAAGACTGTATCGGCAGCCCCGGCCAAATCCACAGGCATCTTGTCGCCCTGCCACCAATTTCGCGCCCCTGTTCCCTGCGGAACAGACGGGAAAGCCCGGCTTGGGCAATTTCGCCTCATCCGCAGATGGCCTGCGGACGGTCAACCGATCCATCGCACAAGGGAATCCCGCGACATGAAGAAAACTCTCCTCGTCACCCTGCTCCTCTCCCTCGGCTCTGTCGCCGCTTCGGCAGGCACCACCACCACCGACAACGGTCTGTCGACCATGCTGGACAAGGCCTGCGCCCTGCAGCCCGGCACCTGCGCAACCGTCGAGCGTAAGGCAATGTTCTACTGAACCACCACAGGCGGGGGCACCGACAGGCCGCCCCCGTCTTCCCCTTTCAGCACCAATCCATTTGGCGACCATGTCGCACCCCTGCTTTCCATCCAGAACGCATAGAACGGCCACAGGGGGCATCGCTTGCGATGCCCCCTTTTTCCTTTCCCATCCATCATCCCCGCTACATTCGACGCGACCCATCCTTCCGGTCACCCGTCGCCATCAACTCTCGCTGCAACTTTTCGATGATCGCATCGCCGAAATCCCGCATGGACCTGATCGGAATGACAAAGGCCGTAAGTCCCACCGTCACCCGGCTTTCGAAATACTCCGCCAAACCGTCATCATCGGTTTCAATGGCCAGTGCATTGATCGTCACACCCATCGCCTCGGCCCGCTGGCGCAGTTCGGCCAGCGTTGCCACCGGATGACGCATGCGCATGTGCATTTGCCGCCCATCGCCAGAGACATCCACGATCTTGCGCAACGCGCAAACTCCCGGCTCTGACAGAATATCAAGGGCGACCTCGATCCCGCGCGCCAGCCCGGTATTGCCCGTCACCTCGCGCGTCATCCCCTCCATCTCCACGGCCAGCCGCTCTGCACCCGCCGCATCCACAATGCGCTGAAAGGGAAGTATCTGCGCGCTCATGTCGCCATCCCCCCATAAGACAACGGCGATATCCACCACCCCCGCCATCCGCAGCGCCAGATGCACCTCACCGCTGCGAAAGGCCGATGCATAGCCCTGCATCTGCAGGGCGTAATCCGCATCATCAATGCTGCCCGATCCATCAATCGCCAGAACCAGCGCCGTATCCGCACAGATCGCCTGATCCGGCAAAGGTTCCGCCGCAAAGGACGGCCCAGCCGCCACCGCCAACCAGACCGCCCCCGCCAGACCAATCCCGCGCAGGTGCCCCATGGCACCCGTCCGCCGGGCCGCACCCGGGTAACCGATGACAAACATCATCCCACCGCAGGGCGGCTGTCTGTGATCGCTGCGCTGTCCGCATTCAGTCCTTTGGTCAGCGTCACCTGCGGCGGCATCACACCCTGCGCCACCGCAATGGCCGTCGCCGCGATGGCCACATCCGCCGCCCGTCCGCCCGCGGCCGGGGCAAAATGGCCCCGCACACTCTGCCACCGCCCCCGAACCCAACCCATCGGCGACCAAGCGCCCGCCCCTGCCAACCCGGCCTGCGCCAGTTCGGCATCATCGGCCTCGCGCGCCGGCCCAACAGCGCCCGAAGCCCCGACCATTCCAACCACAACCTTGGCCATTGCGATGTTCATCATTTTCCGTTCCTCCCGCTGGATCGCGCCTTTGGGCGCTTCTGAACGGACCTTGCCTTGTCATTGACTCATGCGCTGTTCCCTGCGGAACAGCCGGGCCGGTTCTTCACCCAGGCAGGCATCCATGCCGCCGCCCGACATTCTTCTGTCGCCCACGCGCCTCACACCCAGCGCAAAGCATCCGCTAGGCTTGCCCCAACGCAAGGAGGCCGCAATGCCCGCCAGCCAAC
Organism: Paracoccaceae bacterium; assembly: GCA_022843025.1. Lineage (GTDB taxonomy): Bacteria > Pseudomonadota > Alphaproteobacteria > Rhodobacterales > Rhodobacteraceae > Paragemmobacter. The sequence continues at coordinate 70,617 of JALHOL010000008.1, read as the reverse complement.
ACCCCCACCTGACCAGCCCGATCACGCTTCGCGGGACCACGCTGCGAAACCGCATCGTCTTTGGCGCGCATACCAACAACATGTCCGATATGGGGCTGCCCGGCCCCCGCACGCTGGGCTACATCGCCGAACGGGCCAAGGGCGGCGCGGGGATGATCGTGATGGAACCCGTCCCCGTCCACCGCACGGGCGTGCTGACACGCGGCAACTACCTGCATGGCACCGATGACATCATCCCCGCCTTCCGCAAGGTGACCGACGCCGCAAAGGCCGAAGGCGCCGTCATCCTGCAACAGCTCTACCACATCGGCGCCCACGGCGATTCCGATCTCAGCTTCCAGCCCCACTGGTCCCCCTCTGGCCACGCCAGCTATCACGACAGCGACGGCTCCCACCGTATGACCGAGACGGAAATCGACGAGCTGATCGACGCCCACATCGCCGCCGCGATCCGCTGCCATAAGGCTGGCTTTCAGGGGGTCGAGGTCTGGGCCGCCTACCACTCCCTGCTGGATCAGTTCTGGACCCCATGGTCGAACACCCGAACCGACCGTTGGGGCGGTTCCCTCGAAAACCGCACCCGTTTCTCGCGCAGCATCATCGAAGGCATCCGCCGCGCCTGCGGTGACGATTTCATCGTGGGCCTCGCCGTCTCCACCTCCGATGCGCATGACGTGACGCTGTCTGTCGAAAGCCTCGCCGAAATCGTCGCCCTGCACGATGCAACAGGCCAGATCGACTACGTCACCTGCGGCCATGGCGGCTATCTCGATTTCGAACGCCTGATGCCCACCTTTCTGTTCGCCGAAAAACTCACCGCCCCAGTCACCGAAATCCTCAAAGGCGTGGTCAAACATGCCAAAGTCACATCCGAGGCGCATGTCAGAACCCCCGACAATGCCGAAACCATCATCGCCTCCGGTCAGGCCGACATGGTGTCGATCGTGCGCGGCCAAATCGCCGACCCGCACCTCGCCGCGAAAACGATGACAGGCCGCAGCAGCGACATCCGCGCCTGCATTTCGTGCAACCAGATGTGCTGGGGCAGGCGGTCCCGCGACTACTGGATTTCCTGCCTGATCAACCCCAGCGCGGGGCGCGAATGGGAATGGGGCGGCGACCGTTTCACCCCCACCGCCGCACCCCGCCTCATCCTGATCGTCGGCGCAGGCCCCGCAGGGCTTGAGGCCGCCCGCGCCGCCGCCGAACGCGGCCATACCGTCGAAATCGCCGAGGCCGCCCCGCGCATCGGTGGCCAGTTCCGCCTTGCGGGCGAACAACCCCGCCGCGCCCAGATTCTCGACCTCATGGATTGGTACGAACGCCAATACGCCAAACTCGGCGTCACCCTCCATCTCAACACCTTCATGGATGAAGCAGACATCGCCGCCCACCCCGCCGATACCGTGATCATCGCCACCGGCTCCCTCCCAGACCCCGACGCCAAACAGCGCTGGCTCCCTGCCCTGCCGCAACTCCCCGGCTTGGAGAACGGCAATGTCTGGTCCGCCGAGGATGTGATGCGCCGCGAAGCCCGCCTTGGCGATACCGTCATCCTCTATGACGAAGGCGGCAACTGGCGCGGCGTGGGCACCGCATGGCACATGGCCGAACAGGGGAAAAAGGTGATCCTCGTCACCCCCGACCCCTATGTCGGGAAAGAGATCACACGCACCTCCGCCGACGCACCCGCCCGCCAGCGCCTCGCCAAACTCGGCGCGCAGTTTCTGACCGAACACGTCATCACCCGCTGGCATGGCAACGGCGTCACCGTGAAATCGGGCCTGACGGGCGAAGAAACCACCCTCCCCGCCTCGGCCCTCGTCATGGCGACGACGAACATCGCCTTCGACCCCTTCCCCGAAACCTTCCCCGGCAAAGACACCCACCGCATCGGCGACTGCGCCGCACCGCGACAGGCCCCCTATGCCTTTCACGAAGGCCGCAGGATCGCCCTTACCCTCTGAGCTTCATCTGTTCAAAAATATCCTCGGGGGGAGGGCCGCGCATGCGGCCCGTGGGGGGCAGACAGCCCCCCGTCACCGCCCGCCGCCCGCGCCCCGGTCAGAACGGACAGTCCGCCGCAAACTCCACCCACGTCCCGCCATCCGGATGGTGCAGCCCCAACCGCTCCGCATGCAGCATCAGTCGGGGGTAATCCCGCGCCGCGCCTTCGGCATAGATCGGATCGCCCAGAATCGGATGACCAAGTGACAGCATATGCACCCGCAACTGGTGGCTGCGCCCAGTTTTCGGATACATCCGCACCCGCGTCTCGCCATCCCCGCGCGCGATGATCTCCCATTCCGTCACCGCAGGGCGGCCCCGCTCATGGTCAACCTTCTGGCGCGGCCGATACTCCCAATCGGCGCAGAGCGGCAGGTCCACCTGACCGCGATCTTCGGCCATCACCCCGGCCACCCGTGCGACATAGGCCTTCTTCGCCCGCCGCTTTTCAAACTCCTGCCCAAGGTATCCCTGCGCCTGCTTGTCCCGCGCAAAGATCATCACCCCTGACGTATCGCAATCCAGCCGATGCACCAAAAGCGCGCCGGGGCGAAACACCTCCAGCCGCGTCATCAGGCAGTCATCGCGCCCTTCCAGCTTGCCCGGCACGGACAGTAGGCCCGAAGGCTTGTCCACCACGATAATCCGCGCATCCTGATGCAGGATCACCGGGTCGCCCGCAGGCGGGTCATAGGTGAAATCGGCCAGCAGGCTCAAACGATCCGATGCCCCTTTGCCTTCAGCGCCGTTGCCAGCGCGGCGATATGCGCAGGCCCCACCTCGCAGCACCCCCCCACGATCGTGGCCCCCATAGCCACCCAGGACATCGCAAATTCGACATAGCGCGCAGGCGTCAGGTCATGGCGCGCACAGTAATCCGGCGCGCCGCCATCTTCGGGCAGCGGCAGATGCGAAATCTCGGAGAATCCGTTGGCATAGGCCCCGAACGGCAGACCCAGCCCCTTCAACTCGCCCAGCGCCGCCATCATCGCTTCGGGCATCGAACAATTGGCCAGCACCGCCGCCGCAGGCGCGGCCTTCAACACCTCGGCCAAACCGGCGACAGGCTCCCCCGACCGCAGCTTTGTCCCATCCCGGTCATGCACCGAAACCGACAGCCAGACCGGCTGGCCCGCCGCCTGCGCCCCGATCAGCGCCCCCCGCGCCAGATCGAGCGACGACATCGTCTCAATCAGCACCACATCCACATGCGCCGCCATGATCCGCGCCTTTTCGGCATAAAGCGCCGCCGAAACCTCAACAGGCGGCGTCAGGTCGGGGCGATAGCTTTCGCCAAGCGGCCCCATCGACCCGGCGATGATCCCCCGCCCGGCCCGTGCCCGCGCCTCATGCGCCTCCATCAGCGCACGCAGATGCAGGGCGTGGAACTGGTCATCCATTCCCACCCGTTCCAACCTGTCATGCAGAATGTTGTAGGTGTTCGTCGTGGCGACCGAAGCACCCGCCGCAAAGTAATCATCATGGATCGCCGCAACCATCCCCGGATGATCAATCATCACCCGCGTGGCCCAAAGTGGCGTCGGCTCATCCCCGGACCGCGCCACCAGTTCCTGCCCCATGCCACCATCCAGCAGCGTGATCTCGGCCATTGCCCGCACTCCCCGTTCCAACGCCATCTCCGCGCGGCATCGATGAATTGCGCGTCAAAGGCAAGCATGAACCGCGCAGAACACACGGGCTGACCAGAGAGACTACCAAGACGGGCATCACGCTCACACAACAAGAACGGTCAACGCCTCACCCGCCGCAGGGCCAAAGCTCCCTGCAATGTCACAGGTCAGGCCAACACACCCAGCGCCACCAGCCGATACCGCAGGGCCTGCTCCAATTCCCCCGCCGTGGAAGCAAAATCAACAAGCGCGGGCCTCCAGTCGATGGTCGCGGCGGTATCCGGTGTGTGAACCGGCAGGAGATCGTCCACAAAGTCAAAGCGCGTATCGTGGTTCCGCCGGCACAACACCACCGGCACCCTCATGGCCAGACAGGGGGTGGCAACATGCAGAAGCGGCATCAGAACCAACAGCGCCTCTTCGCGATAGCGCGCAAGAAGATGCTCCTCATAGCGTTGGATCCACCCGCGCGATTCCGGCAAAAGCGGCAACTGGTTCACGGGCAAACGGTGATGGATGAACTCGGTAACATCCAGCAGATCGGGCGGAACGTGGCGCAGCGCTTGCGGCGGCAATGCCCCTTTGCCCTCGCCATAGACCACCAGAAGCCGCTTTCCGCGTTTATGGGCGGGGCGTCGCGGCAGGGTCAGGGTCACACAGCCCGTGACAAAGGCCGGAATGCCTTCGTCCGCCAAAAGCGCGGCCGTGGCCTTGTCGCGGCATCCTACGGGACCATCGCGCAAGAACCAGTCGCGATGCGCCTGCACCAACGCCGCACTTTTCGTGCAAAACCCGATGAAGACCGGGGTGATCCGGTCGGAAACAGGAAAGTTGCGATCATAGAACACGCCGTTCATCAGCAACGCGGCAGGCGGGCCGTCATAGTCGGGCAGGGTGTCACGGTCGATGCCCGGCACGTCAGCGGCAGTCAGGCTCAAACGCTCCAACACCCCGCGCGCGGCGATGGTTTGCGCGCAATCGCCCAGATTGGCGGTGTAAAAACCATTCTTTGCCAACAACTTCGGGGATGTGTCCGTGCCCGCATAGCTGAATTCCAGCACGGCACAGATCATTGCAGCGTCGTCCACATCACAGCAGGCCTCCGGCCCATCAATCGTTACAACCGGCAAAGCCACGCCACTGCCCTGCCTGTGACAGTCCTTGAAACCCGGGCGAAGTTCAAGCGCGGGGATGGCGGTCCACCCCAGGCTCCTCACCTTTGAAATGACCCAAGGCCAGCGTCACCTCCAGGGATCTTTGCGCCACCGGAACCACCGCCTCCGCCGGAAAATGCAAAGGGAACACGCCAAAGCATGATTGACACAAGCATAAAGGTCAGTAATTTTGACCTTATTGGAGGAAGCCATGGATTACGACACCATCCCCGCCCCCGCCTTTGGCCACAGCCTGCGCGCAGTCAGCGTGAACCTTCTGGTGCGCGATGTTCTGGCCGAAGTGGCGTTTCTCACGCAGGTCTTCGCGCTGACCGCCCATCGCAGCAGCGCCGATTTCGCCATCCTCCTTCATGCAGGCCAACCGATCCAGCTTCATGCCGATCACACCTATGGCGCCCATCCCCTGCTTGGGCTCTTGCCCGAAACGCCGCCCCGTGGCGCGGGGATCGAACTGCGCCTGCACGAGGCCGACCCCGATCTTGCGGCGCAAGCCGCGGCACAGTTTCTCGATGCGGTGATCCTGCAACCCCCCGCTGACAAGCCCGCCCATGGCCTGCGCGAAGCGGTGATCCTATGCCCCAACGGCTATGCCTGGGTGCCCAGCCGCCGCCTTTAGCCCCAGCCGGGGAATTGCGGCAGGCCATCGGTGATATCGTAATGGCTGCCCTTTTCGGACACGAAGATATGCGCGGCCAGCCGTCCGCCGGTTGGCCCGTCCACCGCCCCGGCCTCAACCGAAAAGGCACCGTCCGCCGCGCGGAACCATAGGCTCGATCCGCATGCCTTGCAGAACCCCCGCACCCCGCCACCGGCCGTGCCGTATTCGGCCAGCCCATCCCGCGCCTGCCATTCCACCGCTGTCTCATCCACATCAAAGGATGCGGAATAATGCCCCGAAAGGCTGCGGCATTGATGGCAATGACAGGCCGTGATCTCGCCCGCCGGGCCGGGCAAGGTGAATCGACATTCGCCGCACAGGCATGACGCCGCCAGTCGCTCGGGCGCGGGCCCCGCCTCGGGCGGCGGTCCTTCGGGGGCGTAGTAATCCCCCGCATCCCCGGCATAGATGTGCTTTGCCACCTTGATCGACAGCGGCCCCTCCAGCGCGCCGGGGGAAAAGCTGATCTCATGCTCCGGCGGCGTGCCCCAGTCGAACACGGCATCCGCTTCAGGCAGCCAGAACAGCGTGGCCCCGCAGTCCCCGCAAAACCCCCGCTGCGCCACGGGTGAGGAACGGTACCACCGCAACCCCCGCCCCTCGGTCACCCGCCAGCGCGCCACCGGCACCGATGACGCGGCCCAGAAATGCCCGCTCACCTTGCGGCATTGCGTGCAATGGCAGGCCAGTGCGTCGCGGATCGGCCCATCCACCTCAAACCGCACTGCCCCGCAATGGCACGACCCGCGCATCAGGCCGCGTCCCGAAAGACCTCGGCCAGCAAGGGCACGATCCACTCCTCATCCGCAGGGGTAAAGGCCGCAGGCGTGTCGCTGTCCAGATCCAGCACCCCCAGCAACACCCCCGCCCCGTTCCACACCGGCACCACCAGTTCCGACCGGGTCGACGATGAACAGGCGATGTGATCCGCAAACGCCTCGACATCCGGCACGTTCAGTACCTGCCCCGTCCGCGCCGCCGCCCCGCAGACCCCGCGGGAAAACGGAATGACAAGACAGCCATGCCCGCCCTGATACGGCCCGATCTTCAACAGGTCCGGACCCACCACCCGATAGAACCCCGTCCAATCGGCAAAGGGGTGATGGTGGTGAATCTCGCACACCACCGTCGCCATCAGCGCGACCGCATCCGTCTCACCCGCGCAAAGAGCGCGGATGCTTTCCGTGATCGCATCGTAATCCACCTGAGCGTCCAGCATCTCAATACCCCGCCGATCAGTATCCAAGGGCGCAGCCATCCTTGCGGGGGTCCGATGCCCCGACAAGCACCCCGTCATCGCCAATCAGAATGGCCTGACAGCCCCCAATCGGATCATGCGGGATCGACACATCATGCCCCATCTCCGCCAACCGCGCCCGCACCGGATCGGCATAGCCGCGTTCCACCAGCATGCCATCCACCCCGCTAAAGCAGCGCGGCGCGTCGTTCGCATCCTGCGGTTCCATCCCGTAGTCCACCAGATTGGTCACGAACCGCGCATGGCCGCAGGGTTGATAGGCCCCGCCCATCACGCCAAAGGGCATCATCACCCGACCGTCCCGCTTCAGCATCCCCGGAATGATCGTATGCATCGGCCGCTTGCCGGGTGCCGCCTCATTCGGGTGGCCCTCCTGCAATGAAAAGCCCGCGCCACGGTTCTGGAAATTGATCCCGAACCGGTCCGACGCCAGCCCCGAACCGAACCCCCAGAAAATCGAATAGATCAGGCTTACCGCCATCCGGCCCTTGTCGACCACGGTGATATAGATCGTGTCCTTATGCACCGCCTCGGTCAGCGGGGCCGCCGCCGGCATCGCGCGGTCCAGATCGATCAGCGCGGCCAGTTTCGCCGCCGTCTCGGGGGAAAGCATGTGTGCCAGCCGCGTGGTGTGATCCGGGTCTGCGATGAACCGGTTACGCGCGTCATAGGCCAGCTTCGCCGCCTCGGCCTCGATATGCGCGCGTTCCGCGCCGAACGGATCCATCGACGCAATGTCGAAATGCTTCAGGATGTTCAGCATCAGGATTGCCGTCGCGCCCTGCCCGTTCGGCGGATGCTCGATCAGATCCACGCCCTTGTAATTCCCGCTCACCGGATCGGCGTAATCGCAGGCGACAGCGGCGAAATCCTCCATGCTGTGCGACCCGCCCAGCGCGCGGAGCGAGGCGACCATGTCCTCGGCCACCTCACCCTCATAGAATCCTTTCCGCCCCTCCTTCGCGATCCGGCGCAAAACTTCGGCCTGCCCCGGCGCGCGGAAAATGGCCCCCGCCTTGGGTGCCGCGCCATTCATCAGATAATGCTGCCGCGCCGCGCCATGCAAATGCTGGGCATCCCCGGCCCAGTCAAAGGCCACGCGGGGCGCGACCGGGACACCCTCATCGGCGTAACGGATCGCCGGGGCCAGCACCGCATCCAGCCCCAGCTTGCCCCAATCCGCCGACAGGCGGCAGAAGGCATCCACGGCACCGGGCAGGGTCACGGCCTCGATCCCGTGGATCGGCACCGCCGTCAATCCCTTCGCCCGCATCGTCGCCGCCGACAGACCACCCGGCGCGCGCCCCGAACCGTTCAGCGCGATCACATCCTCGCGCCCCGCCGGTTTGATCAACACAAAGCAATCGCCGCCGATCCCGGTCATCTGCGGCTCGCAGATCCCCAGCAGAACCGCGCCCGCTATCGCCGCATCCACGGCATTGCCACCGCGCTCCAGCACCTCAACGGCCACCTTGGCGGCAAGCGGGTGCGAGGTCGCGCACATCCCGTTTTTGGCGTAAACGGGCGACCGGCCCGGCATCTGAAAATCGCGCATCTGGTTCCTCCTGCTGTGAGGCAAACCTAGGGCCCATGCAGGGTGATGCCAAGCCGATCCGTTACAGGGTTCCACAAAGCCGGGGCCGGGTGCCGACCGTCATGCTGGACGCCACGCCGCAACAACCGCCAGCAACAACCGCCACCCCGACCAAGGCCGCCGCACAGCTAAGGCGCAGGTCTGGCAGGGCCCCGGCGCCGCGTTCGGGTGGGGGCGTGAAATCGCGGCACCGGGGGCAGCTACAAGCCAGCTACAAACCCAATAACGGCAGCGAAACGGTTTCCTTTACCCCCGCCCCTCCATCCCCGCGGCACATGGCGCTTGCGTCCCTTCTGCCCGGACCTGAAGGGTCAGCACATTGAACCCCACGCAGCGGCGCAATCCCACCTCTTCGGTCAAGGCGCGGATCAGCGGCCAGCCGAACCCGCCTTCGGCAGCATCCTGCGGCATCTCGGCCTGCAAACATTCCTCGGGCGGCACGCTCTGCGACCGGTCGAGGATGCGCCAATCCCGCCCGCTGTGCCGCGGCCCCGGCATCAGCCCGATCCAGCCGGGACCACCGCCATAGCCATGCTCCACCACATTGTTCAACGCTTCGGCCAGTACAAGAAGCGTGCATTCCCGCTCTTCCCCGGTCAGCCCGGCCAGCGCAGGGCCCTGCTCCAGCGCAATCAACAGATCGCGCACGGCGGCCGGGTCGGCGGCAATCACATGCCGGTCACGCCGTCGCGCGCAATGCATCATCCACCCCTGCATGAATGGTGAACATCCGGTCCATCCGCGTCAGCCGGAACACCCGTTCCACCGCGCCAGTCAGCCCGGCCAGTTCCAGCGCCTGCCCCGCCCGCAGAAAGCGCTGCGCCGCGACCACGGCCCCCAACCCGCTGGAATCCAGAAACCCGACACCGGACAGGTCCAACACCACGCGCGCGGCGCCGCCTTCCAGCGCGGCCTTCATCCTGTCCTTGAACATCACGGCGGCCATCGCATCCAGCCGCGCCTCGGCGGGCCGCACCACGGTAACCGCCCCTTCCTGTCTGACCGCAAGTTCCATCCTGCATCCCCTTTCCAAGGTCTGCCGACAGAAGAGCATCAAAGAATGAACAGCCCGTAAGCGCCCGAAAACCCGCGATCAGTTCATCTGGAACTGCAACGGATAGCGGCCGTTTTCAAAATCACCGAACAGATCAGGCAGGTCGGGATGGCCCACAGGTTCGCCCGTTTCATCCGGCAGCAGGTTCTGCTCCGATACATAGGCGACGTAATAGCTTTGGTCGTTTTCGGCCAGCAGATGATAGAACGGCTGATCCTTGGACGGGCGCGCCTCTTCGGGGATCGCGTCGTACCATTCCTCGGTATTGGAAAAGCGCGGATCGACGTCAAAGATCACGCCGCGGAAGGGGTGCTTCCGATGCCGGACCACCTGCCCGATGTGATATTTCGCTGCCGCCGTGAACATGTCATTGCATCCCTTGAATTCATTTAATAATCGCTGGGGCGGCCTGTTGTCCATCGGGCAGGTGGACCAGCAAGGAAACAGTCTGTGAACCTTGTCCTTACAGTGCTGGAGATCGTGGCCCCCGTCGGTCTGCTCGGCTTGGTGGGTTTCGTCTGGGTCCGCGCCGGGTTCGAATACCGGCTGGAATTCATCACACGCCTGTGCATGACGCTGTCGGTCCCCGCCCTCGTCTTCACCGCGCTCATGAAGACAGAGATCGACCCCGCCGCCCTGACATCGGTCGTGTTTGCCGCAGCGCTTGCCTATGGCATCCTCACGCTGGCCTTCTGGGGCATCACCACGGTGCTGGGGATTGACCGGCGCACCTTTCTTGCACCGCTGATCTTTGGCAATACCGGCAATGTGGGCCTGCCTTTGGCGCTGTTCGCCTTTGGCGAAACGGGGCTTGGCTATGCGGTCGTCATCTTCGCGGTGATGATCCTGTGGAGCTTTACCTTCGGCGTTTGGATGGTGGCAGGCGGCGGGTCACCCGCACGCCTGCTGCGCGAACCGATCATGGTCGGCACGCTCTTGGGCGCGCTGTTCCTGTGGCAGGGCTGGCAGACGCCGGTCTGGCTGACCAACTCGCTGGATCTCATCGGCCAGATCGCCATTCCGCTCATGCTCATCACGCTGGGTGTCGCGGTGGCACGGCTGAACGCAGGCCGCCTTGGCCGCGCGCTTTGGTTGTCCCTTCTGCGTGCAGCGGTCTGCCTCGGCGTGGCCCTTGGCGCCGGGCTGTTGTTCGGCCTGCCCCCCGTCGCGCTGGCCGTGCTGATCCTGCAAGTCACCACCCCGGTTGCCGTCACCTCCTACATGCTGGCCGAAAAATACGGCGCGGATGCCGAGTCGGTGGCAGGCCTTGTCATCGCCTCCACACTGCTGTCGGTGATCACACTTCCGCTCACTCTCGCGTTTCTGATCTGACAGCGCGCGATCCGGCATTCCCCCCGGCGGCCTTTTGCCCTATCCTTCCCGCAAAAGAATAAAGTGCGAGGGGCAAATGAGCAGACTTCTCCGCGCGTCGATCCTGTTGATGTTGTTGGCCTCCTGCGGGGGCGGCAACTATTCGGCGCCACGCAACCTGGACAACGCTTGCGCCATCGTGGCCGAGCGTCCGCAGTATTTCCGTGCCATGAAAGATACAGAACGGCGCTGGGGCATCCCGGTCCACGTTCAGATGGCGACCTTCCATCAGGAATCCAAATTCATCGGCAATGCCCGCACCCCGCACCGCTATGCGCTGGGCGTCATCCCGATGGGCCGCCAATCCTCGGCCTATGGCTACAGCCAAGCTCTGGATGGCACGTGGGAGGAATATGAGGAAGACCAGCGCCGCTTTGGCGCGCGCCGTGACCGGATCGACGATGCCGCCGATTTCATGGGCTGGTACATGGACCAGTCCACCGAACGGCTGGGCATCTCGAAATGGGACGCGCAGGCACAATACCTCGCCTATCACGAAGGCCGCACCGGCTATGCCAATCAGTCCTATCTGGGCAAGCCATGGCTGATGGATGTGTCGGCCCGCGTGGCCGAACGGTCCGAGATGTACCGCGCGCAACTGGCAAGCTGCGGGCGGGGCTAACGCTTATGGCCCAAGGAAGGCGGGCCGGATCAACCGGCCCGCTTCTGCGCCTCGATCGTGATGTTGAACAGGGATGACGGCAGGTCGCCCCCCAGAACCATCCGGTCCAGCACGACCGTCGTCCGGTTGCCCAGATCATCGGTGATGATCCACTGCGCCAGCGTGATCGGCTCATTCAAAAAAACCAGCTCGATGGTGCCGTATTCCGGGTTCTTCGGATCCTGCGCCACAACACGCGTCGTATTCTGCGCCTCATAATGGCCGATCACCATCTTGTTGGCGCCAAGGTCCACATTGCGCGCCAGGATCAGGTTCAGCGGCGTCCGCGACAGCGGGTATTGCTCGGGCGGCTGGTTCGACTTTGCGTCAAAAATCGCAACCTGCCCGCCCCCCGCCATCACAAGGCTCTGATCCGGCGGCGCGTATTCGAACCGCACCCGCCCCGGGCGCTTAATGAACAGCCGCCCCTGCGTGCGCGACCCGTCCGAGTTCACCTGCGTGAACTCAGCCTCGGCCGTGGTCAGCCGGTTCAGGTATTCGCTCAGCGCGGACAGCGGCACAGGTTCGGCCTGCACAGGCAGGCCAAGGACAACAAGGGCGAGCGGGGCCAAAAGGGCGGTGCGTCTGTTCATACCCCCCATATACGCCCTCGCCGCGCGCCTTGCATCCCCGGCAGGCGGGATGTTGCGGGCTTGTGCCGATCCTGTGAAACCCCGTGACGCCCCCATTCCGGCAAACCGCCCGCCGACTCGCCACAAAAACAGGCAGTCTGCAAAGGCGAAAATCAATCTATATGGCGGCGATGGCGAAGTATACTGCGGCTATTGTCTACATACTGGCAATATTCTCCTGCCTTTCTATCATTTAAAGGCACTTTCTCCCACCCTGCCCCAGTCCCAGCCCTATCTTCACAAACACCTCCCGCCGATCCTGCCGCATTCTGCGGGAAATCCGGCACATCCCAAGAACAGGCGGGCTCAAAGATGAAGATCGTGGTCCTCGGCGCAGGCGTCATCGGCGTTACCTCGGCCTGGTATCTTGCCAAGGCCGGGCATGAGGTCACGGTCATCGACCGCCAGCCCGGCCCGTCGCTGGAAACCTCTTTCGCCAATGCCGGCGAAATCAGCCCCGGCTACTCCTCGCCCTGGGCCGCGCCCGGCATCCCGATGAAAGCCGTCAAATGGCTGTTCATGAAACACGCCCCCCTGATCATCCAGCCGCGCCCCGATCTGCACAAACTGGGCTGGATGGCGCGGATGCTCGCCAACTGCACCACCGCCGCCTATCAGGAAAACAAAAGCCGCATGGTCCGCCTTGCGGAATACTCCCGCGATTGCCTGATGGATCTGCGCGCGGAAACCGGCGTCACCTATGACGAACGCACCCAAGGCACGCTGCAACTCTTCCGCAGCGCCAAACAGGTGGACGCCGCCGAAAAGGACATCGCCGTCCTGCGCGCCGATGGTGTCCCGTTCGAGGTGCTGGATCGCGACGCCTGCATCGCTGCCGAACCCGGCCTTGCCGCCGCACGCGACAAGATCGCCGGTGGCCTGCGCCTGCCGGGCGATGAAACCGGCGACTGCTTCAAGTTTACCAATTCCCTCTCCGACATGACCGCCGCCCTTGGCGTGACCTTCCGCTACGGTGTCGGCATCGACGGGCTGGAGCAAGAGGCAGGCCGCATCAGCGCCGTCCACACGTCCAAAGGCCGCATCACCGCCGATGCCTTTGTCGTCGCACTGGGCAGCTATTCGCCCTTCCTCGTTTCGCGCTTCGGGATCAAACTCCCGGTCTATCCGGTCAAGGGCTATTCGATCACCGTCCCGATTGTGGATGCTAACCGCGCGCCCGTCTCCACCGTGATGGACGAAACCCATAAGATCGCGATCACCCGTCTGGGCGACCGCATCCGCGTGGGCGGCATGGCCGAAATCGCAGGGTTCGACCTGTCGCTGAACCCCAAACGCCGCGCCACGCTGGAACATTCCGTCGAAGATCTGTTCGGTGGCGCGGGCGACCAGTCGCGCGCCACCTTCTGGACGGGCCTGCGTCCGATGACGCCCGATGGCACCCCCATCGTTGGCCGCTCTACCATCCCGAACCTGTTCCTGAACACCGGCCACGGCACCCTTGGCTGGACCATGGCCGCCGGTTCGGGCCGCGTGCTGGCCGATATCGTTTCGGGTCGCGCGACAGAGATTGAAAGCGCCGACCTCGGCTATGCCCGCTATCTCAAGCCCCGCGCAGCACGGGCGCAGGGGTTCGGCGTGGCGCAACCGGCCTAATCTACGCGGCGGGGGGTCACCCCGCCCGTCCGGCCCCATCGCTGCGCAGGACCGTGAACAGCCAGTATCCCAGCCCGATCGCCACCGCCGCCGCACCGACAAATCCAAGGATCGTCCAGGCCAAGTCGGACGCCGCGGCCAGGTTCCCGGTGAACCCATAGCCCAACCCGACGTAAAGCCCGGTCCAGACCGATTCACCCAGCACACCCCAAAGCGTGAACCGCGCCCAAGACAACCCTGCTGCCCCTGCGGCAAGGTTCACATAAGGCCCCAGCGCCGACACCAGCCAGCGCGAAAAGAACACCGCGACACTCCCCCGCCGCTCCAGAAGCGCGCGCGCCTTTTCCACCGGCGCGGCCCGCGACCCCAGCCATGCCAACAGCCGCGCGCCCCCGCGCCGCCCCGCCAGATACCCCAGCTGATCGCCCATCGACGCCCCCACGACCGCAGCCGCAAGTGTGCCAATCAGCGGCAAGTCCCCCGCCGCGACAAACCCCCCGGCAGCCAGCATCAGGATCGACGCCGGAATGGGGATCGCCAGACAGGACAGAAACGTCGCCGCCGCCAGCAGCCACAGCCCATAGGTCGGCACCAGCGCCAGCAGCCAATCCGTCATTCGACTGGCTTTCCAATCGACCCCTCTGCCGCGGCCGGATCATGCCCCAACTCGACCAGCGCCGCCTCCACCTGCGCGATCACCTCTTCCACCGGCACATCGCGCATCTCGGCAATCTCGCGCAGCGTCAGCGGCTTGCCCTCCCGCGGCTCTGGCAGCCCCGCCACCGCGTCCAAAGTTCCCGGTGTCAGATCCCAAGACCGGTCGATATAGCGCACGGTCATCCAAGGCCGGATCGGTTCATTCTGGTGGGTTTGCCAATAGACAAAATTCACCACAATCCGCGTCAGCAGGAACAGCGCCAGCACTGTCGCAATGACAAAGGCTGTCGTCAGAACGGGATGGGCGCGCAGTTTTGAAATCATGCTCCGAATTGGCGCTTCATCCGGGGCCAAGTCAACGCAGGAGTCTCTCCCCGCGCCCCACAGGGATGCCACCCTGTCCTTCAGGCAGGGTTCGGCCCGCCATTCTCCGGGCAAACACGCCACTGCCCCTTCGCCCCGTTAACCTTAACGCGCGCTTAAACCACGGTCCGCTGCGTGCATACGCCTGTCTGCACAGCGTGCTGCACCGGCTGCTGCACGGGGTTTTACCGCTCCGGATCTTGGTAAAGATGCACTCCACCGCGCCAATCGGTGATGCGCCATTGCCCGCCGCCCAGCGGTTCGGCATGGTCGCGCACCAGCGGTGCCTTGCCAAAACCACCCGGTATATCAAGCACATAGGTCGGCAAAAGCGTCCCGCTTACCCGCCCGCGCAACCCCGCCATCAGGGCCTGCCCCTCGGCAATCGTGGTGCGAAAATGCGACGTCCCCTTCGCCAGATCGCAATGATGCAGGTAATAGGGCTTCACCCGGCATCCAATCAATTTCCGGAACAACCCCTCCAACGCCGCCACGCTGTCATTCACTCCGCGCAGTAGAACCGATTGGGAAAGCAGGGGAATTCCCGCATCCACCAGCCGCGCCAACGCGACCTCGGCCCGCGCGGTGATCTCTTGCGCATGGTTGGTATGCACCACCACCCAGACAGCCACCCGCCCCCGCAGCGCCGCAACCAGTTCATCCGTCACCTTTTCCGGCGCGACAACAGGTATCCGTGTGTGAATCCGCACCACATCGACATGGGCAATGGCCGACAGCCGTTCGATCAACCCCTTGATCCGGCGCGCAGAAAGCACCAGCGGATCGCCACCGGTCAGGATCACCTCACGGATCGCGGGATTAACGGCGATGTAATCAAGCGCGGCCATAACATCCGCTTCCGGCAGCGAACCCTCATCCCCCACCGCCTCGCGCCGGAAACAGAAACGGCAATAAACCTCACAGGTCTTGGTCACATGGAAAATCACACGGTCCGGGTAACGATGCGTTAATCCTTTCACGGGCGCATGGGCCTCATCCCCAATGGGGTCGGCCAATTCCTCGTCGCGGATTATCAATTCGTTAACCAATGGCAGAAACTGCCGCGCCACAGGGTCATCCGGCGCGCTGATCGCCTCCTGCATCGCCCCGGTCACGCGGATGCGAAAGGCAGCTTCGACAGGCTCTAGCGCAGGCGCGGCATTCGGCGCAACAAGCCCCGCCTGCACCAGTTCCCCCACGCCGTTGATCGCCCGCAAGACCTTCATCGCACAGCCCTTTTCCGCAAGCGCCGCACCTAGCAACAGGCCGTAAAAAGCACAAGGCCGCCCCGAAGGACGGCCTCGCCTTAACCGATCGTTAGGGATTTCAGGCCTCAGGCACCAGAATCTCGCGCTTGCCCACATGGTTCGCGCGGGTGACCACGTGCTGTTCTTCCATCTGCTCAACCAGCCGTGCCGCCTTGTTATAGCCGATCCCCAGCTTGCGCTGGATATAGCTGGTCGAGCATTTCCGATCCTTCGCCACGATGGCAACCGCCTGATCGTAAAGGGAATCGTCGCCCTCACTGCTGCCCAGGCCAAGGACCAGATCAATATCATCCGCCTTGTCGTCCTCTGGCCCCTCAACCACGCCCGACATATAGGCCGGGGGTCCAAAGCTCTTGAGATGGTTGACGATTTCCTCGACCTCTTCATCGCTGACAAACGGCCCGTGGATACGCGTGATCCGCGCGCCGCCGGCCATATACAGCATGTCGCCCATACCCAGCAGCTGCTCTGCCCCCTGTTCACCAAGGATCGTGCGGCTGTCGATCTTGCTGGTGACCTGGAACGAGATTCGGGTCGGGAAGTTCGCCTTGATCGTGCCGGTGATGACGTCGACCGAAGGCCGCTGCGTCGCCATGATCAGGTGAATGCCCGAAGCCCGCGCCATCTGCGCCAGACGCTGGATGCAGGCCTCGATCTCTTTGCCTGCGACCATCATCAGATCGGCCATTTCGTCAACGATCACAACGATATAAGGCAAGGTGACCGGCGCGAATTCCTCCGTCTCGAAGACCGGCTCGCCAGTGTCCTCATCGAACCCGGTCTGGATCGTGCGCTTGAACATCTCGCCTTTGGCCAGCGCCTCGCGCACCCGGCCGTTGAAGCCTTCGATGTTGCGCACGCCCATCTTGGACATCTTGCGATAACGTTCCTCCATCTCGCCCACCACCCATTTCAGGGCGACGACGGCCTTTTTCGGGTCCGTCACAACGGGGCTGAGGAGATGCGGAATCCCGTCATAGACCGACAGTTCCAGCATCTTGGGGTCGATCATGATCAACCGGCATTCTTCCGGCGTCAGCTTGTAAAGGAGCGATAGGATCATCGTGTTGATGGCCACCGATTTGCCCGAACCCGTTGTCCCGGCAATCAGAAGGTGGGGCATCTTGGCAAGGTTCGCCACCACCGGCTCCCCACCGATATCTTTGCCCAGCGCCAGCGGCAGCCGCATGTTGCTGTCGCCAAAGTCGCGCGCCGAAAGGATTTCCCGCAGCACGACCTTTTCACGATGCGCGTTCGGCAATTCGATCCCGATCACCGTCCGTCCGGGCACGGTGGACACACGGGCGGACAGCGCCGACATCGACCGCGCGATGTCATCAGCCAACCCGATCACGCGGGATGCCTTCAGCCCCGGCGCGGGTTCCAGTTCGTACATGGTGACAACGGGGCCGGGCCGAACCGACACGATCTCACCCTTCACACCGTAATCATCCAGCACGCTTTCCAGCATCCGGGCGTTTTCTTCCAGCGCCTCGTCTGACAGCGTGGTGCGTTCCAGTTTGACCGGCGCGGTCAACAGCGACAGCGGCGGAAGTTCATAGATTTGCTGGGTTTCTTCAAACCGCAGGCGCGGCTGCGCTTCGGCAATGGCTTGCCGCGAAGGGGGAACCGGCTTCTTGATTCCGTGCTGCACCACGGCGCGGCGGTCCGCCACGACAGGCGCGCGCGGAACGGGTGCCGGGTCATAGTCGGCATCCACATCATCGATATCGTCAGCCCATTCGTCCCCGTCATCGCTGCGGAACATGTTTTCGGCCTGCGGCCAATCCGGTTCCATCTCTTGCGGCGGCATCGCAGGGGGCACATCGACCCCACGCAGCGCAGCACCCAGCGGCGGGATCGCCGGGGCCACGGCTGGCATGGCTTGCGCAAAGACAGGGGGTTCCGGCGGCAGTGCAACGGCGGCGCGCGGCTCTGGCTTGAAGATCATCGGTTGCGGCCCCCGGCGCAGGGCCGGTTCGCGCCGCTGAACGGCGGCCTGCACGGCAGAAACCGGACCACCGGGATTGCGGATGCGCGACTTGATCACGTCCGAGATGCGGGCACGGATACGGTCCTCATCCGGCTGCATGTCATCGGCAAAGTGCAGGTGCTGCGGTTCCACCAATTCCGGTTCCGGATCGGCCAGACGGCGCATCAGGTTGGGCATCCGGGCCAGCAGACCCAGCTTTTCCCTTGGCTGGGCGTAATGCGGCGCCTCGGCCAATGGCGCGGTATAGCGCGGCTCGGCCCGCAATTGCGCGGGGCGGCCCCAGTCGCCCGACCCCTGCGCTGGCAAGGCGGCGGGCTCCGCCATCGGGCGGCGCACCACGCCACCACGCAGGGCGGCGGGGGCCGCTTCCGGCATCGCAGCGCCATAGCGACGGGCATCACCCGCCTCTTGCCGGTTGGCCAGCGCTGCACGGCGGCGTTCCTGCATCGCCTGCGCGGCGCGCGCGGTTCCCTGTGCGCCTTTTCCTGCCAGCGCCATCGCCTGCGAATAGGCCAGCACCGACCCCACCATCAGGAACCGGCCGCCCACACGCAATTCCTGCATGTCAAAGCCCATGACAAACAACAGCATCGCCAGCATTCCAAGGCCGACCAGCAGCGATGCGATCTTCAGGCTGACCCCGGCCCCGCCGGGAACAATCCCGATCAGCGCGCCCAGCACCGTATCGCCGAACAGCCCACCCAAACCAAAGGAATGCGGCCAATCCGCCCCCGGCACCAGTGTTGCCGCATAGACCGAACACAGCGCCACCGCGATCACCGCAAAGACAATCCGTCCCAGCGCCCGTTCAGACCCGCGATGCAACAGGAACCGCAGCCCCCACGCCCCCATGATCAGCGGCACGGCCCAGATGCCCCGCCCCCCGATGATGATCAGCGTCGACGAAAACGCTGCGCCAAAGCGGCCCAGGATGTTCTTGGCCGGTTCGTCTGTCGCCACCATCCAGCCCGGATCTTCGGGCGAATAGGACCACAGCATCAGCACAAAGCAGAACGCCACGCCCAGAAGCACCAGCCCCAAAAGCTCGCGCCCGCGCCGTTCCAGCATCGCTTGCATGTTCTGATCCAGAAGGGGATCACGCTGCCGCGCCTGATAGGATGCCATACTGTCGTCCCTCACCCATATATGCAGTCGCGAAGCCGGATCAGGCCGCGCTGCATCTCGTCTTTTGGGGCCACCAAAGCGACCCGAATATATCCTTTGCCGGGGTTCTGGCCCCCAGCCTCACGCGAAAGATAGGCACCTGGCAGCACGCGCACGCCCGCCTGCACCCACAACTTCAATGCCGCATCTTCGCCATCCTCGACCGGCAGCCACAGGAAAAACCCGCCTTCGGGGTTGGAAAACCCCTGCACGCCAGCGAAGATCTCATCCGCGATGCGGAACTTTTCCTGATACAGCGCCAGATTGGCCACCACATGCGCCTCATCCGCCCAGGCCCGCTCGCTTACCCGTTGCACGGGCAGTGGCAAAGGCGCACCGGCAAAGGCACGCAACTGGCGGATGCGGGCGATGCTGTCAGGGCCGCCCGCCACAAAGCCCGATCGCAGGCCCGGCAGGTTTGACCGCTTTGACAGCGAATGGAACACACAAATCCGTTCCGGGTTCGCGCCGATGGCCTGCGCCACTTCCAGTCCGCCGGGGGGCGGGGCATCACGCCAGATCTCGGAATAGCATTCGTCGGAAAAGACGCGGAAATCGTGCCGTTCGGCCAATTGCAGCAGCGTGGCCAAATAGTCGCGCGAGGCTATCGCCCCCTGCGGATTGGCGGGCGAACACAGATAAGCAATCGCCGTGCGATCCAGCACCTCACGCGGCAAGGCGGCATAATCGGGCAGGAACCCGGTCGCGGCTGTCGCTGGCACGTAAACAGGCTCGGCCCCCATCGCCAAGGCGGCCACGGCATAGACCTGATAGAACGGGTTAGGCATCAAAACCACGGGGCGCTTGCCGCCCTTGGTTTCCGGGCAGAGCGCGACCGCAGCGTTGAACAGACCTTCTCGCGTGCCGTTCAGCACCATCAGCCGGTCTTCGCCCAGCGCCACGCCATAGCGCCGCGCCAGCCAACCCGAAATCGCGGCCAGCAATTCGGGCGTGCCGTCATTCGGCGGGTAAATCGCAAAGCCGCCGATGTTTTGCGCCAGCACCTCGGCCACGAAATCCGGCATCGGATGGCGGGGTTCACCGATCGTCATGGTAATCGGCTCGGCCCCCGCCGTGTGGGGGTCGAGCAATTTCCGCAAACGCGGAAATGCGTAATCTGGCAGGCTCGAGAACCGCTCAGGAAACTGCATTCATGCCTCAATGTCGGGGTCGTATCGCCCCGTTTCACCTTACGATAACCAACCCGCGCGCAGCGGTCCAGAAAAACGCAAGCCACAGCACAACTTGGCGCGCCCTTCTGTGGCTTTTGCGACCCGTCTGCCTAGCGCAGGGCGCGCGCTGCTGCCGATCCAAGCCGCAGCAGCCGCTCTTCTTCATGCGGAGCGCCAAGGAAGGTGATCCCGCAGGACGGCTGCATCGTGGGCAAAGTCAGCCCGCAAAGGCCCATCAAGTTGCCGATCCGGGTGTTGCGCAGCGCCAGCAGGTTTTCCGTCACATAGTAATTGTCATCGGTCATCAACCGATCCGCCTGTGGCGGAAGAATGGGCGAGGTGGGCAGGATGACCGCATCATATCCCGCGGTCCGTGCAGCCCAAGCCTTCCGCAACACCTCCAGCCGCCGCCAGCCCGCGATGTAATCCGCGCCCGAAAACACCCCGCCGGACCGGAAGCGTTCCAGAATGCGCGGGAACATCTTCTGCGGTGCGGCCTCGATCACATCGCGCCAGATTCCATAGGCCTCGGCGGTGAACAGTGCCGCGGCCAGACCCATCGCCTCGGCGACTTCGGGCATCTTGGCGCGTTCCAGCACGGCCCCGGCCGCTGACAGGCGGGTGCAGGCGTCCTCAAACCCCTGCGCCGGACGGTCGCGCAGATCGTCCAGTGCCACCGTTTCCAGCACCAGCAACCGCGCCCCGCCAAGGCTTGCCCCGCCAAGGTCGGTTGGTCGCCCCCCCTCCATCGCGGCAAGCAGGTGGGCGCAATCCTCAACCGTGCGGGCAATCGGGCCGACCGTATCGAACTTTTCGCATAGCGGCACCGTGCCGCGCAACGACAGCCGCCCCGCCGTTGTCTTCAACCCCACCAGATCATTCCAGGCCGCAGGTATCCGCACCGATCCGCCAGTATCCGACCCGATCGCCGCCGAGGCCAGACCATAGGCCACCGATGCTGCCGCGCCCGAGGATGACCCGCCCGGCACGGCGCTTTCATCATTGATGCAGGGCGGTGTGGCCGTGACCGGGTTCAGACCAAGCCCGGAAAAGGCCAGTTCCGACATATGGGTCTTGCCCAGACAGACCAGCCCACTTTGCGTGGCCACTTCCAGCACTTCGGCGTCGCGCGCCGGGATACGCCCCTTCAACAGGGCCGATCCAGACTCGGTGGCGACCCCGGCCGTATCGAACAGGTCTTTCCAACTGATCGGCACGCCATCCAGAAGGCCGCGTCGAAAGCCGCGCCGGGCGCGGTCATGGGCGGCCATTGCCTCGGCCCGCGCGCGGGCGGGTGTCAGGCGGGCATAGATACGATCCGCATGCGGGTGGCTGTTGATGGCATCAAGATGCAGTTCCGCCAGATCGACAGGGTTGATCCGCCCTGCCCCGATTTCGCGCCCCAGTTCCGCCGCCGTCAGGTTCTGCCAGCTTTTGGCCATCCGCCCGTTTCCCCTCTGTTTCGCAGGACCGTAGCGGCAAGGCGGCGCATGGACAATCCCACCAGCGCGGCCATATTGGGCGCATGACATTCGATGCAGATATCCTGATCGCCGGCGGCGGCCTGAACGGCCCTGCCCTTGCCCTTGCCCTTGCTCAGGGGGGGCTGAAGGTCATCGTCATCGACAACCGTCCTGCCATTTCCCGCGCCGAGGCTGGGTTCGACGGGCGGTCCTATGCGCTGGCCATCGCGTCAAAGCGGCTTCTAACGGTGACGGGGGTCTGGTCACGCGTTGGCGAAAAGGCGCAACCGATCCACAAGATCAAGGCGTCGGACGGGCTTGCCGGACAGGGGCCCGCGCCCTTTTTCCTGACGTTTGACGCGGCAGAGATCGAGGAAGGGCCGATGGGTTTTCTTCTGGAAGACCGCTATCTTTACGCGGCCTTCCTTGCCGCCATGGCCGAAGAGCCGACCATCACCCTCCTGTCCGGTGAGACCGTCACAGCGCAGGAGGTAACGCCAAACGCTGTCACCATCACCCTTGCCAGCGGCAAGATACTGACAGGCCGCCTTCTGGTGGGTTGCGATGGGCGGGGCAGCGGCACCGCCGCGCGGGCGGGCATTCGCCGTGTCGGTTGGGGCTATGGGCAGACCGCACTGGTCACCGCGATCCACCATGAGCGGGATCATGAGGGTGTGGCACATCAGTTCTTCATGCCCGAAGGCCCGCTTGCCATTCTGCCGCTGAAGGGCGGCCATCATTCCAGCATCGTCTGGAGCGAGACAGAAGACAACGCTGCCCGCATTCAGGCCCTGCCGGATGACCAGTATCTTGCCGCCCTGCGCCCCCGCTTCGGGGATTTTCTGGGCGAAATCAGCCTTGCAGGCGACCGGTTTACCTATCCGCTGTCGTTGTCGCTGGCAGAACGTTTCATCGCGCCACGCGTGGCTTTGGTGGGCGATTCCGCCCATGGCGTGCATCCGATCGCAGGACAGGGATTGAATCTTGGCCTGCGCGATGTGGGGGCTTTGGCGCAGGTGGTGATCGAAGCTGCGCGCCGTGGCGAAGACATCGGCAGCCAGACCACGCTGGAAGGGTATCAGCGCTGGCGCCGCTTTGACGCCACCACGCTGGCGTTAGGGATGGATACGGTCAACAGGCTGTTTTCCAACGACAACCCGATCCTTCGCGCCGGGCGCGATCTGGGGCTGGGTATCGTGAACGCCATGCCGGGTCTGCGCCGCCGTTTCATCCGGCAGGCCGCAGGATTGCAGGGCGATCTGCCGCGCCTTCTGGCCGGAAAGGCAATCTAGTCGAGCTTGCGCGCCTCGCCCACCAGCATGATGGGAATACCGTCGCGGATCGGAAAGGCCAGATGCGCGGCTTTTGAGATCAGTTCCTGCCGCTCGGCGTCATAGGTCAGAACCGCCTGCGTGACGGGGCAGACCAGCGCCTCCAGCATGCGGCGGTCAATCACGGTGGCGTCGGTCATTGCATGATCTCCTCGCCCGATCCGCCGCGCAGGGCGAATTCGATCAGCGTCACCAGCGTTTCACGCCGGGTAGTAAGCGACGGCGCCTCCAGCAGCGCCTGTTTGTCTTCGGGGCTGAACGGGCAGAGCATCGACAGCGAATTGATCAGCAATTCGGTTTCCGCCTCTTTCAGGCTCGACCAGTCGGTGGACAGGTTCATCGTCTGGAAATACCGCCCCAAGGCCGCCAGAAATTCCTTGCGCTGAAACCCGGGGTCTTCCTCGATCGGGCCAAGATCACGTTGGAACCCCGCCCAATCGACCGAACAACGCCGGTAGGGCGTGAAACCCTGCACTTCTTCGCGCACCCGAAACCGCGACATGCCCGCAAGGGTAATCATATAGCGCCCGTCCTCGGTTTCGGAAAACCCGGTCACCCGCCCGGCACAGCCGATAGCGTTCAGGCGTTTCTCACCGGTTCCCGGCACCTCACGCGGCTGGATCATCCCGATCAAGCGGTGCTTGGTCTTCAGGCAGTCCTCGATCATCGCCAGATAGCGCGGCTCAAAGATGTGCAGAGGCAGGCGGCCACGGGGCAGCAACAGCGCGCCGGGAAGCGGGAAAACGGCGATCGTCTCTGGCAGGTCGGTGATGTTCATCATCTGCTCTGACTTAGGCCGTCACGGCGTTCAGGCAAATATCATCGACGAAAGCCTGCGCCGCCCCTTCAATGCGATGGGATCGGTCGGCTTCAACGCCTCGAATATTGTCATGAGCTGGGTTCTGGCAGCGGCATCATTCCATTCACGGTCCAGCTTGAACAAGTCCAGCAGCACATCCACCGCCTCATCCACCTTGCCTGCGGCGTGCAGCGCCAGGGCCAGATCGAACCGCGCCTGCCGGTCTTGCGGATCGGCCTGAACGGCAGCGCGCAGTTCCTGCTCCGGTCCGGCATTTGCGGCTTGCCGCGCCAATTCCAGTTGCGCCCGCGCAGCCTCAATCTCTTTTGCTTTGGCTACGGCTGGTGGAGCGGCGTCAAGCATGGCCTCGGCTTGATCCAGTTGGTCCAGTGCCAGATGACAACGGATCAGCCCGGCATAGGCACCGGCATTTTCGGGCTCTTCCCCAAGAATGGCGGCAAAGGTCTCTGCGGCATCGGCCACCGCGCCTTCGGCCAGCATCTGTTCGGCGGCTTCGAGCGCCTCGGCCAGACCACCGTCTTCGCCGGTCAGCGCGGTCAGCTTGTCGATGAAGGCCTTGATCTCGGATGCCGGGATCGCGCCCTGAAAGCCGTCGACCGGCTGGCCCTGCCAGAAGGCATAGACGGTGGGGATAGACTGGATGCGCAGTTGCGCGGCGATCATCTGGTTCCTGTCGACATCGACCTTTACCATCCGAACCTTGCCCTTGGCCGCCTTGACCGCCGCTTCCAGCGCCGGGCCAAGGGTCCGGCAGGGGCCACACCAGGTGGCCCAGAAATCGACGATGACCGGCACCTCGCGGCTGGCCTCGATCACATCCTGCATGAAGGTCGCCTCGGTGGTATCCTTGATCAGGTCACCCTGCGGCACCGTCTTGTCATCCATACTGAACATCGCATACCCCGTCGCGTCTCTGTCGCCGCCTCTATATGCGCGCGGGGCGGGCAAAGGCCAAGGGGGCAAAGCCGCTTTACCTGCGGCGGCAGGCACCATAGCCTGCGCCGTAATACAGATTGAGGATCCTTCATGCCCGTCCTGCTGACCTTTGGCGACAGCAACACCCATGGCACCCCGCCCATCATCGACCGTGCCGAATATCGCCGCTTTGGCGCAGGCGTGCGTTGGCCAACCGTGACCCATGCTGCCTTGGGCGGGGGATGGGAACTGGCCGAGGAAGGCCTGCCGGGGCGGACCGCGCAATATGACGACCCGGTCATGGGCGATATCATGAATGGCCGCCCGGCCCTGCGGATGGCGCTGCAATCGCACGGGCCGATTGACGTGATGACACTGATGCTTGGCACGAATGACGTGAAGACACGCTTCGCGACACAGCCGGAACAGGTCGTGGCGGGGATCGCGGGCCTGTTGGATGTGGCGATGTCGCTGGAGTATCAGGCGCGGCATGGCGGGTTTCGAATCCTGCTGATCTGCCCGCCACCGGTGGTGGAAACCGGGCCGATCAAGACGGAATTTTGGGGTGGCGCGGCACGTTCACAGGCGCTTGCCCCGCTCTATGCCAACCTTGCCCGGTCGCGCGGCGTGGGTTTTCTGGATGCAGGCCAAGTCATCGCCGTCAGCCCCATAGACGGCGTGCATTTCGACGAAGCCGCCCATGCCAAGCTGGGCCGCGCCGTGGCAGATGCCATATCCGCGCTGATGTGATGCCCAAATCCTGCCCCGAAGACATGCGACCGCATCCCCATGAACATTGAACCCACTGATCTTCCCGGCGTTCTGATCCTGACCCCCGCCCGTTTCGGCGATGCGCGGGGATGGTTCAGCGAAACATGGAATGCCGCGCGCATGGCCGCTGCGGGGCTGGACCTTGCCTTCGTGCAGGACAACCATTCGTTTTCGGCACAGCCCGGCACTTTGCGCGGCCTTCACTACCAATCGCCGCCGCGCGCTCAGGACAAATTGGTGCGCTGCTCGCGCGGTGCCATCCGCGATGTGGCGGTCGATGCGCGGGTAGGATCGCCCACCTATGGCCACTACGTTGCCGTTGATCTGACTGCCGAGAATGGCAAGCAATTGTTTGTCCCGAAGGGGTTTCTGCATGGCTTTGCGACGCTGATGCCGGATACCGAGGTGCAGTATAAATGTACTGATCTTTATGCCCCCGATTGCGACGGTGGGGTGCGGTGGGACAGCGTCGGTATCGACTGGGGCCTGACGGACGATCCGGTGCTGTCGGCCAAGGACGCCGTCGCGCCGGCCTTTGGCGACTGGACATCCCCTTTTGTCTTTGAAGGTGCCGCATGAAAATTCTGGTGACCGGGGGGGCAGGCTTCATCGGCTCTGCTGTGGTGCGCTTGGCCATTGCACGAGGCCATTCCATCGTGAACCTTGACGCGCTGACCTACGCCGCCTGTCTTGACAACGTGGCCTCTGTCGGCAATGCGCCCGGCTATGCCTTTGAAAAGGCAGATATCCGCGACCGTGCCGCGCTGGACCGGATCCTTGCGGCGCATGACCCGGATGCCGTGATGCACTTGGCCGCCGAAAGCCATGTCGACCGGTCCATCGACGGGCCTGCCGATTTCATCGAAACCAACGTGACCGGCACCTTCACCCTTCTGGAAGCCGTCCGCGCCTGGTGGCAGGCCAAGGGCAAGCCCGCCGATTTCCGCTTTCACCACATCTCGACCGATGAGGTGTTCGGATCGCTTGGCCCGACGGGCAAGTTCACCGAAGACACGCCCTATGATCCGCGCAGCCCCTATTCGGCATCAAAGGCCGCGTCTGATCACCTGGTCCGCGCCTGGCATGAAACCTATGGGCTGCCGGTGGTCCTGACGAATTGTTCCAACAATTACGGGCCCTTCCACTTTCCCGAAAAGCTGATCCCTGTGGTCATCCTGAACGCCTTGGCGGGAAAGCCCATTCCCGTCTATGGCAAGGGTGAAAATGTGCGGGACTGGCTTTACGTCGAAGACCACGCCGATGCCCTGCTGACCGTGCTCGAAAAAGGCCCTGTCGGGCGCAGCTACAATATCGGCGGCGAGAATGAGGCGATGAATATCGACATCGTCCGCACCATCTGTTCCCTGCTGGATGAGATGCGCCCCGAAGGCGCGCCGCATGACCGGCTGATCACCTTTGTGACCGATCGCCCCGGCCATGACCTGCGCTATGCCATTGATCCCAAACGCATCCGTGATGAGCTGGGATGGCGCCCATCGGTCACACTCGAGGAAGGGCTGCGCCGCACGGTGCGCTGGTATCTGGACAACGACTCGTGGTGGCGTCCGCTGCAAGAGCGGCAGGGCGTGGGGCAACGGCTGGGGGTCAAGGCGTGAAGCTGCTGGTTTTCGGCCAGACAGGACAGGTGGCCCGTGAACTGGCCCGCCGCATGCCTGCGGCGGTTCAGGCCACATTTCTGGGCCGTGACCGGGCCGATCTGTCTGATCCCGCCGCCTGTGCTGCCGCCATTGCCGCACATCCTGCCGACGCGGTGATAAACGCCGCCGCGTGGACGGCAGTCGACAAAGCGGAAACCGAAGAGGCGGCGGCGACGGTGGTGAATGGCCACAGCCCCGCTGCCATGGCCCGGGCCTGTGCGGACCAAGGCATTCCGCTTCTGCACATCTCCACCGACTATGTCTTTGATGGCAGGGGCACCCTGCCCTTTACCCCGGATCATCCCACAGCGCCGGTCAATGCCTATGGCCGGTCCAAACTGGCCGGTGAAGTGGCCATCCGCGCCAGCGGCGCGCGGCATGTTATCCTGCGGACCAGTTGGGTCGTTTCGGCCCACGGACAGAACTTCGTGAAAACGATGCTGCGCTTGGGGGCCGAACGGGAAAGCCTGAACGTCGTTGCCGATCAAATCGGTGGCCCAACCCCCGCTGCCGCCATTGCCGATGCGTTGATTCTGGCGGCAAGCGCGCTTCGCGACGGGGCAGATGGCGGGACACATCACTTTGCGGGCAGCCCCGACACCAGTTGGGCCGATTTCGCCCGCGCCATCATGGCCGGGGCCGGTTTGCCCTGCACGATCCACGACATTCCGTCTTCGGCCTATCCAACCCCAGCGGCGCGGCCGATGAATTCGCGGCTTGACTGTTCCAGCCTGACCCAAAGCTATGGCATCCCCCGCCCTGATTGGCGGCAGGGCCTATCCGATATCCTCAAGGAGTTGCGCGCATGACGAAACGCAAAGGCATTCTCCTTGCCGGCGGGTCCGGCACGCGGCTGTGGCCCATCACCATGGGTGTGTCTAAGCAACTGCTGCCGATCTATGACAAGCCGATGATCTATTACCCGCTGTCGGTGCTGATGCTGGGCGGAATCCGCGATATTGCGATCATCACCACCCCAGAAGATCAGGCGCAATTTCAACGGCTTATGGGCGATGGCAGCCAGTGGGGGCTAACGTTCACCTACATCGTCCAGCCCTCGCCCGATGGGTTGGCGCAGGCCTACCTTCTGGCGCGGGCGTTTCTGGATGGTGCGCCTTCGGCCATGGTCTTGGGGGACAACATCTTTTTCGGCCATGGCCTGCCGCAGGCACTGGCCACCGCCGATGCGCAGGCCACGGGCGGCACGGTCTTTGGCTATCGCGTGGCGGATCCCGAACGCTATGGCGTGGTGGATTTCGACAGCGCCGGTCAGGTACGCGCGATCATCGAAAAACCGGAACGTCCGCCATCGAACTATGCCGTCACCGGGCTCTACTATCTTGACGGGCGCGCGCCGGAGCTTGCCGAAACGATCCGCCCTTCACCCCGGGGCGAATTGGAAATCGTTGATCTGCTTGAAAAATATCGCGCCGAAGGTAGCTTGCAGGTCGAGTTGATGGGCCGTGGCTATGCCTGGCTGGATACCGGGACCCATGGGTCATTGCTGGATGCGGGCAACTTTGTACGGACCCTGACCGACCGGCAAGGATTGCAGGTTGGCAGCCCGGATGAGATCGCATGGCGGGCGGGTTTCATCACACGGGACGCTCTGCTCAAGCGGGCGGAGACGTTCCGAAAGAACGATTACGGCCGCTATCTGCTGGGCATCGCGTCGGAATAAACCATCGCCGAAACCTGTTTTCCAACCGTGCAGCGCGCGGTGCAGACGGCTGTGCAGCAAAGCGTATGCACGCAGCGGACGACGGGTTAAGCGCGCGGTAAGGTTAACGCCTTGGACGCCGCTTCATCTTGGCCCAAATACCCAGCACGGGGGTGAATGGCCGCGCGGCACGCGCGGACAGAGGGGGCGGCACGCCCCTTTGCACGGAGGAGGCGCGAAGGCGCCGACGACACAAAGGAATGCGGCGGCACGCCGCTCCGCAGGATCAGGCGTGTTCAGGGGTGGGGCGGCGGATGGTCTGCGTCGCCTCTAGCACCAGCGGGCGCAGGCCCGTGCCGCCTGCATCGACGACCTCAAACAGATGCCGCCGCATCCGGGGTTCCCAGAAATCGTTGATATGGGTGGCAATCCCGGCCACGCCTTCGGCATGGGGTTTGGATTCAAAGAACTTGGAAATCTGGTTCGCCATGTAGATCAGCTTTTCATGCGGGTCAGCGGACATGGGCAATCTCCATCAGTCGGTCGGAATGGGTGAAAACCTCGAACCGGTCGGGCCGGGCAAGGGCGATCAGGGTCAGCCCCGCCTCTTCCGCCAGATCGACAGCATGGGCAGTGGGGGCGGATACGGCGATCAGGACGGGCGCGCCCAGCGCGCAGACCTTTTGCACCATGTCGATGGAAACGCGGCTGGTCAGCACCACCGCCCCTTGGGCGTGGCCGGCGCGGATCAGGTGGCCGGTCAGTTTGTCCAGCGCGTTGTGACGGCCCACATCTTCACGCGCGGCAACCAGAGCATCATCGGTCCAGAATGCAGCGCAATGGGCGGCGCGGGTGACATCGTGCAGCGGTTGGCGGCCTGTCAGGGCCGCCACCGCCTGCATCACCTGTGCGGGCGTCATGCGAAAGGCGGATGGCGCAATCTGCGCCACAGGGCGCATGGCCTGCTCGATGCTGTCGATCCCGCACAGGCCACAGCCGACCGGCCCTGCCATGGTGCGGCGGCGCGCGGCAAGCCGCGCCTCTGCATCGCCGGTCAGCCAGACCTGCACGTCGATCCCTTGCCCTGCGGGCTGCACCTCGACGCTTTCGATCTGGTCCGGGGTGGCGATGCCTTCGGTCAGGGCAAAGCCATAGGCGAAATCCACCAGATCATCCGGCGTCGCCATCATTACCGCCTGCGTCGATCCGTTGAAGGACAGGGCGACCGCCACCTCTTCGGGCAGGGGTCGCGACCCCTGCTCGATGCCGCCGGAGCCGAAGCTCAGGCGGGGAAGGCGGCGGGCGGTGTCCATCATTCGGCCGCCAGAATGCGGCGGGATTGGGCCGCCTGTTCGGCATAGTCTTCCTGCCATTCGGTCGGCCCGTTGGACGGGCTGACCTGCACGGCCGTCACCTTGTATTCCGGGCAGTTGGTGGCCCAGTCCGAGAAATCGGTGGTGATGACGTTGGCCTGTGTCGTGGGGTGGTGGAATGTCGTGTAGACCACACCCGGCGACACGCGATCGGTGATCTTGGCCTTTAGCGAGGTTTCCCCCGACCGCGAGGCCAGTTTCACATATTGCCCATCGCGCACGCCGCGCAGTTCCGCGTCATGGGGGTGAATCTCCAGCAGGTCTTCCTCGTGCCAGACGACGTTTTCTGTGCGCCGCGTTTGCGCCCCCACGTTGTATTGCGAAAGGATGCGGCCCGTGGTGAGCAGCAAGGGGAAGCGCGGGCCGGTCTTTTCATCGGTGGCCACGTATTCCGTGCGGATGAACTTACCCTTGCCGCGCACGAACCCATCAATGTGCATCAGGGGCGTGCCTTCCGGCGCCTTTTCGTTGCAGGGCCACTGGATAGACCCCATGGTTTCCAGCTTTTCATAGCTGACCCCGGCAAAGGACGGCGTCAGCATGGCGATTTCATCCATGATCTGCGACGGGTGGGTATAGTGCCAATCGGCCCCCATCGCCTGCGCGAACATCTGCGTCACTTCCCAATCGGCATAGCCTTGTTTCGGGGCCATCACCTTGCGCACGCGGTTGATGCGGCGTTCAGCATTGGTGAAGGTGCCGTCCTTTTCCAGGAAGGACGAACCGGGGAAGAACACATGGGCGTAGTTCGCCGTCTCGTTCAGGAACAGGTCATGGACGATCACGCATTCCATCGCCGCCAGTCCTGCGGCGACGTGTTTGGTGTCGGGGTCGGATTGCAGGATGTCTTCGCCTTGGCAGTAGAGGCCCTTGAAGGTGCCCTCGACCGCCGCATCCAGCATGTTGGGGATGCGCAGGCCGGGTTCGTTGTCGATCTTCACGCCCCAGATGGATTCGAACACCTCACGCACGGAGTCGTTCTTCACATGGCGGTAGCCGGGCAGTTCGTGGGGGAATGACCCCATGTCACAGGAACCCTGCACATTGTTCTGGCCGCGCAGCGGGTTCACGCCCACGCCGGGGCGGCCGATATTGCCGGTCAGCATGGCAAGGTTGGCGATGCCGATAACGGTGGTCGAGCCCTGCGAATGTTCGGTCACCCCCAGGCCGTAATAGATCGCCCCGTTGCCGCCCTTGGCATAAAGGCGGGCGGCGGCGCGCAGTTCATCTGCCTTGACCCCTGTCAGAAGTTGAGTCGCTTCGGGCGAGTGGCGGGGGTCGGATACGAATTCGGCATAGTCCTGGAATTCATCCCAATCACAGCGGGTGCGGATGAAGTCTTCGTCAAACAGGCCCTCGGTCACGATGGTATGGGCGATGGCGGTGACGACGGCCACGTTGGTGCCCGGCGTCAGGGCCAAATGGTGGGCGGCCCGGATGTGGGCGGAGTTGTCCACCAGATCAATCCGGCGCGGGTCGACCACGATCAGCTTGGCCCCGGCGCGCAGGCGTTTCTTCAGGCGCGAGGCAAAGACGGGGTGACCGTCGGTCGGGTTTGCGCCGATCAGGATGACGACATCGGTGTGTTCGACCGAGTCAAAATCCTGCGTGCCGGCGCTGGTGCCGAAGGTCTGGCCAAGGCCGTATCCGGTGGGCGAATGGCAGACACGGGCGCAGGTATCGGTGTTGTTGTTCATGAACACCGCACGGGTGAGCTTCTGCACGAGGTAGGCTTCCTCATTCGTGCAGCGGCTGGAGGTGATCACGCCAACCGACTGGCGGCCATGCTTGGCGATGATGCCCTTCATGCGGTTGGCGGTGAATTCCATCGCCTCGGCCCATGACACTTCTTGCCACGGGTCGTTGATGCTGTCGCGGATCATGGGCGACAGGATGCGGTCCTTGTGGCTGGCATAGCCATAAGCGAAGCGACCCTTGACGCAGGAATGCCCACGGTTGGCCTTGCCATGCTTGTAGGGGGTCATGCGGACCAGTTCGTCGCCACGCATTTCGGCCTTGAACGAACAGCCCACGCCGCAATAGGCGCAGGTGGTGATGACAGAGCGTTCGGGGGTGCCGATCTCGATGATCGACTTTTCCTGAAGCGTGGCGGTCGGGCAGGCCTGCACGCAGGCGCCGCAGGACACGCAGTCAGACGTCAGGGCGGTGTCGGTCTTGGCGCCAAAGGACACGCGGCTATCGAAACCACGGCCTTCGATCGTCAGCGCGAAGGTGCCTTGCACCTCTTCGCAGGCGCGGACGCAGCGCGAGCAGACGATGCATTTCGCCGGGTCATAGGTGAAATAGGGGTTGGAGTCGTCCTTCGGCATCCATTGCGGGTTGGCTTCGCCGGAGTTGTTCTTGGCCTTGAAGTGGGTTTCCACAGCCTCATACCGCACGTCGCGCAGGCCGACGGCGCCGGCCATATCCTGCAACTCGCAATCGCCATTGGCGGAGCAGGTCAGGCAATCCAGCGGGTGGTCCGAGATATAAAGCTCCATCACGCCACGGCGAAGTTGCTTCAGCTTGGCGTTCTGGGTGTGGACCTTGATGCCGGGTGCCACGGGGGTGGTGCAAGAGGCCGGGGTGCCGTTGCGGCCTTCGATTTCCACAAGGCAGAGGCGGCAAGAGCCGAACGCATCAAGCGAGTCGGTCGCGCAGAGTTTCGGGACGGTGATCCCGATTTCCGCCGCGGCGCGCATGATCGAGGTGCCTTCGGGAACAGTGATATCGAACCCGTCGATGGTCAGGGTGACCATGGTCTTGGATTTGGCGGCAGGGGTGCCGAAATCGCGGTCGGGAATGATGAAGTCTTTCATCTCAGGCACCCTTATTCTTGGCGAGTTGGTGGGCGACGATGGCATTGGCGTGGCCGTGGCCCATCGCGTGGGTTTCCTTAAGAAAGGAAACGATCTGCATATGCGGCTGGTCCAGCATGGGCGCGATCTGGTCGAACCAGTGTTGCATCGGCTGGCCGTATTTCTTTTCGATGGAAGGGAAGTAGGACGCCGGGCCCTTAACCTGTTCGGTCATTCGGCGGCCTCTTTCAGCGCGGGCGTGAAATCATCGGGGAAGTGGTTCAAAGCGGACATCACCGGATAGGGGGTGAAGCCGCCCAGCGCGCAGAGCGAGCCGGATTTCATGGTGTTGCAGAGGTCGGTCAGCAGCGGGATGGCGGCGGCATCGCCCTTGGCGATGCGGTCCACGGTTTCCACGCCGCGCACCGCGCCGATGCGGCAGGGGGTGCATTTGCCACAGGATTCAATCGCGCAGAATTCCATCGCGAAGCGGGCCTGTTTCAGCATGTCGGCGCTGTCGTCAAAGATCACCAGACCGGCATGGCCGATGAGGCCTTCTTTTGCGCCGAATTCTTCATAGCCGAAGGGGGTGTCGAACAGGGCGCGGGGGAAATAGGCGCCCAGCGGGCCACCAACCTGCACCGCCTTCACGGGGCGGCCCGTCGCGGTGCCGCCACCGATCACATCCACGATTTCGCCCAGCGTCAGGCCAAAGGCAGCCTCGAACAAGCCGCCATGTTTGACGTTGCCCGCAATCTGCAACGGGATGGTGCCGCGCGACCGGCCAAGACCGAAATCCTTGTAGAAAGCCGCGCCGCGTTCCAAAATCACCGGGATGGTGGCCAGCGAGATGACGTTGTTCACCACGGTGGGTTTGCCAAGGAAGCCTTGCAAAGCGGGCAGCGGCGGCTTGGCGCGGACCACGCCGCGTTTGCCTTCGAGGCTGTTGAGAAGCGAGGTTTCCTCACCGCAGACATAGGCACCGGCACCGGTGCGGATCTCCATGTCGAACGCACGCCCGGAGCCAAGGACCGATGCGCCCAAAATTCCTGCCCGGCGGGCGATGATGACGGCATCCGTCATCACTTCGATCGCGTCAGGATATTCAGAGCGCATGTAGACATAGCCGCGCGTCGCCCCGGTGGCGATGCCGGCGATGATCATGCCTTCGATCAGGGTGAAGGGGTCGCCTTCCATCAGCATGCGGTCGGCGAAGGTGCCGCTGTCGCCCTCATCCGCGTTGCAGACGATGTATTTCTGATCGGCCTTCGCCTCGGCCACGGTTTTCCATTTGATGCCGGTAGGGAAACCCGCACCGCCCCGGCCCCGCAGGCCAGACTCGGTCACCTCGGCCACGATGGCGGCGCTGTCCATGCCCAGCGCGCGGCGCAGGCCGACAAGGCCATGATGGGCTTCGTATTCGGTCAGCGACAGGGGATCGACCACACCGACACGCGCAAAGGTGAGGCGGGTCTGTTTCGCCAGCCAGGGAAGGGCATCAGTCAGGCCCAGCGCCTTGGGGTGCTGTGCGAGGTCGGCAAAGAGTGCAGGCACATCGGCGGGCGTCAGCGGGCCAAAGGCAAGGCGGCCTGCATCAGTGGCCACCTCTACCAGCGGTTCCAGCCAGACCATGCCGCGCGATCCGTTGCGGACGAGATCGACGGTGATGCCGCGCTTTGCAGCCTCGGCCAGCACGGCGGCGGCGACGTCATCTGCGCCAAGGCCACGGGCGGCGGCATCGCGGGGGACGTAGATTTTCATCAGCGGACCCCTTCGATGATGGCGTCAAGACGGGCCTCATCCACACGACCTACCACCTTGCCATCCACAAGCGCGGCGGGCGCGCAGGCGCAAAGGCCAAGGCAGAACACGGGTTCCAAGGTGATCTGGCCATCCTTGGTGGTCTGGTGCCATTCGATGCCGAGACGGTTCTGGGCATGGGCGGCAACACGATCCGCCCCCATCGCCTGACAGGCTTCGGCGCGGCAAAGTTTCAGCACATGCTTGCCTGCCGGATCTTCGCGGAAATCATGGTAGAAGGACATGACGCCATGCACTTCGGCGCGCGTCAGGTTCAGCCGTTTCGCGATGATCGGCAGCGCGTCACGCGGCACATAGCCATAGGCGTGCTGGATCGCGTGGAGAATCGGCAGCAAAGGCCCCTCCATCCCCTCATGCGCGTCCAGGATTTCCCCAACTCGCGCGGCGATTTCGGTGCTGGTCTGCGTCATCGGCGGCCCCTTCGGTAGCTGTATACCGGGATATACCGCTTGATAGGGAAATCAATATTGATTTCCCGTTGTTTGATAGATGGGGTCTATCGTTGGGGGCGATGATGCGCAGGCCTAGGCCAGCCAGACCCGTGCATAGGGGGGCAGCGCGATGTTGCCGTGATGCACCTCGACCGGGTGGTCGGACAGGGCATCATGCATCTGCGTTGCGCCCTGCATCCGCAGCCAATCTTCGGGAACATGCGCCCAACTTTCGGAGAAGTTGAACAGGCAAAGCAGCGTGCCAGTTGGCGCATCGCGTCGGAAGGCAAAGACCTGCGGCACCGGGCCGGGAACAACACGGATCGGATGCGCCGCGTGCAGCGCGGGGGTGGCACGACGGCGAGCAAGAATATGCCGCAGGCCCAGCCAGACGCGGGAAGCATGGGTCAGCCCGTCATGCCGCGACCGTGCGGCCTGCCAATCCATCCGGGGGCGGTGAATCCACCGGCTGTCATGCGCGTGTTCGGGGACGGCCAGATAATCGTGATCGTTCAGCGCGGCGAGTTCGTCACCCATATAGATCAGGGGGATGCCGCCCCAGGCCGCGATCAGCGCATGGCCCATAAGGATGCGTTGAACCGCCAGCTCTGCCGCCGCGGGATCACCCTCTGCCAATGCCTTTTCCAGCCCGGCAAGCGAGGCGAAACTGCCCGAGATGCGCTTGTCGCCCGTGGCGGGGTTTTCCTGAAACAGCGCGCCACGGGCAAAGCTGCCGGGAAAGGTGCCATCATAGAAATCTGAAAGAAACGCACGGTGGCCGGGGCCGGACAAGCCCAGCGCGGCGGCATCTTCATCCGTCACGGCCCAGCCGATATCGTCATGGCAGCGGATATAGGTGGCATAGGTGGCATTGGTCAGCCGGTCGGGGAAATGCGTGCCCATGACATGCGTCATCAACCGTGTGTCGCGGGTGGCCAGAGACGACCAGAACTGCACCATGAGCGAGTTGTGATAGGCGAGGTTGCCTTCCTTGCCGTCATGCTTTCCGCGCCCAAGGTAGGGCAGCATTTCGGCGGGCGCGACGATCGCCTCTTCGAGGTGCAGGACGGCAGGGCAGGTGATGCGGCAGACCGCGCGCAGGGCCTGCAACAGCATGTGAACTTCAGGCTCTGACTGGCAGCGTGTGCCGAGGCGCTTCCACATGAAAGCCACGGCATCCAGCCGCAGTACATCCACACCACGATTGGCGAGGAACAGCATGATTTCCGCGATTTCGAGGAAGACCTGCGGGTTGGCCCAGTTCAGATCCCACTGATGTTCGTTGAAGGTGGTCCAGACCCATTTGCCGAAATCGGGGTAATGGGTGAAGTTGCCGGGGGCGTTGTCGGGGAACACCTCGACCAGCGTTTCTTCATACCGCTTTGGAAGATCGGGGGTGTCGAACATCAGGTAGTAGTCTTGATGTTTCACATCGCCCTTGGCGGCTTTTTTCGCCCAAGCGTGTTCTTTCGCGGTGTGGTTCAGGACAAGGTCAATGCAGACCGAAATGCCGCGTTTGCGCAGTTCTGCGGTGACGGTCTCAAAATCCGCCATCGTGCCGTAGGCGGGGTTGATGGCGCGGTAATCCATCACTGAATAGCCGCCATCGCTGTCGCCCGGGCGGGGCTTCAGGCAGGGCATGAAGTGAACATAGGTGATGCCAAGCTCTTCCAGATAATCCAGCTTTTCCAGAACGTTGGTCAATGTTCCGGCAAAGCGGTCGATGTAGAAGACATAGCCCGCCATATCGCTGCGCTGGAACCAGTCGGGTTCCAGATCGCGCCGCAGATCCAGCCGTTTCAGATCAGGGGCGCGGTCAGCCCACGCCTTTTGCATCGCCTTGAGAAGGGCGGCGCGGAAGGTGGCATAGTCGGGGTGTTGGCCATAGAGCGCCTCCAGCATCGGCCAGAGATCCGGCGCGCTGCGATCAAGGCGCAGGGCAAAGATTTCGTCATCCGCAACGGACGGCGTGCGTGGCATGGTGGTCCCTCCCCCAAACTGCGCGCAGATTAGGCAGGCCAAAGCGGTTTGGAAAGGGTGATTCAGCCCCGGATGATCAGACTTGTCCGGTGCTGGATGCGGTTGGCGATCCAGAGCAGATCGTTCTGCGCAAAGGCGACGCAGCCCGCCGTGGGGTGCCGAGGCCGCCGCCATGTGTGAACAAAGATCGCCGATCCCCGGCCCGGATCGGCCTGGGGCCAGTTCCAATCGGTCAGAAGGATCAGGTCATACATCGGATCGGGCCGTGTCAGCCGTTCATGCGACCAAGGATGTGGGGCGCGGACCATAAGGTTGTAGTCCGGATCGCGGCTGTCATCCGACCACAGGTCGGACGGGCCAAAAGGCAGCGCCCAATCGGGCAGTTGCGATGGCGACAGGCGGTCGCGCCGGTAGAGCATCCCGACGAAGCCGTGCTTTCCTGCCGGGGTGGCGCGATCGCCTTCGCGTTTCTTGCGGGCCGGAACAATGCCGCCACGCCCGATGGAACAGGGAAACACCCGCCCCATGAAGCGCGCACCCCAGCGGGTGACCACCAGATCGGTGGGCGTCACAGCAGATGCCCCGATTTCGCGGCCTTGGTGGCCAGATAAGCGGCGTTCTGCGCCGTTTGGCCCACTTTCAACGGCACACGTTCGGCCACGGCCACCCCGCAGGATTCCATCATCGCCAGCTTGTTGGGATTGTTGGTCAGCAGGCGGACCGAGGAAAAGCCCATCTTGCGCAGGATCCCCGCGCCGATGCGGAAATCGCGTTCGTCATCTTCGAAACCAAGGCGGTGATTGGCCTCGACCGTATCAAAGCCCTGATCCTGCAGCGAATAGGCGCGCATCTTGTTGGCCAGCCCGATGCCCCGCCCTTCCTGATTGAGGTAGAGCAGGACCCCCGCCCCTTCGTCGCCCATCTGGGCCAGCGCCGC
The DNA here is from genome assembly GCA_022843025.1 of Paracoccaceae bacterium. Classification (GTDB taxonomy): domain Bacteria; phylum Pseudomonadota; class Alphaproteobacteria; order Rhodobacterales; family Rhodobacteraceae; genus Paragemmobacter. The sequence continues at coordinate 32,387 of JALHOL010000008.1, read as the reverse complement.
GCGCAGTTGCGGGCCGCAGTCGCATTTCAGGCTGCCCAGCACATCGCCGGTAAAGCAGGCCGAATGTAGCCGCGCCAGAACGGGAAGGGTGCGGTCGGGGCGACCGATTTCGATGGCGTAATGTTCCTCACCACCGTCTTCCGGGCGGAAGATATGCACACGCCCGGCCTGCGCGGCCTGCATCGGCAGGCGGGCATTCACCACCGGATGCAGCGGCGACATGCGCGACAGTTCCGGCGCAATCTCGGCCAGCGGCAGCAGGGTCAGGGCGTGTTCTTCGGCCAAGGCCAGACCATGCGTCACAGGCACCAGCAGGGCGGCGGGCAGAAGGTGGGCGGATTTCACCAGATGCAGCGCGGCGCGGTGCAGATCGGATGATCCGTCGCGCAGCGCGCGCAGGGGCCCCTTCAGCGGCACGCGCAGATCATCGGCCGGGTCGGCCAGCGCGCGCAGCCAATCGACGCCCATCCCTTCGGGCACCAGAATGCGGGCGATGTCGCCGTCATAGGCCGGGGTCTTGAGCGTTTCGGCACGCCGCGCGGTCAGTGCCAGTTCCGGCTGACCCAAGGCGCGCAGGGCGGCAAGGCGGGCTGGTTCCAATGCCTCAACCGCGACGACCAGCATAGCGCGGCCATCGCCTGTCATCACCACGGGTACACCCATGCGCAGGTCGCCCCGCGCGCGCGACAGGCGTTCAACGATGGTGGGTGCAAGCGTGGGCCGGGTGTTCTGCATCATGTCCTCTGACCCCTATCTAGGCCGATGCGCAGGAAATTGAAACATTCCCCCACACAGCCACACGACCGCGTGACTCATGCGTTGCAATTCTTGCCGCAACCGCGAGCGGGGCGCATGTGAGGGACAGAAGACGCAAACGGAGGTTCCCATGGGCACCCTGAGAAAGATCCTGCTGGTCGATGATGACGACGATCTGCGCGAGGCGCTGAGCGAGCAGCTTGTCATGACCGAAGATTTCGACGTGTTCGAGGCCCGCACCGGGGCCGAGGGGATGGAGAAGGCGAAAGCCGGCCTTTACGATCTGGTGATCCTGGATGTGGGCCTGCCGGATACTGACGGGCGCGAGCTTTGCCGCCGGATGCGCAAGAGCGGCGTGAAATGCCCGGTCCTGATGTTGACCGGTCATGATTCGGATGCAGACACCATTCTGGGGCTGGATGCCGGGGCCAATGACTATGTAACCAAGCCTTTTAAGTTTCCGGTGTTGCTTGCGCGCATCAGGGCGCAATTGCGCCAGCATGAGCAATCCGAAGACGCCATTTTCCAGCTTGGCCCCTATACCTTTAAGCCCGCGCAAAAGATGCTGGTGGATGAAAAGGAAAAGAAGATCCGCCTGACGGAGAAAGAAACCAATATTCTTAAGTATTTGTACCGCGCGCAGCAAAGCGTTGTGGCACGTGATGTGCTGCTGCATGAGGTGTGGGGATACAATGCGGGGGTGACCACGCATACTTTGGAAACCCACATTTATCGCCTTCGCCAGAAGATTGAACCCGATCCGTCAAATGCGCGGCTGCTGGTAACAGAGAGCGGCGGATACAGACTGGTGGCGTGACGATCTTAAAATCGCCTGATTCATTTCTTATATACATTTGGATGCGAGACTGATCGCACCCAGGATCCCCTTGTCGTGTCGGGGTTATGGCACGGCATCCTCCCTGTTGGACTTGGCCGGGCATCATGCCCGGCCTTTTTTTGACCTGGCATTTGCATGACGTTGCAGGATGGGTCGGCACGGGGTCACCAGCGGCACCTATACATCAGTATAAGAAATCCGTTTAGGGGTTTGCTGGCACGTTGGATATAACGGCCATCGCCCAAATGAATCGGGCCAACTTAAGGAGAGTTTCATGCGTATTGGCTTCGCGGCCCTGCTTGCCGGTCTGGTGGCGTCCCCTGTTCTTGCCGAAGACCTGGTCTTCACGCTGGTCAATGACAGTTCCTACACCATCGTGGAGATGAACGTGTCGCCGGTGGGCGAAGAGCTTTGGGGTGAGAATATCCTGACCGTCGACTCGGTTTCACCCGGTGTGTCGGGCGACGTGACCATCGCCGATGGTCTGGATGTCTGTGACTATGACCTGCGCTTCGTCACCGAAGACGGGCTGGAAGCGACGAAAGAACAGAACCTGTGCGAGATCAACACGTTCACGGTCAACGACTGATCCGGCGAGGGCGGATCAGTCTATAACTGATCGCCCGGCCTCTTGAGCCTGCGGACGGTCGGCCCTAGGGTCCGCCGTCCCTTGCTGCCGGAGCCCGCGCCATGACCTTTACCCTTGCCACGTGGAACATCAATTCTGTCCGTCTGCGCGAGGGGCTGGTGGCCCGGCTGTTGGCCGAAGAAGCGCCCGATATCCTGTGTCTTCAGGAATGCAAAAGCCCGGTGGACAAGATCCCCGTCGCGCAGTTTCAAGCGCTGGGCTATACCCACATGGTTGCGCGCGGGCAAAAGGGCTACAACGGCGTGGCCATCCTGTCCAAGCTGCCCTTGTACGATGCAGGGGGTGAGGATTTCGCGGCGCTGGGCCATGCCCGCCACGTGGCGGCGCGGCTGGAAAACGGGGTGGTGATCCACAACTGTTACGTCCCCGCAGGGGGTGACATTCCGGATCGGGCGCTGAACGACAAGTTCGGCCAGAAGCTGGATTTCCTGATGCAGATGCGCGACCGGTTTCATGCCGACAAGCCGCAGCGATCCATCCTTGTGGGCGATCTGAACATTGCCCCGCGCGAGGATGACGTCTGGTCGCACAAGCAATTGCTGAAGATCGTGAGCCATACACCGATCGAGGTGGAGCATCTGGCCCAGACGCAAGATGCGGGGGGCTGGGTCGATATCACCCGGCAGGACATCCCGCAGGGCCTGCTCTATTCATGGTGGTCCTACCGCGCGGCGGATTGGGATGCGGCGGACAAGGGGCGCAGGCTGGATCACATCTGGGCCACGCCCGACATTTCCAACGCGGGCCATGGCAGCCGCATCCTGCGGCCCTGCCGGGGGTGGGAACAGCCGTCGGATCATGTGCCGGTCTTTGCCAGTTTCGATCTGTGATCCCCTTTTCCCTGCGGACTGATCTGATAGGGCTGCAGGGCAGATTTTGGGAGGCATGCGATGACGCATCTCTGGGTCCGGGCGGAACAGCGCCTGAACGAGGAACGGGTGGGGCTGACGCCCGAAGGCGCGGCGGCGCTGGTCCGGGCCGGTATTCGCGTGACGGTGGAACAGTCATCCGTGCGGGCGATCCCGATTGAGGGCTACGCGGCGGCAGGCTGCGAGATTGCGGATGAAAACCTGTGGCCACAGGCGCCAAGTGACGCGATCATCTTCGGGCTGAAGGAACTGCCCGAAGATGGCACGCCCCTGACCCATCGCCACATCATGTTCGGCCATGCCTACAAGGGCCAGCCTGCGGGGCGGGAATTGCTGCGGCGGTTCCGGGCCGGGGGCGGGGTGCTGTATGATCTGGAATATCTGGTGGATGAGGGCGGGCGTCGCGTGGCGGCCTTTGGCTATTGGGCGGGCTTTGCCGGGGCGGCGGTGTCGCTGAAATGCTGGGCGGCGCAGCAGCGGGGCGGGATTGCGGGGCCGGTGGCGAAATATCCGGGCCGCGCCGCGTTGATCGCCGATCTGGAGCGGGAACTGGCTGGGATGGACCGCCCGCGCGCCATCGTCATCGGTGCTTTGGGACGGGTTGGCACCGGGGCGGCCGATCTGTGCGCCGCGATGGGCGTAGCGGTGACGAAGTGGGATATGGCCGAGACCGCCAGCGGCGGGCCATTCCCCGAAGTTTTGCAGCACGAGATTTTCCTGAATTGCATCCTTGCCCGGCCCGGCTGCCCGGTTTTTGTGCCGGCCAGCGCCAAGACGGATGCGCGCAAGTTGACGGTGATCGGTGATATCGCCTGTGATCCGACATCGGATTTCTCGCCCATCAAAGTCTATGACCACGCCACGGATTGGGATGCGCCGGCGCTGCGGGTGCATGACGCGCCGCCGCTAGACGTGACTGCGATTGACAACCTGCCGTCCCTGCTGCCGGTGGAAAGCAGCGAGGATTATGCCGCGCAACTGTTGCCCAGCCTGCTGACGCTGTCCGACCTGCAATCCGGGGTCTGGGGGCGGGCAAAGGTGGAATACGACCGGCACAGTGCGGGGATGTGACGCTGGGGGACAAATTCCTTGGAAGGAATTTGCAAAAATCTTCGAAGATTTTTGTGGGGCTATGCCCTGCTGTAGGGAGACAGAGACATGACGATCCATTGGTGCGGCACCGGCCTTTCGTCGGTTCCCGGTTTGCGGCGGCTGATCGAAGGCGGGCATAAGGTGGTGGTGTGGAACCGCACCGTTAAGAAGGCGCGCGAAGCCGTAGGTGACCTTACGCAGGACATCCGCGCCTACAGCCTGCCCGCGCTGACGGCGGCCTTGGAGCCAGGGGATGTGGCGATTTCCATGCTGCCCGCGGATCAGCACGTCGGGATCGCGACGGTCTGCCTGGAAAAGGGCGCGCATTTCGTTTCCTCCAGCTATATCGCGCCGGAAATGCGGGCGCTGGATGCGGCGTTCCGCGACAAGGGGCTGTGTTCGGTCAATGAGGTGGGGCTGGACCCCGGGATCGACCATCTGATGGCCCATGACCTTGTGGCGCGTTATCGCGCCTCGCCGGCCTATGACGTGGGGAATACGCTTTCCTTCACCTCTTATTGCGGTGGCGTTCCCAAGATCGCCAATGCCTTTCGCTACAAGTTTTCATGGTCGCCGCTGGGCGTGCTCAAGGCGCTGCGGTCACCGTCGCGGTCTTTGCGGAATTTCAGCGAGCTGCGGGCGAACCGGCCCTGGGACGCCATCACCGCCTATGACGCGCCATTGCCTGCGCCTGAGAGTTTCGAGGTTTATCCCAACCGCGACAGCTATCCCTTCATGGAGGATTACCGGTTCGACAAGGACTGGCAGGTCCGTGATTTTGTGCGCGGCACCATTCGCCTGAACGGCTGGGCCGAGGCCTGGGGTCCGGTGTTCCGCGAGATCGAAACGCTGCAAGGCCCGGCTGGCGATGCGCGGCTGGCAGAAATGGCCGCGCAGTTCTGGGCCGAAAATTCATATGACGACGGCGAGCCGGACCGGGTGGTGCTCTTTGTGTCGCTGAAAGCCGAACGCGATGGCGTGGTGGTCTGGCACGAGGAATGGGCGATGGATGCCTGGGGCGATGCGCGCGGCACGGCCATGGGGCGGCTGGTATCCGTGCCGGTTTCGCTGGCTGTCGAATCGGTGCTGGCGCGGGAAATTCCGGCGGGCGTCCATGCCGCGCCGCATGATCCGCGGCTGATCGACAAATGGATGGGGCAGATCCGCGGTCTGGCGCAATATCTGGAACGGGTGGACCATCTGGCAAAGTGATCAGGTCCGGGGCGGTTGTGGCGTGACAGCCGCCCCCCCACGCGGGTAGACTGAAGCCCAAGATCCGGACAACAGCCGGACATCCCCAGACCGGGCAGCAGGATACGGGCGAGGCATGGCCGTCATCACGAGTGACAGACCGACAGGGTCATTTGGCAACCGCCTTGCCGTGTGGCGAGCCGGGTTCGCGCGGCCCGCGCTGGCCTTTCGGTCGCAGCCAGAGCCGCGATCCATCGGGTTGTTCGCGCGGGGCCGGCAGATCGTGGCGGGCAATTTCCTGTTTGCAGGCAAGCTGGTACAGGCCCCCGGCGTGGCGCTGTGGGATGTCACCGCCCCCGATCCGGCCTTTGCGGCCGAGGCGCATGGATTTGTCTGGCTTGATGATCTTGCTGCCTTTGGCGACAGCGCGGCGCGCAAACGGGCGCGGGACTGGACCTATGACTGGATCGCGCGTTTTGGCAGGGGGCAAGGGCCGGGCTGGACGCCCGATCTGACCGGGCGGCGGCTGATCCGTTGGGTCAATCATGCGATGCTGATCCTGCAAGGCAGCGACAAGTCGCAGACCGATGCCTATTTCCGCGCGCTGACGGTGCAGACTCATTACCTTGCCCGGCGATGGACCCGCGCCGCGCCGGGATTGCCAAGGTTCGAGGCATTGACCGGGCTGATCGTGGCCGCCTTGGCGCTGGAGGGGAAGGCCGGGCTGGTGGGGGCCGCCATCGCCGCGCTGGCGCGCGATTGCCAACGGGAGGTCGATGCCGGGGGCGGCATCCCCACCCGCAACCCCGAGGATCTGCTGGAAGTGTTCACCCTGCTGAACTGGGCGGCGCAGGCCCTGGCCGAATCGGACCGGGCGGTGCCTGTCGAAGTGACGAATGCCATCGGCCGGATCGCGCCCACGCTGCGGGCGCTGCGCCATGCCGACGGGGGGCTGGCGCGGTTTCACGGGGGCGGGCGCGGGATCGAGGGGCGGCTGGATGCGGCGCTGGCCGCGTCGGGCGTGCGCGGCGGCAGCGGGGCCGGGCTTCCGTCGATGGGCTATGTGCGGCTGGCATCCGGGCGAACGACGGTGATCGTCGATGCCGCAGCGCCACCTGACGGAAAGGCTGGGGGTGAGGCGCACGCTTCGACCTTGGCGTTCGAGATGACATCGGGCCGCCGCCCGCTGATCGTGAGCAGCGGGTCAGGCCTGCCCTTTGGCGAGGATTGGCAATTGGCCGGGCGGGCCACGGCATCACATTCCACGCTGTCGCTGGACGGATCATCGTCATCGCGGCTGGGCAAGGGCGGGGCAGAGTTCGCCACCCGCGCGCCCGTGACAGCGCTGCAACTGGCGCAGGATGGCAGTGGTCATCACCTGTCGCTGGCGCATGGCGGCTGGCAGGGCAGCCACGGTCTGACCCATGCCCGCATCCTGACGCTGGATACGCAGGGCCGCCGCCTGACCGGGACCGATCTGCTGGAGGCGCGCAGCCCGGGCGACCGCAAGCGTGTGGCGGCGATCCTGGCGCAAAGCCCCGAAGGCGTCGGCTTTGCGATCCGCTTTCATCTGCACCCGGATGTCGACGTGGCGCTGGACATGGGCGGGAACGCCGTTTCCATGGCGCTGAAATCGGGGGAAATCTGGGTATTCCGCCATGACGGGATTGCAAAACTGACGCTTGATCCATCGGTTTATCTGGAAAAAGGGCGTTTGCAGCCACGTGCGACAAAACAGATCGTCCTTTCGGCGCCTGCGGGCAGCTTTGAAACCCGGATCGGCTGGACCTTGGCCAAGGCACAGGATACTCCGCTGGCCATCCGCGATCTGGACCGCGAGGAATTGTCGGTTCCGGACTGACCGTATCCGTTACCCCGGGGGGTTCTGCCCATGACCAACCTTGTTCCCATCGGCCGCGCGCTGATTTCCGTGTCTGACAAATCCGGCCTGCTTGATCTGGCGCGTGCGCTGGCGGCGCGGGGGGTGGAATTGATTTCCACCGGGGGCACGTCGGGGATGCTGCGCACAGCGGGGCTGGTGGTGCGGGATGTGTCGGATGTGACGGGCTTTCCGGAAATGATGGATGGCCGGGTCAAGACGCTGCACCCGAACGTCCACGGCGCGCTGCTGGCGCTGCGGGATGATGACGAACATCTGCTGGCCATGGCGGCGCATGGGATCGAACCGATCGACCTGCTGATCGTGAACCTTTATCCGTTCGAGGAAACGGTCGCGAAGGGGGCTGATCACGCAACCTGCATCGAGAATATCGATATCGGCGGCCCGGCCATGATCCGCGCGGCATCCAAGAACCACCGTTTCGTCACCGTGCTGACCGACCCCGCCGATTACCAGCCGCTGCTGGATCAGCTGGCCGCGCATGATGGGGCCACGACTATGGCCTTCCGGCAGAAGATGGCGCTGACCGCCTATTCGCGCACTGCCGCCTATGATGCTGCCGTATCCAATTGGCTGGCGGGTGAGATTGGAGAGACCGCGCCGCGCTATCGCAGCTTTGCCGGAAAGCTGGCGCAGGGGCTGCGCTACGGGGAAAACCCACATCAAAGCGCGGCCTTCTACGTGGATGGGTCCAAACGCGAAGGCGTGGCGACGGCAAAGCAGTGGCAGGGCAAGGAACTATCCTACAACAACATCAACGATACTGACGCGGCCTTTGAACTGGTGGCGGAATTCGCGCCCGCCGACGGCGCAGCGGTGGCGATCATCAAGCACGCCAACCCCTGCGGCGTCGCGCAAGGCGCGACTTTGGCCGAGGCTTATGCGCGCGCCTATGATTGCGACCGCACCTCTGCCTTTGGCGGGATCGTCGCGCTGAACCAGCCGCTGGATGCGGCGACGGCGGAAAAGATCACCGAGATCTTCACCGAAGTCGTCATCGCGCCGGGGGCAAGTGACGAGGCCCGCGCAATCTTTGCCGCCAAAAAGAACCTGCGCCTGCTGACCACCGCCGCCCTGCCTGACCCGCGCGCCAAGGCGACCGCGTACAAGCAGGTTGCGGGTGGCTTTCTGGTGCAGGACCGCGATGCCGGGATCATCCGGCCTGCCGATCTGAAGGTTGTCACCAAGCGCGCGCCGACCGATGCCGAACTGGCCGATCTGCTGTTTGCGTGGAAAGTGGCCAAGCATGTGAAATCCAACGCCATCATCTATGTGAAAGATGGTGCCACCGTGGGCGTGGGCGCCGGCCAGATGAGCCGGATCGACAGCACCCGCATCGCCGCCCGCAAATCGCAGGACATGGCCGAGGCGCTGGGTCTTTCCCAACCGCTGACCCATGGGTCGGTTGTGGCGTCGGACGCGTTCTTTCCCTTTGCCGATGGCCTGCTGGCCGCAGCCGAGGCGGGGGCCACGGCCATTATCCAACCGGGCGGGTCCATGCGGGATGATGACGTGATCGCCGCCGCCGATGCGGCCGGGCTGGCGATGGTCTTCACCGGCATGCGCCATTTCCGACACTGAAGTCTGACAGTCACGGGGCACGTCCATGCGCATCGCGATCATCACCGCCGCCATCATCTTTGTGCTGGATCAGGCCACGAAATTGATCGTGGTGCAGGGCATGAACCTGATCGAACGCGGCGTGATCGAGGTGCTGCCCCCCTTCCTGACCTTTCGCATGGCGTGGAATACGGGCATCAATTTCGGCCTGTTCAGCAATCAGGCCGAATTCGCGCGGTGGCTTCTGATCGTGGTGGCGCTGGCGATTTCGGCATGGGTCTGGATCTGGATCAAGCGCGAAGGCGCGGGCCGCTGGGCGCAGATTTCCGCCGGTCTGCTGATCGGGGGCGCACTGGGCAATGTGATTGACCGGATCGTGTATGGCGCGGTGGCAGATTTCCTGAACATGTCTTGTTGCGGGATCGAGAATCCCTATGCGTTCAATGTGGCAGATATCTCGATCTTTGCCGGGGCTTTCGGGTTGATCCTGTTCACAGGCGGCAAGGACACACCGAAACCGGGCGGCAAAGCGGTTGGTGGCAAGGGCAAGGGAAAGACCTCGTGACGCGCGGCAAGACATGCGCTAAGACGGGGGCAAGACGGATGACGGAGGCAGGCATGCAAGCAAAACGGCGTTTCCCCGCCATCGCAGCAGCGATGGTGCTGACGCTTGCAGCATGCGGCAATGGCGACGGGGTGCCGTCGCTGATGAATGTGCGCTCCACGTCATCAGGGCCGGATGAGTTCGGGATCATCCCGCCAAAGCCGCTTGAATTGCCGCAGGATCTGGCCGCGCTGCCCGAACCCACGCCGGGGGGTGCAAACCGCACCGACCGCGACCCGCAGGCCGAGGCTGTGGCGGCATTGGGCGGCAATATCGGATCGCGCGAAGGCGTGAACAGCGCCCATTCCGGGCTTTATTCCTATGCTGCGCGCTATGGGGTGACAGCGGGAATCCGGCAGACGCTGGCCGCCGAAGACCTTGAATTCCGGCGCGATAACAATGGCAGGCTTCTGGAACGCGTGTTCAACGTGAACGTGTACTACAAAGCCTATGCCGACATGACGCTGGATCAGCAGGCCGAATTGTGGCGCTGGCGCCGTGCCGGTGTGGCCACGCCTTCGGCCCCGCCACCACAACCCGGTGAAGACGAGTAACAAGCGCGTAGGGGCGGGTTGAACCCGCCGCCTGCCCGGCGCACCTTGCCCCGTGACGGGCCCGAGTGACGGGTCTGAGTGACGGGCTTGCCCAATGCGGGCCATCCGGAGGAAATGATGCCAAGAATGCCGGGCCTTGCCCTGACGGGTTTGCTTTTGACGGCAGCCCCCCTGTGGGCCGCCGAAGATGTGACGGCCTTCACCCTCGATAACGGGCTTCAGGTGGTTGTCATCGAAGACAACCGTGCCCCGGTTGTGGTGCAGATGGTCTGGTACAAGGTCGGTTCCGCAGATGAACCGCGCGGCAAATCGGGCATCGCGCATTTTCTGGAACATCTGATGTTCAAGGGCACCGACGAGCTGGCACCCGGCGAGTTCTCTGACATCGTCGAAGCACAGGGTGGCAGCGACAACGCCTTTACCAGTTGGGACTACACCGCGTACTTCCAACGCGTGGCGGCAGACCGGCTTGATCTGATGATGAAGCTGGAAGCCGACCGGATGACCGATCTGCAACTGGCCGCCAATGAGGTGGAAACCGAGCTTCAGGTCATTCTGGAAGAGCGCAGCCAGCGCACCGATTCCAGCCCCGGCGCGCTGCTTGGCGAACAGATGCGCGCGGCACAGTTCCTGAACCATCCTTACGGCCTGCCGATCATCGGCTGGCGGCACGAGATGGAGGGCCTGACGCAGCAGGACGCCATCGACCATTACAAGACGCATTATGCGCCCAACAATGCCGTGCTGGTGGTGGCAGGCGACGTGACGCCCGATCAGGTGCGCGCCATGGCCGAAACGCATTACGGCCCCATCCCCGCCTCGCCCGATATCAAGCCGCGCCTGCGCGTGGCAGAACCGCCGCAACTGGCCGAACGCCGCATCGAAATGTCCGATCCGCGCGTGTCGGAACCCTATATCTCGCGCAGTTACCTTGCCCCGGAGCGCGACCCGGGCGACCAGTCCACCGCTGCGGCGTTGACGATTCTGGCGGAATTGCTGGGCGGCAATGGCACCACTTCGGTACTGGCGCGGGCGCTGCAATTCGAACAGCAGAAGGCGGTTTATGCCGCCGCGTTCTATGACGGGTCGACTGTTGACGACACGACTTTCAGCCTTGTCGTTGTGCCCACGCCCGACACCCCGCTGGAAGAGGCCGAGGCCGCGATGGATGCGGCGATTGCCGATTTCATCGCCAAGGGCCCCGATGCCGATGCCTTTGCCCGGATCAAGACCCAGATCCGCGCCGCCGACATCTATGCCCGCGATGATGCGAACGGCCTTGCCCGCCGCTATGGCGAAGGGCTGGCCAACGGCCTGTCGGTCGAGGATGTGAAATCCTGGCCCGATGTTCTGGATGCGGTCACGCCCGAAGACGTGGTTGCTGCCGCCAAACTTGTTCTGGACAAACGCAAGGCCGTGACCGGCTACCTGCTGCGCGAAGAGGCCGCCCAATGATCCCGCTGATCCGCCTGATCCCTGCCGCGCTGGCGCTGATGCTGTTTGCCCTGCCTGCGCGGGCGGCGATTGAGATACAGACCGTCACCTCACCCGGTGGCATCACCGCTTGGCTGGTGGAAGAGGACAACATCCCCTTCACCGCGCTGGAGATTCGCTTTCGCGGTGGATCTAGCCTTGATCCGGCGGGCAAGGAAGGCGCGGTCAACCTGATGACGGCGCTGATCGAGGAAGGGTCCGGCGACATGGACGCGCAGGCCTTTGCCGCCGCGCGGGATGGGCTGGCGGCGTCTTTCGGCTTTTCATCGGATATCGACACGGTGGCAGTGTCGGCGCAGTTCCTGACCGAGAACCGTGATCAGGCGATTGATCTTTTGCGGCAGGCGATCACCACCCCGCGCTTTGACGCGGATGCCGTGGAACGGGTGCGCGGGCAGGTGCTGGCAGGGCTGCGGTCGGATGAGAAAGACCCCGACAGCATCGCAAGCCAACTGTTCCGCGCACAGGCCTTTGCGGGCCATCCCTATGCCGAAGATGGTGACGGGCGGCTCGACACGGTGCCCGGACTAACGCGCGATGATCTGATTGCGGCGCACAAGGCCACACTGACGCGCGACCGGGTGTTCGTGGCTGCGGCGGGTGATATCTCGGCGCAGGAGCTTGGCTTGTTGCTGGATGAACTGCTGGGCGATCTGCCCGAATCCGGGCCTGCCCTGCCGGGGCGCGTGACGCCCGCGCTGACCGGGGGCGTCACCGTGCAGGATTTCCCCGGCCCGCAATCGGTTGTGATGTTCGGCCATTCCGGCATCAAGCGTGATGATCCCGATTTCTTTGCCGCGACGATCCTGAACGAAATTCTGGGTGGAGGCCGTTTCTCGGCCCGGCTGATGACCGAGGTTCGGGAAAAGCGCGGGCTGACCTATGGCATCGGCACATCGCTGGTTGGGTATGACAATTCCGAACTGGTGATGGGTCAGACTGCCGTTGCGAACGAAAAGGTCGCCGAGGCAGTGGAGGTAATCCGTGCGGAATGGGCGCGCATCGCCACCGATGGGATCACCGAAGCAGAGCTTGAAGCCACGAAAACCTATCTGACCGGGGCCTATCCGTTGCGGTTTGATGGCAACGGGCCGCTGGCATCGATCATGGTGAACATGCAGTTGATCGGCCTGCCCGCCGATTACCCCAAGACCCGCAATGACAAGGTCAATGCGGTGACTTTGGCGGATGTGAAGCGCGTGGCGGCAACCCTGTTCCGCGCAAACGATCTGCGCTTTGTCATCGTGGGGCAGCCCACGGGTGTTTCGGGAAGCGAGTAGCCCTGCCCGGTGGAAAAGTTTTCCCGAAGTGGGGAAAAATCTCCATGGAGATTTTTCACGCCGCCGAGGCGGCGCAGGGGCAAATCTTTCCATGAAAGATTTGCGCGGCACCGCCGGTGCGCGCCGAATCTGTGGCCCTGACCCTTTGCGCCTGCTACATATGGGTGCATGAACGCACCCGCCCCCAAGATAACCGGCCCTGCCGGGCGCCCGATGATCCGCCAACTGGACGAGTCGGCGATCAACCGCATCGCCGCAGGCGAGGTGGTGGAACGCCCCGCCTCGGCCGTGAAAGAGTTGGTGGAAAACGCATTGGATGCGGGGGCCAGCCGGATTTCGGTGGACTATGCCGATGGAGGCAAGACACTGATCCGCGTCACCGATGATGGCTGCGGCATGACGGCGGATGATTTGCCGCTGGCGCTGTCGCGCCATGCCACGTCAAAGATCGACGGGTCCGATCTGCTGAACATCCACAGCTTTGGCTTTCGCGGCGAAGCGCTGCCATCCCTGGGCGCGGTGGGGCGGTTGACCATCACGTCACGCGTTCAGGGGCATGAGGCGGCGAGCCTGTCAGTGGCGGGCGGGCGCATGGCGGGGGTGAAACCTGCCGCGCTGACGCGGGGCACGGTGGTGGAACTGCGCGATCTGTTCTTTGCCACCCCCGCACGGTTGAAATTCCTGCGGTCAGACCGCGCCGAGGCTCAGGCCATTGCCGATGTGATCCGCCGTCTGGCCATGGCAGAGCCAACCGTTGGCTTTACCCTGCGCGATGTATCGGGTGGGGGCGAGGGCCGGGTGATGTTCCGCGCCGATCCGACGGCGGGCGATTTCTTTGACGCGCTGCATGCGCGGCTGGCTTCGGTTCTGGGGACAGAGTTCATCGACAATGCGCTGAAGATCGACGCAGAGCGTGATGGGATGCGGCTGACAGGTTATGCGGCGCTTCCCACCTATTCGCGCGGGTCATCGGTGCAGCAATTCGTGTTCGTCAATGGCCGCCCGGTGCTGGACCGGATGCTGTTTGGCGCGCTGCGGGCGGCCTATTTCGATTTCCTCAGTCGCGACCGCCACCCTGCCGCCGTCCTTACGGTGTCCTGCGATCCGGAACGGGTGGATGTGAACGTCCACCCCGCCAAGGCCGAGGTCAGGTTCCGTGAACCCGAGGCGGTGCGTGCGCTGATGATCACCGGGCTGCGCACGGCGCTGTCAGGCGCGGGCCACCGTGCCAGCAGCACCGTGGGCGATGCCACGCTGGCCGCTCTGCGCCCGGAACAGGCCGCGCTGCGTATCTATCAGATGGACCGCCCATCGCAGGGCAGCCTTGCAAAGAGCTTTGCCTTTCAGGCCCCCCTACCCCAGCCCGGATTTGCCGAGGCACCATCGGCGCGCGCCGAGGCCCCTGCCCCAGAACCTGAGACCACCCAGCGCCCGCTGGGCGCGGCCCGCGCGCAAGTGCATGAGAATTACATCATCGCCCAGACCGAAACCGGGATCGTGATCGTCGATCAGCATGCCGCGCATGAGCGGCTGGTTTATGAACGGCTGAAGCGTCAGATGGCGGAAACCGGAATCACGGCGCAGGCGCTGCTGATTCCGGAAATCGTCGATCTGTCGCCGGGCGATGCGGCGCGGTTGCTGGAACATGCCGAGGCGCTGTCGCGGATTGGGCTTTCCATCGAATCCTTTGGCGGATCGGCCATCGCCATTCGGGAAACCCCGGCCATTCTGGGTGCTGTGAACGGTGCAGCGCTGATCCGGGATGTGCTGGACGAACTGGCCGATCTGGGCGACAGCCAGCTTGTGCAGGCGCGTATCGAGGCGGTGCTGTCGCGCATGGCCTGCCATGGATCAGTGCGATCAGGCCGGCAGATGCGGGCCGAAGAGATGAATGCGCTTCTGCGCGAGATGGAAGCGACGCCCCATTCCGGCCAGTGCAACCACGGGCGGCCCACCTATGTGGAGCTGAAGCTGGCCGATATCGAACGGCTGTTTGGTCGGCGATGATTACCATTGGCGGCATCCAATATGCATGGAACGATCCCCCGGTCCTGATTGCAGCGGGGGCGCTGGTGGTGGTGATCGTCCTGTTGCTGACGCTGCGGGCGGCGGCACGGGCGGCGCGGATGGCGGCACCGATGCTGCGACAGATGGAATGGATGTCCAACCGGGTGCAATCGCTGTCAGACGGGCAGGAACGGCTGGCGGGCGGGTTGCATCACGTGTCAGAGGCTGCGGCGGTGGGCCAGTCGTCCATGCTGAAGCTGATGGAACAGCGTTTGGCCGATGTGCAGCGCCAGATGACCGAAGCGCTGCATGGCACATCCACCCGCACCGCGCGCAGCCTTGGCGATTTGCAGCAGCGGTTGGAAACCATCGACAAGGCGCAGGCCAATATCGAAAAGCTGTCGGGCAATGTGCTGTCTTTGCAGGATATCCTGTCGAACAAGCAAACACGCGGTGCGTTTGGCGAGATTCAGCTGAATGACATCGTGCAAAAGGCGCTGCCCCCGGACGCCTATTCGATGCAGGCCACGCTGTCCAACGGGCGGCGGGCGGATTGCCTCGTCCACCTGCCAAAACCGCCCGGACCGATCGTCATCGACGCGAAGTTCCCGCTTGAGGCCTATGAGGCCCTGCGCCGGGCCGAGACACCCGCGCAGCAGCTTGAGGCGCAGCGAATGATGCGTGCCTCTGTCCGGGCGCATATCCGCGCCATTGCCGAGAAGTATATTCTTGAGGGCGAAACGGCGGATGGCGCGCTGATGTTCCTGCCCTCCGAGGCGGTTTATGCCGAATTGCACGCGAATTTCCCCGATGTGGTGCGCGAAGGCTTTGCCGCGAAGGTCTGGATTGTGTCGCCCACCACCTGCATGGCCACGCTGAACACCATGCGCGCGGTGTTGAAGGATGCCCGGATGCGGGAACAGGCAGGGGCGATCCGCAAGGAATTGGCGCTGCTTTATGGCGATGTGGAACGGCTGGGTGCGCGGGTGGAAAATCTGGACCGGCATTTCGGGCAGGCCGCAAAGGATATCGAGGAAATCAAGGTCAGCAGCGAAAAGGCCACGCGCAGGGCGCGGCGGCTGGACAATTTCGATTTCGAGGAAATCGCCGCTGATCCCACGCCCTTGATCGCGCCGCACGCGACGCCATGAAGCACCTGACACCGGCCGATTTCACCCGCCAGCCGTGGAAGAACGGCAAGGGCGTGACTGTCGAGCTTGCCCGGGCTGAGGCAGAGGGGGCGATCCTGTGGCGGCTATCGATGGCGACGGTGGCCGAAGATGGGCCGTTTTCCCTGTTTCCAGGGATCGAACGGAACCTGACCGTCATCTCTGGCCCCGGCTTTCGCTTGGTTGGCGATGGGGTGGCGTTGGATTGCAGGCCGCTAGTTCCGGTGGCTTTTGCGGGCGACATCGCGCTTTCGGCGCAAGGCACAGCACGAGGGAAATCAGACGATTTCAACGTGATGACCGCACGCCATCTGCCCCGGCCCGAGGTGCGGGTGACAGACGGCCCGGTGCAGTTTGCGGCTGGTAATCTGCTGGCACTGTTTGCGCTGAGCGCGGGGCACATAAATGAAAAAGCCCTCGCGCGGCATGACCTGATCCTGTCGGATCAGCCCATCCGGGCCGAGGGGCATTTTCTGTCTGTGCGACTGACAGGCGTCACAGCCTAGAAATCACATTCCAAGGAAGGGCTGCGCCAGACGCGGGATCAGCTTGTTGAACCGCAAGGGTGCATCTGTGGCGGCAAGGCATATGCAGACCTGACCTTCTTCCGCAACGGGGGTGTGCTGCATCGCCTCATCCGCGATCTCGATATCGCCGGGACCGAAACGGTCGCTGTCGTCGCGGAAGGCACCCTGAAGCACCAACGTCAATTCCAACCCACGGTGGCCGTGGTCCGGCACCGCCTGCCCGCCGGGGATATAGAGCAACCGGGCCGAGGCATCCCTGCCCGTGCGAATAATCGCCTGCTTTACGCCCATGCCGACATTTCGCCATTTCACACGCTCTGGCCCGCCGCCTACATAATCCGCCAGCGGTGCCGGAAAAACACCCGCACCGCGCATCGGACGGCGCGCATTGGCCTGTGACAGACCATCGATCCGGTCAAGGCAGGCGGCAAGGCTGGCATCGGACATGGCCGCCGTTTCGGCCGATTCGATCATCGCGCCACCGACCGCTTCGAACGAGGCCAGCTGCGCACGACATTCATCGCAAAGCGACACATGCGTTGCCACGACCAGATTGAACGCCTCGGGCAGTTCGCCTGCCGCATAGGACATCAACAGCTGGTCCGAAAGGTGGTGCCTGATCGTCATCTTCCGTCTCGCCTCAACTCATCTGCTGGCGCAACCGCTCCAGCGCCAATCTAATGCGCGATTTGATCGTTCCAAGCGGTAGGCCTGTTTCTGCGGCAATCTCGCTATGCGAAAGATCGCCATAAAAGGCCCGTTCGATCAACGCGCGCTGCTTTTCGGGCAACTGGGCAAGCGCGGCACCCAGCCGGTCGGTATCTTGCTGCGCCTCCAGCACCTCGGCCTGATCGGGTTCAGGCTCCGGCCCCCAGGGCAGGTCTTCCGGTTCGGGCCGCCGCGATTTGCGCAGGGCGTCGATCCGTCTGTTACGGGCAATGGTGAAGACCCAGGTCGCCACCGAAGCCCGCGACGGATCGAATAGCCCTGCCTTTTGCCACAGCGTTGCCATGACATCCTGCGCGCATTCTTCGGCCAGCGTGGCATCCGCGCCCGATTTCATCAGGAAGGCCTTCACCCGTGGGGCGAAGTGCCGGAACAGGGCGGCAAAAGCCGCCTTGTCCTGATGATCGCGCACCCGGATAACCAGTGCCGCCCAATCCGTCTCAACCTCATCCGCCTGCACGGCAGAGCCTTCCTTCCGGCGTCTAACCCCATGTTCCCGCGTAGCTTATGGCGACACGAGAAAAGGTGCATCCGATTTTTTCGGCCCAACGTACATCGAACATCATGGAACTTTTACGTGACATGCTGTCGGATGGATCACACAGGGCGAAATGTTCTGCGTAAAGCGAATGTCAAGTTTCCAATGTCCAGAAAAGTTTACAGTTTGATCCAAACCTTTCGCAGCTTCGTATGACCACAAAAGACCAGCAGGAGTGTCGCCTTTCATGCCTTTTGAAACCCTTGGTTCCGTTCCCCGTCGTATCGCTGTTATCGGGGGGGGCATCTCTGGCATGGCCGCCGCGCATCTTCTGGCTGACGATCATTCCGTCGTGCTGTTTGAAGCCGAGGGCCGTCTTGGCGGACACGCACGCACGGTGGTGGCGGGCAAGAATGGCGACCAGCCGGTCGATACCGGGTTCATCGTTTTCAACAAGGTGAACTATCCCAACCTGCTGGGCATGTTCGACAAGCTGGATGTGCCCTACGTCGAAAGCAGCATGAGTTTCGGCGCATCCATCGCCGGGGGGCGGCTGGAATACGGTCTGGCTTCGCTGGATGTGATCTTTGCCCAGCGCAAGAACCTGTTCTCGCCCCGCTTTCTGGGGATGCTGACCGATATCATGCGGTTCAACAAGAACGCCGCCAACGTGGTGCGTCCGGGCATGACGA
Source organism: Paracoccaceae bacterium (assembly GCA_022843025.1). GTDB lineage: Bacteria > Pseudomonadota > Alphaproteobacteria > Rhodobacterales > Rhodobacteraceae > Paragemmobacter. The sequence continues at coordinate 14,001 of JALHOL010000008.1, read as the reverse complement.
TCCGCGATCTGCTGGCGACGCTGGGCACGGGCGATTGGTTCCGCGACTACTACATCACCCCGTTTTCCGGGGCGATCTGGTCCACCCCCACGATGGGGATTCTGGATTTCCCGGCCGATGCGCTGGTGCGGTTCTTTGACAACCACGCCTTGCTGGATTTCGAAGGCCAGCATCAATGGTACACGGTCAAAGGCGGATCGGTGGAATATGTCCGTCGCCTGCAATCCTCGCTGGTCAGCCGTGGGGTGGATCTGCGTTTGGGTGCGGCGGTGGCCGGCGTCAAGCGTGAGGCGGGCGGCGTTTTGATCCGCGCCCATGGCGGCGAATGGGAAATGTTTGATGACGTGGTGATGGCCACCCATTCCGATGTCAGCCTGTCATTGCTGGCCGATGCCACCCCGGCCGAGCAGGCAACGCTGGGCGCGGTACGCTATCAGCCCAACCATGCGATCCTGCACCGCGACACGTCGGTCATGCCGCGCAATCGGAAATGCTGGTCGTCCTGGGTGTATGTAGAGCCGGAGACCGGGCCCAAGGCCAAGATTGACCTGACCTATTGGATGAACTCGCTGCAACCCATCCCGCAGGATGACCCGATCTTCGTGACGCTCAATTCCAATGGCGGGATCAACGAGGCGCTGATCGACGATATGGTGACCTTTGATCACCCGGTCTATGATCTGGCGGCGCTGGATGCGCAGGGAAAAATCCGTGCCACCAACGGCACCCAGAACACCTGGTTCGCCGGGGCCTGGATGCGCAACGGGTTCCATGAGGACGGCTTCGCCTCGGCGGTGGATGTGGTCGAGGCGATGCGCGCAGATGCACGGCAAAGGGCATTGGCGGCATGACGCAAGTCGATCTGATCCGCGGCGAAACCTTTCACGGCCGCAAGGGCGTGGTGGCGAACAGCTTTCGCTATACCGTGGATTATCTTCTGCTCGACCCTGACCGCGCAAAGGGTCCGTCGCTGTTTTCGCGCAACAAGGCGAACCTGACTGCGATCCATGATGCCGATTTCGGCGGCGCGCCGAAGCAGGGCCGTGGCACCGCATGGGTGCGCGACGTGCTGGCCGCATATGGCCTGCCGGGGGCGGACCGTATCCTTCTGTTGGGCCAACCCCGCGTGATGGGGCACGTTTTCAACCCCGTCAGCTTCTGGCTGTGCCATGATCACATGGGCCACCTGCGGACCGTCATTTCCGAAGTGTCGAATACCTATGGCGACCGGCATTCCTATCTGTGCCACCGCGATGATCTTGGCCCGATCAGCAAGACCGACACGATCACCGCGAAGAAGATCTTTCACGTGTCACCCTTTCAGCCCATCGAAGGCGGCTACGCCTTCCGCTTTGATATCCGGTCGGACCGGATCGGGGTCTGGATCGACTACTCGTCCAAGGATGGTGGCTTGTTCACCAACCTGATCGGCCCGCGTGTGCCGTTGACCAATTGGGAAATCCTGCGCGCCGCGATCCGCCGCCCCTTTGGCAGCCGCCGCGTGCTGGCGCTGATCCACTGGCAGGCGTTGAAACTGGCACTCAAGGGCGTGAAGTTCCGCAGCCGCCCGACACCACCGCCTGAGGAAGTGACGCGATGACCGTCACCCTGCCTGATGTCGCGCCGCGGGCAGGGTTGGCCGGGTGGAGCCTGTTTGCCGCGCTGATCGCGATGGCGAGCCTGCCCATCTATATCCACGCGCCGAAATTCTATGTCGATACCTATGGCACCAGCCTTGCCGCGCTGGGCGGTGTGCTGGCCTTGCTGCGCCTGATTGACGTGGTGCAAGACCCGCTGCTTGGCTGGTTGGCCGAGGTGGGGCGCGCACAGCGCGGGCTTCTGGTGGCGATTGCCGCCTGCCTTATGGCCATTGCCATGCTGGGGTTGTTTGCCGTGGCGCCGCCCGTTGCGCCATTGCTGTGGTTCGCGCTGACGCTGACGCTGCTGTTTTCGGCATTCTCGTTTCTGACCATCGCCTTCTATGCCGAAGGCGTGGCCAAAGCCGCGACGCTGGGCGAAAACGGGCATATCCGGCTGGCAGGCTGGCGCGAAGGCGGATCGCTGGCGGGGGTCTGCCTTGCCGCCGTGGCCCCGGTGGCGCTCGCCTCGCTGACGGATCAGCCCTTTGCCGCCTTTGCCCTGCTGTTTGCAGTCCTGGCGGTCGCCGCAACGCTGGCGATGCGCGGGCAGTGGTCGGGCACTGCTGCCCCCATCGCCAACCCGCTGGCCGCCTTTCGCCCGGCGCTGGCCGATGGCCTGACGCGCCGCCTGCTGCTGATCGCGCTGCTGAACGCGGCACCCGTGGCAGTGACATCGACACTGTTCCTTTTCTTCGTCGAAAGCCGCCTGCTCGCCGCCGGGATGGAAGGGCCGCTGCTGCTGCTGTTCTTTCTGTCGGCCGCTGTTTCCACCCCGATCTGGTCGCGCGCGGCACAGCGCTTTGGCGCAAAGCCCGCGCTGCTTTGCGGTATGGTGCTGGCGATTGCCAGTTTCCTTTGGGCGGCCACGCTGGGCGCCGGGGATACGCTGGCCTTTGCCGTGATCTGCGCGGCCTCTGGTGCTGCACTTGGGGCGGATATGGTGCTGCTGCCTGCGCTCTTTGCCCGCCGTCTGGGCCAGTTGGGACAGGGCGGCGAGGGGGCGGCTTTTGGCCTTTGGTCCTTTGTCTCCAAACTCTCGCTCGCCCTTGCTGCGGCCACGCTGTTGCCTGCCCTGCAGGCGGCCGGGTTCACACCGGGGGTGGAAAACACGACTTCGGCGCTCTTCGCCCTATCTGCCTTTTACGCGCTGGTTCCTTGCGCGCTGAAGGTTCTGGCCATCGCGCTTTTGGCCGCCACCAAGGTTCCGGAGGTCTGACATGACACCCCTGCTGTCGCTGCTTCTTGGCGTTGGGCTGACGATCCTGCTGATCGTGGCGAAATCCCGTTTCATCGGCTTTCGCACCCAGCAACCCGCTGATCTGGCGCAAAGTGGCCCGCGCTTTGACCTGCGCACCCATCTGTCCGGCCCCATCCTCTGCGAAGGGGTGATCTATGGCCCGACCGGCCGCGTCGCATCGCGCTTTGTGGCACAGATGGAGGGGGTGTGGGATGGCAATGCCGGCGTTCTGAAGGAGCGGTTCCAGTATGACTCCGGCCGCGTGCAGGATCGGGAATGGCGACTGTTCCTGTCAAATGACGGGTCAATCAGGGCCGAGGCGGATGATGTTGTCGGCCCCGGCACAGGCCGGGCCGAAGGGGCGGGCGTGCAATTGCGCTATCGCATCAAGCTGGATGAAGAGGCGGGTGGTCACGTGCTGAACGTGACCGACTGGATGTATCTGATGGAAAACGGAACCATCATGAACCGCAGCCAGTTCACCAAATTCGGCATCACCGTGGCGGAACTGGTCGCCACCATGCGCCGGGTTCCGGCATGAGGGATCTGACATGAGAGAATTTCGCGGCAAACGCTATTGGCTGGTTGGCGCATCCGAGGGGCTGGGTCTTGCACTCGCCCAACGCCTGTCCAATGCAGGGGCCGAACTGGTGCTGTCCGCCCGGTCCGGCGACCGGCTGGCCGAAGCGATTGCGCTACTGCCGGGGCGGGCAATCCCTGTGCCGGTGGATGTGGCATCCACCGAATCCGTCCGAAAGGCAGCCGCCCAGATTGGCGAGGTGGACGGTGTGGTGTTCCTCGCCGGCGTTTACTGGCCCACCAAGGCGCAGGAGTGGGATGCCGACGCGGTGGAGACCATGTGCAACGTCAACCTGACCGGTTGCGCCCGTGTCATGGGCGCGGTGATGCCGCAGATGGTGGCGCGCGGCACTGGCCATATCGTGATCACCGGATCACTGTCGGGCTTTCGCGGCCTGCCGGGGGCAATCGGCTATTGCGCGTCAAAGGCCGGGACGATGTCGCTGGCGGAATCGATGTATTGCGATCTGCGCGGCACGGGGATTGACGTTCAGCTGTGCAATCCCGGCTTCATCAAGACACGCCTGACCGACAAGAACGATTTCAATATGCCCCAGATCATGGAACCGGGTCAGGCAGCGCAGGTCATGTTCGAACACATGACCACCGACCACTTTTCCAACAGTTTCCCGGTGCCCTTTGCCTGGCTGTTCCGCCTGTCGCAATTCCTGCCGGATTGGGCCTATTATCGGCTGTTCGCGCCGAAGTAAGCGCCAAATTTCTTGGAAGAAATTTGCAAAATCCTTCGAAGGATTTTGGTTCAGGACAGGCGCAATCGCACCATGAAGAATCCGTCCATGCCCCCCGCCTCGGCCCAGTAGTCGGGCCGCAGGCGCAGGGCGCCCTCTGCCGTCCACCAGCCATCCTCAACCCCAGGCAGGGCCATCCGTTCCGCCCGCAGTCCGGGATGGCGGGCCAAAACGGCGGCAAGCTGAGCCTCGCCCTCTTCCGGCAGCAAAGAGCAGGTGCAAAAGACCAGCCGACCGCCCGGTTTCACCATGCCCAAGGCCCGATCCAGCATCTGCGCCTGCAACGCAATCAGATCGGGCAGGTCAGACCCATCCTTGGCGAAGGGCAAATCGGGATGGCGGCGGATCGTTCCGGTGGCCGAACAAGGCGCATCCAGCAGAACAGCATCGAACCTTTCCTCCGGCTCCCACACCAGAGCATCTGCCACCACGACCTTTGCCCGCAAACTGCAGCGCGTCAGGTTTTCATGCAGCCGCGCCAGACGTGGGCCAGACATATCCAATGCCGTCACATCCGCCCCGGCAGCAGCCAGCTGCAGGGTTTTCCCCCCCGGCGCGGCGCACAGATCCAGCACCCGTTCCCCGGCCCCAGGCGCCAGCAGGCGCACGGCCAGCGCGGCGGCGGCATCCTGTACCCACCAGCCACCGGCCTCATATCCGGCAAGGGCTGATACCTGCCCCTTTTCCTCCAGCCGCAGGCTGCCCGTGGGCAGCAGCGTGCCCTCCGGCGCCTCTGCCCCCTCACGCAGGGTCAGGTCCAGCGGCGGCGGCAGGGCTTGCACTGCCTCCATCGCCGTGACCGTGTCGCGACCATAGGCATGCACCAGCGGCTGGCGCAGCCAGCGGGGCAGTTTCTGCGGGGGAAGCCCGACAAAGGGGGACTCGGGCATCTTGCGCAGCACGGCATTGACCAGTCCGGCAAAGGGCGCGGTGCGCTTGCCGCGCCGCACCATTTCCACCGCCGCGTTCACGGCGCCATGCGCCGCACCACCCATGGCGATTTCCACCACAGCCAGCCGCAGCGCATCACGCACCAGCCGGGGCGGCGCCTTGCGCAGATGCGGATCAAGCACGCGGTCGGCCGGTTCGATATGCCGCAGCACCGCCAGCGCCAACCGCTGTGCCCGCGCACGTTCCTGCGGGGGCAGAGATGCCATCGGCCCCTGTGCATCGGCCACCACCTGCGCCATCAGCCGACCTTCGCCCAGCACAGCGCCCAACAGGCCCACCGCCGCTGTCCGTGCCGCCAAACCCTCTGCCGCCATGCCGCCACCCTTGTTCCTGTGCCGAACGGGCGTATATCAACACAACGGCACAAGGAACCCTTCCAATGACGGATGACACCGCCCCCCGCGATTTGCCCCCCGCCGCCCTGCGCGCGCTCGCCGAGGCTGAAGAACGCCGCAAGCAGGCAAGCACGCAGTCGCTTCCCCCGGAATTGGGCGGGCGCGACGGTCCGGAGCCGGTGCGTTACGGCGATTGGGAAAAGAAGGGGCTGGCGATCGACTTCTGATCGCCGCGTGGCGTCAGCGCAGTTTGAACGACGCCGAGTCGCCTGCGCCCTTGTCGACGGTGAAGCGGATTTCTTCGCCCCCCTTCGCTTCGACCAATTGGCAGTTCTTGGGGATGGGGTAGCCCGACCAATCCATCTCGCGGCAGAAATAGCCATCCTGCCATTCCCAGGTGCCAGTCACATCCCAGCCCAGAGCGCGGCCCCGGATTTCGCCATCTTCTTCCACCTTCAGGAAGATGCCAAACATGCCCATGCGCAGTTCCTTGTCCTGCACGGTTTCCATAAAGGCGGACCGGTCGCTGATGCGCGAAAAACTCTCGGCAAAGGCGGGCAGAGCGGCAACAGACAGAAGGGCGGCTGCGAACAGACGAGGCAACATGACGATAGCTCCGATCCTTGGGTGCTTGGTCATACGGCTGAGTTGGGCCAGCAGATGCTTAGCGTATCCATGTGGCCTGTCAACTTCACGACGAAGTGATGGTTGGCGGGGCGTTAAAGGCCCAGCACATCCATCATGTCATATTGACCGGGCTTCTGCCCCTGCCCCCAAAGCGCGGCGCGCAGCGCACCCCGGGCAAAGATCGCGCGGTCGGTTGCCACATGGCGCAGGATGACCCGCTCGCCATCGGCGGCAAAGATCACGTCATGCTCGCCCACGATATCGCCACCCCGCACGGCGGCAAAGCCGATGCTGCCCCGCTTGCGGGCGCCGGTGATCCCGTGGCGGCCAGAATCCATCGCCTCTTCCAACGCCACACCGCGCCCTTCGGCCGCCGCCTGCCCCAGCATCAACGCAGTGCCCGAAGGCGCATCCACCTTCATGCGGTGATGCGCCTCGACGATTTCGACATCCCAGTCCTCATCCAGCGCGGCGGCAATCTTCTGCGTCAGCCGCACCAACAGATTCACCCCCAGGCTCATGTTCCCTGCCCGCACGATCACCGCGTGATGCGCGGCCGCGTCGATCTTGGCCAGATGCGCGGCCTCCAGCCCGGTGGTGCCGATCACATGCACAGCGCGGGCCTGTGCGGCCAGCGCGGCGAATTCCACTGTCGCGGCGGGCGAGGTGAAGTCGATCACCGCCTGTGCCTTGGCAAAAGCCTCCAGCGGGTCATCCGTCACCGCCACACCCAGGGCCGCGCTGCCCATGGCTTCGCCCACGTCGCGCCCCACCCAAGCGTGCCCGGTCCGTTCCACGCAGCCCACCAGACGCGCCTTGTCAGATGCCGTGATCATGCGGATCAGCATCTGCCCCATGCGCCCCGACGCGCCCGTCACCACGATCCCCGGCAAATCGGTCATCTGTCCCTCCACGGCTTTGTGCCGCTTTAGCCGCTTCGACACGCCCGCGAAAGCCTGCCGTTGCGGGCAAGACGCAAAGGCCCTATGTGAAGCGCCATGTCGAACAAGCGCACATCTTCGGGCACGGGCCCCAAACAACGGCAACTTCGCGTCGGGGAACTGATCCGCCGCACGCTGTCGGATATGTTGAACCGGGCCGAAATCCACGACCCCGACCTGAACCGCATGTCCATCACTATTGGTGAGGTGTCGCTGTCCACCGACCTGAAGGTCGCTACCGTCTATGTGATGCCCCTGATGGGCACGGTTTCGGTGGATGAGGCGATCACTGCGCTGGCGCGGAACAAGTACGCCCTGCGCCGTCGTCTGGGGGCAGAGATGACGCTGAAATACGCGCCCGACCTGCGGTTCCGCCCGGATGAGACATTCGACCGGCTGGATGAAACCCGCCGCCTGTTTTCCGACGAAAAGGTTCAGCGCGACATCGCCGCCCCGGATGACGACGAAGCCGAGTAGAACCCAAGGGGTGGATTAACCCAAGCCCACCCTACCGGTCGTGGAAATAGTCGTGGATCGCCTGCGCCATCGCCGCGCTGATCCCCTCGACAGCCATCAGATCCGATAGCCCCGCCCGCGACACGGCCTTTGCGCTGCCGAAATGCGCAAGCAAAGCGCGCTTGCGCGCGGCCCCCACGCCGGGAACATCGTCCAGCGGTGTAGCGCTGATCGCCTTGCTGCGCTTGGCCCGGTGCGCGCCGTTTGCCCAACGGTGCGCCTCATCCCGCAGGCGCTGCACGAAATACAGCACCGGGTCATTGCGTTGCAGGGCAAAGGGTCGCTCGCCGGGGCGGTGGAATTCCTCTTTCCCGGCGTCACGGTCTATCCCTTTGGCCACGCCGATGAAGGGGATGTCGTCTACCCCCAGTTCGGCCATGATCTCGCCCACCGCAGATACCTGACCCGCGCCGCCGTCGATCAGCAACAGGTCTGGCCAGGCTTCAGATTTGCGGTCGGGATCGTCTTTCAGCAGCCGCTCGAACCGCCGGGTCAGAACCTCTTTCATCATGCCAAAGTCATCGCCCGCCGCCCCAGCCGCGCCCTTGATATTGAACTTGCGATACTGCGCCTTGATGAACCCGTCCGCCCCGGCCACGACCATGCCACCCACGGCATCAGACCCCTGAATATGCGCGTTGTCATAGATCTCGATCCGGCGCGGCGGTGCGTCCAGATCAAACGCCTCGGCCAGCCCCGCCAAAAGCCGGGTCTGCGCCGCCCCTTCGGCCATGCGGCGTGCCAACGATTCCCGCGCGTTGCGCGCAGCGTTTTCCACCAGCTCGGCCTTTTCGCCACGTTGGGGAACCGCCAGCTCCACCTTGCGCCCCGCCCGTTCGGCAAGGGCCGCGGCGACCAGATCCTCATTCTCAACCGGGTGCGACAGCAGGATCAGGCGGGGGGGATCCTTGTCGTCGTAGAACTGGGTGACAAAAGCCTCAAGGATCTCTGCCTCCTCAGCCCCTGAACCGGTGCGGGGATAGAAATCGCGGTTGCCCCAGCTTTGGTTCGCGCGGATGAAGAAGACCTGCACGCAGGCCTGCCCCCCCTCCAGATGCAGGGCGATCACGTCCGCCTCGGCCACGCCACGCGGGTTGATCCCCTGCGCCTGCTGCACCTGTGTCAGCGCGCGGATACGGTCGCGCAGGGCGGCGGCGCGTTCAAACTCCATCGCCTCGGACGCCACGGTCATCTGGGTGGCAAGCTGGGCCTGCACCTCGGTCGTCTTGCCCTCAAGGAATCGCTCGGCGTCGGATACCTGCGCCGCATATTGTTCGGGCGTCACCTTTGCCACGCAGGGCGCTGAACAGCGCCTGATCTGGTGCATCAGGCAGGGCCGCGTGCGGCTTTCGAACATGGCATCTGAACAGTTCCGCAGCAGGAACACCTTCTGCAACTGGTTCAGGGTGCGGTTCACCGCGCCCGCGCTGGCGAAGGGGCCAAAATAGCTGCCTTTTTCGGTCTTTTTTCCCCGATGCTTTTTCAGCGCGGGAAAGCCATGTTCCTTGCTGATCAGGATATTGGGAAAGCTTTTGTCATCACGCAGCAGCACGTTGTAGCGCGGCTTCAGCTGCTTGATCAGGTTCTGCTCCAGAAGCAGCGCCTCGGTCTCTGTCCGCGTGGTCAGGAACATCATCGACGCGGTTTCCGAAATCATCCGCGCGATGCGGCCCGAATGCTGGGCCGACGGGCGAGAGTAATTCGTCACCCGCGCCTTCAGGTTCCGCGCCTTGCCAACATAAAGCACTTCGGCCTTGGCGTTGAGCATCCGGTACACACCGGGCGAGGAATCCAGCGTGCGCAAGTAGCCATGAACCACGTCATGGCCCAAAGGCACCTTGGCAGGCGTTTCTGCCGCTGTTTCCCGCCCGTTTTCCACGTCGTCCTGCACGCCGTCCGCCATGAGGTTTACACTTTATCCGAGATGCATCGATTCTGGTCCCTCGCTGCAACGGCAAAAGGCCAAGAGCAAGGGGAAAGCTGTCCACTCTTTTTGTGGATAAGTCTGCGGGAAAGTTTTTTCCAACCCAGTTTTTCCCTTGTTTTTGGCCCGGTTCCCTGTGTTGATTAAAAAATAGGCAGTTTTTTAACGTATTGAAAACAAAGGGAAGATTTTCATCCACATGGCAAATCACTGATAATCTTAGGGATTTTGTAACGGCTTGGTAACCAAACCGTCAGAAGTGGACAACTTTGCCAAGCACCCCTGACAACCGACTGTCCAGCTTACTCGACATTCATCACATCCGGCGTCTGCCAGGCCAGATGTTGGCCCCCGTCGACCGCAATCATCTGCCCCGTCACAGCCGGGGATTCGAGGAAAAATCCAAGCGCTGCCGTGATATCCGCCGGGTTCGCGCCACGGCCCAGAACGGTTGCGGCGCGCTGCGTGGCGAAGGCCTCGGCGCTTTGCCGGCCGCCTTGCAACGTCGGGCCGGGGCCGATCGCGTTCACCCTTACACGCGGGGCAAGCCCTTGCGCGGCGGTCTGCGTCAGCGCCCAAAGCGCAGCCTTGGCCACCGTGTAGCTGGCATATTCCGGCGTCAGCTTCCACACACGCTGATCCACCATGTTCACCACCAGCGCCTGCGCCAGCGGCTCACCCGCCGCATCTGCCACCGGGTCCATCGCCTGCGCCGCAAACTGCTGGATCAGGACGAAAGGCGCGCGCAGGTTGGATTCGATATGGCGGTCCCAGCTGCTGCGCGTGGCGGACTCGAAGCTGTCATGTTCAAAGATCGACGCGTTGTTCACCAGCACTGTCAGCGGCCCGCCCAACGCGTCCACGCAACGCCCCACCAAAGCCTCGGTCTGCGCCTCGATCAACAGATCGGCCTGCACGGCGGCGGCCTTGCGGCCCATCGCCCGGATCTCGGCCACCACGGCATCAGCGTCATCCCGGCTGCCGGCATAGTGGACGGCCACGTCATGCCCGCGCCGCGCCAGATACAACGCCATCTCGCGCCCCAGCCGGCGCCCCGCCCCTGTTACCAATGCCCGCATATCAGCCCTTCTTGCCGCAATCGCACCCATCCGTGCCGATGAGATAGCGCCCACAACGCCCGCAGCGAGAGGGTTTCGCCAAGCTCGTACGTTTTGATACCGCGCGGCGGATTGCACCGGGAAACAACCATTTGCCAATCAACCCGATCAGGGCCATGCCACCCAGAAACAGGATGAAGATCTTGACCAGCATCTAAAGCCCGAACCGCGCCCAAAGCGCGCGTTCCTCGATGCCCTGCATCAACCCATCCGTCGCGGCCATGCCCAGCCTCTGCAACAGACTGCGACGTTGGCCAAAGGGTACCAGACGCACCTTTTCGCCATACATCTCCATCATCTTGGGGCGCAGATGCGCCAAACCGTCGACAAGGCCCACCCCAATCGCCTGCTGTCCCACCCAGACATCGGCGTTGAACAGATCGGCCGACAGGTCCAGGCGTGCGCCGCGCCGGGCCTTTACATGGTCGATAAAGGCCGCATGGATCGGGTCCTGCAACCGTTTCAGCCGTTCCACATCCTCGGGCTTTTGCGGCAGGAAGGGATCGGCAAAGCTTTTCGACCGCCCCGCCGTGACCACGCGCCGTTCGATCCCTTGCCGCGCCATCAGTTCAGGGAACCCGAAAGAGGCAAAGATCACCCCGATGGACCCCACGATGGATGACCCATCCACCCAGATGTCATCCGCTGCGCAGGCCAGCCAATAGCCACCCGATGCGGCCACATCCTCGACAAAGGCATGGACTGGAACCTTCTTTTCATCGGCCAGCCGCCGGATGCGCGCCGCGATGAGCGACGATTGCACCGCAGACCCGCCCGGTGAATTGATCACCAGCGCCACCGCCGCGGGCTTGCCCTTGGCAAAGGCGCGTTCAATCAGCGGCGCGACAGAAGCATCGTTCAACCCGCGCGTCCCCATGCCAATCGCGCCCTGAAGGCGGATCACGGGAACTAGGGCGGGTTTCGGCATAAAGGGGATGAAGCGTTTCATACCTCACAGCTAGGTGGCGCAGGTCTTGCGGACAAGTGCGGAATGCCGTCAGGCTGCGTCACATGATCGACAAGCTGGAAATGTTCATCGCCCTTGCCCAGGAACGCCACTTCGGCCGCGCGGCCGAGGCTTGCGGCGTCACGCAACCCACCCTGTCCTCGGCCATCCGGCAGTTAGAGGATCAGCTGGGTGTGCAACTCGTCTTTCGTGGCTCGCGCTATCAGGGGCTAACGCCCGAAGGCCAGCGCGTGCTGGACTGGGGCCGCCGCATCGTGGGCGACATGCGCGCGTTAAAGGATGAGATGCGCACCGTGCGCGCGGGCCTGTCGGGCAATCTGCGGCTGGGGGTGATCCCCACCGCCCTTCCCATGGTGGCGGGCCTGACTGGCCCTTTCACCGCGCGCCATCCCAATGTCCGCGTCTCTATCCTGTCGCGCACGAGCGCCGAGATCCTGAACGGGATCGAATCCCTCGATCTGGATGCGGGCATCACCTATCTGGACAATGAACCGCTGGGCCGCGTGGCGCAGGTGCCGCTTTACGCCGAATTCTACCGCCTGCTTTGCGCCCCCGGCACCGCACTGGCCGACCGCGATCAGGTGACCTGGGCCGAGGTGGCGGAACAACCGCTTTGCCTGCTGACGGGCGATATGCAGAACCGCCGCATCGTGAACCAGCATCTGGCCGAGGCGGGGGCCAATGTGGTGCCGCAGATCGAATCCAATTCCTCCATTGCGCTGATCAGCCATGTTATGACGGGACGGTGGTCTTCCATCGTGCCGCGCCAATTGGCGCAGATGTTCGTGGCGGATGGCCAGTTGCGCGCCATTCCCATCGTGGCACCCGAGGTGGAACACCTTGTCGGCCTGATTGCCGCGCGGCGTGATCCGCTGACCCCGGTGCTGGCCGCGCTGATTGCCGAATCGGAACGCTTTGCAAAGGGCGCGGCCTGACGGCACGCCCGCCCTAAACGGCGTAGGTCCGCGCGCCAAAAATGGCCGATCCCACGCGGATATGGGTGGCGCCCGCAGCAATCGCCGCCTCGAAATCGCCGCTCATCCCCATGGACAGGCCGCTCAGCCCGTTGCGCCCGGCCATGGCGGCAAGCGCGGTGAAATGCGGCGTGCTGTCTTCGCCGTCGGGCGGGATGCACATCAGGCCCTGAATGGGCAGGTCCATCGCGGCGCAGGTGGCAAGGAACGCGTCCACTTCCCCCGGCATGACCCCGGCCTTTTGCGGTTCTTGCCCGGTGTTCACCTGCACGAACAACGCCGGGCAGCGCCCCCGCTCCTGAGCCAGACGGGCCAGCTTTTCCGCCAGCGACGGGCGGTCCACCGTATGGATCGCATCGAACAGGTCCACCGCCACCTTGGCCTTGTTGGTTTGCAAGGGGCCGATCATATGCACCCCGACCGCGCCAAAGCGCGCGCGCAGGTCGGGCCATTTGCCCGCCGCTTCCTGCACATAGTTTTCGCCGAATATGCGATGCCCCGCCTCCAGCACCGCGACGACGCGGTCCAGCGGCTGCACCTTGGATACGGCGATCAGCGTGACCGATCCTTCAGCCCGCCCCGCCGCCTGTTCCGCCGCCCGCACCCGCGCGGTGATCTGTGCCAGTGACATAAGCCCCTCCGTCTTTGCCGCATCAGAATCATAGCGCCGCGTCGAAGGGAAGCGAGGAACGAAAAAGGGCGGGCCATCGGCCCGCCCTTTCCCTGTGATCCGGTAAGGGATCAGAACGAGAACGACAGACCCAGGTCGAAAGCGGTGCGGTCATTCGGACCGGCAACCTTCGACTGCGCCACGCCGCCGACGACCGATGCACCACCGCCGAGGTCGTAGGACGCGCCGATGCCATAGCCGACAGTGCCACCCAGAGCCGAGTCATCGGAGTAGAAGGCCGTACCGGTGATCGCGCCGGTGGTGTAACCAACCGACATCGCGTACTGCTTGGCGTTGTTCAGGACAGCGCCAGCGCGGGTGCCGTCTGCCTGGCCGATGAGGCCCTGCACGTCAAAGCCAGCGACGCTGCCGGACAACTTCAGCACGACATGGTCAAGATCGGTGACGGTCACGGCGGCCGGAGCCGACACGCCGCTGTCAACGGTCAGTTTTTCGTAGCCGAGACCGACAGTGTAGTCACCGAAGGTGTACTTGGCACCAAGAGCGAGAGCCTGCGTGTCGGTGAAGACTGCCGGCGCCGGCGGAGCAGCGACAGCGGCGGTGAAGGTCGTCTGCGGGTTGGTTACCGACAAGTACACAGTCAGATCGCCAGCCGAGTACTCATACAGAGCGGTCGGGTCGGTCGCGCCATCGCCAGCGGCGAGGAAGGTCGACTCGTTCAGGTCGCCAATCCCGGTCAGGCCAACGCCAGCCACGTGGCCGGTTGCCATTTGCGCAGCGCCATCAACGTCGCCCATCGACAGCTTGCCGAA
>JALHOL010000007.1 GCA_022843025.1 Paracoccaceae bacterium | reverse complement strand
CGACTTCGGCCGTTTGCGCGACGACAGACACCGCTCGGGGCGAAAAACGCTTGCCCAGCGAGCAAAATCAGGCGATCTTGAAGTCAAGCGGCAGGCCACTTGGGGAATGTCGGTTGATGCCCAAATTTTAATTAAGATTAAATTTCCTCCACCCTTCGGCAAGGGGAGCATTATGACATGCGCCTTCCTTTGGCGCCGTGGGAAGAGGTACCTTAGACGACCCTGCACCTTGCATGTGGGACTGTGGCTTGGGCTTCCGATAGCGGGCGAGCCTGAGGGGGCCGCTTGCAACGGGGTCAACCTTTGGTCACGGACAGGGGCAATGCCCTGCGCGCGCGGCGGTATTGTCCCGGACGACGAGCCGCTTCAGCGGAGGTGATTGCCGGATCGGCCCAGGCCAACTTTGAAGATTATGCGCGGCGGCGGGGCAGGGTGATCAGACCCGTTCCAACGCGATGGCGATGCCCTGACCCACGCCGATGCACATTGTCGACAGTGATCGCCGCCCGCCGATCGCGGCAAGTTCCAGCGCGGCTGTGCCCGTGATGCGTGCGCCTGACATGCCGAGCGGATGGCCGAGCGCAATGGCCCCGCCATTGCGGTTCACGCGCGGGTCATCGTCGGCGATGCCCAATTGGCGCAGGGTGGCGATGCCTTGGGCGGCGAAGGCCTCGTTCAACTCGATCACATCAAAATCGGATTGGTGCAGGCCGAGGCGCGCCAGCAGTTTCTGGCTGGCTGGCGCCGGGCCAATGCCCATGATGCGCGGCGGAACCCCTGCCGTTGCGCCGCCCAGAACCCGTGCGATGGGGGTCATGCCATGGCGCTTTGCCCCAGCCTCAGAGGCGAGGATCAAGGCCGCCGCGCCATCATTGACGCCGGAGGCGTTGCCTGCGGTGACCGATCCGTTGGGGAAAAGCGGTTTGAGCTTGGCCAGTGCCTCAATCGTGGTGGCGCGGGGATGTTCGTCGCGGTCGATGACCAGTGCATCGCCCTTTTTCTGGGGGATGGTGACGGGGGTGATTTCCTGCGCCAGCCGCCCGTTGGCCTGAGCCGCGGCGGCCTTGGCCTGCGAGGAAAGCGCCATCAGATCCTGTGCTTCGCGGCTGATGCCATAGTCATCGGCGACGTTCTGGCCGGTCTGGGGCATGGAATCCGTGCCATAGGCCGCCTGCATTGCCTTGTTGATGAAGCGCCAGCCGATGGTGGTGTCATGTATTTCGGCATGGCGGGAAAAGGCGCTGTCGGCCTTGGGCATGACAAACGGAGCGCGTGACATGGATTCCACCCCGCCTGCGATCATCAAGTCGGCCTCGCCGGCGGCAATCTGGCGCGCGGCGACCAGCACCGCATCCATGCCCGATCCGCAGAGGCGGTTGATCGTGGTGCCCGGCACCTCGACCGGCAGACCGGCCAACAGCACGGCCATGCGGGCGACGTTGCGATTGTCTTCGCCTGCCTGATTGGCGCAGCCAAAGACGACATCGGCCAAGGCGGCCCAGTCCAAACCGGAATGGCGCGCCATCAATGCCCGGAGCGGCACCGCCGTCAGATCATCGGCCCGCACCGGAGACAAGGCCCCGCCAAAGCGCCCAATCGGGGTGCGGATGTAATCGCAGATGTAGACGGGGGTCATGGCTTACAGCTCCGGTACGATCAGATCGGCGACGGGACCGGGGATCAGCAGGTCTGCCCCGGTCAGCGATTGCAGTTCATCCAGCGACAAGCTGGGCAGCTTTTCCCGCAGGACGAAGCGGCCGGCTTCGATGTCGATCACCGCGAGGCTGGAATAAACGCGGGTGACGCAGGCCACCCCGGTCAGCGGCAGGGTACAGGCTTTCAGAAGTTTTGGCTTGCCGTCCTTTGTCACATGGTCGGTGATCACCGCAACGCGCTTTGCCCCATGGACCAGGTCCATTGCGCCGCCGACGGCAGGCACACCCTTTGGCCCGGTGGACCAGTTCGCCAGATCGCCGGACTGCGCGACCTCGTAGGCGCCAAGGATCGCCACATCCAGATGCCCGCCGCGCACCATGGCAAAGCTGTCGGCATGGTGGAAGAAGGCGGTGCCAGGTTTCAGCGTGACGGCCTTTTTCCCTGCGTTGATCAGATCCCAGTCTTCTTGTCCCGGCGGGGGCGCCTCGCCAAAGCCGAGGATGCCGTTTTCGGTGTGAAAGATCGCCTCGCGTCCGGGCGGTTGGAACTTTGCGACCATTTCCGGAAAGCCGATGCCAAGGTTGACATAGGCCCCGTCGGCAATGTCTTGCGCCGCGCGCCAGGCCATCTGGGTGGGAGAGAGTTTCGTGGTCATGCCGACACCTCTGGATAGACGGCCTTGGCGCGGTTCAGGGTTTCCTCCTGCGCAGGATTGGCCACCTGTACGAGGCCCTGCACAAAGATGCCGGGGGTGATCACTGCTTCGGGGTCGAGCCCGCCGGGGGGAAGGATGCGGGTGACCTGAACGATGGTGGTTGCCGCGGCCATGCACATCAGCGGGTTGAAGTTGCGACCCGCCATCCGGTAGGTCAGGTTTCCCAACTGATCGCCCAGATGCGCCTTGATCAGCGCGACATCGGCCTTAAGCCAGCGTTCCTGCACATAGGGCCGACCGTCGAATTCCGCGACCGGTTTGCCGCGTGCCAGATCGGTGCCGTAGCTGGTGGGTGTGTAGAAGGCCGGGATGCCGGCCCCGCCCGCGCGGATGCGTTCGGCCAATGTGCCCTGGGGGACCAGTTCCAGTTCGATCCGGCCCGCGAGAAAGGCTTCGGTGAACACCACGGGATCGGCCGAGCGGGGAAAGGAACAGATCAGCTTGCGCACCATTCCGGCTTCGATCAATGCCGCAAGGCCGACATGGCCGTTGCCAGCGTTGTTGTTCACCACCGTCAGGTCGCGGGGATGGCCGGTGGCGAGAAAGCGGTCAATCAGCGCGTGGATCAGTTCGATCGGCGCCCCTGATCCGCCAAAGCCGCCGATCATCACCGTCATGCCATCCGAAATCCCCGCCACGGCGGTGGCAAGGTCGGGAAGGGTCTTGTCCATCCGTAAACCTCCTGTCCCTGACGACTCTGTGCCGTGCGGGTTGGCCTTCGGGATAGGCGGGCGGGGGGCTTCCGTCCATGGCTTTTGTTCGTTATGCTATTTTTGTTTACATATCGCACAAACGGCACGTCATGACCATTCCTGAACGCGACATCATGGGCGGCCTGGCCAAAGGGTTGGCGGTGATCGAAACCTTTTCCGCCGACCGTCCGCGCCAATCGATCAGCGATGTGGCGGCGGCGAGTGGGCTTGACCGGGCCACGGCGCGGCGCTGCCTGCTGACGCTGGCGCAACTGGGCTATGCGGATTGGGACGGAAAGTTCTTTACGCTGACGCCGCGGGTGTTGCGGCTGGGAACAGCCTGCCTTGCCACGCTGCCGCTGCCGCAGATCGTGCAACCCCATCTTGATAGGTTGTCCGACAGGATCGGGGAGAGCACCTCGGTGTCGATCCTTGATGGGTCCGATATCGTCTATGTGGCGCGCGCGGCGCAGCGGAAGGTTATGTCGATCTCGCTCAATCCCGGGTCACGGTTGCCTGCCTATTGCACGAGCATGGGGCGCGTGTTGCTGGCGGCCTTGCCGGATGCAGCGGCCTGCCAGCAACTGGGGGCCGGGCCGTTTCCGGCGCGGACGGATAGAACCCTTACCACGCTGGAAGGCGTCATGGCCGAGATAGGGCAGGTGCGGGGGCGGGGATATGCGGTGATCGATCAGGAGGTGGAGATCGGCCTGCAATCCTTGGCCGTGCCGTTGCTGGATGCAAGAGGCAGGACGGTTGCGGCCATCAATGTCGGGGTGCCGGGGCAGGGCGATCCGGCTGCCTTGCCGCAGCGGTTCCTCGATCATCTTTTGCAGGTTCAGTCGCAACTGCGCCATTTGCTGACGTGATGGCGGGGAAGCCGCTGTCGCGAGGCGTCGACCAGGACGTGACCGCGAAGGGGGCGGTTTCCTGGAGGTGACCGGACCGCTCTGCCTTTGACTGCGTGACACCACAGAAGGTGGCCGTTTCGGACTGCATGAAGCCTCAATCCGGCCGTTTTGCGTTTGTGCAACGGGGTAGTTGCTGATCGCGGTCGGGCTGATTGTTGCCGCAATTTCCTCCAAATTAACTATCATTAACTATCCCAAAGGGGTAGGGCGCATTGGCTCTGCCCTCTCCTTTCGTGCCGCGTTGCTGTTTTGGGCCTGCGGCGGGACAGCAAAGGCGGGCGCGTTCAGATGGCGACGATGAATACAGGGCTTGGCGGGACAGCGGGGTATGGGGAGCAATCCTTCAGAACCTCGACCGTTTCCGGCAACCTTGATGATGGCTTCGTGAATGTGAACGTCACCTCGGTCTTTGGGGCCGGGGGGATGAACATCAACGGGACCAGCTACACGTCGATGTTCATCAGCTCGAACGGTCTGATCACCTTTGCGTCGGGGGTCACGTCCTATACGCCCACCGCTTTGACCGCGCTGGGCCAGCCATCACTGGCGCCTTTCTGGACCGATGCGGATATCAACAAGGGCGGGGAAATCTATTGGGATCTTGATCCGACCACGGGCAAGATCACCGTGACATGGCTGAATGTTGCGGCCTTTCAGGGCCCGGGGACAAACAGCTTTCAGGTTGTCATCAGCGCGACGGGCGGCGGCGATTTCGCGGTCGAGTATATCTACCAGAACATCGGCTACACCAACGGCTATACCGGCCATGCCACCACCGGCCTGTCGAATGGTGTGACACAGACCCTGCTGGAAGGGTCGGGCGATCCGGCGCTTTTGTCGAGCTATTCCACGAATGATTTCGACGTCAACACGCCGGTCGGTGTCTATGGTCTTGGCTTTGAGGGCGGCACCACCTTTGTCGGCGACGGGATCGTCGACGGGACGGCTGGCAACGACCTGATCAACGCGGCCTATACCGGCGATCCGAATGGCGACCGTGTGGATGCAGGGGATGCGACGGGTTTTGGCGGCACAACGGGGGATGGCGATTACATCCGCGCGGGGGCTGGCAATGACACGGTCATCGCGGGGCTGGGCAACGATGTCATCTTCGGGGGTGACGGGGCGGATTCGATCCAGGGCGGTTACGGCGCCGATACGGTGGATGGCGGTATCGGGAACGACACCATCGATGGCGGTTCGGGCAATGACAGCCTGGAGGGCGGTGCAGGGGATGACGTGATCACCGGCGGGGTGACCGGGGCTGCGGTGACCTATACGCCCACTTATGTTGAGGTTCTGGGCCCCACCGCGGCGGTGACGGCAGCGGCAGGGCGGGCGAATTTCTCGGTCCAGTCGGTTTCGAA
The DNA here is from genome assembly GCA_022843025.1 of Paracoccaceae bacterium. Taxonomy (GTDB): domain Bacteria; phylum Pseudomonadota; class Alphaproteobacteria; order Rhodobacterales; family Rhodobacteraceae; genus Paragemmobacter. The sequence goes on along the minus strand of JALHOL010000007.1, from coordinate 363,580 downwards.
CGAGAATGACCTGACCTCCAGCATCAGCGGGACGGCGGGCAACAACGGCACCCTTACCGGCTTTCGCATCGGCAACGGGGATTCGAACGAGACGCATACCCACACCGCATCATCGCAGATCGCGGGCGGTCGCCTCTTGTTCAACGGGATGGACACCAACGAGGCCGCCACGATCCGCATTGACGGCGTGACGCTGAATCTGAACACGGCGGTCGCCAACGGCACGGTCACATTCAATGGTGCCGGGCTTTATGGTCTGAACGGTTCCGGGCAGATCGTGCGCAGCACCGGGACAAGCCTGAACCCGACCGGTGTCGGAACCCTTACGATCAACGTCCCCTATACCAGCCTGACCGTGGTTGCGACGGGCCCGACGATCAGCCTCTCGCCCGGCTTCTTTTACGAATATCTTGTGAATACCCAACCTTTGAACGTTGCGGCAGAGGCGGGCGGGAATGACACGCTGTCCGGCGGGGCGGGGAATGACGTTCTGTCCGGTGGCGATGGCAATGACTCGCTGGCGGGTGGCGATGATAATGACCAGCTTTTCGGCGGCACGGGCAATGACACCCTGTCGGGTGATCTGGGCAATGACACGCTGCAAGGGGAAGATGGCGACGATACCCTCTCTGGTGGGGCTGGCGCGGATTCCCTTGTTGGCGGCATCGGCAATGACAGCCTTGTGGGCGATGCCGGAGCGGACACGCTGGCCGGGGGCGATGGCAATGATCGACTGTTCGGTGGCGCTGACAATGACAGCCTAAGCGGCGACCTGGGCAATGACACGCTGCAAGGCGATGATGGGGACGATACGCTTTCCGGCGGTGACGGGGTGGACTCGCTGCTTGGGGGCGTGGGCAATGACGCCCTGTTCGGTGGGGCCGGGACGGATGCGCTGTTCGGCGGTGACGGCAGCGACACGCTGACCGGCGGGGCAGATGCGGATGTGCTGGACGGTGGCGCCGGGTTTGATGTGGCCGATTACTCGGCCTCTGCGACGGGTGTCACGATCAACCTGCAAACCGGCGCGGCAAGCGGGGGCGATGCGCAAGGCGATAGCCTGACCAGCATCGAGGGTGTGATCGGTTCCGGCGGGAATGACGCACTGACAGCCGGTGCGTCTGGCGGCACGCTGTTCGGCGGGGCGGGCAACGACACGTTGCAGGGTGGCGCAGGCAATGATGCGCTGACCGGCGGTGATGGCAGCGATACCCTGCAGGGCGGCGCAGGCAATGACACGCTGAGTGGTGGGATCGGGTCGGATACAGCGATCTTTACCGGGCCGGTGACCGATTACAGCTTTGATTTCGCGCCGGGCAACGTGCTGATCGTGACCGACAGCGTTGCGGGCCGTGACGGGGTGGATCGGCTGGACGGGGTAGAGTTTGCCACGTTCAACGGGGTCACTTATCGCGTGATTTCGGGAGATGACGGGGCGAACACCACGCTGCAGGGGCCGAATGATGGCGTGCCCAGCCTGATCATCGCGCATGACGGCGCGGATTGGGGCGGCGGGCATGCGACCAGCGATGTGGTCTTTGGCGGGGCGGGGAACGATACGCTCGACGGCGGGGACGGCAACGATACGCTGGTGGGCGAAGGCGACGATGACCTGCTGCGCGGCGATGGCGGCAATGACGCGCTGTTCGGCGGCACTGGTAACGACACGTTGCAGGGTGGCGCGGGCAATGATGCGCTGACCGGCGGTGATGGTGGCGATACCCTGCAGGGCGGCGCAGGCAATGACACGCTGAGCGGTGGGATCGGATCGGACACGGCGATCTTTACCGGGCCGGTGACCGATTACAGCTTTGATTTCGCGCCGGGCAACGTGCTGATCGTGACCGACAGCGTTGCAGGCCGTGACGGGGTGGATCGGCTGGACGGGGTAGAGTTCGCCACGTTCAACGGGGTCACTTATCGCGTGATTTCGGGCGATGACGGGTCGAACACCACGCTGCAGGGGCCGAATGATGGCGTGCCCAGCCTGATCATCGCGCATGACGGCGCGGATTGGGGCGGCGGGCATGCGACCAGCGATGTCGTCTTTGGCGGGGCGGGTAACGATACGCTCGACGGCGGGGACGGCAACGATACGCTGGTGGGCGAGGGCGACGATGACCTGCTGCGCGGCGATGGCGGCAATGACGCGCTGTTCGGCGGGGCGGGCAACGACACGCTGCAAGGTGGCGCGGGGAATGACCGTCTGGAAGGCGGCGACGGCAATGACCTGCTGGAAGGCGGCGATGGTGCGGACACCCAGATCGGCGGCAGCGGCGATGATACGATCCGGCTGACGGGCGTTGGCGATGTGGTCGATGGGGGCGAAAGCGCCGGAGACAATGACGTTCTGGACCTGTCCAACTGGGGCTGGCGGAACACCAACATCCTCTACGATCCGGGCAGCACGCAAAGCGGCACGGTGCAGTTTCTTGATACGAACGGCGCGATCCTCGGGTCGATGCAGTTTTCGAATTTCGAGACGGTCATTCCCTGTTTCACGCCGGGAACCCTGATCAAGACGCGTCGGGGCGAGGTGGCAGTGGAAAGGTTGCGGGCCGGGGATGAGGTGCTGACGCGCGACCATGGCTATCGGCCGCTGGTCTGGACAGGGCATCGCGCGCTGTCGGTGGCAGACCTGATCGCCAATCCGCAGTTGCGCCCAGTGCGGATTGCGGCGGGGGCGCTGGGCCAGGGGCTGCCACGGCAGGACATGTTGGTGTCGCCGCAGCATCGCATGCTGATCGAAGGCGCACGGGCCGAGATGCTGTTTGGCGAGGCCGAGGTTCTGGTTGCGGCGGTACATCTGGTGGGCGTGCCGGGGATCGAGCGGGTGGTGCCGCCGGGCGTGACCTATGTGCACATCCTGTTCGACGAACATGAGATCGTCTGCGCCGACGGGGCATGGAGCGAGAGTTTTCAACCGGCCAAGCGGATGCTGGCGGGCATGGGGGCCGATCAGGCGGAGGAAATCCGATTGCTGTTCCCGGAACTGGCAGAGCGAGACGCTGCCTTTGTTTCGGCACGGCTGACCTTGAAGGCGCATGAGGCGCAGGTCTTGCTGGCCGCGTGACGGGCGGTTGCGGGCGGGGCGGGTTTGCTGGTGGGGCGGCGTTGATTTAGCCGGGATCGCCCTGCCGCGTGCCGGTGCTGTCGATCCACCAGCAGATCACGCGGCCTTCGCTGCGCAGGCGGGCATCGGATGTTTCAGGTGGGTGGAGGATGGCGCGGTGGCAGGTGAGGCCTGCGATCCGCATTTCTCCTTCGGCGGCGTGGCCGAGGCAGGCCGACATGACCTTGTCGATCAAGGTGGGGTCAAGCTCTGACTCATGGGCGCAGGCCGGGTCTGCGATGATGGCGGCCAGCCTTGCGCGGCGGGCATCCTCTTCCGCGCGGATGCGGGCCACATCGGCGCGGAATTGCGGTTCGGTCGCGATATAAGCCTCGAGCGCGGGCAATGCTTTGGCACCGGGCTTTTTCAATTTCAGATGCCCGCCCTTATAGAGCGCCTGCAAGACCCGTGCGCCGATGGGCGAGGTGAGTTGCACCGCGGCATCGTGAAAGGCGAGGTCGCGGTCTTCGTCGGTGAGGTGCAGGGTTTGGGGGCGACCCTCAAGCACTGCGCGCCGCAGGGCGGCAAGGGCGGGGGTGCGGTGGACATGGGGGATCAGGTCGATGATCGACAGGGCAGGCTTCATGCGCGCGCGGATTTCCCACAGCATCTTGTTCGCCCCCTTGTTCCGTGCCGGCTGCACTGTGACTGCGGATAGCGGCATGGGGGTCTGCCGTCCAGCCGATTGGCAAATGCGTTCCGGTCCTTCCCCATCGCGGGAAAGGCAAGACAGGGCTTGCGCTGGGCCGGTCTGACGCGCATGCAAAGGGGATGACGGATGATCTTGACGCCTCCCCCCAAACGCTTGCGGCCCTTGGCTGGTCGGCCTTTTTTGATGAGCAGCTTGAGCCGGATGAAGCCGGGCTGGAGCGGATGCGCGTGGCGACCGTGCATCGGTCGCGGATGACGGCGCAATCCATGCGCGGGCCGGTGAAGCTGCAACTCGCACCAAAGGCGAATACGGCGGACTATGCTGTTGGCGACTGGGTGCTGGTGGAGCCGGAGACGGCGCTTCTGCGGCGCAGGCTGGACCGCAAGACCGTGTTGCAGCGGCGCACGGAAGGGGGCACCGCGCCCCAGTTGATTGCGGCCAATGTCGATACGCTGTTCATCGTCACGTCTTGCAATGATGATCTGAATCCGGCGCGGCTGGAACGCTATCTGGCGCTGGCAAATGAGGCGGGGACAACGCCGGTGATCGTTCTGACCAAGGTCGATCAGGTGCCGGACGCAAGCCCCTATCTGGAACAGGTGACCGGATTGCAGCGCGGGCTGGCCGTGGTGACCTTGAACGCCAACTCCGCCGAGGCTGTGGGGACGCTTGCCCCCTGGTGTGGCGAGGGGCAGACGGTGGCGCTGGTCGGATCATCGGGGGTGGGTAAGTCGACGCTGCTGAACACGCTGGCCGACAAGGCCCCGGAAGAGGCGCAAGCCACTGGCGACATCCGCGAGGATGATTCAAAGGGGCGGCATACGACGACCTCGCGGTCGTTGCACGGGATAGCAGGGGGCGGCTGGGTGATCGATACACCGGGCATCCGCACGCTGCATATCAGCGATATATCGGTGGGGCTGGATGTGCTGTTTGCCGAAATCGCGGAACTGGCCCCGAACTGCCGGTTCCGCGACTGCACCCATGCCCATGAGCCGGGCTGTGCCGTACAGGCGGCGGTGGCCGCCGGAACGCTGGAGCAGGCGCGGCTGGACCGGTGGCGCAAGCTGCTGGAGGAAAACCGCACCAACACGCCCGTGACAACCGGGCCGCGCGGGCAAAGGACAACGATCCCGCCGGGGAAACGGCGCTGATCGGGCCGGTCTTTGCGCCAGTGACCGTGCTGGTGCCTGTGTGGCCGGGATCGCACTGGAGCAGGTGCCTTCGGATGAGGCAAATCACCCCATCGTGTTGGAAAAATTATCATCGTGGGGTTGCAGCGGGCGAATTGCAGGTCACTCTCTGCCCCATCGAACGATCCGGCAACCCAGGGTAGCGACACGATGGCGATGTGGAAGCAAGGCGTCCTGAGTCTTGGTGTGCTTGTGATCGCGCTGCTTTGCGCTGCGGCCTTTGTGCCGACGGTCAATCTTGCCTTGCGGTCGGTCGGGCTGGGCCCGGTTCTGGATGGGATCGGCCTGATGGCGGCAGAGCCGGAGGCGGGTGCCCCTGCGGGCGGTGGCCAACGTGGGGGTGGCGAGCCACCCTTGGTGGTGGCGCGCGCGCCGGGCGAGGGGCGCATTGCTGACAAGGTGGCCGCCATCGGGGACGGGCAAGCGATCCGGGCGGTGACGGTGGTCGCAGAGACGCCAGGTCGGGTGACTGAGGTGCTGGTCCAATCCGGCCAGCGGGTGCAGGAAGGCGCTGTCCTTCTGCGGCTGGATCGTGAGGCCGAGACCATCGCTGTCGAGCGGGCGAAACTGGTGCTGGATGATGCGCGGGCGGCGCTGGAGCGGTTGCAGCAGTTGCAGGGATCGGGGGCCAGCACGGCGGTGCAACTGCGCGAGGCCGAGCTAGGCCTGCGGCAGGCGGAACTGGAATTGCGACAGGCAGAGTTTGACCTGTCGCTGCGCGAAATTCCGGCGCCTGTGTCGGGGTGGATCGGCATTCTGAATGCCGAAGTGGGTGCGCAGATCACCACATCGACGGAGATTGCCGAAATCGACGACCGGTCGGTCCTGCTGGTGGATTTTCGGCTGCCGGAGCGGATGGTCGGGCGCATTGGTCCGGGCGATCCTGTGATGGCCGAGGCGCTGGCCGGTGGGTTCGGGCAGGTGGCCGGGATCGTCAGCGCCATCGACAACAGGGTTGATCCGGCCAGCCGGACGCTTCGCGTGCAGGCGCGGCTGGACAATACCGATGATCGGCTGCGGGCCGGGATGTCCTTTGCCATCACCATCGATCTGCCGGGCGAGCCTGCGCCTTCGGTCGATCCGCTGGCGGTGCAATGGAACCGCGACGGGGCCTTTGTCTGGGTGGTGCGCGAGGAGATGGCGCAAAGATTGCCGATACGAATCCTGCAACGATCCGAAAGCGCCGTGCTGGTGGCGGCGGAGTTTGCGCCCGGCGATCTGGTGATCGTGGAGGGTGTCCAATCTGTTCGCCCCGGCGCGCCGGTGCGGGTGCAGGGCGAGGACGCTGCGGCTGAGGTCAGTGCGGGCGCTGCGCCGCCGGCAAAGCTTTGATCCGGGGGCGGCCATGAATCGCATCGAACGCAACGCCCATATGTCCGGAACGGCATTGTTCATTCGCCGCCCGATCCTGGCTTTCGTGCTGAACGCGCTGATCGTGATTGCCGGGATTGCCGGTTATCTGGGCGGGGAAGTGCGCGAACTGCCCGAGGTGGACCGCCCGGTCATCACCATAAGCGTGGATTATGCCGGGGCGGCACCCGAAACCATTGACCGTGAGATCACCGCGGCCATTGAAGGCGCGGCAGGCAGGGTGTCGGGGGTCAGCGACATCTCGTCCAGTTCGCGTTTTGGGCGCTGCCGGGTGACGGTGGAGTTTTCCACGTCAACCGATCTGGATGTGGCGGCCACGGACATGCGCGATGCGATTGCGCGGATTGCCAATTCGTTGCCCGAGGATGCCGATCCGCCGCGTATCGTTAAGGCGGATGCCAATGCCGATGCGGTGATGCGCCTGTCGCTGACATCGGCGCAGCGCAGCCCCGAGGAATTGACGCGGCTGGCCGAGGATCTGGTCGAGGATCGCCTGCTGTCGGTCGAAGGCGTGGCTGATCTTCAGATCTTCGGCAACCGCGACGAGGTGTTCCGCATCGATATCGACATGCGGCAACTGGCGGCGCGGGGCTTGTCGCTGGCCGATCTGCGCGCGGCGGTGGCAGATGTGTCGCTGGATGCGCCGGCAGGTTCGCTGGCCTCAGACACCCAGTCGTTGGTGGTGCGCACGACCGCGGCGATCAATACGCCTGAACAATTCGAAGCGATTATCCTTGGCGACGGTATCCGTCTGGGTGATGTGGCGCGGGTGAGCCTGGGGCCGGCCTTGGGTGAATCCATCCTGCGCGCCAATGGCGAGGCGGGGGTCGGTCTGGGTATCCTGCGCGCGGCGGCGTCGAACACGCTGAACATCTCGGCCGCGGTGACGGCAGCGGTCGAAGAGTTGCAGCCCCTGCTGCCCGAGGATGTGACCCTGCGGGTGACGTCAGATGACGCGGTCTTTGTGGCCGGGGCGTTGCATGAGGTGGTGCTGACCCTGATCCTGTCGACGGCGATTGTGGTGGCAGTGATCTATGCCTTTCTGTTGGACATTCGGGCGACGCTGGTGCCTTCGATTGCCATGCCGGTGGCGTTGATCGGGACGCTGGCCACGATTTATGTGGCCGGATTCAGCATCAACATCCTGACATTGCTCGCGCTGGTGCTGGCGACGGGCATGGTGGTGGATGATGCGATCGTGGTGTTGGAAAACATAGTGCGGCGGCGGTCCGAGGGGATGGGCGCGCGGGCGGCGGCAGTGCTGGGAACGCAGCAGGTGTTCTTTGCTGTGGTGACAACAACGGCGACGCTGGCGGCGGTCTTTGTGCCCTTGTCCTTTTTGCCGGGCGAGGCGGGCGGGTTGTTCCGCGAGTTCGGCTTTACGTTGGCGATGGCGGTCTTGCTGTCGTCGTTGGTGGCGCTGACGCTGTGTCCGGTTCTGGCAAGCCGTCTGCTCAAGGATCAGGGGCAGAAGGCGAACGGGCCTTTCCTGCGGCTGGGTGCGGCGCTGTCGGGGATCTATCGCCGCAGTCTGATGTGGGCGCTGTCGGTGCCGGCTGTGGTGGTGATGGCGTCTGTGCTGTTTGCCGGGGCCGCGGTGCTGGCCCTTGGAACCATTCGGCAGGAACTGACCCCGGCCGAAGATCGTGCGGCTGTTCTGCTGCGGGTAGAGGCACCGCAGGGCGTGTCGCTGGATTACACCTTTGGCAAGATGCGCGAGATCGAAGATGTGGTCGCCCCCTTTATTCAGTCGGGCGAGGTGACGAACCTGTTTTCCATCGCCGGGCAAGGTGCGGCCAATTCCGGCTTCATGGTGATGACGCTGGCCCCTTGGGGGGAGCGGGAGCGCAGCCAGCAAGAGATCGTCGCCGATATCAATCGCAACCTTGGCGCGGTGATCGGAGTGCGGGCCTTTGCCATTCAGCCCAACAGCCTGCGCATTCGTGGTGCAGGGCAGGGACTGAGCTTTGCGCTGGTCGGGCCAAGCTATGACGAGTTGTCGACGCAGGCCGCCGCCTTGGTTGCGCAGATGGAGGCGAATCCGGCGTTCGGGCAGGTGCGGTTGGGCTATGATACGACACAGCCGCAACTGTTCATCGAGGTGGATCGTGCGCGTGCGTCGGACCTTGGCATCAGCATCGACGGGCTTGGCGAGTCGCTGCAGGCGGTGCTGGACGGGCGCACGGTGGGTACGGTGTTCATCGGGGACCGAAGCCTTGATATCCAGATGATTTCCACCGCTGACCCGGTCAATGATCCCTCTGATCTGGAACGCATCTTCATGCGGTCGAGCACGGGGCAGAATGTGCCGATTTCGGCCTTTGTCCGGTTGGAAGAACGTGCTGTTGCGCCGGAACTGGGGCGAGAGGCGCAGATGCGATCTGTCCCCATCACTGCGGGTCTGACGCCCGGTCTGGCGCTTGGCCCGGCGTTGGCCGAGGTGGAGCGGCTGGCAGCCGATATCCTGCCGCCGGGCAGCCGGATCGTGCCATTGGCCGAGGCGGCGGCGCTGAACGAAACCGGGTCGGGGCTGATCCTGACTTTCGGTTTTGCGATCTTGATCGTGTTTCTGGTGCTGGCGGCGCAGTTTGAAAGCTTTCTCTCGGCCATCATCGTGATGTCGACGGTTCCGTTGGGTCTGGCTTGTGCGATCTTTGCGTTGATCCTGTCGGGGGGCAGTCTGAACGTCTATTCGCAGATCGGGCTGGTGCTGCTGGTGGGGATCATGGCGAAGAACGGCATCCTGATCGTGGAGTTTGCCAACCAGTTGCGCGATGCCGGGAAATCGGTGCGCGAGGCGATCCTTGAGGGGGCCGTGATGCGGTTGCGCCCGGTGATGATGACCATGGTGTCGACAGTGGTCGGTGGCGTGCCGTTGATCCTGTCCAGTGGGCCGGGGGCGGAGGCGCGCGAGGCGCTGGGCTGGGTGATCGTGGGCGGGTTGGGGCTGGCCACGGTGGTGACGCTGTATCTGACGCCGGTGGTCTATCTGTTGCTGGCCGGGTTTTCGGTGCCCAAGGCCGCGGAAGATGCGCGGTTGCGGCGCGAGTTGGATGAGGCGACAGGTGGGTCTGTTCCGGCGGAGTGAGCCGGTTCTCGCCCCAGTTCAGGCCAGAGCGAGGATCGGGCCGTCGAGCAGGCGCATGAGCGTGCCGAAATATCCTTCGGACCGGGCGGGTTGCGTCGGGTCCGACGTGATGGCGACGGCAAGCGCGCGGTCGGGGTGGGCGGCGATGATCTGGCCGCCATAGCCGCGCGCGAGGGTCCAGCCTGAGGGGCTGATGAACCAGCCAAGCCCGTAGCCAAGGCCCGAGAAGGGGGATCGGGTTTGCACTGCGCGAGAGGCGGCGATCCAGTCGGCGGGAAGCGCCTGCGCCCCATCAATCCGCCCGCCATCCCGCATCGCAAGCGCCACGCGCAGCATGGCCTTTGGGGTGAGCGCCATTTCATTGCCACCGAAATGATATCCCTGCGGATCGCGGGTCCAGTTCGGGATGTCTATGCCCAGCGGGGTGCCAAGGCGTTCGCGGGCGAGGTCCAGCAGGCTGCGCCCGGTGGTCACGGACAGCGCCGCGCCCAGAACATGGGTGGTGCCGGTGGAATAGATCATCCGCCCGCCGTTTGGCGCGATGCGCGGCTGGCGCAGGGCATAGGCGACCCAGTTGCCGGACCCCACCCAAGCGCCATAATTGCCGCCCGAAGTGCCCTGAAGCCCCGCGCGCAGGGTGACAAGATCGGACAGGGTCAGATCGCCGGCACCGGCGGTGGCATCAGACGGGATCAGTGTCGGGGCAATGTCGGCCAGACGGGCTGTCAGGCCCGGCACTTCGCCACGCGCGATGGTGGTGCCCAGGATCAGGGCGAGCAGGCTTTTCGAACAGGATTTGATATTGGCTGCACGGTCCAGCCCGCGCCCCCGTGGGGCCTCGGCCAGCACGAGATCATCACCGCGTTGAACGAGGATGGCATGAAGTTGTGGCAGGTCGAGTGCGGCGCTGCGCAGGTCTTCGGTATTGGTTTGGGCGCGCAGGGTGGCTGGGGCGGCAAGAGTGCCGATAAGGGCAAGGCCAAAGCTGCGGCGGGATAATCTGGGCATCTGACGGAAATCCCTGTGGAAATGCGGCAGAGTTTGCCCGGATGCGGGGCAGGGGCAAGGGGAGGGCGGGATCGTGCCGGTCACACGCCGTCACGATCCTGTCAGCCGAAGATGGCCGCGTCAGGCCGGGGCGAAGATTTCGTCCTGCACCGGGTTGGCGCAGATGCCGATGCCTTCGATTTCGACCTCCACCGTTTCGCCGGGACGCAGCCAGCGGGGCGGGGTGCGGGCATGGCCGACGCCCGGGGGGGTGCCCATGGCGATCATGTCGCCGGGTTCCAGTGTGGTGTATTCCGACAGCGTGGCGATGGTGCGGGCAACGGGCCACATCATTTCGCTGGTATTGGCATCTTGCAGGACGTCGCTTCCGACGCGGGTCTGGATGCGCAGGCCGGAAGCGCCGGGGGGCAGTTCATCGGGCGTCACGACGACGGGGCCGATGGCGCCGGTTGCGTCAAAGTTCTTGCCGGGTGTCCATTGATGCGTCTTGCGCTGATAGTCGCGGACGGAGCCGTCGTTAAAGATCGTATAGCCGAAGACGTGATCCAGGGCCGTTTCTTCCGGGATGTGACGTCCGCCGCGCGCGATGATGACCATCAATTCCGCCTCATAATCCAGCCGCTCCGAACAGGCGGGGCGGATCATCGGGGCCCCGGCAGGGATAAGCGAGGTCTGGGTTCGCATGAACAAGGCGGGATAGGTGGGGATGTCGTAGCCACCTTCCTTGACATGGTCGACATAGTTCAGGCCAAGGCAGATCACCTTGCCCGGCCGCGCAACAGGCAGGGCGGGGCGGATCGTGCCGGTGGGGACTGTGACATTGCCCAGCCCTTCGGCCCGAAGACGTGCCAGAAGCGCGGGATCGGTGATCAGGCGCATCAGATCGGCGCCAATGCCGGGATGAGCCTCGGACAGGTTGCAGGCTTGGTCGCCCTTGACCAGAAACACCGCATTGGGTTTGCCCGGTTCGGTGGTGCCGACGATGAAGCGCATGATGTTATTCCTTGAGTGGCGGCGGGTGCCGCCGCCTGTCTGTCAGTAGAGACCAGCCACCCGCCCCCGCAGTGTGATGAGGGCGAGGACGGTATCCACCGTCGGCGTCGGCGTGTTGGTCAGGCGGCCAAGTTCCTGCACCGATCCGATAAGGGCGTCGATTTCCATCGGGCGGCCGGCGGCGAGGTCTTGCAGCATCGAGGTGCGGTGCGCGCCTACCGCAGCGCCGCCGTCGATGCGGCGTTCGACATCGATGGGGAAAGTGATGCCCAGCTTTTCGGCAATCTCTTGCGCTTCGATCATCATGCGGCGGGCGACATCGCGGGTGCCGGGATCAGTGCAAAGTACGTCCAGCGTGGCATGGGTGAGCGCCGAGATCGGGTTGAAAGACAGGTTGCCCCAAAGCTTTATCCAGATTTCATCGCGCAGGCGGGGGCGGACGGGGGCCTTGAGCCCTGCGGCTTGCAAGGCCTGCGACAGGGCAATGGCGCGATCCGACTTGGACCCGTCAGGCTCGCCCAGCGAAAAGCGGTTGCCTTCGATGTGGTGGATGGTGCCGGGTTCGCTCACCTCGGCCGCCGGATAGACGACGCAGCCCAGCACGCGGTCGGGGCCGAAGCCGTTCCACTGCACATCGCCGGGATCGACGCTGTGCAGACGGGTGCCGTCAAGCGGGCCGCCATGTTTGTGGAAGTACCACCACGGCACGCCGTTCACGCCGTGGACAAGCGTGGTGTCGGGGCCGAAGAGAGGTTGCATCGCGCCGACGACGGGCGGGACGGAGTGGGCCTTGAGCGTGAGGATGACGTAATCCTGCGGGCCAAGATCGGCGGCAGAGGCGCTGGCGCGGACGGGAAGGGTGATCGGATCGCGCCCTTCTTCGATCAGGGTCAGGCCCTTCTCTTGCATCGCGGCCAGATGCGGCCCGCGCGCGACGATGCTGACATCGGCCCCTGCTTGAACCAGTTTCGCAGCCATGTAGCCGCCGATGGCGCCCGCGCCGAAGATGCAGATTTTCATGGTCTGTCCTTGTCCCCGCTCAGGCCGTTGCCCCGAGGCCCAGCTTTTCAGCCAGACCGATGCGTTGCAACTTGCCCGTTGCACCCTTGGGAATTTCGTCAAGGATCACCACGCGGCGGGGCACCTTGAAATCGGCCATGCGGGTGGCACAGAAATCGCGGATTTCACGTTCGGTGGCGGTTTGCCCTTCGCGCAGGACGACGGCGGCGGCGACCTCTTCGCCCAGTTTCGGATGGGGCATGGCGAAGGCCACGACCTGCTGGATGGCGGGATGGTCAAGCAGGATGCCGTCCACCTCAAGCGGGCTGATCTTTTCGCCGCCCCGGTTGATGATTTCCTTCAGCCGCCCGGTGAGGCGCAAATAGCCCTCGTCATCGAGAGCGCCCTGATCGCCGGTGCGGAACCAGCGCAGGCCTTCGGCCATGAAGAAATTCTTGCGGTTGGCCTCGGGGTTGCCCTCATAGCCGGGGGTGACGTTGGGGCCGGAGATGACCACCTCGCCCGTGCCAGAGATCAAATGATCCTCCACCTCATGCGCGATGCGCAGCAGGGGGCCTGCGGCGATGCCGACGGAACCGGGTTTCTGTTCCCGCGGCGGCAGGGGGTTGCAGGCCATCTGATGGGTGGCTTCGGTCATGCCATAAGCCTCGATCACCGGGGCCTTGAAGGTGGCCGCAAGCTCCAGCATCACTTGCGCGGGCAGCGAGGCCGAGGAGGAGCGCAGGAAGCGCAAGGGGTTGGCGGCGATAGTGTCGGCATTGCGGGCGGCGCGCGACAGGATGGCCTGATGCATGGTTGGCACGGCGGTGTACCAGGTGGGGCGCACCTCGGCCATTTGTCCGAAGAATTTCAGCGCGTCAAAACCTGGCGCGCAGGAGACGGACCCGCCTGCAGCGAGTGAGGCGGTCACCGCGGCGATCAAGCCGTGGATGTGGAACAAGGGCATGACGTTCAGGCAGCGATCCGCCGGGGTCAGCGCGAGGGAAGTCACAATGTTGCCTGCCGAGGCCGCAAGATTGGCCTGCGTCAGCGGTACGATCTTGGGCCGCGACGTGGTGCCAGAGGTGTGCAGGATAAGCGCCACATCTTCCGGGCCGGGCTGTGCAGCGGGGGCCGGGGTGGCGGCGACTGTCCCGGTCAGGCGGAACTGACCGGCGGGACCGCCGTCGATGGCTTTCAGCCGCAGGATGGCCATACCGAGGGGTTGGGCTGCGGCAAGGGCGGGCCCGTCATAGCCTTCGGGAACGATCAGCGCGCGGGCGCGCAGATCTTCGAGGTAAAAGCTGTATTCGGCCTGTTGATAGGCGGGGTTCAGCGGGGCGGTGACGGCGGACTGCGCGACTGTGATGAAGGCAGCCGCCATGTCCGGCCCGTTGGGCAGGACGATGGCCACCCGGTCGGTCGCGCCGATCCCGAATTTGCGAAGTTGTTCGGTGATGTCGGCTGTCAACTGGCGCAAACCACCATATGTCAGCCAATCACGCCCCGGTGCGCCGATGGCGGGGGCCTCTGCCGCATGAGGGGCGAGCAGAGCAGCGAGCGTTCGGGTCATGTCTTGCCTCTTGGATCGGGGACGTGCGGCGCGGCCTGATCAGCCGCGCGACGACGCGTAATAGGATACCTTGCGTTCCAGATAGGCCAGAAACTCGGACAGGGCAAAGGCAAGGCCGAACAATACGATCAGAACGGCCCAGAATTCCGCCATCAGGAATTTGCTGGAATAAAGCTCGAACAGCGCGCCGAAGCCCACGATGGAAATCAGAAGCTGCCCGATGATCACGCCTTTGACCGCACGGATCACGCCGATGCGCACACCGCCGAGAATTTCGGGCAAGGCGGCCCAGAAATAGACCTTGAAGAAGGCATCAAGCGGCGAGGCCCCGAAACTGCGCGCCATTTCCACCAACGAGCGGTTGATCTGCTTTACCCCCGCGCGGGCGTTCAGGATGATGATCCAGATTGCAAAAAGCGTGGTGGTGATGATCACGGTACGGGTGCCAAAGCCGAAGAGCACCATCAGCACCGGGACCAGTGCCGTCAGCGGGGCCGACAGGAAGATGTTGACCCATGGCAGCAGCAGTTCATCCAGCACGCGGCTTTTGCCCATCAGGATGCCCACTGGAATGCCGATCACGATGGCAAAGAACACGCCCGCGCCAAAGGCTGCCGCCGTGACGCCCAGAGCCGACAGGAAGGCTGGGGTCGGGATCAGGGCGATGAGGGTGGTGAACACCTCAGAAAAGGGGGGGACGAAGAAGGTAAGTTCCAGCCGCCCCACCACCTCCCACAACAGGGCCCAGAGGATCAGCGATGACAGGGCGGGGAGTTTGTAGCCAAAAAGGGTCATGGCCTATTCCACATAGTTGCGCAGCGAGGCCCAGATCCGATCGACGATGTCGAGGTATTCAGGATCGCGGCGGATGTTGGCGACGCCCTTGTCGCGGAAGCTGGCCGGGCGGATGATTTCCGACACCCGGCTGGGGCGCGGCAGCAGAATGGCAATCTGATCCGAGACATAGACCGCTTCTTCGATGGAATGGGTGACGAAGATGAAGGTCTTCTTTTCGTTCTGGACCAGTTCCAGCATGTCTTCCTGAAACTTGCGGCGGGTTTGTTCATCGACGGCCGAGAAGGGTTCGTCCAGCAGCAGCACCTCGGCATTTACCGACAGGGCGCGGGCAAGGCCGACACGCTGCCGCATACCACCCGAAAGCTGATGCGGGTATTTCTGTTCAAACCCGGCAAGGCCCACGGCGGCGATGTATTTCTCAGCCACGGCCTCGCGTTCCGATTTTGCGACGCCGCGCAGTTCCAGGCCAAAGGCCACATTGCGCAGGACGGTGGCCCAGGGCATCAGGGCAAAGTCCTGAAACACGAAAGACCGATCCGGGCCGGGGCCTGTGACGGCGCGGCCATTGATCAGAACCTCGCCCGACGTGGCGGGCAGGAGGCCTGCGATGATTTTCAGCAGCGTGGTCTTGCCGCAGCCCGACGGCCCGAGGAGCGAGGTGAGCTCTCCCCGCGGGAAATCCAGCGTCAGATCCTTGAGGGCCTGCACATCGCCGTAAACCTTGGACACGTTGCGGACAGAAACGGCGCTGTCGGTGGCGGGCATCGCTTGCCGTGCGTCTGGCTTAATCTGAGACATATCCACGGTTGTTCCCTTCAAAGAGTATGTTTTCGAGCTTTTCCAGCAGGTTCAGGAAAAGAACCGCCAGAAGGATGATGGAGAAGATCGCCGCATACATGCTGGGGTAATCCGCGATGGACCGGCTGTAGGTGATGATGTCACCGACGCCTGTCGGGGTGATCTTCAGTTCTGACAGGATGGCCCCGATGAACCCGGCCGATACGCCAAGGCGCAGGCCCGAGAAGATGACGGGTGAGGCGGCGGGAAGGATGATCTTGAGCAGGACATCGCGGTCGGCCGCCATGAAGGACGTGGCCATTTCCTTGAGTGAGGCAGGGGTGTTGCGCACGGCGCTCGCGGTGTTCAACACGATCACCGGCATGGCCATGATGCAAACGACAAAAACCTTCGATGTCAGGCCGATGCCGTAGATCATCACAAGGATCGGGATCAGCGCCGCCAGGGGCGCGGCCTGCATGACGATGAAGATTGGCGAAAACAGCCATTCGAACTGTTTCGACAGCCCGATCCAAAGGCCGATGCCGATGCCGAAGACCGCCGAGATGGCAACGCCAACGACCAGCGGGCGCAGGGTTTCGCCATAGGCCACGAAGATCGTGCCATCAAAAGTCATGCGCGCCAGCGCGGCCATGGATTCAAGGAAGGTCGGAAAGGCGTAGGAAATCGGGACGCGCCCGGCGATTTCCCAAGCGCCAAAGACGATCAGCCCCGAGAGGAGTTTAAGCAGGAGAGAGCGGTTGATCATCGCGGGCCCTTTGCAAAGACGACGGCGAGGCAAGGAGGGCCGCCGCCCGATGCGACAAGACGCAAGCGGGCGGCGGGCTGTGTCCGAGGGGACGGCGGTTACTTCATCGCGGCGTCAAGCGGCGCGAAATACCAGAAGTCTTCGGGGTTCAGCGTGGCAGGATCGCCTTCCAGCTGGCCTGCCATGGTGTACCATTCCAGATCAGCCTGCGCTGCTTCGCGCCCGCCGCCATTGGGGTCATAAAGACCACCCGCCACTGCGTCGGTGTAGAACCCGTCCAGTTCTGCCAGAACTTCGGCCGGAAGCTGGCCGATGGGGCCGTTCGGATCGGTTTCCTTGCTGATGATGGTCGGATCCTTGGCCATGTCCGTCCAGACGCTGTGCAGCGCATCGACGAAGATGTTCACGGCTTCTTCGTTTTCCTGCATCCAGTCGAGATTGGCGAAAAGCGCCTCGTCGCTGGCCTTGACCTCGAACATCGGGAGCGCGTTGAACTTGTCACCCGCCTCGGCGATGATCTTGTTCTTGTTGGACAGGTCAAGGATCGTTGCTTCGGCCTGACCGGCAAGCATGGCGACAACGCGGTTGTCCGATCCCGGAACATAGGAGCGTTCGCCGAATGTGATGCCTTCGCGGTCTTCGATCACGTTGGCAATGGAATCCGTGCCGCCTGCGCGAGAATGCAGCATGATCGGCACGCCATCCAGATCCTTGAGTGTGGCATAATCCTTGGTCGTAACCGGGAAGAACACCAGCCGCGACAGTTGGAAGATGATCCGGACCGGGGCCTTGGACCGCTGCATCACGGCGTAGGGGGTGCCAAAGGCGATGTCCATGTCGCCGCTGAGGACGGCCTGAATGGCAAGCTCTTCTTCGGCGAAGGCGGTCCATTCGTAATCCAGGCCATTGGCCTTGGCGCGGTCGAGGGCCACGAAAAAAGCGGCCATCTCGTCGGATGGTTGCTCCGCCAGCGCGATGCGGATGGTTTCCGCCTGTGCCGCGGTCGCTGCAAGGCCTGTGGCAAGGGCGATCCCTGCAAGGTTGGCAAAGAAGGTCTTCATGATTTCTCCTCCCTGAGAACTCTGTTCGCTTCGTCGTGTGATCCGGCTGTGCGGGCTTGGCGCCGCCTTGTGTCCGGGGATTGAATTGGCCCTACACCTCGCCGAACAGGCGGCGGGCGACGGAGCCGATATGTCTGCGCATCGCCTCATAGGCGGCATGCGGGTCGCGGCTGGCGATGGCGGCTGCGATGGCATCGTGTTCGGCAAAGCTTGAATGATCGGGCGAGGGGTGGGCGCTTTCGCGCGACACGGCACCCCAGGCCACGGCGCGGCGCACCTCGTTCAGCTGATCGAACAGCGACAGCAGCAGAAGGTTGTCGCTGGCTTCGGCCACGGCGCGGTGAAACAGATCGTCCTGGATTTCATATTCGTTCCAGGTGGTGGCCGATTTGGCCCGGTCGATGGCGCGCTGCATCCGCGTCAGGGTTTCGCCCGAGGCGTTGACCGCGGCTTCGCGGGCGATGGCGGGTTCGATGGCAAGACGCGCGCGGATCATCCGAAAGGGTGTCAGCTGGCGGCCAAGTTCGACTGTGGCGCTGCTGGGCTTGCGGCTGGTGTCTTCGGAAATGAAGGTGCCTTTGCCAACATGGCGCCAGATCAGGCCATCGCGTTCCAGCACATCAAGCGCCTTGCGGATGGTGGCGCGGGACAGGCCCAGTTCATCGGTCAACTGCCGTTCGGGCGGCAGTTTGCCGCCGCTGCCGAAGCCACCCTCAAGGATGTAGCTGCGCAGAAGCGTTACCGGGTCTGATGTCGAGGCATCCATGAACTACTCCCCAAAATTGGTTGACCAATTGCGTGCTAAACAGGGTTATACATCAAAAATTGGTCTCATCAATCATCAATTGGTTTGTTTGCGCTATCAGTTGTGCAGGTTCTGCGGGATTGATTTGAACCATTTGATACGGTATGCAACGGCATATCGCTGCTTAGAAGAGGTGACTTATGGCTGATTTCGTGATCCCCGCACCGCCGGTTCCGGCGATTCCCGTGTCAGGTGGCGGGGCCTTCCCGGTGCGCCGGGTGTATTGCATTGGGCGCAATTACGCCGCCCATGCGGTTGAGATGGGCCATGATCCCGACCGTGAGCCGCCGTTCTTTTTCCAGAAGAACCCCAACAACCTCGATTCGTCGGGTGCGTTCCCCTATCCCCCGCACAGCAGCGATGTGCATCACGAGGTGGAACTGCTGGTGGCGCTGAAATCGGGGGGAACCAACATCCCGCTGGATCAGGCCCTGTCGCATGTGTTTGGCTATGGTGTCTGCCTCGACATGACGCGGCGCGATTTGCAGGGCGAGGCCAAGAAGATGGGCCGCCCGTGGGAAATCGGCAAAGCCTTTGAATTGTCGGGTCCGGTCGGCCCGGTCCTGCCGGTGGCGCAGGTCGGCCATCCTGATCAGGGGCGGGTTGCGCTGACGGTCAATGGCGCACTGCGGCAGGAGGGCGACCTGAACCAGATGATCTGGAAGGTGCCGGAGATGATTTCCTACCTGTCGGAGTATTTCGAGCTTCAGGCAGGTGATGTGATCATGGCGGGGACGCCTTCGGGTGTTGGTGCCGTGGTGCGCGGCGATGTGATGGAGGCCGTGATCGAGGGCGTGGGGACGCTTACGGTCAAGGTGGTCTGACCATCCAGCATTCCGCATCCGGGTGGGGCTGTGGGGGATTGCGTTCCCCCGGATGCAGGAAAGCGCACAGCGCTGCATGGAGCGGCTTTTGTTTCGCACGCAGCATGACTAGGTTGGAAATCAAGAGGCGGGGCGTGGCTGGGCCGCGCGCCGCCTTTGCGTCTGGCCGCTGGCCGTAACTGCAAGACAACAGGCTTTCACATGACCGATCGACCCATTCCCGACATCATCTACACCACGGTGGACGAAGCGCCGCAGCTTGCCTCGGCGTCGCTCTTGCCGATCATCCGGTCCTATGCGGCTGCCGCGGGGGTGACGGTTGGCACGCGTGACATATCGCTGGCCGGGCGGATCATCGCGGCTTTCCCCGAACGGTTGACTGATGCGCAGCGACAGCCAGACGATCTGGCGGAACTCGGCGCGCTGGTGACCACGCCATCGGCGAATGTGATCAAGCTGCCGAACATCTCTGCCTCTGCCCCGCAGCTGGTGGCGGCGGTAAAGGAATTGCAGGGGCAGGGCTATGATCTGCCCGACTACCCCGAAGACCCGCAAAACGATGCGGAAAAGGAAGCCCGCCGCCGCTATGATGCGATCAAAGGGTCGGCGGTGAACCCGGTCCTGCGCGAGGGCAATTCCGACCGGCGCGCGGCGGTGGCGGTGAAGAATTACGCCAAGGCCAATCCGCATTCGATGGGCGCATGGAGTGCGGACAGCAAGACCCGCGTGTCGACGATGTCAGGCGGGGATTTCCGGTCGAATGAGACATCGGTCACGCTGAGCGCGGCACAGGCCGGCGCGGCGCGGATCGAACTGGTCACGGCGGATGGCGCAGTGAAGGTGCTGAAGGAAGGGGTGAACTATCACCCTGGCACGGTGGTGGATGCGACCTTCATGTCGGTCGCTGCGCTGCGCGCTTTTCTGACCGAACAGATCGCGGTGTCAAAGCGCGAGGGGGTGCTGTTCTCCATCCACCTGAAGGCCACGATGATGAAGGTGTCGGACCCGATTATCTTTGGTCATGCGGTCAAGGCCTTCCTTGCGCCGGTCTTTGATCGTCATGGCGCTGCTTTTCAGGCGGCCGGTGTGGATGCGAATTCCGGGCTTGGCGTGATGCTGGACCGGATTGCAGACATGCCGGATGGCAAGGCCATTCTTGCCGAGATCGAGGCGGTGATGGCCGATCGCCCGCCGCTTTACATGGTGAATTCCGACAAGGGGATCACCAATCTGCATGTCCCGTCTGACGTGATCGTGGATGCGTCGATGCCTGCGCTGATCCGGGCGGGTGGCAAGGGCTGGGGTCCGGATGGCAAGGCGGCAGATACAAACTGCGTGATCCCGGACAGTTCTTACGCCGCCGTCTATGACGAGTCGGTCGCTTATTTCAAGGCAACGGGGGCGCTGGACCCGGCCACGGCAGGGACGGTGCAGAACATCGGCCTGATGGCGCAGAAGGCCGAGGAATACGGCTCACACCCGACGACCTTTGAAATCCCGGCTGATGGCACGGTGCGCCTGATCGCGGCGAATGGCGATGTGCTGCACCAGCACAAGGTGCAGGCGGGCGACATCTGGCGCGCAGCGGCCACCCGCAAGGCCCCGATCGAGGATTGGGTCAAGCTGGCGATTGACCGGCAGCGCGCCGAGGGTTGCCAGGCGATCTTTTGGCTGGATGCAACGCGGCCGCATGATGCCGAGCTGATCAACTATGTCCGCCCGATCCTTGCGGCGGCGGGCGTGGCCGACAAGTTCCAGATCATGGCCCCACGCGAGGCGACGCGCCTGTCGCTGGAGACGATCCGCAAGGGCGAAAACTCTATCGCGATCACCGGCAACGTGTTGCGGGATTATCTGACCGACTTGTTCCCGATCCTTGAACTTGGGACCTCGGCCAAGATGCTTTCGATCGTCAAGCTGATGCAGGGCGGGGGCATGTTTGAAACCGGGGCCGGTGGGTCGGCGCCCAAGCATGTGCAGCAACTGGTCGAGGAAAACCACCTGCGCTGGGATTCGCTGGGCGAGTTCTGCGCGCTGGGGGAAAGCCTGAAGTTTCTGGCCGATGTGACCGGAAACGAAAAGGCGCGGGTGCTGGGCCGGGCCGTGGATGTGGCGACGCAGGGCGTGCTGGACCATGACAAATCGCCCAAAGGGCGGGTCGGCCAGACCGACAACCGTGACAGCCATTTCTACTTTGCGCTGTATTGGGCGCAGGCCCTTGCGGCGCAGTCTGAAAACGCGGAACTGGCCGCCCATTTCGCACCCATCGCCAAGGCGCTTGCCGAGAATGAGGCCAAGATCGTTGCCGAACTGGCCCGTGATCAGGGCAAGCCGGCCGATCTGGGCGGGTACTACCATACCGACCCGGTCAAGACGGCGGCGGTGATGCGGCCTTCGGCTACCTTCACGTCAATCATCGGCTGATTGTCGGCACGGGGCCTTGCGATGCAGGGCCCCGGCTTTCCTGCGCAGGGGGATGCCATGGCGTTTCGAACCATGGAATGGATCGCGGCAGGCCATTGCCTGCGGCTTTTGGATCAGCGGTTCCTGCCGGGAACGGTGCAGTACCGTGACCTGACCACGCCCGAGGCGGTGGCGGGCGCCATCCGCGACATGACGGTGCGGGGTGCCCCGGCCATCGGTGTGGCGGCGGGGTTCGGCATGGCGCAAGCGGCCTTGCTGGCCGAGGCGGCGGATATGCCGCTGATCCCGGCGTTGGAGGCGGCGGATCGGGTTCTGCGCGCATCGCGGCCTACGGCGGTGAACCTGTTCTGGGCGCTGGATCGGATGGCGCTGCTGTGGCGGGCCGGGGCGGATGCCGCGCACCTGCTGAATGAGGCGCGGGTGATGGAGCGCGAGGATATCGCGGTGAATGAGGCGATTGCGGCACATGCGCTGGCCATCCTGCCGCAGGAGGTGACCTTTTTCCACCATTGCAATACCGGCGCGTTGGCCACGGTCGGTGTTGGCACCGCGCTGGGGATCATCCGGCGGGCGCATGAATCGGGGCGTAAGGTGTTCGCCTATCTCGATGAGACGCGGCCGAGGTTGCAGGGGGCGAAGCTGTCATCGTTCGAATTGATGGAATACGGCGTTCCCCATGCCATCGTGGTGGATGGGGCATCGGCGCATATCATGCGACGGCACAAGGTGGACATGGCCGTGGTGGGCTGTGACAGGGTTGCTGCGAATGGCGACACCGCCAACAAGATCGGCACCTATAACCTTGCGCTGGCGGCGCAGGACAATGGGGTGCCGTTCTATGTGGCTTGCCCGACATCGACGATTGATCTGTCCACCGCCAGCGGCGACGGGATCGAGATCGAGGAACGGGAGGGGGATGAAGTGCTGCGCGTCGGCGACAGCCTGATCGCACCAGCGGGCGCGCCCGCCTTCAACCCGGCCTTTGACGTGACGCCCAACCGGCTGATCGCGGGGTTGATTACCGAGTTCGGGATCGTGCGTCCGCCGTTCGACGTGAATATCCGTGCGCTTTTGGCGGGGCGCGGCGTGGCGAAGGGTACCTAGCCGCGCCCAAGATCCGGATCAGCGCCCGTTTCGCAAGCCTAAGGCTGAGATCCGCCCGGTCTGCGGGGCAGGGCTTGATCATGGGGGGGTCGCATGGTGAGTTTGCTGCGAAAGCCATTGATTTCGGGGGAAAAATGCACGCTGCACATCTGAGCCGGGGACTTGTTCTTTGTGCCTTGCTGTGCCTGCCCATGCCCGCCTGGGCGGACCGGGTGGTGGTGTTTGCGGCTGCCTCGCTCAAGACAGGGTTGGATCAGGTGGCGGCCGACTTTCAGGCCAACACTGGGCATGAGGTGGTGATCAGCTATGCCGGATCGAATGCACTGGCCAAGCAGATCATCGAAGGCGCACCGGCGGATATCTTCATCTCGGCAGCCGTGAACTGGATGGACGAGGTTGAGAAGGCCGGTCTGGTGGCGTCCGGGACGCGTGCCGATATCCTGGGCAACCGGCTGGTGCTGATTGCGCATGGAAAGGACGCGGCCCCGGTCGAGATCGGGCCAGAAACGGACCTTGCTGGATTGCTGGCCGGGGGGCGGCTGTCCATGGCGATGGTCGATGCGGTGCCTGCAGGGCAATATGGCAAGGCGGCGCTGGAGCATCTTGGGCTTTGGCCATCGGTGTCCGGGGCGGTTGCGCAATCCGAAAATGTGCGAGCCGCGCTGGCGCTGGTGGCGTCAGGAGAGGCGCCTTACGGGATCGTCTATGCCAGCGATGCTGTGGCCGATGACAATGTCACGGTTGTTGCCACCTTTCCCGAAAACAGCCATCCGCCGATTGTCTATCCTGCGGCATTGCTGACAGGGGCGGCGGATACCGGGGATAGGGCCTTTCTTGAGGCGCTGACAGATGAGGCCGCCGATGCGGCCTTTGCGGCGCAGGGGTTTATCGTGCCGGATTGAGGGGTGCCGCCCTCAGATAGCGCTGCCTCAGATCACGCCGGTCCGGATCAGGACGGGCCGACCTTCAACCTCGGCCACAAGGCGGGCTTCGGGCCAGAAGCGGAAGAAGTTCGTAGCTGCAAAGCTGGGCATTGCGCGCGGTGCGGGTGCCATGATCCGGGCCGAGGCAAGGGCGAGATAGCCTTGTCCCGATGGCGTGGCGATGGCCATGGCGCGCAGGCCCATGTCATCGAGTTGCTGAATGTCCAGCGTGGCGCAGGCCATGGCATCAATGTCGATCAGACGTTCGGTTGCCATGTCCCAGATCGGATCGCCAATGGACAGGTCTTCGATTACGCAGAGATCCGAGGGATGCGAACCGACCCGCAGGCGCAGGCCCTGCGACAGCATCGTCGCCTCAACCGCCTGTGCGGCGGGGGACGGCATGGCAAGGCTGGAAGTCGCGGTGATGCCGGAGGAGGAATAGAGGATGCCCATCACATGCACCCCTTGCCACGATTGGCCGAGCGGGGGCTTGTCCGGGCGCGCGGACGCGCGGGCAAAGTGCCGCAGGACGCGGCAAGGATAACACAGACACTCATTACACACCCCGGCAGCTTGGGTTACTCTGACTTGCCCCGGAAGTCTGATCAGGCGGCCCCCACCGCTTGGCAGATCATCTGCTTGCTCTGATCGGGCCATTCGACCGTGGCAGCGCAATAGGTGCAGGGCGCACCTTTAGACAAATTGTTACCATACTTCTGCCTTCCCGCAAGGAATTCGGTACACGGCGGTTGCCCTTTCCGGTGCCAATTCAAGGCACTGGAGGGCGTTTTTTCCGCTTTGGAAACGATCAGCAGAAAAGTGGCTGAGTGGTTAATTTTCGTTAACGATTTCCGCCCTGAACTGTGGCGAAACCAAGCCAGCGGAACTCGGTTCCGGCTGGGCCAGCGCAGGGTGATTCGGCCCATGACAGGCCGGGGATCATTCGGTCGGCGTTTCCGCGCTGACGATGTGGACAGCCAGCAGGCAGCCGTGCGGGGTATAGGAATTGTGCTCTGTGCCATCGGCATAGAAGACCAGATCGCCCGGCTTGAAGACGGTGCCATCGTCTTCGATCAACTCGCCTTCGAGGATCAGGAACTGTTCATGGCCGTTGTGGATATGCGACCGCGTCCGCATCCCGGCGGGCATGCGATAGACGTGAAAACCTTCGCCCAGCGGCTTATCGCTGTCCAGTTGCAGGATCTCATCGCCCAAGGCGACGCCATCGGGATAGACAAAGGGCGTGAAGGGCGCGTTGTGGATATTGGCGACGCGGCGGGTTTGGGATGTGTTGGTCATGGAAGATAGCCTTTCCGTCAGGTGTAGCAGGCGGCGCGATGGACGGCGCGGCCCTTGAACAGGGTGAGAAGCACCTGAGTATCCGCCACTTCATAGGGATCGCAGGTGAAGATATCGCGGTCGAGGATGATCAGATCCGCCGAAAAGCCGGGGCGCAAAGCGCCGGTATAATGCCCGCGCCAGCAGGCGGCGGCGGCATGTGTGGTGTAGCCAAGGACGGCCTCATGGATCGTCATCCGTTCAGAGGGAAAGAACGGCGCTGTGCGACCCCGGTGGCGCGGCGGTTCGCGGGTGATCGCGGTGCCGATGATTTCAAACGGGTTGAGCGTGGTGACTGCCCAGTCAGAGTTGATGCACCACGGCGCGCCTGCATCGATGAGGCTGCGGTTGGCATAGGTCCATGCTGCGCGGGCAGGGCCGATCATTGCCATGGTGTCATCGGGGATGATCGGATCGTTGCAGGCCCAGAGCGGTTGCAGGTTCGCCATTACCCCAAGCGCAGCAAAGCGCGGGCGGTCATCGGGGTGGACCAGTTGGCAATGCGCGATCTGGTGCAGGCCGGGCCACGCGCCGTTCGCTTCACGGGCGGCCTGAAACCCGTCGAGCGCAGCGCGGGTGGCGAGGTCGCCGATGCAATGGACGTGGATCTGAAACCGCGCGGCATCAAGCGCGATGAACAGGGCGCGGATGTGGTCGGGCGGGAACATCAGGGGGGAGTTGCCGCCACGGGCATCGGCATAATCGTCGATCAGCGCGGCGGTGCGGTTTTCCAACCCGCCATCGAGGAAGAATTTGGCGGAGTGGAGGTGAAAGTCCTCGGTCCGGTGCGCCGCGCGGCGTGCGGTGAGGCGGGCGAGGGCCGAGTCCACCGTATCGGCAGCGGTGACAGACATGGCGCCTGCCACGCGCAGTGTCAGGGCGTTCCGTGCTGCGGCCTGAGCGTAGATGCCGATGTGATGGGATTGGATGAAAGGGTCCAGAATGCCCGTTATGCCATGCCGGTTGGCAAGGGCCTGCCCGGCGTGGAGACCGGCGCGATGCGTCGCTTCGGTCGTTTTGGGCAGGCGGTCGAGCGCCCAGTAGATCGCATCCTCATGCAGCATGCCGGTGGCGCGTCCCTGGGCATCGCGGACGAAGTGGCCGCCCTGCGGATCGGGGGTGTCGTCGGTCAGGCCAATCATTTCGATGGCACACGTGTTCAGGCAGGCGTTGTGGAAATTTCCGTCATAGATCAGGCAGGGACGATCTGGCGTGACAGGGTCGAGCACGGCGCGGGTCAGGGTGGCATCGCCAAAGAACCCGCATTGCCAACCTGCACCCCAAAGCATGGGGCCACTTTGCGTTGCCGCATGGGCCTGAAGGGTGGCGGCGATCTGGTCGGTGGTGGTGCAATCGTAAAGCTGTGCGGTTTGCACCATATCGGTGCCGCCGTTCAGCAGGTGGATATGGGCATCCTGAAGGCCGGGCAGGACGAGGCGGCCTTGCGCATCAATCACCTCTGCCCCCGTCCCAGCCTTTGCGGCCATATGGGCGGCTTCGCCGATGGCGAGGATGCGGTCATTCTCGATCACCAACGCTTCGGCTGCCGGCTGGGCGGGGTTCATGGTGCGGATATGGGCGTTGGTAAGCAGAGTGCGGGCCATCAGTGTGCCTCCAGCCGCAAGGCGCGCAGCGCGGGCCAGTCGGAGGCCGGCAGGGTGCGGGCGGGGGCCTGCGCGTCGCGTGTCCGTCCGTAAAGGGCGAGGAAGGGGGTAGCGCCTGCCTTGATGAGGTGCGGGCGGTGGGCATCAATCCAGATCGGGACCAGTGCGGGTTTGAGGATCAGGGGGCGGTCGGGGCCAAAGCGCCAGCCATGCGGGCCAGTGAGGGGCAAGTAAAGCTCGGGCGCGGGATGGCTGTGATCGCGGTGCAGGCCGTGGGGTGCGATAAGGCAGAGGCCAAACTCGGCATCCCGCGCCGGGAAGGGGGCGTTTTCGCCCAGAAGCGTGCAGATAGCGGGGCTGTCGGGATCGGGACTGTCGCTGTCTGGCATCTGCCAATGCAGTTGCGGGCTGGCGGCAGTGATGGCCGTGGCAAGGGCGGGGTGGGTGGCCCGTAGGGCGAAAAGAGCCTTCTCCAGATGCCGGGTAACGACGGGGAGCGACTGCGCGGGGCGCGGCCGTGGCGTTTCGCTGCGCTGTGCAAGCAGGCGGCGCAGTTCCGCCGCGCCGGGGCAGCGCAAGGAGGTAAGGGCGGCGGCGGCTTCTTGCATCAGGCGGGTCAGGGTGTTCGTGGGGTCTGCCCGACGGGGGGCAGGCAGGCCATGGGCGGCGAGAACCTGATCGACGGGCTTGGTGTCGGAGGCTGAGGCGATGCGCCATGCTTCCAACTCGGCGGGTGAGATCTGCCCTTGCTGATAAAGCGCCATCGCCGCGCCATAGCGGATGCGCCCCGCGCCGGGGGTGCCAAGGGGTAGGGACAGCAGGGTTTCGGGTGTTTCAGTCATTGGTGCGATAGGCCATGCGTTCATCGCGGATGCGCCGCCTCTCGGCCCGGTTCAGGATCACGCCCGCGATCACGACGCCGGCGCCCACCACCAGCACGGTCAGCGTTGCCAGCGCGTTGATATCGGGTGTGACGCCCAGCTTGACCTTGGACCAGATCAGCAGGGGCAGGGTGGTGTTGCCCGGCCCAGTGGTGAAGGAGGTGATGACCACATCGTCGAGCGAAATGGTGAAGGCCAGCAGCCAGCCCGACAGGATGGCCGGAAAAATGGTGGGAAGCGTGATGTCCCACATCACCTGCCAGGGGCGTGAGCCAAGGTCCATCGCGGCCTCTTCGATGGCGCGGTCTGACTGGATCATCCGGGCCTGCACCACGGTGGTGACGAAGACCATGGAAAAGGTGATATGGGCCAGCGTGATGGTGGTAAAGCCGCGTTGCCCCGGCCAGCCGATCCAATCGGCCATCAGCAGGAACAGCATCAGCGAGGAGATGCCGGTGATCACCTCGGGCATCACAAGGGGGGCAGTGACAAGGCCGGAAAACAGCAGGCGGCCGCGAAAGCGAGTGAAGCGCGCCAAAGCGATGCCCGCCATGGTGCCAAGGATGGTGGCGATCGTGGCCGAGATGACCGCGATCTGAAGCGACAGCAGCAGCGCCGCGCCGACCTGACGGTTGGACATGAGCGAGACATACCATTTCGTCGAAAACCCGCCCCATACCGTGGCAAGGCGGCTTTCGTTGAAGGAGTAGACGATCATCGACAGGATAGGCACATAGAAGAAGGCAAAGCCGAAGCAGAGCATGGTGAACAGGAACCAGGGGCGGCGCTTCATCGCTTGCCCTCGCCATCTGCCTTGGCCTGATAGTGGCTGTAGAGCATGGTCGGGATGACCATGATCAGCAGCAGGGCCACCGCCACGGATGAGGCCATGGGCCAATCGCGGGCCGATGTGAACTCATCCGAAATCACGCGCCCGATCATCGGGCTGGCGGCATCTCCGACCAGCGTGGGGATCACCAATTCCCCCGCAGCGGGGATAAAGACCAACAGCCCGCCCGCCACGATGCCTGGGATGGATTGCGGCAGAGTGACATCGCGGAAAACGCCGAAGGGCCGGGTGCCAAGGTCCATCGCCGCCTCATCCAGCGCCGGGTCCAGCCGTTCGAGGCTGGCATATAACGGCAGGATCATGAACGGCAGATAGGTATAGACCATCACCAGCACGACGGCGAAATTGGAATGCATCAGAGGCAGGGACGTGACGGCCCAGCCTTCGGGGGTAAGCCAGTTCCAACCCTGCGTCAGCATCTGGTTGAACCAGCTGTTCTTGCCCATCATCCCCATCCAGGCATAGACGCGCAGCAAAAAGGACGTCCAGAAGGGCAGAATAACCAGCATCAGCAATATGTTGCGCCAACCTTTTGAGACGCGGGTCAAGCCCAGTGCCATGGGATAGCCGATCAGCAGGCACAGAAGGGTGGCGATGGCGGCATTTGTCAGCGAGGTAAGGAAGGCCCGGATGTAAAGCTCATCTGTGAAGAGCCGCGCGTAACCGTTCAGATTCACGACGAGATTTTCCCCGCCATAGCCAAAGGGCGGCGCGGTGGGCGTGCGGGTGGCCACGCTCATGGCCAGCACGATCAGGAAGGGCAGCAGGAACAAAAGCAGCAGCCAGAGATAGGGCAGCCCGATGATCAGGTCTGACCAGCCCCTGCGGTTGAACCAGTTGGACAGGCGGGCGCGCATCGGATCAATCCCGCAGCAGAATGGCTGCGGATGGATCAAAGCTGAGCCAGACGCGATCATTCCAATCCGGGCGGGCATCGCCCGTGCGGCGGGCATTCACCGCATGAACCGACATCAACCCGCCGCCGGGAAGGGTGACACGATACAGGCTGTCCTTGCCGAAATAGGCAAGATCCTTCACCTCGCCCGCGATCACGTTGGGACCTTCTGGCCGGTCGCGGTGCAGCATCACCTTTTCTGGGCGCAGGCCAAGGGTAAGGGTTTCGCCTTGTACGAGGCCGGGCAGGGTTCCAGCCTCGACCTCGGCCCCGAAGGTGGGAACGGACAGGCGGGTGCGGGAGCCGTCAACGGCGGTGACGGTGGCATCGAACTGGGTGATTGAGCCAAGGAAATTGGCGACAAACCGCGAGGCGGGTTGTTCGTACACCTCGGCCGGGGGACCGATTTGCTGCACCTGCCCGCGATCCATGACGGCGATGCGGTCGGCCAGGGTCATCGCCTCTTCCTGATCATGGGTGACGACGATGAAGGTTACGCCCGTGCGTTCCTGAATGGACATCAGTTCGAACTGCGTGTGTTCACGCAGCTTCTTATCGAGCGCGGCAAGGGGTTCATCGAGCAGCAGGAGCTTTGGTTGCCGGGCCAAGGCGCGGGCAAGCGCCACGCGCTGACGCTGGCCGCCCGAAATCTGATGGGGTTTGCGCTGGGCAAAGGGGGTGAGCTGCACCAGATCCAGCATGGCACGGACACGGTCGGCGCGCTGTGCGGCGGTCATGGGTTCGTGCTTCAGCCCATAGCCCACATTCTTTTCCACGGTCATGTGGGGAAAGAGGGCATAGCTTTGAAACATCATGTGGACGGGACGTTCCCAAGGCGGAACCCTTGTCATGTCCTGCCCATCCAGAAAGATGCGGCCTGCGGTGGGTTCTTCGAACCCTGCAAGCATCCGCAGAAGGGTTGTCTTGCCGCAGCCGGAACCGCCAAGAAGGGCAAAGATTTCGCCCTTGGTGATGGTCAGAGAAACGTCGCGCACGGCCTGAAAGGTGCCGAATGTCTTGGAGACGCCCTCGATCCTTAGAAACGGCGCGGCGGCAGCGGTCATGGTCAGCCGCCGGACTTGATGGTGGTCCAGATGCGGGTGATCTCGCGGTCCTGTTCTTCGGTTTGCGGGGTGGGGGTGAACATGCGGGCCAGCGTCGCGTCATCCGGATAGATGGCCGGATCGGATGCAATGGCGGGATCGACTAGCGGCGTTGCTGCCTTGTTGGCATTGGCATAGCCGATGAAGTTCGTGCAGGCGGCAATCACCTCGGGGCGCAGCAGGTAGTTAACGAAGGTATAGGCGTTGTCGGTGTTGGGCGCGTCGGCGGGCAGGCACAGAAGATCGAACCAGGCTGGCGCGCCGGTCTTTGGAACGTAGTAGGCGAGGTTCATCTCAATCCCCGCCTCGGCGGCGCGGGCCTTGGCCACGCCGTAATCGCCAGACCAACTGTTGATGGCGCAAAGTTCACCATTCGGGATGGAAGTCAGGTAATTGGCATTGTCGAAGGTGGCGACATAGTCGCGGATGGGGGCAAATGCCTCGGCCATTTTCTGGTATTCGGCGGGGCCTGCTGTGTTGGGATCAATCCCGATATACTTCATCACCATGAAGCCGATGTCGGTGGGGCTATCGAGCAGAGAGATGCCGCAATCCGCCAGCTTGGCGGCGTTTTCGGGTTTGAACAGCGTGTCGAGGGATTCAAGGTCGGCGTCGGGCAGACGTTCGCGGATCATGTCGAGGTTATAGGTGACGCCCACAGAGCCCCACATGTAAGGAACACCGTGTTCATTCCCCGGATCGAATCCTTCAACGATCTTAAGGATTTGTGGGTCGAGGTTTGCGTGGTTTGTCAGGCGGCTGCGATCCAGTTTCTGATAGACGCCCGCCTGAACGAAGTTCGGCAGGTTCAGACCGGCCATCACCACGACATCATAGCCCGTCGATCCGGCCAGCATCTTTGCCTGCATCTCTTCGGCGCTGGAATACAGGTCATAGACCACGCCAATGCCGGTTTCCGCCTCGAAATCCGCGATGGTGGTTTCACCGATATAGTCAGACCAGTTGTAGACGTTCACCGTTCCGGCCTGCGCCCAAGAGGGGCGGACATAGGGAAGCGCCAGAGTGCTACCGAGGGTCAGAAGGGCATTTCTGCGGGTCAATTTCATGGCAGTCTCCCTGTGGGCATGTGCCGGTTTGCCCGGTCTGGTGGTGGCAGGCTAGGCGCGGTCAGGTTGATGCGCCAAGCATTTCCCGATTGATTGCGGCGATGCGGTCTTCTGGCGGGGCCTGATCCAGTGTCATTACGGGGATCAGGGCGCGCAGGTCATCGTGATGCCGGCGCAGGCCCCATTCGAGATCGGAAAGATGAAAGTTTTCGAAAGCCGACGAGCGCATGGATTCGTTCGACCAGATGGAAAGCTGCTGATCCTCGGCCGAGGTGTCGCGGTCGATGCGCATGGCGAGGTAGCGGGCGAGACGCTCTTGCCGGGTTTCATCGGGGTTGCGGTAGAGCCTGCCGGTGAGCCGGGTACGGCCGGGGCCAATCGGGATTTCGTGATAGTATTGAACACCTTCTGGGGTGAAGGCAAAGACGATCTGCGGGAACAGGCCGTAATATGTCCAGGCGCCAGCCAGATGCGGGGGCAGGTGATCGCGTGACCGGGACAGGCGGTTGTAATGGCGCACCGACCAGAGCCTGCCGGGGGTATCGCCATAGCGGCCGATGGAAATGTTCAGCCCGTGCGGAAGAAAGACATCGCGATAGTCGCGGCCATAGAGATCCTGCAATCCGGGATGGGCGAGCGGGACGTGGTAGCCTTCATTGTCGACATCCCGAACGGATTTCCAGTTCACCGGCAGTTCGGTTGACCAATAGGGGGTGGCGACGGGCAGCATGTCGGCGGTGCGATAGGCGGCGAAATCGGCCTCATAGGGGGCGAGGTAATCGGCGATATCGGGCTGTGGGCCGGGATTGAAGCGGATGAACAGAAAGCCGTGAAAAGATTGCAGTTCAATGGGTTTCAGGCCGAACTTCGTGCGATCCATGTCGCCAAAGCTGGTGGGTTGGGCAGCGCCGCGCAGGGTGCCGTCAAGGTTGTAGACCCAGCCATGGAAGGGGCAAACTATGGCGCCACGGCATTGGCCGCGGTCGCCGTCCACGACACGCGCCCCACGGTGGCGGCACAGGTTGTGGAAGGCGCGGACCACGCCATCGGCGCCCCGCATCAGCACCGCGCGTTCACCGAGCATGTCGAAAGTGAGCCAATCGCCGGCGGCGGGCAGGTCGCATTCATGCCCGGCCACCTGCCAGTGCGTCAGGAAAACATGTGACTTTTCAAGGTCAAACAGGGCGGGGGAGTGATAGGTCCAGCCGGGCAGGCCGCGCCGATCCCAGGTGTTCGGGATGGGAAGCGAATGGAGCGGGTGGGTCGTCATGCGGAAGGCTCCGGGTCGGAGGGGCAGGCGTTCGGGAATGGTCGCAAGATTCTGATTGAACTGTCAATCAAAATGATTGATGAGGGTGAAAAGCCTTTGTTTTGTTGGCGTTCCGGGCAATATTGTAGGAGATTCTTGTGTGAAAGGAATGCCGATGGAGGCCGCAACTGAGACGACTCCTGCGCCGCGCCGCAAGTTGAGCCGTGAGGAACGTCGGCTGCAGTTGATCGAGGCGACGATATCGGTGATTGCGGAAAACGGCTTCGCGCGGACGACGCTGGGTGAGGTGGCCAGGCGGGCGGGGTTGTCGCATGGGTTGGCGAATTTCCATTTTGAATCAAAGGACAAGCTTCTGGCTGCGACGCTGGATCACCTGTCAGAGGAGTATCGCGCCAATTGGCAGGCGGCGTTGGCGGTGGCGGGGCCGCATCCGGCGGACCGGATCGCGGCCTTGATCGACGCCGATTTTGCTCCGGCCATTTGCACCGCGGATCGGCTGGCAGCGTGGTGTGCGTTCTGGGGTGAGGCGCAGAGCCGCCCGATGTATCAGGAAAGCTGTGGCTCCAACGATGAAGAATATCAAAGGCTTATGGAGGGTCTTTGCAGTGACCTTGTTGCGCTTGGCAGCTATTCGGGTGATGCGGTGCGGATTGCGCGGGTGCTGCGAGTGACGACAGAAGGGGTCTGGCTGGACCTGATGACGATGCAGAATCCCTATAGCCGTGAGGAGGCGCAGGCGACGGTCTGGGCAAGTGCGGCGGCGTTCTTTCCGCGCCATTTTGGGGCCGAGGGGCGGCTGGCGGGGGGCTGAAAAGCCTGTGCAGCGCGTGGTGCAGACGGCTGTGCAGACAGGCGTATGCACGCAGCGAACGGCGTCGGCAGAATCCGTTCACCTTTTGGCAAGGATCCCGTCCGGGCTTTCGGCCTGCGCCCCGGCCTGCGATGAAGGGGCATTGTTTGCGAGGAGCGGGACATGCGGGCGGTGATGGTGCAGGGCACGGGGTCAGATGTCGGCAAATCGCTGATCGTGGCGGGGCTGTGCCGGGCGGCGCGGCGGCGGGGGCTGAGCGTCGCGCCGTTCAAGCCGCAGAACATGTCAAACAATGCCGCCGTGACGGTGGACGGGGGCGAGATCGGGCGGGCGCAGGCCCTGCAGGCGCGGGCGGCGGGGATTGATCCGGTCACCGACATGAACCCGGTGTTGCTGAAACCCGAAAGCGAGACGGGCGCGCAGGTGATCTTACAGGGCAAGCGGCTGACACGGGCAGAGGCGCGCGATTATGCGGGGCTGAAGCCGCGCCTGATGGCGGGGGTGATGGAGAGCTTTGCCCGGCTGAAGGCGGGGCATGATCTGGTGATCGTGGAAGGGGCGGGCAGCCCGGCCGAGGTGAACCTGCGGGCGGGCGACATTGCCAATATGGGCTTTGCCGTGGCGGCGGATGTGCCGGTGCTGTTGGTGGGGGATATCGACCGGGGCGGTGTGATTGCGCAGATCGTGGGGACGCAGGCGGTGCTGGAGGCGGGGGATGCGGCCATGGTGGCGGGGTTCATCATCAACCGCTTTCGCGGGGACGTGACGCTGTTTGATGACGGCTATCGCTGGCTGGAGGCGCGGACGGGGTGGCAGGGCTTTGGGGTGGTGCCGTGGTTCCCCGAGGCCTGGCGGTTGCCGGCCGAGGATGCGGTGGGTCTGGTGGGCGGGCCGCATCGCGGGGGGGCGAAGGTGGTGGTGCTGTGCCTGCCGGGGATTGCCAATTTCGACGACCTTGATCCGCTGAAGGTGGAGCCGGGGGTGGATCTGGTGATGTTGCGCGCGGGGCAGGTGATCCCCGGCGATGCGGCGGCGGTGATCCTGCCCGGATCGAAGGCGACGGCATCCGATCTGGCCTTTCTGCGGGGGCAGGGTTGGGACGTTGACCTGTTTGCGCATCGGCGGCGGGGTGGGCGGGTGCTGGGCCTGTGCGGGGGGTATCAGATGCTCGGGCAGGTGTTGGCCGATCCGGATGGGATCGAAGGGGCGGCGGGCGCGGTGCCGGGGTTGGGCCTGCTGGATGTGGAGACGGTGCTGGGGCGCGAAAAGCGGCTGGCGCTCGTGGACGGTGTGCATGTGGGCAGCGGCGCGGCGGTAGCGGGGTATGAGATTCATCTGGGCGTGACAACTGGGCCGGATTGCGCGCGGCCCTTCGCGCGGATCGGTGGGCGGGATGAGGGGGCAGTGTCTGCCGACGGGCGGGTGGCGGGCAGCTATCTGCACGGTCTGTTCGCGGCGGATGGGTTCCGGCGGGATTGGCTGGCGGGGCTGGGGGTGATCGGGGCGGATACGGGCTATGAGGCCGGGGTAGAGGCGACGCTGGACGCATTGGCCGATCATCTGGAGGCGCATCTGGATGTGGCGGGCATTCTGGCGCTGGCGCGATAGGGCGGGGATTCGCCGGGGGGCCATTCGTGCCTGCCTTTCGCGAGGGCAGCGCAGGCCGGGAAGCGCCCATTATTCCGGCAGAAGAAATTTTTTGACCGAAGGGTAAATCCTGTTAACCCTGAGGCAAGCGACAAATGCCTTGGGGGCCCTATGGTCCGGAGGGCAAGCCAACGGGGGTGACATGCTGGATCTGCTGGTCAGGGCGGGGCGTCTTGCCGATGGGAAAACAGCTGTCGACATCGCGGTAAAGGATGGGCGGATCGTCGAGATCGCTCCGCACATTGCGGCCGAGGCGGGCCGGGTGATCGAGGCGGGCGGGCGGCTGGTGGCGCCGCCTTTTGCCGACCCGCATTTTCACATGGATGCGACGCTGAGCCTTGGCCTGCCCCGGCTGAACCGATCCGGCACGCTGCTGGAGGGGATCGCGCTGTGGGGCGAGTTAAAGCCCTTGTTGACGGTCGAGGCGGTGAAGGAACGGGCGCTGCGATACTGCGATCTGGCGGTGTCGCAGGGGTTGTTGTCGATCCGGACGCATGTGGATGTGTGCGATGACCGGCTGACGGCTGTGGAGGCTTTGCTGGAGGTGAAGCGCGAGGTTGCGGGCTATATTGACCTGCAACTGGTGGCTTTCCCGCAGGACGGGCTGTTTCGCGACCCGACGGCAGAGGCGAACCTGATCCGCGCGCTGGGTATGGGCGTGGATGTGGTGGGCGGCATCCCGCATTTCGAGCGCACGATGCAGGCGGGGGCAGAGTCGGTGCGGCGGCTGTGCGAGATTGCAGCAGAGCGCGGGTTGCCCGTCGATCTGCATTGCGACGAAAGCGACGATCCGATGAGCCGGCATATCGAGACGCTGGCGGCGGAAACCGTGCGGTTGGGATTGCAGGGGCGGGTGGTGGGGTCACACTGCACGTCGATGCATTCGATGGACAATTACTATGCGTCGAAACTGATCCCGCTGATTGCGGAGGCGGGGCTGCATATCGTGCCCAATCCGCTGATCAACATCACCTTGCAGGGGCGGTCGGACACTTATCCCCGGCGGCGCGGGATGACGCGGGTGCCGGAGTTGCGGGCGGCGGGGGTCAATGTGGCCTTCGGGCAGGATTGCACGATGGACCCGTGGTATCCGCTGGGATCGGCCGACATGCTGGAAGTGGCGCATATGGGGGTGCATGCCATCCCCATGACATCGCGCGAGGCGATGGGGTGGAGTTTCACATCCGTGACCGTGAACGGTCATTTGGCGATGGGACTGCCGGACCCGACGCTGCGTGTGGGCGGGCCTGCAACGATGGTGGTGTTGCAGGCGCGCGACCCGATCGAGGCAGTGCGGATGAAGGCCACGCGGATCGCGGTGATCCGGGCGGGCAGGGTGATTGCGGAAACCGCGCCACGGCTGGCGCGGCTGGATTTGCCGGGGCGCCCGGTGGGGATTGATCCCGCCGATTACGCGCCGATTGCGGAAGACTGAAACCAACAACAACATCAACGGGGAGTTACGCCATGACCTTTTCGACCACACGCCGGACGCTGCTGATGGGGGCTGCCGCCACACTGGCGCTGCCCGCTTACATTCGCCGGGTGAATGCCCAGACCGTGATCAAGGTGGCGGGGGTTCATGCCTCGCCCGTGGAGAATGCCTGGAATTCGCGCATCCATGCCGCGATGCAGGCGGCGGCGGCGGATGGGTTGATCGAGTATGAGTTTTCCGAAGGCGTGGCCGCGACCGACTATCCCCGCGCGATGCGGGAATATGCGGAAGGTGGTGCGAAGCTGATCTGGGGCGAAAGCTATGCCGTGGAGGCGGAGGCCCGCGCCGTGGCGGCGGATTACCCCGAGACGGCCTTCCTGATGGGATCGTCGGGCGCGGCAGAGGGCGACAATTTCGGCGTGTTCGGCACGCGCAACCACGAGGCGGCCTATCTGGCGGGGATGCTGGCAGGGAAGATGTCGACGACGGGGACCTTCGGGTCTGTTGGCGGCTATCCGATCCCGGAAGTGAACCTGCTGATCAACGCCTTCCGCATGGGGGTGAAGGAAGTGAACCCGGAGGCGAAGTTCCTGAACGGGTTCATCGGCGCGTGGTTCGATCCGGCCAAGGCCAAGGAGGCCGCGGTGGCCCAGATCGACGGCGGGGCGGATATCCTGTTCGGCGAGCGGATCGGCACGGCCGATGGCGCGCAGGAGCGCGGGGTGAAGGCGATCGGGTCGCTGATCGACTACACGCCGCGCTATCCGGGGACGGTGTTTGCCAATGCCATCTGGAACTATCGCCCGACGATTGAGGCCATCGTGGCCGATGTGGTGGCGGGCAAGCCGGTGGGCCGGGATTACACCGAGTATTCCTTCATGAAATACGGCGGCAACGAGTTGATCTTCG
This sequence comes from Paracoccaceae bacterium, assembly GCA_022843025.1. Taxonomy (GTDB): domain Bacteria; phylum Pseudomonadota; class Alphaproteobacteria; order Rhodobacterales; family Rhodobacteraceae; genus Paragemmobacter. Next base: position 326,293 of record JALHOL010000007.1, on the reverse strand, counting down.
TGGCCGAGGAAGTGCCTGCGGATGCGATCCCGGCGATGGAAGAGAAGAAGGCCGCCATTGCGGCGGGAACCTTCGAGGTGCCGATCGACGCAAACGAACCTGCCTGATCTTGCAAGACGCCACGTCTCTTGCGGCGGCGATAGCCTCGGGTGCGGTTTCCGCGCCCGAGGTTTTTGCGGCTGCGGTGGGGGCGGCGGATCGGCTCGGAGCGGTGGTAAGGCTGGAGCCTGACGCGGTGCGCGGCTTCGTGCCGGGGCCGTTTGGCGGCGTGCCGTTTCTGGGCAAGGATCTGGGGTCAGGCGCGGCGGGGTTGTCGCCTGTGGCGGGGTCAAGCGCGCTGGCAAGGCGGCGGGTGGATCAGGCGACAGACAGCGATCTGTTTGCGCGGTTCCGGGCGGCGGGGTTGGTGCCGTTCGGGTTGACCACGGTGCCGGAATTCGGGCTGGCGCTGACGTCGGACCCTGCGGTGAACCCTTGGGATGCGCGGCTTTCCCCCGGCGGATCATCGGGCGGGGCGGCGGCGGCGGTGGCGGGGGGGATCGTCGCGATTGCCCATGCGACCGATGCGGCAGGGTCGATCCGGATGCCTGCGGCCTGTTGTGGGCTGGTGGGGTTGAAGCCATCGCGCGGCGCGGTGCCGATGGGGCCGGATCAGGGCAACTGGCTGATGGGATTGGCGAGCGAGTTGGTTCTGGCGCGGTCGGTTCGGGACGTGGCGGCGGCCTTTGACGCGGTGGCAGAGCCTTGGGCCGGGGATCGGGCCTTCTTGGCGGGGCGGGTGGCGGTGATGGTCCCCGCGGGGTGCGATCCGGGGCAGGCTGAGGCAGCGCGGGCGGTGGCGCAGTTGGCGGAAGGTCTGGGTCTGGGCGTGGAAGAGCGGGCCTTTCCGGCGGCGCTGGCGGCGCGGGCGGAGAGGGTGGCGCGGACAGTGCTGACGGCATCGCTGGCGGAATGGATGGGTTTTCTGGGGGTTCCGGGCGAAGAATTGACGCCCATCGCGGCGGCAGTGCTGGCGGAAGGCCGCGGGATGGGGGCAGCGGATTTGTTCGCTGCGAGCCGCGAGATGGCGGTGCTGACGGCGGAATGGGAGGCTTGGATGGCGGGGGTGGATGTGGTGATTTCGCCCGTGCTGGCGCGGGGCGTACCGGAGGTGGGGGCCTTTGACATGCAGGCGCGCGATGTTGCGGCGCATTTCGCGCAGATGGGTGCGGTGGCCCCCGGTGCGGCGATGGCGAATGCGGCGGGCTTTCCGGCGCTGGTGATCCCCTATGCCGGGGATGGCATTCCGGTGGGGGTGCAGATTGCGGGCCGCGTCGGGTGTGACCGGGCGCTGCTGGCGCTGGGCGCGCGGCTGGCGGCGGTGGCCCCGGTGGTGGCCTATCCTTATGCGATTGCGGGGCATCCATGAGCGCAGGGCCGGTGCTGGAACTGGACGGGATCACCAAGCGGTTCGGCGCGCTGGTGGCGAATGACGATGTGACGCTGTCGCTGCGGAAGGGCGAGGTGCTGGCGCTGCTGGGGGAAAACGGCGCGGGCAAGACAACGCTGATGAACATCCTGTTCGGCCATTATGCGGCGGATGCGGGCGAGGTGCGGGTGGAGGGCAGGCCCCTGCCGCCCGGCAAGCCGCGCGCGGCCATCGCGGCGGGCGTGGGGATGGTGCATCAGCATTTCACGCTGGCGGGCAACCTGACCGTTCTGGAGAATATCGTCATCGGGTCTGAACCCCTGTGGAAGCCGGGATCGGACCGTGACGGGGCGGTGCGCAAGCTGATGGCGCTGTCCGCGACATTTGGCCTGCCGGTGGACCCGCAGGCGCGGGTGGGCGACCTGTCGGTGGGTGAGCGTCAGCGGGTGGAGATCCTGAAGGCGCTCTACCGCGATGCGCGCATCCTGATCCTGGATGAGCCGACGGCGGTGCTGGCGCGGCCCGAGGCGGAGCAGTTGTTCACTATCCTGCGCGGCATGGCGCAGGGTGGGTTGTCGATCATCTTCATCAGCCACAAGCTGCACGAGGTGATGGGGGCATCGGACCGGGTCGTCGTGCTGCGCGGTGGCAAGGTCGTGGCCGAACGCGCGACAGCCGAGACGACGCAGGCGGAACTGGCCGAACTTATGGTCGGGCGTGCCGTGGCGCGGCCCAAGCGGGCGGCGCATGAGGTGGGCGCGCCGGTCGTGGTGGCAGAGGGGCTGTCGGTTTCCAAAGGCGGTGGCATGGCACTGGACCGGGTGCGGTTCGAGGTGCGGTCGGGCGAAATACTGGGCATCGTGGGCGTGTCAGGCAACGGGCAGGCCATGCTGGGGCGGGTGCTTTCCGGGCTGGCGCGGCCGGATGCCGGGACGATCCGTTTTGACGGGCGAGACATTTCGCGGATCACCCCGCGCGAGACGGTGGCGCTGGGCATCGGGCGGGTGCCGGAGGATCGCCATGCCGAGGGTGTGGTGGGCGATCTGACCGTATGGGAAAACGCGGTGCTGGAGCGGCTGCGGGATTTTGCGCGATGGGGTTTTGTGCGGCAGCGGGCGTCTGAGGCGCATGCGGCAGGGCTGATCGCGCGTTTCGATATCCGGGGCGCGGGGCCTGCGACGCGGACGCGGCTGCTGTCAGGCGGGAATATGCAGAAGCTGATCCTAGGGCGCAATCTGGCGGCGGGGCCGCGGTTTTTGTTGGCGAACCAGCCGACGCGGGGGCTGGATGAGGGGGCGATTGCGGCGGTGCATCAGGAACTGCTTCTGGCGCGGGCCGAGGGGGCGGCGATCCTGCTGATATCGGAAGATCTGGATGAGGCGGTGGGCCTGTCCGACCGCTTGCAGGCCATTTCCAAGGGGCGGCTGTCTGATCCGATTGCCGCCGAAGAGGTGGATGCACGGCGGTTGGGGTTGATGATGGCCGGGGTCTGGGAGACGCGCGATGCGGTTTGAACGGCGCGAGGAGGTGTCGCTGCCTGCGCTGATCCTGGCGCCGCTGGGGGCGGTGCTGGCGGCGCTGGTGCTGTGCGCCGGGCTGATCGCAATGGCGGGGGTGAGCCCTTGGGTGGCCTATGGTGAGATGTTGACGGGGGCGTTCGGGTCGCGGCTGGCCGTGACGGAGACGTTCACCCGCGCCTCGCCCCTGATCCTGACGGGGTTGGCGGCGGCGGTCGCGTTCCGGGCGCGGCTGTGGAACATCGGGGGAGAAGGGCAGTTCTACATGGGTGCCCTGGCGGCGGCGGCGCTGGGGCATTCGGCTCTGGTGGGCTGGCCTTTGCCCTTGGCCTGGGCGGCGCTGGCGGTGGCGGGGATGGCGGCGGGGGCGGTGCTGTTGCTGGTGCCTGCCGTGCTGCGCCTGCGGTTCGGGGTGGATGAGGTGGTGACGACCCTGCTGCTGAATTTCATCGTTCTGTTGTTCGTGGGGCTGATGGTGGAGGGGGTGTTGAAGGACCCGATGGCCTTTGGCTGGCCGCAATCGGTGCCGGTGGCGGCGGGGTTGCGGTTGCCCGATCTGGTACCCCGGTCGCGGTTGCATGTGGGGATCGTGCTGGCGGTGGTGGTGGTGCTGGTGGTCTGGCTGGTGCAGGCGCGGACGGTGTTCGGGGCGGAAACGCGGGCGGCGGGGTTGAACCCGCGTGCGGCGGCCTTTGCGGGGGTGCCGATCACGGCGACGCTGGTGAAGGTGGCGCTGTTGTCGGGGGGCCTTGCGGGGCTGGCAGGCGCGATCGAGGTGCTGGGGCCGGTGGGATATGTAACCACCACCCTGTCGCCGGGTTTCGGCTATGCCGGGATCGTGGTGGCGATGCTGGCGGCGCTGCATCCGCTGGGCGTGGTGGCGGCGTCGGTCTTTGTGGCGACGGTGTTTGTCGGCGCAGATGCGATGAGCCGGGCGACGGGCGTGCCCTCTTTCATCGCGGATGTGATCATGGCGGTGGCGCTTTTGGCGATGCTGGTGGCGCTGCTCTTCACAACCTATCGGGTGCGGCGATGATGGAGGCCTTTGACATTCTGGCCACGGCGAGCCTGTGGTCGGCGGTGCTGCGGATCGCCACGCCGCTGATCTTTGGCGTGCTGGGGGCGCTGATCTGTGAGCGGGCGGGTGTGCTGAATTTGGGGATTGAGGGGATCATGACCATGGGGGCCATGGTCGGCTGGCTGACGGTGTATTGGTGCGGTGATCTTTGGACTGGGCTGGCGATGGCGGTGCTGGCGGGGATGGTGATGGGCTGGCTCCATGCGATGCTGACGGTGCCGCTGGGATTGTCGCAGCATGTGTCGGGGTTGGGGATCACGCTGTTTGCATCGGCGCTGTCCTATTATCTGTACCGCTTGTGGGTGGAGGTGGGTGATCTGCCGCCTACAATTGAACCGTTCCAGCCCTGGCCCGTGCCTATCCTTTCCGACGTTCCCTTTGTGGGAGAGGTGCTGTTCACCCAGACGCCGCCCACCTATGTGGCGCTGATCCTTGTGGCGTTGATCGCCTGGATGCTGGCGCGCACGCCGATGGGGTTGGCGCTGCGGATGACGGGGGAGAACCCCCATGCGGTTGAGGCGCAGGGATTGAACCCGGTGCGCATCCGCATCTGGGCGGTGATGGTGGGGTCGGGGATCATGGCGCTGGGCGGCGCGTTCCTGACGACGGCGGCCTTTAACAGCTTTTTCCCCGGCATGGTGCAAGGGCGGGGGTGGATCTGCATTGCGCTGGTGGTTTTTGCGTCTTGGCGGCCGGGCAAGGCCTTGATCGGGGCGCTGCTCTTTGCGCTGTTCGACGCGTTTCAGTTGCGGTTGCAGACGGTGGTGGAGGGGGTGCCGTATCAGCTGTTCCTGATGGCGCCCTATGTGCTGTCGATCGTGGCTCTGATCCTTGTGGCGCGGCGGGCACGGGTGCCGGAGGCATTGATGCACCCCTATCGGCGCGGTGAACGGTAGTGGAGGCGTTTGCTTAGGCATGGCCTAATCAGGGCCGAGCGAAATGCGTGTTTCTTGCCTGCGCCGCGTCGCCTATTCCGGGTGGGAGGCTGCGATGGGCCTGCCGGGCGAAAGGATGCGCGATGTCGGTAGAGACGGTCGAGACGCTGGTGATCGGGGGCGGGCAGGCGGGGCTCGCCATGAGCGCGCATCTGGGGCGGCGGGGCATGGACCATCTGGTGTTGGAGCGGCACCGCATCGCGGAACGCTGGCGCACGGAACGGTGGGATTCGCTGGTGGCCAATGGCCCGGCTTGGCATGACCGGTTTCCCGACCTGACCTTTGACGATATCGACGGCCACAGTTTCGCGACGAAAGACCGGATCGTGCGGTATTTCGAGACCTATGCCGCGCAGAACGGATCGCCCATCCGTTGCGGCGTGGAGGTGCGGTCGCTGGAGCGGATGGCGGATGGCATGTTCCGCGCCGAGGCGGCGGATGGGAGCGTGACATTGGCGCGCAATGTGGTGTCGGCCACGGGGCCGTTTCAGAAGCCGGTCTTTCCGGCAATGATCCCGGAAAGCGCGGGGCTGATGCAGGTTCATTCCAGCGGGTATCGCAACCCCGGGCAGTTGCCCGAGGGCGCGGTACTGGTGATCGGGGCGGGGTCGTCGGGGGCGCAGATCGCGGATGAACTGCTGCGGGCGGGGCGCAAGGTGTTTTTGTCGGTCGGGCCGCATGACCGGCCGCCGCGCGCCTATCGCGGGCGGGATTTTGTCTGGTGGCTGGGCGCGCTGGGCAAGTGGGATGCACGGGCGGCGACGCCGGGGACGGAACATGTGACCATCGCGGTCAGCGGGGCCGGGGGCGGGAAGACGGTGGATTTCCGGCAACTGGCCGCGCGCGGGATGATGCTGGTGGGGCGGACCGAGGGGTATGAGGATGGGGTGCTGCACTTTGCCCCCGATCTGGCGGCGAATATCGCGCGGGGGGATGCCAATTACCTGTCGGTGCTGGATGAGGCGGATGCCCATGCTGCGCGCGAGGGGCTGGATCTGCCCGAGGAACCCGAGGCGCGACGCATCGGCCCCGATCCGGACTGCGTGAGCGATCCAGTTCTGTCACTGAACCTTGCGGCGGCGGGGGTAACGTCGGTGATCTGGGCGACCGGCTATGTGCTGGATTTCGGCTGGATGAAGATTGACGTGTTCGATGAAAAGGGCCGCCCGCGCCATGATAAGGGCGTGTCCGTGGTGCCGGGGCTGTATTTCATTGGCCTGCCTTGGCTGTCACGCCGGGCGTCGCCCTTTATATGGGGCGTGTGGCATGATGCCGATTATCTGGCCGGGCAGATCGCGGCGCGGAGCCATGTTCTGCCCGCCTGAGCCGATCAGTGCGCGGCGAGAACGTGCGGCGAGTGGCCGGAGCGGGCGTGCTGGGCGATCAGCGACGGCCCGATGATGCGCCACATCGCGCCAAGGGTGAAGACGGCGGCGGCAAGGGTGCCGACAAGCGCGGCAAGGACCAGATCGCCGGTGTCCGTGACGCCGCCGAAGAAGAAAGCGATGCCGACAATCAGAAGCGGCAGATGCAGGCCGGCAAAGGCGATGCCGAGCAGGCGACCAAGGGTATCGCAGTCCTGGGCTTGATTTTGGTTCATCGCGTCCTCCTCCTGTTGCGGGTTACTGGACAGAACGACGTAGCCTAGGCTGGATTTATCCATACCTACGGATGGTCGGGGCTGCCAAAGGGGTGGCGTCTGTAAACATTGGCTGCGCGATCCGGCGGCGCGGCGGGTGTTGTGCTGCGCCGTGAGGGGATTGAGCATCAAGGGGCTGTGGTCGGCGTGGCGAAAGACGCAAGCCGCAGGGTGAATTTACCAGATTGACACCTTCCCGTTGCGGGGCCGTCACCGCAAAGCGGCAGGATGCGCACAAGCGGCGCAGGAGGCGAAGCATGACGGTCGAGGCAGAACGGGTGGTTCCGGAGGTGCATCGGACGATGTTCCTGTCGGACCTGCATCTGGGGGCGCATGGCTGCCGGGCGGATGCGATCCTGGCATTTCTGGCGCGGAACGATGCCGAGACGATCTTTCTGGTGGGCGACATCTTTGACATCTGGGATCCGCTGATCCTGCATTGGGGCGCGCGACAGGACCGGATCGTGGAAATCCTGCGGTCGCGGGCGGCGGCGGGGCGGCGGCTTGTCTATCTGGTGGGCAACCATGACCGGGCGCTGGCCGGTCTGCGCGCCGAGGAATGGCCTGCACGGGCGCGGCTGGGCATCACGGTGCAGCGGCAGGTGGAGCATCGGGCCGCCGACGGGATGCGCTATCTGGTGCTGCATGGCGATGTTTGCGATGCGCGCTTGCTGCGGTTTCACATCTGCACACGGCTGGGCAGCCGGGTGGACGGGGTGTTGCGGCTGATCGACAGCGGTCTGCGCGCGCTGCGCCTGCGTTTTGGGCGCGAGGCGCGGGGGCCGATCGAGATGCTGCTGCGGGGGCTGAACACGGTGCTTTACCGCAGCCACAGCCACGAGCGGCGGCTGGTTGCGCTGGCCGAGGGGGCGGGATGCGACGGGATCATCTGCGGGCATTTCCATCTGGCCGCGCTGCATGACGATCACCGCCGGCGCTATGCCAATTGCGGGGACTGGACCGACAACTGCACCGCCATCGTGGAAAACTGGGATGGGCGGTTGCGGCTGCTGGCCTGGGATGCGCTGGGCGCGGTGCCGGAGGGGGGAGTTGCGCCTGTTCTGGCCCCCGCCGGGGCGGAGGTGGCGTGATGGAGATGGTGCTGATCCTGTTCGTGGCGGGGATGGTGGTGCTGCATTTGCTGTCTTGCGTGGTGGTGGGGTGGCGATTGCACCGTGCGCCGCCCGCGCGTCCCGAGGCGGCACCTTTCATCACGCTCTTGCGCCCGGTTTGCGGGCTGGACCCGCTGGATGCGGAAACGCTGGGATCTAGTTTTGCGCTGGAGTACCCGGCCTTTGAGGTGCTGTTCTGCGTGGCGGATGGGGATGATCCGGTGGTGCCGCTGGTGCGGCGGCTGATCGCGGCGCATCCGGGGGTGACGGCGCGGCTGCTTATCGGTGAGGATCGGGTGAGTGCCAATCCCAAACTGAACAATCTGGAAAAGGGTTGGCAGGCGGCGCAGGGCGGGCTGGTGGTCATGGCTGACAGCAACCTGCTGCTGCCGCCGGATTATCTGTGGCAGGTGCTGGCGGCGCAGGGGGAAGAGGTCGGGCTGGTGTCATCGCCGCCCGTGGGTGTTCGGCCCGACGGGGCCTGGGCGGAACTGGAATGCGCCTTTCTGAACAGCAATCAGGCGCGGGTGCAGCTGCTGGCCGATACGTTGGGGTTCGGCTTTGCGCAGGGCAAGACGCTGATGTGGGAGCGCGCCTTTCTGGACGCGCGGGGCGGTCTGGCCGCGCTGGGGCAGCGGTTGGCCGAGGATGTGGCGGCGACAAAGCTGGTGCGTGGGGCGGGCAAGCGGGTGGCGCTGACGCAGCGGCCCTTTGCGCAGCCCATCGGGCGGCGGTCGCTGCGGCAGGTCTGGTCGCGGCAGGTGCGCTGGGCCAAGGTGCGACGCGAGGGGTTTGCGTGGCTGTTCGCGGGCGAGGTGCTGAACGGGTTCGCGCCTGTTCTGCTGGCGGCGGGCATGGCCGGGGGGCCGGGCTTCGCGGCGGCGTTGGCGCTGGTCTGGTACGGGGCCGAGGCGGGGCTGGCGCTGGCCTGTGGCTGGGCAAGGCCGGGGCGGGCGCTGCTGATGCTGGTGCTGCGCGATGCGATGCTGCCTGCCGTCTGGGCTGCGGGCTGGGCCAATACCCGCATTGAATGGCGCGGCAATGCGATGGCGCCGGGTGCCCTGCACAAGTTGCCCGGATGACGGCGATGGACGGCGAGGCGATCATATCGTTGTTGCAGGAACAGGGATTGGCGATCCTGTTCGTGCTGGCGCTGATTGAAGGGCCGATTGTCACGGTCATTGCCGGGGCTTTGGCGGGAAGCGGTGTGTTCGATCCGCTGGCCGTGCTGGCCGTGGCGCTGGCGGGCGACGTTCTGGGTGATGCGCTGCTTTATGGCGTGGGAAGATTCTGCCCCGGATTGGCGCGACGGCTGTTCGGGCGACGCCTGCCGATGGAGGCGGTCGGATTGCGGGATCTGTTTGCGCGGCGCGGCGGGTGGCTGCTGGTCATCGGCAAGCTGACGCATGTCGCGGGCTTTGCCGTGATCCTGACAGCGGGTTTCGCGCAGATGCGGCCGGGGGCTTTCCTTGCCTTCACGGTGGTGGCGGCAGTGCCCAAGGTGATGGCTCTGGCCGGGGCCGGGTGGGTGTTCGGCCTGTCGCTGGGGGCGGGCGATCTGGGGATCGGCAATCTGGCGGTGGGCGATCTGGCGGCGATGCTGGCCTGTGCGGGGCTTTTGGGTGCTGCGGCGGTGGCGGGGCGGCGGTTCTGGAGGCGGACATGCGTGTGAGCGTGAGTTGCATCATCCCGGCCTGGAATGAGGCGGAGCGGTTGCCCTTGGTGCTGCGGGCGGTGGTGGGCCATCCGGCGGTGGATGAGGTGATCGTGGTGGATGACGGATCGCAGGATGGCAGTGCCGATGTGGCGCAGGCCATGGGGGCAAGCGTGCTGCGTCAGCGCCGGAATGGCGGCAAATCGGCGGCAGTGGCGGCAGGTGTGGCGCAGGCGCAAGGCGATCTGATCCTGCTGCTGGATGCCGATCTGGTGGGGCTGACGGCGATGCAGGTGATGGAATTGCTTGCCCCGGTGCGATCAGGGCGGGCGGATGTGGCGATCAGCTTGCGCCAGAATGCGCCCTGGGTCTGGCGGCGGATCGGGCTGGATTACATTTCCGGCGAGCGGGTGATGCGGCGCGAGATGCTGTTGCCATGGCTGAACCGGATGGCCGGGCTGAAGGGGTTCGGGCTGGAGGTGTTCCTTAACCGGCTGTGGATCGCGGATCGGGCGCGGGTGGCGGTGGTGGGGCTGGCGGCGATCAGCCCGTCAAAGGCGGCGAAGCAGGGGCTGCTTCGGGGCATCGTGGGCGATGTGGGCATGATGCGCGACATCTTTGGCACAATCGGCGCGGTGGCGGCGCTGCGACAGATCATGGCGCTGCGCCGGTTGCGGCAGACGGAAGATTGGGCCTATCGCGCGGCCCGAGTGAGCGGGGATTAAGTGACCGGGGCCTACTGACTGGCGCCGACTTACTGGCGGCGAAAAGATTAAGGGCGCAGGAGTGATCCTGCGCCCCACTTCGTTGGTTATCCCGCTATGGGATCAGGTGTTCGGCTCGGACGGGGCTTCGGCCGTGGTGTCTTCTGCCGGCTTGTCGGCATCCAACGCATCGCGCAGGTCGCCTTCGGCCTCGTGGTAGTCAACGATGGCGTCACCGGCATCGTAGAGATCTTCGAGGGCGGCATCCTTGGCGGCGTCGCCTTCTTCGGAAGCTGTTTCAAGACCTTCGGCCGCCTCTGTCACCTCTGCCGGGGCCTTTTCGATTTCCGCGACCTCGGTTGTCAGCTCTTCGGCCACGGATTGTGCGGCACCGAGCGAGTCCAGCGCTGTGCGGAGAACCTCTTTCGCAGCATGGACGGCGTCCAGCGCGGCCTGTTCTTCAGCGCTGCCTTCCAGCGCGGCATTGGCGTTGGCCAAGGCCACTTCCAGTGCGGCACGGGCGGCGACAACTTCGGCTTCTTCTGCCGCCGTTGCGTCACGGGCTTCTTGCGAGGCTGCATTGGCCTGCGTCAGCGCATCAGCCGCTGCCGACAGCAGATCGGCCAGTTCCTTGGCCTGACGTGCCGCTTGTTCGGCGTTCTGTTCTGCCAGCGCCCGATCAGCCTGTGCAGCCGCCAGCGCCGCCGCAGTCTGGTTGTAAGCCACGCTCAGACCTTCGAGATCGAGTGCCTTTTCGATCTTTGCGAGGTCCTTCTGCGCGTCGGCCATATCTTCCGCGGCTTCTTCGGCCTTTTTCTTGGCGCTGCGGCAATCACCTCCCTTGCAGGAGGGATCGCGGGACAGACGGTCCTGATAGCGCTGTTCGGCCTTGGTGAAATCCTCTTGCTCTTCTTCGAACTCGTCCAAGGCGCGCTGGTAATGCTTGTTGTTCAGCGCGGATTTCAGCGCCTTGGTCGCCTGATCGAAATCGGCAGTGTTGGCGGCGATGCGGGTTTCGAGATCGGCCACCGACTGCTTGGCATCGGCGAGGGTCTTTTCGAGCATCGCCTGACGTTCTTCGCGGGTCAGACCGTCGAGCGCCTTGGCGAGGTCTTCCTCGGCCACGCTGGCCTTGCCGGCCAGTTCCAGCGCCTTTTGCACCAGAGGCTGGGCACGGTCATTGGCCTGATCCAGCTTTTCTTCGGCAGCGGCGAGGCGGTCGCGGGCCGATACATAGTTTGCCAGCGCATCACGCTTGGCGGCGGTGTAATCGGGCAGGACGCGGCGGTCGCTGTCTTCGCCGTTCAGCGCATAGAGCGCCTGCAGGTCTTCTTCGGACAGACCCGCCTGTTTGGCGCTGCGGACGGTCCGGTTGAGTGCTGCCTGCGCCTTTTCGACATTGGCGGTGGCGGTGTCGAGGTTCTTGGTCGCCACTTTCAGACGGTCGAGCAGATCGCTGTAATCCGGGCCCTGCTTGCCGCCCTGTGCCTTGTCATTGCCGCCATCATCGACGGTTCCGACGATGGAACCGGTGGCGACGTTGGTCAGCGCGAGGGCGACCTTGGGGCAGCTGTTCGACATGCGCAGGATGCTTTCGGCGAAATCCGGGCGCTGCATGAAGCTGGCGGGGTCAAGCTCTGCGATGCGGCACAGGTCGCGCGTGGGGGTTGCGGCCGATGCGGCAAAGGGCAGGGCGCAGGACAGGAAAAGAACCGAAAGGGGGGCGATGGAGCGGGACATGTTCGACCTTTGAATGAGATGGGGGGTGCCATCGTGTTGCCACTTTTGGGTAGGTCATATGTCTTAATGCTGTCAAATTTTCGCCTAAATTGCTGGGGTTTATGCGTGATCCGGCACCTATGCGCTGCGGCGTTAACAATTGTTTCCAGCCGCGCGACCGGGCCTTCCGGGAAGGCCTTTGCAGGGCGCCAAATGCGGCGAATCACTGTGGCAACTTTAAGGCGTGTTGCGGGTGGGGCCGCTCATCCCCACAGAAGGCATCAGAGCCTGTCAAAGGTATGTATGCCCGGCGGAAGTAGGCTTTTCGTTGGGCGGAGTGGTGAGGAAGGGGATTTGCGTCGTCTGCGGATGCAGACATCCTGTCCGTCGCCGCTGGGGCGCGGAGATGGTACGACGTTGTGGGTGTAAGACCATCAGCGCACGACAGGACGAGGCGACTGTGCAAGGCTAGGGGGCGGGGACAGATGCGGCCCTTCAGACAGAGCAATGCAGGCAACCGCGCTCCTGTCTTCAAAGCGCGGTCGTCTGGAAATCAGAACATCCGAGGGGACAAGGTAAGCTTAAAACAGCCTTTCCCAGCAATTGCTGGAGGCCGCGTAGCTGATCTTTTGGGGTTTTTGGCTCCGGCGGTAGGGATCGAACCTACGACCAATTGATTAACAGTCAACTGCTCTACCGCTGAGCTACGCCGGAACACGTGGGCCGTATAGCAAGGGTGTTTGGGGGCGGCAAGGGGCTAACGGCAGAAAATGCATGTGCTGCGTCAGATCAGGTGAAAGCGTGAGGTCGGGTGCAGGGGCGTGGGGGCGGAGACTTGGTTTTTCTCTTGCAGATCAAGTAGGTGGGCCAGAACATTCTGGCGCGCTGCGGGCAGGAGCGCGGGCTGAAGGTCGGTATAGATTTGGCGGGTGAGGGTTTCGGCATCGGCCGGCCCACGCGACAGGGCGGCCATGATCTGTGCCTCGCGGTCGCGTCGGTGGGTGATCAACGTGCGGACGCGGTCCTGCGGATTGGGGATCGGATCGCCATGGCCGGGCAGGAACAGCGCCCAGTCAGGCCGGTCGATCCGGTGCAGCGCGTCCATATAGCTACGCATGTCGCCATCGGGGGGCGAGATGACCGAACTGCTCCATCCCATCACATGATCGCCGGAAAAGAGCCAGGCCCCAGCGGAAAAACACAGATGGCTGCCCAGATGGCCGGGGGTGTGCAAGGCGGTGACCTGCCAGTCGGGGCCGGTGAGGGTTTCGCCATCCCCGAGCCGCTGGTCTGGCAGGAAGGCGAGGTCCAACCCGTCACCGCCAGCGGTCAGCCCGGCTGCGGCAAGGTTTTGCATCAGAGGGGAGCGCCCCTCGGTCGCCGTGCCGAAGGCGAGGATCGGGGCGCCGGTGGCGGCGGCCAGGGCCGGGGCAAGGGCGGAGTGGTCGCGGTGGGGATGGGTGACGAGGATGTGGCTGACCGCCTCGCCCTGATCAAGGGCGGCGAGGATGGCGTCCAGATGGGCGGGAAGGTCGGGGCCGGGGTCGATCACGGCGACGCGCCCGGAGCCGAGGATATAGGTATTGGTGCCGCGAAAGGTGAGCGGCGCGGCATTGGGGGCAAGGATGGTGCGCAGGCGCGGCTGGCTGTCCGGCCGGGGGAAGGGTTTGTCGGGCGATGGCATGGCGGCGTCCTCTTCCCTAAGGGCGGGGGGCAGGCTAGGCTCTGGTCCTATGGCCCGCAAGTCCTTCCTGCCCCGTGGTCTTTATGGCCGCGCCGCCCTGATCCTGATCGTGCCGATTGTCACGATCCAGCTGGTCGTGTCGGTGACGTTCATCCAGCGTCATTTCGAGCGGGTGACGCAGCAGCTGACCGGTGGGGTGGCGGCTGAGTTGCGGCTTTTGCTGGATGAGGCCGAGGCGGCGGAAAGCGCGGCGGCGGCGGCGGCGCGGCTGATGGCGCTGAGCGGGCCGCTGGATCTGCGGGTGGCGTTGCCGTCGCGCGATGCGGTGCCCGAGGCGGACCGGACGGAATGGCTGGACCTGTCGGGGCGGGTGGTGATCCGGACGCTGCGGGATGAGTTCCCGGCGCTGGCCCCGGTGGATCTGATCGAGGGGGATGGTTTGGTGCGGCTGCATCTGCCGACCCGTTGGGGTGATCTGGCGGTGACGGTGAACCGGGCGCGGATGTCGGCCACCAATCCGCATCAGTTGCTGGTGCTGATGATCGTCACCTCGGCCCTGATGACGGTGATCGCCTATCTGTTCCTGTCCAATCAGTTGCGCCCGATTGCCCGCATGTCGCTGGCAGCAGAGGCGTTCGGCAAGGGGCAGGTGATCCCCTATACCCCGCGTGGGGCGACAGAGGTGCGCGCGGCGGGACATGCGTTTCTAGATATGCGGGCGCGGATCGAGCGGCAGATTGAACAGCGCACATTGATGCTGTCGGGGGTGAGCCATGATCTGCGCACGCCGCTGACGCGGTTGCGGCTTGGCCTTGCGATGCTGCCCGAGGATGAAGAGACGCAGGCCCTTTTGGGGGACGTGGCCGAGATGGAGCGGCTGGTGGATGAGTTCCTGTCCTTTGCCCGTGGGGATGCGACCGAGGCGGTGGAGCCTGTGGATCCGGCGGCGCTGGCGCAGCGGGTGGTGGAGAATGCGGTGCGGATCGGCGGGCGGGTGGAGTTTCGCCAGCCGGGGCGCGTGCAGGCTGTGCCGCTGCGTCCGCAGGCGGTGACGCGGGCGCTGGAAAACCTTGTCTACAACGCGTTGCGCTATGGCAAGCAGGCGCAGGTGACGCTGGAGATGGGGACGAACTGGCTGCGCTTTACGGTAGAGGATGACGGGCCGGGCATTCCTGCGGCGCGGCGGGCCGAGGCGGTGGTGCCTTTTAGCCGGCTGGACGCGGCGCGCGATCCGAACCGGGGGGGTGGGGTGGGGCTTGGCCTGTCGATCGCGGCAGACATCGCCCGCAGCCATGGCGGCGAATTGCGGCTGGGCCGGAGTGAGGCTTTGGGCGGGCTGAAGGCGGAATTGCTTCTGGCCCGTTAGCGGGCGTGCCTTTGCCGTTTCACCTTGGCAAAAATACCCATGCGACGCGTTTCAGAGGCGCAGGCGCCGCAAGGTCGCGCGGGTTGAGCGGGCAGAATTGGGTATTTGAGCCAAGGTGAGTTGGCATGGGTTTTCCTAGCGTTCGGTGCCGAGGTTCAGCACCCAATGCAGGGTTCCATCGCCGGCAGTGGCGATGCCGAGGCCTACGTCGCGGGCGTTGCTGGTAAGGATGTTGCGGCGGTGGCCGCTGGAGTTCATCCAGCCTTGCACCACGGAACCGGGCGACCGGTAGCCTGCGGCGACGTTTTCGGCGATGGTGCGGTAGCGGTAGCCTTCCCGCTTTACCCGGTCGCCGAGATCGCTGCCATCGCTGCCGTCATGGCTCATCCGGTTGCGCGCGGCGCTGTCACAGGCATGGGCGAGGGCGGCGTCGGTCAGGCGTGGATCGGGGCTGAGGGGGGCCATGCCGCGCTGCTCACGTTCGGCATTGATGGCAGAGAGGGTCACGTCTGCCATGCGTGCCGCGCCGTCGGGTTGGCGGCAAGCCATGGCCTGTGCGGGGCCGAGGGCGAGGAGCAGGGTCAGGATCAGCGGAAGGCGGGACATGGGTGCACCTGAACAGGGGGGACAGCCTACAGTCTAGCGCGCGAGGCAGGGTTGTGGGAGGGGGCGCACGTCATGGCGGCAGCGGGTTGCCGAAGGTATCGACGACGGGGCCGCCTGCGGCGCGGGCGTCTTCGATATCATGGGTGACAAGCAGGGTGGGGATGCCCGCCTGTGCGGCGCGTTCAAAGACAAAGCTGCGGATCTGGGCGCGCAGGTCGGCATCAAGGCGGGAGAAGGGTTCATCCAGCAGCAGCGCGCAGGGTTCAGCGAGCAAGGTGCGCAGGAGGGCGACGCGGGCCTTTTGGCCGCCGGATAGGGTGGCCGGGTCGCGGTTGGCAAAGCCTGCCAGCCCCGCCGAGGCGAGCGCGTCATCGACGCGCGCCTGCCGGTTCGCGCGACCCCGGATCGGGGCGGGCAGGGCGAAGGCAAGGTTCTGGCCGACCGACAGATGGGGGAACAGGACCGCATCCTGAAACAGCAGGCCGATGCTGCGGGCGCGGGTGGGTAGGGCAGAAATGTCTTTTTCATTCAGCATGATACGGCCCGACATGCGAAAGCCGGGGGCAAGCGTTCCGGTGATGGCGGCCAGCGCTGTGGACTTGCCCGCGCCGGATGGCCCCATGATGGTGACGATCTGGCCTGCCGGGATGGCGAGGGTCAGGTCGACCAGCGTGCGGTCGCCCAAGGTGATCTTAAGGTTTTGCAGATCGAGCGTGCCTGTCATGCCAGCCCCCGCATGGCGCGGCGGTTGCGCCAGATGAGGGCGGGCAAGGCGAGGGCTGCAGCAAAGGCCAATGCGGGCACTGCCAGTTGCAGCATCGCATAGGCCCCGATCAGGCGGCGATTGCCGCCGGAGGAGAGGGCCACCGCCTCGGTCGTGAGGGTTTCGATGCGGCCGCCACCGATCAGCAGCGTCGGCAGGTATTGCCCGACAGAGACGGCGATGCCCACCGCACAGGCCGTCAGCACCGGGGCGAGCAGCATGGGCAGGCGCAGACGCCAGAAGATGCGGGATTCCGTTGCGCCCATGGTGGCGGCGCTGATGGCGATGCGGGTATCCCAAGCGCGGAAGGGCCCGGCGAGGGAGAGAAAGACGTAAGGCAGCACGAAGATCAGATGCGCGGCGGCGACGGCGGGAAGATGCCCCTCTACCCCGGTGGAGAAGGCGATGACTTGCAGGCCGGGCAGGAAGGCCACCTGCGGCACCAGAAGCGGCAGATAGAGCAGGGTCAGCGCGCGGGTGGTGGGGGTGAGGCGCAGCTGCGCCTCGGCCTGAAGGCAGGCGAGGGTGAGGGCGAGGGCGATCAGCGTGGCGATGGTCGCGATCGCAAGGGTCGTGCTGAAGGTGGTGCTGAGCGAGGGCAGGGCGGTGGCCCAGTTGCGCAGCGTCAGGCTGGCAGGAAGGGCGTCGGGGAACTGCCACAACCCGGCGACGGACCACAGGGCAAGGCCCGCTAGGCCAAGGGTCAGGCTGCCTGCGGTGACAAGGGTGGCGGTGAGCGCGGCAGCGGCGGCGGGGCGGTCTAGGCCTTCGTGGCGCTGGCCGTGGAAGGCCATGGCGATGAGCAGGCGGCGACCTGCGATCTCTGCCAGCCGCCAGAAGCCGAGGGCCGCCAGCACCAACGCGCATTGTAGCAGCGCGGCGGCGGCGGCGGTGTCGCGCTGCATCAGGCTGGCCTCGGCCATCCAGAGCACAATCTGGGTGGAGAGGGTGGGGGGCAGTGAGGGGCCGAGGATCATCGCCATGTCGACCACAGTCATGCCATAGGCGAGCACCGCATAGACCGGCAGGCGCAGCTGGGCATAGAGCGCGGGCAGGGTGGTGAGGGCAAAGCCCGCGAGGCGGCCATATCCCAGCGTGGCCGCGGTGGCGAGGCGGCGGTCGGCGTCGATCTGTGGCAAGGCGGCGAGGGCCATCAGAAGGAGGAAGGGCAATTCCTTGGCGATCAGGCCAAGCGTCAGGGAGATGCCGTAAGGATCGTTCAGGATCAAGAGGTTGGGGGGCTGATCCCAGCCGGTGAGCCAGGGTGAGAGGCTGCGGGCGATCCAGCCTGAAGGCGCGATCAGGAAGGCCAGACCCAGCGCTGCGGCGGCATGGGGCACGGACAGGAGCGGCGCGATCATCCGGCGGATGCGGGCGAAGGTGGGGGTGCCCGCAAAGGCCGCAAGGATGAGCAGGGTGAGGACGAGAGAGATGAAGGTGGAGGCAAGGCCGGTGCCGATGGACAGGGCCGCCGCGCGGGGAAGGCCGGGCCATTCGGCCATTGTGGTGAAGGCGGCGGCGCCGTCGCGCAGGGCAGGTAGGGCAGTTCCTGCCAGCCCGGCAGCGACCGGGGCGGCCATGAGGCCAAGCGTCAGGGGCGGGGCCAGCCGCAGCCAGCCCCGTGACCCTGCGGCTGTCACTGGGCAACCCCGTAGCGCGCGGCCCAATCCTGCGCGATGCGTGTCATCCAACTGGCATGCGGTTCCAGCAGGACAGGGCCGAGATCGGCAGGCGAGAGGGTTGCGATGCCAAGTTCCAGCGCGTCGAACCGGGCGCGGTCCTCAGTGGCGAGGGCCGGGATGTTCAGCACCGTCTGGAAGCCGAGGATCGCGGGATCCTGCGCCCGGGCCTGCACTTCGGGATCGAGGATCAGATTGGCGATGACCATGGCCCCCGCCTGATGCGCGGCGTTGAAGGGGATGGCGACGAAGGAGGCGTTGCCGATGGTGCCCCCATCGAGCACGAAGGTGCGGACCGTGTCGGGCAGGGTTCCGGCGGCGATCTCAGCACTGGCGCGGCCGGGGTTGAAGGCGAAGGCGATGTCGACCTCGCCATCTGCCAACAACTGGCCGAGGGCGGGTTCGTTCTGCGGGAAGGCCTTTGCCTCGCGCCAGAGCGCCGGGTGGAGACGGTCGAGAAAGGCCCAAAGCGGCGCGGTCTGGGTGTCATAGGCCGCCTCATCCACCGGGGATTGCAGGAGGGTGGGATCGGCCATCACGCCATAGGCGACCTGCTTGAGGAAGGTGGTGCCGAGGTAATCGGGCGGTTGGGGATAGGTGAAGCGGCCGGGGTTGGCGATGGCCCAATCGGCCAGCGCGGCAAGGGTTTTGGGCGGGCTGGCAAGGCGGGCGGTATCGTATTCGAACACCAGTTGCGCCATGGCCCAGGGGGATTCATATCCCCCCGTCGGCAGGGTGAAATCGGTCACCGTGGCGGGTTTGCCCTCTGTATCGACCAGCGGCCAGTTCGGCAGGCTTTCCGCGAAGGGACCGAAGAGAAGACCCTGCGCCTTCATCGCGGCGAAGTTTTCGCCGTTGATCCAGATGAGATCGACCGCACCGCCCGTGGTTTGCCCGGCCTGCTGTTCCGCCAGAACGCGGGCGACAGCATCGGCGGTGGAGGCAAGTTTGACATGTTCGAGGCTGACCCCATGGCGTTCCATCGCGGTGTCGCCGATCCAGGTTATGAAATCGTTGATCTTGGGATCGCCGCCCCAGGCGTGCCAGTAGACCGTCTGCCCCTTGGCCTGTTCCAGGATGCTATCCCATTCTGCAGCAAGGGCTTTTGTCGAAAGCCCCGCAAAGACGGGCAAGCTGGCGAGAAGGCGGAGGGCGTCGCGTCTTTGCATCTGGTATCCTTGGATCTGGCGCCCGTATCTACGGCTTGTCGGGCGCGGTCTGACCGGGATAGCTAGGGCAGGGGATGGCTGGCAACAGGCATTTGTCGCCGCATACGGAAAGGTGAATGCGATGCTGGACGGGATGATGCGGCGGGTGATTGATGCGCCGCTGGACCGGGCCGGGAAAAAGCTTGCGGCACAAGGGGTTACGGCCAATGGTGTGACGCTGGCGGGGTTGGCGCTGGGGATGGTGGCGGCGGCGATCCTTGCGTTTGGCGGGCCGGGATGGGCGGCGCTGCTGCTGCTTCTGGCCGGGCGGGTGGCGGATGGGCTGGACGGGGCGGTGGCGCGGGCGACGGCCAAGACGGACTTCGGCGGTTACCTTGATATCGTTGCGGATTTTCTGTTCTACGCGGCCATTCCGCTGGCTTTTGTGCTGCGTGATCCGGGGGAAAACGGGGTGGCGGGGGCGTTTCTGCTGGCCTCGTTCTATGTGAACGGGGCGAGTTTTCTGGGCTATGCGGTGCTGGCCGAAAAGCGGGGGATGCAGACGCGGGCACGGGGTGAAAAGTCGCTGTATTTCACGGCGGGTTTGCTGGAAGGCACGGAAACGATTGTGTTTTTCGTGCTGCTTTGCTTGTGGCCCGCGGGCTTTGCGCCGCTGGCCTGGGTGTTCGGGGCTTTGTGTTTCGTGACAGCCGGGGCGCGGGTCTGGCTGGCGGCGCGGACCTTTCGCTGAGCGTTCAGCACGTGGTGCAGATGGCGGTGCAGACGGGCGTATGCACGGCGCGGGCGGAGTGGTGAAGATCCGTTAAGGTTAACGTCGCGGCGGAAGGTGGAAGGCGGGGGCTGTCCCGGTGCAGCGCGTGGTGCAGACGGCTGTGCAGACGGGCGTATGCACGCAGAGGCCGGCGGGTTCATGGACGATTAAGGTTAACGCGGGGGGCGAGGCGGGAGAAAGGAGCCTCGTCGGGGTCTTGGTACGTGGTCGCGTGTGGGGGAGCGAGTGCGGGAGAGACCGCGGACGCTGCGTCGGGTGCTGGGGAGGGCGTGGTTCCGGTTGCAGTGGCGGGTGTTGGGGGGGGAGCGTGGTCTCGGACGCTGTGCGGGGGCTGGGGAGAGTGCGGGTCTGAATGAAGTGCTGCGTGTGAATTCGAGTGTGGCTCGCCCCGGGTTGGCAGATCACTTGCGGGTTGTTCATAGACGGTTCGGGTTAACGGTGTAGGCGAGATCGGCCGCTGAGCCATGAGCCGATCAGAAGTCGGCGCGAGATTGGACCGTCGAAGAGGCGCTGCCCGAGGGAACCGGATGTGCAGCGTTTTTGGCGAAGGATTTTTGCTGGGTGTTTCTGGGTGAGCCTAATCATTTGGGCGAAGGCGAATGGTTGCAGGCGGATATGCGCAGTGTTTTGAGCACTGTCTGTTGGGCGCTGTCAGCGGCGCGTTGTCGGTCAGGGGGGGTGGATGCGGTCCGGCGAGGCTGTCCTTGCCCGGCTAATGTGGGGCTGCGCGCGTCTGACGTGGAGGGCGGCGTGGCCGTTGGCAGGAGGGCGATCAGACGCCCATCACTGCCTCGCGGAAGCGAAAGAAGCCGTGGGTGGCGTGGGGCCATGCGGCGGCGTCGTGATCGCGCAGCAGGCGGGCAAGGCGGATGCCGCGTTCCTCCAGCAGGGGGGCTAGGCGTTGCAGGGCGGCGGCGGTGGGGCCGATGGGGGCATAGGGGGTGGCCAGTTGGGCAATGCCCTGCGCGGCGAGGTGATCGGCAAGCGGCTCCAGCGTGGCATCGGTGAAGCGCGGGGCGTCAGGCTGGCCCCGGCGGTGGGCGGTGTCGGTCAGGGCATCGTCGACAAAGGCGGTGACGATCGGGTTCACCGCAAGGGTCGAGCGGCGGGTGGTGGTGGTAAGAAACATCAGCGGCCCGGCATCGGCCAGCGTCGGAGGGGCATCACCAGCAAGGTCATCTTCATGCAGCAAAAGCGCGGTGGGCAGGCCCGGATGCAGCGCGTCGCCTGTGGGCATGGCGCGCGGGGCGGGGTGGGGCTGCATGGGCAGGGGCGGGCAGTTTCGCGCAAGGCCGGTGGGGCGAAAGCGGCCATGGGTGTTCTTGGCGATGTTGTCTGCGGTGGCGGCATAGGTCTTGCCCGGCGTGTGCAGCCCGCCGACCCAACGCCAGGACAGGGTGTTTGACGCGGGATCGCCATCTATCAGATGCCGCAGGAAGAAATCCGCCCCCAGTTCCCAGGGCAGGCGCAGGGTGAAGATCCAGATCGAGGCGAACCACATCCGCGCGTGGTTGTGCAGATAGCCTGTGGCCACAAGTTCCTGTGCCCAATGGTCGAACCCGTCGATCCCGGTGGTGCCGGAACAGGCCGCCTCCCATTGCTGGCGCAACCCGGATTCCGTCTGCACGCGGTTCAGCGCGGCGGTCAGGCCTTGGCGATAGGCGGCCCAGATGCCGGGGCGACGTTCCAGCCAGCCCTTCCAGTAGGTGCGCCACCAGACCTCGGCCAGGAATTTATCGGCCCCCTGTGGATGGGCGCGCAGGGTGGCGTCGATCACTTCGGCTTCTGTCAGCAGACGGTGGCGAAGATAGGGGGACAGGCCCGAGACATGGGGATGGCCCGGCAGATCCTCATTCCGGCGCGCGGCATAGGGCAGGCCCGCGCGGGGAAGAAAGGCCGCAAGGCGTGCGGTGGCGGCAGCGCGTGTGGCGGGAAGGGGAAGCGGCAATCCGGTCATGCTGCGCAAGCTAGGCGGAGCGGAACGGGGGACAAGGCGGCGGCGCAGCGACAAAAAGCCTTCTCTGCCCTGCGGGCTTCATCTTGGCAAAAATACCCATGCGACGCGGATCAAGGGGGGCTGCGGCAAAGGGGGGCGCTGGCAATCGACGGGGCTGCCCTTGCAGCCCCCCGCCCACACAACTAAGACTCTGGCAAGAGAATGTCGTTATGACCCCCGATTGACCATTGTGAGATGAAGAGGCAGCCCGGATGCGCGATCCCGTCGATCACTACATGAACACCCTTGTCCCGATGGTCGTCGAACAGACCAGCCGGGGCGAGCGCGCCTATGACATCTTTTCGCGGATGCTGAAGGAGCGGATCATCTTCCTGTCCGGCCCGGTGCATGACGGCATGTCGTCGCTGATCTGTGCGCAGCTTCTGTTCCTTGAGGCGGAAAATCCGTCGAAGGAAATCAGCATGTACATCAACTCGCCCGGTGGCGTGGTGACGTCGGGTCTGTCGATCTATGACACGATGCAGTACATCAAACCCAAGGTCTCCACGCTCGTGATCGGGCAGGCGGCGTCCATGGGGTCGCTGCTGCTGACGGCGGGGCATAAGGGGATGCGCTTTTCGCTGCCGAACAGCCGCGTGATGGTGCACCAGCCGAGCGGCGGTTATCAGGGGCAGGCCACGGATATCATGATCCATGCGCGCGAAACCGAAAAGCTGAAGCGCCGGTTGAACGAGATCTATGTCAAGCATACCGGCAATGATTACGACACGGTCGAGGCGGCGCTGGAGCGGGACAATTTCATGTCGGCCGAGGATGCAAAGGCCTGGGGATTGATCGACGACATCGTCGCCGACCGTGGCAAGATGGACGACACGTCGAAGTGAGAACGGGCCCCCGCCGCTGTGAAAAGGGCGGGGGCTTTTTGGCATTGTGGGGGCGCGGGCCTTGGCCTAGACTTCCGCGGTAAACCGACCCAAGGGCCGGGATCTGGCAGAGGACGACCGAATGGCGAACAACTCCGGCAGCGACAGCAAGAACACGCTTTACTGCTCGTTCTGTGGCAAGAGCCAGCATGAGGTGCGCAAGCTGATTGCAGGTCCGACGGTGTTCATCTGTGACGAATGCGTCGAGCTTTGCATGGACATCATCCGCGAGGAGACGAAGACCACCGGTCTGAAATCCAGCGAAGGGGTGCCGACACCGCGCGAGATCTGCAAGGTGCTGGACGATTACGTGATCGGCCAGATCCATGCCAAGCGGGTGTTGTCGGTCGCGGTGCACAACCATTACAAACGGCTGAACAATTCGTCGAAGACCGACATTGAATTGTCCAAGTCGAACATCCTGCTGATCGGGCCGACCGGTTGCGGCAAGACGCTGCTGGCGCAGACGCTGGCCCGGATTCTGGATGTGCCCTTCACCATGGCGGATGCGACGACGCTGACGGAAGCGGGCTATGTCGGCGAGGATGTGGAGAACATCATCCTGAAGCTGTTGCAGGCCAGCGAATACAATGTCGAGCGGGCGCAGCGCGGGATCGTCTATATCGACGAGGTCGACAAGATCACCCGCAAGTCGGACAATCCCAGCATCACGCGGGACGTGTCGGGCGAGGGCGTGCAGCAGGCGCTGCTGAAGATCATGGAAGGCACCGTGGCAAGCGTGCCGCCGCAGGGCGGGCGCAAGCATCCGCAGCAGGAATTCCTGCAGGTGGATACGACGAATATCCTGTTCATCTGTGGCGGGGCCTTTGCCGGGCTGGAAAAGATCATCGCGCAGCGCAACAAGGGATCGGGCATCGGCTTTGGTGCCGATGTGAAGGACCCGGATTCGCGCGGCGTGGGTGAACTGTTCAAGGAGCTGGAACCCGAGGATCTGTTGAAATTCGGGCTGATCCCGGAATTCGTGGGCCGTCTGCCGGTGATCGCCACGCTGAACGATCTGGACGAAGGGGCCTTGGTTACCATCCTGACCGAACCCAAGAACGCGCTGGTGAAGCAGTATCAGCGCCTGTTCGAGATCGAGGGCACGAAGCTGACCTTCACGCCGGATGCTTTGACCGCCATCGCCAAGCGCGCGATCAAGCGCAAGACGGGCGCGCGGGGGCTGCGGTCGATCATGGAGGACATCCTGCTGGATACCATGTTCGAACTGCCGGGCATGGACAGTGTGGAAGAGGTGGTGGTGAACGAGGAAGCGGTGAACTCGCCCGAGGCGAAGCCGATGCTGGTTTACACCGAAGCCAAGAAGAAGAAGGAACCGGCAACGGCAGGCTGAGGCCGTTTGCTGGACGAAATTTGGCAGGGGCGGACCGATCGGTCCGCCCCTTTGCGTTTCAGGGATTGCTGTTCTGCGACAAGACAATGGGCGCTGTGCGCCGGTCTGGTGTGATTGGGCGCGATTTGGGTGGGAACGGGTAAGCCGTGCGGGCTGAGCGGGCGGCGGCGGGCGGTCACTTTCCCGCTGCAAGGGTGGCTTGACGCTGGACCTTTTTCGCCCGTTCGGCCATATGAGGGCAAAGGTTTCCCGGAGGGTGTTATGGATTTCCTCAAGCGGCTCGTGACGTGGTGGAACGGTCAGACGTTGGGCACGCAGCTTTATACCTCGCGCAAGGGGGTGAAGGTGGGTGAGGACGACCAGGGCAACATCTATTACGAGACGCGCGATGCCAAACGGCGCTGGGTGATCTTCAACGGTGAGGCCGAGGCGAGCCGGGTGAATGCGGATTGGCATGGCTGGCTGCACCACACCTGGGACGAGCCGCCGACCAAGGCGCCGCTGAAGCACAAGGCGTGGGAAAAGCCGCATCAGGAAAACCTGACGGGAACGGATGCCGCCTATGCTCCGGCCGGTTCGATCCGGCGCAGCGCCCCTGCGGCGCGGCAGGATTATGAGGCGTGGCAGCCGAAGTGATGGAGAATCGTGCGGAAGTTCTGGCCGGGGCGGCGGTTCTGGCGGCCGCGATCGGCTTTCTGGTCTATGCTGGTCAGCAGACGGGTGTGACGTCACAAGCATCGGGCAGCTATGAGCTGGTGGCATCGTTCCGGTCGGTCGAGGGGATCCGGGTCGGTACGGATGTGCGGCTGGCGGGGGTGAAGGTCGGCACGGTGACGGGGCTGGAACTGAACCCCGAGACATTCTTTGCCGATGCGCGGTTGAATGTGCAGCAGAACGTGCTGTTGCCGGATGACTCGGCGGCGCTGATTTCGTCCGAGGGGTTGCTGGGCGGGAATTTCGTGGAACTGGTGCCGGGTGGGTCGTTGGACAATCTGGAGGCCGGGGCGGAGATCGAGGATACGCAAGGCGCGGTGTCGGTGATTTCGCTGATGATGAAATTCGCCGGGGGCGGCGATGAGGCGGCGGCACCAGAAGGTGGTGCGGTCGAATGATCGCCCGCGCGCTGGGGTCGCTGGCCATGCTGGGCCTGTTGGCGGGGCCTTTGGCCGCGCAGCAGTATGGCGAGAGTGAGGCGGGCATTCTGCGCTGGCTGGACAAGCTGACCGGAGAAACGGCCGATATCGAATTGGCGCTGGGGCAAGAGGCGGTGTCGGGGCGGTTGACGATCCGGCTGGATGCCTGCCGCTATCCGGCGGATAACCCAGCGTCGGACGCACAGGCGCATCTGACCATTATGGATACGGGCACTGCGGCGGCGACGGGCGTGGCAACGCCTGTATTCGAAGGGTGGATGGTGGCGTCATCGCCCGCGCTGTCGGCGCTGGATCATCCGCGCTATGACGTTTGGGTGCTGCGCTGCGATTATCCGGAAGTGGCACCCGTGCCGGATGAGGCGACATCCGAGGGCGAGGGCGAATAGCCCGGCGGGTGAAAGCTGGCTGTTTCCGTCAGGGCGCGTGCGAGGCGGCGGTGGTAATCGCCGCGCGGGATTTCCAGACCGCCAAGGCTGGCCAGATGCGGCGTCAGGAATTGGGTATCAAACAGGGTGAAGCCGCCTGCGCGCAGGCGATGCACGGTGTAGGCCAGCGCGAGCTTTGACGCATCGGTGCGGCGCGAGAACATGCTTTCCCCGAAGAAGGCGCTGCCGAGCGTGACGCCATAGACGCCGCCGATGAGTTCGTCGTTTTCCCATACCTCAATCGAATGGGCATGGCCTGTGTGGTGGAGGGCAACGTAATTGGAAAAGATCGTCGCGTTGATCCAGGTTTCATCGCGGTCGGCGCAGGCCTGCACGGTTTCGGCAAAGGCGGTGTCGGCGGTGACGCGCCAGTCGGCGCGCAGCAGGCGGCTGCGCAGTGAACGCGAGATGTGGAACCCGTCCAGCGGCAGGATGCCCCGGCGGCGCGGATCGACCCAATGGATCTGCGGATCGTCGCGGCTTTCTGCCATCGGAAAGATGCCCGCCGCATAGGCGCGCAGCAGGATGTCAGGGGTGATGGCCGGAAGGTTCATGGGGCCGCCAGAAGCAAATTCCCTGAAAGGAATTTGTCGCGGCGCCAAGGGGGCGCCGCGTGTTCATATTATTCGCCGAACTGGGCGGCGAGCCATTTTTCCAGCCAGTGGATATTGTATTCGCCCGACTGGATATCGGGTTCGGCCAGCAGCGCATCGAACAGCGGAACCGTGGTGTCGATCCCGTCGACGATCAATTCCCCCAACGCGCGGCGCAGGCGGGCCAGCGCTTCGGGCCGGTCGCGGCCGTGGACGATGAGCTTGCCGATCAGGCTGTCGTAATAGGGCGGGATGGAGTAGCCGCCGTAAAGCGCGCTGTCCATGCGCACGCCCAGACCGCCCGGCGCGTGGAACACGCGCACCTTGCCAGGGCAGGGGGCGAAGTTGGGGAGCTTTTCCGCGTTGATCCGCACCTCGATCGCGTGGCCGTTGATTTCCAGGTCTTCTTGCTTGAAGGACATGGGCAGGCCAGCGGCGACGCGGATCTGTTCGCGGACAAGGTCGACGCCGAAGATCGCCTCGGTCACCGGATGTTCGACCTGAAGGCGGGTGTTCATCTCGATGAAGTAGAAGTTGCCGTCTTCATAGAGGAACTCGACGGTGCCAGCGCCGATGTAATTGATCTTGGCCACGGCCTCGGCGCAGATTTTGCCAATTTCGGCGCGCATTTTGGGGGTGATGGAGGGGCCGGGTGCCTCTTCGAACACTTTCTGGTGGCGGCGCTGAAGCGAGCAGTCGCGTTCGCCCAGATGTACGGCGTTGCCCTTGCCGTCACCGAAGACCTGAATTTCGATGTGGCGGGGCTTTTGGAGGTATTTCTCGATATAGACTTCGTCATTGCCGAAGGCGGCCTTGGATTCCGAACGCGCGGTGCGGAAGGCGACTTCCAACTCTTCGGCGTTGCGGGCGACTTTCATGCCGCGACCGCCGCCGCCGGCGGTGGCCTTGATGATGACCGGAAAGCCGATACCTGCGGCCACGCCGATGGCGGATTCGAAATCAGCGACGCCCCCTTCAGAACCGGGGACGACCGGGATACCCAGCGCCTTGGCGGTTTCCTTGGCGGTGATCTTGTCGCCCATGATGCGGATATGTTCCGCCGAGGGGCCGATGAAGGTGATGCCGTGATCTTCCAGCGCCTGCGCGAAGGCGGCGTTTTCCGACAGGAAGCCATAGCCGGGATGGACGGCCTGCGCGCCCGTGATCTCACAGGCCGAGATGATTGCGGCCTTGTTGAGATAAGAGGAGGTGGACGAGGCCGGGCCGATGCAGACCGATTCATCGGCCATGCGGACATGCATCGCATCGGCATCGGCGGTGGAATGCACGGCGACCGACTTGATCCCCATTTCCCGGGCGGCGCGGATGACGCGCAATGCGATTTCGCCCCGGTTGGCGATCAGGATCTTTTCGAACATGGCGCGGCCCTTATTCGATGATCAGGAGCGGTGCGCCGTATTCGACCGGCGTGCCGTCTTCGACGAGGATGCGCTTGACGACACCGGCCTTGGGCGCGGGGATCTGGTTCATCGTCTTCATCGCTTCGATGATGAGGACGGTCTGGCCCTCGGCCACGGTGGCGCCGACGGTGATGAAGGGCGTGGCACCGGGTTCGGAGGCCAGATAGCAGGTGCCGACCATGGGCGAGGTCACGGCGCCGGGATGCTGTGCCGGATCTTCCGGTGCGGCCGGGGCGCCTGCGGGCGCAGCGGCGGCGGTGGCAGCAGGGGCTGCGGCATAGACCGGGGCGGGCGCGGCGGCGGTCATGGTGACGACGTTGGACTGTTTGACGACGCGCACTTCGAGGCTGTCATCTTCGCCATATTCGCGTTTGACCGACAATTCCGTCAGTTCGTTCTTGTTCAGAAGTTCCGCGAGCGCCTGGATAAAGGCGACATCGGCTTCGGAAGTGTGCTTGCTCATGCCGGTCCTCTGCTGGCGACGTTGCGCCGGGGTTCATTTCTGCCTGTCCATCTGGGGATGCCAGAGGGGCAGCGCCAGGGATCGCGTGCTTATACGCCACCCTGCCGGGGGTGAAAAGCGGCGATGTGCAGGGCGGGCTCGCCTGATTTTCAGGCATCCAAAGCGGATTGGGGCCGGGAGGGGGAAAATTCTGCCCTGACGGTAATTTTACCGTTTGATAAAAAACAGACCCTATGGCAGCCTTTCCTTAACAAAGAACAGCAAACAGGGAGAGATTGCCTTGTCCAACAGCCCGCTAACGCCCGGTGTCGTGCCGGGGCGTCTGCCAGCCGATGTGCTTGCCGGAAACTTCACCGATCATGAGCCGCCGCTGGACGGACATGAGGCGCGGGTGGCGGCTGATCGCTGCTATTTCTGCCATGATGCGCCCTGCATGACGGCCTGTCCCACGAGCATCGACATTCCGCTGTTCATCCGCCAGATCGCTACCGGCACACCGGATGCGGCGGCGCGGACGATCCTTTCACAGAATATTCTGGGCGGCATGTGCGCCCGCGTCTGCCCAACCGAGACGCTGTGTGAAGAGGTCTGCGTTCGCGAAGTGGCGGAGGGCAAACCGGTGGAGATCGGGCGGTTGCAGCGGTTCGCCACGGATACGCTGATGGCCAAGGGGGTGCATCCCTTTGCGCGCGCCGCGGCGACGGGGCGCAAGATCGCGGTGGTCGGGGCGGGGCCGGCGGGGCTGGCCTGTGCGCATCGGCTGGCGATGAAAGGGCATGACGTCGTGATCTATGACGCGCGCGCCAAGGCGGGCGGTCTGAACGAATACGGGATCGCGCAGTATAAGGCTGTGGGCGATTTCGCGCAGGATGAGGTGGAGTGGCTGCTGAAGATCGGCGGAATCACCATCAAGACCGGGATGGCGCTGGGGCGGGATGTATCGCTTGCGCAGTTGCAGGGCGATTTTGACGCGGTGTTCCTGGGCATGGGGCTGGCGGGGGTGAATGCCCTGCGCGCGCCCGGCGAGGACCGGGGCAATGTGCGCAACGCGGTGGATTTCATCGCCGAGTTGCGGCAGGCGGCAGACAAGTCGGTGCTGCCGGTGGGCCGTGATGTGGTGGTGATCGGCGGCGGGATGACGGCGGTGGATGCGGCCGTGCAATCGCGGCTGCTGGGCGCGGAGAACGTGACCATCGTCTATCGCCGGGATCAGGCGAAGATGAGCGCCAGCGGATATGAGCAGGAACATGCCACCAGTGCGGGCGTGCGGATCATCTGCAACGCCACCCCGGTGGCCGTGCATGGCAATGGCGCCGTGGCCGAGGTGGAATTCGCCTATACCTCTGAGGGACCGGATGGGTTGAAGACCACAGGCGAGACGTTCCGGCTGAAGGCGGATCAGTTGTACAAGGCCATCGGCCAGACGCTGACTGGCGCGCCCGAAGGGATTGCTCTGGCCGGCGGCAAGATCGCCGTGACCGGGGCCGGGCGCACGTCGGTGAACGGGATCTGGGCCGGGGGCGATTGTGCGGCGGGCGGGGACGACCTGACGGTGACTGCGGTGGCCGAAGGCCGCGACGCGGCCGCGGACATCCATGCCACGCTGATGGCGGCGCGGACATGATTTTCGCCAGCCCCCCTTTACCGGGGCGCGGAAAAGCCCCATCTGCGGTGCCGTTAGAGGAGGCGCCGCATGGAATCGTGGACCGAGGCGGCGATCGCCTTCATCGAACGGCATCAGGAATGGTCGTTCTGGCTGGCGCTGGTTTTTGCCGCGGCAGAGACGACAGCCTTTCTGTCCATCGCCGTGCCGTCGACCGCCATTCTGGTGGGCGTCGGCGCGATGGTGGCGACCGGGGCGGTGCCGTTCTTTCCGATCTGGGCCGGGGCGGCGTTGGGGGCGGTGATCGGCTCCACCTTCAGCTATTGGCTGGGGCTGCGGTTCGGCGGGCGCATTTTGGGCATGTGGCCGCTGCGCGACCATCCCGATCTGGTGGAACAGGCGAGCGAAGCCTTTCGCAAATGGGGCGTGGGCGCGGTGTTTCTGGGCCATTTCTTCGGGCCGCTGCGCCCGGTGATCTTTCTGTTCGCGGGCATGACGCGCATGGCCTTTCCGCTGTTCATGGCCGTGAACGTGATCGCCGCGCTGGCCTGGGCCTATGTCATCCCGAAATTCGGCGAGATCGGCGGGATCATCATCGGCTGGTTCTGGAATCTGCTGGGGTTCTGACCCCTTCCTTCACACATAGCAAAACGACGGGCGCGCCTTTGGGCGACGCTTCCGCACGCCAATATGGAGGCTTTCATGGCTGACCTGACTTCGAATTTCCTTGGGATTCGTTCGCCCAACCCGTTCTGGCTGGCCTCGGCGCCGCCGACGGACAAGGAGTATAACGTCCGCCGCGCTTTTGAGGCGGGCTGGGGCGGTGTGGTGTGGAAGACGCTGGGCAGCGAAGGGCCGCCGGTGGTGAACGTCAACGGGCCGCGCTATGGCGCGATCTGGGGCGCGGACCGGCGGCTTCTCGGCTTGAACAACATCGAGTTGATCACTGACCGGCCGTTGCAGACCAACCTGGATGAAATCCGGCGCGTCAAGAAAGACTATCCGGATCGGGCCATGATCATCAGCCTGATGGTGCCCTGCGACGAGGAAAGCTGGAAGACCATCCTGCACCGGATCGAGGATACCGGGGCGGATGGGGTGGAGCTTAACTTTGGGTGCCCGCATGGGATGGCCGAGCGCGGGATGGGATCTGCCGTGGGGCAGGTGCCGGAATACATCCAGATGGTCACCGAATGGGTGAAGCACTATTCCGCGCTGCCCTGCATCGTGAAGCTGACGCCCAATATCGCCGATATCCGCAAACCTGCCGAAGCGGCCAAGCGGGGTGGGGCGGATGCGGTGTCGCTGATCAACACGATCAATTCGATCACGGCGGTGAACCTTGATACCTTCTCGCCCGAGCCGATGATCGACGGGAAAGGCACCCATGGCGGCTATTGCGGGCCGGCGGTGAAGCCGATCGCGCTGAACATGGTGGCCGAGATTGCGCGGTCGGCAGAGACGCGTGGCTTGCCGATCTCCGGCATCGGCGGGGTGACGACCTGGCGCGATGCAGTGGAGTTCATGGCGCTGGGGGCGTCGAACGTGCAGGTTTGCACGGCGGCGATGACCTATGGGTTCAAGATCGTGCAGGAGATGATCTCGGGCCTGTCGCAATATATGGACGAGAAGGGGTTCGCGAGCATCGATGAGATCATCGGGCGGGCGGTGCCGAATGTGACCGATTGGCAGTATCTGAACCTGAACTACGTCACAAAGGCCCATATCGACCAGGATGCCTGCATCAAATGCGGGCGCTGCTATGCCGCCTGCGAGGACACCAGCCATCAGGCCATCGACATGAGCCCGAGCCGGGTGTTCACCGTGAAGGACGATGAATGCGTGGCCTGCAACCTGTGCGTCAACGTCTGCCCGGTGGAGAATTGCATCACCATGGTCGAGATGCCGAGAGGCGCGACCGACCCGCGCACGGGGCGTGTGGTGACCGATTACGGCAACTGGACGAGCCATCCGAACAACCCGATGGCAAAAGCGGCTGAGTGAAGTGAGACAGCCGTCCGGAAATCTTTTGTAAAAGATTTCCGGACGCGGACCCCGAAATTTTCCAGTGGAAAATTTTGGGGTGGGGCTGGCTGAAAGTTTTTGAAAAAACTTTCAGCCGCTTGATGCGATCATCAGCAGATGACGTTGATCCTGCCCGCATTGCAGATGACGATATACTGGTTGTCGCATTCGATCAGGTGAAAGCCCCTGCGCCGCACCTCAAGCTCAAAGGCGGCGCGGCCGATGTCGCGGTCGACATCACGGATCGCACGGCGGATCACGCCGCCATTCACCGCGGCCTTGGCGGCGAACATGCTGTCTGCCCATTTGGGCCGTCTGGAAAATGTCATAACCTGTGCCATGCCGAAACTTTGACCGAGTCGGGTTAAGGCTGGGTTAATCCTGCATTGCCCCTGCGGGCGTGGCTGCCTATCTTTGCTGGATGCAACATTTCTCGATCCTTGATCTTTCGCCCGTTCCTGAAGGGGCCAGCACGGCCGATGCGCTGGCGGCGACGCTGGACCTTGCGCGTCATGCCGAAGGCTGGGGCTATCACCGCTATTGGCTGGCCGAGCATCACAATATGGCTGGGGTCGCCTCGGCGGCGACGGCAGTGGTGATCGGGCATGTGGCGGCGGGGACGTCACATATCCGGGGGGGGGGGGGGGGGCATCATGCTGCCCAACCACGCGCCACTGGTGATTGCCGAGCAGTTCGGCACGCTGGCCACGCTGTTCCCGGGGCGGATCGACCTTGGCCTGGGCCGGGCGCCCGGCACGGACATGGCCACAGCGCGGGCGTTGCGGCGGCATATGGAACAGGCCGACAGCTTTCCGCAGGATGTGACGGAACTGATCTCCTATCTCGACGAAGACCATCCCGAGGCGCGGGTGCGGGCGGTGCCCGGTGTCGGAACGCAGGTGCCGGTCTGGATTCTGGGATCCAGCCTCTATGGCGCGCAATTGGCGGCTTGGCTGGGCCTGCCCTATGCCTTTGCGTCGCATTTCGCGCCGCAGATGCTGGGCGAAGCGCTGGACGTGTACCGCCGCACCTTCCGACCGTCGCAATGGCTGGATGCGCCCCATGCGATGATGGGGGTGGGCGTCTGTGCAGCGGAGACGGATGCCGAGGCGGAACTTTTGCGGTCATCCCAACTTCTGGCATTCGCGCGGTTGCGGATGGGGCGACCGGGGAAATTGCCCGAGCCGACCGCGGACCTGTCAGAGATCCCGGCAGGGATGCGGGGCGAGGTGGAGGCGGCGCTGTCCTGTTCCGCCGTGGGATCGCGGGCCACGGTGACGCGGCAGATGCAGGCGCTGCTTGCGCGGTATCAGCCGGATGAGGTGATGGTCACCGGAATGATCCATGACCATGCCGCGCGACTGCGGTCATTCGAGATCGCGTCGGAGGTTCTGGCGGGGTTGGTGGGGCGGGCGGTGGCCGCCTGACCCAACCGGCGGGTTGGCGCTCGGGTCTGCGTTTCTTTGGGTATTTGGGCCAAGATGAAGCGGCAGGGCTTCCTTTAAGGGGCCAGCAGTTTGCGGAACAGGGTTTCGAGGTAATCGCCTGCCTCGGCAAAGGGATCATGGCCGGGGCCGAGGACGGCGCGGACCTGCATGTCGAAATCTGCGTAATGCTGGGTCAGCGCCCAGATCGAAAAGAGCAGATGTTGCGGCGGCAGGCGGGCGATGCGGCCCTGATCCATCCAGCGGGTGAGGATGATGCTTTTCTGATCCACCAGCTGTTTGAGATCGCCTTCGATCGCATCCTGCATCCGGGGCGCGCCTTGCAGGATTTCATTGGCGAAAAGGCGGCTTTCGCGGGGGAAATCGCGGCTCAGTTCGATCTTGCGGCGCACGTAGCCAAGGATTTCTGCCACCGGATCGCCGTCTTCGTCCATCTCGCGCAGAGGATCGAGCCATGTGTCGAGAAGCCGTGTCAGCAGGGCCTGATGCATCGCCTCTTTCGAGGGGAAATAGTAGAGCAGGTTTGGTTTTGACAGGCCCGCCACTTCGGCGATCTGATCCAGCGTCGCACCGCGAAAGCCGTAGGTGGAAAAGACATCAAGCGCCGCTTCGAGGATGGTTTCCGAATTCTTCTGCTGGATGCGCGTGCGGGGTCTTGTCATCGTTCGGGACTTTGTTCTTGTGAAAAACTACCGCTGGGCTGACCTTGGCGCAATTCTGCGGGGGATGCAAAGCGTTAACGGCATGGGGGGCAAGGGGATGCGGCGGACATGTGTGGCCACGCTGCTGGTTGAGGATGCGCAGGTGCGGGTGACGCGGTTCGATTTCGCGCCGGGGGCGGAAACCGGCTGGCATCGGCACGGGCATGATTACGTGATCACCGCGCTGACGGATTGTCATATGGAACTGGAAGACCCGGATGGCGGGCGGCGGCGGGTGCTTGTGCCCGCAGGCAGCGCCTATCGGCGCATGGCGGGGGTGGAGCACAATGTCATCAACGCAGGCAGCGAGGAGATGCGCTTTGTCGAGGTGGAACTGCTGTAAGGCGCGGGGAGGCGGAGCCGCCCCGCGCCTGCGCTGTCATTCGACGGCGAGGATCATCAGATAGGGCACGCCGACCAGCATGGCGGTGATGATGGCAAGTGCGCGCGTCAGTCCGTGGAATTTCATCTTGTCCCTCTTGGTGCTTTGTTTTCCTCAGGAGAGATAGGATGCGTCTTGCGATTTCAAAGCCCGCGGGGCGGAGTTTCCGCGCGGCGCGTCATCGCCCCGGCAGCAGGGTTTCCAGCGCGCGGGTGACGAGGCGGTGATCTTCCAGCTGCGGCAGGCCGGATACGGTGGCACAGGCCACAAGGCCCGCGCCCGCGACGCAGACCGGCACCGCACCGCCGTGGATGGCAAATTCGGTTTCCGACAGGCCGTGCATGGCCAGCGTTTCGCCCTTGGCCGCCATGTTGCGCCCCACATGCAGCGAGGCGAGGTGGAAATGCAGCGCGGTGTTGGATTTGCGCCGCGCCCAGCGGTCATTGATCGGGGCAGCCCCCGGCATGGCGAGGTGGAACAGCGTGCGGTCATTGGTGCGGATATTGATGACCACGGGCAGGCGGTCGAGTTTGGCCATGTTCATCATTGTCAGGCCAAGGCGCAGGGCGGTTTCCTCGGTGAAGTCCGACAGGATGAGGCGGGCGGCCTCGGCCTCAAGCTCGGCGATGTCCATGGTGATGTCCTTTTGGCGTTGGCCGGGTGAGCAGAGCGGAGCGGGCGGGAAATGGCAAGGTGGCGGCGTCAGATCGCACCGATGCCGCGCAGGATGATCTGTTTGACGCTGTCGGTTGCGTCGCGCCATTGCCTGTCGGTCAGCGGGTGGCCTGCGTTCAGCGTTTCGATCTGGTGGCCGAAATCGGCATAGTGCTGGGTGGTGGCCCAGAGCATGTAGAGCAGGTGGCGGGGGTCGATGGGGGCCATCTGACCCTGATCTATCCAGCGCTGGATCACTGCGATGCGGCCATTGGTCCAGTCGCGCAGGGTGGTTTCCAGATAGTCCTGGATAACCGGCGCGCCGTGCATCACCTCGGCCGCCCAGACTTTGGAGCCATGGGGGTGGCGGCGGGAGATCTGCATCTTCGCCTCGACATAGGCGCCGATGCCTTCGACGGGGCCTGCGGCATCATCGAAGCTGGAGGCGGCGTCGAGCCAGATTTCAAAAATGTTCTGCACCACGCGGCGATAAAGCGCCTCTTTGGTGGGGAAGTAATAGTGCAAGTTGGCCTTGGGCAGTCCTGCCATATCGGCGATGAGTTGCATCGTGGCCCCGCCGAAGCCTGCCTCGGCGAAGACCCGTTCGGCGGCGTCGAGGATGAGGCGTTCATTTTCGCGCCGGATATCTGTGCGACGGCCAGAGCGGATGCGTGAAATGCGGGCAGGTTCAGGCATGGGTGACCGTGATTCTCGTTGACCGGATGGTCAGGTTGTGATGCGTTTCATATTGACCATACGGTCAGGAAACGAGTCGATCAACGTTCGTGGGACAGGGGCCGACAGACGCCCCCACCACAGGGAGAGCCAGCCAATGCCAGCACCCGGGGAAAACCTGAGGATCAATTCCGCGCGGCTGTGGGACAGCCTTGAGGAGATGGCCCTGATCGGGCCGGGCGTCGCAGGGGGCTGCAACCGCCAGACGCTGACCGATGCCGACAGCGAGGGGCGGCATCTGTTCGCGGGCTGGTGCAAGGCGGCGGGCATGACCATGGGCGTGGACAGCATGGGCAACATGTTTGCCACGCGGGCTGGGACGGACCCGGAAGCGCTGCCGGTGTACATGGGCAGCCATCTGGATACCCAGCCGACGGGCGGGAAATATGATGGTGTGCTGGGGGTTCTGGGCGCGCTGGAAGTGGTGCGCACGATGAATGACATGGGGGTAACGACGAAGCGCCCAATCGTCGTGACGAACTGGACCAACGAAGAGGGTGCGCGGTTCGCGCCGGCGATGCTGGCGTCGGGCGTGTTCGCGGGGATCCACACGGAGGACTACGCCAAGGGCCGCCGCGATCTGGACGGCAAGGTCTTTGGCGAGGAATTGGAACGCATCGGCTGGGTCGGGGATGAAAAGGTCGGCGCGCGCAAGATGCATGCGATGCTGGAATTGCATATCGAGCAGGGGCCGATCCTGGAGGCCGAGGGCAAGACGATCGGCGTGGTGACGCATGGGCAGGGCCTGTGGTGGCTGGAGATCACGCTGACCGGGAAGGACGCGCATACGGGCAGCACGCCGATGAACATGCGGGTGAATGCAGGGCTGGGCATGGCGCGGATCACCGAGCGCGTGCATCAGATTGCCATGAGCCATCAGCCCAATGCCGTGGGCGCGGTGGGGCAGGTGAAGGTGTTCCCCAATTCGCGGAACGTCATTCCGGGGAAGGTGGTTTTCACCGTCGATATCCGGTCGCCCGAGCAGGGCAAGCTGGATGCGATGAAGGCCGAGGTGATGCGGGCGGCCCATGCGGTGGCGAAGGAACTGGGTCTGGGCTGCGAAATCGAGGATGTGGGGCATTTCGACCCCGTGACCTTTGATCCCGGTCTGGTGACCGTGGTGCGCGGCGCGGCGGAGCGGTTGGGCTATTCCCACATGGATATCGTGTCGGGCGCGGGCCATGACGCCTGCTGGATCAACCGCGTGGCGCCGACGGTAATGATCATGTGCCCTTGTGTGGATGGGCTTTCGCATAATGAGGCGGAGGCGATTTCCCCGGAATGGGCGGCGGCGGGGACGGATGTGCTGCTGCATGCGGCGCTTGAGGTGGCCGAGGTGGTTTCCTGACGGATGCCCCGGGGGTTTTGCACCCCCGGACCCCCGCAGGATACTTGGGCAGAGAAGAATGGCACGGGCGTTTCATAGGAGATGAGCTGATGAGCGCGACGATCATCAAGAACGGGACGGTGGTGACGGCGGACCTGTCCTACAAGGCTGATGTGCGGATCGAGGGGGGGAAGATCACCGAGATCGGGCAGGGGCTGAAGGGTGGGACGGAGCTGGATGCGACGGGCTGCTATGTGATGCCCGGCGGGATCGATCCGCATACGCATCTGGAGATGCCTTTCATGGGCACCTACAGCGCGGATGATTTCGAGAGTGGCACGCGGGCGGCGCTGTCGGGCGGGACCACGATGGTGGTGGATTTCGTGCTGCCGGGGCAGGGGCAGGGGCTGATGGATGCAGCCCAGATGTGGCACAACAAATCGGGCCGCGCGAATTGCGACTATTCCTACCACATGGCCGTGACCTGGTGGGGCGAGAAGGTCTGGGAAGGCATGGAGGAGAGCGTGAAGGCGGGGATCACCTCCTTCAAGCATTTCATGGCCTACAAGGGCGCCTTGATGGTGAATGATGACGAGTTGTTCTCGTCCTTCCGGCGCGTCGGCGATCTGGGCGGGCTGGCCATGGTCCATGCCGAGAATGGCGATGTGGTGGCGGAGTTGACGGCGAAGCTGCTGGCCGAGGGGAATACGGGACCCGAGGGCCATGCCTATTCCCGCCCGCCGCAGGTGGAGGGGGAGGCGACGAACCGCGCCATCATGATCGCCGATATGGCGGGGGTGCCTTTGTACGTCGTCCATGTGTCCTGCGAGGATGCGCATGAGGCGATCCGGCGCGCGCGGGCGGCGGGCAAGCGGGTGTGGGGGGAACCCCTGATCCAGCACCTGACGCTGGACGAGAGCGAGTATTTCCATTCCGACTGGGACCATGCGGCGCGGCGTGTGATGTCGCCCCCCTTCCGCAACAAGGAACATCAGGCGAGCCTTTGGGCGGGGCTGATGTCGGGGTCGCTGTCCTGTGTTGCGACCGACCATTGCGCCTTTACCACCGAGCAGAAGCGGTTTGGCTTGGGGAATTTCGCCAAGATCCCGAACGGGACCGGGGGGCTGGAGGATCGTCTTCCGATGCTGTGGACGCATGGGGTGGGGACGGGGCGGCTGACGCCGAATGAGTTTGTGGCGGTGACGTCAACCAATATCGCCAAGATCCTTAACCTGTATCCCAAGAAGGGGGCGGTGCTGGTGGGGGCGGATGCCGATCTGGTGGTGCTGGACCCCGAAAAGGAAAAGGTCATCTCCGCCAAGTCGCAGCAATCGGCCATCGATTACAACGTGTTCGAAGGCCAGAAGGTGAAGGGTCTGCCGCGTTTCGTGCTGACGCGCGGGCAGGTCGCCATCGACGACGGGGCGGTCAAGACGCAGGAAGGCCACGGGCAATTCGTCGGCCGCGAGGCGCGGCCTGCGGTGAACCGCGCGCTGAGCCAGTGGAAAGACCTGACCGCGCCGCGCCCGGTGGTGCGGACGGGTGTTCCCGCGACGGGGGTTTAAGGCACCAGATGCTCCAGTTCCGGCAGCAAGACGACGCTTTCCTGTTCGTGCGGGTCGGTCCGCGCGATGACGGCGCGTGCGGGGGTGGGGCCGGGGTTGAAGGGCAGGTGCGGCATGTCGGCGGGGATGTAGAGCAGATCGCCGGCCTCTACTTCCATCCGGTTCTCAAGCGCATCGCCCCAGAACATGGTGGTGACGCCGTCGAGCATGAAGA
Source organism: Paracoccaceae bacterium (assembly GCA_022843025.1). Lineage (GTDB taxonomy): Bacteria > Pseudomonadota > Alphaproteobacteria > Rhodobacterales > Rhodobacteraceae > Paragemmobacter. Next base: position 287,547 of record JALHOL010000007.1, on the reverse strand, counting down.
TGGCGGTTTCGTGGGTGGTGTGCTTGTGCGCCTTGGCGCGGCCACCGGGCGGGATGGTGAGCAGGTGCATGCAGATGGCCTGCGCGCCGGTGGTTTCGCGGGCGATGCCTTCGAAATAGGAAAAGCCCTGTTTGCCGGCATAGGTCTGGTCGGCAGAGGGGCGCAGTTTGCGGCAGGGGGGACGCGGCGTACTGGTCACGTTACGGGTCATGGTAAGAGGCTCCGGCAGGTTTGTCGCGCCACTGTGCCATGGGAAGGTGGGGGGCGTCAGCCTTCTTCTGTCTCATCCGCAGGCTGTGGCGGGGGCGCGAAGGTGAGGACGGGGACGGTGAAGAGATCGTCTTCCAGATCATCCTGCGTGGGGGCGAAGGCGAGGGTTCCGGGCATGGGGGTGTCTTTCCTGTCAGCGCGACGGGCAGACCATGCCGGGACGGTGCAAAGATTTGATGACGGCGCGCGGGGACGGGCCGGGGAAAAGGTGGAATGAAGGATACGCTGAACACAAGCGCGGCGGTAATCGAGGCGAAGGGGTTGAACCTGACGTTCGAAACTGGCGATGGGCCGGTGCATGCGCTGAAGGATGTGAACCTGACAGTGAACCGGGGGGAGTTCGTGTCCTTTATCGGGCCGTCGGGCTGCGGCAAGACCACCTTTCTGCGCTGCGTGGCGGCGCTGGAACACCCTACCGGCGGGACGCTGACGGTGAACGGGATGACCCCGGACGAGGCGCGGATGAAGCGGGCCTATGGCTATGTGTTTCAGGCGGCGGGGCTGTATCCGTGGCGGACGATTGCGGGGAATATTGCGCTTCCTTTGGAGATCATGGGGTTTTCCAAGGCGGAACAGGCCGAGCGGATCGCGCGGGTGCTGGATCTGGTGGAATTGGGCGGGTTCGGGAAGAAGTTCCCGTGGCAGCTTTCGGGAGGGATGCAGCAACGGGCGAGCATCGCGCGCGCGCTGGCCTTTGATGCCGATATCCTGCTGATGGACGAGCCGTTCGGCGCGCTGGATGAGATCGTGCGGGATCGGTTGAACGAGGAATTGCTGAAGCTGTGGGCGGCGACGGGCAAGACCATCGGGTTTGTGACCCATTCCATCCCCGAGGCGGTGTATCTGTCCACGAAGATCGTGGTGATGAGCCCGCGACCGGGGCGGATCACGGATGTGATCGAGAGCCCTTTGCCGAAAGAGCGGCCTTTGGACATTCGCGACAGCCGCGAGTTCATCGAGATTGCCCATCGGGTGCGGGATGGGTTGCGGGCGGGGCATGGCGATGAGGTTTGAGGTCGCGCGCCCTGTGACCCCGACCATCCCCCGTGCGGGGGGAGGGTGTGGCGGTTTTGTTGGCGTTTCGCCCGTGCTGGGCGGTGCATTTGGGTATTTGGGCCAAGATGAAGCCGGGGGTGCCGCATGAGCGCCGGCCTGATGCTGTGGCTGGGCGGCGCGATGGCGGCTTTTGTGGCCGCCAATGCGGTGCTGCGGGCCTATGCGGGATCGGGGGCGTGGCCCACGCTGGCGCTGGCCTTGGGCTGTTTTCTGGTGGGCAACCTGATGATGGTGCGGCTGATGCGGGAAAGTGGGTTGGCGCTGGCGGTGGCGATATCGTCGGTGGTGCAACTGGTGGCGCTGGCGCTGATCGGAGTGCTTTGGTTCGGTGAGCGGCTGACGGGGATGCAGACGGCTGGGGTGGTGTTGGGGATCGTGGCGGTGGCCCTGATTGCCTGGCCGCAGGGGGCGCGGGGATGAAGGGGAAAACCTTGCCCGTGCTGGCCGTGCTGGGGATCATCGTGGTGATCTGGTATGTGGCGGCGGTATGGATGAATTCCACCTGGGTCTATGATCAGGCCGGGCGCGCAGGGACCACGCCGGGATTTGGCGAGGTGGTGCGGGCCACGATGGCGCTGGAGCGGCCGTTGCTGCCCGCGCCGCATCAGGTGGCGGTGGCGCTGTGGGACGGGATCACGGGGCAGGCCATCACCAGCAAGCGCAGCCTTGTCTATCATGGTTGGGTGACGATGGAGGCGACGCTGGCGGGTTTTGCCATGGGCATTCTGCTGGGCGTGTCGCTGGCCATCGGGATCGTTTATTTCCGGGTGATGGAGGCGACGGTCATGCCTTGGGCGGTGATCAGCCAGACCATCCCCATCGTGGCGCTGGCGCCAATGATCGTGGTGCTGTCCAACACCCTGTCGCTGGGCGAGGCGTTGGGGTTGGAGAACCGGTTGGTATCAAAGACCATCATCAGTGCTTATCTGAGCTTTTTCCCGGTGCTGGTGGGGATGGTGAAGGGGTTGCGGTCGCCTGATGCGATGCAGTTGGACCAGTTGGCAACGTGGAATGCGAATGGCTGGCAAAGCTTTCTGTATCTGCGCCTGCCGTCTTCGATGCCCTATTTCTTTGCCTCGCTGAAGGTGGCGATTGCGGCGGCGCTGGTGGGGGCGATCGTCGGGGAATTGCCGACCGGGGCGGTTGAGGGCATTGGCGCGCGGATGCTGGTGGCGAGCCAGTTTGGCCAGCCCCTGCTGATGTGGGCGTCGCTGTTTGCGGCGGCGCTGGTGGCGGGGATGCTGATTTTGGCCGTCGGTGCGGTGCAGCGCGGGGCAGACCGGGTGATGGGGGTGCGGCCATGATGGTGCTGTGGGGGGCCATCCTGTTCTGGCTGGTGGCCTGGGCGGTGAATGTCTGGATTGCGGGGCGGGTGAAGGCAGGCCCGCTGCGGTTGCTGCCGCCGGGGCTGTTCGGGCTGGCTGTGCTGGTTCTGTGGGAGGGGGCAGTGCGCGCGCTGGCAGTGCCGGAGGTGATTTTGCCCGCGCCATCGGTGGTGGCGGCGACGGTGGGGGGGAACCTTGGATTGCTGTGGTCGGACTTCGTGCAGACCATCGTGAAAGGTGCCTTTTCCGGCTATGTCATGGGCTGTGGCGCGGCGCTGGTGGTGGCGGTGCTGGTGGACCGGTCGCAACTGCTGACACGGGGCCTGCTGCCGGTAGGGAATTTTGTGGCAGCGCTGCCCATCGTGGGCGTGGCCCCGATCATGGTGACTTGGTTCGGGTTTGGCTGGCAGTCGAAGGCGGCAGTCGTCTTTGCGATGGTGTTCTTTCCCGTGCTGGTGAACGCTGTGGCGGGGCTGGCGGCCAGTGACCGCATGCACCGCGACCTGATGCGGACCTATGGCGCGGGCTATGGGCCGACGCTGTTGAAGCTGCGGTTGCCGGCGGCGATGCCCTTCATCTTTAACGGGTTGAAGATTGCCACAACCCTGGCGGTTATCGGGGCGATCGTTGCCGAGTTTTTTGGCTCTCCGACGCGGGGGATGGGGTTTCGCATCTCGACCGCCGTCGGATCGCTTGCGCTGCCCATGGTCTGGGCGCAGATTTTCGTGGCGGCCCTAGCGGGCACCACGTTCTATGGGTTCGTGGCACTGGTGGAACGCCGGGTCACGTTCTGGCACCCGTCGCAGAGAGTGCGGGGATAAGATGACAACAAGGAGGTTGGCATGATGAAAGGACTTTTGACGGGTGCGCTGATGGCGGTGTTTGCCGCAGGCGCAGCCCAGGCCCAGGATCAGGTGCGGTTGCAGCTGAAATGGGTGACGCAGGCGCAGTTCGCCGGTTACTATGTGGCCGAGGCGAAGGGGTTCTATGACGAAGAGAACCTCGACGTGTCGATCCTGCCCGGCGGGCCGGATATCGCGCCCGAGCAGGTGATTGCAGGCGGTGGCGCGGATGTCATCACCACCTGGATGCCTGCTGCGCTGGCCGCGCGCGAGCGGGGCGTGCCGCTGGTGAACATCGCGCAGCCGTTCAAGAATCAAGGGCTGTCCTTTGTCTGCCGCAAGGATATGGGCGTGGAAACCACGGCCGATTTCCCGGGCAAGACGCTGGGCGTTTGGTTCTTCGGAAACGAATATCCCTTCTATGCGTGGATGGCGAAGCTGGGCCTGGCGACCGATGGCAGCGAAGGTGGCGTGACCGTTCTGAAGCAGGCCTTCGACGTGGAAGCACTGCTGAACGGGCAGGCGGCCTGTATCAGCGTGATGACCTATAACGAATATGGTCAGGTTCTCGATGCCGGGCTGACGCCGGAACAGCTGACGTTCTTCAGCTATGGCGATCAGGGCGTGAAGGTGATGGAAGACGGCCTGTATGTCATGGAATCCGCGCTGGCCGACCCGGCCTTTGAAGAGAAGATGGTGCGGTTCCTGCGCGCTTCGATGAAGGGCTGGAAATATGCCGAGGCCAATCCGGCCGAGGCGGCGCAGATCGTGGTGGATGCCGACCAGACCGGTTTGCAGACGCTGGAGCACCAGACCTATATGATGGGCGAGGTCGCCAAACTGACCGCTGGGTCGAACGGGGCGCTGGACCCGGCCGATTTCAACGCGACGGTCGAGGCGCTGCTGGCGGCGGTGAGCCCGGACAACCCGGCCATCACCAAGGCCCCGGATGCGGCGGCCTTTACCACGGCGATCACGGACAAGGCGCTGCAATAAGCATCGTCTGACGGCTGAATGGGGCGCGTGCGGGGAGACCTGCGCGCGCCTTTTCTTATGGTTTGCGGGGTGGCGGCGGTGGAATTGGGTATTTGGGCCAAGGTGAAGCGGCGGTTGTAAAGTTTTCAGGGCCTTGTAAATCTGGTGCCCTTGCCGGGGGAGGGCCAAGCGATGCCAATGTCGGCGCTGACAGGGACGCGGTTGCGGGAGCGGCGGCTGGCGCTGGGGCTGCGGCAGGCCGATGTGGCCCGCGAGGCGGGGGTTTCTGCATCCTATCTGAACCTGATCGAACATAACCGACGGCGGGTGACGGCAGAGGTGCTGGAAGCGCTGGCCGGTGTGTTGGGCATGCCGTTGGCGGCGCTGCGCGAGGGTGCGGGCGGCACGCTTCTGGAGGATCTGCGCGGGGCGGCGGCGGCGGCGGGTGAGGGGACGGGGGCGGAACTGGATCGGGTCGAGGAATTTGCCGGGCGGTTTCCGGGCTGGGCGGCGGCGCTTATTGCGCTGGAGCGGCGGGCGGCGGGGCTGGAGCGGGCGGTGGAGGCGCTGAACGACCGCATGACGCATGATCCGCATTTGTCGGCATCGCTGCATGAAATGCTGTCGGCAGTGTCATCGGTGCGGTCGACGGCGGAGATTCTGGCCGAGCCGGGCGAGATTGCCCCCGAATGGCGCGAGCGGTTCCTGCGCAACCTGTTTGCCGACAGCGAGCGGTTGGCGGCGGGGTCGGAGGCGCTGGTGGCCTATCTGGACGGGTCCGAGCAGGCGGGGGTGCAAGGGATCGCTGCGCCGCAAGAGGAGCTTGAGGCCTGGCTGGCGGGCCGGGGCTGGCATGTGCCGGAACTGGAGCCGGGTGGCACGGGGCCGGAGGCGGTGCTGCACGAGGTGGCGGGGCTGGTGTCGGGGGGGGCGCGGGTTCTGGCGCGCGACTGGGTTGCGCGGGCGGCGGCAGAGGCGGCGGCGCTGCCTTTGGAGATGCTGGAGGCGGAAGGGGCGCAGGCGGGCGATGCGGGGCGCGATCCGCTGCGGATTGCGCAGATGACGGGGCTGTCCGTGGTGGCGGTCATGCGACGGATGGCGTTGCGACCTAGGGCGACGGCGGGGTTGGTGGTCTGTGACGGATCGGGGACGATGACGTTTCGCAAACCAGCCGAGGGATTCGCCGTGCCGCGCTTTGGGGCGGCCTGCCCGCTTTGGCCGATCTTCGCGGCACTGGGGCGGCCGGGCAGCCCGGTGCTGGCCGATCTGGTGACGGTGGGGCGCGGCGCGCGGCGGTTCCGGGCGCTGGCCTGGTGCGATCTGCGCCATCCCGAGGGGCTTGGCGGGGTGGAGTTGCGCGAGGCGGCGATGCTGATCTGGCCGCTGGAGGGGGCTGCGACGGGCGTGGCGGCGCAGCAGGTGGGGACGAGTTGCCGGGTCTGTGCGCGGACGGACTGTCCGGCGCGGCGGGAGCCTTCGATCATGGGCGAGGCGGAGTGATTGGCCCGCGCCGGGGTGAATGGCTTTTGACACAGGGCGCGGAATTGCGCATCGTCACCACAGGCCGGAGGATGAGGCGCGCAGCAGATGCGCCATGGCCGAACAGGGGGAGAGAGCGGAATGGCGAGCCATGTTCTGCTGATCGAGGACGAGCCGAATATTGCCGAGGCGATCCGGTTCATCCTGAGCCGGGATGGTTGGCAGGTGTCGACCATGACGGACGGGATCGGCGCGGCCGAGGCCGTGCGGGCCGCGCGCCATGATCTGGTGATCCTCGATCTGATGCTGCCAAGCTGTTCGGGGCTGGAGGTGCTGGAGGCGATCCGGGCCGATCCGGCGACAGAGGCGGTGCCGGTGCTGATGCTGACGGCCAAGGGGCAGGGGCGCGACCGTGAGGCCGCGGAACGCGCCGGGGTGAGCCGGTTCATGACCAAGCCCTTTTCCAATGCCGAAATCCTTGCATCGGTTCGGGAATTGGTGGCGCGATGAGGCGGCCGCGCGCGCCTTTGTTCCTAAAGCGCGGAAGCTATCGCAAGCGGCGGCTGCGCGATGGGGCCCGGATGTTGCCCATCCTTGGGGCGCTGTTGCTTCTGGTGCCGATCCTGTGGTCGCCGGGTGATACGGCGCAGGCCGATACGGCGCGGGACGGCATCTATCTGTTCGCGGTCTGGTTCGGGCTGGTGCTGGTGGCGGCGCTGATGGCGCCGGGGCTGGCCGAGGAAAGCGCCGAGGATGAGGGCGAGGAGCGTTAGCCATGCCCTTTAACATCCTTGTGCTGTCCTGCCTGGCCTATGTGGCCTTTCTGTTCCTTGTGGCCTTTCTGGCCGAGCGGCGGGCAGCGATGGGGCGGATCGGGTGGTTGCGGTCACCAATGATCTACACCCTGTCGCTGTCGATCTATTGCACGGCGTGGACGTTTTATGGCGCGGTGGGCTATGCGGCGCGGTCAGGGCTGGAGTTTGTGACCATCTATCTTGGGCCGACGCTGGTTTTCGTGGGCTGGTGGCTTTTGTTGCGCAAGCTGGTGGTGATCGGGCGGCAGCAAAGGGTGACGTCGATTGCCGACCTGATTTCATCGCGGTTTGGCAAATCGAACCTGCTGGGGGTGGTGGTGACGCTGCTCGCTGTGGTGGCGGCGACGCCTTATATCGCGTTGCAACTGCAATCGGTGACGCTGTCTTTTGGCGTCTTTGCCAGTGAGACGCCGGAAGGCTGGGCGCTGCCGGACCGGGATTCCACCGCCATCTGGGTGGCGGGGGGGCTGGCCTTGTTCACCATCCTGTTCGGGACGCGGAATCTGGACGCCAAGGAACAGCATCACGGCGTGGTGCTGGCCATCGCGGTGGAGGCGGTGGTCAAGCTGGTGGCGCTGCTGGCGGTGGGGATATTCGTGGTCTGGGGGCTGGCCGGGGGGCCGGCAGAGATGATCGAGCGGATCGATGCCTCATCCATTGCGGATTGGGACTTGCAGCCGGGGCGGTGGGCCGGGCTGATCTTTGTGTCCGGGGCGGCGGTGATCTGTCTGCCGCGTATGTTTCAGGTGATGATCGTTGAAGATGGCGAGGAGCGCCACATGGCGCGGGCAAGCTGGGCCTTTCCGCTTTATCTGCTGTTGATGAGCCTGTTCATCGTGCCCATCGCGGTGATGGGGCTGGAGCGGATGCCTGCGGGTTCCAACCCCGACATGTTCATGCTGACCCTGCCGCTGGCCGAAGGGCAGGGAACGCTGGCGATGCTGGCCTTTCTGGGCGGGTTTTCCAGCGCCACATCCATGGTGATCGTGGAGAGCATCGCGCTGGCGACCATGGTTTCGAACCATGTGGTGATGCCGATCTGGCTGAAGCTGCGGCCCAAGGCGGCGATGTCGGGGGATGTGCGGCGGATCGTGATCCTGTCGCGGCGGCTGGCGATCGTGGCGGTGCTGACGCTGGGATACATGTATTACCGCCTGTCGGGCGGGTCGGCGGCGCTGGCGGCGATCGGGTTGATCGCCTTTGTCGGCGTGGCGCAGGTGTTGCCTGTTCTGATCGGGGGGCTTTACTGGCGTGGGGCCACACGGATGGGGGCGGTGGCGGGGCTGGTAACGGGTTTTGCCGTCTGGGCCTATACGCTGTACCTGCCGTCCTTTGGGCCGGGGGCGGCCCTGTCGGTTGCGGTGTTCGAACAGGGTCTGGGCGGGATCGGCTGGCTGCGGCCGCAAGCGCTGTTCGGGGTGGAAGGGATGGACCATCTTCTTCATGCGCTGTTCTGGTCGATGGTGCTGAACACTGTGGCGTTCTGCGGGGTGTCGCTGTTCACCTTTCCGGGGCCGGTGGAGCGGATGCAGGGCGCGGCCTTTGTGAACGTGTTCGATGCGGAGGCGTCGGGGCCGCAGGGATGGGCACGCGGGCGGGCGGAACCGGAGGCGCTGCTGGTGATGACGCAACGGATTCTGGGCAAGGAGGCGGCGTTGGCGGTGTTCGCCGCCGAGGCGCGGTGGCAGGGCAAGGACGGATACCTGCCCGATGCGACGCCGGATTTCGTGGCGGGGCTGGAACGGCGGTTGGCGGGGTCCGTGGGGGCGGCGACGGCGCATGCGATGATCAGCCAGATTGTCGGGCGTGCGACGGTTTCGGTCGAGGATCTGATGGCGGTGGCCAATGAGACCGCGCAGATCATGGAATATTCGGCCGAGTTGGAAAGCCAGCGCGAGGAGTTGACCCGCACCGCGCGGCAATTGCGCGAGGCGAATGAAAAGCTGACGCAGCTTTCCGTGCAAAAAGACGCGTTTCTGAGCCAGATCAGCCATGAATTGCGCACGCCGATGACATCCATCCGCGCCTTTTCCGAGATATTGACCGAAGGCGACCTTCCCCCCGAGATGGTGGCGAATTACGGGCGGATCATCCATGAAGAGGCGATCCGGCTGACGCGGCTGCTGGATGACCTGCTGGATCTGAGCGTGCTGGAAAATGGATCGGTGCAGTTGAACCTGAGCCTTGCCAATATCCAGCAACTGATCGACCGGGCGCTTGCATCGGCCAGCCATACGCGGCCCGAGCGGGTGTTCGAGATCCACCGCGATTTGCCGAGCGAAAACCTGTTTGTCCGCACGGATGCGGACCGGTTGGTGCAGGTGTTCATCAACCTGATTTCCAACGCCCGGAAGTATTGCGACGCGGATGCGCCGGAGTTGAAGATCACAGTGCGGCAACGGGCAGGGCGGGTGTCGGTGGATTTCGTGGATAACGGATCGGGCATCCCGAAACAGAGCCAGGGGATTATCTTCGAGAAGTTCGCCCGGCTGACGGACCAGACCCGGGCCGGGGGGGCGGGGCTGGGATTGGCGATCTGCCGCGAGGTGATGGCCAATCTGGGCGGGACCATTGGCTATTTGCCCGGGCAGGGCGGGGCGGCGTTTCGGGTGACGCTGCCGCTGCGGCTGGAACAGCAGGCGGCTTAACCCTTTCTTGGCAGATTCCGGGCATCCTGCGCCAAACAGGTGCGGGATCGGCGGATGGCTTTGGTGCGGATGAAGCGCGCAGGTGGCGCTGCGGCAGAAGACAGCGGGGCATTGTCCCGGCTGTGGTCGCTGGCGTTGGCGCGGGCCGCGCAGGAAGAGATGGGGGTTCCGCTGCGCCTGTCTGGCTTTCGCGTGGAGCGGCGCAGTCTGGCCGAACTGGTGGAGATGCTGCCCGAACCCGCGCTGATCTGTGCCTTGGATGAAGGGGCGGGGGAGGCGACGGGGGTTGCGGTGCTGGATGCCGGGTTGATGGCCGGGATGGTCGAGGCGATGACGACCGGGGCTGTCACGGCGGTGGATCGCGCGGCAGAGCGCGCGGCGGCGCGGCGCCCGACGCGCACGGATGCGGCGCTGCTGGCCCCGGTGCTGGACCGGGCGCTGGCCGGGCTGGAGGCGGGGGCCAGCGAGACCGGCCTTTCTGAATGGGCGCGGGGGTTTCGCTTTGCGGCCACGGTGGATGGCGGGCGCGGCCTGTCGCTGCTGCTGGAGGATGTGCCCTATCGGCTTTTGGTGGCAGAGGTTGACCTTGCCCTTGGTGCACGGGGCGGCCCCATGATGCTGGCCATTCCGGAAGGGCGCGCGGTGGGGGGGCTGGCCTTGCCGCCCGCGCAGGATGGGCGGTTTACCGAGGCGCTGGTCGCGCAGGTGGCCGGGGCCGAGGCGCGGCTGGTGGCGGTGCTGTCGCGGCTGTCGCTGCCTTTGGGTGCAGTGATGGGGTTGCAGGTGGGGCAGGAGATCGCGCTGCCCCGGGCCGAAATCGGACGGATCGCCCTGGAAGGGATGGATGGCCGCAAGGTCGGGTCGGGCAAACTGGGCCGACAGGGAAACCTGCGGGCGGTGCGGCTGGCGGCTGAGGCGGCGGAGACGGCCCCGCCTGCGCAGACCGCCGCACTGGCAGAGCGGCGATCATGACGCGGGGGCGGTTTGGCGCAGCGGTGTCAGCCTTGCTGGGCAAGGCTTTCCAGCGTGGGGCGCAGATGATCCAGCTGATAGCCGAAGCGGGCCGGAATGCCGATCAGATCATCCGCAGGCATCTGGCCCGCATGGGCCAGCGCCCAGACCACCGACGAGCGGTTGCCGCTGGCACAATAGGCAAAGACCGGGCCGGAGGCGGCCTGAATGGCGGCACGCTGGGCGGTGACATTGTCCATCGTCATCGCCCCGCCGATCACCGGATTGGCGACGAAGGCCAAACCCAGCGCCTCGGCCGCGCTGCGTATCACATCGGTGTGCAGGTCGGGCGGAATCTCGCCATCAGGGCGGTTGTCGATGATGGTGGTGTATCCGGCCGCCTTGATCGCGGGCAGATCGGCAGGGTCGATCTGGGGCGACACGGCATAGCTGGGCGTCAGGGCGCGGATATCCATTCTCAACTCCTCGGTCTGTGTGGCGGCGCTCAGGGTGCGGCCGCCAGCCGGTCGAGCCGCGTTCGGGCGGCGGGTGCGGCGACCATACCCGCGAGCATGGCGATAAGGAAGACCAGACCGCCTGTGCCGCCCCAGCCGAGCGAGGCCATGGCCGGGCCGGGGCAAAGGCCCGACAGGGCCCAGCCTGCGCCGAAGAGCGTAGAGCCGATGACCAGCGGCGCATCGGTGGTGCTGCCGCCGGGATGGAGCGGGATGGTCCGCCCCAGAACCGCGATGCGCCGACGTGCGGCCACGCGCCAGGCGATGGCCATGGGGATCAGGGCACCGCCCAGAACGAAGGCGAGCGTGGGATCCCAATCGCCGAACACATCCAGCCAACCCTGCACGCGGGTGGTGTCTGTCATGCCGGAAATCAGCAGGCCGATGCCGAAGATCGCCCCGGCGAGGGCAGAGAACAGGTTTTGTTTCATGGTCAGATCCAGCCCAGCAAGTGGCGGGCCAGCACCATGACGATGCCCCCCGCAAGGATGTAGAAGACGGTGGCCACGATGCTGCGCAGCGACAGGCGCGAAATTCCGCAGACGCCATGGCCCGAGGTGCAGCCATTGGCCAGCCGCGTGCCCAGCCCCACGAGCAAGCCGCTGATGATGATCACGGTCCAGTTGCCGGTCAGGTGCGTCTCTGCTCCGCCGAACAGCGCTGCAAGCAGGGCGGGCGCGAGGATCAGGCCGCCAAGGAAGGGCAGCCGTTCCATCAGGTTGTCTCGGCCGGTGCCATCGACCAGACCGCCGACAATGCCAGAGGCGCCCATGACGCGGCCATTGACCAGAAGGAAAAGGGCCGCCGCGCCGCCGATCAGCAGCCCGCCTGCGAGGCCCCATAGCCATGCGATATCGAACATCGTCCATCCTGCCTGTCTGCCGCTGGTGCTGCGGCGTTGATGTGGTGTTTCGGGAAGGGGCGAACCGGGCCGCCCGGGGATCTTGGAAGGGAACCGATCTGCGGGGCTGGAGCGCCGCCGCTAGAGCCCGTTTATGGGCACCTTCAGATAGCTTGTGCCATTGTCTTCGGGTTCGGGCATTTGCCCGGCGCGCATGTTGACCTGAAGCGAAGGGATGATCAGCCGCGGCATCGCCAGTGTGGCGTCGCGGGCCTGACGCATGGCGATAAAGTCATCCCGGCTGCGACCCGCGCCGATATGGACGTTCAGCGCCTTTTGCGCGCCGACGGTGGTTTCCCAAGCATAGTCCTCGCGTCCCGGGGCCTTGTAATCATGGCCTACGAAGATGCGGGTGTCATCGGGCAGGGACAGGATGCGCTGGACGCTGTCATACATCACCGCCGCAGAGCCGCCGGGAAAATCGCAGCGCGCTGTGCCGAAATCGGGCATGAAAAGCGTGTCGCCCACAAAGGCCGCATCCCCGAAGATATAGGTAAGGCAGGCCGGAGTGTGGCCAGGCGTGTGCATCACGTCGCCGCGCAGTTGGCCGATCATCACGCTGTCGCCATCGCAAAACAGCCGGTCGAATTGCGACCCGTCGCGCTGAAACCGGGTGCCTTCGTTGAAGATCTTGCCAAAGGTTTCCTGCACCACGGTGATCTGTTCCCCAATCCCGATGCGCCCACCCAGCCGTTCCTGGATATAAGGCGCGGCAGAGAGGTGGTCGGCATGGACATGGGTTTCCAGAATCCATTGCAGATCAAGATCATGGTCGCGGATATGGGCGATCACGGCATCGGCCGACCGGGTATCTGTGCGGCCTGAGGCATAGTCGAAATCCAGCACGGAATCGATCACGGCGCAGGCGCGGCCCTGAGGTTCCTGCACAAGGTAGGTGAGGGTGTTCGTCGCCTCGTCAAAGAAGGGCTGCACGGATGCCTGAACGGGGCTTTGCATCGGGCGGCGTCCTTTCCTCGCTGTGGTCTGCCCAGAATATGGGGTGCGGAAAATGTATCACAAGTTCTGAATATATCAAAACCGCAGGTGGATTGATCAAGGTCAAGGCCGGGTGAAGGGCGGGTGGTGCAGGATGGCGGGCATCGCAGATAGGGAGAACGCAGGATGATATCGCTTACCGCCCGGAAGGCCCAGCTGGAGGCCCGGCTGGCCGATCTTAACGCCCGCATGGCGGGGATTGAGACGGAACTGGAATCGCACCAGTCCGCCGATTGGGAAGAACTGGCGACAGAGCGCGAAGGCGATGAGGTGCTGGAAGGCATGGGGCTGAGCGCGCAGCAGGAAAGCCGGATGATCACGGCGGCGCTGGGGCGGATTGCGGATGGCGAGTACGGCATCTGCACGAAATGCGGGGCAGAGATCGGGGCGGCCCGTCTGGATGTGCTGCCCTATACGCCGTTTTGCCGCGATTGCGCGGCGTGAGGGAGGATAAGATGCCCAAGACCGGATTGACGGACATGGCCGCGCTGATGGGTGAGGCGGTCGAGGCGATGGCGGCGGGGCAGGCCATGGGGCTTGCGCTGTTGAAGGCGGAGATGGAGGCGCTGACGCAGGTGATGCCGGGTGATGTGCCGGGGGAAACCGAGGCCGAAGCCGCGCAGCGGCGGCTGGCGGAAGAGGCGGCGCAGGAGGACGGTTTCGATAACATGCCGGTGTGATTGCGCCACCCCGGCGCAGGCGCACCATTGCCAAGCCCGCCGACTGCAAGCTTAATACGCCAAAACACAGCGGGGCGCGGGCAGGCATGGCGGAGAATGGGGGGCAGTTGCTGCGGATCGGGCGTGTTGGCCCGGTGCTGGACATTGCCTTGGCCGATCCGCCGTTGAACCTGCTGGGGGCGGCGTTGCGGGCTGCTTTGGCAGAGGCGCTGGATCTGGCACTGGTGACAGATTGCGGCGCGGTGCTGATCCGGGGCGATGCCGGGGTGTTTTCGGCCGGGCTTGACCTTGGAGCCGCCGAGACCGGCGCGGGACAGGCCCCGTTGTTGCGCGATCTGTGCCGCAAGATCGAGGAATTGACCTGCCCGGTGGTGGTGCTGTTGCAAGGCCCGGTGCTGGGCGGCGCGGCGGAACTGGCACTGGCGGCGCATCTGCGGCTGGCGGATGAGACGGTGCAAATTGCCCTGCCGGATGTGGCCTTTGGCCTGTTGTCCGGGGCGGGCGGCACGCAACGCCTGCCGCGGCTGGTGGGGGGGGCGGTCGCGCTTGACCTGATGCTGAGCGGGCGGGTGGTTGGAGTGGCCGAGGCGCTGGCCATTGGGATGATTGATCAGGTGGTGACGGGGGATGCGCAGGCGGCCGGGCGGTCGGCGGCGCGTGAACTGGCCGCGGCGCGGGCACAGGGTGGCGGTTGGCGGCGGACCGATTCGCTGCGCACGGGGTTTCGGAACGTGGCGGCCTATCGCGCGGCGCTGGCCGCTGCGCGCGAGGGGCAGCGCGGATCGCGCCTGCCTGCGCCGGGGCGGATCGTGGATTGCGTGGAGGCGGCGCTTTTGCTGCCCTTTGAGCAGGGTTTGGCCTTCGAGGCAGCGGCCTTTGATGATCTGAGCGTGACGCCGCAATCGCAGGGGTTGCGTCATGCCTATCGGGCCGAGCGCGCGGCATGGCGGCTGCCAGCCGTGGTGGTGGCGCAGGAGCCTGTGGCGGTGCCGCAGCGGTTGGCGATCTGGGGCGCGGGCGGGGATGGGGCCACCATCGCGCGGCAGGCGATGCAGGCCGGGATGTCGGTGCATCTGGCCGATCCGTCCAAGGCGGGGCTGGTTTCTGCGCTGGAGGCCATCGCCGCCGCGCAGGAGGCCGAGGTGAAGGCCGGGCGGATGACGCCCGAGGCGCGCGATGCCGATTGGGCGCGGCTGGTGCCGCTGGTGGGGCAGGAGCGGTTGGCCGAGGCTGAGGTGGTGATCACCACGCGGCCCGATCTGGTGCTGCCGGCGCCGCGTGTCGTGCTGGCGCTTGGCATGGATGCGCCAAAGGGGGCGGTGGCGGTTTCCCTGGTGCAGCAGGCCGAACCTTTGGCCGAGATGGTGCTGGAAGGGGCGTCAACGCCGGCACGGGCGGCGCAGGCGGTGGCCTTTGGGCGGCGGTTGGGATGGTCGGTGGTGCCGGTGGGGCCGGGTGGGCCAGTGGCGGTGGCCCTGGCCACGGCGCTGGCCGAGACGGTGACTTTTCTGGAAGGGCGCGGCGTGACACGGGCGATGATTGCGCAGGCGTTGGCCTTGGCCGGAATTGCGGGCGAGGGGCGCGCGGGTGTGGCGAAACCGGCCGAAGAGGCGGTGGCGCGGCGCTGTTTCGGGGCGCTGGCCAATGCCGGGGCGCGGCTGATCGAGGCGGGCACGGCGCGGGATGGCGATACGGTGGATGCCGTGGCGATTGCGGCGGGGATCGTGGCGCGCTGGACCGGCGGGCCGATGCATCAGGCCGATCAGCGCGGGTTGATGGTGTTGCGCCGCGACCTGCGGCTTTGGGCGCATGACGCGCCCGGCCTGTTCACGCCGTCGCCGCTGTTTGACCGGCGGATCACGGAAGGGCGGGGCATTTCAGGCCATTAGGCCAGAATGATGCCCGCAATCACCATCATCAGACCCAGCGCGGAGATTGCCAATGCGCCGAGGTTCAGCGCCACAACCTGCTGCAACCGGGCCTTGATCTGATCATCGGGCAGGCCGGAGCGTTTGGCCCGCAGCGCCAGAACGATGCACCAGACCAGCCCCAGAATGCCGATCATCGACAGCGCCGCCCCGCCCCAGATCACGTAATCCATCGTCTTTGCCCCGCTGGTCATCTGCCGGGGTGGTAACCTGCGCGGGCACGGCAGGCAAGCCATGGCTGGACGGTCAGCATGCGCTTGAACCCGGGGGGAAAGGCGGGGTAGGGAGAGGGCCACAGTTTCCCTTTGCATCATGAGGCCAGGATGAGCGACCCGACCGACGCCTATAACGTCACCGCCGAAGAACTGCGGCAGTTCATCGAGCGCTTTGAGCAGCTTGAATCGGAAAAGAAAGACGTGGCCGAGCAGCAGAAAGAGCTGATGGCCGAGGCCAAGGGGCGCGGCTATGACACCAAGGTGCTGCGCAAGGTGGTGGCGCTGCGCAAGCGCAAGCCAGACGACATTGCCGAGGAAGAGGCCGTGCTGGAAATGTACAAGGCCGCATTGGGCATGAGCTGATGCCTTCCGCGCGCCCGCCGTCGTGGCGGGCGCGCGGATCGGAGCCTGTGATCAGGGGTCCAGAAAGGTTACGCCGGGAATCGCGCGGATGCGGGCGATATCATGGCTGTAGTTTTCGGTGAGCGTGTCGATCAAGTCTTCGTCCCAGCCTGGCAGATCAAGCTCCATGTCGATCTGGTCGGACAGGGCGAATTTGTCGAGGAAGGCCGATACGATGCGGCGGCGCTGCGTCACGTTTGCGGGCGGATTGGCGGTCATGTAGGCGCGCATCCGTTCCATCCCGTCGGCCGACATCAGGTCTGATAACAGGTCTTCGGATTCGATGAGGGGTGTGCCGGGCGCATGGCCGGAGACGGCCTGAAGCACCTCGGGCCAGATCATGGGCGTGTCTTCATCGCACCAGATCGTCAGGCTGGCATTGGGGTTGAGGGTGCGCACCTCTTCCACCAGGCGGAACCAGCTGAGTTCGCGCGGGTCGGCGCCGCCCATCACCTCATCCATCGGTTTGCCGTTCATCTTGTGATAGAGCGCGGGCAGAAAGCTGGCGGGGCTGCGGATCGCCATGTGAAATTCGGCTTCGATTTCCGGGAAGATCTGGGTGAAGGCGCGGATGCGTTCGGCGGCGGCCGGATAGAGCCGGTGCGAACGGATGGCCCATTGCGGATAGCTGAGGAAGTTGTCCCAGGACAGGACAAGGCGTTCGGCGTGTTCCTCTTGCATGATCTGGTCAAGGACCACGGCCTGGGTGTCACGGCTGGCGGCGCGGCCTTTCAGCGTGACGGCCGTGTCGCGCAGAAGCGACCGGTAGCGGGTGGGAGCTGGAACGATAATGCCTTGTCCGGAAAGGGTTTCGCGGTTCTTCCAGAGGCACCGGATCAGCCGCTCGTCATCTGTGCAATGAGCGCCGAGGTGGTAAACGATACGCATGGGGACTGTACTGCTCTCTGCCGTCTTTTCACGCCAACTATACGGGCTTTTCTGGACAGGGGAACCGGTTTCGATTATCCGCCATGGAATGATGACCAAGCAAAACAGTCGGATTCCGATGCGCTGGGGCGGGCTGCGGCCTGACATCTGGTCGATCGGGGCGGTGTTGATTGCAGGCGTGGTGCTGGCGCCGATGTTGGCTGTGGTGTGGATCGCCTTTCACCCGACCGAGAATATCTGGCCGCATCTCCTTGCCACCGTGTTGCCGCGCTATTTCGGCACGACCTTGTATCTGATGGCGGGGGTCGGGCTGCTGACGGCGCTGATGGGGACGGGGGCGGCGTGGCTGGTGGCGATGTACCGTTTTCCGGGGTCGCGCTGGCTGGATTATGCGCTGCTGTTTCCCTTGGCGATACCGGCCTATGTCGGCGCCTATGCGTTGGTGGATTTCCTGCAGTATTCCGGGCCGGTGCAGGGCGGGCTGCGGGCGATGATGGGCTGGCAAAGCGCGCGGGACTATTGGTTTCCCGAGGTGCGGTCGCGCGAGATGGCGGTGCTGGTGCTGGCTTCGGCCTTGTATCCATACGTTTATCTGCTGGCGCGGGCGGCGTTTCGGGAAACGTCGGGCTGCGCTTATGAGGTGGCGCGGGCGCTGGGGGTAGGGCCTTGGGGGCTGTTCCTGCGGGTGGGGTTGCCGTTGGCGCGGCCTGCGATTGCGACAGGCGTGGCGCTGGCACTGATGGAGACGGTCGCGGATTTCGGGACGGTGGCGCATTTCGGGGTGCAGACCCTGACCACGGGGGTGTTTTCCACCTGGTTGAGCGGGAACAATGCCGGGGGTGCGGCCCAGATTGCCGGGGTGATCCTGATGCTGATCCTGCTTTTGGTGGCGCTGGAGCGGACCGGGCGGCGCAATGCGCGGTTTCATCGGATGGGCCGGTCCGGCCGCCCGGTGGAGCGGGAAAAGTTAAGTGTGGCAAAGGGTTGGGTGGCGACGGGGCTGTGCCTTGTGCCGTTCGGCATGGGCTTTGTGCTGCCGGTGGCGGTGATGCTGGATCATTCGCTGGCCAATCCCGAGGTGTGGATTGCGCCGGGCCTTTTGGCGGCCTTGGCCAATACGCTGGTGGTTGGCGGGGTCGCGGCGGGGTTGACGGTAGGGGCGGCGCTGTTTCTGGTTTACGCGGTGCGGATGGCGGGGGGCGGCGTGGCGCGGGTGGTGCTGCCGTTGACGACGCTGGGCTATGCCGCGCCGGGGGCGGTGCTGGCGCTGGGGCTGCTTATCCCATTGGCCGCATTGGACAATCGGGTGGCGGATGCGGTTCTAGCGGTGACCGGGCATGATCCGGGGCTGATCATGACGGGGAAATCGGCGGCGATCATTCTGGCCTATGTGGTGCGGTTCTTTGGCATTGCGCAGGGCGCAGCGGATGCGGCGCTGGGGCGGGTGTCGCCCAACCTGCCGATGGCTGCGCGATCCTTGGGCCGGACGGCGGGCGGCACGCTGGGGGCGGTCTATCTGCCGATGATGCGGGGGTCGGTGGCGACGGCGTTGTTGGTGGTGTTTGTCGATTGCGTCAAGGAACTGCCGGCGACGCTGCTGTTAAGGCCGTTCAATTTCAATACCTTGTCGACGCGAGTTTATGAGCTGGCGAGCCTTGAGCGGCTGGGCGAAGCGGCCCCTGCGGCGCTGGTGGTGATGGCGGTGGGGCTGCTGGCGGTCGGTCTGCTGGCGCGCGCGAACCGGGTGTGACACGCGTCGCCGCAGCCTTGCGTGGGGCGAAAAAACGCGGTAATCGGGCGACGGTGTGCCTCTATAGCTCAGCTGGTAGAGCACCTGATTTGTAATCAGGGGGTCGGGGGTTCGAGTCCCTCTGGGGGCACCATATCATCCCATTTCCTGTGCATATCGACGAAGCGCCTGCGGTTCCGGCGGTGATTTAGGTTTTGCGCCTAAGTCTTTGCGGGCGCTGGGTTAATTCTTGGGATTTCGGCCAAAGGGCGGTGCCGCTGGTGGTGCAGCGCGTGGTGCAGACGGCTGTGCATACGCACGGTGCTGCCAGAAGGCGTTAACCATGGCGTGAGTCGGGTCGCAGACCGCGAAAAGGCCGCCCTGAGGGCGGCCTTTTCGTTAGATCGGGGCGTGGATCACTGGGCGGCTTTGGTGCGGTTGGCGACGATCAGGTGATCGGGGCCGTAGGGGAAGCCCGTGATGTTGCGGTTGCCCTTGTTGTTGTCGTCGGTGATGACGAGGATGTCATGTTCGCGGTAGCCGCCTGCGCCGGGAAGGTGGTTGGGGATGGTGATCATCGGTTCCATCGACACGACCATGCCGGGTTCCAGCACGGTGTCGCAATCTTCGCGCAGTTCGAGACCGGCTTCGCGGCCATAGTAGTGGCAGAGAACCCCGAAGCTGTGACCGTAGCCGAAGCTGCGATACTGGAGCAGGTTTTCCGCCGCGTACATTTCGTTCAACTCTTTTGCGATGTCCGAGCAGCGGTTGCCGGGGACCAGCAGTTCCTTGCCGCGATCATGGACCTTGCAGTTGATTTCCCAGAGCCGGATGTGTTCGTCCGTGGCGGTCTCTGCAAAGAGCGTGCGCTCCAGCGCGACGTAATAGCCTGCCACCATCGGGAAGCAGTTGAGCGAGAGGATATCGCCGCGTTCGATGCGGCGCGAGGTGACGGGGTTGTGCGCGCCGTCGGTGTTGATGCCGGATTGGAACCAGGTCCAGGTGTCCATGAGTTCGCCCTCGGGCCAGACTTTGGCGATCTCGCGGACCATGGTGGCGGTGGAATGCAGCGCCACCTCATGTTCCGGAACGCCCACCTGTGCCGCCTCGACGCAGGCGGCGCCGCCGATATCGGCGATGCGGGTCATCTTTTCGATATGGACGATTTCCTCGGCCGATTTGATCATCCGCAGGCGCATGGCGGGGGCGGCGATGTCGACGAATTCCATATGGGGGAATTCGTGCTTCAGCAGGGCCAGCGTGTCGATCGTGATGTGATCGTATTCGATCCCCAGCCGTTTGACCCCGCCCGTCAGTTGGCGGATGGCGTGGAAATAGTTGTCCTTTTGCCAATCGGTATAGGTGACGTTCTTGCCGCCGAAGGTGCGCCGCCACGGCTGGCCGCCATCAATGCCCGCCGAGATGGAGGTGGAGATCGTGTGATCGACCAGCAGGCCGTAGCGGCGGCCAAACTGGCAGAACATGAAATCGGAATAGTAGTTGATGTTGTGGTAGCTGGTGAAAAGGGCGGCGTCGATGTTGAGGCCTGACATGACGCCGCGGACGGCATCGAGGCGGCGCTGCATTTCTGAATCGCTGAATGTCGGCGTGGGCCGGGTGCCGTTGCCGGTGTAATCCTGAAGTCTTTCGCGCTGCATGGCGTTTCCTTTTCGTGTCGGGTTGCGGCGCAGGGTCAGGGCAAAAGGGGCGATTGTCAAAAGAGGGTTTCTCATGCGATGTGTGAGAAATTCTCATTCGACCGAAGGGCGTGTTTCATGCAGATTCCCCTGAATTCCTTGCGTGCGTTTGAGGCAGTGGCGCGGACGGGATCGTTCAAAGCGGCGGCGGAGTTACTTTTTGTCACGCAATCGGCGGTCAGCCATCAGGTGCGGCATCTGGAGGAGTGGCTGGGTGGGCCGTTGTTTGACCGCGAGGGCGGGCGGCCAAGATTGCGGCCCGAGGGGGCGGAACTGGCGCGGGCGGTGAGCCTGTCGTTGGCCGAGATGGAGGCGGCCTGCAACCGGGTGCGCGACGGGCGGCGGGTGGGGCCGCTGGTGATTGCGGCGATACCGTCGGTGGCGGTGTGTTGGTTGATCCCGCGTTTGGCGGGGTTTCGGGCGGCGCATCCCGAGGTGGAGATACGGGTGATCTATGCGATGCACGGGCGGGACATGGATTTTCGCGATGTGCATCTGGCCTTTGTCTTTGCCAAGGGCAAGCCGGAGGGGGAGGCGGAGGCTTTTCTGCCGGGGGTGAGCGTGCCGGTGTGCAGCCCGGCCCTGCTGAGCGGCGCGCGGGCAGGGCGGGAGGCGGGATATCTGCCGTCAGAGGTGCTGGCGTTGGGGTTGCTGCATGACACCGACCTGAGCGGATGGGCGGCGTGGTTCCGGCGGGCGGGGGTGCCGCTGCCGATGACGGATTCAAGCCGCAAGGGCGCGGCGGTGTTTGAGGATTTCAACCTGCTGCGCGCGGCGGCGCTGGCGGGGCAAGGGGTGGCATTGTGCCCGCTGGCGATGATCCGCCCGGATCTTGAGGCGGGACGATTGGTGCAATTGTCGGATGTGTCAGTGCTGGAGGATCATGGCTATCATCTGGTGACGGGGTCGATGGGCGCGGATGCGCGCATCCGGGCCTTTCGCGATTGGGCCTTTGCGGCGCGGGACGGGGCGACAGGGTAAGGCGATGGAGAACAGCGTGACCGCGAATTTCATACCCAAGGGCGTGGCCCATGTGGCGGTGGCCAAGGCGGGGGACCCGCTGCGGATGACCTTTGTGCTGTTGCCGAATTTCTCGCTGATCGCGTTTTCTTCGGCCATCGAGCCGCTGAGGATCGCCAATCAGCTTGCCGGGCAGGTGCTGTTTGAATGGGAGGTGGTGTCGGAGACGGGGTTGCCGGTGGCCTGTTCCAACGGGGTGAAGTTGCAGGTGGACGGGGCGCTGGGAGAGACGCGGCCCAAGGCGATGGTGTTCGTTTGTGCGGGGGTGGAGCCGGAGAAATCGGCCAGCCGCAAGGTGGCGGATTGGCTGCGCGGGCAATGGCGGCAGGGGCGGACAGTGGGGGGGCTGTGCACCGGGGCCTATGCGTTGGCCAAGGCGGGGATACTGGAGGGGCGCAGTTTCACCCTGCATTGGGAGAACCTGCCGCCGTTCATGGAAACCTTCGCCCATCTGCGGCCTTTGGAGCAGCTTTACTGCATCGACGGGCGTATCCTGACCAGTGCGGGGGGCGCGGCGGCGACGGATCTGTTCATCGAGATCGTGGCGAAGAATTACGGGGACAAGCTGGCGGATGCGGTGCTGAAGATGTGCCTGCACGGGCAGCAGCGGCCTGCCGATCTGCGGCAGCGTATGTCGTTGTCATCGACGCTGGGTATTCGCAACCCGGTGTTGGTCGAGGTGATCCGGCAGTTCGAGGAAAACCTGGAGCAGGGGGTGGAGATCGAGGCGCTGGCGGCATCGCTGGGTGTGTCGCGGCGGCAGGTGGAGCGCTTGTTTCAGCGGTATGTCGGCATGTCGCCCAAGCAATACCTGAACGGGTTGCGGCTGGAGCGGGCGCGGGCGCTGTTGACGGAGACGGATATGCCTGTGGCGGAAGTGGCCTATGGCTGCGGGTTCAATGCGACGAACACGTTTACCAAGGCGTTCCGGCAGCGCTATGGCGTGTCGCCCCGTCGGCTGTCGAGCCGGCATGGTGGGGCGGTGGCCTGAGCGGCGGCGCGGTCAGGTGGAGGTGGGGGGCGTGTGCGCCTCGAACCAGTTGCAGGTGGCCTCGAGTTCGACATCGCGGAAGTCGATCCCCGGCAGGACCAGCACGGTGGAGGGATCATCGGTGATCTGGCCTGCGACGAAGACCGAGGCTTCGGGGCGGGCGTCGGTGACGGAGACGACGAGGCGTCCAAGCTGTTCCAGCGATTGCGAGGAGCCTGCGGCAAAGCCGAAGATGCGGTCGGTGGAGCCTTTGAAATGTTCGCAAAGCTCTTCGTTGGTGTAGCCGATGAGAAGCGTGATGTCCCAGCCGCGGGCACGGAAGACATCGGCGGCAGCAGAGATGGCAAGGGTGTGCATATCGCCCGGCACGAGGGCGAAGGTGGCCGATTTGCGCAGGCCATGATCGGGCATGGCGGCGGGGCGGCGGCGGTAGCGCAGGAAGGAATAGATGCGCGATGCCCCGGTGGTGGCGGCCTGATAGGTGACGGTGCCAGCGTTCCACAGCGCGCCGATTTCGCGGGCGATGGGGCCGAGACGTTCGGACAGGAACCAGTCAAGCTCGCGCAGCGGATCGTCCAGTGCTTCGAGCGCGGAAAAGGCGTCGGCCTCGGACCCGGAGGTCAGGACAAGGGCGGCGGATTTGACGGCCTCCAACTCGCGGGCTTCGCGCAGTTCGGCGGCGCGGCGGGCCACGCGTTGCAGAACCTCGGCCGCCAGCGAGGTGACGTGACCGCGCGAGTCGCCGTGGCGTTTCTTGCCAGAACTTTGTTCTGTCAGAGTCCTGGCAAGGTTCTGGTCGTCGTATTCGGATGGCATTCTGATTATCGGGGGCTGTAAGACGCCCCTCTCCGGTTCCCTGTCATAATGGGGACACAGGCGGGGTTGGAAGTCAATCCGGGAATGCCCGCCGGGGGCGTGCGGGCCGCCTTGCGGGGGGCGGCGTTTGGACCCAGAAAGGGGCGGCACAGGTGCGGCGCGCGGGGGCGGATATGGCGGAAATTTCGGGGGAACGTCTGGCGTTAATAGATGTTGCGCGGACGGTGGCGCTGGTGGGCATGGCGGTGTTTCACTTTGCGTTCGATCTGGAACTGTTCGGGTATCTGGCACCGGGCACCACGGTCAGTGGCGGCTGGGCGGTGTTTGCGCGGTTGGTGGCGGGGTCTTTCCTGTTTCTGTCGGGGGTGAGTCTGGTGCTGGCGCATCGCGGCGCGATTCGCTGGCCGGGGGTGTGGCGACGGTTGGCCAAGCTGGCGGCGGCGGCAGCGCTGGTCACAGGGGCGACCTATATCGCCTTTCCGCAGGCCTTTGTGTTCTTCGGCATCCTGCATTCTATCGCGCTGTGCAGCCTGATCGGGCTGGCGCTGATCCGGCTGCCGGGGGTGGTGTTGCTGGGGCTGGCCGTGGCGGTGGTTGTGGTGGACCGCACGGTGATGCTGGAGGCGTTCAACACGCGCTGGCTGGCCTGGACGGGGCTGAACGGCGTGAACCCCTGGGCGGTGGATTTTGTGCCGGTCTTTCCGTGGCTGGGCGCTGTGCTGGCCGGGATGGGGGTGGGTAAACTGGCCGGGGCGGCGGGGCTTTGGGATCGGGCGCGGGCTGTGCAGGCCGGGCCGTGGTTGCGGCGGCTGGCCTGGCCGGGGCGGCATTCGTTGCTGATCTATCTGGCCCATCAGCCCGTGCTGATCGGGCTGGTCTGGGCGGGGACGATGGCGCTGCGGTGATCAGCGCTGGCCCCGTCGGCGCTGACTTTGTCAGCGCAGGCGCAGCGCGCGGCGGCCGATCGCGCTGACCGAGACGGCAATCAGAATGATTGCGCCCACCAGAACCTGACGGATGTAGCTGTCGACTTGCAACTGCGTCAGGCCGTTGTCGAGCACGCCAAGGGTGATGACGCCCGCCACGGTGGCCAGCACATGCGGTTGGCCATCGCGGGTGACGGTCATGCCAAGGAAAACGGCGGCGATGGCGGTGAGCATCAGTCCGTCGCCCTGCACCGGATTGGCCGAGGCGACGCGGGCGGCATACATCAGCCCGGCGATGGCCGCGCCCAGCCCTGTGATGGCAAAGGCCGACAGGCGCAGGGCGCGGGTACGGACACCGGCCAGACGCGCGGCCTCGGCATTGCCGCCGATGGCATAGAGGCGGCGGCCATAGGTGGTGTGTTCGAGGATCACCCAGATGATGAGCGTGATGAGCGCCGCCAGCAGCGTGAGCGCGGGCAGGATCAGGGGTTTTTCGTCCAGCGTGCCGATGGGCAGGCCGCCGCGCGCGAAATCGGCAAAGGCTTGGGGGATGTCGCGGCCGAAGATGGTTTTGCCGTCAGAGATCAGGAAGGCTGCGCCGGAGAACATGGTGAGCGTGGCCAGTGTGGCGACAAAGGGCAGAATGCCGATCAGGCTGACCAGTACGCCGTTGAACAGCCCGCCGATCACGCCCGCCAGAAGCGCCGCAGTTATCGCGGCGGCGATGGGCCAATCCTGCGTGAAAAGGGTGGCGGCGATGACCCCTGCGAGCGAGGCCATGGCCCCGACCGACAGATCAAAATCGCCCATGACCATGACGACGGTCATGGTGACGGCGACGACGGTGAGCATGGAAAGCTGTTGGCTGATATTGAGCCAGTTGCGCGCGGTCATGAAGGTGTCGGGCAACGCGATCCAGAAGAAGAGGATGATCGAAGCCATGCCGAGGAGCGAGCCATAGCGTTTGAGAAGGGCGGCCATGGTCAGGTGTCCTTTGCGTAGCAGGCGGCGAGGAGGGCAGCCTCTGACAGCCCCTCGGCCGGTAGGGTGGCGGTGATCCGGCCCGCGGTCAGGATGGCGATGCGGTCGGACAGGCCGATGAGTTCGGGCAGGTCGGAGGAGACGAGGATCACGGCGGTGCCTTGGGCGGCAGCGGCGCGGATCAGGGTGTAGATGTCAAATTTTGCGCCCACATCGACGCCGCGGGTGGGTTCATCCAGCAGAAGAAGGCGCGGATTGGCGGCCATGGCGCGGGCAAAGAGCACCTTTTGCTGATTGCCGCCGGACAGTTCTGCCACGGGCTGGGTGGGACCGGTGGATTTGAGGCGGACCTCATCCGACAGGCGGCGGGTGAGGGTGGCGGTGGCGGTGCGGCTGACGAACCCCGCACGGGAGAGGCGGGACAGGTGCGGCAGGGCGATGGTTTCCGACAGGGCGCGGGCGGGCATGATGCCTTCGGCCCGGCGTTCGCGGGGGATATAGGCGATGCCTGCGGCCCATGCGGCGGTGGGGGTGGTGGGCAGGGGCTGGCCGTTGAGGGTGGCGGTGCCCGTGCGGGGGAGAGCGCCGATCAGCGCGCGCAGCAGGGCGGCGCGGCCAGAGCCGGAGAGACCCGCGATGCCAAGGATTTCGCCTTTGGACAGGTCGAGGGACAGGCCGCGCAGGCCGGGGGCATGCAGGTTGCTAAGGGTGAGGATGGGGGGAGTGGCGGGTTGCTTTGTGCGCGGGGGGAAAAGGTCGGATAGGGCGCGGCCTGTCATGTCGTGGATGATCTGGTCGCGGGTGGTCTCGGTCCGCTGGCGGGTGGCGATATGGGCGCCGTCGCGCAGGGTGGTGATGCGATCGGCCAGCGCCATCACCTCATCCATCCGGTGGGAGACGTAGAGGATCGCTGCCCCTTGCGCCTTGAGCGTGGCGATGGCGGTAAACAGGCGGGCGGATTCGGCATCGGTGAGGGCGGCGGTGGGTTCATCAAGGACATAGAGCCAAGGGGCGGGGTCGGCGGGCAGGAGGGTTGCGGCAATGCGGACCAGCATCTGATCGCCGGGGCCGAGGCTGGCCATCAGCGTATCGGTGGGGATGTGATCCACACCGAGGCGGGTGAGGGCCTGATGGGCGGCGCGGTGCAGGGCGGACCAGTGGACGAGGCCGAGGCGGCGGGGGTAGGGGCGGGCGAGGTGCATGTTTTCCGCCACGTCCAGCGCGGGGACGATCTGCAATTCCTGATGCAGGAAGCGGAAGCCTGCGGCGGTGGCCGCAGTTGGGGTGCCGAGGGGAAGGGGGGTGCCGTTCAGCAGGATGGTGCCGGCGTCAGGCTGTTCCAGCCCGGCGAGGATGCGGATCAGGGTGCTTTTGCCCGCGCCGTTTTCGCCCATCAGGGCGTGCACCTCACCCCCGCGCAGATCGAGCGCGGCCCCGGTGAGGGCGCGGGTGGGGCCGTAGGATTTGACAAGGCCCGTGATGGACAGGTGCGGCATGGCGGTCAGGGACCGGGTGTACGGGGGGCGGTCGGCCCCCCGTCTGCCCGGGATCATTCGGCGGCGTTGGCCGAGGTGATCAGTTTGGTGGGAACGTAGATCACGTTGGCCTTGAGGGTTTCCCCGGCCAGCACGCGGGCGACGGTATCGGCAGTCGTGGCGCCGATGCCTGCGAAATCCTGCGCGACGGAGGCTTCGAAATTGCCGCCGGTGGCGATGGCGTCGCGGGCCTGCGGGTTGGCGTCGATGCCGGTGATGACGATGCCTTCACCCTGACGTCCTGCCGCCTCGATCGCTTGCAGCGCGCCGAGGGCGGGCTGGTCCCAAGCGGCCCAGACGGCCTTGATGCTGCCGGGTTCGGGATTGGCGGCGAGGATCGCCTCCATCTTGGCGCGGCTGTCGGCGATGCCGCCATCCGAAACATCGGGGGTGACGCGGTCAAGAACCGCGATATCGGGGTGGTTCTTGAACACAGCGTCGGCGATGGCGCCGCGCACCTGCACCGGGGGGAAGGCGTCAAAGACGAACATCACCACATTGCCCGTGCCGCCGATGCGGTTGGCAACATAGACGGCGGTTTCGGCCGCCATGGCATAGCCGTTCGAGGTGACATTGGCCTTGATGCGCGGATCGGCCCCGGCATCCATGCCGAAGACGGGGATATTGGCCGCGACGGCGGCATCGAGCCCTGCGCCAACCTGCGCGGGATCGACGTTGAGCACGATGGCATCGACGCCCTGCGTGGCGGCATCCTCCATGCGCGAGATCACGGCGGCCACGTCACCGGCGGTGTCGATCACGTTGACCGTCCAGCCGAGTTCCGCCGCGCGGGCCTCAAAAGCCTCGACATAGAATTGGGTGCCGGGTTGCGACAGGTAGGGGGTGATGACGGCGACAGTTTCGCCTTCGGCCCAGGATGCGCCTGCGAAACCCGTGAGGGTGAGGGCGAGGGCGAGGCTGCGGGTCAGCCGGGTTGCGGTGGATGTGGTCATCGGTGGTGTCTCCCTTTGGCTGTCCCGGCCGTCTGTTCATCTTGCGGGCGGTGATCTTGCGGGGGAATGATTGTCAGGCCAGTCTGGCCCCGTCCAGTGGTATTCGGCGGGGGGTGGGATGCGGGATCGGGTGATCGGGATTGATGTGGGGACCACATCGGTCAAGGCGGTGATGCTGGGGCTGGATGGGCGGCGTCTGGCCGCGTTTTCGGCCCCTTATCCCACTGTGCGGCCCGGTAGCGGGCGGGTTGAGCAGGACCCGCAGGATTGGCTGCGGCTGGTGCAGGCGGCGCTGGCGCAGTTTGCCGAGGTGGCGGGCGGCGAAGTGGCGGCAATCTGCGTGACCAGTCAGGTGAATACGCATGTCTTTGTGGACCGGGCGCTGGAGGTGCTGCATCCGGCGATTGTCTGGCAGGACGGGCGGGCGGCGGCGGCAGGGGCGGCGATTGATGCGCAGGTGAGCGTGGCGCAGAAGGTGGATTGGCTGGGTGCGCCGATCCCGGTTGATGCGAGCCATGCCTTGGCACGGATGGGATGGATGCAGGCGGCGCATCCCGAGATTTGGGCGCGGACAGCGCATGTGCTGTTGCCGCGTGACTGGATCGTGGCGCGGCTGACGGGTGTGCTGGCCTGTGATCCGATGTCATCGGTGGGGTTGGTGACGCCGGGGCTGGACTATGCGGGGGGGCTGATCGACCTGGTGCCGGGGGCGGCGGGGCGGTTGGTGCCGCTGGCCGATCCGCTGACGGTCGTGGGGCAGGTGGGCGCGGCGTGGCCTTTTGCCGGGGTGCCTGTTGTGCTGGGGATGATGGATGCCTGGGCGAGCCTGTTCGGCCTTGGCGTCGCGCGGCAAGGAGAGGGTATGTATCTGTCGGGCACGTCCGAGGTGTTGGGCGTGGTGTCGGCGCAGGTGGTGGCGGAGCCGGGGGTGATCGTCTTTCCCGATTGGCGCGGGGTGCGGTTCCATGCGGGGCCGACGCAATCGGGTGGCGCATCGCTGGACTGGGTGGCGCGGATGGTGGGGCAGGAGCCGGAGGCGGCGCTGGCGATAGCGGCAGAGGTGGCAGAAGATGCGCCGCTGTTCCTGCCGCATCTGGCGGGGGAGCGTGCGCCGATCTGGGATGCGGCCTCACGCGGGGGATTTGCCGGGCTGAGTGGGGGCACCGGGCCGGGCGAGATGGTTGCGGCGGTGCTGGAAGGGGTGGCGTTTTCGGCGCGGCTCGCCTTTGAGGCGCTGGAACGGTCCGGCGCGGCGCGGGTTGAGGTGATCCGGGCGGGGGGCGGCGGGTTTGCGTCGGACCTTTGGGCGCAGATGCGGGCGGATGTATTCGGCCGGCCCCTGTGCCGGGTGGCGGGGCGCGATCCGGGCGCGGTGGGGGCTGCGGTGATGGCAGGGGCGGGCATCGGCCTGATGGCGGATCTGGCGACGGCGGCGGGCGCCCTTGTGCAGACGGAACGGGTGTTCGAGCCGCGCGCGGAAGCGGCGGCGCGGGCCGAGCGGCGCTATGCGATCTGGCGCGGGATGTATGGGGCGCTACGGCCCATCAACCATGCTTTGGTGGGGTGAAGTGCGCGGGCAGAAGGCCGGATTAATCGGAGGTACGGGCGTCTGCTGAACCGCGCAGATGGAAGAAGAAGTCGGTGACCACTTCGGGGCTGGCGCGGTCGATGGCGTCATCGGCCACCTCGGCCTGTGTCCATATCCAGCTGGCGGCGGGATCGTGCAGCATGGCCCAATCGGCGAAGAGGCGGTCCTGCGCCGGTTCCGACACGTGCAGCTTTACCTCAAGGTGGCGGTCGTCGCGGGCGATGCGGCCCAGCGTGTTGCGGACCTTTTCTTCGGGGCCTTCGAGCCATTGAAGATAGATGTCGGCCCGGCAGATCAGCGCGCCGGTGATGCCGTCGCGCTGGTTCAGGCGGCGGGCCTGGTCGAGGATGCCGTGCAGAACCCCGGCGTCAAAGCCGAAGGGGCGCGAGCTGTAGATGGCCCGGAACAGGGTCATGGTGTCGCCTCTTTTGAAAAGGGTGGGGTCGGCGCGAAGGGTCGTGCGTCGGGAAGGATGGATCAGTCCCGCAGGCGGATGAGGCGATCCAGTTCGCGGTAGGCCGAGGGGGCATCGGTGAAGATAAGGTCGATATCGGCAAGGGTGCGCAGGCGTTTGGCGTCGACCGTGGCGGAGGGGGCCACGCCGATGATCGCCTCGGGCACCACAAGGCGCATGGCCACGACGAGCCGCACCAGCGCATCAAGCCGCTGTTCGGTGCTGAGCGAGAGGCCGATGATCAGGGGATGGGTGCGTTCCACATGGGCCATGAGTGCGTCATGGTTGGTGGCGGTTTGAAGGTCGATCTCCCATCCCGCGTCACGGAAGATGTCGGCGGCGACGGTGATCCCGATGCCGTGGTCTTCGCCGGGGACGGTGGCGAAAAGGGCAGAGCGGCGGATGTCGAACCGGACACGCTGGGCCGACCCTTCGGCGCGCAGGGCGCGCATCAGGGCGTAAAGGTGGCCGGTGCCAATGGTGACCTGAAGGAAGGAGAAGCGGTCTTCTTCCCAGCCTTGGCCAAGATGGCGCGCGGCCCCGGTGATGTAGCCAAGATAGACGGCCTGGCGCGTGACGCCTTCGTCGCGGCGATCCTGAATGAAGCGGAGCGAGGCGTCGGAGCCGGGTTTGACCAGCGCGTCGCAAAAGGCGGCGATGCTGTCTTCGGCGATGACGGGGGCATCGAAGAGGGGGTCCTGAGACCGGAAATCTGCCAGTCGGCGCACGATATCCGTGGCCAGCGCGCCCACTGCATCTGGGGCGAAGGCACCGCGTTTCGCCGCAAAGAGCGACGCGGTGCGCGTGAATACCTCGGGGTCGAGTGACGCTTGCCGTCGTGCCATCGCAATTCTCCCCTAGAGGTTGAGCATACCGAGGCAGGCCAACCGTTCAAGCGATTTTATGCCATCGCGTTGGTTCTTTTGGCGGTGGGTTGCAGGCGGCGCGGGGGGCGCCGCTTGCTGCTGCAGGGAAGGGAAATGGCGGGTCAGGCGGCGAGGCTGGCCGTCGGACCCTGGGGTTCCCAGTCCAGCCCCGGGCGGTAGCGGGCGGTGATCTGCCCGTCGGTGAGGGCAAAGAGGTGGAGCCAGCCGTTATCGAACAGCTGACGCAGGCTGTCATGCTTGCGCAGGATGGCGGTGATGGCGTCGGCGGGGGCTTCGACCATCACCGACAGGCGCAGCGCGTCATGGGCGGGGGCGTTGCCATCATGGATGGTCTGGAAAGGCAGGCCGGGGCGGAGGAGGCCGCCATTGCCTTCGACCACGCCGATGCCGCCCACGACATTGTGGATCAGCTTGTTGCCGCCGCCAAAGACCTGCGGCGCGACGGTGGAGCCATAATATTGCAGGCTGATCCAGCTGGCCACAACCACCGGGGCGGTGAGGATCAGTTCCAGCGTGGCGAAGCCCTGATCGGTGGTCCAGTCATAGCTGTGCAGGAAGGCGCGACCGCCCAGATCGCGCCCGGTGGTGGCGCTGCGGGGGGCGGCGATGAAGGCGGCGCAACCGGCAAGGCCCCATTCGGGGCGCAGCTCGGCCCAGTCAGCGGCGCGTTTGGCGATGCTCTGCGCCGTGGCACCGGGCAGCCGCAGGGCGCGTTCAGCGCGGGCGAGGTGGCCCGCAGTGGCGAGCCAGCTTTCGGCCTGCGCCAGATCTGTGCTGTGGTCGGGGGCGGGGGTGTCGCGGTAGAGCGTGACCTTGTCCGTCACCGTATCATGCAGGCCTGCCACGAAAAGCGTGTCGGCGGGCAGGGTCAGCCCCAGCGCGGGTAGGCCAGCGCGGGTTTCGGGATCGTTGAGGAGGCAGGCCAAAAGCCGGGCCGACACCTCGCCCGTCTGGCCGCAGCAGGCACCGCAGTGGTAGGCGCTTTCATGCGGGTTGTTGGTCAGTTGCGCGCCGTGGCCGATGAGCAGGACAAGCCGGGCATGGCCTGTGGTCAGGCTCATGGCGCGCAGGACGGCGGCGGCGGTTTGCGCCTTTTGATCGGCGGTCAGGCCACCTTCGATCTGCGGCAGGGGGCCGGGGGTGAGCCCGTCTGCCCCCAGACCCAGCGCATCGCGGACAAGCTTGCCGCCGTAGAGCGGACCGGCGGCTTCGACAAAGGCGAAGGAGGAGACAGCGGCCTGCCGGAACCGGCCCCAGGCACGTTTTGCCCGCGCGGTGATGCGGGTGGCGGATTCGCTGGCCGCGCCGGGGTGGCTGGTGGAGGTGAGGGCGGGGTTCAGAAGGGCGGGCAGATGGGCCTGCACCTCATCCGTGCCTTGCGGGCGGTGGGCGACGGGCAGGCCGAAGAACCCGGCGAAGCCGAGGGTTTCGATGCCGCCATCGAGCGATTCCAGCGCGCGGCGCAGAACTTCGGACCGGACGTCGATGCAGAGAGCGGCTTGCAGGGCGGGGCGACCTGTTTGCAGGACCGGCCCCGACAGGAGCGCGGCCAGCTTGCGCTGATGCGCGCGTTCGGCGGCGTCTTGCAGGATGGCATCGACGGCCTGATCGGGGGTGGCGGCAACCTCGGCCGCATGGGCGGCGACGGTGGCGGTCCAGTCGGCGGCCACGATGGGGGCATGGGCGAGCAGCGCCTCATCCCAGAGAAGGCGGATGGCCAGAAGATCGGTCAGCGTGGCGTCGGTGCCGCCTTTCAACTCGGCCTGCCACAAGAGCCAGCGCGCGTGCTGCGGCCAGCCGCCCAGATCGACGAGCAAACGGTGGAAGGCGGTTTCAGCGGCGGGAAGGGTGAGGCCCAGCCGTTCGGCAGCGCGCAGGACGGCGCGTTCGGCGGTGTCGGGGGCCTCTGCCACGAAGGCGCTGAAGCCTGTCAGGCCTGCGATTTCGGGGGTGAGGTCATGGGTGGCCCATTCCCGCCATGCGGCAAAGGCGCCTTGGCCCGAGCGCGGCGTCCAGAGCGCCTGACCGCGATCGAAATAGCCTGCCGCCCAGAGGCCGAAGCTGCGGGCGAGGATGGCGGGCCAATCGGTGCCAGTGGCGCGGGCGGCCAGATCGGCGACGGTGGGCAGGGCATCCTGTGGGGGGGCGGGCAGGTGCATCCGGGCCTTGAGCCATGCCAGATCGCGCGGCTTGACCGGCGAAGGGGAGGCGATCAGTGCGGCGGCCAGATCGTCATCGGTGATCTCCCCCGCGGTGACCCGCGCGGCGAGGGCGGCCCGGGGCAGCGTCAGGGGCGCGCCTGACACCCGCGCCAGCCGCGCAGATGCGGTGGCGAGATCGCTGTGGGTCTGGCCGAGGAAGGGGTTGACCGCCACGGTGGCATCCAGCGGAAAAGCCGGGGGGATGGCGCGGGCGGCGGATTCTGCCGCCGTGAGAAACTGCGAGGCGAGGGAGGGGGCAATCGCGGTATGTTTGAGGAACATGTCGGGTTTCCTTGATCGGTGTGTCCGAGGTGCAGAGATGTGGGGATCAGGATTTGGGGGCCGTGCGGAAGCCGCCGATCAGGCGATCCAGCAGGGCGTTGAGGTATAGACCGTTGGCCAGATGCACCCGCAGCCCGGCGGTGGCGGGGTGATGCGCCCAGAGCGGGAACAGCGCCTGCGCAAAGGCCACGAGACCGAAGGTCAGGATCGCCAGCACGATCAAAGCCCATTCCAGTGCCCCGGCGACGGGGGTGGCGGGCAGTGACGCGCCCCAGATGGTTTGCGCCACGACCTGAAAGCCGAAATAGGCCAGTGCCGTGGCGACAGACGCCGCCATGGTGCGCTGCGTCAGGGCGGCGGGGGCGGCATCGGCCAGACCTTGCGCGATGAGGTAGGACACGCCGAAGATCAGCATGGCCCCGAGCGCCAGAGCCTGCGGTGACTTATCCCCGACCAGCAGTGTGAAGCCCGTGGCCACGACCCCATAGAGCACCAGTGCCAGCGCGAAAGAGCGTGCAACGGCGGCCAGTCCCGGCACGGCGACCGGCCCCGGTTTGCGAATGGCGTTTACCGCCTGCACCGCGCCGCCCGAGGACAGGAAGGCATGTGCCTTGTAGAGCGAATGCGCCACGATGTGCAGCAGCGCCAGCGCCCAGAGGCCAAGCCCGCATTGCAGCAGCATGAAGCCCATCTGCGCCACGGTGGACCATGCCAGCGCCGTTTTCACCGCGCTTTGTGTGAGCATGACCAGGCCGCCAAACAGCGCGGTGAAGCCGCCAATGATCACCAGCGCCGCCATGGCGCCGGGGCTGTGCTGTACGAGCCCGGCGAGGGTGATTAGCAATACGCCGCCGGAGTTGATGATACCTGCGTGGAGCAGGGCAGAGACGGGGGTGGGGGCCTCCATCACCTCGGTCAGCCAGCCGTGGAGGGGGAAGGCGGCGGTTTTCAGCGCGGCGGCAAGGACGAGAAGGGCTGCGGCGAGCTGCGCGGCGGCGGGAAGGCTGCCCATCTGGATGAGTGCGGCGATGTTGAGCGTGCCGAAGCTGTGCCACAGCAGAATTGAGGCGAGTATGAGGGCAAGGTCACCCGCGCCCCAGACGCGGATGAATTTGGCGGCGGCGCGCTGCGCCTCGGCCCGGTCGGGGTAGAAGAGCAGGAGTTGCCGCAGGACCAGCCCGGTGGCGATGAAGCTTGCCACCAGAACCGGCAGGCTGGCCGCGGTGACGAGCACGAGGACGGCGGAGATGGCGGCCAGCGTGAGGCCGTGAAAGCGGCCTTCGCGCGCCTCGCCATCCAGATAGCGGCGGGCGTAGCGGACCACGATCCAGCCGACAAAGGACACAAGGAGCGCCATGGTGACGCTGATGGCGTCGAGCCGCAGGAGGGCGGTATCGCCCAAGGCAAGGACCTGCGCGCCGCTGGCCCAGAGCTGCGCCAGACCGGCAAGGGACAGTGCGAGAGCGGCAAGGGTTGCGGCCTCGGCCAGTGCGGGCAGGTGGCCGGGGCGGCGGCCGGGACGGGCGAGGAAGGGCAGAACGGCCGCAAGCAAGATGAGCGGGGAGAGAGAGGTGAGGGGAAGGGAGGTCATGGCAGGCTCCGGGTCAGGGATCATGGCGCCTGATCTAACGCTTGCTAGATATTTATAAAATTACATATATTATGGCTTAACGTTCGATAGGATAGAACAATGAGCCAATTGAACCTGCACCATCTGCGCCTGTTCCGGGCGATTGCCGGGGATGGCACGCTGACCGGGGCGGCGCGGGGGTTGAACCTGTCGCAATCGGCTCTGTCGACGCAGTTGCGCGCGCTGGAGGCGTCGCTGGGGCAGGATTTGTTTGAGCGGCGGGGGCGGGGGTTGGTGCTGACCGAGGCGGGGCGCATCGCGCTGGACCATGCCGAGGCGATCTTTCGCACAGTGGATGATCTGACGGCGACCTTGCGCGAAACCGGGCGGGCACGGCGGGCGTTGCGGGTGGGGGCGCTGGCGACGCTGTCGCGGAATTTCCAGATGCAGTTCCTGCGGCCTTTGATCGGGCGGGGCGATGTGGAAGTGGTGCTGCGGTCTGGGTCGCAGGATGAATTGCTGCGCGGGTTGGAGGGGTTGGCGCTGGATGTGGTGCTGACGAACCTTGCTCCGGCGCGGGATGCGGCGAGCCAGTGGCTGGTTCACCGGATTGACGAGCAGCCTGTCAGCCTGATCGGGACGCCGGGGCGGTTGGGGGCAGAGCGTTTGGGGTTGCGCGAGTTGCTGGCCACGCAGCCATTGATCGCGCCGACGCGCGAGACGGGGTTGCGCGCGGCCTTTGACGCGCTGGCGGCGCGGCTGGAGGTGACGCCGATTCTGGCGGCGGAAGTGGATGACATGGCGATGATCCGTCTGTTGGCGCGGGCGGATGCGGGGCTGGCGATCATCCCGCCGATCGTGGTGCGCGATGAGTTGCAATCGGGCGCGCTGGTCGAGGCGGCGCGGCTGGACGGGATCAGCGAGACCTTCTTTGCCGTCACGCAGGAGCGGCGGTTTCCCAATCCCCTGCTGGCCGAGGTGTTGCATCGCTAAGGGATGTGTTCGCGCGGGCTGAGGCGCGGTGTCATCCTTCGTAGCGCTGTTGCAGGGAGCCTTCGACCTGGGCCGCGAATTTGGCGGCGGCGACGGGGAGGGTCCGGCCCCGCAGTTGGCACAGATAGAGGCGGCCTTCGGGAATGTCGCGGGTATCGACGGGGCGGGAGGTGACGCCTTCGGCGGAGGCGTCATCGGGCAGGCCGATGGGGATCTGGAAGGAGATGAGCTGTTCCTGCGCGGGGTAGCGGCGCAGGAAATCGAAATTGTCGGATTCCAGCATCGCGCGCAGGCGGATGGAAAAGCGCACGAGGGCGAGGTCGATCAGCGCGCGCACGCCGTATTGCGCGGTGGGCAGGCCCACAGGAAAGGCTGCGCAGTCGCGCAAGCGGACAGTGTCGCGCGTGGCAAGCGGGTGATCGGCGGCCATCACGGCGTGGATCTGCTGGCGGACGGAGGCGAGGATCTGCACCTCGGACAGGCGGATGGGTTCGAAGATGAGCGCGAGGTCGGCGTCATGGGCGACGAGCGCCGCCTCGGCGGCGGCGCGGTCGCGCAGATGGACGGCGAAGGTGACGCCGGGATGATCGCGCCGGTAGCGGCCGATCTGTTCGGGCAGGAAGAAGGGCAGCAGCGCCTGCGAACAGGCGATGGAGACATGGCCGCGCCGCGCGCCGGCGAGATCGGCTAGCTGGCTTCGCAGGCGTTCGAAATCCGATGCCTGATGGCGCAGGTGGGTGACGAGAAGCTCTCCCGCCGTGGAGAGGCGCACGCCGCGCGGCAGGCGTTCGAAGATGGGAACGCCCAGCTCCTCTTCCAGCGCCAGCACGCGGCGGTTGAGCGCGGTGGAGGTGATGGCCAGCGCCTCGGCCGCCTTTCGGATGGAGCCTGCGCGGGCGATCACGTCGATGAATTGATGGGGCGTGAGGTTGCGCATGAGTGATGCATTTCTTGCAGCGGTTAAGTGCAAACTTAGCACAAGACGGCATCGGTGCAATTCCGCATTCTGCATTGCAGAAACAATCGAAAGGGCGAGTCGCGGTGGGAAACAGCCGGGACAGCACGCCCCCGAACCCCAACATGGAGAGTGCGAATGACCGATTTCCGCCTGACCTCCCGTCACCTTGCCACACCTGCGTTGCTGTCGCGGCGCGATCTGTTGCGCGGCACTGCTGCGTTGGGCGGGATGGCCGCTCTGTCCATGGCGCTGCCGGGGGCGGCGCGGGCGCAATCGGGGCTGACTGTGGGGTTCATCTATGTCGGCCCGCGGGATGATTTCGGCTATAACCAGTCGCATGCCATCGGTGCTGCGGCGGTGAAGGCGATGGAAGGCGTGACTGTGGTCGAGGAGGAGAATGTCCCCGAGACGCAGGATGTGCAGAAGTCGATGGAATCCATGATCAATCTGGACGGGGCGACGCTGCTGTTTCCCACGTCTTTCGGCTATTTCGACCCCCATATCCTGACGCTGGCGCCGAACAACCCGGATGTGCGGTTCCAGCATTGCGGCGGCCTGTGGTCGGCTGACAAGCATCCGGCCAATGCGGGCAGCTATTTCGGCTATATCGGGATGGGGCAGTATCTGAACGGGATCGCGGCGGGGCATGCGTCGGTTTCAAATAAGATCGGCTTTGTCGCGGCCAAGCCCATTCCGCAGGTGCTGCTGAACATCAACTCCTTCCTGCTGGGGGCGCGGTCGGTGGATCCGTCGATCACCTGTCAGGTGATCTTTACCGGTGAATGGTCGCTGGCGGTGAAAGAGGCCGAGGCCACGAATGCGCTGGTGGATGCGGGCTGCGACGTCATCACCTGCCATGTGGACGGGCCGAAGGTTGTGGTGGAGACGGCGGCGGGGCGCGGGGCGTTCGTCTGCGGCTATCACGCGGATCAGTCGTCGCTGGCACCCGAGAAGTATCTGACCGGGGCGGAATGGAACTGGGCCAAGGTCTATACGGACATGGTGACGGCCACGCTGGCGGGTGAGGCGATCCCGAATTTCGTGCGCGGCGGTCTGGCGGACGGGTTCATCAAGATGTCGCCACTGGGTCCGGCCGTGCCGGAGGCAGGACGCGTGCAGTTCGAGGCGGTGAAGGCCGAGATCGAGAAGGGCGGGTTCAGCGTGATCAAAGGGCCGCTGAAGGACAATCAGGGCAATGTGGTGGCTGCCGATGGCGAAGCCTTCCTTGAGACGGATCCGGTGCTGGAGGGCATGGGATACCTTGTCGAGGGTGTGATCGGGTCGACGTCGTAAGGGGCCGGGGCGATGGCGATGGTCGAGGCGCAGGTGACAGGGGGCGGGGCCATGGCGGCCCTGCGCCGTGCGGAACCGGTGGTGATCCCGGTTCTGGCGCTTCTGGCGGGGCTGGCGGTGTTTGCGCTTTTCCTGCTGACGCAGGGCCGGTCGCCCATCGCGTTTTTCGGCTATGTCTGGCAAGGGGCCTTTGGATCGGCCTTTTCTTGGATGAACACGCTGTCACGGGCGGCGCCGCTGTTGCTGGCGGCGCTGTGCGTGGCTTTGCCCGCACGGCTGGGCCTTGTGGTGATCGGGGGCGAGGGGGCCATCGTTCTGGGCGGGTTGGCCGCCGGGGCGGTGGCTTTGCCGCTGGCTGGGGTGCCTGCGGTGATCGGGCTGCCGCTGATGGCGGCAAGTGCGATGGCGGTGGGCGCGGTCTGGATCGGGATGGCCGGGGCGCTGCGCCATTACCGGGGGGTGAACGAGACGATTTCAAGCCTGCTGCTGGCCTATATCGCGATTGCGCTGATGAACCATCTGGTCGAGGGGCCGCTGCGCGACCCTGAAAGCCTGAACAAGCCATCGACCGCGCCGCTGGATGAGGCGCTGCGGGTGGGCATGATCCCCGGAATGGATGTGCATTGGGGCCTTGTTTTCGGGGCTATAGCCTGCGTCGTGGCCTGGGTTCTGGTGGAGCGGACGCGGTGGGGCTTTGCAGCGCGGATCGCGGGCGGGAACGTGCGCGCGGCGGAGGTGCAGGGCCTGCCGGTGGGGCGGCTGATCCTTGGGTTTACCGCGCTGGGCGGGGCCTGTGCAGGGCTTGCAGGGTTCTTCGAGGTGGCGGCGGTGCATGGGTCGGCGAATGCGTCGCTGGCGGCAGGGTATGGCTATACGGGCATCCTGATCGCCTTTTTGGCGCGGCATAACGGGATGGCGATCATTCCGGTGGCAATACTCCTTGCGGGGTTTGATGCGTCATCGGGCCTGATCCAGCGGCGGATGGACCTGCCCGATGCCACGATGCAGGTGCTGCAAGGGATCGTGTTCATGGCGATCCTGATGTCGGACGCGGCCTATGGGCGGTTGGCGTTCTTCAAGGCAAAGGGGTAGGGCGATGGAGTATGACCTTGGCCTTTGGGCCGTGCCGCTGGCCGTGCTGGGCGGGGCGATCCGGGTGTCGACGCCGATCCTGTTCGTATCGCTGGGCGAGATGCTGACAGAGCGGTCGGGGCGGATCAATCTGGGGTTGGAAGGCACGCTCGTCTTTGGCGCCATGGCGGGCTATGCGACCGCCGTGGTGACGGGCGACCCTTGGGCCGGGGTGGTGCTGGCGGCGCTGGCGGGCGCAGTGTTCGGGCTGGTGCATGGGCTGATCTGTTCGATGGCGAAGGTGAACGACATCGCCATCGGGATTGCGATGATGCTGCTGGGGACGGGGCTGGCCTTCTATTTCGGCAAGCCCTTCATCCAGCCGGTGGCGCCTGACCTGCCGTCGATCCCGTTCGGCTGGTGGTCGGAGGTGCCGCAGGTGCAGGCGGCGCTGAATGTGAATGTGCTGTTTCTGGTGGGCATCGCGGCGGCGCTGGTGCTGCATTGGGGGCTGCGGTCCACCAAGCCGGGGCTGATCCTGCGGGTGGTGGGCGACAGCACCGATGCGGCGCGGGCGATGGGGCTGCGGCCTGCGGTGATCCGGACGATGGCGACCGCGCTGGGCGGGGCCTTTGCGGGGGTGGGCGGGGCCTATCTGTCGCTGTTCTATCCGGGCAGTTGGAATGAAGGGATTTCGAGCGGGCAAGGGTTGATGGCGGTGGCGCTGGTCATCTTTGCGCGCTGGCAGCCGATGAACTGCTTCTGGGCGGCGCTGCTGTTCGGGGGGGCAGGCGCGCTGGGCCCGGCGCTGCAATCGGTGGGGGTGACCGAGGGGTATTACCTGTTCTACGCCGCGCCATATGTTCTGACGCTGGGTGTGCTGATCGCCACGTCTTCGCCCAACCGTGCGCTGGCGGGTGCACCGGGCGAGCTTTCTATCACAAAATGAGGGGCAGGATGACCACGATAGACGCCAATCCCTATGCCTGGCCGTGGAACGGCGATCTGCGGCCGGAGAATACCGCGCTGGTCATCATCGACATGCAGACCGATTTCTGCGGCAAGGGCGGTTATGTGGACATGATGGGCTATGACCTGTCGATGACGCAGGCCCCGATTGCGCCGATCAAGGCGGTGCTGGAGGCGATGCGGGCCAAAGGATACCACATCATCCACACGCGTGAGGGGCATCGGCCCGATCTGGCGGACCTGCCGCCCAACAAGCGGTGGCGCAGCCAGCAGATCGGGGCGGGGATCGGCGATCCGGGGCCTTGTGGCAAGATCCTGATCCGGGGGGAGCCGGGGTGGGACATCATCCCCGAGCTTTACCCCCTGCCGGGAGAGGCGATCATCGACAAGCCGGGGAAGGGGTCGTTCTGCGCCACCGACCTTGAGCTGATCTTGCGGACGCGGGGCATCGACAACCTGATCCTGACCGGGATCACCACGGATGTCTGCGTGTCCACCACCATGCGCGAGGCGAATGATCGGGGCTTTGAATGCCTTGTGTTGGCCGATTGCTGCGGGGCGACGGATGCGGGCAACCATGCGGCGGCGTTGAAGATGGTCACCATGCAGGGCGGTGTCTTTGGTGCGGTGAGCGACAGCGCCACATTGATCGGGGCGCTGGTATGAGGCCGCCTGTTACCGGCATTGGGGCCGAGCCACACGCCCCCGGCGCGCTGGAGGTGGAAACGGTGGGAATGACCATGCGGTTCGGGGCCTTTACCGCGCTGGAGGATGTGTCGATCCGGGTGGCGCCCGGCACGTTTCACGCGTTGCTGGGTGAGAATGGCGCGGGCAAATCCACGCTGGTGAAGTGCATCATGGGGTTCTACCACGCCACGGCGGGGCAATTGCTGGTGGGGCGGCGCGAGGCAGAGATTGGCGATCCGCGCGATGCGCGCGCGCTGGGCATGGGGATGGTTTATCAGCATTTCACGCTGGTGCCGTCGCTGAGCGTGGCCGAAAACCTTGCCATCTCGCGCGCGAATGCGCCGGTGGTGATCGACTGGGCGAAAGAGCGGGCGGGGCTAGAGGCGTTCATGGCCGCCATGCCCTTTCGCGTGCCGCTGGATCAACCGGTGGCGCGGCTGGCGGCAGGGGAAAAGCAGAAGCTGGAGATCCTGAAGCAGCTTTATCTGGGCAGCCGGTTCCTGATCCTGGACGAGCCCACGTCCGTGCTGACGCCGGATGAGGCGGATGAGGTGCTGGGCCATGTGCGCGGGCTGTGCGAGGCCGGGCAGATTTCGGTGCTGATGATCACCCACAAGTTCCGCGAGGTGACGGCCTTTGCCGATGAGGTATCGGTGCTGCGGCGCGGGCGGTTGGTGGGGCAGGGGCATGTGGCCGATCTGAGCCATGCACAGATGGCGGCGATGATGATCGGGGCGGAAAAAGAACAGCGGCCCGTGGCCCGTAGCGGTGCGCGCGGTGCACCCGTGTTGGAGGTGCGGGGGGTGAAGGCGGCGGATCGGTCGGGATTGAAGGAGATCGCCATTGAAAGCCTGACCGTCCATGCCGGAGAGATCGCGGGCATTGCCGGGATTTCAGGCAACGGGCAGATGGAATTGATGGAGGTTCTGACCGGGCAGCGCGCGCCACGGGCGGGCGAGATACGGGTGCAGGGCGTGCCTTACGGCGCGACGCGGGCCGAGGCGCAGGCCCATGCGGTGCGCTATCTTCCGGAAGAGCCGCTGCGCAATGCCTGCGCGCCGCGGATGAGCGTGATCGAGAATATCGCCTTTCGCAGTTTCGACCGGGATGGCGCGGGGCGGCGGTTCTGGCTTTCGGCCAACCAGATGCGGGCGGCGGCGCGTGATCTGATCGGGGCGTTCAAGGTGAAGGTGGCCGATCCGGACGGGCCGATTGCGGCGCTGTCGGGCGGGAATGTTCAACGCGCGGTGCTGGCGCGGGAATTGACGGGCGAGGTGAAGCTGCTGGTCATTTCCAACCCCTGTTTCGGGCTGGATTTCGCCGCCGTGTCCGAAATTCGCGCGCGGATCGTGGCGGCGCGCAATGCGGGGGCGGCGGTTTTGCTGATGAGCGAGGATCTGGACGAGGTGCTGGAACTGTCGGACCGGGTGCTGGTGATGTCGGAGGGGCGGATCACATATGAGGTGCCCGCCGCCGAGGCGAAGATTGCCGAGATCGGTCATTACATGGGCGGGCATGCGGCATGAGCGGGATGCGGGTGATTGCGGCGGCGCAGCCGTTCCCCTTTGCCTTTGACCGGGCGAAGACGGCGGTGATCGTCATCGACATGCAGCGTGATTTTGTGGAGCCGGGCGGATTTGGCGAGACGCTGGGCAATGACGTGACGCGGTTGCAGGCGATCATCCCCACGGTTGCCGCGTTGATCGGGGGGGCGCGGGCGGCGGGGGTGCCGGTGATCCATACGCGGGAATGCCACCGCCCCGACCTTTCCGACCTGCCGCCCGCCAAGCGGGACCGGGGCAATCCGCGCCTGCGGATTGGCGACGAAGGGCCGATGGGGCGTATCCTGATCGCGGGCGAGCCGGGGGCGGATATCGTGCCGGAATTGTACCCCGTGGCGGGCGAGGTGGTGATCGACAAGCCGGGGAAGGGGGCGTTTTACGCCACTGACCTTGGCGCGATCCTGGCGCGGATGGGGGTGACGACGCTGATCTTTGCCGGGGTGACGACCGAGGTTTGCGTGCAAACCACCATGCGCGAGGCGAATGATCGCGGGTTTCAGTGCCTGCTGGCCGAGGATTCGACCGAGAGTTACTTCCCTGAGTTCAAGGCGGCGGCCATTGCCATGATCCGGGCGCAGGGGGCCATTGTCGGCTGGACGGCCACCACCGCCGAGATCGTCGAGGCGCTGCATGGATGATCCGCAGGCCTTTGCCGCGCTGTTGATGGATTGGCGGCGGCAGGAGTTCCTTCCCTTCCGCGAGGGTGTGGAAATCGCCGTCTTGCGCGCGGGGGCGCCGGGAGTGGCGCTTTTGCGTTATGCGCCGGGGGCGGGGGTGCCGCGCCATCGGCATCCGGCGCTGGAGACGATCCTTGTGCTGGAGGGGGTGCAGAGCGACGAGCGGGGGGATTATCCTGCCGGGTCGCTGATCCTGAACCCCGAGGGGACGGAGCATTCGGTGTGGTCCGAGACGGGCTGCACGGTGCTGATCCAGTGGAACCTGCCTGTGGAATTCGTGACCTGAGAATGATGATGACAAAGACAGACCTTTCCGACCTGCCGTT
The DNA here is from genome assembly GCA_022843025.1 of Paracoccaceae bacterium. GTDB lineage: Bacteria > Pseudomonadota > Alphaproteobacteria > Rhodobacterales > Rhodobacteraceae > Paragemmobacter. The sequence continues at coordinate 244,495 of JALHOL010000007.1, read as the reverse complement.
CGACATCGCGCGGCTGCATGAGGCCTATGCTGCGGGCCTGTCGCCTGTGGCGGTGATGGAGGAGGTCTTTGCCCGCATCGCGGCGGCAGAGGACCCGGCCATGTTCCTGCATCTGCGGGACAGGGATGAGGCGCTGGCCGAGGTGGCCGGGTTGCCGCCGTTTGATCCTGTTGCCCATCCGCTTTGGGGGGTGCCGTTTGCGGTGAAGGACAATATCGATGTGGGCGGCGTGCCGACGACGGCTGGCTGTCCGGCCTTTGCCTATGTGCCGGGGGAGGATGCCTTTGTGGTGGCGCGGCTGCGCGCGGCGGGGGCGGTGTGGATCGGCAAGACCAACCTTGATCAGTTCGCGACCGGGCTGGTGGGCGTGCGGTCGCCCTATGGGGTGCCGCGCAATGCGCTGGACCCCGAGATTGTTCCCGGCGGATCGTCAAGCGGATCGGCGGTATCCGTGGCGCGGGGGCTGGTGTCGTTTTCGCTGGGGACGGATACGGCGGGATCGGGGCGGGTGCCGGCGGCGCTGAACAATATCGTGGGGTTGAAGCCATCGCTGGGCGCGCTGTCGGGGACGGGGATGGTGCCGGCCTGCCGGACGCTGGACACGATTTCCATCTTCGGACTGACAGTGGCGGATGCCTGGGCGGCGTATCGGGTGGCCTGTGCCTTTGACGGGGTTGATCCATGGTCGCGGGTGATGCCAGCGCCCGCGCTGGCCGCGGTGCCGGTGGGGATGCGGCTGGGCGTGCCGGATGCGGCAAGCATCGAGTTTTTTGGCGATGCGGTGCAGGCCGCGGCGTTTGCGGGGCAGGTGGCGGCGCTGCGGGCCATGGGATGCCATGTGGAGGAGGTGGATTTCACGCCGTTCTACGACGTGGCGAAGATGCTGTATGAAGGGGCTTGGGTGGCCGAGCGGATGGCAGCGGTGGAGACGCTGTTCCGCGCGCAGCCGGAGGCCTTCCATCCGGTGACGGCCAAGATCATCGGGGGGGCGGATCGCCTGACGGCGGCGGATGCGTTTCGGGGTATCTATCGGCTTGCGGCGTTGAAGCGGCAGGCGATGGCGGCGATGGCGGGGCTGGACCTGCTTGCGGTGCCGACGATCCCGACCTTTTACACCCTCGCCGATCTGGAGGCCGATCCCATCGGGCCGAACAGCCGGTTGGGGACCTATACGAATTTCGTGAACCTGCTGGACATGTGCGGCATCGCCGTGCCGACCGGGCCGCGCAGCGATGGGCGACCCGGCAGCGTGACGCTGCTGGCGCGGGCGGGGGAGGATGCGAAGATCGCGGCGCTGGGCGCGGCGATCCAGTCGGATACGGGCGGTCGGCTGGGGGCGACGGGATGGAGCATTCCCGCCGCGCCTGCGCCGGTTGCTGAGGCGTTGCCGGGCGAGATGGCGGTGGTGCTTGTGGGCGCGCATATGACCGGGCTGCCACTGAACGGGCAGATTGCGGGGCTTGGCGGGCGGTTTCTGGAGCGGACGGCGACGGCCCCCAAGTATCGGCTGTTCCGGCTGCCGGGACCGCCCCCGGCCCGACCGGGGATGATCCGGGCCGAAGGCGGGGCCGCGATCGAGGTGGAGGTCTGGGCGCTGCCTTTGGCGCAGGTAGGGGCGTTTTTGGCGCTGATCCCCGCGCCGCTGGGGCTTGGGAAGGTCGAGCTGGCGGATGGTCGGCTTGCTGTGGGTTTTCTGGCCGAGGCGGCAGGGGTGGGAGGCGCGCAGGAGATCACCCATCTGGGCGGTTGGCGGGGCTTTCTAACCGCGCAAGGATAGGGACCGGGCGGGCGGGTTGTTGGGATCTGGCCCCGGCTTTCGTCGCGCTATGCTGGTTCCTGTCCTGTAGTGAGACAGAGGACGTGTCGCGGGCCGTTGCCGTTCCGGTTCGGGGTGGTTTCCCTATCGCAAAGAGATCGGATATAGAGGCGGCGAATTCATCGAAGCCTTGCAAGGCGCGTTGGGGCGATCTGTGGGGCAGAAGCCTTTGATCGATCACCGCCTCGGCCCCGAACTGGGCCTGTGTTTGCGCGTTGCACGGCAAAGGGGCGCGCGCGGGGCGAACAGACGGAAGATGCTGCACGAATGACGACGGACCAACCGCATAAACTGTCTGTTGCGCCCATGATGGATTGGACGGATCGGCATTGCCGGTACTTCCACCGCCTGATGACGCGGCGGGCGATGCTGTATACCGAGATGGTGACGGCGCCTGCGGTGGTGCATGGCGACCGGGAGCGGCTGCTGGGGTATCACCGGGCGGAACATCCGGTGGCGCTGCAACTGGGCGGGTCGGACCCCGCGGAGTTGCATGCAGCGGTGCGGTTGGCCGCGCCTTTTGGCTATGACGAGATCAACCTGAATGTCGGCTGCCCGTCGGACCGGGTGCAATCAGGCTGTTTCGGCGCCGTGCTGATGGAGCGGCCGCAGCTTGTGGCCGATTGCGTGGCGGCGATGTTGGAGGCCAGCCCTGTGCCGGTGACGGTGAAATGCCGGATCGGGGTGGATGACCAAAGGCCCGAGGAGGTGCTGCCCGATTTCTTGGACCGCGTGTCGGCGGCGGGGGTGCGGCATTTCGTGATTCATGCGCGGAAGGCCTGGCTCAAGGGGCTTTCTCCCAAGGAAAACCGTGAGATACCACCGCTTGATTATGCGTTGGTTCAACAGATGAAGGCGCAGTTCCCGCATCTGACGATCTGCATCAATGGTGGGATCACGACACTGGATCAGGCAAAGGCCCTGCTGGCGGCGGGGCTGGACGGGGTGATGATCGGGCGCGCGGCCTATCACGATCCCGGCGCGGTGCTGATCGGGGCGGATGCGCTGTGGGGCGATGGGCCGGGGCTGGATGCAGTGGGAGCGGTTGAGGCGATGCGGCCCTATATCGCCGATCATCTGGCGCAGGGCGGGCGACTCCATCCGATCACGCGGCACATGCTGGGCCTGTTCCACGCCCGCCCCGGTGCGCGGGGCTGGCGGCGTGTTCTGTCCGAAGGTGCGTCGCGTCCCGGGGCGGGGCTGGAGGTGCTGGAGGCAGCCTTGACCGAGGTGACGGGTCAAACCGTCGATCAGGCGGCCTTGGGCTGAGGCCGGGCGAGGGCGAGGCGCGACAGGATCAGCGCCAGCACCCCGCAAAGCGCAATGGCGGCCAGCATCGGCGTGGCAGTGCCATCGAAGAACGGCCCTGTGGCCGCGATCATCAGACCGCCCGCAAGCATTTGCAGCGTGCCGCCCAGCGATGAGGCCAGACCTGCGCTGTCGCCGTGATCCTCCAGCGCCATGACCATAGTGGTTGGGATAATCAGGCCGAGGAAGGCATTGGCCAGAAACAGCCCCGCCACGCAGACGATCAGGCTGGCAAATCCCAGCAGAGCAAGGGCAAGAAGCGCAGCCGTGGTGACGGCAAAGCCGAGCGTGGCCCAAGCCATCACCTTGCGCGCGCCAAGCCGCAGGCCCAGCGGACCGGCCGCCTGTGATGCGGCGAAGAAGCCGATGGCGTTGATGGCGAAGGCGATGGAAAAGCCGGTCGGGGTTAGCCCGAAGCTTTCGGTATACACAAAGCTGGCCGAGGCGATGAAGACGAAGAAGCTGGCCATGCCGAAGCCGCCAAGGAACGTCAGCCCCATGAAGACACGGTCGGTCAGCAAGCGGCGCGCGCCGCGCAAAGTGGACGCCATGTCAAAGGGTTGGCGGTCTTCTGCGCGGAGCGTTTCCTGCTGCGCGAAGACGAGGACGGCAAGGCTGACCAGCCCGGCCACGACCAATGTAGCAAAAATTCCGCGCCAGCCGGTGACGGCCATCAGGCCGGAGCCCACCAGCGGGGCCAGCATGGGCGAGACCGAGATCACCAGCATGACCGCCGCCATGAGGCGGGTTGCGGCGTGGCCGGTATACATGTCGCGGATGATGGCGCGGGGCACCACCATCATCGCGGCGCCGCCCAACCCTTGCACAAAGCGGCCGGCGATCAGCCATTCCACGCTGGGGGCAAAGGTGCAAAGCACGGAACCAGCAAGGAAAATCGCTATGCCCGCGTAAAGCGGCGGTTTGCGTCCGGCCTGATCGGCCCAGGGACCATAGATCAGTTGCGCCAGACCGAAGGCAATGAAATAGGCGGTGATCGTGGTCTGCATCGCGGGTACGGTGGTTCCCAGCGCCGTGCCGATATCGGGCAGGGCGGGGAGATACATGTCGATGGCGAAGGGGCCGATGCAGGAGAGCAGCCCAAGGATGAGGGCGGGGCGGAGGATACGATCAGACATGAAAAGGCCTGTGGCTGAAATGAAGGGGGTGGCATACGCCTTTTCGCCGGGCAGGTCCAGACTGCGTGGGTCGTTTTGGGCTGTTTGGTCTGGAATTGGTTTGAAATCAGGGGCTTGTCCCATTGAATTGGAGACCTGACGTGGCGAATCTGGGATGGCGGCGGGTGCAATCATCGGCCATTGCGCGTTGGGCGGCGGCGGCAGAGCCGGTGGCGCGGCGGATCGTGATGGAAAGCCAAGAACCGTGGCGTTGCGGGGGGACGTGGTTCGTGGGGCTGGATGCCCTGCCGAGCGGGGTGGACGGTTCGATCAACAATGTGGAATTGCCGTGGAATGACATAGGCTTGTCGCCCGTTCCTCTGCACCCGGCGCAGATTTCGGTGACCCGGGCGGGATATCCCCGGCGCGATGAGGGTGAGAGAGAAAAAGCGTTCGATTTCCGCAGGGTGCGCGACGCGGCGCATCTGGATGGGCTGCTGCCCGTGGGGCCGCAGAAACGGCGGATGGTGCAGGAACCGCATGGCTGGATCCTTGGGCTGCCGCTGAACCGGGCGGATGCGGGGGCATCGCCGCTTGTGGTGTGGGAAGGCAGTCATATCGTGATGGGCGCGGCGCTGCGTGCGGCCTTTGCGGGGCGGGCGGATGATCTGGAAAACGTCGATATCACAGAGGCTTATCAGGCGGCGCGCAAGCAGGTGTTTGACAATTGCCCGCGGGTTGAACTGCCGGGCCAACCGGGGGAGGCGGTCATCCTGCACCGCCACATGATCCATGGCGTGGCGCCTTGGGCGGATGGGGCGACTGCAGGGGCGCCGGGGCGGATGGTGGCCTATTTCCGGCCATTGCTGCCAACGGTGGCGGCGTGGTTGCAGGACGACGCCTAACTCCTTGCGGGCGTTGGTTTAACTTTCCGATTTTCCGAGATCTGAGAGTGCAGCGCGGGGTGCAGATGGCTGTGCAGACGGGCGTATGCACGCAGCGAACGGTCAGGAAGCATTAAGGTTAACGCCCGGCGTGTGAGTCGCGGCAAGGGATCGGCGCGCGGCCCATGGGGGCCGCGCATTCCTTTTGTCTCGCCTGCGCGCCTTCGCGCTTGGCTCGGGGTTCAAGGGGCGTGCCGCCCCCTCTGTCGGCGCGTGCCGCGCCGCCATTCACCCCCGCTTGGGTATTTGGGCCAAGATGAATGGACAGGCCATGGAAACGGAAAGCTGCGCTTGCCCATTCACCTTGGCAAAAATACCCATCTTGCGACGCAGGTCAAAGGTGCTGCCCTCTGACAGTGAGGAACACAGGGGTTAAGTGGGCCGGCTGGCCCCCTTGCCATCGAGGAAATTGGTCAGGTCAGTCTTGCAACCGGCCCATGCGGCCGCCGCGGCGTTTGGCAAGGCGGGGGGCGCGGGTGGGGAGGTCGGCCATAATGGCGTGGCGGGCCTCATGCGTAAGGCGCGACCAGGAGGAGATTTCGTCGATGGTGCGGAAGCAGCCGACGCAGATGCGCTCAGCCGGGTGGATCGTGCAGAGCTTGACGCAGGGCGATTGCACCTCATCCCGCTGCCAGACATCATCCTTCACGTCTGCACCCCGTTTCCCATATGCCCCATACGATCCAGGGCGCCTTGCAGGATATAGCCTGCGGCGACGGCATCGATCACCTCTTTCCGACGCTTTCGCGACGTATCCGCCTCGAGCAGTGCCCTTTCTGCCGCAACGGTGGAGAGGCGCTCATCCCAGAAGGTGATGGGCAGGTCGGTCATCCGGGCCAGATTGCGGGCGAAGGCTTGCGTCGCTTGCACGCGGGGGCCGGTGGAGCCGTCCATGTTCAGGGGCAGGCCCAGCACGATGCCATGTGCGCCGCGGGTGCTAAGCAGGGCCAGAAGGCGGGTGGCGTCTTCGGTGAATTTCACGCGGCGCAGGGTTTCAACCGGGGTGGCCACCATGCGGCGCAGGTCGGAGATGGCGATGCCGATGGTCTTTTCGCCGAAATCCAGCCCCGCAATGGCGCGGTTGGGGGGCAGGGTGGCGGCGAAGGAGTCGAAGCTGTCGCAGATCACGGGGTAAGGCCCGCGTTCAGCGCCGCTTCGCGCAGGAAGCTTTGCTGCGAGGGGGAGCCGTCGAAGACCTCCAGCGCCTCGGCATAGATTTCCTGTGCCTCGTCCATGCGGTTGAGCGTGGCAAGGGAGGAAATCAGGCGGGCCCATTCTTCGACCGTGCCGCCTTCGGTCGCGAGGCGGCTTCCCAACTGGGCGACCATGCCTTCGATCATGGCTTGGCGATCCTCTTCGCTCATCTCGCCTGCGGCGGTGAGCGCGTCGGCATCGGGGCCGGGGAGCGCGTCGGGCAGAGTATATTCGATCCCGGCGCGGGCGGCGACATCGGCGATCTGGGCGCGGATCGGGGCGATCCAAGGCGCATCGGGCGGGCTGTCGCGCAAAAGTGGTTCCCACAGGCCGAAGGTGCGATCAAACCGGCCCACCTGCGCGGCCATCAGGCCGTAGTAATAGCGGGCAGTGCCGTTGGTGGCATCGAGGGTCAGGGCCTGGGCCAGTTCGGCCTCGGCCTCGGCCGAGACAAGGCCGCCTGCAGCCATGATCATCAGTTCGGCCAAGGCGGCGTGATCCCCGGCGGTGGCCGTGTCGCCCTTGAGGCGGATCAGCTGTTCCTGGGCGATCCGGGCCTCGGGCAGGTTGCCAAGGCGCGCTTCGTTTGTTGCGAGGAGTTCGAGGCCGCGCTGGTCATCGGGGCGTTCGGCCACGGCGGTGCGAAGCTGTTCCATCAGCTGGGCGAAATCGGCATCGGGTGCTGCGGGGGCGGGGCGGGCGGCGGCGGCCTGCGCCTCCATTTCCGCCTGCGGGGCACGGTTGGCGCGCAGTTCATCCGACATGGCGAGGCGGGTTGCGAGGGGGAGGTCGGGGTAGCCCGGTGCGCCGAGGCGGATATAGAGCCAATAGCTGCTGCCGATCAGGGCGAGGATCAGGACACCCGCCACGAGGATGCCGCGCGTGCTGGCGCTGCGGTCGCCGCTGTGCAGGGCGCGGTCTGCCTCGAGCAGGCGGCGGGACACTTCGGTGCGCTGGCGGTCGGCCTCATCGGTGGGAAGGGTGCCGCGGGCGAGGTCGCGGTCGATCTCGGCCAGTTGGTCGCGATAGACCTTGAGATCGTATTCAGCGGCGGAGGCGATCTCGGCCCGGGCGCGGATCAGGGCGAGCAGGAACAGCGCCAGAATGGCGAGGCCCATGCCGCCTGCGGCGATCCAGAAGGCGATCATCTCCATGTCATCGGGCCCGTTTGTGGTTGGCGGTTGGGCGCGATGTAATCCTTCGGCGGGGCTGGCGGAAGGCGGAAACGCGAAAGTGACGGCTGCGACGCTGTCGCAGGGCGGTTCTGTCGCAAATTTCCCGATTGTGCCGCTTGTGGGTGGGGGATTATCTGCACGGCATATGAGAAGGACGGCACAGCGCTGTGCCGCGCGTCACGGGGGTTTGGCCATGAAACGCTATTCGGTCTTTGCGATTGCCCGCGAGGCGCTGCGTCACCACACGGGGTGGGAGCGGGCTTGGAAAAGCCCGGCCCCCAAGGCCGCCTATGATGCGATCATCGTGGGCGCAGGGGGGCATGGGTTGGCGACGGCCTATTACCTGGGCAAGAATTACGGCATCACCAATGTGGCGATCCTTGAAAAGGGCTGGCTGGGTGGCGGCAATACGGGCCGGAATACGACGATCATCCGGTCGAATTACCTGCAGGATTCCTCGGCTGCGATCTATGAGAAGTCCCGCTCGCTTTATGAAACGCTGAGCCAGGACCTGAACTACAACGTGATGTTCAGCCCGCGTGGCGTGATGATGCTGGCGCAGACGCATCACGAGGTGCGGGGCTATCTGCGCACGGCGCATGCGAACGCCTTGCAGGGCGTGCAGACGGAGTTCATCACGCCGCAGCGGGTGAAGGAGCTGTGCCCGATCCTGAATATCGACGGGCCGCGCTATCCGGTGCTGGGCGCGCTGTGGCAGGCGCGGGGCGGCACGGGGCGGCATGACGCGGTGGCTTGGGGCTATGCGCGGGCGTGCAGCGACATGGGCATGGACATCATCCAGCAATGCGAGGTGACGGGCGTTCGGTCTGAGGGTGGCAAGGTCGTGGGGGTGGAAACCTCCAAGGGCTATATCGGGACCAAGAAGCTGGGCATCGTCGTGGCGGGGCATTCGGGGCAGGTGGCCGAGATGGCCGGGTTCCGCCTGCCGGTGGAAGCGGTGGCGTTGCAGGCGCTGGTGAGTGAGCCGATCAAGCCCTGCATGGACATCGTGGTGATGGCCAATACGGTGCATGGCTATATGAGCCAGTCCGACAAGGGCGAGATGGTGATTGGCGGCGGGACGGACGGGTTCAACAACTATACCCAGCGTGGCAGCTTCCATCACATCGAGGAAACGCTGCGGGCGCTGATCGAGACCTTCCCGATCATCAGCCGGTTGAAGATGCTTCGGCAGTGGGGCGGGATCGTGGACATGACGGGGGATCGGTCGCCGATCATCTCGAAAACGCCCTTGGGGAATTGCTTCATCAACTGTGGCTGGGGGACAGGCGGGTTCAAGGCGATTCCGGGTTCCGGCTGGGCGATGGCCGAGTTGATGGCCAAGGGCGAGCCGGGGCCGCTGGCCGCGGAGTTCGACATGTGGCGGTTCAAGGAAGGGCGGTTCATCGACGAATCCGTGGCCGCCGGGGTGGCGCATTGATGGGTTGCGCGGGCGTGATGGGGAACCGGAGCGGGGATTTGGACGTTGGGCTGTTGAACACGGCCTTAACGGAGACTGTCCCATGTCTGACTCACGCCAATCTGCCCCACCGCCGCCGCCCAAATCCAACGGCATGCTTGTCTTCATCGTCGGCGGTCTTGTCGTCGCGGTGGGGGTTGTCGCCTATATCATCACGGGCGGTTCCATGTCCGATGGGGATGCCGGATCGCCCGCTGTCAGCATCGAGAACAACACAACCGCGCCTGCGCCAGCCGAGCCGGCCGCACCTGCGCCCGCGCCAGAGCCTGCGGCGCCTGCCGAGCCCGCACCAGCCGAGCCTGTCGCGCCTGCGCCTGCCCCGGCAGCGCCCGCTACGCCCTGATACCACCCTATCCTTTCTGATCACCGCCAGCGGCGGGCACAGTGTTGTGCCCGCCGTTTGCATGTCTGGAGATTGCCCGTGCTGACCCTGACCTGCCCTTATTGCGGCGTTGCCGCCGAGGAGACCGAGCTTTCGCCGGGATATGAGGCGCATTTGAAGCGGTTCGGTCCCGGTTCCTCGGATGAGGAATTCGAGGCCTATATGTTTGCCCGCAAGAACCCCAAGGGGGTACATTTCGAGCGGTGGCGGCATTCCTATGGCTGCGGGAAGTGGTTTCTGGCCGCGCGTTGCACGGCGACGCTGGAAGTGTTCGGCACCTATCCCGCGCAGGTGGGCGAGCCGCCCGCCGATATCATCGAGAAGATCAAGGCCCGCAGGCCGGAGTGGAAGGGTTACAAATGAGCACCCGTCTTGCAAAAGGGGGCCGGTTGATCGACCGGTCGGCGGCGCTTGAGTTCAGCTTCAACGGCAAGCGGATGAAGGGCTTTCGCGGCGATACGCTGTCGGCGGCGCTGCTGGCCAATGACCAGATGCTGGTGGGCCGGTCGTTCAAGTATCACCGTCCGCGCGGCATCGTGGCGGCGGGGGCGGAGGAGCCCAATGCGCTGGTCAATCTGGGATCTGGCGCGCGGCTGGAGCCGAACCAGCGGACCACGGTGACGGAACTGTTCGACGGGCTTGAGGCGACGAGCCAGAACCATTGGCCGAGCCTTGAGTATGATGTGGGTGTGCTGAACAACACGGCCGCGCGGTTTTTGCCTGCCGGGTTCTATTACAAGACCTTCATCCATCCGCGCCCGTTCTGGAAACATGTCTTCGAGCCGATCATCCGGCAATCGGCGGGCCTTGGCAAAGCGCCGAAGGACCGGGATGCGGATCGCTATGAGCAGGCCTATGCGTTTTGCGACCTGCTGGTCGTGGGTGGCGGGATTGCCGGGTTGCAGGCGGCGCTGGTGGCGGGCCGTGCGGGGGCGCGGGTTCTGCTGCTGGAACAGAACGCCCATTGGGGCGGGCGCGCGCCGGTGGATGGCGATGTGATCGACGGTCAGCCTGCGGGCGCATGGGTCGATGCGGCGGTGGCGGCGCTGGAGGGGATGGAGAACGTCACCCTGCGGACGCGCTGCATGGCGGCGGGGGTCTATGACCATGGCTATGTGCTGGCCGATGAGAAGGTGGCCGACCATACGCCCGGCGATGGGCGGCCGAAGCATCGGCTGTGGCGTATCCGGGCGGGCAAGATACTGACGGCGACGGGGGCGATTGAACGGCCCTTGAGCTTTGCTGGCAATGACATTCCCGGCGTGATGCTGGCGGCGGCGGTGCGCGACTATGTGGTGAACTGGGCGGTGTCGCCGGGGGATCGCACGGTTGTGGTGACGAACAATGATGACGGCTATCGCACGGCGATTGCGCTGCGCGAGGCGGGGTTGGCGGTTCCAGCGATTGTGGATGCGCGGTCTGCGCCTGCGGGGGCGCTGATCGACAAGGCGCGGGCTTTGGGGCTGCGGATCGAGGCAGGGCGCGGGATTGCCAAGGTGAAGGGGGGCAAGCGGGTGACCTCTGTCGCCATTTGCCTGCAGGCCGGTGAGGGCGCGGTGATCGAAGAGATCGCCTGTGACGCGGTGGCCATGTCGGGCGGCTGGTCGCCTGTGGTGCATCTGTGGAGCCATTGCGGCGGCAAGCTGATTTGGGACGCGGCGCATGCGCATTTCCGGCCGGATGCGGCGCGGCCCCCGCTGAACCATGATGGCGGGGCGATGGTCTATGCGGCAGGGGCTGCCAATGGCGCGATGAGTGCTGCGGCGGCGCTGGCGGATGCGGATGCGCAGGCCGGGGCGGTGCTGGCGGCGCTGGGGGTGAAGGCCAAGAAGGGCAAGGCTCCGGTTGCTGATGCGGTGGTTGAGGGGCCGATGGAGGCCGTCTGGATCATGCCGCAGGGGGCATCGATCGAGCTGAAGTCGAAGATGTGGCTGGATTATCAGAACGACGTGAAAGTGTCCGACGTGCAGTTGGCGGCGCGGGAAGGGTATGAATCGGTTGAACATACCAAGCGCTACACCACGCTGGGGATGGCGACGGATCAGGGCAAGCTGTCCAATATCAATGGCTTGGCCGTGCTGGCGGGGGCGTTGAATGCGGATATTCCGCAGGTTGGCACCACCACCTTCCGCCCGCCTTATACGCCTGTGACGCTGGGCGCGTTGGCGGGTGAGGCGCGGGATGAGATATTCCAGCCGCTGCGGCGCACACCGATGCATGAATGGCATGAGCGGAACGGGGCTTATTTCGAGCCGGTCGGTCTGTGGCGGCGGCCCTATTGCTTCCCCCGTGCCGGGGAGACGCATGAACAGGCGGTGCATCGCGAGGTTCTCAATACGCGCAACGCGCTGGGGCTGTTGGATGCGTCGACGCTGGGCAAGATCATCGTGAAGGGTCCGGATGCGGGGAAATTCCTCGACATGCTTTACACGGGCGTGATGAGCACTTTGCCTGTGGGCAAGTGCCGTTATGGGCTGATGTGCAACGAGCAGGGCTTCCTGTCGGATGACGGCGTGGTGGCGCGGATCGATGAAGAGACGTGGCTGTGCCACACCACTTCGGGCGGGGCAGACCGCATCCATGCGTGGATGGAGGACTGGCTGCAATGCGAGTGGTGGGATTGGCAGGTCTATACCGCCAATGTGACCGAGCAATATGCGCAGGTCGCCGTGGTGGGGCCGAATGCGCGCAAAGTGCTGGAGAAACTTGGCGGGATGGATGTGTCCAAGGAGGCGCTGCCCTTCATGCAATGGGCGGATGGCACCTTGGGCGGGTTTGGCTGCCGGGTCTATCGCATCAGTTTCTCGGGTGAGTTGTCCTATGAGATCGCGGTGCCTGCGAGCCATGGCGCGGCCTTCTGGGAGGCGCTGCACGCGGCAGGGGCGGAGTTCGGGGCGATGCCCTATGGCACCGAGGCGCTGCATATCATGCGGGCCGAGAAGGGCTTTATCATGATCGGGGATGAAACCGATGGCACGGTGATCCCGCAGGATTTGGGCCTCGACTGGGCGATTTCGAAGAAGAAGGCGGATTATCTGGGCAAGCGGGGGCAGGCGCGCAACTTCCTCGCCTCGGCCGAGCGGTGGAAGCTCGTCGGGTTCGAGACGCTGGACGGGTCGGTGATCCCGGACGGGGCCTATATCGTGGCGCCGGGTGTGAATGCGAACGGGCAGGGCAATACGCAAGGGCGCGTGACGTCGACCTATTATTCGCCCACGCTGAAGAAGGGGATTGCGATGGGCTTGCTGCATCGCGGGCCGGAGCGGATGGGCGAGGTGGTGGAATTCAACACTGTCAAGGGCGGCACCGTGAAGGCGCGGGTCGTGGATGCCGTCTTCTATGACAAGGATGGGGAGAAGCCGAATGTCTGAACCCAAAAGCGCATTGGGCGGGGCTGTGGCGGGGGGCTTTGCCTCGGTCCGCGAGATCGGACCGGTGGGGATGATCACCCTGCGCGCCAAGCCGGACGCGGCGGGGCTGGCCAAGGCGGTGAAGGCCGCTGTGGGGACGGGCCTTCCGGGGGTGCGGGGGATCGTGACGGAAGGTGATCGCGCCTGCGGCTGGATGAGCCCGGACGAATATCTGCTGGTCATGCCCTATGCGGCGGTGGCGGGGGCGCTGGAGGCCATCGGCAAGGCCATGACGGGCGCGCATCACCTTGCGGTGGATGTGTCGGACGCGCGGGCGGTGTTCCGGGTGGAGGGTGCAAAGGCCGAACAGGTGCTGGCCAAGCTGTCGCCAGTCGATTTCGCGAAGCTGGAACCCGGCGAGTTGCGCCGGACGCGGGCGGCGCAGGTGGCGGCGGCGCTGTGGCGCGAGGGGGACGGGTTTACTGTCGTCTGCTTCCGGTCGGTGGCGCGCTATGTGTTCGACCTGCTGGCATCTGGCGCGAAGCCGGGGTCGGAACTGCACTGACGCAGCAGGGTTGCGGAACGTATTGGGCCGGTTCCTGCGGGGGCCGGCCTTTCGTTTTGGCGATGGCTTGGGGCGGGCGCGGACCGCCACTTTTGGCCCAACCGTCGCAAGCGGGAGAGGCGCGCGCCGGGATTGCAACCGGGGGTGAGGATTGCCTTGTTTGCCTTGCGATTAAGGCCGGAGCGATGGCGCGGGCGGCAAGGCGGTTTCCGGCGCGCGGGCCGCCAAAAGCGTTGCTGCGGTGCAACATTGTCTTGTGCCGCAGCACTGTGTGAGGGCGCGGCGGGGTGCTGGCCGAAGTCCCGGGTTGCCAAGTTGAGGCCTCAAGTTCTTAACGTAGATTAAGTTTTGCATTTTGAGGGTGTCAGATGGCGCGTTTCGGGGTTCTGGGGGCTGTTGCCGCGTTTGCCTTGATCTTCGGATTCCTGTTCCGGGTCTTTCCGCTGGCTTTGGGGGAAGAGTGGATCACGCAGTTCTTTGTCACCGAGGACGGCTATCTGATGCTGACGCTGGCGCGCAATCTGGCCATTGGGCTGGGGTTGAGCGTGTCGGAGGGGACCATCGCATCGAACGGGGTGCAGCCGCTGGCGACGTTGATGTATTCGGCGGGGTTCTGGCTGGTGGACGGCGACAAGCTGGGCGGGGTGGCGATTGTTCTGGTGTTGATGGTGCTGTTCTGGGTGGCGTCGGTGCTGGCGGTGAAGCGGTTTGCCGCGTCGCTGATGGGGCCGGAGGCGGTGATTCTGCCCTGGGCCGTGGCGGCGCTGTGGGCTTCGGGGCCTTTGTCCGCGCGCCACAGCATGAACGCGCTGGAGACCGGGCTTTATGTGCTGGTCGTTGTGGTCTTTGTGCTGATCTTTGGGCGTATCGCGGTGCAGGCGCGGCGGTTGACGATGGGCGAGATGCTGACGCTGGGCGGGTTGGCGGGGCTGGCCTTCTGGGCGCGCAACGATGCGGTGTTCCTGATTGCCGCGCTGCTGTTCGTGCGCTTTGTCTTTGCGCTGCGGCTGCCCGAGGTGGGGTTTGTGCGCGCGGTGGTGGAAGGTGCGGTGCCGGGTGTGGTGTCGCTGGTGATCGGCTTGCCGTGGCTGCTGCATAACAAGATCTATTTCGGGTCTTTCGTGCCGATCAGCGGCACTTCGCAATCCTTTGCGGCCCCCATCGGTGGCAATTTCGACATTCTGCCCGGCAAGCTGTTCGAGACGATGTTTCCGATGCTGCCGGTTCCGGGGTCCATCGAGAGCCTGATTCCGGTGCAGGTGGTGTTGTGGCTGATCGTGCTGGTCATCTGGGTCAGCTTCGTGTGGCGGATCGTGCGCGAGGGGCATCCGATGCGGTTGGCCGTGCTGGGCTATTCGCTGTTTGCGGTGCTGCAATGCGTATATTACGGCACCTTCTTTGGCGCGCCGCATTTCCTGTCGCGGTATCTGTTCCCGCTGAGCCCGTTGCTGGTGACGGCGGCGGTGGCGCAGGCGGCGTGGCTGGGCGCGCGGATGCGGGCGCCGCGCTTGGCCGAGATGGCCGTGGCCGGGGCGATCCTGCTGGGCGTGGTGACAACGGCGCGGCTCTTGCTGCCGGGGCATCATGATCAGGGGCATTTCCAGGTTGTGGACTGGGTTCAGGAAAACGTGCCGGACGAGGATTGGGTATCGGCGGTGCAGACCGGGACGCTGGGGTTCTGGCATGACCGCACGATCAATCTGGATGGCAAGGTGAACCCGCAGGCGTTGCAGGCCCTGCTGACCGAGGGGCATTTCTACACCTATGTGGTGTCGAATCCGCAGATCAGGTGGCTGGCGGACTGGTACGGCATGGCGGCCTTTGACACCGAAGAGCGCGCGGGATTTGGCGATCTGTTCGAGGTGGTGGTGGCGGATGAGGCGCGCAACCTTGCCGTGCTGCGCCGCATCGACACGCCCTGACATGGGCGTTGACGCGCGTCGCGTTGCCGTTCAGATCGGGGCTGGGTGCGGGGGCAATCTTTGCTGTTGCGGCGGCGGGATGGAACCAAAAGGGTGCTTTGGCCCTTGACCTTCTGGGCGGGAGGACCCTTATCTGCGCCATCCCGTGACACGCGAACCGAGAGGACTCTCCCATGGCTTTCACGCTTCCCGATCTTCCCTATGCACATGACGCGCTGGCGTCGCTGGGCATGTCGAAGGAAACCTTCGAGTATCACCACGACATCCACCACAAGGCCTATGTGGACAACGGCAACAAGCTGCTGGCCGCGTCGGAATATGAGGCGATGAGCCTGGAAGACATCATCACCAGCACCTATCAGGCTGGCGCGGTGGCGCAGAGCGGTCTGTTCAACAACGCCTCGCAGCATTGGAACCATGCCCTGTTCTGGGAGATCATGGGGCCGGGCGAGAACAAGAAGATGCCGAGCGAGCTGGAGCTTGCGCTGGCAGAGAGCTTTGGGTCGGTGGCCAAGTTCAAGGAAGATTTCGCGGCTGCCGGGGCCGGACAGTTCGGGTCGGGCTGGGCCTGGCTGGTGAAGGACAAGGACGGCGCGCTGAAGGTGACCAAGACCGAGAACGGCGTGAACCCGCTGTGCTTTGGCCAGACCGCGCTGCTGGGCTGCGATGTATGGGAACATTCCTATTACATCGACTTCCGCAACAAGCGCCCGGCTTACCTGACCAACTTCCTGGACAAGCTGGTGAACTGGGAAGCGGTTGCGGCGAAGCTGTGATCGGTTCTGACGTTTGAGGGAAGGCCCGTCGCGGGGGACTGCGGCGGGCCTTTTCTTTTGGGCGGTGCGCTGGAGGGTAACCCCGGGGGCGCTTCGCCCCCCGGACCCCCCGAGGATATTTTTGCAGAGAAGATATGGGCAGGGGGGGGAAGCTGCCAGTTGGTCGGGAGATCGACGTGCTTGGGTAGACGGGGCCGGGTTTTGTGCCGCCAGAGGTTACATCAGATGCTGTGGTCGGCCAGGGCTTGTTGGGCGGCTTGGCGGATAGCGGGATCGACACGGTCGGAGGCGATCACCCGATGCAATGCGTCGCTGATGCGGCCCGCTGCGATGATCCGGCGCGCATGGGTGGTGCGTGATGTTGCGGCCTTGGCGGTGTAGAATTGGCTGAGTTCGGCGGCGATGTCGGCAGTGCCGCGCCGAACGTCACGGAACAACGGCAGATAGGTGACGAAGCAGCCCATGCCGATGGAGCGCAGGGCGCGGTCGAGTTGATTATCTGTCACGGCGGCTAACCTATAATTGCACTGTTCTGGCAAGATGCACGCCTGAGTTGTATTTTGCAAGGCTGGGAGCGGAGGTGTGCCGATCAGGCCAGCGCCTCGCGCAGGCGCAGGACGAGGCTGGGCACGTCGAGGACGGTGGTGAAGTAATCCTGCATGGTTTCTTCGGCGAAGCCTTCGTCGATGACGTGGCGGGTGAGGGCGACGAGGGGTTGCCAGTAGCCTTCGGTATCCAGAAGGAAGATGGGTTTGCGGTGCAGGCCGATCTGGCGCCAGGTGAGCACCTCGAAGAATTCGTCCAATGAGCCCGCGCCGCCCGGCAGGACGACGATGGCATCGGAATTCATGAACATCACCTTTTTGCGTTCATGCATGTCTTCGGTGATGACGAGTTGCGACAGGTCGCGGCGGCCGCGTTCGCGGGTCATCAGATGGGTGGGGATGACGCCCATGGTGGTGGCCCCCGCCTCCTGCGCCGCGCGGGCCACTTCGCCCATCAGCCCCACGTCGCCTGCGCCATAAACGAGGCGCCAGCCTTCGGTTGCGATGGCGCTGCCGAAGCTGCGGGCGGCCTGCGCATAGGCGGGGCGAAGGCCGGGACGTGAGCCACAGAAGACACAGACGGAACGAAGCGGGGTCATGCTGGGCGCTTTCGGGGATTGGGAGGTTGCCTGAACCTGTGTTATCGGGCTTTGCTATCTAAGGGAAGAAGGGGCCGGGAACAGGCCCTGCCAACCGGCGGAGATGGTTTTTCGCCCGGAATGGCCGCAGGGATATGGGGTAATGCAATGAAGCCTTGGGCAGAGATGTCGGTTGCCGGACGCGGTGGCGTGATCGGCGGGGTGGCCGCGGTGATCGCGGCGTTGTTCTATGGGGCGTGGAGCGTGAGCCGCCCGCCGGTGGAACCGGTGGGGGTGGTGACCGGGACGGGCACGGGCGAGGCCGCGCCTGCCGAGGGTGAGGCTGCTGGTGAGGCGGTGGCGGATGCCGGGGCGACCGAGGCTGCGGATGCGGAGGCTGCGCCTGAGGCGGGTGCCGACGTGGCCGGGGCTGAGGCGAGTGGGGCGGAGACTGCTGGAGCGGAGACTGCCGGGGCTGAGACTGCCGGAGCGGAGCCGCCGGCGGATGCGGCGGCTGGTGACGTTGCGGCGGATGCTGAGGCGGGGGCGGTTGCCGAGGCCGAGGCGGGGGCAGAGCCGGAAGCCGTTGCAGAGCCTGCGCCGGATGCGGCGGCAGAGGTGGTGCCCGAGGTGGTTATCGTGCCGCCGTCTTTTGATCTGGTGCGGGTGGAAAAGGATGGATCGGCGCTGGTGGCCGGGGCGGCGGTGCCGGAGGCTGTGTTGTCCTTGCGGGTGACGGGTGAAGAGATTGTCAGCGTGCCGGCGGATGGGCAGGGCAAGTTCGTGGCGATGTTCAACCTTGCCCCCAGCGTTGCGCCGCGGGTCTTGTCGCTTGTGATGCAGATGCCGGACGGGACGGAGGTAGCGGCGGAAGGGTCTGTCGTGATCGCGCCGACTGTGGCACCTGTGGCACCTGTTGCGGTGGCAGAGGCCCCGGTGGACGAGCCGCGGGAAGACGCCATGGCCGAAGTGGGAACGCCCGAGGCGGAGCCGGCGCCGGAAGCCGTGGCAGAGGCTGAGGCCGCGCCTGCTGCGCCTGCGGCTTTGCTGGTGACGGATGAGGGGGCGAAGGTGTTGCAATCGGCGGAGGACATGCCGCCGGAACTGGTGGCGAATGTGACCATCGACACCATCACCTATACGCCCGAAGGGGCGGTGCAACTGGCAGGGCGGGGCACGCCGGAGCGGGTGGTGCGGCTGTATCTGGACAATGCGCCGCTGAGCGAGGTGACCATTTCGGCGGCCGGGGACTGGGCGGTGACGCTGCCCGAGGTGGCGGCCGGGATCTATACCCTGCGCGCCGATCAGGTGGATGCGGCGGGGGCGGTGACCAGCCGCTTCGAGACGCCCTTCAAGCGCGAGACGGTCGAGGCGCTGGCGGCGGCATCTGCGGGAGAGGCAGAAGCTGAGGCCGGGACTGTGGCTGAAGCTGCTGCTGGGGCCGAAACGGCCGGTGAGGTTGTGGCCGAGGCGGAACCTGCGGCAGAGGCTGTGGGTGCGGCAGAGGGCGAAGCCGTGGCCGAGGCGGTGGCACCCGTGACGGTGACAGTGCAGCCGGGCTTTACCCTGTGGCAGATCGCCAGCGAGCAGTTGGGGGCCGGGCCGCGCTATGTGCAGGTGTTCGAGGCCAACAAGGACCAGATCCGCGATCCTGACCTGATCTATCCCGGGCAGGTCTTTGCCATCCCCGAGGTGGAATAGACCCCGCAGGAATGCACAGGCGGGGCTGCGGACCGCCCTCTGGTGCTTTTGCGGCAAGGGGCATAGGTAGGGCCGGAAGAGGACCCGTTTATGCGCCAGATCAAACCCACGGACCAAGCGAACCGCCCGGCCAATGGCTGGGCGACCATCAAGCGTGTGCTGCCCTATCTGTGGCCGCCCGGCGAAGGATGGGTGAAGCGGCGGGTGGTGGCGGCGCTGCTGTTGCTGGTGGCGGCGAAGATCGTGTCGGTATCGACGCCGTTCCTTTACAAGCAGGCGGTGGATGCGCTGGCGGGGGAAACGCCGGATACCGGGACGCTGCTGGGGCTGACGGCGGTAGGGCTGACCGTGGCCTATGGGATTGCGCGGCTGGGGACGGTGGCGTTTCAGGAATTGCGCGACGCGGTCTTTGTGCGGGTTGGGCAGCGGGCGCTGCGCAAGTTGGCGCTGGAGACGTTCACGCATATTCACCGCCTGTCGCTGCGCTATCACATCACGCGCAAGACGGGGGGGCTGAGCCGGATCATCGAACGCGGTGTGAAGGGCGTGGATTTTCTGCTGCGCTTCATGCTGTTTTCCATCGGGCCGCTGATCCTTGAACTGGCGATGGTGGCGGTGATCTTTGCGACGCTGTTCGGGTTTTCCTATATGGCGGTCGTGGTGGTGGTGATCACGCTCTACGTCATCTTCACGCTGAAGGTCACGGAGTGGCGGGTGAAGCTGCGCCGCGAGATGAATGATCAGGATACCGATGCCAACCAGAAGGCCATCGACAGCCTGCTGAATTATGAAACGGTCAAGTATTTCAACGCCGAAGAGCGCGAGGCGGGGCGTTATGACCGGGCGATGCAGTTTTATGAAGTGGCGGCGGTCAAGACCGGGCAGAGCCTTTCGTTCCTGAACGGGGGGCAGGCGTTCCTGATTACCTCTGGTCTGGTCATCGTGATGTCGATGGCGGCGCTGGGGGTGCAGCGGGGCGAGTTGACGGTCGGCGATTTCGTGATGGTCAACGCCTATATGATCCAGATCACCATGCCGCTGAACTTTCTTGGCACGGTGTACCGCGAAATCCGGCAGGCGCTGGTGGATATGGGCGAGATGTTCGGTCTGCTGGGCCAGCCTGCAGAGGTGGTCGACAAGCCGGGGGCGAAGGCGATGGCGGTGACGGGGGGATCGGTCGAGTTTGACCGGGTGGAGTTCGGCTATGAGGAAACGCGGGCGATCCTGAAGGGGATCAGCCTGACGGTGCCTGCGGGGAACAAGGTGGCGCTGGTGGGGCCGTCGGGTTCTGGCAAGTCGACCATCGGGCGGCTGATGTTCCGGTTCTATGACGTAAATGGCGGGGCGATCCGGATTGATGGGCAGGATTTGCGGGATGTGACGCAAAGTTCGATCCACGCGCAGATCGGGGTGGTGCCGCAGGATACGGTGCTGTTCAACGATACGGTGCGATACAACATCGCCTATGGCCGCGCGGATGCGACCGAGGATGAGATCGTGGTGGCGGCGAAGGCGGCCAAGATCCATGATTTCATCATGTCGCTGCCGGAGGGGTATGAAACCACGGTGGGCGAGCGGGGGTTGAAGCTTTCCGGGGGCGAGAAGCAGCGCGTGGGCATTGCGCGGACGCTGCTGAAGAATCCGCCGATCCTGATTCTGGATGAGGCGACGAGCGCGCTGGACACGCAGACGGAGCGGGATATTCAGGACAGCCTGCGCGAGATGGGGCAGGGGCGGACAGTGATTACCATCGCGCACCGCCTTTCGACCATCGCGGATGCCGATCAGATCGTGGTGCTGGAGGCGGGCGAGATCGTCGAGCGCGGCACGCATGAGGATTTGCTGACACGTGGCGGGCGCTATGCCGCGATGTGGGCGCGGCAATCGTCGGAAGAGGAAGAGACGCTGGCGGCCGAGTGAGCCGCCAGCGAAGCGATGTGCATCACGTGATGCGGTTCAACGCGATCTGATCTGGCGTCAGCGTTGTGGTGCCCTGCACATAGGCCGTCAGCACGCCGTTGACATAGACTGCGGTGCGGTTGTTGGCCGTATCGGGGGTGGTGGTGACGGTCGGCGGCGTGGTGCCGGACCAATCGATCACGAGGCGATCATCGGCCCCGAAATCGGTGACGGTTGTCACGCCATCAGGTGTGCCGGGAGTATCGAGGACGAAGGAATCGGACCCTGTGCCGCCGGTCAGGGTATCGTTGCCCGAACCGCCGACCAGCGTGTCATTCTCATCCCCGCCGGAGAGGCTGTCATTGCCGGCGCCGCCGTCGAGCCGGTCATCGCCGCCATCGCCTGCGATCGTGTCATTGCCTTCGCCCCCGGTCAGCCGGTCGCTGCCGCCGCCACCTGCGAGGGAATCGTTGCCCAGTTCGCCGGAGAGCACGTCATCATCATTGCCGCCGAAGAGGCTGTCATTGCCGCCGCCGCCGGTCATGCTGTCATCGCCGTCGAAGCCGGTCAGCAGATCGTTGCCGTCATCGCCCAGCACGGTATCGGCCCCGTCGCCGCCGATGACGGTGTCGTTGCCGCTTCCGGCGACGATGGAGTCATTCCCGGCATCGCCGTTCATGCTGTCATTGCCGCTGCCACCGACCATGGTGTCATTGCCTGCGCCGCCGAAGACAGTGTCATTGTCGGCGCCGCTGTCCAGGCTGTCATTGCCTGCGCCGCCATAGACGGCGTCGTCGCCTGCATCTGCGGTCAGCTGGTCATTGCCCGCGCCGCCATGCAGGCTGTCGGCCCCGGTGCCGCCATAGAGGCTGTCATCATTCAGGCCGCCATGCAGGAAATCGGCCCCGCTGTCGCCGATGAGGGTGTCGTTGCCCTCGCCGCCGAAGCCGAAGTCATCACCGCTGCCCATCGACAGGCTGTCATTGCCGGTTCCGCCCTGTGCCCAATCGTCATCGGCGCTGCCGGTGATCCTGTCATTGCCGGCACCGCCGTAGAAGACGACGTCGGTCGCGCCGGGAGCGGCGACCATCGTGTCATCATCGTCCGAGCCGGTCTGGGTATCGGCATAATCGGTGGTATCGAAGAGCGACCGCATGTCCGGATCGCCGGTCTGGCTTTTTGCGCCGCCGGTATCGAGCGTTGGGGTGTAGCCAGCATCAGGATTGATGGGGGGGGTGACGACAGGGGGAACGTCATCGTCATCCGCTTCGGAGATGAAATCATAGCCAACAAGCCCCAGCAGGAGGAGTGGCCACATCAGAAACTCGATACCCATTTCACACGATCCGATACTGGTTACAGAACTACCCCTTACCGCATGGCAGACCGATGTGGAGAAAATTTGACGGAATACGGGTGAGACTGGGGCGAGAAGGACTGCGCGGGAAAGGGGGCGGAACAGGCGCGGGGCTTGGCAAGGGTTCCCGCTTGCGTGTAAGACGGTGGAAAAGGACTGGAGAGGCCCGTGAGCAATCCTGACAGCTTTATCGATGAGGTGACCGAGGAGGTCCGCCGCGACCGGCTGTTTGCGCTGTTCCGCAAATATGGCTGGATCGGGGTTGTCGTGGTGCTGGGCATCGTTGGCGGCGCGGGCTGGACCGAATGGCAGCGCACGCAGGCCGAGGCGAAGGCCGAAGCCTTTGGCGATGCGGTGCTGGATGCGCTGGATCTGGGCGCGCCCGAGGACCGTGTGGCTGCGCTGGGAGCGATCCCCACGGATGGGGCGCAGAGTTCCGTTCTGCAATTGCTGCTGGCATCAGACCCGGTCGGCGACCGGGAGGCGACGCTGACCGCGCTTGAGGCGTTGGCCAATGACGCGACGCAACCGGCGAGCTATCGCGATCTGGCGGTGTTGCGGCGGGTGGTCGTGGCAGGGGCAGACCTGCCGCTGGCGGAACGGCGCGCGGCGCTGGACCCGATCGCGGCGCCGGGGCGGCCCTACCGGACCATGGCGCTGGAGCAGATGGCCTATCTGCTGGTGGAAGAAAACCGGACGGATGAGGCGATCACGGCGCTGACCGCGCTGCTGACCGATCAGGAAGCCCCCGGTGGCGTGCGGTCGCGGGCGCAGGAAATGATTATCGCTTTGGGTGGCGAGGTGGCACCGGCTGCGCCCGCCCCGGCACTGGCACCAGAAGCGGGCGCTGATGATGCGGGCTGATGCAGCAGGGCCGGTTGGCCGGGACGCAAAGCCGACGCATGGCGACATTCGGGGCGACATTCGGGGCAACATGGGGGCCGGAACGGTGAAGCGCAGGTTTTGGGTGACGATCTCGGGGCTCGCCATGGCGACGGCCTTGGCCGGATGCGAACGCGAACTGATCCTGTCGGGCGAACGCTTTTCGGTGCGTGAACCGCTTGAAGCGTCGATCCCTGTCGAGGGGCAGCCCGCGCCGGTGGCTGCGCCGATCCGGCCGGAAAACCAGTCTGTGCCCATCTCGCTGCCATCGGCGGTGGCCAATGCCGATTGGTCGCAGCGCGGTGGCGCGGCGAACCACGCCCAGCCGCATGGCGCATTGTCAGCCGCGCCGCAGCGGGTGTGGACGGTGAATGCAGGCAAGGGCAACAGCCGCAAGAACCGCGTGAGCGCGGCCCCTGTGGTGGCGGATGGCCGGGTCTATACGATGGATGCGGCGGCGGTCGTGCAGGCCACGGGAACGAATGGCGCGGTGCTGTGGCAATCCGACCTGACGGCCGAGTTTGACCGGGGCGGTGGTGTGTCGGGGGGCGGGCTGGCCGCAGGGCCGGGGCGCGTCTATGCGGCGACGGCTTATGGCGAGCTGGTCGCTCTGGATGCGGCAAGCGGCGCAGTGGTGTGGCGGCAGCGGCTGGATTCTGCGGTGACGGGTGCACCGACGGTTTCGGGCGGCACGGTGTTCGTGTCGGGTCGCGACGGATCGGGCTGGGCGATTGCCGCCGATACGGGGCGCGTGCGCTGGACCGTGCCGGGGGCTGTCGGGTCCACGGGGATGATCGGGGCGGCTGGACCTTCGGTTGGTGACAACGTGGTGCTGTTCCCGTTCACCAACGGGTCGGTGACGGCGGCGCTGAAGGTATCGGGCGTGCAGGTCTGGCAGGCCCCGGTGACGGGGCAGCGCGTGGGCCGGGCCTTTGCGGGTGTGACGGATATCACGGGCGACGCGGTGGTGATGGGCGATGTGACCTATGTGGGCACCGCATCGGGCCGGACGGCGGCGCTGGATACATCGTCGGGCGAGCGGATCTGGACGGCTGTGGAAGGCGCGCTGAACCCACCGCTCGTGGTAGGGGGATCGGTGTTCGTCGTGAATGACGAGAACCGTCTGGTGCGGCTGGATGCGGCAACGGGTGCGCCGATCTGGGCGGTGGACATGCCCTATTTCACCAAGGACAAGCCGAAGCGGCGCAAGGCCATTGTTCCGCATTTCGGCCCTGTGCTGGCCGGCGGACGGCTGGCGGTGGTGTCGGGTGACGGGCAGCTGCGGCTGTTCAATCCGGCGGATGGCGCGCTTGTCGGCGGCGCAGAGATCCCCGGTGGTGCCTCGGCTCCGCCAGCGCTGGCGGGTGGCACGCTGTATGTTGTCAGCGGGAATGGACAACTTCACGCTTTCCGTTGACGGGTTCCCCGTGTAAGGGGTTCCTCTTTCGGAATTCCGGAGTGGAAGATGAGCTTCACCCTTGCGATCGTGGGTCGCCCCAATGTGGGGAAATCCACGCTGTTCAACCGTCTGGTCGGGCGGAAGCTGGCGCTGGTCGATGACCAGCCCGGCGTGACGCGTGACCTGCGCGAGGGGGATGCGCGGCTTTTTGACCTGCGGTTCACCGTGATCGACACGGCCGGTCTGGAAGAAGTGACCGATGACAGCCTTCAGGGCCGGATGCGGCGTCTGACCGAACGCGCGGTGGAACTGGCCGATGTGTGCCTGTTCCTGATCGACGGGCGTATGGGCGTGATGCCCACGGATGAGGTGTTTGCCGATATTCTGCGGAAAAAGAGCGCGCGGGTGATCCTGGGGGTGAACAAGGCCGAGGGCGCGGCGGGGGATTCCGGCGCGCTGGAGGCGTGGTCGCTTGGCCTGGGTGAGCCGATCCGCCTTTCGGCGGAGCATGGCGAGGGGATGGACGATCTGTATCGCATCCTGCTGCCCTTCCGTGAGGAATTTGCCGAACGCGAGGCGATGAACACGCCCGATGTCGAGGTCGATGTTTCTGAGGAGTTGAGCGAGGAGGAGGCCGATGCCACCGCCTATCGCCCGACCGCCAAGAAGCCGTTGCAGATTGCGGTGATCGGGCGGCCCAATGCGGGGAAATCGACGCTGATCAACAAGATCATCGGCGAGGACCGATTGCTGACGGGGCCGGAGGCGGGGATCACGCGGGATGCGATTTCGGTCCGGTCGGACTGGCTGGGGACGCCGATCCGGATTTTCGACACGGCGGGGATGCGCAAGAAGGCGCGGGTGACCGAGAAGCTGGAAAAGCTGTCGGTGGCGGACGGGCTGCGCGCGGTGCGCTTTGCCGAGGTTGTCGTCGTGCTGCTGGATGTGGAGATTCCGTTCGAGGTGCAGGATCTGCGGATCGCGGATCATGCCGAGTCTGAGGGCCGGGGCGTGGTGATCGCGGTCAACAAATGGGATCTGGAAGACGAGAAGCAGGAAAAGCTGGCCGAGCTGAAGGAGATGTTCGAACGTCTTCTGCCGCAGTTGCGCGGGGCGCCGCTGATTACGGTGTCGGCCAAGACCGGGCGCGGGTTGGACCGGCTGCATGATGCGATCCGGCGGACGCATGACATCTGGAACAAGCGGATCACGACGGCGCGGCTGAACACTTGGCTGGGCGCGATGACCGAGGCGCACCCGCCGCCGGCACCGGGCGGGCACCGCATCAAGCTGCGGTACATGACGCAGGTGAAGGCGCGGCCGCCGGGGTTTGTGATCATGTGTTCGCGGCCTGATGAGATGCCGGAAAGCTATAAGCGCTATCTTGTGAACGGGTTGCGCGACCATTTCGAGATGCCGGGCGTGCCGATCCGGATCATGTTCCGGTCGCAAAGCGACAAGAACCCGTTCAAGGACCGCAAGTTCCACACACCCTCCCGCCTGCGCAAGCATAAGGAAGGGCGGAAGGACTGAGCTCCGCTGGAACCAGGCGACCAAAGACCCTTCCCGCAAAGGCGGGGTGGGTGCCCTTCGGTAACCCTTGGTTCTGGTGGCTTTCGTCGGATTTGGGTATTTTTGCCAAGATGAAGTGGCAGGGTTGGCTCTAACCCAGCCGTGTCGCGCGGAGCGTGAGCGCCATGAGCGCGATGCCGATGCCGGCGAGGATGGCGACGGTGGGGTTCAAACCGGCATTGGCGACCGTGATGCCGATGAGAGCCCAGATCACGGTGAGGCCGTAGACTGGCATGTGGGGTTTCTGACGTTGGGTCCAGGTGGCGAGGGCCAGCGTTATGGCGATCATCACCGCGGCGGTGGCGGTATCCGAAAGCCAGCCATAGCCCGCGATCACGACGCCCGTGGAGACGGAGGCAGCGGCGGAAAGCCAGCCTGCCAGAATGGCGATGGGGGCTGACAGGAGCCAGCGGTCGGTTTCTGTATCGGCGCGCAGGAAGGCCGTGAGCGCGCTGGCGGCCATGATCCAGATGACGACGGTTGCCCAGATCGGGGCGACCGGCGCGATGGAGAGCCAGGCGGAGCCGAGGGCGATGGCGACAATCAGGGCCGGGCGCGTGCGATCCCAGACCGGATTGGTGCTGCGCTTCCACAGGCTGGTGACGGCATGGATGGCCAGCCAGAGGTAGATCACGCTCCAGATCGAAAAGGCGTAACCGGCGGGCTGGATCGAGGGGCGGGCGATCTGCACGGGGAAGAGGGTAGGGTCATAGCCCGTGAAGGGCGGCGTGATGAACGGGGCCGCGCCGAAGGCTGCGGTCACGATCAGGAGGAGGAGGGCGTGAAGTTTCATATGTCTTCTACGTTCCGGCCCCGGAATTGGACCTGTTGTCGGGTTCAGGCGAGCGTCCCATCGGCGGCGATGCGGGTTTTGCCGCCGAGATAGGGGTGCAGGGCGGCGGGCAGATCGACAGAGCCGTCGGCCTGTTGCCCGTTTTCCAGCACCGCGATCAGGCAGCGGCCCACGGCAAGGCCGGAGCCGTTGAGGGTGTGGACAAACTCTGGCTTGCCGCCGCCGGCGGGGCGGAAGCGGGCGTTCATGCGGCGGGCCTGAAAATCACCGCAGACGGAGACGGAGGAAATTTCGCGATACCGGTTCTGACCGGGAAGCCAAACCTCAAGATCATGGGTTCTTTGCGCGCCAAAGCCCATGTCGCCGGTGCAAAGGACGATGGTGCGATAGGGCAGGCCCAGCTTTTCAAGGATCGCTTCGGCGCAGCGCGTCATGCGGTCATGTTCAGCGAGGCTGGTGTCCGGGGTGGTGATCGACACCATTTCCACCTTTTCGAACTGATGCTGGCGAAGCATCCCGGTGGTGTCCTTGCCTGCCGAACCGGCCTCGGACCGGAAGCACTGGGTGTGGGCGGTCATGCGGATGGGAAGCTGGGATTCGTCAAGGACGTCGCCTGCGACGGTGTTGGTCAGCGTGACCTCAGACGTTGGGACAAGCCACCAGCCGTTGGTGGTTTGGTAGCTGTCTTCGGCGAATTTGGGCAGTTGGTTGGTGCCATACATCGCCTCTTCCTTCACCAGAACCGGGGTCCAGGTTTCGGTCAGGCCATGGTCGGTGATGTGGGTATCGAGCATCATCTGCGCCAGCGCGCGGTGGACGCGGATGACCGCGCCGCGCAGCACGACGAAACGCGCGCCGGAGAGTTTGGCGGCGGTTTCAAAGTCCATGCCGGGTTTGACGCCGGGAATATCGAAATGTTCCAGCGGTTTGAAATCGAAGGCGCGGGGGGTGCCCCAGCGGCGCAGTTCGACGTTGTCGTCTTCGTCCTTGCCCTCTGGCACCGCGGCGAGGGGGAGGTTGGGGATGCGCATCAGCATGTCGCGCAGGGCGGCATCCTGGGCGTCGGCCTCGGCCGTGAGGCGGGCGATTTCGGCCTTTTTATCCGAGACAAGCGCGCGCAGACGTTCGAATTCGGCATCGTCACCGCGGGCTTTGGCGGCCCCCACATCCTTGGAGGCGCGGTTTTGTTCAGCGGTGGCGGTTTCAGCGGCGACGATGCGGGCGCGGCGGTCGGCATCGAGGGCGAGGATTTCGGGCGAGGCGGGGGGCAGGCCACGACGGCGCAGGCCTTCGTCGAAGGCGGCGGGATTCTCGCGGATGGCGCGAATGTCATGCATGGCAAACCTCGTGGTCTGTGAATCGGTGCTTGCTGCCTTATGCGTCATTGTGCGGCCCGGTGTAACCGGGGCCTTGCGAAACGGGCGGCAGCTTGCGGCATGGCGAACACAGGCCGAGATCGGGTGGCTGGGCCGCAGGTTGTGCCGAATGCGGCAAAAGGGCAGTTAATAATCACTAATTTTCAGTGGCATGGGCGGGTCTTCTCGACTAGCTTCAGCCGCGCCCGGATCAGCGCTGTTTGATCATTTGCCCTTTGAAAAAGAAGATCATGGTCGCCATTGCCTATCGGCCCGAAATTGACGGTCTGCGCGCGGTCGCGGTGCTGTCTGTCGTATTGTACCATTTCGGGATTTCGGGACTCGACGGCGGGTTTGTCGGGGTGGACGTCTTTTTCGTCATTTCGGGATATCTGATCGGCGGCATCCTGTGGGCCGAGATGACACAGACGGGCCGGGTATCGCTGGTGCGGTTCTATATCCGGCGGTTCCGGCGGCTTGCGCCGGCCTTTTTCGCGATGGCGGCGGCTGTGTCGTTGGTGGGTTGGTTCGTGCTTTTGCCGGTGGAATACCGAGAGTTCGCGAAATCGCTGATCGCGGCGACGGTTTATCTGGCGAATGCGCAGTTCTGGCGGGATGCGGGATATTTCGACTTTGGGGCAGAGGAAAAGGTTCTTTTGCACACCTGGTCACTTTCGGTGGAAGAACAGTTCTATGTTGTCTTGCCGATTGCGATCCTGTTGCTGCGCCATCATCCGCGCGCGCTGCATCTGGTGTTGTGGCTGGGCTTTGCCGGATCGCTCGCAGCGAGCCTTTTGCTGACACCCCGGATGCCGGAGGCGGCGTTTTATCTGTTCCATTTCCGGGCCTGGGAAATGCTGGCGGGTGTGCTGCTGGCGATTGCGCATTTGCAGGGGCGGCGGTTGCCGGATGCGGTGCAGGCGGGCGTGTCGGTGCTGGGTATGGGGCTGGTGCTGGGATCGGTGGTGCTGGTGCAGGCGGGGCCGGGATTTCCGGGCTGGCAGGCGGTGTTTCCGGTGCTGGGCACGGTGCTGATCCTGGCGGGAACGGGGCAGGTCAATCTGGTGAACCGGCTGCTGGCGATGCGCGGGCCGGTGTTCGTGGGGTTGATCTCCTATTCGCTGTATCTGTGGCACTGGCCGGTGTTCAGCCTGTCGACGACGTGGCGGGGTGGCTATGCCGGACCTGCGGAGGTGGCGTTCTGGATTGCGCTATCCTTGGCGCTGGCGGTGGTGAGCTGGCGGTTTGTGGAACGGCCGTTTCGTCGGGGGCCATCCTGGGGCGCGCGTGGGGAACAGGCGGGCGACGTGGCACCATGGCGGCCGGTGTTTGGCGGGATGGCGCTGGCGTCGGCGGTCACGCTGGGATTTGCGGCCTTTGTCTATGCGCGCGATGGGCTGGAGCAGCGGTTTGACGCAGCAACGCGCGCCCACATCGCCGCAACGCAGGATTTCAATCAGGACATAAGCCGCTGTTCGGTGGAGGCGGAGGGGCCGCTGACCGGCATCAGGCTGTGCCGGATCGGGCCCGAGGATGCTGGCCCGCCGGAGGTTCTGGTCTGGGGGGACAGCCATGTGCGGTCGATAATGGACGTGGTTTCGCAGGCTGCGATGGAGGCGGGTGTGCCCGGCATCATCCTTTGGACGGCGGGATGCCCGCCACTGTTCGGGGTGGTCAAGGACGAGACCGCCTCGACCGCCGCAGCGAACCGCGCCTGCCCGGAGATCAACGGCCAGCTGGAAGCAGCCTTGCCGGAGCTTTCGAGTGTGAAGCGGGTTCTGGTCATCGCGCGGTGGAGCTATTACGCGGAGGGGCAGGGGTTCGGGCTGGACGTGCACAACAAGATCCGTCTGGATCCGGCACCGGGAAGCGGGCTGGAGGCTGCGCCCGATCTGATGGAAGCGGCACTGGCGCGGACGGTAGAGGCACTTTCGGTGCTGGGGCCAGTGACGGTGCTGCGGCAGATGCCAGAGATTCCGGTCTATACATCGCTGCTGGCGGCGCGGGCCATGGCGCATGGCCGGGCTGAGACGGTGCCTGCGATGCTGAGCGTGCCGCGCGCCGCGGCCGCGGCGCGGGCGGCACGGGCCGACGGGATGCTGCGCGCGCTGGAGGCGGAGGGGAAGATTGCGCTGATCGACGGCTGGGACAGGCTGTGCGACGCGGCGAATTGCAGTGTGATGCAAGGGGGCGGGCCGGTCTATTTCGACACCAACCATCTGACGAATGGCGGGGCGCGGTTGATACGTGACCTGCTGCTGCCGGCATTGACGGGGCGGGGCGCATGACGGGGATGACCACAGCGCCCCTGGATGCGGCGACGGGGCGGGTTTGGGACGCCATCGTCATCGGCACTGGCATGGGCGGGGGCAGCGCGGGGCGGGCGCTGGCCGAGGCCGGGCTGTCGGTGCTGTTTGTCGAGAAGGGGCCTGCGGGGTATCGGGCAGAGCAGAATCCGCTTTTGTCGGAAAGCCCCGACCCGGTCGCGCGGCAGATGCGGGGATGTTGGCCGGCTCCGATGGCGGCCCGGATCGACGGCATGGAAAGCGAGTTTTTTGCGCCGATTGGCAGCGGAGTGGGCGGATCATCGGTTTTCTACGCCGCGACGCTGGAACGGCCAGAGCCGCATGATCTGGATGATATGCCGGGGCGTCCGCATCCGGTGGGCGGCTGGCCGGTGCGCCATGCGGAGATGGCACCGTGGCTGTCGCGGGCGGAAGAGATGTTCCATGTGAGCGGCGAGCCGGATCCGCGCAGCGGGGCGGGGGCGGACAGCCTGCGCGCGCCGCCGCCCCTGGATGCGGGCGAAGTGGCGATGATGGCGCGGATGCGGAAGGCGGGGTTGAACCCCTATCAGTTGCATTCGGCCTTGAGGAATGTGGACGGGTGCATGAGTTGCCTTGGCCACAAATGCCCGCGCCCGTGCAAGATGGATGGCCGGTCGGCGGGGGTGGAACCCGCGCTGGCCACCGGGCGGGCGGCGCTGCTGGACAATTGCGTCGTCACGCGGATTTGCGGGGATGGCGGGGCGGTGACGCATCTTGAGGCGCGCCATCGCGGGCAGGCGATCACGCTGAAGGCGCGGACCTATGTGCTGGCCGGTGGGGCGCTGGCCTCGCCCCGGTTGCTGCTGGCCTCGGCCAGTGAGGCATGGCCGCAGGGCTGTGCCAATAGCAGCGGGCAGGTGGGGCGCAACCTGATGTTCCATCTGAACGAGATGCTGGCGATCTGGCCCGAACGGGGTGCGCCGGCCTTTGACGGGCCGACCAAGGCGATCGGATTTCGTGACCTGTATCACGTGAACGGCGAGCGTTTTGGCATGGTGCAGGCCATGGGCGTGACGGCGAGCAGCGGGGTGATCGTGCATTTCCTGCGTCAGATGCTGGCGCGGTCGCGGTTTGGCCGGGTGAAAGGTCTGCAAAGCCTGGTGCGGTTGCCTGCGGAGATTGCGGCGCGGATGCTGGGCGAGGCGCAGATCTTCGTGGGCCTGCTGGAAGACCTGCCTTATGCGGAAAATCGGGTGACATGGGCGCCGGGCGATGGGGATACCCTTCGGCTGGATTATGCGTTCCACCCTGAGGTGCTGGCGCGGCGCAAGATGTTTCGCCGCGTGATCGGGCGGTCGCTGAAGGGGCAGCGGCATCTGTTCCTGACGCGGTGGCCGGAATTGAATTTCGGGCATCCGACGGGAACGCTGCGCTTTGGCCATGATCCGGCGACCAGTGTGCTGGACAGCGATTGCCGCGCGCATGGGATCGCCAATCTTTATGTCGCCGACGGGTCATTCATGCCCACGTCGATGGGGGTGAACCCCAGCCTGACCATCGCGGCGAATGCGCTGCGGGTGGCGGCAGGCCTTGCACAGGCGATGGGGGAGGGGCGGCATGAGTGATGCACAGGTATCCGAGCGGCTGCGGCAGGGTGTGGCGGTGGTCACGGGCGCGAACCGGGGGCTGGGGGAAGCGCTTGCGCTGGAATTGGCGGGGCTGGGGGTGACGGTCGCCGCAATCGGGCGAGATGAGGCAGGTTTGCGCGCCGTGGCGGCAAAGGCGGAAAGTGGGCGCGTGCATCCGGTGGTGCTGGATCTGAAGGACGCGGCTGCCGTGCCAGAGGCGTTTGCGGGGATTGCGCGGGATCTGGGACCGGTGACGCTGTTGATCAACAATGCGGCCATCTATCCGCGGCGGGACTTTCTGGAGGAAGGCACGGCCGATTTCATGGCGACAGTGGCCATCAATCTGGGCGGGGTGGCGGCCTGCACCCATGCGGCGCTGATGGGCATGGTGGAGACGGGGTTCGGGCGCATCCTGAACGTGTCGACCTTTGCCGATATTCAGCCGGTGCCTGCGAGCGCGGGCTATGCCGTTTCAAAAGGGGCGGGCCGTATTCTGACCCGGGCGCTGGTGGCCGATATCGGCGACCGGTTTCCCGGGATTGTGATCAGTGAATGGATGCCCGGGATTCTGGCCACGCGGATGGGTGTGCCGGGGGGGCTGCCCGCGCGGGAGGCCGCAATCTGGGGCGCGCGGCTGGCGCTGTGGCATGACCGCAGCCTGAACGGCCGCAGCTTTGTGCTGGACCGTGAATTGCTTGAGACGCGCAGTCTGAAACGGCGGCTGCTGGACAAGCTGACCCGGCGCAGCCCCGTGCCGCGGCGGCTTTGAACAGGGGGCGCGCAGGGTGGCAAGGGTTGCTGGTTGAACGCAGCGCACCATCCCCCCATATCGGGGCTGGAGCGCAGGTCAGACCGGTTCTTGGCTGCCTTGCCTTCCCATGAACCCGACTATAGGGTGCGCGCAAATTCGGCCGGGAGCCATTGCCCGGTGATGACAAACAGTGAGGACGCCCATGTTCGCTACTCCCGCCTATGCACAGGCCGCCGGTGCCGGTGCCGGTTCTGCCTTTGCTTCGTTCATTCCGCTGATCCTGATCTTTGCGATCATGTATTTCCTGCTGATCCGTCCGCAGCAGAAAAAGCTGAAGGAACACAAGGCCATGATCGAGGCGCTGCGCCGCGGGGATCAGGTGGTGACGCAGGGCGGCATCGTCGGCAAGGTGACCAAGGTGCAGGAAGACGGCATGGTCGAGGTGGAGATCGCCGAGAACGTGAAGGTCAAGGTGATCAAGGGCACCATCGCGCAGGTCATGAACAAGACCGAACCGGCCGCGGCCTGAGCCTGGCTGGACGCAGAACATGCTGACATTTCCCCTGTGGAAGCAGATCCTGACCTGGCTTGCTGTGGCGGCCGGTCTGCTGCTGGCGGTGCCGAACCTGTATTATGCGCAGGTCGAGGCGCATAATGATGCGGCCAAGGCGGTGGAGGCGGCAGGCTTTGCCACCACCGAACAACAGGCGGCACTGGACCAATGGCCGGATTATCTTCCGTCTGGGGTGGTGAACTTGGGTCTGGACCTTCGGGGGGGCGCGCATCTGCTTGCTGAAGTGCAGGTGGTGGATGTCTATAAGGCGCGGATGGATGGCTGGTGGCCGGAAGTGCGCGATGCGCTGCGTGATGTGCGCGATCAGGTAGGCAGCGTGCGGCGGCAGCCGGGGCAGGTGCCCTATGAGCTGCGCGTGCAGATTGAGACCGAGGCCGGGATGGCCGCTGCGGTGCAGGCCGTTCGGGCGCTGGCGTCGAATGTTGTCACGCTGACCGGGGTCGGCCAGACGGATATTGACGTGACGGCCGAGGGCAACGTGCTGATCGTGCAGCTGTCCGAGCCGGAGCGCGAGGCGCTGGACCTGCGCACGATCCAGCAATCGCTGGAGATCATCCGCACGCGGGTGGATACGGCCGGGACGCGGGAGCCCACGATTCAGCGGCAAGGTGCGGACCGCATCCTGATTCAGGTGCCGGGCATCGGATCGGCCACGGAATTGAAGGCGCTGATCGGGACGACGGCAAAACTGACCTTCAATCCGGTGGTGCGGCGCGGCACGGCCGAGGATCAGACGCCGGGGCCGGGCAATATCAGCCTGCCGTCGATGGATGAAGAGGGTGTCTGGTATACGGTTGAGGAAGTCCCCGTCGTTTCGGGCGAGGACCTGACCAATGCCAAGGGCGATTTTGACCAGAACGGGCGTCCTGCGGTGGCGTTCCAGTTCGACGTGCGCGGCGCGCGGGCCTTTGGCGATTACACAGCGCAAAATATCGGCGCGCCCTTTGCCATCGTTCTGGATGGCGAGGTGATTTCCGCCCCCGTGATTCAGAGCCATATTCCGGGCGGATCGGGGATCATCACCGGCAACTTCACGGTGGAAGAGGCGAACCGCCTTGCGGTGCTGCTGTCTGCCGGGGCGCTGCCTGCGAGCATGACCTTCCTGGAAGAGCGGACCATCGGGCCGGAGCTTGGGCAGGATTCGATTGATGCAGGCCGGGTGGCGACGCTGGTGGCGGCGGGGTCGGTCAGTCTGTTGATGATCGCATCTTATGGGTTGTTCGGGGTGTTTGCGGTGGTGGCGCTGGCCATAAACATGGGGCTGATCTTTGGCGTGATGTCGATGATCGGGGCCACGCTGACGCTGCCGGGGATTGCCGGTCTGGTGCTGACCATCGGGATGGCGGTGGATGCCAACGTTCTGATCTATGAACGTATCCGCGATGAATTGCGGGCAGGCGCGAAGAACGCGGCGCGGGCGATCGAGCTTGGCTTTGAGCGGGCGCTGTCGGCCATCGTGGACGCGAACGTGACGACGCTGATCACGGCAGGGGTGCTGTTTTTCCTGGGTGCCGGGCCGGTGCGCGGTTTTGCGGTCACGCTGGCCATCGGGATCATCACATCCGTGTTCACGGCGATCAATGTGACGCGGTTGATCGTGACCTACTGGTACAACCGGCGCAAGCCGAAGACGCTTGTCGTATAAGGGGACCGGATCATGGCATGGCGTTTCAAGCTTGCACCCGACAAGACGAATTTCGACTTTTTCCGCTGGCAATGGGTGACCTTTGGCGGGTCGCTGATGCTGTCTGTGCTGGCCATTGTCGCCTGGGCGGTGATGGGGTTGAACTACGGAATCGACTTCAAGGGCGGCACGACAATCCGCACGGAATCCACCATCGCGGTGGATGTAGGCGCGTATCGGGATGCGTTGCAGGGGTTGCCGCTGGGTGATGTGTCGATCACCGAGGTGTTCGATCCGAATTTCACCGATGACCAGCATGTGACGATGATCCGCATCGCGGCCGAGGATGAAAGCCAGGCGGTGACGCCCGAGCAGATCATTCAGTTGGAAGAGGTGCTGCGCGCGGCGATTGATCCGGCGATGACCTTTCCCAGCGTGGAAAGCGTCGGGCCCAAGGTTTCGGGCGAGTTGGTCTTTACCTCTGTCCTGTCGCTGATCGTGACGAGCGTGGCGATCATGATCTATATGTGGCTGCGGTTTGAATGGCAGTTCGGGGTGGGGGCGGTGCTGGCACTGCTGCATGATGTGCTGATCACCATTGGCATATTCGCGCTGTTCCAGATCAAGTTCGACCTGACCATCGTGGCGGCCCTGCTGACCATTCTGGGCTATTCGATCAATGACACGGTGGTGGTGTTCGACCGGCTGCGCGAGAATTTGCAGAAGTACAAGCAGATGCCGTTGCGCGATGTGATGAACCTGTCGGTGAACGAGACGCTGGCGCGGACCTTGATGACAGCCTTGACCACGTTGATTGCCGTCGGAGCCATGCTGATTTTCGGCGGGGATGTGCTGCGTGGCTTCTCGCTGGCTATTTTCCTTGGGGTTCTGTTCGGCACCTATTCTTCGGTCTATGTGGCAAAGAACATCGTGCTTTTCATCGGGCTGGACCGGAGCGAAAAGCCGAAGAACCGGGGCACGCCGGATGATTTTGCGAACGTGGATGCCTGAGCCGCTCTTGGGCGGGGGCAGGCGTGAGGGGGGCGGATGCGCCTGACCGAGATCAGTTATGGCACGGCCCAGCCCATTGAGGGTTATGGGCCGGGGTTTTTCCGGGTCGGCGGCCATGTGCTGCGCGGGGCCTGCCTGATCACACCCTGGGATGCGGGGTTGTGGGGCGGGTTTGCGGATACCGAAACGCCGCTGTCGCTGGCGGGGCGGATCGATGTGCTGTTCGTGGGCATGGGGGGCGATATCGCCCATGCGCCGAAGGATTTCGTCGCCACTCTGGACGCGGCGGGGATCGGGGTCGAGGTGATGTCCTCCCCCGCTGCGTGCCGGACCTATAATGTGCTGTTGAGCGAGGGCCGCCGGATCGCGGCGGCGCTGCTGCCGGTGGCTGGGCCGTGACGGTGACGCCGGCACAAATTTCTTGGAAGAAATTTGCAAATTCCTTGGAAGGAATTTGGTTATGGACCTGACGGTTGCCGATCTGGCGGTGGCGCGGGGCGGCATCGCGGTGCTGGAAGGGGTGACCTTCAGGCTGGCGGCGGGGCGGGCTTTGGTGCTGCGCGGGCCGAACGGGATTGGCAAGACAACGCTTTTGCGGACGCTCGCCGGGTTGCAGCCGCCCTTGGCGGGGGAGATGTCGGTGCCACCCGAGAGCCTGGCTTATGCCGCCCATGCGGATGGGTTGAAGGCCGTGCTGACGGTGGAAGAGAACCTGCGGTTCTGGGCTGCGGTCAACGGCACGGATGGGGCCGAGGCGGCGATGGTGGCAATGAACCTGAGCGCTTTGCGCGACCGGCGGGCGGCGAACCTGTCTGCCGGGCAGAAGCGGCGGCTGGGGCTGGCGCGGATCTTGGTGACGGGGCGGCCGATCTGGGTGCTGGATGAACCCACGGTGTCGTTGGATGCGGCATCGGTCGCGCTGTTTGCGGGCGTGGTGCGGGCGCATCTGGCGGCGGGGGGATCGGCGTTGATGGCCACGCATATCGATCTGGGGTTGGCAGAAGCGGAGGTGCTGGACCTGACGCCGTTCAAGGCGCAGCGGCCTGCAGCCGGGGGCCGTGTGGGCGCGTTCGACGAGGCCTTCGGATGAGGGCCGCGTGGCGCGGGTGGAGGGTGCGGACTGGGGGCTGTCTGCCCCCAGACCCCCGAGGATATTTTTCCAGAGAAGAGAGGGGCATGGCTGTGCTTCTGGCTGTGGCGGGCGCGATCAACGGGAGGGCGGCATGGGGGCGCTGCTGATCCGGGATTTGCGGCTGGCGATGCGGGCGGGGGGCGGCTTTGGGCTGGGGCTGGCGTTTTTCCTGCTGGTGGCGGTGCTGGTGCCTTTGGGCGTGGGGCCGGAGGGCGATGTGCTGGGCCGGATTGCGCCGGGCATCCTGTGGGTTGGGGCGCTGCTGGCCTGCCTGCTGAGCCTGGACCGTATCTTTGCGCTGGATTTCGAGGATGGGTCGCTGGACCTGCTGGCGACGGCGCCGATCCCGCTGGAGGGGGTGGTGGCGGTGAAGGCGTTGGCGCATTGGGTGGTGACGGGATTGCCGCTGACGATTGTGGCGCCGGTGCTGGGGGTGCTGTTGAACCTGCCGGTGGCGGGCTATGGGTGGCTGGTGCTGTCGCTGCTGCTGGGGACGCCGGCGCTGTCGGTCATCGGGGCTTTTGGGGCGTCGCTGGTGGTGGGGGTGAAGCGGGGCGGTTTGCTCTTGAGCCTGCTGGTGTTGCCGCTTTATGTGCCGACGCTGATCTTTGGGGCGGAGGTGGTCAAGCGCGGGGCGGCGGGGCAGGCGGTATCGGTTCCGGTGTTGCTGCTGGCCGGGATCACGCTGGCGGCGGCGGCGCTGTTGCCATTTGCGGCGGCTGCGGCAATCCGCATCAATCTGCGCTGAGCGCGCGCGTGATAGTGAATTGAGGCTTTGAGCCGGAGGACGTAAGGAGCCTGCATGTCGATCTGGGAATATGCCAATCCGAAGAAGTTCATGCAGACCTCGGCCTGGGTCTTGCCCTGGGTGACCGGGCTGGCGCTGGCCTGTCTGGTGGCAGGGCTGATCTGGGGGTTCTTCTTCACGCCGGATGATTTCCGGCAAGGGTCCACCGTCAAGATCATCTATCTGCATGTTCCAAGCGCGATGATGGCGATCAATGCCTGGGTGATGATGTTGGTGACCAGCCTGATCTGGCTGATCCGGCGGCATCATGTGAGCGCCTTGGCGGCCAAGGCGGCAGCGCCTGTGGGGCTGACCTTTACGGTGATCGCGCTGCTGACGGGGGCCTTCTGGGGGCAGCCGATGTGGGGGACCTGGTGGGCCTGGGACCCGCGGCTGACATCCTTTCTGATCCTGACGCTGTTCTATCTGGGCTATATCGCGCTGTGGCAGGCGATCGAGGACCCGGATACGGCGGCGGACCTGACGGCGGTGCTGTGTCTGGTGGGGTCAGTCTTTGCGCTGCTGTCGCGCTATGCGGTGCTGTTCTGGAATCAGGGGCTGCATCAGGGGGCGTCGCTGTCTTTGGACAAGGAGGAGAATGTGGCGGATGTGTTCTGGTTCCCGCTGCTGGTCTGTATTGCGGGGTTCGTGCTGCTGTTTGTGGCGCTGGTGTTGATGCGGACGCGGACGGAGATCCGGGCGCGGCGGTTGCAGGCGCTGTTGGCGCGGGAGCGGCTGGCATGATGCCGGATCTGGGGAAATATGCCTTTGCGGTGCTGGCATCCTATGGGGCGTCGCTGCTGTTGCTGGTGGCCATCGTGGGGCTGACCATGTGGCGTGGCGCGCGGGTGAAGGGGCAGTTGCGCGAGGTAGAACTGCGGCAGGAGCGTGAGGATGGCTAGATGGTTGATGGTACTGCCGCCGGTGCTGTTTCTGGGGCTGGCGGGGATGTTCTATGTGGGGATGCAGCGCAGCAATCCCGATGACCTGCCATCGGTGTTCATCGACAAGGAGGCGCCAGCGGTGCCGGCGCTGGCCTTGCCGGGGATACCGGGGCTGACGGCGGCCGATCTGCGGACGGGCGAGGTGACGGTGGTGAACTTTTGGGCGAGCTGGTGCCCGCCCTGCCGGGCCGAGCATCCGGTGTTGCTGGAGATGGCCGAACGCGGCATCCGGGTGGCGGGTGTGAACATGATGGATGATGAGGGCGCGGCGGTGGCCTATCTGGAGGAGGAGGGCAATCCCTTCTTTGCCGTAGGGTTCGATCCGCGGGGGCGGGACCGGGTGGAATGGGGTGTGACCGCACCGCCGGAGACGTTCATCATCCGGGGCGACGGGACGGTGGCGTTCCGTTTCATCGGGCCGCTGGTGGGCACGGATTACGAGGCGCGTTTCGTACCGGCGCTGGAAGCGGCGCTGGCGGAGAATACGGGAAGCTGAACCGGAAGCTCTGGGTTGAAACTGAAAAGGGGGGGCTGAGCGGGCCCCCCCTTTTCGATGTCCGCCCAAGGGTAAGCGTTCATCTTATTCTGGTCGGTACGCCCGCTCAGAAACCAGTGAGCACAATGAACAGAAGCGCGAAGAGAAAGAGACCTTCGCCAAAAGGCAGGTAAGTGCCGGAAAGGACCGATCGGCTTGCAGCACGGGGAGGAGTGAAGTCGATCATTTGGCGTTCCCGGCGTGTGAACCATTCATACGCGACAGGATCATTATAGGCCCATGGTGCCGCGAAAGCAGCCCGGTTTGGTGGAAACAATGGGTTTCCACACCGGCACGGCACAAAGGGAACCGGCGCGGTGGGGCATGGCCCGGACCGCGCGAATAAGGCATCTTTTTACCGGGGATTGCGGCAGCTTTTGGGCCAAAACGCGGACGCCCCGCGGCATTTCGGCCGCGGGGCGTTCTGTACTGCAAGTGTCGTGCCGGGATCAGGCAGAGGCGAGATTGCGCAGCACGTAGTGCAGCACCCCGCCATGTTCGACATATTCGATCTCGATCTCTGTATCGATGCGGCACTTGATCTGAATCGTCTTGGTGGTGCCGTCGGCATAGGTGATGTGGCACGGCACGAGGGAGAGCGGCTTGAGATCGCCTTCCAGACCTTCGATGCTGACGTGTTCGTCGCCTGTCAGGCCCAGCGACTTGCGCGTCATGCCTTCGGTGAATTCGAACGGAATGACACCCATGCCAACGAGGTTGGAGCGGTGGATGCGTTCGAAGGATTCGGCGATCACGGCCTTGACGCCCAGCAGGGCGGTGCCCTTGGCGGCCCAGTCGCGGCTGGAGCCTGCGCCGTATTCGATGCCGCCGAAGATCACGAGGGGCGTGCCCTGGTCCTGATAGGCCATGGACGCATCGAAGATCGAGGTTTGTGCGCCATCCGGGCCCTTGGTGTAGCCGCCTTCGACGCCATCGAGCATTTCGTTCTTGATGCGGATATTGGCGAAGGTGCCGCGCATCATCACTTCATGGTTGCCGCGACGTGCACCGTAGGAGTTGAACTCGGACACCGGGACCTGACGTTCGACAAGGTATTTCCCAGCAGGCGTGGTCGCTTTGAACGAGCCTGCGGGGGAGATGTGGTCGGTCGTGATCATGTCGCCCAAAAGGGCCAGAACGCGGGCGCCGGTGATGTTCTTGATGGTGCCGGGCGTTTTGGCCATGCCTTTGAAGTAAGGCGGGTTCTGGATGTAGGTGGAGGTGGGCGGCCAGTCATAGGTTTCCGCCTCGGTCACCTTGACCGCTTGCCACTTTTCATCGCCCTTGAAGACATCGGCATACTTCTTCTGGAAGGCCGCGCGGGTGACGGTGGCATGAACCAGATCGGCGATTTCCTTGTTGGTGGGCCAGACATCGCGCAGATAGACCGGGCCGTTGGTGCCCATGCCCAAGGGTTCCTTGGTCAGGTCGATGTTCATGTCACCTGCCAGCGCATAGGCCACCACGAGCGGGGGCGAGGCGAGGTAGTTGGCGCGGACATCGGGCGAGATGCGACCTTCAAAGTTGCGGTTGCCCGACAGGACGGCCGTGGCGACGAGATCGCCTTCGTTGATGGCCGCCGAGATTTCGGGTTGCAGCGGGCCGGAGTTGCCGATGCAGGTGGTGCAGCCATAGCCCACGAGGTTGAAGCCGATGGCGTCGAGGTCTTCTTGCAGGCCTGCGGCGTTCAGGTATTCGGACACGACCTGCGATCCGGGGGCGAGCGAGGTTTTCACCCAAGGCTTCCGGTTCAGGCCAAGGGCGCGCGCCTTACGGGCGACGAGACCGGCGCCGATCATCACATAGGGGTTGGAGGTGTTGGTGCAGGAGGTGATCGACGCGATGACCACCGAGCCGTCACGCAGTTTGTAATCGGTACCCGCAACTGCGGCCGAGGAGAAGCCGTCGAAATTGCCGGGCAGATCGGCCGGGGCGGAGTTGCCGCCTTCGCCCACGAGTTCGGCCTTTTGCGCATCCGACACGGCGGGCAGTTTGCGGGTGGTGCGGATGTAATCGCCGAAGGCCTGTTTGGCGGTATCCAGGGGCAGGAAATCCTGCGGGCGCTTCGGGCCGGAAATGGCGGGGACGATGCTGCCCATATCGAGATGCAGGGTGGAGGTGTAGACCGGATCGTAATCCGGGCCGCGCCACATGCCGTTGGCTTTGGCATAAGCCTCGACCAGCGCGATGCGCGCCTCATCCCGGCCCGTCATGTGCAGGTAGCGCAGGGTTTCATCATCGATCGGGAAAAAGCCGCAAGTGGCGCCGTATTCGGGGGCCATGTTCGCGATGGTGGCGCGGTCGGCCAGCGGCAGGCGATCCAGACCGTCGCCGTAGAATTCGACGAACTTGTTCACCACGCCATGCTTGCGCAGCATCTGCACGACCTTCAGCACCAGATCGGTGGCGGTGGTGCCTTCCATCATCTGACCGGTCAGCTTGAAGCCCACGACTTCGGGGATCAGCATGGAAACGGGCTGACCCAGCATCGCGGCCTCGGCCTCGATCCCGCCGACGCCCCAGCCGAGGACGGCGAGGCCGTTGACCATGGTGGTGTGGCTGTCGGTGCCGACGAGGGTGTCGGGGTAGGCGACTTCGTTGCCGTGCTGGTCCTTGTCCGTCCAGACGGTCTGGGCGAGGTATTCAAGGTTGACCTGATGGCAGATGCCGGTGCCGGGCGGCACGACGCGGAAGTTGTTGAAGGCGTTCTGGCCCCATTTCAGGAACACATAGCGTTCCATGTTGCGTTCATATTCGCGGTCGACGTTGGCCTGAAACGCGCGCGGGGTGCCGAATTCATCAATCATCACGGAATGGTCGATCACCAGATCGACCGGGGCGAGCGGGTTGATCTGCTGGGCATTGCCGCCGAGGCCAAGGATGCCGTCGCGCATCGCGGCAAGGTCCACAACGGCGGGAACGCCGGTGAAATCCTGCATCAGGACGCGGGCGGGGCGGTAGGCGATTTCGCGCGGGTTCTGGCCGCCCATCTTGGCCCAGTCACCGAAAGCGCGGATGTCGTCGAGCGAGACGGTTTTGCCATCTTCGAACCGCAGCATGTTTTCCAGCACTACCTTGAGCGCGGCGGGCAGGCGGGCGAAATCGCCCAAGCCCGCGGCCTGCGCGGCCGGGATGGAGTAATAGGCGACGGTCTTGCCGCCTGCGGTGAGGGTCTGGCGGGTCTTTGCGCTGTCATGTCCGACGGTGACGGTCATGCTTGCCTCCTGGCTGTGGCTGGCGTTCACGGACTGCCCGGGGGGCAGGGCGGGTTCAACATTCCGGATGCCCGAAAGAATCCTGTCGGGCAAGGGTGTCTTTGGCGTTGTATGCCATTGTATGCCGAAAATCCAGCCCCGCCACGCGCGGAATATACAGAGATTTTGCAGCATTCGCACGACAGGGGGTGCGTGTTACAGGTCACGCAGGGAAGTGAAAAATGGCGGTGGGCCAATCGCAAAACCTTGATTGGCGGCAGGGACGGGCTTTTTGTTACACGGGGATACGGCGGGGACAGGCCGGCAGAGCGGATCGAAAGATCGGGAAGGACCAGATGCGACATATCGTCAGCGCCACCTGCGGGGTGGCCCTGTGGCTTGGTTTGGGCCTTGCTGCGCCCGTGATGGCGCAATCTACCGAGGGCGTGGTGGTGGAGCTGTACACGAGCCAGGGCTGCGCCTCTTGCCCGCCTGCGGATGAATTTCTGGCTGAACTGGCCACGCATAAGGAAGTGATCCCGCTCGCGCTGCATGTGGATTACTGGGATTACATCGGCTGGGAGGACAGCTTTGCGCAGGCAGCGTTCACCGAGCGGCAGAAGATGTATGCCCGCGCGGTGAAGAGCCGGTTGATTTACACCCCGCAGATGATCATCGGGGGCGTGGACCGGGTCGAGGGGAATACGCCCGACGCGGTGGTGAACCTGATCGGCAAGCATCTTGCGGTGGAGCGTACCGTTCAGGTGACGATCGAGCGGCAGGGAGAGCGGGTGATCATACGCGCCGTGGCCGAGCCGCCCTTGAGCGGGGGCGCGGTGGTGCAGCTGGTGCGCTATATGCCGGCGGCCGAGGTGGCCATCGAGCGGGGCGAGAATGCGGGCCGGTTGGTGACCTATCGCAACATCGTGACGGAATGGACGAAGGTGGCCGATTGGCCGGGGCTGGCACCGCTGGAGATCGAGGCGGCGGCACCGGGCGATGCGCCGGTGGTGGTGATCGTGCAAGAGCCCGGCCCGGCGGCGGTACTGGCGGCGGCGCGGCTGGACTAGCGGCAGGCGCGTTTGGCGCGCGTTTCGCGGTGCCAGATATAGGTGCCGGAAGCCACGATGATGAACGCGCCCAGAAAGGCGAGCGCGTCGGGCCATTCGTCGTAGAACAGCACGCCCCAAAGTGTGGCCAGCAGGATGCCGCCATAGCCGAAGGGGGCGATGGCCCCGGCCTCGGCCACGGAAAAGGCGCGGATCAGGCAGATCTGCGCGGCGGTGCCAAGGCAGCCCACGATGGCGAATAGCCACAGATCGGATGCGGCGATGGGTTGCCAGACGGCGGGCATCATCGCGCTGGTGACTAGGGTGCCCAGAAGCGCGCCGTAGAACATGGCTGTCCACGGGCTTTCGGTCATGCCGACCTTGCGGGTGAGGAGCGCCGAGGCGGCGTAGCAGACAGCGCAGGCCAAGGGGAGCAGGGCGGCGGGGGTGAACACATCCGCGCCGGGGCGGATGATGATGAGCGCGCCGATCATGGCGGCGACAACGCCCGCAATGCGGCGGG
The DNA here is from genome assembly GCA_022843025.1 of Paracoccaceae bacterium. Taxonomy (GTDB): domain Bacteria; phylum Pseudomonadota; class Alphaproteobacteria; order Rhodobacterales; family Rhodobacteraceae; genus Paragemmobacter. The sequence goes on along the minus strand of JALHOL010000007.1, from coordinate 200,368 downwards.
GGCCGAGTTTTTCGCCAAGGAACAGCGCGGCACCCAGTGTGATCAGGACGGGGTTGATATCGGCAAGCGCCGTCGCCTCGGCCAGGCCGATATGGGTGAGGGAAGCGAAGAAGAAGCCGGTTGCGCCCAGTTGAGTGAGGGACCGTAGGGCGTGCAGGCGCGGGTGTTTGGTGCGCAGGGCCGGGGCAAGGCGGATGTTCAGGATCAATACCACAAGGAACAACTGCCCCGCAAAGCGGGCCCAGACGACCTGCGGTGTCGGGTAGCGCTGCACCAGACCCTTGGCCAGCGCATCCATCGCGGTGAACATCAAAAGTGAGAGCAGCATCAGGAGGATGCCCTGACGGGTGGAGGCTTCGGTCGGCTGCTGCATGGGGTGTTCCTTGGCTCGGCCGGACCCTAGGCGGGGTGACGGGCGGGGGCAAGGTGGTGGGGGCGGTAATCTGGCGGCGCGGCGTGCCGCCGCACGGCATCTGTCTCGCCTGCGCGCCTTCGCGCTTGGCTCGGGTTTGATGGGGCGTGCCGCCCCCTCTGTCGGCGCGTGCCGCGCCGCCATTCACCCCCTGCGGGTATTTAAGACCAAGATGAAGGGCGAAAGGGTGGGCTTTTGGGATCGCCGGGCCGTTGGTTTGGGCGGGATTGTCGGACCTGGTGGCGTCTGGGTGCGTTCACTCATCTTCCTGTTTGAGGGTGAGTTCGCCCGACGCCTCTAGCCCGCGGATGGCAGAGACGATGGCGGTGAAGGCGGCATCGGCATCCTTTGGCGTGACCTTGCCGCGCGCGGCCATGTCATCGCGCAACTGCTGCACCATGCGAGGGGAGAGGGCGGCGAAGACGGCATCAACCACCGGGGCGAGGGCCGGGTCGGCCTGTGCGGCGGTGAAGGCGGTCGTGATCGTGGGCGCATCGACGGCACGCAAGAGGCGGGGCAGATCGCGCGGGGCGATACGGTCGGGGATATGGGCGAAGGTGAAGATCGCGCGGCGAACCTGTTCGGCAAAGGCGGCGTCGGCCTCATCCAGCCCGGCGAGCACATCATCGCGGGTGGCGGAGGGTGAGACGTTGAGGATGGCGCCGATCCGGTCGACCGGGCCTGCGGCAAAGGCGCGGGGCGGGCGGGCATCAAGCTGTGCCACGAGCGCAAGGCCGATGCGGCGCAAGGTTTCGGGGGCGGTGGCGGCGGTGCGCGACATGGCCAGCGCCACGCGGCGGGCGCGATCCCCCGGCATCTTGGCCAGAATGTCGGCTGCGCGGGCCACGGGCAGTTTGGAGAGCGCAACGGCGGCTGTTTCCGCCGCCTCATCCGCGATGAGGGGAAGCAGGTCTTCGGGGGGAAGGGCGGCGATCCTGTCCCAGGGATCGCTGCGGGCGTTGCTGGCGGCCATGCGGCGCAGGCGGCTGGCGGCATTGGGTGAGATATGGCCATCCACAAGCGACAGGGCGCCATCGATCCCATCGGGGAAGACAAGGCCGGTGGCATCCAGCGCGGTGAGGAAATCGTCCACCACGGCAGCGAGGGTGGCCCTGTCCACCAGCCCCATACGGGCCATCAGTTCGGCGAGGCGGGTCTGGTGTTGTTCGGGCAGGTTCGACAGGGGAAGCGGTTCCCCTTCGGCCAGCATGAGGCGCACGATGATCGCGGCCTTTTCGCCGGGCGTGGTGCTGCGTGGCACAAGGCCCGCTGCGGCGGCGGGCACTGGGGTGATGCGCGCAAGCGCGACAGGGCCTTCGTCCTGCATCTTGATCCTTCCCGAAGGTTGCTTCGGGAAGGTTAGGCGGGCCGGGTTAACCGGCCCTTACCCGGGTTCGGATCACGAGGTGGTTTGCGGCACGCAAACACCGGTTGCCGCGTCGTAAACGGTGCCTTCGACGCAGGTCGAAGCGGTGATGTTCATCTTGTCGGAATTGCAGCCACCGCCTGCGAGGGCGAAGGTCGGGGCAAGCGACAGGGTCAGCGCAATGAATGTGGTCTTGATTTTCATGGGTCGTCCTTGTGTTGGCATGTGACTGTCAGCAGGGCGACCGGCGGTCGGAAAATCCGCATCCGGTACGTGGGGATGAGGCTAGCATGGAATCGTGCGTTTCAAGGGCGGAAAATTCCGCCCCTGCGCCATGCCCGCCTCACGCTTTCGTGAGATCAGCCGAAAACGCGGCGGAAGATCGTGTCGACATGTTTGGTGTGATAGCCCAAGTCGAATTTTTCGGCGATTTCTGCCGGTGACAGGGCGGCTGTCACCTCAGCGTCGGCTAGCAGTTCGGTCTGGAAATCGGCGCCCTGTTCCCAGACCTTCATCGCGTTGCGCTGGACGAGGCGGTAGCTGTCTTCACGGCTGACGCCGGCCTGGGTGAGCGCGAGAAGCACGCGCTGCGACATGACCAGACCTTTGAACTTGTTCATGTTCTTGAGCATGTTCTCGGGGTAGATCACCAGCTTTTCGACAACACCTGCCAGGCGATGCAGGGCGAAATCGAGCGTGATGGTGGTGTCGGGGCCGATGGCACGTTCCACCGAGGAATGGCTGATGTCGCGTTCATGCCAGAGCGCCACGTTTTCCAGCGCGGGGATCACCGACATGCGCACGAGGCGGGCAAGGCCGGTGAGGTTTTCGGTGAGCACCGGGTTTCTTTTATGTGGCATGGCGCTGCTGCCTTTTTGGCCGGGGGAGAAGAATTCCTCGGCCTCCAGCACTTCGGTGCGCTGCATGTGGCGAATCTCGATCGCGATGTTTTCGATGCTGGAGGCGATGACGCCCAGCGTGGCAAAGAACATGGCATGGCGGTCGCGCGGGATGACCTGCGTGGAGATGGGTTCAGGGGTGAGGCCCAGTTGGGCGCAGACATGCTCTTCGACGAAGGGGTCGATATTGGCGAAAGTGCCGACGGCGCCGGAGATGGCACCGGTGGCAATTTCGGCCCGGGCGTTGATCAGGCGGGCGCGGTTGCGCGACATCTCGGCGTAGAAGCGCGCGAAGGTGAGGCCCATGGTCGTGGGTTCGGCATGGATGCCGTGGCTGCGGCCGATGCGGACGGTGTCCTTATGCTCAAAAGCGCGGGTTTTCAGCGCGGCGAGGACGCGGTCAAGGCCCGCGAGCAGCAGATCGGCGGCGCGGGTGAGTTGGATGTTCAGCGTGGTGTCGAGCACATCCGACGAAGTCATCCCCTGATGGACAAACCGCGCGGTGTCATTGCCGATGATTTCGGCAAGGTGGGTGAGGAAGGCGATGACGTCATGTTTGGTGACGGCCTCGATCTCATCAATCCGGGCGACGTCGAAGGTGACATCCTTGGCTTTCCACACGGCTTCGGCATTGTCCTTGGGGATGACGCCCAGGATGGCCTGTGCATCACAGGCATGAGCCTCGATCTCGAACCAGATGCGGAAGCGGGTTTGGGGTTCCCAAAGGGCGACCATGTCGGGGCGGGAATAGCGGGGGATCATGGCGGGCCTCGTGTCAGGGAAGGGACGCGGTGGGCTTACGCCGGGACGCGCTGCGAGGCAAGGCGCAGGGACGGGACGGGAGGCACGAATTTTCTGCGAAAATTCGGAAGGAAGGGGGCTGTCTGCCCCCTCTTGGCGCGTGCCGCGCCAATTCACCCCCGAGGATATTTCAACAGAGAAGAATGAATGCGGGTCTGTCGGGTTCTTCTCTGCCCAAATATCCGCGGGGGTGAATTGGCCGCAGGCCAAGAGGGGGCGGACAGCCCCCTGATTTTTCGCATGAAAAATCGTATTCTATGCGAGGCCCATCAGTGCGGCGTCAAAGGGGTAGCGGGTCAGGTTTTCGCAGCCGGTTTCGGTGATGAGCACCTGATCTTCGAGCTTGATCGAGAAATCGCCGCCTTCTGGGCTGACCAGAGCCTCGACACAGATCGTCATGCCGGGTTCCAGCACGGCGTCGAAGGCGCCTTCCATCCAGCCATCGGGATAGGTGACATAGGGCCATTCATCGCAAAGCCCGACGCCGTGCATCTTGCAGGAGTATTTCTGCTGCCAGTATTGGCCGTCCAGCTGATGCCCGCCGAAAGTGAGGTCGCGGATCGAGACGCCGGGTTTCAGGCGGGACTGGTGATCGCGGATATGGTCGAGCGCATGGGCATAGGCGGCGATCATCGCGTTGGTCGGGCGCTGGTCGCCCACCCACCAGGTGCGGGAGATGTCGATGCAAAAGCCGTAGGCGCCGATCAGGTCGGTATCGAAAGCCACGATTTCATTGTTCTGCACGATGCGGGGGCCGCATTCCTGAAACCAGGGATTGGTGCGAGGGCCGGAGGCGAGCAGGCGGGTTTCGATCCATTCCCCGCCGCGGCGGATGTTTTCCGCGTGCAGGACGGACCAGATGTCATCTTCGGACACGTTGCCTTTGGGGACGTTTTCGCGGGTGAACGCCTCCATCGCTGCAACCGCGGTTTCGCAGGCATGGGCCGCGCAGCGCATGGCAAGCATATCATCGGGGCCTTTGATGGCGCGGGTGCGTTCGGTGACCTCTTCGCCTTCCATCACCTGAAAGCCGATGGATTCCAGCGCGCGCAGGCCGTGGACCATGATCTTGTCCACTGCAAGGCGGCGGTTGGTGCCGACATGGGCGCGCATCAGATCATCGACTTGCTGGGCGAAGGCGCGGGCGGCTGCGGCGCCACGGTCGCCGGTGGAGTTGTAGAAGAAGGTGGCGCCGGAGCGGAGTTCCTTGACCAGCGGGTTGAAGGTCACGAGGAAGGGCGAGTTCTTGTATTCCCACATGACCATATGGCCATCGGCCATCAGAAGGCAGGCGCGGAAGGGGTTGTGGGTGTTCCACAGCTGCATGTTTGTTGTATCGGTGGCGTAGCGGATGTTGAGCGGATCGAACATCAGAAGGCCGCCGTAATCGCGGGCTTGCAGCGCCTTGACCAGACGATCCCAACGATATTCGCGCATTCGGGCGAGGTTCGGGGGCGTGAGGCCCGCCGCCTGCCATTCGGCGAAGGCAAGCTGGGTGGGGCCGATTTCGACGCGGTCATTGTCGTTCGGGGTGCCGTCGCCAAGCGTGGTGCCCCGGCTTGGATCGATCTTGCGGCGGTCGGCGTAGTGCTGGTTCATGGTGGCCCCCCTGCTGGCATGCGGATGGTCGGGCAGGCAGGGGCAAGGGGGTTGCCGCTCTGCGACGCGGGGGAGTCGGATTTGGATGGGGTTGCTGGTCGCAGGGCGGGAATGTAGGCAAGAGGGATGAGAGAGCCGGTTTTTCAGGACAGCTTGCCCCATCAGCCATGGGCGGACCCGCGGACATGGCGGCTGCCCGGGATGCTGCCCTGCGGGGCGGAGGATTGGATCCGCGCGGACGAGGCCTTTGCCGGGCAGATGGCCGAGCGGGATTGGCTGATCGCCACGCGGCAGCCTTTGGTGCATGCGCTGTTGCCCGAAGGGCGGGCGGCGGCGGCAGAGCTTTATGCGGCGGTGCTGGAGTTGGTGTCACGGCGTGACGGTTACGCGGTGGCGCCGGATCGGGTGCGGCGGCCGGATGGTGTGGAGGTGCGGCTGGATCCGGCATTTCCCCTGATCACGTTGGGGCGGTTGGTGCAGGAAGATCTGTGCCTGATGGAAAAGCAGGGGGAGGAATCCGTTCTGACCGGGGCGATCCTGTGCTTTCCGGCAAGCTGGACGCTGGGCCAGAAGATCGGGCGTCCGATGAAGGGCATCCATCGGCCTGTGCGGCATTATGATGAGGATGTGGCGCGGCGGGTGCAGCGGCTGTTTGATCTGGTGCGGGTGGGGCAACCGCTGGAGCGGTACAATGCGCTGGTCTATGACGACCCGGCGCTGCACAACCCGCGTCAAGAATTTGACACCCGGCCCTATGCGGTGGAGCGTCTTTACATGCGATCCGAGCGGCAATGTATCCTGCGCCTGCCCGAAACGGGGGCGGTGGTGTTTTCCATCCACACGCATCTGGTGCCCATGGCGCGGTTCTCCGAGGCAGAGCGGGCGGCGATGGTGGCGGCCGGTTTGTAGGCCGCCTTACAGCAGCGACAGCATCGGGTTCAGCCCCGCAAAGTGGCCAAGCGCGAGCAGCGTGCAAGTCAGGGCCATGACGCGACCGGAGGCGTTGATATCGCCGCCGCGCAGGAGCGAGCAGGTGAGCATCGCGGCCCCCATGGGCAGATAGACCACCATCAGCGTGACATCGAGCGTGGAGGCGGCAAGGCGCATCCGGACGTTCTGGCCTTTGGTTTCCGGCTCTTCGGGATAAAGGGCGTTGCGGACCTGATCGAGGTCGCCGGACGGGCGGCGCGGCAGATCGGGTTGGCTGTTGGCCGGGGCGGCGGGGGCCATGGCGGCATTGGAGAGGCGCGTCATGGCGGCGCGGGCGCGTTCGGCCTTGGCGGCCTTGATGGCCATGGCCTTTTCGACAAAGGACACAGGCATTCCGCCATCGGTTTCCGGGAAGGCGCGGATCGCCTCGGCCGATGGGGAGCGGCGGGCGAGCGGGCGCGTGGCCGCCGGGGCGGAGAAATCAGGCAAGCGGTCGAAGAGGTTGTCGACCAGATCGGCGGTGACGGGACCGGCGACCTGATGCCAGAGCGTTTCGCGGGGCGCAAAGCGGGCACGCAGGCGATCAGCGATCAGGTGACAGAGGTCTTCGTAGCGGCGGCGATCGGCGGGATCTTCGCGGTTGCCCGCGATCACATCAGCGCCGGGGCCGACCGAAATCATCAAGCTGCTGGGCAGGCCGAGGGCCGGTTCGCCCGTGTAGGAGAGGGTGAAACGCACACCGTGCAGATCGACGAAAACGAGGTCTTCGCAATCCCAAGTGATGCGGCGGTCGCCGGCGCCGGACCGGCCAAGCGCATCGTCAAGTTCGCGCACCAGGACGGGTAGGTTCAATGCTGGGTCGCGGTCAAAGACAAACTGGGCGATCGTACTGTCGTCGAATGCCATCTGAATGCCCTCCTGCCTTTTTTATCGTTGCCCAGAGGTTGAAGGTTAATTGTGCCTAATTTCAGGTGGGTTTGCGGTCGATGGATGAATTTGGCGGTTTTTCTGCCCGATTGTTGCCTGATTTGGGGGTGTTTGCGCGGAAACCCGCCTAATCTGCGGTGGTTGTCGACGGATCGTGAACAGGTCAGCGATGCGATGATCTTGCCTGCGGTTGTGTTCTGCCCGGGATGGCCGGGCAGGGCCGTTACATCAGATTGGGCGGGATAGTCTGGGCAAGGGCGAAGATGAGGCCGGTGATCGCCATGGCGCGCGAGGGCAGGCGCAGGCCGTTGCCCGTTGCCATATCGCGCAGAAAGCGGGCCTGATCGGCCAGCACGGCGCGCAGCGGGGCAATGATCCGGGTCAGCAAGAGTGCCAGCGTGACCAGAGCCGCCATCACGCGCAGGGGAAGGGTTTGCTGCGCGGGCGATGCGAGCGCTGCGGCCACTTCTTCCGGGTCGGGGGTGTAGAGCGCGTGGCGGACCTGATGCAGATGGTTCTGTAGCGGATCGTGGATTTCGGATTGTGCAAGGCGCGGCTTTGGCATGCGCCGGGTGACCGACAGGTGTCGCACGGCGCGGCGCGGGGCCTGCCCATCGCTGCCATCCGAGGCGCTTGTTTCGGTCAGGGTGATCGTTGGCATGTCCGGGGCGGTTTCGGGGCTATCTTCCGTGGCCATCACCGCTTCGTTGGCATCATCGCCCCAGAGGTTGCGCGCTTCGGGGGCAAGGCCGGCCTCATGCGCGGCAAGGCGGGCACGGGCGCGGGCGCGGCTGCGCTGAAGCCGGGGGTCGATGCCGGGGCCGACAAGGCTGTCATCATCGAAGACATTGGCAAAAAGGTTGGGGGAGGGCAGGATGGCGCGGCTGTGTTCGACCGCGTCGCGCGCAAAGGTAAAGCGCATCGGGCGGCGCGGAGTGACAGCGCGGATGTCGGGGCTGTCGGCAAAGGGGGCTGCCTCTGCCAGCGTTACATCGGACCCATCTTCTGGGGCGAAGAAATCGGCATCGTCTTCATCGAATGACAAGAAATCTGCGTGAATGTCTTCACAGGTTTCGATGCCGTCTGCCGGATCATCTGCCGTGTTGATTGCAGAAAAATCGGTGTCGGTTTTCCGGCTTGGCACGACATTTGCACCTGTAACGGCAAGGTCGGCCAAGGCCGCCACGCCATGGGTGCCAGGATCGGGCATCAGGGCCATGCACAGATCGGCGCCGGTTTCGGCGCCGAACCGGAGGTCTGACAAGGGTGCGCGGCTGGTCCGGCGCGCCCCGCGAGAGGATTGGAATTCGGGTACAAGGAAGAAGGAAGCGTCACTATCCAGCATGGCGGCAACTCCTTAGGTTTTGTTAACCGAACCATCGAATCGTGACCAGAATTTGCGCTTTCTGTGGCGGGGTTTGGGGTATTCCCTGCAAATCCTGGTAATCGCGGCTGCGCGTCATGCCGGGTTTGCCCGATGGTGGCCCGAAACCTGTGGCAGGAATGCGAAAAGGGCCGCCCTAGGGCGGCCCTTTTGCCTTTATTCACTGATCCGGGGATCAGCAGGAATAGTACATCAGGTATTCCACCGGATGCGGCGTGTGTTCGAAGGCATAGACCTCTTCCCATTTCAGGGCGATGTAACCTTCGAGTTGATCCTTGGTGAACACGTCGCCTGCGAGCAGGAAGTCGTGATCCTTTTCAAGCTCTTCCAGCGCTTCACGCAGCGAACCGCAGACGGTAGGGATCGCGGCCAGTTCTTCCGGGGGCAGATCGTAGAGATCCTTGTCCGAAGCCGGGCCCGGGTCGATCTTGTTCTTGATGCCGTCAAGACCGGCCATCAGCAGCGCTGCGAAGGCCAGATAGGGGTTGGCCGACGGATCGGGGAAGCGGGCTTCGACGCGCTTGGCTTTGGGCGATTCGGTCCACGGAATACGGACGCAGCCCGACCGGTTGCGGGCGGAGTACGCGCGCAGAACTGGGGCCTCGAAGCCGGGGATCAGGCGCTTGTAGCTGTTGGTGGACGGGTTGGTGATCGCGTTCAGCGCCTTGGCGTGCTTCAGGATGCCGCCGATGAAATACAGCGCTTCCTGCGACAGGTCGGCATACTTGTCGCCTGCGAAGAGCGGCTTGCCGTCCTTCCAGATCGACATGTTGACGTGCATCCCCGAGCCGTTGTCGCCCTTCATGGGCTTTGGCATGAAGGTCACGGTCTTGCCATAGGCGGCCGCGACGTTGTGGATGACGTACTTGTATTTCTGGATGTTGTCGGCCTGCTGGACCAGCCCGCCGAAGATCATACCCAGTTCGTGCTGGCAGGTCGCCACTTCGTGGTGGTGCTTGTCGACCTTGATGCCCATGCGCTTCATCGTCGAGAGCATCTCGCCGCGCAGGTCCTGGGCTTCGTCGATCGGGTTCACCGGGAAGTAGCCGCCCTTGTAATTGGCGCGGTGGGCAAGGTTGCCACCTTCCATCACGGTGTCGGTGTTCCAGGCGGCGGCTTCGGCGTCGATCTGGTACGATACCTTGTTCGGTGCGACCGAGTAGCGGACGTCGTCGAAGATGAAGAATTCGGCTTCGGGGCCGAAATAGGCCACATCGCCCACGCCCGAGGATTTCAGATAGGCCTCGGCCTTGAAGGCGGTGCCGCGCGGGTCGCGGCTATAGGCCTCGCCCGTGTCGGGTTCGACGACGTTGCAATGCACGCACATCGTCTTTTCGGCATAGAAAGGGTCGATATAGACCGAGGAAGCATCGGGGATGAGCTTCATGTCGGACTGGTCGATCGACTTCCAGCCAGCGATGGAGGAGCCATCGAACATGAAGCCTTCTTCGAAGAAGTCTTCATCCACGAGGTCCGCCACCAGGGTGACGTGCTGAAGCTTGCCCTTTGGGTCGGTGAAGCGGATGTCGACATATTCGACTTCCTCGTCCTTCATCAGCTTCAGAGCATTCTTAACTGCGCTCATCATGATGCCTTTCGGTTGGGTGTTGCAGAGGCCGCCGCGCAAGAAGGCGCTGGCGGGTATTCGGAAAGGTCAGACCGCGTCGTCGCCGGTTTCGCCGGTGCGGATGCGGATGGCCTGTTCGATGGGGGTGACGAAGATCTTGCCGTCGCCGATCTTGTCGGTGCGGGCGGCAGAGACGATCGCCGCGATGGCGCTATCGACCATGTCATCGGTGAGGACGACCTCGATCTTCACCTTGGGCAGGAAGTCGACGACATATTCGGCGCCACGGTAAAGCTCGGTATGGCCTTTCTGGCGGCCGAACCCTTTGACTTCGGTGACCGAGAGGCCCTGAATGCCGGCTTCCTGAAGGGCTTCCTTCACCTCGTCCAGCTTGAACGGTTTGATGATCGCCTCGATCTTCTTCATGGGCCGACTCTCCCCCCAGGTGGCTTGTCTTTGGAGGTCTGATCATTTCTGATTGGGGGCCACAATCGGTGAGCGGGCGGGCGAGGCGGTCTGCGGCGGGTTTCCGCGAGTGGTGATTAAATATTGTGCAAAACGCCTGCTGGATGGGCGGTTTGCAAATGGATTGGGTGGTGTCATGGCTGTTTTGCTGACCTCTGCACAAATGCGCGCCATCGAGGGCGAGGCGATGGAGTCCGGCGCCGTGTCCGGGCTGGCGTTGATGGAGCGCGCGGGGCGGGGGGTGGTGGAGGCCATCTGCGCGGAATGGCCGGAGCTTTCGTCAGGTGGGCGGGCGTTGGTGCTCTGCGGGCCGGGGAACAATGGCGGCGACGGGTTTGTCGTGGCGCGGCTGCTGCATGAGCGGGGGTGGCAGGTGCGGGTGTTGGCGGCGGCGAGGCCCGATGCGATGCCGCGCGATGCTGCGGTGAATGCGCGGCGGTGGTGGGCCTATGGGGTGGTGGAGCCCCTGACGGAGGACAACCTGCGGCGCGGACCATCCTGTGACATGTATGTGGATGCGATCTTTGGCACGGGCCTGTCGCGACCGCCGGAGGGGGAGGTTGACCGCATTCTTGGCCATATCGGCGGGTATGGGGGGGATTTGGCCTTTTATCGCGAGCGGCTGGTGGCCGTGGACGCGCCCTCCTGCCTGTGTCTGGACAGCGGGCGGTCCCTGAAGCGCGGCTGGGATCAGCCGCGGGCGCGGCTGACGGTGACCTTCGACAGTCTGAAAGCGGGGCATGTGCTGGCAGAGGGACCGGCGCTCTGTGGGCGGGTGGTTGTTGTGGATATCGGGATAGCGCCGTGGCGTCAGATGAAGAAGCCGCGCCGAACGGCGGCGGGGTGGAGCGGCGCGTGGAAGCCTGTACGGCTAGGACTCGTTGCTCCGGATGAGGCTTTGCTGCCCGCGCCGGGCGGATTCCGGTTGCGGCAACTGTCCAAGGCTGGCTGGGCGGAGGACCATCTGTCGCACAAGTTCACGCATGGCCATGCGCTGGTCCTTGGCGGGCCAAGCGGGCGTGGGGGCGCGGCGCGGCTGGCGGCGCGGGGGGCGTTGCGTGTGGGGGCCGGGCTGGTAACGGTGGGCTGTCCGGCGGGGGCCTTGGCGGAGAACGCCGCGCGGCTGGATGCGGTGATGTTGCGGGTGGTGGAGGATGGGGCGGCGCTGGCGCGGTTGCTGGCGGATTGGCGTATCGGGGTGATCTGCGCAGGGCCGGGGCTTGGGGTCGGGCCGAAGGCGCGGAGATTGCTGGGCGAAGTGTTGCGGACACTGCGGAAGGGGGAGGTTCCGCCGCATTTGGCAAACCTGCCCGAGGCTTTTCAGCGGCCTTCGCCAGCGACGCGTCCGAAGGTCGTTCTGGATGCGGATGCTTTGACACTGCTGTCGCGGGAGGCAGGGTTGTTCGGGGCCTTGCACGCTGGGTGCGTGCTGACGCCGCATGGTGGGGAGTTTGCGCGGTTGTTTCCGGATATATCGGCGAAGCTGGATGCGCCTGCGGTGACGGGGCCTGCCTATTCCAAGGTGGATGCAACGCGAGAGGCCGCAGTTTGGGCGGGATGCGTGGTGCTGTTCAAGGGGGCGGATACGGTGATTGCGGCCCCTGATGGGCGCTGTGCGATCAATTCGGCCCATTATGACCGCGCGGCGCCGTGGTTGGCAACCGCAGGCGCGGGCGATGTGCTGGCGGGGTTCATCGCGGGGTTGATGGCGCGGGGGTTTGCGCCCTTTGACGCGGCCTGCACGGGGGCGTGGCTGCATGTGGAATGTGCGCGGGAGTTCGGGCCAGGGCTGATTGCCGAGGATCTGCCGGAGATGCTGCCTGCGGTGTTTCGGCGGCTGGGGGTGTGAACAGGCGATTTTTGACGCAAAAATCGCTGCGGAATTTGACGCAAATTCCGGTTTGCGGGCAGGATGCCCGCAGCGTTTCCTGTGTCAGGAAACGGCGCGAAATCTGCGTCAGATTTCGCCCTGATTTTCCTCTCGCATCCCCCGTGGGGCTTTGCTAGAAGGGCGCGGAATTTCAAGACGCGCGCGGGCCTGCCCCTTGGCGGGGCAGACGTGTGCGTTTTGGTCAATTTGCGGGTGTGGCGAAACTGGTAGACGCACCAGATTTAGGTTCTGGCGCCGCAAGGCGTGGGGGTTCAAGTCCCTCCACCCGCACCAGGGATGTGATGAGAAGGACGAAACAATGCAGGTCACCGAGACCCTGAACGACGGTCTGAAGCGCGGCTACACCATCACGGTGACCGCTGCCGAACTGGAAGCAAAGGTTCAGGAAAAGCTGGTCGAGGCGCAGCCCGAGATCGAGATGAAGGGTTTCCGCAAGGGCAAGGTGCCGCTGGCGATCCTGCGCAAGCAGTTCGGTCAGCGCCTGCTGGGCGATGCGATGCAGGATGCCATCGACGGCGCGATGAAGGATCACTTTGACAAGACCGGTGACCGCCCCGCGCTGCAGCCCGAGGTGAAGATGGTCGAGGGCGAGACCTGGGCCGAGGGTCAGGATGTCGTCGTCGAGATGTCCTATGAGACGCTGCCGCCGATCCCGGATGTGGATGCAAGCAAGATCACGCTGGAAAAGCTGGTCGTGAAGGCAGCAGATGCGGATGTGGATGAGGCGCTGAAGAACCTCGCCGCGACCGCGCAGAATTTCGAAGACCGCAAAAAGGGTGCCAAGGCCAAGGATGGCGATCAGGTCGTGATCGACTTCAAGGGCTCGGTCGATGGTGAGCTGTTCGATGGCGGCTCGGCCGATGATTATGCGCTGGTGCTGGGATCGAAGTCGTTCATCCCCGGCTTTGAAGAGCAGCTGGTCGGCGCCAAGGTGGGCGACGAAGTGGCGGTCAATGTGAGCTTCCCCGAGGAATATGGTGCCAAGCACCTTGCCGGGAAAGCCGCCGTGTTCGCCTGCACCATCAAGGCGGTCAAGGAAGCCAAGCCCGCCGAAGTGGATGACGAGCTGGCCAAGAAGTACGGTGCCGAAGATCTGGCTGCGCTGAAGGGCCAGATCGCCGAGCGTCTGGAATCCGAATACAAGGGTGCCTCGCGCGCCGTGTTGAAGCGGGCGCTGCTGGATCAGCTGGATTCGATGGTGAAGTTCGATCTGCCGGCGCGTCTGGTGGAAGCCGAGGCTTCGCAGATCGCGCATCAGCTGTGGCATGAAGAGCATCCGGAAGAGCATGGCCACAACCACGGCTCCATCGACCCGACGGATGAGCACAAGGCGCTGGCCGAGCGCCGGGTGCGTCTGGGGCTGGTGCTGGCCGAAGTGGGCCGCAAGGCCGAAGTGACCGTGACGGATGCCGAGATGACGCAGGCTGTGCTGGCACAGGCGCGGAACTATCCGGGCCAGGAGCGCGCCTATTTCGAGTTCGTGCAGAAGAACCAGCAAGTGCAGCAGCAGCTGCGCGCGCCGATCTTTGAAGACAAGGTTGTGGATCACATCATGGCCGGGGCCAAGGTGACCGAGAAGGACGTCAGCAAGGACGAGCTTCAGAAGGCCATCGAAGCGCTGGACGAGATGTAATCGCTTCGCCCGTTCGCGGGTGGAAATAGCGGGGCCGAGGGCGATGCCTTCGGCCCCTTTTTCATGCGCGCTTTTGCCGGGCTTCGCGCCAGAGGATGTAAAGCCCTGCGCCGGTGATGATGGCGATGCCGATCCAATCGGTCAGCACGGGCCAATCGCGCCAGAAGATCCAGCCATAGATCACCGACCAGAGCAGGCCGGTATATTCAAACGGCGTGACGACCGAGGATTCGGCCACGCGATAGGCTTGGGTCAGCAGGGTAAGTCCGATGGCGGCGATGACGCCGCAGGCCATCATCAGCATCAGGTCAAAGGCCGTTGGCATGGCCCAGCCGCGCAGCAGGAAGGCGAGCGAGGGGTGGGCGTCGCTTTCCCATGCGCCGGAGCCAAGGACCGCCGACATGGCGATGGCAGCCACAAGAAAGACCGCATTGCCCCAGAAGGCCAGTGCCGGGGCGGTTTCACTGCTGCCAAGGCGGCGGGCGGAGATCATGGAGATGGCATAGGTGAGGCCCGCGATCACCGGCAGGAGGGCGGCCCAGTCGAACAGGTCGCCGCCGGGGCGGACCATGATCAACACGCCCGCAAAGCCCGCGAAAAGCGCAACCCAGCGGCGGGGGCCAACGGTTTCGCCGAGGATCACGACCGACAGGATGGTGATGAACAGCGGTGCCGAGAAATACAGTGCGACGGTGGTGGCCATCGGCAGGGCGGCGAGGGCGAGGTAATAGGAGGTATAGGCCAGAAACATCACCACGCCGCGCAGGATCATGGCGCGGGTGCCGGGGGTGATGAGCGTGCCAAGGCCGCCGTCGCGATGGACGAGCAGCAAAAGCAGGGGAAGCGCCGTGAGCGAGCGCAGGACCATGGCCTGATGCAGGGGATAGGCGCCGGACAGGAGTTTGAGGATCAGGTCCTGGATGGAAAAGACGGCGATGCCGGCCACCAGAAGGGCGATGCCCCTTGCGCTGTCGCGGGGCAGGGCTGTGGTGGGGGCGGGCATGGGGCGCTCCGGGTTGCGGCTGGGCGGAGGCTAGGGCGGCGGCGGGGGCGATGCAGCCGCGTGTACGACATCGGCGTGTCGCCTATAGCGCTGCGAGGAGGGCAGCACTTTCGGGCAGGCGTTTGAGGCTTGCGTCGATGCGGGCTTCCCAGCGGGGCCCGCGCGAGCGGGCATCGGCATAGGCCTCGCGCAGGTCATCGGGGCGGTCCTCTGCAAGGGTGCGGATCAGGAGGGCGGCTTGGGCGCGGTCCTTGCGGGATTTGATCTGATCGGGGCCGCCGCGGCGGCGATCGGCGACGATGAGCTTGTGGATGGCAAAGCGTTCGGGACGGGGGATCTGGATCAGCAGGCCCGAACGATAGAGGGCGGCGGCCTTGATCGGTTCGGCGATCAGGTAGTTGAGGTAGTGCAAAGACTGGGCCGAGACGCCGAGTGCGGGCAGATCGCGGATGTCTTCTTCCGGGCGGAAGGAAGGGGTGAGGAATTCGATGAGCGTTTCTGCGTTCGACTGACGCCAGCGCCAGACGGCCCGGCTGTCGAGAGTTGGAACAGGGTCAAAGTCGAGATCGCGGAAGAGGTTTGGCAGTGGTTCATCGACATGGTCGTTCAAAGCAAGGCTGAGGCGCTCGAACTGGGCGATGTCCAGATCATCGGTCTGCGCTGCCTGATCAAGTGGAAAAGCGATGCCGAGCTCGCCTTCATAATGGCGGAAGGCATGAGTGCCGACGATCGTTCCGCCAAGCCGGAAGACACCGGTACGTGCCATTGCCGAAAGCAGGGAGCCTGTCGTGCGATCCACCGAAAGGAAACCCTCGGCGCGCAAAAGGCGGACGAGGCGCGTGCGCAGGGCGGCACGGTCAGCACGGGTTGCGGCAAGATCTGTCGAGCGTGCAATGAGGTCTGCCGTTTCAGGCGTGTCCTCGCCGATGTAGCGTTTGCGAACTGTCGTGCCGATACGGATGGTTTCGTACCAGTATCCGCGATTGCCGCGCATTTCGAGGAATGGCGTGCCTGAATGCTGCGAGATGTCATCCTCGCGCAGCGCACGGAGGAGGTCGATGTAGGCTGCGATTGCGGTGTGGCTGTGTGGGCGCATGGCGTGTACTACGAAAGTGATTTTTGTAGTACATAGCGGCGTGTACTACAAAAGTAAATCATGTAGTCCACGGACTTCGGGGTGTTGGCCCAAAGGAAAAGCCGCGCCGGTTGCCCGGCGCGGCCTGTGATCACTGTCCCAGAGGGTGCGCTTATGCGTCTTCGGTCGCGGCGCCACCAAGATCGTCGAACAGTTCGGCGATCTCGAAATCGGCGGCAGCTTCGGCCTCGGCGGCGAGTTCCTGGATGGATTTGCCGGCGGCTTGCAGTTCGGCTTCTTCCGGCGAACGCGCGACGTTCAGCGTGATGCGGACCGACACTTCGGGGTGCAGCACGACGGAGACCGAGTGCAGACCCAGATCCTTGATCGGGCGATCCAGAACGACCTGGGCGCGGTTCACGGTGAACCCTGCCTCGGTCGCGGCTTCGGCGGCGTCACGGGTGGTGACGGAGCCGTAGAGCGCGCCGGCGTCGGATGCGGAACGAATCACCACGAAGGTCTGACCGTCGAGCTTGGCGCCCACGGCTTCGGCCTCTTTCTTCGTTTCAAGGTTTTGCAGCTCAAGCTGCGCTTTCTTGACTTCGAAGGATTTGATGTTCGCCTCGTTGGCGCGGAGCGCCTTGCCCTGCGGCAGGAGGAAGTTGCGGGCGTAGCCGTCCTTGACGTTGACGACTTCACCCATCTGGCCGAGCTTGGCCACGCGCTGAAGGAGGATGACTTGCATATCTGTCTTCCTTATTTCACGGCGTAGGGGAGCAGGGCGAGGAAGCGGGCACGCTTGATGGCTTGCGCCAGTTCACGCTGCTTCTTGGCCGAGACTGCGGTGATGCGCGACGGGACGATCTTGCCGCGTTCGGAAACGTAACGCTGGAGCAGACGGACGTCCTTGTAGTCGATCGCGGGAGCATTGTCGCCCGAGAAGGGGCAGACCTTGCGGCGGCGGAAAAACGGTTTGTTTGCCATGGTTTATGGTCCTTTCCTGTCCGGGATCAACGACGGAAGCCGCCGCGGTCACCACCGCGGTCGCCGCCACGATCAGCGCCACGGTCGCCACCCCGATCGGGACGGTCGCCAAAGCTGCGCTCGCGGCGTTCGCCACCGCCGAAGCCGCCTTCGGGACGGTCGCCCCGTTCACGCTCGTCACGCTTTTGCATCTGCACGGACGGGCCTTCGCCATGGG
This sequence comes from Paracoccaceae bacterium, assembly GCA_022843025.1. Classification (GTDB taxonomy): domain Bacteria; phylum Pseudomonadota; class Alphaproteobacteria; order Rhodobacterales; family Rhodobacteraceae; genus Paragemmobacter. The sequence goes on along the minus strand of JALHOL010000007.1, from coordinate 183,215 downwards.
TATCGACCTTGATGGTCAACACGCGCATCACGTCATCATGCAGGCGCATAAGGCGTTCCATTTCCTGAACGGCGGCCGAGGGGGCATCCGATTTCAGAAAGGCGTAGTGGCCCTTGCGGTTCTTGTTGATCTTGTAGGCCATCGTCTTGACGCCCCAGTATTCGGATTCAACGACTTTGCCGCCGTTGTCTGCGAGGACCGTGGAGAAATGTTCGATGAGGCCTTCGGCTTGCGTGTTGGAAAGATCCTGACGCGCGATGAAGACATGCTCGTAAAGAGCCATGTTCACTCCAGTTCTTGTCATGGTGCATTTCATAGGGCGGGCGTTCGGCCTTTCCGCGGCCCGTCCACGAGAGGCTGCACCGGTTCACGTGAGTGCGGAAAGGATGGGGCCTTATACAGAAAGGCCGCAGGAGTGCAAGGCTTTGCGCCTTTGCGTAGAAGGGTGATGTGTGACGCAGAGATCGCTGAAAATTTCGACGGAGAATTTGCAGGGGCGCTGGTGGTAGGCGCGATGATCGCGGGATCGAAGGTCTATCGCGCCGAGGCGGGTAGGCCGAAGATGCGGTCGAAGGCCCAGGTGAAGGCCCAAGTGTAGATCAGGAAGGCTGCGATCAGCACGGCCTCATAGGCGAGCGCCTGAACGAGGGTCACGGAGAACCACCACGCAGTCAGCGGCAGGAGGGCCAGAACAAGGCCCGCCTCGAAGAGCAGCGCATGGGCGATGCGGCGTTTGAGGCTGCGGCCTCGGGTCGTTTGGCGGGTTTCCCACGCCTCGAACATCGCGTTGAAGGCGAGGTTCCAGAGCATGGCGACGGTGGAGGCAAGGACCGAGAAGACGAGCGAACTGCCCGCCGTCGTTTCAGCCATCAGAAGCAGAAGGGCAGCGGAAAGCAGGATGCCGCCCGCTTCGAAGCTGATGGCATAAAGGATGCGGCGTAGGGCGGGAGATTGGTGCAGAGCCATGCCGGGGAAATGGCATGGTGGCGGCGGGCTGACAAGGTGGCGGGTTGTCGTGGGGTTTGGACGGGGTGGCGGGGCTTATCACGGGGTTAGACGCGATAGGCCAGACGCAACCCGCCCCAATGGCGGCCCTGCACGAAGATCGGGGCCGAGACATCCTTCATCAGGGCGAAGGTTCCGCCGCCCATGTCGCGGCGATAGGATTGCAGCAGGAAAGGCCGCGTGTTGCGCCCGGCGGAGAGGCCGACACGATCGGCAAAGATGCGGCGGTTGCGGCAATTAGCGGCGTTCCAGACCGGATCGCCGGGCCGCTGCGGGTGCGAAAATGCGCGGTTATGGGTGGGCAGATAGCCATTCACATCCACCGCCGCGCAAAAGACCACAGCGGGCGACAGGGCGAGCAGCGGTTCCTGAATGGGTGGAAGCAGGCGGTCAGTCATTGCGGTGAATGTGGCCATCATTTGCGGGGGATTGGTGTCGGGGATCTGGCGATAGTCGCGGTCGAACAGATCACGCAGGGGGAGGCGTCCCGCCTCAACCTCGGCGGTGAAGGCTGCCGAGATGGCGGCGGCGGCCCGCTGCACGGCCTGAATGAAAGGCGTGTCGACGGTTTCGACGCCGAGACGGGCCGTGGAGGAGGCCAGCCTTTCGCTGGCGGCGACAAGATCGGCAAGGCCGGATCTGGCCGAGCCGAGATGGCCTGCGGCCTTTGAGACCCCCATGCCGATGCCCTGCACGCCCTTTTCGGCGGCGGTGACAAGGTCGGCGGCGGTGTTCGTGGTTTCGGTGATCTGATCCTGCCGGTCGGCAATGGCGAGAACGGCGCCGTCGATTTCGGCCATGACCTGCGAGACGCGGCCCGCCTCGCCCCGTACCAAGGCGGCGTTTTCGGCGGCGGCGCTGCCGGTTTCGGCGATGGCCGTGATTTCGCGGGTCAGATCGCCAAGGTTCGCCGCAATTTCACGCGTGGCGTCCTGCGTGCGGCTGGAGAGGTGTTTCACCTCTTGCGCGACGACCATGAAGCCGCGCCCCGCATCGCCGGCGCGCGTCGCCTCGATCGAGGCATTGAGGGCAAGGAGGTTGGTGGTGCGGGCAATGGCATCAATATCGCTGACGGCGCGGGCGACCCGGGACAGGGCTTGGGTCAGGGCGTTGATGCGGTCACCGAAGAGGGCAACCTGATTGGCCAGCGTGGTGATGTCCGACAGGGCGGTGTCGATCCGTGTCAGGCCGGTGGCGACCGTCTGGCGCGCGGCGACCGTGGCCGAAAGCGCCGAACGGGCCGCTTCGCGGATGGCGCCGTTGCCACGTGCCAGCGAAGCGGACAGGCCGCGCAGGGCGTGCAGTGTTTCGACCTGCCGGTGCATCAGGGCATCCACATCCTCTACCGCGCCGGAGATATCGGCCAGCGAGACGGAAAGCGCGCCAACCTCTGTTGCGATGTCGCGGATGGTGGCGACCTCAGCCTGGGCCGTGGGGGCGGCAGGTGGGGCCGCCGGGCGCGTGTCGAGTAGGCTGCTATGGGTCATGGTGATCTGGCTCTGGGCAGGAGGGGCTGTGCAGAGCCTAGCAGCGGGGGGTTTACAGAAGGTTGCGGCCAGCGGCGGGTTCTGGGCTATGCCCAGCGGCGGTTTGGGGCTGCGTGGCGGAAAGATTGCACCGCCGGGGCGGTTTGGGTAAGGCGGGGTGGGGGCCGGAACAGGGCCCGAGGACAAGAGAGGGGCAGGTCATGAGCCGAGCATTCGTGTTTCCGGGACAAGGGGCGCAGACCATCGGGATGGGGCGGGCGCTGGCCGAGGCCTATCCGGCCGCGCGTGCGGTGTTCGATGAGGTGGATGCGGCGCTGGGGGAAAAGCTGTCGGCGCTGATCTGGGAGGGCGATATCGCGGAACTGACGCTGACGCAGAATGCGCAGCCCGCGCTGATGGCCACGTCGATTGCCGCGCTGCGGGCGCTGGAGGCGGAGGGGATCACCATCGCCAAGGACGTGGCCTTTGTGGCGGGGCATTCGCTGGGCGAATACTCGGCGCTGTGTGCGGCGGGGGCGCTGGGTCTGTCGGATACGGCGCGGCTGTTGCGCATCCGGGGCAAGGCCATGCAGGAGGCGACGCCGGTTGGTCTTGGGGCGATGGCGGCCTTGCTGGGGCTGGATTTCGAGACGGCGAGCGCCGTGGCCGCAGAGGCGGCGCAGGGCGAGGTGTGCCAGGCCGCGAATGACAATGACCCCGCGCAGGTGGTGGTGTCGGGCCACAAGGGCGCGGTGGAGAGGGCGTTGGAGATTGCAAAGGCCAAGGGGGCCAAGCGTGCGATCCTTCTGCCGGTGAGCGCGCCGTTCCATTGCGCGCTGATGCAGCCCGCCGCCCATGTGATGGCCGAAGCGCTGGCCGCCGTGGTGGTGGAAAAGCCGGTCGTGCCGGTGGTGGTGAACGTGCGCGCCGAAGCGGTAACCGAGCCGGACCGCATCCGCGATCTGCTGGTGGCGCAGGTGACGGGCGCGGTGCGCTGGCGGGAATCGGTGCTGTGGATGGCGGGCGCTGGCGTGACCGAGTTCTGGGAAATCGGGGCAGGCAAGGCGTTGTCGGGCATGATCAAGCGGATCGTGCCGGGCGATGTGGTGACACGCGCCGTTGGGACACCCGAGGATGTGATCGCGGCCAAGGGCTGATCAGGTGATGCGCGATGGGGCGTTGCGCAGGTGAGATGGGGCCTATGCGGCCCCACGTCGCCGCAAGCGGCGCCTTCCCCGCAGGATATTTGAACAGAGAAGAATGGGCATGGCCGAGGAGCAGATCGAGGTGCCGGGCTGGGGGCGGTTGCCCTGCTGCCGGTTCGGATCGACGGTCGAGATCGAGGAACGGCTGGCCGCGCTGGTGATTGCGGGGCGCAAACGGGCGACCGTCTGGGACGGGCGCGAGGAAAACCCGACAGTGCCGGGGATGCGGTGGGCGGTCACGGTGGGGCTGCGGCCCGTTGCAGTGATGGAAACCGTGGCCGTGGGCCGGAGGCGGTTTGACGAGATCGACGCAGCCTTTGCCGCATTGGAAGGCGAGGGCGATGGGAGCCTGCGCTTTTGGCAGATGGCTCATGAGGAATACTTTGGCCGGGCGGGCCCGTTTGACCCGCAGATGTGGCTGTGGTGGGAGGAGTTCCGGCTGATCGTCGTGATCGACGCCGACCTTGCCGCCGCCGCGCCGGGGCATGTGGCGATGGAGGAGGCCGAAGCGCGCGAGAGGATGGCGGCGCGCGGCTAGACGCGGCGGATGTGCAGGTCTGCCACCCCTGCGGCCGCTGTCGCCGGTGCGAGCAGGCCCGTGATGCGGCTGCGCAGGAGGGCGGGGTCGAAGTCGGGCTCTACCTCGATGAAGGGGATACCCGCGCGGCGGATCGCTTCGCGTTTCACCGCATCGCGCAGGAAGGCGGTGCCCTGATGATGGCCGCTGCCCTGATATTCGACCGCCACCGCAAGCCGACCGGCGCGGTCGATGATCGCGAAATCAAGCCGTTTGGAATTGATCGAGGCGAAGGCGGCGGTTCGGTCATCTTCGCTGGCGGTGCCGGTCTTGGGGCGGATCAACTCGCCAAGGCTGGTTTGCGCCATCACGCGGTGGCCTGACTGTGCGTCGCGGGCAGTGGATTCGAGCAGCGGCAGAAGGCGGGCTTCTTGCCGGTTCAAAAGGGGCATGCATTCGAATTCGACCCGCGCGATGGCATGAAGCTGCTGGGCCGGATCGTGCAGATCGGGGGCCGGCGGAAGGGTCGGCTGTGGCACCAAACGGGGGCGCGGAACGGCGGCACCGCTCCATGTGCTGTAGTTCTTGGCGCGCCGCGCGCGGCGTCGCTTGCGGGGCCAGAGGCGCAGATACAGCAAGGCGCCGAATACGAGTGCGACCAATGTCGCAAGGAAAATGGCCTTCAATTCTTCAGCAAACATGGCTTTTGCCCTTTGGCATAAGCCCCCAATTCTCAATTTGAGGGAAATGGATGCATCGCGCAATGGCTGGTGTGGATTTATTGATGCTGCTAGGGAAACCATCAGTTTCTGAAGCAAGGGAGCGAACGGATGTTCGATCTGACGGGTAAGGCGGCGCTGATCACCGGGGCGTCTGGCGGCATTGGTGTCGAGATTGCGCGCGCGCTGCACGCGGCGGGGGCCACGGTCGGCCTTTCCGGCACGCGGGTGGAGCCGCTGGAGGCGCTGGCGGCGGAACTGGGCGGGCGGGCGCATGTCCTGCCTTGCAACCTGTCGGTGCCGGAAGAGGTGGAGGGGCTGGTCAAGCGCGCCACCGAGGCGATGGGATCGGTCGACATCCTGGTGAACAATGCGGGCATCACGCGCGACGGGCTGGTGATGCGGATGAGCGATGACGATTGGGCGAGCGTGATGGACGTGAACCTGACCGCGACCTTCCGGCTGTGCCGCGCGGCCATCCGCGGGATGATGAAGGCGCGCTGGGGGCGGATCGTGAATATCGGATCGGTTGTCGGGACCACCGGGAATGGCGGTCAGGTGAACTATTCCGCTGCCAAAGCCGGGCTGCTGGGCCTGTCGAAATCGCTGGCGGCCGAAGTGGCAAGCCGGGGGATCACGGTGAATGTCGTGTCGCCCGGGTTCATCGCCACGGCGATGACTGACAAGCTTAACGAAGATCAGAAGGCGCGCATCCTGACGGCGGTGCCGGCGGGGCGGATGGGCGAGCCCGCCGAGATCGCTGCGGCTGTGGTCTATCTTTCTGCGCCGGAAGCGGCTTATGTGACAGGGGCCACCTTGCATGTGAATGGCGGGATGGACATGGTCTGAAGCTGAGCTGCGACCTTTGGTCATGGAAAGCGTTTGCCTTGCGGGAACGCCCTTGCTATAGGCGCGGCGATCGGGCCGGGATGAAACCCGGTCATTCCGCAAAAGGACGCGGAGAAGATGCCTTTCGGGGCAGGGACAACGAACGGGACGCGATCCCGCAACGGAAAGAGGAATGACATGAGCGACATCGCTGCACGCGTGAAGAAGATCGTCGTCGAGCATCTGGGCGTCGAAGAAGACAAGGTGACCGAGAATGCCTCGTTCATCGACGATCTGGGCGCGGATTCGCTCGACACGGTCGAACTGGTCATGGCCTTCGAGGAAGAGTTCGGGATCGAGATCCCCGATGACGCCGCCGAAACGATCCAGACCTTTGGCGACGCGGTGAAGTTCATCTCGGAAGCCGCCTGATCCTTTTCGGTTCAAGGCTGTTGTGACACGGGCGCCCCATCGCGGGCGCCCGTTTCCATTTCCGGGGCCGCGATGGCGTGTCGCGAAAGGACGTGCAGAATCAACCGGGTGCGGGAGAGACTGCACGCGTGGCATGGCAATGGGAGAGCGGGATGACAACCTTGGGGGCGATGTTCGGGGCAGAGCAGGTAGAAACATTCATGGGCCTTCCCGCCTGCCGCGATCTGGCAATGGTGGACGCGCAGATCGTGCTGCTGGGGGCGGCGGGATGTACGCCCTATCCCTCTGTCGGGTTCTATTGCGCCGGGGGGCCTGCGGCGATCCGGGCGGCGGGGGCGGCCTATGCGGCGAACCTTGGCCACATGAATTTCGATCTGGGCGGGCCGATCCTGCCCCCGGGCGTGGTGGCGGTGGATGCCGGTGATATCGCGGTGTCAGAGGGGGACGCCCCCGGCAACCGGGCACGGCTGCGGACGGCGGTGGGGCAGGTTCTGGCGGCTGGGGCGGTGCCAGTGCTGATCGGGGGGGATGATTCCCTGCCCATCCCGATGTTGCAGGCCTTGGCAGATGCGGGGCGGCGGGTGACAATCTTGCAGATCGACGCGCATATCGACTGGCGTGATGAGGTGCAGGGCGAACGCTGGGGCCTGTCCTCCACCATGCGGCGGGCGAGCGAGATGGGGCATGTGGAGCGGATTGTTCAAGTGGGCCAACGCGGTATCGGTTCGGCGCGGATGGCGGATGTGGCGGATGCGCAGGCCTGGGGGGTGGAGTTTGTCCCGGCGGGTGAGGTGGCGCGGGCGGGCGTCTGGCGCGCGGTGGACCTGATCCCCGAAGGGGCGGAGGTGGTGATCTGTCTGGATGTCGATGCGCTGGACCCCGCGATCATGCCGGCGGCGATTGGCCGGACGGCGGGGGGATTGAGCTATTGGCAGGTGATGGAACTGATCGGTGCGGTGGCCGAGAAGGGGCGGATCGTGGCCTTCGACATGGTGGAATTCATGCCCGAGCGCGACATCGATGGGCTGGGCGCGATGGTGGCAGCGCAGGTTCTGGCGGGCGCGGTGGGGGTGATCGCCCGACAGGCGCAAGGGGTTGCGGACGCAGGATAAATTTTCGCTCTGGGCGGATTTGGGTCGTGCAGCACGCGGTGCAGCGCCCGGTGCAGACGGCTGTGCATACGCGCGGTGGGGTCATCAGGCGTTAAGGTTAACGCTGGGTGAAGGGGTGGCGGAAGGGGCGCGGCCTGGGCTGGTGTGTCCTTGCCGTCGTCGATACGTTGGGGCGGCTTGTGCAGCTGGGCCATCCGATGAGCGCGCGTTTGGGGTAACGCGCGTTGGAGGGCGCATGGCTTGGGCTCGGGGCGACAGTACCCTCTGCTGCGCGACTGGGTGGGTTGTGCAGGTGGGGCATTCGCCAATCAGGCGTTAAGGTTAACGCGCGGTGAAGGCCCGGCGGAATGCTCGCGGTTTGGATTGAAGGCGACAGTAGCCTCTGCTGCGCGACTGGGTGGGTTGCGCGGGTGGGGCAATCGTCAATCAGGCGTTAAGGCTAACGCGGGGTGAAGGCCCTGGGGAATGCTCGCGGCTTGGGTTGGGGGCGACTGTACCCTTGGCTGTCCTACTGGGCGGGTTGTGCAGGCGAGATATTCGTCAATCAGGTATGAGGGTTAACGCGCGGTGAAGGCCCTGCGGAACGCTCGCGGCTTGGATTGGGGGCGACTGTAACCTCCACTGTCCGTCTGGGCGGGTTGTGCAGACGAGACATTCCTCATTCAGGTATGAGGGTTAACGCCGCGTGGAGGCGCGGCGACGGGCGTATGGCTTGGGTTGAGGACGTCGGTACCCTTGGCGGCACATCTGGTCGGGTTGTGTAGGCGGACAACTCGTTTATCGGGCATTAAGGTTAACCTGGGACGAAGGCGCGAAGGACGGCGCGCGGTTTGGGTTGGCTGCTATGATGCCTTCAGCGGCACATCTGGACGGGCTGTGTAGGCGGGCAACTCGTTGATCGGGCGTTAGGGTTAACGAAGTGGTGTTGGCAGGCGATGGGGGATGCGCGTCCTTTGAACGGGGCGAGGCAAACATTTGCGGGGCTCCGCCCACCCCTTGAAGGCGCCCAGATCAGCCCTCTGGAAGCATGTCATTGGTTGCTTACGCGTTAGGGTTAACGCGCGGGGAAGGCGGTGAAGGATCAGATGTGCGCCTTCCGTGTTGATGCTTTTCAGTTGCGACGGGGGCTCTGCTTTATCGCGGCCTGCCAAACCAATAAGCCAAAGGGGGAAGGCGGCGACCTTAGCCCTTTCTCTGCCCATTCTTCTCTGTCGCAAATATCCTCGGGGGTGAATTGCCCCGCGCGTTGCGCGGGGCAAGAGGGGGCAGACAGCCCCCTTCTTCTTTGGACAGCGCACCCTGCCGAGGCGGGGCGCAATCCGCCGCAATTGCCCTGTCGAACGGGGCGCCGGTTGCGTGGGGCAATGGGCGCGTGTATCACCGCGCGAATGGTTTCAACTGGGCGGGAGAGCGCAATGCGTCGGGTCGTTGTCACGGGTCTGGGGATGGTCACGCCGCTGGCTTGCGGAGTGGAGGAAACCTGGAGCCGGTTGCTGGCAGGGCAATCCGGTGCCGGGCCGATCACGCGCTTTGATGCATCCAATGTGGTGACGCAATATGCCTGCGAAATCCCGATGGGCGATGGCAGCGACGGGAGTTTCAACCCGGATGACTGGATGGAACCCAAAGACCGCCGCAAGGTGGATGATTTCATCCTCTATGGCATGGCGGCAGCGGTGCAAGCCGTGCGCGATGCCGGGTGGGAGCCCGAGGATGAGGAAAGCCGGCTGCGGACGGGCGTGATGATCGGATCCGGCATCGGCGGGCTGACGTCGATTGCCGAAACGGCGGTGCTGATCAAGGAAAAGGGCCCCAAGCGGGTATCGCCCTTCTTTATTCCCGGCGCGCTGATCAACCTGATTTCGGGGCAGGTTTCCATCCGCTTCGGCTTTAAGGGGCCGAACCATGCGGTGGTGACGGCCTGTTCGACCGGCGCGCATGCCATCGGCGATGCGGCGCGGCTGATCCAGTGGGGCGATGCCGATGTGATGATCGCCGGCGGCGCGGAAAGCCCGATTTCGGAAATCGGGATTGCCGGGTTCAACGCCTGCAAGGCGCTGTCGACCAAACGCGCCGATGACCCGACCAAGGCCAGCCGCCCCTATGACGCCGATCGCGACGGGTTCGTGATGGGCGAGGGCGCGGGTGTGGTGGTGCTGGAAGAATATGAGCATGCCAAGGCGCGCGGGGCCAAGATCTATGCCGAGGTGCTGGGCTATGGCCTGTCGGGCGATGCTTATCACATCACCGCACCGTCCGAAGATGGCGATGGCGGCTATCGCAGCATGGCGGCGGCCTTAAAGCGGGCAGGGCTCACGCCTGCGGATGTGGATTACATCAATGCCCATGGCACCAGCACCATGGCCGACACGATCGAGCTGGGTGCGGTAGAGCGGCTGATGGGCGATGCGGCGGCCAAGGCCACCATGTCATCGACCAAATCCTCGATCGGGCATCTTCTGGGCGCGGCGGGGGCGGTAGAGGCGATCTTCTGCGTGCTGGCGATCCGGGATCAGGTGGCACCGCCGACGATCAACCTTGATACGCCCGCCGTGGCGCCGAAGCTCGACCTTGCCCCCAACAAGGCGGTCAAGCGCAAGATCGACGTGGCGCTGTCCAATTCCTTCGGCTTTGGTGGCACCAATGCCAGCCTTGTGCTGGGCCGCGTGACCGATGGGGTGGCGGGCTGATGTGGCGGGCGATTGCGTCCAATGCACTGACGCTGTTCGTTGTGGCGCTTGTGGCGGCGGCGGGGCTGCTGGCCTGGGGCCGGGAGGAATATGCCGGGCCGGGGCCATTGGAGCAGTCGATCTGTTTCCGGGTGGAACGGGGGGCATCGCTTTCCGCCGTAAGCCGCGCTTTGGAGGAGCAGGGTGCGGTCAGTGATGCGCGCATCTTTCGTATCGGGGCGGATTATTCGGGCAAGGCGGATGGGCTGAAATTCGGGTCCTATCTGGTGACGCCGGGGCAATCCATGGCGCAGATTCTGGACAGTCTGACGGCAGGGGGACAATCCACCTGTGGCCGCGAGGTGAATTTCCGGATCTCGGTCGCGAGTGCCGAGGTGGTGCTGCGTGAGCTGGACCCGGCGACGAACCGCTATGTCGAAGTGGTGGCTTTTGATCCTGCCGTGACGGCGGCACCGGCGGAGTATCTGGATGTGGCCGAGGCGGATGATATCCGCTGGCGCATCACGCTGGCCGAAGGGGTGACCAGCTGGCAGGTTGTGGATGCGCTGAAGCGGGCGGAGTTCATGACGGGCGAGATTGCCGAAGTGCCACCCGAGGGGACGTTGGCCCCCGACAGCTATGAGGTGGCGCGGGGCGCGGACCGGGCTGCGTTGCTGGCCGAGATGACCGCGCGGCAGACGGCCACGCTGGCCGAGCTGTGGGCGGCGCGGGTCGAGGGCCTGCCTTATGAGACGCCGGAAGAGGCGTTGATCATGGCGTCGATCGTGGAAAAGGAGACCGGGATCGCCGAGGAGCGCAAGCAGGTGGCGAGCGTCTTTGTGAACCGGATGCGGCAGGGGATGCGGTTGCAGACGGATCCCACGGTCATCTACGGCGTGACGCGGGGTGAAGGCGTGTTGGGGCGCGGGTTGCGGCAGAGCGAATTGCGCCGCGAGACCCCGTGGAACACCTATGTCATCGACGGGCTGCCGCCGACGCCGATTGCCAATCCGGGGCGGTTGTCCATCGAGGCGGCGCTGAACCCGGATACCACGGATTACCTGTATTTCGTGGCCGATGGCACCGGGGGGCATGCCTTTGGCCGCACGCTGGAAGAGCATAACGAAAACGTCGCGCGCTGGCGGGCCATCGAGGCGGAGCGGGGCGAAGACGCGGCGACCGGCGTGCAGGACTGATGAAGAAACGGTTAAGGTTGCGTTCGGTAAGCTGTTGATCCGGAACGGAAAAACGCTTGACTTTGGCGGGCGGTCCGGTCTATAGATTGTTGCATGATGAGACAGGTGGGCAAGCGGCACGGGGGAACCCGGGGCCGCTTTTCCTTTTCCGCCGGAGGGCCGGCAGAGGGCGAAGTGGCAGATGCAACATGCAAGCGGGGGCGGCGCGCCCCTGACCGAGCCACAGCTTCTGACCCATGCGTTGCGGGTCTTTGACGCGGCGGCGGCAGATGTGGCGGCGGCGTTGGTGGCCTTGCGCGACAGCGGGGCGGATGGATCGGGGCGCACGCTGCAGGCGGTGCGCGATCTGCAGGCGGCGCTGGCCGTCTTGATGGATGAGAGGGTGAAAATTGACAGGCTTCGCAACCAAGTTGCCGGTGTCGTCGGAGGGCGGACGCTCGACCTTGACGCTGCGCGCGATGAGATCGGGCGCCGTCTGGCTCGCCTCCGCGACTCCGGAAGTGGTGACTGATTTCCTGCACGGGCTGAGCGATGAGGCCTTTCTGGCGCTGCCGTGGTTGTTCGAGTTCTGGGCGCTGCCGCATCAGATCGCGCCGGATGGGGCGTGGCGGACATGGGTGATCATGGGCGGGCGCGGCGCGGGCAAGACGCGGGCCGGGGCGGAATGGGTGCGCGGGATGGTCGAGGGGGCGGGGCCCTTGGATGCCGGGCGGGCGCGGCGGGTGGCGCTGGTGGGCGAGACGGTAGATCAGGTGCGTGAGGTGATGGTGTTCGGGGAAAGCGGGATCCTTGCCTGTGCGCCGCCGGATCGCCGCCCGGTCTGGGAGGGTGGGCGCAAGCGGCTGGTCTGGCCCAACGGGGCGGTGGCGCAGGTGGTGTCAGCCCATGATCCCGAAAGCCTGCGCGGGCCGCAATTCGATTCGGCCTGGGTGGATGAGCTGGCGAAATGGCCAAAGGCGCAAGAGACCTGGGACATGCTGCAATTCGCGCTGCGGCTGGGGGATGCGCCGCAGGCGGTGGTGACGACGACGCCGCGCAATGTAGCGGTGTTGAAGGCGATCCTGAAGAACCCGTCCACCGTGGTGACCCATGCACCGACCGAGGCCAACAAGGCCAATCTGGCGGCGTCTTTCCTGCATGAGATGGAGGCGCGCTATGGCGGCACCCGGCGCGGGATGGAGGAGCTGGAGGGGCTGCTGGTCGAGGATGCGGAAGGGGCGCTGTGGTCACGCGGGATGATCGACGCGGCGCAAGGGGCCACCGCTCAGGGCCTGACGCGGGTGGTGGTGGCGGTGGACCCGCCTGCCAGCGCGGGCGAGGGCGCAGATGAATGCGGGATTGTGGTGGTGGGGGCCTGTCTTGACGGGCCGCCGCAGGAATGGCGGGCGGTGGTGTTGGAAGATGCCACAGTGCAGGGCAAGGGGGCGGCTGACTGGGCGACGGTGGCCGTAGACGCGTTCCGCCGCCACGGGGCCGACCGCATGGTGGCCGAGGTGAATATGGGCGGGGATCTTGTGGCGGCCGTAATCCGCCAGCAGGACCCGTTCCTGCCGCTGCGGATGGTGCGGGCGAGCAAGGGAAAATCGGTGCGGGCTGAACCCATTGCCGCACTTTATGAGCAGGGGCGCGTCGGGCATCTGGCGGGGCTGGGCCGGCTGGAGGCGCAGATGGCGCAGATGACGCGGGGCGGGTTCGTGGGCAAGGGATCGCCGGACCGGGTGGATGCGCTGGTTTGGGCCTTGACCGACCTGATGCTGGATGCGGCGGCGCGCTGGCAGCGACCGCAGGTGCGGTCGCTTTGATCTGAACAGGGTTTGGGACGGGAATTTCCGGTGGCCATGGGCCAGCCGGTTAAGGAGGCATGGGCGATGGTGTTGCGGTTCTTGCGGAAAGTGCCGGAGGCGGTGGCAAATTCGGTGCCTGAGGTGAAGGCGAGTGCGACAGGGCGGGTGATCGCCTGGGGCGCGTCGGGGCGGGTGGCATGGTCGCCGCGCGATGTGGGCAGCCTGTCGCGGACGGGGTTCATGGGCAACCCGGTGGGGTTTCGCGCGGTGCGGCTGATTGCCGAGGCGGCGGCGGCGCTGCCCGTTGTCGTGCAGGATGCCGCGCGCCGTTATGAGGTGCATCCGTTGGCCGCGCTTCTGGCGCGACCCAACGGATCGCAGGGACGGGCGGAACTGCTGGAGGCGGTGTATGGGCAATTGCTGCTGAGCGGGAATGCCTATCTGGAGGCGGTTCCGGGTGTGGGGGCGCTGCCTGCCGAGGTGCATGTCCTGCGATCTGACCGGATGGCGGTGGTGCCGGGGGCGGATGGGTGGCCGGTGGCCTTTGACTATACGGTGGGGGGGCGGACGCATCGGTTTGACATGACGGCCGGTGTCGCCCCGATCTGCCATATCCGCAGCTTTCACCCGCAGGATGACCATTACGGATTCTCGCCCTTGCAGGCGGCGGCTGTGGCGATTGACGTGCATAATTCGGCGAGCGCCTGGTCAAAGGCGCTGCTGGACAATGCGGCGCGGCCTTCGGGGGCGATTGTCTATCGCGGGGCGGATGGGCAATCCATGCTGAGCGCCGATCAGTATGACCGCCTAGTGAGCGAGATGGAGAGCCACCATCAGGGCGCGCGCAATGCGGGGCGGCCGATGCTGCTGGAAGGGGGCTTGGACTGGAAGCCGATGGGGTTTTCGCCCAGCGACATGGAGTTTCAGAAGACCAAAGAGGCAGCGGCGCGCGAGATTGCGACGGCCTTTGGCGTGCCGCCCATGCTGCTGGGGGTTCCCGGCGATGCGACCTATGCGAATTACGCCGAGGCGAACCGGGCGTTTTACCGGCTGACCGTGCTGCCGCTGGCGGCGCGGGTGTTGGCGGCGTTGTCGCATTGGCTGGCGGGGTTTTCCGGCGAGGCCGTGGAGATGCGGCCCGATCTGGACCTGATCCCCGCGCTGGCGGGAGAGCGGGATGCGGCCTGGGCGCGGGTGGCGGCGGCGGATTTCCTTTCGGCGGCGGAAAAGCGTCGGGCGCTTGGTCTGCCGCCGCTGGCGGAGGGGGAATGAGCGGGCGCGCCCTGCCGGGGGCGGGGGGGGGATCGCGGTTCCTGTTCGACAGTTTCGATGCCGCAGCGGCGCGGATCGAGGCCAATGAACGGGTGGCCGAAGAGCGGTGGTCTGCGCTGGATTACCGGCTGGCGCATATCGAGGGGTCGCTGGAGCGGCTGGAGCGGCGCATCTGGGTGATGGTTTTCAGCGTGGCGGGGTTCCTGCTGGCGCAGGGGGCCGAGGCGGTGGTGGTTGCGGCGATGGGACGGTGAGGGGGCAGGATGGAACTGGAGCGGAAATTCACGCGCAGCGCGGCGGGGCTGGCGGTGGAGGGCGCGCGGATCGAGGGCTATGCGTCGGTCTTTGGCGTGGCGGACCAAGGCGGCGACGTGGTGCTGCGCGGCGCCTATGAGGCGAGCCTTGCGCGGCTGGCGGCGGGCGGAAGGCGGGTCAAGATGCTGTGGCAGCATGACCCGGGCCAGCCCATTGGGGTGTGGGATGAGGTGCGCGAGGATGGGCATGGCCTTTGGGTGAAGGGCCATCTGCTGACCGATCTGGCGCAGGGGCGTGAGGCGGCGGCCTTGCTGGCGGCAGGCGCGATTGACGGATTGTCCATCGGTTACAGAACCTTGCGCGCCGAACGTGATGCGAAAGGGCGGCGTCAGCTGGCGGAGGTGGACCTGTGGGAAGTGTCGCTGGTGACATTCCCCATGCTGGCAGAGGCGCGCGTGTCGGCGAAGGCGGCGGATGGGGTGCTGGGGGAGTTGGCGCAGGTGCTGCGCGCAGCGCGGGACGGGTTGGCGGCGCGGTGATCGCGCGGGTTTGAGCGAGGGATATGGACATGGAAGCGAAGGCAATGGCCGCCGGGGATGACACTCCGCGCGGGATGGAGACGGTTTTGGACGTGAAGGCGGCGCTGACGGGTTTTCTGAGCGAAGTCAGTGCGTTTCAGGGGGAAGTGAAGACTTTAGTGAAACAACAGGACGAGCGCATGACGATGCTGGATCGCAAGATGACGACTTATGGCCGCCCGCCGCTTTCGGGGGCGATGGAACAGGGCGCGCCGCATCGCAAGGCGTTCAACGCCTATCTGCGGACGGGCGATGATGATGCGCTGCGCGGGCTGGCGCTGGAGGGCAAGGCGCTGAATTCTGCCGTGGCGGCGGATGGCGGCTATCTGGTCGATCCGCAGACGGCGGATGCGATCCGGTCGATGCTCGTGTCGACATCGTCGATCCGGGCGATTGCGCAGGTGGTGCAGGTGGAGGCGGCGTCTTTCGACGTGCTGATCGACCGGTCCGAGGTGGGATCGGGCTGGGCCACGGAGGCGGCGGCGCAGGCCGAAACGGGAACGCCGGTGCTGGAGCGTATCTCGATCCGGCTGCACGAGCTTTCGGCCATGCCGAAAGCCAGCCAGCGGTTGCTGGATGACAGCGCCTTTGATGTGGAAGGGTGGCTGGCGGGCAAGATCGCCACACGTTTCCTGCGGGCGGAATCGGCGGCCTTTGTTTCGGGTGACGGGGTGGACAAGCCGAAGGGGTTTCTGACCCCGCCGAAGGTGGCGCAGGCGAGCTGGGCCTGGGGAAGCCTGGGCTATGTGGCATCGGGTGCGGCGTCGGATTTCGCGACGACGAACCCGGCGGATTGCATCATCAATCTGGTCTATGCGCTAGGGGCGGAATACCGCGCCAATGCGACCTTTGTGATGAATTCCAAAACGGCGGGCGCCGTGCGGAAGATGAAGGATGCGGATGGGCGTTTCCTGTGGTCGGACGGGATGGCGGCAGGGGAACCGGCGCGGCTGATGGGTTATGCGGTGCTGATCTGTGAGGATATGCCGGATATTGCTGCGGGCGCGCATGCCATCGCCTTTGGCGATTTCCGCGCCGGATACACCATCGCGGAACGCCCCGACCTGCGCATCCTGCGCGACCCGTTCAGCGCCAAGCCGCATGTCCTGTTCTATGCGTCCAAGCGTGTGGGCGGCGAAGTGACGGATTTCGCCGCGATCAAGCTGCTGCGGTTCGCGGTGTCCTGATCCTTTCCGATGCGGTGTGGACCGGCCCCGGTGATGCGGGGCCGGTCGGGTTTTGGGATGGAGGCAGGGATGCGGCTGGAAGAACTGGGGGCGGTGCCGAGTGCGGTGCTGCCGGTGGCGGCGCTTGCCGATCATCTGCGGTTGGGGACGGCGTTTGAGGGCGCACCCTTGCAGGCGGCGCTGCTGGAGAGCCAGTTGCGCGCGGCGCTGGCGGCGGTGGAGGGGCGGATTGGCAAGGCGCTGATCCTGCGGCGGTTCCGTCTGGTGCTGGAGCGGTGGCGGGGTGATGCGGCGCAGGCGTTGCCGCTGGCCCCGGTGGCGGCGCTGGTTGAGGTGGCGCTGATCGGGGCAGAGGGTGCGCGCGTGGTGCTGGAGCCTGCGCGGTTTCGGCTGGTGGCGGACACGCATCGCCCGAAGCTGGTGGCGGTGGCGGGGGCGTTGCCCGTGATTGCCACAGGGGGCGCGGTGGAGATCAGTTTTGATGCGGGTTTTGGCGCAGCCTGGGCCGATGTGCCGCCCGATCTGGCGCAGGCGGTGATGCTGCTGGCGGCGGAGTTCTATGAGATGCGGCACGATGCCGGGGACCGCGCGAGCGGGTTGCCGCCAGCAGTGAAGGCGCTGATCGAACGGTGGCGTACGGTGCGCGTGCTGGGCGGGGGCGGGGCATGAGCCGGGTGCGGCTGGACCGCGCGCTGGTGCTGGAGGCGCCGGTGCGCGTGGCGGACGGTGCGGGCGGCTTTGCCGAGGGCTGGCAGGCGGTAGGGACGGTCTGGGCCGAGGTGCGGCCCGGAATCGGGCGGATGGTCGGCGCGATGGAGGCAGCGGCAGTGTCGCAAAGCCTGCGGATCACGGTGCGGGGGCTGCCGCAGGAGAACACGCTGCGGCCCAAAGCGGGGCAGCGGTTTCGTGACGGGGCGCGGCTGTTCCTGATCGGGGCGGTGACCGAGCGGGATGGCACGGGGCGGTATCTGGTCTGCGCCGCCGAGGAGGTTTTCGGATGAGTTATCTGGCAGCGGCGGCCTTGCAGGCGGCGATCTTCACGGCGCTTACGGCGCATCCGGATCTGGCCGGTGTGCCGGTGCTGGATGCCGTGCCGCCGGGGGGCGGGGGCGGCACATTCGTGCTGATCGGGCCGGAAGAGGCGCGGGATGCATCCGACAAGACCGGGGCGGGGGCGGAGCATCGGCTGGAGATCAGTGTCTTGAGCGATGCGAACGGCTTTCTGGCGGCCAAGGCGGCGGCGGTGGCGGTTTGCGCGGCGATGGACGGGCTGGCCTTGCCTGCGCCGGTCGGGCGGCTGGTGGCGGTGGAGTTTGTGCGGGCGGTGGCGCGGCGGCTGGAAGATGGGGCGGTGCGGCGCATCGACCTGCGGTTTCGGGTGCGGGTGGAATTCTAGGAGGTTGCGATGGCGGTACAGAGTGGCAAGGACCTGCTTTTGAAGGTCGATCTGACGGGGGACGGGCAGTTTGAAACCGTGGCGGGGCTGCGCGCAACGCGGATCAGTTTCAACGCCGAGACGGTGGATGTGACATCGCTGGAGAGTGCGGGTGGTTGGCGCGAATTGCTGGCCGGTGCGGGCGTGCGGTCGGCGCAGGTGAGCGGGGCGGGCGTGTTTCGCGATGCAGGCACGGATGAGCGGGCGCGGCAGATCTTTTTTGACGGCGAGATGCCGGAGTTTCAGGTGATCATCCCGGATTTCGGGGTGGTGGAGGGGCCGTTCCAGATTACCGCGATCGAATATGCCGGGAGCTTCAATGGCGAGGCCACGTATGAGCTATCGCTCGCCTCAGCCGGGGCTCTGGCCTTTACGGCGCTGTGATGGCGAACCCTTTTGCCGGTGAGGTGGAGGTGGTTCTGGATGGCCGGGTGCATGTGGCGAAGCTGACGCTGGGGGCGTTGGCAGAGCTGGAGGCGGGGCTGGGGGAAGGGTCGCTGATGGATCTGGTGGCCCGGTTCGAGGCGGGGCGGTTTTCCAGCCGGGATGTGCTGGCCCTGCTGGTGGCGGGGCTGCGCGGGGGCGGTTGGCAGGGCCGCGCGGCCGACTTGATGACGGTGGAGATTGGCGGCGGCCCGGTGGGGGCGGCGCGGGCGGCGGCGGAATTGCTGGCGCGGGCCTTTGGAGGCCTGGGCGAGGGCGGATGATTGATTGGGCCGGATTGATGCGGGCGGGGATCGGCGGGCTGCGGCTGGAGCCTGCCGTGTTCTGGCGGCTGACGCCTGCGGAGTTGCGGCTGATGCTGGGGCTGGAGGCAGGGGTGGCCCCGCTGACGCGGGCGCGGCTGGCAGAACTGGCGGCGGCTTTTCCTGATGGAGGAATGACGGATGGCGGATGCAGAGGCGCTGGCGGCGCTGGAGGCGCGGATGGAGGGGACGGTGCCGGTGGCGGCGGCCTTTGAGGCGGAACTGTCGCGGCTGTCGCAGACCATGCTGTTCACCGGGCGCGAGGTGACGTCGCTTTCCGGTGCGCTTGGTGGTGGGCTGCGGCGGGCCTTTGACGGGGTGATGTTTGATGGGATGCGCCTGTCGGATGCGTTGAAGGGCGTGGCGCAAAGCATGGCGGCATCGGTCTATTCGGTGGCGATGCGGCCGGTGCAGAACGCGCTTGGCGGGGCGCTGGCCGAAGGGATCAACGGGATGCTGTCGGGGGTGCTGCCCTTTGCCAAGGGGGGTGCGTTTTCGCAAGGGCGGGTGACGCCTTTCGCCCACGGGGGCGTAGTAGCGTCGCCCAGCGTGTTTCCGATGCGGGGCGGGATCGGGTTGATGGGCGAGGCGGGACCGGAGGCGATCTTGCCGCTGGCGCGCGGGGCAGATGGGCGGCTGGGCGTGCAGGCCGGGAACGGTGGGGCGCGGGCCGTGACGGTGGTGATGAACATCAGCACGCCGGATGTGCAGGGGTTTCAGCGCAGCCAGAGCCAGATCGCGGCGCAGGCGGCGCGGGCCTTGGCGCGCGGGCAACGGAACAGGTGAGGTGGGGTCATGGCGTTTCACGAGGTGCGGTTTCCGGCGAACCTGAGTTTCGGGTCGACGGGGGGGCCGGAGCGGCGGACGGATGTGGTAACGCTGGCCAACGGGTTTGAAGAGCGCAACACGCCCTGGGCGCAATCGCGGCGGCGCTATGATGCGGGGCTGGGCTTGCGGTCGCTGGATGATGTGGCGGCGCTGATCAGCTTTTTCGAGGCGCGGCGCGGGCAGTTGTTCGGCTTTCGCTGGAAGGATTGGGCGGATTTCAAATCCTGCAAACCATCGGGGCGCGTGTCCGATCTGGATCAGGTGATCGGGACCGGGGATGCGGCGCGGACGGTGTTCGAGCTGGCCAAGACCTATGATCCGGAGGGCAACGCCTTTCGCCGCCCGATCCTGAAGCCGGTGGCGGGGACGGTGGTGGTGGCGGTGGCGGGCAATCCGCAGATCGAGACGGTGGATTACGCGCTGGATCTGGTGGCGGGGACGGTGACCTTTGCGCTGCCGCCGGATGTGGGAACGGTGGTGACGGCGGGGTTCGAGTTCGACGTACCGGTGCGGTTCGATACGGACCGGATCGCGGTATCCGTCGCGTCGTTTCAGGCGGGCGAGGTGCCATCCGTCCCGGTGGTGGAGGTGCGGCTGTGAATGCGCTGTTGGAACATCTGGCGGGCGGCATCACCACGACCTGCCTGTGCTGGGCGGTGACCCGGCGGGATGGGGTGGTGATGGGGTTCACCGACCATGACCGCGATCTTGCCTTTGAAGGGGTGACGTTCCGCGCCGGCACAGGATTGACGGCGCGGGCGCTGCAACAGGTTGCGGGGCTGGCGGTGGACAATTCCGAGGCGGTTGGCGCGTTGTCGGATGCCGGGGTGCGCGAAGAGGATTTGCGCGCAGGGCGATATGACGGGGCCGAGGTGCGGCAGTGGTTGGTGAACTGGCAGGATATTGCGGCGCGGGTGATGCGCTTTCGCGGCACGCTGGGCGAAGTGGTGCAGGCGGGGGCAGAGTTCCGGGCCGAGTTGCGGGGGTTGAGCGAGGCGTTGAACCGCACGGGCGGGCGGGTGTTGCAGCAGGGCTGTGATGCGGTGCTGGGCGATGCGCGCTGTGGGGTGGACCTGAATGCGGCGGCCTTTGGCGGGACGTTCGTGCTTCAGGCGCTGCGCGAACGGCGGGTGCTGGTGTTGCCGCTGGAGGGCGGGTTCGAGGCGGGATGGTTCGGGCAGGGGCGGGTGCAGTTCGTGGATGGCGCGGCGGCGGGGCTGGGTGGATCGGTCAAGCGCGACAGTTGGGAGCCGGGGCTGCGGGTGGTGGAGTTGTGGGAGGAGCCCGCGATCCTGCCTGCGCCGGGGGATAGCGTGCGGGTTCAGGCTGGCTGTGACCGGCTGGCCGATACGTGCCGAAACAAGTTTAGCAATTTCAGTAATTTTCGGGGATTTCCTCATGTCCCGGATGAGGATTGGATTACGGCTTCGCCGCGCCGGTCCCTTGCCGCAGGTGGCGCGTGACAGCGTTGATCGTGGCGGCTGCGCGGGGCTGGATCGGCACGCCCTATGTGCATCAGGCCAGCACCAAGGGGGCGGGGACGGATTGTCTGGGCCTGTTGCGCGGGGTCTGGCGCGAGGTGCTGGGGGCGGAGCCAGAGGTGGTGCCGCCCTATACAGCTGATTGGTCAGAGGCCGGGCGGCGCGAGGATCTGTGGGCGGCGGCAGCGCGGTGCCTGCGGCCGGTTGCGCCCGGACAGGAGGGGCCGGGGCAGGTGCTGCTGTTCCGGATGCGTGAGGGCGCGGTGGCCAAGCATCTGGGAATTTCCGCGCTTGGCCCCGAGGGGGAGAGTTTTGTCCATGCCTATACCGGGCATGGGGTGGTGGAGAGCCCACTGTCTGCGCCCTGGGCGCGGCGGATCGTGGGGCGCTTTGCTTTTCCAGTTCAGGAGTGAGCCATGGCGACGATCATCCTTGCGGCGGCGGGGGCCTTTGTAGGCGCGGGCTTTGGCGGCACGGTGCTGGGCCTTTCGGGTGCGGTGATCGGGCGGGCGGTGGGGGCGACCATCGGGCGGGCGATCGACCAGCGGCTGTTCGGGGCTGGATCCGAGCCGGTGGAGACTGGGCGGCTGGACCGGCTGCGGCTGATGACATCGGGCCTTGGCGGGGCGCTGCCGATGGTCTGGGGCCGGGTGCGGGTGGGTGGTCAGGTGATCTGGGCGTCGGGGTTTACCGAGATTGTCGCGCGGTCGGGCGGGGGCGGCAAGGGCGCGCCGCCGGCACCCACGGTGACCAGCTACAGCTATAGCGTTAGTCTGGCGGTGGCGCTCTGCGAGGGGGAGATCCTGGGCGTTGGCCGGGTCTGGGCGGACGGGACCGAGGTGGATGCGCAGCGGTTGGGGATGCGCGTCTATCCGGGATCGGAGACGCAACTGCCGGACCCTAAGATCGCGGCGGTGGAGGGTGCCGGGATGGCGCCTGCCTATCGCGGCACGGCCTATGTGGTGTTTGAGGACCTGGCGCTGGCGGACTATGGCAACCGCGTGCCGCAGTTCACGTTCGAGGTGATCCGCCCCGCGCAGGGGGCCTTGGCCGATCAGGTGGTTCCCTTTGCGCCTGCGATCAAGGCGGTGGCGCTGATCCCCGGGACGGGGGAATACAGTCTGGCGATGCAGAAGGTGGTGCTGCCCGGTGGTATTGGCGGCGGGACGGTGGCCAATCAGCACAGCGCGGCGGGCGAGAGCGATCTGGCCGTGTCGCTGGCGCAGTTGCGGCGGGAATTGCCCGCGGCGGGGGCGGTGTCGCTGGTGGTGTCGTGGTTCGGGGATGATCTGCGTTGCGGGGCGTGCGCCATTCGCCCGAAGGTGGAGCAGGCGGTGCTGGATGGCATCGGGATGCCGTGGCGTGCGGGGGGCATCGGGCGGGCGCAGGCGGCAGAGGTGCCGAAGCGGGAGGGCCGGTCGATCTATGGCGGCACACCTGCGGATGCGGCGGTGATCGAGGCGATCCGTGCGATCCGGGCAGGCGGGCAGCGGGTGATGTTCTATCCGTTCATCCTGATGGAGCAGTTGGCCGGCAATGGCTTGCCCGATCCATGGAGCGGGGCGGAGGATCAGCCTGCGCTGCCTTGGCGCGGGCGGATCACGCTGTCGGTGGCGCCGGGGCGGGCAGGGACGCCGGACCGGACGGCGGCGGCAGAGGCGGAGGTGGCCGCATTTTTCGGGGCGGCGCAGCCGGGGGACTTCAGCCGTGCGGGTGAACTGATCCACTATTCCGGCCCTGCGCAGGATTGGGGTTTGCGGCGGTTCATCCTGCATTACGCGCATCTTTGCGCAGCGGCGGGCGGGGTGGAGGCGTTCTGCATCGGATCGGAACTGCGCGAGATCACGTCAATCCGGGGGGCGGGGGACAGCTTTCCCGCCGTAGCGGCGTTGCGGGTTCTGGCGGCAGAGGTGCGCGCGATTCTGGGGCCTGCGGTGAAGATCGGCTATGCGGCGGATTGGTCGGAATATGCGGGTCTGAACCGGGATGGGAATCGATACTTCAACCTCGACCCGCTTTGGGCGGATGCGCATGTCGATTTCGTGGGAATCGACAATTACATGCCGCTGTCCGATTGGCGCGAGGGCGAGGATCAGGCGGATGCGGCCAGGGGGGGTGTCCACGACCTGCGCTATCTGACGGCCAATGTTGCCGGGGGCGAGGGGTTTGACTGGTATTATGCCTCGCCTGAGGGTGTGGTGGCGCAGCGGCGCGAGCCCATCACCGATGGCGAGGGGGAGCCGTGGATCTGGCGGGTGAAGGATATCCGCAACTGGTGGGGACAGCCGCACCATGAGCGGATCGGAGGTGAGCGGCAGGCGCTGCCCACGGTTTGGGAGCCTGCTGGGAAGCCGATCTGGTTCACCGAATATGGCTGCCCGGCGGTGGACAAGGGGACCAATCAGCCGAACCTGTTCTATGATGCGGCATCCTCGGAGGGGGCATTGCCCCGTGCCTCGGCGGGGATGCGCGATGACCTGATCCAGATGCAGTATTTCCGGGCGATGGCCGCGCATTGGGGGCAAGCGGAGGCCAATCCGGTATCGCCGGTCTATGGCGGGCCGATGGTGGATATGGGCAATGCCTATGCCTGGGCTTGGGACGCGCGGCCTTATCCGGCCTTTCCGCTCCGGGAGGAGGTTTGGGCCGATGGGCCGAACCATGCGCGGGGGCATTGGTTGAACGGGCGGGCGACGGCGCAGCCGGTGGAGGCTGTGCTGGCGGAAATCGTGGGGCGCGCAGGGTTGGATTTGCCGGATCTGGACGGGGTGCAGGGCATGGTGCGCGGCTTTGCGCTGGACAGTCTGACGACCGGGCGGGCTGCGATTCAGCCTTTGATGCTGGCCTGCGGGTTTGATGCGACGGAGCGCGAGGGGCGGCTGGCCTTTCGCCGCCGCGACGCGCGGGTTGTCGCGGAGGTTTCGGTCGACCGACTTGCCATGGATGGCGATGATGCGGCGCTGACCGTGCAGCGCGCAGCCGAAGCCGAGGCAGCGGGGCGGTTGCGCGTGGCTTATCTGGATGCCGAGGGCGAGTATCGGCGGCTGGTGGCGGATGTGCTGCGCGCCGACCATGAAGGGGCGGCTGCGCTGGATCAGGAGGTGCCGCTGGCGCTGTTGCCGGAAGAGGCGCGGCGGATGGCGGAGCGGTGGCTGTCGGAGGCGCGGGTTGGGCGCGATGTGGCGCGGTTTGCGCTGCCGCCTTCGGCGATGGGCATTGCGGTGGGGGATGTGGTGCGGCTGGCGGGGCGGCGTTGGCGCATTGACCGGATGGAACAGGCGGGGGCGCTGTCTGTTGAGGCGTCGCGGGTCGAGCCGGGGGTGTATCTGCCGGGGCCGGACCGCGGTGAGCGCGGCGGGATCGCGGCCTTTCTGCCTGCGGTTCCGGTTTATCCGCTGTTCCTCGACCTGCCGCTGATCACGGGGCAGGAAGTGCCCCATGCGCCGCATCTGGCCGTGACGGCGCGCCCCTGGCCGGGGCGGGTGGCGCTGTGGGGGGCGGATGGGGCGGATGGCTTTGCGCTGAATGGCGTCACGATGCAAGCGGCGATCATCGGCGAGACGGAGAACGCTATGGCGGCGGCGCGGCCGGGGCTGTGGGATCGCGGGGCTGCGCTGCGGGTGCGGTTCGCGAGCGGCAACGTGGCGGCGGCGGCGGAAGGGGCAGTGCTGAACGGGACCAATCTGGCGGCCATCGGGGATGGCAGTGCGGATGGCTGGGAGTTGTTCCAGTTTGCGGGGGCCACCCTTGTGGGCGCGGATACGTGGGAGTTGTCGCAGCGGTTGCGCGGGCAATGCGGGACGGAGGCGGCGATGCCGACCTTCTGGCCTGCGGGGAGCCAGGTGGTTCTGATGACGGCGGCAGTGGCGCAGATTGACCTGTCACCCGGTGCGCGGGGGCTGGAGCGGACATGGCGTATTGGTGCGGCGGATCGCGGGTTTGACGATCCCGATGTGGTAGAGCGCCGGTTGGCCTTTGATGGGATCGGACTGCGCCCCTATGCGGTGGCGCATCTGCGGGCTGACCGGGCAGCGGCGGGGACACGGCTGCATTGGGTGCGGCGCACGCGGATTGACGGGGATAGCTGGGTGTCGACCGAGGTGCCGCTGGGCGAGGAGCGGGAGGCCTATCTTCTGCGCGTGCGTCGGGGGCCAGAGGTGCTGCGCGAGGTGGAGGTGGCTGTGCCCGACTGGACCTATACGGCGGAGCTGCGCGCGGTGGATGGGCCTGCGCCGGTGACCGTGGAGGTGGCGCAGCTTTCGGCCCGGTTCGGGGCGGGGCCGTTCCGCGCGGTGACGTTGGCCTGATGCGGCGGGTGTTGCTGGGCGATCTGCTTGCGCTGGCGGCTTATCTGACGAGCGATCCGGGGGCGGATGCGGGCGCGCGGGTGGCTGAGGCCCATGCCGCGCATCGGTACATGCGCCGCTTCGGGCGGCTGCATCCGCTTTGGGGCAATGGCAGCCTCATGTCGCGGTTGGGGCCGGATGCGGGGCGGCTGGGGGTGGCGTTCGGCCCGGCTTCACTGCTGGCGCTGGCGGCGGCTTGTGAGGCTGTCTTCTTCTGGAAGGTAAGACGATGGTTGGTCTGTCCTCCTCCGCGGCTATATGGTAGAAGAAAGGTTCTGGATGGAGGGCGCAGTATGGCCGAGATCAAACCGAAAGTGACAGCTGTTGATCCGGTCTGGGACCGTGTTTGCACCGAGGCGCAAGAGGCGATCCGGGCCGAGCCGCTTTTGGGCGGGCTGATCCATTCCAGCCTGCTGCACCATTCCAGCATGGAACGCGCGCTGGCCTATCGGTTTTCGCTGAAGCTGGCGAGCGGCGAGATGAGCGAGCAGATCCTGCGGGAGATCGCGGATCAGGCCTATGACAGCGACCCAGAACTGGGGGCGGCGGCACGGGCCGATCTGATGGCGGTCTATGACCGCGATCCGGCCTGCCATCGGTTCATCCAGCCGATTCTGTTCTTCAAGGGCTATCAGGCGGTGCAGGCCTATCGCATCGGTCATTGGCTGTGGGGACAAGGGCGCAAGGATCTTGCCTATTTCGTGCAGATGCGGGTGTCCGAGGTGTTTGGCGTGGATATTCACCCGGCGGCCAAGGTGGGCAAGGGGCTGATGATTGACCATGCCCATTCCATCGTGATCGGCGAGACGGCGGTGGTGGGGGACAATGTTTCCATGCTGCATTCCGTAACGCTGGGCGGGACGGGGAAAGAGGATGGCGACCGTCATCCCAAGATCGGCAATGGCGTGCTGATCGGGGCAGGGGCGAAGGTTCTGGGGAACATCACCATCGGAAACTGCTCGCGGATCGCGGCCGGGTCTGTGGTGCTGCATGACATTCCGCCGATGAAGACGGTGGCAGGCGTGCCGGCCAAGATCGTGGGCGAGGCGGGATGTTCGCAACCGGCCGTTTCGATGGACCACAAGTTGACGGGTTGCGTCGACTGCGATTGAGATAAGAGGTTAAAAAGCCCCCGGAAGCCTTTGCTTTCGGGGGCTTTTTTGTTTGTGTCGTTCGGTCAGGCCAGCATCGCCATCGGGTTTTCCAGATTGTCCACGATGGCCTGCATCAGTTGGGCACCTAGTGCCCCGTCGATGACGCGGTGATCGACGGACAGGGTCATGGACATGACCGTGGCCACGCCGATGCTGCCATCCTTCATCACCACCGGCTTCTTGATGCCCGCGCCCACGGCAAGGATCGCGCCGTGCGGCGGGTTGATGACAGCATCGAAATTTTCGATCCCCATCATCCCGAGGTTGGAGATGGCAAAGCTGCCTCCCTGATATTCATGCGGGGCGAGCTTCTTGGTTTTCGCGCGAGTGGCCAGATCCTTCATCTCAGCCGACAGCGCAGAAAGCGACTTTTGGTCGGCATCCTTGAGGACCGGGGTGAAGAGGCCGCCTTCGATGGCGACGGCGACGGCGACATCGGACGGTTTCAGCTTCAGGATGCGATCACCTGCCCAGACGGCGTTGGCATCCGGCACGGCCTGAAGCGCCAAGGCAGAGGCCTTAATGATGAAGTCGTTGACCGAAAGCTTCACGCCGCGCGCTTCCAGCTGTTTGTTCAACTGTTCGCGGAAGGCCATCAGGTTATCCAGCCGCACGTCACGCCGCAGGTAGAAATGCGGGATGGTCTGTTTGGCTTCGGTCAGGCGGGCCGCGATGGTGCGGCGCATGCCGTCGAGGGCGACTTCGGTGAATGCGCGGCCCTGATACATTTTCAGGACGGTTTCGGTCGACGGGCCGGCGGGCATGGTGCCGCCGGTGGCCGGGGCTGCCGGAGCCGGGGCCGCAGGAGCGGCTGCGGCGGCAACCGGGGCGGCGGCGACGGGTTTTGCCCCTTCGACATCGGCCTTGACGATACGGCCATGCGGGCCGGAGCCCTGCACCTGCGTCAGGTCAATGCCCTTGTCCGCCGCGATGCGACGGGCGAGGGGTGAGGCGAAGACGCGCGCGCCTGCGGCTTTGGGTGCGGCAGCGGGTGCTGCGGCAACCGGGGCTGGCGTGGCCGCAACCGGGGCCGGGGCGGCGGGGGCGGCGGCTTTGGCCGGGGCCGGGGCAGCATCGGCGGATTCGCCATCTTCCACCAGCACGGCGATGGGGGTGTTGACCTTTACCCCTGCTGTGCCTTCGGCGATCAGGATCTTGCCCATCACGCCTTCATCGACGGCCTCGAATTCCATCGTGGCCTTGTCGGTTTCAATCTCGGCGATGATCTGGCCGGATTTGACGGCGTCGCCCTCTTTCACAAGCCATTTCGCCAACGTGCCTTCTTCCATCGTGGGGGAGAGGGCGGGCATCAGGATTTGAACAGCCATTTTCCCCTCCTTACCGGTAGCAGACAGATTTGACGGCGGCGATCACCTCGGCGGTGGTCGTCAGGGCGTGTTTTTCAAGGTTGGCCGCATAGGGCATCGGCACATCCTTGCCCGTGCAGTTGATCACCGGGGCATCCAGATGATCAAAGGCGCGCTGCATGATCGTAGCCCCGATATGGTTGCCGATGGAGCCAACGGGGAAGCCTTCCTCGACCGTCACGCAGCGGTTGGTCTTCATCACCGAAGCCAGCACCGTGTCATAGTCGATGGGGCGCAGGGTGCGGAGGTTGATCACCTCGGCGCTGATGCCCTCTTTCGCCAGTTCTTCGGCGGCTTGCAGCGAATAGGTCAGCCCGATGCCGAAAGAGACGATGGTGACATCCGTGCCCGACCGCAGGATCGATGCCTTGCCGAAGGGGATTGTGAAATCGCCCTCGGCCGGAACTTCGAAAGACCGACCGTAAAGGATTTCATTTTCCAGGAAGATCACCGGGTTCGGATCGCGGATCGCGGATTTCAGCAGGCCTTTCGCATCGGCTGCCGAATAGGGCATGCAGACGCGGATGCCGGGGATGGCGGAATACCATGCCGCGTAATCCTGGCTGTGTTGTGCACCCACACGCGCGGCCGCGCCGTTCGGCCCACGGAAAACCATCGGGCTGCCCATCTGGCCACCCGACATATAAAGCGTCTTGGCCGCCGAGTTGATGATGTGGTCAATCGCCTGCATGGCGAAGTTGAAGGTCATGAATTCGACGATGGGCTTCAGCCCGCCCCAGCTTGCGCCGACGGCAATACCGGCAAAGCCATGTTCGGTGATGGGCGTATCCACCACGCGCTTTGCACCGAACTCATCCAGCAACCCTTGCGAGATCTTGTAAGCACCCTGATATTCGCCAACCTCTTCCCCCATCAGGAATACGGTCGGATCGGCGCGCATTTCTTCGGCCATCGCCTCGCGCAAGGCTTCCCGCACGGTCATGGTCTTGGTGGGCACGCCTTCGGGCAGGTCGGAATGGGGCCAACCAGCGGCAGCCACGGGGGCGGGGGCTGCGGCCTGCGCGGCCACCGGGGCTGCGGCGGCGGCTGCCACGGGGGCGGCCTTGGCGGCAACCGGGGCAGGGGCTGCGTCGGCGGATTCGCCTTCTTCCACCAGCACGGCGATGGGGGTGTTCACCTTCACCGCCGCCGTGCCCTCAGCCACGAGAAGTTTGCCGATGATGCCTTCATCAACAGCCTCGAACTCCATCGTCGCCTTGTCGGTTTCGATCTCGGCGATGATCTGGCCGGATTTGACCGTGTCACCCTCTTTCACCAGCCATTTGGCCAGCGTGCCTTCCTCCATCGTCGGAGAAAGCGCGGGCATCAGAACTTGCGTTGCCATCTGTCTTTCCCCCCTTACGCGTAGATATCGGTCCAGAGCTCGTCCAGCGGCGGCTCCGGGCTTTCCTTGGCGAATTCGGCACTTTCGTTGACCGTCGCCTTGATCTCTTTGTCGATGGCCTTGAGATCGTCATCCGATGCAAGGCCGCCCTGCAACAGCAGGTCGCGGACATGTTCGATGGCGTCTTTTTCGCTGCGCATCTTTTCCACTTCCTCGCGGGTGCGATACTTCGCCGGGTCAGACATGGAATGGCCGCGATAGCGGTAGGTCATCATTTCCAGAATGTAGGGGCCGTTGCCGGCGCGGCAGTGCGCCACGGCCTTTTCGCCCGCCGCCTTGACCGCCAGCACATCCATGCCGTCTACCTGTTCGCCGGGGATGCCATAGGCGATACCGCGCCCGAAGAAGGTGGTCGACTTGGTCGAGCGTTTCACGCTCATGCCCATGGCGTACTGGTTGTTTTCGATGACAAAGATCACCGGCAGGTTCCACAGCTCGGCCATGTTGTAGGTCTCATAGACCTGCCCCTGGTTCGCGGCGCCGTCTCCGAAATAGGTGAAGGTGACGTTGTCATTGCCCAGATATTTGTCGGCGAAGGCAAGACCCGCACCCAGCGGCACCTGCGCGCCGACGATGCCATGGCCGCCGTAGAAATGCTTTTCCTTGGAGAACATGTGCATGGAGCCACCCTTGCCCTTGGAATAGCCCCCGATGCGCCCGGTCAGTTCGGCCATCACACCCTTGGGGTCCATCCCGCAGGCCAGCATGTGACCATGGTCGCGATAGCTGGTGATGCGCTTGTCGCCTTCCTTGGCCGCCGCTTCCAGACCGACGACCACCGCTTCTTGCCCGATATACAGGTGGCAGAACCCGCCGATCAGGCCCATGCCATAAAGCTGGCCCGCCTTTTCCTCGAACCGCCGGATCAGCAGCATCTCGCGGTAGTATTTCAGCAGGTCTTCCTTCGACACGTTCGGTCGGTCGGCTGCTTTCTTCGTGGCCATCGGCGGTATCCTCCCCTCGGCTGTCCATAAAGTAGTTCAACGTTAAACGACCTATACTTCATCGGGGTTTATTGGGTCAAAGCAAAAAACCGGCCCGCGTCACGGGCCGGCGCATGGCTGCCATGCAGCAGAGGAAAGGCTCGCAGGCAGGCGCCAAGCAGCGTTTTGCCGCTGTGCGGTGAGGTGTTTAGAAAGGGGGGCCGGGGGAGGCCAGGGACGAGGCGCTAGTGAATCACGATCTCATCGGCGCGGACATAGCCCAGCACTTCGCGGGCCTGTTCGTCCAGCAGGTCAATATCCAGAAACTCATCCGACAGGCGCATCGTGCGATTCTGCATTTCGGCCAGTTCAAGGGCCAGCCTGTCGCGTTCGATCTTCAACCCTTCGGCTTCGGCCGCGATCTCTACCTGACGGAAAACGCCGTAATCGCCCTGCACGGCGGCAAAGGTGAAATAACTGCCCAGCGTGAAGGCCAGAAGGAAATAGGCCATGGCCCCAAGGGACGGGCGGGTGGAGGTCTGGTTCATCTGCTCTCGCCATCTTTCGCCCCTCTGACGGGGGCGCGTTGTCTAGACTGAATCACAATCCCGGTCCCAGTCCAAGGGGCAGGGGGCATCTTGCCCGGAACCTGCGGGCAAATGGGGCATCCGTGCCACAGACCCGCAGGCGCCGGAACAAACCGCAGCGTTACCCCGCGATGGATGCGGCCCAGATCCCCTCGACCGCCTTGCCCAGCATTGCGTTGAACTCTGCGTCGGATTGCTGCGCACTTAGCCCTTCGGTCAGCGCGCGGCTGAAACTGGCGATGACGCCCCGGTTGCGGGCAAGGATGGCATTGGCTGCGTCCCGCGCATGACCGCCGGACAGGGCCACCACCCGCAGCACACGCGGATGGTCGACCAGCGGTAGATAGAAATTGTCCACTGTCGGCAGGCTCAGTTTCAGCATGACCTGTTGGGTATCGGGCAGCGCGTCCAGTTCCGCGAGAATGGCATCGCGCAGCAACGCCTCGGCATCCGCCTTGTCGGGGATCGAGATGGTCACTTCCGGTTCAAGGATCGGCATCAGGCCTGCCGCGATCACCTGTTGGCCAAGCGCGAATTGCTGCGCCACTGCCGCCTTGATGCCCTTGGCATTTGCGGCATTGATGACAGAGCGTTCTTTGGTGCCGAACACACCGGCGGCAACAGCCCGTGCCAGCAGCGACTCCAGCCCCGCAATCGGTTTCATCAACTGAACGCCGTCGGCCTCGGCCTCCAGCCCTTTGTCGATCTTCAGAAAGGGAACGACGCCGCGCTTTTCCCACAGGAATTGGGCGGTCGGGATGCCCTCGACAGTGCGATCCATCGTCTGTTCGAATAGGATGGCCCCGATCACCTTTTCGCCGGTAAAGGCGGGCGAGGTGATGATGCGGGCGCGCATCGCATGCATCAGGTCGAACATTCCCGCCTCATCGGACCATGCGCCCTCGGCGATGCCATATTGGCGCAGCGCTTTGGGGGTTGATCCGCCGGACTGGTCGAGGGCGGCGATGAATCCCCGGCCCTCACGCATCTTTGCGGTCATCGCGGCGGTGGTCATGTCTGCTCTCCCCGTGGAACGTGCCTGATGCGGACATATCCCACGGCAAACACGCCCGGCAATGCAGTTAGCGCCAACGGAAAAGGATTTTCGGGCACCTTTTTCAGATGCCCGGAATTTCAGACCATCAACGCGGCCACGCCGGGCAATTCCTTGCCTTCCATCCATTCCAGGAAGGCCCCGCCTGCGGTGGAGATAAAGGTGAAATCATCGGCCGCATCGGCCGCGTTCAGGGCAGCCACGGTATCGCCGCCGCCCGCGACCGACACCAGCGCGCCTGCTTTGGTCAGCCGTGCCGCCGCCTGTGCAGCGGCGTTGGTGGCGGCATCAAAGGGTTTGATCTCAAAGGCGCCAAGGGGGCCGTTCCAGATCAGGGTTTTCGACGCCTCGAACACCTTCACTAGTGCGGCCACCGTGGCCGGGCCTGCATCCAGAATCATCGCATCCGCCGGGCATTGCGCCACGGGCAGGGTTTCATTGGCCGCGCCCGCCTTGAATTCGCGCGCCACAACGATATCGACGGGCAGGTGGATGGTGCAGCCCGCTGCCTGTGCCTTGGCCAAAATCTCGCGCGCCGTATCGGCCATGTCGCGTTCGGCCAGCGATTTGCCCACTTCCACGCCCTGCGCGACAAGGAAGGTGTTGGCCATACCGCCGCCGATCACCAGATGATCGACCTTGGTCACCAGATTTCCCAACAGGTCCAGCTTGGTGGAAACCTTGGCCCCGCCGACCACGGCCACGACCGGGCGCACGGGGTTGCCCAAGGCCGCCTCAAGCGCGCGCAGCTCGGCCTCCATCAACCGGCCTGCCGCTGCGGGCAACAGATGTGCCAGAGCGGCGGTCGAGGCGTGGGCGCGGTGCGCGGCGGAAAAGGCATCATTGACGAAGACATCGCCCAGCGCTGCCATGCCTTGCGCTAGGGCAGGGTCATTCTTTTCCTCACCCGGATGGAATCGGGTGTTTTCCAGCAGAACCACATCCCCCGCTGCCGCCGCCGCGATGGCCGCTGCGGCCACATCGCCCACGCAATCCGCCCCGAACACGACCTTGCGCCCCAGCGCCGCCTCCAATGCGGGGAAAACATGCGACAGGCTCATTTCCGGGACGATCTTGCCCTTGGGTCGGTCGAAATGCGCAAGCAGCACAACCTTGCCGCCCCGGGCGATGATATCCTCGACCGTGGGGACGATCTTTTCGATGCGGGTGGCATCGGTCACCCGACCCGCCTCCATCGGCACGTTGATATCCACCCGCACCAGCACGGTTTTGCCCGCCAGTGCCACGTCGTCCAAGGTTTTCCAGCCCAAGCTCGCCTCCATCACAGGATTTGCCCCTGTTTCCGCCCGTTCGCGCGCCCCGTCAACCATGCCTGTTGCCCATGTCGCAGCCTTTGACCCTTTCCATGGCCGCCCCGCACCATTAGGTTCCCGCGCAAAGAAACCAGAGGATTCCCCCCATGGCCGATATCAAAGATCCAGAAAACACCATCATCCTGACGCTGAAGGATGGCGAAGTGGTCATCGAACTGCTTGCAGACGTTGCGCCCAAACACGCAGAGCGGATGAAGACGCTGGCCCGTGAAAAGGCCTATGACAATGTTGCCTTCCACCGTGTGATCGACGGCTTCATGGCCCAGACGGGTGATGTTGAAAACGGCAACATGGAAAACAACTTCAATCTGCGCCGTGCCGGAACGGGCGGATCGGCCCACCCGGACCTGCCTGCCGAATTCAGCAAGCTGCCGCATGATCGCGGCACGCTTGGCGCGGCCCGGTCGCAGAACCCGAATTCGGCCAACAGCCAGTTCTTCATCAACTTTTCCGACAACCATTTCCTGAACGGGCAATACACCGTTTACGGCCGGGTGATTTCGGGGATGGAACATGTCGACAAGATCACCCGGGGTGAGCCGCCGGCCAGCCCGGACCGCATGATCACCGTTCGGGTGGCTGCCGATGTCGCGTGATCGGTTCATCGCAGGGGGGCTTTTCGCCCTTGGCCTTGCCGCGCTTGGCGGTTTCGCGCTGAGCCAATCCGCCGTGGCGCAGGACGTGACCGATGGTCCCGGCCCGAATCTGGTGATCGAGGTGGCAGGGTCCACCACAGGCTCCATCGTGATCGACATGGCGGCGGACGTGGCCCCGAACCACGTGGCGCAGATCACCGCGCTGGCACAGGAAGGCGCCTATGACGGCGTGGTGTTCCACCGCGTCATCGACGGTTTCATGGCGCAGACCGGGGATGTCGAATTCGGCAAGACCGGCGGCGATCTGTCCGGCGCGGGCATGGGCGGATCGGCCAAGCCCGATCTGGCGGCCGAGTTTTCGTCGATGACCTTTGATCGTGGTGTGGTTGGCATGGCGCGGTCGATGGACCCGAACTCTGCCAACAGCCAGTTCTTCATCATGTTCGCCCCGGCCCCGCATCTGGACGGGCAATATACCGTGGTGGGCCGGGTGATTTCGGGGATGGAGGTGGTCGACGCCATCAAGAAGGGCGATCAGGCCGCCAATGGCGCGGTGGATGCGCCCGATTACATGGCAAAAGTCACCGTCGCCGAATAAGGCTTTGGACCGAATCTGTCGAAAGGGGGCCTTGCGGCCCCCTTTTGCTATTCTGCCAACCGGTCGCGCAAAACACGGCGCAGGATCTTGCCCGAGGCGGACTTGGGAACCACTTCCACCAGATGCACCACGCGGGGCACCTTATAGCTGGCCAGCCGCCCGCGCAGATGGGTCAGCACCGCGCCTTCGTCAAAGGCCACACCCGGCGCGGGCACCACAAAGGCCACCGGCACCTCGCCCGCCTCATCATCGGCCACGCCGATTACGGCAGCGTCGGCCACATCCGGATGGGCCAGCAATTCCGCCTCCACCTCGGCCGGGGCGACCTGAAAGCCTTTGACCTTGATCAGCTCCTTCAGCCGGTCGCGGATGAAGAGATATCCTTCCGCATCCGCCACCCCCAGATCACCTGTCCGCAGCCAGCCATCCGCCGTCAGGCTGCGCGCAGTTGCCTCGGGGTTGCCCAGATAGCCCAGCATCACCTGCGGCCCGCGCACCCAGACCTCGCCCTCATCGCCCACGGGCAGGGCGGCACCGGTGTCCGGATCAGCAATCTTCCATTCGGTATTCGGCGTCGCCACCCCCACCGATCCGGGGCGCAGCTTGCCCGGTGGCACGCAATGCGACATCGGGCTCAGCTCTGTCATCCCATAGCCTTGCACCGCACGGCAGCCCAACCTGCGGCCCACCGCCTCGGCGGTTTCCACGCCAAGGGGGGCAGCGGCAGAGATCAACGTCTCGATCGATGACAGATCGAACTTGTCCACCATCGGGTGCTTGGCCAGCGCAATCGCCACCGGCGGGGCCACAAGGATGTGGCGTGGGCGGTGGGTCTGGATATGCGTCAGAAACGCCTCAAGATCGAAACGCGGCATGGTGACGATCCGCGCGCCCGCCGCAAGGAAGGGGTTCATCAGCACGTTCAGCCCGTAGATGTGGAAGAACGGCAAAAAGGCCACCGTGCTGTCGCCTGCGCGAATGTCCAGCATCGCCTGCACCTGATCGACATTCACCACCAGATTGCGGTGGCTTAGGACCACGCCCTTGGGCAGGCCCGTGGTGCCGGATGAATAGGGCAGCACGACCGGAAAGGTATCCAGATCAACCGCCACCTGCGCCGCCATCGCAGGCCCGCGCAGCGTGTCGATCCCGCGCAGGCCGTCGGCTGTGCCGATCACCAGCACCTCGGATATCTTTGTCCCCTCTGCCGCCGCCTGTGCGACCTGCACCATGGCAGGCACGGTCACCAGCAGCACCGCACCTGCATCGCGCAGCTGATGGGCCACTTCGGGCGCGGTATAGGTGGGGTTGATCGGGGTGACCGTGCCCCCGGCCAGCGCCACGGCGTGAAAGACCACCGCATAATCCGGGCAGTTCGGGGCCAGCACCGCCACCACCGATCCCGGCCTGATGCCAAGGCCCTGCAACCCGCCCGCCAATTCGCGGATCGCCGCCTCCATTCGCGCGCCGGTCATGGTGGCCCCGCTGGGCCCATCCACGGCGACCACCCGCCCCGGATCGGCTTGCAGCCCCATCAGCACGCGGTCTGTGATCGAGATGTCGCGCAGCGCCACATCGGGCAGCGGGCTTTGGTGAATGGTCATGGCGTGGTCCTCCCTGACAGGGAGGCTAGCACGCGGGGGACACAAGGCAGGGTGTAAATTGGTCGGGGGGGCGGCTGACGCCGCCCGCCCTTCAGCCCAGCGTTACCAGCGCGTGGCGCTTCTTCCCGGCGGTCAGCTTCAGCGGTTCCACCAGATCGCCCGCTCCAAGGCGCAGGGCCACATCGGTGATGATTTCATCATTCACCTTGGCCCCACCTTCAGCAATCAGCCGCTTGGCATCCTTGCCCGAAGCCGAAAGCCCGGCGCGCACGAACAGTTGCACGATCCCCACGCCATCGGCCACTTCTTCGGGGGCGAGGGTGATGGTGGGCAGGTCATCCCCGATGCCGCCTTTTTCAAACACCTCACGCGCCGTCGCCTCGGCCGCCGCAGCCGCTTCGGCCCCGTGCAGCAGGGTGGTGACCGCATTGGCAAGGATGATCTTGGCCGCGTTGATCTCAGACCCGGCCAGCGCGCCCAGCCGATCACATTCCGCGACCGGAAGCTCGGTATAAAGCTTCAGGAACCGGCCAACATCGGCATCGGTCGTGTTGCGCCAGAATTGCCAGAATTCATAGGGCGACAGCATCCCGCCATCCAGCCAGACCGCGCCACCCTGCGATTTGCCCATCTTGCGCCCGTCGCTGGTGGTCAGCAGCGGGGATGTCAGGCCGAAAATCTCGGCCTCCAGCACGCGGCGGGTCAGGTCGATCCCGTTGATGATATTGCCCCACTGATCGCTGCCGCCCATCTGCAAACGGCAGCCATAGCGGCGGTGCAGTTCAAGGAAATCATAGGCTTGCAGGATCATGTAGTTGAATTCGAGGAAGGAAAGGGATTGCTCCCGGTCCAGCCGAGACTTGACGCTTTCAAAAGACAGCATCCGGTTGACGGAAAAATGCCGCCCGATATCGCGCAGGAAATCGAGGTAGTTCAGGCTGTCCAGCCATTCCGCATTGTTCAGCATGATCGCATCGGTCGCCCCCTCGCCATAGGCGAGGTAGCGGGCGAACACCTTTTGCATGCCGCTGATATTGCTGTCGATCTGCGCAGGCGTCAGCAGCGGGCGTTCTTCGGCCCGAAAGGACGGATCGCCCACCTTGGTGGTGCCGCCCCCCATCAGGGTGATCGGCTTGTGCCCGGTCTTTTGCAGCCAGCGCAGCATCATGATGTTGAGCAGGTGGCCCACATGCAGGCTGGCTGCCGTCGCGTCATAGCCGATATAGGCAGGCACGACCCCCGCGATCAAAGCCTCATCCAGCGCCTGATAATCGGTGCAGTCGGCCAGATAGCCGCGCTCGATCATCACGCGCATGAATTCAGATTTCGGATGGTAGGTCATGGGTCACCCGTGCTTTATGATGCGCGTGGGGTATAGCCGGGGCGGGGGCCAAGGGGAAGATGCGAAGCGGCGGCGCGATCTGGGCCCTGGGGGCGATGTCGGGCACGTCGCTGGACGGTGTCGATGCGGCCATGCTGCTGACGGATGGCGAACGCATTCTGGAGTTTGGCCCAACCGCCTTTCGCCCCTACACCGCCACCGAACAGGCCACCATCCGCGCCGCCCTTGGCCGCTGGCCCGGCGATGAGGGCGTGGCCGCGGCGGCCGAGGTCGTCGAATCTGCCCATGCCGAGTTGCTTTCGCGGTTTTCCGGCGTTGATGTCGTGGGTTTCCACGGCCAGACGCTGGCACATGATCCGCGAGGGCGCGGCACGCATCAGGCGGGCGATGGGGCACTGCTGGCGCGGGTGCTGGGCCTGCCGGTGGTGTGGGATTTCCGGTCTGCCGACGTGGCGCTTGGCGGGCAGGGGGCACCGCTGGTGCCATTCTTCCACTTTGCCTGCGCGCGCCATATCGGGGCGGATCAGCCGCTGGCCATCCTCAACCTGGGCGGTGTGGGCAACATCACCTGGATCGACCCACGCCAAAGCGCACCGGAAAGCCATGGCGCGCTTTTGGCTTTTGACACAGGCCCCGCCAATGCGCCGCTGAACGATCTGATGCAGGCCCGGACAGGCCAGCCGATGGATCCGCAGGGGGAAACGGCGCAGGCGGGCCGGGTGGATGAGGCACGGCTAGAGGCTTTCCTCGCCCATCCGTGGTTCCACAAGATGCCGCCCAAATCATTGGACCGGAACGATTTTCACAGCAGCCTTGATATGGGCAACCTGCCCCTTGCCGATGCCGCTGCTACCCTGACCGCCGCGGCTGCCGCCGCTGTGGCGCGCGGGGCAGAGCATTTCCCCGTGCCGGTGACCCGGGTGCTTGTCACTGGGGGCGGGCGGCACAATGCGCGGATGATGGCCGAACTGGCCGCCCGCCTGCGCGCCGAGGTCGAACCGGTCGAGGCGGCGGGGCTGGATGGCGACATGCTGGAGGCGCAGGCCTTCGCCTTTCTTGCCGTGCGCGTGGCACGCGGCATGGCGACCTCTGGGCCGGCCACCACGGGCGTGGGCGCATTGGTGGGCGGCGGGCAGATCAGCCGGCCGGATTAGGCCTGCTTTCGCCGCAGCATCGATCCGGTATAGATCAGCAACGCCGCCCATATCATCGGGAAGGCAATCGCCCGCGCTGTGCCGAAGGGTTCGCCGAACACGAAGACCGCCGTCAGGAAGATCATCGTCGGCGCAATGTATTGCAGGATGCCGATGGTCGACAGCCGCAGCAGTTTCGCCCCGTTGGCATAAAGCATCAGGGGAACTGCCGTCACCACCCCGGCCAGCAGCAGCAGAACCGTAACCTTGGCATCGGTCAGAAAGACCATCTCACCCCGCGCAGCAATCCAGATCACCCAGCCAATCGCCAGCGGTGACAGGATCAGCACTTCCAGCATAAACCCTTGGTTCGGCCCTAGCGGGAGGCGCTTTTTCAGATAGGCATAGATGCCCCAGGACACAGTCAGCCCCAGCGCTACAAAGGGCACGCGGCCCGCTTCATAAGTCAGCACCAGCACCGCCAGCGCGGCCAGCGCAATCGCAGCCCATTGCGGGCGGCTGAGCCGTTCCTTCAGAAGAACCGCGCCGAGGAACACCGAAAACAGCGGGTTGATGTAATATCCCAGCGCCGCCTCCAGCGCCTGACCGGATTGGATCGACCAGACATAGATCGCCCAGTTCACGGAAATCAGCGCCGCTGTCAGCGCGGCCATCCCGATCATCCGGGGGCTGCGCAGGGCGGCGCGCAGGTCCGATGTGCGCCCCAGCCAGATCAGGATTGCCCCGGCGACAGGCACCGACCAGATCACGCGATGGGCCAGCACCTCCAGCACCGGAACATCCGACAGGGCCTTCATGTAGATGGGCAGAAACCCCCACAGCAGATAGGCGCTGATGGCAAGGACGAGGCCCTTGGGGCTGTCCTCATTCTTGGGCTGGGTGGGGACAGGATCGCTCATGCGACCCTGCTATCCAAGCCAACCGCAAAGCACCAATGCAGAATTGTACCCGTAGCAATAACGGAAAGCGATTTTTGACGCAGAAATCGCGGCGGAATTTGACGCAAATTCCGGGCGCATCCATCCCGGCCTTGCGCCCCCGATTTCTGCGTCAGAAATCGGCGCGAAGTTTGTGTCAAACTTCGCCTTCCCCGTCCTCACCGCCCCGCGATGGTGAATCCGGGCGCTGCCAGTTCAAAACCTGCAAACCGGAAGCCCGGCGCGACGCAGCAACTGACCAGCGCCCAGCCGTCCCGCGCCTCGGCTGCCTGCCACCATCCGGCGGGCACCACCGCCTGCGGTCGTTCCCCGGCCAGAATATCGGGGCCAAGCCGATGCACGGCCAACGGCCCGGCATCCGCCTCGGCCATCAGCAGGTCCAACGGTGATCCCGCGTGCCAAAGCCAGACCTCGCCCGCATCGACGCGGTGCCAATGCGACCGTTCCCCGGCCTTCAGCAGGAAATAGATCGCCGTCCCGACAGCGCGGCCGTCCTGCGCGGGGCCTTGCCACGTCTCGCGATACCAGCCGCCTTCGGGATGGGGTTGCAGGCCCAGCTCTGCAATGATGCGGTCTGCCTGATCCATGCTTTCCTCGCGCTTGCGTCAATGCCACCATGGGCAAAAGGAGATGCCATGCAACCCCACATCCTGATCCTTGGCGCGGGCATCATGGGCGCTGCGCTGGCGCATCGGCTGGCCTGCCTTGGTGCGGCCGTCACCTGCCTGGATGCGGGGCTTCCGGCGGGTGGTGCTTCAGGGCGCAGTTTCGGCTGGGTCAATGCCAGCTTCTTTCTGTCAGAGCCGCATTTCCACCTGCGCTATGCTGCGATGCAGGCGCATCAGGCGCTGGCGCGGGATCTAGGTCTGGACCCGACGCCGCAATCCTGCATCTGGTATGAAGACAGCGGCGCAGGGTTCGACCGTCAGCATGCCGCGCTTGCCCGGTTGGGCTATCCGCTGCGCCTTCTTGACCGGGCTGGGATCGCCGCTTTGGAACCGCATTTGGCCGAACCGCCCGACCGCGCCCTGCTGTTCCCGACCGAACATGCCGTTGATCTTGTCTCCCTGACCGAGGCGCTTTTGGCTGCTGCCACCGCCCGTGCTGCCACCGTCATCACCGGAACGCGGGCCGAGGCGTTGGTCACCGCGCAGGGCAGGGTGATCGGTATCCGTTCTGGGCAAGACAGGCTGTTCGCCGATCATGTGATTCTGGCCACCGGCACCGGCACGCCTGCGCTGTTGGAAACGCTTGGCCTGACCTTGCCGATGCTGCATCGCCCCGGCGCGATCTTTCGCAGCCAGCCGCTGCCGCGTTTTTTGAGCCATATCCTTGCGACGCCAGAGCAGGAGGTCCGACAAGACGCGGCGGGGCGGCTGATCGCGCCCGCCGCCGCGGCGCATCAGTCCGACAGTGCCGAGGCGACCGCAGACCCGGCCACACTCATGGCTGCAACGCTGGCCCGTTTGCGCGGGCTGTTGCCCGGCGCTGATATCCGCCCCGACCGGATCACCTTTGCCCTCCGCCCGGTGCCCGGGGATGGCCTGCCTGCCATCGGCCCGGTCCTGCCAGGCCTGTCGATGGCGGTGATGCATTCCGGTGCAACGCTTGCGCCCCAAGTGGCGAACCTGCTGGCGGCCGAGGTGATGGGGGATGGCCCGCAAGCCGCGCTGGAAGACTTCCGCCCGGCGCGGTTCTTTGCCTAGACAATAAGGCGCGCGGTCATCCGCGCGCCTTGGTTTGTCTGGCTCTGGTATGCACGTTCTGCTGCACAGGTGGCTGCACCGCCTGCTGCACGGCCAAATCAGCCTTTCAGGATCGACCGGCCTGCAAATTCGGCGGTTTCACCCAGCATCTCTTCGATGCGGATCAGCTGGTTGTATTTCGCCAGTCGGTCCGACCGCGACAGCGACCCGGTCTTGATCTGCCCGCAATTCGTGGCCACGGCCAGATCGGCAATGGTGAAATCTTCCGTCTCGCCCGACCGGTGCGACATCACGTTGGTATAGCGCGCGCGATGGGCCATTTCGACCGCTTGCAAGGTTTCGGTCAGCGTGCCGATCTGGTTCACCTTCACCAGCATGGAGTTCGCGCAACCCCTTGAAATACCTTCGGCAAGGCGCTTTGGGTTGGTGACGAACAGATCGTCTCCGACCAGCTGAATCTTTGATCCCAGCGTATCGGTCAGCAGTTTCCAGCCTTCCCAGTCATCCTCGGAACAGCCGTCTTCAATGCTGATGATCGGGTAGTCTGCGGCAAGTCCTGCAAGGAAGGCCACGTTCTCTTCGATCGACAGGGATTTGCCTTCACCCTTCATCTCATAGCGGCCACCCTTGAAGTATTCGGTGGCGGCGCAATCGAGCGCCAGACAGATATCCTCACCCGGGGTGTAGCCTGCCTTTTCGATGGATTTCAGAATGAAATCAAGTGCATCACGGGCAGAGTTCAGGTTGGGTGCGAAGCCGCCTTCATCCCCGATGCCGGTGTTGTGGCCGGCGTTCTGAAGTTCTTTCTTCAGGGTGTGGAACACCTCTGACCCCATCCGCACGGCATCGCGGATATCATCCGCGCCCACCGGCATGATCATGAATTCCTGAATGTCGATCGGGTTGTCGGCATGCTCGCCGCCATTGATGATGTTCATCATGGGAACTGGCAGGACCCGCGCCGAAGTGCCGCCGACGTAACGGAAAAGCGGCTGGCCGGTATGTTCCGCCGCGGCCTTTGCGACAGCCAGCGACACGCCCAGAATGGCGTTTGCACCGAGACGGGATTTGTTCGGCGTGCCGTCCATCTCGATCATCGTGCGGTCGATGCCGACCTGTTCCAGCGCGTCGAAACCGACGATTTCTTCGGCAATCTCGCCGTTTACAGCGGCAACGGCTTCCAGCACGCCCTTGCCTTTGTAGCGGTTCTTGTCGCCATCGCGCCGCTCGACCGCCTCATGCGCGCCGGTGGATGCGCCCGAGGGGACTGCCGCGCGGCCCATGGCGCCGCTTTCCAGATGGACGTCCACCTCGACGGTGGGGTTGCCGCGGCTGTCCAGAATCTCGCGGGCGTGAATGTCGATGATCGTGCTCATGGGCGTAACTGCCTCCCTGGCGTAACGATGGTGCTCTCGCGCCGTGGTTTAAACGCTGCTGCCTTGCAAGGAAAGGGCGCGTTTGCGCGCCCGTTCGCAGGCAAGCGCATAGAGCCCCGACCCGATGATCAGCACGGCCCCGATCAGCGTCAGCGCATCGGGGATTTCGTCAAAGACAAATGCCCCGATCAGAATGGCGAATAGCAGCCGCGCGTAACGAAAGGGCGACACGACCGATACTTCGCCCGTACGGCTGGCGGCGACCACGGCCCAATAGCCCGCCGTCCCAAAGACCAACGCGCCGAACAGCACGCCGATTTGCCCGGAATCAGGGATTACCGCGCCCCCCGGCACCATCATCGCCGCACCCAACAGCGCCACCGACATCAGCCCCCAGCAGGACACTTGCGCGGTGGTGCAGTCCTTTGGCACCGCCCGCGTGGCCAGATCGCGCAAGGCAAGTGCCGCCACGGTGACCAGAACCCATGTGGCCTCGGGGCGGAAACCGTCCAGCCCCGGGCGGATCACCACCAGCACCCCGGCGAATCCCACCGCGATGGCAGCCCAGCGGCGCCAACCCACGGTTTCGCCCATGAACAGCGCCGCGCCCAGCGTCACAGCAAGCGGCATGGCCTGCAGCACCGCGGATACGGTCGATAGCGGCACAAGGGCCAGCGCGTGAATATAGGCGTAGGTTCCAGCCATCTCGCCCAGATTGCGCAGGATCACCCAAGGGTGCAGCGCGGCCCGCGTCAGCACCCGCTGCCCGCCCATCCGCGCCATAATGGCAAAGACCGGTGCGCCGAAGGCCCCGGCGACAAAGATGACCATTCCAACGGGAAGGTCTGCCGCCGCCCATTTCAGGAACATGTCCTCGACCGCGAACAGCGCCATGGACGCAAGCATCAGGATAATGCCGCGCAGATTGGACCGGG
Organism: Paracoccaceae bacterium; assembly: GCA_022843025.1. Taxonomy (GTDB): domain Bacteria; phylum Pseudomonadota; class Alphaproteobacteria; order Rhodobacterales; family Rhodobacteraceae; genus Paragemmobacter. The sequence goes on along the minus strand of JALHOL010000007.1, from coordinate 140,081 downwards.
CCTGTTCGGCGGTCTGGTCCAAGATCAGGATTTCTTGATGGGAATACCCAGCAGTTCCAGCCGGTGGCCGACAAGCTTGTACCCTAGCCGGGCGGCAATACGCTCTTGCAGTTCTTCGATATCGGGGTCGACGAATTCGATCACATCGCCCGAGTTCACGTCGATCAGATGGTCGTGGTGGTCACGTTCGGCATCTTCATAGCGGGCGCGGCCATCGCCGAATTCCAGCTTGTCGAGGATGCCGGCCTCTTCGAACAGTTTCACGGTGCGATACACGGTGGCGATAGAGATCTTGGGGTCCACCTTGGCGGCGCGGGCATACAGCTCTTCGACATCGGGGTGATCTTCGGATTCGCCGATGACACGGGCCACGACCCGGCGCTGGTCTGTCATGCGCAGGCCCTTGGCCTCGCAACGGGCGATGATATCCGCCATCTCATGCCTCGTTCCCGTTCCCTTTACCGGGATTTACGTGATCCGGCCAAAGGGGGCCAGTGCTAAAGTTTAGCAAGTTGACTCCGCCCGTTGCTCGCCCACAGGCTGCTGGCAGGCAAGGAAAAGGGCAGGGCGCGATGAACCGGAAAGACAGGCTGGATGCCTTTGGTGGCACGGCCCTGCTGGCTGTGACGCTGCTGCTGGCGTTCAACCAGATCCTTGTGAAATGGGTGAATACGGGGTTGCAGCCGGTGTTCTTTGCGGGGCTACGGTCGGCGCTGGCGGTGGGATTTGTGGCGCTGTGGCTGATCTGGCGGGGGCGCCCGCCGCAGCTGTCGCGGGCGGATCTGTGGCCGGGGCTGCTGATCGGCACGGTCTTTGCGGCCGAATTCCTCTGCCTGTTTCTGGCGCTGGATCTGACCGCGGTCAGCCGGGCCTCGGTCATCTTCTACTCCATGCCAGTCTGGTTTGCGCTTCTGGCTCATTTCCTGCTGCCGGGGGAAAGGCTGACTGTGGCCCGGCTGGCGGGGCTGGCGTTGGCCTTTGCGGGCACGGCCTGGGCGATCCTGTCGCGCAGTGCGGATACCGAGGGCAGTCTTACGGGCGATCTGCTGGCGCTGGGTGGGGCGTTGGGTTGGGCAGGCACCGCGATTGTCGCCCGTGCCTCGCGCCTGCGTGCAGCCGGGCCCGAAATGCAACTGTTCTGGATGGTGCTCGTCTCTGCCCCAATCCTGCTTCTGGCGTCCCCGTTCTTCGGGCCGCTGATCCGCGATGTCACGTCGCTACATATAGTGGGGCTGATCTTTCAGTCGTCTATCGTTGTGGCGGGGGGGTTCATCGGCTGGCTCTGGCTGTTGTCGGTCTATCCGGCGGCGACGGTGGCCAGCTTTTCCTTTCTGACCCCGATCCTTGCCATTTTTTTGGGCTGGATGTTCCTGGGTGAGTCGGTGACTCCGGCGCTTTTATGGGCAGCCGCGTTGGTGGGCGTGGGGATTGTGCTGATCAATCGTCGCACCCCAAAGCCCGCAGAATCGGCTCATCCGCCGCACGAGGGGTGATTGCGCCATTCACAGACGCGTTGAACAGCCCACGCCAAACCTGCACAACAGCGTGATAATCTTGGGCTGCAGGTTGTGTTGTCCCGGTCTTTTCCCCCGCTTTGCCCACAGGCGGGGGGCTGGCGGTGCCCCTGTTGCAGGAAAATCGTCAAGCGAAAAATCGCCAGTGACCCCCCAAAATTCCCGTTGATCACACCATCACTTTACGACAGTTTGACGAAGAGAGCGGGAAGGCCACAACATCTAGTGGTCAGCAACAATTAGGTTCCAACCCCACAGAAACGGGCAACCACCGTGTTGCCCTGATCCTGTGCCCATAGGGCAGGGGGAGGCGAAGCGTTGTCAACCGCATAGGTTCAACATCGGACGGGGCGCAGGCCCCGCCAGCATTTGGAGACGGGGCAGAGATGAAAATCGAACGCAAATTTACGACCGAAGTGACCGGCGCTTATGGGGCCATGGCCTTTGCCAAGACGACGTCGGAAATCCGCAACCCGGATGGCACGGTCGTATTTCGCAATGATGCCGTCGAGGTTCCCGAAGGCTGGAGCCAAGTCGCATCCGACGTTCTGGCCCAGAAGTATTTCCGCAAGGCAGGCATCCCGGCCCGTCTGAAGCGCGTGAAGGAAAAGGGCGTTCCGGAATTCCTGTGGCGCTCTGTCCCCGACGAGGCCGCTTTGTCCGAACTGCCGGAAGGTGAGCGTTTCACGGGTGAAACCTCGGCCAAGCAGGTGTTTGACCGTCTTGCCGGCGCCTGGGCCTATTGGGGCTGGAAGGGTGGCTATTTCAGCACCGAATCCGACGCCCGCGCCTATTTTGATGAGATGCGCTTTATGCTGGCCCGCCAGATGGCCGCGCCGAACAGCCCGCAGTGGTTCAACACAGGTCTGCATTGGGCCTACGGCGTCGATGGTCCGGCGCAGGGGCATTTCTATGTAGACTACCAGACCGGCAAGCTGACGAAATCCGACAGCGCCTATGAACACCCCCAGCCCCATGCCTGCTTCATCCAGTCGGTTTCCGATGATCTGGTGAACGATGGCGGGATTATGGACCTGTGGGTGCGGGAAGCGCGCCTGTTCAAATACGGCTCCGGCACCGGCACCAACTTCTCGTCCCTGCGCGGCGAAGGCGAAAAACTGTCGGGCGGCGGCAAGTCCAGCGGCCTGATGGGGTTCCTCAAGATCGGTGACCGCGCGGCGGGCGCCATTAAATCGGGCGGCACCACGCGCCGCGCGGCCAAGATGGTGATCTGTGACATGGATCACCCCGATATCGAGCAGTTCATCAACTGGAAAGTGATCGAAGAGCAGAAGGTCGCCTCGCTGGTGGCAGGCTCCAAGGCGCATGAAGTGAAACTGAACGAGATCTTCACCGCGATCCGCCAGTGGGATGGCTCGGCGGAAGATTCGGTGGATCCGGCCAAGAACCCGGCGCTGAAGGCGGCGATCAAATCGGCCAAGAAGGCGATGATCCCCGACACCTATACCAACCGCATCCTGCAATATGCGCGTCAGGGCTTCACCTCGATCGAATTCCCGACCTATGACACCGATTGGGACTCGGAAGCCTACATCACCGTGTCGGGCCAGAATTCCAACAACTCGGTCCGCGTGACGGATGCCTTCCTGAAAGCGGTCAAGGACGATGCCGATTGGGCGCTGATCCGCCGCACCGATGGCAAGACTGCCAAGACGATCAAAGCGCGCGATCTGTGGGATCAGGTTGGCCACGCCGCCTGGGCCTGTGCCGACCCCGGCATTCAGTTCCATGACACCGTCAACGCCTGGCACACCTGCCCGGAAGATGGCCCGATCCGGGGTTCCAACCCCTGCTCGGAATACATGTTCCTGGATGACACGGCCTGCAACCTGGCTTCGATGAACCTGCTGACCTTCTACAAGGACGGCCAGTTCGACAGCACCGCCTACATGCACGCCACCCGCCTGTGGACGGTGACGCTGGAAGTGTCGGTGATGATGGCGCAATTCCCGTCAAAGGAGATTGCGCAGCGGTCCTATGACTTCCGCACGCTGGGCCTTGGCTATGCCAATATCGGCGGTCTGCTGATGAACATGGGTCTGGGCTATGACTCGGTAAAAGGCCGCGCCCTGTGCGGGGCGCTGACCGCGCTGATGACCGGGATTTCCTATGCCACCTCCGCCGAGATGGCGGCTGAACTGGGTGCTTTCCCCGGCTACAAGCGCAACGCCGATCACATGCTGCGCGTGATCCGCAATCACCGCCGCGCCGCCCATGGCGCGACCACGGGATATGAGGCGGTGAACGTCAATCCGGTTGCGCTGGACAGCGCGAACTGCCCCGACCAAACCCTTGTCGCCCTTGCGAAATCCGCTTGGGACGAGGCGCTGGCGCTGGGTGAGGCGCATGGCTATCGTAACGCCCAGACCACGGTTATCGCCCCCACGGGCACCATTGGCCTTGTGATGGATTGCGACACGACCGGGATCGAGCCGGACTTCGCGCTGGTGAAGTTCAAGAAGCTGGCCGGTGGTGGCTATTTCAAGATCATCAACCAGTCGGTTCCTGCCGCGCTGGAGATGCTGGGCTATCCGTCGTCGCAGGTGGCCGAGATTGTGGCCCATGCCGTGGGTCACGGGTCGCTTGGCAACTGCCCCGGCATCAACCACACCGCGCTGATCGGGCATGGGTTCGGCCCGCGCGAGCTGGAAAAGATCGACGCAGCGCTGCCTTCGGCTTTCGACATCCGCTTCGTGTTCAACCAGTGGACGCTGGGGGAAGAGTTCTGCAAGGGCACGCTGGGAATCCCGGCAGAAAAGCTGGCCGATCCGACCTTTGATCTGCTGCGTCACCTTGGCTTTACCAAGGCCCAGATCGACGCCGCGAATGATCATGTCTGCGGAACGATGACGCTGGAGAACGCGCCTTTCCTGAAGCCCGAACACTATTCGGTCTTCGATTGCGCCAACCCCTGCGGCAAGACGGGCAAGCGGTACCTGTCGGTGGAATCGCATATCCACATGATGGCGGCGGCGCAGTCCTTCATCTCGGGCGCGATCTCCAAGACGATCAACATGCCGAACTCGGCTTCGATCGAAGAAACGCTGGCGGCCTATGAACTGTCCTGGTCGCTGGGGATCAAGGCCAACGCGCTCTATCGCGATGGATCGAAGCTGTCGCAGCCGCTGGCATCCGCGCTGGTCGAGGATGACGAAGAGGCCGAGGAAATCCTCGCTTCGGGCTCGGCGCAGGAAAAGGCCGCCGTGCTGGCCGAAAAGATCGTGGAGCGGATCATCTACAAGGAAGTGATCCGCACCAACCGCGAAAAGCTGCCGGAACGTCGTAAGGGATACACCCAGAAGGCCATCGTCGGCGGTCACAAGGTCTATCTGCGGACTGGCGAATACGGCGACGGGCGGCTGGGCGAGATCTTCATCGACATGCACAAGGAAGGCGCTGGCTTCCGGGCGATGATGAACAACTTCGCCATCGCGGTGTCGGTGGGTCTGCAGTACGGCGTGCCGCTGGAAGAGTTCGTTGAGGCCTTCACCTTCACCCGCTTTGAACCGGCGGGCATGGTGCAGGGCAACGACTCGATCAAGAACGCGACGTCGATCCTTGACTACATCTTCCGCGAGCTGGCGGTGAGCTATCTGGACCGCACCGATCTGGCCCATGTCAAACCGCAAGGCCATGCCTTCGATGACCTTGGCCGGGGCGAGGATGAGGGCAAGCGCAACTTCGGCGAAGTGAGCGAGTCGGCCGCGTCAAAATCAGTAGAACTGCTGCGCTCCATCTCTTCGACCGGCTATCTGCGCAAGCGCCTGCCGCAAGAGCTTGTGGTGTTCCAGGGCGGGATGGGGGCGACTGCTTTCGCCACCGGCACCGACCCGGTCGCCGCGCTGAACACGCTGGTGCCGGAAACCACGCTGACCATGTCTGCCACGGCAATTTCCACCGGCACGGTAAGCATGGACGCCCGGACCAAGGCCAAGATGCAGGGCTATGAAGGCGATCCCTGCGGCGAGTGCGGCAACTACACGCTGGTGCGCAACGGCACCTGCATGAAGTGCAACACCTGCGGCGGCACGAGCGGGTGCAGCTGATCTGACCGAACGTCAACCCGGAAAAGAAAACGGCCCCCGCTGCGAGGCGGGGGCCGTTTCCCATTCAGCGCTTTGGGCAGGCGCGGCTTACGCCCGCTTGATCAGCCGGATCACGAAAAGCAGGATCACCGCCCCGATGGTGGAATGGATGATGGCGGGGAACACGCCGCCGCCAAGGCCAAAGCCGATCTGCGGCAGCACGAAGCTGGCCACCACGGCACCCAGAATGCCGATCACGATATTGCCGAGCAGGCCGTAACCTCCGCCCGCGACCAGCTTGCCCGCAAGCCAACCCGCAACAGCACCTACAAACAACATCACCAAAAGGCTTTCGATACCCATCGCCGTCCCCGTTTCAAAAATGAAAACATATCCGTAGGAAAAAGCTATCAGGCCAACCGCCCGGGGGCAACGCAGGGCAGAGGGGGCAACTGTGCGCGTCTTGGGCAGTGTTTGCTGTGGCCATCGACGCGAATCTAAATCCCGGCGAGGGGCCGAATCCAGACGCTGCGGTTTTGATGTGACAGTTCCCGCGAAAGGCGAGTTCAGACCTGTTAACTTCGCCTTGCTGCGCTAACTATCTGACCAATTGATAAAAGACGCATAAGGCACTCCCCCGAATGGCCGACGACTTGAGCATGGACCCGGCAGCGATGCCCCGTCTTCTGGAAAACTTTAGCCCGTCGGAAGATGCATTCGTCGCCCTGCAAACCAGCGAGCGGCAATTCCGTGCCTCGATGGAGCATTCGCCCATCGGGATGGCGCTGACCCGGATCGATGGCAGCTGGATCGATGTGAACCCGGCGCTGTGCAACTTTCTGGGCTATTCCAAGCAGGAACTGATGGAGGCGGGCTTCAAACGGGTGACCCATGCGGATGACCGCGAAGCCACGATCCGGCTGGCGCGGAACATGGTCGCCACACATCAAAAAAGCGTCACGCTGGAAAAGCGGTATATCCACGCCGATGGGTCCATTCTGACCGGACTGCTCAGCCTGACTGTGGTGCGCGATCCGGATGACCGGCCGATGATGTATATCTCGCAGATCGTGGATGTGACGGCGGCCCGCAGGCTCGACCATCTGAAAAGCGAATTCATCACCACGGTGAACCACGAATTGCGCACGCCGCTGACGGGGATCATGGGTGCCTTGGCGTTGTTGGAGCAATTTTCGCGGGCCGGAATGGCCGAGCGGGACCAGCAGCTGATCGCCGTGGCGTCAAAGAACGCGGCGCGGCTGAAATCGCTGCTGGATGACATTCTGGAAATGGACTCCATGCGCGCCGGGACGGATACCCTCGCCGTGCAACAGGTGGACGCCAAGGACATCCTGCATACGGTGCTGACGGCGGTTCAGGCCAAGGCGGCGGCGGCCTCCATCCGGTTGCAGGCCGATCTTGGCACCGGCGCGCTGTCCATCGCGACGGACCCTGAAAAGCTGGGCCGTGTTCTGCGCATCCTGATTTCCAATGCGATCAAGTATTCCGACGCTGAAGGTTTGGTTCAGATCGAGGCGGGGCCCGTGAACGGCAAGCTGCGGATTACGGTCACAAATCAGGGCCGCCCCATCCCCGAGTCCATGCGCCCCTTTCTGTTTGAACCCTTTGTGCAGGGGGAATCCACCGATGTCCGCCGCAAGCAAGGCAGCGGCCTTGGCCTGTCCATCGCCAAACATCTTGTGGAAACCCTTGGTGGCGTGATCGATTTCAGCAGCACCGAGGCCGCCACCCGGTTCTGGGTGGACCTGCCCCTGAACACTACCGCCACGCCTGCGGTCTGATCAAGCGGATCAACGGCACCCTGCCGAGGCGAAGGTTGGTGCGCATCCATCTCGGCACTGGACGTGGGGGCGGGGGAAAGGCAGGGTGCGCGCGTTAACAAAAGCAAACATCGGGTTTCGTTGCATGGTCGGCAGACTGGTCATTTCCCTGGATTTCGAGCTTCTCTGGGGTGTGCGCGACACCGAGGATCGCCAGAGCTATGGCCAGAACATTCTGGGTGCACGCGAGGCGATTCCCCGGATGCTGGACATGTTCGCTGCGGGCGGCATCCGCGCAACATGGGCCACCGTGGGCTTTCTGTTCTGCGAAACGAAAGAAGAATTGCTGGCCAGCCTGCCCGACGAACGCCCGGCCTATCGCGACCCGCGCCTGTCAAACTATGCCTATCTTGATGAGGTGGGCCCGGACGAACGGCGCGATCCCTATTCCTTTGCCGCCTCGCTGGTCGACCGGATCAGCCAGACACCGGGGCAAGAGATCGGGACGCATACGCTGTCGCATTACTATTGCCTTGAAGACGGGCAAACGGCCGATGCCCTGCGCGCTGACCTGACCGCAGCTTTCACGCTGGCGCGGCGGCGGGGCGTGACGCTAAAATCCATCGTCTTTCCGCGCAATCAGTATTCCGATGAAAGCCTTGCGGTGTGCAAGGCGCTTGGCCTGACGCATTTTCGGGGCAATGCATCAGGTTGGGCCTATCGCGCCTTGCCCGGCGCGGGGCAAACGCGGCCCAGACGGGCGTTGCGATTGCTGGATGCCTATTCCGGCGCGCTTGGATCGCAAGTCTTTGATCCGGCGGTACGGAAAGGCCTTGTCGATGTGCCTGCCAGCCGGTTCCTGCGCCCCTGCGCGGGCAAGCTGGCACCCTTGCACCCGCTTCACATCGCCACGATCAAGCGGGGCATGACGGCGGCGGCAAGGCAGGGCAAGGGATATCACCTGTGGTGGCACCCGCATAACTTTGGCCGCGAGATCGAGGCCAATTTGCAGGGTCTGTCAAATATTCTTGCGCATTTTCGCGATCTGCGCAGCCGGTTCGGCATGATGTCCTGCGCTATGGAAGACATCAGGTGACAGACATTGCGATTTCCATAGAAGGGCTGGGCGAGGATATCCTCGCGGCCTATGCCGCCTCTGGCATGGATCGGGGCAAGGCGGGGCGGGCCGCGATTGACTGGGCCTTTCAGGCCAATCCCCGGCCTTTTGCCGTGGCGCGCCGGAATGGCGACGTGGTCGGTCTTTCCGCCTATATCCGGTCGCGGCTGAACCTGTCGGGGCATCCGGCCACAGCGATGCAAGCCGTGGATTCCTTTGTGCTGGAACAGGCGCGGGGGCAGGGCGTGTTCACCCGTCTGGCGCAGGCCTATGACCGGTTCGCCCGGGATGAGGGGGCTGATCTGGTTTGGGGGTTTCCCAACAGCAACGCGGCCCCGGCATGGTTCGGCAAGATGGGCTGGGCGCCCCTTGGGCAGGTGCCGTTTCTAATCAAGCCACTTCGGGCTGGATTTCTGCTGCGCAAGTTTCGCCTGCCTTTTGACTTTCCGCTTTCCTTCACGGCGGATCAGCACCTGACGCCGATCACTGGTTTTGGTGATTGGGCTGATGCGCTCTGGTCCGGCCTTGCACCCGAAACGGGTTGCGCGGTCAGCCGGGACCGCGCGTTTCTAAACCAACGCCTTTTCACCGGGCCCGCAGCCGGGGGCTATCGGGTTGTTGCGTCAGAAGGGGATCGCGGCGCCTTTGTCGCCACGACCGAGGCGACAAAGCATGGCGGGCGCATCGGCTACCTGCTCGAGGCGATGGGACAGCGCGATCTGGATGGGCTTTTGGCTTCGGAACTGGGGCGGATGCGGGATCGGGGGGCAGAGCTTGTGCTGGCCTGGTCCTACCCGTGGTCACCGAATTACCGCACCCTGCGCAAGGCGGGTTTTGTGCCGCTGCCCGAACGTCTGCGACCGATCGATATCTGGTTCGGCGCACGCCCCCTGACGGCGGTGGCGGCCCCGGCCGCCGATGCGCGGCGTTGGTATCTAAGCTATCTCGACAGCGACACGGTCTAGATCACATAGAATGGCGGTCGTCTTGGCCGTGTCTATTTCGGCAGCGCGGGGATCGCGTGAACCGGCGATCCCCTAGGTTTGTTCCTTCCAGACTTTCCTGACTTCGAAGAAGCGCCGCTCCAAATAAGAATAGATCTGCATGCCCATGATACCGGCGACGATAGACACCGTCAGCGCCAGCCACGGCCTGTTTTCGCCGAAAATCTTGATGATCAATTCAATGATCACCTCGTGACCAAGATAGATGAACATCGACGCCGCCGCGATATTCGCGATCAGCATCTTTGCCTGCGCCGGCACGCGGATGGACCGCACAAAGATCACCAGCACACAGCCCCCGCCTACGTAGAAGGCCGCCGAGGTGAGCTGCCATTCGATCAGCACGGCGATCAGCGCGACCGTCAGCGCCAGCAGGCGCGACGGAAGGTCCTTGGCATTGGCCATCACCATGCCGATCACGAAGGCCCAGGCGTAATGCCACGGCGTGCGGTGATAGTTGTAGTCGGTGTTCCAGAAGGATTCGATGCTGCGATCAAGCGCCACGACCGAAATCAGCAAGACAAGCGCGCTGACCATCGGACGGTCGCGGAATGACGCGCGCACGCGTGGAACTGAAAACAGCAACGCGGTCAGCAAGAGCAACTGGATGTAGAACTCCGCGAAATAGAAAAGGAAACCTTCCATATTCTTCGGGTCTACAAAGTTGGAGATCAGCAGCAGCTGAAGCGGGTCAAAGGGCTGCGTGACGATCTCCAGCACGGCAATAACCAGAATGGTGGGAATGGCCACGGACCGCACCGTCCCTAGCAAGGTGCGCACGCTGCCTGTCCGGATGATTTCGGGCAGTTGAAAACGTGCAACCGAATAGCCCGCCAACATGATCAGGAAATAGGCGGCGCCCCAGTTTGAACTGTAGATGAACGCATTGCTATGCAGCCCAAGGATACACAGAATGAAGAAGGACCGCGTCAAGGTCACGGTTTCCAGCGGCAGCCATGACGACTTCGCCGATCCGGAAACACGGTTCTGCAAGTCGGCGGTGGTCAGCGTTTCCCATTTTTCCGGCAAAGCGCCGAAGCGCTTTTCGAAAGCCATGGAAAACTTGATGTAATGCAGCGAGTCGCCGCCCAGGGTTTCAAACGTGTCCGTGTCACCGATGCTTTGCCCAGGAAATTCATGTTCGAACAGGGATCGCACATCGGTGATGGCCCCCGCCTTGGCGCGCGTCTGGGCGGACTTGTCCTTTTCCGCCGTGAAACGATCGGCGAGCACGCGCCGCTGCGCCTTGCCCGTTCCGGTGCGCGGGATAGCGTCCACTGCCATCACCTGCAATGCGCCACCCGCCGCAACGCCCATGTCACGCAAGGCGCTGTCGGCCAGACGCCGCACGTGATCGGTGTCCTTGGCATCGCCTTCGATCGCGACCAGAACGCCATCGCCCCGGTCTGCATCGGGTATCCGGGCCACGCAGATCTGCGCGCCCGGTGCAAGGCGCGCGCGCAGCACGGCCTCCAACTGATCCGGAACGATCTTCACACCACCGCAGTTGATCAGGTCATCCGCGCGGCCATCGAAATAAAGATAGCCGTCAGACAGATGCCCAAGGTCGTTAGTCTGAAGCCAACCCTCGGCATTAAGTAGGGTGTGCAGGCCTTCGGCATCAATCCGCGATTGGGCAACATGGGGGCCGCGAATGCGGATGCGCCCTTCATTGTCGAGGGCCACTTCGGTGTTCCCGATGGGGCGACCGACCGAGTCGAGCTGGTCATCCGAAACGTCTGATAGCGCAAGAAAGGTGCTGCGCGAGGCTTCGGTCAGACCGTAATGCTGCACTATCCGCGCCTTGGGGAACATGGCCCGGATGGCCCGCTTCTCATCGGCGGTCATTTGCTGTGACCCGATTTCCATCCAGCGCAACTGGCTGCCCGCATCGCCCATCAACTCGGGCGAAGCCAGCAGGATACGCAGGAGGGTGGGCACGGCAGACAGCGCATTGACCTGACCCGCCGCCAGCATCCGGGCCAGTTCGGCCGGATCAAAGCCGCGCGGTGGCATATAGGCCTGACCGCCCACCGCGCTGATGGCGCGATAGCGGGCAAGGCCAAAGCTGTAAGTGGCAGGAACACCAACATATTCGCGGATCTCGTCGGTCATCTGCATCGCGTCGATGATCCGCCGGGTCGCATCGGCAAGGTTCGCATGCGTCAGCACGATGCCCTTGGGCTGCCCCTCGGTGCCCGACGTATAGCTGATCTGGGCGATCTGATCGGTGTCAACAATGGGATGCCGTGCGGTGAACCAGCCTGTCCGTTCGACCGGCACAATGCAGCGGTCGACCGTGATGCCCGGCAAGTTTCCCGCCTGCGCCTCATCCGACAGCATGACCAGTGGGACATGCGCGTCGTAAAGCGCGAAGACCTGTTCAACGAAATTCAGCGAGTTGGTCCGAACCACTCCGGTCGCTGTGAGTGCCATCGTCTGCATGTTCACTTCCGTGACAGTCATCCCCAAAACGGGACGATCCCGTATTGGTAAATGCTTGTTAACGCCCCAGTTCAAGCCCTGAACTGTGGCGGGCATATGGCTAACTGCGCGCAGAATTTGACAATTCACGCCAAAACCGGGGGTTTGTTCACGCTTTTGCATCTGCCCCGAAGGTTCGCCTAGGCAACCGATCGGGTCGCCAGCGGTTTCTTCGACAATTGCGACAAACTATCCCGGGCTGGATCCGGGGTGATGCACAGCGAAAGTCAGGGTTAGGACGCGACTCGACTTGTCATTCACCTTTGTTACTGTCGAGCGCACGGGCTTAGCGCAAGATCATCCGTCCGACCCTTTCTGGACAAGGGGACACTAAGTGATCAACTCACTTCAGGCTGGGCGTTTCATTGCTGCCTTTGCGGTGGTCCTGCACCATGCCGTGATCAGCGTGACAGCACTCGTTGCTGCGCCGCCCCAATGGGTGCAGACCGTGTTGGCCTATGGGTATCTGGGCGTCGACTTTTTCTTCGTGCTTTCTGGCTTCATCATTCATTACACGATGAGCGTGGCCCCGCGCCCTGCTGGGCGCTTTGCGTTTGAACGGTTGAAACGGATTTTCTTGCCCTACTGGCCAATCGCAGTCGGGCTAGCCCTCGCATACACGCTTATGCCCACACTTAGCGACAGTTCGAGGGAATGGGGCTGGCTTTCCAGTTGGACATTGTTTCCAACGTCCTTGCCTCCTGTTCTGGCCGTTGCCTGGACCCTACAGCACGAGCTCGTCTTCTACATGATCTACGCGGCGTTGTTTTTCTTGGTGGGATCGGTGGAATTGGGTCTGGCGGTCTGGGGCGTTGCCATATTTGCCTGTGCGATAGCTGGTTTGCCCGATGTCCCACTGCTCCGGCTGGCCTTGGCCCCCATCAACATCGAGTTTATCGCTGGAGTGGCAGCTGCATGGCTATTCCTTTCTGGTAGGGCGGTGTCGTTAGCGATTTCACTGGGCAGTTCATTCTTGCTTATCCTTCTGTTCTGCTTGGCAGGCGGGCAGCGGGAAGGAAGTTGGCTGATTGGTTTTGCGATTGCCGCTTTGATCCCTTGGCTCTGCCGAACCGAAAGGTCAGGCGCATTTTCGGTGCCGCGGTGGATGGTCTTTGGCGGTGCAGCGTCCTATGCGATCTAGCTGATCCACAATCCGCTACTGTCCCTGACGTCGCGACTTTTTGCCCTGATCAACGCGGATTGGATTACCGCATTGGCTGCATCTGTGGTGACCTGTCTGCTGGCTGGTGTGGTCTACTATGTGATCTGGGAAAGACCGATCCTGCGTTTGGTACGAAGCACCACCCAAGTACCTGCAGCATCCTGAGCCTTCGAAAAGCTGGGGCGACACTCCCTCGGGTCCGTCCTGTGTTCTGGCCAGAAGCCTCACTCCAGGCTGAATCAGGGCCATGATTGCCTTTGTTGCAAAGGCGATTCGCGGGGTTTGGAGGGCTGCGGGTGTGAAAGGTTACACCCATCTTGCGATGGGTTGCACGCAATGGGCGAGGGCGGAGTTTTGCAAAGCGCCACAGCGAACCGAGGGTTGCAAAGCAACACGTGCAAAAATTCCTATGTCTTGTCTGCGGCGCTACGGGTGTAGTCTATCGGGAAAGCTGCTGCCGCAGTCTGATGGGGGATGGATACGATGCTTGGGAAACTAATTCAGGTGCTGCTGGTCTCTGGTCCTTTGGCGCTTTTATCTGCCGCTGCATCTGCCGCACCGATCACTTTTTCCTACGATTTCACCGGCCCGAACGTGACAGCTGACTCGCTTTCGTTTTCGCAAAGCGGTGTCGGCCTGACGGTCAGCGGCTATCGCTATACGGCACCCGAAACGATCAACGCGAACGTCCAGATAAACCGGGGCACGAATGGCCTCGGCGTTTGCGGCACCTTGCTTGTTGGCGCGTCCGGTGGTTGCTCCAGCCCGCTGCTCGACGGTGGTTCCGCTTCCAACGTCGACAATGAGCTTTTGAAGTTCTCATTCTCCGCCGGTGTATCGTTGGAGAGCATTAGGTTCTTCAACAACGACACCAATGATGTCTTCGACTTCTTCCTTGGAGAGCCGCTTGGGTTTCAGTTGGCCTTCCTCACGCCGACCAATGGGCAGCGGGTCTATACCTTTGCCGACCCCATACCTGCGGGCCTAGTCTTTGGGGTCGGGGTTCGGGGGAATTCGGATCAGGTCCGGATCGAGGGTTTGACCGTTCGCTATGATGCTGCGGTCGTCCCGCTTCCGGCGGGCGGCCTGCTGCTGATCGGCGCCTTCGCCACACTGGCCGCCCTGCGCCGCCGTCGGGGCGCATCGGGGGCTATGGCCCACTGAAACAGAGCAAGTTTCGATAACGCGTTTTGGCCGCACTTGTGCGGATCCCTTCTGCAAGCGCGTCCCGCACCTTTCCGTCTCGCCTGACCGACCGGATACCCGTGTTGGGGAACTGAAGCGCGTCATGGCCGAGGCGTCGGAGGCTATTGTTGGTCGTCCCTTGCCGGTGTCGACCGAGGCGCTTGGGCTGGACGAAATCGAGGCCGACCACCGGGCGGACTTTATCGCGTGGCGACAGGCTCCCCGCTCGGAGGGCTACATGGCTCGGATAGAGGGGTAGGAGGATAGAGCAGGAGGGGTGGTTGTTCCCTATGATCGTTAGGGGGGAGGAGTGTGTAGGGAGGAACTGCTGCTCTGGGATTGAGGGGGGATTCTTGTTGGTATTCCATTACTTATACCTAATGCTCCCCGCTATCACCCATCCCCGAACCTGTCCTTTCCTTACCCAGACTAAGAAAAGCAATCCTCGCCTACAGTCTGGATCATGTGGGTGGCGTGCACTCAGTCCCCCACGCCATCCTTCAACACGAGATCAGCGAGGCACTGACCGATGCTGACGGCGCTGCGGTGCTGTCCGCTCTGAATCCCGATGCGGCTGGTCCATGATCACGGCTTTCTATTTTTTCTGCTAAGCACGGCCTGATCACCATCAAGGTGAGCAACGAGGCCGAAGTCGTCCAGCAACTCAGTTGAAAAAAGCTCAAACGGCACGCCCATCACCTTGATCATTTCCAAAGGTCCCGAGAATGGCCCGGATGTTTTTTCGGGTCCGTAATGCAAAAGAATGTCGTGTAAAACGCTCCGCAAGCTTGCCGTTTCTGAGAAGCTCGATACCTCTCCAGGACTGGCATGCAAGACCCCCTTGCTCGCCAAATGCTGAAGAGAAGATTGATTTGCCGACGAGTTACGGCACCAGAGTTCCCCGATGGAGAGAATCTCTGCGATGCCGTCTGGATCAAGGTCGTTGAAAGCAACGAAAAGCTGTCTCATTAAAGCCTGTCAGTGGAAAACTCGCTGTTCGTGCAACCTTCTTCATCGGCTAGATTAGGTCAACCTCTGGGGCAGCCCTTGGGGCACCCGTAGCGGCTTGTCATCGATAAAGTATAAGAAAGAATTTTTGACACGAACGCTGTTCGTGGCTGGCTGGGGCGCTAGGATTCGAACCTAGGTATGTCGGTACCAAAAACCGATGCCTTACCACTTGGCGACGCCCCAACCGTGCGGCGGTGTTTAGCGAAGGCCGGGGGGGGGTGCAAGAGGGTGTGAGCGGAATTTCAGCATGATTGTGCCGCCCGTTCCAAGCGGTTAGGGAAAGCCATGCACAAGACGGATGTCATGGTTCTGGGGGCGGGCGCGGCAGGTATGTTCGCGGCCATCGAGGCGGGTCGCAGGGGCCGCCGCGTTCTGGTTGTGGATCACGCCAAGGCGGCGGGTGAGAAGATCCGCATTTCGGGCGGGGGGCGCTGCAACTTCACCAACACGGGGATGGGGGTGGAGCGGTTCCTTGGGAAGAACCCGCGCTTTGCCCTGTCGCCCTTGCGGCGCTATACGGCGCAGGATTTCATCGCACGGGTCAATGCGGCGGGGATCGCCTGGCACGAAAAAACCCTCGGGCAGCTCTTTTGCGACGGATCGGCCATGCAGATCGTGTCCATGCTTCTGCGCGACATGACGGCGGCCGGGGTGGAGCTTTGGCTTGAGGCCAGCCTCGGTGCGGTGCGGCAGGTGGCAAACGGGTTTGAGGTGGAAACGGCCCGTGGCCCGGTGCGCGCGGACTCGGTCATCGTGGCGACGGGCGGCAAGTCGATCCCGAAAATGGGGGCTACCGGCCATGGTTATCGCATCGCCGAATCCTTTGGCCTGCCGCTTGTGGACACACGCCCTGCGCTTGTGCCACTGACCTTTGCCGAACAGGAACTGGATTGGATGCGCCCGCTGGCCGGGGTGGCACTGCAGGGCCGGGTAAGCCATGGAAAGACCGGTTTTGATGAAGCGGTGCTGTTCACCCATCGCGGCCTGTCAGGGCCGGCGATCCTGCAGATTTCATCCTATTGGCGCGAAGGAGAAGCGATCAGCCTGAACCTGGCGCCGGGGCAGGATGTGGCGGCGTTCCTGAAGGCAGAAAAACAGGCGGCGGGGCGTGCTGCCTTGCGCACGGCATTGGGAAAGCTGGTGCCAGAGAAGCTTGCCCGCCTGATCGAGGCACAGGCCGGGGCAGGCGGCCCGCTGGCGGAAATGCCCCGCGCCGCGTTGGAACAGGTGGCGGGGCAGGTTACCGGCTGGCAATTGCGGCCGGTCGGATCCGAAGGCTATCGCACGGCCGAGGTCACCTTGGGCGGCGTCGATACCGATGCACTGAACGCACGGACGATGGCGGCGAAGTCGGTGCCGGGGCTGTATTTTGTAGGCGAGGTCGTGGACGTGACCGGCTGGCTGGGCGGTTACAATTTTCAATGGGCCTGGTCGTCTGGCTGGGTGGCGGGGCAGGTGGCCTGATGGTGCGACAGAATCGAGTCTGGCCGACGGGTGAGATCGTGGCCGATCCGGCGCGGGGTCTGTTCATGGGCAATCGCGGCTGTCTGCATGATGCGGAGGGGCGTCTTGCCGCTGCACGGTGGCGGCATCGCAACTGGATCACCTGTGCGCTGTCCTTCAATGGGCGCAGGCGCAGCCTGATGGCGCCTGGCAAGTATACGGAGCTCTTCTTTCTGGATGAGGCCGTGGCTTGTGCTGCCGGGCATCGACCTTGTGCCGAATGCCGCCGTCCTGTCTGGCAAGCCTTTCAAACAGCCTGGGCGGGCGTTTTCGGGCCGATGAAGGCCGCCGAGATTGACCGCAGCCTTCACGCCGCGCGGCTGGATGGCCGGGGGCAACGGCACTATGCGGCGCAGGCGCGCGACTTGCCTGATGGCACGATGGTGCTGATCAATGATGCGCCGCATCTGGTGCTGGCGGCGCAGGTGCTGCGCTGGCAGCCGGATGGATATGGCGCGGCAAGCCCGCTGCCCGAGGGCCATGTAACGGTGCTGACGCCCGCGCCGTTGGTGGCAGTGATGCGCGCAGGCTGGGCGCCCGTGCTGCATCCCACTGCTGCTACGGATGCCGCAGGTCACCCGGCCTAAAGCGATTTTTCTTCGAAAAGTCAGAGGGGGCTCTGCGCCCCCTCGGCGATCACTCGGCTTGGCCGCGTCGCTTCAGACGCGAAGGGGATTGGCCTTGGCCAGCCGGTCAAAGGCCATGAGGCTGTCGATCAGCGCAGGCATCTGATCGAGCGGGATCATGTTGGGCCCGTCGGACGGGGCGGTGTCCGGGGCTTCATGCGTTTCGATGAACACGCCGGCGATGCCGATGGCCACCGCGCAGCGGGCCATGACCGGGGCGAATTCGCGCTGCCCGCCTGACGAATTGCCCTGACCGCCCGGCTGTTGCACAGAATGGGTGGCATCCATGATCACGGGCCAGCCGGTCCGTGCCATGGTGGGAAGCGACCGCATGTCCGCGACCAGCGTGTTATAGCCGAAGCTGGCCCCCCGTTCGGTCAGCAGAATCTTGTGGTTGCCCGTAGAGGCGACCTTTTCCGCGACATTGGCCATGTCCCAAGGGGCCAGAAACTGGCCTTTCTTGATGTTGACCACCGCGCCGGTTTCGCCTGCCGCGATCAGCAGATCGGTCTGGCGGCACAGGAAGGCGGGGATCTGGATCACGTCCACCACTTGCGCGGCAAGCCGTGCCTGTTCGGCATCGTGGATGTCGGTCAGTACCGGCATGCCCATTGCGCGCACGGCTTCAAGCACCTTCAACCCCGCATCAATCCCCAAGCCGCGACGCCCTTTGAGCGAGGTGCGGTTCGCCTTGTCATAGCTGGCCTTGAACACGTATTGCGCGCCGGCCTTGGCACAGGCCTCGGCCATTTTGCCCGCAATCATCTGGGCGTGATCCAGGCTTTCCAACTGGCAAGGGCCAGCGATTACCAGAAGCGGGCTGTCATTGCTGACGGACAGCCCGCCGATTTCGACTTCTCTCATCTTGTTCCTCAGGCCGAGACCTGTTCGCGCAGGATTGCCGCGGTCATCGACAGGATGAGGTATATACCGGCGAAGATCATCATCGCCACCATCGTATTCTCGAATGCGCGGGGATAGGTCGCCTCGTCCGGGGCCACGGGGGCGACCGAGAGTGATATATAGCGCGCCTGACGATTGGCCTCGATCCGCGCCGTTTCCATGGATTGCAGCGATTGCGACAGCATCATCTGGCGGGTATCGGCATCCGCTTGCGCGATGGCCAATTCGGATTGCACCCGGGCCAGTGATTGGCCGGAACTGTCTTCCTCCACCAGCTTTGACCGCAGCAGAGCGATCTCGCTTTCCAGCGTAGCGATGCGGCGTTTCAGCGGCTCCATCCGTGCTTGGTTCGGCGTGGCGTTCGACTCCATCTGCGCCAGCGACAGGCGGTCCGCGGTCAACTGCCCTTCCAACTGGCCGATCTGGCCGGTAATCAGGCTGACCTCCACTTCGGACGACAACACCTTGAAGGTTTCCTGCAAGGTGACGGCGCGCTGGCGGGCCTCCAGCAGGGCGGTTTCGGCCTCGGTATAGCTTTCGCGGGCGCCCTTCATTGCGTCTTCGCGAAGGCGCTGGGTCAATTGATCGACCTGCTCTTCGGCATAGCCGATCAGCGCATCGGCAAAGCGGACCGAAACCTCGGGATCGGGGGCGATCACCTCCATCCGGATGATGCCCTCCGTCGGGTCATAGGACACGCGGACATTGCGCTGATAGATCTTGTAGGCCGCCTCATTCGTAGCGTCGGGGGCCAGACGCTGAATCGGGTCGATGTCGGGGGCCGCAAACACGTTGCGGAACCCGATATCCTGATCCAGGCGCAGCATGGCATCACGCGATTGCAGATAACCCTGCACCGTGATCGAGTCCTGCATATTGGCCATTGGCGTGCTGGCCAGCCCGCCAAGCGAACTGCCGGAGGCCTGTTGCGGCATGGCCTGCTGGATCACGAATTCCGTCTTTGTAGCGTAAAGCGGCGTGGCAATGCGATAGTAATAGAAGCCCGCCAGAAAAGTGGGCAGGATCACAAAGAAGAACAGCCGCGCCATCATCAGCATCGACCGGCGGCGGCGGCGGCGGGCCAGATCCTGCTGCATCTTCAGGATTTCAGCCGCGTGGTTCACCTCTTCGCCCTGCGCGGGCATCTTCACGGGCTTGATCGTCTGGGGCAGGCGCGCACCCGCGGGGACAGGCATCATGGACCCCGCCCGCTGCGGTGGCTGGCCCGCATCACCTTCTGCGTCCTCGGCGACGATCTCGACCACAGGGTTGGCGCGGAACGGGTCCAGCCCGGCCTGGCGCAACAGGCGCACGGCGTCAAAATCCGATGTGGCGGGCAGGCCGTATTTCTGGGCCATGCGGCGGGCAAGGCGCAACTGGCGGCCCGTCAGCCCTTCGCGGCGAATGGCGTCCAGATCGGTGGCCGACGCCGCCTCAGACGGCGAGGAAACGGCATTCGCCGCCCCTTGCGTGGAGACTGCGGCGGTCGGAAAGGGGATCGCGCCAAAACCATCCTCGGCTTGCGCAAAAAGCGCCTCATCGGCCCCCATCGAGGATGGGGCTTGGGCCGGGCGGTCAGACTCCACCTGCCGGAAATCGCCCATCGGCGTAACCGGGGTGGGCATCGGCCGCTGCACGGGCCGCGATGGCACCGGTTGGGCCGCGACCGGATCCGGCAGCGGCTCGGGACGGCGTGTATTGTACCGCTTAACCTTGAGTTTCATAATTATACAGCCGTTTCGCTTCTTCGAGGGTGTCGAACATGTGCAGCCGACCGTTCATCAGAACGGCGGCGGAGCGACAGAATTTTTCAAGTGTTGAGGCCTGATGCGACACCACGATCACGGTCGCATCGCGCAGGCGTTGGCGCAGGATGGATCCTGCCTTGCGGTTGAAGTCGGCATCCGTGGTTCCGGGCATACCTTCATCAATCAGGTAGATGTCAAACTCCAAGGCAAGGAGCAAGGCAAAGGAGAACCGCCCCCGCATCCCTGACGAGTAAGTGCCGACCGGCATGTCGAAATACTCGCCGATCCCGCAGAGCCAACGGCAGAAGCTTTCAACATAATCAGGGTCAAGCCCATAAAGGCGGGCGATGTAGCGCGAGTTTTCCGTCGCACTGTGGCGGTTAACGACCCCGCCCATGAACCCCAGCGGAAAAGAGATGCGGGACGACCGCTTGATCGTGCCTTCGTCGGGTTGTTCCAGCCCGGCCATCATGTTGATTATGGTGGTCTTGCCGGTGCCGTTCGGGGCCAGAATGCCCAAAGAATTGCCAAGTTCCACGCGGAACGTGGCCTGATCGAGGATCACCTTACGCGTCTTGCCTGTCCAGAAGGACTTCGAGACGTTGTCGAACTCGATCATTCCTGCCCTTCCCCTGCCAAAGACCGTGTCGTCTGCCTCATTGCCCGTCTTTCCGGACCGTTTCCCGAATGTCGCCCCCGTCTTGCGACGGCGGTGCTCCGGGCTGACGTATGCGCCTTGCCTTGCCGCCTAGCGCCCGTTTTGGGCGACATTATGTCGGAATCGACGGGCACCTGACAATGGTTCAAGAAATCGTGGCACTGTTTCCTGAACGATGCATCAATAACGGCCAAACCCGGCCTCACCGCGCAACGATCCGTGACATAAGGATGGCAGCCGGCCAGGCCAGTAATGACAGCGCAAGGCCAAGGCGTGCCGCCTCGGTCATCGCGCCGCCGGGCAGGGCGGTGTCCAACGCCAGCAAGGGCGCGGTAAAGCCCATGCCGGAAATCACCGCGACCAGCAGCAGATCGCGAATTCGGATACCCGCCGGCATCGGCAGACGGAACAACCGCGCGGCGGCCAATGCGCCAAGGAACAGGCCAACCGGCTTGCCAATCCACAAGGCCGCCAAAACGGTGCCGGTGGTCGGGGCCAGCGCGGCAAGGTCAATCCCCCCGCGCGAAAGGCCAAACAGGAACAGCATCACCGACAGCGGCTTCACCAGTAGATGCGCGAGCCGGTTCAGCGGATCATGCAGATATTCTTCGGCCTCGGCGAACAGGCCAAAGGCGCGATCGGCATGGGGAATGGCCGGGATGATCGGCAACAAGCCCAAAGCCCCGGGTAGCCCTGCCGCAACCACCCCGATCCAGGACAGCAGGCCCGCCAGCAGATACGGCCACAGCGCCAGACCGCGCCGTCTTTCGCGCTCGGACTCGCCTGCTTGCGGGCTTTGCCCATAGAACCGCCAGACCGCCAGCGATGCACCCAACGGCAACAACAGCCACAGCCATTCCAGCCCGGCATAGGGATAGGCCAGCCCAAGCAGCAGAATTCCGATGATATTCGTCGCGATGGAAATCAGCAGCAGCAGATGCAGCGCCGGATGGCCCGCGCCGAACACCATCCGTCCGGCGACATAGCCCAGCACGATCTCTGATCCGATGGGCACCGGCCAACCTGCGCCCCAAGACACCCATTCCTCAGCCGCGAACAGCGCGGAATGGATCAGCCAGAAAAGGATGGCGCCAACACTTCCGCCCAGCACGGCCCCTGCGGGAAGCAACGCCCGCCGTCCGGACAGGGCGCCGCGTTGCAGGACCAGCGCCTCCCACAGCTCCTTGCCCACAAAGAACAGAAAGAAGGCCATCAACAGTTCTGACGCCACAGTCATCGGTGAGATGACCAAACTGTCGCCCGCGATCCAGTTCGGTTTTGCCAGATCGATCAGACGGTATTCCATCGCATCGTAATAACTGCCCGGCGACAGGTTCACCCAAACCGTCGCTATGGCGGCACCGCCCAAAAGCGCCCAGGCAAAGCGTCGAACAAAGGGTGAGACACGATACATCGGCGCATGACCCGCAGCAGGGATGGCTATCAGCGGCCTATGCCTGGCCCCGGCCCCATGCAAGCCGTTTTGCGACAGCAGGGCGGCAGGTGTTGCCTGCGCGCCATGAACGGCCCATGGTCCTGAGCCATCCTCTCTGTTTCCGCCAAAGAAGCGCTTCATGCACACCCCCTTTGCCCAAGGCAGCCCGGCCCAACAGACAGCGGACCTTGCCGTTCGGATCGGCGCTTGCAGGATTTGTGCCGACCGCTTCGCTGCGACCGCCACCGCCCATGCCCCGCGCCCGGTGACGTGGTTCGCCCCAACCGCGCGGTTGTTGATTGCGGGTCAGGCTCCCGGCGCGCGGGTGCATGCCTCGGGCCGGCCTTTTACTGATCCGTCCGGGGATCGTCTGCGCGATTGGACCGGCCTGTCGATGACTGAATTCTATGATCTGGACCGGGTCGCCATCGTACCTATGGCATTCTGCTTTCCCGGCTATGATGCAAAGGGGGCCGATCTGCCGCCGCCCCCGGTTTGTGCCCGGGAATGGCGGGGCAGGGTGATGGCATCCCTTCCCGCGATCCGCATGGTGCTCGCCGTAGGCGGCGCTGCGCAGCGTTGGCATCTTGGCCCCGGCGATGTCACCGCACGGGTGACGGATTGGCGCAGCCACGCCGCGCGCGGCATCTGGCCCTTGCCGCATCCGTCCTGGCGCAATACCGGGTGGCTGAAACGCAATCCGTGGTTCGCGGCAGAACTTCTGCCCGACCTGCGCGCGGCGATCCGCCATCTGATGGAGGCGCCCTGATGGAGACTGACCGATGACCCCGCTCGACACAGCCTATGCCGCGATGGAACAGGACGGTGCCGCCGATGCAGACCGCCTGCGGTTTTATGAGGTTCTGGCCGATGGCGAGTTCTTTCTTCTGTTGGAGGAAGAGGCGCAGGGGGCCGACATCAAACCCCGCATTTTTCCGCTGGACAGCGGGCCAGTCGTCCTGATCTTCGATCTGGAGGAACGGCTGGCCGAGTTTTCAGGCGGCATCGCGCCCTATGCCGCGCTGCCGGGACGGGTGATCGCGCAGGTTCTGGCGGGGCAGGGGGTCGGGCTGGGGGTCAATCTGGGCGTCGCCCCATCCCAGATGATCCTGCCGCCCGAGGCGCTGGATTGGCTGTCAGGGATGCTCGATGCCGAACCCGAGGCGGTCGAAGCGCTGCCCGAAAGCTTTGACGCGCCAAAGGGACTGCCAACACGCCTGATCACGGGGCTAGAGGCGAAACTGCTGCGCGCAGGTGGGCTGGCGCTCTGCGCTCTGCTGGCGGCCGTCACCTATCGCGGCGGGCGTCGGGGGCACATGCTGGCCTTTGTCGATGCCGCACCGGAGGCCGAGGCGGCACTTGCACGCGCGGCAGGCGAGGCGCTGGCGTTCTCGGGCATTGATGCGGGCGAAATCGACGTGGCGTTCCTTCAGACCTCCGATCCGGCAACCCTCGCCATGGCCCGCGTGGCCCATCGTTTTGATTTGCCCCGTCCAGAAGCCGCAGATCCGCCCGCACCCTCGGCGCCGGGAATGAACCCCGATCGTCCGCCAAAGCTGCGCTAGGCCGTGTTGGCGGCTCATAAGGATGGGGTATAATAATACCGTTTTTGCAAAGTATTGATTTTGCTTTATTAAATCATCTAACCTCCCCTTGACCCGCGCAGCGCTTCACGCGATAAGCCCGCATCCAAGCTTCCGGGGGGTGTTCCCCCGCATCAACTCACAGGGTTCGATATGAAAACCTTTACCGCAACACCTGCGGATATCGACAAGAAGTGGATCCTGATCGATGCCGAAGGTATCGTTCTGGGCCGCCTTGCAACGATCGTCGCAAACATTCTGCGCGGCAAGAACAAGCCGACCTTCACCCCCCACATGGACATGGGTGACAACGTCATCGTCATCAACGCCGACAAGATCCAGATGACCGGCAAGAAGCGCGATGACAAGGTCTACTACTGGCACACCGGCCACCCGGGCGGCATCAAGCAGCGCACCGCGCGTCAGGTGCTTGAGGGCAACCACCCCGAGCGTGTCGTCGTCAAGGCCGTGGAGCGGATGATCACCCGCAACCGTCTTGGCCGTCAGCAGATGACCAACCTGCGCGTTTACGCCGGGGCCGAGCATCCGCATGAAGCCCAGCAGCCCACCGTTCTGGACCTCAAGGTTCTGAACCCGAAGAACACGCGGAGCGCCTGATCATGGCTGACATCAAATCCCTCGACGATCTGAAATCCGCCGTTGCCGGTTCCTCCGCGCCCGCCGCCACCGAGGCAGCCGCGCCCAAGACCCCGCAGCGTGACTCGCTCGGCCGCTCCTATGCGACGGGCAAGCGCAAGGACGCGGTCGCCCGCGTCTGGGTCAAGCCCGGTTCGGGCAAGGTTGTGGTCAATGGCAAGGAAATGGCGGTCTATTTCGCCCGTCCGGTGCTGCAGATGATCCTGAAGCAGCCGTTCCAGATCGCCAATGTCGAAGGCCAGTTCGATGTGTTCGCCACCGTTGCCGGTGGTGGCCTGTCGGGTCAGGCCGGTGCGGTGAAGCACGGCATCTCCAAGGCGCTGCAACTCTACGAACCCTCGCTGCGCCCCGCGCTGAAGGCCGCCGGTTTCCTGACCCGCGACTCGCGCGTCGTGGAACGGAAAAAGTACGGCAAGGCCAAGGCCCGCAAGTCGTTCCAGTTCTCGAAGCGCTGATTTCAGCCATCCGAATTGCGAAAGGCCCGCCATCCGGCGGGCCTTTTGCTTTGTGGATAGCGCCGGGTTGGCAGAAAAAAAATGGCCGGGCAAGCCCGGCCAGTCAGGGGATCGTGGGCAGGAAAGGGTTCAGTCCTGCCAGAATGGTTTCGTCACCTCGCGCGTCGCGCGGCCGTCATTCAGGCCGATATCGCGCAGCAGGTGGTCATCCAGTCGCGCCAGTGCGCGGCGGCCGCGGGTCCGTGTCTCCCAGGCTGCAAAAGTCAGCGCCAGGGTGACCAGCAGGCGCGACAGCGGCGGCAGGTTCGCGGGCAGGGCGCGGTGCAGAGTGCGGGCAGACATGGGATGGTTCCTTTTTGTATTGATACAATAATCTTGATCTTGTAAGTAAATAGATACAATATGGCGCAAGCAGCCGCCAGAGGAACATTGTGACCGGCACAATATGGAAACCTGATCTTTCGGCCTATCCCGGACCGAAATACCTTGCCCTCTCGCGCGCCCTGCGCGAGGCGATCCGCTCTGCCGAATTGCCCGAAGGCGCACAGCTGCCCACCGTGCGCGATCTGGCCTGGGTTCTGGGGGTGACGCCCGGCACCGTGTCACGCGCCTATGCACTGGCCACGCAAGAGGGGCTGTTGGCCGCAACCGTCGGGCGCGGAACCTTTGTCGCCGCCCGTGCGCCGCGACTTGGCCCGACACAGCCGCTTTTGCTGGAACGTGAGCCTGATCAACTGGTTGGCCGGATCGACCTGCGCGCGCCGCGCCTGCCGGATGTGGGGCAGGCGCAGGCCTTTACCGCCGCTATGCAGGCGATTGCCCCGCAAATGGGCGATGACTGGATCGACTATCCCACCCAACGCGGCGAACTGCCTCTGCGCGAAGCGATCTGCGATTGGCTTTCTGACCGCGCGCTTGGCCCGCTGTCGCCAGAAGACATTGCCCTGACCGCCGGGGGGCAGAACGCCATCAGCCTGATCCTGCTCTGTTGCCTGCGCGGGGATCGCCCCGTCGTACTGACCGAGGAACTGGCCTATCCCGGCTTTCGTCACGCCGCCCGCCTTGCTCGGGCCGAGGTGGTGGGGGTGGAAACCGATGAGCAAGGCCTGATCCCCGAAGCCTTGGAGGCTGCCTGCCGCCGCCACGGCGCGCAGGTGCTGTGCCTGACGACGGAGGCGCAGAATCCCACCACCGCGCGCATGACCCCCGACCGCCGCAGTCGCATTGCCGCTATCGCGCGGCATTTCGATCTGCAGGTGATCGAGGATGATTGCTACACCCTGTCGGAAAGCGAATGGCCTGCCTTGCGCGCCCTTGCGCCGGAACGCGTCTGGCATGTGGGCAGCCTGTCCAAGACCGTCTCTGCTGCGCTGCGATTTGGCTATATCGCCTGTCCCACCGGCATGGGGGAAACCGGGCGGTTGACCGCACAACATGCCTTTTTCGCCTTGCCCAAGCCGGTCAGCGACCTGTGCCTGCATCTGTTCCAGAGTGGTGCCGCACAAGACATCCGCCGCCGCGTGGGCGAGGATCTGGAACGCCGCATCCGCATCACCGTCAACCACCTTGGCCGTTTCGATCTGGCTTGGCAGCCTGGGCTGCGCTTTGCCTTTCTGCGTCTGCCGATGGGGTGGCGGGCATCGACCTTTACACGGATGGCCGAAGGCGATGGGGTGCTGATCCGGTCAGCAGATGAATATGCGCTGATCCATGGTCGCGCACCCCATGCCGTGCGCTTTGCCTTGGCTGGTCATATCACCGAAGACCGCTTCACCACTGGCATCGAAAAGCTGGCAAGCCTGCTGTCACGCCCGCCTTATGATCCGCCTGCTGTCTGATCTGCCACAGGCCAATTACGGCAGAAATGCGGCAATGTTTGGGCGCGCATTGCCACAATCCGGGGCTACAAGGGCCATTCTGTGGCGTTCGGGGCGCGCTTTCGGGCGATTGTTTCGATCTCACGTAAAGATGCGTTGACGCAATCGCCCGCGTCATGGCCCTTTCGGGGTCTCAGAGCAGCACAATAACGAATGGACCCGAAAATGGGACAACAGGCATTTTTTCATGCGCCGCATGGCGGCGCAGATTTCCTTGGTATTCGCACCTCGCGCAATGGCGGCACCGAAATCGTTTATGATGACGGCGTCGCCCGCCGGATGGTGTGGCGGGTCGAAGGGCAGACGGCCGATGGCAAGCTGACCGATGCGCTGCGCGTGGCCGTGGGCAGCCTGCGCGTGATCCCCACGCTATATGACGAACTCAAAAAGCGAGCGATTCAGATCGAGCGGATCCCGGGCTGAACCGCCCGCCCAGCTTCCTGCCGAAAAATGAGGCCGTTGCGATGCTTTTCATCGCTTCGGCCTTGTTGCATGGTGTGGGCCCTTGCGCGTCCGGTTGGATTGCGTCTAGGTTTTGATCAAAGACCGATAGAACGTGCCAACAGGGGGCATGATGGCAACCAGTACGGGAAAAAGTGGCGCGCGCCGCTCCGAGGCGGCAAGCGGTCTGCTTCTTGTCAGTCCGACGCTGATTTATGCGGTTCTGCTGCTTGCGGCACCGCTGGTGACCGTGCTGGTCTATTCGCTGTCGCTGCGCGAAGGCGGCTTCGGGTTCGACAATTACGCCACCGCCTGGTCCGACCGGATCAATCAGCTTTTGATCATGCGGTCGCTGACGGTGTCCTTCTCGGTCACGCTGGTGACGGTGCTGCTGGCCTATCCGGTGGCCTATTTCGTGAGCTTCTACGTAAAGCCGGAACGCAAATCGCTGTGGCTGTTTCTGATCACCATTCCGTTCTGGACCAGCTACCTGATCCGCGTGTTTCTGTGGAAGGTGATCCTTGGCTATAACGGCGTGATCAATTCGGGGCTCATGTCACTAGGCCTGATCGATGAGCCTTTGCAGGCCATCAACTACAACGTCCCCGCACTGGTGATGACTTTGGCCCATGCCTATGCGCCCTTCGCCATCCTGCCCATCTTCGTCGCGCTGGAAAAGATCGACCGCTCTTTCCTTGAGGCGGGCCGTGACCTTGGCGAAAGCCAGTTGATGACCTTCATCCGCGTGACCCTGCCGTTGTCGATGCCGGGTGTGATTGCGGCGGTGCTGATCGTGTTCATCCCGACGGTGGGCGACTATGTGACGCCTGACCTTATTGGTGGGGGCAAGTTGCCGATGATCGCGAACCGGATCGAAGGCACGCTCTTGAAACAGAACAATCGCGAGCTTGGGTCTGCCATCGCCGTTTCGGCCATGCTGGTGGTGGCCATCGTCAGCATTGTCTTCCTCTTGCTCAATCGACGCTTCCTCAAAGGTGCGAAATGAAGTCGCCCGGTTTTCGCGCCTACACGATCGGGTATCTGATCTTTCTTTACGCGCCGATCGTGCTGCTGCCGATCTTTGCCTTCAATGACAGCAAGGTCATCGCCTTTCCGTTGCAGGGGTTCACGACCAACTGGTTCAAAGAGATGTGGGCCGATACCACGCTGTGGAACGCAGTCCGCAACTCGGCCATCATATCGATTTCGGTCGCGGTGATTTCCACCACGCTGGGCCTGTTCGCGGCGCGCGCCTCGACCCGGTTCGTGTTTCCTGCCAAGGCCGGGATCATGGGCCTGATCATGCTGCCGCTGGTGCTGCCGGAAATGATCGTCGCCATGTCCATGCTGGTGGTGCTGCTTGCCATTGGGATCGATCTGTCGATCTTCACCATCATTCTTGGCCATGTCCTGATCTGCACGCCGTTTGCGGTGGCGATCCTGTCATCGTCTTTCCAGTCGCTCGACAATTCGCTGGAAGAGGCTGCCTATGACCTTGGCGAAACGCCGCTGTCGACCTTCTGGCTGATCATCCTGCCGCTGGTCATGCCGGGCATCATCTCATCCCTGCTGATATGCTTCACCATCAGCCTGGACGAATTCATCATCGCCTATTTCCTTGGTGGCAACGAAACCGTGCTGTCGGTCTATATCTACGGCCAGTTCCGGTTCCCGGCCAAGGTTCCGGCGATCATGGCGCTGGGGACGATCCTCGTCCTTCTGTCCATCACCCTGCTTGCAACTGCTGAATATTTCCGTCGCCGCGGCATCGCCAAGGCGGGCGGCAAGGATCCCGGAGGCTTCCTGTGACCACCAACGACGCCATGATCGAGTTCCGGGACGTTCACAAATACTATGGTGACTACCACGCCTTGCGCGGGATCACCGCCACCATCCGCCCGGGTGAGTTCTTCTCGCTGCTGGGTCCGTCGGGCTGTGGCAAGACCACGCTTCTGCGCACGATTGCGGGGTTCGAGGATATTTCGTCGGGTGCCGTGCTGATCGACGGGCGCGACATGGCCGATGTGCCGGCCAACAAGCGGCCCACTAACATGGTGTTCCAATCCTACGCCATCTTCCCGCATCTGAGCGTGGAAGAAAACGTCGGGTTTGGCCTGCGCCGTGACACGCGGTCCAAGGAAGACAAGGCCAAGGCCGTTCTCGAAGCGCTCGAAATGGTAGGTCTGAAAGGCTATGGCAAGCGGGCTGCGCATGCGCTGTCAGGCGGGCAACGGCAGCGCGTGGCACTGGCCCGCGCGCTGATCCTAAAGCCCAAGGTCCTGCTGCTCGACGAACCCTTGTCCGCCCTGGACAAGAAGATGCGCGAACAGATGCAAGTGGAACTGATCCGCCTGCAACGGCAGGTTGGCATCACCTTCATCCTCGTGACGCATGACCAGGAAGAGGCGCTGGTCATGTCTGACCGGATCGCCGTGATGTTTGAGGGAGAGATAGCCCAGCTTGCCGATCCCGAAACGCTCTATCGTCGCCCCAACAGCCGCAAAGTGGCCGATTTCATCGGAACGATGAACTTCTTGCCTGCCAAGGTCCTGTCCGAGAATGGCACTACGGTCGAGGTCGAGTCCGCCGGGTTTGGCCGCATCCAGCTGGATGCAAGCCAGGTCATGAGCGGGGGCGCCGCGGCAGATGGTGCTGCGGTGGGCTTCCGCCCCGAAACCCTGACGATCCTCTATGAAGGCAGCGCGGCCTCGGATCGGGAAAGCATGGCAACGATCGAAGAGGTCGTCTATTTCGGCGACATGACCTATTACGACGTGCGGATCGACGGATCGGATGTCAACGTTCGCATCTCCATGCGCAACGTCTTTGGCCGCCCGGTGCTGGACCGTGGCGCCCGCGCGCGCGTGGGTTGGTCGCCCGGCGCGTTGGTGATGTTCCGCTAAGGCTGCGGCCGGACCTGCATCAGCAATCCGGCGGCAGCAATCCAAGCCCGCGCAGATAGACACCGATCCCGGCTTCCAGCAGGTCTTCGGGCGTGAAGGGCGACTTCGCCCCCGGTGCGCCGCGCATATAAAGCTCCACCACACCATGGCTCATGGCCCATACATGGGCCGAAAACATCGTCGCTGGCGGGCGGCGATCCGGCGGCATCTGTTCCGACAGCTTTTCGGCAGCTTTCTCCAGCACCGCGCGTGCCTTTCCCGCCACCAGTGCCAGATCGGGATGGGCATTGAACGAAAGCCCGCTTTCGAACATCGCCATGTAATGACCGGGATATTTGCGCGCAAAGGCCAGATAGGCGCGCCCCGTCGCCTCGAACGCGGCCAGAGCTGTGGGTTGCCCGTCATTATAGGCGAACTCCATCAGCGCGGCGAAAATGTCATAACCCTGACGCGCCACCTCGGCGATCAGGTCATCACGCCCGGCGAAATGGCGATAGACGGCGGCGGGCGTCACATCCGCCCGCTTCGCCGCCTCCGACAGGGTGAAACCTGTCGGCCCCCGTTCGGCAATCAGGCCAAGCGCGCCTTCAACCAGCGCCTGCCGCAGATTGCCGTGGTGATAGCCGTGCTTCATATCAGTCCTTGGGGCGCAGGGCAGGGCCGCCGCAAATGGCTGGGTCCGGCGTGCCGACAAGCGCCGGATCCTTGCCCTCAAAATCGATCTCGCGCAGCACAGTTTGGATCGCCGCAATCCGGGCGCGGCGCTTGTCATCGGACAGGATCACCGTCCAAGGGGCAAAGTCAAAGCAACTGCGTTCCATCGTGTCGTCGATTGCCGCGCAGTATTCATCCCATTTGCCCAACCCGTCGATATCAATGGGCGATAGCTTCCACTGTTTCAGTGGGTCCTGTTCGCGCGCGAGAAAGCGGCGCAGCTGTTCGGCCCGCCCTACTTCCAGCCACAGCTTGACCAGAACAATCCCCTCATCCACCAACATGTGTTCAAACTCCGGCAGTTGCCGGAAGAATGTCTCGCGCTGTGCGGGGGTACAAAAGCCAAAGACATGCTCGACCATCGCCCGATTGTACCAACTGCGGTCGAACATCACCATTTCACCCGCCGCGGGCAGCCAATCGACATAGCGCTGAAAGTACCAGCTTGCGGCCTCACGGTCGGATGGTTTGGCCAGCGCCACCACATTGCACACACGCGGGTTCAGGTTTTCGCGCATCACACCGATGCAGCCACCCTTTCCGGCGGCATCCCGGCCTTCAAAGATCACCACGACGCGCTTGCCGGTCGCCTTGATGTCGGCCTGCATGCGCACCAACTGGCGCTGCAACCCGTCCATCACCGTGTCATAATCCTTGCGCTTCATCTCTTCGGCATAGGGATAGCCGGGGGTCAGGATGTCATCCTTCCCGGCATCCTTGATGGCCTTGCGGATGTCCTTGGGGGCTTTTTTCAGGAAGAACTGGGTGATCGCACCATCAAAGGGCAGGTCTGTCATCGCATCCTCGCAAAAACTGTCGCGCCAGTATGGCGATAGGCGCGGTCAGCGCAATCCGGCGCGGGTGGCAGCGCGGTGGATGGCGTCGATCACTGCCTCCGGGTTCGTGTGACGCGGCATATGCGCGACATCGGGCAACAGCGTCAGCTGCGCATCCGGCAGCAGACGGGACAGGGGGATGGCGTGGATATCGGCCGGCACCGTCGTGTCGGCGGTGCCATGCAGAATCTCGACCGGCAAGTTCAGCTTGGGGTATTCTTCGGCCATCCGCGTGACATAGGGCTTTAACCCCCAAACTTGCCGCCCATTGGCGCGCAGGCTGTGCCGCCGCATGCTCAGCCCCACGCCAACATAGTCGGCATAACCCGCGGGCGCGGGTCCGGGGGCAAAGATGCCATCGACAACAGCCTCTGCCCGTTCCGGCGGAACAAAGGCCGTGATCGCAGGTACAAGTGTCGCCCCACCCAGCCGCGTGCCGGTGACGGCATAGAACGGGCCAAGGCCGCCCGGCCACGGCATCGTTGCCCCGGACACGATCACCAGCGCTGCCACATCGGGCGTATCGGTCAGCCCCCAGGCCATGGCGACGGATCCGCCATAGGAGTGGCCCATCACGATGGGCCGCCGCACGCCCAGTTGATCCGCTGCCGCCTGCAACAGCCGCGCCTGTTCCATCGGGCTGATGCCCGGCGTGCCCAGATCATCGGTCCAACCCAGACCCGGCCTGTCGAAAGCGATGACGCGGTAATCCTGTGCCAGCCGATCCACCAGATCAAAGGTGAAATCCCGCGTATTGCCACTTGCCCCGTGGATCAGCACCAGATCCGGCCCGCTGCCCTGCACATGGGCATGAACCGTTTTTCCCTCCACCTTCAGCAACTGTCCTGTCGGGGGAAAGGCCGTTTCTGCCGCCTGTTCACGCTCTGTCGCCCGTCGGTCTGTCAACACGGCGCAGCCGCCGATGGCGGTGGCTGCAAGGATCAGACTAAGTGCCAATTTCAGCAATCTCATAGGGCGTGGACTGGTAAATCTCGTTAATCCAGTTGCCATATAGCAGGTGCGCGTGGCTTCTCCAGCGATTGAGCGGTGGCATCGCGGGATCGTCATCGGGATAATAGTTCAGCGGCACATTGATCGCGGTGCCATTGGCAATGTCGCGGTCATATTCCTGCTTCAGCGTTTCGCTGTCATATTCGAAATGGTTGAAGATATAGAGCGCCCGATGCGCCGCATCCTCAACCAGACAGGGGCCCACTTCCTCGGACCCGAGCAGGGTACGCAGGCCCGGCTTGCTGTCGATCTCGCTTTGGCGCATTTCCGTCCAGCGGCTCACGGGGATGACGAAATCATCGGAAAACCCGCGCAGAAACGGTGATGTGGGCGCAAGGTTGCGGTGGCGAAAACAGCCAAAGGCCTTTTTCGGCAGCATGTGCTTTTGCACGCCATGAAGATGATTGATCATCGCCATGCCGCCCCAGCACACGCCAAAGGTGCTCTGCACATGGGTTTTCGTCCAGTCGAAGACCTCGCACAGTTCATCCCAATAGGTCACCTCCTCGAACGGCAGGTGTTCGATGGGCGCGCCTGTGATGATCAGACCGTCGAACTTTTCTTCCTTCACCTCCTGAAACGGGCGATAGAAGGTTTCCATATGCTCGGCGGCTGTATTGCGCGTCTGATGCTCGGTCATCCGGATCAGTTGCAGGTCGATCTGCAGCGGCGTCGCGCCGATCAGACGGGCAAACTGGTTCTCCGTCTGGATTTTCTTCGGCATAAGGTTCAAAAGCCCGATCCGCAGCGGGCGGATGTCCTGCCGTGCCGCCCGTTCGGGCGACATAACCATGACGCCTTCATTGCGAAGCACGTCATAGGCCGGCAGGGTTTCGGGCAAGGTGATGGGCATCGGGTAAACTCTTCGGTTCGGACAGGCGGCGTATCTATGCCGCCGCCGCGCGGCGATCAAGCGCCCGGGAAATTAGATCGTGGAAATCGCCGGGATTGCGCACCTGCGCCACTTCTTCGGCGGTGACCGTCACGCCCCATTCCGCCATCGCGGCATAGCGTGGCTGCCGATGGTTCAGGATGCGCGCATAGCCAAAGCGCAAGAAGGCATCGGGATCTACCTGATCCTCGGGCTTGCCTTCCTGTGCCAGGTATTCGGCCCAGAGCGTGGCAAGGAAATCCGGCTGGTAATAGATCGGCTTCGGCGCCCGGTCGAAACGGCGGATGAGTTCATCGCGATGCGCCTCGGATCCCTTGATCCAGACGAGCAGCAGGTTATCCGCCAGCGCCCGCATCACCGGATCGCCCGGATCGGCGGCATCCACCACTTCGCAGATGGACCCCCCGCTGTCGCAGACAAAATTGGCGTACCCATATATCTCGCGCGCCCGTTCGATGAATCGCGGCGTGTCCAGCAGCGCGGCAATCTCGGCTTCGCGGTGCTGATCCTGGCGCTTGCAATACTCGCCAAAGGCCACGCCGCCGCGTGCCGGATCGCCGGGCTTGCCCAGATAGGTGGACAGGGGGGCAAGATTGTTGAAGGTGATGTTGGAGGCGATAAAGACGCTGTCCGTCATCAGCAGTTCCCGCAGCAGCGGAACCTTCATCGCCTCACGCTTGAAATTGTCGGCGATATATTCGCCCATGTAGCGCGTACCGATGCGGTAATCGACCGAGTAATGGAACCACCCGCCGCCTTGTTGTTCGGGCGCATCACGCAGCATGTTGGCCAGATGCGTTTTACCAAGGCCGGACATGCCAAACAGCAAAACCCGCTTGTCCCGCGCCGCGCGAAACTCTGCGCCGCTTGCATAGATCATGTTCTGCTCCCCAACCGCCCAACTGCCTGATAGCGCCCAAGGCCCCGGATTTCACGCGGAAAATGACAAAGGCCCCGCTGTGGGCGGGGCCTTTGACGTACGACTGTACCGGATCAGAACGAGTAGCCGACCCGCACGCCGATGCCGACAAAGTTGTTGTCGGTAAACCGGCCACCGATGGTGGACGTTGTCGCATCACCAACCCAGCCATAGCTTGCGCCGACAGTCACCTTCATGCCGGTCGGGGCGGTATAGATGCCCGCCAGCGTCAGGCTCCTGTAGCCATCCGTCGGGCCGAGGTTGCCAACTGCACCACCACCTGCAGGTTCATAGCCAACGGATGCGAGGCCCGAAAAAGTATCGCTGAACTTGCGACCGACACCGATCGAGTAGGAGACGGTATCCTTATTGTCGGTGCTAAGCGGGATCGCTCCGCCGCGCGGCGCGATGGTGAACTCCGACCAGTCACGCCACCGGATCGAGCCGAAAACCAGCGTATCCGCGGCGACACCGGTCTGGAAATCCAGGTTCACACCCTGCGGAATTGTCGTCGCGAAGCCAGCGCCTGCACCAAGGCTGTCGGTTGCGGTGAAGTCGTGGGTCACCTCAGAAATATAGGACAGCGCGACGCGCAGCGCGATATCGGGCCGCTCATAGGCGACGCCGACGACATAGCCGTAATCCACTTCCGTGGACGTCGTCATGTCATAGACCGGGCCGCCGCCAAGGTTCACATTGTCAACCAAACCGTCCGTCCGCACGGCCCGCACACCTGCATAGGCGCTGACGTTCGGCGAAAAGCGATAGTGACCCAGCACGCTGAGTTGCAGGGAATTGACCGTCGCGCTGGATGTGCTGAAGAAATACCCCGTACCGCCCGGATAGGCCACGTCCACGCCGACCGGTTGGTCAATGACGACACCGATCGCGAACTCGTCGGTAAGCTGATACTTCACCGACCCAGAAATCGTGTTGTAGCTGGACGCCATATCGCCCGAGCTTACCCCAAGGGCGACGCCGGAAACGCTTGGCGAAACCGATCCGAAGGCCACTTCAAAGTAGTTGCCGTTTTCGAACAGAAACGCCGGATTGAAACCTGTCCGTTCGATCCCGCCTGCCTGTGCCGACAGCGTTCCCACCACAAGTGCGGTGGTCGCCCCGAGTATTCTTTTCATGACTGCCATTCCCGTTACTCCTCCCGCGCACGTCCCCACGGGCGCATATGTCTTAACGCTATGTCCGGGCGTAATTGCGGTCAATTCATGACGCGACGTCACGGATTTGTGACCACCCCGACTGTTGCAGGCTTGCGCGTTTCGGCCCGGATATTGGCCCAGTTCCCAATAAAAATGACCACCGCCCCCAGAATGACCAGCGGATCCAGCGGTTCGGCATAAAGCATCACCCCCACCAGCGCGATGACGGGCAGGCGGGCAAAGTCGATGGGGATCACATAACTCGCCGGGGCCAGCGACAGCGCGGTGGTGATGCACAGATGTGCCAGAAGCCCGCAGAACCCAATCACCGCCAGCCAGGGCAGGGTGGCCGCCGTCGGCAACTGGATCACCCCGTCATACCCCGCCAACACCAGCCCAAATATCCCCTGCATCAGCGTCAGCCAGAACAGGATCGACACGATGCTTTCGCCCCGTGTCAGTTTCTTGGTCATCAGGCTTGTCGCGGCAAAACAGATCGCGCTCGCCGCCGCCGCCAACACACCGGGGTTCAGCGCCGTAAAGTCAGGGCGCGCGACCAGCAAGATGCCGATGAACCCCATGCCCGCCGCAAACAAACGCACCCGCGTCAGTTTCTCACCCAACACCAGCGGCGACAGCAGGATCACCCAGATGGGTGAGGTAAATTCGAGCGCAAAGACCTGCGCCAGCGGGATCATCGTCAGCGCCCAGAACCACAGATTCTGCCCGGTGAAGTGAAACAGGTTGCGCACCAGATGCTGGCCCATCCGGTCACGCCGCACCTCGCGCAGGCGGCGCAGCGCAGCACCCACCATAAGCACTAGGGCAAAGCCAAGAACTGACCGCCACAACATGATTTCGAACGTGTCATGCACCCCCGAAATCGCCCGCCCGGCGATGGCCATGGCGGTGAAGGAAAAAACCGATCCGGTCATCCAGATGGCGGCGGCAAGGGGGCGGTGAACGGCTGTCATGGCCTGACACTCACCCCGCGATGCGGAATTGTCCAGCAGCAGCCTTCCGTCCCGCTTGCCCGGTTTGGCGCGTCCGCTTAGGCTTTGCGGGGCTATCTGGCGGGGCAGGGGGCGGCAATGGCAGCGGAAACCGGGGCAGTGCCCATCATCCGGGGCAGCGAGGCACGGGTCGGTTTTGCCGAACTGTTCTTCGATCTGATCTTCGTCTTTGCCATCACCCAGGTCAGCCACGCGCTTTTGTATCACTACGATCTCAAGGGCGCGGCCGAGACTGCGCTGCTCCTGCTGGCGGTCTGGTGGGTCTGGATCTATTCGACCTGGGCGCTGAACCGGTTGAATCCCGATCATGTGGCCGTGCGGGGCTTGCTCTTCGGGTTGATGGCCGCTGGTCTGTTCCTGTCCATGGCGATTCCCGATGCCTTCGGGGGGCGCGGCTGGGTCTTTGGGCTTGCCTTTGCCGCCATGCAGGTCGGGCGTACGGTGTTCATCTGGGTCGCGCTGGGGCAGGGCAATCCGTTGCGGGGTACCTATACGCGCATCCTGATCTGGGTCAGCGGGGCAGGGGTGCTCTGGGTGATTGGCGGTCTTGCGCCGCCCGAATGGCGCTTCTCGCTCTGGTCGCTCGCGCTGGTCGTCGAGATTGCGGGTCCGGTCCTCGCTTATCCCTTGCCCGGACGGGGCCGTGACCAGACAACAAACTGGACAATCCACGGTGGCCATATCGCGGAACGCTGCGGCTTGTTCATCATCATCTGTCTTGGTGAAACACTGCTCGTGTCCGGCGCGACCTTTGCCGACATGGACTGGACAGCCGCAGGCATCGCCACTTTCCTCGGCTCGCTTGTGGTGACAGTGGGCATGTGGTGGGTCTATTTCCACATCGGCCACCGCCGGGGCACCCATCAGATCGAACATGCCGCCGATCCGGGCCGCATCGCGCGCAACGGCTTTACCTATCTGCATATTCCCATCGTTGCGGGGATCGTTCTGGCGGCGGTCGGATCGGAACGCGCCATCGCCCATCCCGAAGATGCCGCTGTTCTGGCCGAAGGGGCGACAATCCTTGGCGGGCCGCTTTTGTTCCTGCTCGGCAACGGGCTGTTCAAGCGCAGCTCCGCCCAATGGTTCCCGCTGTCACATATCGCGGGGATCGCGGCCTTGGCAGGGCTCATGCTGATCGGGGGCTGGATGCCCCTGATGTGGGCGATGATCCTTTCCGCCGTGGTCATGGTCGCGGTGTCGGTCTGGGAACACCTGTCCCTTGGAGGTGAGGCCTAAGCGGGGCCATTGGGCAGAACGATCGCCCGGATTTCCCCCGCTCGCGCCGGTTGGATGATCGACTCCGCCGCCTCGGCCAGCGGCAATGTCCGCGAAATCAGCGGGTCCAGCTTGATGCGCCCTGCCGCGATCATCGCCGCCGCCCGTTCCTGCGTGAACGGGTTGATGAAGGACGACAGCAACTGCACCTCGCGAAACAGTAGATCAAAAGGTTCGATCCGCACAGTTTCGCCCGCGCCCAGCACACCCAAAATCACCACCCGCCCGCCGTCGCGAGTCAGGCGTGGGGCCATTTCCACCGTTTCGGCCACTCCGGCGCATTCCACCACCAGATCGGCCCCCTTTGCCCAGATCGCCTTTGCCGCTGCCTCTGTCGCTGCGGTCTCATGCGCGCCCAAGGATCGGCCCAGCGCCTGTTTCGATGCCTGCCGGGTGACCAGCATGACCTCGGCCCCGGCCTGCACGCAAAGCTGCAGCGCCAGCATCCCGATGACACCACCGCCCAGGATCATCACCCGTTCCCCGGCCTTGGGCGCGCCGATGTCGATGCCGTGGATTGTGCAGGCCAGCGGCTCACAGAACGCGCCATGCAGCGGGTCCAGATCGCCGGGCAGGACATGCGCCTTATGCGCAGGAAAGGCGCAAAACTCGGCAAAGCCGCCATCGCGGCCAAGGCCTGTCGCCACATTGTTCAGGCACAGGTTCACCCGCCCGCGCAGGCAATTCTCGCACCGCCCGCACCATGTGTTCGGATCGCAGGTCACCCGCGTGCCTTCCGCCAGCGTCACCCCTGCGCCGACACCCACGACGATGCCGGAAAATTCATGCCCCAGCGTCAGCGGCGGCTTGGATGGAAAGGTGCCATGCAGCAGATGCCGGTCCGTGCCGCAAATTCCACAGGACTCCACCCGGATCAGCACTTCACCGGGGGCCGGGGTGGGTATGGCCACCTCTGCCGTGCGGATATCACCAATATCGAAAAGTCGTGTGGCCTGCATGATCCCGTCCTCCCTGCGCCATTGGCACAAGGGCGGGGCGGCGCGTCAATCCCTCAGCTCTTCGACCCTGAAATCACGAAGGATCCCTTTGGTGGCCGAAAACCAGACCGACTCCCGCGTCCGCGCCTGATGCGCATCAAAGGCCGCGCGGTCGCGAAAGCTTTCCCGAACATCGAACACCATCGGATCATCCGTGTCGTCGATGGTAAAGGACAAACAGCCCGGCTCAGCCAGCGTCGCCGCCACATGGCCGGGACGATGGGCCAGAACGGTTTCCCGTTCCCCTTCCGTCATGCAAACAAGGCGTCCTGACAGCCGGATCATTCCAGTTCAATCGTCCCGGGGGGTTTGGAGGTGCAGTCATAGAACACGCGGTTCACGCCCTTCACCTCATTGATGATGCGGGTGGCGGTTTCGCCAAGGAATTCATGGGTGAACGGATAGTAATCCGCCGTCATCCCATCCACGCTCGTCACTGCCCGCAGCGCCAGCGCGTAATCATAGGTCCGCCCGTCGCCCATCACGCCCACAGTCTTCATCGGCAGGATGGCAGCAAATGCCTGCCAGATTTCGTCATACAGTCCATGTTTGCGGATCTGGTCGATATAAACCGCATCCGCCTGGCGCAGGATATCCAGCTTTTCGCGCGTGATCTCGCCCGGGCAGCGAATGGCAAGGCCGGGGCCGGGAAAGGGGTGACGGCCGATGAAACTGGCGGGCAGGCCCAACTCACGGCCCAAAGCGCGCACTTCATCCTTGAACAGCTCGCGCAGCGGCTCGACCAGCTTCATGCCCATCTTTTCAGGCAAACCGCCCACATTGTGGTGCGATTTGATCGTCACCGACGGCCCGCCACTGAAAGACACGCTCTCGATCACATCCGGGTACAGTGTCCCTTGCGCAAGGAAGGTCGCCCCGCCCACGGCTGTGGCATGTTTCTGGAACACGTCGATGAACAGCCGCCCGATGGTCTTGCGCTTGACCTCGGGGTCGGACACGCCTTCCAACGCGCCGAGGAACAGGTCGGACTCATCGGCATGGATCAGCGGGATGTTATAGGTGTCGCGGAACATCGACACGACCTGCTCCGCCTCACCCAGCCGCAGCAGGCCGTGGTCCACGAAAACGCAAGTGAGCTGATCGCCGATCGCCTCGTGGATCAGCACCGCCGCGACCGAGGAATCGACACCCCCCGACAGGCCGCAGATCACCTTCTGATCGCCCACCTGTTCGCGGATCTTGCGGATCGCCTCTTCGCGATAGGCGCCCATCGTCCAGTCGCCCTTGAACCCCGCAAGGCGGACAAAGTTCTCATACAGCTTGGCCCCCTTGGGCGTGTGGTGCACCTCCGGGTGGAACTGCACCGCATAGAGATGCCGCTCGGGGTTCGCCGTGATCGCAAAAGGCGCATTGGGCGAGGTGCCAAGCACCTGAAAGCCGGGCGCGATCTCCGACACATGATCGCCGTGGCTCATCCAGACCTGTTCCCGACCGCCGACGCCGTCATCGGTGTCGAACCAGCCCGACAGGATCGGATGCGTCACAGGGGTGGGCGTCACATAGGCGCGGCCAAACTCGGCGGTGCCATGCCCGCGCTCCACCTTGCCGCCCAGACAGTGCATCATCACTTGCTGGCCATAGCAGATACCAAGGATCGGCACCCCCATATCGAACACGCCCGCTGGCGGCATCGGCGCACCGTCGTTGAAGACCGAAGCCGGGCCACCCGAAAAGATCACCGCCTTGGGGGCAAAGCTCTTCAGAAAGGCCGCATCCACCTTGTTGAAAGGATGGATCTCGCAATAGACGTTCAACTCACGCAGGCGGCGCGCGATCAGCTGCGTCACCTGACTGCCAAAGTCGATGATCAGAAGGCGGTCATGCGCAAGGGCGGGGGCGGATTGGGGGGCGATCTGGGTCATGCGCCCGCGTAGCCGTTGCGCCCGATTTTCGCAAGAGGGCGCTTGTGGGTTGCGCCGGAGGCCGTGCCCGCGGACCCCCTCCAGAACCCCCGATCCGTTTTTCCCAAGATGGAGCGGCATCACGTCGCTTCTGTTCTGCCGCGATGTCGTTTTTGCGCGCCAAGCGCCGCATTCGGGGGCGGGTCAACGATGGTTTGGGCGCATAAGCGGGCAAAATACACGCCCCTCGCGGGCGGTGACAGCGATGGAGAAAGCGATGAGCGACGCAGATCTTGCAGTGGCCGGGGCAGGGCGCAGGGCACGGGGCGGCGGCGGGTCGGCACGGCGCGCGGAACGCACGGCGGTCAGCCTGGAAAGCGCCAAGTTCATTCAGCGCAACATCCCGAACTTCGAGATCCTGAACGAAGAAGCGCTTCAGATCATCGAATGGAACGCTGAAACCGTGCTGGAAGAGATCGGCGTCAATTTCGTCGAAAACCCCGAAGCGCTGGTGCGCTGGAAGAATGCCGGGGCCGATGTGCAGGGCGAACGCGTCCGCATCCCGCGCGGCCTTGCGCGCAAGCTGTGCGCCACTGCGCCGCGCGAATTCACTCAGCACGCCCGTAACCCCGAACGCAATGTCGAAGTGGGTGGTCGCAATCTGGTGCTGGCCCCGGTCTACGGCCCGCCCTTCGTGCGCGATATGGAAGGTGGCCGCCGCTACGCCACGATCCACGATTTCCAGAACTTCGTGAAACTGGGCTACATGTCCAAATGGCTGCACCATTCCGGCGGCACGGTCTGCGAACCCACCGACGTCGCCGTGAACAAGCGCCACCTCGATATGCTGCACGCCCATATGGTGCTGTCGGACAAACCCTACATGGGTTCGGTCACCGAACCCAGTCGGGCCGAGGATTCGGTGGCGATGTCCAAGATCCTGTTCGGGTCGGATTTCGTTGATCAGAACACGGTGATGACCTCGCTTATCAACATCAACAGCCCGCTCACCTTTGACGGCATCATGATGGGCGCGCTTGAGGTGTATGCCCGCGCCAATCAGGCCGCGATCATCTCGCCCTTCATCGTGGGCGGTGCGATGGCGCCCGTCACCGTGGCAGGCACCCTGACGCAGGTTCTGGCCGAGGTGTTGGCCGGTGTCGCCTATAGCCAGTTGATCCGCGCCGGTGCGCCGGTGATCTTTGGCGCCTTCGTGACGTCGATCGACATGAACTCCGGCGCGCCCACCTTTGGCACGCCCGAAGCCGCGCATATCACCTATGGCGCGGGCCAGCTTGCCCGGCGCCTTGGTCTTCCGTACCGCTCCGGCGGGTCGTTCTGCGGATCGAAACTTCCCGACGCGCAGGCCGCTTATGAAACCGCCAACAGCCTGAACATGGCGCTTCTGGCCGGCGTCAACTTCATGCTGCATGCCTGCGGCTGGCTGGAAGGCGGGCTGGTCTCGTCCTACGAGAAATACGTGATGGATGCCGATCAGTTGGGGACGCTGCACCACCTTGCACAGGGCATCTTCATGGATGCCAATGGGCAGGGCATGGATGCCATCCGCGAGGTTGGCCCCGGCGGCCATTACCTTGGCTGCGAACACACCCAGGCCAATTTCAAATCGGCGTTCTGGCGGTCGGACCTGTTCGACTACAAACCGTTCGAGACATGGGCCGAAGAAGGGTCGCGCGACACGATGCAACTGGCCAACGAACGGGTGAAGAAACAGCTGAACGATTATCAGCAGCCCGCGCTGGACGAAGGCATCCGCGAGGCACTGGATGAGTTTGTCGCCAAGAAAAAGGCCTCCATGCCCGACGCCTTTATCTAAAGCGTGCGGCCCGTG
This sequence comes from Paracoccaceae bacterium, assembly GCA_022843025.1. Classification (GTDB taxonomy): domain Bacteria; phylum Pseudomonadota; class Alphaproteobacteria; order Rhodobacterales; family Rhodobacteraceae; genus Paragemmobacter. The sequence continues at coordinate 97,456 of JALHOL010000007.1, read as the reverse complement.
CCATCGGCGCGGGCCTTCCTTATTCGCCCGCCAGCGCGCGTTCGGCCAAGAGCGCGATCAGCACCTCCACATGCCGCGTGCAAGACCATGCCGGGCTGCCCGCACGCCGGGCGGCCTCGGCCTCGGCTTCCATCCGCGTCAGATCCTCCACCGCCAGTGCCGCGTTGGGGCAATAGCCCAGCAGGCGCAGCAGATCCCGCGCGCGCCGATACTCCCCCAACCCGTGCCGCGCGGCTGACATCAGAAGGCGCGGGCGGCGCAGCCCTGCACCGGTTTCGGCCCCGCCGCCGTTGGGCAGGATGCGTTCGGGCTCGTGGATGGCAAGGGCAGGAATCGGGCACATGGCAATCTCCTCAACAGCATGGCGCCACCCTAGGCCCCGTCAGGGTGGCGTTGCGTGTTGACAGGAAACAGCGCGCGGAGGTGTACAGTTTTGTTGACACTTTGTGGACAATGCTTGGTTCTGCGCCGCTTTGTTAACGATCTGCTAACCAAAACAAGTTTGGGTTGTACTAACAGATCGTAAACATCCAGGGGGCGTTCCACAGGACTGACATGCAGAACACGACGATCCCCACCCCCTGCCAGCACTTGCCACATTGGCTGCCTGATCCGGTGCGCCACTACCTCGATCACACGGCAAGCGGCCTGCCATTGCGTGAACTTGCACGGCGCAATGGCATCGCGGCCTCGACGGTGCTGCGGCAGGTGCGTCAGTGCGAAACCCGGCGGGATGATCCGCTGGTCGATGCGGCGCTCGATTCCCTGCGCCGTGTCGCGCAACTGGCACAGGACGGGTCGTCCGCAATCGATGAGGATGCCATGACCGCCCATTCCCGCCCCGAACCCATGCCCCAGGATGCCGCCACCCTTGCCGCCGAGGCACGGCGTGTGCTGCGACGCCTGGCCGAACCCGATTCCGTCCTTGCCGTGTCGGCCGATCTGGACCGCGCCGTCGTGCTGCGCGAACAGCCCGGAGGTGCCCAAACGCGCCTCTGCACCCTGGACCGCGCCGTGGCGCAGGCCTTTGCGCTCAAGGACTGGATCGCCTGCGCCGCGCCGGGCCGTGTGTCGGCCTATCGCATCACCGCCATTGGCCGGGCTGCCCTGCGCCGCCTTTTGGCGGAAGAGGAGATGCGCGCCGGCGGCGTGCGCGAGGCGCAGTTCATCTACGCCGCCCAGCACCGCGACATGGCCGAGCGTGAAACCGATACGCCCGATGGCCGCCGCCGCATCCGCTATAATGCCGCCGAAAGCCCGGTCAGCGCGTTGGGGCGCAAGCTGGATCGGGATGGCAAACCCTATCTGGAACCGGAACTGGTGCGCGTCGCAGAACGCCTGCGCGAAGATTTCGAACTGGCGCAGATGGGCCCCCGCGTTGCCCAGAACTGGGATCGCTTCCTCACAGGATCAGACCGGGGCGGCTTTGCATCCTCTGGCCCGGGCGAAGGCCCCTCTGGCGCGCGCGACCGCGTGGCCGAGGCGCTGCGAGATCTTGGTCCGGGTCTGGGGGATGTGGTGCTGCGGGTGTGCTGTTTCCTCGAAGGGATCGAAACCACCGAACGCCGCATGGGATGGGCCGCACGGTCCGGCAAGATCGTGCTGCGCATCGCGCTGCAACGGCTCCAGCGGCATTACGAAGAAAGGGCAGGGCGGCCGATGATCGGCTGACGCCTGCCGAGTACTAAGCCCCGATACCCCCGGCCACGATCATCACGGAAAGCCCGGCCAGCCAGACCGCCGCCACCCGTCGCCACAGCGCCGGGATGGCGGCCCCGTCCCCGGCCCCCGGCATGCGCGCGCCCAACCCGGACCAGAAGGCCGCCACGACGATGATCGCAAGCACCAGCACGCCAAAGGCCGCCCCCGTCGCCCCGGCGGCAGGCAGCAAAACAAGCCCCATGATCAACCCCTTGGGATTGAGCAGCGTCGTCAGCGCCAACCGCTGCACCGTCACCGTTGTTCCTTGCCCGACCACCGGCTCTGTCCGCCACATCCGGACGGCCAGGTAAAGCACCCAAAGTCCCGCCAACCCTGCCACAATCGGGCGCAGCACCCCCATCTGTGCCGCCAAACCCTGCGCCAACAGCGCCAGCGGCACGATCACGGCCAGATAGGCTGCCAGTTCCACCCCGATCAACCAAAGCGACCGCTTCCAGCCCCGCTCTACCCCCGCCATCAGCATCAGCGTGTTGGTCGGCCCCGGTGTCAGCAACAACACCATCAGGGCAAGGCTCAGTTCTGCAATCGTCATCCGGTGATTCCCCGCATCGGTCACGGCCACTTTGCGATATGGCCGGCCCGGCCCACATGACATAGCGCAAACCCACGACCCTTGCATCGGGTGCAAGCCCCCGCGTCACCACGCAGCGTTGCCTACTGCCGCACAAGGGCTTATGTCTGCACCACGCCCCGAGGGAGGATCACCCGTTGCGCGACCTGAAACTGCCCGATCAGCGCCACCCCGAAAAGGCGCATCGCCCCGACAATGACCAGCCCAAAAAACCGTCCTGGATTCGGGTAAAGGCTCCAACGTCAGATGGTTACAAGAAAACGCGCGATATCCTGCGCGAAAAGAAACTTGTGACCGTCTGCGAAGAGGCGGGCTGTCCCAATGTTGGGGAATGCTGGTCTCAGGGCCATGCCACCATGATGATCATGGGCGAGATTTGTACCCGTGGCTGCACCTTCTGCAACGTGGCGACCGGCAAGCCGCAGGCGCTTGATGCGTTCGAGCCGGGCCGTGTGGCCCATGCAGTAGAACAGCTTGCCCTGAAACATGTCGTCATCACCTCGGTGGATCGGGATGATCTGGCCGATGGCGGGGCCGATCACTTCGCCCAGACGATCCGTGCCATCCGCCACCGCGCCCCCGGAACGACCATCGAAATCCTGACGCCGGATTTCCTGAAATGCCCGCCCTCGGCCCTCGAAGCCGTGGTCGAGGCGCGGCCTGACGTGTTCAACCACAACCTTGAAACCGTCCCCGGCCTGTACCCAGAGGTGCGCCCCGGCGCGCGATACTTCCACTCGCTGCGCCTTTTGCAAAAGGTCAAAGAGCTTGATCCCGGCATGTTCACCAAATCCGGCATCATGGTGGGTCTTGGCGAGGATCGTCAGGCCGTGTTGCAAGTGATGGATGACATGCGCGCGGCGGATGTCGATTTCCTGACCATCGGCCAATACCTGCAACCGACGCCCAAACACCACCGCATCGCCAGTTTCGTCACCCCGGATGAGTTCAAGGCCTATGAGACCGCCGCTTATGGCAAGGGGTTCCTGATGGTGTCGGCAACGCCCTTAACCCGGTCGAGCTATCACGCGGGCGATGATTTCGACCGCCTGCGCACAGCGCGCAACGCGAAACTCGGCCGCGCCTGATCGCGGGGTCACGCTGGTGCGATAAAAGGCTGGGCGATGGTCTGAAATACAGCCATCGCCTCCATAGCCCGCGCCCTTTTCCGCAGCTTTGGAAAAGTCTGGGCATCAAACAGGCCTGGATGTGCCTCGTCGATAAAGCGCAACGCGCAGGTCAGTGCGATATCCGCATGACTCATCTCAGCCTCCCAATAGGGTGCATCCGTCGCCTCGGCCTCAAGCGCCTCCAGCACTGACCCGATCTGCAACTGGCATCGTGCCTCCCACTGGGCAGAGGTGACAGTGTGCAGACGCTGTTCATAAAACAGGCTTACCGCTTTCTCTGCTGCCCCACATGCCAGCGTCGCACGGCGCAGCGCAACCGCCCGCGCCCGGCCCTCGCGCGGAAACAGGGGCTGGTCCACCTGCCCATCCAGATAGTCAAGGATCATGTGACTGTCCGTCAGCGACAACCCGTCATCCAGCACAAGCACAGGCACCCGCATCAACGGGTTTACCGCGCGGACGCGCTCTGCATCACCGAACACCGACCAAGGCCGGTGCTCGAAAGCAAAACCATAGTTCGACAGCGCTATGCCCACCCGGCGGACAAAGGGGCTGTCATACTGTCCGATCAGGATCATCTGTGACCTGTCACTCATAACCGTTCAAAATCAGGGCCCTGCTTGGCATACCTCACTCAGAACTTGAAGCCGATCGAGGCGTCCAGAACCATGCTCGTGGTATTGCCATCCGCTGCGCCAAACTGTGCATAGGCCCCGTTGGAAAAGCCGTACTCCGCCTCGACCCCCAGCGTGTTGCCATTGACCGTGCCATCCTCGGCCCGCAAATGCCCGCGCACTGTCAGCGACGGGGTCACCGCATAGCCCAGATAGGCCAGCGCCGATTCAGAATCGCCGATGATCCGCTGGCTGGTCAGGTAGACCCCCATGTCGAACTGGCCAGCCTGGTGATTGGCCCCGACGGTCACGCCCAGGTTGCCGTCCTCGCCCTCGACCACACCCTCGATCTGGGTGCCTGACTGCGCCTCGTATTCCCCGGCCACCTGCCAGAAGGCGCCGCTTTGATGCGTCACCCCATGGATCGACGCGCCATAGCGCAGCGACCCGGTCTCAGCCGTCAGCCTTGCGCCGTAAATCTGTTCGCCCAGCGATTTGGCAAAGCCCGTCACAACCGATGTCGTGCGCTGATCGATACCCAACTGCAACTCGCGGATGCCCGCGAAATCGGGAATGTCGATCAACTGATCCGCCACCGGCTGCGGCGCACCCAGCGCCACCTCACCGGGGCCGAACCCGAAGGTCACCGCCAGAAAGGGAACGGTATTGTCATCCCCATTATCCAGATTCTGGTCGATATCCGCGCCCAGCTCAAACCCGATCGGCCCTTCATAGCGCAGGAACAACTCCCCCCCGGCTATCGTGCCCGACGCGCCATTGCGCCGCGTATGTTCGAATTCCAGATCGCCGGAAAAGCTCAGCGCCTCCATCCCCTGTGACAGGGCCGGAAGCGGCGACGCCAGTAGAAGCAGCGCCAGCGCACCGCCTATTTGCCTGTTCATTGGATACACCATGCTGCTCTGTTTTTTTTAACAGCTACCATGGATGGGGATTCCCTGCAATCACAAGCAGATGAGCAGGAAGTGTCCGCGAAATCCTGTCATTCCACCGCTGGAACCGCCTTCAGATAGGCCGCCACGGCCTGCCGGTCGCTTTCGGGCAGCTTGGCCATGTTCTCCACCACATGCACCATATGCCCGCCGACACTGTCATATTCTGGGGTGAAGCCGCTGGTCAGGTAGCTCACAATCTCACCTTCCGACCATGTCAGTTTTCCGGGTGTGATGTTCGGAATGTTCCCCTCGCCCGAAGGATTGGGCGCCCCCGCCATCCAGCGTGCGGTGTCCATCCCGCCCAGCGCGTTGCGCGGGGTGTGGCATTCGCCACAATGCGCCAAGGCCTCCACGATCTCGCGCCCACGGGTTTGTTCCGGCGTCAAGTCGCCGTTGAGCACCCAATCTTCGTTCAGGAACAACAGCTTCCACACCCCGACACTGCGGCGAATGTTGAACGGAAAGCCAAGGTCATGCGGTTGGCTTGCCACGTCCGAAGGCGGCAATCCCTGCATGTAGGCGTGAATATCGGCCACATCCTGCGGCTGCATCTTGGCATAGGACGTATAGGGAAGGGCAGGGTAGTAATGCGCCCCGTCGGGCGACACGCCCCGCATCAGCGCATTGCCCAGTTCCGCCACCGTCCACCCGCCGATTCCCTGATCCGAGGGAGAGATGTTGGGGGCCTTGAACGTCCCGAAATCCGACGGAAAGCTCTGCCCGCCCGCCAGCACCAATTCCGCCTCACCCTCTGCGCCCGGCGCCATATGGCACGATGCGCACCCGGCAGCGGTGAACACCAACTCCCCCCGCACCGGATCTCCCGTAATCCCGTCAAACGTAGCCGAGGGCAGGGGCGATGGCCCGGTCAGCCACCAGGCGAAGGTCGCGCCGCCAAGGGCAAGAATGGCAAGGGTGGGCAGAATGCGCATGAAAATGGCCTCATGTGGCGGATGAATGGGCAAAGCCTAGCCCAGCCCGCACCATGCCCGCCAGTGACGAAGTCGCGAACAGGCGAAACGACGTTCAATCTGCTCAGGGACGGATCTTCTGCGGCACCAGCCATTCAGGCCAGCCGAACAGCCATTCATACCCAAAAATCAGCAAACACAGCGCGATCACGGCAAAGACCAGCTTCACCCGTTCGGGCGAGGGCGGATTGCGCGCCCATCGTGCCATCCGCACCAGCCACATCGGATTCATCCGCTCACCCCGTAAACCGCACCTTGCCGATGTAGGGAAGGTTGCGGTTGCGCTGCGCGAAATCAATGCCGTAGCCCACCACAAATTCATCGGGGATTTCGAATCCCGTCCAGGTGGCCTTGATCTCCACCTCGCGCCGCGACGGCTTGTCCAGCAGCGCACAAACCTCAAGCCGCTTGGGTTCCCGGCTCAGCAGCAGGTTCTTCACATGATGCAGGGTAAAGCCCGTGTCGACGATATCCTCCACCACCAGCACATCCCGGCCCGCAATCTCGCCGCGCAGATCCTTCAGGATGCGCACCTCGCGGCTCGAATGCATCGCATCGCCATAGGACGATGCTTCAAGGAAATCCACCTCCACGGGCAGGTCAATCTCGCGCACCAGATCGGCGATGAACACGAAAGACCCGCGCAGCAGGCCCACCACCACCAGCTTGTCCGTGCCTGCGTAATGCGCCGTGATCTCTTCCGCCAACGCCTCCACCCGCGCGGCAATCGCTTTGGCGCTGATCATCTGGTCTATGACATATGGCCGCTCAGTCATCCCACACCCCTTGATTTCCCGCCCCGGTCTAACCATTACACGGTGCCAAGTCACGCGAAGTCAGGCGCCCGAATGCCCACCCATCATGAAATCAAGCGCCTGCCATACACTGCCCAGCAGATGTATGATCTGGTGGCCGATGTCGGGTCTTACCCGAAGTTCTTGCCCTGGAACTCTGCCGCCCGCATCCGCTCGCGCCGCCCCATCCCGGGGGGCGAAGTGATGGAGGCCGATCTGGTGATCAGCTTCAAGGTGTTCCGCGAACGCTTTGGCAGCCGCGTCACCCTGTGGCCGGACGCCCGCAAGATCGACACGGAATATCTTGACGGCCCCTTCAAGCACATGAAATCCACCTGGTCCTTCCGCGATGTCGAAGGCGGCTGCGAGGTGGATTTTTTCGTCGATTTCGAATTCCGCAATGCCATCCTGCAAGGCATCATCGGTGTGGTGTTCAATGACGCGATGCAGCGCGTCGTGCGCGCCTTTGAACGCCGCGCGGCAGAATTGCACGGCCCGAAGGTCTGATCCGCCCAAAATCCGCGACGGAACCTGCGATCAGACGCGTATCACAGTGCATCACACCTGATCAGGGGATGCCGATGCTTCGTTTTCTTGTCCTGCTGCTTGCCCTTGCCACACCCCCCGCCGCGGCCGAAACCATTCGTCTTGGCGATCGCATCTATCGCATCGACCTTCCCGCCAACCCACAGGGCGCGCCCATCATCATCGGGCTCCACGGCGGCGGCGGCAGTGCGGATCAATTTGCCCGCTCGTCCGGCCTCTCGCGCCCCGCAAACCGGCAGGGTTACGCGGTGATCTATCCCGAGGGCACCGGTCGCGCCGCCACCTGGAATGGCGGCTATTGTTGCGGATCGGCCCAGCGGAATCGGGTGGATGATATGGCCTTCCTTGATGCCGTCATCGCAGACGCTACCCGCCGTTTCAGCCTCAATCCCGAACGGCTCTACCTCACCGGCATGTCGAATGGGGCGATCATGGCGGAAACCTACGCCGCCCGTCACCCCGGTCGTGTCCGCGCGGTCGCTGGCGTCGCCGGCACGATGGACACCGGCCGCATCCGCGTGAAAGGGCCGGTTCCCTTGCTGCATATCCACGGCACTGCCGATGCCATGGTTCCCTATGCAGGCGGGCAGGGCGACAGCAGCCTCACCCGCACCAATTTCGCCTCTGTGGCCTCGGTCGAGGCGGCTTTCCTTGCCCCATTCCCAATGCTCGCCCGCACCGAACACGTCATCGACCCCGCCGCGGATGGAATGCGCGTCATCGAACGCAATTATGCCGATGGGCGGGGCAGGGTGCAGGTCCGCATCCAGACCATCGAAGGCGGCGGTCATGCCTGGCCGGGAAGCCGCCGCGCCGCGCGTCAAGGGGCCACGCAGGACATCAGCGCCACGACCGAGGTGCTGCGCTTTTTCGCAGACCATCCCTGAACCACCGGCTTCATCTTGGCTGAAATACCCTGGGGTCCGGGGCAAAGCCCCGGAGCTGGCCACCGGAACCGCCCTTAAACAAGCGCCCGCGCCATCATCCCCAGCGCATGTTCCACTGTCGCTTGCCGCACGCCCGCCCGGCCCAGCGCGCCGAACTCTACCGTTTCCACCACCGTCTCGCGCCCGCGCAGGGCCAGCCCGAAACAGACCCGCCCTTCCGGCTTGAACTCCGATCCGCCCGGTCCGGCAATTCCGGTGACAGATACCGCCATCTCCGCCGCCGAATGGGTCAGCGCGCCTTCGGCCATTTCGCGCGCGACCTGTTCGGACACGGCACCAAAGGCATCAAGCGTTTCTGCCTGAACCCCAAGCATTTCGCGCTTGGCGGCATTGGAATAGGTCACAAAACCCCGCTCGAACACATCCGACGATCCCGCCACATCAGTCAGCGCGCCGGCGATCAGCCCTCCGGTGCAGCTTTCGGCGGTGGCGATCTTCACGCCCCAATAGCGCGCCGCCTGCAACAGCGCAGGCACCGATACCGTCTCTGCCACCGCGTCTCTCACCGCCTTGCGCGCCATCGCCTCATCCCATCAACAGCCCATGCGCTACACCCGCTGCAATCACTACGCCAATTCCGGCAAACACCCCGGCGATGATGTCATCCCACATCACCCCCGCCGCATCCCCGCGCCGGTCGGCCCAACCCACCGGTCCGGGCTTCCAGATGTCGAACAGACGGAACAGCAGGAAGGCCGCCACCCAGCCGGGATAGGGCATCCAGCCATCAAAATCCCGCATCCAAAAGGCGAATGACGGAAACAGCAGCGCGATCCATTGCCCCGCTACCTCGTCGATTACCACCTCTGATGGGTCCTCTCCCGGCCTGCAGACCGCCGCGCAGGCCCAGAATCCCACCGCCGCCGCCGCCAACGTGGCCACGGCCAAGCCCGGAAAGCCAAGAAAGCGGTCAATCACCACCCCCACACCCACCGCGACCAATGATCCCCATGTCCCCGGCGCCGGACGCAGCAGCCCAACTCCAAAGACAGTCGCCACAGCCCGCATCATGCCCGCACCAGACAGGCCGTCGCCAAGGCGGCAATGCCTTCTTCGCGGCCCGTGAACCCCAAACGCTCGGACGTGGTGGCCTTCACGCTGACGCGGTCCACCTCCACCCCCATGATCGCGGCCAGCGCCGTCTGCATTGCCGCCGCATGCGGCCCGATCTTGGGCCGCTCACAAACCAGCGTCACATCACAATTGCCCAGCGCATAGCCGCGCGCGCGCATCAGTTCAGCCGCATGGCGCAGGAAGATGTGGCTTTCGGCCCCTTTCCACTGCGGATCGCTGGGCGGGAAATGGCGGCCGATATCGCCCTCGGCCAATGCGCCATAGATCGCATCGGTCAGGGCATGCATCCCCACATCGGCATCGGAATGGCCCAAAAGCGCCTTGTCATGCGCGACCTTCACCCCGCACAGCCAGACGTGATCGCCCGCCGTAAAGGCATGCACGTCATATCCATTGCCCAGCCGCACATCCATGCTGCGTCCCTTCAGGATCGCCTCAGCCCGCGCGAAATCGCCGGGAAAGGTCAGTTTCAGATTGGCCTCATTGCCCTCGACGATAGCCACGTCAAGCCCGGCCGCCCGCGCCACCTCGACATCATCTGCCGCTTGGCCCGGATGCGCGCGATGCGCGGCCAGGATCGCGTCAAACCGGAACCCCTGCGGCGTCTGCGCCCGCCATAGCCCAGCCCTGTCCTGCGTCCCGTCGACCAGACCGTCCCTGCCGCGCCACAACGCATCTGTCACAGTCAGGGCCGGTGCCGCGCCCGGATAATCCTCCAGCGCGGCCAGTACCCGCCCGATCACGCCCGCCTCGACCAAAGGCCGCGCCCCGTCATGGATCAGCACGCGCGCAACCCCGGTTCCCTCCAGCGCCTCAAGCGCCGCGCGGACCGATGCATCCCGCGTCGCGCCTCCCGGCACCAGCAATGCATCGCCCGCCACGGCGGCCGCCCGGTCACGATCATCCGGATGGATCACCAGCACCAGCCGGTCCACATGGCCCCGAAAAGCCGCAAGCGTATGGGCCAGAACCGGCGCCCCGGCCAGCATCTGCCATTGCTTTGGTACCTCGCCCCCGGCGCGGCTTCCGCGTCCTGCGGCGACGATGACGGCGGCCGTGGTCATATCCGGCGCGACTCCCTTGCCCTTTCACCCTTCCTAGGCCACACCGCCGCGCCTGACAATCTGGCGCTGCTCTGGGCAAACATGCCTAAAAAATGTGCAACGCCAGTTTTTAAGACATACTCACGTCATCCACCCTTGGCTTTGCATCGGTACAGCCGCAAACACGATCCTATCTGCACAAGGAACAGGCAATTGGCCCTCTGCCTCGGATCACAGACGATCCATCCTCCCGTTCTCCTCGCACCTTTGGCGGGGATTACCGATCTTCCCTTCCGCCGTCTTGTGGCGCGGTTCGGGGCTGGCCTTGTCGTGTCCGAGATGGTGGCAAGCCAAGAGGTCGTCCAAGCCCAACCCGAAGCGCGGGCCCGCGCCGAACTGGGGCTGGGTGATCAGGCCACTTCGGTGCAACTTGCCGGTCGTGATCCTTATTGGATGGCCGAAGCCGCCCGATTGATGGAAACGAACGGCGCCCGGATCATCGACATCAACATGGGCTGCCCTTCCAAACGGGTCACCACGGGCCTCTGCGGCTCGGCCCTGCTGCGCGACCTCGACCTTGCGCTGGAACTCATTGAATCGGTTGTGCAGGCCGTTTCTGTTCCCGTCACCCTGAAAACCCGCCTCGGCTGGGATGACGCGCTCCTGAACGCACCCGACCTCGCCAAGCGCGCCGAAGGGGCGGGGGTGCAGATGATCACCATTCATGGTCGCACCCGCTGCCAGTTCTACAAGGGGGCCGCCGATTGGGCGGCCATCGCGCGGGTCAAGCAGGCCGTCTCCATTCCCGTCATCGCCAATGGCGACATCACCGATGCGGCCACCGCAACACAGGCGCTGCGCCTGTCCGGGGCGGATGGCGTCATGATCGGGCGCGGCGCGCAGGGTGCGCCCTGGCGCCTGGCCCAAATCGCCCATGCCCTTTACGCCACGCCTGCACCCGTCATCCCGCAGGGCGCGTCCTTGGCTGACATGGTCGCCGGGCATTACGAAGACATGCTTTCCTTCTACGGTCCCTCCCTTGGCCTGCGCTGTGCGCGCAAGCACCTCGGCTGGTATCTCGATACGGCCGGGGCCGGGGCAGGGGCCCGCAACGCCATTCTAACCGCCGATGATCCCGCCATCGTGCTGCGGCTCATCCGGTCGGTCTTTTCCGACACAGGTCAGGTGGCCGCATGACGCCCTACCGCACGCCATACCCGGTTCCCGGTGTCGTTTGGGCCTCGCTGCCGCTGCCGGCGCTGCTGATCGGCCCCGACAACCGCATCGCCGAGGTGAACCCCGCGGGCGAAACCTTCCTAAACGCCTCATCCCGCAGCCTCATGGGCCAACCCGCCTTTGACCGCCTCGCCATCGACGCCCCCATGGATGAAGCGTTGGTCCGTGCCCGCCTGAACCAGTCGCCGCTCTTCATCAATGATGTCGATGTCACCACAGGCGAACGCGCGCCCGTGCAGTGCAACATCCAGGTCGCACCGATGCACGACAACCCCGAGGTGATCCTGTTGATCATCTCGCCGCGCGACATCGCCGACCGGCTCGGTCGCGCCATGCAGGTAAAATCCGCCGCCAAATCCGCCATCGGCATGGCCGAGATGCTGGCGCATGAAATCAAGAACCCGCTCGCCGGGATTTCCGGCGCGGCGCAGCTTATCGGGATGAACCTGCCGCCCGAAGATCGCGAACTTGCCGATCTGATCGTCGAAGAAACCCGCCGCATCGTCAAACTGCTGGAACAGGTGGAACAGTTCGGCAATCTCCGCCCGCCCGAACGCCGCCCTGTGAACATCCATGACGCGCTGGATCGCGCCCGCAAATCCGCCATGGTCGGTTTCGCCGCCCATATGCAGATCACCGAAGATTACGATCCCTCGCTTCCCCCCACCTATGCCGATCCGGACCAACTGCTTCAGGTCTTTCTCAACCTAATCAAGAACGCAGCCGAGGCCTGCCAACGGTCGGGCGAGGGGCGGACGATCCGCCTGCACACCTTCTATGACCTGTCGCTGCGCCTGCGCGGCAAGGATGGGCGCCCGGCGGCGCTGCCTCTGCAAATTGAAATCATCGATGACGGCCCCGGCATCCCGCCCGAGATTGCCGCCGATATTTTTGAACCCTTCGTTTCGGGCCGTGAAAACGGCACCGGGCTGGGGCTCGCCCTCGTTTCCAAGATCATTTCCGACCATGAAGGATGGATTTCCGTGGATTCGGTGCCAGGACGCACCGTGTTTCGGGTCTCTCTCCCCATGGTGCCTAAGGACAAGAAGGAGAAAGCCTGATGGATGGCACCGTCCTCGTTGCCGACGACGATCGCACGATCCGCACCGTTCTGACGCAGGCACTGACGCGGGCGGGGTGCAAGGTTCACGCAACCTCCAGCCTGATGACGTTGATGCGCTGGGTCGAAGAAGGGAAGGGCGATCTGGTGATCTCTGATGTCATCATGCCCGATGGCAACGGGCTGGATGCGCTGCCCCGCATCTCCAAGATGCGCCCCGGCCTTCCGGTCATCGTGATTTCCGCCCAGAACACCATCATGACCGCCATTCAGGCCGCCGAGGCCGAGGCATTCGATTACCTGCCCAAACCCTTTGACCTGCCCGATCTGATGAAGCGGTCCGCCCGCGCGTTGGAACAAAAACGCCGTGCCCCGGCCCGCGTCGTAACCCCGCGCGAGGCAGGCGATGATCTGCCTCTGGTTGGTCGTACCACGGCCATGCAGGCGCTTTACCGGCTTGTGGCCCGGGTGATGAACACCGATCTCGCCGTACTGATCACCGGCGAATCGGGCACCGGCAAAAGCCTGATCGCCAAGGCGATCCATGATTTCTCCGATCGCCGTTCCCAACCCTTTGTCGTGGCGCAGGCTGCCGATCTTGCTGGCATGGATGGCCCTTCGGCCCTGATGGCGCGCGCCCGTGGCGGCAGCCTCGTCTTCGATGAGGTCGCCGATTACGACGATGACATGCAGGCCCGCATTGTGCGGATGCTGGATCTGGCGGGCGACAACGCCCCCCGTATCATGGCCACCTCGCAAACCGACCTGTCCGCCCGGATGGAGGGGGGGCAGTTCAGGCAAGACCTGTTCTATCGCCTGTCCGGCGTCACCCTTCACGTTCCTGCCCTGCGCGAACGGGTGGATGACATACCGCTTCTGGCCGAACACTTCCTTGCGCGCGGTGAACGGGACTCCAGCGCCCTGCGCCGCCTGTCCAACGATGCGCGTGAACTCGTCCGCGCCTATTCTTGGCCCGGCAATGTGCGGCAATTGGAAAATACCCTGCGCCGCCTGATGGTCACCTCGTCCGAGGCTGAAATCACCAAGGCCGAAGTTGAAACCGTGCTGGGCAGCCAGCCCACGATGGAACCGCTAAAAGGCGGGGGGGAAGGCGAAAAACTCTCCGCCTCGGTCGCGCGCCATCTGAAGCGCTACTTCGATCTGCATGGCGGCCAACTGCCCCCCGCAGGCGTCTATCAGCGGATATTGCGCGAGGTCGAAACACCGCTCATCGAAATCGCGCTGGATGCCACGGCCGGAAATCAGGCCAAATGCGCCGATCTTCTCGGCATCAATCGCAATACTTTGCGCAAGAAGATCACTGATCTCGATATCCGCGTGACTCGCCGCCGCAAGCTGATGTAAAACCGCAACATCAAGCGTGTCCCCCCTGCCGCAAGGCATTTTGGGCCACAACATATGGGCGGCGGGGGAATCGGTCCCTCGCGATGAAGGGATCGGTCGGCGTGCATCGCAGCGTTGGCAGCAACACCTGGGCGCGGCTTTCGCGCCTGCGCAGGCAGCGCCAGTTCCAGAACGCCATGACCTTCGGTCTGGTGTTTCTTGGCCCGCTGCTGGCGGTTGCCACTTTCCTTGCGCTTGGCCCGCTCAATCAAGGGGGTAATTCGCCCGCCTTGCGGCTGATCCTGCTGGCCGACCTTGTCTATATCCTCGTCGTCGCAACCCTCGTCATGGCGCGTGTCGTGCGCATGATTGCCGACCGGCGCAGCAAATCCGCAGGGTCCCGCCTTCACCTGCGGCTGACATTCGTCTTTGCGGGCGTGGCGCTTGTCCCCACCATCCTCGTCGCCGTCTTTGCCGTGGTCACGGTGAATTTCGGCCTCGAAGGCTGGTTCTCCGAACGTGTCCGCTCTGTCGTCGGCTCCTCGCTTTCCGCGGCCGAGGCTTATGAACAGGAACACCGCCAAGACCTGATCGAAGACGCCGAGGCGCTGGCCCGCGATCTGAACCTGTTCAAGCAATCGATGTTCTTCCTCGAAGACAACCAGATGCGCCCGGTGCTGACGCAGGCTCAGGCCACGATCCAGCGCGGGCTGAAAGAGGCCTATCTCATCAACGGCGCCGGCGAGTTGATGACGCGCGGCGAACGCAGCTATCTGTTCGATTTCGAACAGCCTACGACCGAGGAAATTCAGCGCGCCCGTGCAGGGGAAACCGTGCTGATTCAGGATTGGGGCAACAACGAATTCCGCGCCCTCGTGCATCTGGATGCCTTTGCAGACCGCTATCTCTATATCTCCCGCACGGTCGACGGCTCCATCCTGTCGCTGCTGGATGGCACGCGCGAAACCGTGGCCCTTTATCACCAGCTTGAATCCGAACGCGGGCGTTTGCTGTTCGAGTTTGGCCTGCTCTATCTGGGCTTCGCCCTCATCCTCATCCTCGCCGCTGTCTGGATCGGTTTGTGGTTCGCGGAACGCCTTTCGCGCCCCGTGGGCCGTCTGGCCGAAGCGGCCGAAAGCGTCGGCCAAGGCAATCTTGACGTGCAGGTGCGCGAAGAAGAGGGCGATGACGAAATCGCCTCGCTCGGCCGGTCCTTCAACCGCATGACGCGCCAGCTGAAAGGGCAGCGCGACGCGCTTGTCGAAAGCCATAGCCAGACCGAACGCCGCCGCCGCCTGTTCGACTCGGTCCTCTCCAACGTAACGGCGGGCGTCATCGGCCTCGATTCCGATGGAAAGATCGACTTTGCCAACCGCGCCGCCGAACGCCTGCTCGATATGGGCGTGGGCCTGTCCGCCGATGTCGAACTGGCCGTCGCCGTTCCGGAATTCGGCCCGCTCTTTGAACGGCTGTTGGAAAGCGGCCTGTCTGCCGCACAGGAAGAGGTTCGCCTAACCCGCCGGGGCAAGCTGGAAAGCCTGCTCGTGCGCATGTCCGAACGCAGCAATGACGCTGGCGGTCTGGAAGGCTACGTCGTGGCCTTCGATGATGTGACCGATCTCGTCTCCGCCCAGCGCATGGCCGCGTGGGGCGATGTCGCCCGCCGCATCGCGCATGAGATCAAGAACCCGCTCACCCCCATCGCGCTCTCTGCCGAACGCATCAAGCGCAAGTTCCGCCCGCAGGTGAACGAACCCGAAGATCTTGACCAATACACCGATGTCATCGTTCGCCAGACCAACGATCTGCGCCGCATCGTGGATGAATTTTCCAAATTCGCCCGCATGCCCGAACCCGATCGCCGCGAGAATGACCTGACCGCGCTCTTGCGCGATGCAATCTTGTTGCAGGAAAGCGGTCAGCCCGGCGTCACCTTTGTTCGTGATCTGCCCGATGCGCCCCTGATGCTGGATCTCGATTCCACCATGATCAGCCAGGCCCTGACCAACCTCATCAAGAACGCGGGTGAGGCCATCGAAACCCTGCAAGAAAAAGGCGCGCCCGCCGGCCATCGGCCCGAAATTCGCGTCAGCCTGACCAGCGAACCCGAAATGGCGATCATCCGCATCATGGACAATGGCACCGGCCTGCCGCCGGACCGCGCGCGGCTTTTTGAACCCTACGTCACCACCCGCGAAAAGGGCACCGGCCTTGGCCTGCCCATCGTCAAGAAGATCATCGAGGAACATGGCGGCACGCTCGCTCTTCTCGATGCACCTGTTTTCCAAGGCAACAGCCACCACGGGGCCATGGCAGAGATCAGGCTGCCGCGCGCCCCGCGAAGCCGCAGCCGCAAACCCGCAGCACTCGCCGCCCAGGGGGTATGAAGATGAGCAGCATTCTTATTGTAGACGACGAAAAAGACATCCGCGAATTGATCGGGGATATCCTCAAGGACGAAGGTTTCCTCGTTCGCCTCGCCGGGAACTCCGACGATTGCATGACCGAGATTAACGCCGAACCTCCGGCGCTGATGATCCTTGATATCTGGCTGAAAGACAGCCGGATGGACGGCATCGACATTCTGAAAACGGTCAAGCGCGACAACCCGGATGTCCCGGTCGTCATCATATCCGGTCACGGCAATATCGAAATCGCGGTCGCCGCGATCAAGCAGGGCGCCTATGACTTCATCGAAAAGCCTTTCAACATCGACCAGTTGATGGTCGTCGTCTCCCGCGCGATGGAAACCTCGCGCCTGCGCCGCGAAAACTCGGAACTGCGCCGCAAGGATGTGACCTCGTCTGAAATGCTGGGCAACAGCCCGGCCTTCAAGGCGCTGAAATCGCAGCTGGAAAAGGTCACCAAATCCAATGGCCGCGTCATGCTCACCGGCCCCGCCGGATCGGGCAAGGAAATGGCCGCCCGCTTCATCCATTCCAATTCCAACCGTGCCAGCGCGCCCTTCGTGTCGGTCTCCTCTGCCACGATCGAACCGGAACGGATGGAAGAGGTTCTGTTCGGCCGCGAAACCAGCGAACGCGGGGTGGAAAAGGGCCTTCTGGAACAGGCCCATGGCGGCGTCGTCTATTTCGACGAGGTGGCCGATATGCCGTTGGGCACGCAGTCGAAAATCCTGCGCGTGCTGGTGGAACAGCAGTTCACCCGTGCCGGCGGCACCGACAAGGTCCGCGTCGATCTGCGCGTGATCTCGTCCACCACCCGCGACCTGCGCAACGAAATCGCCTCCGGCCGCTTCCGGCAGGAGCTTTATGACCGGCTCAATGTCGTGCCAATCCCGGTTCCCAGCCTTGAAGACCGGCGCGAAGATATCCCCGAACTGACCCGCCATTTCATCGACATGTTCCACCGCAGCCAGGGCCTGCCGCTCCGCACCCTGTCGACCGAGGCCGAGGCGATGCTGCAAACCATGCCTTGGCCCGGCAACGTGCGCCAGTTGCGCAACGTCATCGAACGCGTTCTGATCCTCGGCGATGGCTCCGGCCCCATCGACGCCCGCGAATTGCCGGGGCAGGACGCGCCCGAAGGCGAAACCGGCCGCCTTGTCCTTGGCGGCGCCATGGCCACACTACCCTTGCGCGAAGCACGCGAGGTGTTCGAACGCGAATACCTTCTCACCCAGATCAACCGCTTCGGCGGCAATATCAGCCGCACCGCCAGCTTTGTCGGCATGGAACGCTCGGCGCTCCACCGCAAACTGAAATCCTTGGGCGTCGTCACCACCTCCAAAAGCGGTGGCCGCATGGCTCGGCTGGATGAGGACATGGATGAGGATGAGGGCGAGGAGGTGTGATCCCTTACCGCCGCCCCACCATTGACCACCGCCCCCCCATCTGCCACTCAGGGGGCGCGATGAACCGGAGGCAGGCATGAAGGTGATCATCTGCGGGGCAGGGCAGGTGGGTTGGCAGATCGCCCGCCAACTGTCCGGCGAAAAGAACGACGTGACGCTGGTCGATGTGAACGCCGATCTTGTCCGCCGTGCCACCGATACGCTGGATGTGCAGGGGGTTGTGGGCTTTGCCTCCTACCCGGATGTGCTGGAACGGGCAGGGGCCCGCGATGCCGACATGATCATCGCCGCCACCCATTCCGATGAGGTGAACATGGTCGCCTGCGAAGTGGCCCATGCCATCTTTTCCGTCCCGCGCAAAATCGCCCGCCTGCGCGCGCAATCCTATCTGGACGCGATCTATTCCGATCTCTACCGCCGCGATCACCTGCCCATCGACGTGGTGATCAGCCCGGAACGTGAGGTGGCCGAGGCCGCGCTGCAACGCCTCGCTGCGCCTGCCACCTTTGACACCGAAAGTTTCATGCTGGGCCGGGCGCAGCTTCTGGGCATCCAGCTTGATGAGGATTGCCCCGTCGTCAACACGCCCCTCCGCCAGCTTAGCGATCTGTTTTCCACCCTGCGCGCCATCGTCGTTGGCGTGCGCCGGGAAGGGCGGCTCTTTGCCCCTGATCCGGGCGACCAGCTGTTCCCTGACGATCAGATCTACGTCTTCACCCATTCCGAAGACGTCAACCGCACGCTGGAAATCTTTGGCAAGCAGACCAAGAAACAGGAACGCATCGTCATCATCGGTGGCGGCAATGTTGGCCTTGGCGTGGCCCGTGCCTTGGAACGGCGGACCGACCGGGTCCGCTGCAAGATCATCGAAAAGAACCGCGCCTGTGCCGAACGCGCCGCCGACAGCCTGGAACGCACCATCGTGCTGAACGGCGACGGCATGGATATGGACATCCTGCTGGAAGCTTCGATTGATCGCGCCGATGCCGTGCTGGCCGTCACCGATGATGACAAGACCAACCTCCTCGTCTCGGTCCGCGCCAAACAGGCGGGCTGTCCCATGTCCATTGCCTTGGTCAACGATCCAACCCTCGCCCCCCTGATGGGCCCCTTGGACATCGACGCCTATATCAACCCGCGCGCCACCACCGTCTCGTCCATCCTGCGCCACATCCGCCACGGCAAAGTGCGCGCGATCTACTCCCTTGGCGACGCCGAGGCCGAGATGATCGAAGCGCAGGTCCTGTCCACCTCGCCCCTCGCCGGGCGGCAGATTCGCGATATCGAATTTCCCGAAGGCGTCCTCGTGGGCGGCCTGATGAAGGGGGACAAGGTGCTTAAACCCACCGGCGATACCCGGATCGAAGCCGGCGACGTGATTGCCCTTTTCACCATGGCCAAGGACGTGCGCGAGGTGGAACGCCTGCTGCAAGTCTCCATCGACTTCTTCTGATCATGTGGCGCCGCCTGTCGGAACTGCCGCTTCTGGTCCTGCTCATGGGGATCACGGCGCTGTCGATGTGGCTGCCCGCCGCCCATGCGGTGATCCTGCGCGACCACGATACCGCGCGCGCCTTCTTCTATTCGGGCGTCATCCTGCTGATCCTGACCGGGATGATCGGCATTGCCACCGTCAACCAACGCGCCCGCAACCCTGCCCGCGCCAACCTGACGGCGCTTGTTGCTGCTTATGGCGTGCTGCCGGTGATGATGGCGCTTCCCTTCGTGCAGGCGCTGCCCGATACAAGCTGGTCCAACGCCTGGCTTGAGATGATCTCCTCCTTCACCACCACCGGGGCCACGCTCTATGCCCCCGACCGCCTGCCGCTTTCCATCCATCTCTGGCGCGCGCAGGTGGGCTGGATGGGTGGCTTCTTCATCCTTGTCGCCGCCGTGGCCATCCTCGCCCCCATGACACTGGGCGGGATCGAGGTGATGTCGGGCCGCGTCCCCGGGCGCGGGGCCGAAGGCCTGTCCCAGATCACCGCAACCGCCGATCCTGCCCGCCGTGTGGCCAAACAGGCCGCGGCGATCCTGCCGGTCTATACCGGGGTTACCATCGCGCTCTGGGTGGCGCTGCTGATGGCCGGCCAGCCGAACCTTCCAGCGCTCATCCATGCCATGTCGACCATCTCCACCTCGGGGATAAGCCCGACGGGCGGGCTGCCGGTGGAAGGCTCCACCTTCCTGGCCGAACTGGCGATCTTCGCCGCACTCTTCCTCGCCGTTACGCGCAGGCTCTGGCCGGGCTCTTTCTCATATGACCCCGACACCCGCATCACCGGTGACGCCGAATTGCGCATGTCGCTTTTCCTGCTGGCAGTCATCCCGCTGCTCCTGTTTCTGCGGCACTGGCTTGCCGCGACTGAAGGCGCGGATATGGTCGGGGGCGACGTCCTCTCCGGCCTGCGCGCACTCTGGGGGGCGCTGTTTACCACGCTCTCCTTCCTCACCACCACGGGCTTCACCTCGGCCGATTGGGTCACCGCGCGCAACTGGTCGGGGCTGGAAACGCCGGGCCTTGTGCTCGCAGGCCTTGCCATCTTTGGCGGCGGCATCGCCACCACGGCGGGTGGGGTGAAACTCTTGCGCGTCTATGCCCTGTTCCGGCACGGCGAACGTGAATTGGAACGCCTGATCCACCCGAATTCCGTGGGCGGCTCGGGCCAATCCGCCCGCCGCCTGCGGCGTGAAGGGGCCTATCTCGCCTGGATCTTTTTCATGCTCTTCGCGCTGTCCATCGCGATCCTAGTGGCAGCCCTCGCCCTTGCCGGGATCGAGTTTGAAACCGCCCTGATCCTCACCCTTGGCGCGCTGACCACCACCGGGCCGCTCACCAGTGTCGCTGCCACCGATCCCATCGCCCTTGCCCTTCTTCCCGCCGCCGCCAAGGCCATTCTGGGCGTCGCCATGGTCATCGGGCGGCTGGAGCTTTTGGCGATTCTTGTTCTGCTTGCCCCCGACAGCTGGCGCAACTGAGAGGCAGCCCTGTAACAGGCATCTAAAACTCTGTTTTTGGGCTGGAAACTGTCTGCAAGGCATTACATACTTTGTTCCGTTGGACGGCAGCCCGGGCTGAGGGAACGGGTGTCCAACCTGCGCGACAAGACCAATAACAAAGGCAAAGACAAAAATGGCCGGCGATAAACAGAATTTGCAGGACGCCTTTCTCAATCACGTCCGAAAAGCCAAGGTTCCGGTGACGATTTTCCTGATCAACGGGGTCAAGCTTCAGGGTGTGATCACTTGGTTTGACAATTTTTGCGTTCTTCTGCGCCGCGATGGGCAGTCGCAGCTTGTTTACAAGCATGCGATTTCCACCATCATGCCCGGCGCGCCGATCAACCTCTATGAAGGCGAAGACTGATTTCAGACCGCCCCGAAGACGAGGATGACGATCTCCCGCTCTTGACCGAGCGGGTTGAACGTGACCGCTCTACTGCGGCCCGCGCCACGCGGGCCTTTGTCCTGCATCCCGACATCCGCTCTGCCAAATCGCGCCGCCTGCCCGAACATGGCCTGGCCGAGGCGGTCAGCCTCGCCAATGCTCTGCCGGAACTGGATGTCGTGGGGGGCGAGGTGATCCGCCTGCCGCGCCTGCATCCCGGCATGCTGTTTGGCTCTGGCAAGGTCGATGATCTCAAGGCCCGCTTCAAGGCCGAAGACATCGCCCTCGTGCTGGTCGACGGGCCTGTTTCCCCCGTGCAGCAGCGCAATCTGGAAAAGGAATGGGGCGTCAAACTGCTCGACCGGACTGGCCTGATCCTCGAGATCTTTGCCGACCGCGCCCGTACCCGCGAAGGCGTGCTGCAAGTCGAACTCGCCGCGCTCAGCTATCAACGCACCCGCCTTGTCCGCGCCTGGACCCACCTCGAACGTCAGCGCGGCGGTTTCGGCTTTGTCGGCGGCCCCGGCGAGACGCAGATCGAAGCAGACCGCCGCGCCATCGACGATCAGGTGATCCGCCTGAAGCGCCAGTTGGACAAGGTGGTGAAAACCCGCGAGCTTCACCGCGCCGCCCGCCGCAAGGTGCCGTTCCCCATCGTGGCGCTTGTTGGCTACACCAACGCTGGAAAAAGCACGCTCTTCAACCGCGCCACGGGGGCCGAGGTGCTGGCCAAGGACATGCTCTTCGCCACGCTTGATCCCACCATGCGCGGCGTCACCCTGCCATCCGGGCGCAAGGTGATCCTGTCCGATACCGTGGGCTTCATCTCCGACCTGCCGACACAACTTGTCGCCGCCTTCCGCGCAACGCTGGAAGAGGTGCTGGAGGCCGATCTCATCCTCCACGTCCGCGACATCGCGCATCCGGAAACCAACGAACAGGCCGCCGATGTGGCCGAAATCCTGCAATCCTTGGGCGTTGGCCCCGCCACGCCGCAGTTCGAAATCTGGAACAAGCTCGATCTGGTCGACGCCGCACAGCGCGAGGCGCTCACCCAGCAGGCAGCCACCCGCGACCGTGTCTTTCCCGTATCCGCGCTTACCGGCGAAGGCATCGACCGCCTGCTTGACGCCGTCTCTGCCGCCTTTGATGAAGAAAAGACCGACCGCACCCTCGCCGTGCCCTTCACCGATGGCCGCCGCCGCGCGTGGCTCCATGCCGAAGGTGTCGTGCTGTCGGAAACCCCTACTGACACCGGCTTTGCCGTCGCCGTCCGCTGGACCGCCCGGCAAGAGAAACGCTACCGCGATCTCGGCTGATCCTGGCCACTTGGCCCTTCCCCCATCTTCTCTGCCAAAATATCCCGGGGGTCCGGGGGCTGGCCCCCGGTCACACCCTCAACATGCGCCACGCCGTGCCAGAATCTCCGGCAACCGCCGCTCCACCCATTGCGCAAGCCCGGTCACCAGACCCGCCGCTTCCTCGCCGATCTCGGTCAGCGAATAATCCACATGCGGCGGCACCACGTCATGGGCCACCCGCCGCACCATGCCATCCGCCTCCAACCCTTGCAGCGTCTGGGCCAGCATCCGCTCGCTCACATCCCCCAACGCGCGGCGCAGCGCCGAAAAGCGCAGGGTCTTGCCCGCCAGCGCCACAAGGATCAAAGCCCCCCAACGGCTGGTCAGATGCCCCAGGACCTGCCGCGACGGGCAGGCCGGATGCAGCACATTGGGTGTGTGCGCGGATGGCGGGATGCTTGTCGGCAACGGAAAGTCCTTCATCACAGGCCCTGTGCGCAGAAAGTGGATACTTACCTAAATGTACGTACTTCCTTTTCGTAAGTAAACCCGCCATCTCCTGCCCATAGTCAATGAACGGAGAGTCCCATGACCATCGCCATCACCGGTGCCACCGGCCAACTTGGCCGCCTTGCCATCGGCGCCCTCAAGGCCCGCGGCCAATCCCCCATCGCCCTTGTCCGCGATCCGGCCAAAGCGGCCGATCTCGGCGTCGAAGCCCGCGCTTTCGATTACAAGGCAATTGAAACGCTCGCCCCGGCGCTCAAGGGCGTCACCACGCTGGTCCTGATCTCGTCCAACGATTTCGACGACCGCGCAGGCCAGCACCGCAATGTCATCGCCGCCGCCAAGGCCGCAGGCGTGGGCCGCATCCTCTATACCAGCCTGCTGAACGCCACGAAGTCGACCATGCTGCTTGCTGCCGATCACAAGGCCACCGAAGAAGCCATCCTCGCTTCGGGCCTGACCTATACGATCCTGCGCAACGGCTGGTACACCGAAAACCACACCGGCAGTCTGGGTGGAGCCATCGCCGCCGGCGCGATGATCGGCTCTGCCGGGGCAGGGCGCTTCTCCTCGGCCGCCCGCGCCGATTACGCCGATGCGATTGCTGCCACTGCTGCGACCTCCGGCCATGACAATGCCATCTACGAACTGGCAGGCGACGTCGCCTATTCCTATGCCGACATGGCAGCCGAAGTGTCGCGCCTCACCGGCAAGACCATTCCGTATAATGACCTGCCGCCCGCCACCTATGCCGGCATTCTGGAATCCTTCGGCCTTCCGGCGGGCTTTGCCTATGTGCTGGCCGACAGCGACGTTCAGGCAGGCAAGGGCGCGCTGTTTGATGACAGCCGCACCCTGTCGCGCCTGATCGGGCGGCCCACCACGCCGATGGCCGTGACGGTCGCGGCTGCGCTGGTCTGACAGTCGGGCAGGGGATCAGGCCGCGCGCACCGCCGGTCTGGTCCCCTGCGCCACCACGCCTGCATCCATCAACTTGCCGATCTGCCCCGCGCCAAGCCCCAGCAGATCACTCAATATCTCTTCGGTATGCTCCCCCAGCACGGGGGCCGCGACAGGCCCCATGCGGGCAATGGCAGAAAACGCCACCGGCGATCCCGGCACCGGCAACCGCCCGATCCCCGGCTGATCCAGCATTGCGAACATCGGATTGTCGGGCGACAGGTCCGGGTCCTCGGCCACCGCCCCCGCAAAGCTGCGAAAGACTGACCAGGTCAGCCCCGCCCCGTCCAACAGTGCCGCCACCTCCGCCAGTTGCCGCGCAGCAAACCACGGTTCCAGAACCGCCGTGATCTCCTTTCGCGCCAGCCATCGGTTGCCTTCCTCCCGCAGGTCCATCCCCAAGCGCTGCGAAAGCGCCGCCATCGCGGCCTCGTTCTCGGTCACTTTGACCAGCCCGCGCCATTGCCTGTCGGTAAGCCCCGCCACCATCACCCGCGTCCCGCAGGCCAACACAAAATCCTGCCCATAGGCGCCGTAAAGCGCATTGCCGGCCTTGGCCCGGTCCACCCCATTGGCCACCACCTCACCCACGATTCCAAGGTTCGCCATCATCGCCGCCGCCACGTCCTTCAGCGACAGTTCCGCCAACTGCCCCTTTCCCGTGCGCAAACGATGCCGCTCTGCCGCCAGCAGCGCGTTCACCACCATGCCACCTGCGATGCAATCCCAAGCGGGCAGCACATGCGCCACCGGCTCGGTCGATCCTTCCGCCCCGGTGGCCATGGGGAAGCCCAGCGACGGGTTCACCGTGTAATCGACGGCAGGCTCGCCCCGGCGCGTGCCAGTCAACGACACCATAATCAGGTCCTCCCGCCGCGCCTGCAACGCGGGGTAATCCATCCAGCCCCGCGCGCGCAGATTGGTCAGGAACATCCCCGCATCCGGCCCCGGCGCGCAGATCAATTCGGCCACGATCTCCTGCCCCTCGGGCCGCGACATATCCACCGCCAGCGACCGCTTGCCCTTGTTCATCCCCGCCCAGAACAGGCTCGCCCCGTCTTTCGTTACGGGCCAACGATGCGCGTCCAGCCCCCCCTGCGGGCGGTCAAAGCGGATCACATCCGCCCCCATCTGCGCCAGTGTCATCCCCGCCAGCGGCACCGCCACAAAGGCCGATCCCTCCACCACCCGCATTCCCGCCAGCACACCCGCCATCAATCAGCCCTCCCAGGCCAGTTCGGCCTGCATGCAGACCAGACCATCGCCATTCACCGTCGTCGCCGCATCGCCCGTGCCTTGCAGGGTCAGCGCATCGAAATGGAACAGCGGCCGCACCCCCCGGAACCTGTATCCGGCAGGCACCGCCCCGCCACGCCGCGCGCGTGCCGCCTCCATCAAAAGCATCGCCTGCATCGGCCCATGCACCACCAGACCGGGGTATTTCTCCACCCCCGTCGCATAGGGCAGGTCGAAATGGATGCGATGCGCGTTGAACGTCAGCGCCGAATAGCGAAACAGTCGCACCTCATCCATCACCACCGGCTCTGACCACTCCGACGCAGGCGCGCTGACGGGCGGCGGCGGGGTAAACCGCTCCGGCATGGCGATGAAAACGATGTCCTGTTCTTCCTCCACCGCCAACCCGGCCGCGCCATGCACATCGTGGCGCACAGTGACGAAAACCATACGCCCCGTCGTACCGGTCTTTTCCGAAACCTTCAGAATTTCTGACCGCCGATAAAGCGGCTCTCCGATCCGCAGCGGGGCCAGAAACCGCAGCCGCCCGCCTGCCCACATCCGCCGCTCCAGCGGCACGGGCGGCAAAAACCCGCCCCGCGCCGGATGCCCGTCTGGGCCAAGTTCGGCCATCGCCGCTTCGGGCGTCCATCCCATCCAATGCCACAGCGGCGGCAGCGCTGCGCCTGGGGCAAAATCGCCGGAAACCCCCAGCGTGGCCGCCATCTGCCGCGCCTGCCGCGCCGTGATCTCGTCACGGGCCTCTTCGACCCGGCCCACCCATGCGCCGAATGCTTCGGTCATCTTTTTTCCTTGATCCCCGCCGTCACGCAATAATGTTGCGCGGCGGCGAAAGGTCAAGCGTCAGGCTGGAACAGTTTGGGGCAGGGGGCCTATTCCGCCGCAGGTGTCAGCACGGTCACGCCAACCGCCGCCGCCCGCGCAAGCTCGGGGTCCAGCGACATGGGCACATATTCGCCCCGCCGCCACAACTCGCCCAGATCATCATAGAACCGGCTCAGCGGGTGGCCCGATTGCCCGGTCGAGGTGATAAAGACCGATGAATCCGGGTCGGCAAAATCATACACCCCGCGGAACCCCGCGCCATGCACGTTCAGGAAGGGCTCCGGTCCTTCGCCCTTGGTCTTGCCGCGCATCAGCGTGTGGTCATCGCCACTGGTCGATTGGCGGATGTTCACGAAATACCTGAAAACCGGCAGGTTCCCCAGCACCG
Organism: Paracoccaceae bacterium; assembly: GCA_022843025.1. Taxonomy (GTDB): domain Bacteria; phylum Pseudomonadota; class Alphaproteobacteria; order Rhodobacterales; family Rhodobacteraceae; genus Paragemmobacter. The sequence goes on along the minus strand of JALHOL010000007.1, from coordinate 71,011 downwards.
GATGGTCATGCGTCGCCTGATGCGCGTCGCCCCAACGCCAGCTTTCCGGGTTGGGCCCATAGGTTTCCTGCAAGGTCAGCAGCGCCTCATCCAGCGCGATCCGCGCCAGATCGGCGCAGCTTTCCACCACCGCCGATTGCACCACGTCACACCAGATGCTGGCCCCGTCCACGTTGCGATAGACACGCTCGATCAGCAGCGGTTCGATATGCGTGAAAGTATCCGCCAGCGGCCCCAGATCATCGCGGATCAGCCGGTCCTGCAACGCCCGCACCCAAGCCTGATAGATCAGCGGCTCCGGCAGATGCTCGCTCATCTCGCCATTCCACGCGGCCAATATCTCCAGCGCCCGCTGGCGCAGGCGTTCCGGCGTGCCTTCAGGCGCCGCCTCGCCCGTGAACCACAGATCCGCCCCGATCAGCGGCAACAGCGACCGCGCCGTAAAGCTCACCGTGTCCAACTGCGCCTCGATAAAGCTTTCACGCGTATGCACCTCGCGCGCCTGCATCAGCGTCAGCCAACGCTGAATTCGCTGCGTATCGCCCCAGTCATAGGATACGTGCAACGGAAACGGCCGGTCCACCGTCTTGTTGTTGGTATTGCCCAACAGGCCCGAGGTCGGGTTCATCACCCGCGGATTGTCTTCATAGGGCAGGATGCCCTGCCAGCGGTTTTCTGCGATCCAGCCGGGCACCGGCATCCGCCCTTTGCTCTGGTGGGCAGGGTCGCGCGCGGGCATCGCACCCATCAGCTGCATGGAAATCCCGCGCTGATCGGCCAGCATCACATTCTGCGCCGGTGCCACGACCAAACGGCCCGTCTCCATCGCCTCGGTCACCGAACCCGCCCCCATCATCCGGATCACCGCCGTCATCGACGTGTCTTCACCCGTCAGTGCCGTCCAGGACAGCGCCGCGACATGCCCGCCCGGCGTGACCGAGGCGATGTCGTAGTGCGTCCCCGGCAGGACCGGCCCGTTATCCGTCCAACGCAGGGTAATGGTAACCGGGGCCTCATCCTTGACCGTGATGATCGACCGGCGGGTGACGAAATCCTTCCACCCATCCAGGGTGCGATACTGTTCCGGATTGTCGGGGTTCACCTCTTCAATGAACAGGTCCTGATCATCCAGATAGCTCGATGTCAGCCCCCAGCCCAGCGCCTCGGACCGCCCCACGAGCACCGCCGGAATACCGGGGATCGTGCCGCCGATCACGCCACCGGCCGCCAGTTCCAGCCGCGCCAGATACCACACGGTCGGCGCGGTGAACCCCAGATGCGGGTCATTGGCCAGCAGCGATCCACCCGCCGCCGACCGGGCCGGCACCGCCGCCCAAGCGTTCGACGCCCCGGCCAATTCACGCGTGGGAAAAGGCGACAGCACATCATTCGATGCGCGCCGGATTGGCTCAAGGCTGGGGGAAACCCCCGGCACAAGGTTGGAAAACTCGGGCAGGGCGGTCACGCCGCTGCCGGGCGCATCGGGCAGGATGTCCAGCACCCGCGCCTCGGGCAGTACAAGCGAGACGCGCGCCCGCAACACCTCATTCTCCAGCTGCCCCGACAGTTGCAGCGCCATCAGCTTCAGGATGGCAATGGAATCCGCCGGTTGCCAGGCCGCGATCTCGTTGGAAAACAGGAACAGTTCCGGTGCACCGCGCCCCCGCGCCTCGCGGTTCACTTCCCCGATCCAGGCATTCACGCCCCGCGCATAGGCCTCCAGCGCCGCCAGCGTCGGCGCGTCCTGCACCGCGACCGAACTTTGCGCCAGACCGTAAAGGTCATAACGCCGCATCAGCTCATCAATCCGCAACGTGCGGTTGCCGAACACCTCGGACAGCCGCCCCTGCACCGTGCGGCGCAGCATAGTCATCTGCCAAAGCCGGTCCTGCGCATGGGCAAAGCCCAGCGCAAAGAACACATCCGCATCAGTCGCGCCAAAGATATGGGGCACATTGTCATTGTTGCGCACGATCTCCACCGGGGCAGAAATGCCCGCAATCGCGAAATCCTCGTCATAATCCGGCAAGGACCGCGACAGGAAATAGTACAGGATCACCCCCGCCAGCAGCGACAGGACGATCATCCCTGTAAACAGGCGCAACATCCAGCGAAAGACAAGGAACATCAGGGGCCTGTTCTTGACGACGGTTACCGTATGGCTTCCTAGTCCATCGCAGATCGAAGGGCAATCCAACGGGGGTAAACGATGGCGCGACTGGCATTTCTGGGTCTTGGCGTAATGGGCGGGCCGATGGCGCGGCATCTGGCGTCCAAGGGGCATCAAGTGACGGTCTACAACCGCACTACCGCCAAGGCAGAGGCCTGGGTCACGGCCCATGGCGGCAGATTTGGCCGCACTCCGGCCGATGCCGTGGCCGGCGCGGAATTCGTGATGGCCTGCGTTGGCAACGACGATGACCTCGCGCATATCTGCACCGGCCCCGACGGTGCCTTTGCCGCCATGGCCCCGGGCACGGTCTTTGTCGATCACACCACCGTCTCGGCCCAGATCACTCGTCACCTTGCGGGCATCGCTGCCGCGCAAGGCATCGGCTTTGTCGATGCGCCCGTCTCGGGCGGGCAAGCGGGGGCCGAAAACGGCGCACTCTCCGTGATGTGCGGCGGTAGCATCGAAGATTATGACCGCGCCGAACCCATCATCGCCGCCTATGCCCGCATCTGCCGCCGTCTGGGCGACAGCGGGGCCGGGCAACTGGCCAAGATGATGAACCAGATCTGCATTGCAGGCCTGATGCAGGGCCTGTCCGAGGCGCTGGCCTTCGGCCAGAAGGCCGGGCTGGACGGCGAGGCTGTGGTCGAAGTCATTTCACAGGGCGCTGCGGGCAGCTGGCAAATGGTCAACCGCCACAAGACGATGCTGAAGGATGAATTTGATTTCGGCTTCGCAATTGACTGGATGCGCAAGGATCTGGGCATCTGCCTGAAAACAGCTGATGAAATTGGCGCGTCCTTGCCCGTCACCGCGCTGGTGGATCAGTTCTACAAGGATGTCCAGAACATGGGCGGCGGCCGGAATGACACCTCAAGCCTGATCCGCCGCCTGCGCTGACGCCTCGGTCGGGGCAGGGGGGGCATCAGCCCCCCCGCGCCCCCTGCATCACGGAATGATGCGCGTGTACTTCACCCCGGCAAGCGTCGCCCCGGCGATCAGGCCTTGTTGGCCAAAGACCAGCGCGATCACCGGATCGATCTCGGTGGTTTCCTTGCCGATGCTGGCCCCCTGCTCGGGTGTGGCATATTTCAGATCGGCACTCGCCGCCCAACCGGTCGAGGACCGGAACTCCGCCAGCGCCTCGGGCGTCATGAAAAACAGCGCATGGGCATATTGCTGCGCGCCGATCTGCAGCCCATAGCTTGCCTTGGTCGACGAATAGTAATCCACCGTCACATCGCGGATCTGCAACGCGCCGCGCCCATAGGCCCCGCCAATGAAGAACCCGGCCTCCGTGATCAGCGGCATGTAGAGAACCCCCGCCGCCCGCCCGGCCAGATCCTGTGTTCCGGGATAGCGGGAAAACAGGAAATTCCGTGTCGCACTCACCCGCGCGTCGATCTGCTGCGCGCCACTACCGCCCACGCCATTGCCGCAAGCCGCCGTGAGCGCCAATGATGCCCCGGCCCCGCCCAAAAGCGCCCGTCTTGAAATCCGTTCCATGAAACCCGCCCTCTCTTGCCTCGTCGGGGGTCTCTGCCCCCGCTCAGGCGCCACAATAGCGATATTCCGCCGTCCTGTCATGCCCCGCCTGCACCCCCGGCAAGGCCCCGCCAACCGGGCTTTGCGTGAACAGGGAAAAGGGGGCCTTCTGCCCCCTCTTGGCGCTCTGCGCCAATTCACCCCCGAGGATAATTGACCAGAGAAGAATGGGCAGGGGTGCCTGGATCAGCCCCAACTCCAGCCCGCGCGCAGTTTGCGGGCGGCTTCGGGCGCGAAATAGGTTAGGATCCCGTCGCAGCCTGCGCGCTTGAACCCCATCAGGCTTTCCATCATCGCCTTTTCGCCATCGATCCAGCCGCGATCGGCCGCGCCCCGGATCATCGCGTATTCGCCCGACACCTGATAGGCATAGGTCGGCGCGCCAAAGGCATCCTTCACCCGGCGGCAGATGTCGAGATACGGCATGCCCGGCTTGACCATGACCATATCCGCCCCCTCGCGCAGGTCACGCTCGACCAGACGCAGCGCCTCGTCGCTATTGGCGGGGTTCATCTGATAGGTCTTCTTGTCACCCTTCAACGCACCCGAAGCCCCCACCGCATCGCGGAACGGGCCGTAAAAGGCGCTGGCATATTTCGCGGCATAGGACAGGATTGCCACGTCCTTGTATCCCGCTGCCTCCAACGCGCCCCGCATCGCGCCGATGCGGCCGTCCATCATATCCGAAGGACCAAGGATATCGGCCCCCGACTCGGCCTGCGCCAGCGCCATCTTCAACAGCGCCTCGACGGTTTCATCGTTCAGGATAACGCCATCAACCACCAGCCCGTCATGGCCATTGGCGTTGTAAGGGTCCAGCGCCACATCGGTCATCACCGCGATCTCTGGCACCGCCGCCTTGATCGCCCGGATCGCGCGATTGGCCAGATTGTCGGGATTCCACGCCTCTTCGCAGGCCTCGGTCTTCAGCGCAGGGTCGGTATAGGGGAACAGACAGATCGCCGGAATGCCCAAGGCCGCCGCCTCTTCTGCAGCCTTCACGATCAGATCCACGCTCAGCCGTTCCACCCCCGGCATCGAGGCGATGGGTTCGCGCACCCCCACGCCATCGCGCACGAAAACCGGCCAGATCAGATCACCCACCCCCAGCAAGGTTTCCTGCGACAGCGCCCGCAGCGCGGCAGTCCGGCGCAGGCGGCGAAAGCGGGTGGCCGGGGTCGGGGCGGAAATCGGTCTCATCAGGCGGGCCTCGGGGTTGGGAAAAACCATCGGGGGCTTGCGCCCACCTCCCTTGCCTGCCAGAGAAAGAGCCGCGCCTCAAGCCGTCACGACGCAGCAGGGGCGCACTGGCAGACAGGGACGCGCGGGTTGGACTGGTACAAGACGATCTTCGAAGTGATCGACCTGCGATCCTTCTCCAACCTCTGGTTCTGGCTGGCCTTGGCCGTGATGTGGTCCACCGTCAGCCATTTCGTCATCGGCGTGCCGCATGATCTGATCCGCCGCGCTGAACGCGATGGCGATCAGGCGATGGCAGACGTCGAGGCGCTGGCCCATATCTACACCCGGCGCTTCCTGTTCCTGATGCGCAGCGGCGGTCTGATCCTGATCTGGTTCGTCTTCTTTCTAGTGACGGGATTGCTGATGCTGGCCATTCTCTACCGGGTGGAATTTGCCCAGGCGGTGCTGTTCCTTCTGATCCCGATGCTGGGTGTGGGCACTTTGACGCTGCGCACCTGCCTCAGGATCGAAGGCGCTGATCTGCGCGGCGATGACCTGCTTCGGGCCCTGCGCCGCCACCGCATCACGGTGCAAAGCGTGGGGATGTTCGCGCTGTTCTTCACCGGCATGTTCGGGATGTATCAGAACCTGACCCGCGGCGTCTTTGGCTGACCTGTCCGCGTGGCACCGGCGCAGACTTCACGCAGACACCCGCAATAGGCGTTGACGTCGCCGCCCCGGCGGTTAAGTCAGTCGCCATGCAAACCGGCACACGCATCCTCCTTGGTGGCGCACCCGAAGGGTACGACGCCCGCCTCCTTTCCCGTGAACTGGAAAAGGGCGCGCCGATCATCCACATCGCCCGCGATGACAAACGGGCCGAGGCGATGGCCGCCGCGCTTGCCGTCATGGCCCCCGGTGCCTTGGTGCTGGATTTCCCGTCCTGGGATTGCCTGCCTTACGACCGGGTCTCTCCGAACCCCGCCATTTCCGCCCGCCGCATGGCCACGCTGGCGGCCCTGGCCGAGGGGATCAAAGGCCCCTTCATCCTGCTCACCACACTGACCGCCGCCACCCAGCGCCTTCCGGCCAAGGATGTGATCCGCGGCGCGTCCTTTTCCGCCCGCGTGGGGGACCGCGTGGATGAGGGGCGGCTCAAGGGCTTTCTCACCCGCATGGGCTTTTCCCCGGCCTCTACGGTGGCCGAACCGGGTGATTTCGCCCTGCGCGGCGGCATCGTCGATATCTGGCCCCCGGGCAGCCGGTCCCCCATCCGGCTTGATTTCTTTGGCGATGTGCTGGATGGCGCGCGCCGCTTTGATCCCGACACCCAGCGCACCACGGAAAAGCTCACCTCTGTCGATTTCGCCCCCATGTCCGAAGTGATCATGGATGAGGCCGCGATCACCCGCTTCCGCCAATCCTACCGGCTCGAATTCGGGGCAGGGGGATCGGACGACCCGCTTTATGAAGCGGTCAGCGCAGGCCGCAAGCATCAGGGGATGGAGCATTGGCTGCCTTTCTTCCACGATCGGCTGGAAACGATCTTCGACTATCTGCCCGATGCCACGGTGATGCTGGATGACCAGATCACCCCCTCGCGCCTGTCGCGCTGGGAAGGGATCGAAGATCAATATGACGCAAGGCGCGAGGCGATGTCGGCCAAGGGCCGGCTCGACAGTGTCTACAAACCCGTCGCCCCTGGACTGCTCTATCTGGACGATGCGGCGTGGGAACAGGCCACCGCCCCCCATCGCCTGATCCAACTGTCGCCCAATCCGCAATCCCCCGGTCCCGGTGTGCTGGATGCGGTCGGTCGCATGGGCCGCAACTTCGCCCCCGAACGCCAGCAGGAAAACATAAGCCTGTTCGGGGCCTTGGCCGCCCATGTAAAGGAACTGCTGCAAGACCGTCAGGTCATCATCGCTTCATGGTCCGATGGCGCGCGCGAACGGCTCGAAGGTCTGCTCACCGATCAGGGCGTCAGCGGTGCGCAGCGCATCCGCGACCTGCGCGATGTGCCTGATGGCAAGGGTGGCCTTTTCCTCATGGTCTGGGCGCTGGAGGCGGGCTTCACCGCCCCCGGCCTTGCTGTGATCTCGGAACAGGACGTGCTGGGCGACCGCCTCGTCGGAAAACCCAAACGCAAACGCAAAGCCGAGAATTTCCTGCGTGAGGTCGACACCCTCACCCCCGGCGATCTGGTGGTCCATGTCGAACATGGCGTGGGCCGTTACCTTGGCATTGAAACCATCACCGCCTTAGGCGCGCCCCATGCCTGCGTGGCACTGGAATATGCCGAAAACGCCAAGCTCTACCTGCCAGTCGAGAATATCGAACTCCTCTCCCGCTACGGCCATGAAGAGGGGCTTCTGGATCGCCTCGGCGGCGGCGCTTGGCAGGCCAAAAAGGCGAAACTCAAGGAACGCATCCGCGAAATCGCGGATCGCCTCATGCGCATCGCGGCCGAACGCGCCCTGCGCCACGCCCCCATCCTCGAAGCACCACACTCCCTGTGGGAGGCCTTCGCCGCCCGCTTCCCGTGGCAGGAAACCGACGATCAGCTTACCGCCATCGCCGATGTGGTCGCCGATCTTGAATCCGGCCGCCCGATGGACCGTCTCGTTGTGGGCGATGTGGGCTTCGGCAAGACAGAGGTTGCCATGCGCGCGGCTTTCGTCGCGGCGCTGGCAGGGATGCAGGTCGCCGTGATCTGCCCCACCACGCTGCTTGCGCGCCAGCATTACCGCAGCTTCGCCGAACGCTTCCGGGGCTTTCCCATCACCGTCAAACCCCTGTCGCGCTTCGTGTCGGTCAAGGATGCAAAGGCCACCCGTCAGGGCCTTGCCGATGGCACCGTCGATATCTGCGTCGGTACCCATGCGCTCTTGGCCAAGGACATCCGTTTCAAAACCCTCGGCCTTCTGGTGATCGACGAGGAACAGCATTTCGGCGTCTCTCACAAAGAACGTCTGAAAGAGATGCGGTCGGAAATCCACGTCCTAACCCTCACCGCCACGCCCATCCCGCGCACGCTGCAACTCTCGCTCGCCGGGGTGCGCGATCTGTCCATCATCGCCACGCCCCCGGTCGACCGTCTGGCGATCCGCACCTATGTCAGCGAATTCGATCCCGTCACGCTGCGCGAGGCGCTTTTGCGCGAACGCTATCGCGGCGGGCAATCCTTTATCGTCGTCCCCCGCATCGCCGACCTGCCAGAGATCGAGGATTTCCTGAAAACCCACGTGCCCGAGGCCACCTACATCATTGCCCATGGCCAGCTTGCGGCGGGCGACCTCGATGAACGGATGAACGAATTCTACGACGGCAAATATGACGTGCTCCTCTCCACCACCATCGTGGAATCCGGGCTCGACATTCCCACTGCTAACACGATGATCATTCACCGCGCTGATATGTTCGGCCTGTCCCAGCTTTATCAGATCCGGGGCAGGGTGGGCCGCGCCAAGACCCGCGCCTATTGCTTCCTCACGACCAAACCCCGCGCGCCGCTGACGCCGCAGGCGATGAAACGCCTCCGCCTGCTTGGCAGCCTCGACAGCCTCGGCGCAGGCTTCAACCTCGCCTCGCATGACCTCGATCTGCGCGGCGCGGGCAATCTTCTGGGCGAAGAACAGTCCGGCCATATCAAGGAAGTGGGATATGAGCTGTACCAGCAGATGCTGGAAGACACGATCGCCAAGCTGAAATCTGGGGAACTCTCCGGCCTTGCCCCCCTCGATGACCAATGGGCGCCGCAGATCAATCTCGGCGTCCCTGTCCTGATCCCCGAAGATTATATCCCCGATCTCGACATCCGCCTCGGCCTTTACCGCCGCCTGTCATCGCTGACCACCAAGGTCGAGCTTGAAGGTTTCGCCGCCGAACTGATCGATCGTTTCGGTCCTCTCCCGCGAGAGGTGAACACCCTCATGCTCGTCATGCGGATCAAATCCATGTGCAAACGCGCCGGGATCAGTCGTCTGGATGCCGGGCCAAAAGGGGCCACGGTGCAATTCCACAACGACAAATTCGCCAATCCGGCGGGGTTGGTGGATTTCATCAAATCCGATCCCGCCAACCGCGTGCAAGGCAACAAGATCGTCCTGATGCGCGACTGGAAGACGGAAGCCGACCGCATCAAGGGCGCCTCCGCCATCGCCCGCGATCTGGCCGAAAAGGTGGTCAAACCGGAAAAGACGCCTGCCAAAGCGGTCCGGGCCTAAGGCGGGGTTCCCCCCCCGCCACACCCTCACCGCGGGATCAACCGCATCAATCCCCAGCCGGCCGCGGCAAACAGCGCCACCCCCGCCATCAGCGGATAGGGTGTCCCGTTGAACATCAACCCCACCGGGGCCGCCAGCACCACGGATGCCACCGTCGCAATCGCCCCCATCACGCTTGCCGCCATCCCGGCAATATGGCCTACCGGTTCCAACCCCAGCGCGTTCAGATTGCCGATGGTCAGCCCAGTCATGAAGAACACCCCGATGGTCCAAATCAGATGCGCCGGAAAGGCCAGCGCGCCGGGCCACATCCCCAGCGATTTCGTCACCAGCATCGCGCAGGAAAACACCACCTGCGCCGCCAGCGTCACGGTGATCATCCGCCGCATCCCCAACCGGCCCACCAGTTTCGCGTTGATCAGGCTCGATGTCCCCGACACCACCGCAATCACCGCAAACCACATCGCAAAGCGATCCCCTTCGCCATAGACCTGATCAAAGATCGGCTGCGTCGCCGACAGCGTGGCAAATAGACAGGCAAAGCCCAGCGTCTGCACCGCAATCGACACCACCACCACCCGATGCGACAGCACCTCGACAAAGGCCGCGCGCAGCGTTGCCACCCGCAAGGGCCGCCGCTGATCCGCGGTCAATGTCTCGGGCTGGCGCAGCCAGAACCACAGCATCGACAGGCCGGAAAACACCAAGAAAGCCAGGAAAATCCCCCGCCAGCCCGTCACCCACATGATCCCTTCGCCGATAAACGGCGCAATCGCGGGGACCAGCGTAAAGATCATCATGGCGAAACTCACCACCCGCGCCATGTCGCGCCCCTTGTACAGGTCACGCACCAGCGCCAGCGACACCACCCGCGGCCCGGCTGAGCCCAACCCCTGCAACAGCCGGGCGATCAGCACGCCCTCCAGCGTGGGCGAAAAATACGCCACAAGGGCCGACGCACAATAAAGCGCCGCCCCCGCAAGGATCACAGGCCGCCGCCCAAAGGCATCCGACAAAGGCCCCGCAAACAGCGTCCCGATCCCCATGCCCAGCACGAAAGATGTCAGGATCAGCTGCGCCGCATTCGGCGCATCGGGCGACAACTCCGCCGCAATCTCGGGCAGGGCGGGCAGCATCGCATCAATGGAAAAGGCGATGGTGGCAAACAGCATCGCGATCATCGCGATGAATTCACGCGGCCCCATGATGGCAGCGGGTCGGGTGTCCGGGGGGGCGTTCTGTATCATAACGTCTGCTAACACGGAGCCCCGCCCTGCGGAACTGCCCAAAGCGCACATTGCTCTGTGCGCCGCCCGATACGCAGCAGGGGACTGATTTTTCGCAGAAAAATCGTTGTCCCCTGCGCTGCCGCCCTTATCCTTGCGCGATCTTCTCGGCCAATTCGTCGATCACCTGCTGCCACATCTCCACGGGCTGCGCGCCCGACACCACGTATTGCTGCGCGATCAGGAATGTCGGCACCGCCGTCACCCCCTTCTGCCGCGCATCCATATCGCGCGCCCGGATGTCATCGGCATCGGCATCGGTCGCCAAAAGCCGCGCCACCGCTGCCGCATTCATCCCAACTTCACCTGCCAGCCGCGCCAAAGTCGCCGCCTCGCCAATATCCGCGCCCTCGCGCCAATGCGCCTTGAACAGCCGTGCCACCATGGCCGTCTGACGCCCCTCGATCCCCGCCCAATGGATCAACCGATGCGCATCCAGCGTATTGGGCAGGCGCGTCACCTTTTCCATGTCGATCTCGGCCCCGGCCTTCTTGGCGTGCTCGGCCACCTGCAACATCGCCTGAATGGCCTTCTCCCGGCTGCCGAACTTGGCCGCCAGATAGTCCACATGCCCAACACCCTCTTTCGGCATGTCCGGGTTCAACTGGAACGGATGCCACTGCACCTGAAACACATGGTTCGGGCGGCTTTCCATGGCCCGGTCCAGATTGGCCTTCCCAATCAGGCACCAAGGGCAAACAGGGTCAGAAAAGATATCCAGACGGATCATGCACGGCCCTCCTCGGGCGTTGATTGGGGCGGCAACAGCGCGGCCAGCGCGCGGCGGTTCAGCTTGTTGTTGGCCGAACGCGGCAGGGCGTCAAGCCGATGGAACAGACGCGGCTGCTTCCACCGTGCCAATTGCGCCGCCGCATGGGCCTCCAGCGCCCCCACCTCGGCGCTGCCCACAAAGAAGCAACTGATCACCCGCACGCCCGGCCTGACCTCCACCTCGGTCACCGCCACATCCTCGACGCCCGGGCAAATCGCCATCGCCGCCTCCACCTCCAACGGCGACACGCGAAAGCCCCCCGCATTCATCAGATCATCCGCCCGCCCTGCAAAGCGGATTGCCCCTTCCGGCCCCATCACCGCCAGATCGCCGGTCACGAACCAATCACCCTGAAATCGCGCCGCAGTCGCGGCCTCATCCCCAAGATAGCCCAGCATCACCCCCGGATCGCCCCGATGCACCGCCAGAACCCCAACCTCGCCCCGCATCACGGGCACCCCGTCCGGGCTCAGAACGGCCACCCGTCGCCCGGCTTGCACCCATCCCGCCGTGCCGGGCAGGGCAGGGCGCGCGGGGCTGCCTGACAGATAGGTCGACACTTCCGTCATCCCCAACGCCTCATGCACCGCGCAGCCGGTCGCCGCTTGCCATTCCGCGCGCAGCGCCTCCGGCAGCGCCTCACCCGCGCTCAACCCATGCCGCAGCATCGGCAACGCGGGCAGCCCTGCGCGCAGCATCTGCCGGTACACACCCGGCGCGGCCGCAAAGACCGTCGCATCGAACCGCTGTAACAACAGCCCCAACTGCCTCGCCTCCACAGCCGCCGCCGGGATCAGCGCCGTCGCGCCCAGCGTCCACGGGTCCATCAACCCGGTGCCCAGCGTATAGGTCCAGTTGAACGCCCCCGCGTGCAGCACCCGATCCGTCTGGGAAATCCCTTCCCAGCCCTCATGCATCATCCCACGCGCCCAGATCGCCCGATGCGCATGCCCCACAGCCTGCGCCCGCCCCGATGTGCCCGAGGTGAACACCGCATAGGCCAGCCGCTCGGGGTCGCCCATATCCCACGCACAAGGCGGCAACCGCTCCCACGCCACCAATTCGTCGGCTGTAACGATCGGGCAGGGCAGCGGATCCGGCAAGGCCACCCCATCTCCCGCCACGATCAGCGCAGGCCCCACCAGCGCCGCCATCCGCGTGATCTCAGGCCCCGTCAACGCGGCAGAGGTCGGCACTGGCACGAGCCCCGCCGCGATCGCCCCCAGAAACAGCACCGGAAACTCCACCACATTGCCCAACCGCATCAGCACCCGGTCACCCGGCACCAATCCCCGCTCCAGCAATCCGGTCCCACAGCCCCGAACCGCGGACATAAGCCGGGCATAGGTCCAACTCTCCGCCCCATCCGGGCTGACGATCTGCAACGCCACCTGTTCCGGCACCTGCGCGCAGGATGCCTCCAGCACATGACGCGCCAGATTGAACGGGGCAGGGCAAGGCGGCCAGGGGCCAAGGTCAATCTCGGACAGCATCCCGCCTTTCTAAGCGCCCACAGCGCCGTTGCAAGCAGGCCCCGCCTCGCGTAATGGCGAAGCCATGGCTGGATCAGACCCGAAAACCCTTATCCGCATTGCCCGCGAAAACGGGACGGAACCGCCCGTCGCGCCGCTCGATCTGGGCCAACGCGTGCGCGATCTGCGCAAAGCAAAGGGCTGGACACTGGAACAGGCCGCCACACAGGCGGGCCTTGCGCGGTCTACCCTGTCAAAGATCGAAAACGGCCAGATGTCGCCCACCTATGAGGCGCTGAAAAAGCTCGCCGAAGGCCTCGCCATCACCGTCCCACAGCTTTTCACCCCGCCCTCAAAGGCACAGGTGTCGGGTCGCATGGCCGTGACCAAAGCCAATGAAGGGCTGGGCCACGCCACGGCGACCTATGAACACGAACTCCTCGCAGGGCCGCTGACGCGCAAACAGATGCTGCCCTACCGCGCCCGCATCCGTGCCCGCGATTTCGATGAATTCGACGGCTGGGTCCGCCATGATGGCGAGGAATTCCTCTACGTCCTCACCGGAGTGGTGCGGCTCTATACCGAATTCTACGAACCCGTCGATCTGCGCCGCGGCGACAGCGCTTATTACGATGCCTCTATGGGCCATAACGTGATCAGCCTGTCGGATGAGGATGCCACCATCCTCTGGGTCACATCCCTGACCTGACCAAAGAGGCGTTTTCTGACGCAGAAAACGCGTCGAATTCTGACACAGAATTCGGGGCCGCTGGGCGCGGCCCCCTCCCGGAAAGACCCGGAATTTGCGTCAAATTCCGCCGCGAATTCTGCGTCAGAATTCGCCCACGGAATGCGACCACATCAGAATGTGTTCTGCACCGTCCGCGCGCCCGAGGAAATGTCCTCACCCACACCCGCAATCGTGGCGCAACCCGCCAAAGCCATCAGAACCACCACCAGACCCAGATATGCCTTCATCTTTTCCGTCCTCATTCCTCATACCACCAGACTTCGGGCTGAAAGCCCGGCCAGTCGCCATAAAGCGGCAGACGTTCGGGATATTTCAACTCCTTGCGATGCGCCAGCCGTGACACATCCGAATACCAGATCGGAATCACATAGCGTCCCGTCGTCAACACTCGGTCCAGCGCCTGCACTGCCGCCACGAACTCCGCCTCATCCGCTGCCGCCACCATGGTGGCGATCATCGCCTCGGCCGCGGGCGAATTCATCCCCATCCAGTTGCGCGTGCCGGGTTCCGTCACCCCCGCCGATCCCCAGTACAGCGTCTGCTCATTGCCCGGCGACAGCGACAAAGACCGGATGTAATGCGTCATGTCGAAATCGTAATTCGTGGTCCGTTCCTTGTACTGCGCGGAATCCACAGTGGTTACCCGCGCCTCGATCCCCAGCCGCTTCAACCCTTCGACATAGATCGTCGCTGCGTTGATGATGTCATCCGCGCCGTTTGTGATCAGAATCTCAAACGCAAACGGCTCCCCGGCAGCATTCTTCAACACCCCGTCCTGCACCGTCCATCCGGCCTCTTCCAGCAAAGCTGTCGCCGCCCGGATCGCGCCCCGGTTGGCCTCGCTACCATCGCCCACCGGCAGGGCATAACCCTCCAGCGCGCCGGGCAACAATTCCGCCTTGAACGGCGCCAGTAATTCCGCCACCCGCCCCTCGGCAGGCGCACCGGGCACCATCGCGAGCGGCGAGTTTGAGAAGTAAGACTGTATCCGCGGCTGTGCCCCACCATTCAGCGTCTTGTTCACCAGTTCAAAGTTGAACGCAGTAATCAGCGCCTCGCGCACCCGCCAATCGGCAAACATCCCGCGCCGCGTGTTGAACACAAACCCCTCAATCCCCGAAGGCCGGCTATGCGGGATCACCGATTTCACCACATCGCCCGATGTGACGGCGGGAAAATCGTACTGTTGTTCCCATTTCACCGGGTTTGTTTCGCGCCAGCTGGTGATCTCGCCCGCCTTGAACGCCTCGAACACCACCCCGCCATCGCCGAAATAGTCATAGCGGATCTCATCCAGATTATGCTGCCCCCGGTTGAAGGGCAGGTCCGCCCCCCACCAATCAGGGTTCTTGCGATAGCTGATGAACTTGCCCGGCTCGAACTCGGCCACCACATAGGGCCCCGATCCGATAGGGGCCTCCAGCGTGGACAGGGTGAAATCCTTCCCCTCCCACTGCGCCTTCTTCAGGATCGGGCGCAGCCCCAGGATCAGCGGCAATTCCCGGTCTTCGGTGTTGAAGGTGAACTTCACGCTCCGCTCGCCCGTCTGTTCTACCTTGCCGATCTTGTTCCATGCTGCGGCATAGCGCGGCTGCCCCTTGGTCCCCAGCGTCTCAAAGGACCAGATCACATCCTCCACCGTCACCGGGCTGCCATCCGAGAATCGCGCCCCTTCACGCAGGGTAAATTCTACAAAGGTCCGCGCCTCATCGGTATTAACCGATTCGGCCAAAAGTCCGTACAGCGTGAAGGGTTCGTCGAAAGACCGGCCCAACAGCGTCTCCACCGTATGCGCCGTCAGCCCGGCCGGGGCGATGCCGTTCACGATGTATGGGTTAAGCGAATCGAACCCCCCGCTTTCGCCGAAAACGATTCGTCCGCCTTTGGGGGCATCCGGGTTTGCATAGGGCAAAGACACAAAATCCGGGGGGAGGGCAGGCTCTCCATACATAGCTATGCCATGCGACTGCGCCCCTGCCAGACCGGGTGTCACCACCAAGGCCAGGGCCGCAGCCACCCCCTTCAAACCACCAAGAAATCCTGAACGCATGGCCGTAACTCTCCCACAGGGGTCAATATTCTCGCAGATGACCCTAAGGCCGCTTGCCTTCCATTTCAAACTTTTAGCTTGGATACCGGCGACAGGCCGCGTATAAGATAGGCACTGCTCGATAGGTTTCTTGCCTGTATGAAACCTGCCTCAATAACTAGACGCCGGCTTCGTGCCGGCGTTTTTTTTATGCATCACACCCCCGCGACGGGCCGCAGTCGGGGGTAGCATTCGCCCCCGCAGCATGCCTAACTTTGCACGTGCAGCAAAAAGGGGGCCATGATGGACCTGAAAGGCAAGACCGCGATCATCACCGGATCGAACTCCGGCATCGGCCTCGGCGTGGCCGAGGAACTGGCGCGCGCCGGGATCAATGTGGTGATCAACAGCTTCACCGACCGGGAAGAGGATCACGCCCTCGCCGCGCGCATAGCCGCCGATCACGGTGTCACCGCCCGCTACATCGCTGCCGACATGTCAAAGGGCGAGGATTGCCGCGCCCTGGTCGAAAAGGCGGGGAGCTGCGATATCCTCGTGAACAATGCAGGCATCCAATTCGTCGCCCCGGTCGAGGAATTCCCGACGGACAAATGGAACCAGATCATCGCGATCAACCTGTCCTCGGCCTTCCACACCACGGCCGCCGCCCTGCCGGACATGCGCGCAAAAGGCTGGGGCCGGATCGTCAACATCGCCTCTGCGCATGGCCTGACGGCCAGCCCGTTCAAATCGGCCTATGTCGCGGCAAAACACGGCGTGGTGGGCCTGTCCAAGACGGTGGCCTTGGAAACGGCGGGGCAGGGGATCACCTGCAACGCCATCTGCCCCGGCTATGTCCTCACCCCGCTGGTCGAGGCGCAGATCCCCGATCAGATGAAGGTCCACAACATGGACCGCGAGACGGTGATCCGCGAGGTGATGCTGCAACGCCAGCCCTCGCGCGAATTCGCCACCACGGCCCAGATCGGCGGCACGGTTCTCTATCTCTGCTCGCCCTATGCCGATCAGGTCACCGGAACCACCATCAGCGTCGATGGCGGCTGGACGGCGCTGTGACCCAAAATTCTTCAAAGAATTTTGCAATTTTCTTCCAAGAAAATTGTCGCGCGCAGGCTGATCGCAAGGACTCCAGATGACCCTCCGCCTCTCTCTCGCCCTGCAAGGTGGTGGCGCCCATGGCGCCTTCACTTGGGGCGTGCTGGATCGCCTGCTCGAAGACGACGGCATCGAAATCGCCGCCATCTCCGGCACCTCGGCGGGGGCGCTTAATGGCGCGGCGCTCAAGGCCGGGATGCTGGCAGGCGGGCGGGCAGGTGCCAAAGCCAGCCTCGCCACGCTTTGGGCGCAGGTTGCCAATGTGGGCGACTTCCGCATGTCGTCATGGATGCAGCCCTTCTACGCCGCCTCCCGCGCGATGTCAGACGCCGTGGAAACCGCCTTTCCCGTCTCGCCGCAGGGCATCGCGGCACAGCTCTGGTCGCCCTATGGCTGGGGTCCGTTCTGGGAAAACCCGCTCGAACCGGTCGTCCGCCGGCTGGATTTCAGCCAAGTCTGCCATGCCGACGGCCCGCGCCTGTTCGTGGGGGCCACCAATGTCCGCACCGGGCGCATCCGCATCTTCACCGGCAACGCGCTCACACCCGAGGTGCTGCTCGCCTCCGCCTGCCTGCCCACCGTGTTTCAGGCCGTCACCATCGGTGAGGAAAGCTATTGGGACGGCGGCTATTCCGGCAACCCCGCCCTTTTCCCGCTTTACGAACCCGACCTTCCCGATGACATCGCCATCGTGTCCATCAATCCGTGGCTGCGGGATGAGGTGCCGAAAACCCCGCTCGATATCCAGAACCGGGTAAATGAAATCAGCTTCCACGCCGCCCTGCTGGGCGAATTGCGAGCGGTGAACTTCGTCAAACGGCTCATCGCTGCGGGGCGCATGGAAAAAGGCCAGATGAAGGATGTCCTCGTTCATCTCATCGCCGATGACGCCGTGATGACCGACCTGTCCGCTTCCAGCAAACTGTCGCCCAATCCCGGCCTGATCACGCTGCTCTACACTGCGGGGCGGGCAGCCTGCGACGGATTCCTCAGCCGCCACCGCGCCGATCTGGGTCAGCGCGCGACGCTTGATCTTCCCGCGCTCTTTGCCTGATCATTTGCTGATCAGTGGTTCCTTCTGCGCCGGATAAACCAATCCGCCCGACACCACCAGCTTGGCCGCCTCATCGGGCTTCATGTCCAGGAATATCACCTCGCGCTTGGGCACATAGATCAGCACCCCCGACGTCAGCGGGGTCAGCGCGACAAAGACCGCGATCATCTCTTCCGCCCCCGGCAGCTTGGTCGCGATCTCGCCCTTGGGGCTGGATGCCACCAACCCCACCGCCCAGGCCCCGGCGCGCGGAAACTCTACCAGACAGGTCCGGTCAAAGGTCTTTTCCTTCTGCGCGAAAACCGTCTCGGTGATCTGCTTCAAACCGCCATAGATCGACCGCACCACCGGCACGCGTTCAACCAGCTGCTCGGCCTGTCCCATCAACGTGCGGCCCAGAAATCCGCGCGCCATCCAGCCGATCAGAACGGTAAAGACCAGAAACACCGCCACGCCCACACCGCGCAGCGGGAAATTCACCTCCGGCCCGAAAATCCGATGCACAATCGCTTCGGGCTGATAGGCCGCCGGGATCAGCGGCAAGATCCACCCGTCCAGCCACCCCACCACCGACCAGATCAGCCACAGCGTCAGCCCCGTGGGCAACACCACGACCAAGCCGGTCAAAAAGCTGGCCCGCAGCGCCCCCAACAGGCTGCGCTTCGGCGGATGGTTCTCTGTCATTGTCCCCGTTCCCTTGTTCCCGCCAATTTAGGAACGCCACTCACACCATACAACCGTTGCATCACGCCCCGCGCGCCAGCGCCACGGCAATTGCCGCCCCCAGCCGCGCATTGTTCAGAACAAGGGCAATGTTGGCTGCCAACGACCGCCCCTCGGTCAGTTCAAAGATGCGCTGCAACAGGAAGGGCGTCACCGCCTTTGCCGCAATCCCCTGCGCCTGCGCCTCGGCCAACGCTGCCTCGATCACCGGGCCGATCACCTCGCGCGCAATCTCGGCCTCTGCCGGGATCGGGTTCGCCACCAACTGCCCCCCGGGCAACCCCAGCGCCGCGCGCACGCGCGCCGCCGCTGCGATCTGACCTGCGCTGTCCATCCGCAGCGGTGCCTTCAGCCCGCTGTCACGCGACCAGAACGCCGGAAAGGCATCTTGCCCATAGGCAATCACAGGCACCCCCGCCGTTTCCAGATATTCCAGCGTCTTGGGCAGGTCCAGGATCGCCTTGGCCCCCGCCGCCACCACTGTCACCGCCGTCTGCGCCAGCTCCGGCAGATCGGCCGAGATATCAAACGACGTCTCCGCCCCGCGATGCACGCCCCCGATCCCGCCCGTGGCAAAGACCGCAATCCCCGCCAGCCGCGCACAGATCATCGTGGCCGCCACCGTTGTCGCCCCAACGCCCCCCGTCGCCAGACAGGCGGCAAGGTCCGCCCGGCTCAGCTTGGCCACGCCCCTCGCCTTTCCCAGTGCGTCCAGCTCCGCCTCGGTCAACCCCACATGGATGCGCCCGCCCATCACGGCAATCGTCGCGGGCACCGCGCCATGGGCGCGGATCTCGGCCTCAACCGCCCGCGCAGCCTCCACATTCTGCGGAAACGGCATCCCATGGGTGATGATGGTCGATTCCAACGCCACCACTGGCGCGCCATCGCGCAGCGCGACTGCCACCTCTGGCGAAAAGGTCAACAAATCCATCTCAATGCCCTTCATGCAATGCGCGCGGGATCGCAGGCCCGCAGCGATAATCCGAAAACGTCACCCGGAACCGCGCCCGTTCCGGCGAACAGGCCATGATCCCCACCTTGGCGGGCAACCCCGCGGGCAGATATCCCAGCCGCGCCAGAATCCAGCCCCCCGCAGGGTTCGCCACATCCACCCGCACCGCCTCGGCATGGCGGGTCAGCCGCAGACGCAGCTTGCTGGCATCAAAGGGCAGGGGCATCGTTGCCCAGTCCGAATGCAGGTTGGTGATCACGGTGGAAAACACCGGCTGGCCGTCATTCACCTCGACCCCGCATTTGATCCAATGCTGATCTGACAGCAGCATCATCAACCCCGCCTGATCATAAAGCGCGCGGTAGCTTCCCGAAATCGTCACTTCGGCGGTGAAATCACCCTGCGCCGGTTCCCACAGGAAATGGCCGTTGTGGCGCACGAAACCATAGAATGTCTCTCGCCAGAAATCGGTGTTCTCACCCGTCACCACTTCCAAACCGGCCGGGCCTTCGCTCTGCTCAACCGGCGGGTTCAACCATGTCATCCGTGAAAATCGGCTCATTCCGGCATCTCTCCGCTCACATAAGTTGCCGCCGCACGGATCGCCGCCGCCAGCGCCTCTTCCCGGCCCGCGCCGCGCCGTTCCGCCACGATATGGGCGGCCATGAACGTATCCCCCGCGCCTGTCACCCGCGTGACCATCACCTTGGGCGGGGCATCCACCACCACACCCAAACCCCGCGCGCCTTCCGCGCAAGACCGCCCGCCATCGGTCACAAGGACCCGCGCGGCACCGCGCGCCAAAAGCCCTTCCGCCGCCGACGCCGCGCTGTCGAACGTGTCATGCGCAATCAGCCCGGCCTCTTCCAGATTCACATACAGCGTCGCCCGCGGATGCCCCATCAGCGGCTGCAACCGCTCGGCCTTGCCGGGCGATGCCGGGGCCACGCGCAAATCTGCCGCCGCAAACAAGGGTGACGCCGCGATATCGGCCAGCAGATGCACTGTCAGGTTCCCGTCCAGCGCAATCATCCCCGCCCAAGGCGCGCCCGCCGACCCCAGAGTCCCATCCGCCAACGGCCGCAAAATCTTGTCCCCCGCCGCCTCCAGCGAATGCGCATCCGCAATCGCTGCGATCAACCCGTTCGCCCCCTCAATCGCCATATACTGATCCGTAGGCAGGTCGTCCGACCGATAGGCAAACCCCGTCTCCACCCCCAGCCGTGCGCAATCGCTGACCAGTTCATCCCCCGCCGCATCGCGCCCGATGGATGTCAGCACCGCAGGCCGCAGCCCCAACCGCGCCAGCGTCATGGCGATGTTCATCGCCACCCCGCCGGGCAACCGCGTGATCCGCCCCGGCACATCCGACCCCTGCCGCATTACGATCGATGACCGCCCGATGATGTCCCACAGGACAGAACCGATGCACAGGATGTCGGGCGCGGAAGGGGGGGGATGCTGCGTCATGCGCCCATCTAGGCGGGAAGGGCAGGGGCTTTCAAGCCGCGCCGCGACATGCCACCTTGCCGCGATGGACCGCCAGCTTCGCCCCGCAACCCCAGATGACGCCGCCGCCATCGTGGCGCTGATGGATATGGCCAGCCATGGCATGGCCCGCGCCCTTTGGGCCGCGCTCACCCCACCGGGCGCAGACCCCGACGCCTTCGCCATCGCCCGCGCACGGCGCGAACAGGGCGGGTTCAGCTACCGCAATACCCGCATCCTGATGGCGAACGGCCAAACCGCCGGAATGCTCATGTCCTGGCCCATCCCGCCGGAGCCCTTGCCCACCAACGACCTCCCCGCCACCGCCATCCCCTTGCAAGACCTGGAAAACCTAGCCCCGCGTGGCGCGCTCTACATCAACAGCCTCGCCATATTCCCCGCCTTCCGCCGACAGGGCCTCGCCCGTTGGATGCTGGGACAAGCAGGGCAGGGGCCGCAGGCGCTCATCACCGGGTCAACCAACACCTCCGCCATCACGCTCTACCACGCCACAGGCTTCACCGAACGCGCCCGCCGCACTGCCGTGGGCGATGCCATCTGGCAGCCAGATTTTTCCGATTGGGTGCTCCTAACCCGCGTTTGACCAAATTTCTTCGAAGAAATTTGCAAAAATCTTCGAAGATTTTTGTCCGAACCCGCACCCGCCAACCCTTCAATCCCCAACCCCACTTGCACATCTTGCCGAAACCCACTAAGGCACCCGCACTTCACAGGCACCGCTTGGGCTTTACGGGGAGAAATCCCGCAAAGTCCGCCGGTTGGGGGGCAACCCCTGAGACAGCGGTGCCAAGGGATAAACCGGAAAGGAACACGACCATGGCTCTCCCAGAGTTTTCCATGCGTCAGCTGCTTGAAGCTGGCGTTCACTACGGCCACCAGACCGCACGCTGGAACCCGAAGATGGGTCAGTACATCTACGGCGACCGCAACGGCATCCATATCCTCGACCTGACGCAAACCGTTCCGATGCTGGAACAGGCGCTCAAAGTCGTGCGCGACACCGTCGCCAAGAACGGCCGCATCCTGTTTGTCGGCACCAAGCGTCAGGCCCAGAAGCCGATCGCCGAAGCCGCGGAAAAATGCGCACAGTTCTACATGAACCACCGTTGGCTGGGCGGCACGCTCACCAACTGGAAAACCGTCTCGCAGTCGATCAACCGTCTGAAGCAGATCGACGAAATGATGGCTCACGGCGCCGAAGGCCTGACCAAGAAAGAACGCCTGAACATCGAGCGTGAGCAGAACAAACTGCAGGCCTCGCTGGGCGGCATCCGCGAAATGGGCGGCACCCCGGACCTGATCTTCATCATCGACGTGGGCAAGGAAGACCTCGCCATCCTCGAAGCGCAGAAGCTGGGCATCCCGGTCGTGGCCGTGGTCGACACCAACTGCTCGCCCAAAGGCGTGGATTACGTGATCCCCGGCAATGACGACGCCGCCCGCGCCATCGCGCTGTATTGCGATCTGGTCGCCCGTGCCGCGCTTGATGGCATGTCGGCCCAGCTTGGCGCCGCAGGCATCGACGTCGGCGCGCTGGAAACCGCGCCCGAAGAAGAAGCCGTCGCCGAAGCCTGATTGCGCCTGACATACCGCCTGTCACAGGGCGTTTACCCGGGGGGGATACCTCCCGGGTCACACACGAATTTCAGGAGTCTGACATGACAATCACCGCAGCAATGGTGAAAGAACTGCGCGAATCCACCGGCGCAGGGATGATGGATGTAAAGAAGGCACTCACCGAAACCAATGGTGACATGCAGGCCGCTGTTGACTGGCTGCGCACCAAGGGCCTCGCCAAGGCCGCCAAAAAGGCCGACCGCGTCGCTGCCGAAGGTCTCGTTGGCGTCGCCGTTTCGGGCGGCAAGGGCGTCGCGGTCGAGGTGAACTCGGAAACCGATTTCGTCGGCAAGAACGCAGATTTCCAGAACCTCGTCCGGGGCATCACCCATGCCGCGCTGACCGTGTCCGATCTGGCCGCGCTCAAGACCGCCGACATGGGCGGCAAGCCGGTTGAGCTGGTGCTTCAGGAAACCATCGCCACCATCGGCGAAAACATGAACCTGCGCCGCATGGCATCGGTCGAAGGTGACAGCGTCGCCTCCTACATCCACACCTCCGCCGCCGATGGCCTTGGCCGCATCGGCGTTCTGGTGGCGATCAAGGGCACCGATAACGGCATCGGCAAGCAGGTTGCGATGCACATCGCCGCCACCTCGCCGGTCTCGCTCTCCGAGGCTGACATGGATGCCGACACCATCGCCCGCGAACTGGCCGTGCAAACCGCCAAAGCGCTGGAAGAAAACGCAGCCTCGGCTAAGCCGAAGCCCGAAGCCGTGATCCAGAACAACATCATCCCGGGCCGGATGAAGAAGTTCTTCGAAGAATCGACCCTGCTGAACCAGAAATTCGTCATCAACCCCGACGTCACGGTGGCTCAGGCTGCCAAGGATGCGGGCGTGGAAATTCTGGGCTTCGTCCGCATGGCGGTGGGTGAAGGCATCGAAAAGGAAAAAGAAGATTTCGCCGCCGAAGTGGCCAAGGCCCTGAACGGCTGATCTTCCGTCAATCTGTATCGAAAGGCCCGTCCCGCAAGGGGCGGGTCTTTTGCTTTCCCGCAGGGCAGGGGGGCACGACGCTTGGCCCCAAAAAAGAAAAACGGTGCAGCCTTTCGACTGCACCGTATCTCCATGCGTCCTGCCTTGGGGATGAGGCATCGCGCACAAGCACTGCGCCGGTCCAGCGGCGGGAAATTCCGCCTTCCCGACAAAAAAACCACCTCCCCGGGGAAGGGGAAGGGTGTGTCGCCAACAGGATGCGGTGAAATAATGCCGCTCACCCCGCCAGCCGTCCCAGGCCGAAGCCACCACTCATCGGAACGTACCTGCAGTTGATCCCTTAACGCAGCGTTAAGATAGTCAGGGATTCCCTACCTTGCTGCAGTTGCAGCACGGGCAGGGGCCGGACCCGCGCCGTCATCCTTCTGGAAGATCATGTTCAACAACGCGGCCTTGGCCACGGCCTGTGCCGTTGTCTCCACATCCAGCGCCTCGCGCGCCAGGCGCAGATGCTTTTCTACCATCGCCGGCGACACCTGCATCAACAGCGCCACATCCTGCGTTGTCTTGCCATCCGCCACCCATTCCAGCGCCTCGCGCTGCCGCTGGGTCAGCGGGCGGCGGCGGTTCGCCCCCGGCATGTTCACGATCTTCAGATGCATCATGTTGGCCACGGCCAGAATTTCCTGCCGCCGCTCGGCCCAGATGCCCTCCACCGCATTATGGTCCAACTCTGGATCAGCGATCATCCCCAGCGCGCCCTTGGCCCGGCTGGAGGTTTCGGGAAAGCTCACCGTGATCCCGGCCTTCACCCCCATCGCCGCATTCTGCCGCACCGCCGCCGCCTCGGCCTCGCTCAGGGTGCCTGCCTCAAAGGCCTCTTTCACCCATTTCCACGTGCAGGCCCCGGTGTTTTCCTGCGCCCAGCGAAAGGCAGGCGTGCGCGAAAACAACCCGCCCGAAAAATAGCGCCGCGCATAATCATCATCCCCGGTCGTCAGAAAAACCGCATCCTCCGGATTGCCGATCGACCGTTCGGAAGCAAAGCGCGTGAATCCATAATTCACCCGGCCAAAGCCAATACTGGAAAAATAGCCAGTCGCCGCCTCCCAGACCGGGCGCACAGCAACAGCTTCGGCAATCCGCGCCAAAAGCGGAAGAACCTCGCTCACGATCCCCATCCCCGTTTCGCCCCGCCAGACCCCACCCCGGCGCGGCTTGTCCTAGACACGTTATCTGTCTAACCACGCCTCCATGGGCTGTCGAGGAAAACAGCCGTCCTGCAAGGAGAGCGCGCGATGAAAGCGGATGTCGTGGTGATCGGTGGCGCAGTGATGGGCGCATCCGTGGCCTTCTGGCTCAAACGGATGCAGCCCACACTTGATGTCCTTGTCGTCGAACGCGATCCCAGCTTCGCCCGTGCCTCCACCGCGCTGTCCGCCGCCGGAATCCGCCAGCAATTCACCACCCCGGTGAATGTTGAAATCTCGCGATTCGGCATCGGCTTCATCCGCAATTTTCAGGAAAGCCTTGGCCTCGATGTGGGCATCCCCACGCTCGGCCTGCGCGAAAACGGCTATCTCTTCCTCGCCCGCAGTGACACCGCCCTCGCCACCCTGACCGAGGTCGCCGCAATGCAGCACGCCCATGGCGCCGCGACCGAGATTTGGACCCCCGATCAGACCGCCGCGCGCCTGCCATGGCTCAACACCGAAGATCTTGCCGGGGCGAGTTTCGGCCCCCGGGATGAGGGCTTCTTCGACAACATGGGTCTGCTTGCAGGGTTCCGTAACGCCGCAAAAACGCTCGGCGCGCGTTTCATCACCGATACGGTCACGGGCATCTCTACCGAAGCTGGCCGCGTCACCGGGGTCACGCTGGGGCAGGGGGGGCTTGTCGCCTGCGGGGCGGCCGTCAATTCCGCCGGTCCCTGCGCGGCGCAGGTCATGGCCATGGCCGGCCTGCCGCTGGCAGTGGAACCCCGGAAACGGACCGTCTTTGTGATCGACGCCCCGAATGCGCGGCTTCCCGGCGCACCGCTGCTGATCGACACGGAATATTGGATCAGGCCCGAACATCAGCAATGGATCACCGCGACCGTGCCCGCAGATGACGGCCCCTGCGACGCGGATGATTTCGAACCCGATCTTCACCTCTGGGAAGACATCATCTGGCCCGCGCTCTGGCATCGCGCGCCGTGCTTTGACGCGGTCAAAGTCATCCGCCATTGGGTTGGCCACTACGCCTATAACACGCTTGATCAGAACGCGATCCTGGGGCCGCATCCGGCGCTGCCGAACCTGTATCTGATCAACGGCTTTTCCGGTCACGGGTTGCAGCAATCGCCCGCTGTGGGCCGGGGTGTGGCCGAACACATCCTGACGGGCGGCTGGCAGACCATCGATCTGTCGGACCTTTCCGTCGAACGCATGATCAAAGGTCGCCCCTTTGCGGAACTGGCAGTCGTCTAGGCCGGGTTAAGCCCGGGCAAGCTGCTTGAAATTCGGTTAATGCTCGCTCAACGCACCGCTCTTTGCGTGCATACGCCCGTCTGCACAGGCGTCTGCACCGCGTGCTGAACGCTCAGATCGCTGCGTCCGCCGCCTTGCGGATTGCTGCGATATTGGCGCCATACGGGGCAGGGTGGTCCACCGACCCGCCCTTGAACACCGCCGATCCCGCCACCAGAACATCCGCCCCCGCCGCGGCAACCAGCGGCGCGGTTTCAACCGTTACGCCGCCATCAATCTCGATATGGATCGGCCGATCGCCAATCATGGCACGCAAGGAACGCACCTTATCTATCTGGGAATGAATGAATTTTTGCCCGCCAAAGCCAGGATTTACCGTCATCACGCAGATCAGGTCCACCAGATCCAGCAGATGCGACACCGCGTCGATCCCGGTGCCTGGGTTGATGGCCAGTCCGGCTTTTTTTCCCGTATTTCGAATAGCTTGCAGCGTGCGGTGAATGTGCGGCCCAGATTCCAGATGCGCTGAGATCACATCCGCCCCGGCATTGGCATAAGCCTCGATGAACGGATCGACCGGCGCGATCATCAGATGCACATCCATCACGCCTTTGATATGCGGCCGGATCGCCGCACAGGTCGCAGGCCCAAACGTCAGGTTCGGCACAAAATGCCCATCCATAACATCCACATGCACCCAATCCGCGCCTTGCGCCTCAATCGCCCGACACTCGGCACCAAAGTTCGCAAAGTCCGCCGACAGGATCGACGGGGCAATCTTGATCGCACGCGAGAATGTCATGAAAGGTCTCCGGAAACCGTGGCAGGGTTGGCTTTCGCGGCTTCTAACGCAATCCATGGCGCATTGCCAGCAGCGCGCTACCATATCCCGTATATTACATAATATTGGTTATCGGATACATGGATAAAGCAAACGAACGCCGCAACTCCCCCCTCATCAAACCAAAAGCAAACGCCCGGCACAAAGCGCCGGACCGTCCAACCTTACTCTGACAAAGAAACTGGCGCACCCAATAGGATTCGAACCTATGACCTCTGCCTTCGGAGGGCAGCACTCTATCCAGCTGAGCTATGGGTGCGCTCTTGCACGGTGGATTACCGAAACCAGGCGGCAGTTGCAACCGCCTATCCACCGCCTGCCCCGGCTATCCGTTGAAAAGTTGGTTCGCCAACTCCAACGCCGATACCAGCGCATCCACCTCGGCCTTGGTGTTGTACAGCCCGAACGACGCACGGCACGTCGCGCCAACACCCATATGTTCCATCAACGGCATCGCGCAATGCGTTCCGGCCCGCACCGCGACACCGCGCTTGTCGAGGATGGTCGATATGTCATGCGCATGGGCCGCGCCGGCCATGGTAAAGGAAAAGATCGCTCCCTTGGTTGACGAATTTCCTTGCACATTCAACCAGTTGATCCCGGCCAGCTTGGACCGCGCATAGTCGCGCAGATCCCGCTCATGGGCGGCGATGTTCTCCATCCCCAGCCCCATCATATACTCCAACGCCACGCCCAGCCCGATCTGCGCCACGATGGACGGCGTCCCCGCCTCAAACTTCATCGGCGGGTCGTTATAGGTCACCACATCCCGGCCCACATCACGGATCATGTCGCCACCGCCCAGAAACGGCCGCATCTCTTCCATCCGCTCACGCCGGATATAGATCGCCCCAGAACCGCTTGGACCGTAAAGCTTATGCCCCGTCACGGCATAGAAATCGCAGCCAATCGCCTGCACATCCACCGGCATATGCACGGCCGCTTGGCTCCCATCCACCAGCACTGGCACGCCCTTTTCGCGCGCGCCCCGGCAGATCGCCGCAACATCCACCACGGTGCCCAGCACGTTGGACATATGCGTCACCGCAACCAGCTTCGTGCGCGGCCCGATGGCATCAATCACCGCCTGCGGGTCCAGATCGCCATTGGCGTCGCACTCCACCCATTTCAGCACCACTCCCTGCCGTTCGCGCAGGAAATGCCACGGCACGATATTGGCGTGATGCTCCATGATGGACAGAACGATCTCATCCCCCGCCTGCAACCGCGGCGCGGCCCAACCATAGGAAATCAGGTTGATCCCTTCTGTCGTGCCGGAATTGAACACGATTTCATCCGCA
Organism: Paracoccaceae bacterium; assembly: GCA_022843025.1. GTDB lineage: Bacteria > Pseudomonadota > Alphaproteobacteria > Rhodobacterales > Rhodobacteraceae > Paragemmobacter. The sequence continues at coordinate 43,050 of JALHOL010000007.1, read as the reverse complement.
TCCCCGGCATTCAGGAACCGCGCGATGATGCCGCGCACCGCCTCATACTTTTCGGTCGCAAGGTTCGAAAGGTAGTGCAAGCCACGGTGAACATTGGCATATTCCATCGAATAGGCCTGCGTGATCGCATCGATCACCACCTGCGGCTTCTGCGCGCTGGCGCCATTGTCCAGATAGACCAGCGGCTTGCCGTTCACCTGCCGCGACAGGATGGGAAAGTCGCCCCGGATCTGTTCAACGTCATACATCGTCAGAGCCCAACCCCCAGCATCATCAGCAGCAGGCTCATCGCGAACACCGCCACAACGAAGGTCACGACAACCCCCAGAAACACCAGCCCCAGCGACCGGAAGCCGTGCATCTCGGCCACGAAATTCACCAACAGCCACAGGAACAGCAGCACCGCCCCGATCTCGACCACCGGCGTCAGCAATGGCACAGTCACCAGCAGCACCAGTTGCAGCACCACCATCAGAAGTTGGATGAACTGCAACCACGCGATCAGGATCACGGCATCCGCTAGCTCCCCCTTCCCGCCGCGCCAGCGCCCCACGGCAAAGGCGAGGCTCGCCGTCAACACCATCCCGATGGCAATCATCCCGGCCCAGAAGAACGGGCCAACCGGTTGCAAAACCTCACCGTTCGGCCCCACGGCAGGCGGCAGCAACGCCGCCATTGCCTGCATCAAAAAAGCCGACAGCACCGCCATCAACGCAACCGCAGCCCAGCGGTCCTGCAACGCCAACGGCATCCGCATCACCACCTGCGCTGCCTCCCTTGGCTTCGCAAAGGTCAATCGCACCAGCCCGGCAATATGCGCCATCGTCATTTCCATGGCTTTTCCGCCTCGATCAGCATGTTGATCCAGAGATAGAGGAAACCGCCAAAGACCCCAAGCCCCACCACTGTCGCAGCCGTGCCGTTGCCAATGAACCCCGCAACCAACCCGTTGAACAGCATCACCGGCGTGGTGCACAAAAGCGCCCAGAACAAAGCCAGCCGCGCGCCGTAACCCGTGCCCTTGCCCCCGAACAGCCGCGCCACCAGATGGCTGATCGCTGCCAGCACATAAAACACCAACGGCGCAATGAAGATCAGCGCGAACAGCCGCGATCCCATCAACGCCTGCAAGCTCGGCACCTGATCCAGCGGTGTTCCCGCCGCCTCGGCAGCGATCTGCGTCAGATGCGCCTCGCGCGCCAGCCCCGGCCATTGCGACACGAAGATCAGGGCACAGGCCCCCATCACCGTGGCAATCGCGCGGTCCTCGCGCGGCCCTTCGGCCAGCTTGCGCGCGATCACCGCCCTTGGGCGGCGCCAGGACGCCAGAATATCCGGAACGACCGGCATCTATTTCTCGTGCCGGGCAAGCCAGCCTTCCAGACGCAGGCGGATATCCTCGGCAATCTCCTCATCCGCAATCTCGCCAATCGCCTCGGCAAGGAATGCCAGCACCAAAAGCGATTGCGCCGCCCGCATCGGCACGCCACGCGACCGCAGATAGAACAGCGCCACCTCGTCAATCGCGCCGCTGGTCGACCCGTGGCTGCATTTCACGTCATCGGCATAGATTTCCAGTTCCGGCTTTGCCAGAAACTGGCTGTCGCCGTCCAAAAGCAGCGCCTGGCTGATCTGATAGCCGTCGGTCTTTTGCGCGCCCTGCTTCACCAGGATCTTGCCCTGAAACACGCCCACAGCGCCGTTCTTCAGCACCTTCTTGAACACCTGCCGGCTTTCGCAGCGCTGGCCCTGATGCGTGACAAACACCGTGTCGTCATGGTGGAAATCGCCGTCGCCCACGGCCGCCCCGGCAATATGCGCCTGCGCGTCATCGCCCACCAACTCCAGCACCGCCTCGTTGCGCGTCATCACGCCATTGGCCGTCAGGGTGAAAGACTTGAACAAAGCCCCTGCCCCAAGCCGCGCGAACAGATGCGTCACAGCCCGGCGCTGGTGATCGCGGCCCTGCGACCGGATATGGTGGAACCGCGCACCGGCGCCCACCTCTACCTCCATCACCCCGGAGAACCGCGCCGCTGCCGGGCCGCTTTCCAGAATGGTCAGTTCCGCGCCTTCCTCCAGCTTCACAATGTGATGCAGGATCACGTCGGAACTATCTGAACTATGGATGTAATTCAGCGCAATCGGCTTGGCCGCCCTGCCCGTCACCCGGATCAGCAACCCATCCGTGGCAAAGGCCGAATTCAACGCCGCAAGCGGCCGCTCCACGGGTTTCTGGCCCCGTGCTTCCAGCACCCCATAGGTGTCACGCGCCCAATGGATATCCGCGCCCCCGGCCAGTGCCAGCCGCTCAATCTCCACCCCGGCCAGCCGCAGGTCATCCGACGCCGCCGCATCAAACACGCCGTCCACAAACACCACCTTCACGCGGTCGATCGCATCAAAGACCGGTGCCTCGTCGCTGTCGTCGAAGACGGCTGCCTTGGGGGCGTCCACCGCTGTCAGGCTGGTCGGGTCGGTATAGCGCCAATATTCATCGCGTTTGGCGGGCATCCCCATCGCGCTCAGCCGTGCCAGAGCCTCGGCCCGCGCCGCGCCCAGCCAGCCTTCCCGCGCAAAGGACAGCCCCGCAATCCGCGCGGACAACTGGTCCTGCTTGGCCTGCACCAATGCCATCACTGCGCCTCCGCCAACAGATCGGCATAGCCGTTCTGCTCCACTTCCAGCGCCAGTTCCGGCCCGCCCGTCTTGATGATCCGGCCCGCCGCCATGATATGCACCACGTCCGGGTGGATATGGTCCAACAGGCGCTGGTAATGGGTGATCACAAGGAAAGCCCGCCCCGCATCGCGCAGCGCATTCACGCCTTCCGACACCAGCTTCATCGCATCCACATCCAGCCCGGAATCGGTTTCATCCAGAATGCACATCTTGGGTTCCAGCATCGCCATTTGCAGGATCTCGTTGCGCTTCTTCTCACCGCCCGAAAAGCCCACGTTCACCGGCCGCTTCAGCATCTCGGCGTCGATCTTCAAGGTCTTGGCCTTGGCCCGCACGACCTTCAGGAAATCGCCCGCGCTCATCTCTTCCTCGCCGCGCGCCTTGCGCTGTGCGTTCACCGCCGTGCGCAGGAACGTCATGTTCCCCACGCCCGGAATTTCCACCGGGTACTGGAACGCCAGGAACAGCCCCGCCGCGGCCCGCTCTTCCGGTTCCATGTCCAGCAGCTCCTCGCCTTCCAGCGTGGCGCTGCCCTCGGTCACCTCATAGCCTTCACGGCCCGCAAGCACATAGGACAGGGTCGATTTCCCCGATCCGTTCGGCCCCATGATCGCGTGCACTTCACCGGCCTTCACCGTCAGGTCCACACCCTTGAGGATCTGCTTATCCTCTTCCTCAAGTTTCACGTGCAGGTTCTTGATCTGAAGCATGTTTTGCCCCTGGTCCTTCAATGCCAAAGGGGGGCTGCCGTCCCACGGCGCCCCCGGTTTCCGTCACGCCGCCGCAGCGGCCGATATGCGATCTCGGGCGCGCGGCCCGTCAGTAGAAATTGGTCTGCGTGATCGTGGTTCCGATGGCCAAAGCCGATCCCGCAAGCAGCGTCAAAAACAACGGCAAGGCCCTGCCCCGCTTCTTGCGCCTGCGCAAGAATGTTCCGGGCGGCAGATGCAGCGCATCTTCCGTGCCCACGAACAGCGTCCGGTTGGTATTGATCCCGCCGGCCTCGATCCGGACCAGACGGTTGGCGAATTCCTGCTTCGGATCGAAGCCCGGGACACATGACATAGAGGGCACCACTTACAGACAACACTGCAAGCAATGGTGCCGCGCAACCATGACGTGACTGCGTAAACTTCAAGGAAATTTCCTGCATGATCCGCGCCGCCGGCTTCAGCCCAGACGCACGGCAGTGCCGCTCGCCGATACCATCAACATCTGGCCGATCACCTCATAGTCGAGGTCAACCCCCACCACCGCATTCGCCCCACGCGACCGCGCCAGTTCCTGCATCTCGCTCAACGCCGTTTCGCGCGCATCGGCCAGCTTCGCCTCATAGGCGCCCGACCGCCCCCCGATGATATCGGTGATCCCGGCAAACAGATCGCGCACAATGTTCGCACCCATGATCGCCTCCCCGGTCACGATCCCGAGGTATTCTGCAATCTGGTACCCTTCAACAGAGTTCGTCGTCGTCACGATCATCGGTTTGTTCCCCCAGACCATGGATCAGCCCACCGACCCTTCCAGCGAAATCGCCACAAGGCTCTGCGCCTCCATGGCAAATTCCATCGGCAGCGCCTGCAACACATCGCGGCAGAACCCGTTGACGACCAGCGCCACCGCCTCTTCCTCGTCCATCCCGCGCGACCGGCAATAGAACAGTTGATCCTCATCCACCTTGGACGTGGTCGCCTCATGCTCCACACGGGAGGAGTTATTCTTCACCTCAATGTAAGGCACCGTATGTGCCCCGCATTTGTCACCGATCAGCAGGCTGTCGCATTGCGTGTAGTTGCGCGAATTGGTGGCCTTCGGGTGCATCGTCACCAGCCCGCGATAGGTGTTCTGCGCGCGGCCTGCCGAAATCCCCTTTGAAACGATCCGGCTCTTGGTGTTCTTGCCCAGGTGGATCATTTTCGTGCCCGTATCCGCCTGCTGGGCGTTATTGGCGATGGCGATGGAATAGAACTCGCCCTGTGAATCATCCCCCCGCAGGATGCAGGACGGGTATTTCCACGTGATCGCCGATCCCGTCTCCACCTGCGTCCACATCACCTTGGACCGATGCCCCCGGCAATCCGCGCGCTTGGTCACGAAGTTATAAATCCCGCCCTTGCCGTTCTCATCGCCCGGATACCAGTTCTGCACCGTGGAGTATTTCACCTCGGCATCGTCCAGAATGACGATCTCCACCACCGCCGCATGCAGCTGATGGGTGTCCCGCTTGGGCGCCGTGCAGCCTTCCAGATAGCTCACATAGCTGCCCTTGTCGGCCACGATCAGCGTGCGTTCAAACTGCCCGGTATTCTCGGCATTGATGCGGAAATATGTGCTCAACTCCATCGGGCAGCGCACGCTCTCGGGGATGTAGACAAAGGAACCATCGGAAAACACGGCAGAATTCAGCGTGGCAAAGAAGTTATCCGATTGCGGCACGACCGAGCCGAGATATTTCTTCACCAGTTCCGGATGCTCGCGCACCGCCTCGCTGATCGAACAGAAGATCACGCCCGCCTTGGCCAGTTCCGCCTTGAACGTTGTGCCCAGCGATACGGAATCGAACACCGCATCCACCGCCACCCGCCGCTCGCCTTCGGGTGCTTCCACGCCTGCCAGCAGCGCCTGCTCCTTCAGCGGAATGCCCAGCTTGGCATAGGTCGCAAGCAGCTTGGGGTCCACCTCATCCAGAGATTTCGGCTTCACCGCCATGCTCTTGGGCTTGGCGTAATAATACTGGTCCTGATAATCGATGGCGGGATAGTTCACCATCGCCCAGGTCGGCTCTTCCATCTGCAACCAGCGCCGATAGGCCGCCAGCCGCCATTCCAGCAACCATTCCGGCTCGCCGTTCTTTTCGGAAATCAGCCGGACGATGTCTTCCGACAGGCCCTTCGGCGCGAAATCCATCTCGATCTCGGTTTCCCAGCCGTATTTATATTTCCCGGCCATGGCCTGCACGGTTTCGATCGTCTCACGATCCACACCGTCCCGAATATCGGCACGATTATCGGCATCCTTCAGCGCGGCTTCGGTCATCGGTTCTTCTCCACGGCGCAGGGGGCAGACCCCCGCTCAATTCCAAACTCAAGCAGCCCGGTTCAGGGCCTTGCGATACTGCGCGCACCATGTGTCAGTGAAGCGCAGCACCTCGTCCTTTGTCACACCCGGCCCCAGCGACACGCGGATCGCCTGCGCCGCCGCCACCTCGTCAAATCCCATCGCGGTCAGCACGCGGCTTGCGCGCACCTTGCCGCTGGAACAGGCCGATCCGGCCGAAACGGCAAACCCCGCCAGATCCATCGCCATCACCTGCGTCTCGCCCTTCCAGCCGGGCGCGATCAGGCAAAGCGTGTTGGGCAGCCGGGGCAAACCTTTCCCGACAGAAATAGTATTGTTTGCCGCAGAGGACAATCCGACTTCTAGAATATTTCTAAGTTCCTCGACCTCATCCCAGACGCCGGCCTCCAGATCACGCTGCGCCGCCTCGGCCGCCGCACCCATCCCGGCGATGCCGATGATGTTCTCGGTCCCCGCGCGCCGCCCCATCTCTTGCCCGCCGCCCGTCAGCACGGGCTGCGTCTCTACCCCGTCCTTCACTATCAGCGCGCCAACCCCCTTGGGGCCGCCAAATTTGTGCGCCGATACCACCGCCATCTCCGCCCCGCTCCAGGCGAATGAAAACGGCACCTTCCCCACCGCCTGCACGATGTCCAACAGCAAGGGCTCCCCTGCATCGCGCACCGGGGCCTCTGCAATCACTCCGGTTTCGTTATTGGCATAACCCCAGGCCTGCGCCCGCGCGCCCTGCCCTGCCCGGCGCTGCGACCACAGGCAATCATGCGCCGTCGGGTCCACCTCGACCGTTCCCACCGGCAACCGCGCCAAGACCGCCGCCGCCTCTGTGGCCCCGCTGGTGAATACCACCTCCGCCGGCTTGCAACCAACCGCTGCCGCCACCTGCGCCCGCGCCCGCTCTACCAAAGCCCGCGCCGCCCGCCCCTCGGCATGAACCGAAGACGGGTTTCCCACCACCTCCATCGCCGCGATCATTGCCGCCCGCGCCTCAGGCCGCAGCGGCGTTGTGGCGTTCCAGTCCAAATAGACCCGCGGCCTCATGTTTCACCTTGGCCCAAATACCCAAATCCGCCCGCCGTCACCCCGCGCCACGCCCCCGCGCCGGGTGCCCCGATTTTTCGCAGAAAAATCGTTGCCTCACGCATCCTCATCCACCACGCGAAACAGTGCCGGCACGGCCGGGCACGGCGTCATCTGGTTGCGGATCACGTCCGACAGCCGGGTCTGGTGCAGGAACACATAGACATGCGCGCTTAACCCCTCCCACAGCCGGTTGGTCAGGCTCTGCGCCCGCGTCCCCGACACGCCACCCGAAACCCCTGCCCCGGTATGCAGCGCGTCCACCGTCTCCTCCACCGCCTCCAGCACATCCGATACACGGATCGCATCAGGGCTGCGCGCCAGCCGATAGCCGCCCCCCGGCCCCCGCACCGCCTCTACCAACCCGGCGCGGCGCAGCTTGACGAACAACTGTTCCAGATAGGGCAAGCTGATATCCTGTCGCTTGGCCACTTCCGCCAGCGACACCAGATCGTCGCCCCCCGACTTCGCCTCAGCCAGCGCCAGATCAGCCAGCGCCACCATGGCATACCGCCCCTTGGTCGACAGTTTCATGACCGATCCCTTGCAAAAACATTGACGTTGCGAGTGCGGCCCATTACCTGAAACCGACCCGCCCAAACGGCACGCCCGACGCGCCTTTGGAATGGTTCTAAATTGTCCGAGCGAAGTCGTCAACAATTCGCTCCAGTCAAAGACAGGCGCTGACCAATGCCCGAAGTGATTTTCGCCGGTCCCGAAGGCCGGCTGGAAGGCCGCTACCATCCGCAAAAGGACCGTGACGCCCCCATCGCCATCGTGCTGCATCCGCATCCGCAATATGGCGGCACGATGAACAACAAGGTCGTCTACAACCTGCATTACGCCTTCTACAATCTGGGCTTCACCGTCCTGCGCTTCAATTTCCGTGGCGTGGGCCGGTCGCAGGGCGAATATGACATGGGGATTGGCGAACTGTCCGATGCCGCCTCCGCGCTCGACTATCTTCAGTCGATGAACCAGAACGCCAAGCATTGCTGGGTCGCGGGCTTCTCCTTCGGGGCCTGGATCGGGATGCAGCTTCTGATGCGCCGCCCGGAAATCACCGGCTTCATCTCGGTCGCCCCCCCGGCGAACCTGTATGATTTCTCCTTCCTCGCGCCCTGCCCGTCCTCGGGTCTGATCATCAACGGCACCGCCGACCGCGTCGCCCCGCCCAAGGACACGCGCCAACTGGTGTCCAAGCTGCACGAACAAAAGGGCATCACCATCACCCATACCGAGGTTGAGGGCGCAGATCACTTCTTCAAGGATGAAGAGGCGCATATGAAACCCATGATCGACACCGTCGCCCATTACGTCCGCCGCCGGCTGACCGAAGGGTCGCGCTGATGCCCATTCTTCAGGATCTGACCGAACAGCTGGCCAAGGATGTCGTCGACGCGATGGATGAGCTGGGCGATGACAAGTTGCATGATCGCGTGGCGCGCGTCCTGCTTGACGCCTCGCCCACCACGCAAGAGGCCTTCATGACCGCCGTCCGCGTGATCCTCGCCGAACGCAAGGGCCGCAAGTTCCTCGAACAGACGCTCAGGGCCAAACGTGAAGGCGGCGCCGCCCCGCGCGCCCCCCTCGACACGGCCGGTCATTGACGGAACGGCTCGATCAGCAGTTCGCCTTCCTGAATGAGGCGGACCGCCTGAAATCCGTGCTGCGCGCCACCACGCTCTGCGATGGCTCGCGGCGCGAGAATTCGGGCGAACATTCGTGGCACCTCGCGCTCTATGCCCTCACCCTCGCCGATCATGCCCCGCCGGGCGTGTCCATCGACCGGGTGATCCGGATGCTTCTCTTGCATGATCTGGTGGAAATCGACGTGGGCGATGTTCCGATCCATTCCGCCAACGGCACTGCCCATGCCTCGATGGAAACGCAAATCGCGGAATCCCGTGCTGCCGACCGCATCTTCGGCCTTCTGCCCCCCGACCTGCGCGACAGCTTCCGCACCCTGTGGGAAGAGTTCGAGGCGGCTGAAACACCCGACGCCATCTTCGCCAAAAGCCTTGATCGCGTGCAACCGGTCATGGCCAACCTGCAATCGGGCGGCGGCACCTGGATCACCTATGACGTGACCCTCGAACAACTGGATACCCGCGTCGGGGCCAAGATCGCCCGCGGCGCCCCGCGCCTGTGGGATTGGGTCCGCGCCCAAACCCTGCGCTTCTTCGCCTAATCCCGCCACTCCCCCGGCAGCACCGATGGCTCCATCTTCGGTCCAAAGGGGCGCAGCGGCACCGGGCGATAGCCATGCAGCCGCCACCGCTCCCGCGCTATCCAGGATACTGCCCTGATCGAAGGTGGTGGCGACCTGTCCACCCCCTTGCCCTTGAACAGCCCCGCCAATGGCCCGCTTTTCGGCGGGTGGTTGTCCAGCGGCGCATCCACCGCCACCGCCCTCTGCGCCGCATCCTTCATTGCTGCGGAAAACTCCAGCCCCGCCTCCTCGGCCCCGCCCATGATCCACAACAGCGCCGCGTTGGATAGCCCCCGGATCGGCCCGCCACCCCCTACCCCGCCATGCGTGCCCGGAAACCACTCCTGCCGATAGGGCAGATCCCCTTCGCCGATGTTCAACTCGGTCAGGTTCTCCCACAGGGTCGGCGGAAAGGTCCGCCGCCGCTCATCAATCGCCACCGCATGACGGGCCGATTTCACCATGCTCGACAGGCGCAGATCGTGGAACTTGTACTTCCCGTTGGTGATCGCGGCCAATCCCGCGAAATGATCCGGCACCCCCAATGCCCCAACCGTATCCCAGACGCCAAGGTAATCCACCGCCAGCATCTCCACCGCCCCAATCCCCGCCAAATTCGGCCGCACCATCCTGTCCGTCTCGCTGGTGGCAAAGCGCGGCGAAAACGCAGCCCTGAAGCGCAGGCTTGCCGGTGCATCCGGATGCGATCCCGGCTCCCGGTTGCGATAAAGTGTCATCGCCTCGCCGATCCGCCCCAGCGTCGCAGGCTCCGGCAGCCCGCAATTCCGCAACAACCCGGCCAGTGACCGCGCCATATACGCGCCCCGCGAAAAGCCGAACAGGAACAGCCTGTCGCCGGGTTCATAGATGGCGGCAATCTCGCGATAGGCCGCCTCCAGCCGCCCGTCCAAACCCCATCCAAAGGCCCCGCCTGTCAACCGGTCCACCGCCCGCTCGATTGGCCCCGCCGCCTGTTTCCGCGTTCCGACGCCCGGCAAATAGATCGCCCGCTGCTCCTGCCCCGCGGTCGTCACCGGCAGCACATTACGCGACAGGATCGCCACATTGGTCGGCTCCACCATGTCCAGATGGTTCCACGTTCCGTCACAAAACACCGCTATGTTCTTCATCGCGCACTCCACACACCGCCGCGCGAAGGATCAACTCAAAGGCGAGTCCGGTCAACTCTCACGATAAACGGTATGCCGTTGCATACAATGCTTCCCAAACGGTCCCTTTTGCACTATGGACCGCCGCATCACTTCCATTGCCGAAAGGGCCAAGGGCATGACCAAGATCAAGGTGGCGAACCCCGTCGTCGAACTCGACGGCGATGAAATGACCCGGATCATCTGGGATTTCATCAAGAAGAAACTGATCCTGCCCTATCTCGATATCGACCTGCAGTACTACGATCTGGGCATCGAAGAACGCGACCGCACCAATGATCAGGTCACCGTCGATGCCGCCCATGCCATCCTGAAACACGGCGTCGGCGTCAAATGCGCCACCATCACCCCCGATGAGGGCCGCGTCGAAGAATTCGGCCTGAAACAGATGTGGAAATCGCCCAACGGCACCATCCGCAACATCCTCGGCGGCGTGATCTTCCGCGAACCAATCATCTGCCGCAACGTCCCCCGCCTTGTGCCGGGCTGGACCAAACCCATCGTCGTGGGCCGCCACGCCTTTGGCGACCAATACCGCGCCACCGATTTCCGCTTTCCCGGCAAGGGCAAGGTTACCATCAAATTCGTGGGCGATGATGGCACCGTGATCGAACGCGATGTGTTCGATGCCCCCGGCGCGGGCGTCACCATGGCGATGTATAACCTTGATGCCTCGATCTATGATTTCGCCCGCTCCTCCTTCAACTACGGGCTGATGAAGGGCTGGCCGGTCTATTTGTCGACCAAGAACACCATCCTCAAGGCCTATGACGGCCGTTTCAAAGACATCTTCGCCGAGGTCTACGCCGCCGAATTCGAAGACCGGTTCAAGGCTCTGGGCATCCATTACGAACACCGCCTGATCGACGACATGGTCGCCTCTGCCATGAAATGGTCCGGCGGCTATGTCTGGGCCTGCAAGAACTATGATGGCGACGTGCAGTCCGACACCGTGGCCCAGGGCTTCGGCTCACTTGGTCTGATGACATCCGTCCTGATGACGCCCGATGGCAAAGTGGTCGAGGCCGAGGCCGCGCATGGCACCGTCACCCGCCATTACCGTGAACACCAGAAGGGTAAACAGACCTCGACCAACTCCATCGCGTCCATCATCGCCTGGACCGGCGCGCTCAAGCACCGTGCGAAACTCGATGACAATGACGCGCTGATGCGCTTTGCCACCACGCTGGAACAGGTCACCGTTCAGACGGTCGAAGACGGCTGGATGACCAAAGACCTCGCCCTTCTCGTCGGCCCCGATCAGAAATGGCTCACCACCATCGGCTATCTGGAAAAGGTCGACGAATACCTCAACAAGTCGCTGGGCGGCTGACCACCGGGATACCCGGCCTCGGGCGTGATCCGGGGCCCCAGCCGTTGCGCCGCGGCCAAAACACAGTGCGCCGCGTGCATACGCCTGTCTGCACAGGCATCTGCACCGCGCGCTGCACAGCAAAAAGGGGCCGGATCGCCAGATCCGGCCCCTTTCGCCTTACCACCGCACCGGCAGCATCGGCGCCTCTGGCAGCGGGGAACCGCGCGGTGGCAGACCGATATCCTGCCGCAGATGGTCGCTCAGATGCTCGGTCAGATCGGGCTCTGTCGGGGCCAATGCCGCCCCCATCAACGCCTTCACTGCCACCAAAAGCACACGCATCGCGCCATGCTCGTGGATCGCCAGATGGATGGAGTGGGGCATCGCGCCCCGCAGTTGGGTCATGTCGTTCATGTCATTTCCCGGCGGCTGCACCGCAGCACGGACCGGCTCCTGTCAGGGTTGGGTTGGTGCAGAACAGGGCCGAAGGTCGCGGGAAAACCCCAGCGAAGTTACGGTTTGTTCTGCGATGTCAGAGGGTTGCGCCACGGGTTTCAAGCCCCGTGACAAGCGGATCAGGGCTTACGCGAAACGGTATCGCGCCGCGTTGCCCAGTCCGGTCTCTCCGCCACGTCGTGACGATCCAGAAATGTTCACCATCACGCCCTCCATGCTTTGCGTTGCGGATGACCGCGCATAAGGCATTTACCCGCCCGCGGTAAATCCCCTCGCCCCATGCCAAAGACCCGCTGATGCAGACCCGCCACAGCTCGCCCTTAGGTCAATGCCATTGACCCTTTAAAGGTCAAGTGCTATGACCTTTCCCATCCAGCGCGAGTCCCCCATGACCGACCCGAAACACCACACCCTGCTCGAAGATGCCCAAGGCATCGCCTTCGGGATCATCATGGCCGCCCTCGGCATCCACATCCTCACCCATATGGGCTTCGCCACAGGGCAGACGACCGGCCTCGCCGTGCTGATCGCTTACTCCTATAACCTCCCGTTTTCGATGGTCTATTTCGCAATCAACCTGCCCTTTCTGCTGCTTGGCTGGTGGCGCATGGGGGGGCGTTTCGCGTTGAAAACCCTGATCACCACCGCCGCGCTTTCCATCCTGACCGATGTCCTGCCGCGCTGGATGACGCTGGGCGAAATCGAACCTGCCTTCGCTGCTATCCTGTTCGGCATCCTCTTCGGCATCGCCGCCCTCGCCGTCGTCCGCCATGGCGGCAGCTTCGGGGGCTTCTCCATCGTCGCCCTGATGATCCAGGAACGCTGGGGCATTCAGGCGGGCTATGTCCAACTGGCTGTAGACGTTGTGATTTTTGCCGCCGCTGCCCTGATCCTCGCCCCTGAAACCCTGTTCTGGTCTTTCCTCGGTGCCGCCACCTACTCGCTCTTCCTCGCCATCAATCACCGCCGCGACCGGTATATCGCGGCCTGACCCTCTGGCGCATTGCGCCGCCACAGGATAATGCCGCGCGCCATGACCGATCCCAAAGCCCATAGCCTGATCGAAGATGCCCAAGGCCTCGCCTTTGGCACAACCATGGCCGCCTTCGGGATCGTGGTACTGACCCACCTTGGCATGATCACCGGGCAGACCGCCGGGCTGGCGGTTCTGATTTCCTATGCCACCGGCCTGCCCTTCGGCTGGATCTTCTTTGGCATCAACATCCCGTTCTATTGGTTCGGCTATCGCCGCATGGGATTGGCCTTCACGATCAAGACCTTCCTCGCCGTACTGCTCCTGTCCCTGCTGTCTGCCCTGATGCCGCAATGGGTGGATTTCTCCACCCTCCACCCCGCCTTCGGGGCGGTCCTGTTCGGCTTCGTCTCCGGCGCGGCCCTCCTCGCGATCTTCCGTCACGGCGCCAGCCTCGGCGGCATCGGCATCCTCGCACTTTATCTGCAAGACAGGACCGGTTTCCGCGCCGGCCACACGCAACTGATCTTTGACGCCGCCCTTTTTGCCATGGCCGCCACCTTCCTGCCGTGGCAGACCGTGGCGTGGTCCTTTCTCGGAGCAGCGGTCGTCAACCTTGTCATCGCCATAAATCACAGGCGCGACCGTTATATCGCTACCTGAAACGGGGGACTCGCCAATCCGGCGCAAACCCTGTATGGCCCTCGCAACCGCAGAAAGATTTGAAAGAGACCTCCCCGATGGAGCTTCGCAACATCGCCATCATCGCGCATGTCGACCATGGCAAAACCACACTCGTAGACGAGCTGCTCAAACAGTCCGGTGCCTTCCGCGCCAATGAGGCCGTTTCCGAACGGGCCATGGACTCCAACGACATTGAACGGGAACGCGGCATCACCATTCTTGCCAAGTGCACCTCGGTCGAACACGACGCCACGCGCATAAACATCGTCGACACCCCCGGCCACGCCGATTTCGGCGGCGAGGTGGAACGCATCCTGTCTATGGTTGATGGCGTCTGCCTGCTGGTCGATGCCGCCGAAGGCCCGATGCCGCAAACCAAATTCGTTCTGGCCAAGGCGCTGGCGCTTGGCCTGCGCCCCATCGTGGTGCTGAACAAGGTCGACAAGCCCGATGCCGAACCTGATCGCGCGTTGAACGAGGTATTCGATCTTTTCTCGAACCTCGGCGCCACTGATGAACAGCTTGATTTCCCATACCTTTACGCTTCGGGCCGTGCCGGCTGGGCCGATGAATCGCTCGATGGCCCGCGCAAGGATCTGAACGCGCTCTTCGATATGATCGTGCGCCATGTCCCCGCGCCCAAGCAACTCGCCGCGCAGGATGAACCCTTCCGGATGCTGGCCACCACGCTTTCGGCCGATCCCTTCATCGGCCGCATCCTGACGGGCCGTGTCGAATCCGGCCGCCTGCGGGTGGGCGAAACGATCAAGGCCCTGTCGCGCACCGGCGACCGTCTGGAACAGTTCCGCGTGACCAAGGTTCTCGCCTTCCGCGGCCTTGGCCAGCAACCGATTGATGAGGCACTGGCAGGCGACATCGTCACCATCGCCGGCATGTCAAAGGCCACCGTGGCCGACACGCTTTGCGCGCTGGAGATCGACACCGCCCTTCCGGCCCAGCCGATCGACCCGCCGACCATCACCGTCACCTTCGGCATCAATGACAGCCCTCTCGCAGGCCGTGATGGGTCCAAAGTCCAGTCGCGCGTCATCCGCGACCGTCTGATGAAGGAATCCGAGGTCAACGTCGCGATCAAGGTTGCCGACACCCCCGGTGGTGAAGCCTTCGAAGTGTCCGGTCGTGGCGAACTTCAGATGGGCGTGCTGATCGAAAACATGCGCCGCGAAGGGTTCGAACTGTCGATCTCGCGCCCCCGCGTGATCTTCAAGGATGAAGACGGCACCCGCATGGAACCGGTGGAAGAGGTCATTGTCGATGTCGATGACGAATATTCCGGCGCCGTGATCGACAAGCTGACCGGCGAACGCAAAGGCGAGCTGGTCGAAATGAAACCCGCAGGCACCGGCAAGACGCGCATCATCGCGCATGTCCCGTCGCGCGGGTTGATCGGCTATCATGGCCAGTTCCTGACAGATACGCGCGGCACCGGCGTGCTCAACCGCATCTTCCACGGCTGGGTTGCCCACAAAGGCCCGATCCAGGGCCGCCGTCAGGGCGTGCTGATCAGCATGGAAAACGGCGTGTCCGTCGCCTATGCGCTGTGGAACCTCGAAGAGCGGGGCCGCATGTTCATCGGCCCGCAAGAAAACGTCTACGAAGGTATGATCATCGGCGAACACAGTCGCGACAATGACCTTGAGGTAAACCCCCTCAAGGGCAAAAAGCTGACCAACGTCCGTGCGTCCGGCACGGATGAAGCCGTCCGCCTGACGCCGCATATCCGCTTCAGCCTCGAAGAGGCGATTGCCTATATCGATGATGACGAACTGGTCGAGGTGACGCCGAAGATCATCCGTCTGCGCAAGCGGATCCTTGATCCGCATGAGCGTAAGCGCCAGTCGCGGGCTTCGTAAGGCGACGGTCGCCTATCCGGCGGCCCGCTCCTCACCTCTGGTCGCGCGGAAATGTCCGCGCGCCCATTTCAGGAATCCTGCCACCCGCGGATCGCTGGCCGATTTGGCATCAGCCACGGCCCAGATCTCGCAGGGGGGCGGTTTCGGCCCGTCAATCGGCAAAAGCCGCGAGTCATTGCCCGCAAGATCCAGCGGCAACAGCGCCACCCCAAGCCCTGCGGCGCAGGCCTCGGCCATGGTCGGCACATTGGGCGACAGCATCGTCACATTGCCACCCTGCCGCGCCAGCCAGCGATAGCTTTCCGTATCCGCCAACACTTTTGACGCGCGGATCACGCCTTGTCCTTCCAACGTGTCCAACCCGGCCCGTATCCGGTTCGCCGCCACGTATTGCGGCGCGGCAAACAGGCCCATCTGGTATAGGCCCAGCAACTGCCCCGTGCTCCGCTCGGGCGCGGCCGCCATTGGCGCAACCATCACATCGTATGTATCGGGTTCCAGTGCATAGACATCCTCATGCACCTGCAATTCCGCCGCGCTGTCCGCCCGCGCCGACCAGACCGGCAAAGCGGGCGCAAGAAACAGCTTCGACATCATTTCGCAACAGGCCACGCGCAGCGGCGGTCCGGCATCCATCAGCCGCGCCTTGACCCGGTCATAGACCATCGCCATCTCGCGTGCCGCCGCCACCAGTTCCTGCCCCCGCGCATTCGGGCTCAATCGTCCCATCTCATCGCGCAGAAACACTGGCTGGCCGTTCGCTTCGATCGCGGCAAGCCGTCGCGACATGGTCGATTGGCTGATCTGTGCAATCCGTGCCGCCCCCGAAAGGCTGCCCGCATTGGTAATCAGCAGAATGTCACGCAAGTCATTCCAGTCCGGAAAAGCTGCCGCCATGCCACGAAACCCCCTTGGCAATAAAATCCTTTTGCACTCGGGAAACACGCAACTCGGGACAACCCAAAATGGGGCAACACGTAGATAAGTGTTAACGACGCCATAGGTGCCGTCAACCAACCTTGATTGCAAATGCGACTCAAACTCTGCCAGATCCGCCCTGACGCCCGAGAATCCGGGCCGGGCCTGCACTGGGAACCAGGTTACTCCGCCTCTTCTACCACCATCAGATCACGAACGCTCGCCCCCTTTGCATGGGCTAGCGCCGCCTGATAGGCGGCAGAATGGTAGCACTCCACCGCCTTTTCCAGACTGGGAAACCGCGCCACCACGTTGCGCGGGCGGTCGTTGCCTTCCAGCTGGACATAGCGACCGCCACGCGCCAGAAAAACGCCGCCATGCGCCGCAATCGCGGGGCCGGCTTCCTTGGCATAGCGGCCATAGGCCTCTGCATCCGTCACTTGCACATGCGCAATCCAAAGTGCCGTCGGCATCGCCTCAACCCTCCAGCACGGCTTCCGCCGCCTTGATCGCCGCTTCGGCCTGCGCGATATCCGCACCGCCCGCCTGCGCCATGTCAGGCCGGCCACCGCCGCCCTTGCCGCCCATCGCCTCGGCCGCCGCCTTGACCAGCGTCACGGCCGAAAGCGTCGCCGTCAGGTCCGCCGTCACCCCGGCCGCCACGGCAGGCTTTGCCCCGGTATCGGCGATCAGCAGCACCGCGCCCGACCCGATCCTAGCCTTCATCTCATCAATCAGCGCGGGCAGATCCTTGCCTGACACGCCCGAAAGCACCTGCGCCAGGAACTTCACGCCGCCGATCTCACGCGCCTCCGGCCCGCCTGCCTTGCCGCCCATCGCCAACTCGCGCCGCAACTGCGCCACCTCGTTCTGAAGCGCGCGGCGTTCATCGGCCATCGCCTTCACCCGCTCTACCGCCTCGGCCGGTGAGGCTTTCAGCACCAGCGCCACCTCGGCCAGACGCGCATCCTGCGCGCGCAGGTGGTCCAGCGCGGCCTGTCCTGTCAGCGCTTCGAACCGGCGCACCCCGGCAGAGGACGCGCTTTCACCAAGCGCCACGAAGGCCCCGATATCCCCGGTACGCCGCACATGCGTGCCGCCACACAGTTCCAGCGAATAGGTCCGTCCGTCCGCCCCTTTGCCCGATCCTTCTTGCACGCCCATCGACACGACGCGCACCTCATCCCCGTACTTCTCGCCAAACAGCGCTTGCGCACCGATCGCGCGGGCATCATCAGGCGTCATGATCCGCGTCTCGACTGGCGCATTCTGGCGGATATAGGCATTCACCTCTGCCTCGACCTGCGCCAATTCGGCGGGCGACATGCCGGTGGCATGGCTGAAATCGAACCGCAGTCGATCCGGCGCGTTCAAACTACCCCGCTGCGCGACATGATCGCCAAGCGCATGGCGCAGCGCCTCATGCAACAGGTGCGTGGCCGAATGGTTCGCGCGGATCTGTGCGCGGCGTGTATGGGCCACCTCCAGCTTTGCCGGTTGCCCTTTCAGGACCGACCCTTCCAGAACCTTCGCCACATGGATGAAAATCCCTTGCGACTTGCGGGTGTCTGTCACCTCGGCAAGGCCAGTATCCGTGCGGATAAAGCCGGCATCCCCGACCTGCCCGCCGGATTCGCCATAGAACGGCGTCTGGTTCACGATGATCTGCACCGTCTCGCCGGTGGCTGCCGATCCGATGGCCGCCCCGTCGCGCACAAGCGCACGCACCTCGCCCTCGGCGGTTTCGGTGTCATAGCCCAAGAATTCGGTCGCACCATGCGCCTCGGCCAACTCGAACCAGATCTTCGCATCCGCCGTGCCACCCGCGCCAGACCAGGCCGCTCGTGCCTTGGTCTTCTGTTCCTGCATCGCGGCATCAAACCCGGCAACATCCACCGCGCGCCCCTTCTCGCGCAGCGCGTCCTGCGTCAGATCCAGCGGAAACCCATAGGTGTCATACAGCTTGAACGCCGCCGCGCCGGGCAGATCGCCGCCTTCTGGCAGACGTGCCAGTTCATCATCCAGCAGGCGCAGGCCGCGATCCAGCGTCGTCTTGAACCGGGTCTCCTCCAGCCGCAGCGTCTCTTCGATCAGGCTCTGGGCGCGCTGCAATTCGGGATAGGCCGCGCCCATGCCCCGTACCAGCGCAGGCACCAACCGGTGCATCACCGGGTCTTGAGCGCCAAGCATATGCGCATGGCGCATCGCCCGCCGCATGATCCGGCGCAACACATAACCGCGCCCTTCGTTCGACGGCATCACGCCATCCGCAATCAGGAAACTGGTCGACCGCAGGTGATCCGCGATCACACGGTGGCTGGTCTTGCCCGGACCATCGGGATCACTGCTCGTCGCATGGGCCGATGCCTCGATCAGCGACCGCATCAGATCGGTGTCGTAATTGTCGTGCTTGCCTTGCAGCAGCGCGCCGATCCGCTCCAACCCCATGCCCGTGTCGATCGACTGCATGTCCAGCGGCCGCATGGTGCCGTCGGCGAACTGTTCGTTCTGCATGAAGACGTTGTTCCAGATCTCGATGAACCGGTCGCCATCCTCATCGGCACTGCCCGGCGGGCCGCCCCAGATGTGATCGCCATGGTCATAGAAGATCTCGGTGCAAGGTCCGCAAGGCCCTGTCGGCCCCATGCGCCAGAAATTGTCATCCGTCGGAATGCGGATGATCCGGTGATCTTCCAGCCCCGCCACCTTCTTCCAGATGCCGGCCGCCTCATCGTCGGTGTGGTAGACGGTCACACACAGCTTCTTTGGGTCGATCCCGAAATCCTTGGTCAGCAATTCCCAGGAAAAGGCGATCGCCTCGGCCTTGAAGTAATCGCCAAAGCTGAAATTCCCCAGCATCTCAAAGAACGTGTGATGCCGCGCGGTGTATCCCACATTGTCCAGGTCATTGTGCTTACCGCCCGCGCGCACGCATTTCTGTGCCGTGGTCGCGCGCTTGTAGTCCCGCGTCTCTACTCCGGTGAAGCAGTTCTTGAACTGCACCATCCCGGAATTGGCGAACATCAGCGTGGGGTCATTGCGCGGCACAAGCGGCGAGCTGTCGACAACGCGATGCCCGTTGCGCTGGAAGAAATCAAGAAACGTAGACCGGATATCGTTCAGCGACGCCATGCTGCAAAGACCCTTTCAGAAAGGCGGAAAAGCCATGTCGGCCCTCCAATTAGCCCCCCCTGCCGCCCCTGTCCACCGCCACCACCGCGCGCAACGAAAAAAGGCCGGAACCCGCAGGGTCCGGCCTTTCCCGATTACGTCACATGCGCGGATCACATGTCCAGCACATCAGCCTCATCCGGACGGCCAGGCGCGGTGAAATCCAACCCGTTCGCCGCGCGGATCTTGTCTTCGATATCGCTGGCCATCGCCGGGTTCTGCCGCAGGAACTGCTTGGCGTTCTCACGCCCTTGCCCGATCCGCTCATCACCATAGGAATACCAGGCGCCGGATTTCTCCACGACCCCGGCCTTCACGCCGATGTCGATCAATTCGCCCAGCTTCGAGATGCCTTCGCCATACATGATGTCAAATTCCACCTCGCGGAAGGGCGGCGCGACCTTGTTCTTCACCACCTTCACGCGGGTCGAGTTGCCAACGACCTCATCCTTGTCCTTGATCGAACCGATCCGGCGGATATCAAGGCGCACGCTGGCATAGAACTTCAGCGCGTTGCCGCCCGTCGTCGTCTCCGGGCTGCCGAACATCACACCGATCTTCATCCGGATCTGGTTGATAAAGATCACCATGCAGTTGCTGCGCCCGATGCTGGCGGTCAGCTTGCGCATGGCCTGGCTCATCAGGCGGGCCTGGCTGCCCATCTGCATGTCGCCCATGTCCCCCTCGATCTCGGCCTTCGGCGTCAGTGCCGCCACCGAATCGACGACGATCAGGCTCACTGCACCCGACCGCACCAGCGTGTCGACAATCTCCAACGCCTGTTCGCCCGTGTCGGGCTGGCTGATCAGCAATTCATCCAGATCAACGCCAAGCTTCTTGGCGTATTGCGGGTCCAGCGCATGTTCGGCGTCGACAAAGGCGCACACGCCGCCCTTCTTCTGTTCCTCAGCCACCACATGCAGCGTCAGCGTCGTCTTGCCCGAAGATTCCGGCCCGAAGATTTCGATGATCCGCCCCTTGGGCAGACCACCGATCCCCAGCGCGATGTCCAGACCCAGCGATCCTGTCGAGGTCGCCTCGATATCCATCTGCGGGCTGTCCTTGCCCAGCTTCATGATCGAACCTTTGCCGAACTGGCGTTCAATCTGTGCCAGCGCGCTTTCCAGCGCCTTTGCCTTGTCCATTTCGCGCTTCCCGTTCAAATCGAGGAGGTTCGCCACCGCCATGTCCGTCTCCTTATTTCACAGCCGCGACCGGGCGGCAATTGCTGCGCTTGTTCCCCAAGTGTTCTCATTCTTATGAGCACAAAAGTAGAACATTTCAACCAAATTCGAACATCCCCACTCTGGCAGCCAAAGGTTAAGGTCCGGTTACCAAGATGCGCAGGGTCTCGCCTCCGGGCGCGGCCTTGTGTAGAAGGCCGGAACCAAGGTCAGGGGTGTTTCATGCTGGTTTTCTGGGAACAACGTTTAGCCATTCTCGCCACGCCCAAGACAGGGTCAACCGCGATCGAGGCGGCGCTTGATTCGATGGCAACCATGTCGATCCAACGCCCGCCCGTGCTGAAACATACACCGGTGCAGCGCTTTCATCGCTTCATCGGTCCGTACCTTGAGGCAACCTCAGGCCATCCCTTCACCGTCGTGGCCCTGATGCGCGAGCCGCGCGATTGGCTTGGCTCGTGGTTTCGGTATCGGCAGCGCGATGATATTTCCGATCATGCAAAGTCCACGCGCGGGATGAGCTTTGATGAATTCGTCAACGCCTGGTGCGATGATCCGCAACCTGACTTTGCCGCCGTGGGATCGCAGGCGCGGTTCCTGCAGCCAAAGGCCGAAAAGGGCGTCGATCATCTGTTCCGTTACGAAGAGATCGAAACCTTCGTCCATTTCCTTGAGGATCGGTTGGGATGCGAAATCATCCTGCCCCGTCTGAACGTCTCACCCGCAGCAGCGATGGACCTTTCCCCCACAACCGAGGCACGCCTGCGCAAGGCCGCGGCGCGGGACTTTGCGCTATACGAAACGTTGCAACCTCTGCCGGGTTGACCAGAACCGCAGTCAGGCCGCGATCTGCGCCTGCACCGTCTCGGTCAATTCCGCGAGCGAGAACGGCTTTGGCAAGAAAACAGAATTCGGGATCCGTGCCTGCACATCGGTCAATGCCTCCTCGGCATAGCCGGAAATGAACACGGTTCGCACCAAGGGCCGCCGCTCCAAGGCCTGCCGAACCCATCCCGGCCCATCCAGCCCGGGCATCACCACATCGGTGACAAAGACATCCACATGCAGCGCTGCGTCCTGCAACAGCGCCAGCGCCTCCTCGGCACTTGCTGCCTCCAGCACCGAATGGCCGCGCAGGCGCAGGGCGCGGGCGGCGAAAGTGCGCACGGGCGCCTCATCCTCCACCAGCAACACCACCGCATCCGATCGCCGCGCCGCGCGCCGCGGTGCCGCAACCGGGCGTTCGGCCACCACCTCGGCGCAAAGCGGGAACCACAGGTCAAACTCTGTCCCCTCACCCGGCGTAGAGCGAACAAAGACAAAGCCCCCCGATTGCTTCACGATGCCATAAACAGTCGAAAGACCCAACCCCGTCCCCTCCCCCAGTCGCTTGGTGGTGAAAAAAGGCTCGAATATCTTGTCCATCCATTCCGGCGGGATACCCGTGCCACTGTCGCGCACGGAAATCACCACATGCCGCCCGCGCGGAACCACGGCGCGGTCGCGGTGAACTTCCTCCTCCAGCGTCACGATCCGGGTTTCGATCTGCACCACGCCCCCCTCTGGCATGGCGTCGCGCGCGTTCACGACAAGGTTCATGATCACCTGTTCCAACTGCCGGCGATCCGCCCGGATCGCGGCCGTTTCGCGCGGATGGATCAGATCCAGCCCCACCTTTTCACCCACAAGCCGGTTCAGCAAATGGGTCAGGTCCGCCAGCGTATCCTGCAATTCGATGCGCTCTGGCTTCAGCGTCTGCTTGCGCGAGAAGGCCAGCAATTGCGACACGAGCGCTGCCGCCCGGTTCGCATTCTGGCGAATCTGGATCAGGTCGGGGTGATCGGGGTCATCGGTCCGGTGGCGCAGCAAAAGCAGGTCGCAATGCCCCGAAATCGCGGTCAGCAGATTGTTGAAATCATGCGCAATTCCCCCGGCCAACTGGCCGATGGCCTGCATCTTCTGGCCCTGTACAAACTGCGC
The DNA here is from genome assembly GCA_022843025.1 of Paracoccaceae bacterium. Lineage (GTDB taxonomy): Bacteria > Pseudomonadota > Alphaproteobacteria > Rhodobacterales > Rhodobacteraceae > Paragemmobacter. The sequence continues at coordinate 20,277 of JALHOL010000007.1, read as the reverse complement.
CTCCAGCCGTTTCAGCGCCGTCGTGTCCTGCAAGATGGCCAGCGCACCGCCCTGCCCGTCGGGTTGCAGGGTCACCTGCAAGAACCGTTCACCTTCCTCAGGCCGGATGTCACCGCGCAGGCCCACCATCTCCGGCCCGCCGGGAAGGCGACCGGCGGCCACGTCGATGATCCAGTCCCGCACCGGACGGCCCAGGTCGACAAACAGCCGCGCCGGTTCGGGCAGGTCAGTCGGACCAAGGTCCAGCAGCGTGCGCGCCTCTGCGTTCGTCTGCACCAGGCCGCCCTCGGCGTTGAACTGCAACAAAGGCACGGCCAGCCCTTCGATCCGTATCGCCGGATCGGGCGGCGCATCCGTCAGGGCCGGTGTCACAGACCGGGTGCGTTCTCTGCGCCGTACCAACAGGATGCGGATCAGGGCCGACGCAGCCGCAGCCACGACCACCATCAGCACTCCCGCACCGAACAACGCCGGGGGCGCAGCGGCCAGAACCCCGATGATCAGCGCGACAATGGCCGCGCCAAGCACGAACCGGGCCGCCATCGATAGATGGGCAGACCATTCCGCAAACGAGTCAATCTGGGCGCGAACTTCCTTCATTCCGCACAGATTGCCGCCCAAACGTTAAGAAATCGCTAACGCGCGCGCGGCTGTCAGACATCTCCTACACTTTGCGCAAGACCGCGCAGTAGAACCCGTCGCCGCCTTCCAGCGGGGTGAACCGCCGCTCTGACACAAGCTGCAAACCGGGTTGCCGCGCCATCAACGCGGCCACTTGTGCGCCGTTCTCTGCCTCGATCATTGAACAGGTCGCATAGCCCAGCACCCCGCCCGGCCCAAGCATGGCCGCCGCCCGATCCATGATCCCGGCCTGCACCACCAACAACGCCTCCAGCCGGGCCGGGGTCAGCGCCCATTTTCCCTCGGGGTCACGCCGCCAACTGCCCGAACCCGAACAGGGAACATCCGTCAGGATCAGGTCATAAGGCCCTGTTTTCTCTGGCTGATCTACAATCTTCACTGTGATGCCCGCGCGCGCCGCACGGGCCGGCAGATCGGCCATGCGCCGCCGATCGGAATCATGGGCAAAGAGCCGCAGCCGCGCCCGCGCGGCCATGGCCAGCGTCTTGCCCCCGCCCCCCGCGCAAAGATCCAGCACCGCCATCCCGTCGCGCAGCGGCAACATCTCCACCACCGCCTGCGAGGCCGCATCCTGCAATTCCACGAGCCCGTTCAGATAGGCTGCCGTCGCCTGCACCCGCCGCGCGCCTGACCGCACCTCCAGCGCCGAGGCGGACAGCGGATGCGCCACCGCCTCGACCCCATCAGCGGCCAACGCCTCCGCCGCCTCCTCCCGCGTGGTTCTCCCCAGATTGACCCGCAGGAAAACCGGCGCACGCGCCTGCATGGCACCCATCACCGCCGGAAAATCTGCGCCAAGCCCGCTGCGCAGCGGTGCCTCCAGCCAATCAGGGCAATCCAGCGCGGCATTGCCCTCGGGCTCCTGCCCCACCTCGTCCATCGTGGCAGGCGCGGGCGCATGGCCCTGCCCATCAAACAGCGCCTCCTGCCCGGCCTTTCGCGCCCAGCCCACAACCAGCCCGCGCCCCGTATCGGCCCCACCCCACGCCGCGCAGGACAGTTTCTGCCGCAGCACATCGAACACGATGTCGCGCACCGCCGCCCGGTCGCCCGACCCGGCATAGCGGTTGGCGCGGCCCCAATTCGTCAGCGCCACTTCGGCCGGTTGCCCAGCCTGCACCTTGTCCAGCACTGCAATCGCTGCCGCCAGTCGCGCGCCCGGTGTCATGCCTTGCGCTCCTGAAGGATATTGCCGCCATCCACCACGATCACTGCCCCGTTCACATAGGATGCGGCATCGGATGCCAGAAATTCCACCACCGCCGCCACCTCATCGGGTGTTCCCGCCCGCCCGGGCGGTGTGGCCAGCGCGGCACGCCGCTCCTCCTCGGTTGCCGCCTCTGTCGCCACCCAGCCGGGGGCGACCGCATTGACCGTCACCCCCGCCCGCGCCACCTCCAGCGCCAGTGCATGGGTCAGGCCCACCATCCCGGCCTTGGCCGCGGAATAGGCCGCCTCGCCGGGGTTGGAAACGTAGGGACCCGTCACGCTGGCCATCATCACCACCCTGCCCTGCCCGCGCGCCACCATTCCGGGCAGAAAAGCCTGCGACACCAGCACAGCGGTCGTCAGCGACACATCCATCGCCCGCCGCCATTGATCGGGCGTCATGTCCAGAAAGGAAGCCTGCTCGGCTGGCGCACCAACCGATCCCATCCCCGCATTGTTCACCAACACATCGACCGGCCCCACCACATCAGCCAGACGCGCCACCTGATCCGGCTCGGTCAAGTCGGCGATATGGGCCGTCACGTCCAACCCTTCGGCGATCAGTTCCGCCGCCCGCAGATGAATACGTCCCGTGGTGGCACAGATGGCGACCTGCGCCCCTCCGCGGGCCAACCGCCGCGCCGTGGCAAAGCCGATGCCACCGGGCGCACCGGCCCCGGTCACCAGCACCCTGCGCTGCCCTGTCATGCCCTGCCTCCACGCTCGTTCGCGGCGGACCATAGGCAAAGGCGGCCGGATTCACCAGAACCCGGCCGCCAGATTGTGAAGCCGCGATATCAACCAGACTATTCTGCCTGATCCGCCGGCTTGGCGTTCAGCATCCCGTATTTCTCGGCCCCCAAACGGTCATACAGGCCGATCTGCGTTTCCAGGAAATCGATATGCCCTTCCTCATCGGCGATCAGCTCATCAAAAAGCGCGCGCGTCACGAAATCTCCCACCGCATCGCAATGCCGCCGCGCCTCGATATACAGCGTGCGCGCCTCATGCTCGGCCGCCAGATCCGCCTCCAGCGTTTCGCGCAGATCCTGCCCGATCCGCAACGGATCGAGCTTTTGCAGATTCGGATGCCCCTCCAGAAAAATGATCCGCGCGATCAGCTTGTCGGCGTGGTGCATCTCTTCGATGCTTTCGGCGCGGGACTTGGCGGCAAGGTGGCCATAGCCCCAATCCTCCTGCAGCCGAAAATGCAGCCAATACTGGCTGACTGCCGTCAATTCCGACCGCAGCGCCGCGTTCAAAAATTCAATAACCTTGGGATCGCCCTTCATGGTGCCGTCCTTGCCTGAAATCCGGAGTTGAATGCCTGGACCCCGCCCGCAGCAGCGGCGGCGTCGTGGGTACCCCAAGGCTGGCACAGTGACGCATGGTGTCAAGCAACAGCGGCATACACCCGCCGCAATCGGCACGTTTACCAAGCGCATGATAGATCTTGCCCGGCGTGATGATCGTGTCAGGGTCCGCGCGACGCATCCATTCAATGGCGGCGCGGATGTCGTGATCCGAAATTCCGGTGCAGTGACAGACGATCATGCAGGCGGCCTCACTTCGTCAGGATCAGTTTTCCCAGCCGCGTGATCCGCAGGATATAAACCTCTCCCTGATGCATCAGCCGCGCCAGACTTCCCCCTGCTGTAAGGGAAAGCACGTCATGCACGGGCACATCCGCGGGTGTCTCGGGGCTGGTCGAATGGGGGTGTTCGGTCATCACGGGTCTGGATCAGCAAGGGAACAGGGCGCGCGGAACACATCTGTTACCGCCAGCATTACCTTAGTGATTTTGTCGGCATTGTAAAGCTGACAAAATCACTTGGGAAACGCTGATCTCCCTTCCCAAGCAGAATTTCGCCACCGATCCCAAGAAACGCGGAATAACCGCTTCCCTTCACCGTTGTCGTGCCGGATCAACAGCCTTGCCGAAAGGATCCCGCATGACCGACCGCTTTCGACAGGACCTTGTGGCGCTCGTCCCGAAACTGCGCCGATTTGCCTATAGCCTGACCGGGAACCGGCAGGACGGCGACGATCTGGTGCAATCCGCAATCGAAAAAGCCCTGCGCAACGCCGCGCAATTTCAGCACGGCACCCGCATGGATAGTTGGCTCTATCGCATCATCCAGACGCTCTGGATCGATGATCGCCGCCGTGTCCTGCGCCGCGGCACCACGATGGACCCGGATGACGCCCATCTCAGCGATGAGGGCAAGGCCGCCAGCCTGCCCGAAGACCGCATGATGCTCGCCCAGACCCGCGCCGCCATGGCCGATCTGCCCGAACCGCAACGCGCCGTTCTGGCGCTGGTCGCCATCGAAGGCCTCAGCTACCGCGAGGCTGCCGATGCGCTCGACATCCCCGTCGGCACCGTAATGAGCCGCCTGTCCCGCGCCCGTGAGGCGCTTTTGCCGAAACTCGGCCTCAGCCATGGACCGCGTCAATGACCGCCCAGCCCCAGATGGACCGCACCCGCCTTGCCGCTTTTGTCGATGGGGAACTGTCGCCCGAAGAGGCCGCCGCCGTGGTGATGCACCTTGCCGATCATCCCGCCGATCAGGCCTTTGTCGATGATCTCTTTGCAGCCAACGCCGCCTTGGCGCAGGCCTTTGCCGCGCCATTGGCCGAACCGGTCCCCGCCGCGATGCAGCACATGATCACCGGCCCTGCGCCCGCGCAGATCATCCCCTTGCGCCCCCGCGCGCGTCCTGCGCTGATCGCGGCAGGCACCGCCCTTGCCGCCAGCCTTGCCATCGCGCTGGTGCTGTTTCGCCCAGCAGAGCCGCTTTCCCTTGCCCTTGGCCCGGTGGCAGACGGCTCACCTTTGGCGCAGGCGCTGAACACCCTACCGTCTGGTACAGCCTTCCCTGAAACAGACGACCGCGATCTGATGATCCTCGCCACATTGCCCACAGATACAGGCCCCTGCCGCGAGGTCGAGGTGATCGACAGCAACGCCGCCCAGATCGAAATGGCGCTTGCCTGCCATGACGAGACAACCGGCTGGCGGGTTGAGGTCGTGCTAAAGGAACCGCTGCCCGCAGCGGATGGCCAAGATGGCTTTGTCACCGCCGATGGCACGGCGGCTCAGGGGCTTTCCCCCTTTCTCGACCAACGCGGCGCGGGCCTCGCCCTTTCACCCGAGGCAGAGGCCGAATTGATCGCCAAAGGCTGGGCGGAATGATGCGTCCAATCTTCACAGGGGCGTGAGCAGGCAAGGGGGCGGGAATAGATCCCGCCCCCTGTCGTTGTCTCTGTACGAAACGGCCACATGGCCCGAACTTCAGGAGAGAGACATGAAAGCCATCACCACAACCACGGTCGCAGCCTTCGCCACCCTGGCCCCCCTCACCGCACAGGCAGGCATCGCGACCCCGTCGATGATCGCCCCCCCGGCCCTGTCGCAGCCCGCGGGCGATGTGCAGCCCGTTTTCCTCGACCTGTCCCGCGTCGAAGCCGACATGCTGCGCCTGCTGCGCGGCAATGGCGGCGACAGCAACGGCAATGACAGCTGGGATAACAACGGCGATGACAGCGACGATGACAACAACGGCGACTGGAACGGCGCCGACAGCAACGGTGGAAACAGCTCCGGCAGCAATGGCGGGAACAGCAACGGCGGCGATAGCAACGGCGGCAACAGCTGATCCCTGCCCTACAGGCAAGACAACCCAGGAAACGCCGGCCTCATGGGCCGGCGTTTTCACATGCGCGCAGCAGGCACTCCAACACTCGTGCTCCCTTGCCTCAGGCATGGCGATGCCCCGCCTTTACCACCCTCGCCAATGCAAAAGGCCCTGCCAATCCGGCCGGGCCTCTTCAGTAACTCGCCATTGCCGCCCTTATTGCAGCGGCAGATCGCAGATCGCAGACGCCTCCAGCAAGCCCGCACCGAACACCTCGTCTGGCCCTTCCGCCCCCAGATCGCGCGCCTGCGCCTTCAACGCGGCCGCCACCTCATCCGGCGTCAGCGCCGGATTCTGCGACAGCATCACCGCCGCCGCCGCCGTGACAAAGGGCACCGCATAAGATGTGCCGGTCTTGCCCCGCGCACCCCGGATCGAGGTCGCGGCAAGCAGCCCCACGCCCGGTGCCGCCAGATCGATGTGATCCCCGCGCTGCGCACCGCGATAGACGCGCCCGCGCGCATCGACCGCCGTCACCGCCAACACGCCCGGATGTGCGGCGGGCCAGGCGGGCGGCGCATCCGGCCCGGCATTGCCCGCCGCCGCCACGATCACCGCACCTTCCGGCCCAGCCATGGCATCCAGCGCCGCCTGCAACACCCCGTTCTCCGGCCCGGCGAGCGACAGGTTCATCACCCGCACGCCCCGCCCACGCAGCAGATCCAGCCCGCGCAGCAGCGACGGCACATCCGCCCGCTCATCCCCCGCCACGTCGGAAAAGACATCCACCGCAATCACCTCGGCCTCGGGGATCAAACCGGGCACCCGGCTTTCCTCGGCCCCCACCAACAGCGACGTCACCGCCGTGCCGTGGACCGCCGCAGAAGCGTCCAGCGCGGTATCGGCCAGCCGCACCACTTCCAGCCGCGCGCCGGTTAGGATGTCATGGCCCGCGTTCACACCCGTGTCGATCACGCCCACCGGCACCTGCACCCGGCATGCCCCCATCCGTTCCACCGGCCAGCCAACAAGGTCCAGCGAAGCACAATTTTCATGCCCGCAATCCGCCCCGTCATCCGGCATCTCTGCCCCCTGACCCGCGCGGTAGAAGTGATTGAAATCCGCATCCTCCCCGCCCGGCAGGGATCGCACCCGCGCCCGCGCAGCCTCCAGCCCCAGCGTGCCGGGCACCCGCAACCGCGTCAGCCGCAGCCCGAAACTCGCCAGATCCTCCTCGGCGATTACCTCGAACCCTTCGCCTTGCAACTGGGTCAAAGCCTCGGGCGACAGATCGCTGACCACCACTTCATCCGGCGCCGCCACTGGCGGCGGTGGCGGTGCGGCAACCCTTTGCCTCTGCTGGCGTCGTGGGCCGTCATCCGACCCGCCGCCATTCCCGAACCCACCGCCGGAATCGTCAGAATCCCCACCATTGTCATCCGAGTCCCCGCCATTGTCCTGCGCCAATGCCGCGCCGGCCGACTTTCCCCCGTCAACGAGCAGAACCTCCGGCATGGGCAGGATCAGGGTGGACAGCAGCAAAGCCGTCATCATGCGCTGGGTCATGGTGGATTTCCGTTCTTATGGTCGATAGGTTAACAGAGATTAATCCCGAACCTATAACGCCATGGCGCGCAATCTATTCCAGACTGCGGCACCTATACCTGACTTGCCATGAAAAAGGGGCGGGCATCCGCTGCCCACCCCTCATTTCAATGCAAAAGATAAGGGCTCACCCCACCCGATAGTTCGGGCTTTCGCGCGTGATCTGCACGTCGTGGACGTGGCTTTCCTTCAGCCCTGCTCCGGTGATCCGCACGAATTGGCAGTTGGTGCGCATATCCGCCACGGTGGCATTGCCAGTATAGCCCATCGCCGCGCGCAGGCCGCCGACCATCTGATGGATCACCGCCGCTGCCGATCCCTTATAGGGCACCTGCCCCTCGATCCCTTCGGGGACCAGCTTGTCGGACGCGGCATCCTTCTGGAAATAGCGATCCGCCGATCCCCGCGCCATCGCGCCCAAGGACCCCATCCCGCGATAGGCCTTGAACGACCGGCCATTCCACAAGATCACCTCACCGGGGGACTCGTCCGTCCCGGCTATGGCGCTGCCGACCATCGCACAGGACGCACCTGCCGCAATCGCCTTGGCGAAATCCCCGGAATACTTGATCCCGCCATCCGCAATGACCGGGATATCCCCCGCCGCACGGGCCGAATCCATGATTGCCGTCAACTGCGGCACACCCACGCCCGCGACGATGCGCGTGGTGCAGATCGACCCCGGGCCGATCCCCACCTTCACCGCATCCGCGCCTGCCCCGATCAACGCACGCGTCGCCTCAGCAGTGGCCACATTGCCCGCCACCACCTGCACGGTGTTCGACAGCTTCTTGATCCGCTCCACCGCGATCGCCACGCCCTCGGAATGGCCATGTGCCGTATCGATCACCACCATGTCGACACCCGCATCAATCAGCGCCTGCGACCGCTCAAAACCCGCATCCCCGACAGTCGACGCCGCCGCCACCCGCAGCCGCCCCAACTCATCCTTGCAGGCCTGCGGGTTCAGCACGGCTTTCTCGGTATCCTTCAGCGTCAAAAGACCTGTCAGCTTGCCCGACCCATCCGTCACCAAAAGCTTTTCGATCCGCCGCGCCTTCATCAGGCTGATCGCCTGCTCCCGGTCCACCGGTTCACGCAGCAGCGCCAGATTTTCCGATGTCATCATCACCGATACCGGCGTCCGGTCATCGCTGGCAAAGCGCATGTCGCGGTTGGTCACGATCCCCAGCACCCGGCCCTGCCCATCCACCACCGGAAAGCCGGTGATGTTGTAGCGTTCCATCAACGCCTTGGCATCGGCAAGCGTCTGCTCGGGCGTCAGTGTGATCGGCGAATAGACAACGCCGCTTTCAAACCGCTTCACCCGCCGCACTTCGCGGGCCTGCGCTGCGACATCCAGATTGCGGTGGATCACCCCGATCCCGCCCGATTGCGCCATGGCAATCGCCATCCGCCCTTCGGTCACCGTGTCCATCGCGCTCGACAGCAGCGGGATGTTCATGCGGATCGACTTGGTCACGAAAGTCGACGTATCCGCCTCGCTCGGCAACACGCTCGACGCGGCCGGAACCAGCAGGACATCATCAAAGGTAAGGGCCTCGCGAATCTCCATCACCGTCTCCATGGAAATGTCCGTTTGGCGGTTCCCCTTTTCACGCGTCCGTCAGGGATGCAAGGGCAAATCCCGGCCCTGCCCCCTTGAACCCACCCCGCACCCATGCAGAGTGTCGCGCATAGGAAACAGGAAGCCCAATGCGCGTCGCCATCATTGAAAACACCCGCGTCACCCATCACGGACAGGTGGGCATCGCCCTGCATGAGGCGGCGGCCACGATCGATCTCTACAAACCCTTCGCCGATGGCCGCCTGCCCGAACCCGGCAGCTTCGATGCGCTGGTGGTCTTTGGCGGGGAACAATCCGCGCGGGACGATCACACCCATCCCTACCTGCCCGCCCTTGCCGCGCTGATGGCCGAAAGCGGCGCGCGGGGCCACGCGGTGCTGGGCATCTGCCTTGGCGCACAGCTTCTGGCGCGCGGCTTGGGCGCGGAAAACCGTCTCGGCACCGCGCCGGAATTCGGTTGGTGCGATGTCACGCTCACGGACGAAGGCCGCGCCGACCCGGTTCTGTCACACCTGCCCGCGACCTTTCCGATCTTCCAATGGCATTCCGACACGTTCACCCTGCCCGATGGCACCACCCGCCTTGCAGGTTCGGGCACGGCCACGAACCAGAGCTTTCGCATCCACCGCGCCACCTATGCCATGCAGTTTCATTTCGAGGCATCCCGTGCCGTGGTGGCCGACTGGAACCGCCAGTTCCCCGATGCGGTGGAACGCAACAGCCCCGGCTGGCTTGACATCCACCATCCTGCCCATGCCCCAGTGGCAGGCGCTGCGGCAGATGCCGCAGGTCTCGCGATTGCCCGTGCCTGGGTGGCACTGATCTGACCAAACAAGGCGAAATTTGACGCAAATTTCGCGCCGTTTTCTGACGCAGAAAACGGTCCTCACCCCGCGCGCGCCTCCTCAATTTGCGTCAGACTTCGCTTCCCCGGCCTTTCACGCCTCCGCCGCGTTGGTCTTTGCCGCCAACTGCCCGCTGCCCCACAGCGTGATCACCCGCCAAGCGATCATCGGCACCACCCCCAGCGCCACCACCAGCATCGCCATCCCCGCCAGATCGAACCCCAGCGCAAACAGGGCCGAGGCATAGGCCACCAGCGGAAAGGTCAACGCCCCCCACATGGCGCTGAACCCCGCCTCCAGCACCCAGCGCCCTGAAATCACCAAGGCCAACAGGATCACCGTTGCCAATGCCAAGGCCAGCATGGGCAGAACCGGTATGCCGACCCCTGCCCCCACCGTCGCCAAAAGGCTTGCCGGGGCCAGATGGATCGCCAGCAGGGGCCGCAGCGGCGCAGGCGGAATACGCCGCATCAGTTGCACCACACTCGCCCCCCAGATCACCAGCGCCACCGCACCCGTCGCCCAGACCAGCACCATCGCCAATTCCGGCCAATCGACCCAGGGCGCGGCAATGCCCCCGACGATGAACCCCACGAAACTCAGATGCCAGCCGGGGTTCACCACTTGCGCCTCGCTCGGCAACCGGGTCAGCACCAGCACGGTCAAACCCGCCAGCACCAGATGCCCCAGCAGCGCCACAACCAGCACGGCCTGCGCCAGCCCCACCGCAAAAGGCGCCAGCGCAGCGGCCAAGGCCATCCCGCCCATGGTCATCGCGGCCAGCCCCATCCGCCCCGGCAGCACTTTCAGATCATCCAGCACGACCGACACCCGCCGCGCCATCTTTGCCCCATAGGCGAACACCGCATAGCCCCAAAGCAGCGCAACCGCGCCCAGCAGCAAATCCGCCAATCCCAAAGGCAACCCGGCCGCATCCAGCCCGCGCCGCAGGGCCAACCCCAAACCGGACAGCCCAAGGATCACAGGAAAGACCGCAGGCGGTGTCCGGGCAAAGCGCGCAGGCCGGCGCGGCGGAAACTCCGGCGGCGGATAGATCTTCGGTCGCACCTGCACCCGTTCCGCCATGGCCCTGCCCCTTGTTCCGATACACCAAGGCTAACCACTGCCGCGGCCCGGCGCAAACCGCGCGACGGGCCGCGCCCGCGCCCATTCAGCACAGATAGGGAAACCAGTCCTCGCGCAGCTTCTCCCCCGGCTCCATCCCATGCCCCGGGAACGGGGGCGAGGTCGGCCCCGGCCGTTCCACATAGCGCGCATCATCCCCCACCAGCCGCAGGCTGAACGCCCGTCGCCGCGCGCTGCTTGTGTTGCCCCGCGCGCCATGCAGCGTGCGGTAATGGAAGGCCACCGCATCACCAGGCTCCATCTCCCATTCCATCACACGCATCCCTTCGGCATCCGGGTCCGGCACCGGAATGTAGTCATGCTCACCGGGGTAAAAGCTCGTCTCGCTTACCCAGCGCGTCGGCAGCACGTCCTTTTCCCACCGATGGCTTCCTGCCACACAGCGCAGGCTCGCCTCCTTCACCGGGTCCAGCGGCACCCAAAAGGAAACCGTCTGCCGCCCCTCGACAAAGTAATAAGGCCCGTCCGTGTGCCAGGGCGTCGGCTTGTTGGTGCCGGGTTCCTTGACCAGCACATGATCATGGAACAATTGCACCCGCTGCGATCCCATCAGGGCCGCCGCTGCCTCGGCTGCGCCCGATCCCCGGATCGCCTGCTCAAAAGCCCCGATCCGCGACCAGTTGCAGTAATCGTCAAAGAACCGCCCCTGCTCACCCGGCTTCAGCGTTGCCATAAGCTGCGGGCTGGGGCTGGCCATGTTCTCTTCCACGCCTGCGCGCAGCACCTCCACCCAATCGGCAAACAGTCCTTTCACCAGCACAACCCCGTCGCGCTGGTAATCTGCGACCATCGCATCCGTCACCACTGCCGCCATTTTCCGTCTCCTTGCGCTTCCCTCTCGACAAGTGCCACGCCCCGGCGATAGCTTCCAATAATATGTTCCGATACCAGCCATAGCCATGATCGCCGCCACCATCCGCCAGCTTGAATATGCCACCGCCACCGCCCGCTTCGGCGGCGTCACCGCCGCGGCCGAGGCGCTGCACATCTCGCAGCCCGCCCTGTCCGTCGCCCTCGCGCAACTTGAGGCGACGCTGGGCCAACCCCTCTTCCTGCGCCGCCCTGGAGGCCGCATCACCCCCACCGCCTTTGGCCGTGGCTGGCTGGCAGAGGCACAGGTCCAACTCGACGCCCTCACCCGCCTCATGTCGGGCGAAACACCCGCCGCCCCCGTGCGTCTGGCCTGTTTCGAGGATCTGGCTCCAACCCTGCTCGCGCCCCTCCTGCGGAAACTGACCGATCTCGCCCCCGACATCGCGATCGAACCCACGGTCCTGTCGTTTGAATCCATCGCCGATGGCCTGCGCCAAGGCCGGATCGACCTTGCCATCACCTGGGACCTAGGGCTTGACGCCACCTGTGACCGGACCGTTCTGATGGAGGTCGCGCCCCATGCCATCGCTCCGGCGGACCACCCCCTCGCCCGGGCGGGCCGCAAGGGGATCACCTTGCAGGCCCTGTCCGAACATCCCCTGATCCTCGCCGATCAGGGCCTTTCCTTGGGCCATATGCGGGCGCTGTTCACGGCGCGGGGTCTGCCCTTTACCATCGCCCACCGCACCGCCACGCTCGATCTGATGCGCAGTTTCGCGGCCAATGGTCTTGGCATGGGGCTCAGCTACACCCGCCCCGCAGGGCGGCGCAGCCATGACGGCGCCCGCATGGCCACCCTGTCCATCACCGATGCCGGAACCGAACCGGTCATTCTTGCACGGATGGCGGGCAACGCCTTGCACCCGCCCGCCGCACGGCTGGCCGATCTGATCCCGGCCCTGCTTACCCAATCCGAACCAGACCAGCCAGAAACGGACGCCTGACCCATGACCGCGAATACCTATGACACGGGCCGCCTGAACCTGCCCTTCGTCGGCATATCAACCTTCGGCAAACGCCCCTACATCGCTGACTGGTCCGCGATTGATGCCGACGTCGCCATCCTTGGCGCGCCGTTCGATTTCGGCACCCAGTTCCGCGCCGGCGCACGCTTCGGCCCCCGCGCCGTGCGCGAGGCATCGACGCTCTTCTCCTTCGGCCATGCCGGGGCCTATGACCACGAAGATGACTGCATGTATCTCGGCCCTGATGTCACCATCGTCGATATCGGCGATGCCGATATCGTGCATACCGATACGGAAACCAGCCACGCCAATATCGAAACCGGGGTGCGGGCCATCCTTGCGGCGGGCGCGCTGCCTGTCACCATCGGCGGCGACCATTCCATCAACATCCCCTGCATCCGTGCGTTTGATGATCAGGGGCCGATCCACATCCTGCAAATCGACGCGCATCTCGATTTCGTCGACATCCGCCACGGCGTCCGCCACGGTCACGGCAACCCGATGCGCCGTGCGGCGGAAAAGGACTATGTCACCGGCATCACCGCCCTTGGCATCCGCAACGTCAGTTCCACCACCAAAGAAGGCTATGACGCCGCCCGCAGCATGGGCGACGATATCCTGTCGGTCCGTCAGGTGCGCAAACTGGGCCCGCAGGCCACCGCAGGCCGCATCCCGCCCGGCGCAAAGGTTTACGTCACCATCGACATTGATGGTTTCTGCCCCTCCATCGCGCCCGGCACCGGCACGCCAAGCCATGGCGGGTTTCTGTACTATGAGGTGCTGGAAATCCTGCAACAGGTCGCCCGCGACCATGACATCGTCGGCATCGACCTGGTCGAAGTTGCCCCCGATTACGACCGTGACGGCACCACAGCCATCCTTGCCGCGCAAGTGCTGCTCAATTTTCTGGGCTTCATCTTCCACGCCCGCAAACTGCGGGGCTGATCCGGACAGTCAGGCGCAGAAAGACAAGGGCGTTCAACCCTTGTTCTTGTCCTGCGATGCCGAAATCCGCGATGCCGAATTGGCCACCACAACCACGGCAGCCTTGGGCTTTTCCTTCTTCGGCTTCTTAATTTCCTTGTTGGAACGCATCTGTCCTTTGGCCATGGGCCCATCCTCTCCGGCTCAGCCGGGATGGTCCTGTGACCAGATCGGCAAGGGCGCGCGCCAGATTTCGGGGGCAATGATCTGCACCCGCCGCTGTCCCATACCCTGCTCTGCGCCCCACAACCGCCCCTGTCAACCGACCTGAGGCTTAGCGGTACAGAAGCGACTCTCCGTTGGCGAACAAATGCACCTTGTTGGGCTGCGCCGACAGCGTCACCGTCTGGCGCCGCAGATCGGCATGGATGCCCGGCAGCTTTGCAACCACCTGCGCCGCCTCACCCTGCTTCTTGAAATAAAGCAGCGTGACCTCTCCCAGCGCTTCAGTGAATTCCACCTCGCCGGTGAACATGCCTTCCGACCCGGTTTCCAGAAAATCCTCGGGTCGCACGCCGATATTGACCTTCAATCCCTTGTCGGACGCCTGCGTCGGCACGTTCGACCGGGCAATCCCGCCATTGGCCAGCCGCACCACGGTTTCTGCCCCGGTCTCGATCACCTCGCCGGGCAACAGGTTCATCGACGGGCTGCCGATGAACTGCGCCACAAACTCATTCCGCGGCCGCTCATACAGTTCCAGCGGCGCGCCCACCTGGCTGATGCCGCCCCCGGCCAGCACCACGATCCGGCTGGCCAGCGTCATCGCCTCCACCTGATCATGGGTCACATAGATCATGGTGGAATTGGGCATCTGTTCCTTCAACTGCGCAATCTCGATCCGTGTCGCCACCCGCAGCGCGGCGTCAAGGTTCGAAAGCGGCTCGTCAAACAGATAGACCTTTGGGTCGCGCACGATCGACCGCCCGATTGCCACACGCTGCCGCTGCCCACCCGAAAGCGCCTTGGGCAAACGGTCCAGATAAGGCGTCAGTTGCAGGATCTTGGCCGCCTTGTCGACGGCGGCGTTGATCTCGGCCACGCTCTTCTTGGCAATCTTCAGGGCGAAAGCCATGTTGTCGCGCACTGTCATATGCGGGTAAAGCGCATAGGATTGGAACACCATCGCGATGCCGCGTTGCGCAGGCGGGATCTCGTTCATCCGCACCCCGTCGATGGAAAAATCCCCGCCCGTGATCCGCTCCAGCCCCGCGATCATCCGCAGCAGGGTGGATTTCCCACAACCCGACGGCCCGACAAAGACGATCAATTCGCCCGTCTTGATATCAAGGTTGATGTCCCGCAGAACCTTCACCTCGCCATAGGCCTTTTCGACATTGACCAGCTTCAGTTCCGCCATGGCCCATCCTCCCCTTTATGCTTTACGTGCGATGCAGCAGCCCCAACCCGGCAACCGCACCTCTCCCGCCGTTGCAGCGATGCTGCCCACGGCCTCCCCGATCTGTTCCCAGCGTCCCTCGGGCAAGCGCACCTCTGCCGGTGTCTCTCCCAGATTGAACGCACAAAATATCGTCTCTGCCCCTGACCGGACAAAGGAAAACACCTCGCCCGTCGCGGCCCAATCCGTCATCGCCCCATCGCGCAGCACCGAATGCCCCGCGCGGAACGCCAGCACAGCGCGATAGTGGTGCAGCATCGACCCTGCATCCGCCTCTTGCGCCGCCACCGACAGCGGCCGATGCGGCGCTGTCACCGGCAACCAGGCCCGTTCGGCGCTGGAAAACCCGCACAGCGCGTTGTCCGTGGACCAGACCATCGGCGTCCGGCACCCGTCCCGGCCCTTGAACTCTGGCCAGAACTCGATGCCATACGGGTCCTGCAATTCCTCAAAGGCGATGTCCGCCTCAGGCAGTGACAATTCTTCGCCCTGATACAGGCAGACCGATCCGCGCAGACACATCAACATGGTCGCGTAAACCCGTGCCCCCGCATCCGACAGGCCCCAGCGGGTGACATGGCGCACCGTGTCATGGTTGGAATAGGCCCAGCAGGGCCAGGCATCCGGGGCCGCCGCCGCCAACCGGTCAAAGGTCCGCGCCGCCAGCCCCGCCGTCAACCGCGCCGGTTGCAGCATCTCGAACGGGTAGCACATCTGAACCTTGTCCCCGCCGCTGGTGTATTCGGCCATGATCTCAAGGCCCCGCTGGGCATCGCCCACCTCGCCCACCGCCGCCGCGCCAAAGGGCTCCAGCACCGCGCGGAACTTCCGCAGAAACTCAAGGTTCTCGGGCTGGTTCTTCGAAAACAGATGCAGCTGATGGTTATAGGGGTTCACGCTCGGCGCGATGCTGTCATTGCGCAATTCCTTGGGCAAAGACGGGTTATCGCGCAGATACTTGTCAGCGAAGTAGAAGTTGATCGTGTCCAGCCGGAACCCGTTCACCCCGCGCGCCAGCCAGAACCGCGCCACATCCAAAAGCGCCTCCTGCACCGGTGCATGATGCAGGTTCAGGTCCGGCTGGCTGGTCAGGAAGTTGTGCAGATAATATTGCTCGCGCCGCCCATCCCAGGCCCAAGCACTGCCGCCAAAGACCGACAGCCAATTGTTGGGCGGGGTGCCGTCCGGTTTCGGCTCTGCCCAGACATACCAATCCACCTTGGCGTTGCCCCGGTCCTTGCGGCTTTCCGCAAACCACGGATGCTTGTCGCTGGTATGCGACAGCACCAGATCGATCATCACCTTCAGGCCCAACTCGCCTGCCCGCGCCACCACCCGGTCGAAGTCGGCAAGGCTGCCGAACATCGGATCGACGTCGCAGTAATCGCTGACGTCATAGCCGAAATCCTTCATCGGGCTGGTAAAGAACGGGCTGATCCAGATCGCATCCGCCCCCAGCGCTGCGATATGGGGCAGCCGCTCGACCACGCCGCCCAGATCGCCAATCCCGTCGCCATTGCTGTCCTGAAAGCTGCGGGGGTAGATCTGATAGATCACCGCCCCGCGCCACCAGTCGGCATCATGGCCGATCACGTCCGTCATTCTTTCCGTCTTTCTCACTTCACCGATCCGGCCAGAAGGCCGCGGACCAGATATTTCTGCATGGCAAAGAACACCGCCAAAGGCACCGCAATACTGATGAAGGCCGACGCCGCAAGGATTTCCCAATCCCCCCCGCGCGATCCCATCAACTCCTTCAACTGCCCGGTCATCACCAGCTGATCCTGCGTCGATCCAAGGAAGACCAGCGCCACCAGCAGGTCATTCCACGTCCACAGGAACTGAAAGATCGCAAAAGAGGCCAGCGCAGGGAAAGACAGCGGCAGAATGATCTTCAGGAAAATCTGGAAATCCGTCGCCCCATCCACCCGCGCGCTTTCAATGATGTCGCGCGGCAACCCGGCCATGTAGTTTCGCAAAAGATAGATCGCCAATGGCAGGCCAAAGGCGCTGTGCGCCAGCCAAATCCCCAGATAGCTCTTCCCGATCCCCGCCTTCAGGTGCAACTGCAACAACGGGATCAGCGCCAATTGCAACGGCACCACCAGCAACCCCACCACCGTGGCAATCAGCAGGGCCCGCCCCGGAAAATCCATCCAGGCCAGCGCATAGGCCGCAAACGCTGCCACAAGGATCGGGATCACCGTCGCCGGGATCGAAACTGTCAGCGTATTCAGAAACCCGCGCCCCAACCCTTCGGCATTCATCACCCGCACGAAGTTTTCAGTCGTGAAGCTGGGCGCTTGCGTCGTGGTTACGAAAATCCGCTCGCCGCGCGTCCCCTCGAACGGCGCAGCCGAGGTCAGGCGATAGCTGCCATCCTCCTGCACTGTCAGCTCATAACCGTCGCTCGTGGTCGCCACGCCCCCGGCCTCCACCGCCGCAGGCTCCCGCGATGTGGTGCCAAAGGCGCTGACAAAGCCCTCCGCCCCGTCAAACACATTGCCGGAAATGACGTAAAGCCCGCCCTCCTGCACCGCCGTATCCGGCCCGCCCGCACGATACTGCAGCGTAGCCTCTTGCGGGAACATCGACTGCCACCACCCGCTTGTCAGGATCTGATCCCGGTCGCGAAAGGAGGATACCAGCAACCCGAAGGTCGGGATCGTCCACAGCAGCACCAGCACCACTGCACACAGGTTCACCGCCCAGGTCAGGCTCGACTTCTGGCCAACGATATTGTCCATCAGCGCATCTCCTTGCGGGCGTTCCGGATGTTCCAGATCATGATCGGCAGCACCAAAAGCATGATCACGATCGCAATAGCCGAGGCGCGGCCACTATCCTGCCCCCGCACCAGCCAGTCATACATGTAATTGCCCAGCACCTGCGTGCCCCATTGACCGTTGGTCATGGTCAGCACGATGTCGAACACCTTCAGCACGGTGATGGTGATCGTGGTCCAGACGACAAGGATCGTCCCCCATATCTGCGGCACCTTGATCTTGAAAAACAGCTGCAACGGCGACGCGCCATCCAGAATGGCCGCCTCGATGGTTTCTTCGGGAATACCGCGCAGCGCCGCCGACAGGATCACCATGGCGAACCCGGTCTGAATCCAGATCAGCACCACCATCAGCAGGAACGAGTTCACGATATCATGCGTCAGCCATGTTTCCGGCGCGCCACCAAAGGCTTCGACAATCGCATTCAAAAGCCCGATCTGGTTCTGTCCCTCGGGCCGGAAATCATAGACGAATTTCCAGATCACCGACGCGCCCACAAAGGAAATCGCCATGGGCATGAAGATCATCGCCTTGGCGAAATTGCCCCAGCGGATCCGGTCCGTCACCGCCGCCGCCACCAGCCCGAAAAAGGTAGAAAAGGCCGGCACCACAATCAGCCACAGGATGTTGTTGCGCATCGATTCCAGAAACTTGGGATCGTTCACCATCCACACATAGTTGTCCGCGCCCACGAACCGCTGACCGCCGGAATCCATCACCGACAGATAGATTGACCAGACCAGCGGATAGACCAGATAGAGCGCCAGCAGGATCAGTGCCGGCAGCAGGAACAACCACGGCCGTATCGCATTGGCGCGGTTGATGTTGCGGCTGATATTCGGGCCCGAGGCCGGCAGCATCCGGTCCAGCAGGATGTTGCTCAGGAAAAAGTAAAGAAGACAGCCCCCGACACCAATCACAATGGTCGTGGCAGCACCAAAGAACTGTTCCACGGGTAGACCCTCCTCCCAAAGCGTCCAGAAAATACATCCGGCATATGCAATTCCGCCGCAGCGCACTGGGCCACGTCAACCGGGAAAAACATTTCGGATAGAAAAAGGCCCGCCGCTTCACGCGGCGGGCCCATCTGATTACTGCAGCGAGTCCCAGGTCGACTGGATCGAGTCAGCCACTTCCTGCGCCGACTTGCCGCCGACATAGTCGACCATCCCGGTCCAGAACACGCCCGCACCAACGCCACCCGGCATCAGGTCAGACCCGTCAAAGCGGAAGGTCGTCGCGTTCAGAAGGATGTCGCCCATTTTCTTCAGCGTCGGGTCACCATACAGATCGGTGTTCACGCCCTTGTGCGGGGTCAGGAAGCCGGTCTGGTTCATCCACACTTCATGCGCGATCGGCGTGGTCAGGTACTCGATGAAAGCGCGACCCGCTTCCGATTCCTTCATCAGACCCATGGTCGTGCCTGCACCCAGAACCGGCTGGCCCAGATCCTGCTCAGCAAAGGCCGGGAAGTAGAAGAAGTCAGCATCCTCGCCGATCACGGTGCCTTCCGGGAAGAAGGACGGGATGAACGACGCCTGGCGGTGCATGTAGCACTGCGGCGGCGATGCAAACAGGCCCTTCGGGCTGTCACGGAAATCGGTCGACGCGACCGAACCCGCACCACCCGACACATAGGCATCGTTCTTGGCAAAGGCACCGAACTGGTCGATGGCATTCACCACAACCGGATCGTTGAACTTCAGCTCGTTCGACACCCACTTGTCATAGTTTTCCGGGGTGGTCGTGCGCAGCATCATGTCTTCGACCCAGTCGGTCGCGGGCCAGCCCGTCGCGCCGCCCGAACCCAGACCGATGCACCACGGCGTGCCACCATCGGCGACGATCTGATCGGTCAGCGCCTTCAGCTCTTCCATCGTGGTCGGAACGGCATAGCCCGAATCTTCGAAATTCTCGGGCACGTACCAGACCAGCGATTTCACATCGACCTTGTAGAAGAAGCCGAAGGTGTTCGCCGCGCCGTCGGTGCCCGGGAAGGTCACCAGATCAACCCAGGACTGACCGGCTGCATAGTTGTCCTTGGTCCACTGCACGATTTCCGGCGACATCGCCAGAACCTGCCCTTTCGCCGCCATCCCGCGCATCAGGCCGGGCTGCGGGAACACCGCAACATCCGGAGGCGATCCCGCTTCCGCATCGATCACCACCTGCTGCTCAAAGCCTTCGGCGCCGATGTATTCCACATCCGCCCCGGTCGCCGCTTCAAAATAGGCGATCACGCTCTGGAACAGCTCCTGGTCAACGCTCAACCACGGCCCCAGCACGGTGATCTTCTGCCCGTCGAGATTGTACTTCTCGTCGAACGCCGTGTAGCTGGCCCAGTTGAAATTGCCTTCGCCGATGGGGAACTTCAGCTCTTGCGCCGAAGCAGCACCCGACAGAAGCGCAAGCGCAGCGGCGCTTGCCATAAACTTTGCTTTCATTTCATCCTCCCGATTCCCCGCCCTCTGGCGGGGCTTTAACCCACATTCTCCAAGTAAGTCGCTGATTTCGCTGTCGTAATCGTGATATTTCGCATATAAATCATGGCGTTGACGGCTGCGAGGGGCGCGTTTCATGGATCACCTGGAGGGTGC
>JALHOL010000006.1 GCA_022843025.1 Paracoccaceae bacterium | reverse complement strand
CCCAACCGGTAAAGTTCAGCTCGCCCGACGAAGCCAGCGCCTTGCGCGACACGATCGCCGGTGCAGCCAGCGCGCCGATCCCAAGGGCGGTACCCTTGAGCAGCGTGCGGCGGTCGAGGGTGGAGGTGGTTCTTTTCATCATAGCTCCCCTTGTTGTGGCCCGGTGCAGGTCGTTGTGCACCTGGTTAGCGGACCGTGCCTTGCTGGCCGATCTTGGCGGTATTGGTCGCACGATTCGCAAAAGACTCAAAAGAAGATTTCGTGAACTTTCGTCGATCTGGCGCTGTCCAGCCACTGACTGCCCCAAGTTTCCGCGCTTGCGCCATGGGGTTGCGATCAGGGGTTGTGCTGGCGCGGCTCGCTCAACCCTGCGGTCAGCCGGTCATGGCCTGCCTTGCCGGTTTGCTTGTCAGTGAAGGCTTCGCGCCACAGTCGCCCTTTGCCATTGCGTCAGGCCCGCGCGCGATTTGACCGGTGGCGGATCGGAACGTATGATTTCCGCAAACGCACCCCGATCAAGAGGGTGGCAAAACGTTCGGGCAGGGGCGGTGGGCACGTGGCAAGAATGAGTGGCGCGATGTATGAGTATCTGGCCCGCCCCTGTGCGGACATATCCCATGAATGACGAAACACCCGCTGAACGCCCTGCCAAGAAGGTGGCCGTAAAGGTTCCTCCTGTGGTGAAGGATCTGGCCAAGGCCGCTGCCAAGGATCGTTTCCTGTATCGCGGTGGTCTTGTTGATGCCTGGTTCGAGGCGCGGCCCGGTTCGGATATTCTTGCCGTCGCCTTCGACAACCTTTCGTCCGTGGGCGAATATGATCCGCCGCAACCCTGGCTGCGGTGGCGTGTGGAACAGGCGGGCTTTTCGCTTCTGGGCCTTATGGCCAGCCGCAAGGATTGGTACCGTAACGCGGATACCCCGGCCTTGATCGCCGCCCTGCGCGATGCAGGCGTTTTCGCGCGCTTTCGCAGGGTGGTCTTTATCGGGGCCTCGATGGGTGGCTTTGCCGCGCTGGCCTATGCGCCGATGGTGCCGGGGGCGGCCGTTCTTGCCTTCAGCCCGCAAAGCTCCCTGTCGCGCAGTATTGCCCCGTTTGAACGCCGCTATCGTTTCGCCGCGCGCAAATGGGATTGGTCCGATCCTGCATTTCTGGATGCGGCCGAGGCAGGGCGCACGGGGGGCGAGGTGACGCTGGTCTATGATCCGCTCGTTGCCGAAGACCGCGCCCACGCCAAGCGGATTGCCGGGGCAGGGGTGCGGCATGTGCCGGTGCCGCTGATGGGGCACCGCGCCATCCGACAAATAAAGGAAGTGGGCGGTCTGCAAGAGCTGATCGAAGGTGTTGTGCGGGGCACGCCTGACTGGCCGATGTTCTGGAAGACCTTCCGCGCCCGGCGTGGTCAGGTTCCGTGGCAAAGGGCGCTGGTGGCCGAGGCCACGGCGCGCGGTCATGCGGGTCTTTTGCCCGGGGCCATGGCTGCCCTGCGCCGGACCAACCCCGAAAGCGGCTTTGCCCGCCGCGAAGCGCGTCGCTTGCAACGGGCGGCAAGGACCAAACCTGTTGCCGATGAAACCGTGCTGGAACGCCGGATCGTTGTGACCGATGGCGCGCCATCCGCCCCGTTCGAAGGGCTGATCCTCGATCTGCCGCAGGCTATTTTCGTTCCCGAACGCGAAGGTGATGGCAAACTAGCATCCGGCATTCTTCGCGCGGATGGCAGCTATTGCGCCCTGTCGCAGGGCTGGATCCGCGCCCGCAAGCCGATGCCAGCCCCAAGCCTGCAGCGAGCAGAGCAGATCAAACCCTTGCCCGGCACCCATCTGTTCGGGGGCAATTTCCGGGGCCATTTCGGCCACTTCCTTGTTGAATCTACAGCCCGGCTGTGGGCGCTGGACCACCTTCCGGTGCAGCCGGAAAGTATTCTCTATCTGCCCTATCGGGGCGAGGTCGGCCCGATTGAGAAAGTGATCGAAGGGCATGACAGGTTCTATCGCCTTCTGGGCATCGACATGCCGGTGCGCACCTACGGAACGCCCCTGCGCGTGGAACGGCTGTTCGTTCCGGAATTGGGGTTCGGTTGGGCGGAACGCTATGCCGGCAGCCCGGCCTACCGCGCCTTCATGCAGGGGCGGCTGCGCGCGGCCGTGGCGCCGGAGGGTGGGAAGAAGCTTTATATCTCGCGCGCGCGTCTTGCCGCCCAGCGTGGCGGCATCCTCGGCGAGACCGTGATCGAGGAAAACCTCGCCCGCGCGGGCTATGAGGTGTTTCATCCCGAAAAACACCCGATTGACGTGCAGATCGCGCGCTATCGCGCGGCGGAACGGATCGTGGCGTTGGACGGTTCCGCTCTGCATCTTGCGGCCTACGTCACCGATCCCGGCACCCGCGTGGCGATGATCCTGCGCCGGTCAAAGGCGCTGGCGGGGGATTACCAGTTGCAATTCCGCGCGTTCTGCGATGTTGCGCTGGATGTCATCAACGTGGTCCGCACCGATTGGGTATCGGGCGGATCAAACCGGGTGGATTTCCGGTCGGTGGGCGAAATCGACTTTGCAGCCCTTTTCCAGTCGCTGGCCGCCGAGGGTTATGTGACCAAATCCTTCCGTCCCCGTCTGCCAGACGCTGCTGCCATGTCTGCGATGCTGGCGGATTTCGCTGCCCGCCGGGGGGGCGACATGCGCGCGTTGGGGCAGGATGAACCCCATGCCGACGAAGAGGATGCGTGATGGAAAGGCTGACGTTTTTCTTCATCGTCGAACCGCCCAAGTATCAGCTGATGGCCTGTTACCTGGCAGCGTCTATTCGCGAAGCTTTTGGTTCGCAGGTCGCCATGATCGGCTATTGCCCGGCGCATCGGATGGCAGAGATTGATCCGGATGTGGTCACCACCCTCGGTCGGATGGGATGCGATCTGCGCCCTATGGACACCGAAGGTGCCTTTGACCCGCCCTATCCGCATGGCAACAAAATGGTGGCCACGCTGCAACCGCGCGACAGCGAGTACAGTTGTTTTCTGGATTCCGACATCCTGTTCCTGCGCCCCAATGACCCGGCCAACTTGATCCATGAAGGCCATGTCAGCCTGACCCCCGCAGCATCGATGGGTTGGGCGGGGCAAGAGGTGTGGACACTGATCTATGATACGGCCGGGCTTCCCATACCGGAAGAACGCATCCGCCTGATGAACCAGAACAAGGGCAAGGACCGAATGCCCTATTTCAGTTCGGGCCTCTTTGTCTTTCCCGAACAACACCGCAATGCCGAAGGCCTGCGCTTCCCCGAGGTTTGGATGCAGGTTGCCGCCAAGATCGAGGCAGAACCCACGATTCCGGCCAAGCGGCCCTATCTCGACCAGATGACCTTGCCGCTGGCCATTCGCAAGGCTGGGCTGGACTGGCACATGTTGCCCAAGGAGCAGCATTATATTTTGGGCGGCCGCAAGCGGGGCGAACCCCTGCCACAGGACCGCGAGATTTTCACAGTGCATTATCGCAATTGGGAAATCGTCAAGGAACACGGCCTGTCGCGCAAGGCCAAGGACATGCTGCAACGCCAGGCAGGCGTCCGGCGGATTGCACAGATGGGCAAGGTTCAGGCCGCAGAGCTTGACCTGAAAGCGGGGGAAGAAGTGTGACGGAAACTGTCGAAATCCAGGATAGCGAAGCGCAGGCACATTCCGGTGGCCCCAAGCCGGCAAAGCTCTGCACGTCGCTGCCGGGGGTGACTGTCCGCAGCGTGATTTGGGGCGAGCCGATCTTTTTCAATATCACCAAGCCGCGAGACTCGATTCAGAAGCACCATCGTATGGGCCGGTTCTACGAAGAAGAGGAACTGGAAATTATTCGCAGCGCTTGCCCTCCGGGAGCGGTCTTTGCGGATATTGGGGCGAATATCGGTAACCATTCGCTTTTCGTCGCGAAATACCTGCGCCCGGCCAAGCTGATCTGCTTTGAGCCAAACCCGGCCGCCATCCAGCATCTTCTGGCCAATCTTGGCCTGAACGGGGTTCTTGACCTGTGCGATCTATCGCATCTGGGATGCGGCCTGTCCGATGTCGCCGCTGAGGGGCTGCATATTGATGCGCCAGAACGAAATCTTGGCGGCGGGCGGATGGTCGAAGGCGATGGAGATTTGCGGGTGGCGCGGGGGGATGACCTCTTGCTTGGCAGCGCGCCGACCTTTCTGAAGATCGATGTCGAAGGCATGGAAATGCGCGTCCTGCGGGGGCTTTCCGAGACGATCGCAAAGTTCAAGCCGACCATTTTCATAGAGGTGGACAACGAAAACCGCGATGAATTTCTGCGTTGGGTGGATGATACCGGCTATTCCGTGCGGGCGCGTTATCGTCGCTATCGAGCGAACGAGAATTTCCTTTTGGTCGCCAGCCGCCGACAGGCCCGCCGTGCCGGGGCAGCGCCCGGTCAGCCGCCGACCGACGCGCCGTAACGATCTGTCGCGAGATGCCGGGTTTCCTGTTGCAGGCCATCCAGCATCTTGCGAAAGCACTCGGCGCAATCGGCATAGGCTTTGGCAACCGCCGGATCGGCAAGCGCAGTTTCCATCATCGCCTTGAGCGCGGGCAGGTGGTGATGCGCGCTTTTGTCGACCTCGTCGTTCTTGTTGAACCGTTTGAGGTATCGGAAATCAAAGCGATCAGACCAGTTCGCATAAAGGCCATCACCGCGCAGGCGCTTTGCCGCCACACGTTCCAGCGCCTTGACCGCATAATGGTTGATCTGGGCCAGCTTCCAGCTTTGGCGGCCCTTATCCACCATTTCCTGCGGGTTCCCGTTGTCCTTTGTGCCATGCACGAATTCGGCGGGCAGGGGGGATCCGTCCCCTGCCACAAGGCGGACGTGCGGTTGTGCCGCCGCCGGCCAGACAGGGCGATGAATGAAAAGCTGCTCAACGCGGCTGTCCATCCTGTGCAGTGTCTTTACGCTTCGGTTCAACCGAAAGCCCAGCTTTGACGCCTGGGTAAAGCCCTCGATGACCGGCTGGTCGGGGCTGCGGTCATGTCCGCTGTCACCAAAGAGCCGCCAGTTGATCGCCATGCCATCCGCATCTGACAAAGCCCGCAGCAGATCTGGCAAGCGTCGCTCTCCACCATGAACGACCAGGAATTCATCGGCATCCAGCCACAGCAGCCAGGACGCACCGGTGATCTGCGGGTCGCGCAGGGCGTGGGTGGCCACGTCACCCTGCACCGATGCGCCAGAGGCGGGGCTGTGCCGATGATGGACCAGCCAGCCGATCTGTTGCAGCGCATCCAGCAGCAGGTCGCTTTTATCCGTGCAATCGTTTGACCAGATGATGATCCGGTCAAACCCCATAATCCTATGCCAGGCGACCCATTCAAGAATGTCCGGCCCTTCGTTCCGCATCGCGGAATAAAGGCAGGTTGTCATTCTTCCAGCGCTTTGCTTGGGTCTACGCCTTCGATCTCGCACATGCGGGCGGCATAGGAATTGGGCAGGGGTGGGTTGCGCCGCCACCACGGTTTGGTGCCGTTGGTATAGAGGTGCACCGAGAGCGTGTTGTCGGTGAAATGCCCTTCGACCCGGCCGTAGGGATCATAGAACACGTCGTTCAACTGAAACGGTACCGGATACAGGTAATCCGGCGACAGAGCCTTTTCATAATCGCCGGTCTGCTGGGCAAACCACGTAAAGGCCTGCGGCCCGAAAGCCGTGCGTTCGGCGTTGTAGATGCGCACGGCCTGCGGCAGGCTGCGATCCTGTTTTTCCAGTTTCTTGCGTTGCTGCTTGTTAAACCAAGCCGGTGCCTCTGGCAGGTTTTCGTAGTAATCAAGCAGTTGCTCGATCAACTCGCCTTTCGGCGGGATATATACAACGCCACAGTTCAAAGCGCCGCGAAAGCCATGTCCTGCAAAGATGTTCTGCATCTCATCGGGGAAGGGCTTGTGGCAATAGGCATCACAATCGATCCAAACTGCATCGATCGCCTGAATCATCTTGTAGCGGAACACGTTCGACAAAAAGGATTCCGATGTCTGCGACACGATATCCATGTCGATCTTCATCACATCTGTCGCCTTGCGCACCTCCACCCCGTCAGGGACGTTCGACACGTCATGCGTGCAGTAAAGGATCGTCGGATGGCCGTTCCGCACATGCGACAACAGGCAGAGCTGGTTCAGATAATGGAGCTTCTCGCCGATCCACAGGGATGCGACGGGACGGCGCTGGGGTACTGACATCTTGCCTCACTACGCCCGGATTGCCGGGTCTCTTGTCTTTCGCAGAACATGCCTGAAAGCGTTTTGCCTGTCCACGATTTCGCTTTCAGCAAGTGTCGAAAATCACGGACTGTCACCTTGGACCGGCCCTGCGGGCTTTCGCCCGTAACCCCGCGTAAGGACGGGATCAAAGCCGAATTGCGGGCCATGCCACCCTGCCTGATGCAGGGCGGATTCGATTTGCGCCAGATCCGGGTGCCATTTTTCGATCCAGCGTCCTGTCAGAAATATCTGTTCCGGCATCGGGTTCAGCATGGGCAGTGCATCAATCAGCGCGTCAGATGTCACGGCTGGATGGGCAAGGATAAGCGCGTTGGGCGCAACGCTGGCGACAAGATCGCGGATCGCCGTCACAGGATCGTATTGAAGGATTGTGTCAAGCAGGCGGAAGCGATCTGAAAACTCTCGCCCGTTATGGGCGCAAAGCCGCGTCAGAACTTGGCGCAGGCCGGGGTCATCTTCCACCATGGCCAGCGTCAGATCGGGCCTCACCCGCGCCAGATGCGCCGACAGGAACCCGCAAGCCGCCCCCAGATCCAGAACCGTAGCCCCCTTTGGCAGGACCGAAGGCATCCGTCGCGCAATACCGCGTTCAAACTTGCCGACTTCGATCACCGCAAGGGCAGAGGGTGAAAACACCCTTGGGTCAAGCGGCACCTCCACTGTGTGGTTCTGCCGCCAGTCCAGCGCAACCTCTGCCGTCACATCAATCCGGCCCGAGACATAGCTGCCCATCGGGGTGACAACGGGCTTTGGTTCGGCAGGTGCGGATTTGCGGTCTTCGCGCGCCTTGGCGTTGCGTCGCTTTTCAACATCGGACATCAGCGCCGCGATCTTTTCCTTGTCGCGGGCCTGGGGCGGTTTTGCGGTGATCTGGGTGATCGGCACGGCTGATGCCTTGGCCAGATCGGCCACAAGTTGATGATAGGCCTCGGTCTGCCGCAATTCGGCCAGCCGCGCCTCGGCCCGGTCAACGGCAGCATGATGCAATTGATTCAGCACCGGGTCTTGCAGCAGTTGCGTCATGATCGCATTGCGCTGGTCGCTATAGCGCAACATCGTGTCATCGTGCACCTCGTTGCGGTCTTGCAGCGACCAGTAGTCGGAATTGTACTTGTCTTTCTTGTTGTTGACGTTGCCGCGCATCTTGCGGATCGCATAGCTGTCGACCGACTTCACTGCGTAATGGTTCAATTGCACCCAGTCATAACCGACCGTTCGCGTGATGGACCGCCAGCCGCGAAACTTGAAGTAATCCTCCATCTCGCGGCCCGACCCGTTCAGCCATTTCACCGTATCGGGGAAGGGCGTGTCGATATGGCGGTTCTTCATCTTGGGCCGATGGATGCCCAGTTTCCAGTAGTCGGGATCAAAGCAGAACAGTGTCTTGACGCCCCAGCCCTTGTTCCACATCGGGGGCGCGGCATAGAGATACTGCTCAGTCACCGGCGCGCGCGACCAATCCACCACGCCACCCGATCCGAAGATGCGCCATGTCACAACGATGCCATTTGCATCCTGCGCCCTCGCGGCAGTAATCAGATCGTCCAGCGTGCCATCGCCAAAGCGGATGGACAGAAATTCATCGGCATCAAACACCATCACCCAATCGGATTTGCACACGACTGGTTCGTCCTGCGCATGGTTCAGCGCGCTGGGCTGTGGGCGCAGACCTTCGGGGATGACATTTCGGCGATGATGGGCAAGGCCAAGATCTTCGAGCCGGATCAGCATGTCATCGGTGCCGTCGGAACAGTCATTGGTATAAACGACCAGATCGGTGAATCCGATGGCCAGATGATGCGCGATCCATTCGATCACGAAGGGGCCTTCATCCTTCATCATCGAAACTGCGGTGACCTGCCCATGCGGGCTGGCATGGCGTTTCAGGCCAAAGGGCACGCTGCCCCACAGGTCGGATGCCCCGCGCGGCTTCTTTGCCTTGCGCTCCGCCTTCATGTTCGACCCTTGCACCGTTTCACCGTCTCCGTGATGCCCTGTTGCCGCAGGCGACGTCAAGCATCCTGCGCAACCACTTGCCGGGCTGGACCGGGCGGATGTGGCACCCTAGCATGCGCGGGTTAACGAGTTTCGGGGGCGGGGATGCCATCACAGATGAACAAGAACGTGCAACGCCGCATCAACGAATTGATGTCGGGCGAGCCGACGCCGCAGCGGCTGAATATGGCGTTGCGCCATCTTGCGAAATGGCGGGCGCATGTGCTTGAAAACGCGCTGGTGGAACGATCTGGGGAACGCGTGCTGTCCGGGCCATTCCGCGGCATGGTCTATCCGACGCGCACCTCTGAAGGATCGCGGAATCCGCGCCTGATCGGCTGTTATGAAGCAAGCCTCGCGCCTGTGATCGAGGATATCATTGCCGCTGGCTATGACACGGTGGTCGATATTGGTGCGGCAGAGGGCTATTATGCCATTGGCCTTGCCTTGCGGATGCCGCATGCGCGGGTCATCGCCCGCGACACAGATGAAAACGCCCATGCCGCCTGCACCCAGATTGCCGAAGCGAATGGGGTTTCCGCGCGTATCGAGATCGGCGGTGCGGTCGGGCATGGCGATTTTGCCGGTCTGATCCATGGTCGCACCGTGATCATCTGCGATATCGAGGGTGCCGAAGACGTCTTGCTTGATCCGGTGGCCGCCCCGGCCCTGCGCGGCGTTGATATACTGGTCGAAGTGCACGAAGGGATGAAGGCCGGACGCCTTGATTTGCTGACCAAACGGTTCGGCCCCAGCCATGACATCCGCCGGATCGAACGGCATCTGGATGACAGCGGCCTGCCGGGTTGGACCGATGATCTTGGCGATCTGGACCGGCTTTTGCTTTTGTGGGAATGGCGGTCCACGCCGACACCCTGGCTCTGGATGCGCCAGAGGACAGTGTGATGCGCCCCCCGTCGCGCAATGCCGCGATCTGGTTCGCACCGGATGGGTTTGATCCGGAAAAAGGGGTGAACGGGCGCCGGATGGCGGGTGACAGCTTTTTGCGAGGCTGGTTTCGCCATGCTGCGGTGGAAGAGTGGCTTGCCATTACCCACGGACCAAACGACGCGCAGCAGTTCCGCACCCTTTCCGAGGCGCGCCGTCCCGGCGAGCGCGTGCGGGTGGAGCGGCTGGAAAACGCCCGGGCCATCGCCCCGGTCGGCACGATGTACATTTCCGGTCCGAACTTTGCGACGGAAACGTGGCGGCGCAGCCTTTGGGGCGACACGGCCTATTCGATTTGCGGGATCACGCATACGATTTCGACCAAGGCCGTGATGGAAGGGGCTTGGCACCTGCGGGCATCGCCTCAGGCCGAATGGGATGCGGTGATCTGCACCTCGCGGGCTGTGAAGGCAGCGGTCAGCCTGCAGATGGAGTTGATCGACGATTTTCTGCTTCACCGTTTCGGGGGGCAGGTGCCACCACGCCCACAGCTTCCGGTCATTCCGCTGGGTGTGGATTGCGATGAATTCCGGCCTGATCCGGCGGCAGGCATGGCCCTGCGCGCAGAGCTTGGGATTGCCGCAGAGGACAGTGTCGCGCTTGTTGTGGCCCGCCTAAGCCCGCATGAAAAGTTCGACCCCTTGCCCGTCTATCTGGCCTTGCAACGGGCGCAGGCGGGAACAGGGCGGCGTCTGCATCTGATCCTTTACGGCAATTTCCCCGACAGCTATTCGCAGCGCATCTTTCTGGCCCCCGCCCGCGAGTTGATGCCTGACGTCACCTTGCATCATCTGCCGCACGAAGGCGCGGCGCGGCGGCTCGCGGCGCTTTCCGCAGCCGAGATGTTCCTGTTCCTGATCGACAACTTGCAGGAAAGCTTTGGGATTGCCCCGGTCGAGGCGATGGCCGCAGGCCTGCCGGTGGTGGCGTCAGACTGGGACGGTATTCGCGATACGGTGGATGGCGGAGCCGGCTTCCGCGTCGCGACAACCGGCGCAAGGCCAGAACATGTCACAGCCACCGGGTTGCGCTATCATGGGGGAACGGACAATTACATCCAATATCTCAGCCAGTTATCCGCCGTCACGCAGATTGATGTAGGGCAGATGGCCGAAGCGGTGCGCAGGCTGATGCTGGATGGTGATCTGCGTGCCCGCATGGGCGCGGCGGGGCAGGCACGGGCGCGGGCGATGTTTGACTGGCAGGTGGTGATCCCCGCGATGCAGGATCTGTTCGCCGAACTTGATTCCATCCGTCGCAGGGCCGATCCGGCGAAGTATCCGCCCATTCCGGCTGCTGCCCTGCCGGTCGCCCCGTCCCCGATGGACTATTTCGCCGCCTTTCCGACGGAGCGTCTTCCCAAGGCGCGGCAGTTTCGATGGTCGGGCACCACGACGGTGCCAGTCACGCGAATGCTTGCCTTGCGCGATTATCCGGTGACAAAGCGGATATTCGAAACGCCGGAAGATGTGGCCCGCGTGGCCGACGCCCTCGCTGCGCGCGGAGGCGCAACTGCAGCGGAGATTGCGGCGGAATTGAACACTTCACCGCTGAAGGTGGAGCGTTGCCTTCTCTGGCTCATGAAGTACGACTATGCCGAGGGAGAGACTTCATGACCCAGACAATCCTGATCACCGGGGCAGGCAGCGGCATCGGTCGGGCCACGGCACGCGCTTTCATGGCGGCGGGCTGGCGCGTGGCGCTGATGGGCCGCAGGCAGGCGGCCCTGGAAGAAACGGCGGATGGCGCCGACGCGCTGATCCTGCCCGCCGATGTTGGCGTGCCGCATGAGGTGGATCAGGCTTTTGCCCGCATCGCAGCGGAATGGGGGCGGCTGGATGTGCTGTTCAACAATGCAGGCATTTCCGCCAAGGCCGCGCCGATCGATGAAATCCCTGTCGAGGATTGGCTGCGGCTATGCCAGGTCAACATCACGGGCATGTTTCTGTGTGCGCGGGCGGCCTTTGGCCTGATGCGGCGGCAAACGCCGCAAGGCGGGCGGATCATCAACAATGGATCCATTTCCGCACATGCCCCGCGTCCGGGATCGGCGCCCTATACCACCTCAAAGCACGCGGTGACCGGGCTGACGAAGACACTTGCGCTGGATGGGCGGCGATTTGACATCGCCTGCGGGCAGATCGACATCGGCAATGCCCTGACCGAGATGGCCGCAGCCTTTCCAAGCGGTGTGCCACAGGCGGATGGGGCGATCCGGGCAGAACCGGTCATGGATGTGGCGGATGTTGCCCGGGCGGTGCTGCACATGGCCAACCTGCCACTTTCTGCCAACATTCCCTTTCTCACGATCATGGCCCGCGACATGCCCTTCATCGGGCGCGGGTGATCACCCTTCGCGGCAGAACATGTCATAGACCAGCGCAATGGTCCGGCTGACCTTGGGGTCCTGGATCGAATAGAAGATGGCTTTGCCTTCGCGCCGGCAATTGACCAGCCCTTCCAGCCGCAACCGCGCGAGTTGCTGGCTGACTGCGGCCTGACGTGTTTCCAGAAGGCGTTCAAGTTCGGTCACGGATTTTTCGCCCGATGACAGATGGCACAGGATCATCAGCCGGCCTTCATGCGACAGCGCCTTGAGAAAGGCCGCCGCAGCCGTCGCGCGCACGGTCATCTCATCGACGGCAAGGTCTGCGCAGCCCTCATCCTGCCCTTCGACAACCTCCGGATCCACAACTGGCACCTGCATCTGCATGTCCTGCTCCATTTCCACCCCTGCCATCTACCACAATCCAACCCGGCAGGCGATATCGCCGCGCTGCCACAGGTTAACCCGCTGCCAAAATGAGAGATGTGATCGCAGGCGGCAGATTTAAAGGTTAATTCGGCCCGCCGCACCCCGATTTCTGCCGCCAGATGCTGGGAAAGGCGGGCAGAGGTAATGGAATGGCCGCGTCGGTTGGGGGGCTGCGCTTGGCCAAGGCGTCAGGTTACTCTGCGGGGCGACTCAATCGGGATGCATGACATGACGCGACCGCTTTCCGCCTTTACCGCGCCGGGCCGTTTTTGGCGTGGCAACATCCACACCCATTCGACTCGGTCCGACGGGGTATTGTCGCCCGAAGAGGTGTGTCGCCGCTATCGGGCAGAGGGCTATGATTTCCTCGCCCTGACCGATCATTTCGTGGGGATGTGCGGCTATCCCATCGTGGATACGGTGCCGTTCCGGACCGACGGTTTTACCACCATCCTTGGTGCCGAACTGCATTCAGGTGCGATGGCGAATGGCGAGTTGTGGCATATCCTTGCCGTTGGTCTTCCTGCTGACTTTGCACCGTCCAACAGCCCGGATTTCGTGCCCCGTCCGGATCAGGAAACCGCGGCCGAGATTGCTGCGCGGGCTGTCGCGGCAGGGGCCTTTGTGGCGATTGCCCATCCGCAATGGTCCGGCCTGACCCTTGCAGATGCGCGTGGCATCACCGCGGCGCATGCGGTTGAGGTCTACAACCATGGCTGTGCCACGGGATGTGATCGGCCGGATGGTTTTGCTATCGCCGATTTGTTGCTGACCGAAGGGCGCAAGCTGACGATGATCGCAACGGACGACGCGCATTTCTCAGAGCCCGACCATTTCGGTGGGTGGGTCATGGTCAAAGCCGAGGCGAATGAACCCGATGCCCTGCTGGCCGCGTTGAAACGGGGGGATTTCTATTCCTCCCAAGGGCCGGAATTGCGCGATGTGCGGATCGAGGGGGATCGGGTTGTGGTGGAAAGCACGGCCGTGTCTTCGGTGATCGTGCAGGGATGGGGAACCGGGGCCAAGGCGGTGCATGGCCATTCGATGACGCGGGCCGAGTTGCCATTGGCGCGGCTGCTCAACAGCCCGTGGTTGCGGGTAACAGTGATCGATGCGGCGGGGAAGCGGGCCTGGTCGAACCCGTTCTGGCGTGACGTCGAAGGCGTCAATCCGCGGGTCTGAGGCGCAGAATCTTCTGCGAAAGTTCGGCGATCCTTCGCAGAAGGATCGCCTTCCAAGATTTTTCGTAGAAAAATCTTGGCCTTCGGTCAGTTGCCCAGAATGCCGGGAAGGCGCAGGTCCATCGCGCGGGCATGGTCAAGCGCGATGTCATACCCCGCATCGGCATGGCGCATCACGCCTGTCGCCGGATCGTTCCACAGCACGTTATTCAAGCGCCGCGCGGCGTCATCGGTGCCATCGGCCACGATCACCATGCCCGAGTGTTGCGAGAAGCCCATGCCGACGCCCCCACCGTGATGCAGGCTGACCCAGGTCGCCCCGCTTGCGGTGTTCAAGAGCGCGTTCAGAAGCGGCCAGTCCGATACGGCATCAGAGCCATCCTTCATCGCCTCGGTCTCGCGGTTGGGTGATGCGACAGAGCCCGAATCCAGATGATCGCGTCCGATGACAATCGGGGCCTTCAACTCGCCCGATTTCACCATCTCGTTGAACATCAACCCCGCGCGGTGACGGTCGCCCAGACCGATCCAGCAGATACGGGCAGGCAGGCCCTGAAAGGCGATGCGGTCCTGCGCCATGTCCAGCCAGCGGTGCAGATGGGCATTGTCGGGGAACAGCTTTTTCATCGCGCGGTCGGTCGCAAAGATATCCTCGGGGTCACCCGACAGGGCAACCCAGCGGAAAGGGCCGATCCCTTTGCAGAACAGCGGGCGGATGTAGGCCGGAACAAAACCGGGGAAGGCGAAGGCGTTCTCCAGCCCCTCTTCCTGTGCCACCTGCCGGATGTTGTTGCCGTAATCCAGCGTCGGAACGCCCGCGTTCCAAAAATCCACCATCGCGGCGACATGGGCGCGCATCGAGGCGCGCGCGGCCTGCTCCACCGCTTTCGGCTCGGTTTCCTGCTTGGCCCGCCACTCGGCGACGGTCCAGCCGAGCGGGCAATAGCCATGCAGCGGATCATGGGCCGAGGTCTGGTCGGTCACGATATCGGGGCGTGGGCCGCCGGCCTGCATTCGGGCGAAAAGCTCAGGGAACACCTCGGCGGCGTTGCCCAGCAGGCCCACGGATTTCGCCTCGCCCTTTGCCGTCCAGTCGGCAATCATGGCCAGCGCTTCATCC
This sequence comes from Paracoccaceae bacterium, assembly GCA_022843025.1. GTDB lineage: Bacteria > Pseudomonadota > Alphaproteobacteria > Rhodobacterales > Rhodobacteraceae > Paragemmobacter. The sequence continues at coordinate 357,819 of JALHOL010000006.1, read as the reverse complement.
AGCGTGTGTGCTTTGGCATCGACATAACGGGTGCGCAGGCGGAAATCGATGCGGGTTTCATCCACCTCGACCGCAAGACAGCACGCCCCGGCCATCACGGCGGCAAGGGGCTGCGCACCGCCCATACCGCCAAGGCCCCCGGTCAGGATCCAGCGGCCCTTAAGTTCGCCGCCGTAATGCTGGCGGCCGGCTTCGGCGAAGGTTTCGTAGGTGCCCTGAACAATGCCCTGGGTCCCGATATAGATCCAGGAACCGGCCGTCATTTGGCCATACATGGCCAGACCGCGCTTATCCAACTCGTTGAAATGGTCCCATGTCGCCCAATGCGGGACGAGGTTGGAATTGGCGATCAGAACGCGGGGGGCGTCCTTGTGGGTGCGAAAGACGCCAACCGGTTTGCCTGATTGGACCAACAGCGTTTCATCATCGTTCAGCGTTTTAAGTGTGGCGACGATGCGATCAAAATCCTCCCACGTGCGCGCGGCACGTCCGATGCCGCCATAGACCACCAACTCATGCGGGTTCTCTGCAACGTCGGGGTGCAGGTTGTTCATCAGCATCCGCATCGGTGCCTCGGTCAGCCAGGATTTGGCGGTGATCTCGGTTCCCGTTGCGGGGTAGATGTCGCGAAGATTATGGCGCGTGTTCATGGGGTTGCCCTTCAAAGCGTGGGAAGCGGGAGGCCTGCTGCCTGCGCCAATGCGCCAGAGGCGACAAGGCAGGCTGCGGATTCAAGATCGGGGGCGAGGTAGCGGTCTTCGCCCAGCGTCGCCACATCGGCCCGCAAACGGGCGAGGGTGGCTTGCAGGGGCAGCGAGGTTTTCAGCGGCGCGCGGAATTCCACACCTTGCCCGGCACAGAGCGCCTCGACCCCCAGAATGCGGGACAGGTTTGCATTCATCTGCATCAGTCGGCGCGCACCATGCGCGGCCATGCTGACGTGATCCTCTTGATTGGCCGACGTGGGGGTGCTGTCGGTCACAGTAGGGTGGGCGAGATGCTTGTTTTCGCTCATCAAAGCTGCGGTCGTCACCTCGGCGATCATCAGACCGGAGTTGAGGCCGGGGTTCGGCGTCAGGAAGGGGGGCAGATCGAAGCTGAGGGTGGGGTCGACCATCAGCGCGACCCGGCGCTGGGCGATGGCCCCGATTTCCGACAGCGCCAACGCGATCATATCGGCGGCGAAACCCACTGGTTCGGCGTGGAAATTGCCGCCAGAAACGATCTGCCCATCCGACAGGACAAGCGGGTTGTCCGTGGCGGCATTCGCCTCGATCTCGAGCGTGCGCGCGGCCTGCCGCAAGATGTCCATCGCGGCCCCCGTCACCTGCGGCTGGCAGCGGATACAATAGGGATCCTGCACGCGGGTGTCGCCGGTCACATGGCTTTCGCGGATTTCCGACCCGTCCAGCAGGGCGCGCATTGTGGCGGCGGCTTCGATCTGCCCGGCATGGCCGCGCAGGGCGTGGATTTCGGGATGCAGCGGCGCGGTGGAGCCCATGATCGCATCGGTCGACAAGGCCGACAACACAAGCGCCGACTGTGCGTTGCGCCAGCCGTCGAACAGCCCTGCCAGCGCATAGGCGGTGCTGAACTGGGTGCCGTTGATCAGCGCGAGCCCTTCCTTCGGACCAAGAATCACCGGGGAAAGGCCAACAGCTGCAAGGGCTTCGGCGCCGGGTTTGATGTGTCCTGCCACCTCAGCCTCGCCTGCGCCGATCATGACGGCGGCCATATGCGCAAGGGGGGCTAAGTCGCCGGACGCGCCAACTGACCCTTGCGCGGGGATGACAGGCGTCACGCCGTGGGCCAGCATCCCTTCGATTAGGGCGACGACATCCCAGCGCACGCCGGATGCGCCGCGTCCAAGCGACAAGAGTTTCAGCGCCATCATCAGGCGGGCCACATCGCGCGGCATCGCGTCGCCCACGCCGCAGCAATGCGACAGGATCAGGTTGCGTTGTAGCGTTGCCGTGTCCTTCGCCGCGATCTTAAGCGAGGCGAGTTTGCCAAAACCCGTATTGACGCCGTAGACCGCATCGCCCCCGGCCGCCGCAGCAGCGATGCGGGCGGCGGCAGCCTCGACCCCCGCGCGGGCCACGGGGGCAAGGCGGGCAGGGGCACCGTCGCGGTAGAGCCGTTCAAGCTGGGCTAGGGTGGTTTCGCCCGGGATCAGGATTTCAGGCGTCAAGGCGGCCTCCGAAAATGCGGGTGTGCAGGGACTCGGCCCCGATGCGATAGGACAGTTCGGCGGGATGCGCAGCATCCCAGATGCAGAGATCGGCGCGCTGACCGGGGACGAGGGTGCCACGATCCGCCAGACCAAGGGCCCGGGCGGCATGGGCTGTGGTGCCCAGCAGCGCCTCTTCAGGGGTCATGCAGAACAGGGTGCAGGCCATGTTCATGGCCAAGGGCAGCGATGTCATCGGCGACGAGCCGGGGTTGCAATCGGTGGCCACTGCCATCGGCACACCCGCCGCGCGCAGGGCGGCGATGGGAGGCATCTGCGTTTCCCGCAGGGTGTAGAAGGCGCCCGGCAGAATGGTGGCCACGGTTCCGGCAAGGGACATGTCGGAGATGCCTTCAGCCGACAGGTATTCCAGATGATCGGCCGACAGTGCGGCATGACGGGCGGCGAGGGTGGCGCCGCCCTGATCTGACAGCTGTTCTGCATGCAGCTTGACCCGCAGGCCAAGCGCGCGGGCGGCGGTGAACAGGCGATCCACCTGCGCGGGCGAAAAGGCGATGGTTTCGCAGAAGGCATCTACGGCATCGACCAGCCCTTCAGCATGGGCGGCGCGGAGCGAGGGAATGGCGATATCTTCGATGTAAGCCTCTGCCCGGCCGGAATATTCCGGGGGGATGGCGTGGGCCGCGAGGTGGGTTGTGGTGATGGTCACGGGGCGCAGTGTGGCAAGGCGGCGGGCTGCGCGCAGCATTTTCAGTTCATCTTCGATGGTCAGGCCATAGCCAGACTTCACCTCAACCGTCGTGGCCCCTTGACGGATCATGGCATCCAGACGGGGCAGTGCCTGCGCCACGAGGTCATCTTCGGTGGCGGCGCGGGTGGCGGTGACGGTGGACAGGATACCCCCGCCCGCGCGGGCGATATCGGCATAGCTGGCACCGTTCAGGCGTTGTTCAAACTCTGCCGCGCGGTTGCCGCCAAAGACGATATGGGTGTGGGCGTCGATCAGGCCGGGGGTCAGCAAACGACCATGGAAATCAAGGGTTTCCGTAGCTTGGGGCGCGTTCGTGCGAGGCCCGACCCAAGCGATTTGGTCGCCCTCGATCAACAAGGCGGCGTCTTGGATCAGGCCATAGCCGCCCTGCATTGTGGCGGCGGTCAAACCGGAGAGGAGAATCGCCATGAAGACTTGCCTTATGTCTGCGCTTGAGCATAATATGTCTATACATAATAAAGCTTGTCAAGCGAGGGGCCGATGCTGATCCATGCCGATTGGGCGCTTTTGCCGGAGGGTTGGGCGCGTGACGTGGCGCTGCGGATCGCGGATGGCCGCATCGCGGCGGTCGGGCCTGTAGGCGCGGGGGCAGCGCAGCGTGTGGGTTGTCTGTTGCCCGCGCCGGTGAACCTGCACTCTCACACCTTTCAGCGCGCGATGGCGGGAATGACCGAACGGCGCAGCGCGGGGCAAGACAGTTTCTGGACCTGGCGCAGCCTGATGTATCGCTTTCTGGATCGGCTGACGCCGGAGGATGTGGAGGCCATCGCCGCGCAGGTGATGGTGGAGATGGCAGAGGCCGGATACGCCGCCGTGGCGGAGTTCCATTATCTGCACCATCAACCCGGAGGCGTGCCCTACGCGGGTATTGCAGAGATGTCTGAACGGATCGTCAACGCGGCGGAGGAAACTGGGTTCGGCCTGACCCTGCTGCCGGTTCTGTATCAGCGTGGCGGCTGTGACGGGCGTGCGCTGGGGCCGGGGCAACAGCGGTTTGGCAATGATCCCGAGCGGTTTGTGCGGCTGTGGCAAGGGGCGGCGCGGTCTGTCGCGCGGTTGCGGGATGGGACGACGGGGGTTGCGCCGCATTCGCTTCGTGCCGTCGATCTTGAGGGGTTGCGGTTGGCCGAAGCGATTGCGCCGACGGCGCCGATCCACATTCATCTGGCCGAGCAAGTGGCTGAAGTGGAAGAGGTTTCCGCCGCTTTGGGCGTGCGCCCGGTAGAGTGGTTGCTTGCCAATGCGGCTGTTGATGGTCGCTGGTGCCCGATCCATTGCACGCAGATGACGGCTGCGGAGACGGAAGGATTGGCACGATCCGGCGCGGTGGCAAGCTTATGCCCGATCACCGAGGCAAATCTGGGCGACGGTATCTTTGACGGGATGCGCTATCTGGGCGCGGGCGGGCGTTGGGGCGTTGGGTCGGATTCCAATGTCCAGATCACCCTTTCGGGGGAATTGCGGTTGCTGGAGTATTCACAGCGCTTGCGCGATCGGGGGCGGGCGATGCTGGCCGACGGGGAACGGTCGACGGGGCGGGTGCTGTGGGAGGGCGCGGCGCAGGGCGGCGCGCAGGCGGCGGGACGGGCGTCTGGAGCGATTGCCGTGGGGCAGTGGGCGGACCTGATGGCGCTTGATATGGACAATCTGCATCTGGAAGGGCGAAAGGGGGATGAGATCCTGGATGCCTTTGTTTTTGCGGGAAATGATGCGTTGGTGGCAGATGTCTGGTCGGCAGGGCGGCATATTGTGCAGGGGGGGCGGCATGTGGCGCGCGAGGCTGTTGCGGCGCGGTTTCGCGCCGTCATGCGCGGCTTGCGGGAGCGTGCCTGATGACCGGTTGGGAGGATGTGCGGGCTGAGGTGCTGCGCCGTATCCGGGCGCGGGAATGGGTGCCGGGGGCGGTTATTCCGGGGGAGGAGGCGCTGGCGGTGGAGTTCGGCGTGGCGCGGGCCACGGTGAACCGGGCGCTGCGCGATCTGGCCGAGTCTGGGTTGCTGGAGCGGCGCAGGAAGGCCGGAACGCGGGTCGCTGTCTTGCCGGTGCGCAAGGCGACGCTGGAGATTTCCATTATACGGCAAGAGGTTGAGGCGCGGGGTGAAAGCTACTCTCACCGTGTTCTGGCACAGCGGATGGAGGCAGTGCCGATGGCGGTTTCGATGCGGATGGGGGTGGCGGCGGGGGTGGCGCTGCTGTTTGTGGAGACGCTGCATCTGGCGGGGGGGAGGCCCTTTGCGCATGAGGTCCGGTGGTTGAACCCCGCCGTGCTGCCGGGCGGCATGGTGCCCGATTTCGGGGCGGTCAGCGCGAATGAATGGTTGGTGCAGAACGTCGCTTATGCCATTGGAGATATTGCCTTTTCCGCCGAAGGCGCAAGCCGGGAGGAGGCGGCAGCGCTGGGTTTGCCGGAGGGGGCACCGGTCTTTGTGACCGAGCGAATGACCTGGACGGCGGATGCGCCGATCACCTTTGTGCGCCTGCTGCATGGGCCGGGATACCGGCTGAGGACCATGGTTTGACTGTGCAGCAGCCGGTGCAGATGGCGGTGCAGACAGGCGTATGCACGCAGCGGGCGGTGGTTGGGCAGGTTGTTAAGAATTTGAACAGGATTTGGCGCAGCCGAGCAGGTGCAATCGCGCTGTGAAGGTGCCCTGCATCAGCGGCCCGACAGCCGCCGTTGCACGATCCGGTGCAGTTTGCGGTGCAGGGGCGTGATGCGATGGCGCAGGTGGGTGGCGGCAAAGACCGGCTGGCGCAGGACGGGGGCATCCGTCACCTCGCGCACGCGGCCCGCAGCGATGAGTTGGGTGGCGGTGCGATCCAGCACATAGCCCGCGCCGCCCATGGCCCCCAGCAGCGAGGCCACTGTCGCACTTTGCCCCACCGAGACAGCGGCAGAGGCAAACTCTGGCGTCAGATCGCGATGCATCGCTTCGAACAAAGGGGAGAAATGGGCGAAGACGAAGGTATCGGGGTTCACCCCGGCACGGCGGTCGGTATCGGTGCTGACCATGCGATAGGTCACGTCGCCCAGTTCCGAGAAATGCAGATCGGGGTGGGGTTTGGGCGAATACATCACCGCAAAGTCGAGGATCCCGGTCAGGACATCGGCGCACATCTGATTGGAATAGTCGGGTTCGATATAGAAGGCCGTATCAGGCAGGGCACGCCGGAAATCGGCGATCCATTCCCCGATATGCTGGGCGGCAAGGTCGTTCTGGATGCCGAGGCGCACCAGATGGGCCGCGCGGTCGGGGACCTGAATCCTGCGCCGCGCCTCGTGCCATTCATGACGAAGGGTGCGGGCATGGGATTCAAAGCGCGCGCCTTCGGTTGTGAGGTCGGTGCCTGCGCGTGAGCGGGTGAAGAGCTTTGATCCCAGCGCCTGTTCCAGCGCGGCGATGCGCGAGGAGACGGTGGATTGCGTGATGCCCAACCTTTCGCCTGTACGATTGAAACTGCGGGTTTCGACAAGATCGAGAAACGTGTCGAGAAGGTCGATCTGCATGGGGAGCCTCTGATCGGAATATCCGATCAATAGGCGGGTCTGGGGCGAATTGAAAGGGGCGGGGTGGGCTGTCATCCTGCGATGCGGAACGGGCCTGCATTGCGGGCCAACGGAGGGTGTCATGGCGGAATTTCCCACAAGCGCGCGGGTGGTCATTATCGGCGGGGGGGCTGTGGGGGCATCCTCGCTTTATCATCTGGCCAAGGCCGGGTGGACGGATTGCGTGCTTCTGGAAAAGAACGAATTGACGGCCGGGTCTACCTGGCATGCGGCGGGCAATGTGCCGACGTTTTCGTCGAGCTGGTCGATCATGAACATGCAGCGCTATTCGGCAGAGTTGTATCGCGGCCTTGGCGCGGCGGTGGACTATCCGATGAACTATCACGTCACCGGATCGGTCCGGCTGGGCCACAGCAAGGAGCGGTTGCAGGAGTTCAAGCGTGTGGTGGGCATGGGGCGGTATCAGGGCATGGACCTGAACATCCTTGGCCCGGACGAGATCAAGTCGCGCTATCCGTTTCTTGAGACGCATGATCTGTCGGGTGCGCTGTATGATCCCTATGACGGCGATATCGACCCCGCACAGTTGACGCAGGCGCTGGCCAAGGGTGCGCGCCAGATGGGGGCGCGGATCGAACGGTTCTGTCCCGCGACGGGCGTGCGGCGCGAGGGCGATGAATGGGTTGTAGAAACCCCCAAGGGCGAGATTCGCTGCGAGATCGTGGTGAATGCCGCCGGATATTATGCGCGCGACGTGGCAAAGATGTTTGGCCGCGACCTGCCGATGATGGTGATGAGCCATCAATACATGCTGTTCGACACGATCCCGGAACTGGAAAGCTGGTCCAAGGGGGCGGGGGCCAAGCTGCCGCTGCTGCGGGATGTGGATTCGAGCTATTACCTGCGGCAAGAGAAATACGGCTTCAACCTTGGCCCCTATGAGGGCAATTGCCGCGCGCATTGGGCGACACCTGATGATCCGATGCCGGAGGATTTTAGCTTCCAGCTCTTCCCGGATGATCTGGAGCGGTTGGAGTGGCATATCAACGACGCCATGGCGCGGGTGCCGCTGTTGGCGCAGGCCAATCTGACGAAGGTGATCAACGGACCTATCCCTTATACCCCCGATGGCAACCCATTGATCGGGCCTATGCCCGGGGTGCCCAATGCCTTTGAGGCCTGCGTCTTTACCTTTGGCATCTGTCAGGCGGGCGGGGCGGGCAAGGTGCTGGCCGAATGGGTGACCGAGGGGGCGACGGAATGGGACATGTGGTCCTGCGACCCGCGCCGGTTTACCGGCTTTGAGGACCCGGAATATTGCGTGAAGAAGGGGATGGAGGTTTACGGGCACGAATATGCCATCCATTTCCCGCATCACACCTGGCCCGAGGGGCGGGGGAAGAAGCTGTCGGCCGTGCATGACAGGGTAGCGGCGATGGGGGCGCAGTTCGGGCCGTATAACGGCTGGGAGCGTGCGCTGTGGTATGCGCGGGCGGGGGATGACACGTCCGAGGCGGCGCAGCAGACATGGGACCGCGAAGGCCCGTGGTTCGGCGCGGTGCGCGAGGAATGTCTGGCGGTGCGGGATGCCTGCGGGATTCTGGACCTGCCGGGGTTTTCGCGGTTCCGCGTAAGCGGGGCGGGGGCGGTGGACTGGCTGTCGGCGCAGATCACGGGGAAGGTTCCTGCGGTCGGGCGGTTGGGTCTGGCCTATTTCGCGGACGAGAAGGGGCGGATCGTCACCGAGATGTCGGTCGCGCGTTTGGCCGAGGACGAGGTGCTGCTGATCACGGCGGCTACCGCGCAGATGCATGACAAGGAGTGGCTTTTGTCGACGCTGCCTGCCGGGTTGTCGATGGTCGATGAAACCGAGGGTTGGTCGACCCAGATCCTGACGGGGCCGAAGGCGCGGGAGGTGCTTGTCGCGGCGGGCTGCGAGGCGGATCTGGGCAAGGGCTGGCTGACCTGGCAGGAGGGGCGGATCGCGGGGCGGTCGGTGTTCCTGATGCGGGTGAGTTTCGCGGGCGAGCTGGGGTGGGAGATCCATTCGCGGGGGGCGGATACGGCAGCTGTATACGACGCGGTGATGGCGGCGGGGCGGCCTTTGGGGCTGCGGCCTTTCGGGATGTTCGCGCTGAACTCCCTGCGGGTGGAAAAGGGGTATCGGGCGTGGAAGGGTGATCTTTCGACCGATTACACCGTGTTGCAGGGCGGGCTGGAGCGGTTTGTCGACTGGAGCAAGGAGTTCCGGGGCAAGGCGGCGCTGGCGGCGGAGAAGCAGCGGGGCGTGGCGAAGCGCTTCGTGACCCTGACGGTCGAGGCGGGGGACTGCGATCCGCCCTACATGTCGACGATCTGGCACGATGGCGCGGTCGTGGGCGAGACGACGAGCGGCTATTTCGGGCATCGGGTGGGGAAGGTCGTGGCACTGGGGATGCTGCGGGCGGAACTGGCTGTGCCGGGGACGGCGGTCGAGGTGGAGATTTTCGGGGAACGCTATCCGGCGCTGGTCTGCGAGGACGCGCCGCTGTGGGATGCGAAGAACGAACGCTTGCGCGCGTGAGATCGGGCAGGACCGGGGGGCTTTGCGCCCCCCGGACCCCCCGCAGGATACTTGAACAGAGAAGAAAGCAAGGTCATGGCAGCAATACCGTCGAAGGCGCGGGCAGTGGTGATCGGGGGCGGCGTGTCGGGCTGTTCGGTGGCCTATCATCTGGCCAAGGCGGGATGGACCGATGTGGTGCTGCTGGAGCGCAAGCAGTTGACGTCCGGCACCACATGGCACGCGGCGGGGCTGATCGGGCAGTTGCGCGGATCGGCCAACATGACGCGTCTGGCGAAGTATTCCGCGGACCTTTACGTCAAACTGGAGGCGGAGACGGGGGTGGCGACGGGGATGCGGCAGGTGGGCAGCATCTCGGTTGCCCTGACCGAGCACCGGCGGGAGGAATTGCTGCGGCAGGCGACGGTGGCGCGCATCTTCGGGGTGGATGTGGCGGAGATTTCGCCGTCGCAGGTGAAGGAGATGTATCCGCATCTGAACGTGTCGGATGTGGTGGGGGCGGTGCATCTGCCGCTGGACGGGCAATGCGATCCGGCCAACATCGCGATGGCGCTGGCCAAGGGTGCGCGGATGCGCGGGGCGCAGATTTTCGAGCATACCAAGGTGACGGGCGTGCGGCAGGCGGGGGGCCGCGTGACGGGGGTGGATTACATCGGCGCTGATGGCGAGCCGGGGTTCATCGCCGCCGATGTGGTCGTGAACTGTGGCGGCATGTGGGGGCGTGACCTCGCGGCGCAATCGGGCGTGACGCTGCCGCTGCATGCCTGCGAGCATTTCTACCTGATCACCGAACCGGTGGAGGGGCTGGGCCATCTGCCCGTGCTGCGGGTGCCGGATGAGTGTGCCTATTACAAATCCGATGCGGGCAAGATGATGATCGGGGCCTTTGAGCCCAAGGCCAAACCCTGGGGCATGGGGGGCATCCGGGACGATTTCATGTTCGACACGCTGCCCGAGGATTGGGAGCATTTCACGCCGATCCTTGAAGATGCGATGAACCGCATGCCGCTGTTTCAGACGGCGGGGATTCACACCTTTTTCAACGGACCGGAGAGCTTTACCCCGGATGATCGCTATTATTTGGGCGAGGCGCCGGAGCTTGGCGGATACTGGATCGCGGCTGGGTATAACTCTGTCGGGATCGCCGGGTCTGGCGGGGCGGGGATGGCGCTGGCATCCTGGATCACCGAAGGCGAGCCGCCGTTTGATCTGTGGGAGGTGGATATCCGCCGGGCGCAGCCGTTCCAGCGGAACCGGGCATACCTTAAGGAACGGGTGAGCGAGACGTTGGGGCTGCTTTATGCGGACCATTTCCCCTATCGGCAAATGGTTACATCGCGTGATGTGCGGCGGACGCCGTTGCATGAGCATCTGAAAGCGCGCGGGGCGGTGTTCGGCGAGGTCGCGGGATGGGAGCGGGCGAACTGGTTCGCGAAGCCGGGGCAGGAGCGGGAGTATCGGTACAGCTGGAAGCGGCAGAACTGGTTCGAGAACCAGAAGGCCGAGCATCTGGCGGTTCGGAACGGCGTCGGCTTTTTCGACATGACCTCTTTCGGTAAGATCCGGGTGGAGGGGCGCGATGTAGCGGCTTTTTTGAACCGGGTCTGTTCGGCAGAGGTGGACGTGCCGGTGGGGCGGATCGTCTATACCATGTTCCTGAATGCGCGGGGCGGGATTGAGGCGGATTTGACGGTCACGCGGCTGTCGGAGACGGCCTATCTGCTGGTGGTGCCGGGGGCGACGTTGCAGCGCAATCTGGCCCATCTGCGGCGCTGTCTGGATGAGGAATTCGTTGTCATCACAGACATGACGGCGGCGGAGTCCGTTCTGTGCGTGATGGGGCCGAAGGCGCGCGATCTGATGGCGCGGGTGTCCCCTGATGATTTCTCCAACGCAGCGCATCCGTTCGGGACGGCGCGCGAGATCGAGGTGGGCATGGGTTTGGCCCGGGCGCATCGGGTAACCTATGTGGGCGAGCTGGGCTGGGAGCTTTACGTGAGTTCCGACCAGACGGCTCATGTGTTCGAGGCGCTGGAGGCGGCGGGCGAGGGGCTGGGTTTCACGCTGTGCGGGCTGCACACGCTGGATTCCTGCCGGATCGAGAAAGCCTATCGCCATTGGGGCCATGACATCACCGATGAGGATCATGTGTTGGAGGCGGGGTTGGGCTTTACCGTTTCAAAGAAGAAGCCGGCCTTCCTGGGGCGCGAGGCGGTGCTGCGCAAGCAGGAGGCCGGGCTGAGCCGTCAGATGGTGCAGTTCCGGATGGAGGACCCCGAAGTCATGCTGTTCCACAATGAAGCGATTGTGCGCGATGGCCGGATCGTGGGGCCGGTGACAAGCGGGAATTACGGGCATTTCCTGGGGGGCGCGATTGGCATGGGCTATGTGCCCTGCGCGGGCGAGAGCGAAGAAGCGGTGCTTGCCTCAAGCTATGAGATCGAGGTGGCGGGGGTGCGGCATCGGGCCGTGGCGTCACTGGCACCGATGTATGACCCGAAATCGGAGCGGGTGCGTGCGTGACATCGGGAGGTCTGTGGGGCTTTGCGCCTTGTCTGCCATCGGTCCTTGGACCCGTGGCAGACGCGATGGCAGAGCCCGGCAGGATATTTGGGAACAGATGAATCAGGGAGCGGGTCATGGCTGAGGCAATCGAAGGCGCGGATGCGGGTGCGGTGGGCGAGGTCTGCGAACCGACGCGGCGCGCTTCTGGGCGGTCTGGTGGGCGGTCGGCACGGGTTGCCCTGCGGTCGGCCCCGTTGGCGGAAAATGTGCGGCCTGTGCGCGGCGGCATGTCGGGCGGGCAGTACAAACCCCTTACCGAGGCCGGGATGGCGAAGATCCATGAAAGCGCGCTTGAAGCGCTGGAGGTGATCGGGCTGTCACAAGCCCCGCCATCGGGGGTGAAGATCCTGACCGAGGCAGGCGCGATCCTGGGCGACGATGGGCGTATCCGTTTTCCCCGCGCGCTGGTCGAGGACATGCTGACGGTGGCGGCGCGCAACATCACGCTGCACGCGCGCGACCCGAAGCATGATCTGGAACTGTCGGGAACCAAGGTGCATTTTGGCACGGCCGGGGCGGCGGTGCATATCGTGGACCCCATCACGCTGGAGTATCGCGAGTCGACCACGCAGGACCTGTATGACGGGGCGCGGCTGGTCGATAACCTCGACAACATCCATTTCTATCAGCGCACGATGGTCTGCCGTGATGTGGTGGACAACCGCGAGATGGACCTGAACACGCTTTATGCCTGCCTTGCGGGCACGAAGAAGCATGTGGGGACATCGTTCAGCGATCCGTCCCATGTCGCCGATTGTTTTGACATGCTCTACACGGTGGCGGGGGGCGAGGAGAAATGGCTGGAGCGGCCATTTGTCAGCAATTCCAACTGCTTTGTCGTGCCGCCGATGAAGTTTGCCGAAGAGTCCTGCATCACGATGGAGGATTGCGTGCGGCGGGGCATGCCAATGCTGCTTTTGAGTGCAGGGCAGGCGGGTGCGACGGCGCCTGCGCCGATCGCTTTGACCATCGTGCAGGCGGTGGCGGAATGTCTGGCGGGCGTTGTCTATGTGAACGCGATCAAGAAAGGGGCGCCAGCGATCTTTGGCACATGGCCCTTTGTCAGCGATCTGCGGACGGGGGCGATGTCGGGCGGGAGTGCAGAACAGGCCCTGCTGACGGCGGGTTGCGCGCAGATGCATCGGTTCTATGATCTGCCCGGTGGCGCGGCGTCGGGGATTTCCGACAGCAAACTGCCTGACATGCAGGCCGGGTGGGAGCAGGGCATCACCAATGCGCTGGCCGGTCTGGCGGGGCTGAACATGTGCTATGAGGCGGTGGGGATGCATGCCTCGCTGCTGGGCTTCTGTCTGGAGTCATTGGTGCTGGGCGATGACCTGCTGGGGCAGGCGATGCGGCTGGTGCGGGGGATCGACGTGACCGAGGATTCCACCAGCATCGAGGCGATGAAGCAGGTCTGTCTGGGTGGACCCGGGCATTATCTGGGGTCGGATCAGACACTGAGCCTGATGCAGACGGAATACATCTATCCCAATGCGGCCAACCGCATGAGCCCCAAGGAATGGAACGAGGCCGGAAAGCCGCTGTTGCTGGATACGGCAATCCGGCGCAAGAATGACATACTGGCCAAGGCCGGCTGCGTGGTCGATCCCGAGATCGATGCCGCGATCCGGGCGCGCTTCAACATCTATTTCCGGTGAGGACAGAATGACTTACGCGAACCTTTCCAAGTTCTACATCAACGGTGAATGGGTGGCGCCGCTGGGCGGAACCATGATGGGCGTGGAGAATCCCGCCACCGAAGAGATCGTGGCACAGGTGGCGCTGGGATCGGTTGCGGATGCGGATCGGGCGATCATGGCGGCGCGGGCAGCCTTTGCAGGCTTCTCAACCTGGTCGGCGGAGGAGCGGATCGCGCTGCTGGAGCGGATTCTGGCCGAGTACAACGCGCGCTATGAGGAATTCGCGGTGGCGATGAGCACCGAGATGGGTGCGCCGATGGCCTGGGCGCGAGAGGCGCAGGCCTGGGCGGGGCAGGTGCATTTGGAAAGCACGATCAAGGCAGCCAAGGAGTTTCATTGGGAAGAGATGCGGGGCGACACGCTGCTGATCCGTGAGGGGATCGGTGTTTGTGCGCTGATCACGCCGTGGAACTGGCCCATGAATCAGATCGCCTGCAAGGTGGGGCCAGCGATTGCGGCAGGCTGCACGATGGTTCTGAAACCGTCTGAAATCGCCCCGCTGTCCGGCGTGCTGTTTGCCGAAGTCTGCCATGCGGCGGGCGTGCCTGCGGGCGTGTTCAACATGGTCAACGGCTCTGGCCCCGAGGTTGGCGCGCGTATGTCGGCGCATCCGGAAGTGGATATGGTAAGCTTCACCGGGTCCACCCGCGCGGGTACGGCGGTTGCGGCGGCGGCTGCCCCCACCGTGAAGCGCGTGGCGCAGGAACTGGGCGGCAAATCGGCCAATATCATCCTTCCGACTGCCGATCTGGCGGCGGCGGTGGCAGGCGGCGTGGAAGGCTGCTTTGGCAATACGGGGCAATCCTGCGATGCGCCCACGCGGATGTTCGTGCCGATGACGCGGATGGATGAGGCGCTGGCTGTCGCGAAAGAGGCGGCCGAGGCGGTGGTTGTGGGCGACCCCAACGATCCGGCGGTGACGATGGGGCCGCTGATTTCCAAGCTGCAATTCGACAAGGTGCAGGGGTTGATCCAGAAGGGCATCGACGAGGGCGCTACGCTGGTGACAGGCGGCACGGGGCGGCCTGCCGGACTGAACCGGGGCTGGTTCGCACGGCCCACCATCTTTGGCCATGTGACTAATGACATGACCGTGGCGCGCGAGGAAATCTTTGGCCCCGTGCTGGCGGTGATCGGTTATGACAGCGTCGATCACGCGGTGGAGATGGCCAATGACACCGTCTATGGCCTTGCCGCCTACGTGCAGGGGCCGACGGCAGAGGCGATTGCCGTGGGGCGGCGGATGCGGGCGGGACAGGTGAGCCTGAACTACCCCGCCTGGGATACTTTCGCGCCCTTTGGCGGATACAAACAATCGGGCAACGGTCGGGAATATGCCGATTGGGGCATCCATGATTTTTGCGAGGTGAAGGCAATCGTGGGTCACGGAAAATGAAATATGGCTATGTAGGTCTGGGCAATCTGGGCGGGCATCTGGCGGCGAGCCTGATCCGGGCCGGGCATGAGGTCGTGGTCTATGACCGTGATCCGGCGCTTGCCGAACGGCACCGGGCCATGGGGGCGAAAGTCGCCGCAGGCCCGGCCGAGGTGGCAGCACAGGTGGACCATGTGTTCACCTGCCTGCCGTCGCCTGCCGTATCCGAGGCGGTGCTGGCGCAACTGCTCACCGAGATGAAACCCGGCGCGACCTGGATCGAGAACTCCACCCTCGGGCGGGATGATATCCTGCGGCTGGCGGGGCTGGCCCGGACAGGTGGAGTGCGGCTGCTTGAGGCGCCCGTTACCGGGGGCGTGCATCTGGCCGCGCGGGGAGAGATCACCGTGCTGGTGGGCGGCGATGCCGACCTTTTCGCGATGCACAAACCCGCGCTGGAAGCGATCGGGAACCGCATCTTCCACATGGGCCCCTTGGGCAGTGCAGCGGTGATCAAGGTGATCACCAACATGCTGGCCTTCATCCATCTGGTGGCAGATGGCGAGGCGCTGATGCTGGCCAAGCGAGGCGGGCTGGACCTGAAAACCGCGTGGGAGGCGATTGCGGCTTCATCCGGCAGTTCCTTTGTGCATGAGACAGAGGGGCAGTTGATCCTGAATGGCAGCTATGACATCGCGTTCTCGATGGATCTGGCGCTGAAGGATCTGGGCTTTGCGATGGGGTTCGGGCGCGAATTCGGGGTGCCACTGGACCTTGCCGCGATGACCAACCAGACCTTCATGAAGGGCAAGGCGGTGTACGGCGGCGGCGCGCAATCGACGCAGATCGTGAAGCTCTTGGAGGATGCACTTGGCACCGATCTGCGGGCGGAAGGGTTCCCGGCGCGGCTTGAGTAAGTCTATTCTTCTCTGAAAAAATATCCTCTGGGGGTCCGGGGGGCGAAGCGCCCCCGGGGCTAGCCATCCATTGCAGCGCGCGGGGTTGCATTTGCCGCCGTGCCGGGGAAGGTTCGCCGCAAAGGAGCCCGCCAATGACCCTACGCAACAATGACGACCGCCGTTTTGCCGACCTGCTGCACCACCGCGCGGCGCGGCTGGAACAGGGGGATCCGGTCACGCCGCCTTTGGTAAGCGCAGCCACCTATCATCTGCCCCGGTCGGATGTGGGCGGTTTCATCTATGGCCGCATGTCGATGCCGACCTGGGAAGAGGTCGAGGCGCAGATGGCGGTGTTGGAAGGCGCGCCTTGTGTGAGCTTCCCGTCAGGGATGGCCGCGATTTCGGCGGCGCTGTTTGCGGCGGTGGTTCCGGGTAAGCGGGTGATCCTTCCGTCAGACGGGTATTACACCGTGCGGCTGTTTGCCGAGGGGTTCCTGCGACCCTTCGGCGTGACGCTGGATTATGTGCCTACCGTAGATATGGCTGCGGCTGATTTCACGGGGGCGGGGATCGTCTATATCGAGACGCCGTCCAATCCGGGGCTGGAGGTGTGCGACATCGCCGCAGTGGCGGCGCGGGCCCATGCGGTGGGGGCGGTGGTGATTGTGGACAACACCACGATGACGGCGGTCTTGCAGCGGCCCTTGGACCTGGGCGCCGATCTGGTGGTGGCGGCGGATACCAAGGCACCGGGCGGGCATTCGGATGTGCTGTTCGGCCATGTGGCCGGGCGGGATGCGGACCTGATGCAGAAGGTGCGGGATTGGCGCAAGCTGTCAGGTGCGGTGCCGGGGGCGTTCGAGGCTTGGCTCGTGCATCGCGGGATCGAGACGCTGGAACTGCGCCTGTCGCGTATGTGTGCCAGCGCGCAGGTCGTGGCGGAGCGGCTGGCGGGGCATCCAAAAGTGCGGGCGCTGCGCTATCCGGGGCTGCCGGGTGATCCATCCCATGCGGTGACTGCGCAGCAGGCGCAGGGGTTCGGGTTCCTGATCGGGATGACGCTGGACAGTGCCGAGGTGGCGGAACGCTTTCTGGAGGCCTGCCCCTATATGGCGCGGACGACCTCTTTCGGGTCGACCCATTCGGCGGGGGAGCGGCGGGCGCGCTGGGGCGATGCCGTGCCGGAAGGGTTCTTGCGGCTGTCGATCGGGGTGGAGCCGGTGGAGGCGCTGTGGGACGGGATCAGCGCGGCGCTGGACGCTGTGTGAGGGGTGAAAATTCTTCGGCGAAGAATTTTCTACTGGCGATTTTTCTGCGAAAAATCGGGGCCTTCGGAGAAGGCTCATCGGGAAATTTTTCGGTGAAAAATTTCCTTCTTGGCGCGGTCAGACGTTGGTCCAGCCGCCATCGATGCTGATCGCCTGCCCTGACAGAAAGACGGATTCATCCGAGGCGAGGTAGACCACCAGATGGGCAATCTCCTCGGGCTGGCCGATGCGGCCCATGGGTTGGCGCGCGATGAAGGCGGCGCGGGCGGCTTCGTAATCGCCCGTGGCGCGCAGGCGCTGTTCCAGCGAGGGGGATTCGACAGTGGCCGGGCAGATCGCGTTGCAGCGGATGCCGCGGGTGACGTAATCGGCAGCGATGGATTTGGTGATGCCAATGACGGCGGCCTTGGTCGCGCCATAGACGAAGCGATTGGGCGCGGCGATGATTGATGAGGCGACAGAGGCGATGTTCACGATGGAGCCGCCGCCATTGTCCAGCATCGCGGGCAGGAAGGCGCGGGTGACGCGGTAGAGGGATTTCACGTTCAACTCGACCGAGAAGTCGAAATCCTTCTCCTCGCAGTCGAGGATTGTGCCCGCATGAACGAAGCCTGCGCAGTTGAAGAGGATATCTACCGGGCCTGCCATGGCGGCGAGGGCCGTTATGGCGGCGGCATCTGTCACGTCGAGGCGGTGGGCGTCGATCCCTTCGTCGCGCAGCGCCTCAACCGCTTTGCTGTTGATGTCGGTCGCGATGACGCGCGCGCCTTCGGCCTTGAACGCGCGGGCTGTGGCCAGGCCGATCCCGGCGCCAGAGGCGGTGCAGAAGGCGGTTTTGCCTGCAAGGCGCATGATCCTGTCCCTTATCCCTATGCCTGCCAGTCAAGCGGATGGCGGGCGCGGGGGCAAGGACAAACTGACATGTTAGTCAGAGATCATCGAGGATGCGTGCCGCTTCAGCGCGTGGGTCGGCGAGGATGCTGCGGTCCTCGCCGGGGTGAAAGCGGGCGCGCGTGGCAGTGGGCATTGGTGCGGGTTCGGCAATGACGACGCGGGGGCCGTGCTTTGCATTCTCCGCCGCCCAGGATCGGGCGAGGGCGATCTGTGCGGCCTTGGTTGCGCCATAGGCGGCATAGAATTTGGTGCCGGCCTTGGGATCATCGAGAAACAGCGCCGTACCTTGCGCGGCGGCGCGCAGAAGGGGTTCCACCATTGGGATCAGCGCGCCCGTGGCGCGGGTGTTGGTGGTGATGGATTTGTCCCAATCCTTGGCATCCAGACTGCCGGCCGGGGCCAGCGGAGCCGCATGGATGGCGGCATGGACCCAGAGGTCCAGATGCCCCCAGCGATCGTGGATGGACCGGCAGAGATGGCGCATGGCATCGTCGTTGGTGATATCCATCGGCGCGAGGGTCAGGGCGCCGGCGCCGGGAAGATGGGCGGATTTGACCCGGTCATCCAGTTCCTCCAGCCCGCCCACGGTGCGGGCGACAGCCACCACATGCCAGCCACGCAGGGCAAGCTGTTCGGCCATGGCGGCCCCGAGGCCGCGGGAGGCGCCGGTGACGAGGGCGATTTTCTGGGTCATTTCGGGCCTTGGTTTGCGGGGGGCTGCGGCGAGGTTTTCTGTGAAGTGGTTCTATGGGACGAGCCCCGGGGGTTTCACACCCCCGGACCCCCGTGGGATATTTGAACAAAGAAGACAGGGCAAGGGCCGGGGACAAGGGTTACGGGCAGGCCTGGACCAGCAGGTTACTGTGACACCTCGGCCTGACGCAGGGCCAGGATGCGCTGGATAAGATCCTTGGGAAGGGGGTGGTCCGGAGTGAAGAGGATGCCGCTTTTGGAGGTTTTGAAGCCGATGGTTTCGGCGGCGAGCTGCGGCAGGATGTTGCCGGAATGGGGGTAGAGGCCAAGATGCCGCGCGAAGGCGGCATAGCCTGCAACCATCTTGCCCTTTGGCCCCGGTTGGCGGAAGCCGGGCATTGCATAGGAGATCGTCTCGACATGATCGGGCAGAAGTTGCGCGAGCGTGGCGCGCAGGTTGCGCAGGGCAGCTTGCGGCGCGGGGGGCAGGGCGGCGAGGTAGGCGTCGACCTCTGCCACCCCGCCGGCCATCACTGGGCGGCCTTCATCTGAAAGCCTTCTTCGATCTTGTCGGAGGGGGCGACCGGGTAGTCGCCCGAGAAGCAGGCATCGCAGTAGCGTGGATTTGCGGGGTCGCGGCCTGCGGCTTCGCCGGCGGCGCGATAAAGGCCGTTGAGGGAGACGAATTTCAGGCTGTCCACCCCGATCCAGTCGCGCATCTCATCCTCGGACATGGTGGCGGCAAGGAGCTTGGAGCGTTCGGGCGTGTCAACGCCGTAGAAGCAGGGCCAGGCGGTGGGGGGCGAGGCAATGCGGAAATGCACCTCGGCCGCGCCGGCATCAAGGATCATGTCCTTGATCTTGCGCGAGGTGGTGCCGCGAACGACGGAGTCGTCCACCAGGATCACCCGCTTGCCCTTGATCAGGGCGCGGTTGACGTTCAGCTTCAGACGCACGCCCATGTTGCGGATCTGTTCGGTGGGTTCGATGAAGGTGCGACCCATATATTGGTTGCGGGTGATGCCCAGACCGAAGGGGATGCCGGATTCGGCCGCATAGCCGATGGCGGCGGGGGTGCCGGAATCAGGGACGGGGCAGACAAGATCCGCCTCGACAGGGGCTTCGCGGGCAAGTTCAACGCCGATCTGGCGGCGGGTCTCATAGACCGAATGGCCGCCGAGGATGCTGTCAGGGCGCGAGAAATAGACATGTTCGAAGATGCAGAAACGCGATTTCGCGGGCGAGAAGGGGCGGAAGCTTTCCACCTTGTCATTCTCGATCACCACCATTTCGCCGGGATCGATTTCGCGGATGAAATCGGCACCGATGATATCCAGCGCGCAGGTTTCCGACGACAGCGCCCAGCCGTGATCTGCGATGCGGCCGAGCACGAGCGGGCGTACGCCCAGCGGATCGCGCACGCCGATGAGTTTTGTGCGCGTCATGGCGACGACGGAGAAGGCACCCTCAACCCGGCGCAGCGCATCCTTGATCCGTTCGGGGATGGTCTTCTGGATGGAGCGGGCCATCAGGTGGATGATGCATTCCGAATCTGATGACGATTGGAAAATCGATCCGCGTTCGATCAATTCACGGCGCAGGGCTGAGGCATTGGTGAGGTTGCCATTATGGGCGATGGCGGCCCCGCCCATGGAAAATTCGCCGAAGAAGGGCTGCACATCGCGGATGGCGGTCGCGCCTTTGGAGCCTGCGGTGGAATAGCGGACATGGCCGATGGCCAGTTCTCCGGGCAGCGTGTCCATCACGTCGGCCTTGGTGAAATTGTCGCGGACATAGCCGAAGCGGCGGGCCGAGTTGAAGCCATTGACGGGATCATAGGCGACGATCCCGCCTGCCTCTTGCCCGCGATGTTGCAGGGCGTGCAGGCCGAGGGCCACGAAATTGGCCGCATCGGCGACGCCGATCACGCCGAAAACACCGCATTCCTCCTTCAACTTGTCATCATCGAAGGGGTGGGTGGGGAAGGGGCGCATGGGGCCTCCGAATCCGGGGATGGGTATGCGTCTGATCTAGTGCTTTGTCATGCCGCTGTCACGCCCCCTTTGCCGCGCTGCGGCGGTGCGGGGGCGCACAAGGCGGTGTTCGCCGCGATCAGCCCGAGGTGGCGGGGGCGGTTTCGGCCGGGGCAGCGGTGCCGACGCAGACCTGAGTCAGGTCATTGTAGCGGGCGACGATCCAGCCGGGGGCATCAGACGGCATCTGCGCGTCGATGTTTTCCTGAAACGAGGCGAAGACCTTGGCCGAGCGGCTGTCATCCACCATGGGGATCGCATCGGCGGCGACGGCGCGGTCATAGACGATAAAGGCCACGGCGACGAGAAGCACACCGCGCACGACGCCGAATAGGAAGCCCAGCCCCTGATCCAACCCACCCAGCGCGGTGCGATGGATGGCCGAAGAGAGCAGCGGCGTGAAGAGCGAGGCCACGATCAGCGCGGCGGCAAAGACAAGGGCGAAGGCCGCGATGATGGACAATTCGCAACTGTCGCCAAGGAATTCGCCCACCACAGGCAGTTCCTTGACCAGCGGTTGCACGGCGGCGGCGAAGAGGAAGGCCACAAGGGCCGCCCCGATCCAGCCGACGATGGCCATCGCCTCGCGGACGAAACCGCGCGAATAGGCGAGGATCGCCGAAAGCACGATGATGCCCGCGACAACCGCGTCGATCAGGGTGAAACCTTCCATCTGTCGTCCTGCTCCTGTCCTGCCGGGGGGGTCAGCCCGCCCCGAACATCTCGCCCACAAAGGCCGTAAGGTCGGGCATCTGACGCACCCGCATCCCCGTATCCGCCCCAAGTTTGGAACGGTCCGGCGCAATCGCCTGTGAGAAACCAAGTTTCGACGCTTCTTTCAACCTGTTTTCGGTCTGCCCCACCGGACGCAGGGCACCTGAGAGGGAGATTTCACCGAAAAGCACCATATCGGGCGGCAGGGCCACATCTTCGCGGGCGGAAAGCAGCGCAGCGGCGACGGCCAGATCGGCGGCAGGTTCCGACACGCGCATGCCGCCAGCCACGTTGAGGAACACGTCAAGGCCCGCAAAGGGGATGCCGCAGCGGGATTCCAGCACGGCGAGGATGGTGGACAGACGCCCGGAATCAAGGCCCACCACGGTACGGCGCGGGGTGCCAAGGTTGGAGGGCGCGACGAGGGCCTGAATTTCGGTCAGCACCGGGCGCGTGCCTTCGATGCCTGCAAAGACCGCCGAGCCGGGGCTGGACTGGCCGCGATCCGACAGGAACAGCGCCGAGGGGTTGGTGACCTGCGCCAGACCGTCGCCCGTCATCTCAAACACGCCGATTTCATCGGCGGGGCCGAAGCGGTTCTTGACCGCGCGCAGGATGCGGAACTGGTGGCCGCGTTCGCCTTCGAAATAGAGAACCGTATCCACCATATGTTCGACGACGCGGGGGCCTGCGATCTGGCCCTCTTTCGTTACATGGCCCACGAGGATGACGGCCACGCCACGCCGTTTGGCGAAGGTGACCAGTTCATGGGCGGCGGCACGGACCTGAGAGACTGAGCCGGGGGCGGCCTCAACGGTATCGAGCCACATGGTCTGGATTGAGTCGATCACCGCAAGATCGGGGCGTTCGGCATCCAACGTAGTGAGGATGTCGCGCAGGGCGGTTTCCGCGCCAAGCGACACGGGCGCATCGGTCAGGCCAAGGCGTTGGGCGCGCATACGGACCTGGGCCGAGGCTTCCTCGCCCGAGATATACATGCATTTCAACCCGCGCCGGGCAAAGCTGGCGGTGGCTTGCAGCAGCAGGGTGGATTTGCCGATGCCGGGATCGCCGCCCACGAGGATGGCGGAGGCCGGCACGAGGCCGCCGCCGAGGACGCGGTCGAACTCCTCCATGCCAGAAGCGGCGCGGGGCGGTGGCGTTTCCTCGGTCGTCAGGTCGGTGAGGGGGATGGTGCGGCCCTTGGCGCCCAGCGATTTGGGGCCGGTCGACAGGGGGGCCTCTTCGATGATGGAATTCCACGCGCCACAGGCATCGCATTTGCCCGCCCATTTGCGGTGGACTGTGCCGCAGGCGGTGCAGGTGAAGGCGGGGGCGGATTTGCTCATGCCTCTTGGGTAGCGGTTGGGGGCCGGGGGTTCAAGGGTCGCGACGGGGGTGGTGACTGGGGCGGCCGCGGTGGGTGAGGATCAGCGACAGCGCCACACAGAAGGTGAACAGCCACAGGCCCCAAGCGGTTTCGATGGTGCCGAACCCGGTGCCCTTGGCCAGCACGATGTAGAGCGCGATCAGAAAGATATCCGCCATGGCAAAGCGGCCCAGCAGGCGCAGGGCGGGCAAGGCGCGGGGGGAGAGAAGGTGAACGTCGATCAGCGCAAGGCCGATCACCTTTGCATAGGGCGCCACAAGGGCGAGGAGCGCGACCAGAGCCGCAAGGGCAGGGTCTGTCTCCCAAAGCGCCTGAAGGCCGGTGATGACCGAGATTTCCGACAGGCCGAAGAGCGGCAGAAGGCCCGCGCGCAAAAGCGGCGCGAACCATGCGACCGGGAACAGGATCAGGAGCGACAGGTTCAGGATGACGGCGATGCGCATGGCCCCATTGGGCGGGAAGGCCCGGTTGCGCGCAAGTCACTTTGCCGGTTTGGGCAATTGAACGACAGTGGCGTCGCGCGGATCATCAACCTCAAGCGCATAGCCAAGTTGGGGAAGGATTTCGCGCAGGTCGGCCTCAAGCCGTTTGATCTGCTGTTCGGCAAGCCGTTCCTCGGCTTCGATATCCGTCAGCCAGCGGCGCAGTTCATCGGTGGTTTGCCGCGCGAGGGTGATGCGGTCGGTGAGGGCCTGCACCTCTTCCTGACGCTGGCGCAGGAAATCGCGGGCGCGCGAGACGCGGGCATCGGAATAGGTGCGGGCGAGATCGCGTGTCTGAAAGCTCATCGCGGCGGCGAGTTGCAGAAGTTCGGGTTCCAGATGGGCCAGATCGGGGTGCTGTCGCAGGTGGTTGAGGCGCGCGCGCATGTTTTCAAATTCGGCCGATAGGGCAAAGACCCCGGCGCGGTCGGCGGCATGCGCGATGCGATAGGCGTGGGCCACATCCTCCAGCCCCATGGCAAAGGTGCGGTGGCTGCGTTCCAGACGGGCCATGCGGGTGTTGGCCGGCAAAAACAGGCAGAGCAGGGCCGAGAATGCGGTCAGGCCAAGTTGTGCCCACATGCCGGCGTTGGGCAGTTCGGACGCGCCAAAACCAAGTGAAAGGCGGGGCCATGGCAGGACGCCAAGCGCGGCAAGGCTGCTGGCTGCGATCAGGCAAAGGGTGAGCAGGATCACAAGGCCATGGGCCACGGATTGCAGCGCGCGCAGGGCAACACGCAGGTTGCCGGACAGGACGGGGGACATAAGCAGCACTCACACACTCTTTACACGTCCGACAGGCAAGCGCAGGGACGGGAGATTCGGCAAATGTTTTTGTGATCGCTGGTTTTGGAAAGAAACAGACCGTGGGTCGGGGACTGATTGTTTCCCAAATCGCAACAATCAGCCCAGCAGCAGGACGACCACCGCGGCGACGGGAAGAACCCACAGAAAGGTGCCCACGATCCAGTGGCCCCAGATCGGCGCGGGCCATTCGCCCAGCACATGCCGTGCCCAGGCCCAAACCAGCCAGAACCAGCAAAGTATTGAAAAGACGAGGCTGGACTGACGCAGTTCCAGATAGGCCGACTGCCAGGGCAGGATCAGCCAGAGGCAGAAGCCGCAAGCGAACAGCGCCAGCAGACCCGCGCCCTCCACCCGTTGCCGCCAGCCTGCCAGCGCGGCGACGGCGATGGTCACGGGGATCGCGGCAACGAGGCCGCGGATCAGGCCGGAGCCAGACAGTAGGGCGAGCGCCTGTTCCGCCCAGGCCTGCATCAGCGCACCGCGGCGATGGGGCCGGTGGCCCGCCCGTGGATGAATTGCTGGACATAGGGATCGGCGGTGGCGTCAAGGTCGGCAATGGGGCCTGTCCACTGAATCACGCCGTCATGCAGCATGGCCACGCGGTCGGCGATGGCGCGGACCGAAGACATGTCATGCGTGATGGTCATGGCGGTGGCCCCCATTTCCGTGACGATTTCGCGGATCAGGTCATTGATGACGCCGGCCATGATCGGGTCAAGCCCGGTGGTGGGTTCATCGAAGAAGATAATCTCAGGGCTTGCGGCGATGGCGCGGGCAAGGCCCACGCGCTTTTGCATCCCACCCGACAATTCGGCGGGGAAGAGGTCAGCCACTTCGGGTTTCAGGCCCACGCGGCGAAGTTTTTCGATGGCGATTTCGCGCGCCTCGGCCTTGGCGTGCTTGGTGGTGCCGCGCATCAGGCGGAAGGCCACGTTTTCCCAGACGCGCAGGCTGTCGAACAATGCGCCGCCTTGGAACAGCATCCCGAAGCGGGCGAGAAAGGCATCGCGGTCGCCTTTGGTGACATCCTGCCCGTCCAGAGTGATGGAGCCGCCATCATGGCGGACAAGGCCAAGGATGCATTTCAGCAGCACCGATTTGCCGGTGCCCGATCCCCCGATGATGACCATGCTTTGCCCCGAGGGGATGGTCAGGTTCACCCCGCGCAGCACGCGGTTCTTGCCGAAGGTCTTGGTGACGTCGGTGAGCGTGATCATGCGGAGAAAAACAGTTCGGTAAGGATGTAATTGGTGGCGAGGATCAGGACCGAGGCGCCCACAACGGCGGCCTTGGTGGCCGCGCCCACGCCCTGTGCACCGCGACCGGAGTTCATGCCGTGATAGCAGCCCATCAGCGCCACGATAAAGCCGAAGGCCGCGCCCTTCCACAGGCCCGAGACGACATCCCAGCTTTCAAGGAAGTCATAGGTATTTTGCAGATAGACGGTGGAGTTGAAGCCCAGCCGATTCACCCCCACCAGCCAGCCGCCCGCAATGCCGATGGCATCGCCCACGCCCACCAGCACCGGCACCGCCAGCGTGGCGGCCAGCACGCGCGGCACGGCGAGGTATTTGATCGGGTTGGTTGACAGCGTCACCAGCGCGTCGATCTGTTCGGTGACCTTCATCGTGCCGATCTCGGCCGCGATGGAGGATGCCACGCGGGCGGCGACCATCAGGCCGCCCAAGACGGGGCCGAGTTCGCGCACCATGCCGATGGCGACGATGGAGGGGACCACCGCCTCGGCGTTGAACCTTGCGCCGCCGGAATAGATTTGCAGCGCCAGCGCGCCGCCGGTGAAGACGGCCGTGAGGCCCACGACGGGGAGCGAGAACCAGCCGATATGCATCAGCGCATGGAGAAACTCACGCGGGTAGAAGGGGGGGCGGAAGAGGTGGCTGATCACCTGTACGGCAAACAGCGCGACACGGCCGATGGCAGCCAAGGCCGCCAGCACGGGCCGCCCGATGGCGGCGAGTGGCGCGGTAAGCGCCGTCATGCCTGCCCCCCTGTGCGGCGGTCAATGTAGCGGCGGGAGTAACGCGGGCCGAGCGAGGTGAGGATTTCGTACCCGATGGTGCCTGCGACAGCGGCCAGATCGTCAACGCCCTGATGGGGACCGATGATATCCAAGCTGCGCGGAACCTGCGGCAGGTGGGTGATGTCGGCGGTGATCAGGTCCATGGACACGCGGCCCAGCAGGGGCACGGGCGTGTCGCCATCCCAAAGGGTGGCTTTGCCCGACAGGGCGCGGGGCAGGCCATCAGCATAGCCTGCCGCCAGAGTGGCCACGAGCGTAGGTTTGCTGGCCGTCCAGCCACAGGCATAGCCCACGGTTTCGCCCGGTGCCACCTCACGCGTCTGGATGACGGGCAGCGACAGGGTGATGGTCGGATGGGCCTGCGCGAAGGGCTGGCCGCCGTAAAGGCCGATGCCCGGACGGGTGAGGTCGAAGTGATAGTCCGGGCCGAGGAGGATGCCACCCGTGGCAGCGAATGAGCGGGGGACGCCCAGCCCATCGGTCATGGCATGGAAATTGGCCAGTTGCATGGGGTTCATCGGATGGTCCGGCTCATCCGCGCAGGCGAGGTGGGACATCAGCAGTTCTGGCCGCGCTGCCAGCACGATGGGGGCCACAGCCTGCCATTCCGCCAGTTCCATGCCGAGGCGGTTCATTCCGGTATCGAGCTGAATCCCGAAAGGATGGCGGGGCAACGCCTCCAGATGGCGGGTGACCTGCTGGAGCGAATTGAGCATCGGGGTGAGGTCGAGATCATGGATCATCTCGGTATCACCCGGCATATGGCCGCCAAGGATTGCGATTTGGGGACCGGGGCCAAGCACCTGCCGCAGGGCCGCGCCTTCTTCGGTCACGGCAACGAAGAACCGCCGCGCGCCGGCGCGGGCGAGGGCCGGGCCGGTGCGGGCGATGCCGGTGCCATAGGCATCGGCCTTGACGACGGCGGCGGTCTGCACGCCGGGGGCGGAATGGCGATCCAGCGCCTGCCAGTTGGCGGCGATGGCGTCGAGGTCGATGGAAAGGGATGCGGTTGCCATGGTCCGGGGGTTTTCGGCAGGGGCGGGGCCGGGGTCAAGGGAATTCTGGCGGCGAGGGCATCACGGGGTGGCGAGGGTGATCCGATGGCGCGCGGGCAGGACTGCCCGCGCAAGGCTTTTCTCCCCGTTCCGTGCCTGCGCACGGACCGGGGCCCCGGGGGGCTGTCTGCCCCCCGTCCCTGACGGGACGTCCCCCGAGGATAGTTGTGCAGAGAAGAATGGGGGCGGCCTGAGGACCGGATCAGTCGCGCAGGCCCGCCATGGCACGGTCGAGATGGACATAGCCACCATCGACGAACAGCCATTGGCCGGTGGTGTGGCCAGCGCGCGGAGACAAGGTGAAAACCACCGTATCGGCCATTTCCGTATCCAGCGTCATGCGCTGGCCCAGCGGGATGCGGCGGGTGATTTCCGCCAGTTTGGCATCGCGGTCGGGGAAGGTGTCGAGCCAGGCATCATACATGGGCGTCAGCACCTCGGCGGGGATCACCGCGTTGACGCGCACGCCGTGGGGGGCAAAGGCGGCGGCCCATTCGCGTGTCAGGCCCAGTTGCGCGGCCTTGGCGGCGACATAGGCAGAGGTGGAGCCTTGCCCGGTGACCCCGGTTTTGGAGGAGATGTTGACGATCGCGCCGTGGTTGGCCTTGAGATCGTCCTGCAACAGATGCACCAGCGTGTAGTAGTGGATCAGGTTCTGGTCGAGCGAGGCACGAAAGGCGGCGGGGCCGGCATCCAGCCCCACGCCATCATTGGTGCCCGCATTGTTCACAAGGCCGTAGACCTGCCCCCAATGGGCATGCACCTCTTTGATCGCGCCTTCGATCTGGGCGTCCTGTGACAGGTCGACCTGCACCCAGCCTGCCTTGGGCTGATCGGCGCGCAGATCGGAGAGGAACACACCGTCCGGCGCGCGGCGGGCGAGGATGACGGGGATCGCGCCTTCCTGTGCCAAGCGACGGCTGATCGCGCCGCCGATGCCGGACCCGCCACCGGTGACGATGACGACCTTGTTCTGAAGCTGAAGATCCATGTGTGTATCCGGTCAGTATTGCGCCTGCCCGTCGCCCTGCCAGGGCTGGGCGAGGTTGCCGAAGCGGGTAAAGCGGCCCTCAAAGCTCAACTCCACCGTGCCGATGGGGCCGTGGCGCTGTTTGCCGATGATGACTTCGGCCTTGCCATGGACGCGGTTCATCTTGTCGAGCCATTCGGTGAAGCGCGGATCGTCTTCCTGCGGTTTCAGGCGTTCGTGATAGTATTCGTCGCGGTAGACGAACATGACGACGTCGGCATCCTGTTCGATCGATCCGGATTCGCGCAGGTCGGAAAGCTGCGGGCGTTTGTCATCGCGCGATTCCACGGTCCGTGACAGCTGTGACAGCGCTACGACGGGGATGTTCAACTCCTTGGCGATGGCCTTTAGCCCTTGGGTGATTTCCGACACTTCCTGCACGCGGTTGGATTCGCCGCGGCCTGTGCCTTTCAGGAGTTGCAGATAGTCGACCATCAGCACATCGAGCCCATGCGTGCGTTTCAGACGGCGCGCGCGGGCGGCGACCTGGCTGATGGGAAGGGCGGGGGTGTCGTCGATATAGAGCGGGCAGGATTCCAGCGATTTCGCGGCTTCGACAAAGCGGCGGAATTCGACCTCGGTCATGTCGCCGCGGCGGATCTGTTCGGAGGGCACTTCGGATGCCTCGGACAGGATACGGGCGGCAAGCTGTTCGCTGCTCATTTCCAGCGAAAAGAAGCCCACCACGCCGCCTTCGACCGCGCCTTCGTTGCCGTCATGGGTGCGGCCGCGGCGATAGGCCTTGGCGATATTGAAGGCGATGTTGGTGGCAAGCGAGGTTTTCCCCATCGAGGGGCGACCGGCGAGGATCAGAAGGTCGGATGGGTGCAGGCCGCCGAGTTTGCGGTCCAGATCGACAAGACCGGTGGAAATCCCCGCAAGGCCGCCGCCGCGCTGATAGGCGGCGTTGGCGGAATTGACTGCCTCGGTCGTGGCGCGCAGGAAGGAGACGAAGCCGCGCTGCGATACGCCCTGTTCGCCCAGCTTGTAAAGGCTTTGCTCGGCCTCGGTGATCTGTTCGCGGGGTTCCGAGGTGACCTCGACCTTGGCCGCACGGGCGGCGATGTCGCGTCCCAGCGCGATCAACTCGCGCCGGACGGCCAGATCATAGATCATCTGGGCATAGTCGCGGGCGGCGAAAGACGAGATGGCGGCACCGGCAAGGCGGACAAGATAAGCAGGGCCACCGAGTTCCTTGAGCCCTTCGTCATCTTCGAAAAACGGCTTGAGCGTGACAGGAGAGGCGAGAGCATTCTTCTGGATGCGGGCGGCGGCCTTCTCAAAGATGCGCTGATGGACGGGATCGAAGAAATGATCCGCCTTCACCAGCGCGGCGATGCGGTCATAGACATCGTTATTGGTCAGGATCGCGCCGAGAAGCTGCTGTTCAGCCTCGACATTCTGGGGAAGGGATTCCGGCTCGGCTTGCGGTGCCGTGGGGAGAGAGGGACGGAGCGTTGCGATTTCGTTCATGTCTGCCTCGGATCGGGTCTGCCATCGGTTCTGGCACGTGTTCTTTCGGGGTCGTCATTGCCCCGGTTTGGCCCGCAGGAACAGGCGGGCATAACATTGTGGATAACCCAAGGGCGACTCGGCCCCCGGGGGATCAACCTACCATATCCTGCGGCGCTTGTCCGGGTGGACCCAAGTTTTGCATGGGGCAAAGCCCGGATCGGCTGAGTCCTGCACAAAGCATCCACAGAAGCTGTCCACAGGAATCTGCGACTTATCCCTGCTGTCGGGCCGCTTGCCAGGCGCGGGGGTCGTTGAGAAAAACCTCGACCTCGGCCAGCGTGGCCGCATCAAAGGCGCCGCTGGCGCGGGCCTCGGCCAGCACGTCCCACCAGGTGCACAGATGGTGCAGCGCAATGCCATGATCGGCGAGGCGCTGGGTCGTTTCCGGGAAGATGCCATAGTAGAAGATGACCGCCGTATGGGCGCAGGTGGCCCCGGTGTCGCGGATGGCATCGACGAAGGACAGTTTCGATCCGCCATCGGTGGTAAGGTCTTCGACCAGCAGCACGCGCTGGCCCTCTGTCATCGCACCTTCGATGCGGGCGTTGCGGCCGTAACCTTTGGGCTTCTTGCGAACATAGGTCATGGGCAGCGCCATGCGCTCTGCCACCAGCGCGGCAAAGGGGATGCCTGCGGTTTCGCCGCCTGCGATGTTGTCAAACGCCTCGAACCCCGCGTCGCGCATGACGGTGATCGTCAGAAAATCCATCAGGGTGGAGCGGATGCGCGGATAGCTGATCAGTTTGCGGCAATCGATATAGGTGGGCGAGGGCAAGCCGGAGGCCAGCGTGAAGGGCGTTTCAGCGTTGAAGTGGACTGCCTTGATCTCCAACAGCGCACGAGCGGTGAGGCGGGCGATTTCGTCTTTCGGGGGGAAGGCAGCGGGGATCACGGGCGGCTCCTGTCGGCAGGCCCGAAAATCTTTCGGCGAAAGATTTTCGGGACGGGGCGAAGAATTTTCGCCGAAAATTCTTCGGCGTGGGGCGGGGGCGGAAAATTTTCGGCGAAAATTTTCCGTGGATCAGGCTTCGACATGCCAATGCACGGGGAAGCCGGGGTCGAAGACGGTAACGGGGCCTGCCTCGGTGAAGATCTTGGCGGGCCATTGAGCGACGGTGCCCTTGGTCAGGGTGATGCGATCCTCGTTCGGGGGCAGGCGATAGAAGCGGGGGCCGTTCAGGCTGCTGAACGCCTCCAGCCGGTCAAGGGCCGCCTCTTCCTCGAACACATGGGCAAGAAGCTGCATCGTGTTGGTTGCCGTAAAGCACCCGGCGCAGCCGCAGGCATGTTCCTTGAGCGCGTCGACATGCGGGGCAGAGTCGGTGCCGAGGAAGAACCGCCCTTCGCCGCTGGTCGCGGCGGCCCGCAGGGCGAGGCGGTGCTTTTCGCGCTTGGCCACGGGCAGGCAGTAGTAATGTGGTTTGATCCCGCCCACGAGGATGTGGTTGCGGTTGAGGATCAGGTGATGCGTGGTGATCGTGGCCCCCAGCGTTTCGCCGCCTGACCGGGCATAGGCGACGCCTTCCTCGGTGGTGATGTGTTCCATCACCACGCGCAGGCCGGGGATGCGGCGGCGCAGGGGATCGAGGACGGTGTCGATGAAGACGGCTTCGCGGTCGAAAATGTCGACTTCGGGCGTTGTCACCTCGCCATGCACGCAGAGCGGCAGGCCGATTTCGGCCATCTTTTCCAAGACGGCCGTGACCTTGGACAGGTCGCGCACGCCCCCATGGGAGTTGGTGGTTGCCCCGGCGGGGTACAGCTTGACCGCCTTGACCAAGCCAGAGGCATGGGCGGCGACCACATCGGCGGGGTCGGTTGTTTCGGTCAGGTAGAGCGTCATCAGCGGCTCGAACACCATGCCGTCGGGTAGGGCGGCAAGGATGCGGTCGCGGTAAGCGGCGGCCTGATCGCCGGTCACAACCGGCGGCACAAGGTTGGGCATGATGATCGCGCGGGCGAAATGGCGCGCACTTTCGGGCAGCACGCCTTGCAGCATCGCGCCGTCGCGCAGATGCAGGTGCCAGTCATCAGGACGACGGATGGTAAGGCTCTGGGTCATGTCTTGCGCCTAGCGCAACTGGCCCGTGCTTTCCAGCAAAGAATGGTGCAGACCGGCCCGGATGTGAGCCCTGTCCCTGCCTCAGCTGCGGGTTTCGTCGGTGCTGCTTCCGGGGGTGTCAATGTCGCTGTTGCCATCGCCCGACGTTGAGGTGGAAGGCAGGCCAAGGCGGGCTTCAAGCTCGTGCATCCGGCGGCGATAGCGTGGCGCACCCATGCGCTGCACGACCGAACGGCAAATCATAAGTGCCAGAAGCGGGCGCTGGGCCAGATCGGCCTTGCGCAAGAGGCCGCGCAGATAGGGGGCAAAGCGGCGGCGGAAACGCCAGAGGCGGGCGAAGCTGACCGGATCAAGCCGCGCCTCGCAGGCAGCGGTCAGAAGTTGCGGCAGCAGATCGGCCTGTTCGACGACCGATTCGATCGTCTCGCCGAAATGGCGCGCGGGCAGAGGCGTGACCCAATCCGCGCGGAACAGGGCCGCATGCATGGCGTTTTCCGGCATCTGCGGATCGTAGATCACAAAGACGCGCGACGCGCCTTCGGTCATGTCCGGGGCATAGCCATAGCGGCTGGAGAAATCGAGCCGGCGCAGCTTGACGGCGCGATGATCCCAGCCCGCAACAGCCGGATCAAGCGTGGCGCGCGGGCTGATAGCCAGAACGGTGGCCCCCGGCGCGCAGACGCAATAGGCGCAGGCGGCATAGCCCGCCGCCCCCGCGCCGTAGAACAGGACACGGTCGAAATCTTCGAAAAAGGCCTCATCCACCAGCCGGTCGAAATAGCCCCAGACGGCAGGATCGCGGAACCACGTCTCGCCATCGCAAATCACCGTCAGATGCGACCAGCCATTTGCCATGGCCACATCATGGCCAAAGGGCATCTGCCCCTTTCGCGCAAGGATGCGGTCGAGCGATTCGAAAGACACCAGCAGAATCGGGCCGTCATCGTGGAAATAGGCCCAATGCTTGCTGCCCAGGGGTTCGAAATATCCCTCTTCCGCGCAAAGCTCATCAATCCGCGCGAACCATTGGTCACGGTCCAGCACGGCTTGTAACGCAGGGGCTTCGCCTGCGCCCGCATCGTCACGGTCCATGTCTGACAGATCGCCCTCGGCGCGGTCGTTCATCGGCGTTTGCCTTTTCTGCTCGGATCGGTCGCGGGCGTGTCCCGGACTCGGGCCTCATATCTTGCGTTCTATTTTACCCAAGGCAAACGGCAAGTTTGTGGCATGACTGGCGCGGAACGGGGCATTTGGAAAGCCGTTCGGTGGCGGACTGCGCGGATTGTCGCGATCCGGCGGGTCAAGCGCCGGGCAAGGCGTGGGTCCAGATGAGGCGGGCCTGTTCGGCGGTCAGGTGACGGGTGGGCGGGGTCATCAGCAGCCGCCCGAACAATGCGCGCCAGGCTTCATCGCGCATCAGGTCCAGAAAGCGCGCGCGGCGCCAATCATGGGCGGCCGCGTGCAGGCGGGCAAGAACAGGATCTGCCATCAGTTCGGCGCGCAGGGCCCGGCTGTCGAGCGCGTGGATCGACCGATCCTCGGCGTCGCAAAGGTTGCGATCGACCCAATACCCCAGATCGAAGCCGGAAGCGTCGCGGTTGGCGCGGCCACGGTCTGCCTTGACCAGATACCCCTCCATCGAGCCAAGCGCATAGTGGTTGAGCTGGGCAAGGGTATAGTGCGGCTGGCCAAGGGCCGAGAAGATGCGTGGCGGCCCGCCCGGCAGGGGGCGACCGGCGCTGTCGAACCAGCGCTGGCGGTCGGTCACCTGGCCCTTTGGGCGGTGGACGCCGGGTTGGCCGAAGCGGCCATCATTGCGGTAGAGCGTCTTGAACATCACCGCGCGCCAGGGCCAATCCAGCGGGTCCGGCGCAGCACGGGTGAAGGTTTCGGTCACCGGCGCATCGGTCAGGTGGACGACGCCCGCATTGCCGAACATACGCCATGTCAGGGTGATGGCATCCGCCTCTGGCAGGGTGGCGATCAGCGCAGGCAAGGTGCGGTTGCCCACATGGATGTTCACGAATTCATCAATGTCGAGGACAAGGATCCAGTCCGCCGCCTGCGTCAGCGGGTGCTGCGCCGCGATCTTGAGCGCGTGCCATTGCGGCCCCTTTTCATGCGGGCCATCGTTCCGGACATGGGTCAGCCATCCCATTTGCGCCAACCGGTCCAGCATCAGATCCGTGCCATCGGTGCAATCGTTGGAAAAGGCGAGGATGTCGGTGATCCCGCAGGCACGGTGATGGGCCAGCCATTCCAGAAGGAAACTGCCCTCATTTCGCACGGTCAGGATGGCAAGCACACGCATGGATCAAGCGATAGCATGGCGGGTGGGGGGATGGGAACGCCATCCTCTCCCGCCCCCCTCCATTGGTCGCATGCGGGGCTTTGGCGGCTTGACCCTTGTCCGGGGCAGGCCCAAGCATGGCTTGCCAAAGCAGGGAAGGAGAACCCGGTGCACGACTTGCCCAGATCCATCGATGCGGTCCAGACCCTGCTGGCGGGCGAAGGCTATATCGCCTCGCGCGCGCTGGCCACGGTGGTGTTCTTGTCGCTCAAGCTGGGTCGGCCCCTGTTTCTGGAGGGCGAGGCAGGCGTGGGCAAGACCGAGATTGCTAAGGTGCTGGCGGCGGCGCTGGGGCGGCGGCTGATCCGGCTGCAATGCCATGAGGGGATGGATGCGGCATCTGCCGTCTATGAATGGAACTTTGCCGCGCAGATGATCGCCATTCGCACCGCCGAGGCTGGGGGTGGCGCGGACCGGGACGCGCTGAAGGCGGAACTGTTCACCGAAGAGTATCTGATCGAACGCCCGCTCTTGGCCGCCATGCGCCCGCAGGCCGGGGGCGCGCCGATCCTGTTGATCGATGAACTTGACCGCAGCGATGAACCGTTCGAGGCGTTTCTGCTGGAGGCGCTGTCGGATTTTCAGGTGACGATCCCCGAATTGGGCACCATCACCGCACCCGAACCGCCGATCGTGATCCTGACCTCGAACCGCACGCGCGAGGTGCATGATGCGCTGAAGCGGCGGTGTCTCTATCATTGGGTCGACTATCCGGGATTCGAGCGCGAACTGGAAATCCTGCAAGCTCGCGCCCCTGAGGCGCAGGACAGGCTGAGCCGCGAGGTCGTGGCTTTTGTTCAGCGGCTCCGGTCCGAGGATCTGTTCAAGAAGCCCGGTGTGGCGGAAACCATCGACTGGGCGAAATGCCTGCTGGCGCTGGATGTGATCCAGCTGTCGCCCGAGGTGATTGCCGATACGCTGGGCGCAATCCTCAAGTATCAGGACGATATCCAGAAAATTCAGGGGTCAGAGGCGAAGAAGCTTTTGGATGAGGTGCGGCAGGGGTTGGTTTTTGCATGACCGGGCTTTTGCGGCGTCTTCTCTGGAAAAATATCCTCGGGGGGGGCGGGGGGCAGACAGCCCTCCGTCGCGGCCGGGGCCGGGCATGACGCTGCCCGAACTGACACTGCCCGATGAGGGCAAGCTGTCGCATAACATCGCGCATTTTGCCCGCGCCCTGCGCCGGGCGGGGTTGCCCATCGGGCCGGGGCGGGTGATCGATGCGATCCGCGCGGTCGAGGTGGCGGGGTTCACCGAACGGGTTGATTTCTACTGGACGCTGCATGCTTGTTTCGTCAGCCGCCCGGAACAGCGGGCGGTCTATGATCAGGTGTTCCGCCTATACTGGCGCGATCCGCAGTTTCTGGAACAGATGATGACGCTGCTGCTGCCCGCCGTGCGTGGGGTGCAGGAGGACCGTCTTGCCGACGCCGCGGAAAAGCGCGCGGCAGAGGCGCTGTTGGATGGCAAGGGCATCGACATGCCCGCCCGCAACCCGGACGCGCCAGAGGGCGAGGACCGGGTCGATATCGACGCATCGGCGACCATGTCGCATGAGGAGCGGCTCAAGACGCTGGATTTCGAACAGATGAGCCTGGCCGAAGTGGCCGAGGCTAAACGGATGCTGTCCCGCCTTGCGCTGCCCGTGCGGCCCTTGCTGACGCGGCGGATGGTGGGCGATCTGGCCGGGCGGCGGATCGACGGGCGGCGCACCCTGCGCGCGGCGCTGCGGCAGGGGGGCGAGGTGACGCGCCTTTCGACGAAATCACCGGGGATGCGCTGGCCCAATCTGGTGGTGCTGTGCGACATTTCCGGGTCGATGAGCCAGTATTCGCGGCTGGTGCTGCATTTCGTGCACGCGGTTGCCAACCGCAAAGGGCAGGGCTGGGCCAAGGTGCATGCCTTCACCTTTGGCACGCGGCTGACCAACATCACCCGGCATCTGAAGAATCGCGATGTCGATGCCGCGCTCAAGGCGGCGGGGGCCGAGGCGCAGGATTGGTCGGGTGGCACGCGGATCGGCACCTGCCTGCGCGGGTTCAATCGCGACTGGTCGCGCCGGGTACTGGGGCAGGGGGCGGTGGTTCTTTTGATCACCGACGGGCTGGACCGCGATGACACTGGCGCGCTGGCGGCGGAAATGGAGCGGCTGCATTTGTCCTGCCGTCGTCTGATCTGGCTGAACCCCTTGCTTCGGTGGGAGGGTTTCGCGCCAAAGGCCAGCGGCATCCGCGCGATGCTGCCGCATGTGGACAGTTTCCGCGCAGGCCATTCCATCGCCTCGCTTGAGGCTTTGGGGCAGGCGATTTCCGAGGCGCGGGATTCAGGGGAAAAGGCGCGCCTTCTGGCCATGATGGGCGCGGATTAGGCGGCTGACTGCCGATTGATAGGTAATTCGGCATCCATGATATCGCATATCAGCGCCAAAGACAGTCATCTGGGCCAAGCTGCGCCCATACGCAGGGTGCATCAATTGGAAGGATATTCGGATGAGAAGGCTTTTGATCTCGACCACGGCCCTGTCGGTGGCGCTGATGCAGATCGGCCCGCTGCCCCTGATGGCCCAGACCATGACCGAGGATGGCAGTATCGTCGCGGAGGATGGCACCATTCTGTGTCAGGCCGGGGGAGAAGTGCCCTGCGATCTGAATGCAGTGATGGAGCAACTGGCAGCCGAAGCAGCCGCCGCCGCAGAGGCCGAGGCTGCCGCAGCAGCAGAAGCAGAAGCCGCCGCGGCCGCAGAGGCCGCCGCAGCAGCAGAAGCTGAAGCGGCCGCACAGGCCGAAGCGGAAGCGGCGGCCGCAGCAGCCATCGCCGCACAGCAGGAAGCCGAGGCAGCCGCCGCCGCAGAGGCGGAAGTTGCGGCCCAGGCAGAGGCAGAAGCCGCCGCAGCCGCAGAAGCCGAAGCGGCAGCGCAGGCTGAAGCCGAGGCAGCGGCAGCCGCAGCAGCGCAGGCAGAAGCGGATGCCGCAGCGGCGGCAGAAGCAGAAGCGGCAGCGGCAGCGCAGGCTGAGGCCGATGCCGCAGCGGCGAAGGCCGAAGCCGATGCGGCCGCAGCAGCAGAGGCGGAAGCGGCAGCACAAGCCGAAGCAGAGGCGGCGGCTGCAGCAGCTGTCGAAGCCGAAGCAGCAGCAGAAGCTGAAGCTGAAGCAGCAGCAGCGGCTGAAGAGGCCGTGACCGAAGAAGCCCCGGTTGAGGGTGTGGTGACGGATGAAGCCGTGACCGAAGAAGCGCCTGTCGAGGGTGTGGTGACGGACGAAGCCGTGACCGAAGAAGCGCCGGTTGAAGGTGTCGTGACAGATGAAGCCGTGACGGAAGAAGCCCCGGTTGAAGGCGTTGTGACCGAAGAAGCCGCGACCGAGGAACCGCTTGCGGACGTGCCTGCCGAGGCGGTTGTCGAAGCGGTGACCGATCCCGCCATTCTGGTTGATCCGTCGGCACCCGAAGCACCGACCGATACGGCCGTCGAAACCCTGAGCGAATTGCTGGCGACGCCTGAAGGTGTGGACCCGGCGGCCTTGGGGGAAGCAGCGGCGCTGGCTCCGGTCGTGGTGACCGAGGGTGAGCCTGTCGTCATCACCGAAGCGCCGGATGCAACCGATGTGATCGTTCAGGAAATCACGGCGGAAACCACCCGCACCTCGGCCGAGGATTTTGCGGCCCCGGCATCGGCCAATCTGGCAGCGGCGGCGGCGGCATCGAATGATGACAACGGTCTGACCGATTTGCAGAAGTTTGGCCTTGTTGCGCTGGGCGCGCTGGCCGTGGGGGCGATCATCAACGCCAACCGCGATCAGGTTGTGTCCAACACCGGTGACCGCGTTGTCGTGCAGCGCGGGAATGGCGACTATTACCTGTACCGTGATGACGACACCCTGCTGCGCCGTCCGGGTTCGAATGTGCGGACCGAAAGTTTCCGTGACGGATCGACCCGCACGATCGTGGAGCGCGGGGACGGCACGCAGATCGTGACCATCCGCGATGCGACCGGCCGTGTGCTGCGCCGGGCCACCTATGATGAGTTGGGCCGCGAGATCGTGCTGATCGACGACCTCTATCCGGAAGAGCGGATCGACGTGGCGACGCTGCCCGCACCGCGTGGCCGGGTGATCAGCCTGTCGACATCTGAGGAAGACGCCCTGCTGCGTGCCCGTATGGCGGCACTGGATACCAAGGAAGTGGGTCGCAGCTTTAGCCTGCGCCAGATCCGCGATATCCCGCAGGTGCGCCAGTTGGCCGCGACGGTGGACGTGAACACGATCACCTTCGACAGCGGCTCGGCGGCGATCAAGGCAGGGCAGGCGGAATCGCTGGCCTCGCTCGGGCGGTTCATGCAGTCGATGATCGATGAGAACCCGAACGAGATCTTCCTGATCGAGGGTCACACCGATGCTGTCGGACCTGCGCAGTTGAACCTGACGTTGTCGGATCGGCGGGCGGAAAGCGTGGCTCTGGCGCTGACGGAATACTTCGATGTTCCGCCGGAAAACATTGTCGTGCAGGGCTATGGCGAATCGGACCTGCGGATCAAGACGGCAGAGGCTGAACGGCAGAACCGCCGCGTGGCGGTGCGGGTGATCACCCCGCTACTGCGCAGCGCGCAGATCCAGTAACAGGATCAGCCGGATCGTGATAGGGGGCCGTGGGTGTGATGACCCACGGCCCTTTTTTCGTTCGAAGCGTAGTGTGAGATCCGGCTAGGAAGGCGTTGCGGGGCGCGACCTATACATTCCAGCGATCCGGTCGTTATGCCCTGCATGGATCCTGTCCCGCCCCTTTTTCCCTTTGGTCAGCCCGCCCCCAGCCCTGTGCGGGGGTTCCGGCGCGGCACGCGATTGCTGACCGCTGATGGCCCGACACCCGTTGAGGAGATCGAACCCGGCGAAGCCGTGCTGGACCCGGACGGGCGGCCGCATTTCGTGCTGTGGCAGGGAAGTTGGGACATGCGCCCAGAACCGGGATGGGCCGCCGATCCGCGCCATCCTGTCGTTATCGCGGCCAACGCCTTTGGCCCCGGCAAGCCACGCCGCGACCTTTATCTGACCCAGCAGAACCGGATGATGGTGCATCCAGGCAGGCCGGGGGTGATGGTGACGGCGGCAAGCCTTGCCCCGCAACTGGCGCAGATTGACCTGTCGGCGCGGCCGGTCAGCTATCATGCGGTGGTGACCCGCAGCCCCTGTCTGCTGATGGCGGAAAACCTGCCCTGTGAAGGCGTTGCTTCCGTAGAGCGGGGCATGCCGGAAATCGCCGCCGATCAGGGCAACTGGGCGCAGCCGTCGATGGGGCAGGACCTGCGGGCGGCCCTGCGGCCCTGAAGCCTGCCCTCGGCACCTTTTGCCAGTGGCGCGGGCGGCGCGGGCAGCGCATGATCGGCACCGATGGAGGGGCCGATGACCGAACAGAGCGCGCGCAGCGAACATGACAGCATCCCGGAGATCGCCCTTGCTTGGCACCGCGACGGGCGTGGGGCGGTGCTGGCCACGGTGATCGAAACCTGGGGATCGGCCCCGCGACAGGCGGGCAGCCAATTGGCGATTTCCGGCGCGGGCGAGATCATGGGGTCGGTATCGGGCGGCTGCGTCGAAGGTGCGGTGGTGACCGAGGCGATGGAGGCACTGGCGGACCGCAAGTCGCGGGTGATGACCTTTGGCGTCAGCGACGAGACGGCCTTTGCCGTGGGGCTGGCCTGTGGCGGCACAATCCGGGTGCTGGTGGAGCCTATCGGCGAAGGGGCGGAGGCGCTGCCCGAGGTGGTGCTGGAGGGGCTGGTTGCGGCACGGGCGGCGCGGCAAGCGGTTGCCGTGGCCGTGCAGACCGAGGGGTGGACGCGCGCGCTGATCCGGCCCGGCGATGAGGCGGCGGTGGATGCGCGCTTTCGCGCGGACAGTTCGGGGATGGAAGAGGACGGGCGGTTCATCGCCATCCACAACCCGCCCCTGCGCCTGATCGTGGTGGGGGCGGTGCATATCGCGCAGGCGCTTTTGCAGGTGGCGCGCATCTGTGGCTATGACTGCACGGTGATCGACCCCCGGTCTGCCTTTGGATCGGCGGCGCGGTTTCCGGGGGAACGGATCGTCGAGGATTGGCCGGATGAGGCGTTGGAGGCGCTGGCCCCTGATGCGCGCACGGCGATTGTCACCCTGACGCATGACAGCAAGCTGGACGATCCGGCGATCCGCGTCGCGTTGCGATCGGAAGTCTTCTACCTTGGTTGTCTGGGGTCGACGCGGACGCATGCCAAACGGGTGGAACGGTTGGCGACGGCGGGGTTCTCGGACGCTGAGATTGCGCGCATCCATGCGCCGGTGGGGCTGGATATCGGGGCGAAAAGCCCGGCGGAAATTGCCGTATCGGTGATGGCACAGATGACCACGCGGCTGCGGAAGGGGTAGCCATGTTCTTTGGCGAGGTGGCGCTGGAGGCGGCAGAGGGGGCGGTGTTGGCGCATTCCGAAGCGGTGCCGGGCGGGCGGCTGCGCAAGGGCGTTGTACTGGGCGCGGCGGAGATTGCGGCGCTGCGGGCGGCGGGGCTGGCTCTTGTGACCGTGGCGCGGATGGAGGCGGGCGATGTGGGCGAGGACGCGGCAGCCGCACGCCTTGCGGCGGCGCTGGTGCCGGACCCGGTGGGGCAGGGGTTGCGGCCGAGTGCGGCCTTCACGGGCCGGGTGAACCTGAACGCAACGGGGCCGGGGATCGTGGAGTTGGACGCGGCGGCGATCCATCGGATGAACCTGATCCACCCGGCGATCACGCTGGCGACGTTGACGCCGTTTCATCGGGTAACAGCAGGCACGCTGGTGGGGACCGTCAAGATCATCGCCTATGGGGTGGAGGAGGCGGCCTTGGCGGCGGCCTGCGCAGCGACGCGGGCGGCGATCCGCGTGCGGCCCGTGGTACTGCGCGATGCCGGGTTGGTGCTGACCGACGCGCCGGGGCTGGAGGCAAAGCTGGCGGCCAAAGGGCGGCGGTCGATCGAAGGGCGGCTGCGCGCGCTGGGGATGCGGTTGGCTGCGGTGGAGACGGTGGCGCATGACGAAGCCGCCATCGCGCAGGCGCTGCGCGGTTTGCCGGGCGACATCGCGCTGATCCTGACTGGGTCGGCGACATCGGATCTGATGGATACTGCCCCGCAGGCGGTGCGGGCGGCGGGGGGTGAAGTCTTCCGCTTCGGGATGCCGGTCGATCCGGGCAACCTGCTGTTTCATGGCCGGCAAGGCGGGCGGCCTGTGATCGGCCTGCCCGGCTGCGCGCGGTCGCCCGCGCTGAACGGGGCGGATTGGGTGCTGGAGCGCTATGCCTGTGGGTTGACGGTCAGCGATGCGGATATCGCGGCGATGGGCGTGGGCGGGTTGCTGAAGGAAATCCCGCTGCGCCCGCAATTGCGCGAGCCGGATTGAGCGGCGCGACCGGGCGATTTTTCTGCGAAAAATCGGGGCGTTGCGCAGCGGGCTTGCGGCTTGCCCAAATGAAAAGGGCGCGTCGGTGACGCGCCCCTCGTTCCGCCTTGGCCGAAGATTTACTTCGGGCCGATCATCATAACCATCTGCCGGCCTTCGAGGCGGGGCATGGATTCAACCTTGCCATTGTCGCCCACATCGGCAGCAACGCGGTTGAGAAGTTCAAGACCCAGATCCTGGTGCGCCATTTCGCGGCCCCGGAAACGCAGGGTGACCTTCACCTTGTCGCCCTCTTCAAGGAACTTCAGCACCGAGCGCATCTTGACTTCGTAATCGTGGGTATCGGTTCCCGGGCGGAACTTGATTTCCTTGATCTCGATGATCTTCTGCTTCTTGCGGGCCTCGGCCTCGCGCTTTTGCTGTTCGTATTTGAACTTGCCGAAGTCCATGATCTTGCAGACCGGCGGTTCCGCATTCGGGCTGATCTCGACCAGATCGAGGCCTGCCTCTTCGGCCATCTGCATGGCGCGGGCGGGTGTGACCACCCCGATGTTTTCGCCATCGGCGCCGATCAGGCGGATTTCGGGCGAACGGATGCGGTCGTTCACGCGGGGGCCCGTCTCGCGCTGCGGAGGGGCATTGTGGGGTCTGCGGGCTATGGTGGTGGTCCTTCTGCGGTTTCGGTCTGCGCGCGCAATCTAATCGGCAGTGGGCGCTGTTTCAACGGGAATCGCTTGGTGCGCAAGGCCAAAGCGGGGGGCACGGGGCAGGGAAAGCGGCAGGATCGAGCCACGGTCCGGCCAAGGGGGGTTCAAATTCGATGTCGAAGGGTCCATATGGGCGCTACAACCGGAGTAGGCTCCGGCAATGGGAGACAGACGATGAACAGAAATGTCCTGATTGGCCTTGCGGTCGTCATTCTGGCTGGGCTTGGCTATTACCAGTTCAGCTATGTTCCGGCTCAGCGCGCAGCAGCAGAAGCCGCCGCCGCAGCGCAGGCCGCCGAGGAAGCGGCCGCTGCCGCCGCAGCAGAAGCTGAAGCCGCCGCTGCCGCAGAGGCGGAAGCCGCTGCTGCCGCCGCTGCCGAGGCAGAAGCCGCCGCCGCTGCTGCAGCCCAGGCTGTGACCGAAGCCGCCGAAGGCGCGGCTGAAGCAGTGGGTGAAGCCGCGACAGGTGCGGCCGAAGCCGTGACCGAAGGTGCCGGTGCAGTTGCGGATGCCGTGACCGAAGGCGCGGCCGATGTGCAGGCGGAAGCTGCCGCCGCACTGGACCCGGCGAACTTTGATCCGGCGCGCATTTCGGCGCTGATCGACGCGTCGCAGCTGGATGCCACCACCAAGACCACGCTGAAATCGGCTGTAGAAGCGGCAGCGGCAAGCCCTGCGCTGGTGCAGCCGGCGATTGACCAAGTGAAGGCGGCGCTGGGTCTTTGACCCTGCGCATCGGGCGGGGGCGGTTGACGCCCTTGCCCGACCCTGCACTTTGCGGGGCTGTTCTTTGGGTATTTGAGCCAAGGTGAAATGGAAAAGGCCGCGCGGGGTGACCGGCGCGGCCTTTTGCTTTGGAGAAGGCGAAGGATCAGATCCCGTCGCCGACAAAGGCCTTTTCGACCACGAATTGCTGCGGATCGGAATTCGCGCCTTCGGTCAGGCCGAAATCTTCGAGGATCTTCTTCACGTCGATGTTGAAGGCAAGGCTGCCGCAGACCATGGCGCGATCCTCATCCCGGTTCATGGGCGGCAAGCCCAGATCGGCAAAGACCTTGCCGGAGGTGAGGTTGTCGGTGACGCGGCCCATGTGATGGAACGACTCACGCGTGGTGGTGGGGTAGTAAAGAAGCTTGTCGCCCACCAATTCGCCGATCAGCGGATCATCCTTGAGGCTTTCCACCAATTGGCGGCCGTATTCCAGTTCGGCCACTTCACGGCAGGTGTGCATCATGATGACCTGATCGTATTTCTCATACGTCTCGGGTTCGCGCATGAGCGAGGCGAAGGGCGCAAGGCCGGTGCCGGTGGCAAGGAACCACAGCCGTTTGCCGGGCAGCAGCGCATCATGCACGAGGGTGCCCACAGGTTTGGGGCGAAGGATGATCTCATCCCCCGGCTGGATGTGCTGAAGCTTCGAGGTGAGGGGGCCATCGGGAACCTTGATGGAGTAGAACTCCAACTCCTCATCCCAGGCAGGGGAGGCGATGGAATAGGCGCGCAGAAGCGGTTTGCCGTTATCGCCCATCAGGCCGATCATCACAAACTCACCCGAGCGGAAGCGCAATGAACGCGGGCGGCTGACGCGGAACGAGAACAGCCGGTCGGTCCAGTGGGTGACCTGTGTCACCGTCTGGGCATCGGGAAGGTGCGGCTTGGCGGCTGTCGCGGTGTTGGGGGCGTCCATCATGGCACTCTGTTCGGTCATCGGCTGTTCGGGCAATAGCGGAAGGCGCGCGCCGGGAAAAGGGCGCGGTCTGTCGCGGGGCGAAGGGCGGGGTCAGGCGCGCAGGCGGGCCTGATAGTGATGGGCCTGCCAATCGGCGCGGAAGGCCCATTGTTCGGCGGGTTGGCGGGTGGCGAGGTCGTCGCTGATTTCCACCTCATCGAACCCCACGCGGCGGGCCATGGCGTATTGATCGGCGATCACATGGCCTTGGGCGCGCAGGCGGCCCGTGTAGCCCATCATCCGCAGGCGGCGGGCGATGGTGAACGCCCTGCCATCGTTGAAGGCGGGGAAGGCCACGCGGATCAGGCCAAGATCGGCCAGATGGGGGCGCAGCGCCTCGGGGTCGTCGGTGTTGGACAGATCCACCGCGCCCTGATGTGCGGGCAGATCGGCCAGAGTGACGAAGGGGGCATTCCAATCCTCGGCGGCAAAGCCGGTATCGGTGACGATCACGGTCATGCCGCGTTCTCCTTGACGGTGCGGACGGGCTTGCCGTCGATGAAATGTATGCCGCATTCGGTTTTCTCGCTGCCGCGCCAGCGGCCCGAACGGGGATCTTCGCCGGGTTTCACCGGGCTGGTGCAGGGGGCGCAGCCGATGGACGGATAGCCTTTGGCCACCAGTGGATGCCGGGGCAGGCGGTTTTCGACCATGTATTCCTCAAGATCCTCGCGGCCCCAATGGGCGAGCGGGTTGACCTTGATACGCGTGTCGCCTTCGGCTTCGAAGAAGTCGACCTCTTGCCGAGTGCTGCCCTGATAGCGTTTGCGTCCGGTGATCCAGCCGTCGAATTGCGCAAGCGCGCGCTCCAGCGGTTCCACCTTGCGCACGCCGCAGCAGGCATCAGTGTTGAACTGGTGGAGCGTTCCATCGGGATCTTCGAAATTCACGCGGGCGGGGTTGGCGCGGATGGTGCGGATATCGCAAAGCGCCAGCTTTTCGGCCAGTTCGCGTTGATAATCCAGAGTTTCCTGAAACAGCATGCGCGTGTCGATGAA
Organism: Paracoccaceae bacterium; assembly: GCA_022843025.1. Taxonomy (GTDB): domain Bacteria; phylum Pseudomonadota; class Alphaproteobacteria; order Rhodobacterales; family Rhodobacteraceae; genus Paragemmobacter. The sequence goes on along the minus strand of JALHOL010000006.1, from coordinate 313,076 downwards.
CAGCACCGGGGTCTCCGGCGCAATGACGGAGACGAGGTGCAGAAGAACCACCGATTCCGCCCCGAAGGACGACACCAGCGCCACGCGGCCAAGGTCTGCGTCCTTGAGTGCGTGTTCCAGCACCGCGGTCGCGCCGTGGTGTTTGTAGCGGGCGTTCAGGGTGGCGACGCGGTCTGCGACGCTGCCCTGATGCAGGCCTTGGGTAAGGCTGGTGTCACGCGGCATCCTGTTCGCCTTCCTGATCGTAAAGCGCGGCCTTGAAGGGCGCGATCCCGACACGGCGGAAGGCGTCGAGGAAGGTCTCGCCCGGGGCTTCGCGCAACGCCAGATAGGCGCGCACGATGCGTTCAATGGCGGGGACGATGTCATCATAGGCAAAGCCCGGTCCGGTCTTTTCACCGATCACCGCGGTTTCGGTGCCGTCGCCGCCCAGAGTGATCTGGTAGTTTTCCACCCCCGCGCGATCGAGGCCCAGAATGCCGATATGGCCCACATGGTGATGGCCGCAGGCGTTGATGCAGCCCGAGATCTTGATCTTCAGCGGCCCGATATCGTGTTCCAGCTTCAGCTCATCAAACCGCGTCGCGATTTGCTGCGCAACGGGGATCGACCGGGCGGTGGCCAGCGCGCAGTAATCCATGCCGGGGCAGGCGATGATATCCGAGATCAGGCCGACATTGGCCGTGCCAAGGCCCGCCTTGACCAGTTGGGCATGCAGGGCCGGCAGGTCGGATTTGTGGACATGCGGCAGGATGACATTCTGTTCGTGGCTGATGCGGATTTCCGAATGGCCATAGGTTTCGGCCAGATCGGCGATCAGGCGCATCTGATCGGCGGTCGCGTCACCGGGTGTTTCGCCATGGGCCTTGAGGCTGATGGTGACGATGGCGTATTGCGCATTGCGATGCGCAGCGAGGTTCGTGTCGGCCCAGGCGCGGAAGGCCGGGTCGGCGCTGTAGAAGGCATCATAGGCATCGACCGGCGCGTTGCGGAAGGCCGGGGGGGCGAATGCCTCTTCAATCTCGGCCAGCAGTTTCTGGTCATTGCCGCCGAAGAGGGGGCGCAACTCCGTGAACCGTTCTTCGATCATGCGGGTGATTTCGGCCGCGCCGGTTTCATGCACGGTGATCTTGATGCGTGCCTTGTACTTGTTGTCGCGACGGCCGAGCGTGTTGTAGACGCTGAGGACCGCCTCCACATAGGGCAGCAGGTCGGCCTTGGGCAGGAAGTCCCGCACCGTGTGGGCGATCATGGGCGTGCGGCCAAGACCGCCGCCGACCATCACCTCGAACCCCGGCTCGCCCGCCGCGTTGCGGACCATGCGCAGGCCGATGTCGTGGGCGCGGGTGACCGCACGGTCATTCGGGGAACCGGTGATGGCGATCTTGAACTTGCGGGGCAGGAATTGAAACTCCGGGTGGTCGGTCGACCACTGGCGCAGCAGTTCTGCCACGGGGCGGGGGTCTTCGATTTCATCCGCCGCAGCGCCGGCGAAATGATCGGCGGTCACGTTGCGCACGCAGTTGCCAGATGTCTGGATGGCGTGCATCCCCACATCGGCAAGCGCCTGAAGCATGGCAGGCACGTCTTCCAGTTTCGGCCAGTTGAACTGAATGTTCTGGCGGGTGGTGAAGTGGCCATAGCCCTTGTCCCAGGTCTGGGCGATATGGGCCAGCTGGCGCATCTGGTTCGGGTTGATCGTGCCATAGGGAATGGCCACCCGCAGCATGTAGGCGTGCAGTTGCAGGTACAGCCCGTTCATCAGGCGCAGCGGGCGGAATTCTTCCTCGGTCAGCGACCCGTCAAGGCGGCGTTCCACCTGCTGGGTGAACTGGGCGACACGTTCGCGGACGAAGGCTTCATCGAATTCGGAATAGCTGTACATTCTGGCTGCCTCAGTTCGCGTAGTCGGCTTGTTTGCCGTGGTTATAGTTCGACGGGCCACGGGTGCGGAATTCTTCGCGGAAATGGGTGGGTTCCGGTCCGTTCGGGCCGAGCTTGGCATCGGCGAGGTAAGCGCCGACGACGATCAGCTTTTGCGCGGCGGCGTGAAGTAGGCGCATCTGGGCATGGGCCTCATCCTCGATCAATTCCGCCTCATGGTGGAACGGCGACCAACGGTCATCGGCGGTCAAGTAGACCACATCGCCTTCGCGCAGGCGGTTGGCGGTGACGATTTTGGGCGTGAAGCGGCGGCTCATGCGGTGGCTTCCTTCAATTCTGACGTCAGTGCGGGCAGGGCCGCACGGATGCGGCGGGGTTCGAGGCCGTAAAGCAGCACGGCAGGGCCTGCGACTTGCGCCACAGCGTCGGGCAGGGTGGCAAGGGTGGCGGCGATCACGCGTTGATTGGTGCGCGAGACGTTTTCCACGATAGCCACGGGGGTTTCCGGGGCGGCGCCGTGCATCATCAGGCGGCCTTGGATAAAGCGGCTGGATTTCTTGCCCATGTAGATCGCCGCAACCTCACCCGCGCGGGCCATGCCGCGCCAGTCCTGTTCGGCGAAACCTTCCATGTCATGCCCGGTCACGATGCGCAGCGCGCCGTTGCGGCCACGCTTCGTCAGGCTCTGGCCGATATTGGCCGCCGCGACGGCGGCAGAGGTCAGGCCGGGCAGGATGGCGAAGGACAGGCCCGCCGCTTCCAGCGCGTCCATCTCTTCGTCCAGACGGCCAAAGATGCCGCAATCACCGCCCTTGAGCCGGACAATGCGCGCCCCTGTCATGGCCTGAGCCACGAGAGTTGCGTTGATCGTGGTCTGGGCGGTGGTGGGGCCAAACCCTTCTTTGCCCACGTCGATGCGGGTGACATGCGGCGGGATCAGGGCCATCACCTCATCGCCGACCAGACGGTCATGGATCACCACATCTGCCTGTTGCAGGGCGCGGAAAGCGCCCAGTGTCAGATGCGCGGCCGCGCCGGGGCCGGCACCCACAAAGGTGACGGCAACAGGGGTAGGGGCGAAATGGGGCAGGTCGGTCATGCTGGCGATCCCGGTTTGGCTGTCTGGAATATAGGATATTTTCCCGGTTTCGGGCCAGCCACCCTTGCAGATAAGAACGATTGTTCCGATACTGGCGCAGTGTGGAACGTGTTTCCGCGAAACGGGGGAATTGGCGAATGGCGGTCCGGCTGGACGAGATGGACAGGAAAATCCTTGCGGAACTGCAGGCCGATGCCGAGCAGTCGCTGGATGAGATCGCGCGCAAGGTGGGGTCTTCCAAAACCCCGGTCTGGAACCGCATTCGCCGGATGAAGGAGGCGGGCGTCATCACGCGGCAGACCGCCATTCTGGACCCCGAGGCGCTGGGTCTTGAGGCCTGTTTCTTCGTGTTGATCCGCACCAGCGAGCATGAGGCGGACTGGCAGCGCAAGTTCCTGAAAGCGCTGCGCGAACGTCCCGAGGTGCTGGAAGCGCATCGGTTGGCGGGCGACATTGACTATATCCTGAAGGTGCGGGTCAAGAATGCGCGGGCCTATGACACGTTTTATCAGGCCCTGATTTCCGAGGTGCGGATTTACAACGTGACCGCGCTGTTGAGCATGGAAGAGATCAAGGCGACGACAATCCTGCCGGTCTGACGGTTCTAGCGGGCGAGGTGCAGCGCCTTGAGCCCGTGGAAGTGATAGACATCAGCATAGACGGGCTTTGCCGCAAGGCGCAGGTTCGGCAGGCGCTGAAACAGGATCGGCAGGGCGATTTGCAATTCCAGCCGGGCCAACGGCGCGCCCACGCAGAAATGCAGGCCTGCGCCGAAGGTGGCGTTGGGTTTGGCGGGGCGGTCCGGCAGGAATTGCGCCGGGCGGTCCCATTGACCGGGGTCGCGGTTGGCGGCGGCCAGCAGCAGCGCGACCTGATCACCGCGCTGAAAGCGGTGGCCCATCACATCAACTTCTTCATAGGCCCAGCGGGTGAACATATGCAGCGCGGGATCGAAGCGCAGGATTTCCTCCACCGTCGCCTCTACCTTGTCGGGAGATAGGGCGGTGGCGGGGGTTTTCGTTTCAAGCAGCGTTTTCACGCCATTGCCGATGGTGTGAACCGTCGCCTCATGCCCCGCATTCAGCAGCAGGATGCAGGTCGAGATCAGTTCGTCGGTTGTCAGACGGTCACCCTCGGACTCGGCGGCAATCAGATGGGTGATCAGGTCATCCCGCGGGTCGGCGCGGCGGTCGGCGATATAGCCGCGCAGGAAGGCCACGAAATCTTCGGTCGCCGCGATGGCGCGATCCTCGGCGGCGGGGCTGCGGTTGGCCATATACATGCCGACCATGGCATTGGACCAGCGCAGCAGGTCATCCGACATGGACTCTGGCACGCCCAGAAGGCGGGCGATGATTATGACGGGCAGTTTCTGCGCGAAGGTCGGGAGAAGATCGAATTCATCCGCAGGCAATGCATCGATCAGATCGTTGGAAAGCTGTGTGATTTCAGGGCCAAGCGCGGCGATGCGGCGTGAGGTGAAGGCGCGCAAGACAAGGCTGCGCAGGCGGGTGTGGCGCGGCGGTTCCAGTTCCAGCATCGAATGCGCCTCGACCGCGTAGAAAGGGCGCAGGTGATCAGGGATCACGGGCGCGCATTCGGGCGGGGCTTCGCGGCCAAAGCGGCGGTCGCGCAGGATGGCGTTGACCGCTGATGCGTTGGGGGTGCAGGTCAGGTTGTAATCGACCCAGCGGAAGAAGGGGCCTGTGGCGCGGGCGCGGTCATAGAACGGATAGGGGTTCTGAACGAAGGCAGGATCGGTGGGGGATTGATGAAGGTCTTGCATGGTCTTGTTCTTGAGGGGTTTTAGCGCCGGGGCAGCGCGATCAGGCCTTGCGCCACCAGCACGCCGATGGCGACAAAAGCCGCACCAAGCGCCTGAATCCAGCTCCAGGTGCCGCCAAGCGCCAGCATGAAGACCATGACATAAAATGGCGTCAGGTTGATATGCAGCGCCGACATGGCGATGCCGAGGCGACCCACGGCAATAATCCAAAGGAGTTGGCTGATGGCGAGGCCGCCCACGCCATAGATGGCAAGCGCGGTAAATTCGGTCAGGCCGAAGGCGGAAAGGTTGGGGCCGGGAAGGCCGAACATCCCGCCGATCAGGGCGAAAACCGTGCCCGCCAGCGCCGCGCCGCAGACGGTGAGGCTGGTGGAGCCGAGGGGGGTAAGGCCGGGCAGGGCGGTGACTGTCCAGCGTGAGGCGAGGGTGAAGGTGATGACCGAGCCGAGGCAGAGAAGCGCCCCGATGCCGAAGGACAGCCCCCCGTCGAAATTGCCCGCCGCAAGGATGCCGCCGAGGATCGACAGCAGCAGGCCGAGCGCGATTTGCAGCGTAAGTTTGCGCCCATCAAGGAAAATTTCCAGCGTGATCCCGATCAGGGGCATGGCGGAGGAGACAACAGCCGCCATCACCGCCGAAGTGCGGGTCTGACCAAACACCAGTTGCAAAGCGCCGAGTGCGAGGAGCGAGCCCACCATGGTCCCGCGCGGCCAGTTGGCGCGGCGCAGGGCATCTGTTCCTTCGACCAGCCACCAGATCGGCAACAAGAACGCCGCCGCCATCACCATGCGTGCAGCGTTCAGGATGACCGGTGGCAGGGGGGCGGGGTCGGCACGGATGAGCACCTCGGCCGCAGGCAGGGCGGCGGCCCAGATCAGCATGGAGGCCATGCAGATCAGGTTGGCCGAAAGGGCAGAGCGGGTGGGGGAAAGGGCTGTCATCAAATGTCCTGCATCACCCCCGAACCATCCCCCGGTGCCGGGCCGAAGGCTGTTCCGGGGGCGACGTGAAAGGGCGCGATCAGGCGGCGGATAGGGCCGCGACGATGGCGCCGAAATCGGCGGCCTTGAGGCTGGCGCCGCCGACAAGCGCGCCGTCTACATGAGGGATGGCAAAGATTTCTGTGGCATTTGAAGGCTTTACCGACCCACCATAGAGCAGCCGGACCCCTGCCGCCTGTGCCCCGATGCGGGCGGTGAGGCGGGCGCGGAGGAAGGCGTGTACTTCGGCAATCTCGGCGATGGTGGGGGGGCGGCCGGTGCCGATGGCCCAGACGGGTTCGTAGGCGATCACGAGAGTGGCTGCCGTGGCATCGGCGGGGACGGAGCCGTGCAGCTGGGTTCCCACCACGTCGAGCGTGCGGCCGGCATCGCGTTCGGCCTCTGTCTCGCCGATGCAGACGATGGCGATGAGGCCGGCCTTGATGGCGGCTTCGGCCTTGGCCAGCACCTGCGCGTCGGTTTCCGCATGATCGGTGCGGCGTTCGGAATGGCCGAGGATCACATGCGAAGCCCCTGAATCCACGAGCATTTCTGCCGATATGTCACCGGTGTGCGCGCCTGTGGATTTCGCGTGGCAATCCTGCCCGCCGACCATCACGGGGGTGCCTTTGGCAACATCGGCCATGCGGGCGATCAGGGTGGCGGGGGGACAGAGCAGCACGTCGCAGGCGGGGGCAGGGTGGGCCTGGGCGAGGGCGGAAACCTCGGTCAGGCTGGCGGCGGTGCCGTTCATTTTCCAGTTGCCTGCGGCGAGTTTTCTCATGCTGTCCTCCCGGGGTTTTGCACGCAACAAGCGTTACGGGGAAAGGGGATGAAGGAAAAGGGGTGTGCAGCGCTTTGTGCAGATGGCGGTGCAGACGGTTGTGCATACAAATTCGTGCAGAGACATGCGGGATTGGCAGCGCTTGGTGCGCTGGTGCAGAGGAACGTGCGAAATGGAAAGCCCCGGGTCAGGCCCGGGGCGTGTATTCGTGACGGCCCTGCCTTACGCGGCGGGCTGTTCCTTGAACTTGATCGATTCACCGCACCCGCAGGCTTCGGCCACGTTGGGGTTGTTGAAGCGGAAGCCCGATTCCAGCAGCGAGGTTTCATAGTCGATCTCGGTGCCGAAAAGGAACATCTGCGCCATGGGGGCGATCATCACCCGTGCGCCATCCTGTTCGATCAGCTCATCCATCGGATTGATGTCAGTGACATAATCCATGGTGTATTCCATGCCCGCGCAGCCGCCCTTTTTCACGCCGATGCGCAGGCCGGTGCTGCCCTGCTTTTCCATCAGGCGGGCGATCTGCCGTACGGCGGCGGGGGTCAGTGTCACAGCCTGTTTGCCGGGGATGCCGAACATGGGGTTCTCCTTGTTGGCTTAACTTAAGGCGGAAATGCAGGAATTCCAAGTGGCGGCAGGGTTTCCAGAACCGCAAGCGTGACGAATGCGGACAAGAGCGCCCAGGCGAAGGAGGCAAGAGTGCCGATGATGACGTATTCCGACAGTTTCGCCTCTTCCCGCACGGTCCCAAAGCGCAGGACGGATTTCGCGGCGATGAGAAAGCCGATGCCTTCGGGCAGGCCGCCGAGGATCATCACGAAGATCAACCCGCGTTCAAGCTGGCCGATGGCGCGGCCACCGTTGGGCAGGCCATCCATGGCGATAAGCGCGGTCCACGGGGCCATCATCAGGCCGATGGCATGGCCGCCCGCGCGGACGGTCCAGATCGCGCCTGCGGCAAGGGCGAAGATGGCGGGAAGCTGCGGCAGGTCTGCCCACAGGCCGCTGGCGAAAAGGCCCGGCGCAAGCGCGGCAGTGAGCAGCAGCGTGGCGATATGGGCCAGTTGATCCAGCAGAAATGCGGAGGCATCGGTGCGGCGCGTGGCAAGTTTTGCCGCGTCGATTAGGGCATGGCCGAGGGTGAGGGCAAAGAGCGCCGGGTGAAGGCTGCCTGTGGCCGCAATGGCCGTGGCCAGCACGATGGCGGTATGGGCGAGAAACCAGAGCGGTTTGCGCTTGCCCGCGACCATGCGGTCCGGTTGCAGCAGGAAATCGGCCAGCACATGGGCGAGGAAGAGGGCGGTCAGGGTTTCAATCATCGCCTATCCCTGCGCCATCCCAGTTTTCCCAAAGGTCGAGTGTCGGCTGCCATGCGGCGATGCCTGATCCGGCGAAGCGGGATTTCCACGCCTGCCGCGTCAGGCCCATGAGGGCGGCCCATTCTTCCTGGGTGCGGTGGACGGGATCGAGGTATTCGGCCACGACGGCGGCCTGTCCTTTGGTCCAGAGCGCGGCGTGCCATTCGGCGAGGGGAATGGAGGCCGCGATCCACGGGGGCAGGCCCGTGCCGCCTGCGACGGCCCAGGTCTGGCTGCGCGGCATGGCATCCAGCGCGCGACCCGAGCGGATGAAGGCGGTTCCGGTGGCGGCGGAAAGATCGCCCGTGGGCCGGCGCGTGACGCTGCCAAAGCCGATGGCGAGGCGGGTGGAAAGGCCGGTATCAGCGGCGGTGAGCGCGGCAGAAAGCGACAGGGCGATGCGCAAGGCGCGTCCGGGGCGTTGGATCAGGATCTGCCAGCCATCGCCGCGAAAGCGGGTGAATTGCAGATCCTCCGCCGCCCAGCTTTGCGCGGCTTGGTGCAGCGCGGACATCGCGGCATCGAGCCTGCTGTCGGGCAGGGTGCTGGAGGCGACGAGATCACCTGTGATGACAGCATGGACCGGGTCGGACGGAGATTGCAAAGCGGAGTCCTTGCATCAGGATGATGCAAATGAAAACCTTTGCAAAGCCGAAATGCAAGAAAAAAGTTTTGCGCTTACATGAAGCCGAGTTCGAGACGGGCCTCATCGGACATCATGTCCATTCCCCAAGGGGGATCGAAGGTCATCTTCACATTGACCGATTTCACCCCGGCCACGGGTTCCACCGCATCGGCCACCCAGCCGGGCATTTCGCCCGCCACGGGGCAACCCGGCGCGGTGAGGGTCATGGTGATGTCGACGTCATTCTCGGTTGAGATGTCGACAGTATAGACCAAGCCGAGATCGAAGATGTTCACCGGGATTTCCGGATCGAACACGGTGCGGCAGGCCTCGACCACCTGGTCGTAGAGCGGGTGGTCGGTGCTGGAGGGCGCGATCAGCGGTGCGCCTTCGATCTTGTCCACGTTGGTCATGGCGGTTCCGGAAGGGGTTGTTGAGTGAATATATAGGGAATGCCGGGGCCAAGGTCCAGTGCAGGAAGTTTGCCCCGACAAGGGCGCAGCAAAAAGGGCGCGGCCCTTGCGGGATGCGCCCTTTGCCGTTTCAGCCGTAAGGCCGTTGGGATCAGAAGGGGATCTCGTCATCCATGTCGCTGCGCCCGCCTGCGGGGGCGCCACCGCCACCGCCGCTGCGCGCGCCGCCGCCCTGATAGCCGCCACCGCCGCCACCAGAGGCGCCGCCGCCCTGATAATCATCATAGCCGCCGCCGCCGTAGTCGCCGCCGCCTGCACCACCGCCGCCGCCGCCGCCATCGCGGCCATCAAGCAGGGTCAGTTCACCGCGATAGGGGCGGATGACGACTTCGGTCGTATACCGATCCTGCCCGCTTTGATCCTGCCACTTGCGGGTTTCAAGCTGGCCTTCGACGTAAACCTTCGATCCCTTTTTCAGGTATTGTTCGGCCACCTTGGCGATGTTTTCGTTGAAGATCGCCACGGAATGCCATTCGGTGCGTTCCTTGCGTTCGCCCGAGCTTTTGTCGCGCCAGGTTTCCGAGGTGGCGATGCGCAGGTTCACCACCTTGCCGCCGTTCTGGAAACTGCGAACCTCGGGGTCGCGCCCGAGATTGCCGACGATGATCACCTTGTTGACGGAACCGGCCATGTTTTCCCTCCGAATCTGATCCTGTGCGGAGGCTATCCTCCGGCTGGTTAACAAAAGGCTATAGCCCGCCGGGCAGGAGGCCGCAATCATAGGCTGGGGTTAGGGCGGGCATCGGCTGGGCTCGGCTTGGGGGCGCCTGCACCTTTGGGTGGAGAGCGAAAGTCCGCTCTGTGCCTTTGGTCAGAGGGGGGAAGGCCAAGGCCGATCCAAGACCTGGGTTGGATTTCGGATCACGGTGGAACGGGGCAGGTGGGGGGCATCCGGCGGCAGAGATGTCCGTCGGCGAACAAACCTGGAGCAGAGATGATGATCCGTAAATTTGCCGTTGTTGCCCTTGTCCTTGGAAGCCTGGGTGGTGCCTTTGCCGCGCCTGCCATCACGATGGCAGAAACCGAAGCCACGGTGGATGCCGCCGTGCAGGAAACGCTGACCGCGCAGCTGGTGGCCCAAGGCTACGAGGTCCGCCAGTTCAAGGCCGAAGACGGGCTGATCGAGGTCTATGTCGTCAAGGACGGCAAGATGGAAGAGCTGTGGTTCGATGCGGGCCTGAAGCAGGTCGAGCATGAAGAAGGTGAAGAGGGCTGATCCCCTTTCGGCGCGCCCAAGGGTGGCGCGTCGGTGATGATGCAGGCAGGCGCGGCCGGGGTGAACCCGGGCGCGCCTGCCCCCCAAGGGATCATGGAACGGGAGTTGGGATCATGTCGGTGAAGGTGCGTGTCTGGGATCCGCTGGTGCGGGTGTTTCACTGGGCCTTGGTGGCGGCCTTTGCGGCCAATGCCTTTTTCACCGCGCCGGGCAAGGTGGCGCATCAATGGGTGGGCTATATCGTGGCCGGGCTGATCGCGCTGCGGGTGATCTGGGGTTTCATCGGCACGCGCCATGCGCGTTTTGCCGATTTCCTGCCGGGGCCAGATGCGGTGCTGGGGCAGGTGGGTGATATGGCCACCGGGCGGCGCCGGGTGCATGAAGGCCATTCGCCGCTGGGCGCGCTGATGATCTTCAACCTGCTGTTGACGATGGCCGGGTTGGCGGCGTCGGGCTATGCGATGACGACGCTGATGTTCTTTGGCGTGGGCTGGGTGGAGGAAGTGCACGAGGTGCTGGTCATCTGGGCCGAGATTTCCATCGTGGTGCATGTGCTGGCCGTAGTGGTGGAAAGCCGCAGGCTTGGGGTAAACCTTCCGAAATCCATGGTGACAGGGTACAAGACACTTCCCTGATGGATGACCGGGTGAGGTGAGGGTGAGCCAGCCGATGATCGATGACGTTGTTTCGACCCGCGACGTTGCGCGCCCGAAGGCGCGTGATGCGCGGCTGCTGATCCTGCTGATCGGGTTCCAGATCCTGTGTTCGGCCTTTTTTGTGGTGGATATCGTCGAGGATTTCCAGGAAGGCGGCGTGGTGCTGACGCATATGCTGCCGGAACTGGGGGCTACGCTGGGGCTGTTTGTCGGGCTGGCCTTTGAGGTGCGGGCGCTGATGAACCTGATGCGGCGGCAGGCCGTGATGGAGAAATCGCTGGGCGTGGCGGCCGGGGCGCTGGGTTCGTTGATGGAGGATTACTTTCGCCAATGGGGCCTGACGCCATCGGAGGCGGATGTCGCGGCCTTTACCATCAAGGGCTATTCCATTGCCGAGATTGCCACCCTGCGCGGATCGGCGGAGGGGACGGTGAAAACGCACCTGAATGCCATCTATCGCAAGGCCGGCGTGCAGGGGCGCGGGCAGTTGGTGAGCGTGCTGATCGAGGATCTGCTGAACGCCCCGCTGGTGCCCGAAGCGGCCGCCGCGACGAAGGTCTGAGCGGTGATCAAGGCACTGGCCAAGAGGGGCGGTGATCTTGTAATGTCCGCCCGGTTGGATGTGCGGGATGGATGGATGCGGACCTTTGTCTTTGGTTCCCTGATTGCGGTCTGGACGGTGCTGCCGGCAGAAGGCGCGCGCGCGGAAGGGCTGACGCTGTCGGGATCGGGCGTGTCGCGTCTGGCGATCTTTGAAAAGCAGAAAGACCTGCTGGAAGGGCGGTTGTCCAAGCAGTATTCCGGATCGGAACGGCTGAAGCCCAAAAGCGAACGTGACGAAGACGGGGGACCGGTGCCGGCCTTTCGCGGCAATTACAAGGGCGAGTTCCTTGAGGTTGCCAAGGCAGCGGCGCGCAAGCACAACATCCCCGAAGACCTGTTCCTGCGGCTGGTGCAGCAGGAAAGCGGCTGGAATGTCGGCGCGGTGAGCCCGAAGGGTGCGACGGGCCTTGCGCAGCTGATGCCCGATACGGCGCGGTTCCTGAGCGTGGATATCAACGATCCGCAAGAGAACCTGGAGGGCGGGGCGCGCTATCTGCGGATGATGTATGACCGGTTCGGAAGCTGGCGGCTGGCGCTGGCGGCCTATAATGCCGGGCCGATGGCGGTGGAAGAACATGACGGCATCCCGCCCTATGCCGAGACCGAGAATTACGTCAAGGCGATCCTCGGGTAGGGCGCGCGCAAGAATTTTCGAAAATTCTTGCAAAATTCTTCGAAGAATTTTGGCTTGGGCGCTTTGGACAAGGGGCGATTTCTGACGCAGAAATCGCGGCGGAATTTGACGCAAATTCCGGCTCCCCCCAGTGGTGGGGCGTTTTCTGCGTCAGAAAACGACGCGGAAATTGTGTCAATTTCCGCTTATTCGGCGGCGATCTTGATGACCGGCTCCATCGTGGCGAAAACCTCGTCCGGCAGGTGGCATTTGATCTGATGGCCGCCTTCCATCATCCGCACCGGGGGCACCTCACGATCGCAGAGCCCGCCTGCGACCTGCGATTTCCAGCGGCAGCGGGTCTGGAACGGGCAGCCAGGGGGCGGGTTGACGGCTGAGGGGATGTCGCCTTCCAGCACGATGCGTTTTTTCTGTACGCGAGTATCGGCGATGGGAACGGCCGACAGCAGCGCCTCGGTATAGGGGTGGTAGGGCGGCTGGAACACCTGATCGGTGGTGCCCATTTCCACCACATGGCCCAGATACATGACCATGACGCGATCCGACAGGTAGCGCACGATGGACAGGTCATGGCTGATGAAAAGCAGCGTCGTCTTGTTTTTGCGTTGGATGTCCATCAGGAGGTCGGTCACGGCGGCCTGCACCGACACATCAAGCGCGGAGACGGGTTCATCGGCCACCACCACCTTGGCCCCGCCTGCAAAGGCGCGTGCGATGCCGACTCGCTGCTTCTGGCCGCCGGACAGTTGGCGCGGCATCCGGTCGGCGAAGGCGCGGGGGAGTTTGACGAGATCGAGCAGTTCCAGCATCCGGGACTGACGTTCGGCATCAGAGTCGCCGAATTTGAAAATCTCCAGCGCGCGGATGATTTGGCGGCCCACGGTTGAGGACGGGTTGAGCGTGTCGAACGGGTTTTGAAACACCATTTGCAGTTTGGAGATGGTGCCCGTGTCACGCATCTGGATGGGCGTGTTCTGGACGTTCTCATCAAACAGCATGATCTGGCCGCTGGTTGCCGTTTCCAGCCCCATCAGCACCTTGGCGAAGGTGGATTTGCCGCAGCCGGATTCACCCACGATGGCGAGGGTTTCGCCTTCGCGCGCCTCGAAGCTGAGGGTTTCATTGGCCTTTACCACCTTGGCCGAGCCGCCACCGAAGGCGGAGCCGGAGACGGAATAGTATTTCTTGAGATCGTCGAGCTTCAGGACCACGCGCCCGATAGGCGTTTTCTCGACCATTTTCACGGCGGCGAGGGGGGCGTTCCAGTCGATCTCGGCAAAGCGGAGACAGCGGGTTTCGTGCCGGTTGTCATCGGGGACGGTGGCCATGGGCACGTCCTGCGCGTTGCAAAGGCCATCCTTGAAGTAATCGCAGCGCGGGCCGAAGTTGCACCCGTTGGGGCGTTCATGCGGCAGGGGGAAGTTGCCGGGAATGGCCACGAGCGGGCGGGTGTTCTTGTCGGCACCGGGCAGAGGGATGGAGCGGAAGAGCGCCTGGGTATAGGGGTGGCGCATCTTGTCGAAGACTTCCTCGACATTGCCGGTTTCCACCGCCTCACCGGAATACATGACGCAGAGCCGGTCGCAGACATCGAGCACGAGGCCGAGGTTGTGGCTGATGAACAGCATGGAGGTGCCGTATCTTGTGCCAAGTTCCTTGACCAGATCGACGATGCCGGCCTCAACTGTCACGTCGAGCGCGGTGGTGGGTTCATCAAGGATCAGGAGCGCGGGTTTGGACATCAGCGCCATGGCGATGACGATGCGCTGCTGCTGGCCACCGGAAAGCTGATGCGGGTAGGCGTTGATGATGCGGTCGGGGTCGGGCAGGCGGACATCGGCCACGATCTGACGCGCGAGTTTCCAGGCATCGTCCTTGGCCATGCCCTGATGGATCATCGGCACTTCGGCCAGTTGCGCGCCGATCTTCATCGCCGGGTTCAGCGAGGCCATGGGTTCCTGATAGATCATGGCGATTTCCGAGCCGCGGATCTTGCGCAGCTCTTCATCTTCCATATTCGTCAGGTCGCGCCCCTTGAAGCGGATGGTGCCGCCCGTGATGCGGCCGTTCTTGCCCAGATAGCGCATGACGGCGAGGGCGACGGTAGATTTGCCGCAGCCGGATTCGCCCACCAGCCCCATCGCCTCACCGGCCATGACGGTGCAGGAGAAATCCATCACGGCGGGGATTTCGCGCAGGCGCGTGAAGAAGGAGATCGAGAGGTTCTCGATCTCGAGGATGGGTTTGGACGGATCCCAGGGTTCAGACATGGTGGCCTCGCGCGGGTGGAGGGTGCGGGACCGGGGGTTTCACACCCCCGGACCCCCGTGGGATATTTCAACAGAGAAGAATTTGGGGCGGGTCATGGGATCAGTCCTTCATGCTTTCTTCGCGCAAGCCATCGGCGAGGAGGTTCAGGCCAAGGACAAGCGACATGAGGGCGAAGGCGGGGACGACCGCCGGGTGGGGGGCTATGGCCAGCAGGCGGCGGCCATAGTTGATGGTGCTGCCCCAGTCGGGGGATTCGGGCGTGACGCCGAGGCCGAAGAAGCCGAGCGTTCCGAGAAGGATGGTGGTGTAGCCGATGCGCAGGCAGAAATCGACGATCAGCGGGCCGCGTGCGTTGGGCAGGATCTCCCACAGCATGATGTACCACGGGCCTTCGCCGCGGGTCTGGCCGGCGGCGACGTAATCGCGGGTTTTGATGTCCATCACCATGCCGCGGACGATGCGGAACACGCCGGGCGAGTTCACGAAGACGACCGAGACGAAGACGTTGAGCATGTTCGGGTCCATCGACCAGATGCCGGTGGGATCGGCATTGAAGGCCAGGCCGGAATAGGCCCAGAGGCCGATGACGAGGACGAGACCCACATAGAGGTTGCGCTTGGACGGTGCGGTGAAGAAGCGCGCGTTCAAGAGCAGCGTGAGGAAGATCACCGGGAAGATGAACAGGATTGCGGCGAGCGCCGTGGGGATGCCGGTGACGCGAATCTCGGGCGTGACCAGCAGGTAGAACAGCAAGATCACCGGGAAGGCGAGGACGAGATTGGAGATGAAGCTGATCGTGGTGTCGAGCTTGCCGCCCAGATAGCCTGCGGGCAGGCCCAGTGTGATGCCGACCATGAAGGCGATGACCGTGGCGGCGGGGGCGATCTTGAGCACTTCGCGCGCGCCCATGACCATGCGGGAAAACACGTCGCGGGCGAGGTGGTCGCCGCCCAGCAGGTAATAGGGATAGGCGCCTTCGGCCACGTCCTTGACCGGCGCACCGGGAAGGATGTTCTTCATCCCCGACAGCTGTGCCAGCGGATCATGGGTGATGATCCAGTCGGCGAAGATGGCCATGAAGACCCAGAACATCACAAGGCCGAAGCCTGTCATGCCCACCGGGCTGTCGAAGATGCGGCCATAGAGGCCCAAGCGGCGTTTGTAGCGCATCGACAGTGCGAAGGTGGCGATCAGCGCCACCCAGACGGGCAGGAGCTGCGCTGCGATGCGCAGGAAGATGGAGCCCCAGGAAAGTGCGTCGTCCATTCTTGCTTCCCTTACGCGAGGCGGATGCGGGGATTGAGGAAGACGTAGCCGATATCCGAGATCAGCTGCGTTACCAGGACGACGAAGACGGCGACAACCGAGCAGGCGAGCAGGGTGTCGATGTCGTTATTGCCGGCGGCCTGCACGAGGGTCCAGCCGAAGCCTTTGTAGTTGAAGAGGGTTTCCACGATCACCACGCCGTTCAAGAGCCACGGGAATTGCAGCATGATCACCGTGAAGGGGGCGATCAGGGCGTTGCGCAGCGCGTGGCGCATGACGACCTGACGGAAACCCACGCCCTTGAGCCGGGCGGTGCGGATGTATTGCTGGGTCATCACCTCGGTCATCGAGGCGCGGGTCATGCGGGCGATGTAGCCGATGCCGTAAAGGGCGATGGTCATCACGGGCAGGAAGAAGTTCCAGAAGGTGATGTTCTCCATGGCGGAGGTGGCGGTGCCGGGGAACAGCGTCTTGCCCGAAATCCAGCCCGCTTCGGCGAGGATGGGCGAGATACCGGCGGTGGCGGAGGCCAGCAGCGCGATCAGGATGACGCCGGAGACATATTCGGGGGTGGCGGTGGTGGTGATGGCAACGGTTGAAAGGATCCGGTCGGTCCGGCTGCCTTCGCGCATGCCCGACAGCACGCCAAGGAGCAGCGAGGCGGGGACCATGACGATCATCACCCAGAGCATCAGCCAGCCGGTTGCGCCGAGCGAGCGCGCCAGAACCTCGGTCACGGGTTGTTTGAAGACGGTGGAAAAGCCCCAATCGCCTTGCAGGATCCCACAATGGCTGCGGGCGGTGGCGGCATCCTGACCCTTTTCGATGCAGCGGCCACGGATCGTGCCATCCTCATCCGTGAGGGTCCAGCCGGGCATCACGCCAAGCCATTCGCCATAACGTACGAAGACCGACCCGCCATAGCCGTTGCTTTCCAGCCAGCTTGCCACGGCGTCATCGGCCATGCGGACCGAGGCTTCGGACTTTGCGAGCTTTTCAAGGTTCGGCGGCAGGTTCGTCATGTAGAAGACGATGAAGGTGAGCGCGATGGCCGTCAGGATCATGACACCGATACGCCGAAGCACGAAGAGGAGCATGGCTCATCCTTTCCCGGTCATGGGATCGCAGGCAAATGGAATGGCTGTGCGGGGCAAGCGCGCCCGGAGCAGGCGAAGGAGGGCGCGCGGGGAATGCCCCGCGCGCCCGTCTTGCGATGGCAGATCAGGCCGCAGCGATCGACCACTTGTAGTGGTGGTGTTCAAAGGTGGCGTGCATGTCGGCACCTTTCACCTTCGGATCGAAGTGGCGGTAGATCGAGCGCCAGTAGGGCTGCACCATGACGCCCTGTTCCTGCATGATCTCTTCGAGACGCTTCATCACCTCGGACCGGGCCTTGGCGTCGGCAATCGACAGCGCCTTGGCGAGTTCAGAGTCGAATTCCGCGTTTGCGAAGGCGGATTCGTTCCAGGCTTCGCCCGAGCGATAGGCCAGCGCGAGGATCTGGACGCCGAGCGGACGCATGTTCCATTCGGTGGCCGAGAACGGGTATTTCAGCCAGTCATTCCAGAAGGTGGAGCCCGGAAGAACGGTGCGCTTGATGTTGATGCCTGCGTCGCGGATCTGCGCGGCGACGGCGTCACAGGTTGCGGCCTGCCAGCTGTCATCGAGCGAGATCAGTTCGAATTCGAAATCGGCCTTCCCGGCGGCGTCGATCGCGGCCTTGCCGGCTGCCGGATCAGCGGCCAGCGGGGGCAGGGCGTAGTATTCGGGATGGATCGGGCAGACATGGTGGTTTTCTGCCACGGTGCCGAGGTTCGAATAGCCCAGCTCCAGCACGACATTGTTGTCGACGCATTTGATCAGGCCGGTGCGGACGTTCACATCCTTGTACTCTTCAGCCATCTGGTTGAAGCGCACAGCGAGGGTGGCGGCGGTCACGGCTTCGGATTTCGTCCAGCCCAGCGCATCGAACTGTTCGATGAATTCACCGGTCGACTGATAGGTCGCATCCAGTTCGCCCGCTGCTGCGGCGTTCACTTCGGCCGACGGATCGGTGCCGAGGTCGGTATATTCGATCCGGTCCAGATACGGGCCGCCATAGACGGCGGTGCCCCACCAGGTGTGATCGGCGTTCTTGACCAGATGCGCCTTGACGCCCACCTCGACCGTTTCGGGCAGGAAGGGGCCGGTGCCGGGCGTGCCGGTCGGATCGCCGTTGTCATAGGATTTGTGGACCACGGCGGCGGGATAATCGGCCAGACCTGCGACCAAGGTGACGTCCGGCGCGCTGAGGGTGAGTTTCACGGTCAGCGGATCAACGACGGTGACGGCGCCTTCGCGCAGGGTTTTCGCCTCGGCATCCACCAGATTGGTGATGCGGCCCGGCATCGAGTTGCCCTCGACGCTGGCATCGCCCCAGCGGGTGAAGTTGTGCAGCACGTCATCGGCGGTGAAGTCTTCGCCGTTGTTCCATTTCACACCGGGGCGAACCTTGAGCGTGTATTCGGTGGCGTCGGCATTGGTTTCCCACGATTCCAGCAGCATGCCGCGGATCGAGCCGTCGTTGTTGTATTCGACGAGGTATTCCAGCCAGCCGCGGGTGACGTTGGCGATCTGCGACCAGTCGGCGGTGCGCGGGTCTTTCAGCGCCTTGATTTCCATAGACATGCGCAGCGTGCCGCCCATCGCGGGCGTGTCCTGCGCCATGGCGGGCGCGTCCATGCCGATGAGCGCATAGGCAGCGGCGGCAGAGACGCCGAGGGCGGTGGTGCGGGCAAGGAATTCGCGGCGGGACAACTGGCCCTGACGCAGTTCGTTGGCATACATCGTGGCCGCCGGATGCAGTGCGGCGATGTCGAGCGTGTCTTTCATGTCGGTCTCCCTGGACTGGCAGTTGGTTTATTATTTTTATGTCGGTTTCGCGCACCGGTTGAGCAGGATTTCCCCATGCAAGCATCGACATGGGCAAGAGCATCACAGCCAGCGGCGCGCAGTTCGCAAACACCATAGCGCATCTTTTTCGGTCTTACGTCAACGCTTGGATTCGCCGTCTGGCGGTCGGTTCGCGACAGATTTGCGACGATTCCGGGCGATGGCGCCGCCGAACGCCTGTCACTGGGACCGGCGGAACTCGGTCGGGGACTTGCCGGTGAGGTGCTGGAAGGCACGGGTAAAGTAGGCCGCCGAGGTGAAGCCGAGGCTGGCCCCGATCTGGCCCACGGGCATCCGGGTTTCGGCCAGCAGACGGCGGGCTTCAAAAATGCGGCGGTCTTGCAGGATCGTGATGGCCGACCTGCCGCAAGCCTGACGGCAACAGCGCGACAGATGGGTGGGGGTGACGCCCAGCGCGGCGGCAAAGTCGCCAACCCCGGCACCCGAGCGGAAATCACGTTCGATGAGCGCGGTGTAGCGTGCCACGAGGCGGCGGGCAGCGTCGGGCTTGCCCTGTTCGGGCGCGGCCTTGGCGACCTGCCGTTCCAGCCAGACACCCAGAAGGCCAAGGTAATGGCGTGTGGCGCGTTCATGGGCGGGGCTGTCGGAATTCATCTCGCGCAGGATCATGTCGAAGATGACATTCACCTCTTGCTGGGCATGCACCTCGCGGATGCGAAGGATCTGCGGGGTCTGGGGCAGGGGGATGGGGCAATCCTTGCCAAAGAAAATGGCATTGCCAAAGACCTGCGGCCCGACCTCGAACCCGTGCATCACACCAGCGGGAATAAAGACAGCGTTGTGCGCAGTGTAGCCGCGCGTGACGCCGGCCACGGTGATGCGTCCCTGTCCCTTGGTGAACCACAGGAGCATCGGTTCGGAAATGGCGCGCATCGCTTCGACCCGCCAACGGCCACCGGCGGCGAGTCGCGGAATCGCGACAAGGCGGGGTTCCCCGCCAGCCACACCCGAAACGGCCGCTGAATGGTTTTGGTCTTGCATCAAAGGCACTTCCGCCGCGTTGTTAACGAATCATACGCCTGCTATTGCAACGAACCCAAGCGAAAAGATGGCGATGGGGGGCAGTTATCCACAAGGCATTCGTCGCCTGTTGATAACCAAGGGGTGTCGCAGTTC
Source organism: Paracoccaceae bacterium (assembly GCA_022843025.1). Taxonomy (GTDB): domain Bacteria; phylum Pseudomonadota; class Alphaproteobacteria; order Rhodobacterales; family Rhodobacteraceae; genus Paragemmobacter. The sequence goes on along the minus strand of JALHOL010000006.1, from coordinate 293,370 downwards.
TGTGGCAGTGTTCTATGACAGCCCGTTTTTGCGGGTGCCGTCAGGGCAGGACGATGCTGCGCCAGTCGCCCATGCGGGACCGGAACCATGTCCGCTGACGTTTGGCATATTGGCGCGAGGCGATCTTGGCAGCCGCGATGGCATCGGGCAGGGACAGTTCGCCGCGCAGATGGGCGATCAGTTCAGGCGCGCCGATGGCGCGGGAGGAGGGGCGGGTGGGCTGCCAATGGGGCAGTTCGGCGCGTGCTTCATCCAATGCGCCTGCGGCGATCATCTGGTCGAAGCGGTGGTCGATGCGGCTGTTGAGCCAATCGACATCGGGCCGCAGGACGAGCGCCTGCGCGCCTGACAAAGGCAGAAGCGGCGCGCCGGTCTGATCCTGCCAGGCGGCGAGGCCGCGACCGGTGCTGCGCTGCACCTCCCATGCGCGCTGGATGCGGGCGGGATTGCGCTGGTCAATCCGGGCAGCGGTGGTGGGGTCGAGATCTGCCAGCAGGGCGGCGGGGCCGTGCTGCGACAGGCGCTGGTCAGCCTCGGCCCGGATGGCGGGGGGCGTGGGCGGGATTTCTGCCAGCCCTTCGGTGAGGGCGGTGAAGTAAAGCCCCGTGCCGCCCACGATGACGACAGGGCGGGGCAGGAGCGGTGCCACCTCGCGCAGCCAATGGCCCACCGAATAAGGCGCGTCGCGCCCGATATGGCCGTAGAGGGCGTGAGGCTGGGCGGATTCGTCGGGAACAGAAGGGCGGGCCGTCAGAATGCGCCAGCAATCATAGACCTGAAGCGCGTCGGCGTTCACGATCACGCGCCCGTCGCGGGCGGCCAGTTCCATCGCGAGCGCGGATTTGCCGCTGGCGGTGGGGCCCGCGATCAGGACGGGGGCTTCGCGCGAGAGGGTCGACAGATCAAAGCCCAAGGGGGATGTTCCTTTCAACGTCCATTGGTCCGGGCCAGTTGCGCAGGCAGGGAAGGGCGGGGCCCCCTGTGTGCGGTGCCGACATTCGCAATTCCGGCCTGCCGTTCCCGGTTGAACCCGCCGCCGTTTTCATACATTTTGCGGCGCAGTCCAACCGATATACTGAAGAACGGGGTTTTCCATGTCCAAACCGGGTCTTGATGCTGCGGTGAAGTATAGCCGCGTGATGCTCAAGATCTCGGGTGAGGCGCTGATGGGGGATCAGGGCTTTGGTCTGCATCCGCCCACCGTTCAGCGCATCGCGCAAGAAGTGAAGTCGGTGCATGATCTGGGCGTCGAGATCTGCATGGTGATCGGCGGCGGCAACATCTTTCGCGGGCTGGCCGGATCGGCGCAAGGGATGGAGCGGACGACCGCGGATTACATGGGGATGCTGGCCACAGTGATGAACGCGCTGGCGATGCAATCGGCGCTGGAGCAGATCGGGGTGTTCACCCGGGTGATCAGCGCGATCCCGATGGATCAGGTCTGCGAGCCTTATATCCGCCGTCGCGCCGTGCGGCATCTGGAAAAGAAGCGCGTGGTGATCTTTGCGGCCGGGACGGGCAACCCCTATTTCACCACCGACACGGCCGCCACGTTGCGTGCCAATGAGATGGCTTGTCAGGTGATCTTCAAGGGCACCAAGGTGGACGGGGTTTATGACAAGGACCCCAAGAAGCACGCCGATGCTAAACGTTATGTGACGGTGAGCTATGATGAATGTCTGGCCAAGCATCTGGGGGTGATGGATGCCTCGGCCATCGCGCTGGCGCGCGATAACAACCTGCCGATCATCGTGTTTTCGCTGGACGAGCCGGGCGGGTTCAGCGGCATCCTGCGGGGCGAAGGAACCTACACACGGGTTCAGGACTGACGCGCCGGGCCGCAGCGCAGCGCAGGGATGTGCCCTGCCGCGTGGTCAATGACGCTGTTCCGTTGCGGTGCGGCTCTGGTATAGAGCAACGAAACGGCCCCGAAATCAGAAGCGGGTTCGGGCTGGAGAATGAAGGAAGACCAAATGTCGGCTGATGACCTCGACATCGATCTGGACGCCATTCAGCGCCGCATGGACGGCGCGATGAACGCACTGAAGCAGGAATTCGCCTCGTTGCGGACGGGCCGTGCGTCGGCGCAAATTCTGGATCCCATTCAGGTGGATGCCTATGGCCAGATGACGCCCATCAACCAGCTTGGCACCGTGAACGTGCCCGAGCCGCGGATGGTGGTGATCAACGTCTGGGACAAAGGCATGATCAGCAAGGTGGAAAAGGCCATCCGCGAAAGCGGGATCGGGATCAACCCGGTGACGGACGGGCCGCTGATCCGGCTGCCGATCCCCGAGTTGAACGAACAGCGCCGCAAGGAGCTGGCCAAGGTGGCGGCGCAATATGCCGAAAGCGCCAAGGTGGCGATCCGCAATGTGCGACGCGACGGGATGGACCAGATCAAGAAGGCCAAATCTGCCGGAATGTCCGAAGACGATCAGAAGATGTGGTCGGACGAGGTGCAGGAATTGACGGATAAGGCGATTGTCGCCGTCGACAAGCAGCTTGAACAGAAGCAGGCGGAAATCATGCAGGTCTGACATGGCCGGGCCGGGGGTTTTGGTCCCCGTCTGGCTGTGTGTGGGGGAGCAGGGCTTGGGAACAGGCAAGACAACCGATCCGAAGCGCCCGCCCCGCAATGCGGAGCATGTGGCCATAATCATGGATGGCAATGGCCGCTGGGCCACATCGCGCGGCTGGCCGCGGCTTGTGGGGCATCGGCGCGGGGCGGAACGGGTGCGCGAGATCGTGCGCGCCTGTCCTGATCTGGGCATCCGTTGGCTGACAGTTTACGCCTTTTCGACCGAGAACTGGAAGCGGTCCACCGAAGAGGTGCTGGGCCTGATGGCGATATTTGCCCGCTATATCGAGCGTGAGGCGGACCGGCTGTCGATTGAAGGCGTGCGGTTGCGGTTCATTGGCGACCGGACGCGGCTGGACCCGAAGTTGCAGAAAATGATGGCCGGGATCGAGGCGCGCACGGCGGGTGGCGCGCGGCTGAACCTGACCGTGGCAATCAATTACGGTGGGCGCGATGAGATTGCCCGCGCGGTGCGGTCCATCGCCCGTGATGTGGCCGAGGGGCGGTTGGCACCCGAGGCGGTGACGGAAGCGGTGTTTGCTTCGCGTCTGGACACGGGCGATCTGCCCGACCCTGATCTGGTGATCCGCACCAGCGGCGAGACGCGGACTTCGAATTTCCTGCCCTGGCAGGCGGCCTATGCCGAATACGAGTTTTCGCCGACGCTGTGGCCGGATTTCGGCGCGCAGGAATTGGCGGCGATTGTCGGCCAGTTCGGCAATCGCGAGCGTCGATTTGGTGGTGTGGCAGGCGCATGACGGACAAGACGGAGGAGAGCGCGGCGGAGGCCGCCGCGCAGGCCGCAGCGGCACCGGCAGAGCCGGCGGCAAATGTGCTGGGTCGGTGGAATGACCTGAGGCCACGGGTGGTGTCGGCCATCGTGATGATTTCCGTCGGTGCGGCGGAAATCTGGCTAGGCGGGCCATCCTTTGCTGTGCTGGTGGTGCTGTTGACGGCGGGGATGATCTGGGAACTGGCGGCGATCACCGCGCCGGTGCAGAAGAACCGCCCCCTTTTGATGGCCGGGATTGCGGCGGCGGCGCTGAGCGGGGCGCTGGTGTTGCGGTCTGATCTGGCGACGTCGCTTTTGATGATGGCGCCGATGGCGCTGGCGCTGACGCCGCGCCGGGACCGCCAGATTGCCGCGCTTTACGCGGCGGCGATCATGGTGGCGGGCTATGGGCTGGTGGACCTGCGCGAAGAGGTCGGCACGACCGGCATCCTGTGGCTGGTGATCATCGTGGTGGTGTCGGATGTGGCGGGGTATTTCGTCGGGCGGATCATGGGCGGGCCGAAGTTCTGGCCCAAGGTCAGCCCGAAGAAAACCTGGTCGGGGACGGTTGCGGGCTGGATCGGGGCGGCGCTGGTGGGGCTGTGCTTTGTGATTGCCGGGCGGGGGGATTGGGGTCTGCTGATCCTGTCGCCCATCGTGGCGCTGGCCGGGCAGTTGGGCGACATTCTGGAAAGCTGGGTCAAGCGCCGGGCAGGGGTGAAGGACAGTTCCAACCTGATCCCCGGCCATGGCGGGCTGCTGGACCGGTTCGATGCGCTGATAGGGGCGACGGTTCTGGTGATGCTGCTGGGCCTGTTCTTCAAAGACCTTCCGATCGGCTGAGGGGATATGCGGTCGATTTCCATATTCGGGGCCACGGGGTCGATCGGGGAAAGCACCTTTGATCTGATCCGCCGGGCAGGCGGGGCCGAGGCCTATCGGGTTGTTGCGCTGACCGGCGCGCGCAATGTCCGCAGATTGGCCGAGATGGCGCGAGAGTTGCGGGCCGAGGTGGCGGTGACGGCGCATGAGGCGGAGTTGCCGGCGCTGCGCGAAGCGCTGGCAGGGTCGGGCGTGCAGGCGGCGGCGGGTGCGGCAGCAATTGCCGAGGCTGCGGATCGGCCAGCCGATTGGGTGATGAGCGGGATCGTGGGCGCGGCGGGGCTGGTGCCGGGGATGCGCGCGCTGCGCCATGGGGCCTGTCTGGCGCTGGCAAACAAGGAAAGTCTGGTGACGGCGGGGGAGTTGCTGCTGGCCACGGCACGGGCGCATGGCGCGACGATCCTGCCGGTGGACAGCGAACATTCAGCGGTGTTTCAGGCGCTGACAGGCGAAGATGCCGAGGCGGTGGAGCGGGTGATCATCACTGCATCAGGCGGGCCGTTCCGCGAATGGCCGCTGGAGCGGCTGGCGGCGGCGACCGTGGCCGAGGCAAAGGCGCATCCCAACTGGTCGATGGGTAACCGGATCAGCATTGATTCCGCGTCGATGTTCAACAAGGCGCTGGAACTGATCGAGACGCGCGAGTTTTTCGGGTTCGATCCGGCGATGATCGAGGTGCTGGTGCATCCGCAAAGCATCGTTCATGCGCTGGTGGGGTTCCGCGATGGGGGCATCATGGCCCATCTGGGGCCTGCCGACATGCGCCATGCCATCGGATTCGCGCTGCATTGGCCAGAGCGGGGGCATATCCCGGTGGAGCGGCTTGATCTGGCGCGGCTGGGCAGCCTGACATTCGAGGCCCCCGATGACCGCCGCTTTCCGGCGCTGCGTCTTGCGCGTGAGGTGATGGCGCTGCGCGGGCTGTCGGGCGCGGCGTTCAATGCGGCGAAGGAGATCGCTCTCGATCATTTCATGGCGGGCGAGATCGGATTTCTGGACATGGCGGCGGTGGTCGAGGATACGCTGGAGGCCCTGTCAGCCGAGACGGGGCTGACAAAGCCCGCGGCGAGCCTTGAAGAGGTGCTGGCCATGGACCATCTGGCAAGAATACGGGCCGCCGAGCAGGCCCGAAACCGAATAAAGGGCAGGTAGCGCGTGGAACTTATCAACCTGATCCCAAGCTTTGGCGGCTTGGCCTATACGATCCTTGCCTTTGTGCTGGCGCTGCTGATCATCGTCTTTGTGCATGAATTCGGCCATTACATCGTGGGTCGCTGGTCAGGGATTCATGCCGAGGTGTTTTCGCTGGGCTTCGGGCCGGTGATCTGGTCGCGGGCGGACAAGCGCGGGACGCGCTGGCAGATCGCGGCGCTGCCCTTGGGCGGTTATGTGAAATTCTTTGGGGATTCGAACGCGGCGTCGGCCGGGCATGTGGATGATCTGGGCGGCCTGACGCCGGAACAAGTGCGGGCCACGATGCATGGCGCGCCGCTTTGGGCGCGCACGGCGACGGTGGCGGCGGGTCCGATCTTCAATTTCATCCTGTCGATCGTTGTCTTTGCCGGGGTGTTTCTTGCCAGCGGTGTTGCGACGGATGCGCCGACGGTGGGAACGGTCAAGACCATGCCGGGGATCACGGCTGGCCTGCAACCGGGCGACAAGATCGTCGCATTGGGTGGGCAGGAGACGCCGGATTTCCCGGCCTTCCTTGATGCGGCGGCAGCTTTGCCGCCGGTGGCCACGGCGCAATACCTTGTTGATCGCGGCGGCGCGACGGTCGAGGTGACGGATTCACACCCGCTGCCGCCGCTGGTGGAAACGGTGCAGCCGGATTCGGCAGCGCAGGAGGCCGGGGTTCAGGCGGGTGACATCGTCACAGGGGTGAACGGGCAGGCGGTAACGACCTTTTCGCAACTGCGCGAACTGGTGGGGGCATCGGATGGCACGCCCCTGCGGTTGAGCCTGATGCGCGAGGGCCAGCCGGTCGAGTTGGAATTGCAGCCGCGCCGGGTGGATCTGCCGCTGGCCGAGGGCGGGTTTGAAACCCGCTGGCTGATCGGGTTGACGGGGGCGATGTCTTTCGAGCCGGAAACGCGGGTGCCGGGCGTGATTGAAAGCATCGGTCTGGGCGCAAGCCAAAGCTGGGACATTGCGACCACGTCGCTGTCGGGGCTGTGGCATATGGTGACGGGGGCAATATCGTCGTGCAATCTGCGCGGGCCGATCGGGATTGCCGAAACCTCTGGTGCGGCGGCAAGCGCGGGGATCACCAGTTTCATCTGGTTCATCGCCATGCTGTCGACGGCGGTGGGGATGATGAACCTGTTCCCGGTGCCGGTTCTGGATGGCGGGCATCTGGCGTTCTACGCCTATGAGGCGGTGACCGGCAAACCGCCGACAGCCAAAGCGCTGCGGGTGTTGATGACGGTGGGTCTGGCGGCGATTCTGACGCTGATGGTCTTTGCGCTAACCAACGACATTTTCTGTCCGTAACCTAAAGTGGGCAGCGCGCCAGCAAGGCGCGTGCCAGTTTGCACCCGTCGCGAAAGTGCCGGGTGTGAGCCAAAGTCGCGCCATATTTGCATCCTAGTCCTGACTTCACGAACGGGGGCCGGAGGATAGAAGATGCAAACATTCACGAAGGGCTATCGCGGCCTGTCTTTGATCATGGTGGTGAATTCCGACCGTATCTTCACGGTGGGGACGATGGTGGCGGGTTTGCTGGCCGGCGCCTTCCTTGGTTCTTCACTTTTGGGTCACTGAAAATCGTTAAAAAGGCCTCAGCCTTTTGACAAGTCCTGCGCTTCCGAGTAGTCAGAGCACAAGACTTTGTTAACGGCGGGGCCAGGCAATGCGGAACACGACAACGGCGTTCGAGACGCAGGCGAAGCCGGAGATGCGTGCGCGCACCGGGGTGATGCGCCCGGCGCTGATTGCCTTTTTCCTTTCCAGCGCGGCCATTTCCGGGCCGTTCCTGACACCCGCTCAGGCGCAGAGTTACAGCTTTTCCGGCGTGCAGGTCGAAGGCAACCAGGCCATCGAAGCTGCGACGATCATTTCTTTGGCTGGAATCGGTCGCGGCGAGACGGTGTCTGCCGCCCGTCTGAATGACGCCTATCAGGGAATCGTCAATTCCGGGCTGTTCCAATCTGTCGAACTGGTGCCGCAGGGTGGCACGCTGCTGATCCGCGTTGTCGAAAACCCGATGATCAACATCGTGAACTTCGAGGGCAATGCGCGGCTGAAGGATGAGGAACTGGCCGAGATCGCCAAGTCCAAGGGCCGCTTCGTCTATTCGCCGTCGCAGGCCGAAGAGGATGCCGCCAATATCGCCGAGGCCTATCGCCAGCGCGGCCGGATCGCCGCAACGGTGGAGCCGCGCATCATCCGCCGCGACGGCAACCGGGTGGACCTTGTGTTCGAGGTGACCGAGGGCAAGGTGGCCGAGATCGAACGGCTGTCATTCGTCGGCAACCGCGCCTTCAGCGACCGCCGTCTGCGGCAGGTGCTGGAGACTAAGCAGGCCGGTCTGCTGCGCCAGATCATCCAGCGCGATACCTTCGTGGCCGAGCGGCTGGAACTGGACAAGCAACTGCTGCGCGATTTCTATCTGGCGCGTGGCTATGCAGATGTGCAGGTGCTTGAGGCAACGTCGGATGTGGCGCGCGAACGCGATGCGTTTTTCGTGACCATCTCGATCCGCGAGGGCCAGCAGTTCCGCATCGGGCAAGTGTCGACGATTTCCGAAGTAGAAGGGCTGGATGAGGCCGAATTCGCAGCGGTGCAGCGCATCCGTCCGGGTGAGGTGTGGTCGCCGGCGCTGATCGACAACAACATCGCGCGGATGGAAAATCTGGCGCTGCGCAAGGGGTTGAACTTTGTGCGCGTCGATCCGCGGATCACGCGGGATGAACGCGGCGGCCTGCTGGACGTGCAATTCGCCATCGTGCGTGGCGAACGGATTTTCGTGGAACGGATCGACATCGAGGGCAACACCACGACGCTGGATCAGGTGGTGCGCCGCCAGTTCCGCACGGTGGAAGGTGACCCGCTGAATGCGCGCGAAATCCGCCAGTCTGCGGAACGCATCCGGACGCTGGGATATTTTGCCGATGCGCAGGTGAATGCCGAGCCGGGCAGCAGCCCGGATCAGGTGGTGGTCAATGTCGATGTGGAAGAACAGCCGACCGGATCGCTGAGCCTTGGCGCGAGCTATGGCGTGTCGAGCGGGATCGGGTTCAACATCGGCCTGAGCGAGCAGAATTTCTTGGGTCGCGGGCAGGCGGTTGGCGTGTCGCTGACGACTGGCACGGATGCCACCGAAGGCAGCTTCTCGTTCCGCGAACCGGCCTTCCTGGGCCGGGATGTGGCGTTGAAATTCGCGATTTCCTATCGCGAGTCCGACAATGAAAATTCGTCCACCTACGACTCGCGGATCGGTCGGTTCTCGCCCGCGCTGGAATTCCCGGTGGGTGAGCTGAGCCGACTTGAAGTGCGCTATACCTATCAGGACAGCAAGATCAGCAATGCCCCGGCAACGGCGTCTGACATCATCCGTCAGGACGTCAATCAAGGTGCGGTGGTGACCAGTTCGGTCGGCTATACCTATAGCTATGACAGCCGGATCAGCGGGTTGAACCCCAAGGGCGGCGTGTTGCTGCGCTTTGGCCAAGACTTTGCCGGTTTGGGTGGCGACAGCCAGTATATCCTGACCAGCGCGCTGGCCTTGGCGGAAACCAAGGTGCGGCAGGAAGAGGTGACGCTGCGCGCCATCTTTGAAGGCGGGATGATCAACAGCCTTGGCGGAACGAATAGCCGGATCACCGAACGCTTCTTCGGCAATGGCAAGATTCGCGGGTTTGAGCCGGGCGGGATCGGGCCGCGCGAACTGGGCGCGGGTGCGGATAACGAGGCACTGGGCGGCAACATCTTTGCCGTGGCGCGGTTCGAGGCGGATTTCTCGCTTGGTCTGCCGGAAGAATACGGCATCACCGGCGGCTTGTTCTTTGACGTGGGGTCGGTCTGGAGTCTGGATAACGTCAACGGCGGTCTGGCCGGGGCGGATATCGTGGACGACTCGTTAAACCTGCGGTCTTCGGTCGGCTTCTCGGTGTTCTGGGAAACCCCGGTCGGGCCGCTGCGTCTGAACTTTGCCAAGCCGTTGATCAAGGAAGATTACGACGTCGAGCAGACCTTCGACCTGACGGTATCGACCAAGTTCTGATGCTGCGCGCGGGCGCAAAGACGGTGCTGGTGGCGGCGCTGCTGGCGCTGTGCGGTCCTGGTGGGGTGACTGCACAGGCGCAGGAGACCGACGGGTTGCGCGCGCCGGTGCTGATGCTGGATCGCAACCGGCTGTTCACCGAATCCGCCTTTGGCAAGGCAGCGGAGGCCCGGTTTCAGGCCGACAGCCAGGCCTTGATTGCCGAGAACCTTGAGCTTGAGCGTGCGCTGGAAGCCGAAGAGCGCAGCCTGACGGACCAGCGGGCCACGCTGGATGCCGAGGCGTTTCAGGCGCTGGCCACGGCCTTTGATGAAAAGACAGAAGCCATCCGCGCCGCGCAGGATGCAAAGTCGCGCGCCATCACCACCAAGCGCGAGGAGGACCGCCAGCGGTTCCTGCAGGCGGCGGTGCCCGTGCTGGGCGAGTTGATGCAGGAAAGCGGGGCGGTTGCCATTTTTGACAAGGATACGGTGATCCTGTCACTGCGCGGTGTGGATATCACCGACGAGGCGATCCCGCTGATTGATGCCGCCCTTGGGGACGGATCGACGCTGCCCGAAGCCCCCGCACCGGAAGTGGCGCCGGACGGTGCCGATGGCGCGTCCACCGCCCCCTGATCCGGGGGCGCTTGTTTCGGCCTTTTCAAGTTGCTAGTCACGAACGGGTGTCCTGTTTGGCACCCGTGAAGGAGAACCAGATGACCGACAGCCCCGTCACCTCTGCCGACCTCGCCTTGATCCAGCGGATTATTCCGCATCGCTATCCGTTCCTGCTGGTCGATAAGGTGCGCGACATCGTCGTTCCCGAAAGCTGTGTCGGCATCAAGAATGTGACGATCAACGAGCCGCAGTTCACCGGGCATTTTCCCGGCATGCCGATCTTTCCCGGCGTGATGATCATCGAGGCGATGGCCCAGACCAGCGGGATTCTCGTGGGCTTGTCGATGGATCTGGTCGACAAGAATGCCAATGTGTTCTTCATGGGTGTGGATGGCGTGAAGTTCCGCCGCAAGGTGGTGCCGGGGGATGTGCTGGAACTGCATGTCCGGGCTGTCCGAGGCGGGGGGCGCGTGTGGAAATTCGAAGGCCGCGCGATGGTTGAGGGGGAGCTGGCCTGCGAGGCCACCTTCATGGCCATGTTTGACGTGCCGAAGGCGTGACAGATATGACCATTCACCCCGAGGCGCGCGTCCATCCGTCGAGTGTTGTGGAACCCGGAGCGGTGATCGGCGCGGGCTGCGAGATCGGGCCGTTCTGCGTGATCGGGGCCGAGGTTGTGCTGCATGACCGCGTGGTGGTGAAGAGCCATGCCGTCGTGACGGGGCGCACAGAGATCGGGTCCGAGACCGTGATCTTTCCTTTTGCCACCGTGGGCGAGGTGCCGCAGGACCTCAAATACAAGGGCGAGAAGTCGCGGCTTGTGGTCGGCCAACGCTGCCGCATCCGCGAAGGCGCGACGCTGAATCTGGGAACCGAGGGCGGCGGCGGTGTCACGCGTGTGGGCGATGACGTGTTGATCATGACCGGCGCGCATGTGGGCCATGACGCCCAGATCGGCAACCGGGTGATCTTGGTGAATCAGGTCGCCATAGCCGGGCATTGCGTGCTGGGCGATGATGTGATCGTGGGCGGGCTGTCGGGCGTGCATCAATTTGTGCGGATCGGGCAGGGGGCCATCATCGGCGCAGTGACGATGGTGACGAATGACGTGATCCCCTATGGCCTTGTGCAGGCCCCGCGGGGCGAGTTGGACGGGCTGAACCTTGTAGGCCTCAAGCGCCGGGGGGTGGAGCGGGGTGAGATCACCGCGCTGCGCGCCGCCTATCAGATGCTGGCACAGGGCGAGGGGACGTTTCTGGACCGGGCGCGGCGTCTGGGCGAAGAGACGGACAGCGTGCATGTGCGCGAGGTGACGGATTTCATTCTGTCGGCCTCGGACCGGTCTTTCCTGACGCCGAAATGACGCGGACGGCGATCATTGCGGGACGCGGGGCGCTGCCTGCGGCGCTGGTGGCGGCATTGCCGGAACGGCCCTTTGTGGCGGCGCTGGAGGGGTTCAACCCTGCCGGTCTGGTTCCCGATCTGGCCTTTCGGGTGGAGCGTTTGGTGCCCTTCCTGCGGCGGCTGGAGGAGGAGGGGGTGGCCCGCGTCTGTTTTGCAGGCGCGGTAGAGCGGCCAAGGCTGGATCCGGCGCTGTTCGATCCCGATACCGCGACCATGGTGCCGCGCCTGTTGCAGGCCATGGCGCAGGGCGATGATGCCACGCTGCGCGAAGTGCTGTCGATCTTTGAAGAGGCAGGGTTCGCGTTGGCCGGCGTGCCGGAGATTGCGCCGGATCTGGTGCCGGGGGCGGGTGTTCTGGCCGGGCAAGTGACGGACCGGGATCAGGCGGATGCCAAACGCGCAGCGGCCATCGTGGCGGCGCTGGGGGCGGTGGATGTGGGGCAGGGCGCGGTGGTGCAGCAGGGGCTGTGCTTGGGCGTAGAGGCGCTGCCAGGAACGGATGCGATGCTGGCGGGGGTGGCGGCTTTGCCGCCTGCGCTGCGGCCTGCGGGCGTGCGGGGGCTGTTCTACAAGGCACCCAAACCGGGGCAGGACCGCCGCATCGACCTGCCGGCGCTGGGGCCAGAGACGGTGCGCCGGGTGGCCGAGGCGGGGCTGGGCGGCATCGCATTCGAGGCGGGCGGGGTGATCTGCCTGAACGTGCCGGAAATGGTGGCAGAGGCCACGGCACGCGGCCTGTTCCTGTGGGCGCGGGAGGCATGAAGATCTTCCTCGTCGCGGGCGAGCCTTCGGGCGACCGTCTGGGCGCGGCGCTGATGGCGGGATTGCAGCAATTGTCGCCGGGGGCGGAGTTTGCCGGCGTCGCTGGGCCCTTGATGCAGGCGCAGGGGATGGCATCGCTGTTTCCGATGGATGAACTGTCGGTCATGGGCATTGCCGAGGTGCTGCCCAAATACCTGCATCTGAAACGGCGCATCCGTGAGGTTGCAGAGGCCGTGATTGCCAGTGATGCGGCGGCGCTGGTCACCATCGATTCCCCCGATTTTGGGCTGCGGGTGGCGGCCTTGGTCAAAGCCGCGCGTCCCGCGCTGCGGACGATCCATTATGTGGCACCGTCTGTCTGGGCCTGGCGGCCGGGGCGGGCGGCCAAGATGGCGCGCCATGTCGATCACGTGCTGGCGCTGTTGCCGTTCGAGCCGCCCTATATGACAGCGGCGGGGATGACCTGCGATTTCGTGGGGCATCCTGTGGTGGCCGAGACGCTGGCCTCCGACACGGAGCGTGCCGCCTTTGCGGGAGAGGGGCCATTGGTTCTGGCCCTACCCGGTTCGCGCCGGGGCGAGGTGGCGCGGATCGCCCCCGTGCTGGGCGAGGTGGTGGCGCGGTTGGCCGCCCGCTATCCGGGCCTGCGCGTGGCGCTGCCCACGGTGCCGGGGGTGGCCGGGTTGGTGCGTGAGGTGACGGCTGGATGGGCCGTGCAGCCGCAGATCATCGAGGAGGCGGGTCTGAAGCGCGGGGCCTTTGCCATGGCGGATGTGGCGATTGCCGCGTCGGGCACGGTGTCGCTGGAACTGGCGGCCAATGGCTGCCCGATGGTGATTGCCTATGACATGCACCCGCTGACCCTTTGGCTTATGCGGCGGGCGGCGTTGGTGGATACGGTGACGTTGGTCAATTTGGTGTCGGAAACGCGGGTGGTGCCGGAATTCATCGGAGACCGTTGCCGCGCCGATCTGATTGTTCCGGCAGTGGAGGCGGTGCTGGACGATCCATCAGCGCAGGATGCGGCGATGCGGGTCACGATGGAACGGTTGGGCAAGGGCGGTGAGCCGCCCGGGCTTCGGGCGGCGCGGTCGGTGTTGGCGGCGTTGTGAACTGCACCTGCCACGCGCCAAGATTTTTCGGGAAAAATCTTGGCGCAAACAACACCAGAATTTTTCAGGAAAAATTCTGGTGCGGTACGGCCTGAAACTTTTCAGTGAAAAGTTTCAGGCCTGGCGGCCTTTCCAGATCCAGCCGCCGCCAAAGACGCGGGTGCCTTCGGGGGCGTAAAAGACGCAAGCCTGGCCCGGGCTGACGCCGTCTTCGGGGGCCAGCAATTCCACCTCGGCCTCCGTCTCGGACAGGGGCCGGATCACCGCCGGGCGCGGTGGGCGGGTCGAGCGGACCTTGACGTTCAGGTGCCATTCCGGGCGGCTGGTCAGGGGCGCATCGCCCAGCCAGTTGATTTCGCGCAGCGGGATGGTGCGGGTGGACAGCGCCTCTTTCGGGCCGACGATCACGCGGCGGGTGACCGGATCAAGCCGGACCACATAAAGCGGGTCTTCCAGCCCGCCGATGCCCAGCCCCTTGCGTTGGCCGATCGTGTAATGGATCACGCCGCGATGCTGGCCCAGGATGTTGCCGGCCAGATCGACAATCTCGCCCGGATCAGCCGCGCCGGGGCGCAGTTTTTCAATCACGGCGGCGTAGTTGCCGTTGGGGACAAAGCAGATGTCCTGGCTGTCGGGCTTGTCGGCGACGGGCAGGCCGTAACGGGCGGCAAGCGCGCGCGTTTCCGCCTTGGAGGCCAGATGGCCAAGCGGGAAGCGCAGGTAGGAGAGTTGTTCCGACGTGGTGGAAAACAGGAAATAGCTTTGATCGCGGTTCGGATCGGTGGCCATGTGAAGTTCCGGCCCGCGCGCGCCCATCATGCGTTGGATGTAATGGCCTGTTGCCATGCAGTCGGCATCCAGATCCTTGGCGGTGGCCAGCAGATCCTTGAACTTCACCCGTTCGTTGCAGCGGATGCAGGGAACAGGGGTGGCACCCGCCAGATAGGCATCGGCGAATTCTTCGATGACTGCCTCGCGGAAGGTGTTTTCATAATCGAGCACGTAATGCGGAAAGCCCATGGTTTCGGCCACGCGGCGGGCATCGTGGATATCGCGCCCCGCGCAGCAGGCCCCCTTTTTGGCCAGCGCCGCGCCGTGATCGTACAACTGGAGGGTGACCCCCACGACATCATAGCCCTCTTCCGCCAGCATCGCGGCCACGACCGAGGAATCGACGCCACCCGACATGGCGACAACCACGCGGGTGTCGGCGGGGGCCTTGGGCAGGCCCAGGGAATTGAGCGGTTGATCAAGCGGCATCGGACTGGCTTTCGAGGGCGGGAAGCCGTTGCATTACAGGAAAAGGGGGCAGGGCCACAAGGGCCTGCGCCTCGGCGGGCGTTCAGCAAGGATTAAGGAACTGGCGCGATAGTGCGGGCTAAACAAAGGAGGCTTGCCATGTATATCAAGCGTGTTTCTGGCCCGCGCCATGTGACGCTGCCGGATGGAACCATCCTGACCCGTGCCGATCTGCCGCCCGCCGACACCCGCCGCTGGGTGGCGCGGCGCAAGGCGGTGGTGGTGCAGGCGGTTGCCCATGGATTGCTGGCCCGGGATGAGGCGCTGGAACGATATGACCTGACGGATGAGGAGTTCGGTCTGTGGGAAACCGCCATCCGCAGCCACGGCGAGGCTGCCCTTCGGGTGACGAAGATCCAGCAATATCGTCAATTTTAAGTTGTCTTTCTTTCAAATGCTGGAATAGTAATATTTGTTTAATGAGTGGTCTGCAAAGTCGTTCTTATGCGACCTTACGGAGTGTAAAATGCGAGTACTTCTGGTTGAAGACGATCCCGCGACGTCGCGGAGCATCGAGTTGATGCTGACACATGCCAATCTGAACGTCTATTGCACCGATCTGGGCGAAGACGGGATCGATCTGGCGAAACTTTACGATTATGACCTGATCCTGCTGGACCTGAACCTTCCCGATATGAGCGGGCATGAGGTTCTGCGCCAGCTGCGCCTTGCAAGGATCGAGACACCGATCCTGATCCTGTCCGGGTCCGACGACACGGACAACAAGATCCGCGGCTTTGGCTTTGGCGCGGATGACTACATGACCAAACCCTTCCATCGTGAGGAATTGATCGCGCGGATTCACGCGATCATCCGCCGGTCCAAGGGGCATTCCCAATCCATCATCCGCACCGGTCAGGTGAATGTGAATCTGGATGCGAAATCGGTCGATGTGGGCGGCAAGAGCGTGCATCTGACGGGGAAGGAGTATCAGATTCTGGAACTTCTTTCCCTGCGCAAAGGCACGACGCTGACCAAGGAAATGTTCCTGAACCATCTTTATGGCGGGATGGATGAGCCGGAACTGAAGATCATCGACGTCTTCATCTGCAAGCTGCGCAAGAAGCTGGCCGAGGCGACGGGGGGTGACAACTACATCGAAACCGTCTGGGGGCGCGGCTATGTGATGCGCGATCCGGTGCCGGAAGTGGCGCATCGTCGCGTGTCCATCGCGGCGGCAAGCTGAACGGCTGAGGCTGGACTGTCCTGTGGTCGCCCCCTAAACCTTTGGGGGCGATCACGGGGGCTGTCATGGCGGCGGAAATGGAAGTCGGGCAATTGAGCGAGGCCGAGGCGCGGCAGGAACTGGCGCGGCTGGCCAGTGCCATTGCAGCGGCGAATGAGGCCTATCACAGGCTGGACGCGCCCGAGATTTCGGACGCGGAATATGACGCGCTCAAGCGCCGCAATGCCGAGATCGAGGAGCGGTTTCCCCATCTGAAGCGGGGCGACAGCCCGTCGGATCAGGTGGGCGCGGCAGTGGCGGACGGGTTCGGCAAGATCCGCCATGAGGTGCGGATGCTATCGCTGGAGAACGCGTTCGAGACGGATGATGTGGCCGAATTCGACGCGCGGGTGCGCAGCTTTCTGGGCGCCGGGGCGGGGGCTGGTTCAGGCATCGCCTATACAGCGGAGCCGAAGATCGATGGCCTGTCGCTGAGCCTGCGCTATGAGGGCGGTCGGCTGGTACAGGCCGCCACGCGCGGCGATGGCGAGGTGGGCGAGAATGTCACCGACAATGCCCGCACGATTGCCGATATCCCGCAAACGCTGAGCGATGCACCAGCCGTTTTGGAGGTGCGGGGCGAGGTATACATGTCGCATGCCGATTTTGCCGCGCTGAACGCGCGGCAGGCGGCGAAGGGCGACAAGATCTTTGCCAATCCGCGCAACGCAGCGGCGGGGTCGCTGCGGCAGTTGGATGCCACGATCACGGCGGCGCGGCCCCTGCGATTTTTTGCCTATGCCTGGGGGGCGTTGTCGGCGCCTTTGGCGGGTTCGCAATTTGGTGCAATTGCGCGGCTCAAGGCATTGGGGTTCCAGACAAATCCGCTGACCGTTCTTTGCGCGGGGCCAGAGGAGATGCTGGTCCATTACCGCAAGATCGAGGCGCAGCGGGCGACCTTGGGCTATGACATCGACGGGGTGGTCTACAAGGTGGATGACCTTGCGTTGCAGGCGCGGCTTGGGTTCCGATCGACCACGCCGCGTTGGGCGATTGCGCATAAATTCCCGGCCGAACTGGCCTGGACGCGGCTGGAGGCCATCGACATTCAGGTGGGCCGCACCGGGGCGCTGTCGCCTGTCGCGCGGCTGACGCCGGTTACGGTGGGGGGCGTGGTCGTATCCAATGCCACGTTGCACAACGAGGATTACATCGCCGGGCGGAATTCGCGGGGCGAGGTGATCCGGGGCGGCAAGGATATCCGCGTGGGCGATTGGGTGCAGGTGTACCGCGCCGGGGATGTGATCCCGAAGATTGCAGATGTCGATCTGGCGCAGCGGCCTGCGGAGGCGGTGCAATATGTCTTCCCCACGGTTTGCCCGGATTGCGGATCGCCCGCCGTGCGCGAAGAGGGGGATTCCGTGCGCCGCTGCACCGGGGGCCTGATCTGCCCGGCGCAGGCGGTGGAGCGGCTGGTGCATTTCGTGGGTCGTTCGGCGTTCGACATCGAAGGTCTGGGGCGCAAGCAGATTGAGATGTTTTTTGCCGATGACATCCTGCCCGTGCGGGAGCCTGCGGATATCTTTACCCTTGCCGCAAGGGATGCCGACAACCCGTTGCAGAAATTGAAAAATCGGGACGGGTTTGGGGAGAAGTCCGTCACTAATCTCTGGGCCGCGATTGATGAGAGGCGGCGTGTTCCGTTGGCGCGGCTGATCTTTGCGCTGGGGATGCGCCATGTGGGCGAGGTCGCGGCGCAGGATCTGGCGCGGCATTACCAAAGCTGGGATGCGCTGGCGGCGGCGGTCGATCTGGCGCGTCCGGCCGCGCTGGCCCATCGCGCAGCGGATGAGTCGGAAGCGTTGGAACGGCAGGCTGCCCTTGCGGAAGGGCGGCGCGTGCGCGCCAAGGAGGCGCGGGACCGTGCGGCCGCCATGCTTGCCGTTCCCGGGGACGCGCAGGCCGCCTGGCAGGAGTTGATCACCGGCGATGGGATCGGGCCGGTGCTGGCGCTGTCGCTGTCGGACACGCTGGCCAACCCGGAGGAGCGGGCGTCGATCGCGCGGCTGGTCGCGCATCTGGAGGTGTTGCCGCCCGAGGCGCGGGCGACGGCCTCGCCCGTGGCGGGGCTGACGGTGGTGTTCACCGGATCGCTGGAAAAGATGACCCGGGCCGAGGCCAAGGCGCGGGCCGAGGCCCTTGGCGCCAAGGTGGCGGGATCGGTCAGCGCCAAGACCGATCTGCTGGTGGCCGGGCCGGGCGCGGGGTCGAAGGCCAAGGATGCCGAACGGCTGGGCGTGAAGATGATCGACGAGGATGGGTGGCTTGCCCTGATCGGGGACGCATGAGCCGCCCGCCGGAACTGTTTCCGCTGTTCGCGGGGTTGGAAACGCTGGAGGGCGTGGGCGAGAAAACCGCCCGCGCCTTTGAAGGGCTGGGGGTGCAGCGGCCCAAGGACCTGCTCTATCTGCTGCCGCATTCGGGGGTGGACCGCGCGCGCAAGGCCAGCGTGCGCGATGTTGTGGCCCCTTGCACCGTGACGGTGGAGGTGGAGGTCGGCGCACATTTCCCGCCGCGGACAAAGGGAAAGCCCTACCGCGTGATGGTGCGCGATGCAGCGCTGGAATTCATGCTGATCTTCTTTCACGCGCGCGGGGAGTACCTGACAAAGCTGCTGCCCACGGGGCAGAGGCGGCTGATTTCGGGCAAGCTGGAACTCTTCGACGGGATCGCCCAGATGGTGCATCCCGACCATGTGCTGCGGGTGGAGGAAGCGGGGGAGCTGCCGGCATTCGAGCCGGTCTATCCGCTGACAGCGGGGGTGACGCAGAAGCTGGTGGCCAAGGCAGTGGCGGGGGCATTGGCCCGTGCGCCGGATCTGGGGGAATGGATCGACGGGCCGCTTCTGGCGCGCGAGGGCTGGCCCGGTTGGCGCGCGGCGCTGCTGGCGGCGCATGGGCCGCAGGGGGCGGCGGATCTGGCCCCCACCCATCCGGCGCGGCAGCGTCTGGCCTATGATGAACTGCTGGCGCATCAGCTGACGCTGGCCTTGGCACGGGCGACGCTGCGGCGTCAGAAGGGGCTGCCCACAGTGGGGACGGGGGTATTGCAGGCGCAGGTGTTGGCAAGCCTGCCCTATGCGCCCACAGGCGCGCAGACCCGCGCGCTGCGCGAGATTGCGCTGGATATGGAAGCGCCGCTGCGGATGAACCGGCTGTTGCAGGGTGATGTGGGGGCGGGGAAAACGCTGGTGGCCTTCATGGCGCTGCTGATCGCGGTGGAGGCCGGGGGGCAGGGCGCGTTGATGGCCCCGACGGAGATATTGGCGCGGCAGCACCATGAGGGGCTGGCGCCGCTGGCTGCGGCGGCAGGGGTGCGGCTGGAATTGCTGACCGGGCGCGACAAGGGGGCGGAGCGTGCCGCCAAGCTGCGCGATCTGGCCGAGGGGAGGATTGGCATCTTGGTGGGCACCCATGCGGTGTTCCAGAAGGATGTGGCCTTTCACGATCTGCGGCTGGCCATTGTGGACGAACAGCACCGCTTTGGCGTGGCGCAGCGGATGGAGTTGGGGGCCAAGGGTGTGGCCACCGACACGCTGGTGATGACGGCGACGCCGATCCCCCGGTCGCTGGCGCTGGCGAGTTATGGCGACATGGATGTCTCGGTGCTGGATGAAAAGCCGCCGGGGCGAAAGCCCATCCGCACGGCGCTGGTGAGTACGGCGCGGATGGATGAGGTGGTGGCGCATCTTGCGCAGGCCGTGGCCGAGGGGCGGCAGGCCTATTGGGTGTGCCCGCTGGTCGAGGATTCTGAGGTGCTGGATTATGCCAGCGCCGAGGCGCGGTTTCAGCATCTGCGCGCGGCCTTTGGCGATGTGGTGGGCATGGTGCATGGTCAGATGCCCCCCGCCGAAAAGGATGCCGCCATGGCGCGCTTCGTGTCGGGGGTGACCAAGGTTCTGGTGGCGACCACGGTGATCGAGGTGGGGGTGAATGTGCCCAATGCCAGCATCATGGTGATCGAACGGGCCGAGAGTTTCGGTCTGGCGCAGTTGCACCAGCTGCGCGGGCGGGTGGGGCGCGGGGCGGCGGCGTCGACCTGCCTTCTGATGTATCAGGCCCCGTTGAGCGAGGGCGGCGAGCGGCGGCTGAAGGTGCTGCGCGACACCGAGGACGGGTTCCGCATCGCCGAAGAGGATCTGGCGATGCGCGGGGCGGGCGATCTGATCGGCACCGCGCAATCGGGGTTGCCCCGGTTCCGGGTGGCCGATCTGGAACGGCAGGGCGCGCTGATGGCGATTGCGCAGACGGATGCGCGGCGGCTGTTGGCCGATGACCCGGACCTGAGCACCCCGCGTGGGCGTGCGGCGCGGCTGCTGCTTTGGCTGCTGGATCAGGACCGGGCGATCCGGTTGATTTCGGTCGGATAAGGGCCTTCTTCCCCGAAATCGACTTGCCGGGCTTACGGCCCTGCCACACTTCCAGCACGTCTGAGGGCGGGCGTGTTCCCTCTATGATCTCAAATGTTCTTAAAAAGTTCTTTACAGGCCCGCCGGAATATGAGAACAAATGAGCAACGAAGCATGGAGGTGACGATGCTGACCGAAATCAAGGATATTCTGGCCCGTTCGCGCGCCACGTTGGTGGAAGACACGATTGGTGTCGTGTCGCTGTTCACCCTGCTTTTTGCCTGTCTGCATCTGTTCGGCACGGCCTGACGTTTTCTGCCTGCGCTCCGTTTCCCGGCCGTGCCTGTCCCCAAGCGGCACGCGGATGACAGCCCTGCCATTCGCCACCGGAACGAAACGCCACTGCCGCCGCCGTCGCAAGACGTGCGGCGGTTTTTTCATTCTTGGGGAAAAGTGTCAGCCCGCCGCGCGGGCCTTGGCGGCCTGATCCATCGCGTCCAGCGTCGCATCCAGCGCCAGCAGGATTGAGGCATGGCGATTGGCATAGTCGCGGGCGGGCAGAAGCACCTCGAGCCCGTCAAACGGGGCTTGCGGCACCGGGCCACCGCGTTTGAGCATCGCCTCCAGCTCTGTGCGGGCCTGCGACACCTGTTCACGGGTGCAACCGATCAGCACACGGCCCGTGACCGAGGCCGAGGCCTGACCCAAGGCACAGGCCTTGACGTCCTGGCCGTAGCTGGCGATGCGGTCGCCCGCCATCGTCAGATCCACGGTCACCGTCGATCCGCAAAGCGGTGAGCGTTTGCGGGCGGTCCCTTCGGGGGCGGGCAGGCGGCCGTGATGCGGGATATCCGCCGCCAATTCGAGGATGCGGCCCGAATAGAGCTTGACCAGATCGCTGTCGCTCATGCCTTTTCCTCCGGCGTTGCATCCCTTAGATAGACCCGTCCACCGCCCCTGCCAAGGAGAAGGCCCGTGAGCTTTGATGCCGCAAGCCTAAAGTATGATGCCAATGGCCTGATCCCCTGCATTGCGCAGGATCATGCGACGGGCGAGGTGCTGATGATGGCCTGGATGAATGCCGATGCCGTGGGGCAGACGCTGGAAACCGGGCGGGTGACCTATTGGAGCCGGTCGCGGGCGGCGTTCTGGGTGAAGGGCGAAACATCGGGCCATGTGCAGCGGCTGGTGGAGTTGCGGGTGGATTGCGACCGGGATTGTCTGCTGGTGCTGGTGGATCAGACGGGGCCCGCCTGCCACACGAACCGGCGGTCGTGCTTTTACACGGCGGTGCGGGACGGGGCAGAGGTGGTGCTGACGGAGCCAATGGAGTGACGGAAGGAAGGGGGCGCTCGCGCCCCCTCTTGGCGCGTGCCGCGCCAATTCACCCCCTGAGGATATTTCAACAGAGAAGAGAGCCGTGGGGGGGGCTAGAGGCCGACCATACGGCGGATGTCTTGCGGGGAGGCGCCTTCGGCGCGGTATTTCGTGATGGCGCGGGCATCGTCGCGTTTGGCGAGGCGCTTGCCGCTCTCATCCCGGATCAGGCGATGGTGGTGGTAGGTGGGGGTGGGCAGGCCGAGAAGGCGCTGCAGGATCACCTGCACCGGGGTGAAATCGAACAGATCTTCGCCCCGGATCACATGGGTGATGCCTTGGTCAGCGTCATCGAAGGCGGAGGCGAGGAAATAGGCGACGATATCCTCGCCTTTGCGGGACAAAACCACGTCGCCGATCAGGGCGAGAGCGGTTTTTCGGTCGATCTGATGGGTGCCTTGATGGGCGGGGCCGGTATCCGTGAAGGTGAGCGGTTCGCCTGAAAGCGCCTCAAATGCCGCGGCAAGGTTCAGGCGCAGGGCATCGCCCGGTTGGCGGCTTTGCATGCTGCGGTGGCGGCAAGTGCCTGGATAGACTTGGAAGGCCACCCCTTCCTGTGGGGCCGACAGCGCGGCGCGGATGTCGGCGCGGGTACAGCAGCAGGGGTAGAGAAGGCCGCGTTCCGCCAGCGGTTCAAGGCGGGCGTTGTATTGTGCGATCTTGTCAGACTGGCGGTGGATCGGGCCATCCCAGGTGAGGCCGAGCCAAATGAGATCATCTGCGATCTGCGCCTCCCATTCCGGGCGGCAGCGGTCCAGATCGGTATCCTCCATCCGCAGCAGGAAGGCACCGTTTGCAGCGCGGGCCATGTCATGCGCCAGAAGGGCGGAATAGGCATGGCCCAGATGCAGCGGCCCGGTTGGCGAAGGGGCAAAGCGGGTGCGCAGCATCATTCGGCGGCGGGTTGGTGTTCCATGGCTGTCTGATCCGCGAGCCAGCGGGTGAAGCTGTCCTTGGCGCGGTCGGTATAGGCCTTGTAGCGGTCTTTGCGGCCTTTGCGCCCGCCCTTGGCATCAATCGGGGGGAAGAGGCCGAAATTCACATTCATCGGCTGGAAGGTCTTGGCATCCGCGCCGCCGGTGATGTGGGTGATCAGCGCGCCCATGGCCGTATCGGGCGGCGGTGGGGGCAGGTGGCGGCCCTGAAGCTCGGCGGCGGCCATGCGACCAGCGAGCAGGCCCATGGCCGCGGATTCTACATAGCCTTCCACCCCGGTCACCTGCCCGGCAAAGCGCAGGTTGGGGCGAGACTTCAGGCGCATCTGATCATCCAGCAGGGTGGGTGAGTTGATGAAGGTGTTGCGATGGATGCCGCCAAGCCGCGCGAAGGACGCCTCATGCAGACCAGGAATCATTTTGAAAACAGCGGTTTGCGCGCCGTATTTCATTTTCGTCTGGAAGCCCACGATGTTGTAGAGCGTGCCCAGCTTGTTGTCGCGGCGCAGCTGCACCACGGCATAGGGTTTCACGTCGGGGCGGTGCGGATTGGTCAGCCCCACGGGCTTCATCGGGCCAAAGCGCAGGGTTTCGCGCCCGCGTTCGGCCATCACCTCGATCGGAAGGCAGCCGTCAAAGTAACCTGCCGTCTCGCCTTCGTGGAATTCGGTTTTGTCGGCGGCAAGCAGGGCGTCGATGAAGGCCTCATACTGCGCCTTGTCCATCGGGCAGTTCATATAGGCGGTCTGTTCTTCGGCGGTTTCGCCCTTGTCATAACGCGACTGCATCCAGGCGACCGACATGTCGACGGATTCTGCATAGACGATGGGGGCGATGGCATCGAAGAAGGCGAGGCTGTCGGCCCCGGTGGCCGCGCGGATGCTATTGGCCAACGCGGCAGAGGTGAGCGGGCCGGTGGCGATGATCCAATGGCCGGTGCTGGGCAGTTCGGTGATCTCGCCCGGCTCGACCGTGATCAGCGGATGGGCGTGCAGGCGGGCGGTGACGGCCTCGGCAAAGGGATCGCGGTCCACGGCCAAGGCACCACCTGCGGGCAGGCGGTGGGCGCGGGCGGTTTCCATGATAATGCCGCCCGCCGCGCCCATTTCCCAATGGAGCAGGCCTACGGCATTGCGTTCGTCATCATCGGAACGGAAGGAATTGGAACAGACCATCTCGGCCAGGCTGCCGGTGCGATGGGCGAATGTGCCGACATGGGGGCGCATTTCGTGGATGACCACGCGAATGCCCTGCTGGGCGGCTTGCCAGGCGGCTTCGGCCCCGGCCATGCCACCGCCGATGATGTGGAGTGTGTCTGTCATGGGGTGGATTTAGGCGCAAATGGCGCGGTTGGAAAGGGTGTCGGCGGTGGGCGCCCCTTTTCCAAGCCCTCGCCCCCGAGGAGGGGGAGAGGGGAAGGTCGTTCCCCCGGCACAGGGCCGGGGGTGAAAGGGCATTATGCCTTGTCGACGGCGTAGCGGCCGGGGCCGTGGATGACGAACATCAGCAGGCCGCCAGCGATGGCGAGGTTCTTGAGGAACATGGCCATCTGCATCTGGTCTGCGGGGGCGAAGTGGTAGAGGAGGCCCGCGACGACGCAGAAGGCCGCCGTGGCCAGCGCGGTGATGCGGGTCTGGTAGCCGATGATCAGCAGCACGCCGACGGCCAGTTCAAAGATCACCGCAGGCCAGGCGAGAAAGGCCGGCAGGCCACCCGAAGCGAGATAGCCGGAGAAGCCCGCGACATCGCCCAGTTTGCCCAGACCTGCGAGCAGGAAGAGAAGACCGATCAGAACGCGGCCCACCAGCGGGCCGAAAGAGTTAAGTGCTTGCATCGTTTGGGTTCCTGTCCCTATGTGCCGAGTATCCCGGTACGCGACCCATCCGCAGGGGCGACCGATTGGCGCAGGCATAGCCTATCTCTGTGGCGCGCCATAGGCGACGAAACGCAAGTGCATTGTGCGCTGATGCACGGATCAGCGGTGGAGGCGGGCGCGGGTTTCAGCGACAAAGGCGGCGGGGTCTTCGGGGGTGAGGCCGAGTTCGGCAAGCTTCAGGAAAAAGCCGGGGGCGGGCATGCCGTTGCCGAGACGGGCTTCCAGCAGGGCCGCCCGCTGGGGTGCGTCGTTGGCGGCATCCGCCTCCATGAGCCGTTCCAGAGCATCGGTGAGTTCTGCGACGCGCCAGCCCAGATCGCGGGCGAGCGCGCCGTAGGTCGTTGTGGTGCCCTCCCTCGCGAGGGCGGCCAGACGCAGTTCAAGCGGTTCGGTTTTCAAGGGCAGCGGCGATGCGTTCGAGGGCCTGAATTTGCCGTGCGATCTGCGCATTCGAAAGCTGTGTTTCCTTTATCAGCTGTTCGGTGCTCGCGCTTTGGCGGGTCATGTAGGCCTGATACCGTTTCGTTTGGTTGCGGGTTAACACAATCTGAATCGCTAGGAACCCCACGAAGGCCAAAAGAAAATACATCGTGTTCGGCATCACTCATCCCCCTGTTCTGCGACACGGGCGACGGAGACCACCTCTTCATCCGCGCCAACGTTGAACACCTTCACCCCCCCGGCGGAGCGGGAGCGGAAGCTGATCTGATCGACGGGCACGCGGATTGACTGACCGGTGGAGGTGGCGAGCATGATCTGATCGGACATCTCGACCGGGAAGGAGGCCACCAGCTTGCCGCCGCGCATCGCGCCATCCATCGCCTTGACGCCCATGCCGCCCCGGCCCCGGATGGGATAACCGTGCGAGGAGGAGAGCTTGCCCGAACCGCCGGAGGTGATCGTCAGGATCAGGTCTTCGGCAGCGGACATTTCGGCATAGCGTTCGGGGGACAACTGTCCTGCGGCGACGGTTTCTTCGTCGTCATCGGCTTCGGCTTCATCTTCCACCGCGCCGGCCATAAGGCGGCGCTGTTTCAGATAGGCTTCGCGTTCCTCGGGCGTGGCGTCGAAATGGCGGATGATGGCCATGGAGACGACGGTATCGCCCTCGGCCAGACGGATGCCGCGCACGCCGGTGGAGCCGCGCGATTTGAAAACGCGGATATCGGTGGTGGGGAAGCGGATGGCGCGGCCGCCTGCGGTGACCAGCATGACATCGTCGTTCTCATCCGCGATAGCGGCGTTCACGAGGAACACGCCTTCGGGCAGATTCATGGCGATTTTGCCGTTGCGCTTCACATTGGTGAAATCGGACAGGTCGTTCTGGCGGACATCGCCATCGGAGGTTGCGAAGACGATCTGGAGGTTTTCCCATTCTTCTTCAGGCACATCGACAGGCATCAGGGCCGCGATGGAGACGCCCGTGGCGATGGGCAGGATGTTGACGATGGCCTTGCCCTTGGCGGTGCGGCCCGCCAGCGGCAGGCGCCATGTCTTCATCTTGTAGACCATGCCGTCGGTGGTGAAGAACAAAAGCGGCGTGTGGGTGTTGGCGACAAACAGGGTGGTGACGACGTCATCTTCTTTCGTCTGCATCGACGAAAGGCCTTTTCCGCCCCGGTTCTGGGACCGGAATTCCACCAGCGGCGTGCGCTTGATATAGCCGCCCGAGGTGATGGTGACGACCATATCCTCGCGCTCGATGAGGTCTTCATCCTCCATATCGCCGGACCAGTCCTGAATTTCGGTCCGGCGGGGCACGGCGAAGAGGGCCTTCACTTCGCGCAGTTCATCGGAAATGATGCCCATGATCCGGTCACGAGAGGACAGGATATCAAGGTAATCCTTGATCTTGGCGGCCAGTTCTTCCAACTCGTCCGTGACTTCCTTGACGCCGAGCGCGGTGAGGCGTTGCAGGCGCAGATCAAGGATGGCGCGGGCCTGCGCCTCGGACAGGTTATAGGTGCCGTCTTCGTTGATTGTATGCGAAGGATCGTCGATCAGGCGGATGTAATCGGCAATGTCATGGGCGGGCCAGCGGCGCGTCATCAGCTTTTCGCGCGCCTCGGCGGCGTCGGCGCTGGCGCGGATGGTGCGGACCACCTCATCGACGTTCGAGACAGCGACGGCCAGACCGCAGAGGATATGGCTGCGTTCGCGGGCCTTGCGCAGTTCGAACGCCGTGCGGCGGGCGACGACCTCTTCGCGGAAGGTGATGAAATGCGTGAGGAAATCGCGCAGGGTGAGTTGTTCGGGGCGACCACCGTTCAGCGCCAGCATGTTGCAACCGAACGAGGTTTGCATCGGCGTGAAACGGTAAAGCTGGTTCAGCACCACATCGGGCGTTGCGTCGCGTTTGAGTTCGATGACCACGCGCACACCGATCCGGTCGGATTCATCGGCGACGTTGGAGATGCCTTCGATTTTCTTGTCGCGGACCATTTCGGCAATGATTTCAATCATCCGCGCCTTGTTCACCTGATAGGGAACCTCGTCGATGATGATGGCGAAACGGTCCTTGCGGATTTCTTCAACCCGCGTCTTGGCCCGGATGATGACGCTGCCGCGCCCTTCCAGATATGCCTTGCGCGCGCCGGACCGGCCGAGGATCACCGCGCCCGTGGGGAAATCGGGGGCGGGGATGATGTCCATCAACGCCTCGGTCGACAGGTCGGGATTGTCGATCAGGGCCAGCGTGCCATCGATCACCTCGCCCAGGTTGTGGGGCGGGATGTTGGTGGCCATGCCGACGGCGATGCCGCCTGCGCCATTGACCAGCATGTTCGGGAAACGGGCGGGAAGGACGGTGGGTTCACGGTCCTTGCCATCGTAGTTGTCCTGAAAATCGACGGTATCCTTGTCGATATCGGCCAGAAGGAAGGCGGCGGGCTTGTCCATCCGCACTTCGGTGTAGCGCATGGCGGCGGCGGCGTCGCCGTCCATGGACCCAAAATTTCCCTGTCCATCCAAGAGCTTGAGCGACATGGAAAAGGGTTGCGCCATGCGGACGAGGGCATCGTAAATCGCGCTATCGCCATGGGGGTGGTATTTCCCCATCGTGTCGCCGACCGGGCGGGCGGATTTGCGATAGGATTTGTCATGAGTGTTGCCGGATTCCTGCATCGCGAACAGGATGCGGCGGTGAACCGGTTTCAATCCGTCGCGCAGATCGGGGATCGCGCGGGAGACGATCACGCTCATGGCGTAATCGAGATAGGCGGTCTTCATCTCTTCGGTGATCGACCGCTGCTGGCCTGTCCAGGTGGACTTTGGCGCGGAATCTTCGGTGTTTTCAGGGGTTTCGGGCGTGTCGTTCACGTGGACCTGAGCCTTCCTGTGGGCATGCTACATCTTGTTGGCGTGGACCTTACACCATCCCGTATCTGGGGTGCAATGCAGGAAGGGCCTGGGTTTTGGCAGCCACGGCGTGAGAGTGACAACATATTGAAATCATTGCCGGAAAATCCGAATCGGTGCAGCATTTTACTGGGGGAATAACCTGGAGGTGCGCATGAGCCTGAACCGTGACCGCAGCGAGACCGAGTTGATGCTGAAGGGATATGGCCTGACGACGGCGGAATTCTACTATCGGATGCCGGATTATCGCAATGTTCTCAATACCTTCGTCTGGCAGACCTATGATCTGGCCCCGGATTACCCGGAATTGTTCCGCTTCATCGAGTTCTGGCATGAGCAGATCGAGGGGCCGCTGCATTCGGTGAAGTTCACCCATCGCAAGCTGATCAGCCCCGGCGAGTGGCGCAACGTGGTGGGCGAGTTCCGTTTGCACTGAAATCGGCGTTCAGCGCGTGGTGCAGACGGCTGTGCAGACGGGCGTATGCACGCAGCGAGCGGCGTGTAGATGATCCGGCAAGGGTGCGCGGGCAGGCAACCCCCGGGGCGTTGCCCCGGACCCCAGGGTATTTTGCCAAGATGAAGCGGCTTGGCCGCTTTGTCGGGGTGGGTCAGGCGGCGCGCAGGAGCATTCCGAACAGGTCGCGCGGATCGTCGGGATCGGCGATCATGTCGAGGTCTTCGTAGAGGCCCGTCTCTGCCAGTTTGGAGCGGATGTAGTTCAGAGCCGAGAAATCCTCGATCGCGAAGCCGACAGAGTCGAACAGGGTGACCTGGGTCGCATGGGTGCGGCCCTGTGTCTGGCCTGCAATGACCTGCCAGAGTTCGGTGACCGGGTGGTCGGGGGCGAGTTGCTGAATTTCGCCCTCTACGCGCGTTTGGGGCGGGTATTCGACGAAGATGGACGAGCGGGTGAGGATATCGCGGTGCAGTTCCGTCTTGCCGGGACAGTCGCCGCCGACGCCGTTGATATGGACTCCGGAGCCTATCATGTTGTCGGTCAGGATGGTGGCGTTGGTCTTGTCGGCGGTGACAGTGGTGATGATCTGTGCGCCAAGGATCGCGTCTTCTGCGGTGCGGCAGGCGGTAACGGTGAGGCCGCGCCCTTCGAGGTTGCGGGCGCATTTCAGAGTGGCGGCGGGGTCGATGTCGTAGAGCCGCACTTCGGTGATCCCGCAGACCGCCTTGAAGGCCAGCGCCTGAAATTCGGCCTGCGCGCCGTTACCGATGAGCGCCATGGTGGTGGCCCCGCGCGGGGCCAGCCATTTGGCGGCCATCGCGCTGGTGGCGGCAGTCCGCAGGGCGGTGAGGATGGTCATTTCCGACAGAAGCACCGGATAGCCGGTTTCCACATCGGCCAGCAGGCCGAAGGCGGTGACGGTTTGCAGCCCCCGCTTCATGTTGGACGGGTGACCGTTGACGTATTTGAACCCGTAGGTTTCGCCATCCGAGGTGGGCATCAGTTCGATCACGCCGACATCGGAATGGGAGGCGATGCGGGGGGTTTTGTCAAACTGACCCCAGCGCAGGAAATCCGCCTCGATCGCGGTGGCGAGGTCGGTCAGGACACGGTCGATCCCGATATGGTGGACGAGTTTCATCATCCGGTCGACCGAGACGAAGGGAACGAGGTTCAGCATCACATATGCCCCCGGGTCGGGCGGTCGAACACCTTGCGGCCCATGAGGGAGGCGACGAGATCGACCATCAACCGCGCGGTGCGGCCACGTTCATCGAGGAAGGGGTTGAGTTCCACAAGATCGAGCGAGGTGACGAGGGCGGATTCGTGCAGCAGTTCCATCACGAGATGCGCCTCGCGGAAGGTGGTGCCACCGGGGACTGTGGTGCCGACGGCCGGGGCGATGGAGGGGTCGAGGAAATCCACGTCGAGCGAGACATGCAGCATCCCCCCCGCCATGCGGACGCGGTCGAGGAAGGCGCGCAGCGGGGCGACGATGCCCTGTTCATCCAGCACGCGCATGTCGTTGATCGCGATGTCA
This sequence comes from Paracoccaceae bacterium, assembly GCA_022843025.1. GTDB lineage: Bacteria > Pseudomonadota > Alphaproteobacteria > Rhodobacterales > Rhodobacteraceae > Paragemmobacter. The sequence goes on along the minus strand of JALHOL010000006.1, from coordinate 263,620 downwards.
TGGGTGAGCAGCGCGGCATGTTCGGCCGGGTCGACCGAGCGGATGCCGTAAAGGCAGATGTTCTGCGGCGGGATGGGGGCGGGGAAGGGGGGGAAGGCGTCAAACCCGTCGCGTCCGGCGATATAGGCCACGGGTGTGCCATGCAGGTTGCCCGAGGTGGTGGTCATCGGCGTGTGGAAATCGGAATGGGCATCGAGCCAGAGCAGGAACAGGGGGCGGTCTTGCCGTTTGGCAAAGGCCGCAGCACCGGAGACGGTGCCGAGCGCGAGGGAATGATCGCCGCCCAGGATGATGGGCAGGCCGCCCTGTGACAGCGCGTCATCGACGCGGTCAGCGAGGATCTGTGTCCAGCCCAACGTTTCAGCCAACGAGTGGACGGCGGGGTTGGCGCAGGTGACAGGCTCCAGATCGGGGAGGGCGACATCGCCCCAATCTTCGACCCCGTGACCCAGCATGCGGAGGGAAGGGGCAAGGCCCGCGACGCGATAGGCGGCGGGGCCCATCAGGCAGCCGGGGTAGCGCTGGCCGCTGTCGATGGGTGCGCCGATGAGGATGGTGTTGGGCATGGGACTCTCCTTGACCCACAGGGTCTTTCCGGGTTGCGGTGGAATCCAGCGTTGTTATGGTCAAAGCGGACAAGGTATTGACCATAACGGCGAGGCAATTGGCCATGATGGACGAAACGGATCAGCGATTGGTGGCCGAGTTGCGGCGCGACGGGCGGGCGGCGCTGTCCGATCTGGCCGAACGGCTGGGGCTGAGCCGGGCCACGGTGCGCGCGCGGATGGAGCGGTTGACGGCACGGGGGGATATCGCGGGGTTCACCGTTCTGACGCGGGGGGATGTGACGCCATCGCCCGTGCGCGGCTTGATGATGATCGGGATCGAGGGGCGGGGCGGCGAGAAGATCATGGCGCGGTTGGGGGGGCTGCCGCAGGTGCAGGCGGTGCATTCGACCAACGGGCGGTGGGATGTGATCGTGGAGTTGGGGACGCAGACGCTGTTGGAGCTGGATGAGACGATCCACCGCATTCGGGCGATGGAAGGGGTGACGGTGTCGGAGACGAACCTGTTGTTGTCGACGCGCAAGGCGGGGCGGCGGTAGCGCGCGGGGCTGGCCGCCGGGGGCGCTTCGCCCCCCGGACCCCCAGAGGATATTTGATGCAGAGGAGATGAGGGGCTTGGCCGCGTTCCGGCAGGGTGGGTCCGCGACTGATCAAACCTGCGTATGCGCCTGCGTCAGGGGCGCGCAGGCCATTGGAGCGGGCGCGGAATGCGCCTATTGTCTGCGCCAAAGTATAGGGGAGGCCTGCCGGTGATCGTAGAGCTTGGGCATTTTGCGCTGATCCTGGCGCTGGCGGTGGCGGTGATCCAGTCGATCGTGCCTCTTGTGGGGGCGCAGCGGCGCAATGCGGCCTGGATGGCGGTGGGCGATCCGGCGGCGGTGGCGCAGTTCCTGCTAATCGGCTTTTCCTTTGCCGCGCTGACCTATGCCTTTGTGGTGTCGGATTTTTCGCTGGCGCTGGTGGTGGGCAATTCGCACACGCTGAAGCCCATGCTTTACAAGATATCGGGCGTCTGGGGGAACCATGAAGGGTCGCTTCTTCTGTGGGTGCTGATCCTGGCGCTGTTCGGGGCCTGTGCGGTGTGGTTCGGGCAGAACCTGCCGCCGCAACTGAAGGCGCGGGTGCTGGCGGTGCAGGGGATGATCGGGGTGGCGTTCCTGCTGTTCATGCTGCTGACATCGAACCCGTTCCTGCGGCTGGCTGTGCCGCCGCTGGATGGGCAGGATCTGAACCCGCTGTTGCAGGATCCGGGTTTGGCGTTCCATCCGCCGTTCCTGTATCTTGGATATGTCGGGCTTTCGATGTCGTTCAGTTTCGCCGTTGCCGCGCTGATCGAGGGGCGGGTGGATGCGGCCTGGGGGCGCTGGGTGCGGCCCTGGACGCTGGCGGCCTGGGTGTTTTTGACCATTGGGATCGCGCTGGGGTCTTGGTGGGCCTATTATGAGCTTGGCTGGGGCGGGTTCTGGTTTTGGGACCCGGTGGAGAATGCCAGTTTCATGCCCTGGCTGATCGCGGCGGCGCTGTTGCATTCGGCGATCGTGGTGGAAAAGCGGGAAAGCCTGAAGGCCTGGACGATCCTGCTGGCGATCCTTGCCTTTGGGTTTTCGCTGATCGGGACGTTCATCGTGCGGTCGGGGGTGATCACGTCGGTTCATGCCTTTGCGAATGATCCGGAGCGGGGGATGTTCATCCTGCTGATCCTGGGTGTGTTCATGGGGGGCGCGCTGACATTGTTCGCGGCGCGGGCGGGCGCGCTGGAGGCGAAGGGGGTGTTCGGCATGGTCAGCCGCGAAAGCGCGCTGGTGGCCAATAACATCCTGCTGGCGGTATCGGCCTTTGTGGTGTTCTTCGGCACGATCTGGCCGCTGGTGGCGGAACTGGTCTTTGACCGCAAGCTGAGCGTGGGCGAGCCGTTCTTCAACGCGGCCTTTTCACCCTTCGTCGTGGGGCTGGCGATGATCCTGCCCTTTGGCGCGATGATGCCATGGAAGCGGGGCGATGTGGGCCGCGCGATGCGGCCGCTATGGCCGGTGCTGCTGTTGTCTGTGTCGCTGGGGGCGCTGGTCTGGGCGATGCAGACGGGGCGGTCGGCATTGGGGCCGGTGGGCGTGATCCTTGGCATCTGGGTGCTGGGTGGCGCGCTGGTCGATCTGTGGACGCGGACGGGGCGCGGGGCGCTGTCAGGGCGGTTTTCGCGGCTGGCGCGGTTGCCGCGTGCTGATTGGGGTAAGGCGGTTTCGCATGGCGGGCTGGGTGTCACGATCTTTGCCGTGTCGGCCATGCTGGCCTGGAAGACCGAGGATATCCGCGTGGTGCCGGTGGGGGGCAGCTATGCCCTTGGCCCCTATGAGGTGACGCTGGTCGATGTGCGCGAGGTGGAGGGGCCGAATTACCAATCCACCATGGCCGAGATGCGAGTAACGCGGGACGGTGCGGATGTGACGACGCTGTTCCCGGAAAAACGCGTCTATCCAGTGGCCGGGATGCCCACGACCGAAGCGGCAATCGACTATGGCTTTTTGCGCGATATCTATCTGGTGATCGGCGATCCGCAGGACAATGGCGGCTGGGCAGTGCGGTCCTATATCGAGCCCTTTGCCAACTGGCTGTGGGCAGGGTGTCTGCTGATGGCGCTGGGCGGTGTGCTGAGCCTGACGGACCGGCGCTATCGCGTGGCGGCAGGGGCGCGGCGTGCGCCTGCGGCAACCGGGGTGCCTGCGGAATGAGCGGCGGCTGGTTTGGCGTGCTGAAGCCCGCGCTGCTGGCGCTGGCCTTGCTGGCCGCGCCGCCGGTGATGGCGGTGCAGCCCGATGAGATGCTGGCCGATCCGGCGCTGGAGGCGCGGGCGCGGGTGCTGTCCGAGGGGTTGCGTTGTCTGGTGTGCCGCAACGAGAACATTGATGACAGCGATGCGCAACTGGCGCGCGACCTGCGCATCCTGCTGCGCGAGCGGCTGGTGGCGGGCGACACGGATGCCGAAGCGGTGGCCTTTCTGGTGGACCGCTATGGGGAGTACGTACTGCTGAACCCGCCTGCGACAGGGGCAAATATCCTGTTGTGGATCGCGGGACCTGTGATGCTGCTGGCCGGGGCGGGGATTGCCTTTGCCACCTTCCGGCGGCGGGGAACGGCGGTGGCAGAGGGGCTGAACGCCGAGGAAGCGGCGCGGGTCGCCGAGATTATGAAAGAGTGACGCGCCGTCGCGCTTTTGCTTTGCCCCGAGCCGCCGTTAGGCTGGCGGCAACAGGGAGGCGCGACATGGGCTATGAGACGATCACCGTGACAGAGGCGGGTGGGGTGGCGACCATCACCCTGAACCGGGCCGAGGTGATGAATGCGCTGTCTTCGCGGCTGCGGGGAGAGTTGGTGGAAGCGATCCGGGCGGCATCCCTTAGCGCGCGCTGTATCGTGTTGACGGGGGCGGGGCGGGCCTTCTGTTCCGGGCAGGATTTGCAGGATGCGATGGCGCTGGGGCAGACCGATCTGGGCCGCATTCTGGCCGAGGAATATGAACCCTTGCTAAAGGCGATCTATGATTGCCCGGTGCCGACCATTGCCGCTGTGAATGGGGCGGCAGCGGGGGCGGGGGCCAATCTGGCGCTGGCCTGTGATGTGGTGATCGCCTGCGAGAGCGCCAGTTTCATTCAGGCTTTCACGCGGATCGGGCTGATCCCGGATGCGGGCGGCACCTATTGGCTGCCGCGGCAGGTGGGGATGGCGCGGGCGATGGGGGCGGCGTTGTTTGCAGAGAAGATCACCGCGCGGCAGGCGGTGGACTGGGGGATGATCTGGGAGGCGGTGCCAGATGAGGCCTTTGCCGCCCATGTGGCGGCGCGCGCCGGGGCGCTGGCGGCTGGGCCGACAGTCGCCTATCGGCTGGTGAAAGAGGCGCTGCGGGCGTCACCGGCGAACGGGCTGGAGGCGCAGTTGGCGCTGGAGGCGCGGTTGCAGAGCGAGGCCGGAGCGACCGCGGATTTCCGCGAAGGGGTGACCGCGTTTCTGGAAAAACGCCCGGCGCGGTTTCGCGGGGAGTGACGCGAGGGCGGAATTTGAAGCAAATTCCGCGACGGACTCGCGCGCAGAAACTGGCTGCCTGACGGCAAAACGGGGCTTCCGATCAGGTTGGGATTGCGGCGCAGCCGCACCGGAATTTGTGTCAAATTCCGGTGCGATCTTTGCGTCAAAAATCGCGTCAGGCCCCGCGCGACAGGGCCGCAACGCCCGTGCGGGCGATTTCGCGCAGGCCCAGCGGGCGCATCAGCTCGGCGAAGGCGTCGATCTTTTCGGGGGTACCCGTCATCTCGAAAATGAAGCTTTCCAGCGTGGAATCCACCACATTGGCGCGGAAGATCTCGGCCAGACGCAGCGCCTCGATCCGGGCTTCGCCCTTGCCGGCCACCTTGAACAGCGCAAGTTCGCGCTGCACGGCGGGGCCTTCGGCCGTAAGGTCATGTACTTCATAGACCGAAACGATGCGGCCAAGCTGTGCCTCGATCTGGTCGATCACGGCGGGGGTGCCCGAGGTGACGATGGTGATGCGCGACCGGTGGCCGGTGTGATCCACCTCGGCCACGGTGAGGCTGTCGATGTTGTAGCCGCGCCCGGCAAACAGGCCGATCACGCGGGCGAGGACGCCGGGTTCGTTTTCGACGATGACCGCGAGGGTATGGCTTTCGATCACGGTGCTGTTGTGATCGCGCAGGTCATAGGCGGAATGGCTGGTTGAGCCTTTTCTTATGTTCAGAGGTGGCATCGGGGATCTCCGGAGTTGAGTCAAAGCGCGGGCAGGCGCCATTTCGGAAGCTGGGCTGCCCAGTCGAAGAGTTTTTCGTAAAGCTCGCCAAGCCGCTTTACCTTACCTGCCGCTGTGAAAAGCGCGGAAGGGGTATCGCAGCACAGTTGCGGCTGGCCTGCCCAATGCATGACCCCCGCAATCTTGTGCGTATTGCCGCCAAAGGCGACAAAGGGGGTCCGCGCGCGCAGGGCCGCCATCATGCCATGGAAGCGCCCTGTCACGAAAACGGGATGGCGTTTGACGGTGGCCAGCGTGTCCGACCAGTTCAGTTTGCGCATGTCGAGCAAGGGCAATTTTGATCTGGAGCCGCCGTTCAGGATGACGAAACACCCGAACTCCGCCGCGTAGAGATCGGTGATCAGGGTGCGGTCATCTTTTGGAAGGTCGGGGATCGTTATCGGATATTGCAGGCTCAGGTCAGGAAACAAGGTGGCGGTGACACCGTGCTTTTGGTCAAGCTCCCGCAGGCTGAGCGTTTCGCGGACCGTGAAATGGTCAAGCCGACGAAGCACGTCGTCATGGTCGTTCGACATGTCCTGCCAGGATGTATTGATCAGGGCGGTCCATTTTCCGCGCCGCTGGCCTTCGGCCAGAATATCGAGCAGGTGCCGCGGGCGGGATTTGTTGTGGTGGAGCGTGCCTTCGCCGTTCACGATGATGGCGTCGGCTTCGGAGATTGCGTCAATCTCGATCCGTGCGGGATCGCTTTCGACAAGCAGGCTGTGGCCTGCGGCGGCAATCTCGGACCGGATCACCTCGGACACGGCCCAGCTGCCGCCGTGATAGGCCCGGCAATCATTGGCGAAGTAAATCTTCATCGCGCACCATCCAGGATCAGATCGGCGATGCGGTCGGTGGCGGGGCCGGGGCGAAGGTTGTCGTGCAGAACAGAGAGCTGATACATCTTTTGCAGCGGCGTCGGTGCCAGCATGGACTGCAGGACGGCGGAGGCATCGCTGTCGGGCCGTATCTGCCAGGCGGGATGCAGAAAAGCGGTGTCGTCATCATAGCTGAGATGGGCGACAGGCAGGCCTTGGGCCATCGCTTCGATTGAAAGCGTCGATGCTGTGGTGATCACGGCGCGGCTTTCGCGCAGGTCCTGCTCCAGCGGTGCGGTGGATTGGGGCAGGGACCGGATACGGTCGACCATGTCTTGTCCCAGCGTGTCGGCGAAAAGTTCGACCGCGCAAAGGCCATCCGGTTTGAGACCGCGCCCGAAGCGGAAGCGCAGCCGATGGCCGCTTGCCGCCAGCGTTGTCACGGTGCGGTCGAGCAGCCGATAGAAGGCCACAAGCTGCGCCGGCGAATACCCCGGCTTGTTGGCCGTTGCGATCAGGATGTCGCCCGTGCCCGGAAAGCGATCTGCATCGCCCAAGGTGATGCGCGAACTGCCCGTGACATGGATCCGATCCGGGGCGACACCCATGGCCCGCAGCATCCGGGCCGATGCATCGCCAAAGACGGCAATCCTGTCGCTGGCCAAGGGCCGATAGCGCGCGGTGCCGTCGGCGAAGACAACGCTGGAATGCTGATATTCGATGATCCCGTCCTGCAAGGTGAGCGTCGGAACCTTTCCGCGCAGGTCATTCAGGATGCCGAGGATGGAGGTGACGCAGGAATGAAACGTGACCAGACAACGCGCCTGCCGCAGCGCATCGGTTGCCTTGACCGCATCACTGGTGTGGACAAGGCGCACGAACGCGCCCCGCGCATGCAGAGCATCGGCGATTTCGTCGGTGTAGTGACGAAAGGCCGTCATCGCCAGAAAGACGACGGCCCCCTGCAGCTGTTCGACAGGATCCCCGGCCTTCCAGAATAGGGTCGAGGGTGCGGGCGATGTCGGTTGGTCCGGCACTGTAACACTGGTCCCCTGAACATCGCCCGAATGATGATGGTTCACACCAGCACCGCCCCCTTGGCACCGATCACGCCCTGGGTATCGGCTTCGCCCAGCAGCATTTCGTTATGCGGCTTGCCCGACGGGATCATGGGGAAGCAGTTTTCGTGCTTTTCCACGAGGCAATCAAAGATCACCGGGCCGTCATAGCGCAGCATGTCCATGATCGCGTCATCAAGATCGGCGGGATCAGAGCATTTGATGCCTTTGCAACCAAAGGCTTCGGCCAGTTTCACGAAATCGGGGAGGGATTCGCTCCAGCTGTGCGAATAGCGTTCGCCGTGCAGCAGTTCCTGCCACTGGCGCACCATGCCAAGCCGTTCGTTGTTCAGGATGAATTGCTTGACCGGGGCGCGGAACTGGATCGCGGTGCCCATTTCCTGCATGTTCATCAGCCAGGATGCTTCGCCCGCCACGTTGATGACGAGCGCATCGGGATGGGCGATCTGAACGCCGATGGAGGCAGGCAGACCATAGCCCATGGTGCCGAGGCCACCCGATGTCATCCAACGGTTGGGATCTTCAAAGCCAAGGAATTGCGCGGCCCACATCTGATGCTGGCCCACCTCGGTGGTGATGTAGCGATCCATGCCTTTGGTCAGCGCCTCAAGCCGCTGGAGCGCGTGCTGGGGTTTGATGACCTTTGTGCTGTTCTTGAAGGACAGGCAGTTCACCGCCCGCCATTCGTTGATCTGCTTCCACCATTTGTCGAGGCCCGCGCGGTTGGTCTTGCTGCCGCGCGCCTTCCAGATGCGGAGCATCTCTTCCAACACAAGGGTGATGTCGCCAAGGATCGGCACGTCGACGCGGATCACCTTGTTGATGGAGGACGGGTCGATGTCGATATGGGCCTTGCGGGAATGGGGCGAGAAATCCTTGACGCGGCCGGTGATGCGGTCGTCGAAGCGGGCGCCAACGTTGATCATCAGATCGCAGCCATGCATGGCGAGGTTGGCCTCATAAAGGCCGTGCATCCCCAGCATCCCCAGCCAGTTCTTGCCCGAGGCCGGATAGGCACCCAGCCCCATCAGCGTGGAGGTGACGGGGAAATCCGTGGCGGCGGTCAGTTCGCGCAGCAACTGGCTGGCCTTGGGGCCAGAATTGATGACGCCGCCGCCGGTGTAGAGGATCGGGCGTTCGGCGGTTTCCATCATTTCCACAAGGCGGGTGATCGCCTCGGTGTCGCCCTGCACGCGAGGCTGATAATGCGACACCTTGGTCTTTTCGCGCGGCGTGTATTCGGCGGTGGCGAATTGCACATCCTTGGGGATGTCGATCAGCACCGGGCCGGGGCGACCCGAGGTGGCCACATGGAAGGCCTGATGGATGGTTTCCGACAGCTTCGCGGTGTCTTTCACCAGCCAGTTATGTTTCGTGCAGGGGCGGGTGATGCCGACGGTGTCGGCCTCTTGGAACCCGTCGGTGCCGATCATGAAGGTGGGAACCTGACCCGTCAGCACCACCAGAGGGATGGAATCCATCAGCGCGTCGACAAGGCCGGTCACGGCATTGGTCGCACCGGGGCCAGAGGTGACCAGCACAACGCCCGGCTTGCCGGTCGAACGGGCATAGCCTTCGGCCATGTGGACAGCGCCCTGTTCGTGGCGCACGAGGATGTGGCGGATATCATTCTGCTGAAAGATTTCGTCATAGATCGGCAGCACGGCCCCGCCGGGATAGCCGAACACGACCTCGACCCCCTGATCCTTCAGGGCCTGCACCACCATTCTTGCGCCGCTCATCTGCTTGGTCATCGTCATCCATCCTTGTTCGGGCCACTGCCCCGTCATCGCGCAACAAAAAGCCCCCGGTTTTCGATCCGGGGGCGCATGGGAGCCATATGGCCAGCGTTACCGCCCCATGCGCCATCGTCCTACGTCTACGAGAATGCCGGACATATCCGTTCCTCTTGTTACCGCGGCGGACACTATGGCGGGCGGAATGGGGCGTCAACCGCAAAAACAGGCTTAAAGTGTCGCAGGGAGGTGAAAAATTGCACTATTCTTTCCCATTGCTGCCAGTTCGCGCAACTTTTGAAAAGGTGGGGCGAGTTTCGGCATAAACCGCGCAAAGATTGTGGATCGCACTTGAAAAGAGAAGCGGACTGAACAACTACTCATTGTATGGCCGCGTTAGACGGCCAGCGTACTCGGGGGGAAGGAATTGCAGGGTCTTTTGACGCTCGCGTCCGGCATTGACCGGATGAACAAATTCTTTGGAATCGTGGCGTCGATCATGGTGGCATCGGCCTGTCTGATCAGCGCGCTGAATGCGATTTCGCGCTATGCATTCGATATCTCTTCCAACGCGTTCCTTGAGATTCAGTGGCAGATGTATGCCGCAACCTTCCTTCTTGGCGCGCCTTGGGTGTTCAAGCTGAATGAACATGTGCGCGTCGATCTGCTTTACAGCATCTATCAGCCGCGCACGAAGCTGTGGGTCGATGTCTTCGGGCTGCTGTTCTTTCTGTTTCCGGTCTGCTTCATCATGCTTGAGATGGCCTTCCCCTGGGCCTGGAATGCCATGGTGGCGGGCGAGATTTCGGCCAATGCGGGGGGCTGCCCGTGTGGCCGGTCAAGCTGCTGTTGCCGCTGGGGTTCACGCTGCTGCTGTTGCAGGGCGTGGCCGAACTGATCCGGCGCGTGGCTGCCTTGCGCGGCGAAATTGCGCTGGACCTCAGCTACGAAAAACCTCTGCAATGACCGGAAAGGCCGCGCATGCTTGAATACGGTTTCCTCGCCCCGGCGATGTTCGCGGGCCTGATCTGCTTTCTGTTGGTTGGTTTTCCGGTGGCTTTCTCGCTGGCAGCCCTTGGCCTTTCCTTTGGGTTCATCGCGATTGAGGTGGGATATTTCGGGCTGCCGTTCCTGCAGGCACTGCCGGCGCGGGTGTTCGGCATCATGTCGAACGATCTGCTGCTGGCCATCCCGTTCTTTACCTTCATGGGGGTCGTGCTGGAGAAATCGGGTCTGGCCGAGGACCTGATGGAAGGGTTTGGCCAGTTGTTCGGGCCGATCCCGGGCGGCATCGCCTATGCGGTGATCTTTGTGGGCGCAATTCTGGGGGCCATCACCGGGACGGTGGCGGCATCCGTCATCGCCATCGGGATGATCTCGATCCCGATCATGTTGAAATACGGTTATGACATGAAGATCGGCACCGGGGTGATCGCGGCCTCTGGCACAATTACGCAGGTGATCCCGCCGTCGCTCGTGCTGATCGTTCTGGCCTTCCAGCTGGGCGTGCCGGTGGGCGATATGTATCTGGGCGCCATCGGGCCTTCGATCGCGCAAGTGCTGCTGTTCACGGGTTTCATCCTGCTGGTGTCGATCCTGAGCCCGCACAAGGTGCCCGCGCTACCGCCCGAGGCGCGCACGCTGTCGGGCCGCGCGCTGGCGTCAAAGCTGGCCTGGGGAATGGTGCCGTCGCTGGTGCTGATTTTCCTGGTGCTGGGCACGATCTTCATGGGGCTGGCCACGCCGACCGAGGCGGGTGCGATGGGATCGGTGGGCGCGGTGCTGCTGGCCAAGTCGCATGGGCGGTTCAGCTGGCGGATGGTCTGGGAGGCGTCTGACGGCACGATGCGGATCACGGCGATGGTGATCTTCATTCTTGTGGGTGCCACAGTGTTCAGTCTGGTGTTTCAGGGCGTGAACGGGGGCAAGTGGATCGAGCATCTGCTGAGCCACATCCCCGGCGGGCGGCTTGGTTTCCTGATCTTTGTCAACGTGTTCATCTTCTTCATCGCCTTCTTCCTCGACTTCTTCGAGATCGCCTTCATCATCATCCCGCTCTTGATTCCGACGGCGATCGCACTGGACATCGATCTGGTTTGGCTGGGTGTGCTGATCTGCGTGAACATGCAGACGGCATTCATGCATCCGCCCTTTGGATTTGCGCTGTTCTATCTGCGCGGGATCGCCCCGCCCGAGGTGAAAAGCCGGGACATCTATCTGGGGTCGATACCGTTCATCATCTTGCAGTTGATTCTGGTGGCGTTGATCATCACCTTCCCGGGGATCGTTGACGGGCTGATCACTGAGGAAGTGCTGCTGGATGATGCGGCGATTGATCTGCAACTGGACGCGCTGCCGATGCCCGGTCTTGAGGCACCCGCGCTTGACCTTGACCTTTCGCCGGCACCCGCGCCGGCGGGCGACTGAACGTACTGATCCGAAAACTCAAAGGGAGGCCTAAATGAAAAGACGCAATTTCCTGTCCACCGCAGCAGTGGGGACAATCGCAGCCGGTTTGGCGGCACCTGCCATCGCGCAGACGGCGCCGAAGGTAAGCTGGCGCCTGACCTCGGGCTTCCCGAAGGCGCTGGATACCATCTATGGCGCGGCGGAAGACTTTGCCAAATACGTGAGCGATGCGACCGACGGCAACTTCCAGATCCAGTCTTTCCCGGCTGGCGAGATCGTTCCCATGCCTGAGGCAGCCGATGCCGTCGGGTCGGGCACCGTCGAGATGACGCATACCGCCAGCTACTATTACTGGGGCAAGGACCCGACCTATGCGCTGGGCACGGCTGTTCCCTTCGGGCTGAACGTGCGCGGCCTGAACGCGTGGAACTATGACGGCGGTGGCATCGACATGATGAACACCTTCTATGCCAAACAGAACCTGATCGGCTTCCCCGGCGGCAATACCGGCTGCCAGATGGGCGGCTGGTGGCGCAAAGAGATCAACTCGCTGGCCGATCTTCAGGGTGTGAAGATGCGCATCGGCGGCATGGGCGGCAAGGTGATGGAAGCGCTGGGCGTCGTGCCGCAGCAGATCCCGGGCGGCGAGATTTATCCGTCGTTGGAACGCGGCACGATCGATGCGGCGGAATGGGTCGGCCCCTATGACGACGAAAAGCTGGGCCTGAACAAGGTGGCGCCGTTCTATTACTATCCGGGGTTCTGGGAAGGCGGCGCGATGCTGCATTTCATGATCAACCTTGGCAAGTGGAACGAGCTGACCCCGGCCTATCAGGCCATCGTCAAATCGGCTGCGGCACAGGCCAACGCAACCATGCTGGCCAAGTATGACTATCGCAACCCGGCTGCTCTGCGCAGCCTGATCGCGGGCGGCGCGCAGCTGAAGCCCTATCCGGATGACGTGCTGATGAAGGCCTTCGAAGAGGCGAACAAGCTTTATGCCACGCTGTCGGCCGAGAATGCGGACTTCAAGACGATCTATGACGCGCAGACCGCCTATCGCAACGAAGCGAACCTGTGGAACCAGGTGGCGGAATACACCTTCGACACGTTCATGATCCGCAACCGCCCGCGCGGCTGATCGCGCAGGCAGATGAAAACCGGGGGGGCCGCACTGCGATGGTGCGGCCCTTCTTAACAAAAGGGATGTTTCCATGAAGCTTTACTATTCGCCCGGGGCCTGTTCGCTGGCTTCGCATATCGTTCTGGCCGAAAGCGGGGCCGATTATTCCGTGGAGCGGGCCGATATCCGCGCCAAGAAGACGGAAAGCGGTGGCGATTTCACCGCCATCAGCCCGCGCGGGGCGGTGCCCGTGCTGGTGCTTGAGGATGGCGAAGTGCTGACCGAGGGCGTGGCGATCATGCAGTTCGTGGCCGACAGCGTGACGCCGGGCAAGTTGCCCGCCGCAGGCACGCTGGCGCGGGCGCGGCTGCAAGAAGCGCTGAACTTTGTATCGACCGAAGTGCACAAGACCTATTCGCCGTTTTTCCGGGGGCTGGAGGGCGCGGTGAAAGAGGCCCAGCTGGCGCTGCTGAACAACCGTCTGGCGCTGGTGGAGGCACGGCTTGCCGATGGGCGCGACTATCTGCTGGGCGCGGATTTCACCCCGGCGGATGCCTATCTGTTCACCGTGACCAACTGGTCCAAGGGGATTGGGCATGACCTTTCCGCCTTCCCGAAGCTGGAAGCGGTGCGCGCGCGGATTGCGGCACGGCCTGCGGTGCAGGCGGCGATGAAGGCCGAGGGTCTGCTGAAGTAAGCGCCGGGCTGTGTGGAATGGAAAAGGCCCGCGCCGGTGGCGCGGGCCTTTGTCATGCGTGATCAGACCGGATCAGATGAAGGCGACATATCCGCCATAGGCCGCCAGCAGCAGCACCCCCGCGATGCGCGGCAGACCGCCCAGCACAAAGGCCAGAACAGTCAGCCCGATGGCAGAGGCCGCGACCCAAGGCATGTCTATCGCCGAAAAGCGCGGATCCGACGGGATCGGGGCGATCAGGGCGGTGGTGCCCAGGATGCCGAAAATGTTGAAGATGTTCGACCCCACGATATTGCCGACGGCAATTTCGGTCTGCTTGCGGATGGCGGCGATGACCGAGGTGGCCAGTTCCGGCAGTGATGTGCCGACGGCGACGATGGTCAGGCCGATGACCGCCTCAGATATGCCGAAGGCGCGGGCGAGTTCGGTGGAGCTGTCCACCAGAAGCCGCGCACCGATGACCAGCACGACCAGGCCGCCCAGCGTCATGGCCCAGGCCTTCCATTGGGGGATGTCGCCTGCGTTGGCCTCTTCCGGTTCCACTTTGCCGGTGGTGAAAGCAACGATCAGGAAGATCAGCAGACCGCCGATCAGCAGGGCACCGTCAAGGCGCGTGACATTGCCATCCAGCAGCATCACCCAGATCACCGCCGTGGCCAGCAGCATGAAGCCCAGATCGCGCCACAGCTTGCGCACAGGGATGATCAGCGGGGCGATCAGCGCCGAGATGCCAAGGATCAAGAGGATATTGGCGATGTTCGATCCCAGCACGTTGCCGATGGCAATGGCGGGCTGTCCGGCCATGGCGGCCTGAACAGAGACGAGCATTTCCGGGGCCGAGGTGCCGAAACCCACGATGGTAAGGCCGATCACCATGGGCGACAGGCGGAAGTGCTTGGCGATGGCTGTCGCCCCGCGCACCAGATATTCGCCGCCAAAGAACAGGGCGACGAGGCCCAGTGCGAAGAGAAGATACGTCATCATAACCCCAAGTCAGTTTACAATGTTGCGCCCCACATCGTGTCTGGATCGGGAAGGACAAGAGGGCGGGGGTGAAAAAGCGCAGAAAGCGCGGGTTTTGCACGGCCCCCGTGGCGAGGCAGTCACGCCTTTGTGTGTTCGATCAGATCCCAGCGGTTGCCAAAGGGATCGCGCCAGACGGCGACGATGCCATAGGGTTCATGGCGGGGAGCCTCTTCGAACACCACGCCATGGGCCATCATGCGGGCATGATCGCGGGCGAAATCGTCGGTTTCCAGAAACAGCCAGACGCGGCCTGCGCCCTGCATCCCGATTGCGGCCTGCTGATCCGGCCCTTCGGCACGGGCGAGGATTAGGCGGCAGCCGCCGCCGGGAGGTTCCACGGTGACCCAGCGCTTGTGACCCTGATCCAGATCGGCGGTCAGGCGAAAGCCAAGGGCGGTGACGAAAAAGGCGATGGCGCTGTCATAGTCCGGCACGATCAGCGACACGCCTGCAAGGCGGCTTTGCGCCATGGATCAGGCGTCGCGCGGGGTGCGGGTTTCGGGTAGCGAGATGCGGGCCACCTGTTCGGCGATGGGATCGACCGACAGGGGGTGCAGTTCGGCCTTGTGATCGGCCGGATCGCCGATGTCATGCCAGCGGCCGCCCTTGTAGATTTCCAGCGCGTTGAAGCCCGCCTTGTAGCCCATCTTGCGCGACCCCGGCACCCAATAGCCGAGATAGACGTAAGGCAGCCCCGCCTCGCGCGCGATGTCGATGTGATCGAGGATCAGATAGGTGCCCAGCGACAGATCGGCGAGATCGGGGTCATAAAAGCTGTAGACCATCGACAACCCGTCATCGAACACATCCGTCAGGCAGACAGCGGCGAGCGGGCGGCCCGTTTCACCCGGACCGGGTGGGCGGGAATATTCGATGACACGGGATTTGATCGGCGTCTCTTCGATCATGGCCGCGAATTCGAAGATATCCATGTCGGCCATACCGCCATCGGCATGGCGGGTGTCGAGATAGCGGCGGAAAAGCGAAAACTGATCTTCGGTCGCCCAGGGCGAGGTGGCGTTGCGGCGCAGGTCTTCGCATTTCTTCAGCACCCGGCGCTGCGTGCGGCGGGGCGAGAAATCGGCCACCCGGATGCGCGCCGACAGGCAGGCCGAACATTCCGCGCAGGACGGGCGGTAGAGGACGTTCTGGCTGCGCCGAAAGCCCTGCTTGGACAGGGTATCGTTCAGCTTTTGCGCATGTTCCCCTTGCAGCGCGGTAAACAGCTTCCGTTCCATCCGGCCATCCAGATAGGGGCAGGGCTGCGGAGCCGTCACATAGAACTGGGGCGCGATGGGAAGGGTGTGGCGCATCTTCGGATGATCATGGAAACCATCACAACCCTAGCAAGGGCGATGCCTGCCGCCAAGCCGGGAATCCGGCATCATCCGGGCCTTTTCAGCCGATTGTCGGGGAATTCCAAGGCCCGCCTCGGCGGTGAGGTCGCCGGTGGCGGGCTTGGGAGCTTTGGGAGCGGTGCGAGAGACTCAGGCCGCGCGGTTGATGGCGACAGTGCCCAGAACCATGTCGGTCAGACCTTGGCCCCGGCGGCTGATCATCATCAGCGCGACAGACAGGATCTGCGGCAGCACGAAGGCCATGGAAAGCGAATAGCCCAGCGTGTGCAGGAAGGCGGTGGCGGCATCGAAACGCTGGCCATAGCGATCAAGCAACTGGATCGACATCAGCCGCATTCCCCATGTCGCGGAATTGCCCGACAGGGTGACCCAGCGATAGAGAAAGCCCACGGCGAGCCAGACCAGCGGCAGGATGAACAGCGCGGTCAGCGCGGTGACTAGGGCCACCAGCGCCACAATCAGCGTGACGAAGATGGTGTCGACAATCCAGGCGATGCCGCGCTTGAAGGCCACGCCGCTGTAGAATTCGGCATGGCGGTCGGGGTCGGGCTGGGCGTTGATCAGGCTGTCGGACATCATGTGCGGGGTTCCGTGGCGGATGGGGAAGAGGTGGCCCTTGCGGGCCACCGGTTCAAGTGTTTGGGCCGGTCACGCGTCGGCGGGCGGCGGGATGTCGGCAACCGGGCGCGGACTGCGGGCGCGGTCATCCATGAAGGCGTCGAATTCCTGCTTGTCCTTGGCTTCGCGCAGACGGTTCAGGAAGCCCTCAAAGGCGGCTTGCTCTTCTTCGAGGCGGCGCAGGGTTTCGGCCTTGTAGGCATCGAAGGCGCTGTTGCCCGAAGAGGAGTAGACACGATGCGCGCCCCATTCGGCACGGTTGGACTTGCGGCAGGACGATCCGAACATGGTTTTGCTCCAGCGGTTGGTCATGGTCATATAGGCGACGAGGGCGAGGCCCACGGGCCAGAAGAAGATGAATCCCAGCACCATGGCGGTGATCCAGGCCTTGCGGCCATGGCCATCAAGCCAGGCCTCGGCGCGGCGCGGCCAGGACAGGAGGCCGCCCGGAACGCGGGGGGCGGCGGAGGGAAAGCTGTTCATCGGCGGTCTCCGGTTGAAGGTTGATGTGAATGTCTTTCACATTGGGGAAGATGAGGGGGAAAGGGGCCGCGTTCAAGAGGGCATGTTAAAATAATTCACATCGCATTCCGGCGGGGCTGGCGGTGATCTTTCGGCGCGCGGGCAGGGCCCGCGCAAGGCTGTTCTCCCCACCCGCGCCATGCGGCGCGTGCGGGGCCCCGGGCAGGGGCGGTGCGCCCCCTCTTGGCGCATGCGCGCCAATTCACCCCCTGAGGGTATTTGGGGCCAAGATGAAGAGGCTGGGCAGTAGGCCCTATGCGGTAAACAGGGCGAGGGTGGCGCCGGTGAGGCGGTGCAGGTCGGCCGGAGTGATGGGGAAGATGTGGCGCGGCGTGCCAGCGGCGGCCCAGAGGAGGGGGAAATCCATCAGGCGGGGATCGAGCCAGGTCGGCAGTGGTGTCAGATGGCCGACCGGGGCCACGCCACCGATGGCAAAGCCCGTGATGCGGCGGACGGCGTCAATTTCGGCGCGGGCGAGAGCTTCGCCCGCCAGAGTGGCGGCGCGTGTGGGGTCCACCTGATTGCCGCCTGCGGTGAGAAAGAGGAAAAGCCGCCCGCTGTTGGCCCCGGCAAAAAGGATGGATTTCACGATCTGGTCGAGGGCGACCCCTGCGGCTGTCGCGGCCTGCTGGGCGGTGCGGGTTTCGGACGGCATTTCGAGGGGCGTGATGGTCAGGCCTGCGGTCTGCAAGGCGGCGGTGACACGGGCGAGGCTTTTGCTCATCGGGGGCGTCCTGACTGGGGTGGGAGGGGTGTAGCGCGCGCGGGAGGTCAGGGGCAAGATGGGGGCAGCTTTGCCTGCGTTGACCCCGTATCGCGGGCGGCGCATGGTGGCGGCATGACCCGTGATCCTGCACCTGCTGCCTTTGCCGCCCGCCTGCGCCGTTCGCCAATTGCCTTTGACGCCGAGGCGGGGCGGGATGCGGCGCGCGCTTTTGCCGACCTGCCGCCCGAGGTGGCGGGGCTGATCGGGGGGACGGCGGGATGCAGCCCCTATCTGAAGGGACTTATGACGCGCGAGGCGGCGTGGCTGCGCGCGGCACTGGCCGAGGCACCAGAAACGGTGCTGGCGGACCTGCTGGCCGCCCCGGACGCCGCGCTGGAGGCCGGGGCAGAGGCGCTGGGCGAGGCGCTGCGGACCGCAAAGCGCCGCGTGGCACTGCTGGCTGCGCTATGCGATCTGGGCGGGGTCTGGACGCTGGAGGCGGTGACCGGCGCGCTGACCGGGCTGGCAGATCGGGCGGTGGATCTGTCGATCCGGGCCTCCGTGGCCGAGGAGATCCGGCGTGGCAAGCTGCCCGGTGCAGTGGCGGAGGATGCGGCGACCGGGGCGGGGATGGTTGCGCTGGCCATGGGGAAGATGGGGGCGGGGGAGTTGAACTATTCCTCGGACATCGACCTGATCTGTCTGTTCGACGAGACGCGCTATGGCGAAGCGGCCCAAGAGGCGCGGGCGGCGTTCATCCGGGTGACGCGCAAGATGGCGGCGCTGCTGAGCGATCTGACGGCGGGGGGCTATGTGTTCCGCACCGATCTGCGGCTGCGGCCCGATGCGGCGGTGACGCCGGTCTGCATATCAATGGCGGCAGCAGAGAGTTACTATGAAAGCGTGGGCCGGACCTGGGAGCGGGCGGCCTATATCAAGGCGCGGCCCTGTGGGGGCGATCTTGTGGCAGGGGAGCGGTTCCTTAAGGCGCTGACGCCCTTTGTCTGGCGCAAGCATCTGGATTACGCGGCCATTCAGGATGCGCATGACATGCGGCTGCGGATCCGTGAGCATCGGCAGTTGAACCGGCCCCTGACGGTGGAGGGGCACAACATGAAGCTGGGGCAGGGGGGGATACGGGAGATCGAGTTCTTTACCCAGACCCGCCAGCTGATTGCGGGGGGGCGCGATCCGGACCTACGGGACAGAACGACAGTGGGAAGTTTGGCGGCGCTGGCGGCAAAGGGCTGGATCCCTGCCGAGGTGGCCGATGACCTGACCGCGCTTTACCGTGCACATCGCGAGGTGGAGCATCGGTTGCAGATGGTGGGTGACGCGCAGACCCATGACATGCCGGTGACGGCGGAAGGTGTGGCGCGGATCGCGGCCTTTTGCGGGCAGGAGGAGGCGGCGTTCCGGGTGGGCCTGCTGGACCGATTGGCGCGGACGGATGGGCTGACCGAGGGGTTCTTTGCCCCCGGTGAGGTGGAAGCGCTGCCTGCGCTGTCAGATAGCGCGCGGGCGATTGTCGAGGGGTGGTCGCACTATCCGGCGCTGCGGTCGGAGCGGGCGCAGGGCATCTTTCGCCGCTTGCGACCGGTGCTGCTGAAACGACTGATGCGGGCGGCGAACCCGGATGAGGCGCTGGTGGCGCTGGACGGGTTTCTGGCGGGGCTGCCGGCCGGTGTGCAGTTGTTTTCGCTGTTCGAGGCCAATCCGGCGCTGATTGATCTGATCATCGACGTGGCCGGCACCTCGCCCGCGCTGGCGCGGTATCTGTCGCGCAATGCGGGCGTGCTGGATGCGGTGATCGGCGGGTCGTTCTTTGCGCCTTGGCCGGGGGTGGGGCCGCTGGCCGAAGCGCTGGGCAGGGCTATGGCCGAGACGGCGGATTACGAGCGCAAGCTGGATGCGGCGCGGCGGGTGATGAAGGAATGGCATTTCCGGGTGGGGGTGCATCATCTGCGCGGGCTGGTTGATGCCTTTGAGGCGGCCAAGCACTATGCCGATCTGGCGGATGCGGTGATTGCCGCGCTGTGGCCGGTGGTCTGTGCCGAGTTTACGCGCAAGCATGGGCCGCTGCCGGGGCGGGGGGCGGTGGTGATCGGGATGGGGTCGCTGGGGGCGGCGCGGTTGAATGCGGGGTCCGACCTTGACCTGATCGTGATCTATGATGCCGAAGGGGTAGAGACATCCGACGGGCCCCGCCCGCTGGCGACGCGGGCCTATTATGCGCGGCTGACACAGGCGCTTGTCACGGCGCTGACGGCGCAGATGCCGGAGGGGCGGCTTTACGAGGTGGACATGCGGCTGCGCCCAAGCGGGCGCGGGGGGCCGGTGGCGACCTCGATCCAGTCTTTCACCAGCTATCAGGAGACGGAGGCCTGGACTTGGGAACATCTGGCGCTGACGCGGGCGCGGCCTTTGGTGGGCGCGGCGGTGCTGATGGCCGAGGTCGAGGCGTTCCGGCGCGATCTGCTGCTGGCCAAGGGCAAGGGGGCCGGGGTGCGCAAGGAGGTGGCCGAGATGCGGGCACGGCTGGCGGTGGCCAAGCCCGCGCGCGGGCAGTGGGAGGCCAAGAACGGACCCGGGCGGTTGATGGACATCGAATTGCTGGCCGAGATGGCGGCTTTGCTGAGCGGATCGCCCGCGCGCGGGGTGGAACGGCAGATCGAGGCGGGGCGAAAGGGCGGTATTCTGTCGGATTCCGACGCGACAGGCCTGCTGGAGGCCTACAGGTTGATGTGGCGTTTGCAGGCGGGGACACGGCTGATCACGGACGGGGCGCTGGATCCGGCGAAGCTGGGTGAAGGGGCCTGTGCCTTTTTGCTGCGCGAGACGGGCGAGACATCGGCAGCGGCGCTGTCGGACCGGCTTGAGGCGGTGGCGGGGCTTGCCGAAGCGGTGATTGTGACCCAGATGCCGAAAGGCGCGCAGGGGGCGGGGCATGGGGAGACGGGCAGTGCTGTTGAGTGAGGCGGACCCCAAGGGGTTGGTGCGGGAAAGCTATCGGATTGACGGGATCACGGCGGGGGAATGCCGGTCGATCTTTGTTGATTGGGCGCTGAGCCTGCCGGTGGATGCGCCCATCAAGGATGCCGTGCGCACCCTGATGGCAGAATATGCGCTGGGCGCGCCGGATCATCCGATGTCGGCGGTGCTGAAGGACGGGCTGATGACGCCCGACGCACCCAAGCGGCGCGGCGGGCGCGCGGCGCGGGTCGGCGGCGCGTAAGCGATTTTTGACACAAAAATCGCGCCGAAATCTGACGCAGATTTCGGATAGCGTCAGTCGTTCAGAGAGAGAAGGTTTTTCGGATCGCATCGGTCTAGGTGCACAAAATTCTGTGTCAGAATTTTGCGCGATTTTTGCGTCAAAAATCGCCTAGCCGCGCGCGGCGGCCTCGAGCGCGGGGCCGTCGAGTTTGACCATATCCATCATCGCTTCGGTCACGCGGGCGGCCTGTGCGGCGTCGCCTGTCTGCATCAGGCGGATCAGGCTGCGTGGAATGATTTGCCAGCTGACGCCAAAGCGATCCACCAGCCAGCCGCAGCGCTGGGCGGTGCCGCCCTGCAACAGCGCGTGCCACAGGAGATCGACCTCGGACTGAGTATCGAGATGCACTTCGATCGAGGCGGCGGGGGTGAGGCGGTAATGCGCACCGCCATTGAGGAAGCTGTAGCGGTGACCAAGGAGCGAGAGATGGACGAGGAAGACCCCCTCGGCCCCGCGGCGGGGAAAGGTCTGGATGATCTTGGACCCCGGCAGCAGCGTGACATAGCACGACGCGGCCTCTTCGGCCTGATCGTCGAACCAGAGGCAGGTCTGGATGCTGGGCCCTGTCACCGTGTTCCCCCCCGAGATGCGCGACACAGTCACTTTGCGCCCTTGGGGGGAGTCGGGCAAGTCTGCAATCAGGCGCGCAAGGCGCGCGCCTCGGCGGCGAGACGGGTGATAGCAGCCCAGTCGCCCGCGGCCATCGCCTCTTTCGGGGCGACCCAGGAGCCGCCGACGCAGAGGATGTTCTTCAGTGACAGGTAATCTGACGCGTTCTTCAGGCTGATGCCGCCGGTGGGGCAGAATTTTACCTGCGGGATGGGCGATCCGATGGATTTGAGGAAGGCCGCGCCGCCCGACTGTTCGGCGGGAAAGAATTTCTGCACCGTATAGCCGCGTTCCAAGAGGACCATGATTTCGGTGGCGGTGACGGCACCGGGGAGAAGGGGAAGGCCTTCATCCTCGCAGGCCTTGATCAGCGCATCCGTGGCACCGGGCGAGACGCCGAAGGTGGCACCCGCTTTTTTGGCGGCTTTCACATCGGCAGGTGTCAGCAGGGTGCCTGCGCCGACCATGCCGCCTTCGACATCGGCCATGGCGCGGATCGCATCAAGTGCGACCGGGGTGCGCAGCGTGACCTCCAGCGCGGGCAGTCCGCCTGCGACCAGCGCGCGGGCGAGGGGTGCGGCATGGACCAGATCGTCGATCACCAGAACCGGGACGACGGGGGCAAGCTGGCAAACCTTGAGGCTGGCGGCGGATTGTTCGGCGGGGGTCATGGGCAGGGTCCTTGGTCGGTCGTTTGGCGGAGAGACCCGGGGGCTTTGCGCCCCCGGACCCCCGCAGGATATTTCAGCAGAGAAGATATAGGTGGGCAATCATACGACGACTGCGCCACCTGTTTCGGCGGGGCCGACAGTGCGGCGGAAGGCTTCGAACAATTCGCGCCCGATGCCGAAGCTGTTGGCGGAGAGATCGGCGGTGATCGGGGTCCGGCTGTCGAAATCCGGGGCGAGGACCGTCAGGGTGCCGGCATCGGCATCCAGACGGATGATGTCGCCGTCGCGCAGTTTGGCGAGCGGGCCGCCGGTTGCGGCTTCGGGCGAGACATGGATGGCGGCGGGCACCTTGCCCGATGCGCCCGACATGCGGCCATCGGTGACCAGTGCCACGCGCAGGCCGCGATCCTGCAGGACCGAGAGCGTGGGGGTGAGCGAGTGCAGTTCCGGCATCCCGTTGGCCTGCGGGCCCTGGAAGCGGACGACGACGACGCAGTCGGAGGTGAACTCGCCACGCTTGAAGGCGGCCTTCACATCATTCTGATCGTGGAAGATGCGGGCGGGGGCTTCGATGACGTGGCGATCGGGCGCGACGGAGGAGACCTTGATCACGCCGCGGCCCAGATTGCCCGTCAGCTGCTTCAGCCCGCCCGAGGGTTGGAAAGGATCGGTGGCGGGGCGCAGGATCCTGTCATTCAGGGTGGCGTTGGCACCATCTTCCCAAGCAAGCTTGCCATCCTTGAGCTTGGGTTCCTGCCGGTAGAGCGACAGGCCGTCGCCTGCCACCGTCTTGGCATCGGGATGCAGAAGGCCTGCGTCAAGAAGCTGGCCGATCATGTAGGACAAGCCGCCCGCCGCGTGGAAATGGTTCACATCGGCCAGACCGTTGGGATAGACCTTGGCCATCAGCGGGACGACTTCGGAAATATCGGCGAAGTCTTGCAGGTCGAGGATCACGCCCGAGGCGCGGGCCATGGCAGGCAGGTGCAGCACAAGGTTGGTGGACCCGCCCGTCGCCATCAGGCCCACGAGGCCGTTCACATAGGCGCGTTCATCGAGGATTTCGCCTGCGGGGCGGAAATCATTGCCGAGCGCGGTGATCTGGGCCACCCGTTCGACAGCCGCCGTTGTCAGCGCGTCACGCAGGGGGGTGCCGGGGTTGACGAAAGAGGCACCCGGCAGGTGCAGGCCCATGAATTCCATCAGCATCTGGTTGGTATTGGCCGTGCCGTAGAAGGTGCAGGTGCCGGGGCCGTGGTAAGAAGCCATTTCCGCCGCCATCAGCTGATCGCGGCCAATTTCGCCCGCCGCATAGGCATTGCGGACGCGGGATTTTTCGTCATTGGGCAGGCCCGATGTCATGGGGCCGGCAGGGACAAAGATCGCAGGCACATGGCCGAAGGTAGAGGCGGCGATGATCAAGCCGGGAACGATCTTGTCACAGACGCCCAGATAGAGCGCCGCGTCAAAGGTGTTATGCGACATGGCCACGCCAGCCGCCAGCGCGATCACGTCGCGGGAAAAGAGCGACAGTTCCATCCCCGGCTGGCCCTGCGTCACGCCATCGCACATGGCGGGAACGCCGCCCGCCACCTGCGCCGTGGCGCCAGCCTTGCGGGCGGCTGCGCGGATCAGGGTGGGGTAGGTTTCAAACGGCTGATGGGCCGAGAGCATATCGTTATACGCAGTGACGATGCCGATATTCGGGGCGCGGCCGGCGGCAAGCGCAGCCTTGTCATCGCCCATCGCGGCATAGGCATGGGCCTGATTTCCGCAGGCCAGATGCCCGCGCGCGGGGCCGTCCGTCGCGGCCTTGGCCAGCCGTTCCAGATAGAGGCCGCGGCTATCGGCCGAGCGGGCGCGAATGCGATCCGTGACGCGGGCAATGGTGGGGTGCAGCGACATGGGCGACTCCTCTGGCGGTGGTTGGCGGCAGGTTAGCAGATTCTGTTAGCGCTAACAACAGCCTCCGGCCAAGGCGGATAAGGACAGTGGCGGGGCGGTCTTTGGGGCTGCGCTGAGCGGCTTATTGCCCAACCGTACAAGAACGTTGCCGATTTGGCGATTATCGCACGGATTGTTTCCGGAACGGAGCTAAATCCCTGAAAAGTTCTGCCGTTAACCAAATTTGGCCACATTCGATTCGCATACCTCCCTCCCATGTAATGGGCAGGAGCCCGGAGGTATGGACATGAATGGTATCACGAAATTCGTCGCTCTTGGCTTTGCGCTGGTGCTGTCGGCCTGTGTAAGCAGCGAACCGGCCAGCCGCAACGCATCGAATGATGGGCTGACCCTGGCGTCGCGCGGCGCGGAAACCCCGCTGCGCGGTGCGCCGCGTGTGGTGGCCCCGCTTTACACGGTCACGGATGTGCAGATCGCGGTGCCGCGGGCGCTGCAGGTGTCTGAGGCCAACGGCTATTATCCGATGGCAGATATCGTCTGGCGCGGTGATCCCATGGGCGACCGCCATCAGCAGATCGCGTCCATCTTCCAGGCTGCGGCAGACCGCGCGACCGCCACCATGGCCGGGCCGCGTCAGGCCGTGCTGTCGTTGGAGATCGTGCGCTTTCACGGCGTGACGGAAAAGACCCGCTACACGATCGGCGGCACGCATAACATGGTCTTCGATCTGACCGTGCGCGATGCCGCGACCGGTGCCGTGATCGACGGGCCGCGTCGTGTGGTGGCCGATGCCAAGGCAGCAGGCGGCCAAGCCGCGATTGCCGAGGAGCAGGCGGGCCGGACGCAGAAGGTTGTGGTGACCGAAAAGCTGGTGGAAACGTTGCGGCGGGAACTCTCCGGCGCGGTGACCGATCCGGCGCTGGTGGCACGCGCCACGCAGAACCCGGGCGCGCCGGTGCTGGTCGCGCGCTGAGCCTTTCCCATTCGGGCAGGAACAGGTAAGGGGAGGACATGATGTCCTCCCCTTCTTCCATTTCCGATGATGAGCCGCCTCTGTCGGGGCTTCCTGTGGTGCGGCTGCGGCCCAAGGCCGAGGCGCGGGCGATCCGCCATGGCTTCCCTTGGGTCTATGCCGATGAACTGGTGATGGATCGCCGGACGGGGAATATCCCGCCCGGTGCGCTGGCCGTTCTGGAAGACGGCGAGCGGCGGGTGCTCGGTCTGGTCACGGTCAACGTGAAATCCAAGATCGTGGCGCGGATGCTGGACCGTGATCCGGCGGCTGTGATTGATGAGGCGTGGTTTGGCGCACGTCTGGCCCGCGCGCTGGAATTGCGGGAACGGCTTTTTGACGCGCCCTTCTACAGGCTGGTCCATGCCGAGGCGGATGGATTGCCCGGCGTTGTGATCGACCGGTTCGGCGATCTGGCCGTGGTGCAGCCCAATGCCGCCTGGGCCGAGATGCTGATCACGCCGCTGGTGGCGGCCTTGCAGGCAGTGACCGGGGTTTCCACCGTGGTCAAGAACGGCACGGGCCGGTCACGCGGGCTGGAGGGGTTGGTTGAAGAAACCGTCGTTCTGGCGGGCGCGGTGGATGGGCCTGTGGCAGTGCCGATGAACGGGGCCACCTATATGGCCGATGTGACCGGCGGGCAGAAAACGGGGCTGTTCTTTGACCAGCGTCCGAACCATGCCTTTGCCGCTGGGCTGGCGCGCGGGGCGCGGGTGCTGGATGTGTTCACCCATGTGGGGGGCTTTGCCCTTGCCGCGCTGGCCGGAGGCGCGGAAAGCGCGTTGGCGGTTGATGCTTCTGCCCCGGCGCTTGCGCTGGCCGATGAGGGCGCGCGGGCCTCGGGTGTGGCGGAGCGGTTCAGCACGCGGCAGGGCGATGCCTTTGCGGTGCTGGAGGCGCTGGGGGGCGAGGGCGCGCGGTTTGATCTGGTGATCTGCGATCCGCCTGCATTCGCGCCGGCAAAGCCCGCCCTGGAGGCGGGGTTGCGCGCCTATGAACGCATTGCGCGGCTGGCGGCACCTTTGGTGGCGCCGGGTGGCTATCTGGTGCTGTGTTCCTGTTCCCACGCGGTCGATTTGCAATCCTTCCGCAACGCTTCGGCGCGCGGGATCGGGCGCGGGGGGCGGCGCGGGCAGTTGCTGCACACGGGTTTTGCCGGGGCGGATCATCCGATGCTGCCGCAATTGGCGGAAAGCGGATACCTGAAATCGCTGTTCTTCCGTCTGGATTGATGCGCGCGGTTCTGGATGCCTGCGTTCTGTTTCCGCCCGTGCTGCGCGATCTGCTGCTGGGGATGGCCGAGGCGGGGCTGTTCGAACCGAAATGGTCAGAACGTATTCTTGAGGAATGGGCGCGGGCCACAGTGAAGCTTGGGCCGGGGGCCGAGGCGCAGGCACGCGGCACGGCAGCGCTGATGCGCGCAGCCTTTCCGCGCGCGATGCAGGCCGCCGCACCGGGGGTGGAGGCGCGGCTGGTGCTGCCAGACCCCAACGATACCCATGTGCTGGCGGTGGCGGTGGCGAGCAGCGCGGATGCCATCATCACGTTCAACGCGGTGGATTTCCCCCGCCATGTGCTGGCGGGCGAAGGCGTGGCGCGGCGCGATCCGGACGGGTTCCTGTGGGAATTGTGGTCGGGCGAGCCGGCAAAGGCGGGCGCGGTGATTGCGCATGTGCATCGGCGGGCCGAGGAAATGGCGGGGGGGCCTGTCTCGCTCAAGGCGCTGCTCAAACGCGCGAGCCTGCCGCGCCTTGCCAAGGCCGTTACTCAGGACGGCAGTCGGGCCGGTTGAAGCCAGCGGCGTTCGTTCGCCTCGATCTGGGCGATGCGGTCGGCGCTGGAGGGGTGCGACAAAAGCCATGCAGGCATTTCGCCGCGATTTCCCTTGGTCATGCTGTCAA
The DNA here is from genome assembly GCA_022843025.1 of Paracoccaceae bacterium. Lineage (GTDB taxonomy): Bacteria > Pseudomonadota > Alphaproteobacteria > Rhodobacterales > Rhodobacteraceae > Paragemmobacter. The sequence continues at coordinate 236,792 of JALHOL010000006.1, read as the reverse complement.
GCTTGCGGAAGAGCGCCTTCTGCGGCTCGGTCCCGATGCCGGATTTCAGGAGGAGGGCCGTGGCGTAGGCGTCTGCCTCATATTCATCGCGTTGCGACAGGCGGGCGGCCAGCGCGCCGGACATCAGCCGCGCGATCCAGATGCCGATGAAAGGCAAAAAGCGGTTGAGCACCGCCGACAGCACCACGAACACCGCATTCTGACCGGTAAAGTCGATCATGCGGCGTTTGGTATGCCCAAGGGCCACATGGCCCAGTTCATGCGCGATGACGGCGGCAAGCTCTTCTGCCGTCACCTCGCCCCGCATTTTGCGATTGAGAAAGCCGCGCGTCAGAAAGATGCGCCCGTCCGGGGCGGCAAGGCCGTTCACGGGCTCCACCTCGAACACATGCACAGGGATCGAAGGGATGTTGAGCGCCGCTGCCATACGGTCTGCCAGCCGGGTAATCGCGGGGTCGGTGAGCGGGCGGGATTGTTCGTCCAGCATCTTTCCCGTCCGCCAGACGGAAAAGCGGTACATCACCAGCGCGTAGCCGATGGCGAGAAGCGTGGGGATAAGAAGCGCTGCCATGCGTCAGGATATGGGAAGAAATCCGGCAAGGGGAAGGGGGGCGGTCAACTGCGCGGGTCACGATCCCGAAGGTGGTTGTCCGCAGCGCTGCTGGGACCGTTGTCTTCGGCGGGGGGCGGGCTGTCGGCACGGTCATCTTCGGGCCCGGTATCGCCGTTGCGGCCCAGCATCTGCCAGAGGATCATGGTCACGATGCCCGCCGCGATGGCGGCAGCGAGGTTCGCCAGAACGGACCCCAAAGCCTCCAGATCGCCGGAAAAGCTGTAGCCAAGGCCGATATAGATCGACACCCAGACGCTGGCCCCGGCCGAGGCGGGCAGGGTGAAACCCAGCCAGTTGATCCGCGCCGCACCTGCCGCAAAATTCATGTAGGGCGACAGGGGCGAGGCCAGCCAGCGCGACAGAAAGATCGCGGGCAGACGGCGCTTGCCAAGCCAAGCCACCGCCCGTTTGACAAGGGCAGCACCGCGCCGACGCCGGGATAGCCGCACCATCACGCGGGGCCCGAGACCACGCCCGATCCAATAGCCGCATTGATCGCCCAGCAAAGCCCCCGCAATGGCCCCGATCCACAAGGGCAGCGCGTTCAGATCGCCCGCCGCCGCAAAGGCCCCGGCGGCCAGCATCACCAAAGAGGCAGGCACCGGCAAAGCAAGACAGGCGAGGAAATTCGCAAGCGCCAGCAGGATTGCGCCCCATTCCGGCACAAGGGTAAGCAGGGTTTCGGTCATTCCGCCGCATCCAATGCGTCGATCGCCTCTTGCACCGGGGCGATCAGGTCGGTGACCGGAACACCCTGTTCCCGCGCAATGGTGTAAAGCGGCTGGCGCAGATCATCCTTGTCGACGGTCGACAGCAGGACCGCCAGATCCTCGCGGTCCAGCCCGTAGGTGCGGGCGATGTAGCGCGGGGTCATCCATCCTGCGATCGGTTTTTCGGAGCGATAGTTCAGCGTCACTGCAAAAAGGACCGCCCGCCCGCCAAAGAACAGCGTGGCCGCCAGCGCCAGCCCGAAGGCGAGCGTCAGTGCAGGGCTTTTGCGCCAGAACCGCCGGATCATCTGAGTTCCTTTATCCCCCGCGCGATGCCGTCCAGTGTCATCGGAACCATGCGGTTTGAAAAGATGTCACGGATCAGGCGGGTGGATTGGGTGTAACCCCAATGCGCCTCGGGCAGGGGATTGATCCAGATGTGGCGGGGCCATTGCGCGCAGGCGCGGTTCAGCCAGACCTGGCCTGCCTCGGCGTTCCAATGTTCGTTAGCGCCGCCGGGATGCAGGATTTCATAGGGCGACATGCTGGCATCGCCCACGAAAATGCATTTCCAATCCGGGCCATAGGTGCGCAACAGGTCCATCGTCGGGGTCTGGTCATCCCAACGGCGGCGGTTGTCGCGCCAGACGCCCTCATACAAACAGTTGTGAAAGTAGAAGGGGGCGAGGTGTTTGAATTCCGACTTGGCGGCGGAAAACAGCTCCTCCATCACCTTGACGTAAGGGTCCATCGACCCGCCGATATCCAGAAACAGCAGAACCTTCACCGCGTTGCGCCGTTCGGGGCGCGTCTGGACATCCAGCCAGCCGTGATCGGCAGTGGCGCGGATGGTGCCTTCCAGATCCAGTTCCTGTTCCGCCCCGTCACGCGCCCAGCGGCGCAGGCGGCGCAGCGCCACCTTTATGTTGCGGGTGCCCAGTTCCACCGAATCGTCGAGATTGCGGAACTCGCGCTTGTCCCAGACCTTGACTGCGCGCTGGTGGCGGCTTTGGTCCTGCCCGATGCGCACCCCTTCGGGGTTGTAGCCATAGGCGCCGAACGGGCTGGTCCCGGCAGTACCCACCCATTTCGACCCGCCTTGATGGCGGCCCTTCTGTTCCTCCAGCCGCTTGCGCAGCGTGTCCATCAATTTGTCGAACCCGCCCAAGGCCGCGACCTGTGCGCGTTCCTCGGGGGTCATGTGGCGCTCGGCCAGCTTTTCCAGCCAGTCGCGGGGCAGGTCGATGGCATCCAGCACCTGATCCGCGGTGATCGCCTCCAGCCCGTTGAAGGCGGCGGCAAAGGCGCGGTCGAACCTGTCAAGGTGGCGTTCATCCTTGACCATCACCACGCGGGCAAGGTGATAGAAGCCGTCGACGTCATAGGTTACAAGGCCCGCCACCATGCCTTCCAGAAAGGCGAGGTATTCGCGCAGCGAGACCGGCACGCCTTCCTGCCGCAGCTTCTGGAAGAAGGGCAGGAACATGCCGCGCCCTTAGACCATGCGGTCGATGAACAGCGTCAGAAACAGACCGACCAGAGCGAAGGCGATCCCGTAGCCCGCGCCGTATTGCAGCGCGTCCAGCCGCTTGCCACCTGATTTCAGCGCCTTGCGCGCGCCGATGGCAGCGCCCAGAATCAACCCCGCGATCACGATCATGCCTGCCTCGCCCCCGTCTTTTTATGGCCGGGGGGCAGGAAGGCCTGCCCGTCTCAGCCGCTTCGGCCGGATGCGGCCAGACCTGCGATATCGGATTGCCGCGCGCGGACCATCGCATCCGTGCCGAACCCATAACGCGCCCAGCCCAGACTGTCGAGACGGGCCTCCCGGGCCAGATCATCGCGGCCGATGGAGCCATATGCCTCGGACCGGATCATCAGAAGGGTTGCCAGCAGGGCGGCATTTTCGGCCCGGCGCACCACCGGGATGGCGCGGTCGGTCAGGGCCAGCGCCTCAGGAAAGCGTCCTTCGGCGAGGGCAAAGGCGGCAAGCTGCATGTCGACATGGGCCGAGCGGACCTCGCCCCCCGGCATACGCTGCCAGATGCGCTGCGCTTCGGTAAAGGCCCGGCTGGCGGCGGCGATGTCGCTGCCCACCTGCGCGCGGCCAAGCGCGAACCAGGAAAAGGCCAGACGGTTGTCCTGCCAGCCTTGTGCGCGGGCGATGGACAGCATCCGTTCTGCCGCCTTGCGCCGCGCGGCATCCGATCCGCGCGGGCCGATGGCGGCTTCGACCGCCTCGATCCAGACGCGGGGGGCCATTTGGGTATTGCCAGCGGTGGGGCGGCCTTCGCCTGCCGGGTTGAGACGCGCCAGAATGGCGGGCAGACGGGCGGCCACTTCGTTGCGGGTCATGCCGGATTGCAAGGCAGGGTCGTAATGCACGCGCAGAACCAGCATGTCGAAGCCGGTCAGGACCGTGTGAAAGTTGTCGTCGTTGAACACGCTGTCGGGCAGGCGGTACAGATCGTTCAGTGGGCCGATGGCCTGCGCCAGTTCTTCATGCAGGCAATCGCGCACTTCCTGCGGCGAGGTGTCGGAGGGCATGATGATCCCCACCGTATCGCGCTGGGTCACGGTGGCCCAATCGGTAAGCCCGGCGCTGCGGGCGGTGCGGTATTCGGCAAAGGACGACACGCGCGGCACAACGAAGCAGGCCGCCGACGGCACCAGACGCCGCATCGCGGCGCGGGGCTGGAAATCAATGGTGATCGAGGCGCGGCTGCCCGGCGCGGCGGGGCGCACGTCCAGCCCGGCCTCGGCCCGCAGGCGGGCCATGACGCGCGACAGATCGGGATGGGCGGTGGCGGGTACATTGCCCGTCATGGCCACAGTGATCGGTCCTTCGAACCGGGTCAGCGCCGGAAGGGCGCGCCCGCTTTCCATCAGGAATTCCAGATCGAGAATGTCGCGCGCGATATCAGCGTTGCTGCGCGAAGCTGCGGGAGCGGGTTGCGCCGCAAAGCCCTGCAACGGCGGAAGCGAGGCCCCGGCCATCGACGGGGCAGCCCGGTTCATGGCCACTTGCGCAACGGGTGCGGGTGAACAGGCGGAAACGATCAGTGAGAGGGCCGCGACGGCCATAGAAATACGCATGAGTGGCAGCTCTGCTTTCATTCTGAACCAAGGGTCTTGCGACCCGACCAACACCGGAACCCGCCCGCAGGGCCGCAGTTCCGTCACCCCAGACAAGGTGACGCCCCCGCGTCACCAGACCGGAACCGTTCCGACAGACGACCTTGGCCGCACCCTGCAAGAGCAATGCCAGACCCGCGCAGCGCGGGAAAAAGGGCAGGCTTTTGCCAAGGGACACAGACACGCAGACCACCATCAACACCAGGAACGGATGCCCCCAAGAAGATGTCCGTCAGTGTCGTTATGAGGGCGTTGACGTGTCAATTCCGGGAAAAGTGCAAGACCACGGCCCGACTACGGATCGCGCTCATGCAGGCGGAAGACACCGCATCTGTGCAGGGCGTTCACGGAAGATTTCAAAACATGTCCAAATCACGGCGACGCGTGATCACTTTGTGGCAAAACTACGGCCAAGTTGCGGCAATTTCTGGCGATTCGGCCTAAAGCTTGGTTCGTCCCATGAACGCAAGTCTTTCGAAAAGGTGAACGTCCTGCTCGTTCTTCAAAAGTGCGCCATGCAGACGCGGGAGCGCCGGCCCACCTTCGCGCTTCAGGTCTTCCGGTGACAGATCTTCGGCCAGCAAGAGGCGCAGCCAATCCAGCACTTCGGAGGTGGAGGGTTTCTTCTTTAGCCCCGGTACTTCGCGCAGTTCGTAGAACTGGGTCAGCGCGGCGGTCAGCAGGGCGGGTTTGATGCCGGGAAAATGCACATCCACGATAGCGCGCATCGTGTCGATGTCGGGGAAGCGGATATAGTGAAAGAAGCAGCGCCGCAGGAACGCGTCGGGCAATTCTTTTTCATTGTTGGACGTGATGATGACCACGGGGCGATGGGTGGCGCGGATGGTTTCGCCCGTCTCGTAGACGTGGAATTCCATCCGGTCGAGTTCCTGCAACAGATCGTTGGGAAATTCGATATCGGCCTTGTCCACCTCATCGATCAGCAAAACCACGCGGGAGGGGGCCTCAAACGCCTGCCACAGCTTGCCCTTGCGGATGTAGTTGCGCACGTCGTTCACGCGCGCATCGCCCAGCTGGCTGTCGCGCAGGCGGCTGACGGCATCGTATTCGTACAGGCCCTGCTGTGCCTTGGTGGTGGATTTCACATGCCATTCGATCAGCGGCATCCCCAACGCCTGGGCCACCTGTCGCGCCAGTTCCGTTTTTCCGGTGCCGGGCTCGCCCTTGACCAGAAGCGGGCGTTGCAGCGTGACGGCTGCGTTGACCGCAAGGGTCAGATCATCGGTCGCGACATAGCCAGAGGTAGAAGAGAATTTCATGGGATCTCGCGCAGGGAGGGGGCGGGCAGGGGTGGACCCTATCGCCCCGGTAATTCCGTCGCAACTGCTAGTGACAATCCTTTAGCGATGGTCTAGATGCACGGCCAACAGGAGCGCGCCATGCAAGCAGACCCCCTGTCGGCGCGGTCCGACCAGACGGAGACAGCAGTGATGAAGCCCGAAGTGTTTCTTCCCGACGATTATCGCCCGGCCGAGGACGAGCCGTTCATGAATGACCGGCAGCTGGAATATTTCCGGCGCAAGCTGCTCAACTGGAAGGCCGAGCTTCTGTCGCAATCGGCGGAAACCATCGATAACCTTCAGGATTCGGCGCGCAACGTGCCCGATATCGCCGACCGTGCGAGCGAAGAAACGGATCGCGCGCTGGAACTGCGCACACGGGACCGGCAGCGCAAGCTTGTGGCCAAGATCGACTCGGCCCTGCGCCGGATCGACAATGGCGAATACGGCTATTGTGAAATGACGGGCGAACCCATCAGCCTGAAGCGGCTGGATGCGCGACCCATTGCCACGATGACGCTGGAAGCGCAGGAAAAGCACGAACGCCGCGAGAAGGTTCACCGCGAAGATTGACCGCAGGTCCGCCCCTTGCGGGGCGCGGCGGGGAAGCAGAAAGTAACGCCGGACCTTCGGGTTCGGCGTTTTGCATTCGGGGGTGCGGGGGATGAGCCTGATCGGGCGGCCGGTAACGGTTCTTGGCGCGGGCGTGGCGGGGCTGGCTGTCGCGCGGGCGTTGGCGCTGCGCGGGGCGCAGGTGACGGTTCTGGAGCAGGCCGACGCGATCCGCGAAGTGGGCGCCGGGCTTCAGATCAGCCCGAACGGTGCGGCGGTGTTGCAGGCCTTGGGGCTTGGCCCTGCTCTGGCCGCAGTCAGCCTGCGGGCGCAGGCGGTGGTGCTGCGTGACGGGCTGGACGGTTCGGCGGTGTTGCGGATGGATCTGGCGCGGCTGCGCCCGGAACAGGGGTGGCACTTCGTGCACCGCGCCGATCTGATCGCGCTTTTGCTGGACGGCGCGCGCGAGGCGGGGGTGACGCTGCGGCTGTTGCAAAAGGTGGAGGCGGTCGATCTATCCGGCGCAAGGCCGCGTGTGCAACTGACGCAGGGGAGTGAAGTCGAGGCGGGGCTGTTGATCGGGGCGGATGGCCTGCATTCGCCGCTGCGTATGGCGCTGAACGGGGCGGCGGCCCCTTTCTTTACCCATCAGGTGGCCTGGCGTGCGGTGATCCCGAACGATCCCGGCGATGCGGTGGAGGCTGAGGTGCATATGGGTCCCGGCCGCCATCTGGTGAGCTATCCGCTGCGGGGCGGGGCGTGGCGCAATATCGTGGCGGTCGAGGAGCGGCGGCGCTGGGTCGAAGAAGGCTGGTCGCTGCGCGATGATCCGATGGAACTGCGGCTTGCCTTTGCCGGGTTTTCGCCCCGAGTGCGCGGCTGGCTGGACCGGGTGGAGGATGTCTGGCTTTGGGGGCTGTTCCGCCATCCGGTGGCGCAATCATGGTTCAGGGGGTTGCCCGATGGGGCGGCGGTGATCCTGGGCGATGCGGCCCATCCGACGCTGCCTTTTCTGGCGCAGGGGGCCAATATGGCGCTGGAGGATGCCTGGGCGTTGGCTGCCGCGCTGTCAGGCCATGACGGGGATGTCGCTGCATTGGCGGCCTATCAGGCCGCCCGCGCGCCGCGCTGTGCCCGGATCGTGCAGGCGGCCGAGGCCAATGCGCGCAACTATCACCTGACGGGCGCGCGGCGGGCGGTGGGCCATGCTGCGCTGCGACTGGCGGGAACCGTGGCCCCCGGCATGGCGCTGCGGCGGTTCGACTGGCTTTATGGCTTTGACGTTACCGCAGGCTGAGCCCGGGTCATTTTGGGTATTTGGGCCAAGATGATGGGGAAAGTCGCACCCTGTTCGGAGGTGCCCTATTCGTACGTAAAGGTGCCGATCTCGCAGATGTTCACATCGCCGCGTTCCAGCACATCGCCATCGTCAAAGACGGCGCGGAAATCGAACATGCAATAGCCGGTGGCATCATCGAAATTGATCACCACCGATGACCCTGACGGCAGGACATCCGCACCAAGGATGTCTTCCTCCCAACTGTCCGATCCGGTGTTGGAGCCGTAGAACTCGACAATGGTAAAGCCGGTATTGTTGATCAGCGTCACCCGCCGATCCAGCGCGGCGGCGGGCAGGGCCGTGGCAAGGGCGAGAAGGGCGGACAGGCCGCCGATGGCAAGGCGTGACATGGGCGGAACTCCTTTGGCATGAGTCGTACCGTCACGATAGCCGCGGCGTTGCCCCCGGCAATGACGATGCGCGCGGGTCAAACATGCTTAATGCGAGATGTGTTCCCGGCGCATCACGCAGCCGTGATCGCGGCGCAGGTTCAGGCGTCGAGCTGCACCCAGACCGGCACGTGATCCGAGGGTTTTTCGCCGCCCCGGACGCCTTTGTCGATGCCACAATCCAGCAGCAGGTCGGCGCATTGCGGGGACAGAAGCAGGTGGTCGATGCGGATACCGTTGTTCCGTTCCCAAGCGCCGGCCTGATAATCCCAGAACGAATACTGCCCCGGCCGCGCATCACGGGCGCGGAAGGCATCGGTCAGGCCAAGGTTCACGATCCGGCGAAAGGCGGCGCGGGTTTCGGGCAGGAACAGCGCATCCTCAACCCATGCGGCGGGTTTTGCGGCATCCTCGGGCTGTGGAATCACGTTGTAATCGCCGCAAAAGGCGAGGGGGTCTTCGGTTTCCAGTAGGGCGCGCACCCGCGCCTCCATCCGGGCCATCCAGCCGAGCTTATAGTCGTATTTCGGCCCCGGCGCGGGGTTTCCATTGGGCAGGTAAAGCCCGCAGACGCGCACAGCGCGCGCCTCGCCGATCACCGTCGCCTCAATCCAGCGGGCCTGTTCGTCAGTCTCGTCCCCCGGCAGGCCGCGTGTCACATCCTCCAGCGGAAGGCGCGACAGGAGGGCGACGCCGTTGAAGGATTTTTGCCCATGGGTTTCGACGCGGTATCCCATGTCTTCAAACACTTCGCGCGGAAAGGCATCGTCCACCGACTTGATTTCCTGCAGGCAGACGACATCGGGCTTTGCATCGCGCAGCCAGGCGGGCAGGGCGTCGATGCGGGCCTTGATGCCGTTGATGTTGAAGGTGGCGAGTTTCATGGGCGTCTCCCTGTCGCCCCCGTTCTAGGCCGGGGGTCGTGAGCGCACAAGTCAGGCTGTGGCGGCAAGCCCGGTCTGCGCTGCCGCAAGCCAGAGCATATCCAGCCGCTTAAGTTCGGCCGGATCAAAGCGGTGGGATTCTTCCCAGTAGCGGCCAGAGGGGACGTGGTAGCCCAGATCATCTTCGCGCCGCAGGGCCTGATCGGCGAGGCGGATGTCAAAGGGCAGGGGGCGGGCGCGCGCCGCGCGGTCGCGCGTGACGCGGGGAAAGATCAGCCGGGAGGGGCCGTTGGAGAGGTTGACCATGGCGCAGCCCTCCATCGCGGCAAGGATCATCAGCCGGGCGGATTTCGCCTCAAGGCTTTGCAGGGTGATGTCGGGGCGCAGGGGATCGGCGGTGCCGGTGCCGTAGAAATGGGTCTGGCCCTTGGGATAGTGCATGTCGCAGCCGAAGGCCGCGATCACGCGGGGTGTCAGCGCGTGAAGCGCCCAATAGGCGGCGGTAAAGGCCATGGTGCCGCCCGCATAGACAAAGCCCCCAAAGGCGTTCTGGGCGGGGACAAAATCCTCTTGCGTGACGGCCTTTTGGCCTGGGCCGGGGGTGGGGCGGCGGTCTTCGGGATAGTCCCATGGGTATATGTGATGCGTCCAGTCAGGCCGCACGGCATGGGCGTTGTTGATCGCCACCAGCGCATCAAAAGGCGCGCGCGGCCAATCTGCCGCCTGCATCGCCATCGGGGCGGACCCCAGCATCAAAACGGTATCCATGAAAATGCTCTCCTATCACGCGAAGGTAGGGCACGGGCGCGGCAAGTCACGCCAAAGCATCCGTTGCGCTAAGGATAAGTCAGCAGGGGCACAGATTTGCGGCTATGGGGCCGGCGCGCAGATCATGTAGAGGCAGGGCGGAAACAGATCCGGCATCGTGGCGCGCAGATGTTCGACCAGCATGACAAGGGGCAGCGTGATCGCGAAGGCCACAGCCCATACCAGAACCGCGCGCAGGATCAGTGGCGGGGTGCGATGGCCGCGCGCGGGGGCGACCGACAGGGTGGCGGGCAGGAAGATCAGCGCATAGATCACCAGCGTCGGCCAGACCAGCAACCCCGCCAGCAGCGGCGCGCCGATCAGGCGTTGCAGGACGGATTCGGCAAACAGCCCCCATCCCCCGGCGATCACCAGCACCTCCCAGCGGTGCGGGGCGCAGAGCCGCGCATGGATGGCCATGGCCAGAATCGGCCCGGTAAAGATCAGCAGGTGCAGCGTGATGAACTGGCGCACCCGGTCTGCCCAAAGGGCGGGGTCGCCCTCGGCCAGCAGGGCGGCCAAGGTGCCGACGAGGGTTTCTTCAAGAATGACGGCGGCATAGGCCAGCAGGATGAAGCGCAATGTCGGCGGAAAGGGCAGGCGGACAAGCGCATCCGTCGCCGCGTCCTGTCGCCATGCGACCAGCGGCAGCAGAATCGCCGACATCAGCAGGTGATAGGTGATCATCGGAAAGCCGGCCAGCAGCCAGAAAGCGCCCACTGCGGCAATCAGAACTGCCGCATAGGCAAAGCCAACAGCGCCACGCGGTACGGAAACAAAGCCACTCGAACTTAACATCACGAACACAAGTTACATCGAAAAGGAGGTTCCACAGCCACAAGAGGATGAAGCGTTGGGATTTTCAATCACAAAACGCGCGCCGATAAGTTCTTCGGTGTAGTCGATCACGGCGTTCGCCAGAAAGGGCAGCGACACGGCATCGACTAGAACCTTCGCCCCGTTTTGTTCAAGGATCAGGTCATCAGTGGCGGGATCATCAAGCTTGATATCATATTGAAAACCGGAACAGCCGCCGCCTTCGACCGAGACGCGCAGCGCCTTTGCCTCGCCCGTGGCTTCGCAAATCTCGCGCAGGCGGGTGAAGGCGCGGTCGGTCACTTTCGGGGGAAGGGTCAGGTCCATGGTGGAATCCGGTTTCCTTGTGGGGTCAGGCACATATAGGATGCCGCATAAGGATCAACAAGAACAGGCAAAACCGCGTGACCCTTGCCCCCTATGCCTGCCAGCCCGATCAATCGCGCGGGCGGCTTCATCCGGAACGCATGTCTTCCTTTCGGTCGCCGTTTCAGCGCGACCGGGACAGGATCATCCATTCCAGCGCGTTTCGGCGGTTGAAACACAAGACGCAGGTCTTTGTGGAACATGAGGGCGATTATTATCGCACCCGCCTGACCCATTCGATCGAGGTGGCGCAGGTGGCGCGTACCATATCCGGCGTGCTGGGCCTGAACACCGATCTGGCCGAGGCCATAGCTTTGGCGCATGACCTTGGCCATACCCCATTCGGCCACACTGGCGAGGATGCGCTGGGGTTGTTGATGGAACCCTATGGCGGGTTCGATCACAACGCGCAGGCGCTGCGCATCGTGACACGGCTGGAACGGCATTACGCCGATTTCGATGGGCTGAACCTGACATGGGAATCGCTTGAGGGCATCGCAAAACACAACGGCCCGGTGGTCGGCCCGAATGCGGACAAAAAGCATGAGGGGCCGCTGCCCTATGCGCTGGCCGAAGTGAATGCCGCCTGGGATCTGGAACTGCACACCCATGCCAGCGCCGAGGCGCAAGTGGCGGCGATTGCCGATGACGTGGCCTATAGCCACCATGACCTGCATGACGGGCTGCGGTCGGGGCTGTTCACCGAGGCCGATCTGATGGACCTGCCGGTCACGGGGCCCGCGTTCGAGGAGGTGGACCGCCTTTATCCGGGCCTGGAGAAGATGCGCCGCCGGCATGAGGCGTTGCGGCGGGTCTTCGGGCGGATGGTAGAGGATGTGATCGCCGTGGCGCAGAACCGCCTGACGGCGGCGCAGCCGAAATCGGTGGATGATATCCGCCATCTGGGCACCACCGTGATCCGCTTTTCCAAGCCGCTGTATCAGGAGCTTAAGGCGATCCGGTCCTTCCTGTTCCACCGCATGTATCGCGCGCCTTCGGTGATGGTCGAACGGGCGCGGGTGACACGGATGGTGAATGACCTGTTCCCGTTGTTCCTATCGCAGCCTGACCTGTTGCCTGCCGAATGGCGGTCTGACATCGAGGCGGCGCAGGATGAGGTAACGCTGGCACGCATCGTGGCCGATTACGTGGCCGGGATGACCGACCGTTTTGCCATTCAGGAACATGCCCGCCTGATCGGGGATGGCGCATGAGGGCGGCAGTCTGTGCCGTGCTGCTGACGGCTGCCACGCCCCTGTGGGCAGGGCTTCTGAACGAAGGACAGGATCGGCGCGAGATCGGGTTCACGGTGATGGATGGCAAGCCCATGCTGCCCGTGGCGGTGGATGGGCGCGCGGGCGTGATGATGTTCGATATCGGCACGCCGTCGCCTGTGTTCTTCAACCGGGCTGCGGTCGATCTGCCAGACGGGCAAGAGGTGGGGCGGGGACATGCCGCATCCGGGCAGGAGATCGTGGTGCAACTGCACCCCGCGCCCGACCTGATGCTGGCGGGGCAGGCGATGGCCCTGCCCGAGCGGGTGCAAAGCGGGGATTTCGGCTTTGCCGAAGTGGCTTATGGCTCGGATTTCCTTGGCTTTGTCGGTCTTCCCGCCGTGCAGGATCATGCGGTGATGCTGGATTATGACCGCGCGGCGCTGACGGTGATCCGGGTGGATGAGGCGGGCGTGATGGCCCTGCCGATGCCAGAGCCAACCGATGTGATCGCGACGCTGGATGTCCTGCTTTTCCCCGATGAACTGCCGCTGGCCGTGGCGCGCATTGGTGAGGTGCCGGTTCTGGTGAGCTTTGATTCCGGCGACAGCGGCACGCTTTACGTGCAACCCGGCACCCGCGCGCGGATGGTGGCGGCGGGCAGTCTTGCCAGTGGCCCGAACGGGCTTTGGGAACTGGCAGGCGTCACGCTGGGCGGGGCGCTGATGCCGCCCACGCCTGTGCAATTGATCGAGGCCGGGAGTGCGGAGGATGGCCGCCGCACTGGTCAGCCGGATGAACTGCGCCTTGGCGCGGCCTTCTTCGCCGGCCATCCGACGCTGTGGAATTTTCCGGCGCGGCGCATGTTGATCCTGCGGCCCGGTGCGGCCATCCTTACGCCGGAATAATCAGGCGATCAGACCGAACGGCGATAGGCGGCGATCCAGATCATCGCCAGCAATGCCGACAGGATCACGTTCCACCCGGCCATCGAAATTCCGAACATCTGCCAGGCGATGGCATCGCAGCGCACCACCGCGCCCACGGCGACATCGGGGTTCAGCAGATCGTCGGTGGAGATGCCGCTGATCGACCCTGCGGTGCAGGAGGCCAACCCTTGCCACCATTTCTGTTCCACCCCCACATGAAAGACCCCGATCCCGGCGCTGGTCAGCGCCGCCAGCGACCCCAGAAGTGGCAGGATGCGCCCGATCGTGCCGCGTGCAAGGATCAGCGCCAGCCCGCCGATGACCACCGCCGCGGCATGCGGCCACCGTTGCCAGATACACAACTGGCAAGGTGCAAGCCCCCCCAGATATTGGAAGGCAAAGGCCGCGGCCAGAACGGCGGCAGACCCGCCCGCCGCAAGAAGAATGGCAAAGCGGCGGCGGTCGGTCGTCATGGGCAGCACTCCTGTATTCCGGGCGCAGAATGACCATCGCGCCGAGGAAGGCAAGCCGCGCCTACGGGATCGTGAAGCCGGGCAGGGCGAAGCGTCGCCGGGGAGGGCTGTTCGGCCAGTTTGCGCTTTGGCGGCAGGCGGATCGGGTGTTAAGCAAGACGAACAGACAGGTAGGGGTCAGGTATGGAATGGCGCGGACGCCGGGGCAGCCGGAACATCGAGGATCGTCGGACAGCAGGCGGCGGCGGTGGCGGCGGACGCGGGGCCGGAATCGGTGGCGCGGGTGTGATCGTCGTGCTGCTCTTGGGTTGGTTCCTTGGCGTTGACGTCACGCCGCTGTTGCAGGGGCAACCGGGGGCAGGCAGCGAAGCGCCAACCGAACTGACCGCCGAGGATCAGGCGATTGGCGAGTTTGTATCGGTCACGCTGGCCGATACCGAAGAGGTCTGGGCCGCGCTGTTCCGCGAACAATTGGGGCGGGACTATCGCCCTGCCACGCTGGTGCTGTTCAAGGGCTATACCCAATCCGGCTGCGGCGGCGCGTCCGAGGCGACCGGGCCCTTCTACTGCCCCAGCGACCGCAAGGTCTATCTGGATACCGGGTTTTTCACCGTGCTGGATCAGCGCATGGGGGCAGGAGGCGACTTTGCCGCCGCCTATGTGGTGGCGCATGAAATTGGCCACCATGTGCAGAATGAATTGGGCGTTCTGGAACAGACCACCCGCCTGCGCCAGCAGGCCAGTCAGGTGGAAGGCAACGAAATCTCGGTCCGGGTTGAGTTGATGGCCGATTGTCTGGCGGGCGTCTGGGCGCATGAGGCGGATGCGCGTTTCGGATCCATCGAACGCGGAGATGTTGAAGAAGCGATGAACGCCGCCGCGCAGATCGGCGATGATGCCCTGCAACGGGAAGCCGGGCGCAGGCCTGTGCCCGACAGCTTTACCCACGGCACCAGTGACCAGCGGATGCGCTGGTTCGAGACGGGCCTGACCACGGGCGAGATCGAGTCCTGCGATACCTTTGCGGCCGCGCGCCTGTAAGGTCGTGCAAAGATGGGCGGTCGGCGGGGTTCCGGCCGCCGTTGACGCCGCACACGGCAGCGGCTAAACCGCATCCGTGGCCCGAGTGGCGGAATGGTAGACGCAGCGGATTCAAAATCCGCCATCGCAAGATATGTCGGTTCGAGTCCGACCTCGGGCACCACGCTTTCCCCTGAATGTTCCTGCGCCGCGTGGCGTTTCAGCCGCCTGCGCGGGTTTGCGCCCGATGCAGCATGTTGGACAGATCATCGAACACGATGGGTTTGGGCAGATGCGCGTCGAACCCGGCCCGCAGATAGGACTGGACGTCGTCCTGCATCACATTGGCTGTCACGGCGACGGCGAAGGGGGCGGGCCCGTTGCGCATGGCATCAATCCCGCGCAGGGCGGCAAGGGTTTCGACACCGCCCATTTCGGGCATGTTGATATCAATGAGATAGACATCGAACAGCGCATCGCGCGCCATCGCAACCGCTTCCGCCCCGCTGGCGGCCATGGCGGCTTCGATGGACAATTCCGCCAGCAGGGCCTGAAGGACCAGACGGTTGATCTCGTCATCATCGACGCAGAGGATGCGCAGCGGTCCATGCGCCATCGTCGGGGCCATGGCGGCACTCTCCGGCCCGGCATCGGCCAGTGGCGCCGCGGTTAAGGCGAGGGGCAGGATCAGATCGACGCGCGTCCCTTGGCCCGGGCGGCTTTGGACGGTGATCTTGCCATCCATTGCATCCACCAGCATCCGGACAATGCTCATCCCCAGACCGGTACCGCCAAAGCGCCGCGCCGTGCTGGCCGAGGCCTGCCGAAACGGCTCGAACAACGAACCAAGCTGATCGTCATCCATCCCGATCCCGGTATCGGCGATGGAGAGTGCGACGGCATCCCCCTCTGCCCGCCGGACGGAGACGGTGATCTGCCCGGCGGTGGTAAACTTTACCGCATTGGCAAGGATGTTGTGCAGGATCTGGGTCAGGCGCATCGGATCGCCCATTCGCCAGCCCAGCGGATCGGGAGACGGTTCAAAGCGCAGGGTCACGCCCTTTTCGGCGGCCAATGTCTCATACTGTGTGACCATCCCGCCAATCACCTCTTCGATGTCGAAGGCGATGGATTCAAGCCGGACTGCATCCGATTCCAGCTTGGCGAAATCCAGCACATCATCAACGACGGTCTTCAGCAGGGCCGCCGAGGATTGCAGATCCTTCAGCGTTCTGGCGCCTGTATCGCCTTGCACATGGGCCGAAAGCATCCGCGTCAGGCCGAGGATGCCGTTCAAGGGCGTGCGAAGTTCGTGGTTGATCTGGGAAAAGAACCGCGTGCGCTGGCGCATCGCCTCTTCTGCCTGTTCGCGGGCGCGCCGCAGGTCAACAGAAAGCGCGGCCTCGCGCAGGATGATCAGGGAAAAGCCCAGATAAAGTGACATGAGGCCAAGGGTAAAGGCGACAACAGATGAGGCCATGACAAAGAGTTTCGTGGGGTCCGTCGCCGCCAGAAGCGCCAGCCGCACAACATAGGCACAGCCGACAAGATAGAACGGGGCCGCAATCAGCAGCCGCAGCCGGGGCGCGGTAACGGTGGCCAATTTCCACAGGTGGGTTGCGGCCAGAAAGCCCACCAGCCCGTTCACGATCGAGGATGTGGCGATCAGCAGGGCGGCATCGTGAAAGATCACCGCCAATGCAACCTGTGCAAGGCAGATGGCGGCCGCCACGCCAAGCACGGTTCGCAGCCCGAGATGCGGCCGCAGCGCCTCATGCACCGAAAGATAGCCAAACACGATGCCGAAATGCGCGCCAGAGATCAGCAACGTCGTGCTGACCACAAAGGGGGCGGTTTGCGACAGGAAGACGCCTAGGGCGGAAAGGGTCAGGCTGCCAAGGCTGGCCCCATAGAGGTTGACGGCCCGGTGAAAGCGCTCCGTCCAGGTGCGGTTCAGATAGGCGGCAAGGCATAGCGACATGACCAGCAGGGTACAGGCGATGCCCACAAGGAGCCGGATATCTACGGATGTCGTCATAAGCGCCCTTTCGCCGCGGCCCACCATTCCCAATCTGCTTGCCGTGCGGGCTGGCGTTGCGGGCGCAACCTGAGCGGGTATTGCACGGATTTAACGGCAAGTCTTGTGCCAATTGTCCTTTGCCCCAACCCGTGGCGCCTTGCGCCATGAAACGTAGGGGTGGGTTATTCTGACGGCAGCGCCGGCCGTGCCGCACGCCAGGCAGCCCAGTCTTCGGGCGTGTCGAGGTCGGTCGTGGCATGGCGGTCGGGCAGGGGGATCAGCCGCAGCCGGGCGCGGTGGCGCACAAGGACCGCCCGCGCCCCTTCGTCGCCCTTCAGCGTCATCAGGTCATCGCGTAAATCGGGGGGAAAGCAGACTGGATGGCCCGGCGTGCCATCCGCCGCCGCCCCGCGCAGAATCGCCTCAGGTTCCTGCGCCCAGGCATCGCGCAGGGTGATCAAGTCGGCGGTGGTGATCTCTGGCAGGTCGGCGAGCAGCAGCATGACCCCGGCTGTCGCGGGCAGGCTGGCGAGCCCGGCAGTCAGGCTGGCAGCCATGCCCTGCGCGGGGTCTGGCACTGTGATCTGTCTCGCGGGAAGGCCCGCGATCACCGCCGCCCGATCCGGGCGGTCCGGCGGCAGGGCGACAGTGACCGGCAGGCCGGTCTGAAGCGCCGCCTGAAGGATGCGCGCAAGCTGGGGCTGGCCATCGACCTGTTCCAGCAACTTGTCACCTCCCCGCATGCGAGAAGAGGACCCGGCGGCGAGGATCAGGATATGTGCGTTCATGGCCCAACCCTTCCAAGAGCCGCGCGGGGCGTCAAGTAATGATCGGGCGGTGATCTGTCGGAGCGGGCATGCGCCCGCAGGTCTTTTGCCTCGCCTGCGCGCCTGCACGCTTCGGCTCAGAGGAGGGGGCGCTTCGCCCCCCGTCAGCCATCGGTTCTTGAACCGGTGGCGAATCCGATGGCAGACAGCCGAGGATATTTGGGCAGAGAAGAGGGGGCAGGGTGGCGTTTTCGGGAAAGGTCGGGGGGCGGGCCCGGTTTTTGTTTGCAATGGGCTTTCGTGTTCGAGCGTCGTTGCACTAGACTGCAGCGATGGGTCCGGGGCGTGATGCGCCCCGGACCGGTCTTTACCCCCGCATCTGGGCGCCGTCGCCATCCCAGAGCGGTGCGAGCTGGACCGTGGCCTTGCGGCGTTCACCCAGGATCTCGATCTCACAGACCAGCCCGTCCTGAACGCGGTCGGCGGGCAGGAAGCCCATGGCGACCGATTTGCCTGTCCAATGGCTGTAGCCGCCGCTGGTGCAATAGCCCACTACGGCACCGTCGAGCCAGATCGGCTCCCATGCCACGACATCAGCGTCGTTTGCATCGACGATGAAGTTGACAAGGCGGCGCTTCGGTCCGGCGGCCTTTTCTGCGGTGGCGGCGGCCTTGCCGATCCAGTCTGCATCCTTGTTCCAGCGGATGAAGCGGTCCAGCCCGGTTTCCATGGGTGTGTAATCGGGGCTGAATTCCCGGCCCCAGCTGCCGAACCATTTGTCGAGCCGCAGGCTCATCATCGCGCGCATCCCGAAGGGGCGCAGCCCCAGATCGGTGCCGGCGGCGTTGAGCACGTCCCAGAGATGCCGGACGGACATGTGATCGGTGAAGATCTCATATCCCAGATCGGCGGTGTAGCTGACGCGCTGGACGATGCAATTGGCCATGCCCACGGTCATGCGTTTGACATCCATGAACTTGAACGCCTCGGCCGACACATCGGCGCGGGTGACGCGGGAAAGGAGTTCGCGCGCCTTGGGGCCGGCAATCTGGAAACCCGAGCGGGCGTCGGAAATGTTTTCGACCCGCACGCCATCCATCATGTTCTGGTCGAACCAGCGGGAATGCCAACCCTGCGCGCCATAGCTGGCGGTCAGCTGGAATTCCTGTTCCGACAGGCAGGAGACGGTGAAATCGCCGAAAATCTTGCCGGAATGGGCCAGCATCGGGGTAAGCGACAGCCGCCCCGGTTTCGGGATGGTGCCGGCCATGATCCGGTCGAGCCATTCGCGGGCGTTCGGGCCGGTGACGCGGTATTTGCCGAAGTTCTGCACCTCATTGATGCCCACGCCTTCGCGCACGGCCATCACCTCTTGGCGCGTCGCCTCCCAGGCGTTGGAGCGTTTGAAGGACGGCTCTTCATAGCGCGGCTCGCCCGGCAGAGCGTGGTAGTTGACCACCTCCAGCCCGTATTGCTGGCCCCAGACAGCGTTCATTCCGTCAAACACCTCATACATCGGGGTGGTGCGGAAGGGGCGGGCGGCGGGGCGTTCCTCGTTCGGGTAGGACACGCTGAACCGCATCTGGTAGTTTTCGATCACCTTCGGAACGGTATAGCCCGGGCTGGTCCAGCCGCCGAAACGGGCCACGTCGAAGCCGCGCGGATCGCGTTCCACCTCGCCCTCGATCATCCATTGCGCCAGCGCAAGGCCCATGCCTCCGCCCTGCGAGAAGCCTGCCATGACGGCGCAGGCGGACCAGTAGTTACGCAGGCCCGGCACGGGGCCGATCAGCGGGTTGCCGTCCGGGGCAAAGGTGAAGGGGCCGTGGATCACGCGCTTCACCCCCGACCGTTCCAGCACGGGGAAGCGGCGATAGGCAAAGTTGACGGAATCCTCGATCTTGTCGAATTGTTCGTTCAGAAGCTCATGGCCGAAGTCCCACGGCGTGCCATCCACCGACCACGGCTCGCACGGCTTTTCGTAGAAGCCGATGCACAGGCCGCGGCCTTCCTGACGCAGATAGCTTTCGCCGCCCGGATCCATGACATGCGGGAATTCGCGGCCCGATTTCAGGATGTCCATGATTTCGGGAATATCGTCTGTGACCAGATATTGGTGCGCCATCGGCAGAAGCGGAAGGTAGACCCCCGCCATGGCGCCAATCTCGCGCGCCCAGAGGCCGCCCGCGTTCACCAGATGCTCGGCGATGATGGTGCCTTTTTCGGTGACCACTTCCCACGACCCGTCAGGGCGCGGGTTGGTTTCCAGCACGCGGTTGTGCAGCACAATCTCGGCCCCGCCCATGCGCGCGGCTTTGGCATAGGCATGGGTGGTGCCCGACGGATCGAGGTGCCCGTCCAGCGGATCGTAAAGCGCGCCGATGATACCTTCGAGATTGACCATCCCGTCGGTCAGCTTGTGAATTTCTTCCGGGCCCAGAATTTCCGTATCCAGCCCCATATAGCGGTGCTTGGCGCGTTCGGCCTTGAGCTGTTCGAACCGCGCGGCGTTGTCGGCCAGCGTGATGCCGCCCACATGGTGCAGGCCGCAGGACATGCCGGTGATCGCCTCAAGCTCTTTGTAGAGGCGGATCGTATAGCCCTGAAGCGCCGCCATGTTTGTGTCGCCGTTCAGGGTATGGAACCCCCCCGCCGCGTGCCAGGTGGAGCCGGAGGTCAGCTCGGAGCGTTCCACCAGCATCACATCGGACCAGCCCAGCTTGGTGAGGTGGTAAAGAACCGAGCAGCCGACGACACCGCCGCCGATCACGAGCACTCGGGTATGGGTTTTCATGGGGGACTCCCTGCGTTGGATTGTCCGCAGATTGGCCGCAAGCCGGGCCGGGCGGCATGTTGGTTAGCGACAAGAATATGTCGCATGTGAAAATCGGATGCGGCAAAGCAAAGGGGCGCCCGGTGGGGCGCCCCTGCATGTGCCGATGGACGGCCTGTCACTTTTCGGGGATCAGGCCGCGCGGGCTGAACCGCAGCACCAGAAGCAGGATCACCCCCAGCGTAAGCAGGCGCATATGCTGGGCGCTGTCGACAAGATGGGTCTTCAGCGGCCCTTCCGACAGGCCCGACACGATACCGCCCATGACCAGCGGGCCAAGGCTTTCCACGATCAGCCAGAGCCAGCCGATCAACAGCCCGCCCAGAACCGCGCCCCAGTTGTTGCCCGACCCGCCCACGATCACCATCACCCAGATCAGGAAGGTGAAGCGCAGCGGGTTGTATTCGCCCGGCAGCAACTGGCCCGCCATCGAGGTATACATCGCCCCCGCGATCCCCACGACAGCCGAGCCGAGCACGAAGACCTGTAAATGCCGGCGCTTCACATCCTTGCCCATGGCGGCCGAGGACACCTCATTGTCGCGGATGGCGCGCATCATGCGGCCCCAAGGGCTGTTGAGCGCGCGTTCGGACAGCCAGATGATCGCCAGCAGCACCGCCGAGAACAGCGCGATGTACAACAGCTTCACCACGATAGAGGAGGCCGTCATCGGATCGAACCCCCAGCGCGTGGCCCAGTCGATAAAGGCCGTCGATTGCTGAAGGTCCACCTCATAGGGAACCGGCCAGGGGCGGGGCAGGTCGATGATGTTCTTTACGCCACGCGCCAGCCAGTCTTCGTTCTTCATCACGGCGATGATGATTTCGGCGATCCCCAGCGTGGCGATGGCCAGATAGTCCGACCGCAGGCCCAGCGAGATTTTTCCGATGGCCCAGGCGGCGGCGGCGGCCAGCAGGCCGCCCACCGGCCAAGACACCAGCGCAGGCAGGCCCAGACCGCCGATATTGCCCGCGGTGGCGGGATTGAACGCCTCGACCGCCTCGACCGCCGGGTCGAAGACCATGCGGAACAGGAAGAAACCGGCGACGCAGATGGCCAGCGTCACCAGCATCCGCAGGCGGCCCGGACGCATCCGGTTCCAGGCAAAGATGGCGGCGGCGATCGACGCAGCCCCAAGGAACAGGCCCCCCAGAATACCGGTGCCGCCAGCGGCCCAGCCTTCGGCCACGGGCCGGGCGGAAACCAGCACGACAGCCAGCCCCCCCAGCGCGGTAAAGCCCATGATCCCGGTGTTGAACAGCCCCGCATAGCCCCACTGGATATTCACCCCCAGCGCCATGATGGCCGACAGAAGCGAGATACCAAGGATCGACAGGGACAGGTTCCAGCTCTGGAACACCCCCGTCATGATGAACAGGGCAGCGACCGTTCCGAAAAGCGCAAGGTTGCGGGTCATACCGATTTCCCCTTGAACAGGCCGGTGGGCATGAAGATCAGCACAAGGATCAGGATCGCAAAGCTGACGGCGAATTTGTAATCCGTCGACATCAGTTGCAGCAGCCCGTCCGGCGCCATGCTTTCGGGCACCAGATAGGTGACCACCTTCTTCCAGGCATAGGTGACCATCACCTCGGAAAAGGCGATGACGAAACCGCCCGCGATGGCACCCAGCGGGCTGCCAAGGCCACCCACGATGGCGGCAGCAAAGATCGGCAGCAGGAGCTGGAAATAGACAAATGGTTTGAAGCTCTTGTCCAATCCGTACAGAACGCCTGCAATCGTGGCCAAGGCGGCTGCGATGATCCAGGTTACGGCCACCACGCGGTCGGGGTTGATGCCCGACAGCAGCGCCAGATCCTCATTGTCGGAAAAGGCGCGCATGGATTTCCCGGTGCGGGTCTTTTGCAGGAACCAGAACAGCAGGCCCATCACCACCAGCGCGGTGACGACGGTCACGGCTTGGGTTGTCTTGATCGCCAACCCTTCGGCAAGCCCGGTGGCCGTCTTGAAATCCCCGGCCGAGATGACAAAGCGTTCGCCATCGGTGAAGTTCTGGTCATCCACCCCGATGATCAGGCGGACAATGCCGTTCATCACGAACATCACGCCCAGCGACACCATCACAAGGATCACCGGCGCGGCCTTCTGCTTGCGGTAAAAGCGATAGATCACCCGGTCCGTGCCCAGCACGAACAACGCGGTGACGGCAATGCCGATGGGCAGAGCCAGCAGGGCGGTGGGCAGCACGCCAAAGCCGATGCCCATGGATTGCAACCACCATGTCACCAGGATTGTGGCCATGGTGCCAAAGGCCATCGTGTCGCCATGGGCAAAGTTGGAAAAGCGCAGGATGCCATAGATCAGCGTCACCCCCAGCGCCCCCAGCGCCAGTTGCGCGCCATAGGCCAAGCCCGGCACGAAGACGAAGTTCAGAAAAACGATCAGGGCGTTCAGGATATCCATGCCTCAACCCCCAAGGAAGGAACGGCGGACTTCCGGGTCGGCGAGCAGCGCGGCCCCGGTGTCGGTGAATCGGTTGGCGCCCTGCACAAGGACATAGCCCTTGTCGGCGATCTCCAGCGCCTGACGGGCATTCTGTTCCACCATCAGGATCGAAATACCCGTGCGCGCCACTTCGATGATGCGGTCGAACAACTCGTCCATCACGATGGGGCTGACGCCTGCGGTGGGTTCGTCCAGCATCAGGACCTTGGGCTTGGTCATCAACGCGCGGCCCACAGCGACCTGTTGGCGCTGCCCGCCCGACAACTCGCCTGCGGGCTGCAAACGCTTTTGCTTCAGGACAGGGAACAGGTCATAGACCTGCGCCAGCGTATCGCGGAAATCGTCGGTGCGGATAAAGGCCCCCATCTCGAGGTTCTCTTCCACCGTCATCGAGGTGAAGATGTTGTGGGTCTGCGGCACGAAGCCCATCCCCTTGCCCACGCGGGCCTGCGGCGTCAACGCGGTGATATCCTCACCCGCCAGTTTCACATGGCCGGACCGCAGCTTCAGCATCCCGAAGACCGCCTTCATGGCGGTGGATTTGCCGGCGCCATTGGGGCCAACAATCACGGCGATCTGGCCTTTTTCCACGGCAATCGTGCAGGCATGCAGGATATCCGCACCGCCATAGCCGCCGGTCATCGCCTCGCCGATCAGAAAGGGCTCAGCCATGGGCAATGCCTCCGACTGCAACGAATTTTCTGCGAAAATTCAGCAGTCTCTTAGCGGTTGGGGCCTGAATTTTCGCAGAAAATTCGTTGGCCCCGGTTCCGGGGTTCATCACGGGGGCGTCACGCATGGGCCGCCTCCTCCTTCACCTTGTTCTTCAGGCCGGTGCCGAGATAGGCCTCGATCACCCGTTCGTCATTCTTGACCTCGTCCACCGTGCCCTGTGCCAGCACCTTGCCTTCGGCCATGCAGATGACAGGGTTGCAGAGGCGGCCGATGAAATCCATGTCATGTTCGATCACGCAGAACGTGTAGCCGCGTTCCTTGTTCAGCCGCACGATGGCATCACCGATGGTGTTCAAAAGCGTGCGGTTCACGCCTGCACCCACCTCGTCGAGGAAGACGATCTTGGCGTCGACCATCATGGTACGACCGAGTTCCAGCAGTTTCTTCTGACCGCCCGAGATTTGGCTGGCCTTCTGTTCGGCAAGATGGCTGATGGTCAAGAAATCCAGCACATCCAGCGCCTTCTTGCGGATCGCGGCCTCTTCCTCGGCCACGGCGCGGCGGTTGAACCAGGCGTTCATCAGGGTTTCCCCCTTCTGCCGCGCCGGAACCATCATCAGGTTCTCGAGACAGGTCATCGACCCGAATTCATGCGCGATCTGAAAGGTCCGCAGCAGCCCCTTGTGGAACAGCTCATGCGGCGGCAGGCCGGTGATATCTTCGCCATCCATCATCACCCGGCCCGACGTGGGCGGCAGGCGGCCTGCGATGACATTGAAAAGGGTGGTCTTGCCCGCGCCATTGGGGCCGATCAGCCCGGTGATGGAGCCGGTCTTTATCTCCAGCGAGGCCCCGTCAACGGCACGGAAGCCGCCGAAATGCCTGTGCAGGTCTTCGACAACGATCATATGTGTTCCCCTGTATCCCGTCATTTCCGTCCGCCCTTGGATGGGCGGCGTCGCGGGACATTTGCTTATGGCAACGGCCCGGGCGTTTGCCCGGGCCGTGCCTTCAGGTCAAGCAGAAAGCCGGATCAACGGAACCCGACCGTGGTGATCGCACCGTCGGTGATCGAGTATTCGCGGTAGTTGCCGGCGGATTCGCCAGCGCCCACCAGTTCCACCGCCGTGGCGCCGATATAGTCGATATCGGTGCCTGCTGCGATCAGCTCCAGCGCCTTGCCCAGTTCGCCCGGCAGGATCGGCTCGCCCGGGGCGTTGGCCAGATCCATCACCTTGGTGGTCCAGTCTTTGGAATTGGTCGAATTCGCCGCCGCCATCGACATCAGGATCAGCGCCGCCGCGTCATAGGATTCCGGCGAGAAGGCCGAGGTGCCGTCAAAGCCAGCAGCCGTTGCCATTTCCTGGAACTTGGTCGCGCCTTCGGAATCGGTGCCCGGCACCGCGCCGAACGAGCCGTTCAGCGGCTCGCCGATCGCTTCGATCAGCGCGTCGCCATACATGCCGTCCACGAGGTAGAAGGTCGAGAACGCGCCCGAATCGAGCGAGGCCTGGATCACGCCCTTGCCGCCCTGGTCGACGTAGCCCGCAACCACCAGCATTTCGCCACCGGCCGAAGCCAGCGAGGCAACCTCTGCCGAATAGTCGGCCTTGCCGTCTTCATGCGGGGCCGAGATGGTGACCGAACCGCCTTTTGCTGCGAAAGCCGCGCCGAAGCTGTCGGCCAGACCCTTGCCATAGTCGTTGTTGGTATAGGTCAGCGCGACGGACTTGATGCCCTTTTCCGTCAGGATGTCGGCCATGATTTCGCCCTGACGCGCATCCGACGGGGCGGTGCGGAAGAACAGGCCGTCATCTTCAGCGGTCGACAGGGCGGGCGAGGTGGCCGAAGGCGAGATCATCCCGATCCCGTTCGGACGTGCCACGTTCTGCAGCACGGCGCCGGTCACACCCGAGCAGTCGCCGCCGACAATCGCTGTCACGCCATCGGCGGTGACCAGACGTTCCGCCGCCGCCGTGGCAGCCGCTGCGTCGATACAGGTCGAGTCGCCGCGGACGGCCGAAACGGTGCCCAGCGTGAACTTGGCCGAGTCGTTGACTTCCTTGATCGCCAGATCAGCGCCGGCACCCATGGCCGGGGTGATCGATTCGAGCGGGCCGGTGAAGCCCAGCAGAACGCCCAGTTTCACGTCTTGGGCCGAGGCGGCACCAGCCATCAGGGCGGTTGCGGCCGAAGCCAGCAGCAGTTTTTTCATCGTTAACTCCCGAGTTGGATCGTTGTCCTGTCGGCGAACGTAGTGTGCTTGTGATCAAAAGGGAAGCACCCCGATGTGTGGCGGAATGCCGGTCGTGAAACCGGGTCCAATCAGAAAGCCGTGAGCCGGGTTCCTTTCCGGCGCCGCATGATTATCTGGGGTTGAAAGGAAAGGATTGTTCCAATGCATCAGCGCCTTGCCGCCCTGTCTTTGCCCGCCGCACGAAGCCCCCTGAACCCGCGCCGCGTATGGTCTGGACGGGCCCCGCTTGCGTCCTTGCTGGTTGTCGCGATGGCGGCCCCGGTTGGGGCTGCGACACTGGACAGTTCGGTTGGTCCGCTGGCCGTGACGCCCATGGTGACGGGCCTGAACGAGCCTTGGGCGCTGGAGTTTCTGCCCGATGGCAGCCTTCTGATCACCGAGCGCGAAGGGGCTTTGCTGCATGTGAAAGAAGGTGCCGCGCAGCCTGTTTCCGGCCTGCCGGAGGTGTTCGATAGCGGGCAGGGCGGACTGTTGGATGTGATGATTCCGCGGGATTTCGAACAGACGCGCGAGGTCTGGCTAAGCTTTTCCATCCCGCTTGATGGCGGTGGCGCAACGGCCGTGGGCAAAGGGGTTCTGAACGCGGAAGGCACCGCGCTGGAAGGCTTCAGCACGCTGTATCAGGGGGATGCCACAGGCGGCGGCCGGCATTTCGGATCGCGGCTCGTCGAGGCGGCGGATGGGACGGTCTTCCTGACGACGGGCGACCGTGGCACCGGCCCCGAAGGGATGGAGGCGCAGGATCCCATGCGGGCGGAGGGCAAGGTCATTCACCTGAACCGCGACGGCAGCCCCGCCACCTCGCTGCCTGGTCATCGCCCCGGTGTCTTTTCGCTGGGCCATCGCAACGCACAGGGCGCCACGCTGGATGCCGAAGGCAACCTTTGGCTGGTCGAACATGGGGCGCAAGGCGGGGATGAGTTGAACCGCATCGAGGCGGGACGCAACTATGGCTGGCCCGTCATTTCCTATGGCGAAGATTACGGCGGCGGCCAGATCGGCGAAGGCTCGGCCCGCGACGGGATGGAGCAGCCGGTGCATTATTGGGTGCCCTCCATCGCGCCATCGGGAATGGTCATCTATCAGGGCGACCTGTTCCCCGACTGGAAAGGCGATGTCTTCACGGGGTCGCTGAATTCCGATTTCATCAGCCGTCTGGACCCCGAAAACGGCTATGCCGAAGAGCGGATCGCCGGGCCGCAAACCGGCCGTGTGCGCGACATCGTCGAGGCGCCGGATGGATCAATCTGGTACCTGGCAGTCTATGACGGGGTGGCCTATCGCCTGACACCGAACGAGTAGGCGATTTTTCTGCGAAAAATCGGGGCGCGAACGTCCGTTCGCGCCCAACGCAAAACAGAGCAGAATTTTCGCAGAAAATTCGTGGTTTGGATCAGATGGACAGGCGCACGCCCGTGCCGCCACCCTGCGACCCTCGTTCGCGGTAGGGCGTGGTGTTGTAATGCGCGCGGTAGCATTTCGAGAAATGTGAGGGCGAGGCGAAGCCGCAAGCCAAGGCCACGTTGATCACGCTCATATCCGTCTGCATCAGCAGGTTGCGCGCCTTTTGCAGGCGCAGCTCCATGTAATACCGCTTGGGCGAGCGGTTCAGATAGCGCCGGAACAGGCGTTCCAACTGACGGATGGACATGCCCACCTCTTCGGCCAGATCGGCGGGCGACATCGGATCTTCGATATTGCCTTCCATCATCTGGATGACCTGGCTCAGCTTGGGATGCCGCACGCCGATCCGCGTGGGGATCGACAGGCGCTGCGTGTCCTGATCGGTGCGGATGGTGGAATAGATCAACTGATCCGCCACCGTATTGGCCAGATCCTCGCCGTGATCGGCGGCGATCACCTTCAGCATCAGGTCAATGGACGAGGTGCCCCCCGCCGTGCTCCAGCGGTTGCCATCCATCACGAAGACCGACTTCGTCAGCTTCACATCTTCGAATTCCTCAAGGAACCCGTCCTGGTTTTCCCAATGGATCGTCGCCCTCTTGCCGTCAAGAAGCCCCGCCTTGGCCACGGCATAGGCCCCGGTGCACAGCCCTCCCATCGTGACGCCGCGCCGCGCTTCGCGCCGCAGCCAGTTCAGCACGCCACGGGTGGTGGCCTTCTGCACGTCGATGCCGCCACAGACCAAGAGCGTATCCTCACGCTCGATCTCCTCCAGCCCCATGTCCAGCTTGAACGAGGCGCCGTTGGAGCAGGTGGCGCTTTCACCGCCTTCACCCGCCAGCTTCCACGTATACAACGTCTCGCCCGACACGCGGTTTGCGATGCGCAGCGGTTCGATCGCGCTGGCAAAAGACAGCATCGTGAAATGGTCCAGCAACAAAAAGACAAAGCGCCGGGGTTCGGCACCCTTGGCGATGTGCTGGGCTTTCTTGGGGGCGGTGGACATTGTGCGACCTGAAAATGTCGGTATTCGGCGCAGCCTTTCAGGAAACGAATTTTACTGCAAGGGCAATCGGATTGGGAATCAGGCCAGTTTCTTCCTTTGCATATGCCGTGCGATGACCTTATACCGCCCCC
This sequence comes from Paracoccaceae bacterium, assembly GCA_022843025.1. Classification (GTDB taxonomy): domain Bacteria; phylum Pseudomonadota; class Alphaproteobacteria; order Rhodobacterales; family Rhodobacteraceae; genus Paragemmobacter. The sequence goes on along the minus strand of JALHOL010000006.1, from coordinate 208,685 downwards.
GTTACCGCAAACCTTCGGAGAAGACCCATGACCAAGGGCTGGACGAAATCTGACTGGCGCGCAAAGCCGCGCATCCAGATGCCCGATTACCCGGATCAGGCCGCATTGCACGCCGCCGAGGCGCAGCTTGCCAAATATCCGCCGCTGGTCTTTGCGGGCGAGGCGCGCAAGCTGAAGAAGCAGCTGGCACTTGCCGCCGAGGGCAAGGCCTTCCTGTTGCAGGGCGGCGATTGCGCCGAAAGCTTTGCCGAATTCAGTGCCGACAACATCCGCGATACCTTCCGCGTGATGCTGCAAATGGCCGTGGTCCTGACCTATGGTGCCAAGGTTCCGGTCATCAAGGTGGGCCGCATGGCCGGCCAATTCGCCAAGCCGCGTTCGGCCCCGACCGAGGTGATCAATGGCGTGGAAATGCCGTCCTACAAGGGCGACATCATCAACGGTTTTGACCCCACGCCCGAGGCGCGCGTTGCCGATCCGCAGCGGATGCTTCAGGCCTATACGCAGGCGGCCGCGTCGCTGAACCTGTTGCGCGCTTTCAGCACGGGCGGGTTCGCCGACATTCACCGCGTCCATTCCTGGACGCTGGGCTTTGCCGAACATGACAAGGCAGAACGCTATCGCGAATTGTCCAACCGCATCTCTGACGCGCTGGATTTCATGAATGCGGCCGGGGTGAATGCAGATACCGCACATACCCTTTCGGCGGTGGATTTCTACACCAGCCACGAAGCCCTGCTTCTGGAATATGAAGAGGCGCTCTGCCGCATCGATTCCATCACCGGCCAGCCGGTGGCGGGATCGGGTCACATGATCTGGATCGGCGACCGCACGCGTCAGCCGGACGGCGCGCATGTGGAATTCGCGCGTGGCGTGCTGAACCCGATCGGGCTGAAATGCGGGCCATCCACCACGGCCGAGGATCTGAAGGTCCTGATGGCCAAGCTGAACCCGACGAACGAGGCAGGCCGCCTGACGCTGATCGCGCGCTTTGGTGCGGGCAAGGTCGGCGAACACCTGCCGCGCCTGATCAAGACGGTGCAGCAGGAAGGGGCAAACGTCGTCTGGTCCTGCGATCCGATGCATGGCAACACGATCAAGTCGTCGACCGGCTACAAGACACGTCCGTTTGACAGCGTCCTGCGCGAAGTCCGTGAATTCTTTGCCATCCACAAGGCCGAGGGCACGATTCCCGGCGGCGTGCATTTCGAGATGACGGGCAAGGACGTGACCGAATGCACCGGCGGTCTGCGCGCCGTCACTGACGAAGACCTGTCCGACCGCTATCACACCGCCTGCGACCCGCGCCTGAACGCATCGCAGTCGCTGGAACTGGCCTTCCTCGTGGCCGAGGAATTGACCACGCTGCGTGATGCCGGACGGCGCATCGCGCTCTGATCCGCGCGACACGGCATGAAATGGGAAAGGGGCGGTCCACCAGACCGCCCCTTTCGCATCAGCCCCCCGACCAGACCAGAACCGGGCCACTATCGGCCCCCGCCGGACGATCCGGGGGCCGTTCCTGCGGCTGTCGCGGATCGTGCAAGGCGGTCAGCGGCACGCCCAGCACCCGTTCGATCCGGAACCGGCGCGGCGGCAGGATCGGCGGGCCGGCAAGATCAAGGCAGCCGATCAGCGTGACGCCTTCGGACGCGACAGCCGCCAGCGGCAGCAGCGTCAGCCGCGCCGTCAGCGGCGGCCGGGTCAGCCCGCGTTCCGAATAAAGCCCCATCTCCAGCGTGCGCTGGCCCGCAAAGGCCATCTCCAGCGCGCCCAGCAACTGATCGCGCATCCCGATTTCGAACAAGGCGGATAGGGGCCGCCCGGTCAGGTCCTGCCCATGCACCGCATTCACCGCCGTCCCGGCATAGCGCAGCAGGACCGCGCCACCGGGCCTGCGTTCGGCCATCAGCACGTGGTCCAGCATCCCGGCAATGGCGCGCGGGGTGATTGCGTCGCGCCGGGGCAGGGCAGTGCCCTGCCGCAGGCTGTGCCAATGGCGTTTCAGCAGGCCCGAAGGTGCTGCCTGCGCGGTGCCCCCCTGCCAGCCCTGAAACCCTGTCCGCCCGCCTGCCATGTCCATCTTGCCTTCTGCCTGCGCCCTGCTTGGCCGCGCTGCCTGTTGTCGGGCTTGCGCCCCTCTGTTAGGCCCAATAACGGACGCTGCAACCGCTGGATTAGCCCCGCCCGCCAATCTATGGCGGAAAGGTGCCGGGCCGCAGTGAAAGATGAACAAAGGGTTAACCGCGCCCGGGGGCGCACTTGGGGGCACGCATGACCATTTCGATGACCGGTTTCGCGGCCCGCAAAGGGCAGGGCGCGGGCCATGGCTGGGCCTGGGATCTGCGGTCGGTCAACGGCAAAGGGCTGGATTTGCGCCTGCGCGTCCCGGATTGGATCGACGGGCTGGAGGCGGCGCTGCGCACCGAATTGGGCCGCGCGCTAGGGCGGGGGAATGTGTCCCTGTCGCTGAAGGTCGCGCGGGATGGCGCGACCGAGGGCGAGGCCGCGCTGCGCGTGAACCCCACCGTTCTGGGTGCCGTCCTGCGCGCCCTGGGTGAGGTGGAGGCAGCCGCAATGGACGCAGGTGTCACGCTGGCGCAGGCGACTGCCGCCGATGTGCTGGCCGTGCGCGGCGTGCTGGACATGTCCAGCGCGGATGAGGACACCGCCCCCCTGCGCGCCGCCATTCTGGCCGACCTGCCCGCGCTGCTGGCCGATTTCAACGCCATGCGCGCCGCCGAAGGCACGGCGTTGAACGGCGTGATTGCGGCGCAGCTTGACCGGATCGACAGCCTGACCCGCGCCGCGACAACCGAGGCCGAGGCCCGCCGCGACGCCACCGCCAGCGCGCTGCGCGACGCGCTGGCCAAGGTGATCGCCAATGCCGACGGGGTGGATGAAGCGCGGCTGACGCAGGAACTCGCCCTGATCGCAGTGAAGAATGACGTCACCGAAGAGTTGGACCGTCTGACCGCCCATGTTGCGGCCGCCCGCGACCTGCTGGCCGAACCCGGCCCCGTGGGGCGCAAGTTTGATTTCCTGATGCAGGAATTCATGCGTGAGGCGAACACCCTCTGTTCCAAGGCGCAGGCGCTGACGCTCACCCGGATCGGGCTTGACCTGAAAACGGTCATCGATCAGATGCGCGAACAGGTTCAGAACGTGGAATGACCATGGCGCGCAAGGGGCTTCTTCTTATCCTGTCCTCCCCTTCGGGAGCGGGCAAATCCACCCTGACGCGGATGCTGATGGGATGGGATGCGACGATGCGCTTTTCCGTATCCGCCACCACCCGCGCGCCCCGGCCCGGCGAACAGGACGGGCGCGAATATTATTTCCGCACACGTGCCGAGTTCGAGGCGATGGTGGCCGATGGCCAGATGCTGGAACATGCCGAGGTGTTCGGAAACCTCTACGGCACGCCGCGTGGCCCGGTCGAGGATGCCATGCGCGAAGGCCGCGATACGGTGTTTGACATTGATTGGCAGGGCGGCCAGCAGATCCGCAATTCTGCCTTGGGGCGCGACGTGGTGTCGATCTTTGTTCTGCCCCCGTCCATTGCCGAGCTTGACCGCCGCCTGAATGACCGCGCGCAGGACAGCGCCGAGGTGATCGCTGGGCGCATGGCCAAAAGCCGCGATGAGATAAGCCATTGGGCGGAATACGATTACGTCCTGATCAATGATGATTTGGACGCCACTTTCGCCCAGTTGCAGACCATCCTGCAAACCGAACGGATGCGCCGCGACCGCCAGCCGGGACTGGCCGATTTCGTGCGCCAACTGAACCGGGAGTTTGACGCAAGATGATCTATTCGCTGGATGGGATCGCGCCTGACATCGCCGCTGATGCCTGGGTCGCGCCGGATGCGAACATCATTGGCAAGGTGGTGTTGGAGGCGGGGGCCTCGGTCTGGTTCGGGGCCACGCTGCGCGGCGATAATGAGGAAATCTGGGTCGGGCAGGGGTCCAACGTGCAGGAAAACTGCGTGCTGCACACCGATATGGGATCGCCGCTGGTGATCGGTGCGGATTGCACCATCGGCCACAAGGCCATGCTGCATGGCTGCATCATCGGGGATGGCACGCTGATCGGGATGGGGGCCACCATCCTGAACGGGGCAAAGATCGGCAAGGGCTGCCTGATCGGGGCCTGCGCGCTGATCACCGAAGGCAAGGAGATTCCCGACGGGTCGCTGGTCATGGGCAGCCCCGGCAAGGTGGTGCGCATGTTGGACGATGCCGCGCGCGCGCGGCTGCTGGCATCCGCCGCCGGATACCGCGCCAATGCGCGGCGCTTTGGCGCGGGACTGCGGGCGCTGTAGCGAAATCTGGCGCAGATTTCGCGCCGATTTCTGACGCAGAAATCGGGCGTCCGGGGTGGCACGCGGAATTTGCGTCAAATTCCGCAACGATTTCTGCGTCAGAAATCGTCTTCGCCGCGCGTTCCAAATCCGGTTGGAATATTCGTTCCGCGATGCTAGCCTGCGCCCCACCAGCCGGGGACCTGCATGACCGACGCCGCGCCGACCACGATCGACGAGTTTCGCAGCCGCCTTGCCGCGGTGACCGAAGGCCTGCCGAAACGCCTGCGCCAATGTGCCGATTACATCGCCGCGAATACGGATCGTATCGCCGTTTCTACCGTGGCGGAACTGGCCGCCGGGGCCGATGTGCCGCCTTCGGCCCTGATGCGGTTCTGCCAGATCCTTGGTTTTTCCGGCTTTTCCGAAATGCAGAAACTGTTCCGCGAGGCCTATGCCCCGGGCTGGCCCGACTACACCACCCGCCTGCGCAACCTGAAAGACAGTGGCGCAGGCAGCCCTTCGGCCCTGCTGGCCGAGTTTGTCGAGGCCGGGCGGCTGTCGCTGGAGCAACTGGCAAAATCTACCGATGAGGCCGCGCTTTCGCAGGCCGTCGCGCTGCTGGCGCGGGCGGATACGCTGCATGTCGTGGGTTTGCGCCGCGCCTATCCGGTGGCAAGCTATCTGACCTATGTGCTGGAAAAGCTGGCCGTGCCGTCGATCCTGCACGATCACGCGGGTCGGCTGGACCATCGTCATGCGCTGAGGCCCAATGACGCCTGCATCGCCATCACTTTCGCTCCCTATTCGGATGAAACCTTGTCGGTCGCGCAGGATGCGCGGGCGCGCGGTCTGCCGGTGGTGGGGATTACCGACCGCCTGACCAGCCCGGTCGCGCGCCTGTCTTCGGTCGTGCTGACCGTGCCCGAGGTGGATTTCGGCGCCTTCCGGTCGCTTTCCGCCACGCTGGCGCTGGCGCTGTCGCTGGCTGTTGCGGTGGGGTCGGCGCGGGGCTGACGGTCCTTCGTCAATCAGGCAAGAAAAACCTTCCCTCTGGCGCACATTTGGAATAAATATTCCAAAAATGCAGATGCGGCGAATCCCGGTCACGCGGGGCTGCGTTGATAGGAGATTGCGGTGACGACAACTGATAAACCCCTGGATGTCATCACCATTGGCCGTGCCTCGGTCGATCTTTATGGCGCGCAGGTGGGCGGGCGGCTGGAAGACATGGGGTCATTCCAGAAATACATCGGGGGCAGCCCCACCAACATGGCCGCAGGCACCGCACGCCTTGGCCTGAGATCCGCGCTGATCACCCGCGTCGGCGATGAACATATGGGCCGCTTCATCCGCGAGGAACTGGCCCGCGAAGGCGTGGATGTGCGGGGTGTAAAGACCGATCCGGAACGCCTGACCGCGCTGGTCCTGCTGGGTATCCGCGATGACAAGCAATTCCCGCTGATCTTCTACCGCGAGAACTGCGCCGACATGGCGCTTTGCGAAGATGACATCGACGAAGGCTTTATCGCGCAATCCCGGTCTGTCGTCGCCACGGGCACCCACCTGTCGCATCCCCGCACGGCGGCGGCGGTGATCAAGGCGCTGGAACTGGCGCGCAAGCACGGGCTGCAAACCGCGCTGGACATCGACTATCGCCCCAATCTCTGGGGCCTTGCCGGGCATGGCGATGGCGAAAGCCGCTTCATCGAAAGCGCCGCCGTGACGGCCAAGCTGCAGGCGACGCTGCATTTTTTCGATCTGATCGTCGGCACGGAAGAGGAATTCCACATCGCGGGCGGCACCACCGACACCATCGCCGCCCTGCGCGCCGTGCGGGCGGTCAGCAAGGCCACGCTGGTCTGCAAGCGCGGGCCGATGGGGGCCGCAGCCTTTACCGGCGCGATCCCCGACTCTCTGGACGATGGCGAAACCGGCCCCGGTTTCCCGATCGAGGTGTTCAACGTGCTGGGCGCGGGCGACGGGTTCATGTCCGGCCTTCTGAAAGGCTGGCTGGATGGCGAGCCTTGGCCCGTCGCGCTCAAATACGCCAATGCCTGCGGGGCCTTTGCCGTTTCGCGCCATGGCTGCACGCCCGCCTATCCCAGCTGGGAGGAGCTGCAATTCTTCCTGCAACGCGGCGTTGTCGAACGCGCGTTGCGCAAGGATGCCGCACTGGAGCAGGTGCATTGGGCGACCAACCGGCACAAGGATTGGTCCACGATGCGCGTCTTCGCCTTTGACCACCGCATGCAGCTGGAGGCGATGGAGGGGGCCACCCCCGCCAAGATCGGCGCGTTCAAGGAGCTGTGCCTGACCGCCGCGCTGCAGGTGGCGGATGGCCAGCCCGGCCATGGCATCCTGTGCGATTCCCGCCTGGGCCGCGACGCGCTTTATGCCGCTGCCGGAACCGGTCTGTGGATTGGGCGGCCGGTCGAATGGCCGGGATCGCGCCCCCTGACGCTGGAACCTGAGATTGGCCCTGATTTCGGCGGCCTGTCGGAATGGCCACTGGAACATGTGGTCAAGGTGCTGTGTTTCTATCACCCCGATGACGATGCAGAGATGAAGGCAAAGCAGGAAGATACCGTCCTGCGCCTGTTCCATGCCTGCCGCCGCAACCGTCTGGAAATGCTGCTGGAAATCATCCCGTCCAAGGTTGGGCCGGTGGATGACATGACATCAGCCCGCGTCATAAAGCGCTTCTATGACCTCGGCATCTATCCCGATTGGTGGAAGCTGGAACCCTTTGCGACAGATGCGGCTTGGTCGAACGCCTGTACCGCCATCACCACCCGCGATCCCCATGTGCGCGGCATTGTCGTGCTGGGCCTTGATGCGGCCGAAGATCAGCTTGCCGCCTCGCTGGCGCTGGCCGCGCGGCATGATCTCGTGAAAGGCTTCGCCGTGGGACGCACCATATTCGCCGATGCCGCGCGTGGCTGGCTGGCTGGCACCATGACGGATCACGCGGCCATCTCCCAGATGGCCGAACGCTATGCCCGCCTTTGCGCCATCTGGGACAAGGCCCGCGCCACAGAAGGACATGCCGCATGACCACGATCCGCCTTACCGCCGCACAAGCCATGATCCGCTGGCTTTCGGTCCAGCATACGGAAGATGGCAGCCGTTTCATCGAAGGCATCTGGGCCATCTTCGGCCATGGTAATGTGGCCGGCATCGGCGAGGCGCTGCATGGCGCCCGCGACGTGTTCCCCACCTGGCGTGGCCATAACGAACAGACCATGGCCCATACCGCCATCGCCTATGCCAAGGCACACAAGCGGCGCAAGGCCATGGCGGTGACAACCTCTATCGGCCCCGGCGCGTTGAACGTGGTGACCGCCGCAGCACTTGCCCATGTGAACCGCCTGCCGCTTCTGATCATCCCTGGCGATGTCTTTGCCAATCGCGCGCCCGATCCCGTGCTGCAACAGGTGGAAGATTTCGGCGATGGCACCATCAGCGCCAATGACTGCTTCAAACCCGTCAGCCGCTATTTCGACCGTATCACCCGGCCGGAACAGATCATGACGGCACTGCCCCGCGCGCTGCGGGTGATGACGGACCCCGCCGAATGTGGCCCCGTGACGCTGGCCTTCTGTCAGGACGTGCAGGCCGAGGCATTCGACTACCCCGAGGCTTTCTTTACCCCCAAGGTCTGGCACATCCGCCGCCCCGAACCCGATGCGGGCGAATTGGCCGTGGCCATCGCGGCGCTGAAAGTGGCAAAAGCGCCGGTCATCGTGGCAGGTGGCGGCGTGATCTATTCACAGGCCGAGGAACGCTTGGCCGCCTTTGCCACCGCCCACAACATCCCCGTGGTGGAAACGCAGGGTGGCAAATCTGCGCTGGCCCATGACCATGCGCTGAACTTCGGCCCGGTCGGCGTGACGGGGGCCTCATCGGCCAATATCGTGTGCGAAAATGCCGATCTGGTGATTGGCCTTGGCACAAGGTTTCAGGATTTCACAACCGGGTCATGGTCGCTCTTCAAGAACCCCGCGCGGCGGATTCTGTCGATCAACGTGCAGCCGTTCGATGCTGCCAAGCACAACGCGCTGTCGCTTGTCGCGGATGCCCGCGTCGCGCTGGATGCGCTGGGGGCGGCGCTGGGAACCCAGCGCTTTGCCGCGCCGAATGCAAAGCTGAAGGCCGACTGGGCGCAGGCCACGGCAGCCGTCAAAGCCGCACCCGAGGCCGGGAATGCCCTGCCAACGGATGCGCAGGTGATTGGCGCCGTGCAGCGCAGCGCAGGTCCCACAACCGTGGTGATGGGGGCCGCAGGCACCATGCCGGGCGAGTTGCACAAGATCTGGGATGCGGCCGCGGGCGGCTATCACATGGAATACGGTTTCTCCTGCATGGGCTATGAAATCGCAGGCGCCATGGGCATCAAGATGGCCCGCCCGCAGGCGGATGTGATCTGCATGTTGGGTGACGGGTCCTACATGATGGCCAATAGCGAACTGGCGACTGCCGTGATGATGGGCATCCCCTTCACCGTCGTGGTGACCGACAATCGCGGCTATGGCTGTATCAACCGTTTGCAACAGGGCACGGGCGGCGCGCCGTTCAACAACCTTCTGGATGACAGCCACCACGTGAACCCCAGCCATATCGACTTTGCCGCCCATGCAGGCGCAATGGGGGCAAAGGCGGTGAAGGTGGGCAGCATCGCCGAGCTTGAGGCCGCGCTGGCCGAAGCCAAAGGCGCCGCAGTCCCCGTGGTGATCGTGATCGACACCGATCCCGCGCCCTCCACCGCCGCCGGCGGCACCTGGTGGGATGTGGCCGTGCCCGAAGTATCCACCCGTGCCGAGGTGCGCGCAGCCCGCGCGCGCTATGAAGAAAACACAAAGAAACAGTTGCTTGCAAACTGAAGCTGAGAAAACACATGATCCTTTTCGGAACCAATCCCATCGCCTGGGCCAATGACGACGACCGCAGCATCGGGGCCGATATCCCCACCGCGCGCATTCTGGATGAGGCAGGTCGTCAGATCGGCTTTGACGGCATCGAAAACGGCCATCGCTGGCCGGATGATCCAGAAGAATTGCGTGCAATGCTTGGCTCTTACGGGCTGAAATTCATTTCTGGCTGGTATTCGACAGAGCTGCTGATCCGGTCGGTCGAAGATGAAATCGCCGCGGTTCAACCGCATCTGGCCAAGCTGAAACACAATGGCTGCAAGGTTTGCATCGTTTGCGAAACCTCTAACGCCATTCATGGCGACGCGGCCAAGGCCGTGAATGACCGCCCGAAACTTTCTGCCAGCGAAATGAATGCCTTCGGCGCGAAGCTTGAAGCCTTCGCCGCCTATCTTGCAGGGCAGGGCGTGACGATGGTTTACCACCACCACATGGGCACCATTGTGGAAAGCCCGGAAGAGATTGACGCACTGATGGCCGCCACGGGGCCGCATACCCATCTGCTCTTCGACGCGGGCCATTGTGCCTTTGGCGGCGGCGATCCGGTGGCGGTGCTGACGAAACACATCGCCCGCGTGCGCCATTTCCATGCCAAGAACATCCGCCCCGCCGTGGTGGACAAGGTCCGCAAGGAAGGTTGGTCTTTCCTGAAGGGTGTGGTCGAAGGGGCCTTCACCGTGCCCGGCGATCAGGAAGGCGGCATTGATTTTGCGCCGCTGCTGAACATCCTTGGCAAGGCAGGCTATGACGGCTGGATCGTGATCGAGGCGGAACAGAACCCGCAGGTCCGCAACCCGCTGCTCTATCAGACGCTCGGTCTGGCGACGTTGAAGCGGCTTTCGCGAGAAGCCGGTCTCATTTGACATCCCGGCGCAGCGGGGGGCTGTCTGCCCCCCGCACCCCCCGAGGATATTTAGGAACGGATGAAACAGCATGGCCGATCTTCTGCGCAAGCCTACGGGGACCAATGGCAAGGTTCATGACATCACGCCGGAAAGCGCGGGCTGGGGCTATGTGGGGTTTACCCTCTATCGCCTGACCCCCGGCCAATCGGCCGCCGAGGCGACGGGGGCGCGCGAGGCGATCCTTGTGCTGGTCGAAGGCAAGGCGCGGATCACAGCCGGCGGCACGGACTTCGGCGAAATGGGCGACCGTATGGATGTGTTTGAAAAGACCCCGCCGCACTGCCTTTATGTTCCGGGTGGCAGCGACTGGCAGGCCGTGGCCACCACGGATTGCACGCTGGCCATCTGCACCGCACCGGGGATGGGCAACCATCCGGTGCAACGCCTTGGGCCGGACGGCATCACGCTGACGCCACGCGGGCAAGGGGCCAATACGCGCCACATCAACAACATCGCCATGGAAGCGCGCGAGGTGGCTGACAGCCTGCTGGTGACCGAGGTGTTCACCCCCGCCGGCAACTGGTCCAGCTATCCCAGCCACCGGCATGATGAGGATGACTTCCCCCGCATGACCTATCTGGAAGAGACTTATTACATGCGCCTCAATCCGGCGCAGGGTTTTGGCATCCAGCGTGTCTATACCGAGGATGGCAGTCTGGATGAAACCATGGCGGTCAAGAACCACGACGTGACGCTGGTGCCAAAAGGGCATCATCCCTGTGGCGCGCCCTATGGCTATGAGATGTATTATCTGAACGTCATGGCAGGCCCGCGCCGCAATTGGCGGTTCCAGAACGATCCCGATCACGACTGGATCTATCGCCGCGACAACCCTGAGGCCGCGGTCTGACCGAAAGTTACGGCTTGATCACCACGCTTACGCGCAGCCCGCCCGCCTGATTGCGAATCTCCCGCTCTACCATGCGGGGATTGGGCAATTCGGGGGCCACCACCACAAGCGTGCCCGCAAAGTTCAGCGCGCGCAGATGGGTGGCGACGATCAGCGCGTCATAATCTTCGCCGATCATCGGGCAGATCACCTTTTTGGGCTGCACCCGCGCCAGCAATCCGGCGTCAATCGCCTCGGGCCGGTCCACGGCCACGGCATCGGGCGCCAGCGCTTCGAACCCCAGCACGATCGCGACTTGCGGTTCCTCTTCTACCACCTGTTCGGCGGGCCGCACCCGGGGGGCACGACGACGCACCGCCAAGGCCCGCTGCGCCTTGATCGCGGCTGCCGCCTGTTGCTGTCCACCCGTCTGCATGCGCCCTCCGTCACAATCTGCCGGTATGGCGGGCCTTGTGGCCGCGCCCCGGCCTCTGGCCTCTGCGTCAGGGCGTGGTATGACGGCAGAACGGGGCAGGAGAGTGGCATGCATGCGGAAATGATGCGGACAATCGTGGCAGCGGTGCCGCTTCCGGTGATCGCCATCGGGCGGGATGAACGGGTCGCGGCGGCCAATCCGGCAGCACTCGCGCTCTTTGGTGCGGCCATCGAAGGGCGGCATCATCTGCTGTCGCTGCGCCAGCCCGCGCTGCAAGAGGCCATCGCCGCCGCGCTGGGGCAGGGTGTGGCGGGCACAGTGCGCCATGTGATCCCCGGCCCGTCGCAGGACATCACCTACCGCGTCACCGTGGCCCCGGCGGGCGAGGGGCACGCGCTGCTGACCTTTGAAGACGTGACCGAGGCTGAACAGATGGGCCAGATGCGCCGCGATTTCGTGGCCAATGTCAGCCATGAGCTGCGCACACCGCTGACTGCGCTTCTGGGTTTCATCGAAACGCTGCGCGGCGCCGCAAAGGATGATCCCGCGGCGCGCGAGCGGTTCCTGTCCATCATGGAACGCGAGGCGGGCCGCATGAATCGCCTGATCGGTGATCTGCTGCAACTGAGCCGTGTGGAAAGCCAGGAACGCATCCGCCCCACCGAACGGGTGGATTTGCAGGCGCTGGTGACAGGCGCGGTTGCCACGCTGCGCCCGCTTGCCGAAGGCGCAGGTGTCGCGGTCGAGGTGACCGGCGAACCCGGCCCGCTGCCCGTGCCGGGCGATGCCGATCAGATCACGCAGGTGCTGGTGAACCTGATCGAAAACGCCGTGAAATACGGCGGCGCGGGGGGCAAGGTCGGCATCCATATCGCGCGCGAACAACTGCCGCGCGGCCCCGGTCTGCGGATCGACGTGATGGATCAGGGCGAGGGAATCGACCCCGTCCATATCCCCCGCCTGACCGAACGATTCTACCGCGTCGACGGCCACCGCTCGCGCGAACAGGGGGGCACAGGGCTGGGCCTGGCCATCGTCAAACACATCATTCAGCGCCACCGCGGCCGTATTCGGATTGAAAGCGAACGCGGAAAAGGCAGCGTTTTCAGCGTGATACTGCCGGAAACCTGATCGAATTGCCGGCCAGCCCGGCCCGCTGGTCGCATGGGTCTGGCGATTGTCATAAAACTGTTTCAAATTCTTCGCAAAACGGCAAAACCCGCAGGGTTGCAGGCGCGCAGGTGCCCTGCCACCGGGCGACAGATCCGATCCGCCCGCAGCGAAAGCCAAATCAATGCCCCAGACCCATATCATGCTGGCCTTCGACCGTGACCTCGCCTCGATTCAAGAGCAGGTTCTGCGCATGGGCAGTCTGGTCGAGGCCGCGCTTGTGGATGCGGCCGAGGCGCTGGAAACCCGCGATGCAGCCACGGCCCAGCGGGTTCGGGCGGGCGACAAGGACATCGACGCGCTGGAGGAAAAGATCAATTCCGATTGCGCGCGCCTGATCGCGCTGCGTGCCCCTGCGGCATCCGACCTGCGCACGGTGCTCACGGTGATGAAGATCGCCGCCAACCTCGAACGCTGCGGCGACTATGCCAAGAACCTTGCCAAGCGGTCGCTCGTGCTGGCCGAGATGACAACTCTGCCGGTGCCCACGGGTGCGATCCGGCAGATGGCGAAACATGTCTCGGCCCTACTGACCGATGCGCTGGCGGCTTTTGTCGCGCGTGACGTGGCACTGGCCGCCGAGGTGCGGCAGCGTGATCAGGAGGTGGATCAGATGTATTCCGCCTTGTTTCGCGAGTTGCTGACCGAGATGATGGAAGACCACCGCAACATCACCCCGGCCATGCATTTGCACTTCATTGCCAAGAACATCGAACGGGTGGGCGATCACGCCACAGCGGTGGCCGAACAGGTGATCTACCTCGTCACCGGCGCGCTTCCGGGCGATGACCGGCCCAAACTCGACAGCACCGCCGCAGGCACGCCTGACGTCTGATCGCCCGTATCCTGCCACAATAGGGGGGCAGGGCCGGCTGATCCGGTCGGATGGTTAAAGCCGGCCGATCCGTTCGGTCAGCAGGGCATAGAATCCCTCTGCGTCCACCGATCCGACGAACAACGCATTGGCTGGGCGATCCGTCACCCCCCACCAATCGGCCACTGTCATCCCCAATGTCAGGAGCGACTGCGTCTCGATCTCCACATTGATATGCCGCCCGGCGAACAGCTCGGGCCGGATCAGATAGGCGATGACGCAGGGGTCATGCAGCGGCGCGCCGTCTGAGCCGTATTTCTGCATGTCAAAGCGTTCGAAGAAATCGGTCCATTCGGCCACCATCCGCCCGGCCTCATTGCCAAGGGCGCGGAACGCTTCTACCCGCGCACGGGTGGTCAGGGCCTTATGCGTTACGTCCAGCGGCATCACGACGATGGGAATGCCGGATTTGAACACGATCTCTGCCGCCTCGGGATCGACATAGATGTTGAACTCGGCCGTCGGTGTGATGTTGCCCACCTCGAAATAGGCGCCGCCCATCAACACGATCTGCTGCACCCGGCCTACGATATCGGGCGCGCGTTCAAAGGCGGTGGCGATGTTGGTCAGCGGCCCCAACGGACAGAGCGTCACGGTATGTGGCGCCTCGCGGCGCAGCGTGTCGATGATGAAATCGACGGCATGGCCCTCGGCCAAGGGCATCACGGGGTCGGCCATCTGCGGGCCGTCCAGCCCGGTCTTGCCATGCACATGTTCTGCCGTCACTAACTTGCGCGTCATGGGCCGGTCGCACCCGGCATAGACGGGCGTCGCGAGCTTGCCCGCCAGTTCGCAAATGATGCGCGCATTCTTTTGCGTCAGCGCCAGCGGCACGTTGCCCGCCACTGCGGTCAGGCCCAGCACCTCGATCTCGTCCGGGCTGGCCAGCGCCAGAAGGATCGCCACCGCATCATCCTGCCCCGGATCAGTGTCGATGATGATCTTGCGCGGATGCGTCATGCTGCGTGCCTTTACTCTAGTCAGGTCCGCCAAAAAATCCCAACCCGCGACTTTTGTCCAGATGGTCAAACAAGAAAGGGGGCACATCTGTGCCCCCTTTCACTGCCTGTCCTGCCTCTTGCGGGCTGTGTCAGCCGTCGAAATTGACCTCTTCGATCAGTTTCAGCGCTGCCGGGCGCAGCTTGGCCACTTCGGTCAGGGGTTTGGAATCCGGGGTGAATTCGCCCCAGCTTGCCACCAGATCCGATTTCGCCACCCCCGGTTTCACCGGGTATTCGTGGTTGGTTTCGGCATAGATCTTCTGCGCCTCATCCCCCGACAGCCATTCCATGAATTTCAGCGCGTTTTCACGGTTGGGTGCGGCTTTGGTCATCGCAACACCCGACACGTTCAGATGGGTGCCGTCGCCTTCAAAGGTCGGGAACAGGATCTTTACGGATTCGGCGGCCTCTTTCTGTTCGGGGTCGGCCAGCATCTGCCCGATGTAATAGGTGTTGCCCACGGCAATGTCGCATTCGCCTGCCGCAATCGCCTTGACCTGATCCCGGTCGCCGCCATCGGGTTTGCGCGCCAGATTGGCCTTCACGCCTTCCAGCCATGCTTTTGCGGCCTCTTCGCCGTGATGGGCAATCACCGCCGCCGTCAGCGCCACGTTGTAATCATTGGTGCCAGAGCGGATGCAGATACGTCCCTGCCATTTCGGATCGGCCAGATCCTCATAGGTCGTCACCTCGCCCTCGGCCACGCGGTCCTTGCTGGCATAGACGATCCGCGCGCGGCTGGTCAGTCCGAACCACTGATCATTCTCATCGCGCAGGGCGGCGGGAATATTCGCCTCTAGCACATCGGATTGCACCGCCTGCGTTACGCCCGCATCGACGACCTGCGTCAGCCGGGCGATATCCACCGTAAGGACCAGATCCGCCGGCGATCGGTCGCCTTCCGCCACCAGACGTTCCGCCATCCCCTTGTCGACAAAGGCCACGTTGACCGTGATTCCGGTCTCGGCGGTAAAGGCATCGACCAGCGGCTGGATCAGTTCGGGCTGACGGTGGGAATAGACGTTGATCTCATCTGCCAGCACAGGCGCGGCGGTGGAGGCGAGGGCGAGGGCCATCAGGGAAAGGCGCATCGTCATTGCTTGAGTCCTTTTGTCGGGAAATCTTATGCCCGCCATAAACCCGACAATTTTACTTTGGTCAATAGGTGAGTGAAAAAGTCAGAGATCGCGCGCCCGTAACCGCAAGAAAAGAGGAAGCGGGCACTCGTCCCCCGAAGGCAAGGTGCCGCACCTTCCTCCCCAGAAGGATATATGCCGCCGATAAGACCGGGGGCGGAGCAAAGCCTGCGCCCTCTTCTCTGTTGAAATATCCTCGGGGGTGAATTGGCGCAAAGCGCCAAGAGGGGGAAGACAGCCCCCTATCTTTTTTCCTTTTCCTCAGCCTTCGCCCGGTTCCACAGGGCGTCCATCTCGGCCAGAACGCTCTCGGCCGGGGTCTTTCCGCCCTCGGCCAGCCAATCCTCGATCCGGCCAAAGCGGCGGGTGAACTTGGCATTCGCTGCCCGCAGCGCCGCCTCTGGGTCCACCTTCAGGTGCCTCGCCAGATTGGCCATCACGAAAAGCAGATCACCGAATTCCTCTGCCACTTCAGCCTCGGTCAATGTCTCGCGCGCCTCGACCAGTTCCGCCGCTTCCTCGGCGATCTTGGCCACCACCTCATCGGTGGACGGCCAGTCAAACCCCACCCGCGCCGCGCGCTTTTGCAACTTCACCGCCCGCGTCAGCGCGGGCAGCCCCAGCGCCACCCCGTCCAGCACCCGCGCAGGCCCCCGCTCGGCGGCCTTTATCCGTTCCCAGTCGGCAGTCTGCTGTTCGGCACTCTTGTTGCGACTCTCGCTGCCAAACACATGCGGGTGCCGCGCCACCATCTTGTCGGAAATCGCGCGCACCACATCG
Organism: Paracoccaceae bacterium; assembly: GCA_022843025.1. Classification (GTDB taxonomy): domain Bacteria; phylum Pseudomonadota; class Alphaproteobacteria; order Rhodobacterales; family Rhodobacteraceae; genus Paragemmobacter. The sequence goes on along the minus strand of JALHOL010000006.1, from coordinate 192,317 downwards.
TCAAACCCGAACAGCCCCGCCTCATCGGCCATTTGCGCGTGATAGACGGTTTGCAGCAGCAGATCGCCCAGCTCGCCCTGCAACTCTCTCCAGGCCTGCCGCGCGATCACATCGGCCACCTCATGCGCCTCTTCGATCGTATAGGGCGCGATAGAGGCGAAATCCTGCGCGATGTCCCAGGGGCATCCGGTCTGCGGATCGCGCAGCCGCCGCATGATCGCCAACAGCCGGTCCATGCTGGCGCCCCCTTCCATGATCAACTTGTCGCTTGTCGCTGCGTCACGGTCGGGCAGGGGCATTGCGGGCACCTCTGAATTGGGATTTGATCAAAGACACCAACGCACAAGGAACATGTGATGCCCGTCCTCAACCGTATCGCCGCTTATGCCGAGGAAATGAAGACCTGGCGTCGCCATCTGCATGCCCATCCCGAGCTTGGCTTCGATTGCCACGACACTGCAGCCTTCATCGCAGATCGCCTGCGCGAGTTCGGCGTGGACGAGATTCATCCCGGCATTGCCAAGACCGGGATCGTTGCCATCATCAACGGGCAGGGGGCCGATGCGCCCAACGCCCCCACCATCGGCCTGCGCGCCGATATGGACGCGCTCCCGATCCATGAAATCACCGGGGTGGAGCACGCCTCCACTGTTCCCGGCAAGATGCATGCCTGCGGCCATGACGGCCATGTCACCATGCTGCTCGGGGCCGCCAAATACCTGGCCGAGACGCGCAATTTCAAAGGCCGCGTCGCCCTGCTGTTCCAACCTGCGGAAGAGGATGGCGGCGGCGGCGAAGTGATGGTCAAGGAAGGCGCGATGGACAAGTTCGGTATCGACACCGTCTATGGCATCCATAACGCGCCCAATGTCGAATTTGGCCATTTCCACACCAATCCCGGCGCGCTCATGGCCTCGGTCGATACGGCATTCGTCTATATCACCGGCAAGGGCGGCCATGGGGCCACCCCGCATGAATGTATCGACCCTGTCGTCGCCGTTGTGGGCATGGTTGGTGCGATCCAGACCATCATCCCGCGCAACGTCTATGCGCTGGACGAGGCGGTGATCTCTGTCACACAGATCCACACCGGCACCGCCAGCAACATCATCCCCGAAGAGGCGATGTTCTGCGCCACCATCCGCTGTTTCAACCCCGAGGTGCGGGCTTTGTTGAAGCGCCGCTTCCATGAAATCGTCGAAGGCCATGCGCTGGCCTATAACGTGTCCGCCCGGATCGACTATGATTGGGGCTATCCCGCCACGATCAACCATGCCGAACCCACCCATTTCGCCGCCGACGTGGCGCGCGAAGTGTCGGGCGATGCGGCGGTGAACGAAAACTCCAACCGCGAGATGGGGTCCGAGGATTTCTCCTACATGCTCGAGGCCCGCCCCGGCGCCTATCTCTTCCTTGGCATCGGGCCGGGGGCGGGGCTGCACCACCCGGCCTACGATTTCAACGATGAGGCCGCGCCGATCGGCGCAAGCTTCTTCGCCCGTCTGGTGGAACGCGCGCAGCCCGTCGTGTGATCTGCCCCGAATCGGACAGCAGGAAACGGGGCCATATTTGGCCCCGGTTCAACCTTTGGCACACCATATCCTGCCCCGCGCAACGTTTGGTGTCCCGTTCCGGCTGGCCCGTTTCGGCGTGAGCTGTTATACTAACGTGTAACAACTCACGATCAGGACGCCCGAAATGCCGACCGCCGCGCTGAACACGCCTTCGCCAGCCGATCTTTGGGAAATGGACCACAACCATTCCCTCCATCCCTGGACGAATTTTGGATCGTTTCAGGATAAGGGATCGCTGGTCATTACCCGGGGTGAGGGGTGCTGGCTCTGGGATGCTGACGGAAACCGCTATTTCGACAGCGTGGGTGGCCTTTGGTGCACCAATATCGGCCTCGGCCGCCGCGAGATGGCGCAGGCCATCGCGGATCAGGCGGAACGGCTGGCATTCTCCAACACCTTTGTCGACATGGCGAATGATCCCTCGGCCCGGCTTGCCGCGCGTATCGCGGACCTCGCCCCCGGCGATCTGAACCGCGTGATGTTCACCACGGGCGGTTCCACCGCTGTCGATACCGCCGTGCGCATGGTGGCCTATGTGCAGTCCTGCCTTGGCCATCCTGACAAGATCGGGATCGTTGCCCGCGACCACAGCTATCACGGCTCCACCTACCTGTCGCAATCGGTGGGCAAGCGTCCGGGCGACCGCGTGCCAGAGTTCCGCTACAAAGAAGACGGCATCTATCACCTGTCGCCGCCGAACCCCTATCGCCGCCCCGATGGAATGACCGAGGCGCAGTTCTGCGATTGGCTGGTGCAGGAATTCGAAGACCTGATTGCCCATGTCGGCGCAGACCGCATCGGCGGCTTCATCGCTGAACCGATCCAGGCCTCGGGTGGCGTGATCGTGCCGCCCGACGGATACCTCAAACGCATGTGGGAGGTGTGCCAGCGCCACGGCATCCTGTTCATCGCCGATGAGGTCGTCACCGCCTTTGGCCGCCTGGGCCACTGGTTCGCGTCCTGGGATGAATTTGGCGTCATGCCCGATATCATCTGCACGGCCAAAGGTCTGACCTCGGGCTATGTCCCCCTTGGCGGGATGATCTTTTCCGACAGACTGTGGGAAATCATGGCAGCCGATCCGTCGCGCTGGTTCACTGCCGGCTTCACCTATTCCGGCCACCCGGTGTCCTGCGCAGCAGGCCTGAAGAATATCGAGATCATGGAACGTGAAGGGCTGCTCGCCAACGCCGCACGCGTGGGGGCCTATTTCCAGAACCGTTTGAAGGCGATGGAAGACCTGCCCCTCGTCGGGCAGGTGCGCGGGCGGGGCCTGATGATCTGCACCGAGAACGTGATGAACAAGACGACCAAGGAACCGCTGCCCGATGGCGTGAACGAATCCAAGCGCATCTCGGACGCGGCCGAGGCGATGGGTCTGATCGTGCGGCCCTTGGCGCATCTCAACGTCATGTCTCCGCCGCTGACGATCACGGAAGCCGAGGTCGATTTCGTGGCCGATGTGCTGGAAAAAGCCATCCGCAAGATCACCGATGAACTCGTCCGCGAAGGCCACCGTCTGGGCTGACCTGCACCGATTCGGCCCCCTTGGTTACCCGTTGCGCGGGCAGAAACAGCGTGCGCTGCGTGCATACCATGTGCTGCACAGGGCGCTGCACCGCGTGCTGCACAGCCGATTTCGGAAAAATCGCTGAAAAGCAAAAGGTTAACCCCGCGTGCTCCATCCCATACGGCAGCCCCGCTTGACAAGCCCCGCGCCCCTTGGTCCCTTCGCGCCACCCGATCCGCCGCGTCTCGGCTTTCAAACGACGCAGCGCTTTACACGGGGGCAATCCCATCATGGCTCTTGAAGACGCCAAATCCGAAGTCGACACCGCCTTCACCCGCAAAGGCCTGCGCGGCTATGCCTTTGAAAACGCATTCGGGGGGGCGACGTCCTTCCTGCGCCGGACCTATACCAAAGACCTCACCGGGGTCGATTTGGCCATCACCGGCGTGCCCTTTGATCAGGCCGTCACCCACCGCACCGGCACCCGCTTTGGCCCCCGCGCGATCCGTGAGGCGTCCAGCCTGATGCCCTATGATCCGCCGCATGGCTGGCCCACCAACCCGTTGGAAGATATGGCAATTGTCGATTACGGCGATGTCGCCTTCGATTATGCCAAGGTATCGGATTTCCCCGACACGCTGACCGCCCATATCCGGGGCATCCTGCAAGCCGGGGCAGGGACCATCACACTGGGCGGCGATCACTACATCACCTTCCCGATCCTGCGCGCCTATGCCGAAAAGTTCGGCCCCCTTGGCGTGATCCATTTCGACGCCCATTCCGACCTCTGGCCCGATGATGACCTGTCCCGGATCGACCACGGCACCATGCTCTACAAGGCGGTGAAAACCGGGATTGTGGACCCGAAGCGTTCCGTCCAGATCGGCATCCGCACCACGACCGAGGATTATCTCGGCGTCCATGTCATTGATGCGCGTGAGGTGCATGAAAAGGGCATCAATGCCGCCGTGGCCAAGGCCAAGGACATCGTAGGCGACAAAGCCACTTACGTGACTTTCGATATCGATTGCCTCGACCCTTCGGTCGCGCCGGGCACCGGCACCCCGGTTTGGGGTGGGCTGCACTCCTGGCAGGCGGCGGCGATGCTGCGCGATCTTGCGGGCATCAACATGGTGGGTGGCGATATCGTCGAGGTCTCCCCCCCCTATGATACCACCGGGGCCACGGCCATTGCTGGCGCGCATGTGGCGTATGAACTGATTTGCCTTTATCACTGGGCAAGAACGCAGCGCTGAGGGAAATCACACAGGGTGGGCAAGATGGGAATGATCGCGGGACTTCTGGTCCTGATCGTGGTGGGCTTTGGCCTTTACGTCCGTCTTGCCCCCTCTGACCCCGCACGTTGGCACGTCGAACCATCTCCTGCCGCGACGGCTGATTGCAATGTAGAACAGGGCACAGGCGACGCCCGAGCCACTTGCGCGCGCGCCGATGCCCCGGCGGCACTGCTTGCCCGGCTTGACGAAATCGCCATGGCCACCCCGCGCACCACCCGCCTTGCCGGATCGCCTGACGAGGGGCGCATCACCTGGATCACGCGGTCGAGCCTGTGGGGTTTTCCCGACTACATCACCGCCGAGGCGACGCCCGCCAGCGCAGGCACCACGCTCACCCTGCACGCCCGCCTTCGCTTTGGCAGCAGCGACATGGGCGTGAACGCCGCGCGACTCCGGGACTGGCTCTCAAGGCTCTGATGGCTTCATCTTGGCCCAAATACCCAAGCGACCTGCCCCCCCTTGACCGGCTGGGCTGAACGCGCCACAGAACCCGCATGGTTCCCTTGGACAAACTCGCCCAGATCACCCAGCGTTTCGAGTATCTCGAAGCGCGCCTAAACGCGGGTGCCGAACCATCGGATATCGCCAAAATCTCGCGTGAATACAGCGACCTGCGCCCCGTCGCCGATCAGATCGCCGCCTATCGCCGCGCACTCGATGATCTGGCCGAGGCCGAGGCGATGCTGTCAGACCCCGAAATGAAAGCGTTGGCCGAGGATGAGATCCCCCGCCTGCGCGCCCTGATCCCCGAATTTGAACACCAGCTGCGCCTCGCCCTGCTGCCCAAGGATGCCGCCGATGCGCGCCCCGCCATCCTTGAAATCCGCCCCGGCACCGGGGGCGATGAGGCCGCACTTTTCGCGGCTGACCTGCTCAAGATGTATCAGCGCTATGCCGAACGGCAGGGCTGGCGGTTCGACATCCTCGAACAGCAACTCTCTGATCTGGGCGGCATCAAGGAACTGACCGCCCATGTGCAGGGCGAAGGTGTCTTCGCGAAACTGAAATTTGAATCCGGCGTGCACCGCGTGCAGCGTGTTCCGGAAACCGAAGCGGGTGGCCGCATTCACACCTCTGCCGCCACCGTGGCCGTGCTGCCCGAAGCAGAAGAGGTGGATATCGACATACCCGCCTCTGACATCCGCATTGATACGATGCGCGCCAGCGGGGCAGGGGGGCAGCATGTCAACACCACCGACTCGGCGGTTCGCATAACCCATATCCCCACGGGGATAATCGTCACCTCATCGGAAAAGTCCCAGCATCAGAACCGTGCCATCGCCATGCAGGTGCTGCGGGCTCGGCTGTTCGAGATGGAACGCGAACGGCAGGCCAATGACCGCGCTGCAGACCGCAAGGCGCAGGTCGGCTCTGGCGACCGGTCTGAGCGCATCCGCACCTACAACTTCCCCCAAGGGCGCCTGACCGATCACCGCATCAACCTGACGCTTTACGCCCTGCCGCAAATTATGGCGGGCGATCTGGACGGGGTGGTCAACGCCCTTGTGGCCCATGATCAGGCTGAAAAACTGGCCGAGATGGAAGGATGACCGGGGCCGAGGCGCTGCGCGCCGCCATCCCCCGCCTAGCCGCCGCAGGCGTCCCCGATGCCCCCCGCGATGCGCGTGTGTTGCTGGCCCATGCCACCGGAATTGCGCCTGACAGGCTCACCCTGCATCTGACCGATCCCCTGACTGATGCTGCCATTCAGGCGTTTGAGGTTGCCATCACCCGACGCGCCGCCCGCGAACCGGTCAGCCATATCACCGGCCAGCGCCTGTTCTGGGGTCGCAGTTTTCGGGTCACGCCCGACACGCTCGATCCGCGCCCGGAAACGGAAATCCTTGTTCAGGCTGCACTGGCAGAACCTTTCACCCGGATGCTGGATCTTGGCACCGGGACAGGCTGCATCCTGCTATCTTGCCTTGCCGACAGGCCGCAAGCGCGGGGTATGGGCACCGACATCCATCCCGCCACCTTGGCCGTGGCTGCGGCGAATGCGCAGGCCCACGGCCTTTCCGCGCGGGCCGAATTTGTTCTGTCCGATTGGCTTGCCGCCGTTTCCGGCCAATTTGATCTGATCGTTTCCAACCCCCCCTATATCGCCGAAACAGAGATGCCCGCCCTGTCGCCCGAGGTGCAGCGCGAACCTCATCGCGCGCTCACGCCGGGGGGGGATGGGTTGGATGCCTATCGCGCTATCGCCCGCGACGCGCCGGCGCATCTGCGCCCGCAGGGGCGGCTCATGGTGGAAATCGGTCCCACACAGGGTGCTGCTGTCAGCGCTCTTTTCGCCGCACAGGGCTTGATGGATATCCGCATCCTGCCCGATCTTGATGGCCGCGACCGTGTGGTCATCGCACGCCAGCCCAGTGCAGCGGCCAAAGCCACCCCCGCCTGACCTGCGGGAAATCCGCCACATTCCGCCTCAACAGCGGGGCTTTTGCCGCCCATCCCGCCGTGCGCTGCGCGAATCCCCTTGTCTTCATGCCCGGAGAGTGGTTATTCGATCCTCAGGTGATGGGGCAGGGCGCAGGTCCCCCCGCGCCGGAACTGCCTGACAGTTTGACGCGCCTTGGGATGCCCCCACATGGGAACCCGTGACCCAAAGGCGCTTCGCAGAAAGCCAGGTCATCTGGACCAAAGGACAAGATGAGATCTTCCAAGTCCCGCTCGCGCTCAAAGGCGAACCGCCCGCGCACCCTCGGCAACATCATAAACCGCGTCTTCGACAGCTCCGGCCCCGAAGGCAAGGTGCGTGGCACGCCGCAACAGATTATCGAGAAGTATCAGCTTCTCGCCCGTGACGCACAGCTGTCGAATGACCGCGTCGCAGCGGAAAACTTCCTGCAACACGCCGAGCATTACACCCGCCTCCTTGGCGAGGCGATGCGCGAGATGGCCGCCGAACAGGAAGAGCGTCAGCGCAACCAGCAGAACAACCCTCAGCAGGGTGGTCAGCAGGGCGGTGGCCAATATGGAAACCAGAACGGGGGCCAAAACGGCAACCAGAACGGTAACCAGCAGAATGGTTATCAGGGCGGCGGCCAGCAGAACGGCAATGGCAACCGTGACCGCGACGGCAATCAGGGCTACAACCGTGATGGCAACCGCGACAATCGCGATGGCAACCGGGATCAGCCTTGGCGTGACCGTCAGGATCGCGGCGAATATCGCGACTATCGCAATACGGATGAAGCGGCCCCGTCGGGCGCTGCGGTAATCGAACTGGGCGAAGGCGGTGACACCAATCTGGTGGAAACTCCTGAAGCGCGCCCGTTCCAGCCCCGCCGTGATGACCGCGGCGACCGTCCGGATCAAGGCAACCGTCAAGATCGCGGCGACCGCCAGAACAATGATCGCCAGAACAACGACCGTCAAAATAACGACCGCCAGAACAACGACCGGCAGAACAACGACCGCCAGAACAACGACCGTCAAGGCGGCGAGCGTCAGGGCGGCGAACGCCCGGCTGGTGACCGTCAGGATCGTAACAACCGGGGCGATTTCCGCCGGGACCGCGAAAACCGTCGTGACCAGCAGCCGCAGACCGTGACCGATGCCGCCCCTGGGGCAGCCCCTGTTGCCGTTGCCCCGGTCGCGGCCGCTCCGGCCCCCGCCGCACCGAAAGCGCCGAAACAGACTGCCCTCGTGGCACCTGCACCGGAAGCGGCTGAGGCCCCGAAAAAGACCCGCGCACCGCGCAAGCCAAAGGCAGAGAAGGACAATTCCGGTTCTGATCCGGCTGCGGCTGCGGAATAAGGCGTTAACCGCCCATTAATCATTTGAAACAGAAGGCCGGGGTCAAACCCGGCCTTTTTTCATGCCTTGATAAGCCTCGCCAAGGCGCAGAACTGCTCCAGCGAAATTTCCTCGGCGCGCTGCGTCGGCACGATCCCCGCCGCCTCCAGCTTGGCCTCGATATCGGCCCCCAAACCCTTCAGCGATGACCGCAGCATCTTGCGCCGCTGGTTGAAGGCCATGGCCGTGATCCGGCTAAGCACCGCGCCATCGGCCGGAAAGCGCGGCTCAGCCAGCCGGGTGATATGCACCACTGCCGAATGCACCTTGGGTGCGGGGGTGAACGCTTCGGGCGGAAGATGCATCACGATCTTCGCCTCGGCCCGCCATTGCACCAAAAGCGCCAAACGCCCGTAATGATCGGTCCGGGGTTTGGCCACGATCCGCTCGGCCACTTCCTTTTGGAACATCAGCGTCAGGCTCTCCCAAAAGGGTGGCCAGACAGCCGGTGTCAGCCAGCGGATCAGCAATTCCGTGCCCACATTATAGGGCAGGTTCGCCACGACCCGAACCGGCGGTGTCAAATGCGCCAGAACATCCACCTCCAGCGCGTCGCCGTTGATCACCTCCAGCCGACCGGGATAAACCGCCCCCACCTCGGCCAGCGGCGCCATGCAGCGGGGATCCTTTTCCACCGCCAGCACCCGCCGCGCCCCTTCGGCCAGCAAGCCGCGCGTCAGCCCGCCGGGGCCCGGCCCAACCTCCAGCACATCACAACCGGACAGATCCCCCGCCTGCCGTGCGATCTTGGCGGTCAGGTTCAGATCGAGCAGGAAGTTCTGCCCCAACTGCTTTTTCGCCACCAGATCATGTGCGCGGATCACCTCGCGCAGCGGCGGAAGCCCGTCAATCGTCGCCATGCCTGACCCGCCTTTTCATCTTGGCTCAAATACCCAAATCCGGCAGATTACGCCCCGCGCGCCGCCGCCATCTGTTGCGCCATCCGCAGCGCCGCCACAAGGCTGGTCGCGCTGGCAATGCCTTTGCCCGCTATGTCATAGGCGGTGCCATGGTCGGGCGACGTGCGGATAAAGGGCAGGCCCAGCGTCACATTCACCCCGCCGTCGAAATCCACTGTCTTGATCGGGATCAGCGCCTGATCGTGATACATGCAGACGGCCACGTCATAGCGCGCCCGCGCGGCCTTGTGAAACATCGTGTCTGGCGGCATCGGTCCGCGCAGATCAAACCCCTCTGCTGCCATTCTGGCAATCAGCGGGCCGATCCATTGCGTTTCTTCCCACCCCATTGCGCCGCCTTCGCCGGCATGGGGATTCAAGCCCGCCACCGCGATACGGGGCCGCGCAATGCCGAAATCCCGCCGCAGCCCGGCATCGGTGATGCGGATGGTGTCTTCAAGCAAATCCGGCGTCAGAACGCGCGGCACATCGGCCAGTGCGATATGGATGGTTGCAGGCACCACCCGCAATTCCGGGCAGGCCAGCATCATCACCACACGGCTGACACCGCCCAAATGTGCCAGATATTCGGTATGTCCCGGAAAGGCGAAACCCGCCCCGTCCTTCAGCACCTTCTTGTTGATTGGCAGGGTGCAGATTGCCGACGCATGGCCCTGCTGCACCAAACCCACCGCCCGCGCGATCACGTCGATGATGCCTTGCGCATTTGCCGGGTCCGGCTGCCCCGGTGTGGCGGGTAGCGGGAAACTGTGCGCCAAAACGGGCAGGGCTTCCGCAGGAACCGACGCCGCCTGACCGGGATCGTCAATCACGGAAAAAACCGCACCCGCCGGCAGATGCGCCGGGTCGCCAATCCAGAAGAACGGCAATCCTGCCCCCAGCATCGCCCGTGCCTTAAGCGCTATCTCGGCCCCGATCCCGGCAGGATCGCCACAGCTCAGCGCAATCGGCAGCAAGGACGCGCTCACCGCTCCTCGATGATCGCTTCTGACCGCAGCTCTTCCATGAAGCCCTCGGCCAGGGCGGTCAGCTGCTGGTTGCCCAACTGGTTGCGCACAGCCTCGCGGTCGACCAAGGGCTTGTCCTCGGCTGCGGCCTCGCCCTCGGCTGCGTCGCTTTCGGCGGTGGTCACCGGAATTTCGGCGGCATTCGGGTCGGTCTCGGGGATACCGGTCCGCAGGCACAGCATCAGCAATTCGTTATAGGTGCCGCGCCCCCGCAGCACGCTTTCGCCCGGGTCCAACTTGGCCAGTTCCAGCGCGATATCCTGTGGCACGGAACCCATCATCTGTTTGGTCACCCGCAACTGTTCGGCCGGCAGACCACGCGCGAGCGGGTAAAGATCGCCGCAATCATCCGTCTGCTGGCGCACCACAGCCGGATCAAGGTTCGGCGGCAGGGCGAACTGGGCATACTCCACCTCGACCTGCGCGGGCATGGCGCTTTCCAGATCGCTGATGCCGTTCAATTGGAACAACACCACCGCCTGTGGAACCACGATCGGATCGGACACTTCGCCAGGCGACAGCGTCAGCACTTGTTGGGCGATGGCCGGGGGAAGATTGCTGATCGGAACCCAATCTAGCCGCCCGCCGCGCCCCGCGGACGGGGCTGCCGAAAACTGCCGCGCGGCAGAGGCAAAGCCCGCCTCGGAACCACTTTCCGCCTTGATCGCGCGGGCCTGATCCAGCACGGGCGAGATGTCTTCGCCCTGCACCGGAATGATCAGTTCCGAAAGCAGAACCTGCACCTGCGGGGTCTTGGCGTTCTCGGCCAAGGCCCGGTCGATCTGGGCGTCGGAAATGCGGATCTGCGACGCGAATTTCGTGCGCACCACATCGCGCCACAACAGACCGTTGGCCACGAAATCGCGGAAGGTTTCGGGGGCCACGCCCTCTTGTCCCAGCGCTTCGGTGAATTGCTCGGCCGTCAGGTTGGCACGGGCGGCGAATTCTTCCATCCCCTGCTTCACCTGTTCGGCGGTGACGGAAATGTCCATATCCTCGGCCGCTTGCGCGCCAAGCCGGTCGCGCATCAGCGCGTCCAGCGCTTCCTTTTCCGGATCGCCGGGCGCGCGCAGGGCGCGCAGGAACAGCATCCGCTGTTCCATTTCGAAATTGGTCACGGTCTGGCCGTTGATTACCATGCGGGGCGCGAACAGCCCACCCTCTTGCGCCGGGGCAATGCCTGCCCCCACCGCCAGAAGCGATACCCCCAGAAGCGCTGCCCTCATGGTCTGTGCCGCCTTGTTCCGCGAACGATCCGTCATTCCCGTATCCCGTATCCTGCCTTGCCCCGTGACTTGCCCTGTACAGTCATCGTCTGCACATGCGCGCCGGTCCTGCCTCGGTTCCGCCGCCAAAGCCAAGCAATTCGACCGATAGATCGACCGTCGTGCCTGGCCGCACAGTAGTGGATGACGTGAACCGACGCGAGAGAGAAAGATCAACCAGCAAACACTCGTTCTTGAAGCTCACGCCGAAATCGGCGCTGCGATAGCTGTCCGCCTCGAAATCATAGCGGCCCGATGCCGTGGCCTGCCAGCCGGGGCTGATCTGATAACCGCCCCCAAGCACAAGGTCCGAGACGCGGCTGGGTCGGGACTCGGCCAGATCGGCGATGGACCAGATATAGCCGGTGTTGAACCACACCTCTGGGCTGCCATATTCGGCCAGCACCTCGCCTCGCGTGACCGACAGGTCATCATCGGTGATCACCCGCCCGGCAAAGTTCAGGCCGTTCTCAGTTTCCGCTGTCACCGCCAACAGCCAATCCGACGTGCTGCCGCTTAGTCCGGATGCGGCGGAAAAGCCCGCCGCGGGCGCATCGCGGAAGACGCGGCCCGCCGTCACGCCGATCGTCCAACCGGCGGGATCGATCCGCGTCCAGCTGACACCCAGATTGGCGCGCAGACCGGTTTCCACCACATCGGTGCCGGGAAAACGGTTCAGCGAAAACAGGTTGGATTCATCGAATTCCACAAGGCGGCTGTCCTCATTCGGGATCAAGGCCCCGTCATCATCGGACCAGACAAGCTGCGCCACGGGTTCAATGACCTGCGCCACGCCATCCGCCCCGGCCCGCACCCAAGGCCACCGGAACTCGACCGCGCCCGCGCCGTAAATCCGCGACCGGCTGCCGCCATAGGTGGCATCGTCGGATATGTTGAACGTATCCAGCCGCACCTCGCCAAGGGCGGCAAGCACGACGCCATTCGTCGTCACCCAATCCTTGCGCCAATCCGCGCCAATGGACAGGCGCTGCATGTCTGACCCTTCGGAAATGTCATCGGGGTCTGCGCCATCCAGCGGGTTCGACGATTGCCGCGTGTGGGTATGCGACCCAAAGCGCAGCGCCCCTTCGCCCCCCAGCGCGCCAAGCTGGAAGCGCTGTATATAGGTGGAATCCGTCACCAGATAGGGGGTGGCCGACGGGAAATCGCCCGCGCGCAGCGTATCGAAATTTATGATCCGCGCAGCGATGTATTCATCGCGGCGGACCCGGTCCACTTGGATCGTGTTGGTCAGACGGTCCGTATCGCTGATGCCGTAATCGGCCAGATAGGCATCATCGCTGACCGCCTCGCCATGGAAGGCCAGACGATAGCCGCGCGGCAGCCGGAAGACACCATCCGCCACCACATAACCGCGCGTGTTCCCGGGCTGGATGTCATCCCGTGCCAAGGTGCCAGAGATGGCGATATTGCCCGTCTCGAACGCTTGCCGATACCTGATCTCAAGCGCCTTGGCGCCATTCGTCGTCAAGGTCGGCGAGAAGGTCAGGTCGCGCGATGGGCCGATGGCCACGAAATAGGGTAGGGTGATGCCGGTTCCCAGATCGGTCCGGTTGGTGAACTTGGGCATCAGAAAGCCCGTACTGCGGTCCAGTGTCGGATCAGGAATACGCAGGCGCGGGATATACAGCAGCGGGACGCCCGCCACGCGCAACTGGGCATGGTCAAAGTAAATCTGCTGCGCTGTCTGATCGTGCAGCACGCGTCGGGCGCGAATCTCCCACAAGGGTGTGGTGCTGCCCGCGCAGACCTTGCAGCTAGAGGCCACGGCATTGTCCAGTTGCAGGTAACGCCCTTCGCTGCGCACCATTTGCGCCGCCGCCATCTGCAATTGCTGGTTCAGCACGACACGCGCGCTTTGCAGGATGCCTTCGGTCAGGTCCGATGACAGATCGGCCTGCGCGGCAACGATAACGGTCGACCCATCCTCATCCGTCAGGCGGATCGGGCCTTCGATACGCAACTGATCGGTGCTTTGGTCAAAGACGATACGTTCCGCCGTCATGCGGCGGCCCTGATAGAACACCTCGACCGATCCTTCGGCGATCAGCCGGGAATCCGCCGCAATTTCCAGCCGGTCCGCGATCAGCGTCGCGGCTTCCTGCGCCATCAGCCCGCCCGGTGAGGCCGAACCGAGCAAGGCCGCAACCGACAGCGCCAGCGCAAGCGGACGCAGGGCCGCAAAACGGCGCGGCTTTCGGCGGCGGAAATCTGGGCCACGGGCCATGTCAGCCATCCTCCAGATGCAGAAGAAGGCCAAGCGCCATCATCGTGGCGGCCACGGGCGGCGCCCAAGCGGCCAGTGCCACCGGAATCTGCCCGTTTTCACCCAGAACCTGCGCGAAATTGCGCAGGAAAAAGATCGCAAACCCGCTGAGCACAGCGAACAGCACAAGCGTGCCTGTCTTGCCAAAGCGCGCATGCCGCATGGTGAACCCCGCCGCCACCAGCACCATCGCCGCCAGCAACAGGGGCTGTGCCAGTTCCATCTGGAACCACACCTGATGGGCGCGGGCCGAAAATCCCGCCCGTTCCAACCCAGCGATATAGGAGGGCAGCGACCAGAAGGGGATGGCAGAGGGCGATCCGAAACTGTCGCGAATGCCTTCGCGCGTCAGGTCAGAAGGCAGGGAGCTGCCATCGGCCAACCGGGTTGAGTTTTGTTCGGGGTTGCGCGCCGTCAGATCCCAGCGCTTTGCCCCCTCCAACACCCAGGCCCCCGGTTCCAGCCGCGCGACGTTCGCCTCGATCCGCGCGGCGGGCAGGCCTTCGGCATCCAGCAGCAGAAAACTGACGCCGTAAAGCTCGGTGCCATCCTGATTGGTGCGGGCGGCCTGAATGACGGTCTGACCGTTGCCATCGCCCTGGCGCAGCCAAAGGCCGTTCTCTGATACCGACATCGCGCTTGACCCGCCGCGGGCAAGATCGGCTTGCGCATTGTCATAAAGCCGGGTGGTGGCTGCGACAAAGGGGTTCAGCACGGCGACCGCGACCAGCCCGCTGATCAGTGCGGTTACCACCGGCGCGATCAGGAAGCGCAGGCCTGACCGGCCTGCCGCCCGGACCACGACGAGTTCGCTGGACCGGGCCAGTGCCATGAACAGCGAAATTGCGGCTAGCACCACGATCAGCGGCAGGATACGGTACAGGCTTTGCGGAACGTTCAGCGCAGCCAGATGCAGGGCCGAGATCAGGCCTGCATCGCTCTGGTTCAGTCGCCGCAACTGGTCGATCGTGTCGATCAGCAGCATGATCCCGAAGAAGACCCCCAGCACCACCAGGAAAGACCCCAGAAACCGGCGCGCGATGTAAAGGCTAAGCGTCATGCCAAGGCCCTTCGCACATGCCGGGGGCGCTGCGCCAGATGCAACAGCAACGCCGCAATCCCAAGCCCGGCCAGTGGGGCCACATAGACCGCCGGCCACAGCCGTGCATCCTTTAGCGCCATGGCAGAGCCGGTCGTGTTGAGAAGCTGCAAGAAGATCAGGATACCCACCGCGCCAAGGATCTGCCGCCACAGGCCAAACCTGCTGAAGGCGCCGATCAGAAGGGTGGAAAAGCCAACCATCGCCGCTGCCGCGCTGAGGAACGGCTGCGCCAGCCTTGTATGCACCTCTTGCAGGATGGTCGCGCGTTCCGCACCCGTGCGGGTCTGCAATTCCTGCGGATCGGCGGAAAGAAGCTGAACCGTGGTCAGGTAATCGGGCGGAACCGTCGTCTGCGTCCGGTCGGCCAGCATGCCGGACAGATCATAAGTCACATCGGCAAAGCGCGTGACGGAAAGGCTTTGCCGATCGTCACGGGTCAGCGTCTGGGCGATGCCGTCGAACATCAGCAGCGTCGGCCCGTTTTCCCCGCGTGCCAGCAGGGCGCGGCGGGCGGTATAGGTGGTGCGCTCGGCGGCATTACGCTCATCCGATAGGAACAGGTCCCGCAATTCGCCCTGCTGGGTGATGTCGCGGATGTAAAGCGTGACCCCTGTGGCGGGATGCATGAACTGCCCTTCGGTCAAATAGCGGGCGGTCACATTCTCGGCCAAGGCGGCCTCGCGATCGGACAGCATGGCCCCGCTCCAGGGCACCAGCACGTTCATCAGCAGCAGGTGCAGCGCGGTGACGATGGCCCCGAAGTACAGAACCGGGCGCGCAAGGCGAAAGCCGGAAAAACCGGTGGCCTGCATCACCACCAACTCGCTTTCCTGTGTCAGCCGGTTGGTCACATAAACCGTTGCGGCAAAGGCCGCGATGGGCAGAACAAGCCGGATCACATTGGGCAACATCAACAGCGAGAATTCTAGGAAGACCAGCGCAGAATGGCCGTCGCCGATAAGCCGGTCAAACAGCCCAACGGCCCGGTTGACCCAATAAACAGACACAAGAATTAGGGCAAAGAAGCCAAACAGCGCAACAAGTTGCGACAGCAGATATCTGTCGAATTTTGACACGCTGACTGCATCCCCGGTTCTAGCCTTTTGGTGAATCTAACGGAAATCCCCGGCGGGGAAAACTCATATCTGGTCAATCCGGGGCGGGGCGGGTAGCGTTTTGCCAATCTCTGCGCCACCGCTGATCTGCAGGCGCTTTCCGTCAAGGATTTCCCGCATGACACACCCCGTTCCGATCCATTTCCGCCCTGTCGATCTTGACGCCCTGCCGCGCATCACCGGGCGGATCGTGGCCTTTGCGGATGGGCCGAACGCGCTGAGCCCGGCCATCCGCCGGCTGGACAAGCTGACTCGCGGGGCAGTGACGCGGCTGTTGAACAATGAAGCCTTCGATCGGCTGAAACCGGGTGAAACGGTCGAACTGGCCTGGCCGTCGGGCCTGCTGGCCGATGCCTTGCAGATCGTGCGCCTGCCCAAACGGACCGAGATTGCAAATGCGCGCAAGGCAGGCGGCGCGATCGGCCGCGCGCTGACGCCGGCAGGCACAACCGTTCTTGCCGAAAGCCATGCGCTGGCGGCCGAGATTGCCTTTGGCGTCGCGATGCGGGCCTATGATTTCACCGCCCACAAGACGGGCGAGCGCAAGGTGCCCGGACATGTGGCCTTCATGGTTTCCAACCCCGAGGCGGTGGCCGCGGCCGCCGCGCCGGGGGCTGCGGTGGCGGAAGGCGTCTTCTTCACCCGCGATCTGGTGAATGAACCCGCCAACATCCTGACCACCTACGATTTTGCCGCGCGGTTGGCCGCGATGCAGGAACTGGGGCTGGATGTCGAAATCCTTGAAGAAGAGGAACTGTCCAAACTGGGCATGGGCGCATTGTTGGGCGTGGGGCAGGGATCGGAAAGCCCGTCCAAGGTTGTGGTCATGCAATGGCATGGCGGCGAAAAGGGCGCGGCCCCCTTTGCGTTGGTGGGCAAGGGGGTGGTGTTCGACACAGGCGGCATCTCGATCAAGCCTGCCGGTGGCATGGAAGACATGACGATGGATATGGGCGGCGCGGGCGTCGTGGCGGGCGTGATGCGCACATTGGCGCTGCGCAAGGCCAAAGCCAATGTCGTGGGTCTGGTTGGGCTAGTGGAAAACATGCCCGACGGGCGCGCGCAGCGACCGGGTGACGTCGTCAAGACGATGAAGGGCGACACGGTCGAGGTGATCAACACCGATGCCGAGGGCCGCCTCGTTCTGGCCGATGTGCTGTGGTATGCGCAGGAACGGTTCAAACCCGTGGGGATGATCGACCTTGCCACCCTGACTGGGGCCATCATCATCGCTTTGGGCCATGAAAACACGGGCGTTTTTTCCAACAATGATGATCTGTGCAATGCGTTCCTCAAGGCTGCCAAGGCCGAGGGTGAGGGCGCATGGCGGATGCCCATGGGCGATGCCTATGATGCCAAGCTGAAATCCCGCATCGCCGACATGATGAATGTGGGCGGGCGCGATGGCGGTTCGATCACGGCGGCGCAGTTCCTGCAACGCTTTGTGAAATCCGAAATCCCGTGGTGCCATCTGGATATCGCAGGCACCGCGCTGCTGAAATCTGACAGCACGCTTGCGCCAAAGGGGGCGACGGGATGGGGTGTCATGGCGTTGGATCGTCTGATCCGCGACAAGTTCGAGGCGAAGTGACCCTGCCATGGGCGTGGTGATGTTCTATCACCTGACGCGCTCCTCGGTTGAGGAGACGCTGCTGATGCTGCTGCCGCGCGCTGTGGCACAGGGTTGGCGCGTGATGCTGCGCGGCACTGATCCGGCATCGCTGGAGCGGCTGGATGCCCGGTTGTGGACGGCGGAAAGCCAGCCATTTTTGCCGCATGGCATGGCGGGCGGGCCGCATGATGCCGATCAGCCGGTGCTGATCGGGCAGGGGGCGATTGCCAATGATGCCAAGGGGTTGTTCCTGATCGACGGGGCCGCGACCACGCCCGATGAGGCGCGTCCGCTGGAACGGGTCTGGCTGTTGTTTGATGGCAATGACGGAGCGCAACTGACCGATGCACGGGCCAAGTGGAAGGCGCTGACCGAGGCGGGGTTGGCGGCGCAATACTGGTCAGAGGAAAGTGGGCGGTGGGAGAAGAAGGCGGAAAAGGGTTAGCGAACGGTTAACGCCCCTACCGCCGCAGGATCATCCTGTCTTCAGCAATTTCAACGCGGTAGAGCGACAGATACTCCATTCCTAAAAGGGAATCCGACATATCGCCCTGATTGACCCAGGCGGCGAAGTCGCTGTCCTGATAGGGGCCAAGCGCCACGCTGGGCAGTTCCACCCGCGCCGTGCGGACCGTGCCATTGGCCGTTTGCGCCGTGCCGATGTAGACCAATGCCTCGGGGTCGATCCCGACACGGCGGGCATCGCGATCCGACAGCACCATGTTGGTGGCCCCGGTATCGGCCAGAAATTGCACCGGCGTACCGTTGATATCCAGCGTCAGGTAGTAATGGCCGTCCTCTGCCCGCGGCACTTCGATAGAACCGGCTTCGGATATCATCTGCTGCGGGGCGATGTCCGTGCGCAGATCGTTCCACAGCCCATAGCCAGCCATCACCCCGATGAAGATCAGGCCCCAGGCAGCGGCGGTGCGCAACGCCTCGCCCATACGCTTGCGATATTCGACGATCACCCATCCACCGACGGCCGCAAGCAGCAGGACGAGATAGAGCAAACGGCCAATGGTTTCCGAATCCATGAAGTTTTTCCTGTTTCCTTGCAGGATATGGGGGGCGCGTGCGGGCAGGGGAAGGGTCAGCCGATCAATCCGGTGCCTTTGACACCGTCGATGACGAACTGCACCGATAGCGCCGCCAGCAACATGCCCAGAAGCCGAGTGATAACGATGGTGCCCGTACGGCCTAGAAGCCGTTCCAGCGGCGGCGAGGCCAGAAGAAACAGGAAGGTGGTCGCCAGAACCAATGCCATCAGGCCCAGCACCGAGATCGTGCCGGACCAGCCCGGTGCTTCACCCACCAGCAGGATCATGGTGGCAATCGCCCCCGGCCCGGCGATCAGGGGAATCGCAAGGGGGAAGACAGAAGGATCGTGGTCGGCTTCGGTCTTCTGTCCCTCGCGCCGCTGCGTGCGGCGTTCGAACAGCATGTCGAGTGCAGTCAAGAACAGCAGGATGCCGCCCGCGATGCGGAAGGCAGGCATGGTGATTCCGACAAAGGAAAGGATCGATTCCCCCGCAAGGCCGAATAGCAACAGCAGGCCGCAGGCAATCAGGCAGGCCCGCAGAGCAAGACGGCGGCGGTGTTCGGGTGTCATACCTTGCGTCAGCGCGATGAACAGCGGCACCAGACCGGGCGGATCAATCACCACGAACAGTGTCGCAAAGGCTGTGATGAGGAAGGCGGTTTCGGGCAAGGGCGACCTCCGGTTTTGGGCAGCCTATGGGTGCTGAAGGTTTCTGGCCAGTGAATCCGGCGCGCTTTGTGCGGTGTAGATCAGACGATGCGGGGCCCAAGACTGGCCGGATCAATCCCGGGGGTTGACCAGAACTCGGCGGCAAAGGGCGGCAGGCGGGACAGCACGCGGTCCAGGTCTGCGCGCAGGACCGCGCGGCGCAGGGCATAGGCGGTGGCGGCGACGCAATTCTCAGGCGCGATGTTGTGATGGCGGCGCAGGGCACGGGCTTCGGCTGTCCAATCCGCGCGGTTGCCGGGCGGGGCGGGCGGATCGGACAGGTTCCAGTCGGCGATGAAAAGCGCCCGCAGGACCGATGGAAGGACTTGCGCAAAATCAATGGCTTGCTGCGGTGTCAGGCGATGGCGAAAGGCACGCAGCACACCTTCAACGGCGGTGAAGGTGCTGTGGTCCGTGGGCGTATCCATTGCGTATTGCGCATCTGCCAAGAACGCCTGCCATTCCCGGGTTGCCTGCCGATAGGTCCAGGGCATCGGCATGGTCTACGCAGCCTCGGCCTGCTCCAGCCGGTCTTGCGCCGAAAGCCAGAGCGCCTCGGCCTTGTCCAGCGCCTCCATCACCTCGGCATATTTGCGGTTCCAGGTTTCCAATTCGCCGATGCGCGAGGATTCATAGAGTTCGGGATCGGCCAGCTTCTTTGCCAGCTTGTCACGCATGTCGTTGATCTTGGCGAGACGGTCTTCGCATTTGCGCACCTCAGCACGCAGTACGAGGATTTCGTCACGGCTGGCTTTCTTTGGTTTTTCAACGGGTTTCGCGGCGACTTTCACCTCTTCGTCGCCGGCCAGAAGCATCCGGCGATAGGCTTCCAGATCCTCATTATAGGGCGTGACGGCCCCGCCTTTGACCAGCCAGAGCCGATCGGCGACCAGCGAAAGAAGGTGCATGTCATGGCTGACAAGGATCACTGCGCCGGAGTATTCGGTCAGCGCTTCGACCAGCGCCTCGCGGCTTTCCATATCAAGGTGGTTGGTCGGTTCATCGAGGATCAAGAGATGCGGCGCGTCGATGGTGGCCAAGAGCAGCGACAGCCGTGCCTTCTGCCCGCCTGACAGGCGGCCGACCTGCGTTTCGGCCTGATCGGCCATCAGACCGAATCCAGCCAGCCGCGCGCGCAGGCGGGGTTGGCCTTCATCGGGGCGCAGGCGTTGGATGTGTTGCAGCGGTGTTTCGTCGATGTGCAGCTCATCCACCTGATGCTGCGCAAAGTAACCAATTCTTAACTTGGACGAGCGCGTGAAACGCCCCTCAAGCGCGGTAAGTTTGCCCGCCAACAGCTTGGAAAGCGTGGACTTTCCCTCACCATTCCGTCCCAGCAGGGCGATGCGGTCGTCTTGGTCGATCCTTAACGAAAGCTTCTTTAGGACGGGCGGGCCGCCATAGCCCACAGCGGCGCCTTCCATGTTGATGATGGGCGGCGACAATTCCTCGGGCGCCGGGAAGGTAAAGACCACACGCTTGGCATCTTCGGGCGCGGTGATCGGTGTCATTTTCTCCAGCATCTTCACGCGGGATTGCGCCTGCACGGCCTTGGACGCTTTTGCCTTGAACCGGTCAACGAAGGATTGCAGATGCGCGCGCCGCGCCTCTTGCTTCTTTGCCTCGGCCTGCAAGACAGCGCGGCGTTCGGCCATCTGTCTTGCGAACTGGTCGTAAGGGCCTGTCCAATATGTCAATTTCCGCTGATCCAGATGCAGGATGCCCTGCACGGCGCGGTTCAGCAGACCACGATCATGGCTGATGATGATGACAGTATGGGGATATTTCTGAAGATAAGCCTCAAGCCAGAGCGCGCCTTCAAGATCGAGGTAGTTGGTCGGTTCGTCGAGCAGCAGCAGATCCGGCTGGGAAAACAGCACGCCTGCCAGCGCAACCCGCATCCGCCAGCCGCCGGAAAAGGCCGAACAGGGCATGAGTTGCTGATCCGCGTCGAAGCCTAACCCCTTGAGAATGCTGGACGCGCGACCCTCAGCCGACCAGGCGTCGATATCGGCCAGCCGGGCCTGAATTTCGGCGATGCGGTGGGGGTCGGTGGCGGTGTGGGATTCGTCCAGCAAAGCGGCGCGTTCGGTATCGGCCTGAAGCACGGTATCGAGGAGCGAGGTTTCCGACGAAGGCACCTCTTGCGCCACACCGCCGATGCGGGCGCGCGAGGGCAGGGTGATCGACCCGCCCTCAAGTGCAAGTTCGCCGCGTATCAGCCTGAAAAGCGTGGTTTTTCCCGTGCCATTACGGCCCACGAGGCCGACCTTGTGGCCGGTGGGAATGGTGGCGGAGGCTGCCTCCAAAAGGGGGCGGCCTTCGACGGAATAGGTGATGGCGTCAATGCGTAACATGGCGCAGGGCTTGCCCTATGGGCGGCGCGGCGTCAACGGCGGCTGTGAATTGGGCGTGCAGCGCGTGGTGCAGATGGTGGTGCAGACGGGCGTATGCACGCAGCGCACCCGTGTTTAACGCTTTGGCCACGTTCAGGATCGGCGGCGGCTTTTCATTGTTACAGGCCCATGCTACGTGCGCCGCACATGAATTCCGGCGCGGGGATCCCCCACGCGCCCCAGAAACAGAACCCAGTAACGGAGACGTCCCCATGGCCATCGAACGCACCCTGTCGATCATCAAACCCGATGCGACCAAGCGCAACCTGACCGGCAAGATCAACGCCAAGTTTGAAGAAGCTGGTCTGCGCATCGTCGCACAAAAGCGCATCCACCTGACCATGGCGCAGGCCGGTCAGTTCTATGCCGAACACAAGGAGCGCGGCTTCTATGGCGAACTGTGCGAGTTCATGGCATCCGAGCCGGTGGTCGTGCAGGTTCTGGAAGGCGAAGGCGCTATCCTGAAGAACCGCGAAGTGATGGGCGCAACCAACCCGGCCAACGCTGCCGAAGGCACGATCCGCAAGGAATTCGCCCTGTCGGTTGGCGAAAACTCGGTCCACGGGTCGGACAGCGAGGCATCCGCCGCGCGCGAGATCGCGTTCTACTTCTCGGGTCTCGAACTGGTCGGCTGATCCGCAGGGATCAGCGGCGACGTTCCACGACGCCAAGCATATCAAGGGCC
The DNA here is from genome assembly GCA_022843025.1 of Paracoccaceae bacterium. Classification (GTDB taxonomy): domain Bacteria; phylum Pseudomonadota; class Alphaproteobacteria; order Rhodobacterales; family Rhodobacteraceae; genus Paragemmobacter. The sequence goes on along the minus strand of JALHOL010000006.1, from coordinate 169,995 downwards.
GCTTCGATTTCGGAGCGGCCTTTTCCTTTCATACTGGCCTTGATCGCATCGAAACGGACGCGCAGCGCGGCCTTTTCATCCCCTTGGCAATCGTTCCACGGGCGGCCTTGCAGGCCCATGACGATCACATAGTAGCCGATGAAATGGGGGGCCACACCACTGGCCAGAAGGCGGCGATAGCCTTCATCCGGGCCAAGCGCGCGCAACTCTTCGGCGGAATGGATGCCCGCCTTGGCAAAGGCGGCCTCGGTCGCGGGGCCGAGATTGGGGATGGAGGAAACGGGGCTGGGCATCAGTGGGGGCCTTGAATGAAACAGGGCCAGCCTAGCGGCTGGCCCTGTCTCAGGAAAGCGTCTGTTCCGGTCTGCTTGGGTTCAGATCGCGGCCCAGTCGCGGAAGATCGGGGTGGACCCTTGCTGTTGGGTGGACCCTTGGGATTGGTCTTGTTGCTGCGTGGGCGTGTTGCTGCCGCCCTGTTGCTGCGTGGTGGTGTTCGGTTTCTTGGCCATCTTTCCTGCTCGCTCCGGCTCTGGTCTGAAATCGCTTCTGCAAGAGTTGTGCGCGGGAAAAGACCGGGACAAGACGCAAGCATGACGATTTTGCGACGCGCTACAGGGGATGTGCGACATTTGCAACAGGTTCCGTGGCTTAGCCCGTAAATCCCTGCGCACGTTCGCGCGATCAGCCGATCTGCGTGGCGGGAAAGCCCACTTCATCTAGGGCAAGGATCAGGGATTCGGGGCTGGCCGGGCCTGTCGTCGTGGCCGTCCGGGCGGCCAGATCGACCGTCACCTCGCCCGCATCGGCCAGCGATGCCAAGGCGGTTTCGACCGATGCCTTGCAATGGCCGCAGGTCATGTCGGGGATGGAAAGAAGGGTCACGGGTTTGGTCCTTTGGTTGGATGTTTGATATGTGGGGGTTCCTGTAACAGGAAGGTCAAGGGTGGAACTGACATAAAGGTTTTTGGGGGCGGGGATTGACCTTCCCTTTACTGGAAGGATTACATGGGGTGGTGGAAGGAGTCTTTCCATGACCCAAGCTGCCCTTGCCACCGCTGCCCCCGCCACAGATTCGACTGCCCCCGCTTCCGGGGTCGACCCGGCCCGGCAGGCGCGATTCCGGCTGGAGGGGATGACCTGCGCCTCCTGCGTTCTGCGCGCCGAACGCGTTCTGACGGCCCTGCCGGGTGTGACGCGGGCAGTGGTGAACCTGTCCACCGAAACGGCGGATGTGGCCTATGCCAGCCCTGCCGCACCGGCAGCCATGGCGGCGGCGCTTGCCAAGGCCGGGTATCCGGCGCGCGAGACGACGGTGCTTCTGGACGTCGACGGGATGACCTGTGCCGCCTGCACCGGGCGGGTGGAGCGGGTGCTGCGCGCGCAACCCGGGGTGAAGGAGGCGGTGGCCAATCTGGCGCTGCGCCGCGCCACGGTGACGCTGTGGGAAGGTGGGGCCGGGGCCGAGGTGCTGGCCGCCGCCGTCACCCGCGCGGGCTATGAGACGCGGGCGGCAAGCGAGGCCGCGCCGCATGATCCGAAGGTGGAATTGCGGGCGCTGGCGCGGGATACGGGGATTGCGGCGGCGCTGACCCTGCCGGTCTTTGTGGCCGAGATGGGCGGGCACCTTTACCCGCCGTTTCATCACTGGCTGATGGGGCTGGTGGGAACGCAGGCGCTGTGGATCGCACAATTCGTGCTGGTGACGCTGGTGCTGCTGGGGCCGGGGCGGCGGTTTCTGATCAAGGGCTGGCCCGCGCTGCTGCGCGGCGCGCCCGACATGAATTCGCTGGTGGCGGTGGGCACGGGTGCGGCCTGGGCCTATTCCACTCTCGTCACCTTTGCGCCGGGGTTGTTCCCCGATGCGGCACGGGCGGTGTATTTCGAGGCGGCGGCGGTCATCGTGGTGCTGATCCTTTTGGGTCGCACGCTGGAGGCGCGGGCGCGCGGGCGGGCCGGGGCGGCCATTGCGCGGCTTGTGGGCTTGCAGCCCAAAGTGGCGCGGCTGGAAGACGGGGCCGAGGTGCCGGTGGCATCGCTCGTGCCGGGGATGCGTGTTCTGGTGCGGCCTGGGGAGCGGGTGGCAGTGGATGGCGTGGTCATTTCCGGCGCGTCAGCGGTGGATGAGGCGATGCTGACGGGTGAGCCGGTCCCGGTGGCCAAGGGCGCGGGTGATGCGGTGACAGGCGGCACGATCAACGGCACCGGCGCGTTGGTGGTCGAGGTGCGGCAGGTGGGCGCGGCCACGGTGCTGGCGCGGATTCTGGCGATGGTGGAAGAGGCGCAGGGCACCAAACTGCCGGTGCAGGCGCTGGTGGACCGGGTGACGCTGTGGTTCGTGCCAGCTGTGATGGGCATAGCGGTGCTGGCGGCGGTTGGCTGGCTTGTGGCCGGGCAGGGGGTGGCGCAGGCTTTGGTGGCCGGGGTGTCGGTGCTGATCATCGCCTGTCCTTGTGCGATGGGGCTGGCGACGCCGGTTTCCATCCTTGTCGGGTCTGGCCGGGCGGCAGAACTGGGGGTGCTGTTCCGCAAGGGTGAAGCGTTGCAACGGCTGGCCGAGGTGCAGGTGGTGGCCTTTGACAAGACCGGCACGCTGACGCTGGGCCGCCCGGTGGTGACCGATATGCTGGGGGATGACGCGATGCTGGCACAGGCGGCGGCGGTCGAGGCAGGGTCAGAACACCCGCTCGCCGCGGCTGTGCTGGCCGAGGCTGCGGCGCGCGGGCTGGTCCTGCCGCTGGCCGAGCGGTTCGAGGCCGTGCCGGGCTATGGTGCACGGGCGGTGGTCGGCGGCGCGGTGGTCGCAGTTGGATCGGCGCGGATGTTTGGCGTGGTACCTGACGATTTGGCGCGGGCGGCAGAGGTCTGGGCGGGCGAGGGCAAGGGGCTGTTGTTCGTCGGCGATGCGGATCAGGCGCGCGGGGTGATTGCTGTGGCAGACCCGCTGAAACCATCGGCCGTGGATGCGCTGCGCGCGTTGGAGCGGCTGGGGCTGCGCATTGCGATGGTGACGGGCGACAATGCGGTGACGGCGGCGGCCATCGGGGCGCGGCTGGGCTTGCGCGATGTACAGGCGGGCGTTCTGCCGGGTGGCAAGGCCGATGCGGTGCGCGCCATGGGCGACAGCGTCGCCTTTGTGGGCGACGGTATCAACGATGCGCCCGCGCTGGCGGCGGCGGAGGTGGGGCTGGCGATGGGGACCGGCACGGATGTGGCGATTGAGGCGGGGGACGTGGTGCTGATGTCGGGCGATCCGCAGGGGGTGGCGGATGCGGTGATCGTGGCGCGCGCCACGATGCGCAACATCAAGCAGAACCTGATCTGGGCCTTTGGCTATAATGCTGCGCTGATCCCGGTGGCGGCGGGTCTGCTGGTGCCCTTTGGCGGGCCGCAGCTTTCGCCCATGCTGGCGGCGGGGGCGATGGCGCTGTCTTCGGTTTTTGTGCTGAGCAATGCGTTGCGGTTGAAACGGGTGCGGGGGGTGAGGGGATGAACATCAAGGATGTCGCCGAACGGTCGGGGCTGCCTGCCAAGACGATCCGTTACTATGAAGAGATCGGCCTGATCCGCCCCTTGCGCGGGGCGAACGGCTATCGCGCCTTTCGCGAAAGCGATCTGCACAAGCTGGCCTTTCTGGCGCGGGCGCGCGGGCTGGGCTTTACCATCGAGGAATGCCGCAAGCTGCTGGCGCTGTATGAGGATCGCGCGCGGGCCAGCGCCGATGTAAAAGCCTTGGCCGAGCAGCATCTGGCCGACATGGACCGCAAGATCGCCGAATTGCGGGCGATGCAGGCGACGCTGCGCGATTTGGTGGCCAGTTGCGCCGGGGATCAGCGCCCGGATTGCCCGATCCTGACGGGGTTGGCAGGCGCGGAGTGTTGCTGAGGGGGTTCAAGCTGCCCCCGGCCCGTGCAAGGGTGGCCGCGCAATGCGGAGGCATCCATGACCGACCTTATCCCAGTGTTCGACGGCCATAACGATATTCTATACCGTCTGTTGATGAACCCTGCCGCGCGTGAGGCGATCTGGCTGACCGGAGAAGGCAAGGGCCATCTGGACCTGCCGCGCATGCAGGCGGGCGGCTTTGCAGGCGGGCTTTTTGCCATTTATGTGCCAACGCCCAGCACGGTAGATGCGCATGCGATCGAGGCGCTGATGGACCGCCCGCCCTATGCGGTGGACCTTCCGGGGCAGTTGCCGCTGGGGCCAAGCCAGGTGGTCGCGCTGGAGCAGGCGGGGCATCTGTTATGGATGGCGAGGGCATCGGACGGGGCGTTCCGCCTGTGCCGGACGGCGGGGGAGATCGAGGCCGCGCGGGCGCAAGGGGTAATCGCCGGTGTCATGCATATGGAAGGGGCCGAGGCGATCGATCCCGGCTGCGATGCGCTGCATGCCTTTCACGCGATGGGATTGCGGTCGCTGGGGCCGGTCTGGAGCCGGCCAACCGTCTTTGGCTATGGGGTGCCATTCCGCTTTCCCGGCACGCCCGATACGGGGTCGGGGCTGACCGAGGCCGGCGCGCGGCTGGTGCGGGAATGCAATGCGCTGAAGATCCTGATCGATTTGAGCCATCTGAACGAAAAGGGCTTTGACGATGTGGCGCGGCTGTCCGATGCGCCGCTGGTGGCCAGCCATTCCAACGCCCATGCGGTGACACCGTCGAGCCGAAACCTGACGGATCGGCAGTTGGACATGATCCGCGAACGGGGCGGGCTGGTGGGGTTGAACTTTGCCACGGTCTTCCTGCGCCCGGATGGGCGGCGCGACCCCAATATGGGCTGGGAGGCCGTGCTGCAGCATCTGGACCATCTGATCGGGCGGCTGGGCGAAGATCAGGTCGGCTTCGGATCGGATTTCGATGGCGCGACCGTGCCGCAAGGCATCACCGATGTGGCAGGCCTGCCACGTCTGATCGATGCGCTGCGGGCGCATGGCTATGGCGAAGACCTGATCCGCAAACTGGCATGGGACAACTGGCTGGCTGTCCTGCGGCGGACCTGGGGGCAGTGAAAGGGGCGATTTTTCTGCGAAAAATCAGGGCGATCCGGCAAATTCCGGTTCAGGCGACCTTCAGCAGGTCGCGCAGCGGGTGATTGTCGTGTACCAGATCGGACAGGGTTACGCGGTCCAGTTCCGCATAAAAGGCGCGCAGGGCATCGGCCAGAACGCCCTTCAATCGGCAGCAAGCGACGAGAGGGCAGGTGCAATCATCCCCCGAAAAGCATTCGGTGAAGGGCAGCACCGCCTCGAATTCGCGGAACACCGCGCCGACGGTGATCTCTTCCGGCGGATGGCCCAGCATCAGCCCACCCGCGCGGCCCCGCACAGTGTGGAGGTATTTCTTCTGCGCCAGAAGGTGAATCACCTGCGCGAGGTGGTTCTCAGAAGCGTTGCAGGCGGCGGCCACTTCGGACTTTCGCACGATGCGGCCCGGATTGACGGCGCAGAACATCAAGGTGCGCATGGCAAGGTTGGTCCGTGTGGTGAGTCTCATCCGCGCTCTCCGGGTTGAACTGATCTGGTTCTGACGCCAAAGATTTATGCAGGACGCAGCTTGTGTGACATGATCCAGATCAGATCGCCTGTGTTTATTGACCCGCTGCGGGGAATCGGCAAACCGGGTTGGTCTGTGCCGATCATGGCGGTTGCTTCGCGCGATGGGGGATCGTTCAAATCGCTTTGGAAAAAAGAAATGCTGAATAGAAAGAGCTTTTCACAAGGTCGTTGCCAACTTTAGCGATAACATTTAAACCGTTTTGAAAGAGGTTGCGCCCACGCCTGACCTGCCTGTTCCGGATGGTGTTGCTTGACGCCCCTTCCGCGCAGCTTAGGGTTGGTCCGTGGCGACATCATGCGGAAAATAGTGACGTGAACGATCTGAGCCTGACCCCGAACCTTCTGGCAGCCGATGTCGCGCGACATCTGACCTTCACACTGGGCAAGGATGCGCCCAATGCATCGGTCTATGACTGGCGCATGGCGCTGTCCTTTGCGATCCGCGACCGTATCGTGGAGCCATGGTTCGCCTCTACCCGGCGCACCTGGGCCGAGGATCGCAAGCGCGTCTATTACCTGTCGATGGAATTCCTGATCGGGCGGCTTCTGGAAGATGCCACCACCAATCTGGGTCTGCGCGACATCGCCGAAGAGGCAATGGTCGGGTTCGGGCAGGATTTCCGCAAGATCGTGGAAGATGAGCCTGATGCTGCATTGGGCAATGGCGGACTGGGGCGGCTTGCGGCCTGCTTCATGGAAAGCATGGCGACGCTGGGCTGCCCCGCCTATGGCTATGGCATCCGTTATGAGCATGGCCTGTTCCGCCAGCGGTTCGAATTCGGGCAGCAGGTGGAAACACCCGAGGATTGGCTGAACCAGGCCCATCCGTGGGAATTCGCGCGGCCCGAAAGCGCGTATACCATTCCGTTCAAGGGCCATATCGAAACCCGCGACGGGCGCGAAGTCTGGGTACCCGGCGAAACCGTGCTGGCCGAGGCCCATGACACGCCGGTGATCGGCTGGCAGGGGAAATGGGCCAATACGCTGCGCCTTTGGGCGGCGAAGCCCACGACGATGTTCGATCTGGAGCGGTTCAACCGCGGGGATTACGCCGCTGCGGCCGAGCCCGAGGCGCTGGCGCGCACGCTGAGCCGCGTTCTTTACCCGGATGACACCACCTATCAGGGCAAGGAGTTGCGGCTGAAACAGGAATTCTTCCTGACCTCGGCCGCATTGCAGGACATTCTGCGCCGCTATCTGGCGCGGCACAGCAATCTGGCCGACCTGCCCAAGCATGTGGCGATCCAGATGAACGACACCCATCCCGCGATTGCGGGGCCGGAACTGATCCGCCTGCTGGTGGATGAACATGGCATGGCCTTTGAGGATGCGCTGGAGACGGCGCGGGGATGCCTTGGCTATACCAACCACACCCTGCTGCCCGAGGCGCTGGAGCGTTGGGCGACATTTACCTTCGGCAATGTGCTGCCGCGCCATATGCAGATCGTCGAACGCATCGACAGCTGGCACCGCCGCACCTATCCATCGCGCCCGCACTATGTGGGCATTGTGAAGCACCATGAGGTGCGGATGGGCGAGTTGGCCTTTGTCATGGCGCATAAGGTGAATGGCGTGTCGGCGCTGCATTCGGACCTTGTGAAGAAGAATCTGTTTCCTGAACTGCACCGCCTGCACCCCGGACGGATCATCAACCAGACGAATGGCGTCACGCCGCGTCGCTGGCTGAAAATGGCCAACCGCCCGCTGGCGGGCCTGATCACCGACACCATCGGCGAAGGCTGGGAAGCCGATCTGGACCGGCTGCGCGGGCTGGAGCCGCATATCGCGGGCAAGCCATTCCGCGACGCCTTTGCCGGGGCCAAGCGCGCCAATAAGGTTGCACTGGCGAATTGGATCGCGGCCGATTGCGGGGTGAAGGTGAGCCCCGATGCGTTGTTCGATGTGCAGATCAAACGCATCCATGAATACAAGCGCCAGCTTTTGAACATTCTGGAAACCATCGCGCATTGGAACCGGATCCGGTCCAACCCCAAGGCCAACTGGGTGCCTCGGGTCAAGATTTTCGGCGGCAAATCCGCGCCGGGCTATGCGGTGGCAAAGGAAATCATCCACCTGATCAATGACGTGGCTTGGGTTGTGAACAACGATCCTGTCACCGGCGATCTGCTGAAGATCATCTATCCCGCGAATTACAACGTCAGCATGGCCGAACGGCTGGTGCCTGCCGCCGACCTGTCAGAGCAGATTTCGACGGCCGGGAAAGAGGCCAGCGGCACCGGCAACATGAAATTCATGATGAACGGCGCGCCGACCATTGGCACGCTGGACGGGGCCAATGTGGAAATTCTGCAGGAAGTGGGGGCCGAGAACTTCTTCCTGTTCGGCCTGACGGCGGAAGAGGTGATGAAGCGACGCGAAGACCCGGATCATTCACGCAAGGCCATCGAGGCGAGCCAGACCCTGCAGGATGTTTTGCAGATGATCGCCGAAGGGCGGTTCTCGCCCGATCACGTGGATCGCTATCACGGGTTGGTGCATCGTATCTGGCACCATGATTATTTCCTTGTGGCGGCGGATTTCGATGCCTTCCACGCGGCGCAGGGCGAGGTGGACCGCGCCTATGCGGACCAGGATCGTTGGGTAACGATGGCGGCGATGAACACGGCGCGATCGGGTTTCTTTTCATCGGACCGTACGATCCGCAGCTATATGGATGACATATGGGGGGTCACTTCGGCCCTGTGACGGGCCGGGGTGGCGCTCTTTGGGAGGGGGGCAGCCATGACCGAACAGCTGATCGACCACGGGGCCGCCAAGGCCATCGTGGAAGGCCGCCACGGCGATCCGTTTTCCGTGCTGGGCCTGCACAAGCGCGAGGCCGGGTGGGTCGTGACTGCCTTTGTACCCGGGGCGGAACGGCTGTCGGTGCTGACAGGCAAGGCAGGCAAACCGGTGGAGGCCATGGCCATTCCCGGCTGCGACGGTCTGTTCTGCGCGGCGCTTCCTAGAAAGTCGGATTACCGCCTGCGCGCCGAAGGCCATGGTGCGACATGGGAATTCGACGATCCCTTCCGCTTTGGCCCCGTGCTGGGCGAGATGGACGAATACCTGTTGGGCGAGGGTACGCATAAACGCCTGTGGCAGGTGTTGGGCGCACATGTCGTTACCCATGAAGGGGTGGAAGGCACGCATTTTGCCGTCTGGGCACCGAATGCAGACCGCGTCAGCGTGGTGGGGGATTTCAACGTCTGGGATGGCCGCCGCCACCCGATGCGGCGGCGTGGCCCGACGGGTGTATGGGAGACGTTCATTCCCGGTCTGGGCGAAGGCGCGACCTATAAGTATGAAATCCGGGGCCACAACGGCTATGTCGGGCCGTTGAAGGCCGATCCGGTGGGCTTTGGGTCCGAACATCCGCCGGCCAACGCATCCGTCGTGCGCAAGATTGCGGGTGAGTTTCACGATCAAGACTGGCTGGCAGGCCGCGCTGCGCGCCACACCATCGACGCCCCGATCTCCATCTATGAGGTGCATCTGGGATCGTGGCGGCGCGCGCCGGGGGACCGGATGCTATCTTATCTGGAACTGGCCGAGCAGTTGGTGGATTACGTCGCCGACATGGGGTTCACCCATATCGAATTGCTGCCGATCAGCGAATTTCCCTTTGATGGCAGCTGGGGATATCAACCTGTCGGCATGTATGCCCCCACCATCCGCCATGGCACCCCGGCCGAGTTTCGCGCGCTGGTCGATGCGGCGCACCGCAAGGGGTTGGGCATTCTGCTGGACTGGGTGCCGGGGCATTTCCCGACCGATCCGCATGGGCTGGGCCGGTTCGACGGCACGCCGCTTTATGAACATGCCGACCCGCGCGAAGGGTTCCATCAGGACTGGAATACCCTGATCTACAATTACGGGCGGATCGAGGTTGCCAACTATCTGGTGTCCAACGCGCTCTATTGGCTGGAGGAATACCATATCGACGGGCTGCGCGTGGATGCGGTGGCATCCATGCTGTACCGCGACTATTCCCGCAAGAATGGCGAATGGATCCCGAACAAGGATGGCGGGCGCGAGAATTACGAGGCCATCGCCCTGCTGCAACGGATGAACACCACCGTTTATGGTGAAGTTCCGGGGATCATGACGGCAGCCGAGGAAAGCACCGCCTTTCCCGGCGTGTCGCGCCCGGTCGATCATGGCGGGTTGGGCTTCGGGTTCAAATGGAACATGGGCTGGATGAATGACACCCTGTCCTACATGGAAAAGGACCCGATCTATCGGCAGTATCATCACCACCAGATGACGTTCGGGCTGCATTACGCGTGGTCTGAGAATTACATTCTGCCCATCAGCCATGATGAGGTGGTGCATGGCAAAGGATCCATGCTGGAAAAGATGCCGGGATCGGGCGAAGAGAAATTCGCCAATCTGCGCGCCTATTACGGGTTCATGTGGGCGCATCCGGGCAAGAAGCTGCTCTTTATGGGCTGTGAATTCGCGCAAGGCCGGGAATGGAACCACAACCAATCGCTCGACTGGCACCAGTTGGACATTGCGGAACATCGCGGTGTGCAATCCTTTGTGCGCGATCTGAACCGGCTCTACCGCGACACGCCCGCGTTGCATGTGAACGATACACGGGCCGAAGGCTTTGAGTGGATCGAATCCAATGATGCGGGCGCGTCGGTCTATGCTTGGGCGCGCAAAGGGCGGGCGGGCGATCCGATGGTGGTGGCGGTGGTCAACCTGACGCCGGTGGAACGCAGCTATCGGCTGGGCCTGCCCGAGGCGGGGCATTGGGATGAGATATTGAACAGCGATGCCGCGCTTTATGGTGGTGGGAACCGGGGAAATTTGGGCGGTGTGACGGCCGAGGCTGTGGCGTGGCATGGGAGGGCGCAATCAGCGCTTGTCACGCTGCCGCCGCTTTCGGCAGTCTGGTTCCGTCAGGCAAAGGGATAAGCAGCGCAGGCTGCGTAGGGAGGGAAAAACGATGATGCAACCAAGACCGAATGCGCGCCTGTCCAGCCAGGCGATGGCCTTTGTTCTTGCCGGCGGCAGGGGCAGCCGGTTGAAGGAGCTGACCGACCGCCGCGCCAAGCCTGCGGTCTATTTCGGCGGCAAGACGCGGATCATCGACTTTGCGCTGTCCAATGCGCTGAACTCTGGCATCCGGAAGATGGCCATTGCCACGCAGTACAAGGCGCACAGCCTGATCCGGCATTGCCAGCGGGGATGGAACTTCTTCCGGGCGGAACGGAACGAATATCTGGACATCCTGCCCGCGTCCCAGCGGGTGGACGAAACGAAGTGGTATCTGGGCACTGCCGATGCCGTGGCGCAGAACATCGACATCGTCGACAGCTATGGCATCAAGTATGTGATCGTGTTGGCGGGTGACCACATCTACAAGATGGACTATGAGATCATGCTGCAACAGCATGTGGCCACGGGCGCCGATGTGACCATCGGCTGCCTGACCGTCCCCCGGATGGAGGCCACGGCCTTTGGTGTGATGCATGTCGACAAGGACATGCGCATCACCGATTTTCTGGAAAAGCCGAAAGATCCGCCGTCGATTCCGGGCGACCCCGACAATGCGCTGGCCTCGATGGGGATTTACGTCTTTGACTGGGATTTCTTGCGCGACCTGCTGATCCGCGACATGGCGGATACGAATTCCAGCCATGATTTCGGCAATGACCTGATCCCCGCCATCGTGAAGGGCGGCAAGGCCATGGCGCACAAGTTCGCCGATTCCTGCGTGAAAAGCGGGTTGGAGGATGAACCCTATTGGCGCGATGTGGGCACGATCGATGCCTTTTGGCAGGCCAATATCGACCTGACGGATTTTGTCCCCAAGCTGGACATCTATGACAATACCTGGCCGATCTGGACCTATTCCGAAATCGTGCCGCCGGCCAAGTTCGTGCATGATGAGGCGGATCGGCGCGGTTCGGCCGTGTCATCGCTGGTGTCGGGCGATTGCATCGTATCGGGGTCAGAGGTGCGCAATTCGCTGTTGTTCACCGGCTGCCGGACGCATTCCTATTCCAGTCTGGAATATGTGGTGGCCCTGCCGCGCGTGATCGTCAACCGCAAGGCGGAGCTGACGAAATGCGTGATCGACAGCAATGTGGTGATCCCCGAAGGTCTGGTCGTAGGGCAGGACCCGGTTGAGGATGCCAAGTGGTTCCGCGTGAGCGAAGGCGGGATCGTGTTGATAACGCAGGATATGCTTGACGCGCGGGCGCGGAAGTTGTCCTGACTTGGGCTCCGGGAGGAAGCCCCGGGAGGGCTGTCTGCCCTCCCGGACCCACCCGAGGGTATTTGGGCCAAGATGAAGGGGGCTTTCATGGCGATCAAGGGGCGGGTGCTGTCGGTGGCATCGGAATGCGTGCCCCTGATCAAGACCGGGGGGCTGGCCGATGTGGTGGGCGCGCTGCCCGCCGCCTTGCGCGCTCAGGGCTGGGACATGCAGGTGCTGCTGCCCGCCTATCGCCGGTTGCGCGGGCTGTTGCCCGGACTGCGCGAGGTCTGGCGCGAACCGGGGCTGTGGGGCGGCGACGGTGTGGTCTTTCAGGGCGAGGTCGAGGGGGTTCCCGTCCTTCTGCTGGATGCGCCGCATCTTTTTGATCGCGAAGGCGGTCCCTACAACAGTGCCGGGGGCGATTGGCCCGACAATCCCCAGCGATTTGCCGCCTTGTCCTGGGTCGCAGCGCGCATGGCGCGCGAGGGGTTTGCAGGCTGGAAGCCGCAGGTGCTGCATGCGCATGACTGGCAGGCGGGCTATGCCCCGGCCTATCTGGCCTATGGCGGGCCATCGGGCGTGGGATCGGTGATGACCGTCCATAACATCGCCTTTCAGGGCTGGGCCGATGCCGGGATGCTGGGCGCGCTGCGGCTGCCGCGCGAGGCGTTTCATCCGGGGCAGTTGGAGTATTACGGCGGGCTGTCCAGCCTGAAGGCCGGGCTGGTGACGGCGGACCGGATCACCACCGTATCGCCCACCTACGCGGCGGAACTGATGCGGCCGGAATTCGGGATGGGGATGCAGGGCGTGATCGCAGCGCGGGCGGGGGTGGTGTCCGGCATCCTGAACGGGGTCGACACCGCGGTCTGGTCGCCCGAGGCCGAGCCCGTGCCGTATTCGGTCCGCGCGATGAAAGGCAAGGCGGCGGCGCGGGTGGCGCTATGCGAGGAGTTTGGCCTGTCGGTTCCCGAAGGGCCTTTGGCCATTGTCGTCAGCCGGTTGACGGATCAGAAGGGCATCGACCTGTTGCCGCAGGTGGTGCCGGAATTCATCGCATCCGGCGGGGCGCTGGTCGTTCTGGGATCGGGCGATCCGGCGCTGGAAGGCGCGATGAGGGGGCTGGAACAGCGTTTTCCGGGGCGCGTGGCGGTGCGGATCGGCTATGACGAGGCGCTGTCGCATCGGCTGTTTTCCGGGGCGGATGCGGTGCTGGTGCCCAGCCGGTTTGAACCTTGCGGCCTGACGCAGATGTATGGGCTGCGCTATGGCACGGTGCCGGTGGTGGCGCTGGTGGGCGGGTTGGCGGATACGGTCATCCACGCGTCACCCGCCGCTCTGGCGGCAGGGGTGGCAACCGGGGTGCAGTTTCACCCGACAGACGCGGTGGCCTTTGCGCAGGCCTTGCGGCAGTTGGTTGCGCTGTATGCCGACCCGAAACTCTGGGCGCGGGTGCAGAAGAACGCGATGGGCCACCCGGTGGGATGGGAGACCAGCGCCGCCGACTATGCCGCGCTTTATGACGGATTGGCCGCGTGACACCGCAGCACGCGCTCTTGCCGCCGCGACTGGTGGGCCATGCTGTTTCGGCGGGGCGACCCTGGCCGATGGGGGCCACCTTTGACGGTGAAGGTGTGAACTTCGCCGTCTTTTCCGCCCATGCCGAAAAGATCGAGCTGTGCCTGTTCAGCCCGGATGGGCGCAAGGAACTTGTCCGTCTCGCGTTGCCGGAACGCGATGGCGACATCTGGCACGGCCATGTGGGCGGGCTGATGCCCGGCACGCTCTATGGCTATCGGGTGCATGGGCCATATCAGCCGGAACTGGGCCACCGCTTCAACCCGCACAAGCTGCTGATCGACCCTTATGCCCGCGCTCTGGAAGGGCGGTTGAAATGGTCGGATGCGCTGATGGGGTATAAGGTGGGCAGTCCGCGCGGGGACATGTCCTATGACACCCGCGACAGCGCCTTTGCCGTGCCGAAATCGGTGGTGGTGGATACGTCCTTCATGTGGGGCGATGATGCGCCGCCACGTGTGCAGGCCGCCGAGTCGGTGGTCTATGAGGCGCATGTCCGCGGCATGACGATGCTGAACCCCGGCGTGGAAAAGGGGCTGCGGGGCAGTTTCCTTGGCCTTGCGTCAGATGCGGTGATCGATCATCTGGTGAAGCTGGGGGTGACCAGTCTGGAATTGCTGCCCGTTCAGGCCTTTGCCGATGAACGGTTCCTGATCGCCAAGGGACTGCGCAACTACTGGGGCTATCAGACCATCGGTTTCTTCGCGCCAGAGCCGCGCTACCTGACCAAGGGGCAGGTCTGGGAGTTCCAATCCATGGTCCGCCGGATGCATGCGGCGGGGATCGAGGTCATCCTTGACGTGGTCTATAACCATACGGGCGAAGGGGATGAATTCGGGCCGACCCTGTCTTTCCGGGGGTTCGACAATGCCAGTTACTACCGCCTGCTGCATGGCGGGCGGCATTATGTGAATGACACCGGCACCGGCAATACGCTGAACCTGACCCATCCGATGGTGCTGCGCATGGTGATGGACAGCCTGCGCTATTGGGTGGAGGTCTGCCATGTGGACGGGTTCCGCTTTGACCTTGCCACCGTTCTGGGGCGCGAGGCGCATGGCTTTGATCCCCATGGTGGGTTTTTCGATGCAATCCGGCAGGACCCGGTCCTGTCGCGGGTGAAACTGATTGCCGAGCCATGGGATATCGGCCCCGGCGGGTATCAGCTGGGCGGCTATCCCCATCCTTTCATGGAATGGAACGACAAGTTCCGCGATGGTGTGCGGCGGTGGTGGAAAGGCGATCCGGGGCTTGCGCCGGACCTTGCCAAGCGCCTTTTGGGCAGCGCCGAACGGTTCGACCATCACGGGCGGGCGGCGACATCTTCGGTGAACTTTGTCACCGCCCATGACGGGTTCAATCTGGAGGATCTGGTCAGTTTCACCCTGAAGCGCAACTTCGCCAATGGCGAGGAAAACCGCGACGGCCACCATGACAACCATTCCGACAATATGGGGGTAGAGGGGCCGAGCGACGACAAGGCCGTGCGCGCGGCGCGCGACCTGCGCAAACGCAACCTGCTGGCCACGCTGATGTTGGCTCAAGGGGTGCCGATGCTGCTGGCGGGGGATGAGCTTGGCCACAGCCAAGGCGGCAACAACAACGCCTATGCGCAGGATAACGAGACGACGTGGATCGACTGGGCAAAGGGTGACCAACGGCTGGTGGCATTTGTCGCGCGGCTGATCGCGCTGCGCAAGGCGCATCCGGTGCTGCGGCAAAAGCGGTTCCTGCATGCGCGCCCGCGGCCTGCGGATGGGCTGCCCGATGTCGTCTGGCGGCGGGCGGATGGGCAAAAACCATCGGCGCAGGATTGGCACGATCCGGGTTTTCGCTGCCTGGGGGTGGAATTGCGCATGGCGGCCGAAGGCGCGGATGGCGGCCATTCCGCGATCTTTGCGGTGTTCAATACAGGCGTGGAATGCGTGCTGCGCCTGCCCGATACCGCGCCGGGCTGGGAATTGATCCTGGATACCACACGCCCCGATGCAGCGCCCGAACCGGGCGGCCCCGGCACGCGGGCGCCTGCGCAATCCGTACTCGTCTTCCGGCCGGTTGCGGCCAAGGCCCTAGCGGCCACTGTTTCCTTGGGAGGAAAGCCATGACCATCCGCACCGTTCCCACACAGCCCATTGCGGGGCAGAAGCCCGGCACATCGGGCCTGCGCAAGAAGACGCCCGTTTTCATGGGGCATCACTATCTGGAGAATTTCGTCCAGAGCATCCTCGATGTCGTGGGGGCGCAGGGAAAGACCTTCGTTCTGGGCGGCGACGGGCGCTATTTCAACGACCGCGCGGCGCAGGTCATCCTTCGGATGGCGGCAGCGAATGGCGCGGCGCGGGTGATCGTGGGGCAGGGGGCGATCCTGTCCACGCCGGCGGCCAGCCACCTGATCCGGCTGAACAAAACCGATGGCGGGATCATCATGTCGGCCTCGCACAATCCGGGCGGGCCGGATGAGGATTTCGGGGTCAAGTTCAACATGCCCAATGGCGGACCCGCGCCGGAGGGCGTGACTGAGGCGATGTACAAGCGCACGACCGAGATCACCGAATACCGTATCGTCGAGGCGCAGGATGTGGACCTGTCGCGCATCGGGCGGACCTCGATTGCGGGGATGGTGGTCGATGTGGTGGACCCGGTGTCCGACTATGCCGCGCTGATGGAGACGCTGTTCGATTTCGGGGCGATCCGCGCGATGTTCGCAGGCGGGTTCCGGATGCGGATGGACAGCATGTGCGCCGTGACCGGGCCCTATGCGGTGGAGATCCTGGAAAACCGTCTGGGCGCGGCGCAGGGGACCTGCGTCAATGCCACACCGCTTCCGGATTTCGGGGGGATGCATCCCGACCCGAACCCGACCTGGGCCAAGGCGTTGATGGATGAGATGTTCGGGGACAAGGCGCCGGATTTTGGCGCGGCGTCGGATGGCGATGGGGATCGTAATATGGTGGTGGGACGGGGGATTTATGTCTCTCCCTCGGACAGCCTTGCCGTGCTGGCGGCAAATGCGCATCTGGCACCGGGTTATGCGCGCGGTCTGAAAGGCGTGGCACGGTCGATGCCCACTTCGGCGGCGGCGGACCGGGTGGCGGCGGCGCTGGGGATCGAAAGCTATGAGACGCCCACGGGGTGGAAATTCTTTGGCAACTTGCTGGATGCGGGCCGCGCCACGATCTGTGGTGAGGAAAGCTTCGGCACCGGATCGGACCATGTGCGCGAAAAGGATGGGCTTTGGGCGGTTTTGCTGTGGCTGAACATTCTGGCCGTGCGCAAGCAATCGGTGGCCGAGATATTGGCCGAGCATTGGGCGCGGTTCGGGCGCAACTACTATAGCCGCCATGATTTCGAGGCGATCGAGGTGGCCAAGGCCGATGCGATGGTCGCCGCACTGCGCGGGGCTCTGCCGGGGCTGCCGGGCAAGACAGTCGAGGGGATGGTGATCGCCGGGGCGGATGAGTTTGCCTATACCGATCCGGTGGATGGATCGGTCAGCACACAGCAAGGGGTGCGGGTGATGTTCACCGACGGATCCCGCCTTGTGCTTCGCTTGTCGGGGACAGGGACGGAAGGCGCGACGCTGCGGCTGTATCTGGAGCGCTATGCGCCGGGGCCGGGGGGATTGGACCTTGATCCGCAGGCGGCGCTTGCCCCGGTGATCCGGGCAGCAGACCAGATCGCGCGGATCGCCGAGTTCACCGGGAGGTCGGCCCCCAATGTGGTGACCTGATCCGAGGCGTGTGAAACGGAGCGGGCGTGCGCCCGCATTGTTTTTGCCTCGCCTGCGCGCATGCGCGCTTGGCTCAGAAGTGGGGGCGCTTCGCCCCCCACACCCCCCGAGGATATTTAGGCAGAGAAGAATGAGCAGGGCGTATTCTGCCCTTTTCGGGTCGGGATTTGCTGTGACTTTTGCTGTTGCTGCGCGTCTGCTCGGCAAAAGGGCAGGGGGACGCGATGAACGAGGTTCGGCATCAGCGGTCAGGCCGCGCGGCGCGGCAGGCGGAGCGGGCGCAGAAGGGGGGCGGGGTCGGACGTCCCTATATCCTGCGCAACATTCCCACCTATGACATTCTGGGCGAGGAAAGCCTGCTGAAGATCGAGGCGGCGGCGGATCGGATCTTGGCCGAGACGGGAATCGAGTTCCGCGATGATCCCGTGGTTCTGGAGCATTGGAAGCGCGCAGGGGCCGAGGTGGACGGCGTGCTGGTGCGCTTTCCGCCCGGATTGCTGCGCGAGGTGCTGCGCGATGCGCCCGTGAGTTTTACCCAGCATGCGCGCAATCCGGCGAAATCGGTGGAGATCGGTGGCAGGTCGGTGGTCTTTGCGCCCGCCTATGGCAGCCCCTTTGTCATGGATATGGACCGGGGGCGGCGTTTTGGGACGCTGGAGGATTTCCGGAACTTCATCAAGCTGGCGCAGGCGAGCCCCGCCTTTCACCATTCCGGCGGGACGATCTGCGAGCCCACGGATATTGCCGTGAACAAACGGCATCTCGACATGGTCATGGCGCATCTGACGCTGTCAGACCGGCCCTTCATGGGATCGGTCACGGCGGAGGAGCGGGCCGAGGATTCGATCGACATGGCGCGGATCGTGTTCGGACGCGATTTTGTGGACGCCAATTGCGTGATCCTGGGAAATGTGAACGTCAATTCGCCGCTGGTCTGGGATGGCACGATGACGCGCAGTTTGCGCGCCTATGCGCGGGCCAATCAGGCTGCGGTGGTGGTGCCCTTCATCCTTGGTGGGGCGATGGGGCCGGTGACCAATGCCGGGGCCATTGCGCAGTCGCTCGCGGAAACCATGGCGGGATGCGCGCTGACGCAGTTGGAGCGCAAGGGCGCGCCGGTGATCTTTGGCAATTTCCTGTCATCGATGAGCCTGCGGTCAGGATCGCCCACCTTTGGCACACCGGAGCCTGCGATCGGTTCCATGGTCATTGGGCAACTGGCGCGGCGGTTGAACCTGCCGCTGCGCTGTTCGGGGAATTTCACCACGTCAAAGCTGCCCGATGCGCAGGCGATGATGGAAGGCACCATGTCGATGCTGGCTGCCATTCATTGCGGGGCGAATTTCATCCTGCATTCCGCCGGGTTTCTGGATGGGCTTTTGAGCATGTCCTATGAGAAGTTCATGCTGGATGCCGATCTGTGCGGCGCGCTGCATTCCTATCTGGACGGGGTGAAGATCGACGACGACCAGTTGGCGGTGGAGGCCTTCGCCGAAGTGGGTCCGGGCAACCATTTCTTTGGCTGTGCGCACACCATGGCGCATTACGAAACGGCGTTCTGGGACAGCGAATTGTCCGACAATGAGCCGTTCGAGAAATGGGAGGCGGCGGGTGGGGCGGATGCTGCGACACGCGCCAACCGGTTGTGGAAGAAGCGGCTGGCCGAATTTGAGGCCCCGCCCATGGACATCGCGATGCATGAGGCGCTGGAGGATTACATATCCCGCAAGAAGGCCACGATGGCCGATATGTGGTACTAGCCGCGCAGGCCGGTTTCTTCCAGCAGACCCATGCGCTTTGCTTCGTAATAGTAGCCGCGGCGATACCACATATGCGCGGCGTCATGGTCGCCACGCGACACGAGCCACGCCCCGCGAAGGTATTTGCCCGCATAGATCATGTTGGTTTCCGCATCCAGAAGCTGGGACGGATCGCCACGAAAGCCCATGGTCTGGGCGGTTTGCGGGTGGATCTGCATCAACCCGTAATAGGGGCCGTTGCGGGCGGCGGGGTTATAGCCGCTTTCGCGGCGCACGGTTTCGTGGATCAGGCTTTCGGGAATGTCGTAAACCTGCGCGTAGCGGGAAATCAGGCGATTGATCTCATCTGGGCCCTGGGGACTGCGCGATACCTCGGGTTCGGGCGGCGCGCCACAGGCGGCCAGCGCCAGCGGCAGCGACAGGGCAAGAAGGGCACGGCGGGACATCATCATGGGGGCCACCTGAGGCGAAACGGTTTCCGCCTGATAACGGGGGCTTGGCCGCAAGGAAAGCCGTTCGGGCAAAGGCGCGCGAAAACCTGCGCGACAGCTTGCCCGCAGCTTCGACCTTTGGCGTGGTTGGCGGGGCGGGGCAGGGCTGCTAGCCTGCGGGTGTGGAACGGGTAGGTTTGGTCATGGAACAGGGAATGCGCAGGTTGGCTTCGGCCCTGATCGTGGATGACCATCCGCTGTTCTGCGATGCCCTGTCGATGACGTTGCGCGCCGTGGCGGGGATCGAGGTGGTGGAAACCGCCGACCGTTTGGAAACCGCGCTGACGCGGCTGGAACTGTCGCCCTTGCCTGATGTGATCGTGCTGGATCTGAACCTGCCGGATGTGAACGGGCTGGACGGGTTGATCCGTCTGCGGGCCACGGTGGGCGATGTGCCGGTGGTGGTGGTCAGCTCGCTGGCCGACAACCGGGTGATCGGGGCGGCGCTGCGGGCGGGGGCGGTGGGGTTTGTGCCAAAGCATTCCCGGCGCGAGGTGTTCAAGGCGGCCTTTGACGCGATCCGCGCCGGCGATGGCTATCTGCCCGATGGGTTCGTGCCGCAGGCCGATCCCAATGCCCCGGCCAATCAGCAGGAAGAGGCGATTGCGCGGCTGTCGCTTCTGACACGGCAGCAGGCCAAGATCCTGCAACTGATCTGCGAAGGGATGCTGAACAAGCAGATCGCCTATGAGCTGACCATCGCGGAAACCACGGTGAAGGCGCATGTCACCGCCATCATGCGCAAGCTGGGCGTGCAAAGCCGGACGCAGGCGGTGCTGATCGCGCAGGAAGCGAGCTTTGACCGGCTGATGCCCGAGGCGAGCTGAGGCGGCCTCTGGCCCGGGGTTTCTTGCCGGTTTGCCCGGTCTGAGAGTGTTTGCTGTACCTTTGGGCAAGGGCTTGTTCGAACCATGGGCGGGGGCTAGCCTTTCCAAAAGAATTGCGTCGGGGGGACGCGAGGGGGGATTGCGGTGAACCAGCCTTGGGAGGGTGTTGCGGGGCCGGATTGGGCGGGGTTGGCGCTGGTGGCGCGGGCCTCTGTTTCCGTGACGGCGGCCAATCCCCTGCGGCGGTTGGAAGAGGCGCTGGGGCCGGGGCCATTCGCGCTGGTGGTGCTGTTCGTTTCGCCCGATGCGGACCTCGATGCGCTGGCGCTGCGCCTGCCGGGGCGGTTTGGCGGCGCGCCGGTGATCGGCTGTTCCACCGCGGGCGAGATTTCGGGCGAGGGGTATACCGAAGGCGAGATTGTCGCCGTGGGCCTGCCCGCCGCGCATTTCGCCGCCGATGTGCTGTTGGTGCCTGACCTTTCGGTGCTGGAGCGTGAGGCGATGATCGGCCGGTTGATCCGGTCGCGTCAGGGGCTGGCGCGGCAAAGGCCCGATTGGGCGGGTGAGTTTGCCTTTCTGCTGGTCGACGGCCTGTCGGTGCGCGAGGATGAACTGACTTCGGCCCTTGCATCGGGCTTGGGGCCGGTGCCGCTGTTTGGCGGATCGGCGGGGGACGGGACGCGGTTCAAGGCGACCTATGTGCTGCATGAAGGGCATGCCTTGCAGAACGCCGCTGTGCTGGCGCTGATCCGCACCGATTGCCGGGTGAAGGTGTTCAGCCTTGATCACCTGTTGCCCACCGAGGCGCGGATGGTGGTGACCGAGGCCGATCCCGCCCGCCGCATCGTGCGGCAGATCAATGCCGAACCGGCAGCGCAGGAATATGCACGGCTTCTGGGCAAGGATCCGGCGCAACTGACCACCTTCACCTTTGCCGCCCATCCGGTTGTCGTGCGCATCGGTGGCAAGCACCATGTCCGCGCCATCCGCGAGGTGGGCGAGGACGGCGATCTGATCTTCTTCTCTGCCATCGATGAGGGCGTGGTGCTGACACTGGCGCAGCCGCAGGACATGGTGGCGCATCTTGAGGCGGAAATGGTCGCGCTGGCGGCCAAGGGGCAGCCGGTGGCTATTCTGGCCTGCGATTGCATCCTGCGCCGGATGGAGGCGCAGGAAAAGCAGAAGACCGGGGCGGTGTCGGCCATCCTGCGCGCCAATGGGGTGGTGGGTTTTTCCACCTATGGCGAGCAGTTGAATTCCATGCATGTGAACCAGACCATGACAGGGGTTGCGATCTATCCGCCGGGAAGTGCGCGATGATTGACACGTTGATCAACCCCGCCGATCCACCCGAACGGCAGACGCAAAAGCTGCTCACCATCGCGCAGGTCCTGATGCGGCGGGTGGAACAGATCACCGATGACAGCGGCGCCGCCTATGCCCAGTTCCAACGCGCGGCCATGCTGGAAGATCAGGTCCGCGAACGCACCCATGATCTGGAACGCGCGCTGGACCTGCTGAATGACAGCAATGCAAGGCTGGCCGATGCGAACCGCGCGACCGAGGCGGCGCGTCAGAACCTTGCCAATGCCATCGAGACGATTCAGGAAGGCTTTGCCCTGTTCGATGCGCAGGATGTTCTGGTGATGTGCAATTCGCGCTTTGGCATGCACATGCTGGACCTGCGCGATCATCTGAAGCCGGGCCTGACCTTTGGTGATTATGTTGACCGCGTCAGCCGGTCGCGGTTTCTGGAATTGCCGGGGGGCGAGACGCCCGAGGATTGGGCCATTGCACGGCGCAGGCGGCATCAGGACCGGCATGTGATCTTTAACGTGCGCATGGTTTGGGACCGCTGGGTGCAGGTGAGCGAACATCGCACCCTGGATGGCGGGACGGTGATCCTGCAGACGGACGTGACCGAGATCATCCGTCTGGAACGGTCCGAACGCGGCAAGATGCTGGATGATCAGGCGCGGGTGATCCGCGCCACGCTGGACCATATCAGCCAAGGCGTTTGCATCTTCGATGCAGAGGCGCGGCTTGTGGGGTGGAATCAGCGGTTGGGCCAGTTGCTGACCATCCCGATGGCGCGGTTCCGCATGGGTGTCAGCTTTGATGCCATCCTTGACCGGTTCCGCCCCGATCTGGCCTTTGGCGAGGACAGGGCCGAGGCGCGGCTGGGTGATTGGGTGGCGGCCAAGGGTGACCGTGGGGCGATCCGGTTTGAGCTGCGCCGTGGGCCGGATATGATCATGGATGTCTTTGCCCAAGGGATGCCGGACGGTGGTTTCGTGATGTCTTTCACCGATGTCACCGCCGAACGTGCTGCAATCGAGGCACTGTCCCGCGCGAATGAAACGCTGGAGGCGCGGGTGATGGATCGCACGCTGGAACTGGAGGATGCGCTGGCCCATGCCGAACGCGCCAATGCCAGCCGGTCGCGTTTCGTGGCGGCGGCCAGCCATGACCTGCTGCAACCCCTGTCGGCGGCAAAGCTGTTCATTTCCTCTATCGGTGAAGGGGCACTGGTGCCCGAGGCAAAAGCCACGTTGGACAAGGCGCAGAATGCGCTTTTGTCGGTCGAGGGGATTCTGGGCGCGCTGTTGGACATTTCCAAACTGGAAAGCGGGCGCGCGGCGGTGGCGGTCGGGCCTGTGCGGCTGGACCGGCTGCTGGCACAACTGAACGATGAATTCGGGGCCATCGCGGCGGCCAAGGGGCTGCGTCTGTCGGTCGTACCGTCGCGGGTATCGGTGATGTCGGACCCGGCCTATCTGCGGCGCATCCTGCAAAACCTGATCGGCAACGCGATCCGCTATACCGACCGGGGCCGCGTTCTGGTGGGGGTGCGGCGGCGCGGCGGGATGGTGCGGATCGAGGTGCGTGACACCGGGCCGGGGATACCTGAAGAAGAACAGGACAACATCTTCAAAGAGTTCCACCGCCTGAACGCCCGCGCCTCGGCATCCGAGGGGATGGGGCTGGGCCTTGCCATCGTAGAACGCGCCTGCGCGCTTTTGGGCCATCCGCTGGGCCTGACATCCCAGATCGGGGTGGGGACCTGTTTCATGGTGCAGGTGCCCTTGTCCGAAGGTCTGACACTGGTGGCCGATGGCCCCCGTCCGACCGTTTCCCCCGCGCCCCGCCCGTCGATGCAGAACCGGATCGTGTTTCTGGTGGAAAATGACGGCGATCTGCGCCGCGCCATGGGCCTGCTGTTGGAAAAATGGGGGGTCAGCGTGCTCGATGCCGCCTCGGGCGAAGAGGCGCTGGATCTGATTGATGAACTGGGCATTCTGCCCGACTGTTTTATCGTGGATCACAACCTTGGCGATGGGATGGATGGTCTGCGCTTTGTGGCCGAGGTGCAGGCCCGCCATGGCGCGGTGCCGTCACGCATCGTGACCGCCGACCGCCGCCCGGAATTGCGCGCCGCTTGCGCCGAGGCGGGCATCGGGTTGATGATGAAACCGCTGGAGCCGCGCGCGCTGGAAAGCTTTATCGTCGGGCTGCCTGCGGCGGGATAGCGCAGGGGCTGCCCCGCCGTGAGCCTGCCGCGACCCCGCCTATACGACCATTGTTCCATATCGGGCGACGCGCCTGCCGCTTAGTCTGATGCCAAGACGAGGGAAGAGACATGCAGCTTAGCGATTTTCGAGAAATCAAGGCAGACCCGGCAACAGTCTGGGCGGCCATCCTGAACCCCGATGTTCTGAAGGAATGCGTGCCGGGATGCGAAAGCATGACCGGCAGCCCGGAAGAGGGGTTCGAGGCCGTGGTGACCCAGAAGGTCGGCCCGGTGAAGGCCACCTTCAAAGGGGCGGTGTCGATCAGCGACCGGATCGAAGGCAAAAGCCTGAAGATCAGCGGCGAAGGCAAGGGCGGACCGGCTGGCTTTGCCAAAGGGGGCGCTGCAGTAACGCTGGAGCCGATCGAGGGCGGCACAAGGCTGAGCTACGAGGTGGAGGCCAATGTGGGCGGCAAGATCGCCCAGCTTGGCAGCCGGATCATCGACGGCTTTGCCAAGAAGATGGCGGATGAATTCTTCACCCGCTTTCAGGCCGCCGTCGAAGGCCCGCAGGAAGACGAGGCCGAGGCTGTAGCCGAGGGCGAAGGCGAAGGCGAAAAGAAAAAGGGCTGGTTCAAAAAGCTGATTGGCTGAACCGGCCGGCAATTCATTACCCAGGGATTTCCAAGGGAGGAAAACCATGACGAAAGTCACGATGACCGTGAACGGCAAGGTCGTTTCGGCCGAGACCGAGGGGCGCACGCTGCTGTCGTCCTTTCTGCGCGAAGGGCTGGGTCTGACCGGCACCCATGTCGGTTGCGACACGTCGCAATGCGGGGCCTGCGTGGTGCATGTCGACGGCAAGGCCGTGAAATCCTGCACCATGTTCGCCGCCGATGCGGCCGGGGCCAATGTCAAGACCATCGAAGGCATGATCAATGCCGATGGGTCGCTGTCGGTGGTCCAACAGGCGTTTCAGGATCATCACGGCCTGCAATGCGGCTTCTGCACGCCGGGCATGGTAATGTCTTCCGCCGCCCTGCTGGCCGAAAACCCCAAGCCGACCGAGGCCGAGATCCGGCATTATCTGGAAGGCAATATCTGCCGCTGCACCGGGTATCATAACATCGTCAAGGCCGTGCTGGCGGCATCCGGGCAGGATGCAGCCGCGATGGCCGCCGAATAACCGCAACTTCAGGGAGGGATTCAGATGCCAAAGGATTACGGGATCGGCGCCAGCTCGAAGCGGCGCGAAGATGTGCGCTTCCTTTCGGGGCGCGGAAGTTACACCGATGACCTTACGCTGCACGCACAGACCTTTGCGGTCTTTGTCCGGTCCAACGTGGCGCATGGGCGGATCAAGGCGATCAACACCGCCACCGCCGCCGCAATGCCCGGCGTGCTGGCCATCTTCACCGGCGAGGATTTCAAGGATGTAGGCGGCAACCCGGCGGGCTGGCTGATCAACAGCCGCGACGGCACGCCGATGCGCGAACCCAAGCGCCCGGTGCTGGCCCATGGCAAGGTGCGCCATGTGGGCGACGCCTATGCCGCCGTCATCGCGGAAACCTACAATCAGGCCAAGGATGCAGCCCAGCAACTGGCCGATGACAGCGATATCGAAGAACTGCCCGCCATCGTCGACATGAAAAAGGCCGTGGCCGATGCGTCGAACCGCGTGCATGACGAGATCCCGGACAACCTGTGCTTTGACTGGGGTTGGATCGAAGATAATCGTGCCGCCGTGGACGCCGCGTTCAAATCCGCACCGCATGTGACGACGCTGGAACTGGTGAACAACCGTCTGGTGCCCAATGCGATGGAACCGCGTTCCTCCATCGGCGAGTACTACCCCGGCACCGGCGATTACAAGCTGACCACCACCAGCCAGAACCCGCATCTGACGCGTCTGTTGGTTTCGGCCTTCGTGCTGGGCATTCCGGAAAACAAGCTGACAGTCGTGGCCCCCGACGTCGGCGGCGGCTTTGGATCGAAGATCTATCACTATGGCGAAGAGGCGCTGGTTCTGGCCGCATCGCGCAAGCTGGGCCGTCCCGTGCGCTGGACGGCGGAACGGTCGGAAAGCTTTCTCACCGATGCGCATGGCCGCGACCATGTGACCAAGATCGAACTTGCCTCCACCAAGGACGGTGAAATCCTTGCGATCCGCACGGAAACGCTGGCGAATGTGGGGGCCTATCTGTCGAACTTCTCGACCGCGACGCCGACCTTCCTGCATGGCACGCTGATGGCCGGCCCCTATAAGGTGCCGCATGTCTATGTGAACGTGAAGACGGTCTTCACCAACACCGCCCCCGTCGACGCCTATCGCGGCGCGGGCCGCCCCGAGGCCACGTTCAGCATCGAACGTGTGGTCGACAAGATGTGCCGCGAGCTGGGCCTTGACCCGTTCAAGGTGCGCCGCAAGAACCTGATCCAGCCGGACCAGTTCCCCTACACCACGCCCGTGGGCCTTGTGTATGACACTGGCAACTATCAGGCGACGCTGGACAAGCTGATCGAACTGGCCGACGTGGCCGGGTTCGACAAGCGCGCGGCGGAATCCAAGGCCAAGGGCAAACTGCGCGGGATGGGGCTTTCCACCTGGATCGAGGCTTGCGGGATTGCACCGTCAAACCTTGTGGGCGTCCTCGGCTCTCGCGTCGGTCTTTATGACGCGGCCACCGTGCGGGTGAATGCCACCGGCAATATCAGCGTGATGACCGGGGCGCATAGCCACGGGCAAGGGCATGAAACGGTGTTCGCACAGATCGTGGCCGAACAGTTGGGCATTCCCGAAAGCTCGGTCGAGATTGTGCATGGCGATACATCGAAGATCCCCTTTGGCATGGGGTCGTACGGTTCGCGTTCCTTGGCGGTCTGCGGTTCGGCAATGACCAAGGCGGTGGACAAGATCATTGCCAAGGGAAAGAAGATCGCGGCCCATATGCTGGAAGCGTCCGAGAACGACATCGTCTTTGCCGATGGCAAGTTCAGCGTGACCGGCACGGACAAGGCGAAAAGCTTCGGCGAAATCGCCTTCTCGGCCTATGTCCCGCACAACTATCCGCTGGAAACGCTGGAACCGGGGCTGGAGGAAACGGCCTTCTATGACCCGGCCAACTTCACCTATCCGGCGGGGGCCTATCTCTGCGAAGTGGAAGTGGATGCCGAGACTGGCAAGGTCGACATCGCGTCCTTCACTTGTGCCGATGACTTCGGCCACGTGATGAACCCGATGATCGTCGAGGGGCAGGTTCATGGCGGTGTGGGGCAGGGGATCGGTCAGGCCCTGCTGGAAAACACCACCTATGATGAGAACGGCCAGCTGCTGACGGCGTCCTATATGGATTATGCCATGCCGCGCGCCGATGATGTGCCGTTCTATACGGTGGATCATTCCTGCATCACGCCCTGCACGCATAACCCGCTGGGGGTGAAAGGCTGCGGCGAGGCTGGCGCCATCGGATCACCGCCTGCGGTGGTGAATGCGGTGATCGACGCCCTGCATCGGGGCGGGATGACCCACGTCAAGCATATCGACATGCCCGTGTCTCCGGCACGGGTATGGGCGGCGATCAACGGTTGAGGGAGGAACGGACATGCATAACTTCGATTTCGTGAAACCCTCGTCCATCGCGGATGCGGTCAAGGCCCTGTCAAACGAAGGCGCGCAGGCGCTTTCGGGCGGGCAAACCTTGACGCCCACGATGAAGCAGCGCCTTGCGGCACCCACAGTTCTGGTCAGCCTGACCGGGATCGCCGAGATGAAGGGCGTCTGCCTTGGGTCTGATGGCCTGTCGATCGGGGCCGCCACGCCGCACGCAACCGTGGCCAAGGAGGCGCTGGCGCATTACCCTGCGTTGGCCCATCTGGCAGGCGGCATCGGTGACCCGGCGGTCCGCAATCGCGGCACCATCGGCGGCAGCCTTGCCAACAACGACCCTGCCGCCTGCTATCCGGCGGCGGTGCTGGCATCGGGCGCAACCGTGGTGACCAACCGGCGCAAGATCGCGGCGGATGACTATTTCCAGGGCATGTTCACCACAGCGCTGGAAGAGGGTGAGATCATCACCGGCGTGACCTTCCCCGTCCCGCAAAAGGCGGCCTATGTGAAGTTCAACCAACCCGCCAGCCGCTTTGCCCTGACCGCCGTCTTCGTGGCGAAGTTCGCCGATGGCGTGCGGGTGGCGGTGACAGGGGCCAGCAACAATGGCGTCTTCCGCTGGGCCGAGGCCGAGGCTGCGCTGTCGGGCAACTTTGCCGCCAGCGCAGTGGCGGGGCTGACGGTGGATTCGACCGGAATGATCGGCGATCTGCACGGCACACCTGCCTATCGCGCCAATCTGGTGAAGGTGCTGACCAAGCGCGCGGTCGAAGCCGCAGCCTGACCTACGGTGGGAATGCAAACGGGGGCGGTCCGGAACAATCGGGCCGCCCTTTCCTTTTGGCGGCTGGGCATGTGGCATCAAAAGGCTGCCCGATCCTGCCGCATCCTGCCGCAGGTTTGGGCGCCACGGTCACGCCCGTGTCATGTAGCCGGTCTATGCAAGGATCAGGCGGATGTGACAGGCCACCACAGCTTGAGGGGCTTGCCACAGGTCTTCCGCCAGATATAGTCGATGTGCTGGGGCGGGGCTCCCCGCCCTGCATCGTAAGATGGCAGGATGAAGGCGGAGTCTCGCAAAGTATGGACGGCGATTTCAGGACACAGTTTGTACGCGACCCAGCCGCGCTGAAGCACTATCCGGCGCTGGTGCTGAATGCCGATTATCGGCCTCTGAGCTATTACCCGCTCAGCCTCTGGCCTTGGCAAGAGGCGATCAAGGCGGCGTTTCTGGACAGGGTGCAGATCGTGGCGGAATACGACCACGTGGTCCGCAGCCAGAGGCAAGAGTTCCGCATACCTTCGGTCGTGGTGCTGAAAGAATTCGTCAAACCCCAGAAGCGCGTGGCATTCACGCGCTTCAATCTTTTTCTGCGGGACGAATTTTCCTGCCAGTATTGCGGGGCCAAGGGCGACCTGACCTTCGATCACGTCCTGCCCCGGTCACGCGGCGGGGTGACCAGTTGGGAAAATGTGGTGGCGGCCTGTTCGCCTTGCAACCTGCGCAAGGGATCAAAGACGCTGCGCCAGTCGGGCCTGCATCTGCGCCGCGTCCCGCGCCCGCCGACCGCAGAAGAAATGCAGTCGCATGGGCGAAAGTTCCCGCCCAACCACCTGCATGAAAGCTGGATGGATTACCTGTATTGGGATGCCGAACTGGACGCGTGACGGGTTTGACTGTCATATTGTCGTTACAAATCCTTTACATTTCCCGGCGGGGGCGGTGATCTTGGGCTTTGCTCAAGGGGGTGCCCATGCTGACCGCGTTTTTCCCGCTTCCGCTGCAACTGGCGGCGCTGAACCTGTCGGTGGCGGTTTTC
This sequence comes from Paracoccaceae bacterium, assembly GCA_022843025.1. Taxonomy (GTDB): domain Bacteria; phylum Pseudomonadota; class Alphaproteobacteria; order Rhodobacterales; family Rhodobacteraceae; genus Paragemmobacter. The sequence goes on along the minus strand of JALHOL010000006.1, from coordinate 140,904 downwards.
TGCGGCGCGCTGATCGGATCGGAACGGCAGGTCCGCCAGCGCATGGCGGGGCTGCGGACAAATGCGCTTGTCGCGCTGGGGGCGGCGGCTTTTGTCACATTTTCAGGGCTTTACCCTGACGAGGTAAGCCCGACGCGGGTGGCAGCCCAGATCGTTTCTGGCATCGGGTTTCTGGGTGCCGGGATTATCTTTCGTGACGGATTCAACGTGCACGGGCTGAATACAGCGGCGACGCTTTGGTGTTCGGCCGCCGTGGGCATGATGGCCGGGGCGGGGGCGTGGCCCTATGCCGTGTTGCTGACCGGGCTGGTCGTGTTCATCAACCTGGGCCTGCGCCCCTTGGTCAAATGGTTGAAGCGCAAGACCAAGGCCGGGGTGCCGATCAGCCGGTCCTACAGGGTGGTGATCACCTGCCGGGGGGATCAAGAGGCGGCGGTGCGGGCGCTTGTCCTGCGGACGCTGACCATCGGCGGGCTGCATCTGAGCGAGGTTGAATTGCGCGCGGCAGAGACGGGTGATGGTCTGGACCTGTCGGCCATCGTCACGGGTGAAAGCGTGACAGAAGAGATGCTGGAACTTGCCGTGCAACGGTTGGTGGCGGAGCCGGGCCTGATGCGGGTGCGCTGGCAAGGCGTCGATGAAGGCTGAACGTAGCGCACCATAGCGCAAACCTTTGCCGTTGCGGCACAGCGATGCGATGCCCGCCGATTGTCCCTTTCCGCCACCCTCCACAAGCGGGCGTTTGCGCTGCGGCGCAGCGGTGCTAGACTCGCGCGGGTTGCAGGGGTAAAAGCAGCATCGTTAGCGCTAACAAGGGCGCTGGCCAAGTGTGGGGCAAAAGCCCAAGAACGAGGGACAGTCATGGTTTCGCGCGTCATCCCGGTCGATCCGTTCGACCTTGTGATCTTTGGTGGGACGGGCGATCTGGCCCGGCGCAAGATCCTGCCGGGGCTGTATCGCCGCTTTCTGTCGGGGCAGATGACCGCCGACAGCCGGATCATCGGCGCGGCACGGGCTGACCTGACCGAGACGGCCTTTCGCACCATGGTGGCGGATGCCATTGCCGAATTTGTTCCCGCCGCGCGGCGCGATCCGGCGCAGATTGCCGGGTTCATCGAACGGATCGGTTATGTTTCAATTGATGCGCAGGGCACAGGGGGCTGGGATACGCTCAAGGCACTGATGCGGCCCGGCGTGGTGCGGGCCTTCTACTTTTCGGTCGCGCCCACGCTGTTTGGCGACATCGCCGAACGCCTGCACGCCCATGACATCGCCGATCCTCAAAGCCGTATCGTGGTGGAAAAACCCTTTGGCCGCGATCTGGCCAGCGCGCGCGCGCTGAACGCGGTTCTGGCACAGCATTTCGACGAACATCAGATCTACCGGATCGACCATTATCTGGGCAAGGAAACGGTTCAGAACCTGATGGCGGTGCGCTTCGCCAACATCCTTTTCGAACCGCTCTGGAAGGCGGAATACATCGACCATGTCCAGATTACCGTCGCCGAAACCGTGGGCGTCGAAGGGCGCGGCGCGTATTACGACAAGTCCGGTGCAATGCGGGACATGGTCCAGAACCACATGATGCAGTTGCTGTGTCTGATCGCGATGGAACCGCCCTATCACTTTGACCCCGATGCCGTGCGGGATGAAAAGCTGAAGGTGATCCGCGCGCTTGATCCGGTGAAGCCCGAAGATATCGTGCGCGGGCAGTATCTGCCGGGCGGCGGGCAGGGCGGCTATGTCGAACATTCGGAAAACCCGGCGTCGCGGACCGAAAGCTATATTGCGCTGAAATGCCATATCTCGAACTGGCGCTGGAAGAACACGCCCTTCTATCTGCGCACGGGCAAACGGCTGCGTGCGCGGGCGTCCGAGATTGCAATCACCTTCAAGGAACCGCCGCATTCGATCTTTGATGACGCGTCTGGCTGGCGTGAAAACGTGCTGGTGATCCGGTTGCAGCCGAATGAAGGCATGAACCTGATGATGATGATCAAGGAACCGGGGCCGGGGGGTATGCGCCTGATGCAGGTGCCGCTGGACATGTCCTTCGCCGATGCGCTGGGGGCCGAGGCCGAGGATATTCCCGATGCCTATGAACGGCTGATCATGGATGTGATCCGGGGCAACCAGACCCTGTTCATGCGCGGTGATGAGGTCGAGGCGGCTTGGGCCTGGGCCGACCCGATCATCGCCGGGTGGGAGGCGCGGGGGGATCGCCCGCAGGGCTATGATCCCGGCTCTTCGGGCCCCGAGGATGCGCTGATGCTGATGCACCGCGATGGCCGTCGCTGGCGGGAGATCCGCGAATGAAACTTGAGGTCTATCCCGACCGGGAATTCCTGATGCTGGGGCTGGCCAATGTGATTGCGGGCCAGTTGGCGGATTTCCTGCGGCGGGAAGGGCGGGCCTCGCTTTGCGTGCCGGGTGGCACCACACCGGGGCCGATCTTTGACACGCTGTCCGGCGTTGATCTGGATTGGGCCAATGTGGCGGTGTTCCTGAACGATGAACGCTGGGTGGCCGAGGACAGCCCCCGATCCAACACACGCCTGCTGCGCGAACGCCTGTTGCGCGGCAAGGCAGCGGCGGCGAACCTGATCCCGCTTTTTGCCCCAGCAGAGACGCCCGAGGGCGTGTTGGACAACCTTGCCGAAGGCCTGCGCCCGCATCTGCCGATTTCGGTGCTGCTGCTGGGCATGGGGGCGGACATGCACACCGCAAGCCTGTTCCCCGGCGCGGATCGTCTGGCCGAGGCGCTGGCCCCGGATGCACCGATCCTTCTGCCCATGCGGGCCGAGGCGGCAGGCGAGCCCCGCGTGACGCTGACCGCGCCAGTGCTGAAGGGCGCGATGAACATTCATATCCTGATCGTGGGCGAAGAGAAGCGCGAAGCACTGGAGCGCGCGCTATCGCTAACCCCAGAAGAGGCGCCGGTGCGCGCCGTGCTGGACAACGCAATTGTGCATTGGGCGGAGTGAGTGATGAAACAGGAATGGGCCGCGCTGGCCGGACATCATCAGGCGGTCAAGGATCGCCGCATCCTTGATCTGTTCGCCGATGCCAACAGGGCAGGGGCCTTTACCGCCATTGCCGATGGGATGCGTCTGGATTGGTCAAAGACCAATATCGATGCCGATGGACGGAAACTGCTGGTGGCTCTTGCCGCCGCATCGGGGGTAGAGGCCAAACGCGCCGCCATGTTCGGTGGCGCCAAGATCAACGAAACCGAAGGCCGCGCCGTCCTGCACACCGCTCTGCGTGATCTGGATGGCCCGGTGATGGTCGAGGGCGTGAACGTCACCCCCGGCATCACCGCAACTCTGGCCCGGATGGAGGCTTTCGCCCGCGACGTGCGCGATGGCCGCTTCACGGGGCAGGGCGGCCGGATCACCGATGTGGTCAATATCGGGATCGGCGGGTCCGACCTTGGCCCCGCCATGGCAACACTTGCGCTGGCGCCTTATCACGATGGGCCGCGCTGCCATTACGTATCCAACGTCGATGGCGCGCATATCGCCGATACGCTGCACGGGCTGAACCCGGAAACCACGCTGGTGATCGTGGCCTCCAAAACCTTCACCACCATCGAGACGATGACCAACGCCGAAACCGCGCGGGTCTGGATGGCGCGCAAGGTAGCCAATCCTGCCGCGCAGTTTGCCGCCGTGTCGACCGCCGCCGACAAGACCGCTGCCTTCGGGATCGACCCTTCCCGTGTCTTTGGATTCGAGGATTGGGTCGGCGGGCGCTATTCCATGTGGGGTCCCATCGGCCTTGCGCTGATGCTGGCCGTGGGGCCAGAGGATTTTCGCGGCTTCCTCGCCGGGGGGCGGGCGATGGACGTGCATTTCCAATCTGCGCCGCTGGATTCGAACCTGCCTGTTTTGCTGGCGCTGGTGGGCATCTGGCACAATCAGATCTGCGGCCATGCCACGCGCGCCGTACTGCCCTATGACCAGCGCCTGTCGCGCCTGCCCGCCTATCTTCAGCAGCTGGAGATGGAAAGCAACGGCAAGCGGGTGGCGATGGACGGGTCCGATCTGCCTATGCAGTCCGGCCCTGTCGTCTGGGGCGAACCGGGGACCAACGGCCAGCACGCCTTTTACCAGTTGATCCATCAAGGAACCCGCGTGGTGCCCTGCGAGTTTCTGATCGCCCGGCAGGGGCATGAGCCGGATCTGGCGCATCAGCACCTGCTTCTCGTGTCGAACTGCCTTGCGCAATCCGAGGCGCTGCTGCGTGGCCGGTCGCTGGACGAGGCACGCGCGATCATGGCGAAGAAAGGCCTGACTGGGGCGGAACAGGACCGGCAGGCGCGGCATCGCGTGTTCCCGGGCAACCGCCCCTCGGTCACGCTGGCCTATGACAGCCTGACGCCCTTCACGCTGGGCCAGATCATCGCGCTTTATGAACACCGGGTCTTTGTCGAAGGGGTGATCCTTGGGATCAACTCTTATGACCAGTGGGGGGTGGAACTGGGCAAGGAATTGGCGCTGGCGCTGCAACCCGTGCTGGAAGGGCAACAGGGCACGGATGGCAAGGACGGATCAACCGCCGCTTTGGCCGCGTGGTTCCGCGGATAAAGAAACCCCCGGCGCATCACGCCGGGGGCCAAAAATCTTTGAAGATTTTTGCAAATTTCTTCGAAGAAATTTGATTACTTCAACGCCGCCGTCACGATGACTTCGACCAGATAATCCGGCGTCGCCAGCTTCGCTTCGCCCGTCGCCCGTGCCGGGGTGTGGCCCTGCGGGACCCATGCATCCCAGATGGCGTTCATCTCGGCAAAGGTGCCGATATCGGCCAGCCAAATCTGGGCCGACAGGATGCGCGTCTTGTCGGTTCCGGCCTCGGCGAGGATACGGTCCACCTCAGCCAGGCATTGGCGGGTCTGATCCGCCACGCTGCTGCCGGGATTGCCGACCTGACCCGCCAGCCAGACGATGCCATTATAGGCCACGGCCTCGGACATGCGGGCACCGGTGCCGATACGGGTGATGTCACTGTTCATGGAGATATCCCTTCCTGATTGCTTGCCGCTTGCTAACAAGACAGGCGCAGGAAGGAAAGGGATGGAGCGGGTGAAGGGAATCGAACCCTCGTATTCAGCTTGGGAAGCTGCTGCTCTGCCATTGAGCTACACCCGCAACAGGGGTTGAGGTAAGCCAGCCGCGCGCTGTCGTCAAGCGGGTTTGGCGCGCGTCGTGGGGGGTCAGGGAACGGTGATTTCGGTCCGTTCGCCCGCCACCACGGTGACCTTTGCTTCGGTCATCACGGCGGGGTCGCCGCGATATGCCTCGATCACATATTCGCCGGCTGCGGCGGTCAGGTTGATCGCCTCGCCGTATTCGGTGTGCAGCCGTTCCCATTCGCCCGAAATGTTGGCCTTGCCCGACATCACTAGGATCGACGATGCCCCCGGCGCCGTCACGGCCATCACGCCTGCGTTCAACACCACCGACACATCCACCCGTTCGCCGCCCTTCACGGTAAAGGGCGCTTCGGCCAGGGCCAGATCAAGCCCCACTTCCACCACATAGTCCCCGGGCGGCAGGGTGAACTGGCTGCCCGCTCCATAGGCGGTGGCGATGCGGTCGCGCGAGCCATCAAGGTTCTTCTTGGCCGGATAGACCGCAACGGAATGGGCGTTTGTCTCCAGCATCATGCCGTCGACATAGAACCCTTCCACGGCGGCAAGCCCGGCCTCGGCGATGATGTCCACCTCGGTGGTTTGGGCGGCGGTGATGGCCACAGTCTGGGTGGCAAAGGCATTGCCCACCTCCACCCGCAGGTTCAGATCACCCGCGGGCACCACGATATCGGTCGTGCCGTAATAGGTGCCTTGCCGTTCCCCAGCGGCGTTGAGCAATTGGACGGCGGCGCTGTCCTCATCCGGGCCGCCCGCACTGCCCTTGGGGTGGATGATCACCCGACCAGCGTTCAGAATGACCTCGGGCGCGGCGATGGCGTCAGCGGTGATGGTCACATCCTGCAACACCGTGACTTCGTCCAGCTTTGTTTCCAGCTTGTAGGTTCCGGGCTCGATGGTCACCGTCACCTCGCCATATTCGGTGGTCACGCGGTCGCCCAAAGATCCGTCGCTGGCAATCTGATAAAGCGCAAAAGCCGTGCCCTCCTCGACCGGCACAGGCGCGCCCGGTGCGAAAAAGGCCAGCGGGGCAAAGTTGTAATCCGGCGCGGCAGGGGGTGGGGTGGGTTCGGGCTCTGGTGCCGGTTCCGGTTCCGGTTCTGGTTCGGCCACCGCCACCGTGGTCTTCAGCGCATCAGACAGAGATGAGGCATCCTTCGCCTCGATGTACTTTCCGCCCGTGTTCTCGGCCAGACAGGCGACGGTCTTGCCTTCCTCGGCGGTCAGGCCAAAGCCCACGACATGGGTGGTGAAATCCACCCCCGACGCCTCAAGTTCATTTCCCAAAGCGCAGGGATCGGCATCGCAGGTTTCGATCCCGTCAGTGATCAGGATAACGGTTGCCTTCGCCTCGGTGGATCGCAACTCGGCCGCGGCCTGACGAACCGCCTCGGACAGCGGGGTCTTGCCCAGGAATTTCATCCCCGCGGCGGCATCGCTGATGGCCTGCGCTGTGCCGGGTCCGGGGGGGACGACCAGTTCGATATCGCTGCACGAACCTTTTTCGCGATGGCCATAGGCCATCAGGCCCAGTTCGGTGGCCGGATCAATCCCCGCCAGCACACCCGCCAGCGCCTCACGCGCAATCTCCAGCTTTGCCCGCCCGTCGATCTGCCCCCACATGGAACCCGAGGCATCCAGAACGATGATGCTTTTCCCCTCGGCCAGCGCGGCATGGGGCAGCAGAACGGCGCAGACGGCGGCGAAAATCGATGCGCGAAAGGACATGGCAACCCCGGGACAATGATGGACTATACCAAAGCGTAGGTTGGCCCCGGCCCTTGTGGCAAGCGATCTTTGGGCCGATCAGGCTTTGTTTCCGATCAGGAAACGCGCCGCCGCTGCCATTGCAGCCGTGTCCTGCGCGATTTCCCCCACCGCATCGCCCACCCCGTGCAGTGCGCCACCCCAGCGCATGCCAAGCCAGAGTATGGACCTTGTGACCATCGCCTCCAGCAGTTCGGGAACGGTCGGGTCGGGGTCGGCGCGGCTTGTGATCAGATGCACGGTCTTTTCCCGCGCCCAATCGGCAAAGCCCGTTTCCGTCGCATCAAACCAGCCCGACCAATGATCCAGCAGCAGCTTTGCCGGGGCGGGCAGGGCATACCAGTAGACAGGTGCCACGATCACGATATCGCTTGCGGCGCGCATGGCATCCATGATGGCGGCCAGATCGCCCACAGGCTGCGCCGTTGCGGGGCGAAGGTCACGATAGGGGGAAATCTGCGCCGCGCTCAGGTCAATCCAATGCTGTGCAGATACGGGCAGGGCCATGGCCGCAGTTTGCGCCAGCAGCGCGGAATTTCCGCCGGGCCGTGCCGAAGACAAAAGAAAAAGATACCGCCGCTCCATGCCGGTCAGGAAACGGAACGATGCGCAAAATGACAAGGGGGTTCCGGGCGAAATACCCCGAAACCCCCTTGCCCGCCCCAGCGCCTGTGTTTTGGGGACAGAGATTGGCGCCAGAAGCGGTAGGTGCGCGGGTCAGGGAGTGACGGCCCCGCCCGCGCCTGCCACCTGCGATTAATTCGCGGGCAGCAGAACCGTGTCGATCACATGGATCACGCCATTCGACTGCTTCACGTCGGCAATCGTGACGGTGGCAACATTGCCCTGGCCATCAGTGATCTTGACTGCATCGCCGTCCATCGCGGCGGTGAATTCGCAGCCGCCAACGGTGCCGATCTTGTGCATGCCGCCATCATCCGCGATCATTTTCACGATGTCGGTCGACATGGCATTCGCGGCCACGACGTGGCAGGTCAGGATCTTGGTGAGCATGTCCTTGTTTTCGGGCAGCAGCAGCGTTTCAACGGTGCCAGCCGGCAGTTTGGCAAAGGCGTCGTTGGTCGGCGCGAAAACGGTGAACGGGCCTGCACCCTGCAGCGTTTCCACCAGACCGGCGGCCTGCACGGCAGCAACCAGCGTGGTGTGATCGGCCGAATTCACGGCGTTCTCGACGATGTTCTTGTCCGAGAACATGGCCGCACCGCCGACCATCGGGTTCTCGCTGCCATCGCTGGCGGCCATGGCCATCGCAGAGGTCAGCAGCAGGGCCGGAAAAGCAAAGCGAAGTTTCATCGTGTATCTCCCAAGGTTGAAGCAGCTCTCGCTGCCTTGCCCGGAAGTTACGGGGTGTGCGGGGCAGAAGTTTCAGCCCCGCAAATTTTTCGGATCACAGGTCCGTTATCACGCCTGCCGCGACAACCGGCCCGGTCGGTGCGCCCGTGGGCGACCCGCCCGCAGGTTCCACCGATACGGCCAGCGTCCAACCGGCCGGGGCCTCGGGATAGGGGACGGCGATGGTCTCACCTTCCAGCAGGCCCAGCGATACCGGGGCTGCATCCGGTGCGATGATCCAAAGCTGCTGCACCTGGCCTTCCGGCGCGGGCGTCCCGGCCACGCGTGTCACGGTCAGGGCCTGCCCGTCAAAGCGCGCCTCGAACCGCAGGCTTGCATCCGCCTCGCCCAGCGTGGCCACGACGGGCGGCGGGGCAGGCGGCGTGAACATGACCACTGCGCCAATGGCAATGGCGGCAGCAGTCGCCGCACCGGACAGCCAGCCGAACAGCGGGCGGCGGGCCGGTTTGGCCGCAACCGGGAACAGCCGCGCCTCGATCCGGGGCAACAGGTCGGGGGCGGGCACTTCGGCGTAATCGTCATTCAGCGGCGCAAGCCGGTTTTCCCATGCGGCCACACGGGCCACAAAGGCGCTGTCATTCTTCAGCCGCGCCTCGACTGCGCTGCGATCGGCCAGCGACAGAACGCCCAGCACATATTCCGCGGCCAGCGCGTCATCTGCATCCAGTGGCGACAAGGGGGTGTCTTCGGTTGTCATGCGTCCATGCACTCCCTCAGCCGCAGCAGGCTGCGCCGCAGCCATGTCCGCATGGTGTTGAGAGGCACGTCAAACCGTGCGGCAAGATCGACATAAGACAGCCCGTTCAGATAGGCCCCGCGCACCGCCTCGGCCCTGTCGGGTTCCAGCGTGGCAAAGCATTCGGCGATACGGCCCGCTTCGCCCAAGGCGATCAGCCGGTTTTCCGCCGTTGGGGCGGCATCGCGCACGGTATCCAGCGCATCGGCATCGTCGCGCAGCGACTCGTCCGGGCGGGCGCGCAGCCTGTCGATGGCGTGATTCCGCGCGATGGCGATGAGCCAGGTCATGCCGCGCCCCTTCGTTGCGTCAAAGCGTCCGGCTCGCAGCCAGATGCGGGTGAAAACTTCCTGAAGCGCATCCTCCGCCTCGGGCCTTGTGCCTAGGATACGCAGAAGCACGCCCAGAAGTTTCGACGCGGTCTTGGAATAAAGTTCACGAAAGGCCGCGCGGTCCTGCGCGGCCACCCGGGACAGAAGATCGGCTACCGGGTCTTCGTCAATCATGGTTACCCTGCTTGTCTGCCCCCTGTTTGTAAGGCGTCGCACGCAGAAGGAAAGCCCTTTCAGCCACGGCGCCGCCGCCGCCCCTCGCTGCCCGAACCACCCGCGTTGAAGCTGACATCAGGCAGGGTGACGATGGCGTTCAGTTCCGGGAAGGGGTCCGTTGCATGGGGAATGGCATTGGCATTGACGAAATGTTCCTGAAACTTCGGTTCGATGGCGGTTTCCACCTTGTGGATCTGATGCACCGTCGCCTCGATCTGGTTGCGCGCCGCCACGCTGCACAGCGCGATCCGCGCGCCGGTGCCGGCTGCATTGCCCGCACTGGTCACATGGTCCAGCGGCACATCCGGGATCATCCCCAGCACCATCGCGTGTTTCGGGCTGATATGCGCACCAAAGGCCCCGGCCAGCGTGACGCGGTCCACCTTTTCCACGCCCATCTCATCCATCAACAGCCGCGCCCCGGCATAAAGCGCCGATTTCGCAAGCTGGATCGCCCGGATATCGCCCTGCGTCACCATGATGCGCGGCCCGCCATCCAGACTGCCATCATGCAGCAAATAGCTGTGCGTCCGCCCTTCGGGCGTGCAGCGCCATGTCCCGGTCTGTTCCGGGCTGCCGATCAGGCCGCCGGGGTCCAGAAGGCCCGCCATGCGCAGTTCCGCCACCGCCTCGATGATGCCCGAACCGCAGATGCCGGTGATGCCAGAGCCCTTGGTCGCCTCATCAAAGCCCGGATCGGTGGACCAAAGATCGCTGCCGATCACCTTGAAGCGCGGCTCCTTTGTCACGGGATCGATTTCCACCCGCTCGATCGCGCCCGGTGCCGCGCGCTGCCCGCTGGAAATCTGCGCGCCTTCAAAGGCCGGACCAGTGGGCGACGAACAGGCCAGCACCCGCGTGGAATTGCCAAGCAGGATTTCGGCATTGGTGCCGACATCGACGATCAGCACCATATCCTTTGATTTGTTGGGCTCCTCTGACAGCGCAACGGCAGCGGCGTCGGCCCCGACATGGCCTGCGATGCAGGGCAGGATATAAACCCGTGCCGCGCGGTTCAGCGCGGGAAGGTCCAGATCGCGCGCATCCAGGCTGATGCTGCCCGATGTGGCCAGCGCAAAGGGCGCCTGACCCAGTTCCACCGGATCAATCCCCAACAGCAGGTGGTGCATCACAGGATTACAGACGAAGACCACCTCATAAATCGCCGTCGGATCAATGCCCGCCTCCTGCGCGATGGTCTGGGCCAGCCCATTGATCGCCTCACGCACCGCGCGCGTCATCTCGACATCGCCGCCGGGGTTCATCATCGCATAGGACACGCGGCTCATCAGATCTTCGCCGAACCTGATCTGCGGGTTCATCAGGCCGGACGAGGCCAGCACCGACCCATCCTTCAGATCGCACAGATGCGCCGCGATGGTGGTGGAGCCGAGGTCGATGGCCAGCCCGTAAAGCCCGCCGTCATGGAAGCCCGGCCAGATGTCCAGAATGCGCGGCGTGCCATCATGGTTGCCCTTGTGCAGCGCGACGGTGACCTTCCATTCGCCTTTGCGCAGCACCGGCTGCAACCGGCGCATCAGCGAAAGATCCGCGGCCACATCCTCCACCTGCCACTGATCGCGCAGGGCAATGGCCAGACGTTCGAAATCGCCCGTGGGTTCGTGCATGTCAGGCTCGGCCACCTCGACATAGAGAAGCCGGGTCGCCGGGTCCATAATGATGTCGCGCTGGGTGGCCGACTTGCGGATCACCTGCTTGTGGACCTGAGATTCCGGCGGCACGTCGATCACGACATCGCCCATAACCTTGGCCTGGCACCCCAGACGGCGGCCATCCAGCATCCCGCGCTTGGATTTGTAGCGTTCCTCGACCGAATTCCATTCCGTCAGCGCGTCATCGGCAACCGTCACGCCATGTTTGGAAAAATCGCCATAGCTGGGCGTGATCTGGCATTTGGAACAAATGCCTCGCCCGCCACAGACGGAATCAAGGTCCACACCCAACTGCCGCGCCGCCGTCAGCACCGGTGTGCCCAGCGGGAACCGCCCGCGCTTGCCCGACGGGGTAAAGATCACCAGCGCTTCTTCAACAGTGGCGGCGGTTGCGGTTTGGGCGGCGGCGGTCATGCGGTCTGTCCCGTCTCGTGGATAAAACTATAGCGGATGTCGGCAAAGGAATCGGCGGCGAAGGTGTAGAACCAGCGCAGCGGTCCATACGCCTGCGGCACGCCATGCACGGCGCCCCCGGGGATGTAAAGCGCAACACCGGGGGCAAGGCGGTGTGGGGTGCCATCGATCATGACCTCACCCTCGCCCTCCAGCCCGAAATAGACCTCGGCCTGCGGATGGTAATGCAGCGGAAAGGTATCCCCCGCTGCCATCATCGCGACTCCGCAGGTGATTTCATCGCTGTCAGTGAAAGGCGCGGAAAACAGCGTCCGAAACTGGATCGTCCCGCGCGCCGGATCATCCCAGCGTTCATCGGGCAGGGCGGCGAAATCCACGGCGCATGCGGTGGGCAAGGTCATTTCTCCTGTTCATGTGCCTGTTCTAGGGCGTGGTGCGGCGTCTGCAATGCCGGATAGCGGCAGGTCAGGGTTCGCCCGCGTCAAGCCAGTGCAGGATCGCCGCGCGGTCCCCGTCCAGACGGGGGGCAGGGCCACGCGCATGAAGGTCTGGCAGCGTGGACATCTTGATCGGATTGCCTGCCGCAGTGAAGGCAGGCCCCCCCGGCGCGGGGTCTACCGGCACCACCATGTAGCGCGCCAGAACCTGCGGGTCGGCCATCGCCTCCAGCATGGTTTGCACCCGGCCGGTGGGAACCCCGGCCGCCTCCAGCACCGCGATCCAATGCGCGGCGGGATGGCCCAGCGTCACCGCCTCGATCAAGCGTTTGAGAAGATGCACATGCTCGCACCGCGCGGCATTGGTGGTAAAGCGCGGGTCTTCCGCCAAAGGCAGCGCCAGCGCAGTGCACAGCCGCGCAAACAGCGCGTCATTCCCGGCGGCAATCACAAAGAACCCATCCGCGGCGCGATAAGTGGAAAAGGGCGTGATCGTCGGATGTCGCGCGCCAGTGGGGCCGGGCGGATGGCCCGTTGCCGCCGTGATGGCAAGGCTGTGCTCCTGAATGGCGATCTGGGCATCCAGCATGGCAATGTCGACCTTTGCCCCCAACCCCGTCCTTTCGCGGGCATAGAGCGCAGCCAATACCCCCTGCGCCAGATACATCCCCGCCACGATATCCCCGATGGAGGCCCCCACCCGCACCGGGGGGCCGCCTTCTTCGCCGGTGATCGACATGACACCACCGCGCGCCTGCACCACCATGTCATAGGCGGGCTTGCCTGCCTCGGGCCCGGTATGGCCAAAGCCGGACACGGCGCCATAGATCAGCCGGGGGTGGCGGGTGTGGAGGGCATCCCAACCATAGCCCAACCGCTCCATCACGCCGGGGCGATAGTTTTCCAGCACGACATCCGCCCGCGCCAGCAACCGGTCAAACAACGCGCGGTCGGGCGTGGCCTTGAGATCGAGCGCAATGGATTGCTTGCCCGCGTTCAGCGCCGCGAAATAGCCGGACTCCCCCTGCACGAAAGGGGGAAAGGCGCGGGTATCATCCCCGGTTCCGGGCCGTTCCACCTTGATCACCCGCGCGCCCAGATCAGCCAGCGTCGTGGCGCAGAAGGGGCCTGCGAGGACATGGGTCAGATCAAGGATGGTGATGCCGGAAAGGGGCGCGGGCATGGGTGTTTTCCAGTGCGTCGGTCTGCACAGTCAGGCTATACGCACCTCAACGATTTTTCTGCGAAAAATCAGAGGTGCAGGGCCTGAATTTTCGCAGAAAATTCGATGGCCCGAACCGCTCAGAACAGCAGATGCACGGGCCCGGAATGACAGACCACGATAAACTGGTCGGCGGTTTGCAACAGATGAAGCCCCCGCGCCCGCACCTCGGTGATGAATCGCTCGCGCCCGACCTCGCGGTCGATCCACGTCACATTGCGGCGGATGACATGGCCATCCGCCGCCTTGGCCGAAAAGATCAGCCTGATCCAGGTATCAGAAGGGGTGTGCCTGACGGTTTGCATGCGGCGACCCTAGCCGCCCCATGGTTACGATCTGGTTAATCAGGCGCGGCCGCGGCGGCCGCCCCGGCGGCCACCGGCCGCCTGCGACGCGGCGCTCGAGGCCTCGGCAAAGGTCATGCCGCCTTCGACCGCTTCCAGAACCTTGGCAAAGCGGATCCATTCCCCGCCATTGGCATCATGGTTCATCAGGAAGTTGGCGGCGCGGATCGCCTCCATCTCCTGCTGGCGGACCGGGTTCATGATCGCGCTTGTCATGCCCGCGCCAATGGCCATTGGCAGGAAGGCCGCATTGATCCCGTGCCGGTGCGGCAGGCCAAAGCTGATATTGGACGCGCCACAGGTGGTGTTCACGCCCAGCTCATCGCGCAGGCGGCGGACAAGGGCAAAGACCTGCTGACCCGCGCTCGCCATCGCGCCCACCGGCATCACCAGCGGATCGACCACGATGTCATGCGCCGGAATGCCGAAATCTGCCGCGCGTTCCACGATCTTCTTGGCCACCGCAAACCGGACATCGGGATCGGGCGAGATGCCGGTATCGTCGTTGGAAATGGCCACGACGGGCACGTTGTATTTTTTCACCAGCGGCAGGACGAGTTCCATCCGCTCTTCCTCGCCCGTCACGGAATTCAGCAGCGGGCGGCCCTCGCAGGCGGCAAGCCCGGCCTCCAGCGCGGCAGGAACCGACGAATCGATGCACAGCGGCACATCCACCGTTTGCTGGATGATCTCGATCAGCGCGCGCATCAGCGGCGGCTCAACAAAGTTGTTGTCGGCATAGCGCGGGTCTTCGGCCATCTTGTTGGTGAAGACCGCGCCCGAATTCACATCCAGAACCGTCGCCCCGCATGCCACCTGCTCCAGCGCGTCGCGGATGACAGTCTCATAGTTCCCGGCTTCCAGTTCGGCGGCCAGTTTCTTGCGCCCGGTCGGGTTGATGCGTTCACCGATCACGCAGAAAGGTTCGTCAAAACCGATGATCACGGTCTTGGTTTTGGATTCAAGGACGGTACGGGTCATCGGGGAACCTTTTCTTATGCGTGTGCAGGCTGGCCGGAAGTGCCGCCGTTTTCGGTGATCCAGGTGGCATTGGTCTTGATGCCGCCCAAGGGGAAGAAATGCACCGCTTCGATCCCGAAATCGGGATGCGCGGCCTTGTGCGCGGCCAGGGCCGCGATGAATTCGGTGGGCTCATAGGGAAGCAGCAGCTTCGTCACATCCATCGCGCGCTTTTGCAGCACGCGCAGCGACGGGCCCACGCCGCAGGCGATGGCGAATTTGATCAGGGTCTGAAGCTTCGCAGGCCCCGCCACACCGATGTGCACCGGCAGCTTAACCCCCTCGGCGGCCAGACGGTCCACCCAGGCGATCACGGGGTCGGCTTCGAAACAGAACTGCGTGGCCATGGCCATCTTCGCATCCGTCCGTTCCGCAAAAGCCGATTTCCAGCGCGCGGCTTCCATCACCATGCGGTCAGACCCATCCGGGTCAATGTCCTTGTTGCCTTCCGGGTGGCCCGCCACATGCAGCCGTTCGAACCCGTCGAAGGCACCCGACTCAAGGAGTTGCATCGAGGTCTGGAAGTCGCCCACCGGCTGCGCCACGCCACCGGCCAGCAAAAGGCCCTGCTTTACATCGGCCTCGCCCTTGTATCGGGCCACCCAATCGGCCAGCGTCGCGCGGTTCTTGATGATGCGCGCGGGGAAGTGCGGCATCACGGGATAGCCTTCCGCATTCAGCCGCTTTGCCGTCGCCACCATGTCCTCGATCGGGGTGCCGTCGATATGGGCGATATAGACGCGGGTGCCTGCGGGCAGGATGGCGCGGAAGCTTTCCACCTTTTCCGCCGTGCGCGGCATCACCTCGATGGAAAAGCCCTTGAGAAAGGCCTCCATCGCGGCCGGGGCCTCGGCAGATGGGGCAGGGGCTGCCTCACGGCGAAAGTTGAACAGGGCCATGCGGCTCTCCCACGGTTAACGGATCAGGCTTTGGCCCAACCCTCGGCGTCGATCAGCGCCTTCAGGCGCGCGGTGTCAAATTCGGCTTCCAGCTGGGCCGCCACGGATTTCACGATTTCATCCGGGTCGCCGTCCACCTCATAGGGGGCAGCCTTCCGCCATTCGGCGAGATAGCTGTCGGTATCGCGCGCGCCCACCTTCATGGCGCAGCGGTCGATGGCCTGCTCGAAGCGCTCGGTCAGCTGGATCTTGGACCCACGCCGCCCCTTGCCCACGATGACCTGGGCCGGGATGTCGCGCCAGTAGACGATGGTAACCTCAGGCATGCGATTCCCCTTGCCGTGCTTGACCCTTTGATAGCGCCGATCCCCGACAGCCGATGTCGGTTTTCGACATGGCGCAGGCGAGGAACGACCCCCGCCTGCGCCAATTCCGACCTAGCGCAATTTGGTGACAGCGGCGACAGAGCGGGATCGGAAAAATTCTCAAGCAAATGATGAATGTGATTGCAGCATGCAACCGCCGGTCAGCGCGCGCTTGCCTTGGGTGGCCAAAGGCGGCTACGATTGGGTTAACCACAGATGGAGGGCGGTCATGACGCCCCAGCGTCCCCGGGAGGCGGACGCGATCCCGCAGTTGGACGGCATGCCAGACAGCGTGCCGCCCGCGGTAGAACCGTCAGCTTCCCATCCGCCGGGGGCGGGCTCGCTTTATGCGGCGCTCGACCTTGGCACAAACAGTTGCCGGATGCTGATTGCCCAGCCAAAGGGCAGCCAGTTTCAGGTCGTGGACAGCTTTTCCAAGACTGTCCAGCTTGGCGTGGGGCTTGAAGCCTCGGGTCGGTTGTCGCGCGCCTCGATGGGGCGCACGGTTCAGGCGCTGCGCATTTGCCAGAAAAAGATCGAAAAGCACGGCGTCCGCCGGATGCGCCTTGTTGCGACAGAGGCCTGCCGCCGCGCGCGCAACGCCAAGGATTTCATCCGGCAGGTCCGGCGTGAAACCGGGCTGAGCCTTGAAATCATTGCACCCGAAGAAGAGGCGCGGCTGGCCGTGATCTCTTGCGCACCGCTGGTGAACGCGCGCACCGAACAGTTGTTGGTGGTCGATATCGGTGGCGGGTCGACCGAACTGGTCTGGATCGACCTGTCCGCCGTGCCGCCCGAGGATCGGGCAAGGTCGATCATGCGGCTGCATCGCGGGTTTCAGCCGCAGGGTGAGGCGTCGGCGCGGGTTGTGGACTGGATTTCTGTCCCGCTTGGCGTCGCCACGCTCAAGGATCAGTTCGCCGATGTGGATGATGATGCAGCGCGTTTTGCACTGATGAGCTGGTTCTTTGAAGAAAACCTCGCCAGCTTTTCGCCCTATAACGCCGAAAACCCCCGCGCCGGTTTTCAGATCATCGGCACCTCTGGCACCGTCACGACAGTGGCTGCAAGCTATCTGAACCTGCGCCGCTATGACCGGACCAAGGTGGATGGGTTGCAGATGACATCCGATCAGATCGATCTCGTGATCCGGGAATATCTGTCGCTGGGCCCCGAAGGGCGGCGCACCGATCCGCGCATTGGCCGCGACCGCCACGCGCTGATCATGTCCGGCGCGGCTATCCTTCAGGCTCTGATGCGGATATGGCCGACCGATCGCCTGAGCGTGGCCGACCGTGGCCTGCGCGAAGGGCTGTTATATGCACAGATGAGCGCGGATGGCGTTCTGGAAGATGGGCCTTACGCATGACACAGGAAAAGGGAACCTCCGGGCGCGGCCAGCGCGAATTGCGGGTGCGGGTCAAGACGGCCAAGGGGCGCAAGCTTTCGTCAACGCTCTGGCTGGAGCGGCAGTTGAACGATCCCTATGTCGTCCGGGCCAAGAAAGAGGGCTATCGCGGACGCGCGGCCTATAAGATTCTGGAACTGGATGATCGCTACGGTTTCTTGAAACCGGGCGGCCGGGTGGTGGACCTTGGCTGCGCGCCGGGGGGATGGTGCCAGGTCGCCGTTGTGCGGGTCAATGCGTTGGGGCAGAACCCGAAGAAGCCGGTGGGCACCGTGTTGGGCGTCGATCTGCAAGAGGTGGAGCCGATCCCGGGCGCCGAGATTCACCAGTTGGATTTCCTTGACGATGACGCCGATGAAAAGGTGAAACGCTGGCTGGGCGGCCGCGCCGATGTGGTGATGTCGGACATGGCCGCCTCGGCGTCTGGCCACAAGGCCACGGATCACCTGCGCATCGTGGCGCTGGTCGAGGCGGCCTTGGCCTTCGCCTTTGACGTACTGGAAGATGACGGAACCTTCGTCGCAAAGGTTCTGGCCGGCGGGGCCGAGAATGAGATGCAGACCCTCCTCAAGCGCAACTTCCGCAAGGTGGCGAATGTGAAGCCGCCCGCCAGCCGGTCCGACAGTTCCGAGAAATTCGTCGTGGCCCAGGGATTCCGGGGCCGTCAGGTCGCGGCAGATGCGGCGGATGACGAGGGTGAATGACCGCGATTGATGCGCGGCAGGAAACGCAAAAGGGACGCATCAAGCGCCCCTTTGTCATCGTGCCAATTGCGATAGGCGGAAATCAGCCGCCCCAGTGGCGAACCGGTCCGCAATCCATGTGCACGAAGTTCGACCGCGAATAACGGCCCACGCCGCCCGATGCGCAGGCCTCTGCCGCCTTGGCCATCTGTCCGACAGAGCGGGATTTCAGCCGCAGATCGGCCGCCTGGCCCTTCATGTGCAGCGAGTTGCGCGCCACACCGCCCGACTTGGACCGCAGCATCGCATTGGTGGCCGGGCTGCGATAGCCCGACAGCAGGACATAGGGTTCCGACACATCCATCAGGCTATGCGCCGCAGCCATGATGTCGATGGTGCGCAGGTCATACTTGATCTGGTCATTGGACCGCCAGTCACGCATGAAGTAATTGATTTCCTTGACGACTTCGGGAATGTACTCGCCTTCGATCCAATAGATCGTATCAACGCTTTCCCCGGTGCGGCCCGAATACATACGGATGCGGCGCACATCGCCCGCGCCGCGCAGCAAACCGAAAGCATTGGAGTAGGTGGGGGCCGCAGCAACCGTCACCGCCGCGAAAACGCCAAGCACACCGCGACGTGTCACTCCAAGTTTGGTCATGTCTGTCATTCTGACTGCTGTCCCCGTGATCCGTCTTCGCCGCCTCTAAGAGCAGCTTCTGTGCCACTTATCCCCAAGCGCAGTAGTGTTATTGCACAGGACGATTCGTGACCCAAGCGCTGATTGGCGGGCCAGACGCAACAAAGCCCCAATCGGCAAATTTTCGCTGAACGGCGGGGGGCGATGTGCAAATTTCCGCGCCTGTTGCCAACAGAGCGCTATTGCCGCATCGGAAACGATCTTGCGGTTCCGGGCCTTCGCGATGTGGTGGTTGTGAATGGACTCTGCTTGGGGAATCACCCAAACTGTCGCAAATACACATAAATTCGCGGGTTTCGGGGAACGTCATGGTGGTGTCTGAAGCGGTTGTTAAGGGGTTCGGGCGCAATCAGGCAGCACATGGTCGCTGGGGCAGGGGTGTCGCATCGCTCTTGCTGACGGCGGCGCTGGCTTTGCCACCCGCCGCCGGTCTGGCGCAGGCCGTGCAACCCTCTGCGCCCTATTCGCAGGCCGTGGCGGTTGCGCTGACCGAAGACGCAATGCTGGCCGATTACTATCGCGCCCGCAATTACGCCACGCTCTGGACCGGGGCCGAGGATGCGGCGCGGCGCGCTGCGCTGTTCTCTGCACTTGATGGTGCAGCGGCGCATGGCCTGCCCGTGGCCCGCTATGATGCCGCCGCCTTGCGCGCCGCCTTTGCCGCCGCTGTCACCGAAGGCGACCGTGGCCGGCTTGAGGTGCGGATGACCCGTGCCTTCCTTAATTATGCGTCTGACGTGGCGACCGGGGTTCTTGTCCCCGAAGAGGCCGATGCCGGGATCCACCGCGAGGTGACGCGTCTTGATCCCCTGCGCCTGCTGGCACAGATCGACCAGACCGATCCGCAGGCCCTGCTGCGTGGCCTGCCGCCCAAGACACCCGAATATGCCCGCCTGATGAAGGAAAAGCTGGCGCTTGAGGCCAGAATGGCCGGGGGCGGCTGGGGTGCTGCGGTTCAGGCCGATGCGCTTGTGCCGGGGGATACCGGGGCAGATGTGGTGGCGCTGCGCGACAGGCTGGTGGCCATGGGCTATCTGCGCCGCTCCGCGACCGCGATTTATGATCGCGATATGCAGGCCGCCGTGCAGCGTTTTCAGATCGACCACGGCCTGACAGCCGATGGCCGTGCCACGGCGGAAACGCTGGCCGAACTGAATGTCAGCCCCGAGGACCGGGTCAAATCCATTGTCGTAGCGATGGAACGCCTGCGCTGGATGCATGACACCGTGCGCGGCCCGCGCCATATCTGGGTGAACCTGCCTGATTTCACGTCAAAGATCGTGGATCACGGCAAGGTCACCTTCCAGACCCGCGCTGTCATCGGCAAGAACGTCCCCGATCAGCGCAGCCCGGAATTTTCCGATGAGATGGACCATCTGGTCATCAATCCCAGCTGGGGCGTGCCGCGGTCCATCATCGTCAAGGAATACCTGCCCTTGTTGCAGCGTAACCCCAATGCCGTCAGCCACCTTCAGGTGATTGACCGCAACGGCCGTGTCGTTCCGCGCGGCGCTGTGAACTTTGCCGCCTATTCGGCGCGCAGCTTTCCCTTTGGCCTGCGCCAGCCGCCATCGGACGGCAACGCGCTGGGAAAAGTGAAGTTCATGTTCCCCAACCAGTACAACATCTATCTGCACGACACACCCGCCAAGGAACTGTTCGACCACGAGGTCCGCGCCTACAGCCATGGCTGCATCCGTCTGGCCGATCCCTTTGATTTCGCCTATGCCCTGCTGGCCGCGCAAACCGATGATCCGAAAGGGTTCTTTCAGGATCATCTCGACAGCGACCGTGAAACGGTGGTGAAATTCGATGAAAAGCTGCCCGTGCATCTGGTCTATTTCACCGCCTGGCCCACCGCCAAGGGCGAGATGACCTATCGGCGTGATATCTATGGCCGCGACGGACGCATCTTCGACGCGCTGACCGAGGCCGGGGTAGCCTTGGACGGCGTTCAGGGGTAAGCCTGCGGCGGACGGACTGACCCAAGGACGCTGCCCGATGGCCCATACGATCCGCGACATTGCTGCTGCCCTTGGGGCCCAGGCGGAGGGGGACCTTGACATCAAGGTCACCCGCGCGTCCGAGCCGCAAAGCGCGGGCCCTGATGCGCTCGCGCTGGCGATGGACCCGAAGTATGCAGGCGGTATCGCGCAAGGCGGGGCACGGGCGGCCCTGCTTTGGCCCGGGGCCGATTGGCAGGCGCTGGGGTTGCAAGCCGCGATCTTTGCCCCGCGCGGGCGGCTAGCGATGGCCGGGCTGACCGTGCTGATGGACCCCGGCCCCGATATCGCCCCCGGCATCCACCCGATGACGGCGATCGACCCCAGCGCCGAAATCGGCGACGGGGCTGCGATCGGCCCCTTTGTCACCATCGGGCGCGGCGTGCGCATCGGCGCACGGGCGCGCATCGCAAGCCATGTTTCCATCGCCGAAGGCGCGCAGATCGGCGATGATGCCCTGATCCTGCAAGGCGCCCGCATCGGCGCGCGGGTCACCATCGGGCATCGGTTCATCTGCCAACCCGGCGCGGTCATCGGGGCGGACGGGTTTTCCTTCGTCACACCCGAAAAATCGGGTGTCGAAGAGATTCGCGAAACCCTCGGCACGCGCGAAGGCATCAAGGATCAAAGCTGGACGCGGATTCACTCGCTTGGTGCCGTGACGCTGGGCGATGATGTCGAACTGGGCGCGAATGTCTGCATCGACCGCGGCACCATCCGCGACACCACCATCGGATCGGGCACCAAACTCGATAACCTCGTCCATATCGGCCATAACGTTCAGATCGGTCGCGATTGCCTGCTTTGCGGGCAGGTCGGCATCGCGGGTTCCGCGCGCATCGGCGACCGGGTGGTTATGGCCGGCCAATGCGGGGTGAATGACAACATCTTTGTCGGCAATGACGTGATTGCTGGCGGCGCCACCAAGATTTTCACCAACGCCCCCGCAGGCCGCGTTCTGCTGGGGTACCCGGCGGTGAAGATGGAAACCCATGTGGAAATCCAGAAAGCGCTGCGCCGTCTGCCCCGTCTGGCCGCCCGCGTGGCGGAAATCGAACGCAGTGTCATTCCAAAGTCATCTGAGAGCGACTAGATCGTTGCAGAGTGACACAAGGAACGGCGGGAACGTCCATGGATTTGCAGCAACAGGTGATTGCCATCATCGCCGAACAGGCCGTGCTGGATGTGTCGGATGTGACCCCGGACAGCACCATCGAAAGCCTGGGCATCGACTCGCTCGGTCTGGTCGAGGCGATTTTCGCGATGGAAGATGCTTTTGACATCTCGATCCCGTTCAACGCCAACGATCCGGCCCAGTCGGGTTTTGACATGACCAGCGTCGCGGCCATTGTCGATGCGGTGCAGGGATTGGTGGCGCAAAGGGCCGCATGAGGCGGGTTGTCATCACCGGGGCAGGCACCGTCAATGCCCTCGCGCATGACGTGCCAGGAACATGGGCCGCCATGCGTGCCGGGCGCTGCGGCATCGGCCCGCTGGATATTCCCGATCTTGACAGGTTGTCGGTCCGCATCGGCGGGCAGGTCACGGGCTGGGACGCGACCGCGCATCTGGACCGGGCCACGATCACCGCGTCAGACCGGTTCGCCCAATTTGCACTGGTCGCCGCTGCGCAGGCCATGGCACAATCTGGGCTGGCGGTGGGCAAGGGGGCCGATTGCGGCGTTATCCTCGGCACGGCGGGCGGGGGATTGCAAACCTCGGATGACAGCTACCGCGCGGTCTATGCCGATGGCAAATCCCGCGTCCACCCGCTGACCGTGCCGCGCCTGATGGCCAATGCCGGGGCCAGCCATGTGTCAATGGCGCATGGCATTCGTGGCCCGGTCTTCACCGTTTCCACCGCCTGCGCCAGTTCCAACCACGCTATGGGCCTTGCCTTTCAGATGATCCGCGCAGGCGCGATGCGTGCCGTCCTCACCGGCGGGTCCGAGGCGATGCTGTGCTTCGGCGGCATCAAGGCATGGGAAGGGCTGCGCGTCATGTCCTCCCGCGCTTGCCGTCCCTTCAGCCGCACCCGCGATGGCATGGTTCAAGGCGAAGGCGCGGCGGTCTTTGTGTTCGAGGATCGCGAAGCGGCGCTGGCGCGTCGGGCCGAAATTCTGGCCGAAGTTGTGGGTTTCGCGATGACATCGGATGCCACCGATCTTGTCGCACCCTCGGTTGACGGGGCCGCACGGGCGATGTCGGGTGCGCTGGCCGATGCCGGGCTCGCCCCCGGCGTGGTGGATTACATCAATGCCCATGGCACCGGCACCGCTGCGAATGATCGAACGGAAACCGCTGCCATCCAACAGGTTTTCGGTGCGCAAACCCCGCCGGTCAGTTCGACCAAGGCCATGCATGGCCATCTGATCGGCGGCACGGGCGCGGTGGAATTGCTGGCCTGCCTCATGGCCCTGCGCGAGGGCGTGATCGCCCCCACTGTCGGTTTTGAAGAGGCCGATCCCGAATGTGCGCTGGATGTCGTGCCAAACGTGGCGCGTCAGGCAGAGGTGACGGTCGCCATGTCCAACGCCTTCGCCTTTGGCGGGTTGAACGCCGTTCTTGTGCTGCGCCGCGCCTAACGAAAAGGGCCGCGCCCTGCGGCACGGCCCTGTGTTTTCGGCGCGAACCGGGATCAGTCCTGCGCAGCACCTTCGGCGGGTGCCGCAGCTTCGGCTGCCACACGGGCGGCTTCCACGGCGTCATAACCGGCGGTGAAGCCTTTCAGCGACATGTCCAGCGCCACCGTCTTGTCGGGGGCAACCGCGGGAACGATGGTCATGGTGGCCTTTGCACCGGCCTTGAAGCCCGCCACTTCGGCAGCGGTAAAGCCCACGCGCGCCACGCAACCCATCTGCGAGCAGAAGGTGAACGGATAGATCTTCGGTTCGGTCGCATCCACGGCCAACCGCAGACCGGCGGGCAGCAGCGTTTCCAGCGGCACGATGATCGTGGCCCCGGCCGCAGCCTCGCCCCCTGCAGGCAGCGAGAACATCCCGATTTCAGCCACCGAATTGCCTTCGCCGTCTTTCAGCAGCTGATACAGCTGGCAGGGTTCCGCACCCTCGGCCACACGCACGCAGCGCAGTTCCCAGGATTCAAAAGCCTCTTTCACATAGGTCGACCCGGGGCCATCGGCCGGGGCCTGACCCATCGACAGGTCTTCGGCGACGGCGGCATCGGCCGCGGGGGCCGCAGTTTCTGCGGGGGCTTCCGTGGCTTCCTGTGCAAGCGCCGCAAAGCCGGATGCAGAGACAAGCCCGAAGGCCAGCGCAACAGCCAGCGGACGATGAAGGGAAAGGAGTGACATAAGCTGCGTCCTTGGTTGGTTTCGCAGCCGCTTACCATGCGGCGCAAGCAGTGTCAGGTGCCAAATTGGTGATGCGCGGGCGGTGGCCGCCCGGTCTGTATGAAAGCGGGACAAAATGAAAAAGGGCCGATCGACCGGCCCTTTTCGCGTCGTATTATTGCTCCCTGTCGGACTGGCCGACTTCATGGAGACGGACGCTAAGCGGTTATTTCCAGTCCGTCAACCGGGAATCTGGGCCGATGCACGGCTGAAATCATTGGATAAACCTGTCCTTTTGGTCAAAATTCAAACGGCTGATCCGGCGCCCCACCGCGTGCTCTGTTGCGCTGCGACAGCGGCGCAGTCGCCCCGCACCCACCAGGCGCAATCCTGCACTGGCGCGGCGGGGCAAAGCCTGTATCTTTGCCGCCGGGCCGGGGCAGCAAAGATGATCCGCGCCCCGTTCGGATGACAGCGCAGGGGCAGGGAATGACCGATCAGGCAAGCATTTTCGTGGGTGGCGGCGGTGAGGGGTATGGCCTGCCACAAACCCTGCTGCTGAAATACGGCAATCGCCATGGCCTGATCGCAGGGGCCACCGGCACCGGCAAGACGGTCACGCTGCAAATCCTTGCCGAAGGTTTTTCCGCCGCCGGGGTGCCGGTCTTCATGGCTGATGTGAAGGGCGATCTGTCGGGGCTTGCCGCGCCCGGTTCGGCCACGCACAAGCTGCACACGCCCTTTACCGAACGGTCCGCCAAGATTGGGCTGGACCTGCAATACCGGTCCTTTCCGGTCGTGTTCTGGGATCTGTTCGGCGAACAAGGCCACCCGATCCGCGCCACCGTGGCCGAGATGGGGCCTTTGCTGCTGTCGCGCCTTCTCGAACTGACCGAGGCGCAGGAAGGCGTGTTGAACGTCGCCTTCCGTCTGGCCGATGAGGAAGGCCTGCCGCTGCTCGACATGAAGGATCTTCAGGCGCTGCTGGTTTTCATCGGCGAAAACTCGGATGCCATCTCCACCCGTTATGGCCTTGTCGCCACCGCCTCCATCGGCGCGATCCAGCGGCGTCTTCTGGTGTTGGAAAACGAAGGCGGGGCAAAGCTGTTCGGCGAACCCGCGCTTGATCTGGCCGACCTGATGCTTCTGGATGCCAATGGGGCAGGGCGCATCAACATCCTTGCCGCCGACAAGCTGATGAACAGCCCCCGCCTCTATGCCACCTTCCTGCTCTGGCTCTTGTCGGAACTGTTCGAATCCCTGCCCGAAGTGGGCGATCCCGACAAACCCAAGCTGGTCTTCTTCTTCGACGAGGCGCATCTGCTGTTCACCGACGCGCCCAAGGCGCTCGTGGCCAAGGTGGAACAGGTGGCCCGCCTGATCCGGTCCAAGGGGGTGGGGGTATATTTCATCACCCAGAACCCCGCCGATGTGCCGGAAAACATTCTGGGTCAGTTGGGCAACCGCGTGCAGCACGCGCTGCGTGCCTTTACCGCCAAGGATCAGAAGGATCTGAAGATGGCGGCGGAAACCTATCGCCCCAACCCGCGTTTTGACACGCAAGAGGCGATCCGTGATGTCGGAACCGGCGAGGCGGTCACGTCCTTTCTGGAAAACAAGGGCATCCCCGGGATCGTGGAACGCACCCTGATCCGCCCGCCCTCCAGCCAGCTTGGCCCCATCGACCCGGCCGTAAGGGCGCAACTGATGGTGGCCTCTCCGGTTGCCGGGAAATACGACAAGGTGGTTGATCGCGAAAGCGCCTATGAAATGCTGCGGTCCCGGGCCGATGTCGCCGCGCGTGAGGCGCAGGCGCAGGAGGGGGCGCAATCGGATGACCGCTCCTCCCCCTGGGACAAGGGGGCCGATCGGCCCGATGGCGATGCCGATGGGTACAGCCGGGCCCGCCGCTATGACGGCAATGCCAAGGCCGAACCCAAGCCGCGCAGCAGTTCCAGCCGCAGCGACTCCGTGGGTGAGGCCTTTGCCAAAAGCTTTGCCCGCCAATTGGGTAGCCGCAGCGGGCAGGCTCTGGTGCGCGGTATCCTGGGATCTCTGTTCCGCAGCCGATAAGGGTAGGGGGCAACCCATCCGCAGGGATGGGTGTCATCCCTATGCCCGCTGGAAATGGCGGCAGATTCGCGGCATCTTTGCGGCACAACCGGAGATGCCAGATGACGCAGCGCGCCCCAGATCAGGACGAGCCCGCCCCGCTTTCGCCAGATGCGCAAGCAAGCGGCCCGGTGGATGAGGTGCCGCCTGCCTATTTCGATCAGGCGCTGTTCGACCTGCATTATCACCTGCTGGCTGTGCGCACGCAGGGCCTGCCGCCTGTTCCCAACCCCGAAGAATACGGTGTGACCGTGGATCGCAACGGCAACGTCACGCGCACTGCCGCGCCATCAGCACCCCAGATCTGACAGTTTGCCGCCTAAAGCGGGCGCACCCGCAGCCGCGTGATGCGATTCTCGCGCTTTTGCAGAACCTCAAACCGGAACCCGTGAAAGCTGAAGGCCTGCCCCTCGGACGGGATGGTCTGCGATTCGTGAATCACCAGACCGGCAATCGTGTTGGCCTCGTCATCCGGCAATGACCAGTCATTCGCGCGGTTCAGGTCGCGGATCGTCATGGCCCCGTCGATGATGTAATCGCCCGCCTCATTCCGGCTCAGCCCACCATCCTTGGCAACCACGTCGAACTCATCCGTGATCTCGCCCACGATTTCCTCAAGGATATCTTCCAGCGTGATCAGCCCCTGCAACGCGCCATATTCATCGACCACCAGCGCGAAATGCGTGCGCCGCGTCAGAAACTCGCGCATCTGTTCGTCCAGTGTGGTGGTTTCGGGAATGAAATAGGGCTTCATCGCCACCTTCACGATGTCGAGCCCCGCCAACTGCTCCATCCCGCCCGTCGCATCGCCGCGCATCAACCGATCCACCTCGCGCAGCAGATCTTTGGCATGGATCACGCCCAGAATGTTTTCGTCACTGCCGCGAAAGATTGGCAACCGGGTGTGCGGAGAGGCCAGCGCTTGCGACAGTATCTTTTCCGGCGCGTCATCGGCATTGATCATCTCGATCTGGCGGCGATGGCGCATGATTTCGTCCACCGTACGGTGGGTCAGGTCCAGCGCGCCCAGCAACCGGTCGCGCGCATCCTTTTCCACCGCGCCTTCCGAATGGCCAAGCGCAATGGTTCCGGCAATCTCTTCGCGCATGGCGGTCATCCGGCCCGCATCATTGCCGCGCACGCCAAGCAGATGCAGCAAACCCCGCACCACAGCCCGCACCACGGAAACAACCGGCGAAAAGACAACGATCAACACCCGAATGATCGGTGCCACCCGTGTGGCCACAGCTTCCGGATAGGTGATGGCAAAGGTCTTGGGCAGCACCTCACCAAAGATCAGGACCAGCACCGTCATGCCCAGCGTGGCCAGCGCAACACCTGAATCCCCGAAAAGCCGTGTCAGCAGGGCCGTTGCCAAAGATGCCGACAGGATGTTGACGATGTTGTTGCCCAACAAAAGCGCACCGATCATCCGCTCGCTGTCTTCGGTCACGGCCATGGCGCTGGCCGCGCCTGTTGATCCCTTATCCGCCTGCGCCTTCAGCTTGCCCCGCGACGATGCGGTCAGCGCCGTCTCGGACCCCGAGAAAAAGGCCGAAAGGCACAACAGGCAAAGGATGGAAACGGCAGTGATCCAGAAAGCAGCGTCAAGCGTCATTGGGGTTCCGGTGCAAACACCGCACCAACAGGCGGCAGCGCCACTATGCGGGCAGGGGGCGGCAGGCTCAACCCTTGGGCTGCGGTTTCGCGAGGGGATGATGTTCCAGCACCAGTGATTTCAGGTGTTCGTCCAAAACGTGGGTGTAAATCTCTGTCGTGGCCACATCGGCATGGCCCAGCAGCGTCTGGATCACCCGCAGATCGGCCCCGCCTGCCAGCAGATGGGTGGCAAAGGCATGGCGCAGCGTATGCGGCGTCACCTTGCCCGGATCGACGCCCGCCAGCACGGCGATATCCTTGATCAGCAGATAGAAGTGCTGCCGTGTCAGATGCCCGTCCGTGCCGGGGCCGGGGAACAGATGGCGGTTGGCGGCATGGCCCTGCTTGCGCGCCTTTTCCTCGGCACTGTCGCGCTGCGCCAGCCAGCCGGTCAGCGCCGCCCGCGCGGGGCCGGAAAGCGGCACCATCCGCTCCTTGCCACCCTTGCCGCGCACCAGAATCATCCGCGGGTCGCCCCGCACGGCGGCCACGGGCAGTTCCACCAGTTCCGATACGCGCATGCCCGTCGCATAAAGCAGTTCCAGCAGCGCGCGGTTGCGCAGCCGCTCGCCCTCAGCCCGGCCCTTCGTCCGGGCGGCCTCCAGCAGCCGGTCCACCTCATCATGGGTCAACGATGCGGGCAGGCGGCGCGTGGCCCCCGGCCCCTTGATGCGAATGGCAGGATTATCGTCGCGCCAGCCTTCGCCATGACCAAAGCGATAAAGCTGCCGGATCGACGACAGCCGCCTTGCCCGCGTGGCCTTGGACAGCCCCTCCGCCTCGCAGGCAATCAGATAGGCCTCCACATCCTCGCGCGTGGCGCTGATGAAGGCTTGCCCCCGCCGCGCCAGCCAGCCCATGAAATCCGCCAGATCGCGCCCATAGGCCAGCCGTGTGTTGCGCGCGGCGTCCAGTTCTGCCGCCTGCGCCTCCAGAAAGGCCGAAATCCAAGTGGCGTCGTCGCGCGGGGCCATGGTCAGCCGCGCCGTTCCAGCAGCAGCAGTTCCAACGCCGCCCGCCGCGCGGCCTTTTCCATGCCCACCTTGCGCAACAGCGACAGCCCGTCCGTCACCCCGTCCAGATCGCCCTGCACGCCGCGTTCGATCTTTTCGATGGCGGTCAGGATCGCTTCGCCCGTCCGGCTTTCATCCATCAAACGGGTCAGGTCCTCGCCCGGATCGGGCGCGATGAAGGCCGGCGCAATGGCCCGCGACAGGCTGTCCGGCGCGGTGATCCCTGCCACATCCCCCCGTGCCAGCCCGATCAGGAACAGTTCCAGCGGGCTGACCGGCTTTAGGCTGGCTGCGATCGTCTCAAAATCCGGGGCCAGCAGCCCCATCACCAGCGCGATCCGCCCCGCTTCCCCCTCAAACGGCATGGCGGCCAGCCTTTTGCCGTACAGATCGGCAAAGGCAACTTCCAGTTCCACCTCGGTCATCAAGGCCCAGATTTCGGGCAGAATCTGCGCGATGGCCGGGCGGTCCCCGGCCTGCATCGCTGCATCAAAACGCTGGAAGGCCTTGACCCTGTCCCACACCCCGCCCGAAGCCGCGGCCTTACGCTCGGTATAAAGGCCCAGCAGCACGTTGGGTGAAATCGCCCCGGCCCGCGCCAGCCGTTCCGCCGCCTCGATCTGGCTTTTCCATCCCGCTTGCGGGCGCAATTCGGCATGGGCAAAGGCGATGGGCAGTGTCGCGGTCGACAGCGGCTCGCCAATCGCCTCGAACATCCGCCACGACAGCGGGGTCACCGGCGAGGGCGCGGGCAAGGGCGGCTCGCCTTCGTAAAGGTCGGGGTCCAGAAACCGCGACAGCAGCGCCTCTTCGGCCTCCGTGATATAGCCCAGCACTTGCCCCGTGCGCAGCGTCAGCGCGGCCGCGTTCCAGTCGCCCGACCGCGCAAGGCAAAAGATGCGCGCCGGAAAGGTGGGGGCAAGGCCGGGGGATTCCACCATGATCCGGCAGCCACGATCCTCTTCGCCCGTCAACAACGCCACGTCGAAACTGCGGCGGAACAGGTCCGGGTCCCGGCTTCCCGCCGCATCCAGCAGCGCGCGCGCCTGATCCAGCGCCCCCATGTCCAAAAGCTTGTCAATGCGCGCGGTCAGCAGCGCTGCCCCCGGGCCGCCATCCGCCGGCGGCACCGCCTCGGCCAGCAGCAGCGTCAGCAAAAGGCCCCGCAACGCGGGCAGGCTGTCCACCCGTTCGGCCCCGATCATCGCCACGATTTCGGCACTGCGGCCCGGCCCCCATAGTGCGGCGGGCAGACCCGTCACCTTGGGCGTCAGCAACCCCAGCGCATCCGCCGTGGGCGCGCCGATCACGGTCACCGCCACATCCTGTTGCACCACGCCCGTCGATACGGCCGGTGCGTCCGGTGCAGGTTCTGCCGGGGGGGGCGTTGTCACCGATTGCGACAGCCAGTCGATGGCGGAAAGCGGTTCCTGCGCCGCCGCCATAGCGGGCAGGGCGGCCAATACCGCCGCAACCATTGAACCTCGCAACAGCCTAATCGGCATTCAGCGTCACCGGAACCTTCACCTCGGCCTGATCCGGGGCCATGTCCCCCAGATAGGCATAACCCGTCAGCCCGATGAACCCCAGGATCGCCAGTACCAGCAGCGCCTTGATGATCCGACCCATATGCCTTGCCTCGTCTTCTTCCTGTCCGTTCGTTGCGGACCTTGCAGCCTGTCGCGGCCGTATCGTTGTCCGGCGGCCCCAAAGCGATTGCCCCAAGACTGCCAGATGATGGCCCAGTGATAGCCGAAGCGCTGGCAAAAGCCACGCCGCGCCGCGCGATTATATATGGCTTTCGCGCAGAGTTCACGCCATTGAGGGAGATGAAGAACAGTTTCGGCGGGCGGAAATGCGCCGGACACACAGGTGTGATGTGGGCTGAGGATAATGCAACGGCTGAAGAAGACGGTCGTTATGGTCGGCATGATGGGGGCGGGCAAGACAGCGGTCGGCACGGCCGTCGCAAAGTCGCTTGCGGTGGCGTTTCGTGATTCGGACGAAGAGATCGTCAAAGCCGCCAACCGCTCCATCGCAGAAATATTCGAACGCGATGGCGAAGGTTTCTTCCGCGCACGGGAAACCGAGGTGCTGGCCCGCTTGCTGCGTGGCGCGCCCTGCATCCTGTCCACCGGCGGCGGGGCCTTCCTTTCCGAGGTGAACCGCAACCTGATCCATGATGCGGGAATCGCCGTCTGGTTGCGCGCCGATCTGGAACTTCTGTGGCAACGCGTGCGCCACAAATCAACCCGTCCCCTGCTGCGCACGGCCAATCCGCGCGAAACGCTGCGCCAGCTTTACGAGGCGCGCGTCCCGCTCTACAGCCTTGCCGATATCACCGTGGACAGCGCCGCCGATCTGTCGATCGACGACATGGCCGCCAAGGTGATCGCCGCGCTGAAACAGCGCCCGGATGTGCTGGAAGGGGAATAGCATGGCTGTCGATGTGGTGCCCGTGGCCCTTGGGGACCGCTCTTATGAGGTGCGGATCGGCCCCGGCCTGATCGACTGCGCCGGCGCGGAAATCGCCCCCCTCCTGAAACGCCGCCGTGCCGCCGTTGTCACCGATGAAACCGTGGCCCCGCTGCACCTTTCCCGCCTTGTCACGGCGCTGGAATCCGAAGGCATCACCGTCGCCACCCTTGCCCTGCCTGCGGGCGAACAGACCAAGGGCTGGGCCGAATTCGGCCGCTGTGTCGAATGGCTTTTGGACCAAAAGGTCGAACGCCGCGATATCGTCATCGCCTTTGGTGGCGGTGTGATCGGCGATCTTGTGGGCTTCGCTGCCGCCGTCCTGCGGCGCGGTGTGCGCTTCGTGCAAATCCCCACCACCCTGCTGGCACAGGTCGACAGTTCCGTCGGCGGCAAGACCGGGATCAACACCCCGCAAGGCAAGAACCTTGTCGGCGCGTTTCACCAGCCGTCCTTGGTGCTGGCCGACACTCTCGTCCTCGACTCCCTGCCCACCCGCGATTTTCTGGCGGGCTATGGTGAGGTGGTGAAATACGGCCTCCTCGGCGATGCCGCCTTCTTTGATTGGCTAGAGGTAAACGCCCCCGACCTCGCCACTGATGCCGGCAAACGCCAATACGCCGTGCGCCGGTCGGTCGAGATGAAGGCCGGGATCGTGTCGCGCGACGAAACCGAAGAAGGCGAACGCGCGCTGCTGAACCTGGGTCACACCTTCTGCCACGCGCTGGAAAAGGCCACCGGCTATTCCAGCCGCCTGCTGCACGGCGAAGGCGTGGCCATCGGCTGCGCCTTGGCGTTTGAGCTGTCGCAGCGCATGGGCCTGTGCGCGCAAGAAGCCCCCAGCCGCGTGCGCGCCCATTTGCGCGCCATGGGCATGAAGGTGGACCTCGCCGATATCGAGGGCGATCTGCCGGGGGCCGAGGCGCTGGTCGCGCTGATGGGGCAGGACAAGAAGGTGATCGACGGCCGCCTGCGCTTCATTCTCGCGCGCGGGATTGGTGAGGCCTTCGTCGCCGAAGACGTGCCGCCCGATCTGGTCACGGGGCTTCTGACCGAAGCCCTCGCCACCCGCCGCTGATCAGAACAGAACCTTGTAGCTGTTGCCCAGCGTATCGGTCGCCGTGCCGGTGCCGCTGGTCGTGCCGCTGCCCATGACAAAGGTGCCCTGCACGATGGTGCCGTCCTTGCACACGGCATAAAGCTCGCCCGAGTTCACGCCTGCCACGGTTTCCCGGTCGCGCCCCAGACGCCCGCCCAGATCGCGGATCGACAGGTTGATCCCGCGTTCCTTGGTCACCACGGTGGGCGCCACGCTGGTCCACGTCCCGTTGCAACGCGCGCCCTTTGGGATGCGGAAACTCAGCGCCCCGGAATTGTCATCGCTGTTGGTGGCCGTGGCCCGGATCACCGGCGGTGGCACCTGCGCGGCCAGCGGCCCCGTGGTGGGATAAAGCTGCATCTCCTTGGATGCACCGCAGGCGGTCAGCAGGCCAAGGGACAAAAGGGCAAGGGCGCGATGCAAGGGAAACCCCATAAAGGTGAGTGACTCTGTGGCGGCGGAACCTAAGCCCAGCCCGCGCCGGGGACAATGCCCCGTCCATCCCCCGCCGGTCACAGTTTCGCAACTGTGGCCTTTGTGCGGGACTGTGTTAGGTGGAGGGCATGGCAACAGGGCAGGGGGAAGCCGTGCGGGCAGTGGTGGCGATTCTGGCGGTGATGGCCATCGTCCTGTCCGTCTGGATGCTTGAGGCCGGGCGCATGGGCCTGTCCATCACCCCCTTTGCCGTACCGGATGGCCCCCCTGCGACGCTTTATCTGGCCCCCGGCGATGATCCTGCGCCTGTGGTGGTTGTGGCCCATGGCTTTGCTGGATCGCGCCCCTTGATGGACCCTTTTGCCCTGACGCTGGCCCATGCCGGATACATCGTCGTCAGCTTTGATTTCATGGGCCATGGCCGCAACCCGCGCCCGATGACGGGGGACGTGACCACGATCAACGGCACCACAAGATTGATGCAAGAGGAGTTGCGGAGCGTCGCCCGCGCCGCCCTGACCCATCCCCGCGCGGATGGGCGTCTGGCCTATCTCGGCCATTCCATGGCCTCTGACATCATCATCCGCGCCGCGCTGAATGATCCGCCCGTGCAGGCGGTGGTGGCGGTCTCGGCCTTTTCGCAGGCCGTCACCGCTGACCGCCCCGCCAACCTGTTGATGATCACCGGCGAATGGGAGGGGATGCTGCGGACCGAGGCGCTGCGTGTCCTCCACCTAACCGATCCGCAGGCAGGCGAAGGGCAGGTCGTCGGCTCCATGACGGATGGGTCCGCCCGGCAGGTGGTCATCGCCCCGATTGTGGAACATGTGGGTGTGCTTTACGCCCCCACCGCGCTGAACGCAGCAACGGCTTGGCTCGACACCGCCTTCGGCCGCAATGGCGCGCAACCCGCACAGGCGCGGGGCGGCTGGATCCTGCTGCTGCTCGCAGGTCTTACCGCGCTGGCATGGCCTCTTGCCCGCGCCTTGCCCGCCGCACCGACAGCGCCTTTGCCGCACCTACCCCTGCGCCCCTTTCTGATCGCGGCGCTTCTGCCCGCTTTGTTGGTGCCGCTCATCCTCGCGCCTTTTGATATAAGGGTGCTGCCCGTGCTGGTGGCCGACTACCTCGCCCTGCATTTTGCGGCCTACGGGGCCATCACGCTGGCGCTGCTGGCCCGCGCCGGGCGCTTGCGCGGGCAGTTTCCCCTGCGCATCTGGCCCATGGCCGCACTGGTCGGACTGGCGGCGCTGCTGGCCTTCGGGATGGCGCTGGATCGCTATGTCGCCAGCTTCCTGCCCCATCCGGGCCGGATCGCCGTAATCGCCGGGCTGGCGCTGGGGGCCATCCCCTATTTCCTCAGTGACGCCCTGCTGACCGAGGCCGGGCGCGCCCCCCTTTGGCGCGTTCTGCTGGTGCGCGGGGCTTTCCTGATGTCCCTCATCGCCGCTGTCGCGCTGAACTTCGACCGGCTGATGTTCCTTCTGATCATCCTGCCGGTGATCCTGCTGTTCTACCTTCTGTTTGGCACCATGGCGGGCTGGGTCGGGCGGCGCACGGGCTTTGCCGCCGTGGGCGGGCTTGGCTTTGGCCTGATGCTGGCCTGGTCGTTGGGTGTGACCTTCCCGATGTTTGCCTGATGTCCAAATGAAAACTGTAACGCCAGGTTGACACATTTTCTGGACGACTCCGCCGCCGCAGGCTAGCCTCTGCCACAGGGGCCCCTTCGGCCCACGAAAGCCACAGTCATGCCCGATGGCCCGATCCCGCCGATCCCCGGCCTATACGCCCCCAGCCTTGGCGGTGCGCCGCGCCCCGGTCTCTGCACCGATTGCGGCGTCTCGCGCATGGGCGACGGCAAGGCCTGTGGCCGCGCCCGCCAGTTCATCGCACCCGACTATCCGGGACGTGAGACCGAAGCGCATGGCCGCACCGCTCAGCCCGAACAGGGCGAAGAGGCCTTCTTCGGGGTCACCCGCCAGATGCTGCGCGCGCGGATGACAAACCCGCTTCCTGGCGCGCAATGGACCGGGATCACCACAGCGCTGGCTGCGCGCCTGCTGGAAACCGGGGCTGTCACCGCCGTTCTCGCCACTGCGCCCGATCCGGCCGACCGCTGGAAACCGCTCCCCGTCATCGTGACCGATCCTGCCCAACTGGCACAGGTGCGCGGCATGCGCATGGGGTTCGGCCCGACGCTGGCCCTGTTGGAACCCGCCGCCGCGGCCGGACACCGCCGCATCGCGCTGGTGGGCATCCCCTGTCAGGTCCATGCCCTGCGCGCGCTGGAGGCGGAGTTGGGGTTTGAGCGGATCTATGTCATCGGCACCCCCTGTTCCGACAACACCACGACTGAAAACTTCCACCACTTCCTTGCCCAGATCGACCCCCGGCCCGACAGGATCAGTTATCTGGAGTTCCGCGCCGATTACCGCGTGGAACTGCGCTATGATGATGGCCGCCCGACGCGCACCGTGCCGTTCTTGAAGCTGCCGCTGTCGAAACTGCCTGCCGATTTCTTCCCAATGACCTGCAAGACCTGCGTCGATTACACCAACCGACTGGCCGATATCACGGTGGGCTACATGGGTGGTGACGGCGACCAATGGGTCATCACCCGCAACGAGCGGGGCGAGGAACTGCTGGCCCTTCTGGCCGATCGGTTGACGGTCAAGCCGCTGACCGACAAGGGCAAACGCGCAGGCGCCGTGCGCGGCTTCATGGCCAATACCGAACGTGCCGCAGGCGGGATGCCGCTGCGCGCCATGCCCGATTGGGCGCGCCCCATCGTGGCTTTCCTGCAACCCCGCATCGGCCCGCGCGGCCTTGAATTTGCCCGCGCCCGGGTGGAGATGAAGGCGATCGAGACTGTCCTGCACCTGCGCCGCGCCTTTCCGGCCCGGATGAAGAACATGATCCCTGCCCATGTCTGGCGTCTGGTCGCGCCCTATGGCCTGACCCCCGGACCGGATGAAGAAAAGAAGTAACCGGCACGCGCCCCCGTTCCGGGGCCGCGCATCCCGTTTGCCTCGCCTGCGCGCATCCGCGCTTGGCTCAGGGGTAGGGGGCCTGCCGCCCCCTCTGTCGGCGCGTGCCGCGCCGCCATTCACCCCCTGCGGGTATTTGCCGCCAAGCTGAAGAAAAGGCCGATCCTGCCCATTCATCTTGGCCCAAATACCCAAATCACCCTCAACACCTGCGCTGTGCGCGGGGGCTTGCATCGTCCCTGTCCTGCGCCCATCGTGAAGGAAACGGGGGGATAGACATGGAAATGGTTCCGGCACGGCGGGGCAGGGCGGTCAGACTGGCGGCAGGGCAGGCGATCCGCATCGTGAACACCCACGGCACGCAGGTGGTGGATACCTGGGCCTTCAACGCCGATGACCCGGGGGAGTTCCTGTCAATGGAGCATCTTCATGCCAATCTCGGTTCGGTTTTCCCGGCCACAGGCGATGCACTTGTCACCAATCGTCGCCGCCCCATTCTGGTGCTGGAAGAAGATACCTCGCCGGGACGCCATGACACGGTGATCGCCGCCTGTGACATCCACCGCTATCAATCGCTGGGCTGCACCACCTATCACGACAATTGCACCGACAACCTGCACGCGGCGCTGGCGATGATCGGCTTTCCCCGGACGGAATGCCCCGCGCCCTTGAACCTGTGGATGAACATTCCCATCGCCGCTGATGGGCGCATCACCTGGGGCGAGCCCCTGTCGAAACCCGGCGATCATGTGCTTTTGCGCGCGCAGATCGATTGCGTGGTGGTCATGTCGACCTGCCCGCAGGACATGATCCCGATCAACGGCAAGGATTGCACCCCGGTCGAGGTGCATTTCGACGTGATCGACTGACCGCCGCGCCGGAGCGCCCATATCACAGGGAATACCGCCATGACCCGAAACCCGATCCTGACGTTTCACGGGGCCGCGCGGGCGGTGACTGGGTCTTGCTTCCGGCTGGAAACGGCATCAGGCGCGGTGTTGATCGATTGCGGCATGTTTCAGGGATCAAAGACGGAAAAGACCCTGAATTATCGCCCCTTCCCTTTTGACGCCGCGGCCATTTCCGCGGTCCTACTCACCCATGCGCATATCGACCATTCCGGTCTGCTGCCCAAACTGGCGCGCGACGGCTTCACCGGCCCGATCTACGCCACCCCGGCGACGGTGGATCTGTGCGGCGTGATGCTGCCCGACAGCGCCCACATCCAGGAGAGCGAGGTTGAAATGCTCAACCGTCGCAACCGGCGGCGGGGCGGGGCGGATGTGTCCCCGATCTATGACGGTAAGGATGCCGAGGCGACGCTGGCCCTGCTGCGCCCGCAGGAGATGGACAGCTGGTTCCCCGTCGTGCCGGGCTGCCGCGCGCGTTTCTGGAATGCGGGGCATCTTCTGGGATCTGCCTCTATCGAGGTGGAACTGACCGCCCCCAACACCCCACTGCGCTTGCTGTTCTCTGGCGATATCGGCCCGGATGCCAAACTTCTGCAATCTGATCCGGAAGGTCCGTCCGACCTCGATTATGTGATCTGCGAATCCACCTATGGCGATACCGATCGGATCGAGGCCAGCGCCGAACACCGCCGCGCCACCCTGCGTGATGAGGTGCGCGCGGCATGGCGCGACGATGGCGTTCTGCTGGTCCCAACCTTTGCTGTGGAACGCGCGCAGGAATTGATCGCCGATCTGTCCAGCCTGATGCTGGCAGGCGACATCCCCTTTTGCGCCATCCATGTCGACAGCCCGATGGCCACCCGCGCCACGGCCTTGTTCCGCAAACACGCGCGCGAATTGGAAAACGGCGCGGCACTGGTCGAAGGGTTGAAATCCAGCCACCTGCATTTCACCGAAAGCGTGGAGCAATCCCGCGCCTTGGCGACCGCGCGCGGCTTTCACATCATCCTTGCGGCCTCGGGCATGTGCGAAGCCGGCCGCATCCGCCACCATCTGAAGAACTGGATCGCGCGCGAGGCGGCGACGCTCTTGCTGGTGGGGTATCAGGCCGAGGCGACACTGGGCCGTCTGTTGCAGGATGGCGTGGCGCAAGTGCGCATTCAGGGCGAGGAATTCCCCGTCCGCGCGCGCATCCGGTCTATCGACCTGTACTCCGGCCATGCCGACGGCCCGGAACTGGCGCAGTGGATCATGGAGCGCGCGCCGATCCGTCACGGGCTGTTTCTGGTGCATGGCGAAGAAGAGGCGATGGCAGGCCTTGCCGCGCGGCTGACCGACGTGCCGGCCGAACGGATCGCCGTGCCGGCGCTGGATGACAGCTACAATCTGACGGAAAACGGCTTTGTCCGCCGCGCCAATACAGAGCCTCCCCGCCTTGCCCCCGAACAGGTGGCGCGGATGGATTGGCACAATGATGTGTCGCGTGTTATCCTTGATATAAATGAGGCCCTGCGCGGCACCGCCGATCAGCGTGGCCGCAACGCCCTGATCCGCCGCCTGCGCCGCGCGTTGGAGGAAAGCGGCCATATCCCACCCCCACGCAAGCCCGCACGGCGGCGGCAATAAGGGGGCAGGCAGGGGTTCATTTTGCCAGTTCTACCAACGTTAACGTTCCATATCAAAGGTGTACCATGTTCTTTCTGACCCGCCTGATGACTGTTTCTATGCTGATTGCGATGCCAATCGCGGCTTCGGCCTTTGAGATCGGCTTCACCTGGGATGGCCTGAAGCTCTGCAACAGCGGCAATCCGGGAACGGTGCCCAGCCCGGCCTTCACGGTAAAGGATGTGCCCGAAGGGACGGCCTTCATCCGCTTCAAGCTGGTGGACCGCGATGTTCCCGGCTTCAACCATGGTGGCGGCGTCGTCGCCTATGATGGGGGCGATGTGATCACGGCGGGGCAGTTCAAGTACAAACAGCCTTGCCCGCCGGATGGTGTTCATCGCTATGAATGGACGGCGACGGCACAAGCCAAGAAGAACGGCGGCAAGCTGGCGGTGGCCAAGGCGGCGCGCCCCTACCCGGAATAGGCGCATCCCCCCTTTCCATCCCGCTCGCTTTGAACCAAAAGGGGCCGCTTTCTGCAAGGAGTTGGCAATGGCGACGGGAATTGGCTTTGCGGTGGAGGCCACCGATGGCAAGGCACGCACGGGGGTTATCTCCACCCCGCGCGGCGACATCCGCACGCCTGCCTTCATGCCCGTGGGCACCGCCGCCACGGTCAAGGCGATGCTGCCCGAAAGCGTGCGTGCCACGGGGGCCGACATCCTTTTGGGCAATACCTATCACCTGATGCTGCGCCCCACGGCAGAACGCATCGCGCGTCTTGGTGGCCTGCACAAATTCATGAACTGGGATCGCCCGATCCTGACCGACAGCGGCGGGTTTCAGGTCATGTCGCTGGCCAGCCTGCGCAAGCTGACCGAGGAAGGGGTGCGGTTCTCCTCGCATATCGATGGATCAAAACACATGCTGTCGCCGGAACGCAGCATGGAGATTCAGAAACTCCTCGGCTCTGACATCGTGATGTGCTTTGACGAATGCCCGGCGCTTCCGGCGACCGAGGCCGAGGTCGCCAAATCCATGCAGTTGTCCATGCGATGGGCACAACGCTCGCGCGATGCCTTTGGCGACAGGCCGGGGCACGCGCTGTTTGGCATCATGCAGGGCGGCGTGACGCGGGACCTGCGCGAGGAATCGGCGCATGCGCTGATCGATATCGGCTTTGACGGCTATGCCGTGGGCGGGCTTGCCGTGGGCGAGGGGCAAGAGGCCATGTTCGACGTGCTGAACTATGCCCCCGGTTTCCTGCCAGAAGACAAGCCCCGCTACCTGATGGGCGTGGGCAAGCCCGATGATATCGTGGGCGCGGTAGAGCGTGGCATCGACATGATGGATTGCGTGCTGCCCTCCCGCTCCGGCCGCACCGGGCAGGCCTGGACGCGGCGCGGTCAGATCAACATCAAGAACGCCCGCCATCAGGATGACCCCCGCCCGCTGGATGCCGATTGCAGCTGTCCCGCCTGCCGGAACTATTCCCGCGCCTACCTGCACCACGTGAACAAGGCAGGCGAAATCATCGCCTCCATGCTGATGACGTGGCACAACCTCCACTACTATCAGGACCTCATGCAGGGCCTGCGCGACGCCATCACTGCCGGCCAACTCGCCACCTTCGTCGCCGATTTCCACGCCAAACGGGCCGAGGGGGATATCGAACCGCTCTAGGGGGGAACGCCAATGCGGGTGGTCAAAACATCTCGCCTATGGCTTCCCCTAGGGTCGCGTAATCTGCCATCCGTTTGATCCTTATCCGGCACGATCTGCGCACTGGCGCGCAACGCGGCACGATCTGTGCAACAGGGCACCCGAGCCCGACCAGAAAGGCACATTCCTCAGACCAAAGCCCGCTTGCCCCTGCCCGAACACGGGCGCATCATTGCCGACAAGTTGACGTGAAGGCGTGGTTGACTCGCCCCCGCTGGAACACCAGATATGGATGCCAAAAGGGGAAGGCCAAGCGCTGCCGAAGATCGGGGCCGGTGCCTTCCTGCCAGACAAGGAAACAAGATGAGCGATATTCTCTCCCCCAGCTATCCGGTGCTTCCGCTCCGCGATATCGTGGTCTTCCCGCACATGATTGTCCCGCTCTTTGTCGGACGCGAGAAATCCGTGCGTGCTCTGGAAGAGGTGATGGCCGACGACCGCCAGATCCTGCTTTCCAGCCAGATCGATCCGTCCGTTGATGATCCCGGCACCGATGCGATCTACCGTGTCGGCGTGCTGGCCAATGTGCTGCAACTGCTGAAACTGCCCGATGGCACCGTCAAGGTGCTGGTCGAAGGCAAGACCCGCATCCGCATCACCGATTTCGTCCCCAATGACCGCTTCTTTGAGGCGCGCGTAGAATCCCTGTCGGAAACGCTGGGCGACAAGGCATCGGTCGATGCCCTGATCCGCGCCGTGGCCGAGGAATTCGAACGCTACGCCAAGATCAAGAAGAACATCCCCGAAGAAGCCCTCGCCGCCGTGGCCGAAACCCGCGAACCGGCCCGTCTGGCCGATCTTGTGGCCGGCCATCTGGGCATCGAGGTGGGGCAGAAACAGGAACTGCTGGAAACGCTCGAAGTGTCCGAGCGGCTGGAAAAGGTCTATGGCCAGATGCAGGGCGAAATGTCCGTCCTGCAGGTGGAGAAAAAGATCAAATCCCGCGTCAAGACCCAGATGGAAAAGACGCAGCGGGAATACTACCTGAACGAACAGATGAAGGCGATCCAGCGCGAGCTGGGCGATGGCGAAGAAGGCCAGAACGAAATCGCCGAACTTGAGGATCGCATCCGCAAGACCCAGCTGTCCAAAGAGGCCCGCGAAAAGGCGGATGCCGAGCTGAAAAAGCTGAAATCCATGTCGCCCATGTCGGCCGAGGCCACGGTGGTGCGCAACTATCTGGATTGGCTTTTGGGTGTGCCGTGGGGCGTGAAATCCCGCGTCAAGAAAGACCTGTTCAAATCGCAAGAGGTTCTCGACAAGGACCATTACGGTCTGGACAAGGTAAAGGAACGCATCGTCGAATATCTGGCGGTGCAGGCGCGCAGCGCGAAACTCAAGGGCCCGATCCTCTGCCTCGTCGGCCCGCCCGGCGTGGGGAAAACCTCGCTCGGTCGGTCGGTTGCCAAGGCAACGGGGCGCGAATTCATCCGCATCTCGCTGGGCGGTGTGCGCGATGAATCCGAAATCCGTGGCCACCGGCGCACCTATATCGGCTCCATGCCCGGCAAGATCATCCAGGCGCTGAAAAAGGCGAAAACCACGAACCCCCTCATCCTGCTCGATGAAATCGATAAGATGGGTCAGGATTTCCGTGGCGACCCGGCAAGCGCAATGCTCGAGGTGCTCGATCCCGAACAGAACGCTACCTTCGTCGACCACTACCTCGAGGTGGAATACGATTTGTCCAACGTGATGTTCATCACCACGGCGAACTCCTACAACATGCCCGGCCCGCTTCTGGACCGGATGGAGATCATTTCGCTCGCCGGGTATACCGAGGATGAAAAGCGCGAAATCGCCAAGCAGCACCTGATCCCCAAGCAGATCGCCAATCATGGCCTGCGCAAGGGTGAATTTGCCATCACCGACGCCGCGCTGACGGAAATGATCCGCACCTACACGCGTGAGGCGGGGGTGCGGAATCTGGAACGCGAAATCGCCAAACTGGCCCGCAAGGCCGTGACAGAGATCGTCAAGAAAAAGGGCAAGGCCGTCGAGGTGTCGCCCGAAAGGCTTGAAGAATATCTGGGCGTGAAACGCTTCCGTTACGGTCTGGCCGAAAAGGAAGATCAGGTCGGTGTCGTAACCGGTCTGGCCTGGACATCGGTCGGCGGTGACCTTCTGTCGATCGAGGCGCTCAAGCTGCCCGGCAAGGGCCGGATGAAGACGACCGGTAAACTCGGCGACGTGATGAAGGAATCGATCGAGGCGGCGGCGTCTTACGTCCGCTCCATCAGCCCCGAACTGGGGGTGAAGCCGCCGAAATTCGAAGCCATCGACATCCACGTCCACGTTCCCGAAGGCGCCACGCCCAAGGACGGCCCCTCGGCCGGGCTTGCCATGGTCACTTCCATCGTGTCGGTGCTGACGGGCATCCCGGTCCGAAAGGACATCGCCATGACCGGCGAGGTCACCCTGCGCGGCAACGCGCTGGCCATCGGGGGGCTGAAGGAAAAGCTGCTCGCTGCCCTGCGTGGCGGGATCAAGACAGTGCTGATCCCGGAAGAAAACGCCAAGGACCTGACCGAAATCCCGGCCAATGTCCGCGAAGGCCTGACCATCATTCCCGTGTCCCACGTGAAAGAGGTGCTGAAACTGGCCTTGGTGCGTGCCCCGGAACCGGTGGAATGGGATGAGGCGGCAGAAGAAGCAGCCGCCGCAGCCCGCGCCGCCGCCGCCGATGCCTCGCGTGCGCAGGTCGCGCATTAAGGCCAAGCTGGCGACATGACAGGGCAGGGGGCGCAGCACAGGCTGCGCCCCTTTGCCATTCCGCCCCACGGCTTGAAAATTCGCATCCCCGTGCAACCGCAAAGGTGGAAATGCGCGGCCAAGCTGGATAACCTATGCACAATCGCAACGAGGTCGGTTCCCGACCAGCAACAGGGCAGTAGAGTAATGGCCATCAGTTCCGCCAAGAAACCAGACGCACGGAAATCCTCCGCCACGGCAAAACCCGCCGCCAAGGCCGGCCCCAAGGTGGCCAAGCCCATGGCCAAAGCCGCGCCCAAGGCCACCGTCGCCGCGCCCAAATCCGTGGCACCGGAAGCAGCGTCCGAATCCATGGCCGAAATCATCCTCACCCCGGCCATGCCCGAAGAAAAGCAGGCGCGCGTTACCGCTCCCCAGTTGAAGAAAAAGGAACTCGTGGCCCGTGTGGTTGCCGCGCTTGACGGAAAGAAAAAGGGCGGCGTGAAAGAGATCGTCGAAGCCACCCTCGCCGCTATGGGCGAGGCGCTGCAAAAGGGTGAATCCCTGAATATCCCCCCCTTTGGACGCGCCCGCGTGGCCCGGCAAAAGGGCGAAGGTGCCGATCAGATGACCACCGTCCGCCTGCGCGGGGCCGGGTCAAAGAATGCGCCAAAAGGGGGCAAACAGGCCCTTGCAGAGGTCGGCGAAGACGACTAAACACCCCGGCACCGGGCGATTAGCTCAGCGGTAGAGCGCTTCGTTCACATCGAAGATGTCAGCGGTTCAAATCCGTTATCGCCCACCATCATTCAAACAAAACGCCCCGGGATTGCCCGGGGCGTTTTGCTTTGTGGCCGTGCAAAGCCGGTATCGCGGATGCAGGCCGGGTGACCCCACACCTGCATCGCGCGCTGTTCAGACCGCCCGATGAAAGCTCAACGACTTCAGGCAAAAGGTGATCGGCGCTTCGATCGACGGGATGCCCAGGCTTTTCGGTGACCGGCAATTCCGCGCTTGAAAGATGATCTCGACCGGCGTTTCATACTCCTCACCGGCAAAGGGAATGCTGACCTCGACCTCGTCCGTCTCGCCCTTTGCCCATTCCACTTCGGTGACGGGTCCGCCATTGATGCTGATACCAATCGCTTGCGGACGCAGGAAATCCGCATGGTTGAACGGGCGCAGCAACATATTCGCGACCACGCTGCCTGCATTCGGCGTCAGCACGTTTGTACGCAGCCGGGAAAACTTGGCCGTTCCCCAGATCCCTTCCGACCCTTCATGTCCCAGATCGAGGAAAGAGAAGTGGCGACGATGGGCGCTTTCTTCGAACTGTGCGAAGGCAACCGTCGTCCCTATCGCCACGCCCGATGCACCCAGACGCAAGACCTCCGCCGTCGGAAAACTGTCGACATAACTCTGGAACTCGTATTTGGGCAGCGGCATCGGTTCGGCCCGCAGCGCCTCTTCCAGATCGTCGAACCGCTTCACGGCAAACCGCCCGGTGCCAAAGTAATAATCATAGTATTTCAGATCATCCTCCCCACCCACGGGCGCAAGCCAGCAAGCCGGAATGCCAAGGCTTTCCGCAAAGATCAGGCCATGCAGGGAACTCGACACCACCCGGTCTGCGCCGATGATCGCATCGATCATCTGCAGCGGGGTGCAATCGACGGATACGAAATGCTGACCATG
Source organism: Paracoccaceae bacterium (assembly GCA_022843025.1). Taxonomy (GTDB): domain Bacteria; phylum Pseudomonadota; class Alphaproteobacteria; order Rhodobacterales; family Rhodobacteraceae; genus Paragemmobacter. Next base: position 96,457 of record JALHOL010000006.1, on the reverse strand, counting down.
CCGGTAATGCTTGCGCCGCAGCACCATGTCATCGCGGTAATGCGGGATGATGCGATAGCCACCCTTCTTCGCGCCCTCGCGCGCACGGGCAACGTGATCGGGAAACAGATGCGGGATCAGACAGCCCGGATCGAACAGGTGGTTGACCTTGGAAATGTCGATCCCATGCCGGCGCACCATATCCAGCGTCAATGGCCCGCGCACGGCATGGACGCTCAACTCCTTCACATTTTCATTCAGCATCATCTTGGTGCCCTTCATCCCGGATCCCCAGATGATGTCACCCTGTGATGCCGTGTGAATGACCGACCCGATGGAAATCAGCTTGCGCTTCCCGCCCGTGGTCGCCTCTGTCGGGCGTCCCAGCAGCGCCTCGACGATATCCCGGCTCGCGATATCGCCGAAATTTCCGGTCTTAAACTTGCGGTTTCCGATGCTGCCATCGAACTTTTTGCCAAGGCAATCCCACCACATCAGCGGGATCGGGGCCGTCGTCTGCGCCGTTGCATAGTCGCTGTCTTGCGGCACTGCGGTCGGCTGCATGAAGCGGGACAGGCTGGCCACGGCAACGCCGCTCTCCACCTGCTCCAACGCTGTCTCGACGGCTGCCGTCGGCACCACCGCAATGGCGCAGCTTTCGTCATTGATCCCGTATGAGATCACCAAGTCGCGGCCTGCCACGACCATCCCGCAAGGATAGACGACTTCGGCCACCTCACCATTCAGCCGCGGCATTTCAAAGGTCTCGCCCTTCGGATTGGGAAGTTCGAAAGGTTGCGCCGTTGCCGCCGACACGCGAAAGGGCATGGCAGCCGGAAAACTGTAGAAGCAGGCGCAATAGACACGGCCGGAAGTGGATTTGAAACTGGAATGCGCCAGCGTCAGGAAACGGTCGTCGATCCGAATGGGCTGCGCACTTCCCCGCAGCACCCCGTAGAAAGTTTCATAATCGGTTTGCCAACCGCCAAGGGAAACAAAGCGGCCATCCAGCCGATCCGGCTGATCAAGATCGAATTGCAGCACAGAGAATGGCGCGATCGAATAGGTGGCATAGACCGCGCCATCGTGGTCGAACAGCATCCAGTTCTTTTCGACCTCGCGGCGCGGCACGCAATTCATCACCCGCGCCTTTCCTGCTGGCAGCAGGCCGCCCGCGTCCATCTCCATCAGGAACTGGTTGTTGCCCGGCCGGTTCGCCCCGTCGTTCCAGGACAGGAAAAGCCGCCCCTTCAGCGTGAAATAGCGCGGATCAGCGTGCCAGGTCAGCGCCCGTTCGTTCAGACTGTCCTCTTCGGCAAAGCGCAGATGGTCCGAAAGGGGGGTGACGCTATCGGCAAGGATGTTGAATTCCGCGTCGAGTCTGCATGTCGCAAGCCAGCGATGGGCAGATCCATCCTGCACCACGCGGTAACACATCGCGTAGCCGCCATCGACCGCGGTGATCGTCGGGTTGAACACCCGGAACCGCTCACCGTGTTTCGCTTCGTTTTCAGAAAGCCACTCGCGCGGCACCAGATCGCTGTTGTCAAACAGCTTGAAACCAGTTTCACTCATACTCATCGTCCCACAAACACCAACCACCGATTGGTGGTGCCGCATCGCCTTTTTGGAAGCAAGCCGCTTTTGCCTGTCCAGGCTGAATTTTCTCGACAGTCCCACAGGCAGGCCCTAAGAAAACCCGTGCTAAATGTGGTGTTGCCGTGTCATCAGTGCCGACTGTCGTCAGCTTCTATTCAGGGGCAGAGTATTATCATCGGGCGGCTGCCGCGCTGATTGAAGATTGCGTTCGTCTGGGCCTGCGCCACGATATCGTCCATCTCGAAAAACCGGACGAGCTGGACTGGTCCGATATTTGCCGCCTGAAAATCCCGTTCTATGAATACATGCTGGACAAGCACCCGAAGGGCATTCTCTGGGTGGATGTTGACACGCGCATTCTGCGGCCGCCGCTCCATGTGTTCGGCCCCGCCCCGGTCGCAAGCGCGGGGCTCGGCTATGATTTCGGCGCGTTCCCGCGCAATTTCAAAAGCTTCCGCGAATTTGACCCCGCCCTTTTTGGCCGCCGCTTCCACCCCGGTTTCCTGCATTTCACCGGTACGAAACGCTGCCGGGCCTTCGTCGATCACTTGGCCATGCTGGAGCGAACCTCCACCATCAATGGCACCGACGACTATTTCCTTGAAGAAGCGTTCCGCTCCTTTGAGCCGGGCCTTGGCATCCATCTCTTCAGCCACGATCTCGTGTCCTTTTCGCAGGATGAGGCCGATCGCAACACGCGCGCCGTCTTCCTGCACGGGGCCAGCGGCAATGTCGGGGCCTTTGTCGACAAGGTCGAACAGCACCATGCCGAAGCCTTCACCCTCGGTCGCGACCGCGCTACGCTGATCCGGCACTTTCGCCTCGCCGTCAAACGCGCCCGCCGCGACGAGGCCGAGGCGATCCTGCGCGCGGCCCTGCGGCTGGACCCCGCCCACAAGGACACGGCGCTGATTGCGGCGGATTTCTTCCTGCGCGTGAACAAGCCGAAATCAACGCTGCAATGCCTGCGCAGCGCTTTCGATATGCGCGACGGACCGCCCGAAGCGCAGGTGCTGGCGATCGAGGCCAATCTCGCCGATGAGAACTTTCCGGCAGCGGGTCTGGGTTTGCGCAGGCTCGCCCGGTCCGGCAGCCATGCCGATTATCACCGCAGTCGCAGCTTCCGCCTTGATCTGGAAAAGCGTGCGCTGGCGATGGGGCTGACCCCGGATCAACGCCCCGCATTGTGGTGGATGGAACAACCCTATCCTGGCAATTTGGGCGATATCCTGAACCCCTATATCGTGGAAAAACTCAGCGGCCTTCCCCCCCGTTTCGTGCCAAAGGGCGATGGCATCCTTGCCATCGGGTCGGTCATCAAATTCGCCCGCGAAGGCACGCAGGTCTGGGGTTCCGGCACACCCCGCATGACCGATACACTCTCGGCCCAGGCCCAATATCATGCGGTCCGCGGCCCGCTGACGCGCCAGCTTGTGCTGCAAAGCGGCGGCGAAGCGCCAGAAATCTATGGCGATCCGGCGATGCTCCTGCCGCTCATCCGGCCCGCCGCGCGCAAACGCCATCGGCTTGGGATCATCCGGCATTACACGCACAAGGCCCACCCGCTGGAGATATCGGGCGATGTCATCGAAATCGGGCTGGATCGGATCGGCTATCGCGACATCGAAGATTTCATTGCCGCCCTGACCAGCTGTTCAGCGATCATCTCCACCTCGCTGCATGGTCTGGTCGTGGCGCATGCCTATGGCATCCCAACGCGCCGCGCCGTGTTCAGCAGTTCCGACACCCAGATCCCGGGTGATGGCACAAAATTCTCGGATCACTACGCCGCCTTTGGCATAACCGAGGCGGAGCCGCTCGACCTCTCCCTTCATCCCTCCCTCACCGATGACAGCGCCGATCTGTGCTGCGAGGTCGTCACCCGCCCGCTTCAGGCGCTGGCCCTGCTCGACGCGGCCCCGTTTCCCGTGCTGGATACGATGCGCCAAAAGGCGCTGGACTGGGACCGGGGGCAGGGCGAACGGCCAGAGCCCGCGCTGGAAGGCCGGGGCTAAGACGCCACTCTGTCGCGCTTCGCCCTTGGTGGGGGCGGCTTCTGGGCCCTTGACCCGCCAGCGAAAACGCCTAAAAGCGCGCAAGTGGCGTGCCGGGGTGGTTAGCTCAGTTGGTAGAGCGTCTCGTTTACACCGAGAATGTCGGGGGTTCGAGTCCCTCACCACCCACCACGCACCCTGTCAGACGCGCCGCCAGTCCGTCCCGGCCCCCTACAAGTTAGCCGCGCTCCCTTTGCCCCTTTATCTTTCCCGACAGACGGGATGATACTCCACCAACGGCATCCGTGCAGGCGAACCCTTGGCTGGCTCATGACCCTTTCCTCGATCAGCCCTCTTCTGGACAGCCGTCCTCCCGTCTTTGATCCCGAAACCGTCGCAGGCTGGCTGGCGGCCCATTGGGGCCTGTCGGGCCATCTTTCGCCACTGACCTCGGAACGCGACCTGAACCACCGGCTTGATGCGCCGCATGGCCGCTTTGTGGTCAAGATCGCCAATCTAGCCGAACCCCATGCCATGACGCGGTTTCAGACCCGCGCCCTGCGCCATGCCGCCGCCTGCGATCCAACCCTGCCCATCCCGCATGTGGTGACCACCCGCGATGGCGCGGAAGACGTCATCCTGCCCTCCGGCCATCTGATGCGCGTTCTCACCTGGCTTGATGGCGCGCCCTTGGCCACCCTGCCGCCCAGCCCGTTGCAGGCCGCAGGCGTCGCACGGCTTGGCGCGCGGCTGGCGCGGGCGATGCAGGGGTTCAGCGATCCCGCTGCCGATCACAGCCTGCAATGGGACATCAAACGCGCGGCCCAGCTGCGCCCGCTCTTGCCTCATATCTCTGATCCTGCCTTGCGCGCCGTTGCCACCGCAACGCTCGATCGTTTCGATACGCGTGTCGCTCCTGCGCTGCCCTCCTTGCGCTGGCAGGTCATCCATGGCGATCTGAACCCGCACAACCTGCTGGGCGATCCCGCCGCGCCCGATCATGTGACGGGCATCCTTGATTTCGGCGACATGGTTCTCACGCCGATGGTCTGCGATCTGGCCATCGCCGCCGCCTATTGCCTTGATCCCGCCGATCCCGCCGCATCGCTGGCCGCTTTTGCCGCCGCTTGGGCAACAGAATACCCGCTGACCGCCGCTGAGATCACCGTTCTCCCCGATCTCGTCGCTGCGCGCATGGTGACAACGCTCGCCATCACCAGCTTCCGTGCCGCCCGTTACCCGGAAAACGCGCCCTATATCCTGCGCAACTTCCCCTCTGCCGCGCAGGGCCTCTCCGCCTTGGCCAAGACCGGCCCCGAAGCCCTGTCCCGCGCCCTCGCGCGCCTCACCCCGATGGATGCCCCATGACCCGCGATCCCATGCCAAATGCCTTTGTCCCCGGCGCGGGCAACCTTGGCCCGACCGAAGCCGCGATGGTTGATCGCCGCCAGCATCTGCTGGGCCCGGCCTATCGGCTGTTCTACGAAACCCCCGTCCATCTGCTGCGGGGGCAGGGCGTCTGGCTGTATGATCCCGAAGGCAACGCCTATCTGGACACCTACAACAACGTGGCCTCGGTCGGCCATTGTCACCCCCGCGTGGTGGCCGCCATGGCCGAACAGGCGGCAACACTGGCCACCCATACCCGCTATTTGCATGATGGCGTGCTGGAATTTGCCGAACGGCTGCTGGCGCATTTCCCGCCCGATCTGGCCCATGTCATGTTCACCTGCACCGGGTCCGAGGCGAATGATCTGGCCCTGCGCCTTGCCCGCGCGGCCACGGGCGGCACCGGCATCATCGTCACGGAAAACGCCTATCACGGCGTCACGGCATCGGTGGCCGAGTTTTCCCCCTCCCTCGGCCCCGGCGTCCCGCTCGGCGCGCATGTCCGCACCATCCCCGCCCCCGATGCCCGCCACGGCGACCCCGCCACCACTTTCACCGCCCATGTTCAGACCGCCATCGACGACCTCATCCGCCACGGCATCCGCCCCGCGCTGCTGATCGTCGACACCGTTTTCTCCTCCGACGGTCTTTTCACCGATCCCCCCGGCTTTCTCGCCCCCGCCGCCGCCGCCATCCGCGCCGCAGGCGGATTGTTTCTGGCTGATGAGGTTCAACCCGGCTTTGGCCGCACGGGCGGGCATATGTGGGGCTTTCAGCGCCACGGTGTGACCCCCGACATGGTCTCGCTGGGCAAGCCGATGGGCAATGGCTACCCCGTCGCGGGCCTTGTCCTGCAACCCCATGTGATCGCCGAATTCGGCGCAAAGGCGCGCTATTTCAACACCTTCGGCGGCAATGCCGTCGCCGCCGCCACCGCGATGGCGGTGCTCTCGGTGATCGAAGAGGAAGGGTTGATGCAAAACGCCGCCCGCGTCGGCGCCACCTTCCGCGCGGGGCTTGAAACGCTTGCCACCCGTCACCCCGCCTTGGGCGACATTCGCAGCGCCGGCCTCTTCCTCGCTGTCGATATCGTCACCGATGGCAGGCCGGACCGCGCCCGCGCGGGCCGCCTCGTCAACGCCCTGCGCGAGGCCCGCATCCTGATCTCTGCAACCGGCCCACAAGGCCACACCCTCAAGATCCGCCCGCCGCTGGTCTTTTCCGAAGACAACGCCGCGCTCTTCCTCGACCGGCTTGATGTGATCCTGCGCCGCGACGGGTGATCACCCTTTTGACAACCGCTCCAACCGCAGCCCCGGCGCGCCCGCCTCGATAAACCCCGCAGGCCGCCCACCTTCAAACGGGGCCAACCGCGCCGCCTGATCGGCCCCGCACAGGGATTGGTCCAGAAAGACCGCCACCACATGCTGCGCGATGTTGTTCATGCGCACGCTGTCCCAGACGGGATCGGCATAATGCTCGAACGGCGCGAATTCCAGCCAAGGCACCATGGCCCAGCTTTCGCGCGGGGCAGGGATAGGGGCCGCCGCATTGTGCCCCGCGCCCTGAAACGTCAGCAGCCAGCGGTCACAGCCCGTGGCTTGCGTGAACACCCGCCGGATGCCATCGGCATAGCCCGATATCCCGTCCTGATCCCCGCCGATCACCAGCATCGGCACCCGGATCGCGGCAAGCGCCGCGTCGGTCCAGAACCCGTGCTGCGCGCCCCAAGGGCCAATCGCCACAATGGCGCGCAACCCTGCCACCGGCAGCGCCGCCCCCTCGGCGTGACGGGCCATCAGATCGCCGCGCGCGCCACCGGGCCAATTCAGCCCCATCGGTGACAGACCCGCCCCTGCCGACACCAGCGCGCCATAGCCCCCCATGGAATAGCCCACCACGGCCACGCGGCTTCCATCCACCCGATCGGCAAAGGCCTCCACCGCCGCCGCGATCAGGAACCGCTGATCCAGCGGCCGATGCACCAGCGTGATCCCGAAATCCGCCCGCCCGTCCAGCCGGTCTTCATAGGTGCTGCCCTGATGATCCGGCGCCACCACAAAGAAACCGCGCGAGGCCAGCGCTTCGCCCAAATGCGCCATCAGGAAGCGGTTCCCCGGCCAGCCATGCGACAGGATCACCAGCGGAAACCGCCCCGCCACAGGCTGCGCCCCTGCCACGGCCCGCCCCTGCAGATCCGCCTCCTGCCGCCCATCGCGCAACCGGCTGCGTAGCGTCACCGCCACCCCGCCCGGTGCCGCCGGATACCACACCGCACAGCGCAGCCGCCGGGGGGCAAACTGTTCAGGCCCGTCCCCTGTCACCACCACATCGACCACAGGCGGCGTCTCCATCTCCCAGTCCTGCCAGCCCACGCCATGCGGGCCATAGCCCGCCATATCCGGCGCATCTGGGCGCTGCTGATCTATCCGGTTCACCATGCCCCCATCATGCCACCCCCGGCGCGCCTGTGCCAGCCTGCACAACCCGCGCGCGCCTGCGGCGGGTGACCCGGCCTCTGCATTCCCCTACATTGGACCCAAGCAAAGCCCGGAGGCTGCCATGAGCTGGAACCCCGCCCTAGACCCGTCCATCCCCATTGGCGATGCCGTCGATGCGATCGAGGCTGTCATCGTCCCGCGCGCCCGCGATCTTGGCGGGTTCGAGGTGCGCCGAGCACTTCCCTCGGTGGAGCGCCAGATGGTGGGCCCCTTCATCTTCTTCGATCAAATGGGCCCGGCTGAATTCCTGACAGGGCAGGGGATCGACGTCCGCCCCCATCCCCATATCGGGCTGGCCACCGTCACCTATCTGCTCAAGGGCCGCCTGCACCACCGTGACAGTCTGGGCACCGATCAATGGATCGAACCGGGTGCAGTCAACCTGATGATGGCAGGCCATGGCATCACCCATTCCGAACGCACCGATGGCCCGCTGCGCAGCCAGCCGCATACCATGTTCGGCCTGCAAACCTGGCTCGCCTTGCCGAAAAAGAACGAAGACGACCCCGCAGCCTTTGTCCATGCCCAGGGCAGCCTGCTGCCGGAACTGGAAGGCGAAGGCAAAACCGTCCGCCTGATCTTGGGCCATGCCTGGGGCGAACGCGTGCCGGTCGATACCCCGTCCGAGGTGTTCTATGCCGATGCCACCCTCGATCCCGGCGCCGCCATTCCGCTGCCCGACGACCACGAAGATCGCGGCATCTACATTCTGGCGGGTGAGGTGACTGTGGGCGGCCAGACCTTTCCCGCAGGCCAGATGCTCGTCTTCCGTCCGGGCGACCGCATCTCGGTGCGCGCAGGCGGGCAGGGGGCGCGGCTGATGCTGCTGGGCGGGGCTACGATGGATGGCCCGCGCCACATCTGGTGGAACTTCGTGGCCTCGTCGAAAGAACGCATCGACGCCGCGAAAGAGGCGTGGCGCGCAGGCGATTGGGCGCATGGCCGCTTCCGCCTGCCGCCCGATGACAACGCGGAATTCATCCCCGCTCCGTAACTGCCGTTTGGCAAAGCGGTTTTTGACGCAAAAACCGCGCCGGAATTTGGCGCAAATTCCGTGCGCCCTTCGGGAGAGGCGCATCCGATTTCTGCGTGCAGAAATCGACGCGAAATTTGCGCCAAATTTCGCCCTCTCCATCGGCCACGGATTATTTTCCAAAGGTCGCTTGACGCCACCCGCGCCCTTCCGTAATACCCACCCCACGTTCGGGGAACCGGGCGGTCGAGTGCGGTTGTAGCTCAGTTGGTTAGAGTACCGGCCTGTCACGCCGGGGGTCGCGGGTTCGAGCCCCGTCAACCGCGCCATCCGCCCGACCCCGAACGTTTAAATGCGCGGTTGTAGCTCAGTTGGTTAGAGTACCGGCCTGTCACGCCGGGGGTCGCGGGTTCGAGCCCCGTCAACCGCGCCATTTCACCACAGATGCAGAATAATGAATATGTGATAGGGCTTCCGTAAAACCGGAGGCGTCAATGTCATTCCTCGACCGCATCCCCCTGACCCTAGCCCTTGTCGGCGCGTTCACGCTGGGCCTCGCCCCGTTCTTCCCGGAACCGCATATCTGGGAAAAGTTCAAGATGCTGGTGGCGGGCATCCCTCTTCGCCCCATGGACATCTTCGATCTCGCCTTCCACACCCTTCCTTGGCTTTTGCTGATCGCCAAACTGGCGCGGTTGGCGCTGAGTCGGTCATGAACAACCGGTTAAGGTTAACCGTTAGGACCGTTCGCTGCGTGCAAACGCTTGTCTGCACAGGCGTCTGCACCGGCCGCTGCACAGCCGATTTCGCGTAAAACGCTGAAAAGGCGGGTGATTAACCCCCAGAACGCCCTACAACGTCAGCCGATACCGCACATGCCCGTCTGACTCGACAAAGCGGTCGTACAGCCGCCGCGCCACGATGTTGTCTTCATCCGTGTGCCAATACAGCCGCTGCCATCCCTTGCCCCGCGCCAGCGTCTTCAGATCCTCGATCAGCGCCCGCCCCACGCCCTTGCCCCGCGCCGCAGGCGCAAGGAACAGGTCTTCCAGATAGCAATCCTCACCGATCACCCATGTCGACGGGTGGTGCAAGTGAATGGCAAACCCCACCATTTCTCCATCCACAAAAGCCAGCCGCGCCTTGACCGGCGAGGCGGGGTCCATCAGCCGCGCCCAAGTGGCAGCGGTGACCTCTGGCTTCAGCACAACCTCATAGAAATCAAGGTATTGCTGCCACAAGCTGCGCCAACCCGCCTCATCCGCAGGGGTTGCATCGCGGATATCCACGCTCATTGCAGTCGCGCCAGAACACGGGCCCAGGACCGGATGCCCTTGTGGAAGCACTCCAGATCATACTTCTCATTGGGGCTGTGGATCTGGTCGTCATCCCGACCAAAGCCGATCAGCATGGCATCCATCCCCAGTTCCGTCTTGAAATACCCCGCAATCGGGATCGACCCGCCCGATCCCACAAAGGCCGCCGCGCGGCCCCATTCATCGGTCAGCGCCTGCCGCGCCGCCTCGAACGCCGGATCGCCGATCTCCATCACTGATGCGGGCGACCCTTCGATCCCGTCATGCCAGATGATCTCGCAATCTGCCGGAATTTGGGATTCTGCCCATGATCTAAAGGACTTGAGCACCTTCTCCGGATCCTGTTTCGACACCAGCCGAAAGCTCACCTTGGCATGGGCCTCGCTCGGCAACACGGTCTTGAAACCCGCACCGGTATATCCGCCCCAGATGCCGTTCACCTCGGCGGTTGGGCGCGACCAGATCATTTCCAGCGGCGTCCGCTCCACCTCACCCGCGGGCAGCGACAGCCCGACATCCCCCAGATACTTGCCATGGTCAAAGGCCAAGGCCTGCCACTGCTGGCGCAACGCATCGGGCAGTTCGGCAACATCGTCATAGAATCCGGGCACTTGCACATGCCCCTCTGCATCATGCAGCCCCGCCAGCAACCGGGTCAGCACGTGAATCGGGTTGCGCGCCAACCCGCCATACATGCCCGAATGCAGATCGCGGCTTGCGGCACGTACGGTGAATTCCGCCTTGCAAAGCCCGCGCAGCATGGTCGTGATCGCAGGCACCGCATCCTCGAACAGCCCCGTATCACAAATCAGCGCCAGATCGGCGCGCAACTCGGCGGCATTCTCGCGCAGGAAGGGGATCAGCGACGGCGAACCCGATTCCTCTTCACCTTCCAGAAAGATCGTCAACTTGCCGGGCAGGCTGCCATGCACCGCCTTCCAGGCCCGGCAGGCCTCAAGGAAGGTCATCAACTGCCCCTTGTCATCCGACGATCCCCGCGCCCGGATGACCTTGCCTTTGGGGGTATCCTCAACCTGCGGGTCGAACGGGTCACGCGCCCAAAGCTCCAGCGGATCAACGGGTTGCACGTCGTAGTGCCCGTAGAATAACAGGTGACGTCCGCCTTCGCCCCCGTGCCCCACCACCATCGGATGCCCCGGTGTCGGACGGCTTGCCGCCGTAAACCCCAGCGTTTGCAAATCCGCCACCAGCCAATCCGCTGCGCGTGCACAATCGGGCTTGAAGGCGGGATCGGTCGAGATGGACGGAATGCGCAGCAATTCCATCAACCGCTCCAGCGCCTGTGGCAGGTCCGCGTCAATGCGGGCAAGAACGGCATCAAGGCTCATGGCGCTGTCTCCTGAATGTGATACGCGCCGCGACCCTATCAACACTTCTGCCCCTGTCCAGACCCGGCCTGACAGGCTAAAACAACCCCGTCATCCGATGAGGAACCTGCCATGTCCCGATTGTCATCCCTGGTGCTCACTCTGTCCCTAGCTGGCTTTCCCGCGCTTGCCCAAAGCATCACGGGCGATGAGGCGGCGAGCCTTCTCTTCGCCCCGGCCCCGGCCGAGGTGGAAATCAACGGGCAGGGCGTGCTGGCCAAGGACGAGGCCAAGATGCTGGCCATGGTCGCGCAGGACCAACCCTATTACGCCGCAATCGCCATTTCCCCCGATGAGGGGCTGATGTCCGAAGCCACCATCGCCGCAGCCAATCACCACACGATCGAAGCGGCCAGCACCGCCGCTCTTGGCGAATGCAACGCCAAGAAGAAAGGTGCTGCCGATTGTGTCATCGTGGCGCTTGTCCGCCCCGAAGGATGGGAGGCGCGGCCCCTGCAATTGTCCATGTCCGCGACCACCGATTTCGCGAACTACACGGGCGGCGCATTGGCCATTTCGGCGGCAACGGGTGCCTGGGGCTTGGGTGCATCCGGGGATGAGGCGGTCGCCGCCTGTGCCGCCAAACAACAAGCCGCGACGGATTGCACCGTTGCCATCGCAGACTGACTGCGGCAACAGGTCCACCAAATCCGGGGTGAATCATGGCCGCTTTGATCCATATCAAGGGTAAGGCCGGGTTTACCGACCATGGCTATAGCAACGACTGACGCAATTATTCCGGGCCGCCGCCAGATCAGGCCTTTCCCGGGACAAGCGCACTGAGGACGGCGAAACGCACCGCCGGATAGGAGACGCGATGGATTACCAAGCTGCGCTGGATGCCAGCCTGCAACGTCTGCACGACGAAGGGCGCTATCGCACCTTCATCGATATCGTGCGCCGCAAGGGCCATTTCCCGCAGGCAGTCTGGCGCCGCCCCGACGGCACGGAACGCGACATAACCGTTTGGTGCGGCAACGATTATCTGGGAATGGGGCAGCACCCCGAAGTGTTGGCCGCCATGCACGAGGCGCTCGATGCCACGGGCGCGGGATCGGGCGGCACGCGCAATATTTCCGGCACGACGGTCTATCACAAGCAGCTTGAGGCAGAACTGTCCGATCTGCACGGCAAAGAGGCCGCGCTGGTTTTCTCCAGCGCCTATATCGCAAATGACGCCACGCTTTCGACGCTGCGGTCCATCTTTCCCGGACTTATTATCTATTCCGACGCGCTCAACCATGCGTCCATGATCGAAGGCGTCCGTCGCGGGGGCGGCGAAAAGCGTATCTTCCGCCATAACGATCTGGCCCATCTGCGCGCATTGCTGGCGGCGGATGATCCCGCCGCGCCAAAGCTGATCGCCTTTGAATCGATCTACTCGATGGACGGCGATTTCGGCCCGATCGCCGCGATTTGCGATCTGGCACAGGAATTCAACGCGCTGACCTATATCGACGAGGTTCACGCCGTGGGCATGTATGGCCCGCGCGGGGCAGGGGTCGCGGAACGCGATGGCCAGATGCATCGCATCGACATCATCAACGGCACCCTGGCCAAGGCCTATGGCGTGTTCGGCGGATACATCGCTGCTTCGGCCCGCATGGTGGATGCGATCCGGTCCTATGCGCCGGGTTTCATCTTCACCACGTCTTTGCCGCCCGCCGTGGCGGCCGGTGCGGCGGCATCCGTCCGCATCCTCAAGACCGCGCAGCATCTGCGCGATTCCCAGCAACTTCATGCCCGCATTCTGAAAACCCGGCTCAAGGGGTTGGGTCTGCCGATCATCGACCATGGCAGCCATATCGTGCCGGTCCATGTCGGTGATCCGGTGCATTGCAAGATGCTGTCTGATATGCTGCTTGAAACCTATGGTATCTACGTGCAGCCTATCAACTTCCCCACCGTGCCGCGTGGCACGGAACGCCTGCGCTTCACGCCCTCGCCGGTGCACGATTCGCGGCAGATCGACCATCTGGTGCGGGCTATGGATGCACTTTGGGGGCATTGTGCGCTGAATCGCGCCGAGGTATCCGCCTGACACTTTCCGCACATGCAAAAGGCCTTGCCCTGTGCTAACTTATCCTGAATACGACAGAATATGAGTCGCGCACAATGCGACTCGGTGGTCTTGGGGCAGTGATGGGGCAAGTTGCATGATCGGTTGGAGGTCCAAACCTTCGACGGCCGGGGTCGACAAGCCAAAGGGCTTTGACGATTTCGAACTGCGACTGGGCGACCTGATGCGGGGCGAACGCGCCACGCTGGGCAAATCGCTGCTCGATGTGCAGCGCGAGCTTAAAATCAAAGCCACCTATATTGCTGCCATTGAAAACGCCGATGTGTCGGCCTTTGAAACCCAAGGGTTTGTCGCGGGTTATGTGCGGTCCTATGCGCGCTATCTAGGCATGGATCCGGATTGGGCGTTTCAGAAATTCTGTGTCGAGGCGAATTTCACCGTCGCCCATGGCATGAGCGCGGCCGCCTCGTCTCAGGGGATCACGGCAAAACGTGCTACGCAGGATTTCGGCGATCCGCTGGCCAATCCCAACGCGACCTTCATCCCGCGCAGCGAAAGCGTGCTGTCGCAGATTGAACCGGGCGCGGTCGGCTCCGTTCTCGTGTTGGCGGTGCTGATTGGCGCAATCGGCTATGGCGGCTGGTCCGTGTTGCAGGAAGTGCAGCGCGTGCAACTGGCCCCGATCGACCAAGCCCCCGTTGTGGTGGCCGAGATTGACCCGCTCGACGGTGTGCAGCGGATCGATCCGCTTGTGGCCGAAGTCGCCGTCGCACCAGAAGCAGACCCCGCCGCGCTGGCCGAGGCGAATACTTCAGCCCAGCCCGATCTGATGGATCGCCTGTATCGTCCGCAGGCGCTGGATGTGCCGGTGATGACGTCGCGCGATGGCCCCATCGCAGCAATCAATCCGCGCGACACGGGCACCCTTGCGTCTGCCGCTCCTGCCGATCCCATGGCCGCCGCCGTCGATCAGGCATTGGCCGAGGCTGGCGCTGTGGATGGCGTGCAAGTCGTTGCCGACGCCGCGCCGCAACTGGAAGTTCTGGCCGTGCGCCCGTCATGGGTGCGGGTGCAATCGGCTGATGGCACCGTGCTGTTCGAAAAAATTCTTGATGCGGGCGAACGCTATGTCGTGCCCAGCCTCGAAGAGGCGCCCGTCCTGCGCGCGGGCAATTCAGGATCTGTTTACTTTGCCGTGAATGGCCGCACCTATGGCCCCGCCGCACCGGGCGCATCGGTTGTGAAGAACGTCGCCTTGTCCGCCGATGCCCTGACCCAGACCTTTGCCGAAGCGGATCTTTCCGTCGATGCCGATCTGGCGAAGTTCGTGAATGTGGCACAGGCCGCGACGGAACCGGCACCGCTCGTCGACTGATCACCTTCAGGCTTTGTCGCCTCTGCGGTTGCCCTTGCGGTCGGCTGCGTCTATCTCTGTTGCAGACGTTTGCCCGCAGCAGGACCGCCTCCATGTCGCTGAATACCGTGCGCCCCTGGCGCAACATCTATCGCCGCAAATCGCGCCAGATCCGCGTGGGCAAGGTGCTGGTGGGCGGTGACGCACCGATCAGCGTTCAGACGATGACGAATACCCTGACCACCGATGTCGCGGCCACGCTGGAACAGATCCAGCGCGCCGCCATTGCCGGGGCCGATATCGTGCGCGTTTCCACCCCGGATGAAGAAAGCACCCGCGCCCTGCGCGAGATCGTGGCGGAAAGCCCGGTTCCCATCGTGGCGGATATCCATTTTCATTACAAACGCGCGATTGAGGCGGCAGAGGCTGGCGCTGCCTGCCTGCGTATCAACCCCGGCAATATCGGCGACGCCCGCCGCGTAGCCGAGGTGGTCAAAGCCGCCAAGGACCATGGCTGTTCCATCCGCATCGGCGTGAACGCGGGCAGTCTGGAAAAGCACCTGTTGGACAAGTATGGCGAACCTTGCCCTGATGCCATGGTGGAATCCGGCATGGATCACATCAAGCTGTTGCAGGACAACGATTTTCACGAATTCAAGATCAGCGTGAAAGCGTCGGATGTGTTCATGGCCGCCGCCGCCTATCAGCAACTGGCCGAAGCGACGGATGCCCCGATCCATCTGGGCATCACCGAAGCCGGGGGCCTTGTCTCCGGCACGGTGAAATCGGCCATCGGCCTTGGCAACCTGCTGTGGATGGGCATTGGCGACACGATCCGCGTCTCCCTTTCCGCCGATCCGGTGGAAGAGGTGAAGGTTGGCTTCGAAATCCTGAAATCGCTTGGTCTGCGCCACCGTGGCGTGACGATCATTTCCTGCCCGTCCTGCGCGCGGCAGGGATTTGACGTGATCAAGACGGTTTCCGCGCTCGAAGACCGCCTTGCCCACATCACCACGTCGCTGTCGCTGTCGATCATCGGCTGTGTTGTGAACGGCCCGGGTGAGGCTTTGATGACCGATATCGGTTTCACCGGCGGTGGCGCCGGGTCGGGCATGGTCTATCTGGCAGGCAAGCAAAGCCACAAACTGGGCAATGACCGGATGATCGACCATATCGTCGAACTGGTGGAACAGAAGGCCGCCGAAATCGATGCGGCCGAAAAGGCCGCCGCGTCCGAGGCGGCCCAGTAAGCGGGAAGATCAGCCCGCGTTGGCGCGCTGTTCTTCCACGATCTGCTGCATTGCATCCAGCGGCACATAGCCCCGCACCATGGTACCGCCCACCAAAAAGGTTGGCGTGCCGCTGATCTCCATCGTCTGCGCCAGACGGTGATTGTCCTCGATCACCTTGGTCACTTCCGGGGTATTCATCCGCTCCATGATGGGCTGCGGCTCCAGCCCCATATCCCCCGCGATGCGCGCAAGCGCTTCTGGCGTGGGTTCTGCCCGCATCGACAGCAGGGCATCATGGGCGGTCTTATACGCCTCATTCCCATGCAGTTGCAGCACCGCGATAGCAAAGCGCGACGACAGGACCGACGCCTCACCCAGAATCGGGAACTCCTTCAGAACAAAGCGGATATTGCCATCGCCTTCGACAAGCTGATCCACCTCTTCCCAAGCCTTACGGCAATAGCCGCAGCGATAATCGATGAACTCGACCACCGTGATATCGCCTTCGGGATTGCCGCCGACATAAGACGCCGCATCATTGAAAATCGCGTCGGATTGCGCAGCAAGCATCTCCTTGTCGCGCGCCATGGCCGCGATCTGTTCGCGGTTTTCAAGTTCGTTCATCACCTCGACCAGAACCTCGGGGTTCTCCATCAGATAGGCCCGCACCTCGGCGCGAAAGGCTGTGCGTTCCGCATCCGACATGTCGGTCAGACCGTCGGCAAAGCCGGGCAGGGCAAGGGCAAGGGTCAGGGCAGTGCCCGCAAAAAGACTGCGCATCAGAGGCTCCGTCAACGAAAGGCCCGGATCGGGCATTGCAATGGTCTTCGTCCCGCAGGGCAAAGCGCTTGCGCCCACCTTAGGGGTGGGGCCGGGAAGAATTCAAGGCATCCACCGCCCAATCCCTGCTTCGTGATACGGGAAGACGTGTCCGGCAAAGGGACGCGGGGGCCTCAAAGCACACCCGTCCCTGGATGTCGCAGCCTTGAATGGACAAGCGACGGATCAGGCGTGATACTTCGCGAAAAAAGCAGGAGGGCAGGGGATGCATGCATGGCTGACAGGCTTGATCTTGGCGGTAATGGCCTGGCTTCCGGCCGCCGCACAGGATCTGTCGGCTTTGGCGCGGTTGGACCCCGCCGCGTCTGCCATCACGGATCAGGGCGAAACCCTGTCCGTCACACTCCAACTGAGCCAGCCTGTGCCGTGGCGTGTGCGTCTGGCCGATAACCCGCGCCGTCTGATCATGGATTTCCGCGAGGTGGACTGGTCGGGCATCGCCGACATGCGCCGCGACAGCAGCCGGATTGCCGATCTGCGTGCGGGCAGCTTTCGCCCCGGCTGGTCGCGTCTGGTGATGGAACTGCGCGCGCCGATGGCCGTGATGACGGCGGAAATGGCCACCGATACCGGCGCAACGGTGCGCCTTGGGCTGGTGCCCACCACACCAGCCGATTTCGAACGTCAGGCGGCCCTGCCAGAACCGGCGGAATGGGCGCTGCCACAGGCCGCCACTCTGCCCGCGCCGACCCCGCGCGGCGAGGGTCCGCTGACCGTGGTTCTTGACCCCGGGCATGGTGGCATTGATCCGGGCGCGGAACGCGATGGCCATACCGAGGCCGAATTGATGCTGACTTTCGCGCGTGAATTGAAAGAACTGCTCGTCCGCGACGGCGGCTTTCGCGTGGTGATGACGCGCGATGATGACATCTTCGTTCCGCTTGAGGCCCGTATCTCTGTGGCGCATGCCGCAGGGGCCGATGTCTTCCTGTCGCTTCACGCCGATGCCTTGGCCGAGGGTGAGGCCGTTGGGGCCACGATCTATACCCTGTCCGAAGATGCCAGCGACGAGGCCGCCCGCGCCTTGGCCGAACGGCATGACCGTGACGATCTGCTGTCGGGCATCGACCTGACCGAACAGGATGATCTGGTGGCGACGGTGCTGATGGACATGGCCCGCACCGAAACCCAGCCAAGGGTTGATCGGCTTGCGCTGGCGCTGCGACAGTCGATTTCGGGCGCGGGGCTCAAGATGCACCGCCATCCCATCCAGCAGGCGGGCTTTTCCGTCCTGAAATCGCCGGATGTGCCTTCGCTGCTGATTGAATTGGGATTTCTGTCTTCTGCGTCGGATCTGGAGCGATTGATCGACCCGGAATGGCGGGCCAGCATGGCCGCCGCCATCCGCGATGCGCTGCGTGTCTGGGCCGCCGAGGACGCCGCCCTTGCCGGGATGAAGGACGGCTGACGCAACCGGCGGCAAGATGCCGTTTGCCAGCGCCCTCACGCCATCGTTTTGACCTTTCCCCCCCCAGCCGTGTATAAGCGCGGGCAATATGGGAAAGCCTCGGGAAATGCGCGCGTGATCAGATTCGTCGGTTCATTCTTTGGAGCCATCTTCACAGCCGTGACGCTGGGTATCCTGTTCGGCGCGCTGACCATCGGCGCGATTTTCTTCATGTATTCGCGCGATCTGCCCAGCCATGAAAGCCTGGCGCAGTATACGCCCCCCACGATCAGCCGCATCTATTCCGGCGAAGGCCGGATCATGGATGAATTCGCACAGGAACGCCGCCTGTTCGTGCCGATCGAAGACATCCCCGATCTGGTAAAGGACGCCTTCATCGCGGCCGAGGACAAGAACTTCTACACCCACCATGGCTATGACGTCACCGGTATGGCCGCAGCCTTTCGCGATGCGATCCTGACCCGCGGTCAGGAACTGCGCGGCGCATCGACCATCACCCAGCAGGTGATGAAGAACTTCCTTCTGTCGGGCGACCGGACAGGCGAACGCAAGATCAAGGAAATCATCCTTGCCACCCGGCTTGAGGAGACGCTGTCCAAGGACAAGATCCTTGAACTGTATCTGAATGAAATCTTCCTTGGCCAGAACAGCTATGGCGTGGCCGCTGCCGCCCAGACCTATTTCAACAAACCGCTGACCGCCCTCACGGCGGGTGAGGCCGCCTATCTGGCAACCCTGCCCAAGGCGCCGTCCGAAATGCACCCCGTGCGCAATAAGGACCGTGCGCTGGAGCGGCGGGCCTATGTGCTTAATCGTATGGCCGAAGATGGCCACATCACCCGCGACGAGGCAAAGGCCGAGGCAGAGAAACCGCTGCTGACCGTGCAGAATGGCGACTACCCCGCCTTCCGCGAGGCGCTGCCGCCGCGCAACTATTTCACCGACGAAATCCGCCGCCAGTTGTCCACTACTTTTGGCGAGGCAGAATTCTTCGGCGGCGGCTTGTCTATCCGTGCGACCGCCGACCCCGACCTTCAGGAAGTGGCCGCCAAGGCCCTGCGCGACGGGCTGGAGAAGTATGACCGCGGCCTTGGCATCTGGCGCGGCACAGGCAAGGCGATCCCTGCTGACCGTCTGGCCGATTGGCGCCCGGCTCTGGCCGAGGTGGAAGTGCCCCGCGACATCGCCGGCTGGTCCCCTGCCGTGGTGCTTGAGATGGGTGAAAATGACGCCCGCATCGGCATCGAAGGGGTTGAGGATGACGCCGATGGCCACTGGATCCCTGCCGAAGATGTGACCTGGGCGCGCAAGCTGAACGCGGATGGCAGCTTTGGCCGCCGGGGGCAGGTCGCGGGCGATCTGGTCGCGGTGGGCGATGTCGTCCATGTGCGGGCCGTCACGTCGGATGAGGATGGCAGTTTCATCCGATGGTCCCTGCGTCAGATCCCCGAAGTGCAGGGCGGCTTCATGGCGATGGACGTGTTCACCGGACGGGTCATCGCCATGCAGGGTGGTTTTTCCTATCAGGACTCGGTCTTCAACCGCGCGACACAGGCCACCCGTCAGCCCGGTTCCAGCTTCAAACCCTTTGTCTATGCCGCAGCGCTGGACAACGGATTCACCCCCGGCACCATCGTTGTCGACGCGCCGATCGAGGTGGAAACCGCCGAAGGCCTGTGGACGCCGAAGAATGCGTCGAACAAGTTCTATGGCCCCACCCCGGTGCGGACCGGGATTGAGCAATCGCGTAACCTGATGACCGTGCGGATCGCGCAGGAAATTGGCATGGAAACGGTTGCGCGCTATGCCGAAAACTTCGGTGTTTATAACCCGATGCGCCCGTTCCTCGCCAATTCGCTTGGCGCGCAGGAAACCACGCTTTTCAAGATGGTGGCCGCATATGCCATGTTCGCCAATGGCGGCGAACGGGTGGAACCCACACTGGTTGACCGCGTCCAGGATCGTTTTGGCCGCACCATCTATCGTCATGATCAGCGGGAATGCGTCGATTGCCGCCTGGCCAGCCTTGATCCTGGCGCGGGCGTCAGCATCCGGTCTGAACGCGAACGGGTGATGGACGCCATCACCGCCTATCAGCTGACTTCCATGATGGAAGGTGTTGTGGACCGTGGCACGGCGGCGCGGGCTGTGAACCTGCCGGTTCCGGTGGCGGGCAAGACCGGCACCACCAATGATGCCAAGGACGTCTGGTTCATCGGCTATACGTCAAACATCGTGGCGGGCTGCTACATGGGCTATGACCAGCCGCGCAGCCTTGGCTCGGGTGCGTCTGGCGGCGGCATGTGCGCGCCGGTGTTCCAGGAATTCATGGAACAGGCCGTGGCACGCTATGGCGGCACTGAATTCCGCGTCCCTGAAGGCGGGCGCTGGGTCAAGCTGGACCGCTTTACCGGGTCCTTGTTGCCGGATGACGCTTCCGGTCCGAATGTGCAGGTCGAATACTTCCGCGAAGGCGTGGACGGCATCATCGGTCTGGACATGATGGTCGATGGCGGCTTTGCCATGGGTTCCAACCTGCCGCTCTTCGCCTATGGCGAGGGGGATGGCGGCGGCGAAACCACGGTTGTCACCTCAACCGGGGAAACGGCGGTCATTCCGGAAAAGGCTGATTTCGGCACGCTCAGTTCCGGTGGCCTTTACTGACGCCACAGCACAGGCAGGCAAGGGCGCAGCCCTTGCCGCCCGCTGCGCCAAAGGGTATCACGCCCTCCAGACTTTCAGACCTCCAGACCAGCACAGGACAGAACCACCATGCGCTCTGAGACGCAGAACAATGTCGATGCGATCTCCAAGTCGTTGAAGCTGCTTGGGCAGCGGATGGATTTGGAAACCGCGCCGCATCGTCTGGAAGAGTTCGACGCCATGATCGAAGCCCCTGATCTGTGGAACGATCCCGCAAAGGCGCAAAAGCTGATGCGCGAACGGCAGGCATTGCTGGAGGCACTGTCCACCTATCGGATGATCGAGACCGGTCTGAAGGACAATGTCGAACTGATCGAACTGGGCGAGATGGAGGGTGATCAGGAAATCGTCACTGAAGCCGAAGCCGCGCTGAAAGCGCTGGTCGAGGTTGCCGCCGCCAAAGAGCTCGAAGCGCTGCTGGACGGCGAGGCGGATGGCAACGACACCTTCCTTGAAATCAATGCGGGTGCGGGCGGTACGGAATCCTGCGACTGGGCGTCGATGCTGGCCCGGATGTATGTCCGCTGGGCGGAGAAAAAGGGCTACAAGGTTGAGATGCAGTCCGAAACCGCCGGCGAAGAGGCGGGTATCCGGTCTGTCAGCTATAAGATTACCGGTCACAATGCCTATGGCTGGCTGAAATCGGAATCTGGTGTTCACCGGCTTGTGCGGATCAGCCCCTATGATTCCGCCGCGCGGCGGCACACGTCGTTTTCTTCGGTCTGGGTCTATCCGGTGATCGACGACAATATCGAGATCATCATCCCTGACAATGAAATCCGGATTGACACCTATCGGTCGTCCGGTGCGGGCGGTCAGCACGTGAACACGACGGACTCGGCGGTGCGGATCACCCACTTGCCCACCAACATCGTCGTCACCTCGTCGATGAAATCGCAGCACCAGAACCGTGAAATTGCGATGAACGCGCTGAAATCGCGGCTCTATCAAATGGAACTCGACAAGCGCAACGCCGCTATCAACGCCGCCTATGAAAACAAGGGCGAGGCAGGCTGGGGAAACCAGATCCGGTCTTACGTGCTGCAACCCTATCAGATGGTCAAGGATCTGCGCACCAGTGTCGAAACCTCGGACACGCAGGGTGTTCTGGATGGCGATCTGGATCGCTTCATGGCCGCCACGCTGGCAATGGACGTAGCCGGAAAATCCCGCGCCGAGGCCACCGCCGCAGATTAAGGCGATCTGCGAAATACATATTTGCCGCCACCCCCCGCGCCGCTTACCCTTTGGCAAAAAGGGGGGAAAGATGTCCGATCACGCCGGTACGCCGTCTGCGGCGGTGCCAGAGGTCCTGTCGCTGGACAGTGGCGATCTTCGCCATGCCCTAGGGGCAGGGTGGCAGGATTTCCTAGCCCATCCTTTCTACGGTGCCTTCTTTGCCATGGTCTATGTCGTGGGGGGCTGGCTGCTGACCTATGCCTTCACCGCGCAGGGGCAGGTCTGGTGGACTTTGCCCGCGGCTGCCGGCTTTCCCATCCTTGCCCCTTTTGCGGCCTGCGGGCTGTATGAAATCAGCCGCAGGCGCGAGGCGGGGCAGCCACTTGTCTTCCGTGACATTCTGGGGGCGGTGGTTCGGCAAAAGGATCGTCAGATCCCGTCGATGGCGGCGGTGATTGTGGTCTTTTTCCTCTTCTGGAACTTTCTGGCCCATACGATCTTTGCGCTGTTTCTTGGCAAATCGACCATGACCAATGTCAGCTCATCTCTGGGCGTGTTCCTGACACCCGAAGGAATGATGATGCTGGCCTTTGGCACCGCGGTAGGGGCTGTCTTTGCCACCCTGCTTTACGCGCTGACGGTGGTCAGCCTGCCCATGCTGCTGGATGATCGCGAGGTGGACTTTGTCACCGCCATGCTCACCTCGATCGCGCTGGTGCGCGAAAACCCGGTCGTGATGCTGGGCTGGGGGGCTTTCATCGCCGTGCTCTTGTTTGTCGGGATGGTACCCGGCTTTCTGGGCCTGTTCGTCGTCTTGCCGGTGTTGGGGCATGCGACCTGGCATCTTTATCGCCGCGCGGTCCATTGGGCCTGAAATGGCAAAGGGCGCCCAACGGGCGCCCTAGCAGTCTGACCAGTGGCACGTCCCGAATTACGGCGCGTCGGGCTTTGCTGCCGGGGCAGGGGCCGCCGCAGGCATTGCCGGGGCCGTCACGCGGCCCTGTGCCAGCGGATCGTCCTGGCGCTGAACCGACCCTTCGAAATGCGCACCGCTTTCGATGGCGATGGTCTTGTGGATGATGTCGCCCTCAACCCGTGCGGTCGACGTCAGGCGCACCTTCAGCCCACGCACGCGGCCAATCACACGGCCATTCACGACGATGTCGTCGGCCACGATCTCGCCGCGGATGGTGGCGCTTTCGCCCACGGTCAGCAGATGGGCGCGGATATCCCCTTCGACGGTGCCTTCTACTTGAATGTCACCGGTGGTGCGCAGATTGCCCACAACGGTCAGATCCGAGGACAGAACAGATGCGGTCGCCTTGCCCTTGGGGGCGGCGGGGGTGAAGTCCGTGCTGGGTTTCGTCACGCCTGCCTCCGGTGCTTTAGGCTTTTCCACTTCGGCCTGCTTGGGGCCCGGCTCGTTGATTCGGCTCTTAGAAAACATCTCTCGCTGCCTTTATGAAGGTCATCGGGTTGATTGCTTCGCCCCCGATCCGGATCTCGTAGTGGAGATGCGTGCCAGTGGAACGACCTGAATTGCCCATATCACCGATCCTGTCGCCGCGCGATACCCGATCGCCCACGTTGACGCGGATTTGCGACATATGGCCATAGCGCGTCTCGATCCCGAATTCGTGCCGGATCTTGACCAGACGACCATACCCGCTTTCCCATCCGGCATGGATCACCACGCCATCGGCGGTGGCCAGGATCGGCGCGCCATAGGCACCCGCCATGTCTTGCCCCTCATGCCGGCGGAAGCCACGGCCAAAGGGATCGTTACGCCCGCCAAAGCCGCTGGTATAGCGCACGGGCGTGTTCACCGGCATCGCGAAGGGCGTCTTGAAGGCCGCGATGCGGTACATGTTCATCCGGTCAAGGCCCTGAAGGATGGCATTGGCGCGGGTCGCCTCGGGGCTCATTGCCGCGCCGGATGTCGACAGCGAGATGGGCGCCAATGGCCCACCCGTTCCGGAATAGCCCTTGCGGACCGAACTCAGCAAATCATCGGGCGAAAGGCCTGCGTCGCGGAACATGTTGTCCAGCGGTTCCATCGACACGGTGACCGCTTCTTCCAGCTGCGCGAAGATCACGTCGTTCTGACGTTCCATCGCGCGCTTCTGTTCCATGATCTCTTCGGCGCGTTCAGCAGATTTCTGCGCCGCGCCTTCCATAAGGTCGCGCTCCTGCGCGGCATCGCCCAGCGCCTCGGTCAGGATTGCCAGCGTATCCACTGTATCACGGACGCGGCCCTGTTCGCTGCGTGCCGACCCTGTGGTCTCGGCCAGGGCCAGCGTCACCTCATCGGCCTTGCTGCGCGCCTCGTCGCGTTCGATGATCGTGCGGCGCAGAGTGGATTGGATCACGTCGATCCCGGTTTCCAGTTCGCGGCGGCGATCTTCCGATGCCAGCAGCCGCGACTGCATGTCGGCCACCTGTTCCAGCGCCAGATTGAACCGCTCTTGCGCGCGGGCTGCTTCTTCGGCGCGCAGGTCACGGTCGGCGGACAACAGGTTCAGCCGTTCTTCATACATCGCCTGTTGGCGCAGCGACTGTTCGCGTGACGATCCGGCACCGATGGAATCCATCATCAGAACGGCGGTGGCGACGATCGTCCAGGCCACGAACATCGCGCAGCCTGTCACCGCAATCAATTGCGTCACTGGGCGCAGGCGGATGAACCGTGTATCTGTATCTGATTTCAGGAACAGGCGTTGTTCGGGAAGGAAACGCTCGATCGTGGCGTTTATCCGATAGGCGACACGCGTCATCACTTGTGCGTTTTCCGTACGTTGCTGAAAAGGACGGGCGAAATGCTCCCAAGCGGAGACGCCCATTGATTAGCCAGCGCATCACACTGCCGCAACATAATTGACCAGATGGCCCAAAACGGCACCGGAAATCCGCCGTAAGTCGGCAGAAACCCGCCGATAGCTGCGGATGGGGTCACCCCTCGGCCCCGGCCTCTGTCGCCAGCGGCCAATAGAAATCCGGCGGCAGCCCGGCCTCGGCGCGCTTTTCCTCATTGAACGGCGGCTTCAGTGCGCCATGGAAATACTGGCGCACCAGATCATGGAACACGTCTTTCGGGTCCAGCCCATCGCGCCCGCACAGCCAGTTGAACCATTTCGATCCATAGGCGACATGGCCCACTTCTTCACCATAGATCGTCTCGAGCGCGGCAATCGCCCCGGTATCGCCAGCCTTGCGGAACACCTCGATCATGCCCGGCGTCACATCTAATCCCCGCGCCTCAAGCACCATCGGCACCACGGCCAGACGTCCCAGCAGATCGTCCACTGTATCTTCGGCGGCGCGCCACATCCCGGCATGGGCGGGCAGGGCGCCGTAATGGCTTCCCATCGCTTCAAGACAATCGCAGATCAGGTTGAAATGCTTCGCCTCTTCATCCGCCGCCTTGACCCAATCATCGTAAAAGCCCAACGGCATCGGATGATCGGTATAACGGGCGATGATGTCCCAATGCAGATCGACGGCGTTCAATTCGATATGCGCCACCGCGTGCAACAGCGCGATGCGCCCGGCCTCGGTTCCGGGGCGACGGCGCGGCACATCGCGCGGGGCAAGCAGATCGGGCTTTTCCGGCCGGGCAGGGCGCAGGGGCGTTTGGGCCTTTCCCACCGGCAATGGCGCGCCCGCTGCCCGCGCAGCAAACCAGGCGCTTGCATGCTTGCGGCCCAGCGCGGTTTTTGCACGTCCGTCAGCGGTGGAAAGAACTTCCACCGCCATCTCGGCCAGGCTTTGCATGGTCAAAGCGCCTTGGCCGCCGCCAGTACCTCATCCGCATGGCCCTTGACCGACACCTTGTTCCAGACCTGCGCCACCTTGCCGGTGCCGTCGATCAGGAACGTTGTGCGCTCTACGCCCATATAGGTTTTGCCATACATGCTCTTCTCGACCCAGACACCGTAGTCTTCACAGGTGTGACCGGCCTCGTCCGAGGCGAGAATGATCGACAAGCCATGTTTCTTGCAGAACTTGTCATGCGCCTTGATGCTGTCCTTGCTGACGCCGATGACCGTGGTGCCTGCGGCGGTGAAATCGGCCAGACGGGCGGTGAAATCCTGCGCTTCAAGCGTGCAGCCGGGCGTGTCATCCTTGGGATAGAAATACAGCACCACCTTGCCCGGACGCAGGGCCGAAAGGGTGAGGGACGACCCGCCATCGCGCGGCAGGGTGAAATCGGGGGCGCTTGCGCCTGCGGTGATCATCTGGCGGCTCCTTGCATTGTGACGATGGATGCTTTGCGTTCTAGTTGCCTTCGGGCGAAGATAAAGGCAATCCCGGCAGTGAATGATGGGAGGGGCCTCGCAGAGTGTCAGATTCTGGCCTGCATGACACGGTGCCGGAAACCGCCGCCCCGGGCGACGGGCAGGGTCCGGCCATGCCGCAGCCCGCAACCGGCCCGCGGCGCAGGCCGCTGCGTAACGGGATCATCGGCCTGTTCGTCGTGCTGGTCCTATTGCTGTCGCTGGGCTTTGGCCTTCTTGCGCTGACGGGGTCATTTCTGCGCCTTCCCGTCTGGGCTGTGGCCGAGGCTGAAGATCGCCTGAACCGGGCCCTTGCCCCCACCTTCCCCGAAAACGCTATTGCCATCGGCGGGGTCGAGATCGGGGTGGATGACAATTGGGTGCCACGTCTGCGGCTAGAAGACACCCGCCTTCTGCACCGTGACGGTTCCCCCGTCCTTATCCTCTCCGAGGTGCGGGTGGCCTTCTCTCTGGATGCCCTGTTGGACGGGCAGATCAGGCCCAGCAGCCTGCGCCTGTCTGGTACACGCATCGACCTTACACGCGAACGCGATGGCAGTTTCGACGTGGCATTTGGCGGCCTTGGCAGCGACCGTCGGATCGACAGCCTGCCCGCCTTTTTTGCGATGATAGACGAGGCTTTCGATACCCCCGCTCTGTCACGGTTGCAGGCCATAGATGCCGATGCCCTGACGCTCGCGCTGACAGACAGGGTGTCGGGCCGCGTCTGGGATCTGGGCGATGGGCGGTTGCGGCTGGAAAACCACCCCGATGAACTGCGCGCAGAAATGGCCCTGTCGCTGATGGGGGCAGACGGCAATCCGGCACAGGCGCAGCTGACCGCCATCACCCGCAAAGGCGAGAACAGCGCCCGACTGTCCGGAACAGTGGACCGTGTTCATGCCGCCGATCTGGCCGCGCTGATCCTGCCCTTGGCCCCTCTGGCGGCGGTGGATGCGCCCATTTCGGGCAAGCTGTCTGCCCGGCTGGAGGCCGAGGGGATCACGACCATGGACGCTGCGCTGGAAT
Source organism: Paracoccaceae bacterium (assembly GCA_022843025.1). Classification (GTDB taxonomy): domain Bacteria; phylum Pseudomonadota; class Alphaproteobacteria; order Rhodobacterales; family Rhodobacteraceae; genus Paragemmobacter. The sequence continues at coordinate 69,279 of JALHOL010000006.1, read as the reverse complement.
TTGGCGCAGGCGCCCTGCGCCCGACCGATGCGGCCGTTCCCATCGCCTTTGAACGCGCGGCGATGACCGTCAGCTATGATCCGGCAAAAGGGCGGGTGAACCTGAATGCTTTTGATGTGGAAAGCACGACGCTGCGCCTGCGCGCGACCGGGCATTCCTACCTGACCGATGCCGCAGGCTCCATCCTGACCGGGCCGCTTGGCACCCGCCTGCCGCACAGCTTTCTGACCCAGATTCACATTTCGGAAATGCAGGTCGATCCGGCGGGCTTGTTTCAGAAACCTGTCCGCTTCAGCGAAGGTGCGGTCGATCTTCGGCTTCGGCTCGATCCGTTCAGCATCGATATTGGCCAGGTGGCGCTGGTCGAACAGGACCGCCGCCTATCGGCCAAAGGCCGCATCAGCGCCGGGTCTGAAGGTTGGACCGCAGCCGTTGACCTGACGCTGGATTCCATCGGCCATACCGACCTGATGGCGATCTGGCCGGTCAAGCTGGTGAAACGCACGCGCGACTGGGTGGAACAGAACGTGCTGGAAGGCACGCTCACCGATGTGAAGGCCGCGCTGCGCATCGCGCCGGGTAAGGAACCGGTTCTGTCGCTCGGCTATGATTTCTTTGGCGCGGATGTCCGTTTCCTGCGCACTTTGCCGCCCATCCGCGATGCCGATGGCTACGCCACGATCGAAGGCATGACCTATACAATGGTGGTCAGCCGTGGGTCGGTCACGCCGCCCATTGGCGGGGTGATCGACATGTCCGGATCGGTGTTCTCGGTGCTGGATATCACCCGCCGCCCGGCGCAAGCCGAGGTGGTGTTGAAGACGAACTCCACCCTCACCGCCGCGCTGTCACTCTTGGATGAACCCCCGTTCGGCTTTCTCAAGAAGGCAGGTCGTGCCGTCGATCTGGGCGAAGGGCGCGCCACTTTGGATGCAACGCTGCGCTTTCCTTTGCTGCCAAAGCTGACGGCAGAAGACGTGATCTTTTCCGTCAACGGCCGCGTTACCGATTTCCGCAGTGACCGGCTGGTGGCAGGCAAGCAGATCGCCGCCCCGGACCTGTCGCTGTCGGCTGATCCCAGGGGCCTGCGCGTTTCCGGTCCCGGCACCATCGGGCGCGTCCCCTTTGACGTGACCTTCAGCCAGCCGTTTGGCAAACAGGCCCCCGCGGCCAGCATCGAAGGCACCGTCGCCCTGTCGCGCGACACGATCACGGAATTTGGCCTTGGCCTGCCCGAGGCCATCGCTCGGGGTGATGGGCAGGGCATGGTAACGATCACCCTGCCCAAAGGCGAACCGGCCCAACTGCGCCTGATTTCAGACCTGAACCGCATCGAAATCACCCTTCCCGGCACCGGGTGGCGCAAGCCCGCGGGCACGCTCGGGCGGTTGGAGGTGGCGGCCACCCTGTCCAAGCCCGCCGCGATTGACAGCCTGACCATCACCGCCCCCGGTCTGTCGGCCCGGGGCAGCGTTCGGCTTCTGCCGGGCGGAAGTTTGGATCAGGTCGATTTCACGGAAGTTGAACTGGGCGACTGGCTTGCTGGCCGGGTGCGGATCAGCGGGCGGGGCGAAGGGCGGCCCGTGAGCATTCTGGTGTCAGACGCCACGGTCGATCTGCGCCGCAAACCCCCCGATACGGTGGCAGGCGGCGGTAGGGGCGAGGTGGCAGATATCCCACTGACATTTGCCCTGAACCGCCTGCGCATCACCGACAGCATATCGCTGACCGAATTCCGCGGCGACTTCTCGCCGCGCGGCGGCTTCAATGGCAGTTTCAGCGCCCTTGTGAACGGTCAGGCCGCCGTCAATGGCACTGTTGTTCCTAGCGCCAATGGCGCCGCGATCCGCGTGCTGTCCGATAATGCCGGCGGAGTGCTGTCCTCGGCCGGGGTTTTCGCCTCGGCACGCGGGGGGCAACTTGATCTGCGGCTGGTCCCGCGTGCTACGGATGGCGTTTATGACGGCACCGCCGACATGCGCGATTTCCGGGTGGTCGACGCGCCGGTGCTGGCCGAACTGCTCAACGCCGTCTCGGTTGTCGGCATTCTGGAGCAGCTTAACGGTGAAGGGCTGGCCTTCGGGCAGGCGCTGGCCGAATTCGTGCTGACGCCCGAGGCGGTGCAGATCACACGCGGCTCTGCCGTTGGCAATTCCATTGGCGTATCGATGGCCGGTCTCTATGGCACCCGGGATGGGGCGCTGGACTTGCAAGGGGTGGTGTCGCCGATCTACATGCTGAACGGCATCGGCGCGATCCTCACCCGGCGCGGCGAAGGTCTGTTCGGCTTCAACTATCGGGTGCAAGGCAGCCGGGATCGCGTCGCTGTGTCGGTGAATCCGCTGTCGATCCTGACGCCGGGCATGTTCCGTGACCTGTTCCGCCGCGACCCGCCGCGCTTGGCAAACCCAGACGAGAGCCCTGACGGATGAAACTGACAGATTTCGATTTCGACCTGCCCGAGTCGCTCATCGCCACCCGGCCCGCCCGCCCGCGCACGCATGCGCGCCTGCTGCTGGCACAGGGCGACGGGATTGACGATCGTCACGTCTATGACTTGATCGGCATCTTTCGTCCGGGCGACCGGCTGGTGTTGAACAACACCAAGGTGATCCCCGCCCGTCTGACAGGCCAGCGCACCCGCGGCGAAGCTGTGGCAAAGGTGGAAATCACCCTGCTGGAACCGGCTGCCATCGGCTGGCGTGCCTTGGCGAAACCGCTGCGCAAAGTGAACGAAGGCGAGGTCATCCGTTTTTCCGACAGCCTGTCTGCCACCGTAACGGAAAAGGGCGAAACCGATCTGCGGCTGACCTTCAATCTGACCGGCGATGATTTCGATGCCGCGCTTGCTGAAGCCGGGGCGATGCCATTGCCGCCCTACATTGCTGCCAAACGCGCCCCCGACGCGCAGGATGCCACCGATTACCAGACCGTGTTCGCCCGCCATGCCGGGGCCGTGGCCGCACCCACCGCTTCGCTGCATTTTGACGAACCGCTTCTGCGCGCGTTGGCCGACAAAGGCGTGACCTTCACCGAAGTGACGCTGCATGTCGGCGCAGGCACCTTCCTTCCGGTCAAGGTGGATGATGTGACCACCCACCGGATGCACGCCGAATGGGGCCAGGTCACCCCCGGTGCGGCGGCCGAGATCAACGCCACCAAAAGGGCAGGGGGCCGCATCATCCCCGTGGGCACCACTGCGCTGCGTCTGATCGAATCCGCCACCGACGAAGACGGCATCATTCAGCCCTGGACCGGCCCGACCGACATCTTCATCTACCCCGGCTACCGCTTTCGCATCACCGATGCGCTGATGACCAACTTCCACCTGCCCAAATCCACGCTGATGATGCTGGTCTCGGCGCTCATGGGGCAAGACCGCATCAAGCGGATTTATGCCCATGCCGTGCAGAACGGCTATCGCTTCTTCAGCTATGGCGATTCCTCGCTTCTCATTCCCTGACGGGGGCGATAGGGGCTGCGTCGTATTCCTGCTCATGCCGGTCTTGCGGCGTGCTATCCTTTGACATCATCCGCTTTTTTCCCGGTGCGCCCATGCTGAAAGTGATCTCCACCTCATGGCCGCTGCTGCTGGGCGTCATGCTTCTGATGGTCGGCAACGGCATTCAGGGCACGCTTCTGGGTATCCGGGGCGCGATCGAAGGGTTTTCAACCTTTGAGATTTCGCTGGTCATGTCGGCTTATTTCGCGGGTTTTCTGGTGGGCTCGCAAGTTGCACCATCGTTGATCCGTAAAGTGGGCCATGTGCGCGTTTTTGCGGCGCTGGGTTCGCTGATCTCTGCCGTGCTGGTGGTCTATCCTGTCGCCGCGGATTGGATGGTCTGGACGGCGCTGCGCGTGCTGATCGGGTTCTGCTTTTCGGGCATCTACATCACCGCTGAAAGCTGGCTGAACAACGCCGCCACGAACGAAACGCGTGGGCAGGCATTGTCGGCCTATATGATCGTGCAGATGCTGGGCATCATCGCAAGCCAAGCCATCCTGAACGTGGCCGATCCGTCCGGGTTTGTCCTGTTCGTGATCCCGTCGGTGTTGGTGTCGCTCGCCTTCATGCCGCTTCTTCTTGCCCCCACACCAGCCCCGACATTCGAGACGACCAAAGGCCTTTCCTTCCGCGCGCTGTTCCGCATTTCGCCGCTCGGCTGTGCGGGGATGCTTCTGACCGGGGGCGTCTTCTCGGCCATGTTCGGTATGGCGTCAGTCTGGGGCGCGATGGAGGGGCTGTCAGTCCGCGACATCTCGATCTTTGTCGGAGCGCTTTATGTGGGTGGGCTTATTCTGCAATACCCGGTGGGCTGGTTGTCGGACCGGATGGATCGCCGCCTGCTGATCACCGGCCTGTCCGGGATCGCCGCCGTGACAATGCTGATCGCCGGGCTGTTTGATCTGCCCTTCTACGGCTATCTCATCGTCGCACTTCTCCTAGGTGGGATCACCAACCCGGTCTATGCCTTGCTCATCGCCTATACCAACGACTTCTTGTCCAAGGATGACATGGCCGCTGCCAGTGCGGGGATGATCTTCCTGAACGGCTTTGGTGCAATCTTTGGCCCGATCATCACCGGCTGGATCATGGGGCAGGTGGGATCGGGCGGTTTTTTCCTCTTCATTGCCGCGCTTTACGTGGCGCTGACGGGCTACGCGCTCTGGCGCATGTCGCGCCGGGCCGCGCCTGCCGGCAGTGGGCCATCCAATTTCATTGTTCCCACCGCCTCATCGGTCGCCGCGACCGCCGTCATCGAAAAGGATCGCTGACGGTGGTTGCGCCCCTGCCTGTTCCCTGCCACGCTTGATGGGCAACACGGAAGGGATACGCAATGTCAGACCCGGTGGAACTGCTGGATTTCTGGCTGGGTGAGGTTGGCCCCGACGGCTGGTACATCGGCGGGGACGAGATCGACAGCACCTGCCGCGCCCGGTTTCAGGATATCTGGCATGCTGCGCGTGAAGGAAATCTTGACCACTGGATCGACGGCACCGTTGGCACGCTGGCCTTTCTGATCCTGACCGATCAACTGCCGCGCAACATGTTTCGCGGCACGGCTGACAGCTTTGCCACCGATCCACACGCCCTTTCCGCCGCCCGCGCCGCACTTGCCGCCGGTTGGGATATGGGCGCGCCAGAACCGGAGCGGCAATTCTTCTACATGCCTTTCGAGCATTCCGAAAATCCCTCCGATCAGGCGCTTGCCGTGCAACTGATGCAGGAACGCTTGTCTTCTGATCCCGAAATGGCGCTGCACGCTCGCGCGCATCAGGCCGTCATCGCCCGATTTGGCCGCTTTCCCAGCCGCAACGCCGCCCTTGGCCGCGCCGACACGGCCGAAGAATCCGACTGGTTGGCCGCAGGCGGATACGGGGCCGAAGTGCGCCGCCTGCAAGATGCTGCCAGCCATGCGTCCGGCGCATAGGGCCCCGGCGCTGCCTGCGTTGCTTGGTTTGGAAAAATAGTTTAAGGCCAAACCAATTGCTCTGAGGGAGGAAATCTCATGGCCACTGCCTATGATGTGATCGTGATCGGTGCTGGCCCCGGCGGCTATGTTGCCGCCATTCGGGCCGCGCAACTCGGCAAGAAAGTCGTGATTGTCGAGCGCGAGAATCTGGGTGGCATTTGCCTGAACTGGGGCTGCATCCCGACCAAGGCGCTGCTGCGGTCAGCCGAGGTGTTCCACCTGATGCACCGGGCCAAGGAATTTGGCCTTGCCGCCACCGGCGTCAGTTTTGACCTTCCCGCCGTCGTGGCGCGGTCACGGGGGGTGGCGAAACAGCTGTCTTCCGGCATCGGCCACCTGATGAAAAAGAACAAGATCGCCGTCGTCATGGGGCAGGCCACGATCACCGCCAAGGGCAAGGTGACAGTGAAAACCGACAAGGGCAGCGAAGACCTGACCGCGCCTGCAATCATCCTGGCCACCGGCGCCCGCGCCCGCGAACTGCCGGGGTTGGAGGCGGACGGTGATCTGGTCTGGACCTATCGCCACGCCCTGCAACCGAAACGGATGCCCAAGAAGCTGCTGGTCATCGGCTCAGGCGCCATCGGCATCGAATTCGCCTCTTTCTTCAACACGCTGGGCGCCGATACCACCGTGGTCGAGGTGATGGACCGCATTCTTCCCGTCGAGGATGCCGAGATTGCCGCCTTCGCGAAGAAGCAATTCGTGAAGCAGGGCATGAAGATCATGGAAAAGGCGGCGGTCAAGAAGCTGGATCGCAAACCGGGGCAGGGCGTCACCGCCCATATCGAGGTGGGCGGCAAGGTTGAGACGCACGACTTCGACACGGTCATCTCTGCCGTTGGCATCGTGGGCAATATCGAAAACCTCGGGCTCGAGGCGCTTGGGGTCAAGATCGACCGCACCCATGTGGTGACCGATGAATTCTGCCGCACCGGCATCGACGGGCTTTATGCCATCGGCGACATTGCAGGTGCACCATGGCTTGCCCACAAGGCCAGCCATGAAGGCGTGATGGTTGCCGAATTGCTCGCGGGCGGTCATCCGCACCCGATCAAACCCAATTCCATCGCAGGCTGCACCTATTGCCATCCTCAGATCGCCAGCGTCGGCCTGACCGAGGCCAAGGCGAAAGAGGCAGGCCATGACATCAAGGTTGGCCGCTTCCCCTTTATTGGCAATGGCAAAGCCATCGCGTTGGGGGAATCCGAGGGGATGATCAAGACGATCTTCGATGCCAAGACGGGCGAGCTTTTGGGCGCGCATATGGTCGGGGCCGAGGTGACGGAACTGATCCAGGGCTATGTCATCGGTCGCACGCTGGAAACGACAGAGGAAGATCTGATGAACACCGTCTTCCCGCATCCCACCCTGTCGGAAATGATGCACGAATCCGTGCTGGATGCCTACGGCCGCGCGCTGCACTTCTAGTATTCGGGGGCCGCACAGCCGCCCAGTTGCGCGCCAAGGGCGCGTGTCAGCACCGCCTCGCGCGACAGGCCGGCTTCCAAAAGGAAGTCGGCCTGTTCTCTATAGGCTTCGGCCTCCAGTGCGGCGGGGCATGGTACAGCGCGATCCCGCCCCGCTCGATACTGCGCGGCGTGCACCAGTTCGTGCAAAAGAAAGCTCTGCCCATAGGCCGTGCGCAGGTCCAGATCGGGCGCAAGGTTGATCCGCCCCGTCATCGGATCATAGGCCCCAGCCTGCGACCGCTGCATCGCCCCCGCCACGGGCAGAGCGAAGGTGATTTCCGGACAAACAGCCCCCGGCGCATAGCCCAGCCTTTCGGCAATCCGCGCCTCCATGTCCATGGCGAGCGCACACATATCACCTGCCATCGCGGGCGCGGGGGCAAGAAGAACAAGCGTCAGGATCAGGCCACGTGTCATCTTTCTGATGCTAAACCGTTGCCTGTTCGTTGCAAGACCTTCATACGGATGTCGTACCCGCCCGCTTGAAGCCCGCAGCCCTTGGCCCTAGGGTCGCGCGCGCAACAGATAAAGCGACATGCGCACCCTTTTCACCATCCTCGCCCTCTGGCTGGCCGGCCTCGGCTCTGCCGCGCAATTCGGCAAGCTGTCCTTTGCCTTCGATCTGATGGCCGACCGCTACCCAGAACAGGGCGCGGCGGGCATCGGGCTGATCGTGTCCATCGTCGGCATTGTCGGGCTGATCTTCGGCACCACCGCAGGCCTGCTGGTCGCCCGCATTGGCCCGCGCCGGGCCATCGTGGCGGCGCTGGCGCTTGGTGCGGTGGTGTCTGCCCTGCAAACCCTGCCGCTGCCTTATGCCGCCCTGATCCTGACCCGCGTGCTCGAAGGAGTGTCACATCTAGCCATCGTCGTGGTCGGCCCGACGATGATCGCGGGCCTTTCCCCGGCGCGACATCAGGGCCTGGCCATGACACTCTGGAGCAGTTTCTTTGGGGTGACCTACGCCTTGCTTGCCCTGATCGCGCCGTCGCTGTTGGCTGACGGCAGCATCACCACGTTGTTCCTAGGCCACGCAGTATGGATGGCGGCATTGGCGTTGCTTCTGTACATCCTTCTTCCGACTGATCCTTTTGCCCCGCCCTTGCCTTCGCTCGGCGGTCTGATCCGCCAGCATGGCACCATATACGCCTCGCCAACCATCGCGGCTCCGGCGATGGGCTTTGTCTTCTACACCGCACTTTATGTGGCGCTGCTGACGCTGCTACCCCCGCTGCTGCCCGAGGGACAAAGGGCCCTTGCCGCCGCAGGGATGCCGCTTCTGTCAATCGGTGTCTCGCTGACGCTTGGGGTCTGGGGCCTGAACTACATGACCGCTGTGCGCATGGTACAAGCGGGCTACGCCGCCGGGTTGGTGGCAACAGTCGTTCTATGGGCGGGCTGGGGGGAGGGGACCGTTACCCTTCTGGCTGCCTTTGCCTTGGCTGGGGCCATGGGCATCGTGCAGGGGGCGAGTTTCGCCTCGATCCCGCAACTGAACACCACACCCGAAGATCGCGCCCGTGCCTCTGGGGCTGTGGCGCAACTTGGCAATTTGGGCACCACATCGGGGACGCCGATCCTCGCGCTGCTGATCGCTGGTATGGGGCCAAGCGGCGTAATCGCCTTTGCGCTGCCACTCTGCGCGGCGGGCATCGCTGTCCACGCCCTGCAGGCCCGCCGTCGCGCCCATCAGGCGTGACGCTGCACGGGCCCGCCGCAACCGCACCAATCGCCAAACCCGCCGATGTTCACGGCCTCATGCCCGAACCGTTCCAGCAGTTCGACAGCCCGCCCTGCGCGCGCGCCCGCTGCACAGAATACCGCAACTGGTTTGCCGTTAAGCCGCGCATCATAATCTGGCGCGCGCGGATCGGCGCGCAGGGGCAGCAGGCCCAGCGGAATATGGATCGCCCCCTGCGCCGTGCCGGAAGAGGCAAGCTCGCCTGCTTCGCGCACATCGAGAAGGACGATCTCACCTTTGGCGGCCAGATCGATGGCTTGGGGAACAGAAGTAATCGGGGTCATGGGGGCAACCTATTGTGACGGACTGTTGCGGATACATATGCGGAAAAACGAATATGTAAAGGCCCCATCCGGTTGCGCATAAAGCCTGAGCATTTCTCGGCGCTTCCTGTCTTTGTTCACTCAATGTTCACATTTTTACATTGGAGACTCGCGCCGCATGGCCTATCTACATCGCATCCGTCCGGGGGAATGGGCATGGCCGAACAGAAGTTCATCGAAGTGCGCGGTGCGCGCGAACACAATCTTAAGGGCGTGGATGTCAGCATCCCGCGCGACCAGCTGGTTGTGATCACCGGCCTTTCTGGATCGGGCAAGTCCTCGCTCGCCTTTGACACGATCTATGCCGAAGGCCAGCGCCGCTATGTGGAATCGCTGTCGGCCTATGCACGGCAGTTCCTCGACATGATGGGCAAACCCGATGTCGATCATATCAGCGGCCTATCCCCCGCGATCAGCATCGAACAAAAGACCACGTCCAAGAACCCGCGCTCGACCGTTGGGACGGTCACCGAAATCTACGATTATATGCGCCTGTTGTTCGCGCGTGTGGGCACCCCCTACAGCCCCGCGACTGGCCTGCCGATCACTGCGATGCAGGTGCAGGATATGGTCGATGCTGTCATGGCCATGCCGGAAGGCAGCCGTGCCTATCTCCTCGCCCCAATCATCCGCGACCGGAAGGGGGAATACAAAAAGGAGTTCCTGGAACTGCGCAAACAGGGGTTCCAGCGTGTGAAGGTCGACGGCACCTTCTACGAACTCGAAGAACCGCCAACGCTGGACAAGAAGTTCCGCCATGACATCGACGTCGTCGTCGACCGCATCATCGTGCGCGAAGGGCTCGAAACCCGCCTTGCCGACAGCTTCCGCACCGCATTGGACCTTGCCGATGGCATCGCCATCATCGAAACCGCACCGGGTGAAGGCGAAGGCGATCCCCAGCGCATCACATATTCCGAAAAGTTCGCCTGCCCGGTTTCCGGTTTCACCATCTCCGAAATCGAACCGCGCCTGTTCTCTTTCAACGCGCCCTTCGGGGCCTGCCCGGCATGCGATGGCCTTGGGGTGGAATTGTTCTTTGATGAACGCCTCGTCGTCCCCGATCAGGGGCTGACGCTGATGCAGGGCGCGCTGGCGCCTTGGGCCAAATCCAAAAGCCCCTACTTCACGCAAACCATCCAGGCCCTTGCAAAACATTACGAATTCGACGCCAAAAAGAAATGGAAAGACCTTCCCGCCCATGTGCATCAGGTCTTCCTACACGGCTCGGGTGATGAAGAGATCCGCTTCCGATATGACGAAGGCGGTCGGATCTATGAGGTCTCTCGCGTGTTCGAAGGCGTCATTCCCAACATGGAACGCCGCTACCGCGAAACCGACAGCAACTGGGTGCGTGAGGAGTTTGAGCGCTATCAGAACAACCGCGATTGCGGCACCTGCCACGGCTATCGCCTGAAGCCCGAGGCACTGGCGGTAAAGATCGCAGGTCTGCATGTCGGCCAGGTTGTCCGCATGTCGATCAAAGAGGCCTATGCCTGGATCGGCAGCGTTCCAGAAAGCCTGACCAACCAGAAGAACGAAATCGCCCGCGCCATTCTTAAGGAAATCCGCGAACGTCTTGGATTCCTTGTCAATGTCGGGCTGGACTACCTGACACTGTCGCGCAATGCGGGCACGCTTTCGGGTGGTGAATCCCAGCGTATCCGTCTGGCGTCGCAGATCGGTTCGGGCCTGACGGGCGTTCTTTATGTGCTGGATGAACCCTCCATCGGTCTGCACCAGCGCGACAATGACCGTTTGCTTACCACGCTGAAGAACCTGCGTGATCAGGGCAATACGGTGCTTGTGGTGGAACATGACGAAGACGCGATCCGCGAGGCGGATTATGTTTTCGACATCGGCCCCGGCGCGGGCGTCCATGGCGGCCGCGTGGTCAGCCACGGCACGCCGGAACAGGTGGCCGCTGATCCCGTAAGCCTGACAGGCCAGTATCTTTCCGGCCAGCGTGAGATTTCGGTGCCCAAAACCCGCCGTGCGGGAAATGGCAAGAAACTTACTGTGGTTGGCGCCACCGGAAACAACCTCAAGAACGTCACCGTCGATTTCCCGCTGGGCCGCTTTGTCTGCGTTTCCGGCGTGTCGGGTGGGGGCAAATCCACACTGACGATCGAGACGCTGTTCAAGACCGCCGCAACCCGCCTGAACGGTGCGCGGGAAACGCCGGCGCCCTGCGAAACCATTCGCGGCTTTGAACATCTGGACAAGGTGATCGACATTGATCAACGCCCCATTGGGCGGACTCCACGTTCAAACCCGGCCACTTACACCGGGGCTTTCACGCCAATCCGCGATTGGTTCGCCGGCCTTCCCGAGGCCAAGGCGCGCGGCTATCAACCCGGTCGGTTCAGCTTCAACGTCAAGGGCGGCCGGTGTGAGGCTTGCCAAGGTGATGGCGTCATCAAGATCGAGATGCACTTCCTGCCCGATGTCTATGTTACCTGTGAAACCTGCAAAGGCGCGCGCTACAACCGCGAAACGCTGGAAATTAAGTTTAAGAACAAAAGCATATCAGACGTTCTTGATATGACGTGTGAAGATGCGCAAACCTTCTTTGCTGCCGTGCCTGCTATCCGCGAAAAGATGGATGCGCTCTGCCAAGTGGGCCTTGGCTATATCAAGGTTGGCCAGCAGGCGACCACGCTTTCCGGGGGCGAAGCGCAGCGCGTAAAGCTCTCCAAGGAGCTCGCACGTCGTGCAACAGGCCGCACGCTTTACATCCTCGATGAGCCCACAACCGGCCTGCATTTCGAAGATGTACGCAAACTTCTTGAAGTGCTGCATGAACTTGTCGATCAGGGCAACACGGTGGTGGTGATCGAACATAACCTTGATGTCATCAAGACTGCCGACTGGATCATCGACATCGGTCCCGAAGGCGGCGATGGCGGGGGTGAGGTTGTGGCTCAGGGCACACCCGAAGACGTGGCCAAAAATGAACGCAGCCATACCGGCCGCTACTTGCGTGACATGCTCAAACCCAAGCGCGTCGCGGCCGAATAGTCAACCGCCGCCCAAAACTGGGCGGCGGCGCGTTCTTAATCAGATATCACGACCGCTTCATCGGGCAGGTCGAAAGCCCCAGAATGGAATAAAGCGGGCAGGAAGACAGCAATCCCGTGGCCAGCGGCACGATGCCGATCAGATAAGCCCAGCGATAGGTTGCATCCGCATTCAGGAAAAATCCGGCAAGCAACGCAAGCCCGACGACGATCCGAAGGATGCGGTCAATTCCGCCAACATTGGTTTTGAACATGGTCGTTCCCTTTCCGGTGGTCGGCCCGGTTGGTCCGGGTCATGCGAAAACATAGCAAATTTCGAATGCGTTGTCTGTGACTTCGTCACATCCTTTGCCGGCACGCTAGGGCAGGTTACTGCCCCGCCGCCCGACGCAGAGCAGTCAGATCGCGCAGATGCACTTCACCCCGGTCCCGCACCACCCATCCCGCCTTGGAAAAGGCATCCAGCTTGCGCGACACGACCTCGCGCGCGGATCCGATACGGGCGGCAATCTCGGCCTGCGTGGCGCGCACCACCTCATCCTCGGCCAAGGCCAAAAGCACCTGCGCCAACCGCTCATCAATCCGGCCAAAGGCCACCGATTCCAGCAGTCGGGTCAGATCCGCCATCCTTTGCCCGAAGGACCGCAGCACAAAGGCGCGAAAGGCCGGGTCACTGTCCATCAGCCGCAGGAACATCGGCTTGGGGATGCGCACCACCTCGGTCTCCGTCACCGTCGCAGCGGTGCCCGAATAGGGTTCATCCCCCAGAAGGCCCAGTGTCGTCTGAATGCAGCTTTGGCCCGCTTCCACGGCATAAAGCAGAATCTCGCGGCCCGATGGCCCTGTCAGGCAAACCTCGATCCGCCCCGACAGAACCATGGGAAAGGCTTGCGCCCGATCCCCCTTGGAAAACAGATCCAGCCCGCGCGGCAAAATCCGGATTTGCAAGCCTGCCAGTTCGGCCCGCGTCTCTGCCTTCAGGTCACCAAGAACGCCCAACCAATCCATGCCACTCTCCTAGCCACGACCGCCAGAAAAGCATTGCAAGGTAACGGCAATCAAGCCGCCAATGACAAAGGGCCGCCCATCGGCGACCCTTTGCAAGAAATCCGTTCGGCACAGGCCCGGATCAATCCATCGGCTTGAAGTTCAGGCTTGCGCCTTCCTTGATCCCCGACGGCCAACGCGAGGTGATAGTCTTGGTCCGTGTGTAAAAGCGAAAGGCATCGGGGCCGTGCTGGTTCAAATCGCCAAAGGCCGATTTCTTCCAACCGCCAAAGGTGTGATAGGCCAGCGGCACCGGGATCGGCACGTTGATCCCGATCATGCCGACATTCACCCGCGCCGCAAAATCCCGCGCAGTATCGCCATCGCGGGTATAGATCGCGGTGCCGTTGCCATATTCATGGTCCATCGCATAGGCCAGCGCCTCTTCGTAGGTCTTGGCGCGGACGGTCGAAAGCACAGGACCAAAGATTTCCTTGCGATAGATGTCCATGTCGCGGGTCACATGGTCAAACAGATGCGGGCCGACAAAGAACCCGTCCTCATATCCCTGCAACTTGAACCCACGCCCATCGACGACAAGCTTCGCACCCTGTGCCACGCCCGATTCCACCAGCTTCAGGATATTCGCCTTCGCCGCCGCCGTGACGACCGGGCCGTAATCCACATCGTTTCCAGCAGTATAGGGGCCGACCTTCAACTTCTCGATCCGCGGGATCAGCTTTTCAATCAGCCGATCAGCGGTCTCATCACCAACCGGCACCGCGACCGAGATTGCCATACAGCGTTCGCCCGCCGCGCCATAACCCGCACCCACCAGCGCATCCGCGGCCTGATCCATGTCGGCATCCGGCATGATGATCATGTGGTTCTTGGCCCCGCCAAAGCACTGCACGCGCTTGCCGTTGGAACAGCCCCGACCATAGATGTATTCTGCAATCGGGGTGGACCCAACGAAACCGATCCCCGCGATGATCGGGTTGTCCAGGATCGCATCGACCGATTCCTTGTCGCCGTTGATCACTTGCAACACGCCATCAGGCAGCCCGGCCTCTTGCATCAGTTCGGCCAGCATCAGCGGCACTGACGGATCCCGCTCTGACGGCTTCAGGATGAACGCATTCCCGCAGGCCAGCGCCGGGCCCATCTTCCACATCGGGATCATGGCCGGAAAGTTGAACGGCGTGATCCCGGCCGCGACGCCGATGGGTTGGCGCATCGAATACATGTCGATGCCCGGCCCGGCGCTGTCAGTGAACTCACCCTTGAGCAGATGCGGCGCGCCGATGCAGAACTCCATCACTTCAAGCCCGCGCTGAATGTCGCCCTTGGCATCGGGGATGGTTTTCCCGTGCTCGGATGAAAGCGCCTCGGCCAGCTTGTCCATATCGCGGTTCAGCAGGCGGACGAATTCCATCATCACCCGCGCGCGACGCTGCGGGTTGGTGGCACCCCACTTGACCTGCGCCTTGGCCGCATCTGCGGTGGCAGCGTCCAATTCGGCCTTTGTGGCCAAAGCCACGCGCGCCTGCACCTCACCCGTGGCTGGGTTGAACACATCGGCAAACCGCCCCGATGTGCCCGCCACATGCTTGCCGTTGATCCAGTGACCGATCTCTTTCATCGTCGCCTCCCAAATTTCGTTGTCGCCACAATAGCCTTGCGGAAATGCGCCATAAAGGGGCAAGATTTCAAAAGCGCTTTGCAGGATTGCAAAACATGGATTGGGATGACCTTCGCATCTTTCTGGCCGTTGCCCGCAGCGAAAGCCTGTCGGGCGCGGGCAAGCGGCTGAAGATCGACGCCGCAACCGTTGGCCGCCGCATCGCCCGGTTAGAAGAGTCGATGGGCGCCCGCCTTTTTGCCAAATCCCCCCAAGGCTATGCGCTGACCGAGGAGGGAACCCGCCTGCTGCCACATGCCGAGCGGGCTGAGACCGCGCTGGATGGCGCGCGCGAGGCGCTGTCGGGGCCAGAAGGGCTGTCTGGCCAGATTCGCATCGGTGCGCCGGACGGTTGCGCCAATTATCTATTGCCACAGGTTCTGGCCGCCATCTGCGACGCCAATCCGGGGCTAGAAGTGCAGATCGTCGCCCTGCCGCGCGTCTTCAACCTGTCGAAACGCGAGGCAGACCTCGCCATCGCCGTCAGCCGCCCCACGGCGGGCCGGTTGACCGTGCAGAAGCTGACCGATTACCGCCTGCACCTTGCCGCCCACCCCGATTACCTGGACCACGCAGCGCCGCTTGTCACGCAGGCCGATTTGAACAGGCACCGCCTCATCGGCTACATCCCTGATATGATCCACGACAAGGAACTCGATTACTTGTCGGAACTTGGGGCAGGGACCGTGGCGCTGGCCTCAAACTCCGTCTCGGTGCAGCTCAACTGGCTGCGCGCCGGGGCAGGGGTGGGGGTGGTGCATGACTTCGCCCTTCCCGCCGCGCCGGAACTTATCCGGCTTATTCCTGATCAGGTCGCGCTGACGCGCAGCTTCTGGCTGATCCGCCACGCGGATGATGGCCGCGTCGCGCGGTTGAACCGCTTTGCCGATCTGCTGGCGCAGGGTCTGCGCCGTGAAGTGGCCCGGTTGGAAGCACTGGCAACCCGCGCCTAGGAATTGCAGGAAGGGTAGGGTGGCTCCTCGCCCTCAACCACCGGACAAAGCCGCAACGACAGGACCGTGTCAAAACGGGGAAGCCAGATATCGGGATCGGGGGGCACGGTCGCCCCGCGCTCTGCCCATTGCAGGTTAAAGACATCCTCCCCGGATATGACCACAAGGATCAGCGCGCTTTCCGTCTCTGCACCCGCAGCACCGCAGGAAAACAGCACCAGATGCGCCGCGTCGCCGCCTGCCACCTGCTGCGCGCCCTCATCCGACCCGCGATAGCTTTCGGGGCAACTCTCGCGAAATCCGGCTCCGATTGCCGCTGCCACGTCAAGCGGGGCAGGCATCTGCACCGCCAGCCCCTTCGCCCCCGACAGGGTGATCATCTCGCTCCAGCCTTCAACGCTCTCGCCCTCGGGCACGAATTCCAGCAGATAACTGCCGCCCTCCTCATTTTCATAGGCACCGACAAAACCCTCGGGCAATGCAAAGGCCGCGATCCGGTCATAGACCCGCGCGGTGGCCGTCACCTCCTGCGCGTTGGCAGGCAGTGCCGTCGCCAGAAGACCGGCCATTACAAACACAGACAGGCGCATGATCCACTCCACCGCTCGACAGCCAAAGGATGTCTTTCAAACCCCTGATCTGTAAAGCCTCATGCAATCGTTGACAGAAATCCCGCCCCGGCGCAGCATCGAGGGCCGAAGAATGGAGAGGGAGGAATCCATGCTTGTCAGCCAAATCCTGAAGTCCAAATCGGATGACAGTGTGGTCACGGTTGTGCCGGGCACAACGGTTGCCCAGACAGCGGAAATCCTGTCATCGCGCCGCATCGGTGCGGTCATCGTCTCGCCCGATGGCAAGCGCGTCGCAGGCATCGTGTCGGAACGCGACATCGTGCGCGAAATCGGCCGGCGTGGGATCACCTGCATGGCGGATACCGTCGACAGCATCATGACCGCCAACATCGTCGGCTGCCGGCGTGAGGAACAGGCCAATGAAGTGCTGCAAAAGATGACCGACGGCCGGTTCCGCCACATGCCCGTGATGGATGGCAACCAGATGGTCGGCTTCATCTCCATCGGAGATGTGGTCAAGGCCCGCCTGACGGAACTGGCCATGGAAAAGGACGCGCTCGAAGGCATGATCAAAGGCTTCTGATCACAGCGCCGCCGGTTCACTTTGGACCTTGCGCTATTCCGCGCAATAATGTTGCGTGCAGCCACCGCATAAACGGGGGAGTGAACCCATGCGTATCGGCCTCTATCCGGGCACTTTCGACCCGATCACGCTCGGCCATGTCGACATCATCCAGCGGGCGATGGCGTTGGTGGACCGGCTGGTGATCGGCGTTGCGATCAACCGGGACAAAAGCCCCCTGTTCTCGCTCGAAGAGCGTGTGGCCATGGTCGAGGCGGAATGTTCCGCCATCACGGCCAAGACCGGGGGTGAGATTGTCGTCCATCCGTTCGAAAACCTGCTGATCGATTGCGCCCGCGATGTGGGGGCTTCGGTCATTGTGCGCGGTCTGCGCGCCGTGGCGGATTTTGAATACGAATTTCAGATGGTCGGCATGAACCGCGCGCTGGATGCCTCCATCGAAACGGTCTTCATGATGGCCGATGCCCGCCGGCAGGCGATCGCGTCGAAGCTGGTCAAGGAAATCGCGCGTCTTGGGGGGGATGTGTCGAAATTCGTAACTCCCCCGGTGCAGGCGGCCTTGGCGCGTCGTTTCGGGTGAAACGAAAAAGGGGGCCATCCGGCCCCCTTTTCCCCGCTCGACACGGATGGAATTCCTTATTTGCCGTAAACGGCCGCCCAGGCGATATGATGGGCGTCTTCCGGGAAGATCCCCAGATCCAGCGCCACGTCGCGCGGCATGCGGGCAATCTCGTCACGCGTGTTGCGGTAAACGGCCCGATTGGCGGCGGCAGCTTTCAGAGTTTCGATCAGTTTCATTTGTTCTTTCCTTTATGGCACCAAGGGCTTTTCGGTTGTCCCTTCGGCGTGCCACATAGATGGGCCCGTTTCGCACCCGCAGCAACCACCATGCCGGGGAAGCCGCCATGCATTTGGTGCATAGCTATGAGCGAAAACGCAGGGCTTCCTTCAGCTGCGTCACCCATGGTGGGGCAGGGGCCGCCTCTGCCGATCCGGGTGCCTTGCTATCCACCGAAACGCCGCGCTTTTCCGCGCTGGCCTTCACCGCAGCGGCCAGTTGCGGGGCCTGCTGCATCAACTCGCGGAACGCTGCCTCTGACAAGGTCACCAGTGTCGTATAGCTGATCGCCCGCACCGTCGCCCGTCGCGGCCGCCTTTGCAGCACGGACAGATGTCCGAACATCTCACCATGCCCCAACAGGTGCCGCCCATCGGCAAGCTCCGCCTCCACCGCGCCCGAGGCCACGAACCACACCCGATCCGGCAGGTCTTCCCGCCGGATCAGCACATCGCCTGGCTTGGCATAAACTGTCCGCAGCCGCCGCACGAGTTGCTGCAACGTCGGTTCATCCAGCCCGGCAAACAGTGTGAAACCGCGTACGATATCAACCCGCTGCATCCGCAGATCAAGCCGTGGGCGCGCGGCCAGCTTTGCCCGTTGGTCGTTAATCCGCTGCTGCAGCGCCATCTGCAATTCCGGCCCGATCAGCCCGTCCTGCGTATACTGGTCATATTCCAGCTCCTCCTGCCGCAGGGCCAACCGCCGGATCAACCTCCGCTCCACCTCTTCGGCATAGCCGGGAAACTGGATGCGCAACCCCTCCAACTCGCGCCCTGTCTCTTCGATGCGCGAACGGAGCAGGTCCTGCAGCAGCGATGCCACCCGCCGCCCATGGATGCGCAGGATGCGCCGCTCTACAAACCGCCTCAGCGCCCGCAGTGCCTGTTGATGCCCGACCAACAACTCGAACCGGTCAGCGATCAGGTTCTGCAGCCCCGCTTTCAGCCGGAACCGCGTATAAGCCCATTCCGCAACATCCAGCCGCCGCCCCCGCCCCAGCGCCCGCCGCGCCTGCGCGCGATAGGCGCTGCGCCCTGATACACGCGCCGCTTCGATCAGCCGGTCAGCATCGGCCAGCATCCGTTCCGCCACCCGGGCCGAGATCAGCCCGTCGCGAAACGCATCCAGCACCAGATCGCGCTCATGCCCGGCCATCGCCACCATGCCCAGCGTCACCCGGTCCTTGTCCAGGATGTCCGTCGCCTCATCCGCGCTTTCCACCGCCTGATTCAGCCGCTCGCCAAAGCGAACGGCCTCTTCGCGGATGATTGCGGGTGTCAGGTCCAGTTGCCGCACCGTATCGGCCACCGTCTCGCGCACATCTTGCAACGCCACGGCGACCACCTGTTCAGAAAGCGCACGGTCCAGCGGTGACAGCCGGTCCAGCCGCAGCTTGGCAATCAGCAACCGCAAGGTGGTGCCCTGCACCAGCAGCGTGAACAGCACGAAACCAGTTGCCACGATGCCCACCTGGCGCTTCACCTCGAACGGGATCGCAGCGTTCTCCGTCACTGCCAGCGCCAGCGCCAGTGTCACCGCCCCGCGCAAGCCACCCCACAGGATCGCCACGCGATAGGCCCGCTCCACGCGCGGCGACAGCCGGGCAAAGGTCAAAAGCGGCAATATTCCCCACAAAACGATGGCCCGCGCCACAAAGGCAGCCGCCACCACCACCGCGACCAGCAATAAATCATGCGCCCGCGCTTGGGCCAGCGCGCTTGGCACCAGCAGTGCCGCCAGCACAAAGATCAACCCGCCCGCCCAATAGGCCAACAGGTTCCACGCATCGCGCAACAGCGTCAGGGCAGGGGGCGCCACCCGCCCCGGCGCCAACAGGTTGACTGTCATCCCCGCCGCCACTGCCGACACCACGCCGGACCCGGCCAGAAGCTGATCCGTGACCAGAAAGGTGGCAAAGGGCAGGGCGAAACTCACTGACAGCTGCGCCAACGGAAAGGCGTTCATTCCCCCCATCACCGCCACGGCCAACCGGCCCAACACGCCCCCCACCACCGCGCCGGAAAAGATCATCCACGGCAGTTGCAGCAGCACCGTCAGCGGATCGGGCGCGCTGTCACCGCTCTGGATCGCAGCCAGAAACACCGAAAACAGCGCAATCGCCGCCGCATCGTTCAGCAGGCTTTCCCCTTCGACAATCCGCGCCAATCGTTGCGGCGCAGGTGTCGCGCGAAAGATGCTGACCACAGCCGATGGATCGGTGGTTGATACGATGGCCCCCAGCAGCAGGCAGGCCAGCAACGGCAACCCGCTGAACGGTTGCAAGGCCAGCGCGATCACCACGGTGGCCACGATCACCGCCACCACCGCCAGCGTCAGAACCGGCACCCAATCATCCATCAGCCGCCGCAGGTTCAGCGTAAGCGACACCTGAAACAGCAGGATGGGCAGCAGCACATAGATGAACACATCCGATGAAATTGGCAGGTTCAGGATCGCCAGCGCCACCGGGTTCAGCGCATCCGTCACATCGGTCCGCCAGAACCACGCCGCCCCGCCACCAATCGCAATGCCCAGCGCCGCCAGCAGCACCGCCGTCGGCAGCCGCAACCGCGCCGCCAAAGGCTCGGCCAGCGCGATGGCCAGAAACAGCCCTGTCAGAATGGCAATGATGACAACAAGATCCATCCTGCACAGATAAACGAATTCACCGTCTGCAAAAGCAAAGACCGGTCACAATGCGTGACCGGTCTGAAACATGCCCAAACTGTGGAAGGTTCAGATCAATTTGCCCATCGCAACGGCGGTATCTGCCATGCGGTTCGAAAATCCCCATTCATTGTCATACCAGGTCAGGATCGAACAGAAGGTCCCGTCCATCACCTTGGTCTGATCCATGTGGAAGATGCTCGAATGCGGGTCGTGGTTGAAATCCGCCGACACATTCTTGAACAGCGTATAGCCCAGAATACCCTTCATCGGCCCATCCGCGGCCGCCTTGATCGCGGCGTTGATCTCTTCCACGCTGGTCGCGCGCTTGGCGAGGAACTTCAGGTCCACCACCGAAACGTTCGGCGTCGGCACGCGGATGGCAAAGCCGTCCATCTTGCCCTTCAACTCGGGCAGCACCAGACCCACCGCCTTGGCCGCGCCGGTGCTGGTGGGGATCATCGACAAGGCCGCCGCGCGACCGCGATACAGATCCTTGTGCATCGTATCCAGCGTCGGCTGATCACCGGTATAGGAATGGATGGTGGTCATCATCCCTTTCTCAATCCCGATCACGTCGTTCAACACCTTCGCCACCGGAGACAGGCAGTTGGTGGTGCAAGACGCGTTCGACACGACCACATCATCCTTGGTCAACGTGTGATGGTTCACGCCGTAGACGATGGTCTTGTCGGCCCCGTCCCCCAGCGCGCTGATCAGCACGCGTTTTGCGCCGTTTTCCAGATGCGGCAGGCACTTCTCCTTGCTGGTGAAGATGCCCGTGCATTCCATCACGATGTCGACATGCCCCCAGGGCAGGTCTGCCGGGTTCTTGATCGCCGTAACCATCATCGGCCCACGGCCCACGTCGATCCAGTCATCGCCGGTGGTCACCACACCGGGAAACCGCCCATGCACCGAATCGAACCGCATCAGATGCGCGTTCGTCTCGACCGGGCCCAGATCGTTGATTGCCACGACCTCGATATCCGTGCGGCCGGATTCGATGATCCCCCGCAACACGTTTCGCCCGATCCGACCGAATCCGTTGATGGCGACTTTGACGGTCATGGAATGTCCTCCGACGATGGGTAAAGCAGCGAATCCGCTGCATTTGATAGCGCTAATATCCGCAGAAACGGTAACAATTCAACCCGACTCTCGCCGATCAGCGCCAGAATGCCAAGAATTCGATAAAGACGAAGAATTTTCTCATCAGAAACAGCAGCGCTTCGCCATCATTGGCGACAATATCCAGCCCGATCAGCCCGATCAGGCAAAGTCCAAGCACAAGCGCGATACGGTCTGTCACGACCCCTCCTGATCAGTGGAGGAGCCGCCCCATCACCCCGGCCACATCGGCCATCCGGCAAGAGAAGCCCCACTCGTTGTCATACCATGCCAGTACGCGCACCGTGCGCCCACCGACAACCTTCGTCTGGTCCGGCGCAAAGATAGACGAATGCGGCGTGTGATTGAAGTCGATGGATACCTTTGGTTCCGGATCATAGGCCAGCACCATTCCCATATAGCCCGCTGCCGCCTCGCGCACGATCTCGTTCACATCGGCCACGCTTACCGACTTGCCCGCCACAAAGGTCAGGTCCACCGCGCTTACATTGGGTGTCGGCACCCGGATCGCCGTCCCGTCCAGCCGACCGGCCAGTTCCGGCAACACCTCGCCCAGCGCCTTGGCTGCGCCGGTGCTGGTGGGGATCATCGCCATCGCCGCCGACCGCGCGCGATAAAGGTCTGCATGTCGGCGGTCCAGCGTCGGCTGATCACCCGTATAGGAATGGATCGTCGTCATGATCCCCGATTCAATTCCGATGGCGTCGTTCAGCACCTTCGCCAATGGTGCCAAGCAGTTGGTCGTACAAGACCCGTTCGACACCACCAGATGATCTGTCGTCAGGCTGCGGTGGTTCACCCCGTACACAACCGTCTTGTCCGCCCGCTTGGCCGGGGCGGACACCAGGACCCGCCGCGCCCCGCGCCCCAGATGTACGGCCGCCTTGTCGCGTTCGTTGAAGTTCCCGGTGCATTCCAGCACCACATCCACACCGTCCCAATCCAGTTCGTCCGGATTGTAGGTCGACATCACCCGGATCGGCCCGCGCCCCAGATCCAGCATCCCGCCGCTCACCTTCACCGTGCCGGGAAAGCGTCCATGAACCGAATCGTATTTCAACAGGTGGGCGTTCGTCTCAATCGGCCCGGTTGCATTGATTGCCACCACCTGCACGTCGTTTCGGTTGCTCTCCGCGATATGCGCCAACGTGCAGCGCCCGATGCGACCAAAGCCGTTGATGCCGATAGTGATGGTCATTTGTGCCGCTCCAACCTGTTGCATACCGTGGGATGCAGCGGGCATACCGCGATGGGAAACACGCGAAAAGAACAAAATACGCGTGAAAACAATGTGTTACCGCAAACATCTCGGGTTTGCGCTAACATCCCGCAGCCTTTGCCAAAATCGACCAACCGGGCTATGACGATGGCACATAGGAATAGGAAGATTTGCATGAGTGGTTTGCTCGCCCTGCTGGATGATGTGGCCGCCATTGCCAAGGTCGCAGCCGCCTCTGTTGATGACATTGCCGCAGCCGCCACCAAGGCCGGGGTCAAAGCGGCGGGTGTGGTGATCGACGATGCTGCTGTCACGCCAAAATACGTTCACGGGTTTGAGGCGGACCGCGAACTTCCCATCATCTGGCGCATCGCGCTGGGGTCGGTCCGCAACAAGCTGGTCATTCTTTTGCCCGCCCTGTTGGCGCTGGATCATTTCCTGCCGCAGGCCATTACCCCGCTTCTGATGCTGGGCGGGGCCTACCTCTGCTTTGAGGGCGCGGAGAAGGTCGTCCACGCCTTCGCCCCCCATGCCGATCACGCTGTCGCGGAAGATTTCGATCCGAAAGATCCGACCCGGCTTGAGGAAGAAAAGATCGCAGGCGCCATCAAGACCGACTTCATCCTGTCAGCAGAAATCATGACCATCGCGCTCGCCACCATTGAAAGCCCCAGCTTCTGGATGCAGGCCATCACGCTGGCGGTGGTGGGCATCCTGATTACGGTGGCCGTTTACGGGGCCGTCGCGCTGATCGTGAAAATGGATGATGTCGGTCTGCACATGGCCGCCACAGGCCGCACCGGGGCAGGGCGCGCCCTTGGGCGCGGGTTGGTTCTGGCCATGCCGAAACTGATGGCTTTCCTTTCCGTCGTCGGCACCGCCGCCATGCTCTGGGTCGGCGGCAACATCGTCGTGCATGGGTTAGAGGTGACGCATCTTTGGGTCTGGCCCTATGAAACCATCCATCACATCGCCGATGCAGCATCGGCGGCCATTGGCACAGCGCAAGGCCTGGTTTCCTGGGCGGTCACCGCCTTTTTTGATGGGATCTTTGGCCTGATTCTGGGCGTGCTGCTGATTCCGGTTGCCACCCGCATCATCGGCCCCCTGATCGCCGCGCTTCGCCCCGGCAAGGCCAAGGCATGACCGATCGCTTTGGTGATGTGGCCACGCTGGCCGGGCGCATCCTGATCGCCGCGCTGTTTCTTGCCGGAACCGTGCAAAAGGCGGCCAACCCGCTGGCGGTGGAAAGCCTGCTTTCCGCGCGAGGCTGGCCGGAATGGCTTGTCTGGCCCGCGCTGGTCTTCAATCTGCTGGCTGCACTTGCCTTGATCGCAGGTTGGCGAATTCGCCCCGTAGCAACGCTATTGGCCGCCTATTGCGCGGTGACCAGTCTGTTCCACTTCATCCCCACCGATCCGTGGCAGATGTCGATCTTCGTCAAGAATTGGGCGATTGCAGGCGGTTGCCTGATCCTCGCCGCACATGGCGCAGGGCGTTACACCCTGCGCCGCTAGCGCGTTAGAGCAGAGATTTCACCACGGCGACGGTGTTCTCCGCCGTGATCCCGAACTCCTTGTAAAGCCGGTCAATCGGGGCCGAGGCGCCAAAGGACGACATGCCCACAAACCCGGCTTTCGTCTCTTTGCCGCGCTCGCCCAGCAACCACCGGTCCCAGCCCATCCTCACGCCTGCCTCAACGGCCACCCGCACGGGACCACCCGGCAGGATACGCTTGCGATAGGCCTCGTCCTGTTGGGCGAACAGCTCCATCGACGGCATCGACACGACCCGCGTGCCGATCCCCTCCGCCTCCAGCGCATCCCGCGCTTTCAGCGCGATCTCCACTTCGGACCCGGTCGCCATCAGGATCACCTGACGCTTGCCTGTCGCCTCGGCCAGCACATATGCCCCCTTGGACACGAGGTTCTGCGTCGTATGCGTCTTGCGCACCGCCGGCAGGTTCTGCCGCGACAGGGCCAGCACCGTGGGCGTAGCCGTTTGCATCAGTGCCACTTCCCAGGCCTCGGCCGTTTCCACCAGATCGGCAGGCCGGATCACCAGCGTGTTGGGCGTCGCCCGGCTGATCGCCAGATGCTCCACCGGCTGGTGCGTCGGGCCATCCTCGCCCAGACCGATGCTGTCATGCGTCATGACGTAAACCACCGGCACCCCCATCAGCGCCGACAGACGCATCGACGGGCGGGCATAGTCGGTGAAACACATGAAGGTGCCGCCATAGGGCCGCACGCCCCCATGCAAGGCCATCCCGTTCATCGCCGCCGCCATCCCGTGCTCGCGGATACCGTAATAGACATAACGCCCTTTGCGATCTTCGGGCGTGAACACGCCCATATCGGCGGTCTTGGTGTTGTTCGACCCGGTCAGATCGGCCGATCCCCCCATGGTTTCCGTCATCACCGGATTGACCACGCCGAGCACCTTCTCCGATGCCGCGCGGGTGGCCAATTTCGGCGCATCTTCCACCGCCTGCTTCTTCAGCGCACGGATCACCGCGCCCAGCTTCGCCGGGGCCTCGCCCGCGAAAATGCGCGCAAATTCCGCCTGCTTTGCCGCCGACAGTGCCGCCAGCCGCGCAGCCCATTCCTTATGGGCAGCAGCGCCGCGCTTGCCCTTTGCTTCCCAGGCCGATTTCACATCCGCCGGAATCTCGAACGGGGCATAGTCCCAACCATAGGCCTCTTTCGCGGCCTTCATCTGTGCCGCATCAGTCAGCGCCCCATGTCCCTTCGACGTGTCCTGCGCCGCATGGCCCAGCGCGATATGCGTCTTGCAGGCAATCATCGTGGGCTTGTCCGATGCCTTTGCCGCCACCAGTGCGCGGTCGATATCCCCGGGGTCATGCCCGTCACAGGACAGCACGTTCCATCCCGATGCCGCAAACCGCATCTTCTGGTCCGTCACATCAGCGATGGACACCTTTCCGTCGATGGTGATGCCGTTGTCATCCCACAGCACGATCAGCCGCGACAGCGCCTGCTTGCCTGCCAGGGCAATCGCCTCCTGGCTCACCCCTTCCATAAGGCAGCCATCGCCCGCGATCACATAGGTATGGTGATCCATGATCTTGGATCCCCAGCGCGCACGCAGGTTTTCCTCTGCCATCGCAAAGCCCACGGCATTCGCGATACCTTGCCCCAGCGGGCCGGTCGTCGTTTCCACACCTGCCACATGGCCATACTCCGGGTGGCCCGCGGTGATCGCGCCCCATTGGCGGAAATTCTTGATCTGCTCCAACGTCATGTCGGCATAGCCGGTCAGATAAAGCAGCGAATAGATCAGCATCGACCCATGCCCTGCAGACAGGATGAACCGGTCGCGGTTCGGCCAGCGCGGCGCGGCGGGATCGAAATTCAGATGCTTCTCGAACAGCACCGTTGCCACATCGGCCATCCCCATGGGCATCCCTGAATGGCCCGAATTCGCGGCCGCAACGGCATCAAGCGTCAGGGTGCGGATCGCGCAGGCGCGCTTCCAGTGATCCGGGTGGCGGGCGCGGAGCGTCTGAATATCCAAGGCCATGGTCCTGTCTGAACAAAAAGGGGTGCGGCCTCGCTCTAAGCAGTCCTATGGGCAAGATCAAGCAATCCGCGCAACCCCTTGGGTGCAAAGGGGTGAGAAGCGCCACATTCTTGCGCTACACTGCATGTCAGGCCACGGTGTGTTGATTCGGTTGCGGGATTTGGCGCAGGATCGGGCACCGTAACGACAAGAAACGAACGCCAGGACAGAAAGGCATTTCAATGCAGGATATGGCCGAGCTGGAACGCCGCATCGCCGCCGCACTGCACCGCATCGGCGAGGGGATTGAAACGCTTACCTCTGCGGCCAGCGCGCCCGCTTCCGCCCCCCCCGTGGAAGATCATGCTGCCGATGCCGATCGTATACAGCAGCTTGAACAGGCCCTTTCCGCCGAACGCCACACCGTCGCCGCCTTGCGCGAACAGCTGGAGGCGCAGGCCGAACCGGCACTCGACACAGAACCCGCGCCTGCACCCGACGCAGACCGTGCCGAACTGGAAGCCCGGATCGAAAAAATGACTGCGCAGCTTGATGTGCAGGGCCTTGAAATTCATCGGATGCGCAAAACGGTGGTGCAGTTGCGTGAAAACCTGCGCGGCCTGCGCCGGGCGCAGACGGCAAACCTTGCCGATCCCGAACAGATCAACCGCGCCATGATGGCCGAACTTGAAGCGATCCGCGTTACCCGCCTGTCCGAAGTGGCCGAGATGGACGAAATCCTTACCGAACTTACCCCCTTGATCAAGGAAGAGCGCCTCGATGCCTGAACTGACAATCACCATCGGCGGCCGCGCCTTCCCCGTCGCATGTCAGGAGGGTGAAGAGCATTTCCTGCGCGCCGCCGCCGCCATGCTCGATGCCGAGGCGCAGCCCCTCATTTCCCAGATGGGCCGCCTGCCCGAGGCCAAGATGCTCCTGATGGCTGGTCTGATGCTGGCCGACAAAACCGCCGCCGTCGAGGATGAGATCCGGGGTCTGAAAGCCCGTCTTGCCGATCTTGAAGCGCGCCCCGAAACCCGTGTCGAAGTGCCGGTCATCCCGCCGCAAGTCACGGAAACGCTGGCTGAAATCGCTGCGCGGGCCGAGGCTTTGGCCGATCGGCTGGATGATGCGCGCAGGCCGTCTTGACGCTGCGCGCCATCGCCATCCTTTACGTGACCACTGCGCCTGCTTTCGCTGAAACCCAGGTGCAGAACATGACCTATGTCTGTGAACGCGGTGTCGCGGTGCCCGTGGTCTATGTCACAACGCCCGATACATCGCTTGCGGTCATCTACGTCGAAGGCGGTCAGTTCCTTCTGTACAACGAACCCGCCGCCTCCGGCGCGCGCTATGGCTGGCCTTCAGACGGGTCCAACTACGTCTGGTGGACCAAGGGGGACGAAGCGACACTCTACTGGAAAGACGGCGAGGCAGGGACCGAAACCGCCATTCTTACCGGCTGCACACCGGCATAGGGCGCAACCTACCGCATTGGCCGCGCTTTCCCCGCTTCTCTCTACCGGAGACGTCCGGTTGCGCATCGCCCCCCATATCCTTGCAACCTTGACGCTGTCAGAACTCGGGACTTTCGTCGCCAACCTCTCGCATGAACGCGACCGCATCATTCGTGCGTTTGATTTAATCCTCACTGGGGCCTGAAAACGAAAAAGCCCGCCAAGGGCGGGCCATCCGTCGCGATGGGGCTTCAATCAGCCATTCGCTTCGCGGATTTTGTTGGCGGCGTCCTTGTCAAAGGTCACGCCCTTCGCCTCGAACAGCGCGTCCAATTCGCCCGACAGCGTCATCTCGGTCACGATATCGCAACCGCCCACGAACTCACCCTTCACATAAAGCTGCGGGATCGTCGGCCAATCGCTGAAATCCTTGATGCCCTGCCGGATTTCTGCATCGGCCAGCACGTTCACATCGGCAAATTCCACGCCCATGTAATTCAGCACCCCCGCCACGCGGGACGAAAACCCGCATTGCGGCATCATCTTGGTGCCTTTCATGAACAGCACCACGTCGTTCTTCTCAACCGTCTCGCGGATCTGGTCCTGCGCGCTCATGCTCATCTTCCTTTCAATCCGGCGCCTTGGTCGTCAGCGCCAGCGCATGAAGCTCTCCATGCGCACCATCCATCTTGCCTTTCAGCGCGGCATAGACTGCCCGCTGCTGCTGTACCCGGTTCATGCCTTTGAAACTGGCATCAATCACCTCGGCCGAAAAATGCTGCCCGTCATCCCCCTCAACCGTGATCTTGGCCGCCGGAAAGCTTTCCCGGATCAGGTTTTCGATATCGCGTGCGGAAATCGGCATAGGTCGGTCCTCGGTCTGTCACGAAAAGATGTATGCCTAGAGGGCAGGGGCTGCAAGGCCCCGCGCGGCAATCCATTCATCGCGCAGAATACCATAAAGCATTAGGTCAACCGTTCGCCCCAGCATCGGGCGATACCAGTGCTGCCGCAACCGCCCCTCCAACTGATACCCGGCGCGCGCATAGACCGTCTGCGCCCGCAGATTCTCACCGCTGGCATCCAGCCAGACCCGCTGCGCGCCCAGCTCGGCAAACCCATACTCCGTCAGCGCCCGCACGAACCCCAACCCGCGACCGCCGCCCGCCACATCCAACGCCAGCCGCCGCAACTCCACCGCGCCCGAAGGCTCGCCCACCTCGGCAAACAGCGCATAGCCCGCCCGCGCGCCGTCTTGTTCCCAGATCAGCAATCGATGCCGTGCATCCGACGCATAGAAGGCCAGCCGCCCCTCATCCTCATCGGTGATGTAGATTGCGTAATCCGGCCTCTGCGCCAGCGCGCGGATAAAGGCGAAATCGTCGGGCAGGGCAGGGCGCAGGCTCATGCGCGCGCCCGCCATTCCCGCGCCAGCATCCCGAAGGCGTGGCAATCCACCCATATCCCCGCCCCCCGGTCCCAACATTCCCGCATGGTGCCCTCCATCACAAAGCCCGCCTTGGCAAAGGCGGTCAGGGCAGTGGCATTGTCAAAGGCGATGTCACAATACATCCGATGCGCGCCCATGGTCCCAAAGACATGCGCCTGCACGGCAGAAAGAAACGCCTGACCTTCGCCCCGCCCGGGCCGGGCCAGCCCCAGGTTCATCAGGTACACGACCCCCGGATAGGCCCATTCCAGCACCGCCACCCCGTCGATCCCACCCCGATCCCACACGAGCACAGCCCCGCTATCCTCGGCGGCAATCTCGCGCAGCCAGCCTTCGGATTGCGCCAGCAACTGCATGGGATAGGCCGCAATCAGCGCGGCGACCGCCGGGATTTCCCCCTCGGTCGCCGGCCGCAACATCAGGCAACCGCCTTGGCAAAAGCCGAACGATACAGCGCTGACAACTCTGCGATGGACGCCGCCTCACCACCAAACGCCACCGCATCACCGCCGAACCGGCCAACCACAGCCACGGGAACCCCCGCCGCCTCGCCCGCCGCGATCAGGGCATTGGCCTTGTCCGTCGCCACCAGATAGCGCGCCTGATCCTCACCGAACAAAACGCCCGCATCGCCGCTGTCCAGCACCACGCCCACACCCGCGCCTTCGGCCATCTCGAACGCTGCCAGCGCCAGCCCGCCATCGCCAAGGTCCGAACAGGCCCGGATCGCCGCGCGATTGGCCCGGACAAACTCGCCATGCCGCCTTTCCGCGGCCAGATCGACCGTCGGCGCATCGCCCGCCTCGATCCCGAACATTTCGGCTAGCACAGACGATTGGCCCAGATGTGCGCCCGCTGCCCCGATCAGCACCGCCGCATCCCCCGCAACAGGCCGCCCCGCAATCACCTCATCCAATGATGCCAGAATCCCAACCGCACCGATTGTGGGGGTGGGTAGAATGCCCTTGCCGTCGGTTTCATTGTAAAGCGACACGTTGCCCGAAACGATGGGCATATCCAGCGCGGCCACCGCTGCGCCGATCCCTTTGATGGCGCCCACGAACTGCCCCATGATTTCGGGCTTTTCCGGGTTGCCGAAGTTCAGGTTGTCGGTCGTGGCCAGCGGCTTCGCTCCCACAGCACACAGGTTGCGATAGGCCTCGGCCACCGCCTGCTTGCCCCCCTCGAACGGGTTGGCCTTCACATAGCGCGGGGTCACATCGCTGGTGAAGGCCAGCGCCTTGCCCGTGCCATGCACCCGAACCACGCCCGCCGGCAGGCCCGGTGTCACCACCGTATCTGCGCCAACCTGACTGTCATACTGCTCCCAGACCCAGGCCTTATGGGCATAGGACGGTGATCCGATCAGCGCCCTCAGGCCCGCCAGCGGCGCAATCGCGGGCACGTCGCCCAGCGGAGCCGCCTTCGGCGTCTCAATCCAAGGCCGGTCATATTCCGGCGCACTGGAAGACAGCTTCGACAGCGGCAGATCAGCCTTCACTTCATTGCCGTGCAGGATCAGGAAGCGATCCTCGGGGATCGTCTCGCCCACAATGGCGAAATCCAGATCCCATTTCACGAAAATCGCCCGCGCCTCGGCCTCCATCTCGGGCTTCAGCACCATCAGCATCCGCTCTTGGGATTCCGACAGCATCATCTCATAGGCCGTCATACCCGTCTCGCGCTGCGGCACGTCATCCAGTTGCAGCTTGATGCCCAAGCCGCCCTTGTCGCCCATCTCAACCGCCGAACAGGTCAGGCCCGCCGCGCCCATATCCTGAATGGAAATCACGGCACCCGATGCCATCAACTCCAGACAGGCCTCCAGCAGTCGCTTTTCGGTGAACGGGTCACCCACCTGCACGGTGGGGCGCTTTTCCTCGATCGTGTCGTCAAACTCGGCACTGGCCATCGTGGCCCCGCCCACCCCATCGCGCCCGGTCTTGGCGCCCAGATACACGACGGGCATCCCCACGCCGCTGGCGACGGAATAGAAAATCTTGTCCGCATCGGCCAAACCGGCGGCAAAGGCGTTCACCAGGCAGTTGCCGTTGTAGGATGCGTGAAACCGCACCTCGCCGCCAACAGTCGGCACGCCAAAGGCATTGCCATAGGCCCCGATCCCTTCAACCACGCCCTTTACCAAGTGGCTGGTCTTGGGATGCGACGGCAGGCCAAACGACAGCGCATTCATCGCCGCGATGGGCCGCGCACCCATGGTGAACACGTCGCGCAGAATGCCGCCCACGCCGGTGGCCGCACCCTGATGCGGTTCGATATAGGACGGGTGGTTGTGGCTCTCCATCTTGAAGATCACAGCCTGACCGTCGCCGATATCGACCACGCCCGCATTCTCGCCGGGTCCGCAAATCACCTGCGGCCCGGTGGTCGGCAGGGTGCGCAGCCATTTCTTCGACGATTTATAGGAACAATGCTCGTTCCACATCGCGCTGAAGATGCCCAGTTCCGTATAGGTCGGTTCGCGCCCGATGATCCCGAGCAGCCGGTCATATTCATCCGGCTTTAATCCATGGGCTGCAACAAGATCGGGGGTGATGGCGGGTTCGGACAAGGGCATTCTCCCATGGGCGCGGCTTGGCTCGCGTCATAGGCCAAGGCAGGCCGTTCCGAAAGACCCGTTGCCACGGGCAGAATCTTTTTTCAGGCCAACTGCAAATTTTTTTCCCGGCTTTGTCGAAATCGGCAAACTGCAGGCGTCCTTGGGTCACGAAAACCCAAAACGCTTAAGGAACCCAGAATGACCTTTCCGACAACTTCCCTTTACGCACTTCCCCTGATCTTGATTTTCCTCGTCCTGTTCTTCCGCGTCTCGGCGCGGCGGACCGACCTCAAGGCCTCCATCGGCGATGCGGGTGATACCGTTCTGCATGAACGCATCCGCCAGCATGGCAACTTCGTCGAATGGGTGCCCTTTGGCCTGGTGCTTCTGGCCTTGGCCGAAGCCTCCGCTGCAAACTCCATCGCACTGCACTGCGCGGGTGGCCTTCTCGTGCTGGGGCGCATCCTGCATCCGCTGGGCCTGAAGGCCGGTAATCCCGCCCATCCGCTGCGGATCGCGGGCAACTCTCTGAACCTGCTCTCCTTCGTGATCCTCGGCGTGCTCATCGCCATGGCCCGCCTCGGCTTCTGACATTCTGCAAACCCAAGGACAAACATCATGCAATACATGCTTCTGATCTACAGCGACCCCGCCCTCGAACCCGCCTATGGCACCCCTGAATTCACCGAAATGATGGCGGGCTTTTTCAAGCTGAACGAGGTGATGAAAGCCGACGGCACCATGCGCGGCGGCGAAGCCCTCAAGAGCGTGGAAAGCGCCACTTCGCTCCGCCTGCGCGGCGGCAAGGTGGAAACCATGGATGGCCCCTTTGCCACAACGAAGGAACATCTCGGCGGCTATTACATCGTCGATGTCCCGGATCTTGACGCCGCGCTGAAATACGCGGCCATGGTCCCGTCGGCCAGCTTCGGCACGGTCGAGGTGCGCCCCCTGATGGACTATAACCCCGCCGGGGAATGACCGAATGACCGCCTCCGATGCCATCGCCGTCACCCGCGCTGTCGAGGCGCTCTTGCGGCAGGATCGGGGGCGGCTTCTCGCTGCCCTCATTGCCCGTCTGCGCGATTTTCAGCTTGCCGAAGATGCCCTGCAAGAAGCCGCGCTCTCTGCCCTCACCCATTGGAGCCGGGCGGGCATCCCCGCCTCACCCCAGGGCTGGCTGCTGCGCGTGGCCCTGCGCAAGGCGATTGACCGCCTCCGCTCTGCCCAGCGCGACGCCCGCAAAACCGCAGACCTCACCCATCTGGCCATGGAAGAAGCCGCCGAGGACACCGCCGACGACATCCCCGATGATCGCCTGCGCCTGATCTTCACCTGCTGCCACCCGGCCCTGGATCCAAAATCCCGCGTGGCCCTGACCCTGCGCAGCATCGCCGGTCTGACCACCCCCGAAATCGCCCGCGCCTTCCTTGATGCCGAACCCACGATGGGCCAGCGCCTTTCGCGCGCCAAGGCCAAGATCGCCGCCGCCGGCATCCCCTATGCCGTACCGTCCCCCGAGGATTGGCCCGACCGTCTTCAATCCGTGCTGGCAGTGGTCTATCTCATCTACAACGCAGGCTATTCCATAGGCCCGCAGGCCGAGGCGCACTCCCAACGCGATCTTTGTGTCGAGGCAATCTTCCTGACGCGCCTTCTGGCACAGTTGCGCCCGGACGATCCGGAAATCGAAGGCTGCCTCGCTCTCCTGCTGCTCAGTCAGTCCCGCGCCGCGGCCCGTCTTGGGAAGGATGGCATCACCATTCCCCTCACCGAACAGGACCGCAGCCTCTGGGACCGCCCGTCAATCGACGAAGGCCTCGCCCACATCAACCGCGCCATGGCCCGCCGCAACCCCGGCCCCTACCAGATCAAGGCCGCTATCGCCGCCTGCCACATGGCCGAACCCGCCCCCGACTGGCCGCAGATCGTGGCTCTTTTCACCCGGCTGCTGGATTTCGAACCCACCCCCGTCATCCGTCTGAACCGTGCAGTCGCATTGGCCGAGGCGGGCGATCTCTCCACCGCTTTGGCAGAGTTGGCAGACCTCGCCCCGGTCCTCGACGACTATCAACCCTTCCATGCCGCGCAGGCTGATCTTCTGGCACGCGCGGGGCAGGGGGCCGCCGCCCGCACCGCCTATGACCGCGCCATCGCACTTGCGCCCTCTGCCGCCGATGCCGCTTTCCTCGCCAAAAGGCGCGATCAGCAGCCCATCTGATGGGCAGTTCCAGAAAATCCCTCGAAAACCAAAAAAAAGGCCGAGCAGAAGCTCGGCCCAAGTCCAACAGGGAGGTATGAGACAGCAAGAGAATATCTCAATCGCTGCCTCGCCAATGCAAATAGGCGGGCGCTTCGCATCGTGCAAGGGCAGGAATGCCGCAGATGCAGCATGGCCGCTATGCAGAAGATGCATGGCTTATCGGCAGGCTGTGGAAACGTTTCCCCAAATTGACGAATTGGGCGCCGAAAAACCCCGCGTCAGCCCTGTTCGCGCTTGCGATACTTGAAGATTTCCTCGCTCACGAACTCTCGGAATGCCGCCACCCGCTTGGAATGACGCAGCTCTTCGGGATAGGCCAGAAACACCGGCACCTCTCCGCTTTCCACATCCGGCAACACCCGCACCAGATCCGGCGAATCCTCGGTGATATAGTCGGGCAGCACGCCGATGCCGATATGGTTCAGCACCCCCTGCAACACCCCGAAATAGTTGTTCACCGTCAGCGTCGACGGAATGTCATTGCTCATCAACTGCTGCACAAGCGACGCCCCCGCCGCGACCTGCGCTGTTCCGGCATGCTGGCAGATCAACCGATGCGAATGGAAATCCGCCATCGTCTGCGGGGTGCCATGCTGCGCCAAATATTCCGGCGTCGCATAGAGCCGCATCCGGATCTGCATCAGCCGCTTGCGGATCAGATCGGCCTGGCTTGGTTCCTTCATCCGGATGGCCACATCGGCCTCACGCATGGGCAGGTCCAACACCCGCTCTTCCAGCATCAGGTCGATCTTCAGTTCGGGATACTTCTGGTACAGCGCCGTCAAACGCGGGGCCAGCCACAGGGTCCCAAAGCCAACTGTCGTCGTCACCCGCAACTCGCCGAAAACCTCGTCCTCGCTGTCACGAATACGGGCGGCGGTGGCGTCCAACCGCTTGACCATCTGTGTCGTCGCATCGAACAGCAACTCGCCCTGTTCCGTCAGGATCAACCCCCGCGCATGGCGGTGGAACAGCGTCACGTTCAAACTTTCTTCCAGCGCCCTGATCTGGCGGCTGACGGCGGATTGGCTCAGGTGCAGCACATCGCCCGCATGGGTCAGGCTGCCCTTGTCTGCCACCGCATGAAAAATCCGCAGCTTGTCCCAATCCATCTGCATCACTCACCTTTAAAAATCGCGGCATCCTACCACGGAAGCCCCCACATAAGAAGTATAGCTGCCATGTAAAGAACGCATGGCTCCGATTTTGCCACACCCCGCGCTTGCCCTTTCCCGCCGCCACCATCCCGCCTATGCTTGCACCAACCGGGCGAACCCGGTGCAAAAGGCGCGCAAACCGCGAAAGGGGCAGGGCATGGCAGTGGGCATCTTCGACTCGGGGCTTGGCGGGCTGACGGTTCTGGATGCGGTCACGCGCCGCCTGCCGGACGTGCCCTTTGTCTATCTGGGTGACAATGCCCATGCCCCCTATGGCGTGCGCGACCATGACGATATCTTCCGCCTGACCTGCGCCGCCACCGAACGGCTGTGGCAGGAAGGGTGCGATCTTGTCATCCTTGCCTGCAACACCGCCTCGGCCGCCGCACTGAAACGGATGCAGGAAACCTGGGTTCCCGCGAACAAGCGCGTCCTCGGCGTCTTCGTTCCGCTGATCGAGGCGCTGACCGAACGCCAATGGGGCGACAA
The DNA here is from genome assembly GCA_022843025.1 of Paracoccaceae bacterium. GTDB lineage: Bacteria > Pseudomonadota > Alphaproteobacteria > Rhodobacterales > Rhodobacteraceae > Paragemmobacter. The sequence continues at coordinate 33,717 of JALHOL010000006.1, read as the reverse complement.
CTCCCCCCCGCGCGAGGTGGCTGTCAAACACGTGGCCCTCTTCGCCACCCCCGCCACCGTCGCCTCCCGCGCGTTTCAGCGCGAACTGGCCTACCGCGCCATCGGCGTGGATGTCGAAGCCCAACCCTGCGGCGGTGTGGTCGATGCCATCGAACAGGGCGACGAAATGCTGGCCGAGGCGCTGGTCCGCTCTCATGTCGAGGCGCTCAAGCGCCGCATGCCCGCCCCCGAAGCCGCCATCCTCGGCTGCACCCATTACCCGCTGATGGAAAAAACCTTCCAGGATGCGCTGGGGCAGGGGGTCAAGGTCTATTCCCAAGCCAACCTCGTGGCCGAGTCGCTGGCCGACTACCTCACCCGGCGGCCCGCGTTGCTGGGAGCGGGGACTGAGTCCAAATTCCTTACGACCGGTGACCCGCAAACCGTGTCGAACAAGGCGACACAGTTCTTGCGGCGAAAGATTACGTTTCACGCCGCGTGATTTCTTTTAGTATGGCCACTGAGTCAAGCCAAGATCGTCCTTGAGCTTCTTGTAATTCCAACCGGTGGCTAGATCGGTGGCGCTATAGTCCTGCCAATACCGGAAAACGTCTAATTGTGACCGAGAAAAGATACTTGTTTCTTCGTCGAAATCTCTTTCACGCTTAAGCCTCATCGCTTCACTGCGGTTATAATCAAGTTCGAATGATAGTTCAGTATCAGATGTGCCAAATGTTCGGTTCGTTCTGGAATCACTGAGGTACTGCACTGCTGGAATTTTCGCACCTGCAAACGACGCACCATCTAGATTTGCTCCGGCAAACTGAAGTGAAAAGCCACCCGCTCTTGACACAGGTAGTGATATCTCACAGCCATCAAATCTCACACCAGTGAGATTGCTGTTTCGGAACGAACAAAAGTTAAGCAACGAGCCGACCACTTGCGCGCCCCGTAAATCTGCATCATCAACTAGTGCGGCCTCCAGTCTTGAACGATGAAGCCGCGCGCCAACCAAAGATATTCCAGAAAGATCGAGAAACGAGAGATCACAATAGCTTAAGTCGATCGAGAACTTTCTTTCAAATTCAAATCGGATCTGATCGTTACTTCGTCTCTTCAATACATCAATAATCATCTGAAGGTCTGAACGCCTTAGCTTTCTCTCTGAAAGATCTTTGCTTGCAATAAGATTTCGAGCAGGTGCATTTTGCTTCAGATAGGCCGTGAGGATACTAACAACGGTAAAATAGTCGCGACCATCATCGTAATTCATCGTGTCAATCAATATTCTTTCAAGTGACAAAATTCCACCGAGTCGAACCTCAAGGTTTGGCTCGGTTACTTCTTCACTTAGTGGACGCCGTTTTCCAGACGGAAGAATGTCAATAAGTTCCTTACCCTTTGAGTCCAGAATGCGTTTCTTTACCGTCTTCTCACTTGCAAGCTGATCTACTGCTTTAGCAAGTCGATCTGTCATCATACCTTCTTTTTGATACTTTACTTGACGTTGAAAAAGAATGGTTCGCCATATTATCAGTGGTGCACTGAGTATCGCTGCAATTAGGGCCGCAGATGAAAAGCTCGGCGAAGTGCCAGTAAAAGAAGTGTGAGTCACAAATGGATTTAGCAAAGCTATTAACTGGACGATTGCAGAGAGAATGGTGATAATGGAAAATAATAGTAGTACGAAACCCAGGAAGCTACCAAGTGGACGAGCCCGATCAAAGTTGAAATCCCGGATCCGATGCGCTCCTATCCAATCAAAAAAGTCTGGCTTCAATTTGTCACCCATTGCCAAGCAAACACCACCATCTTGATCATAAAGTTGTATGTGGTAACCGCAATGGTGCAAGGCTGACATTTTCTGTGTAACCACCTCTATCCTAGTATTGTCATCATCAGCATCAGAAAAGCCAATGTCCGCGAAATCGCCCGCTACGGCCCAGCCCTCCGACACCATTCCGGATGACGATATACCCGACCTCTCCACCCCCGAATAGGCCGCCCGATTTGACCGGGCAAAGGTCACTCGTGGCCGCCCAAAGGCCGATGTGACAAAGGTCTCCACCACCCTCCGTCTCGACCCCGACATCATCGCCGCCTTCCGCGCCACCGGGCCGGGGTGGCAGGGGCGCATCAATGACACGCTGGGGAGGGTGCTTGGCCTTTAGCATGGGCGCTCCGCCAGCGCCGAAACCACAATAAACCGTTAACAACCTTCTCCACCCGCGTTCGCTGCGTGCATACGCCCGTCTGCACAGCCATCTGCACCGCGCGCTGCACGGCCGATCAGGCAAAAAACCCTTGCCCTTCGCCCCGGCCTGCCGCATCACTCCGGCATCGGAAACAGGGGGTCATCATGGCCAAGAAAGTCGCCATTCTGGGTGCGTCGGGCTATACGGGGGCCGAGCTTGTCCGCCTACTTGCCACCCATCAAGGGCTTGAAATCGCGGCGCTTTCGGCTGATCGCAAGGCTGGCATGGCCATGGCCGACGTGTTCCCCTTCCTGCGCCATCTGGACCTGCCAAGGCTGGTCAAGATCGACGAGATCGACTTTTCCCAGATCGACCTGTGTTTCTGCGCGTTGCCCCATGCCACCACACAACAGGTGGTGTCGGCCCTGCCAAAAACACTCAAGATCGTGGACCTTTCCGCCGATTTCCGCCTGCGCGATCCGGCGGAATACGAAAAATGGTACGGCCAACCCCACACCGCTATCGACCTGCAGAAAGAGGCCGTCTATGGCCTGACAGAATTCTACCGCGACGCCATCACAAAGGCTCGTTTGGTCGCCGGAACGGGCTGCAATGCGGCCACCGGGCAGTATGCCCTTCGCCCCCTGATTTCAAAGGGTTGCATTGATCTTGACGATATCCTGATCGACCTGAAAGCAGGGGTCAGCGGGGCAGGGCGCAGCTTGAAGGAAAACCTCCTTCACGCCGAATTGTCCGGCGGAACCTACAGCTATTCCGCAGGCGGCAAACACCGGCACCTTGGCGAGTTCGATCAGGAATTCAGCCTGATCGCTGGCCGCCCCGTGCATATCCGCTTCACGCCTCACCTGTTGCCCATGAATCGCGGCATCCTCGCCACGGTCTACGTGAAGGGCGATGCGAAACAGGTTCACGAAACCCTCGCAACCGCCTACGAAACCGAGCCTTTCCTCAAGGTGCTACCTTTTGGCGCGCTCCCCTCGACACGCGATATCGCAGGGTCCAACTACTGCCATATCGGCGTGATCGGTGACCGGGTTCCCGGCAACACCATCGTGATCGCCGTGTTGGACAACCTGACCAAGGGCTCTTCCGGCCAGGCCATCCAGAATGCGAACCTGATGCTGGGCCTGCCCGAAACCCAAGGGCTGCTGCTCGCCCCTGTCTTCCCGTAAGGAGGGATCATGGCTGGTCTGAAAGGGCTGAAAAAACAACGCCGTATCCAGATCATCGCCCTTGCGGTGGTGGCCTTGGCCCTGTCGACGGCGCTGGTCGGCTATGCCATGCGCGACGGCATCAACTTCTTCCGGTCCCCCACCCAAGTGGTCGAGGCGCCGCCAGAGAATGATGAGGTGTTCCGCATCGGCGGTCTGGTCGAGGAAGGGTCGATCACCCGGGGGCAAGGTGAAACCGTCACCTTCCGCGTGACGGACATGAATCAATCCGTTCCCGTCGCATATACGGGCATCTTGCCAGACCTGTTTGCCGAAGGGCAGGGGATGGTAGGCACGGGTCGCATGGTGGATGGCACGTTCCAAGCCACGGAAATCCTTGCCAAGCATGATGAAACCTACATGCCGTCCGAAGTGGTCGACGCGCTGAAGGAACAAGGGGTCTACGTCGATCCCGATGGCTCGGACAGCTGACCGCACGGCGGTTCAGCACCGCGTTAACCGCTGACGCCCAGCCTCCTGCCTGTATGACAGCGCAAGGAGGCCGCATGAAGACCGTCGAAGAAATTGCCCGCGACACCGCGGGTGAAGGGGCCGAAGCCCTGCTCGACCGCCAGTTTCGGGCTCCGGGCATTCAGGCCTTGCCGGAATTGCTGCAACCCTTCGTCTTTGATCACTACCTTCTGGCCGGTCGCCACGCGATCATTGCCCTGCAACGTGTGCTGAACGAAAAGGGCGAAGAGTGTCCGCGATCCGGTGCCATCTGCCCGGCTACCCTGCGGGCGGCCCGCCGCGCCGTGGAACGTCTGGGGGTGCTTCTGCTTTATGCCTGCGCCCGCGATCGCCGCGACAGGGCCTATGACTTTGCTTACATCGCCAAGGAAAGACGCTGTTTCGTGGCAGGCCCCAACGGCACAAAGGGCATTCGCATCATGGAAGCAGAGGCCTTCCTTCCCGCCGAAAAACACCTTTCCCTTGAAGATCATCGCAAAAGGCTTTCGCTATGGGTCTGATTGGCAAGGCGCTGGACAGCGCCATCTCCTCCCCCGAACTCCGATCTGTTCTTTCGGGAATCCTGCAATCACCAGGAACCACCCTTGCGGCCGGCGGGCGCTATGACCGGCTTATAGATGCCGCCAACCGCCTTCCGCGACCGGCGCTGGCCTTTGGGGCTATCGCGATGTTCGTCTTTGCGATGATTGATCCGGCAGGGTTCGCGCAGCGCATGGCCGCGCTCAAGGCTGCTCCGGCGGAACTGTGGTGGCTATTGGGGGCGGTCATCGCAACCCATTTCGGCGCGCGCGAGGCGCACCACCTCCGCCACCGTACGACCGGCGCAGGGGCGCCTCTGCCCGACAACCCACCGCAGGAACCGCCTGCCTGAAAGCGTATCCCTGAAGGGCGATCCTTGACCTGTCAGAAAGCCTCTGGCATTGCCACAGGCAAGCAGACAGGAATGTGATCAAATGAACCTCTTCTCGGATATCCGGGAGCTTGTCATCGCGGCGCTCACCGATCTGGCCGCGCAGGGCACGCTTCCCGCCGGTCTCGATTTTGCCGCTGTTGCGGTGGAACCGCCGCGCGACGCCGCCCATGGCGACATGGCCACCAATGCCGCCATGGTGCTGGCCAAACCATCTGGCCTGCAACCGCGAGTGATTGCCGAGGCACTGGCGTCGCGCCTGATGCAGGACCCGCGCATTGCCGGGGCGGACGTGGCCGGTCCGGGATTTCTGAACTTTCGCCTTGATCCGGCGGTCTGGCATACCCTGTTGCGCGCGGCGCTGACGCAAGGCGTCGATTATGGCCGCTCCAAACTGGGGCAGGGGCTGCGGGTGAATGTCGAGTTCGTCTCGGCCAACCCGACCGGCCCCATGCATGTGGGCCATGTGCGCGGCGCGGTCTTTGGCGATGCGCTGGCGCGGCTGCTGGCCTTTACCGGCTGGGACGTGACGCGTGAATATTACATTAACGACGGCGGCGCGCAGGTCGATGTTCTGGCGCGGTCGGCCTATGAACGCTACCGCGAGGCAAACGGGCTTGAACCCGAAATCCGCGAAGGGCTCTATCCTGGCGATTACCTCATTCCGGTGGGCGAGGCGCTAAAGGCGAAATACGGCACCACCCTGCTGGATCAGCCGGAAGCCGTCTGGCTCAACGACGTCCGGGATTTCGCAGCTGACCTGATGATGGCAGAGATACGTAACGATCTCAAAGTCTTGGGCGTTGAGATGGACGTGTATTCATCGGAAAAGGCGCTCTACGGCACGGGCGAGATCGAGGCCGCGATTGATACCCTGCGCAGCATGGGCCTGATTTACGAGGGCACGCTGGAACCCCCAAAGGGCAAGGAGCCCGATGATTGGGAACCCCGCGTCCAGACTCTGTTCCGCTCCACTGCCCATGGCGATGATGTTGACCGCCCGGTGAAAAAATCCGATGGCAGCTGGACCTATTTCGCCCCCGACATCGCTTATCACTACAACAAGGTGCGGCGCGGGTTTGATGCGCTGATCGACATTTTCGGCGCCGATCACGGCGGCTATGTCAAACGCATGAAGGCGGCGGTGTCGGCCCTGTCGAACGGCCGGGTGCCGCTGGATATCAAGCTGATCCAACTGGTGAAGCTCTACAAGAACGGCGAACCGTTCAAGATGTCAAAACGGGCAGGCACCTTCGTCACACTGCGCGATGTGGTGGAACAGGCGGGGGCCGATGTCACCCGTTTTGTCATGCTCACGCGCAAGAACGATGCCGCGCTGGATTTCGATTTCGACAAGGTGCTGGAACAGTCCAAGGACAACCCGGTCTTTTACGTGCAATACGCCAATGCGCGGATCAATTCGGTTCTGCGCAAGGCGCGCGATGCCGGGTTGGATGTTTCAGATGCCGCCCTTTTGTCTGCCGATCTGTCGATCCTGACGCATGAGGCCGAATTGGCGATGGCGCGCAAGATCGCCGAATGGCCACGTCTGGTGGAAATCGCCTCGCGGAACAATGAACCGCATCGCGTGGCCTTTTACCTTTATGAACTTGCCTCCGATTTCCACGGCCTGTGGAACCGCGGCAATGATGACAGCAGCCTTCGCTTCATCCAAGACGGCGATCCGGCCACGTCTCAGGCGAAAATTGCCCTCGCGCGCAGCGTTTCCGTTGTCATTTGCTCTGGTCTTGGTATCTTGGGTGTTACTCCGGTCGAGGAAATGCGCTGATCAACAGCGTCCCGTCCGGTCGAGCAGGCGAACAAAGCGGATGCGGCACGTATCGCATCGCGCAAGAGGCATGGCATGGCGGACGTGGATTACGATGATTTCGATGCGGGTCATCCCTCAGGGTGGTCCGGTCAACACATGGCTTCCGGGCGGCTGACGCAAATCAGCCATCTGGCTGGGGCGGTTTGTTCCGTGGCTTTGGTGCTTGGCCTTGGCATGTGGGGCTACAAACTTGCCGTGCGCGATGTGAACGGTGTTCCCGTGGTGCGCGCCATGTCTGGCCCGATGCGGATTGCGCCGGAAAATCCGGGTGGCGAAGTGGCCGATCATCAGGGCCTTGCCGTGAACACGGTGGCCGCGCTTGGCACCGCCGCGCCGCCGCCGGACCGTCTGGTCCTTGCCCCGCGCCCGCTTGAGCTTACCCCCGAAGACAGCGCAGGTCTGTCGCCCGTGGATCCAAACGCCGTAGCAGAGCCTGTCGCCCCGACACTCGCCACTCCCGCACTGCCGGCACCAGTAGAACCAGCCCCAGCTGAAAACCTGGGCCCAGATCCCGATGCCGTGGCGCAAGCTTTGGCAGAGGCGCTGGCTGAACCTCTGCCCGATGCCACCGAGGATGAGGCCCCCCAGGTTGCCGGTGCCACAATGCGGCCCCGCGCACGCCCCGCAACGCCAGGCGCACCCAACGAGCTTTCGGTCACCCTGACCGACACCACCACTGTGGCCGCAACACCCATGGCAGAGGTTGACCCCGTCTCCATCCCCAGCGGTACCCGTCTGGTACAGCTTGGTGCCTTCGACACGCCGGAGCAGGCGCGGTCGGAATGGGTAAAGTTGTCCAACCAGTTCGGCCCAACGATGGCAGGCAAAGCCCTTGTCGTGCAGGCGGCAGAAAGTGGCGGACGCACCTTCTATCGCCTGCGCGCCCATGGCTTTGCGGACGAAGCATCTGCCCGCAGCTTCTGCACGACGCTGTTGGAACAAAGCGCCTCCTGCATCCCGGTCGAACAGAGATGACGTCGACAGGTTCGGGTGCCGCGATTTTCGGCTGCGCGGGCCCGGTACTGGGCGATGATGAACGCGCTTTCTTTCGCGAGGCCGATCCGCTGGGTTTCATCCTGTTTGCGCGGAACGTTGAAGATCCGGCACAGGTGCGGCGGTTGACGCATTCCCTGCGTGATGCGGTTGGCCGCGACGCCCCGGTTCTGGTGGATCAGGAAGGTGGTCGCGTGCAGCGCCTGCGAGCGCCCCACTGGCGCGAATGGCTGGCCCCGCTGGATCAGGTTGCACGGTCGGGCGCGCAAGCGGCGCGCGGCATGGCGCTGCGGTCGCGCATCATCGCCCATGAACTGCGCGACGTGGGCATTGATGGCAACTGCGCCCCCTGCGCCGATCTGGCCAGCGCGGCCACACATCCCTTCCTGCGGAACCGCTGCTATGGGAGTGACCCGGCACAAGTCGCCGTTATCGCCCGCGCCGTGGCGGACGCCCACCTGGCCGGCGGCGTGCTGCCTGTCGTCAAGCATATGCCCGGTCATGGCAGATCAACCGCCGACACCCACCACGACCTGCCCACCGTGACCGAAGATGCCGCGACGTTGGAGGCGACCGATTTCGCCCCTTTCCGCGCGCTGAACGATCTGCCCATTGCGATGACCGCGCATATCGTCTTTGCGGCCCATGACCCGGATAATCCCGCCACCCAATCGCCCGCCATGATCCGCGTGATCCGTGACAGCATCGGTTTCAATGGCCTGCTCTTGACCGATGATTTGAATATGCAAGCACTTGCCGGAACGCTGGCCGAACGGGCCGCCCGGTCGCTCGCGGCGGGCTGCGATATCGCGCTGCATTGCAAGGGCGATTTGGCCGAAATGCAGGCCGTCGCCGCGGCCGCCGGCACCATGCGTGCCGATACGCTGATGCGCGCCCAAGCCGCACTCGCGGCCCGTCGCGCGCCCGATCCGGTTGACATTGCAGCGCTGGAAGCCGACCTTGCGGCGATCCTTCAGGAACCTGCGCATGGCTGATGACGACTGGTCCGGCGAAGAAAGGCTGACCCCGGCAGAGCGGTTGTCGGCAGAGTCCCTTATCGTCGATGTCGATGGGTTTGAGGGGCCGCTTGACCTGCTTCTCATGCTGTCGCGCACCCAGAAGGTCGATTTGCGCCGTATCTCCATCCTGCAACTGGCGGATCAATATCTGGGCTTTGTCGAACGCGCCCGCGCGCTGCGGATCGAACTGGCCGCAGACTATCTGGTGATGGCGGCCTGGCTTGCCTTTCTGAAATCGCGGCTCCTGCTGCCGCCGGAACCGGGTGAAGATGGTCCCTCTGCCGAAGAACTCGCCGCGCATCTGGCGTTTCAGCTGGAACGCCTTCAGGCCATGCGGGAATCCGCCGCTCGTCTGATGGCGCGCGATCAGCTGGGACGCGATTTTTTTGCCCGCGGCCTGCCCGAAGATGTCACCCGCCACCGCCATGTCACCTATTCGGCGACCTTGATCGATCTGATGCGCGCCTATGCCCGCATCCGCACCAAGGATGAATTCCGCCCCTATGTCATGGACCGTGACCATGTCTTCACCATGGAACAGGCTCTGGATCGGCTGCGCGGCATGATCGGCTTTGCCGGGGCCTGGGCGGATCTGACATCGTTCCTTCCCGATGGATGGGACAGCCATCCGATGCGTCGTCGTTCTTCGACCGCTGCGCATTTTGCCGCCATTCTGGAATTGGCCAAACGGGGGCAGATCGAATTGCGGCAAGGCGAAGTCTTTGCCCCCATCCAGTTGCGGCGAAAAGAGTCATGACCGGTACGCAAGAACCCATCGAACGCAGCCTGTTCGAGGCCCCCCCGATGGCCGAGCAGGAGCGTATGGTAGAAGCGATCCTTTTCGCCTCTGCCGAACCTGTGACGCTTGCCGAACTGGTGGCGCGCATGCCGCACGGCTGCGATCCGGCCGAGGCATTGGTCTATCTGCGCAAACGCTATGAAGGGCGCGGCGTGCATCTGGTACGCGTGGGGGATGCCTATGCCTTTCGCACGGCGGCCGATCTTGGCCATCTGATGCAAAAGGAAACCGTGGAACAGCGCAAGCTGTCCCGCGCCGCCATCGAAACACTGGCCATTGTCGCCTATCACCAGCCCGTCACCCGGGCCGAGATCGAGGAAATCCGCGGCGTCGCCGTGTCGCGCGGCACGGTGGACCAGCTTCTGGAACTGGAGTGGATCCGGCTTGGCCGCCGCCGCATGACGCCAGGGCGGCCTGTGACGTTTGTGGTGACGGAACAGTTCCTTGATCACTTCGGCTTGGAATCCGCCCGCGATCTTCCGGGGCTGAAGGAACTGCGCGCGGCAGGGCTTTTGGACAACAGGCCCTTGCCGGGCGGAATTCAATCCCCAGATGAGGAAGAAGAAACCCTCGCCGGGCAAAGTGAACTGTTTGAAGATTGAGTAAAGGAAGCGTGCGATGGACCTGAACAGATTGTTGCAAGGCATGGGCGGCAGGTTGCTGCGTCAGCTACTGGGAACTGCCGTGAAGAAGGGCATCAACCGCATGGGCAAGTCCCCGAGTGATGCGGGCATGACAAAGCAAGATTCCCGCCGCCGGGCCGATCAGACCAAAGCTACCCAGAAGCGGATGAATGATATGATGAAGATCGGGCGTAGGTTCTGGAAATAGGACCGTCTACTTGAACTGCTTTGCCAGTTTCAGGCCCTGACCCTGATAGTTGGATTTGATGGCCTGCCCGTAAAGGGTGTCCGGACGTTCCGACATCCGTTCGTAAACCAGCCGCCCCACCACCTGCCCGTGCTCCAGCACGAAAGGCGCCTCATGGCAGCGCACCTCAAGCACACCGCGCGATCCGGCCCCGCCCGCATCGGCATGGCCGAAACCGGGGTCGAAGAAGCCTGCATAATGCACCCGGAACTCACCCACCATCGCCAGATAGGGCGCCATCTCGGCGGCATAATCAGGGGGTATGGTGACCGCCTCGCGGCTGACCAGAATATAGAAGGCACCGGGATCCAGAATGATCCGCCCCTCGGTCGTATGAATTTCTTCCCAGAAATCGGCTGCTGGATAATGGCCGATGCGATCAAGATCGACCACTCCGGTATGGGGCTTGGCCCTGAAACCCACCAGATCACCCGCCGCCGGGCGCAGGTCGACAGAAAAGCCAAGCCCTTCGGAAATCACCGCCTGACCTGACACAAGGGGCTGTAGCGCGTGAAGCTGCGTCAGTTCGGCGTCATCCAGCACAGCCTGCCCCGAACGAAAGCGGATCTGGTTCAACCGCATCCCCGGCCGTACCAAGACTGAAAAGCTTTTCGGGCAGACCTCGGCATAGAGCGGGCCGCTATATCCTTCGGGGATACGGTCGAATTCGGTTCCACCGTCGGTGATCGTCCGCGTTAGCAGATCCAACCGCCCGGTGGAGCTTTTTGCATTTGCCACCGCCGTCACCCCGGCAGGCAGGGCAAGGCCCTCCATCAGAGGAATGACATAGACGCAGCCCTTTTCCAGCACCGCACCGGCGGTGAGGTCGACCCGATGCATTTCGAATTCCGCCAGGCGGTCGGCCACTTTCCGGCCCTGACCAGCCAGAAAGGATGCCCGCACGCGATAGGCAATGGTGCCCAGCCGCAGATCAAGGCTGGCCGGTTGTATCTGTGCATCGGTGATAGGCAGGCTGGCAGAGATCGCGCTGTCGGCAATCAACGCGCGCAGCGCCTGTGAGGGAAGAACACCCTTCGCCATCATGTCGCGATCCCCCGGCACAGTGCTGAAACGGAACCGCCCGCACTGCCGTTAGGCAGGCGGGCGGTTTCGGTATTGGTCGGGCCGGTGAGATTCGAACTCACGACCTTCCGCCCCCCAGACGGACGCGCTAACCAGGCTGCGCCACGGCCCGACAGGCGGGATACATACTGATATTCCGGGCAGGGGCAAGCAGGAAAGCACATGGATCCGGCGATCACTTGGCCTTGCGCCGCGCTGCTTCGGCCACCCGTCCCCGCAGTTCGATCAGACGGTCGCGCAGTTGGATCAACTGAGGCTGGACTGCCGATACGTCTGCGGCTGAGGTCCGCCGCAGCATCGCGGCAATGGTGGCTGTTTCGACGGTTTCCCCACCATCTGCTTCGTCCGACGCGGAAGTGGATGACGAATCGGATGCAGCGTCCTGACGGCTGTTCGATGCTTCTTCGCTGACAGGCTCTGATACGCCCGCATTGGCTTCCGATGGATCAGCATCCGGCAAATCGGCGCTGTCCAATGGCGTCTCGGCAGGGGGCGGTTCGCTATCTTGATCCGCATCCAACGGCGCTTCAGCCGTTGCAGATGCGGGTTCAGCACTGTCAGCGCCGACCTGCGCTGCGGGGTCTGTCACTTCCGGGGCCGGTAGCGCATCGCCCGGGTCGCCGGGCCAGGCCTGCGCATCCGTCGCGGGGCTTTCCGGCGGGGCAGGGGGCCAAAGCTCGGGTTGAATTGGGCTGGTGTCGCGCGCCGTGTCTTGCCGGTTCAATGCCGTCTCAAGTGAGATGATCTGAGCACTTTGCAATGCCTCGGAGGACGGCTTGTCGTCTTCACCAAGCCGATCCCGTGGTCCGTATTCGGCGCTGAGAACCGCTTCAATGTCGGCGTCGTCCAGCAGGGGGCCGGCATCTTCGGATGCAAGGCCCGCCACATGCCTAATTCCTTGTTCGCGCAGGATTTTCTGTACGCCCCGAATGGTCATGCCTTCGTCATGTAGCAGTTTCTTGATCCCTGCCAGCAATGCCACATCGCCCGGCCGATAATACCGACGCCCCCCGGCGCGCTTGACCGGGCGGATCTGTGGAAAGCGGCTTTCCCAAAAGCGCAGAACATGCGCGGGCGTGTCCAGGAAATCGGCCACTTCGCTGATCGTGCGAAACGCCTCTGGCGACTTGTCCATCGGCGGACGAACTCCTTACTTCTTGGATCCTGCCGCGACCCGGTCTTTCATCAGGTGAGATGGCCGAAAGGTCAGAACCCGGCGCGGGCTGATCGGCACTTCATCCCCTGTCTTGGGGTTGCGGCCGACACGGGCCGACTTGTCACGCACCGAGAAGGTGCCAAAGGACGATATCTTGACCGTGTCGCCCGACGCCAAGGCGTCCGACATGTGTTGCAGCACACTTTCCACAAGCAGCGCGCTTTCATTGCGCGACAATCCGACCTCACGGAACACGGCTTCCGACAGGTCCATGCGGGTTAATGTCTTCTCACTCATTCTATCCCCCCCGGGCGTTTCACGACAGAGTGAGCGGTTTGGGATTCCGAGTCAATATCAACAACTTGTCCCGCTGCTTTCAGACGAGGGACGGGGCTTACCAGCGCAGGACGACCGATCCCCAGGCCAACCCCCCGCCGATCGCTTCGGTCACCACCAGATCGCCGGGTTTGATCTGTCCGCGCGCTTTGCCGACGGATAGGGCAAGTGGTATGGAGGCAGCGGAAGTATTGCCGTGATCCTGCACCGTGACCACCACACGGTCCATCGGCACCTGCATCCGCTTGGCGGTGGCCTCAATGATCCGGATATTGGCCTGATGCGGAACGATCCAATCGACGTCGCCGCTGGTCAGGCCAACCTTTTCCAGTGCGGTATGGGCCGTTTCGGCCAGCTTTTCCACGGCATGACGGAATACTTCCTTGCCCTGCATGCGCAGATAGCCAGTTGTGCCGGTTGAAACGCCGCCATCGACGTAAAGAAGATCGCGAAACCGCCCGTCGGAATGCAGGTCGGTGGCGAGGATGCCCCGGTCTGCCGAGGTGCCATCGCTTTCGACGGCTTCAAGCAGCACGGCCCCGGCCCCGTCCCCGAACAGCACACAGGTGGAACGATCCGACCAATCCATCAGCTTTGAAAACGTCTCGGCCCCGATGACGAGAATCCGCTTCGCCTGACCAGACAGGATCAGAGCATTGGCATTGGCCATGGCATAGACGAAGCCTGCGCAAACCGCCTGAACGTCAAAGGCAAAGCCGCGCGTCATGCCCAGCCCGGCCTGAACCATCGTGGCAGCCGAAGGGAAGGTCAGATCGGCGGTCGACGTAGCAAGAACGATTGCGTCCACATCATCAGCCGCCATCCCGGCATCCGCCAGTGCGGCCTGTGCGGCGCGAATGGCGAGGTCGGATGTCGTCTGCCCTTCGGCCGCGAAATGACGGCGTTCAATGCCAGATCGTGTGCGGATCCATTCGTCGCTGGTTTCCACCAGAGTTTCGAGTTCCGAATTCGGGACAAGCCTTTCGGGCAGATAATGCCCGACGCCCTTTACGACGGCGCGTATCGTCATTCTTTGGTCCCGCCTCCCGTCCCCTGTTCCGAAACGGACGGGGTTGCTTCTGCCGCGGCATCCTGCCCCGCCCGCACGGCGGACGCAACCCGTGCGGCAAGGCGATCCTGGAACCCGGCGGCGGCCAGTTGCCGGGCAAGGCCAATGGCGGCGGCAACGCCAGTGGCATCCGCCGAACCATGAGATTTCACGACAGTTCCATTCAGACCAAGGAACACGCCGCCGTTCGCCCGGCGCGGATCCATCCGCTTTTGTAACCGTTTCAACGTGCTGAGCGCAAAGAGCGCCGCGAGCCTCGAAAAGACCGAAGCGTTGAATTCTTCGCGCAGGAAATCCGAAATCAGTTTGGCTGTACCTTCGCCTGTCTTCAGCGCGACATTCCCGGTGAAACCGTCTGTCACAATCACATCGACACGGTCTGACGGAATATCGCTGCCTTCGACAAAGCCGATGAAATCAAAGCCGCCCGCCTCGGCCTGAGGCCCAAGCAGTTCATGCGCTTCCTTTAGCTCCGCGCGTCCCTTGTGTTCTTCGGTGCCCACATTCAGCAGGCCCACGCGTGGACGGGTCAGGCCAAGCCCGTTGCGGGCATAGGACGCGCCCATCATAGCGAATTGTAGCAGATCGCCCGCCTCGGCCTTCACGTCAGCGCCCATGTCGAGCATCACGTTGAAGCCGCCGGGATTGCGCGACGGCCAAAGGCTTGCGATGGCAGGGCGGTTGATGCCGGGCAGGCGGCGCAGGCGCAGCATGGCAATCGCCATAAGCGCGCCAGTGTTCCCGCAGGACACGGCCACTGACGCCTCGCCTTGCTTGATGCTGTCGATGCAGGACCACATCGAGGTGCCGTCCCCATGCCGCATGACATGGCTTGGCTTGTCCTGCATGGACACCACACGGTCTGCATGGCGCACGGTAACGCGCCCCTTCAGGGGGGCTTCACGTTCAACAAGCCGCGTCAGTTCGGTGTCATTGCCATGCAGGATGAAATCGACATCCGGATGCGCAGCCGCAGATAGGGAAAGACCGGCAACGACGGCTGCCGGTCCTCTGTCGCCACCCATGGCGTCAACAGAAATCACGATGCGGCGCGGGCCGTCGGTTGCCGGAGTGTGAAGTCCGTTGGCCATCGGGCTGGGCGTCTTGGAGGCGGCTTACGCCGCGTCCTCGTCCAGATCGACTTCCTTGACGGATGCCACGACTTCGCGGGCGTCGTAATGGCCGCAGGCGCTGCACACATGGTGCGGGCGCTTCAGCTCGCCACAGTTGGAGCATTCCTGCGGATTGCCGGCAACAAGGGCGTCATGTGCGCGGCGCATGTTGCGCTTTGAACGGGTGACTCGGTTCTGCGGGACAGCCATGTCTCGACCTCGGGTAGTGGGGACATGCCCCTGATTTCGCTTTGCGATCAGCGGTTTGCCCGCCTATCGTGCGAGCCCGTACCAGCCATCGAATGAGGCGCGGAAAA
The DNA here is from genome assembly GCA_022843025.1 of Paracoccaceae bacterium. Lineage (GTDB taxonomy): Bacteria > Pseudomonadota > Alphaproteobacteria > Rhodobacterales > Rhodobacteraceae > Paragemmobacter. Next base: position 18,345 of record JALHOL010000006.1, on the reverse strand, counting down.
TACCCGGATTTGGTGCGGGCGCAAGCCCCTTTCTTGCGCTTCGGTGCTGGGGCCTATTCCGTGCTTTCCGGCCCTTCATCGGATGCGGCAAGGCGGTCGCGAAGGGCGGCCAGACCGGCGAAGGGTTTGAGGTCGGCTTCGCGCAGCGGTTCGCTTCCGGGCGGGGCGAAAACCGCCTCTCCCAAAGCCACATCTGGCGCGCGCGGATAGAGCGGTAGGGCAAGCGCCAGCGCTTCGATTGCCACAGCGCCAAGGTCGATCACTTCGGGCAGCGGTTCTTGCGTGTCATCCTCGGGCATTTCCACCTCATCGCCTTCGGGTTCTTGCCAGCTGGACAGATAGCTGCGGCGGACGGTGTCGGTGATCGTGGCTGGAACCGGGGCGAGTGTTACAGAGCAAGGCTGCACGACAGAGGCGGTCAATTCAGCCTCCAGCACATAATCGTTGCGACCCGAAGGGCGGAGTTCGCCGCGAAAGCGGAAGGCAGGCAGATCAAGCAGATCAAGGGCTGCCGCCATAGCCGCGCGGGTGGGTGCATCGGGGCGCAGGTCGAACCGCGTGGGCTTGCGTGGGGACAGGGCTCCTGTGCGCAGCGGGTGGTGCAGGGCGGGTGCTGCCGGATCATGGGGTGGTGTTTCGGTCATCTGGCACGGCTCCGGTCGGCGTTTGGGGGTGTCTTTGCCGCATGTTCCTGCCCGGTCCGGCCTGGTCGGGGCTGTTCCATTCTTGAACAGTGGCCCGTCCTTCTGTAAGCCGGAACAAAAGCGCCGCATGCGACCGTTACTTTTTGCAATACGTGTTGTGCTGTAGCATGACAAGGCAACCAAGTTCGATGAGCGGTTCGCGCGGCAGAGGCAGGTAGGGAACGGAATGAGTTTCTTCGGCAAAATGGCGGCCTCGGCGGGTGTGGGCAGAGGAATCCGGTTGGGTCTGATTGGCGCGGTCCTGCTCATTGCGGCCTGTTCCACGGTCTATCGCAACCATGGCTATGTGCCGACCGACGACGAGTTGGCGCTGGTCGAGGTGGGCGTGGACACGCGCGAAACCGTTAGCGAAAAGATCGGGCGACCCACGGCTTCGGGTCTGCTGAACGATCTGGGCTGGTTCTATGTCCAAAGCCGCTGGGCCTATCGCGGTGCTTTCGAGCCGAAAGAGATCGAACGCCAGGTCGTGTCGATCACCTTTACCGAGGCGGGACGGGTTCAGAACATCGAACGCTTCGGGTTGGAGCGGGGCAAGGTCGTGCCACTTTCGCGGCGTGTGACGGAAACCAGCGTGAAGGGTCTGAGCGTGATCCAGCAACTGCTTGGCAGTTTCGGACGCATCGGGCCGGGCATCGTTACCGGGGATTGATCGGCCGCTAAATGCTGTTCGGCGGAGTGATTTCAGGGGCGCAGCACAGCTGCGCCCCTTTTCCGTTTAACGAGAACTTTACGATTAATCGTTTCTTTACGATTCCGCCTCGAAGGTCAGCGCAACGCCATTGATGCAATAGCGCAGCCCCGTTGGCGCAGGGCCATCCGGGAAGACGTGGCCGAGATGCGCCTCGCATCGGTTGCAATGCACCTCGGTCCGCCGCATCCACAGGGTGCGGTCTTCCTGCTCGCCAACCATTTCGGAATCGATCGGCTGCCAGAATGAGGGCCAGCCTGTGCCGCTGTCGAACTTGGTACGCGCGTCAAAAAGGGGCGCGTCACAGCACACGCAGCGGAAGGTTCCCGCCGCCTTTGGAAAATCGTCATGGGTGAAGGCGCGTTCCGTTGCATGCTTGCGTGTCACCCGATAGGCGAGATCCGACAGTTGCGACCGCCATTCGGTATCCGATTTCACAACCTTGTCCATCTTTGGTCTTCCTTCTGTTTTGCGGGGCGTCGCGGCAAGCGTGGGGGGCTTGCGTCCCGCTTTCGGCTGGCCTCATATCTAGTTCGCCGCAGGTGTGACGCCAAGCGGCAAGGAGCCTGCACCCGTGTTGCCGTTCTGCAAAGGCCGTTTTCGCGCCCGCTTGGCCGAGTCCCCGGAAGATATACGCGCCGCGCAGCGGTTGCGTTACATGGCATTCCGCGCAGGACGCGTATCGGAGGCGTGCGAGGGGCTGGACAGCGATGCCTTTGACGAACGGTGCCAGCATCTTCTGATCGAAACAATAACAGGGGGCGCGGTTGTGGGAACCTGCCGCCTGATGCTGATCCGGCAGGCCTGGATGCTTGAGCATTGCTATTCCGCGCAGTTCTACGATCTGGCGCCCTTGGCCCGATGCCGGACCCCCATGCTGGAGATCGGGCGATTCTGCCTTTCACCTGCTGCGGGCGACGCGGATGCGCTGCGCGTGGCCTGGGCCGCGCTGACGCGGATTGTGGATGCCGAGGCGGTAACGGTGATGTTCGGCTGTTCATCCTTTGACGGTGTCGGGGCAGAACCGCATCGGGATGCCTTGGCCCTGCTGGCGACGGGGCATATCGGCCCGGCTGACCAGCGGCCCGGACGCAAGGCTGTGGATACGGTGGCATTGGCGCCTGCGCCGCATGATCCGAAGCAGGCGTTGGGGAAGATGCCGCCCCTGCTGCGCAGCTATCTGGCGATGGGGGGGTGGGTCAGCGATCATGCGGTTCTGGACCGCGATTTGGATACGCTGCATGTGTTCACCGCTGTTGAAATCGCGGCGATTCCCCCGGTTCGGGCGCGGCTTTTGCGGCTTGATGCGCGCTGAGAGGCGTTGACGCCGCGCATCGGCCCGCATACCTGACCCGCCATGGCACGCGCACCCCTTCTCCAGCTTTCGTCGATTTCCCTGACTTTCGGGGGCAACCCTGTTTTTGACGGGCTTGATATGGTCGTTCAACCGGGGGACCGGGTGGCCCTAGTCGGGCGGAACGGTTCGGGGAAATCCACCCTGATGAAAGTCATGGCCGGACTGGTGGAGCCGGATCAGGGTAACCGTGTGATTCCGCCGGGGGTGACTGTCGGCTACATGGAGCAGGACCCCGATCTTTCGGGCTTTGCCACACTGGGCGATTACGCGGCAAGCGGGTTGGCCGATTCCGAGACTTATCGGGTCGAGATGGTGGCCGAAGGGTTGAAGTTCCGCCCTGAAACACCGGTGGCCACGGCTTCGGGCGGGGAACGGCGGCGCGCGGCGCTGGCCAAGTTGCTGGCCGAAGCGCCGGAATTGATGCTGCTGGACGAGCCGACCAACCATCTGGACATCCAGGCCATCGAATGGCTTGAAGCAGAGTTGTCGACCACCCGCGCGGCCTTTGTCCTGATCAGCCATGATAGGGCGTTTTTGAAGGCGCTGACACGGGCGACACTGTGGATCGACCGGGGCGAGGTGCGGCGGCGCGAGTCGGGCTTTGACGGGTTTGAAGAGTGGCGCGAAACCGTCTGGGCCGAAGAGGATGAGGCGCGCCACAAGCTGGAACGCAAGATCAAGGCCGAAGGGAAATGGGCGGTTGAAGGCATCAGCGCCCGGCGCAAGCGTAATCAGGGGCGGGTGCGCGCCCTGGCGGCGCTGCGGGAGGAACGGTCTTCGATGATCCGTCGGCAGGGCACTGCGGCGATGGAACTGGAAAGCGGCCCCGTCAGCGGCAAGCGCGTGATTGAGGCGAAGGGGCTGGAGAAAGCCTTTGGCGATAAGCAGATCGTGACCGGGTTCGATCTGCGGGTGCTGCGCGGCGACCGGGTGGCCTTTGTCGGCCCCAATGGCGTGGGCAAGACCACGGTTCTGAAGATGCTGGTGGGCGAAGTGGCCCCGGATGCAGGGACGGTGACGCTGGGCACCAATCTGGAGATCGCGGTCTTTGACCAGACCCGTGCGCAGCTGGACCCGAACGCCACCCTTTGGGACAATCTGACCGGTGATCCCCTGATGCGGGTGTCGGGTGCGGCGGATCAGGTGATGGTGCGCGGGGTGCCACGGCATGTGGTGGCCTATCTGAAGGACTTCCTGTTCGATGAACGGCAGGCGCGTGCGCCGGTGAAAAGCCTGTCTGGGGGAGAAAAGGCGCGGTTGCTGCTGGCCAAGCTGATGGCAAAGCCGTCGAACCTTCTGATCCTGGACGAACCGACCAACGATCTGGACATCGAGACGTTGGACCTGCTGCAAGAGGTTCTGGGCGATTATGACGGAACGGTTCTGCTGGTAAGCCATGACCGCGATTTCATCGACCGCGTGGCGACGGCGACAGTGGCGATGGATGGCACGGGGACAGCGGTGGTCTATCCTGGCGGCTGGTCGGACTATGCCGCTCAGCGACCCGTCCGCCCGGAGGAGGGTTCGCGCGCCATGAAGGCCGAGGCGGCGAAGGTGGTTGTGAAGCCCGCTGCCAAGGCTGAAGGGCTGAGTTTTCCGGAGCGGAAACGGCTGGAAGTTTTGCCGGGGATTATTGCGCGGCTGGAGGCAGAAATTGCCAAATTGGGAGAGTTGCTTGCCGACGCGGACCTGTTCACGCGCGAGCCGGTGAAGTTCCGTAAGGCCACCGATGCGCTGGTGGAACGGCAGGGTGCGCTGGCGGCGGCGGAAGAGGAATGGCTGGCCTTGGAAGAGCGCGCCTGAGGGATAGGGTAACGCAGGGCGCAGGATCCGGTTCCCTGCATTTGACGAATTATCACGTGATTTTGAGGGGATAGGCGATAACTGGCCGAAGCGCCCAGTGGCGCGCGCCAAATCCCGCCGCTTGCATTCACCTTTGTTCACCTCCCCGTCATCCTGCCTTGCTCTGACCTGCCATCGGGCGCAGGTGTAGCTCACGAGACGACCGCCGGAGTACTGGACGGTCGCAGTTCAAAGGCACAGGAGACAGACAATGAAATTCATTTCAGCAACGGCGGCGCTGGCCGCAATGGCGGCATTCGGCGCGATGCCCGCGCTGGCTGGCGGCCCGACCGAAGTTTACAACGAACCGGCGGTCGTCCCGGCACCGATGGTTGTTGCCGCGCCCAGCGCGGATTGGAGCGGGCTCTATGTTGGTGGTCAGCTTGGCTATGGCGATGTGGGCTCTTCGTCCGCGACGCTGGATGGCAGCGGCTTCACGACGGGCCTGATCGCCGGTTACCGCGCCGATATGGGCCAGTTCGTGGCCGGTATTGAAGGTAACTATGACTGGACCGACATCGATCTGGGCGGCGGTGCTGCGACGCTGGACAATGTCGCCCGCCTGAAGCTGATCGGTGGCTACGACATGGGCCCGGCGCTGCTGTACGGTACGGTTGCAGCCGTGCGGGCCGAAACCTCAATCGGCAGCGACAACGGCTATGCGTTGGGTGTGGGCATGGACTATGCCCTGACCGAGCGCATGACGGTGGGTGCGGAACTGTTGGAGCACCGCTTTGACAACTTCAACGGGTCGGGCGTCGATCTGGACGCGACCACGTTCAACACGCGTGTCGGCTTCCGTTTCTGATCGGAAATCATAAGGTTACGGTTTCTTAACGAAATCGGATCTGAAACAGGCGGGCGGTCCTTCGGGGCCGCCCGTTTTGTTTAGATCAGCTCTGCCACGACCTGCGGGATGGTCATCACGTCAGCCTCGGTGCAATCGAACTGACCCACCTGCACGCGGATGACATAGCGCCCGGCGTGGCGGGTCTGGGTGAGGTAGATGCGGCCATCATCATTAATCCGGGACAGAAGGGATTCGGTTTCGGCATCGGTTCCGAGGGCAAACGTGAAGAGCGACAGCGAGGGTTCGGTGGTGATCGTCACGCCGGGCAACCGCGCCAGCGCATCGCGGGCCTGACGCGCCCAGAGCACATGGTTGCGGATCCGGCTGCGCAAGCCCGACAGACCATAGGCGCGAAGGGTGAACCAAAGTTTAAGAGCCCGGAAGCGGCGGCCCAGCGGGACGGTCCATTCGTTGAAATTGGTGATTTCTTCGCGTCCCGCCGTTTCCAGATAGGTGGGGCGCAGGCCGAGGGTGCGTACCTGGGGGCCGGGATCGGCGAGGAACTGGACCGCGCAATCGAACTGTGCGCCGAGCCATTTATGCGGGTTGAACACGATGCTGTCGGCCCCGTCGATGCCCAGCCACAAGTCACGGAATTCCGGGCAGATCATTGCCGATCCGGCCCAGGCGGCATCGACATGGACGGGCAGGCCTGCGGCGCGGGCCACGCTGATGCAATCGGCGATGCGGTCGAAGGCCCCGACAGAGGTGCCGCCCGCGCAGAGGATCACGCCTGCGGGAAGAAATCCCGCCGCGCGGTCGGCGGCGATGGCACCGGCAAGCGCCCCCGGTTTCATGGAAAGCGTTGCATCCGTTGGGATTTTTACAAGGTTTTCCTGCCCGATCCCGGCGATGCGGGCGGCCTTGTCGACCGAGGAATGTGTCTCGGCGCTTGCGTAAAGCCGCAGGCGGGGCTGGGCGGACAGGCCCTGTTGCAGGCCTGCCCATCCCAACGCCCGTTCGCGCATGGTCAGCACCGCCGAGAGGGTGGCGGTGGTGGCGCTGTCGTGGATGGTGCCGGTGAAGGTGTCGGGCAGGCCGAGGGATTGGGCCAGCCAGCGGATCATAACCTGTTCCAGTTCAGTCACGGCGGGCGAGGTTTGCCACAGCATCCCCTGCGCCGCGATGGCGTTGGCCAGTTGTTCGGCCAGCATGGAGGCGGGGGAGGCGTTCGCCGGAAAATAGGCGAAGAAGCGGGGATGCTGCCAATGCGTTAGTCCGCCGGGAATGATGCGGGCGAAGTCGGCAAAGATTTCCTCCATGTTTTCCGCATCTTCCGGCGGGGCAGGGGGTATCTGTGCCGCAGTCGCGCCGGGGGTGAGGGGGGCGCGGACCGGGCGGTCGCGCAGCGTGGCGTGATAGTCATGGGCCCAATCGGCGGCGCGTTTTGACCATTGACGCAGATCATCGTGATCCATGATTTCCCCCCTGTGCAGACGGGTGAATTGAACAGGCGGGGGGAAGGGCCGCAAGGGGCGGCGTTCCATGTGTTAAATCATCACCTTAGGAGGATTTGGCGATGCAGCGGCCGGTGCAGATGGCTGTGCAGACAGGCGTATGCACGCAGCGCACGGGCTTTGGGACGATTCTTAAGATTAACCATCATGCGCGAATCGCGGTTCGCGCGGCCGAAAGTTGCGCTTGGCAGGCCATCGGTTTGGTTGTAGCGGTGGGGCATGAGCATGAAGGGCATCATCGGCTGCTGCTGCATTACCCGCTGACCATTGGTCGCGCGGGCCCTCTTCTCGTTCCCATGAACAGACGAAGTTGATAGACCCGCGCCGGGAACGGCATGGCGGGCCTTTGGCCGAATTTCGGGATTTGGGATATGGTGACGATCCGGCTGCACAATACGAAGACGCGGGCGAAGGAGGTTTTCACCCCGATCGACGCGGACAATGTGCGGCTTTATGTGTGCGGACCCACGGTCTATGACCGCGCGCATATCGGCAATGCGCGGCCTGTGGTCGTGTTCGACACGCTGTTTCGGTTGCTGCGCCATGTCTATGGCACGGGGCATGTGACCTATGTCCGCAACTTCACCGATGTGGATGACAAGATCAACGCGACCGCCTTGGCGCGGAAGGAAGCGGGGGCGTCCGGCACGCTCGAGGCGTTGATCGCCGAGCGGACGGAGGAGACGATCCGCTGGTATCACGAGGATATGGATGCGCTGGGGGCGCTGCGGCCTGCCATTCGGGGCGTGGTGTCAGAGCAGGCGGAGCCGCGCGCGACGGCCTATGTGGGCCAGATGATCGCGATGATCGGCACGCTGATCGAAAAGGGCCATGCCTATGCCAAGGACGGCCACGTTCTGTTTCGCGTGCGGTCCTATGCGGAATACGGGCGGCTGTCGGGTCGGGCGGTGGATGACATGATCGCGGGGGCGCGGGTCGAGGTGGCCCCGTTCAAGGAAGACCCGATGGATTTCGTACTTTGGAAGCCGTCGGATGACAGCCTGCCGGGGTGGGAGAGCCCTTGGGGCAGGGGCAGACCCGGGTGGCATATCGAATGTTCGGCCATGTCCTTTGCGCTTTTGGGGGCATCGTTCGACATTCACGGCGGCGGGATTGACCTGCAGTTTCCGCATCACGAGAATGAGGTGGCGCAAAGCTGCTGCGCCCATCCGGAGGCGGAGTTTGCGCGCGTCTGGATGCACAATGAGATGTTGCAGGTGGAAGGGAAGAAGATGTCCAAATCACTGGGCAACTTCTTTACCGTGCGCGATCTGCTGGATCAGGGCTATCCTGGGGAAGTGATCCGCATGGTCTATCTTGGCACGCATTACGGGCGTCCGATGGACTGGACGGCAGAGAAGGCTGCGCAGGCGGAGGCCACGTTGCGCAAATGGCGCGGGATGGTGGCAGGGGTGGCGCCTGCGGCACCGAATGCGGCGATGCTGGCAGCGCTGGCGGATGACCTGAACACGGCCGGGGCGATTGCGGAATTGCATGCGCTGGCGGGGGCAGGGGATGCGGCTGGTCTGAAGGGATCAGCGGCGCTGCTGGGTCTGCTGGAGGACGGGATGGGCGGCTGGGCCGAGGCGGGAATTGATCTTGCGCCCTATGCGGCCAAACTGACCGCGTTGCGGGAGGTGGCGATGGCATCCAAAGACTTTGCGCCTGTAGATGCGATGAAGGCGGCGCTGCTTGCGGCGGGGGCGGAAGTGCGGATGTCGAAGGCGGGGGTGGAGGTGTTGCCCGGCCCCGGATTTGATGCGGCAAAGCTGGAGGGGCTGGTGTGAACGATTTTTCTGCGAAAAATCGGGGGGGCGCTGCCCCCAGCCACCTGCGGTGGCTACCCCCGGGGTATTTGGGCCAAGATGAAGGGGCGTGTTCGTGAAAGAGCGGCTGTATCTGTTCGACACCACCCTGCGCGATGGCCAGCAGACGCAGGGGGTGCAGTTCTCAACCCCTGAGAAGCGGGTGATCGCCTTGGCGCTGGATGCGCTGGGGGTGGATTACATCGAAGGCGGTTGGCCGGGGGCGAACCCGACGGATAGCGAGTTCTTTGCGGATCGGCCCAAGACGCGGGCGGTGATGACAGCGTTCGGGATGACCAAGCGGGTTGGGCGGTCGGCGGCGAATGATGATGTGCTGGCGGCTGTGCTGGATGCAGGGACGCCGGCGGTCTGTCTGGTGGGCAAGGCGCATGAGTTTCATGTGAGAACCGCGCTGGGATGCACGCTGGAGGAAAATCTGGAGGCGATCCGTGCCTCGGTCGCGCATTGCGTGGTCAAGGGGCGCGAGGCGGTGCTGGATGCCGAGCATTTCTTTGACGGCTACCGCGCCGATCCGGGCTATGCGCTGGCCTGCCTGCGCGCGGCGCTTGAGGCGGGGGCACGCTGGGTGGTGCTTTGCGATACCAATGGCGGCACTTTGCCCGCCGAGGTGGGGCGCGTGGTGGCAGAGGTGATTGCGGCAGGCGTTCCGGGGGACCGGCTGGGGATTCACTGCCATGACGATACCGGCAATGCGGTGGCCAATTCGCTGGCCGCTGTCGATGCGGGGTGTCGGCAGATTCAGGGCACGTTGAACGGGTTGGGCGAGCGCTGCGGGAATGCAAACCTGACGACGATCATCCCGTCGTTGTTGTTGAAGGAGCCTTATGCCAGCCGTTTCGAGACGGGGGTAACGCGCGAGGCGCTGGCGGGGTTGGTGCGGGTGAGCCGGCAGCTGGATGATGTGCTGAACCGGGTGCCCCTGCGGAGCGCGCCCTATGTGGGGGCAAGCGCCTTTGCCCATAAGGCGGGGCTGCATGCGAGCGCGATCCTGAAGGACCCGTCTACCTATGAGCATGTCGACCCTGCCGTGGTGGGCAATGAGCGCGTGATCCCGATGAGCAATCAGGCCGGGCAGTCGAACCTGCGGGCGCGGCTGGCGGCGGCGGGGATCGAGGTGGACCCGAAGGATGCGCGGCTGGGTCGGATTCTGGAGGTGGTGAAAGAGCGCGAGGATCAGGGCTATGCCTATGACGGCGCGCAGGCGAGTTTCGAGCTGGTGGCGCGGGCGGAACTGGGTTTGCTGCCGGAGTTCTTTGAGGTGAAGCGCTACCGTGTGACGGTGGAGCGTCGGAAGAACAAGTACAACCAGATCGTCAGCCTGTCCGAAGCGGTGGTCGTGGTGAAGATCGGCGAGACGAAGATGCTGTCAGTTTCGGAATCGATGGATGAGACGGGCACGGATCGGGGACCGGTGAACGCGCTGGCCAAGGCTTTGGGCAAGGACCTGGGCCCCTATCAGGCCTGCATCGACGACATGAAGCTGGTCGATTTCAAGGTGCGGATAACCCAGGGCGGGACCGAGGCCGTGACGCGGGTCATCATCGACAGCGAAGACAGTGAGGGGCGGCGCTGGTCCACCGTGGGGGTGAGTGCGAACCTTGTGGATGCCAGTTTTGAAGCGCTGCTGGACGCGATCAACTGGAAGTTGATCCGGGATATGGGGCAGCCGGTGGCCGTGGCATGAGTGTGGATGCCTGTGCGGCGCTTGTGGCGCGGGGGGATCCAGATCGTTTTGCTGCCGTGATGGCGGCACCGGTCGCCGCGCGGGGGCGGCTCTTGGTGCTTTATGCGTTCAACCTGGAGGTAGCGCGGGCGCCCTGGGTGACGGCGGAGCCGATGATTGCCGAGATGCGGCTGCAATGGTGGCGTGATGTGGTGGCAGAGGCCGAGGCAGGACGTCCGGCGCGGGCGCATGAGGTGGCGGCGCCTTTGGCCGGGTTGATCGGCGATGCCGGTTTGCCGGTGGAGGTGATGGACCAACTGATCGTGGCGCGGCGCTGGGATGTGTACCGCGATGCCTTTGCCGATGCGGCGGCGCTGGAGACCTATCTGGAGGACACCGGGGCGGGGCTGATGTGGTTGGCCGGGCGCGCGCTGGGGGCAGGGGCCGGGGATGAGGCTGCGCTGCGGGCCTTTGGCTGGGCGGCGGGACTTGCGGGGTACTTGCGCGCAGTGCCGGAACTAGAGGCGCGGGGACGGATCCCGTTGCTGGATGGCAGGCCTGAGGCTGTGGCGGCGCTGGCGCAGGAAGGGTTGGCCCGGATCGCAGCGGCGCGGGCGGGCCTGCGTCGCCTTTCCCGGGCGGTGCGGCCTGCGACACTGGCCGGGTGGCAAGCCGCGCCCCTGTTGAAGATGGTGGTGGCCGAGCCGCAGCGGGTGGCAGAGGGGCAGGTGCAACTGTCGGAATTCGCACGGCGATTCGGGCTTTTGCGCGCTGGCCTGCGGGGCAGGGCCGCCTGAGGGCGGCGGGACTGGCCAGCAAGAGAGGGCGTGCGGCCGTTCGGGGCATCGGAGCACGGCATGTTTTCGCGTTTTTTGGGTAATTGCCCTACAAAATCCTGATTTGTGTCCGTTTCAGAACATGGATGCCCGGCAATGTTGTCGGGAGACGGGTCAATCCTGCCCCGCCCATAGGCCGCTTGCGGTGATTTGGAAACATAATGAGTATTGTTTCGACAATCCTTCCTGCCGATGTAGACGTGGTCGCGTCGCCGAAGGGCTTTTTGCGTGGAACGCGCCTTATGACACCCACCGGTTGGCGCGCGGTGGAAGAGTTGAAACCCGGAGATATCGTGAGCTGTTGCCGGGAAATGCCGGTGGCTGTGACGGCCATAGACCGGCGGATGGTGGCGCGGGTTGGGGCCAAGGTCGTTTGCGTGTCGGGTGAGGCGCGGGGCTGGGGGCGGCAAGCGACTCCGCTTTTGTTGCCAGAGGATCAGATGATCGTCGTGGCGGGTGACCGGCTGGCGGCCTATTTCGGGGTCGAAGAGGCGCTGGCCCCGCTGGGTGCGCTGGTCAACGGCACCGACCTGCGTCTGATAGATGCGCCGCCTGCCGACATGTGGTTTGAGATTCAGACGGCCGCAGCCTGTGCCTTGGTGGCCGAAGGGTTGCAGGTTGCCGTGGGCAATGCGTCGCGCGACAGCCGCCCGGCGCTGAGCGTGGCTGAGGCGCGGCTTCTGTCGCTGGCGGCCTGAGCTTTCTAGGTGGTGGCGATCAGGCGCGACTGTCGCTGGGGCGCAGGGCGAGCCAGATCAGCGCGCCACCGGCCAGCACAAGGAAGGGCAGCATGGCGAAATTGACCGCCTGCCAACCCGCCTGAACCGAGCCGCCGGAGCAGTTCATCAACCCGCCGGACGAGAAAGAGGCGACGGTCACGCCGCCGAAGACCACAAGATCATTCAGCCCCTGAAGGCGACCCTTTTCTTCGGGCGAGGGGTGGGCGGTGAGCATGGTCGTGGCCCCGATGAAGCCGAAATTCCAGCCGACCCCAAGAAGGGCTAGCGCCACGAAGAAATTGGCGAGGTCCACCCCGGCGATGGCCACGGCCCCGGCGGCGGCGAGGATCACAAGGCCAATGGCGACGATCTTTTCCGCGCCGAAGCGGGCGATCAGATGGCCGGTGAAAAAGCTGGGCGCATACATGGCAAGGACATGGGCGGTGACGACATCGGCGGCATTGCCCGCCGTGAAGCCGCAGCCGACGACGGCCAGCGGGGATGAGGTCATCACGAGGTTCATCAGCGCATAAGAGACAGTGGCGCAGATCATCGCCACCGCAATGGCGGGCGTGCGGATCAGCTGCGCGCGGCTGCGCCCCTGCGATGCGCCCGCGACGGCGGGTTTCGGTTTGGGGATATCCAGCAGGGTGAAGAGAAAGACGCCGATCACGTTCAGGACCAGCACGGCGACATAGGTGCCGAGGAAGGGGACAGCCATGGATTCGGCGGTCAGCTTTACCAGTTGCGGGCCGATGACGGCGGACAGGAGCCCGCCTGCCATGACGAGCGAGATGGCCTTGGGGCGATAGCTTTCTGAGGCGGTGTCAGCGGCGGCAAAGCGGTAGAAGCCTTGGGCCGACATGTAGACGCCGGTGAACAGGGCCGCGATGACGAAGAGCACGAAGTTCGAGGTGGAGAGCGCGTAGGCGCCGAGAAGCCCGCCGATGCCGCCCCCAAGCGCGCCGATGGCAAAGCCCGCGCTGCGGCCGTAGCGCTGCATGAAGGCCGAGATGGGCGTGGCGGTGAGCATGGAGCCGATGACGGCGGCGGTGATGGGCAGGGTGGCCCAGCAGATATTGGGCGCGAGGCTTTGCCCGGCGAGACCCGCGATCGTGAAGATCATCGGCATCTGCGCGCCAAGGATCGCCTGGGCGGCGACGAGCACGAGGACATTGCGGCGGGCGCGGGTGTCGGTGGGGGCGGCGAGGTCGGTCATGGGGCGAAGGGTTAAACTTTGGCACGGCGGGGGCAAGGGACAAATACACGCGGGGGAATATGTGGCGTGGCGCGGGACCGGGATCCCGCGTCGGCCCTTTGCGCCTATCTTCGGCGGGCGGTCTTGGGGGTGGCGCAGGATTGGGTATTTGGGCCAAGGTGAATGGGCAAGGTCTGGAGGGATATGATGGGGGTGGGGCGGATCATTCTGACCGAGGCCTGTGTGGCAGAGGGTGCGAGCTGGCTGGCCGCGCGGGAGGAACGGTTTGCCGGGGCGCTGGCCTTGACCGGGCCTTTGCCGCTGCGGCGGAGCGAGGCAGGGTTTCGGGCGCTTTTGTCGGCCATCGTGAGCCAGCAGGTATCTGTCGCCTCGGCCAATGCGATCTGGGCGCGGATGGAGGCGGCGGGGCTGTGCGATCCGGCAAGGATGGCGGTGGCCACGGCGGATGAGTTGCGTGCGGTTGGGCTGTCACGGCAGAAGGCGCGGTATGGGCAGGCGCTGGCCGCGGCGGGGATCGACTTTGCGGCGCTGCACGATGTGCCCGATGACGAGGTGGTGGCGGTGCTGACGGCTGTGCCGGGGATCGGGCGCTGGACGGCGGAGATCTATGCGATGTTCGCGCTGGGGCGGGCGGATGTGTTCGCCCCCGGCGATCTGGCCTTGCAGGAAGCGGCAAAGGTGCTGTTCGGGCTGGAGGCACGGCCATCGGAGCGGGCGATGCGGGCGATGGCAGAAGACTGGTCGCCGTGGCGGGCGGTTGCGGCGCGGCTGCTCTGGGCCTACTACCGGGTGGCAAAGGAACGGGAGGGCATCCGGTGAGTGATGGGCTGAAATTCAAGCGGAAGGCGGCAGCGGGCGGGCGGGCCACATCCATGGTGGTGTTCGTTCATGGCTATGGGGCGGATGGCGGCGATCTGCTGAGCATCGGAGATGTGCTGGCGCCGCATCTGCCGGGGGCGGTGTTTCTGGCCCCCGACGCACCGCAGCCCTGTGTCGGCAATCCCTTTGGGTTCCAGTGGTTTCCTATCCCGTGGCTGGACGGATCATCCGAAGAGGCGGCACGCGAGGGGATGGCAGCATCGGTGACGCTGTTCAACGCATTCCTTGATGCGCGGCTGGCCGAAGAGGGGCTGACGCCCGAGGCGCTGGCCCTGGTAGGGTTTTCGCAAGGGGCGATGATGAGCCTGCATGTGGCCCCGCGGCGCGATAAGGCGATTGCCGGGGTGGTGGCGATTTCCGGACGGTTGCTGGTGCCGGAGCGGTTGGCGGCGGAAGCCGTGGTGAAGCCGCCTGTCCTGCTGGTGCATGGCGATCAGGATCCGGTGGTGCCCTTTGCCGATATGGGGCTGGCGGGGGATGCGCTGGTCGCGGCGGGGTTCGACACTTTTGGCCATGTCATGGAAGGCACGGGGCATGGGATCGCGCCCGATGGGCTGGGCGTGACCTTGCAGTTCCTGAAAGAGCGGCTGCCGGGGTAGGGGCGATCTGCCTTAGGCGGTGGTGGCTTGCAGGAAGGCCGCGCAGCCAGTGAGGGCGGCAAAATCGTCTTCGACGACGGTGACCGAGAAATCCTTTTGCAGCAGGTCCACGCGGCGGGCTTCGCGGAAGGTTTCCGCAAGGCCAAAGCGGGGGAAATGTGGGGTCATGGCGCGGGACATGCCGCCAATGAGGAAGATGCCGCCATAGGGCAGGTGGATCAGTGCCAGATCGGCCAGCACCTGTGCGAGGATATGGGTATAGAGCCGGGCGGCATGGGTGGCGGTGGGTTCGCCTGCGGCGAGGGCGGTGAGAACCTCGGCTGAGGATTTCTCGGACGGCTGGCCAGCCTCGACCGCCGCGAAGGCGTGCAGGTTGGCAAGGCCGCGACCGGCAAGCACCTCTTCCACGCCGCAATGGGGAACCTCGCCCTGCGCGGTGAGGCGGGATTCGATGAATTGCAGCAGGCGCAGGTCTTCTGCGTTGCGGACGGGCATGTTGACATGGCCGCATTCCGAAGGCGGCACAACGCGCGAGGCGCCCTGACCGTGGACGGGGGCGGCGTTGACGCCGGTGCCGAGGCCAACCACCAGCATGGGAGCGCCGGGATGGGCAGGGCCGGGGATGACGGGGCGCAAGTTGGCCGGGGCGATGTGGCCCAAGGCGTGGCCCTGTGCTTGAAGGTCGTTCAGGATGGCCACGCGACGCGCGCCGGTGGCGGCGGTAAGTTTGGCGCCATCCATCACCCAATCGAGATTGGTCATGGTGGCGGTGCCGTCCTGCACGGGGCCTGCGGCGGCGACGCAGACGCCATCAGGGCTTGCCCCGGTGGTGGCGAGGTAGTCGCACAGGATATGGGCGATGTCCTGACCGCGGGCCTTGTATTCGGCGTTGGAGAAGCGCGCGATGCTGGCGGGGCGCACCATGGTGCCATCGGCCAGTGCGACCCGGGTATTCGTGCCGCCGATATCGGCGAGGAGGACGAGGGACATGGTGGGCGCTCCGATCAGTCGTTCCGCGCCAATGCGCGGGCGAGGGCGTGATAGGAGGTTTTCGGGGTGCGCTTCAAGGTGGCGAAGTCGACATGCACGAGACCGAAGCGTTTTTCATAGCCTTCGGCCCATTCGTAATTGTCCAGAAGCGACCAGTAGAAGAAGCCCTTGACGTTGGCCCCATCGGCAATGGCGCGTTTGGTGGCGGCAAGATGGGCGAAGAGGAAATCTTCGCGGACCTGATCGGGCAGATCGGGCAGGTCGGGATTGGCCATGCCGTTTTCGGTGACATAAAGCGGCAGGTCGCCCACGTATTCGCGCGCCATGCGGGTGAGGAAATGGTGCAGGCCGTCGGGATAAATCTCCCATCCCATCTGGGTTTTGGGCAGGGGGCCGGGGATTTCACGGATTGACGGCCAGGGCGTGCCGGGAGCGGCGGCCTGAATGTGGCGGGTGTAGTAGTTGATCCCCAGCCAATCGAGCGGCTGGCCGATCAGCGCCATGTCATCCTGCCAATTGGCGGGCATATGGGGGGCGAGGCCTTCGAGCACGATTTCGGGGTAGGCCTGGCGGGTGATGCCTTCGATGTACCAGCGGTTGAAGATGCCATCGGCGCGGGCAGAGGCACGAATGTCTTCGGCGCTGTCAGAGGCAGGTTGGCAGAAATCGAAGTTCAGCACGATGCCAAGGTTCGGCTGGCCCATGCTGCGCAGGCGGTCCACGGCGAGGCCATGGGCGAGGCAGATATGGTGCATGGCGCGGGCGGCGGCGCGGATGTCGCGCAGGCCCGGGGCATGTGCGCCGATGAAATGCGACAGCCACGCCACGCACCAGGGCTCGTTGATCGTGGCGATGGAGGCGACACGGTCGCCCAGCGTGCGGGTGATAGTTTCCGCGAAATCGGCAAAGCGGTGGGGGGTGTCGCGGTTGGTCCAACCGCCCTTGTCAGCCAGAGCCGAGGGCAGTTCCCAATGATAGAGCGTCTGAAAGGGTTTCAGGCCGCGTTCGAGCATTCCATCGACCAGCCGATCATAAAAGGCGATGCCTTCGGGATTGACGGTCACGCCATCTGGCATGACCCGCGCCCAGGATGTGGAGAAGCGGTAGGCATCCATATTGGCCGCGCGCAGCAGATCGAGATCAGCCGGCCAGTTGTGGAAGTGGTCGCAGGCGGTGCCGCCGTCTTCGGCGCGTTTCACATTGCCCGGAGTGGCGGCGAAGGTATCCCAATGGCAGGGGCCGCAGCCGCCAAAGCCCGATCCTTCTATCTGATAGGCGGCGGTGGCGGCTCCGAACAGGAAACCTTCCGGAAAATCGAAACGGGAGAGCGACATGGGTCAGACCTTGTAGGAAGCAGGGCGGGGGGCCGGTCCTGTGGACTGACCGATGATCAATTCCGCCTCGAGCAGGCGATGTTCGGGGCCGCCGCCGGGATTGGCGATGATGCCCAGCAGCATTTCGGCGGCGATCCGGCCGGCATCGCGGACCGAGGACCGGGTGGCGGTGAAGATCGGCACGTCGCCGCCGTTCTTCATGTACGACAGATCGTCGTCATGAATGATCACGGATATGTCGCGGCCCATCTTCAGGCCGCGTTCTTCGATCGCGCGGCGCACGCCCATGCCCGAGATCATGGAGGCGACGAGAAAGGCGGTGGGCGGCGCGGGCAGGTCCAGCATGGCAGAGGCGGCGCGGTAGCCCGAGACTTCGGTCATCTCATCCGAAGACATGAGGGTTGCGTCGAGGGGAAGATTACGCGCGGCGAGGGCATCGGTGTAACCGGTGCGACGGCGGATGGCGAAATCCATGAATTCGAGGCCGTTCACAAGGCCGATGCGGATATGACCCAGATCAAGCAGGAATTCGGTGGCGCGCTGAAAGGCGCGGCGGTTGTTCACGTCGACCCAGGAATAGGGAAGTTCGGTTCCTGTGGCGCGGCCATGCACAAGAAAGGGGATGCCGATTTCGTGCAGCAGGGGGATGCGCGGATCGTTCATGCGGGGGGCATGCAGGATGACGCCGTCCGCCGTGCCGCGGGATTTGAGATCACGGTAGGCCTGTTCTTCAGCCTCGTCCGGGACGACGGACATGATCATGTCATAGCCGTTGCGGGAATAGGTTTCGCCCGCGCCTGCGATGAAATCTGCAAAGATCGGGTTGACGATTTCATGCCGCGTGGCAAGCGGGATCACATGGCCCACGGCCAGTGCGCGGCCAGTGGCCAGCCGGATGGCGCGGGTGTTGGGGCGATAGTTGTGGCGCTTCGCCGCGGCCATGACGCGTTCGCGGGTGGATTCGTTCACCTCGGGGTAGCCGTTGAGTGCGCGGCTGACGGTCGTGGGCGAGAGGCCCAGTTTCGTGGCCAGTTCCTTGAGATTCATGGCAGCGCGCGCATCCAAAACGGTTTCAATTCGGGGACAGGTTAGACAAGCCGTCTGTCAAGGTCAAAGATTAACAGAGCCTTTGAGAAAACGTTTTCGCCGAGGATCAGTGCGAAAAGCAAGCGATGTGACCGTAACCAACGCGCTTTGAATTGACTTGAGAATTGGGATCGGCAACTGTGCGCCATCCAAAGCGGTTTGGGAGTGATTCTGATCGCAGTTGGTTAAAGCCCCGCCAGAGGGCGGGGAATCGGGAGGATGAAATGAAAGCAAAGTTTATGGCAAGCGCCGCTGCGCTTGCGCTTCTGTCGGGTGCTGCTTCGGCGCAAGAGCTG
>JALHOL010000005.1 GCA_022843025.1 Paracoccaceae bacterium | reverse complement strand
TCCACCCGACTTCGGCCGTTTGCGCGACGACAGACACCGCTCGGGGCGAAAAACGCTTGCCCAGCGAGCAAAATCAGGCGATCTTGAAGTCAAGCGGCAGGCCACTTGGGGAATGTCGGCTGATGTGAACGAAAGTTAAGCCTTGATTCAGATCAAATCGCAGCGCGGGGGGATCTGGGCCGGGACGGAAAGGCTGCATATGGCCCATCATGACCTGCAAATCGCGTCGCATGACTGTGGGGATTGTCCGATCCGGCATCGTGCGGTGTGTTCGCGCTGTGAAGCGGATGAGTTGGCGAAGCTGGAACAGATCAAGTATTACCGCAGCTATCAGGCCGGGCAGACGGTGATCTGGTCGGGCGACCGGATGGATTTCGTGGCGTCGGTTGTGACCGGGATCGCCACTTTGACCCAGACGATGGAAGACGGGCGGCGGCAGATGGTTGGGCTGCTGTTGCCATCGGATTTCGTGGGGCGGCCGGGGCGGTCGACAGCGGCCTATGATGTGACGGCGACGACCGATCTGGTCATGTGCTGTTTCCGCAAGAAACCCTTTGAGGAACTGATGCAATCCACGCCGCATGTGGCGCAGCGGTTGCTGGAGATGACTCTGGACGAGCTGGATGCGGCGCGGGAGTGGATGTTGCTGTTGGGGCGGAAGACGGCGCGGGAAAAAATCGCGTCGCTTCTGGCGATCATCGCGCGGCGGGATGCCAGCCTGAAGCCCAAGACGGCGAAAGGCGGCATCGTGTTCGATCTGCCGCTGACGCGGGAAGAGATGGCGGATTATCTGGGCCTTACGCTGGAGACAGTGAGCCGTCAGGTGAGCGCGTTGAAGCGGGATGGTGTGATCGAGCTGGAAGGCAAGCGCCACATCATCGTGCCGGACTTCGACCGG
The DNA here is from genome assembly GCA_022843025.1 of Paracoccaceae bacterium. Classification (GTDB taxonomy): domain Bacteria; phylum Pseudomonadota; class Alphaproteobacteria; order Rhodobacterales; family Rhodobacteraceae; genus Paragemmobacter. Next base: position 398,971 of record JALHOL010000005.1, on the reverse strand, counting down.
TTGATGGAAGAGACCGGCGATGATAGCGATGGCGGCTATCTGAACTGATCTAACCTTCTGAATTATATGGGTATTGTGGCAGGCATAGGCGTGTGCGCCTGTGCAGCTTTGTGTGCAGCGCGCTGTGCAGCAAAGTGTGCATACAAATTTGAGCAGAGAAGAGTGGCGGTTCGTGGTTAACGGTGCGCATGTGCGCAGGTTGGGGTTTGTGCGGGTGCGCGGATCCAGCGGGATTTCGGGATGGTTTCCGACATCTGTTTCGCTTGCGCTAATCGTGCGTGCGCTGCTGGGTCAGGGGCAGGCATCCCCACCCCGGACGTGATCCGGGGCGGGGTCTTTTGCCTTAGCGCGCCATCAGGACCGGGATTTCGGCCTGTTCAAGCATGTTGCGCGTGGCGCCGCCCAAGATCGCCTCGCGGAAGCGGGAATGGCCATAGGCGCCCATCACCAGCAGGTCGGCGTTGCTGTCGCGCACATGGCGGGCCAGCACATCCGACACGCGCGGCAGGGTGCGGGCGAGCACCGTCACCTCGGCCTTCACCCCGTGGCGCACGAGCATCTGGCACAGCATCCCGCCGGGATCAGAGCGTTCGACGCCCGTCTGCGGCGGGTCGATCACGGTGATGCTGACCAGATCGGCCTGTTTGAGGATGGGCAATGCCTTGCGCACGGCGGCCATCGCCTCGGCGCTTTGGTTCCAGGCGATTACGACGCGGCGGGGGGAGGCGGCGTGGCCTGCGCCGCTGTCGGGCAGAATCAGCACTGGCGCATGGCCTTCGAACAGGGCCGCTTCGACGACGGCTTCGGACTCGGTGCCCAGTCCCGGCCCATAGGGGCGCGGCAGGACGACCAGATCGGCAAAGCGGGCGCGCTGGGCCACCAGTTCGGTAAGCGCGCCAAGCTGCGTCATGGCAGCCTCAAGCGCGTAGCGAAGGGTGGGATCCTGTTCGGCCAGCGCCTTGCGGGCGGCCTTTTCGATTTCTTTCGCTTCCTGTTCCGCGCGGTCAAGCGTGGCTTGCAGAATGACGGCCCCCGATCCGACATAGGAATAGCCGATCTGCGTGACATCGACGCCAAGGGCGAGGATATCAAGATGGGCGTCATGGGCTGTGGCGAGGGTCGCCGCGCCTGTAATTGCAAGCTCGCAGCGGTCGGCGCGGGTCGCGACGGTCAGCAGGGTCTTGTAGGCCATGGGGTGCCTCCTTCCATTGGATGAGACAGCCATAACGCCGCGTGGCGGGGATTGCTTTGACAGAGGTCAATCCGGGGCGCACAGATTGTTGATATGGATCAAGGCATAATTTGGCCGGGCGCTGCAAAAGCGTTCCAGTCGCAAGAGGCCCCGCTGGATCAGATTTTCAAGATCATGGCCGGGACACGAGACGAAGGGACGCGAAATGTGGGATTACACGAAATTGGTCGTGCTGGGGGTCATTGCGGTTTTCGCCGCGATTGCCACCAATTATGCATGGGACCTGGCCTATCAGGTCAACGCGCTGGTGGTGATGCTGGCGGCAGGGCTTACGTTCATGTGGACGCTGCGCACGATGGGCGAGCCGAAGCGGGCGACGCCGAATGAATATCTGGATGGCGTGGTGCGCGCCGGGGTGATTGCCACGACCTTTTGGGGCGTGGTCGGGTTCCTGGTGGGGGTCTGGATTGCCTTTCAGCTGGCCTTTCCGGCGCTGAACTTTGAATGGGCGCAGGGGATATTGAACTTTGGCCGCCTACGGCCGCTGCACACCAGCGCGGTGATCTTTGCCTTTGGTGGCAATGCGCTGATCATGTCGTCCTTCTACATCGTGCAGCGCACCAGCGCGGCGCGGCTGTGGGGCGGGAACCTGGCGTGGTTCGTGTTCTGGGGCTGGCAGTTGATGATCGTGCTGGCGGCGACAAGCTATGTTCTGGGCGGCACGCAATCCAAGGAATATGCCGAGACGGTCTGGTATATCGACTGGTGGATCGTGGTGGTCTGGCTGTCGTTCCTGGCCGTGTTCATGGGCACGCTGATCAACCGCAAAGAGCCGCACATCTATGTGGCGAACTGGTTCCTGCTGGCCTTTATCGTGACCATCGCGATGCTGCATGTGGGCAACAACCTGGCGATCCCGGTGTCGATCTTTTCGTCGCAATCCGTGCAGGTCACGGCGGGCGTGCAGGATGCGATGATCCAGTGGTGGTACGGGCATAACGCGGTGGGCTTCTTCCTGACCGCAGGCTTCCTGGGGATGATGTACTATTTCATTCCCAAGCAGGCCGAGCGGCCGGTGTTTTCCTACAAGCTGTCGATCATCCACTTCTGGGCGCTGATCTTCCTGTACATCTGGGCCGGTCCGCACCACCTGCATTACACCGCGCTGCCGGATTGGGCATCGACGCTGGGCATGACCTTTTCGATCATGCTGTGGATGCCAAGCTGGGGTGGCATGATCAACGGGCTGATGACGCTGTCGGGCGCCTGGGACAAGCTGCGGACCGATCCGATCATCCGGATGATGGTGGTATCGGTGGGCTTTTACGGCATGTCCACTTTTGAAGGCCCGATGATGAGCATCAAGGCCGTCAACTCACTTAGCCACTATACGGACTGGACCATCGGCCACGTGCATTCCGGTGCGCTGGGCTGGAACGGGATGATCACCTTTGGCGCGCTGTATTTCCTGACGCCGCGCCTGTGGAACCGGGAAGGGCTGTACAGCCTGAAGCTGGTAAGCTGGCACTTCTGGCTGGCGACGATTGGGATCGTTCTTTACGCGTCGTCGATGTGGGTGACCGGCATCATGGAAGGCCTGATGTGGCGTGAAGTGGATGCGAACGGGTTCCTTGTGAACGCCTTCGCCGACACGGTGGCCGCAAAGTTCCCGATGTATGTGGTGCGGGGCCTGGGTGGGGCGATGTTCCTGACGGGCGCGCTGATCATGGCCTACAATCTGTGGATGACGGTGCGGGCGCAGCCTGCAAAGGCCCCCGTCAACGCCAATAACTTCGTTCCGGCAGAGTAAGGGGGGGCATGAGAGATGGCTTTTCTTGATAAGCATAAAGCGATTGAGACCCATGCGACCCTGCTTCTGGTGTTGTCGCTTCTGGTGGTGAGCATCGGGGGGATCGTGCAGATCGTGCCGCTGTTCTATCTGGAGAACACGATCGAGAAGGTGGAAGGGGTGCGCCCCTATTCACCGCTGGAGCTGGCCGGGCGCGACATCTATATCCGCGAGGGTTGCTATGTCTGCCACAGCCAGATGATCCGGCCGATGCGGGATGAGGTGGAGCGGTATGGCCACTACTCGCTGGCGGCGGAGTCGATGTACGACCACCCGTTTCAATGGGGGTCAAAGCGGACCGGGCCCGATCTGGCCCGCGTTGGCGGCCGCTATTCCGATGCCTGGCATGTGGATCACCTGACCGATCCGCAATCTGTGGTGCCGGAATCGGTGATGCCGAAATATGGCTATCTGCTGAACCGCGAAATCGACGGGCGCTATATCACCCAGATCATGAACACCCATCGTTTCGTGGGCGTGCCATATGACGAAGCGATGATGGAAAACGCGGTGGCGGATTTCACGGCGCAGGGCGACCCGAACAGCGATTATGCCGGGTTGCAGGAGCGTTATGCCAAGGCGAACGTGTCGAATTTCGACGGACAACCGCAACTGACCGAGATGGACGCGCTGATCGCCTATCTGCAGGTTCTGGGGACGATGGTCGATTTTTCGACCTTTACCCCGGATGCGAGCCGGTAAGGGGGCGAGATGGAAACCTACAGCTTTCTGAGGGAATTCGCGGACAGTTGGGCGCTGGTGGCGCTGACGCTGATCTTCATCGGGGTGGTGATCTGGGCCTTTCGGCCCGGCAGTCGCCCCGTGCATGACGAAGCCGCCATGCAGATCTTTCGAAACGAGACGAAACCGGCGGGCGAGGCCGGGCGCGATACGGATCGCGCCCCCGCCAGCAGCCAGAAGGAGGCGTGAGAGATGTGCGCCAAGCAAGTGACGAAGAAACCGTCTGAACCAGTCGGCACGACGGGGCATCAGTGGGACGGGATCGAAGAGCTGAACAACCCGATGCCGCGCTGGTGGGTGTGGACCTTCTATGCCTGTATCGTCTGGGCAGTGGGCTACATGATCGCCTATCCGGCCTGGCCGCTGATCAACGGGGCGACGCCGGGGGTTCTGGGGGCTTCAACCCGGGCGGATGTGGTCAAGGAGATTGAGCGTTTTGATGCGGCCAATGCCGAGATCAAGGCGGCCTTGATCGCGGCGCCGCTGGCGTCGATCCCTACGGATACCGCGCTGATGGCCTATGCCGAACCGGCCGGGGCATCGGTGTTCCGCACCAATTGTTCGACCTGCCACGGGTCGGGTGCGGCGGGGGTGGAAGGCAAAGGATACCCGAACCTTCTGGATGATGATTGGCTGTGGGGCGGCACGATCGAGGATATCCACCTGACCATCACCCATGGCATCCGCAACACGACCGATCCGGATGCGCGCTATTCGCAGATGCCTGCCTTCGGGGTGGATGAATTGCTGGAACCCGCGCAGATTGATGCGGTGGTGGAACATGTGCTGGCCATTTCCGGGCAAGAGCATGATGCGACGCTCGCCGCAGAAGGGGCCACGCTTTACGCCGAGAATTGCGTTGCCTGCCATATGGAGGTGGGCGAGGGCGATCCGACGCAGGGTGCGCCGCGCCTGAACGATGCGATCTGGCTTTATGGCGGCAGTCGCGAGAAGATCAAGGAAACGATCTTTTACGCGCGGTTCGGCGTGATGCCGAACTGGGCCGGGCGGCTGAGCGAGGATGAGATCCGGGCGGTGGCGGCCTATGTCCATTCGCGCGGCGGTGGTCAGTGATCTGATCGATCTTGCAGGAGTTGGGAAAGGCGGGGCCGGTTGACCCCGCCTTTTTCCTGTGCGGCGGTCAGGCCCCGGCGGCGGCCAGACCTGCATCTAGCAGCGCCTTGATTTCGTCGCGCGACGTGCCAGCGACGCTGCGGCCGAGTTCGGTATTCCCCTTGAGCAGAACGAGCGTCGACCGGCGCGGGATGTTCAGGCTTTTGGACAATTCGCCTTCGCCATGTTCATCCCAATCGACAGTGATGAAGCGGATGGCCGCGTCATAGGCGGGGTTCTCGGCACGCAACTCATCCATCACGCGGACTTGCGCGCGGCAGGTGGAACACCAGCTGGCCCAGAAATCGAGCAGGATCACGCGGCCATCGGCCATGTACTTTTCGGCAAGGCCGGGGGTGTAGAACAGCTTGGCCATTTCGGCCTGCGCTGCCATGGGCAGGGCAAGCAGGGCAGCGCCAGAGGCAAGCAGGGTGCGGCGGGTGATCATGGAATGGGCCTTTCTTGTGGGATGGATCAAAGGGCGACCGAAAGATCGGTCAGCCACGGGGGAAGCGTGTCAAGCAGCCAGGCCTCGACCGGGTGGTTGAGGCCGAACCAGAGGAAGAGGCCGACGGCGAGGAAAGCCGCGCCGAGGATCGGCTTGGCCCTGGGGGCGAGGCGGGCCAGAAGCGCCTTGCGCGCCTGAAGCTGGGATTTCGCGCCATAGGCCAGCGCAAGGATGAGGGTCGAGACGCCGGCGGCGAAGGCGATCATTACCAGCGTTGCGCCCAGAAGATCGGTGCGTTGGGCCGCGAGCGAGATGGCCGCGCCGAGCGTGGGGCCGATGCAGGGGCTCCAGACCGCGCCGAGGAGAAGGCCGCCAAGGATTTGACCTGTGGGTGAGGCCGCCCAATCGGTGCGGATGGACTGATCGGCGCGGGCGGCGAGGCCAGCCGTGGCTGTCGCGAAACCGGCTGACAGGCTGGGAACCAGCATGAACAGGCCGAAGACAGCCATCAGAAGCGCCGCCCCCTGCGCCGCGCGTTCCGGTGAAAGGCCAAGGCTGGACCCCGCGGCGGAGAGGCCTACCCCCAGAACGACGAAAGACAGGCTCATGCCAAGGGCGAGGCGCAGCGGCGCACGCCGGTCTGCCGACAAGGCCGAGGCCAGCACGATGGGCAGCACCGGAAGGACGCAAGGATTGATCAGCGTGAGCAGACCAGCGCCATAGGCAAGAAGAAGTTGCAGCATCAGGGTGGTGCTTTCGATGGGGGCGGGGACAGGGCGCGTCCCACCCCCATGTTATCCTGTCCATACGCGCGCGCGGGCCCTGCGTTTCTTATGGTCACGCAACGGTGATCGTCGGGCTGTGGAGGACCGTTTCGTCCGCCAAGGCCCGAAAATTTTTGCAGAAAATTTTCGGGCGGCAGGGCGGAAAATTTTCCATGCAAAATTTTCCGCCGGAGGGTTCCAAGAATTTTCGGGAAAATTCTTGGAACTTGTCTTTGGTTCTTTGTGCCAGATGCGACAAAGGTGCATCGCGGATGCTGGATTGATGCATGTCAATGTGCGCGAGCCCCCGGTGCAGGATACCGGGGGCAACAGAATCCCGGGAGAATACCGTGAGCAGCCCAGATGTCGAACCGCCAAGCCTTTATGCCGCGCGCGAGCCGATCTTTCCGCGCCGGGTGAAGGGGGCGTTCCGGTCCATGAAATGGTGGATCATGGCGGTGACGTTGGGGATCTACTACCTGACGCCGTGGATCCGCTGGGACCGGGGGCCGAACTTGCCGGATCAGGCGGTACTGATCGACATGGCGAACAGGCGGTTCTTTTTCTTCATGATCGAGATATGGCCGCATGAATTCTATTTCGTGGCCGGGCTCTTGATCATGGCGGGGCTGGGCCTGTTTTTGTTCACCAGCGCGGCGGGGCGGGTCTGGTGCGGCTATGCCTGCCCGCAGACGGTGTGGACCGACCTCTATATCCTTGTCGAACGCTGGGTGGAGGGGGATCGCAACGCGCGCATCCGCCTGCATCGGCAGGGCTGGGATGGCGAGAAGATCCGCAAGCGCGCGGTGAAATGGTCGATCTGGTTGCTGATCGGGTTGGCCACGGGCGGGGCGTGGATCTTCTACTTTACCGATGCGCCGACGCTGGCCGTCGATCTGGTGCAGGGGACGGCCCATCCGGTTGCCTATCTGACCATGCTGATCCTGACGCTGACGACTTTTGCCTTTGGCGGGTTCGCGCGCGAGCAGATCTGCATCTACGCCTGTCCCTGGCCGCGGATTCAGGCGGCGATGATGGATGAGGATACGCTGACCATCGCCTATCGCGAATGGCGTGGAGAGCCGCGGGGCAAGCTGCATAAGGGTGAAGTGCCCGAGGGGCAGGGTGACTGCATCGATTGCATGGCCTGTGTGAATGTCTGCCCGATGGGAATTGATATCCGCAACGGGCAGCAACTGGCCTGCATCACATGCGGGCTGTGCATCGATGCCTGCAACGACACGATGGATAAGATCGGCAAGCCGCGCGACCTGATCGGGTATATGGCGCTGACCGATGAGGTGCGGGAAAAGGCGGGGCAGACGCCGAAATCGGTGTGGAGCCATGTGTTCCGGCTGCGGACGGTGCTTTACACCGTGCTTTGGGCCGGGGTCGGCGTGGGGTTGGTGGTGGCCTTGTTCATGCGGTCAGAGATCGATGTGAACGTGTCGCCGGTGCGGAACCCGACCTATGTGACGCTGTCGGATGGCACGATCCGCAACACCTATGACCTGCGGTTGCGCAACAAGACCGGTGATGATGCGCTGTTCTCGGTTTCCGTAACGTCAGAGACGGGGGTGGTGCTGCGACTGGAAGGCAGCGAGGATGCGTTGGTGCGGGTGCCCGCGAATGAGACCTTACAGCAGCGCGTCTATATCGAGGCCGCTCCGGGATCGCCGGCGGCGGTGACAGATCGGACAGACCTGCGCCTGTGGATCGCCGACACGCGGGGGACGGCGCGGGTCAATCATGATACCGTGTTCAACGGCAGGGGGCAGTGACATGGCGGAACTGAAGGGCAGGCATGTGCTGGCAATCGCGGTGGGCGCTTTTGGCGTGATCATCGCGGTCAATCTGGTGATGGCCTATCAGGCCATCAGCACCTTTCCGGGGCTGGAAGTGGCCAATGGCTATGTCGCGAGCCAGACCTTTGATGCCGAGCGCAAGGCACAAGAGGCGCTGGGTTGGACTGTGGCCACTGATTACACGGGCGGCAGGCTGACGCTGGATGTGACCGATGCCGAGGGCTTGCCTGCGGCGATGCGGTCGCTTGAGGTGCTGGTGGGCCGGGCAACCGAGACAAAGCAGGATGTGCGGCCGGAATTCGTGCGGGTGGCGGGGGTATGGTCTGCCGATGTGCCGCTGGCGCGGGGCAAGTGGATGCTAGTGGTCGAGGCCGAGGCTCAGGATGGCACGAAGTTCAAGCAGCGGCTGGAGCTGTTCGTGATGGATGAGGCGCAGGGGTAAGGCGATGACAGTTTCCGCGCCCCTTTCCGGCTCATTGTCTGGTCCTTTGTCTGGCGCTTTGTCTGGCCCGGTGACCGAGCATGTGCAGGCTGCGGCCTGCCCGGCCTGCATTGCCGCACCCAGCGCGCAGAACATCGCCGCCATGGCGGCCGAGATGCAGGGGGCACGGTTGATGCTGTCCCTTCCCACGGCGCATTGCGCGGCCTGTATGGTGACGGTGGAGCAAGCGCTGCAAGCCGTGCCGGGTGTGCGGAGCGCGCGGGTGAACCTGTCGCTGCGGCGGGTGAGCGTGGATGCAGATGTCGAGGTGACAGCGGAGCCGCTGATCGCCGCACTGAAGGGCGTGGGGTATGAGGCGCATGAGCTGGACCCCGGTTTGCTCAGCACGACCGAGACGGACCGGCAGGGGCGCGATCTGTTGATGCGGCTGGGGGTGGCGGGGTTCAGCATGATGAATGTCATGCTGCTGTCTGTTGCCGTCTGGTCGGGCGCGGGGGATGCGACGCGGGATTTGTTCCACTGGATTTCCGCCGCGATTGCGCTGCCCACGGTGGTGTTTGCGGGGCAGCCGTTCTTCAAATCGGCCTGGGCCAGTTTGCGGGTGGGGCGGCTGGGAATGGATGTCCCGATCAGCCTTGCGCTGATCCTGGCATCTGGGATTTCGCTGTTCGAGACGTGGCATTCGGGCCATCACGCCTATTTCGACGCGGCGGTGATGTTGTCGTTCTTCCTGCTGGCGGGGCGCTATTTGGACCATCGCACGCGGGCGGTGGCGCGGTCTGCGGCAGAGGAGTTGGCGGCGCTGGAAGTGCCGCGCGCGACCGTGCTGCGCGACGGGGCCGAGGTGGTGCTGCCGATTGCCGAGGTGGCGGTGGGCGATCTGGTGCGGGTGCGGCCGGGCGGACGGATGCCGGTCGATGGCGTGGTGTTGGAGGGCCAGTCGGAACTGGACCGGTCGTTGTTGACGGGGGAAAGCCTGCCGGTCTTTGCCGGGGAGGGCGTGGTGGTGTCGGCGGGTGAGGTGAACCTGACCGGGCCGCTGGTGGTGCGCGTCACAGCGGCGGGGCGGGCGTCGAGCTTGCACCGGATGGCCGATCTGGTGGCGATCGCGGAGAGTGCGAAGACGCGGTATACATCATTGGCGGAACGGGCGGCGCGGTTGTATTCGCCGCTGGTGCATATCCTGTCGTTCAGCGCATTTGGCTTCTGGATGTGGAAGACCGGCGGCGATCTGCGCTTTGCGGTGAATATTTCTGCCGCCGTGCTGATTATCACTTGCCCCTGTGCGCTGGGCCTTGCCGTGCCTGCGGTGGTGACGGCGGCGTCGGGCCGTCTTTTTCGCAAAGGATTGCTGATCAAGCATGGCACCGCGCTGGAGCGGCTGGCCGAGGTGGATACGGTGGTCTTCGACAAGACCGGGACGCTGACCATGGGCGCGCCGGAGGTGACGAATCTTGGCGAGCATCCGGTGACCGCGGTAGAGGTGGCGGCAGCGCTGGCGGCGGCTTCGTCGCATCCGTTGGCCTTGGCCTTGGTGGCCGGGGCGCGGGCGGCGGGTATTCACCCGGCACGGGTGGAGGAGTTGCGCGAGGTTCCGGGCTATGGAGTTGAGGGCGTCTGGAAAGGCCGCAAGGTGCGGCTGGGTCGGGCGGAATGGTGCGGGAGCGATCCGCTGGACGTGACGGCCACCTATCTGTGCACCGGAGAGGGCGCGGCGCGGGCCTTCACTTTTGCTGACAGCCTGCGCCCCGGCGCGGCAGAGGCGGTGGCATCGCTGCGGGCGCAGGGATTGCGGGTGATGCTGGTATCGGGCGATGTGGCGGGTGCGGTGGGCGAATTGGCCGGACGATTGGGGATTGCCGATTGGACCGCGGGCGCGCTGCCCGCCGAGAAGGCCGCGACGGTGGCGCGGCTGACGGCTGAGGGGCGGCGGGTGCTGATGGTGGGCGACGGGTTGAACGACACGGCAGCACTGGCAGCGGCGCATGTGTCGGTATCGCCCGCAAGCGCGCTGGATGCGGCGCGGGTGGCATCGGATATCGTGCTGCTTGGGCAGGATATGGCACCTATCGGCGATGCGCTGCGGATCAGCCGTCAGGCATTGCGCCGGATTGTCGAGAATTTCGGGATTTCGGCGGCTTATAACGTGATTGCGGTGCCGCTGGCTTTGGTCGGAATGGCAACGCCGTTGGCGGCGGCGGCGGCGATGTCGCTGTCGTCGATCACCGTTTCGCTGAATGCGCTGCGGTTGAAGTGAAGGATAGGAAATGTCGATCCTGAGCCTGTTGATCCCGATGTCGCTGTTTCTGGGCGGGCTTGGGCTGGTGGCGTTCTTCTGGGCCATGAAGAACAAGCAGTATGACGACCCGGAAGGGGATGCGAACCGCATCCTGACCAAGGAATGGGACGATCATCCCAAGCCGTGACCTGCGCCCGAAGGCGCAGGCAAAAATCTTGCAAGATTTTTGATAACGGGACGGTGGCCGTTACGGCCCCATCGTGAAGCACTGGATCGCGCGGGCCTGGAGCCGGCGGCAGGCGAGATCGGCCTGATCCTGCGTCAGCCCGACGAAGGTGGCGTCAAACCCGCCACTGCGCGGCATAACCTTGCGCAGCGATCCGTTCAGCGTGGCGCTTTCCACCAGCTGCGTGCGCAGCAGGGCGCGTTCAGCATCATAGCTTGATCCGAAGCGGCCAACATTCACGCCCCAATGCCTGTCACCCGAGGTGGAGATGGACAGGATCACCTCTGGCTCTGCCGGGAGGTCGGTGGTGGCGGGGGCGCTGACATCATCAAAGATCGGGGCGTTGCGCTTCTGCGGGCGGGGCGAGACGGCCACGCCTGCGGCGGAAACGACCTGGAAGGGGATGATTTCGGGTTCCGGTTCTGTCGGGGTGGCTGCGGCCATCGCCTCTGATGTGGCGGTGCCTTCGGGCGTGCTTGGGGCAAGCGCGGCGGCGAGGGCATCGGCATCCGGCAGTGCATCGGTGGCGCTGGTGCCGGCAGAGGCGAGTTCGACATCATCCACCGCGAGGGCGGCGGCGGGTGCGGCTGCCTGTGCCAGATCGGCGGCCTGCGCCTCAAGACTGTCTTCGGGGGCAAGGGCGGCGGCGAGCGCGCCTTCGATGCCTGATTGCATGGCATCCACTGCCTCGGCCGTGGCGACCACGGTTTCGGGGGGTGCGCTGGCCGCGCCGGGCCGGGCCTGCGGGCGCAGAGATGTGGTGATCTGCATGGAGGCGCGGACGGTTTTGCCCGCGCCATCGGCGGTGACGGGAAGATCGGTATCGGCGACGAGCATTTCCTCGCCGCCCTGATAGCTGGGCGCGTCGGGCGGGTTGACGGGCGCGTTGCGCGGCGCCTTGCCGAAGCCGAGGTCGAGCAGTTTCATCATCTTGGCGTTGCGGTCGGCGGTGGACTTGCCGCCGAAGATCGTGGCGATCAGACGCTTGCCGCCGCGATCTGCCGAGGCGGTCAGGTTGAAGCCCGCAGCGACGGTATAGCCTGTCTTGATCCCATCCGCGCCTTCATAGGCATCAAGGAAGCGGCGGTTGGTGTTGTTCACCGTGGCCAGCCCCGCATCAACCGAGCGGCGCGAGAACAGGTTATAATACTGCGGGAAATCATAGAACAGGTGGCGGCCAAGGATCGTCATGTCCCGCGCCGAGGACAGGTGGCCTTGTGCGGTAAGGCCGTTGGCGTTCTTGAAGGTGGTGTTGGTCATCCCCAGCGCCTTGGCGGTGCGGGTCATGCGGCGGGCGAAATCGGGTTCATTGCCGCTGATCGCCTCGCCAATGGCGGTGGCGGCGTCATTGGCGGATTTGATGGCAGCGGCGCGGATCAGGTTGCGCAGCGAAATCTTTTGCCCGGACCGCAGGCCAAGCCGCGAAGGGGGCTGCGCGGCGGCGTGCTTTGAGATGGTGACCATCGTATCGAGCGAGATGTTGCCGCGCTGAATTTCTTCGAACGCGATGTAGAGCGTCATCATCTTGGTGAGCGAGGCGGGGTGCAGGCGGGTGTCGGCGTTTTCGGAATACAGGACCTCGCCGGTGCGGGCGTCGATCACGATCGAGGCATAAGGGGCGGCGCGCAGCGGTGACGCGGCGAGAAGGGCCGTGATGGCCGCGAGTATTGAAAACGAAAGCAAGCGGGCGAAATGCCCAATGAGCGATGCCACGTCGCTGGTTCCTTGTTCCTGCCTCTGGATGCCCCGGTTTTTTGTGGGGCTTGTCTGCTGAGGGACAGGTTAGCACATGGGTTTCATGCGGAAAACCCCTGAATTTCAATGACTTTGACCGCAAAGCTTAGGTGTTGCAAAGCCGCCTAGGCGTGGTGTGGGCGCGCTAGGTGTGGTGTGTCAGCCGAGGTTTGCCACAAGATCGGGGAGGAGGCCGAGGTGGTCCAGCGCGGCAAAGCGGGGGTGGTCGCTGGGTGGATCGGCCAGTTCCAGTGCCCAGGTCAGGCCATGGGGAACGTGGACACCGAAGCCGCCCGCCTCGATCACGGGGATGACATCGGATTTGAGCGAGTTGCCCACCATAAGCGCGCGGTCCGGTCCGTGGCCGTGGCGGGTGAAGATCGTTGAATAAGCGGGGGCGGTCTTGTTCGACACGATTTCCACCCCGTGGAACAGATCGCCAAGGCCGGATTGGGCGAGTTTGCGTTCCTGATCCAAGAGGTCGCCTTTGGTGATGAGCAGGACGCGGTGGGTTTGTGCCATCGCCTCGACCGCCGCGCGGGCATGGGGAAGGAGTTCGATGGGATGTTCCAGCATCTCGCGCCCGGCGGCCATCAGATCGGCAATGACGGCGGCGGGGACGCGGCCTTCGGTCACCTCGATTGCCGTTTCGATCATCGACAGGGTGAAGCCTTTCACGCCAAAGCCGTAATGGCCGATGTTGCGGCGTTCGGCGGCGAGCAGGCGGTCATGCAGGTGGTCGGGATCGGCATAGTCGGCCAGCAGGGCGGTGAAACGGTCCTGGGTCAGCCGGAAGAAGGATTCGTTCTGCCAAAGCGTATCGTCGGCATCAAAGCCGATGGTGGTGATGCGGCGGTCGGCTGGCATGGCGTGGGTTCCCTGTTCGCCGCTCTGTGATGCCCTGAGGCCGCGCCCGGCGCAAGCCTGAGGCCGCAGGGCAGAAGGCCCCCTTTTCGCCGCGCGGGAATGGATTATATTCCTGTCACCGAAGAACTTTGCGAATCCCCTGTCTGACCGGAGTACCCGCCAGTGAGCCTGAGCCCCATCATCCTGTCTGGAACCCCTGAGGGGCCGGGGAATGACGCAGGTCTGCTGACCAAGACCAAGTCGAAGACGCAGCGCCCGCCGCTGTACAAGGTGATGCTTCTGAATGACGATTACACGCCGATGGAATTCGTCGTGCATGTGCTGGAGCGGTTCTTTGGGCTGAGCCATGCGCAGGCCTTTGACATCATGCTGACGGTCCACAAGAAGGGGCTGGCGGTGGTGGGTGTGTTTTCGTTCGAGGTGGCCGAGACGAAGGTGGCGCAGGTGATGGATTTCGCGCGCCGCCATCAGCACCCGCTGCAATGCACGATGGAGAAGGAGTGACGGGTCACACCGTTGCGCATGGCGATCTTTGACGCAAATTCCGGTGAAACCGCCCTTGGGGCGGTTTTTCGTTTCCTGTGTCAGGAAACGCCGCGAAATCTGCATCAGATTTCGCCTTGGGTTGGCTTGCGCGCCTTTGCCGCCTATGGTGCGCGGTGCTTTTCGAGAGGATGAATGATGCGATCTGCCCGATTGACCATGGCGCTGGAAGGCGGGCTGTTCGTGGTGCCTGCCGAGGGCAAGGTGGCGGTGATCCGGCCCCGGATCGGGGATGATCTGGCCGATCTGCCCAAGGACCGGGTCGAGGTGATCACCGGGTTCCGCCCGGATTTCGATTGGTTCGCGGCGCGGGGCCATGCGGCGCTGCGCGACGCGGCCGGGCCTTATGCGGCGGCGGTGGTCTGCCTGCCGCGCGCCAAGGCGCAGGCGCGCGCGCTGGTGGCGCAGGCGGCGGCGATGGTGGTGCCGGGCGGGCCTGTGGCGGTAGACGGGCAAAAGACCGATGGCATCGACGCGCTGCTGAAGGAATTGCGCGGGCGGGTGGTCCTGTCCGAGGCCCTGTCCAAGGCGCATGGCAAACTGGCCGTGTTCCCTGCCGGGCCGGGGCTGGAAGATTGGGCGGATGTGGCGGTGGACATCGCCGGGTTCCGCACAGTGGCCGGGGTGTTTTCCGCCGATGGGATTGACCGGGGGTCGGCGCTGCTGGCCGCTGCCCTGCCGGGTGAGATGAAGGGGCGCGTCGCCGATCTGGGCGCGGGCTGGGGCTTTTTGGCGCAGGCGGTGCTGGCGCGCGCGGGCGTGAAGGAATGCCATCTGGTCGAGGCCGAGGCAGATGCGTTGGATTGCGCGCGGGCCAATGTGACCGATGAGCGGGCGGTGTTCCATTGGGCAGATGCGACCACGGTGAAACTGCCGCGCGTGATGGATCATGTGGTGATGAACCCGCCCTTCCATCAGGGACGGGATGCCGATCCGGGGCTGGGGATCGCCTTTATCGGCGCGGCGGCGCGCATGCTTTCGCCGCCGGGGGTGCTGTGGCTGGTTGCAAACCGGCACCTGCCCTATGATCGCGCGCTGACGGCCCTGTTCCGCGAGGTGCAGGATATTGGCGGCGACGCGGCCTTTCGGGTAATACGGGCCTCGCACCCGCTACGGGCGCGGTAAACAGGGAATCCCATGAGTTTTTCCATTTCGGGCAAGACGGCCATCGTCACGGGGGCGGCCAACGGGATCGGGCTGGCCATCGCGCGGCACTTTCTGGACAAGGGGGCGAATGTGATGTTCGCCGACATGGACGAGGTGCGGCTGGATGATGAGGTGGGCGAAGATGCGCGGGCCGAAGGGCAGGTGCGCATGTTTGCAGGCGATCTGCGCCAGAAGCTGACCATGGCGAACCTGCTGTCGGCCACGGTGGATGCCTTTGACCGGATCGACATTCTGGTGAATGCCAGCCGCCAATGCGCCCTGTCCGATGCGCTGGACCCGGAAAAGGACGCGGTGGAGGATCTGCTGGAGCAGAACCTGCTGACCAGCCTGCGGCTGAGCCAGATGGCAGCGAAACGGATGATCCAGAAGGCGGAAAAGACCGGGGTTGAGGGGATGATCGGGTCGATCATCAACCTTTCATCGCTGGCGGCGGTGCGGACGCAGCCGCAGCTTTTGGGCTATTCGATCAGTTCGGCGGCGGTGGAGCAGATGACGCGGTCGCTGGCGGTGGCGCTGGCGCCGAAGGGGATTCGCGTGAACGCAGTGTCCTTTGCATCGGTGATGAGCGCGTCTTTGCAGAGTGAATTGCGCGAACACCCGGATTGGCGCGATCTGATCGAGGCTGGAACGCCGCTGGGCCGGATCGCCAGCGCCGATGAGGTGGCAGAGGCGGCGCATTTTCTGGCATCCGATGCGTCTGGCTTCATGACCGGGCAGGTGCTGACGCTGGATGGCGGGCGCGGCCTGTTGGATGCGGTGGCCGCGCCGACATTTTGATCATTCGGGGTGTTGCGCCTTGCATTGGGCGATGACGGGCTGCGCGGCGCGGGCCAGTTCATCGCGGCGTTGCAACAGGCTTTCCAGCTTGGCCCGTTCGGCGTTCAGGTCGATGGCCTTTGGACGGGTCTTCGTCTGCGGTTCTTCTTCAAAGCAATAGCGCGGCGGTGGGGCGGGCTGGGCCGGATCGGTGGAGGGCTGAACCTCGCAGATTTGCCAGACGGGAACCCAGACGGTGTATTCCTCGATCGCGTAGCCACGGGCGAGGTTGGCTTGGGTTTCATCGACCAGTTTCTGCATCGTGCGCAGATCGCGGGTGTTGCGGTTGATGCATTGTTCCTGCGGGGTGCCGCAGGCGACAAGGATCAGAAGGGCAGGCAGAAGAAGGCGGCGCATGGCGATGTCCTTTGATTTGCGGGCATTTTACGCGCTTGGGCGGATGGTGCCAAATGCCATGTTGGCGCGCGGGGTTTTCCAGTGCTAGGCATGGCGGTGTAAACTTGGAGAGACACCGATGACCGACCCGTTTGACGCCCGTAAAGCCCGTGCCGCCGCATGGTTCCGCGAATTGCGGGATCAGATCGTGGCAGCGTTCGAGGGGCTGGAGGACCGATATGGGACGGGCGAACCGGGGCGGTTCGAGGTGACGCCCACGACGCGGGCTGATGGCGGCGGCGGGTTGATGAGCGTGATGCGCGGCGGGCGTGTGTTCGAGAAGGTGGGCGTGAACGTGTCCGAGGTGCATGGCACCCTGGGCGAGCGGGCGCAGAAAGCGATGGCCGCGCGCGGCGTGCCGGGAATGGATACGGACCCGCGGTTCTGGGCATCCGGTATTTCGCTGGTGGCGCATATGGTGAACCCCCATGCGCCTGCGGTGCATATGAACACGCGGATGTTCTGGACGCCGCATGCGGCGTGGTTCGGGGGCGGGTCTGACCTGAACCCGGCCATCGAATACGCCGAGGATACCGCGCATTTCCACGGCCAGATGCAGGCGGCCTGCGATCTGCATGACGCTGGCTATTACCCGAAGTTCAAGGCCTGGGCGGATGAGTATTTCTTTGTGCCCCATCGCGGGCGGGCGCGGGGTGTGGGCGGGATCTTCTATGACGATCTGCATACCGGCGACTGGGAGGCGGACTTCGCCTTTACGCAAGAGGTGGGGCGGCACTTCCTTCCCGCCTTCGTGCCGGTGACCGAGCGGCGGGTGAATACGCCGTTTTCCGAGGCGGACCGCGAGACGCAGCTGATCCATCGCGGGCTTTATGCGGAATACAACCTTGTCTATGACCGTGGCACCAAGTTCGGGTTGGAAACGGGGCATGATGCCAATGCCGTGCTGATGAGCCTGCCGCCGATTGCGAAATGGACGTGACCGGCCCGCGCGGGCCGGTGGCAGGATGACAAGGGAGCAGGGCGTGGCGGATATCGAGATACGGGCGCGGGCCTTCTGGACGGATGTCGAGGGGGCTGAACATGCCGTGGGCTTTGCGGCGAGCGAAGACCCGGAAGATGGTTATGTGATCTTTGAAGGCCGGCCGGGGGACCGGAAGGGGCTGTATCTGGAGGTGTCGGACGACATCTTTGCCGCGAAAGATGCCGTGGAGGCAGTGGTTTTCGGCGATGAGGGTTTCACGCTGACGATCCGGCCGGGCATGGTGGCCAAACTGGGCATGGTGAGCGAGGTCGCTGTCATTGTGCGGGCGGATGACGCCGATGGTCAGGCGGCGCTTGCGGTGCTGAAGGGGCTGTTGGGCTGAGCCTGTTGACCTGATCCCCGGCCTGCAAGGCCTAGCCCTGCTGCCAGAGCAGGGCGGCGACGCCGGACAGGATGACAGCCATCCCAAGCAGTTGCCGCGGGGTGGTTTTTTGCCGGAAGTGGACCCATGAGACGAGTTGGGCCATCGGCACCTCGATCAGGGCCAGCGTGCGGACATTGGCGGCGCTGGTGAGGGAAAAGCCTGTGAACCAGCAGGCCGAGGCGAAAGCGCCAAGGAAGCCTGCGGCAAGGGATGAGCGCCAGACACGGAAGGAACCGGCCAGCGCGGTGCGGTCGAAGAGCAGCATCCAGATCAGGAGCGTGGCGGTCTGGATGGTGAGCGCGAGCGTGAGCGTGGTCAGCGCGCGGGTGAGGAAGCTGCCATCGGGCAGGGCGGTGATGCCGCCACGAAAACCAATGGCGGCAAGGCCGTAGCCGAGGCCCGCCAGCAGGCCGAGGGCGGCAGGGCGGGCGTGAAAGAAGTGCCCCAAGGTGGGGCCGGGCTTGACCGACAGGATCAGCACACCCGCCACGGCGATGGCGATGGCGGCAAAGGTGCCGGGGGTGAGGTGATCGCCGAGCAGGGCCGCGCCGAGCAGTGCCACGAGGACGGGCTCGGTTTTCAGCCATGCGGTGGCGACACCGAAGGATTGATCCCGCATCAGCAAAAGCATGAGTGCCGTGCCTGCGATCTGCGCCCAAGCGCCAAGCGCCGTCCACCCAAGTGTGGCGGGGCCGGGCAGGGGGATCGGGTCGCCAGACCAAAAGGCGTGGAAAAGCAGGAACAGCGCGGCGAAGGGCAGGCCAAACAGGAAGCGAACCTGTGTTGCGCCCACGGTGCCAAGCGCCGTGGTCAGCCCCGCCTGTGTGGCGTTGCGCCCGGTCTGGGCTATGGCCCCCATCACGGCGGCCCAGACCCAGAGCGGAAGCGTCATGTCAGGCCCCGCGGACCGTGTCGATCATCAGTTGCACATTGTCGGGGTTGGCGTCGGGTGTGATGCCGTGGCCCAGATTGAAGATATGCGGCCCCTTGCGGAAGGCATCCACCACGCGGCGGGTTTCACGGACCAGCGCCTCACCCCCGGTGACCATGTGTTCCGGGGCAAGGTTGCCTTGCACGCAACCGCCCGGTTGCACATGTTCCGCGCCCCATTCGGGCGTAATGGAATTGTCGAGCGCCACGCAATCGGCCCCGGTCTTGGCGGCAAAGCCGATATAGCCATCGCCCGCCTCGCGCGGGAAGGCGATGATGGGCAGGCCGGGGTGGCGGTCCTTGAGGGCGGAGATGATCCGTTCCGCCGGTTTGACGGCGAAATCTTCGAAATCCTGACCCTTGAGCGAGCCAGCCCATGAATCAAAGAGCTTTACCACCTCGGCCCCGGCATTCACTTGGGCAGAGAGGTATTCGACGGTGGAATCGGTGATGCGGTCGATCAGCGCCTGAAAGGTGGCGCGGTCGCTGTTTTTCAGGGCATGGGCGGCGGCCTGATCCTTCGATCCTTGGCCCGCGATCATGTAGGTGGCAACGGTCCACGGGGCGCCGGCAAAGCCGATCAGCGTGGTCTCGGTGGGCAGTTCGCGGGCGAGGATGCGGACGGTTTCATAGATGGGTGACAGCGTGTCATGGATGGCATCGGTGGGCTTGAGCGCCTTGACCTGATCCATCGTGGTGGTGGTTTCCATCCGCGGACCTTCGCCGGTTTCGAACCAGAGCTTTGGGCCAAGGGCTTGGGGTAGAAGAAGAATATCGGCAAACAGGATCGCGGCGTCGAACCCGTAGCGGCGGATCGGTTGCAGCGTTACCTCGGCCGCGAGTTCGGGGTTGTAGCAGAGTTTCAGGAAATCACCCGCCTGCGCACGGGTGGCGCGGTATTCGGGCAGGTAGCGGCCTGCCTGACGCATCATCCAGATCGGCGGGGTGGGCAGGGTTTCCCCGGCGAGGGCGCGCAGGATCGTCTTGGCGGGTTTGGTCATGGGCGGACTTTCGGGCTGATGTCGCCATTGGTGCGATGGGCGATGGATTGCAGGGAGGACATGGCAAAGCGCCATGCGCCCAGATGCCAGAGGGAAGAGATCAGGATCACCGCTGCCGCCCAAAGCGCTCCCTGCACCCACCAAGTGATGGCGGCGACGGGAATCGTTGCGCTGGCCGAGACGATGAAGGCCACGAGAATGGTCAGGCCGTTCGCGCCGTTGATCCCGCCAATGATCGCGCTGCGTTCCATCCAGAACGCGAGAGAGAGCAGCGCAGCAGAGGCGATCAGGGCGAAGAACAGGAACAGCGTCATGCTGTCATGGGTCGGCTGGCGGCGCGGGCTTGTCAAGAGTTGTCAGGCAAAGATGACAGTTGTATGCCTTGGGGCATGATGTATCCGCTTCCCTCCCCCGCCCAACCGCTGAAGATCGGCACCCGTGGTTCCCCCCTTGCGCTGTGGCAGGCGCATGAGGTGCGGCGCTGTCTGGGGGAGGCGTTCGGCCTGCCGGATGAGGCGTTCGAGATCGTGGTCATCAAGGTGACGGGCGATCAGATCCTGGACAAGCCGCTGAAAGAGATCGGTGGCAAGGGGTTGTTCACACGCGAGATCGAGGAGGCGCTGATCGAAGGGACCATAGATATAGCGGTTCATTCGATGAAGGACATGCCGACGGCGCAGCCTGAGGGGCTGGTGCTGGATTGCTATCTGCCGCGCGAGGATGTGCGGGATGGGTTCGTTTCACCCGGCGTGGCGTCGCTGGCCGATCTGCCGCAGGGGGCGGTGGTGGGGTCGTCATCGTTGCGGCGGCGGGCGCAGCTGGCGTTGCGGCGGCCGGATCTGAAGCTGGTGGAGTTCCGCGGCAATGTGCAGACAAGGATGCGCAAGCTGGAGGAAGGGGTGGCGGTGGCCACGTTCCTTGCCATGGCGGGGCTGAACCGGCTGGGCATGGCGCATGTGGCGCGGGCGGCGATTGCGCCCGAGGAGATGCTGCCGGCGGTGGCGCAGGGCGCGATCGGTATCGAAAGACGCGTTTCGGATCAACGGGTTGAGTGGCTGCTTTCGGCGATTCACCACAAGGAAACCGGGCTGCGGCTGGCCGCCGAGCGCGGGATGCTGGCGCGGCTGGACGGGTCTTGCGAGACGCCGATTGCCGGGCTGGCGATGCTGGACGGGGATGCGCTTTGGCTGCGGGGCGAGATCCTGCGGCCCGATGGCAGCGAGTCGATCACCGGAGAGCGGCGGGGTGGCGTGGCCGATGCGGCGGCGCTGGGGCGCGATCTGGCGGAGGAATTGCTGGGGCGGGCGCCGGCGGGGTTCTTTAGCTGGCGTTAAGCCCCTGATACGGCGCGTTAATTTTGCCGTTTTTCTGAGAATGACCGTGCCGCTGGCGGTGCAGCGCCCTGTGCAGACGGCTGTGCATACGCGCGGTGCCTGCTTCATTCGTTAATCATCAGGCAGACCACCCGGAATGTGCAGCAGCGGCTTTGCCATGTTGGTGAGCGGGGGCGAAATCTGACGCAGATTTCGCGACGTTTCCTGACGCAGGAAACGGGTTCTGATTGAGGCGCTGGCGGAATTTGCGTCAAATTCCGGCGCGTTTTTTGTGACAAAAAACGCCTACCTGCGGGCGCGGTCGACCCACATCAGGGTGCCAGCGGCAGTGATGGCGATGGCCGCGCCGACGATGGCGGTAAAGGCGTATCCGCCGACCACCACGCCCATGGCGAAGGCGGCGGCGGCAAGCAGTTCCGACACCAGCCGTTGCAGCGCGATCATCGCCCCCGACGTGCCGGGACGACCGGCCAGCAGGTCCTGATAATAAGCGATGGGCAGGGTCAGGATGGCCGCGCCGCCAAGCCCTGCGAACAGGGTTAGCAGCCAGAGCCAGGCGGTTTCCGTCAGCACCGGCATCAAAGCGAGATGGGTGCAATAGAGCAGCGTTCCCGCCCCGATCAGGGTTTCGCGGCGGAAGCGGTGCGTGATCAGCGGCAGCAGGAGCATGAACGGCACCTCCCACCCGGCGACGAGGCCGATATAGAGCGCCACATCCCCCGCATCGCGGGTGGGTGAGGCATCAAAGACCAGCGCGGTCAGAATCATGTAGAGGTTGCCCGCCGAGGCGATGGCACCGAGCAGCAGCAGGCGCAGCAGGATGGGGGGGGAGGCGACCTCTCCCAAGGCGCGGCGGAAGTTGAGGCCGGAGGGGCGGTCTTCCCATGTGGTCTGCCCGTCGCGCGGCCAATAAAGGTGCAGCAGCGCCGACAGTGCGACGGCGGCGATGGTGGCTGACAGGTAGACGGCCATGACATCCAGACCCGCGCCGAAGGCGAAGGTCCAGAAAATGAGCATTGCGAGGAAGCTGAGCGAAAGCGCCGCGCGGATGGTGGCGAGGATGGCGTCGCGGGCGGCCCCGTCATCGGAGCGGGCAAGGCGGGCGAGGGCGAAAAGCTGGCCGTAAAGCGAGGTGGCGACGGGGAACAGCAGGCCGTGGCACAGGGCGAAGGTCAGGGGCGAGGGGGCCAGATACATTAGCCCCACGCCCGTCGTGCCGGAGGCGGTGGTCAGCAGCGCGATGCGGCGGCGGCCTGCGCCCTGATCGGTGAGGATGCCGAGCAGGACCGAGGCCGTGACGGACACGGCAGAGGCGGCCACGAGGACGAGGGCGAAGGTTGTCTCAGTCATGCCGATGCGTTCGATCCCCATCAGCGATTGGTAGGGATAGACGGAGGCGTTCAACGCCCCCAACAGGAGCAGGGCAATGGCGATCAGGCGCAGGGTCGGGTCGCGCAGCACGGCAAGCGAGGACATGGATCAGGCCTTTGCCGCGGGGATGACCTTGCCGGGGTTCATCAGGTTGTTCGGGTCCAGCGCGCCCTTGATGGCGCGCATCACATCCAGCGCGACGGGGTCTTTGCGGCGGTCCATCGAGTTGAGCTTGGACAGGCCGACGCCATGTTCGGCCGAGAAGGAACCGCAGAGGTCTTGCACGATATCTTCGATCGCATGGATGACGCGGTCATAGACGGCCTTGGACGGATCACTCGGATAAACCGAAAAATGCAGGTTGCCATCGCCCAGATGGGCCACGGTGACGGTGTCGGCACCGGGGGCGATCTCGGCAAGGCGGGGGGTGATGCGGTCAAGGAAGGTGGCGACCTTGTCCAATGGCACGGCAATGTCGCTGTCGATCATGGGTTTGACCGCAGCGCCGATTTCCGCAGCGGCTTCGCGCCGTGCCCACATGGCGCTGCGCTGGGCATCGGACCGGGCGATCTGGGCGTCAAGGATCAGGCCTTCGTCCATGAGTTGGGCGAGGGTGGTTTCCAGCAGATCGGCCAGCGGGATGGTGCCATCTGCCTGTGCGGTCGTCAGCGCGGGCGAGGTGGCTGCAAGTTCCACGAGGATCGTGCAGTCATGCGGTTGGGTGAAGGGTTGGCCTATGTCGGGGCGGACCTTGAGCAGGCGGCGCATGTAATCGGCGGGCATGTATTCAAAGGCCTCGACCAGCCCGCCCGAGGCGGCTTGCAGGCGGTTCAGAAGGATCAGCGCGTCGGGAAGGGACCGGGCGGCAAGCGTTGCCGTTGCCTGCGCGCGGGGGGCGGGGACAAGTTTCATCACGGCGGCGGTGATGATGCCAAGCGTGCCTTCGGCCCCTATGAAAAGCTGCTTCAGGTCGTAGCCCGAATTGTCCTTGTGCAGTTCGGACATGAGGGTGAGGACGCGGCCATCGGCGAGGACGACTTCGAGCCCCAGACAGAGCGCGCGGGTGGAGCCGTAGCGCAGGACGTTGGAGCCACCGGCATTGGTCGAAAGCACGCCGCCGATCATGGCCGAGCCGCGCGCGCCGAACCAGAGCGGGAAGTAGAGGCCGTGGTCGGCGGCGGCATCGTGGAGTTTGGACAGGATGACCCCGGCTTCGACGATGGCGATGCGGGCATCGGGGCGCAGGTCGCGGATGCGGTTCAGCCGCTCGGTCGAGAGGAGGAGGCCGCCTTCGGTATAGGTGCCGCCGGTCAGACCCGTGTTGCCGGAGACGGGGATCACGGGGATGGCGTGGCGGGCGGCGATGCGGACGGCTTCCGATACCTCGGCCGTGGTGGCGGGGCGGGCCACGGCGATGGGAGTGCCGTGGTAATTGCCCATCCAGTCACGCGAGAAGCGTTCCATGTCGGGGCCGGTCACGACGTTGGACGCGCCGAGAAGGGTGGAGAGATCGGCGATGAGGGACATGGGAGGTGGCTCCGTCTGATGGCGGAGTGATCGGACGGGCGGGGGGGAAGTGCAAGGGGGGTTGAAGGGGGCGGTTGCGTTGCGCGGGTGGTGGGGGAGGAATTGGGTATTTGGGCCAAGATGAAGGGGCGGGCGGTGGTGCGGGGTGGTTAGAGGGTCAGGAGGGGCATGTCGGCGATGGCGGGGTGATCAGTCCGCTGCGGCCTGTGCCAGTTCGAGGATGGTGGGGCCGAGGCCTGCGACGATCTTTGCCACGCCGTCACGGCTGGGGTGGATGCCGTCGGGCTGCATCCAAGGGGTGAGATCGGCCAGATTGGTGGCATCGGGCGCGAGGGGGGCGAAGAAGGGCATGGCGAGGCGCGCGCCGTAGGTTTGGGCGATGTCGGGATAGAGGGTATCGAAGGCGGCCTTGTATTCGGGGCCGTAATTGCCGGGGGCCTGCATGGGGATGACCAGCACGTCCAGCCCGCGGTCGGTGGCTTGTTTGACGATGGCATCAAGGTTCCTGCGGGTTTCTTCGGGCGGCAGGCCGCGCAGCAGGTCATTCCCGCCCAGGGTGACGATCAGCGCATCGGTTTCGGGGGTGAGCGACCAATCCAGCCGCGACAGGCCGCCGGCGGTGGTGTCGCCCGAAACGCCTGCGTTGATGACCGTGGCATCAGCGCCCTGCGCGGTGAGCCAGCTTTGCAGTTGGGGGACGAAGCCTTCGCCTTCGGGCAGGCCATAGCCTGCGGTGAGGCTGTCACCCAGCGCCACGATGGTGACGGGTTCAGCGCTGGCCGCGACGGGAATGAGGGCCGCAAGCGTTACAGCCACTGTCGCCAATGTGATGTTGCGCCGCAGCGTGCGCGCGCCATATGTGGCTTTGGGCAGAGATACAGAGGCGATTTTCATGGTGGATTCGGTTCTTACGCTGAGGGATGCACGGTTGACCTTGGCGGGAAATGCGGGGCCGGTCGATATCCTCAAGGGTATATCACTGGAAGTTCATAGGGGCGAGACGCTTGGGTTGATCGGTCCGAGCGGATCGGGGAAATCATCGCTTCTGATGCTGATGGGCGGGTTGGAGCAGGCGACGGGCGGGTCGGTTCACGCGCTGGGGCAGGATCTGACGGCGATGGATGAGGATGGGCTGGCGCGGTTCCGGCGCGGCAAGATGGGGGTGGTGTTCCAGTCCTTTCATCTGATGCCCACCATGACGGCCTTGGAGAATGTGGCGGTGCCGCTGGAGTTGATGGGCGTGGCGGATGCCTTTGCCCGCGCCGAGGCAGAGTTGCAGTCGGTGGGGTTGGGCGCGCGGATGGACCACTATCCCAGCCAGATGTCGGGGGGTGAGCAGCAGCGTGTGGCGCTGGCGCGGGCGGCGGCACCGCGCCCGGCGATCCTGTTGGCGGATGAGCCGACGGGGAATCTGGACGGGGTGAACGGGCAGGCGATCATGGACCTGCTGTTCGGCCTGCGCGACAAGCATGGCGCGACGCTGGTTTTGGTGACCCATGCGCCAGAACTGGCGGCGCGCTGTGACCGGGTGGTGCGGCTGGCCGACGGGCGTGTGGTGGGCGAGGGCATCGTATGAGCCTCGCTTGGACGATTGCCCGGCGCGAGTTGCGCGGCGGGTTGAAGGGGTTTCGTGTGTTCCTCGCCTGTCTGGCGCTGGGGGTGGCGGCGATTGCCGGGGTGGGCATGGTGCGCGCGGCGATCCAGCAGGGGCTGGAGGATCAGGGCGCAGTGCTGCTGGGCGGCGACGCGCAGATGGAGTTCACCTATCGTTTCGCCACGCCTGAGGAACGGGCCTGGATGGAGGGCATCGCAGACCGCGTGTCGGAGATCGTAGATTTCCGGTCGATGGCCGTGGTGGGCGAGGAAACCGCGCTGACGCAGATCAAGGCGGTGGATGACGCCTATCCGTTGCTGGGCGCGCTGGAGCTTGAGGCCGGAACGCTGGCCGAGGCGCTGGCGGTGCAGGATGGGGCGCCCGGTGCGGTGATGGACAAGGTGCTGGTGGATCGGCTGGGGCTGACCCCCGGTGACAGGTTCCGGCTGGGTGTGAAGGAATTCCGGCTGGGCGCGGTGCTGTTGCGCGAGCCGGACAGCGCCAATGGCGGCTTTTCACTGGGGCCGCGCACGATTGTGCGGACGGCCGATCTGGCGGGGTCGGGGTTGCTGGAACCCGGATCGCTGTTTGAAACGGAATACCGGTTGGTGCTGCCGCCGGGCACGGACCTTGCCGCGATGGAGCGGCGCGCAGAGGCAGAGTTTGCCAATGCCGGGATGGGCTGGGATGACAGCCGCCGCGCCGCGCCGGGGGTGGAGCGGTTTGTGGAGCGGATCGGGTCTTTCCTGATTCTGGTGGGGATTGCCGGGCTGGCCGTGGGCGGCGTGGGCGTGCAGGCGGCCGTGCGGGCCTATCTGGATGGCAAGGTAGCGACGATTGCCACGCTGAAAACGCTGGGTGCCGAAGGGCGGCTGATTTTCCGCATCTACCTTTTGCAGATTGCGGTTCTGGCAGGGGTCGGCGTGGTGCTGGGCCTGTTGTTGGGGGCGGGTTTGCCCATCCTGTTTGGCGGGGTGATCGAGGCGGCGCTGCCCTTCCCGGCGGAGATCGGGCTGTATCCCATGCCGTTGATGGAGGCGGCCTTTTATGGGCTGGTGACGGCGTTCCTGTTCACGCTGTGGCCGCTGGCGCGGACCGAAGGGGTGCGGGCGGCGGCGCTGTATCGTGGCGCGGGGCGGGGCGGTTGGCCTGCGGCGCGGCATCTGTGGGCGATTGCAGCGCTGGCCGTGCTGCTGGTAGGCGGGGCGGTGTGGTTTTCGGGAACATGGGAACTGACGCTGGGTTCGGCGGGCGGTGTGATCGGCGCGCTGTTGGTTCTGGCGCTGGCGGCAATCGGGCTGCGCTGGGGAGCAAGGGCGGCGGCGCGGGCCGGGCTGGCGCGGGGGCGGGTGCCGCTGCGCATGGCGCTGGCCGCGATTGGCGGGCCGCGTGAAGAAGCGGGGGCGGTGATCCTGTCGCTGGGGCTGGGGCTTTCGGTGCTGGCGGCGGTGGGGCAGATCGATTCCAACCTGCGGTCGGCGATTGAAACCGATCTGCCGGAACGCGCGCCGAGCTATTTCTTTGTCGATATCCAACCCGACCAGATTGAGGGCTTTCTGGCGCGGGTCGAGGGTGACCCTGCGGTGAGCAAGGTGGAAAGCGCGCCGATGCTGCGCGCGGTGCTGACCCAGATCAACGGGCGGCCCGCGAAAGAGGTGGCGGGTGAGCATTGGGTGGTGCGGGGCGACCGGGGGATCACCTATGCCACCCGGCCGCAGGAAAACGCGCAGGTGGTGGCGGGCGAATGGTGGCCCGAGGATTACACGGGGCCTGCGCAGGTATCCTTTGCCGCCGAGGAGGCCGAGGAGATCGGGCTGAAGCTGGGGGATGAGTTGGTGGTCAATGTGTTGGGCCGCGACATCCCGGCGACGATCACCAGTTTCCGGCAGGTGGATTTTTCCAGCGCGGGGATGGGGTTCGTGATGACGATGAACCCAACCGCGCTGCAAGGGGCGCCGCATACGTTCATTTCCACTGTCTATGCCGAGGAAGAGGCCGAGGCGGCGATCCTGCGGGATGTGTCGAAGGCCTATCCCAACGTGACCGCCATTCGCATCCGCGAGGCGATTGACCGCGTGACCGAGGCGCTGGAGGCGATTGCCACGGCAACGGCCTGGGCGGCGGCAGCGACGCTGGTGACCGGGTTTGTCGTGCTGATCGGTGCGGCGGCGGCGGGGGAACGGGCGCGCGTCTATGAGGCGGCGGTGTTGAAGACGCTGGGGGCGACGCGGGGGAAGATCCTGGCCAGTTTCGCGCTGCGGTCGGCGCTGATGGGGGCGGCGGCGGGCGTGGTGGCGATTGTTGCGGGGGGCATTGCCGGATGGGCGGTGATGGTTTTCGTGATGGAGGCGAGTTACCGGTTCGAGCCGGTATCGGCCTTTGCCATCGTGCTGGGCGGTGTGTTGGCCACCATGGCGGCGGGGCTTTTGTTCGCGCTGCGCCCACTGGCGGCGCGTCCGGCGCAGGTGTTGCGGTCACAGG
Source organism: Paracoccaceae bacterium (assembly GCA_022843025.1). GTDB lineage: Bacteria > Pseudomonadota > Alphaproteobacteria > Rhodobacterales > Rhodobacteraceae > Paragemmobacter. The sequence goes on along the minus strand of JALHOL010000005.1, from coordinate 371,024 downwards.
AATAGGGGTGCGGTCCTGACGATCTTCGTCAGCCGGACGCGTTCATGTGGAACATTCCGGTTGAACCGGGGATGAATTGGAATAGAAGTTCCGTTTTGAGGGACATGCTGTTCCAAGGGGGGGATCATGCCGGATCATTCGGGAACCGTGGCCGTTGTCACTGGCGGGGCGCAGGGGTTGGGTCTGGCCATTGCCGAGCGGCTGGTGGCAGACGGCTGCCGCAAGCTGGTGATTTCAGGCCGCAACGTGACCAAGGGTGAGGCCGCGGCCGAAGGGTTGCGCGCAAAGGGCGCGGATGTGCGCTTCTTGCCTGCCGACATGAAGGATGCGGGCGAGGCGGTGGAACTGGTGGAGCGGGCGCTGAAGCGGTTTGGTCCGGTGAATGCGCTGGTGAATTCGGCGGCATCCACGGCGCGGGGGTCCATTCTGGATACCACACCGGAAGGGTGGGACGAGTTGATGGACACCAATGCCAAGGGGCCGTTCTTTGCGTTGCAGCGCTTTGCGCAGGCGGCGGTGGCTGCGGGCCATCCGGCAGCGGCGGTGAACATCGTGACGATGAGCAGCCATTGCGGGCAATCGTTTCTGGCGGGCTATGCGGCCAGCAAGGCGGCGCTGGCCAATATCACCAAGAACAGCGCCAACGCGCTGCGGACCCATCGCATCCGGGTGAATGGGGTGAATGTGGGCTGGATGGACACGCCGGGCGAAGATGCCATTCAGCGCGGGTTTCATGGATCGGATGACGGCTGGCTGGCACGGGCCGAAGCGGCGCAGCCCTTCGGGATGCTGGTCAAGCCCGGGCATGTGGCGGGGCTGGTGTCCTATCTTCTGTCGGATGAGTCCGGCGTGATGACCGGGGCGATGGTGGACTTTGACCAGAATGTGAATGGGGCCTATGGGGAGTGATCCCCTGTTGGCATGGAAAGGCCCTGAACGGGCGAAGGAGTAGGAAGATGGCGATCAGGTTCGGGCTGCTGGGTGCGGGGCGCATCGGCAAGGTTCATGCAAAGGCCGTGACGGGCGACGCGCAGGCAAAGCTGGTGGCAGTTGCCGATGCCATGCCGGCGGCGGCGCAGGCGATTGCCGATCAGTATGGCTGTGACGTGCGCACGATCGAGGCGATTGAAGCGGCCAAGGATATCGACGCGGTGGTGATCTGCACGCCGACCGATACGCATGCCGATCTGATTGAGCGCTTCGTGAAGGCGGGCAAGGCCGTGTTCTGCGAAAAGCCCATTGACCTGTCGCTGGCGCGGGTGAAAGCCTGCCTTGAGGTGGTCCGTGCGCATAAGGGCACGCTGATGGTGGGCTTCAACCGCCGCTTTGACCCGCATTTCCGCGCCGTGCGGGCCGAGATCGACAAGGGCACCATCGGGGATGTGGAAATGGTGGTCATCACCAGCCGCGACCCCGGCGCGCCTCCGGTGGATTACATCAAACGGTCGGGCGGGATTTTCCGCGACATGACGATTCATGATTTCGACATGGCGCGCTTCCTGCTGGGTGAGGAGATCACCGAGGTGGTGGCGACGGCGGCGGTTCTGGTGGACCCGGCGATTGGCAAGGCGGGGGATTTCGACTCTGTTCAGGTTCTGCTGAAGACGGCGTCGGGCAAGCAGGCGATGATTTCAAACTCGCGCCGCGCGACCTATGGCTATGACCAGCGGATCGAAGTGCATGGGTCGAAGGGGGCGGTTTCAGCGGAGAACCAGCGCCCGGTGTCCATCGAGGTGGCGACCGGTTTGGGTTATACCCGCCCGCCGCTGCATGATTTCTTCATGACCCGCTACACCGAGGCTTATGCGGCCGAGATCGCCACCTTCATCGCGGCGATGGCCGGGACGGGCAAGGCGGAACCGACGGGCGAGGACGGGCTGATCGCGCTGGCGCTGGCCGATGCGGCGGTAAAGTCGGTGGCTGAAGGGCGCGTGGTGAAGATGGCAGAGGTTCTCTGACATCTGTCTGACGGATGCAGGATGCCGCGCAGGAGACTGCGCGGCATTTTCATTTTGGTGCCTTTGTTTCCAAGAAGCGCGGCGTGGGAGGGGCGCCCGGCATGCTTGTCGGTGCGCTTGCGATCAGGTGGAAATGGGTATTTGGGCCAAGGTGAAATTGGCAGGGTAAGTTCGTTTTCGCTGCGCAGCATTGCGCGAAAATGCTGCGGTCTTCGCTGCGCAGCAATTATATAATATCAATGGGTTAGTTGGTGAGCAGGCTGTAGCTTGCGGCGGCTTCGCTGCGGTTGGTCACGGTGATGGAGAGGGTGGCATTTTCTGGCGGGGTGAAGCTGCACAGGGCGCGGTCGGAGGGGGCGGTGTCGAGGCAGACGGGGGTGCCGTCGGGCAGAGCGACGGAGAGGTCCAGATTGGATTTGCCATCGCCCAGCAGCCCCACCTCGGCCAGTGCGGCGGCGAAGAAGGGCAGGGTGTAGACCTGCGCTGCGCCGCCCGCGATGCCGCGGGAGGAGCGGATGACGGTAAGGGTGGGGGTGCGCGTGACCTCTGCCTCTGTTCGGGCGATGAGATCGGTGGCGAGGTCGTCTTCCTTTGCCAAGGCGCGGGCGGCGGTGAACATGAAATCGGCACCCGGATAGGAGGCGGGAACGGCGTCGCCGGCGGGATCGGGAAGGCGGTCGCTGTCGGTGGCGGTGATGCCGGCGGCAAGGCGGGCGGCAGCGAGGATGGCGAGCGGATCCTTGCGCGCGAGGCCCAGATCAAGCAGCGCCTGCGCCGCCATGAGTTGCGCCACGGCCCCGGCATCGCGAGGTGGCTGCGGTGCGGTTTCCTGCGCTGTTGCGGGGGCGGCGAGGGTGGCCAGAAGAGCGGCGGTGAGCAGGCGCATGGGAATCGCTTTCGTCAGGGTCTGACCCTGTTTTGCACCGGGGCAGGGGTGGGGGGAAGGGGCGGGCCTTCCGCTTGGCGCGCTTATGCGATTAGGTGACGGCGCGAATGGAGGACTGCCCGATGGATGCGCGTGCGATACTGGAACGGCTGATCGCCTTTGACACGGTGAGCGACCGGCCCAACCGGGCGCTGATGGATTGGGTGGCAGGCGTGCTGGCCGGGGCGGGGATAGAGGCGGTGCTGATCCCGGATGCGGGCGGCGGGAAGGCCAATCTCTATGCCACGGTGGGGCCTGCGGATGTGGGCGGGGTGATGCTGTCAGGGCATACGGATGTGGTCCCCGTTGAGGGGCAAGCCTGGACGCGGCCGCCATTTGAGCTGACCGAGGCCGAGGGGCGGCTATACGGGCGCGGGACGGCGGATATGAAGGGTTTTGTCGCCTGTGCGGTGGCGGCCATGCTGGGCGCGGCGCGGCGGGATTTGCGCGTGCCGCTGCATCTGGCGCTGTCCTATGACGAGGAGATCGGCTGCATGGGCGTGCGGTCGATGATCGAGATGCTGGAAGGCGCGCCGGTGCGGCCGCGCATGTGCATCGTGGGGGAGCCCACGGGGATGGCCGTGGCGACGGGGCATAAGGGCAAGGTCGCCTTGCGGGCAACCTGCGTGGGGCGCGAGGGGCATTCGGCGCTGGCGCCGCTGGCGTTGAACGCGCTGCATCTGGCGGCGGATTTCGTGGGTGTGCTGCGCGGCGTGCAGGCGCGGGTGGTGTCTGAGGGGATGCGGGACGGGGATTATGACGTGCCCTACACCACGCTGCATGTGGGCAAGATGGCGGGCGGGGTGCAGGTGAACATTGTGCCGCAGACGGCGGTGGCGGATTGGGAGATCCGGTCCCTGGCCGGGGAGGATGTGGCGGGGCTGATCGAGGAGGTTCGTGCGGGATGCGCCGCTGTGGTGGCACCCTTGCGGGCGGAGTTCCCCGAGGCGGATATCCGGATCGAGCGGCTGTGGGATTATCCCGGGTTGGGGACGCCATCGGATGCGGAGGTGGTGAATTTCGTGAAGGGCCTGACCGGGGCGAATGGGACGATCAAGGTGGCCTTTGGCACGGAAGGCGGCTTGTTCGATGCGCGGCTGGGGGTGCCCACGGTGATTTGCGGACCGGGGTCGATGGCGCAGGGGCACAAGCCGGATGAATATGTGAGCGTGGAGCAGATGGCGCGCTGCGAGGCGATGCTGGCGGCGCTGGTCACGGCCTGCGAGGCGGGGTTCTGATGGTGGTGAAGCTGGACAGTCTGGCCGATGTGCTGGCGCTGGGGTTCGATGACATCATCGATGTGCGCGCGCCTGCGGAATGGGCCGAGGATCATATTCCCGGCGCGATATCGCTGCCGGTGCTGGATGATGCGGAGCGGGCGCGGGTGGGGACGATCTACAAGCAGGTGAGCCCCTTTACCGCGCGCAAAGTGGGCGCTGCGCTGGTGGCCAAGAATGCCGCCGCGCATCTGGAGGGACCGCTGGCCGACAAACCCGGGGGGTGGCAGCCCTTGGTTTATTGCTGGCGCGGGGGGCAGCGGTCGGGGAGTTTTGCGTCGATCCTGAGCCAGATCGGCTGGCGCGTGGAGGTGGTGCAGGGCGGATACAAAAGCTGGCGGCGGCTGGTGGTGGAGGCGCTGTATGACCAGCCGTTCGCGCATCGCTTGATGGTGCTGGACGGCAATACCGGCACAGCCAAGACCGAGGTGCTGGCGCTGCTGGCGGCGCGGGGCGTGCAGGTGGTGGATCTGGAGGGGTTGGCCAATCATCGCGGATCGCTGTTCGGGCACATGGGAGAACAGCCGAGCCAGAAGGCATTTGAGGGGCGGCTGGCGCTGGCGCTGGCGCGGCTGGACCCAAGCCGCCCGGTGGTGGTGGAGGCCGAGAGCGCGAAGGTGGGCGAGTGCCGGCTGCCGCCCAAGCTGTGGCGGGCAATGGTGACGGCGCCGCGGATTTCGATCGAGGCCCCGCGCGCGGCGCGGGCGAAATATCTGGTGCGCGCCTATGCTGATCTGGTGGCGGATGTGGCGCGGCTGGATGCGGTGGTGGCGTCACTGGCGCCCGCCCATCCGCGCGAAGTGATTGCCGAGTGGCGGGCGATGGCGGCGGCGGGGGCGTTTGTCGATCTGGCCGAGGGGTTGATGGCGCGGCACTATGACCCGCGCTATGGCAAGCACCGCGCGCGGATGGAGGTGCCGGTGACGGAGGTGGCGGTGGAGGCGCTGGACGATCTGGAATCGCTGACCGACCGGATTGCGGGGTTGATCGCGGCCTATTGAATTGAGCGGGCATGCGCCCGCACGGCTTTTGCCTCGCCTGCGCGCGTTCGCGCTTGGCTCAGGTTTTTTTGGGTATTTGGGCCAAGATGAAGCGGCATGGTCAGGCCTTGCGGCGATGGGCGGGGGGGATGCCCTGTACGGCGCGGTATTTAGCGACGGTGCGGCGGGCGATCACCGCGCCTTCGTCCGACAGGGCGCGGGCGAGGGCATCGTCGGAGAGGGGATTGCGGCGGTCCTCGCGCGCGATGAGCGTGGCGAGTTGGGCGCGCAGGGCGGCGGCGGAGAGATCGGGGGCGGCGTCGCTGCCCCGGCGGGCGGAGAACAGCGCGCGCAACCAGAAGGTGCCGCGCGGGGTGTCGACGCTGGTGCCAGAGACCACGCGGCTGATGGTGCTTTCGTGCAGTTCGAGGGCGGCGGCGACATCGGCCATGGTCATGGGCAAGAGGCGGGCGGGGCCGTGATCAAGCGCGGCCTCTTGCCGGCGCAGGATTTCCTGGCCCACGCGCAAGAGGGTGGTGTTGCGCGCCTCGACCAGACGGAGCAGGGCGCGGGCGGGGCCCTGACCTTTGCCACGGCCGGGCGTGACGGTGACGCTGGGCAGGGCGGAACGGTTGAGGGCGACGGTCCAGCCCAGATCGCCCCTGCGGGCGATAAGATCGGGTTCGCGGATCGGGGCGGCGAGGCTGTCGAAGGCGGCACCGGGTTTGGGGTTCATCGCGCGGATGGCGCGGATGGCCTGAGCGATTTCGGCTTCGGTTGCGCCAAGCTTGCGGGCAAGACGGGCGGTGTCATTCGTGGCCACCAGATCAAGGTTGTCGATGACGCCCAGCAGGACGGGATCGGCCGGGCCTTCGGCGCGGGCTTGCAGCCGCAGGCATTCAGACAGGGAGCGGGCGAAAAGGCCTGCGGGTTCGATGCTGTGCAGACGGGTGAGGACGACATCGACCTGTGCCATGGTCACGCCAGCATCGGCTGCGATCTGGCGCAGGGGTTGGCCCAGCCAGCCGGAGGGTTCAAGCGCATCAGCGAGGGCAAGGGCAATGCGTGCGTCAGGCCTGGACAGGGATTGGCGGGCGATCCAATCGGTGACATGGGCCATCAAGCTGGGCGGGGCGGATTCGGCCAAGCTGGGTGGGGGATCATCGCTGCGGAACATGCTGTCCCAGCGGGGAAGCCAGTCGCCGGCGGGCGGTGGGCCAAGCTGCAGGGTAGGGTTTTCGGCGGCCTGTTCTTCGAGATAGCGGGTCAGGCCAGCGGCATCGGCCTTGAGCAGGCGCAGCGAGGATTGCAGCGCCATCGAGAGGTGCAGGCGCTGAGTGGTGGTGACTTCGATCCGCTGATTGGTGGCCATGGGGTTTTCTAGGGCTGCGGGGCGCGTGGCGCAACAGTGCTGCAGCCTGTGGCGGGGCGGGACAATCGGGCGCTGGTGGCCCCCCTTACCTTTCGCGGGGGCGGGGGGTAGGGTGCCGGGTGGATGGCGACAGACAGGCGAAGATGCAGGATCCGATCCCCCTTGTTCAGGATATCGTGCTGGTGGGCGGGGGCCATGCCCATGCTCTGGTGCTGCGGATGTGGGCGATGGACAAGCTGCCGGGGGTGCGGTTGACGGTGATCAATCCGAACCCGGCGGCCCCCTATACCGGCATGTTGCCGGGGTTGATCGCGGCGCATTACCGGGCGGATGAGATCATGATTGATCTGGTCCGGCTGGCGCGCTTTGCCGGGGCGCGGGTGATCCTGGACCGGGCGGTGGGGTTCGACCGGGCGGCAAAGCAGGTGCTGTTGGCTGGGCGCGGGGCACTGCGCTATGACCTGCTGTCGCTGGATATCGGGATCGGGTCGGACCTGCCGGATGTGCCGGGATTTGCCGAACATGCGGTGGCGGCCAAGCCCTTGGGGGATTACGCGCGGCGGTGGGGGGCCTTTGTGGCCAAGGCCCCGGCGGAACCGCAGCTGGTGCTGATCGGGGCCGGGGTTGGCGGGGTGGAACTGGCGCTGGCCTCGGCCCATCGGTTGCGCGCGGCGGGGCGGGTGCCGCAGGTGACGCTGCTGGAACAAAGCGCGGCGGTGTTGCCCAATATCGGCGCGCGGGCGCGGGCCACATTACTGGCGCGGCTGGATGCGGCGGCTGTGGTGATCCGGACGGGGGTTCGGCCCGTGGCCGTGGGGGCCGATCATGTGATGCTGTCGGATGGAGCGAGGCTGGCATCGGATTTCACCCTGTCGGTGGCGGGGGCGCGGCCACAGGGGTGGCTGGCCGAGACGGGGCTAACGATGCACGAGGGCTTTGTCACCGTGGACCGGCATCTGCAAACGTCGGACCCGGCGATCTTTGCGGCCGGCGATTGCGCCTTTTTGAGCCATGCGCCGAGGCCCAAGGCCGGGGTCTATGCGGTGCGGGCGGCACCGGTGCTGCTGCACAATCTGCGGGCAGCGGCGGCGGGGTTGCCATTGCAGCCGTTCCACCCGCAGCGGGATTATCTGAAGCTGGTTTCGCTGGGGCCCCGCGCGGCGGTGGCGGACAAGTTCGGCCTGCGGTCGGGCGGGGCGTGGCTGTGGCGATTGAAGGACCGGATCGACCGCAAGTTCATGGCGAAATTCGACGCCTATCCTGTGATGGCGCGGGTTGTGCCGGAACCCGGCGCATTGGGGCTGGCCGAGGCGATGGGGGAAAAGCCGCTTTGCGGTGGCTGCGGGGCAAAGGTCGGGCCGGGGGCGTTGAGCGCCGCGCTGCGGGGATTGCCGGTGCCCGTGCGGGGGGATGTGCTGTCAGGGCCGGGGGATGATGCGGCGGTGCTGCGGCATGGCGAGGGGGTGCAGGTGATCACCACCGATCATCTGCGCGCGACCTGTGCGGATGCGCGCCTGATGGCGCGGATCGCAGCCATTCATGCGCTGGGCGACATCTGGGCGATGGGGGCTGCGCCGCAGGCTGCGCTGGCGCAGGTGACGCTGCCGCGCCTTTCCGAGGTGTTGCAGGCCGACATGCTGGCCGAGATCATGGCGGCGGCGGGTGAGGTATTTCGCGCGGCCGGGGCGGATGTGGTGGGCGGGCATACGACCGTGGGGGCGGAACTGACGATCGGGTTCACCATCACGGGGTTGGCGGCGCGGCCTGTGACCAAGGCGGGGGCGCGGCCGGGGGATGTGCTGATCCTGACCAAGGCGCTGGGGTCGGGCACGATCATGGCGGCGGATATGGCGCTGGCGCGTATCCCCGGTGCAATTCTAGGCGAGGCGGTGGCGGCCTGTTGGGCGGCCATGGCCGTGCCGCAGGAGCGGGCGGCGGCGGCCCTTGCCCCCGTGGCCCATGCGATGACGGATGTGACGGGGTTCGGGCTTGCCGGGCATCTGCTGGAGATGCTGGAGGCATCGGGTGTGGCGGCGCAGATTTCGCTGGCATCGCTGCCGTTGATGCAGGGCGCCGAGGCATTGGCGGCGCAGGGTGTGGCAAGCACGCTTGCGCCTGCGAACCGGGCTGCCGTGATGGGGCGGATGAGCGTGCCGGGGGGGCCGCGCGGGGCGTTGCTGTTCGATCCGCAGACGGCGGGGCCGTTGCTGGCGGCGGTGCCGGAGGATCGGGCCGGGGCGGTGCTGGCGGCGCTGGTGGACGCGGGGGTGCCTGCGGTGCGGATCGGGGTGGTTCAGGCAGGGGTGCCTTATCTGCATGTGGTGTAAGGGGGGCGAAATCTGACGCAGATTTCGCGACGATTTTTGAACGCAAAAATCGCCTTTCCCGTGCGGCACAGCGTGAAGGGGCCGGAATTTGCGTCAAATTCCGGCGCGGTTTCTGTGCCAGAAACCGTTTTGGCGACCTGTTGGGTCGCCTTCGGGGGTGACCTTGGTCAGACTTCGCATTAGGTGCCGGAGCGGAACAGTCTTGCAGGTCGGCGATGGCGTATTTTCTGGGCGTGGATACAGGCGGCACCTACACCGATGCGGTGATCGTGGATGAGGCTGCGACGCGGGTGATCGGATCGGCCAAATCGCTGACCACGCGGGGGGATCTGGCGCTGGGGATCGGTCGGGCGGTCGATGCGGCGCTGGACGGGGCGGGGGTGGCACCGGGGCAGGTGTCGCTGGTGTCGCTGTCTACCACGCTGGCCACCAATGCGCTGGTCGAGGGGCAGGGCGGGCGCGTTGCGCTGGTCTTTATCGGGTTTGATGCGGCCGATCTGGAACGCGGGGGCCTCATTGAGGCGTTGAAGGGCGATCCGGTGATCCATCTGGCGGGCGGGCACAGCCATGCGGGGACAGAGATCGCGCCGCTGGATCTGGCGCGGCTGGAGGCCGAGGTGGCTGCGCTTGCCGATCAGGTGGTGGGCTTTGCGGTGGCCGCCAGTTTTGCCACCCGCAACCCGGCGCATGAAGTGGCGGCGCGGGCGGTGATCCGGCGGGTGACGGGGCGGCCGGTGACCTGTTCGCATGAGCTGTCGGCCAATCTGAACGGGCCGAAGCGGGCGCTGACGGCGGTGCTGAATGCGCGGCTGATCGGGATGATCGACCGGCTGGTGGCAGCCTGCGAACGGCATCTGGATACGGTGGGGATTGTAGCGCCGCTGATGGTGGTGCGCGGCGACGGGGCGCTGATTTCTGCGGCGATGGTGCGGGAGCGGCCGATTGAAACCATCCTGTCCGGCCCGGCCGCCAGCATCGTTGGTGCGCGGTGGTTGACCGGGGAGTCCGATGCGCTGGTATCCGACATCGGGGGCACGACGACGGATGTGGCCCTGCTGCGCGGTGGGCTGCCAGAGATTGACCCGCAAGGCGCGCGGGTGGGCGGGTTCCGCACCATGGTCGAGGCGGTGGCGATGCGGACCACGGGGCTGGGCGGTGACAGCGAGGTGCATCTGATCACCGAAGGGCTGAACGGCGGGTTGCGGCTGGGGCCGCGGCGGTTGGTGCCGGTGTCGCTTTTGGCGGTGGAGCATGGGCCGATGGTGCATGCGGCGCTGGATCGCTGGCTCTCGGCGGATGCGGTGGGGGAATATGATGGGCGGTTCGTGATCCCGATGGGGGGAAATACGGGCGGGCTGGGGCCGCGCGATTTGGCGGTGCTGGGGCGGGTGACGGGGCCGATGGCCGTGGGCAACGCGCTGACATCGCGGCTGGAGGTGGCGGCGCTGGAGCGGCTGGTGGCGCGCGGGCTGGTGATGATTTCCGGGGTGACGCCGTCGGATGCCAGCCATGTGCTGGGGCGGCTCGAGGCCTGGGACAGTGCGGCGGCGGAAAAGGCGGTGCGGCTGCTGGCACGGCGGCGCAACGGGCGGGGCGAGCGGTTCGCGCCCGATGCAGCGACGCTGGCGCAAGCAATCGTGGATCAGCTGACACAGCAGACGGTGGATTGCCTGCTGGAGGCCGCCTTTGCCGAGGACAGTGCCTTTGCCGGCGAGGTGCCGGAAACGCTGGCGCGGCATCGGCTGACATCGGTGGGGTTGTCGCAGCATCGCGGGATCGTCGAGATCACCGCGCGGCTGGGCGTGCCGGTGATCGGGCTGGGCGCTTCGGCCGGGTCTTACTATGGCGCGGTTGGGGAACGGCTTGGCTGCCGGATGGTGCTGCCGCAACATGCGGGTGTGGCAAATGCCATCGGCGCGGTGGTGGGGCAGGTGAGCCAGCGGGTGACGGGGACGGTCACCTCGCCCAGCGAAGGGCGGTTCGTGGTGCATCTGGCCGATGGGGTGCAGCAGTTTTCCGAGCGGGAAACGGCGATGGCCGCGCTTGAGGCTGCGCTGGTTGCAGAGGCCAGCACCCGCGCCCGCGCGGCGGGGGCCGAGGAATTGCACGTGACAGTCAGCCGCGACATTCGCGAGGCCGAGGTGGAGGGCCGCGCGATGTTCATCGAGGCGCAGGTGACCGCCACCGCATCCGGCCGCCCGCGCGTGGCGCATGGCTGAGAAACGGGCACGGATCGTGACTTGACGCCACCTTTGCTGCACTGTAGGCAGCGCGCCAATGGCTAGGTAGCTCAGTTGGTTAGAGCATGCGACTCATAATCGCAGGGTCGGGGGTTCGAGTCCCCCCCTCGCCACCACTTTCCCTTTCTATCAAGATTATCGTTCATATTGAACGTGACAGGTTTCTATCGGGCAGAGCTGGGCGCGGCATTCTGGTCTGCCAGTCTGACCAGTGATGATGGTCACATGGAATCGAGCCTTTTGGCTTTTGGCAGTCTCCTTGCAGACGCTCCTACACATGTATTGCCAAAGGATCAGCGGAGTGGATCACGAAACGTAGGTGCCGTGGCCGACCTGCGTGTTCGATAGGGTGCTCTTTGGTGCGGCTATGCGCTCCGTTCTTCTTGTTCCTTTGAATGTCGTGCCGTCGACAATGTGGTTCAGGCCGGAGGCTATCTTTTTCAGGTCCTTCGAACCCACGCCGTTTGGGTTTATGCCGAAAGCGCCGCTTGTCGTAGCGGACAGTCTTGCTGCGGGACTTCCGGCCGGGGATGCAGGGGCATGTAGACGGGTTATTGCCTGTAACAGCATCATCCATGACTGAGTGGCATGCGCAGGATTTTCGGCAGCAGTTTGGTAGCCCTACTGCGGTAGCCACGTATTCATTCAGCGCACGGCCCGTTGTGCCGCCTGATCGTCCAAGAGCTTGTGGATCAGGCCCACTTGTCCGGTAACCTCTGCCTTGGCGTAGATGTTTCGCAAATGCGATCTGACCGTGGACTCGGCCACGCCAAAGGCAGAGACGATGTCGGTTGCGGCGAGGCCGTCGCGGATCAAAGTGCAGATGCGCAGTTCGGTCGCGGTCAGTTGCCAGGGATTTGCGCTGGACAGCGCTTCGGGCGCGGAAGACGGATCGGGGGCCATTCGCCGTGTGACGCTGGGCGCGTTCGACATCAGGCGCGCGATGCGCCCCTCCGGACGGCGATTCCAAGCAAAGGCGATGGCTTGGGCCAGAGTGTCCAATTGATCGTAATGATGCCGGTCAAGGCGGCGCGGCAGGTGAAATTCCAGCATATCAATGACGCCGGTGGCATGACCCAGAACGACGAGGATCACGTCGGCAATCGCGCGTTGTGTAAGCCAATGATGCTGTTGCGGATCGAGACGGTCGTCCTCGGCATGGCTCGGGTCGCGCAGGGACCAGAGGCTGCCGCTGCGGGCGCGGTGCGGTGGTATCGTGATGAGGTCAAGGCCCAGCGGCCGCGTCATTGGGAAAGCGCCGGTCGCTGCCTTGCAATCGTAGGACGACAGGATGCGATGTTTGCCGGATGGGATGTGGGCGCGGATCAGAACGGCACAATCCGCCCGCACGCAACGGGACAGGCTGCTCATCGCGGCGCGCAAATCGCCGGTGCCATGAAGGCATTCGGTCCAGAGAATCGCGGCTTCGGTCAGCGTGACCGAGGTGGAAACTGGTGTGGCTGAGAGCGGTCGTGGCATGGCAGCACCCGATCGTCTGAGGCTATATTTATTATTGTTAACAAACTTAGGCGGTGTCGGAGGGCGGCCAAAGAAAATTCGCGGTTACAAGACCTTTGGCCGATCCGCCGGGATCAATGCTGGCGCGGAGCGTGTATTTTCCATGATTTCGCCATAGTTCTGCCACCAACGGTTGTTGGCCAATATTCAAAAGTGCGAATCACTGCATCCGAATGGTGGTCTTTGCATCTGCGCAATCCGTTGTTTTGCAATCTTAGGGCGTGAATTCTGTCGCGCTGACACAACCCTGCATCGTCATTCTTCACAGGTTCAGACGATCCAAGCGGTCTGATCCATCCCCTATCATGCCCTCATTCCGGCGAAGAACCTGCCGGGGTAGCGGCGTGCAGAACGCCGTTCCATCGCAACCTGGGAATGGAAACAGATCATGAAGAAGATGCTCAAGACTTTCTGGAAGGACGAGGACGGCGCGGCGCTCGTGGAATACGGCGTGGCGCTGCTGGTGGTGATCCTCGTGGGGACGGTCGCACTGATCAACGTGGCACAGGATACGGGTGCTCAGTTCACCGACGCCGGACGCGCGACAGACGCGGTACGCGCCGCCGTTCCTGCGGCTGGCCCCTAAGCTCAAAAACTGTGAGCACACGGCCTGAAAAACTTGGTCGGGTGCTCACAAAGATCCCAGCTCCCTCTGGAGGCAACCATGCGTGTAACCTCGATCCTGTTTGCCCTTGTAGGCCTTGGCGTTGCTGCCGGATCGGCGCAATTGGCGCGGGATCTGCTGGTTACGCCAGCGGCGACGGCCAGTTCGGAGAAGCCTGACCTGGTGACGATCGTCACGACATCGAAAGAAATCGGGCGGGGCGATTTGTTGCAGGCGCAGCATTTTACCACGCAGGTCTGGCCGCGGTCGGCGCTGCCGGTGGATGCCTTTACCGAGCTGGAGGATCTGCTGCCGCCCCCGGACGGCAAGCCGCGCCGGGCCCTGCGGTCGATGGTGGCGGGCGAGGTCGTGCTGGCGTCAAAGGTTTCGGATTTTGGTGAGAAGGTGACCATCGTGCAGTCGATCACGCCCGGAGCGCGGGCGATGTCGATCAAGGTCGATGCGGTCACTGCGGTGGGCGGTCTGGTGACGCCGGGCGATTTCGTCGACATTCTGCTGACGCGGGGGGACGATGCCACGCTGGTGACGGACACGATCATGCGCAAGGTCAAGGTTCTGGCCGTTGACCAAAGCTCGGACGAATTGAATGAAGCCCCTGAGATTGCCGCGACCGTGACGGTGGAGGTCACGCCGGAGGAAGGGCAGGTTCTGGCGCTGGCCCAGAGGGCGGGTTCGTTGAGCCTGGCTTTGCGGACGCCTGATACCGCCGAAGGCCCGCCGATTGATCGGCTGCGGCTGAGCGATCTGGTGCCGGAGCCGGCCCCACCACCGCCGGAACCTGTGGTCGTCGAGGCGGCCCCGGTCGTGGCCGTGGCCCCCGCTCCGCCGCCGCGCAAGACGGTTGTGATCCGGCGCGGAACGGATGCGCAGGAAGAAGTGACCCTGCGAAACTGACTTTGCCTTGCGTCCGAGTGCGGCCCCCGTTCAGCCCCCCCCCCAGTCCAGCCCCCGAGTCCATCCGCCGAGCCTCATGAGGTGAACCCGCCATGTCATGCCTGCCTTTCCCCTTGTTCCAAATGCCGGGCTGCCTGCGCCGCTTTGCGGCGGATCAGGGCGGGGCTGTTCTGGTGATGTGGGGGATGTTTCTGGCGGTGGCCTTCGGGTTTCTGGCGCTTGCCGTGGATTTCGGCCGCGTGGCCAGTACCCAGAGCGAGATGCAATCCTATGCTGATCAGGTAGCGCTTGCCGCTGCGGGCGAGTTGGACGGGCGGACGGACTCCATCACCCGCGCCACGGTTGCGGCGGATCGCCTGATCCGGGATTGGCAGACCTATGCTGCGGGCGACCGTGCGCTTGGGGGGGCGGCGGACTTCCGACTGGCCTTTCTGACCACATTGCCCAGCAGCGATACGGCGGCCGCCGCGGCCACGACCGCCGACGCGCGGCTGGCGCGCTATGTTCAGGTGACCGTGGCAACCGCGACGGTGCCGACTCCCTTTGCGGCGGTGGCCTCGACGTTGCGCGGTGCGGCCGTGACATCAAATTTCGAAGTGGCGGCCTCGGCGACGGCGGGTCCGGCTGCCTATGCCTGCGACGTGACGCCGTTGATGTTCTGTGTTCCGAGCGGATGGCGGGCGGATGCCAATCGCGGCGATCAGATCACCCTGCGGTCGGGTGGGCAAGGCGCGGCCTGGGGGCCCGGGAATTTCGGCTTTCTTGATCCGTCCAGCCTGCCGACCGATGCCGAAGGCCCATGCGCCCTTGCGACCGGTGCGCAACTCTATCGCTGCCTTGTCGGGGCGGAACGGGCCGTCACGGCCTGTATCCGCACCGATCAGGGCGTCAACACCCTGACCGGGCAGCGTGTGGGCTTGGCCGAGGCATTCAATACCCGATTTGACCATTTCAGCGGGTCGATGCAGACCCTGCGAAACGATCCGGCCTATCGTCCGGCACCCAACACCGTGCAAGGCACGCTGCCGAGGCGGCCGGGCAATGGCAACGCACCCCGCCCGGCCTGCCGCGGGAACAACGTCGAGGTGTCGGATGCGATGGCCTTGCCGCGTGATACCTGCATTGTATCAGGGACTTGCGGGCGGTTCGGGGATGGCAGTTGGAACCGCGGCGCTTATGTCGCGATGAACCATAACGGCGTGTATCCTGCGGGAACCAACGCGACCAGCACCCGCTATGCGATGTATCTGGCCGAGATTGCGGCCGCGCGCAGCCGGACGGCACCGAACAACGTGCCCCTTCCGGGCCGGCAGGAAACCGGGGCACCGCAATGCCACGCTCTTGGCCCGACAAACGATCCGGACCGACGGACGGTGATTGCGGCGGCGATCGATTGTGCGGCCAACGACATTCGTGGAAGCACCAGCAATGTCGTGCCGCTGGAGTATGTCCAGCTTTTCATGACAGAACCCGTCGCCACCCCGGGCGGGGGCTCGGACGCCGAAATCATGGTCGAGGTCATTCGCAGCGCGGGGGGTCTTGGCTCCGGCGCGACGACGGGTACCTACCGCGAAATCGTACAGTTGTATCGGTGATCGCGATGGCGCTGTTCCCCCACATCCGCCGCTTTGCAAACGACCGTTCGGGCGCGGCACTGGTCGAATTCGCTCTGGCGCTGCCGCTGATCATTCTGGTGAGCTATATCAGCATCGATGGGCTGCGGCTGATGTGGTCCTATCAGGCTGCAACCGCGGGGGTGCATGAAGCGACGCGCTATCTGGCGCGCGTGGCTCCGGGCGATATCTGCGAAACGGGCGGGACGCTGAGCAGTTTTGACGCGGCGCTGTTCACCATGGTCGATGGTGCAGGCGGGGGGCAAAGCGTGTTCGGTCGCGATGCCGAACTGCTGGGGGTGACGACGAGCCTCCGCTGCGTGGCGGATGCGGGATTGCGGCAACCTCAGGTGCCTGTGGTGACGGTATCGGCTGATCTGCGCATGTTCCTGCCGCTTCACCTTGTCTTGTCGCAGTTGGCAGGAACGGATGCGGCGGTCTTTACGGCGCGGATCGAGGAACAGGCGAGGGTTTACGGACTATGATCCCGCTGCGCGCCCGTCATCGCCTTGCTGCACGCCTGCGCCGCTTTGCCGGGGATGAGGGCGGTGCCACGCTGATCGAGTTTTCGCTGGTGGTGCTGCTCTTTCTGTTCCTGCTGTTTGCCATCATCGATTTCGGGCGGCTTGCCCACACCTGGGCCGCCGCGCAAAAGGCCACGCAGGTCGCGGCACGGATCGCGGCAGTGCGCCCACCGGCCTGTGCGGGTGTTCCGGTGCTGAACAGCCGGGGGGCGGCGGGGACTGGGATCACGTTTGGTACCTTGTGCCGGGCGGGGGCGGGCATCTGCGCCGATCCGGGGCCTGCCAGTTGTTCCGGGGTAAGCACGAATGCGACGACCGCCGAGATCTTCGCCAAGATCCGCCCGCTGCTGCCGGCCGGGGCGACCGAAGGCAACCTGCGGTTCACCTATCGGTTCGATCCGAACCTCGGATTCTTGGGCGGGCCTTATGTGCCGATGGTGACGGTCGATCTACAGGGGTTGGAGTTCGTCTTCGTGTCCAACCTTGGCCTGATGATCACGCCGATCACAGGCCAGCCAACAACTTTGGGGGCAAACATTCCGCTGCCCCGGATGTCGATTTCGGTGCCGGGCGAGGACCTGGCGCTGGGAACGGCCGGGTAGGGAACGCGACAGGAGATGGTTATGAGCGACAGTCTTTTCTTCAGAACAAGCCGCGCTGAACGTGACATGCCCCCGCTGCGCGGGGAGGACGGGCTGAACGATGCGGTGATCCCGCTGGCGCTGCACCGGGCCCAGCTTGACCTGGCCAAGGGCCCGGGGCACGAGGCTGCGCCGATTCCGCGGGTGAGCCCAGCATCCGCGCCGCTACAGGAAGCGCCTGCCAATGCCGAAGGCCCGATCGCGCCTGCCGTGAAAGAGATGCCGCAGGCGGTTGCGACGTCGCCAGCTGACCCCGTGTTTCGCAATCGGGGGCGTTTGTACCTTGTGTCGCGGTCGCGCGGCGGTGTGGGGGCCACGACTTTTGCGGTGAACCTTGCGCTTGGCCTGTGTCAGACGACGCAGAAAGCGAAACGGCGCGTGGCGGTTGTCGATTTCGATCTGCAGTTTGGCACGCTGGGAAGCAGTCTCGATCTTGCAGATAAAGGCGGGCTTCTGGCGCTTGCGCAGCTGGATTACGAACCCGATGTGCATGCCATCCGTGCCGCCCTGCAATTGCACGAGAGCGGGCTTTCGGTTCTGCCTGCGCCGCGTCATCCCGTGCCGCTGGATGCGCTGGATGCGGCGCGCGTGCAATCGATCATCGACGCCCTGCTGGAGAGCCATGATGCTGTTGTGGTCGATCTGCCGCCCGCGCTGGTTGACTGGCTTGAGCCGCTTCTGCGACGGGCAGAGCGGCTGTTCATGGTGACCGACCTTGCCGTTACGTCGATCGACTGTGCCAAGCGCATTCTGGACACTTTCCGTGAGGATGCGCCGGAGTTGCGGGTCGATATCATCGTGGGGCGCGAAAAGAAGCCGCTGTTTGGCGGGCGGCTTCACCGCGAGATTGTGACGGCCCTCAATCAGCCGCTGCGCCATTGGCTTCCCTTTGATCCGAAGCGGGCACGGCTGGCACTCGATCGTGGCGAACCGCTGTTGAAGATGCAGCCGCGTGGTGCCTGGTCGCGGGGCATTCGCAAGATTGTAGGAGGGCTTGAGTGATGGTCCTGCCCGCCGCCCAACCCAAACGAAACAGGAAATGACGCCATGTTCAGGGATTTTGTAAGCCGGCGCGCGGAAGCAAGGGCCGAGGCATCGAAGCAAGAGGCGGTATCGGGGGCGCTGCGCGTGGTGCCAGCCCAGACTGACGTTGCGCCGAAACAGCGTCTGAACGAGGTGGATGCAACGTTGCGCGCGCGGCTTGATCTGAAGTCGCGGCTGCATGAGGTGTTGCTGAGCCGGTTGAACCTTTCGGTGCTGGATCGGGTCGAACGGTCAGAACTGAAGGCGGAAATCGGTGCGCTTGTGCAGGATTTTCTGGCGACCGAGAACCGCCCCATGCGGGCAGAGGATGCCGAGAAGCTGACGGATGAGCTTCTGGATGAAGTGCTGGGGCTGGGGCCGCTGGAACCGCTGCTGGCCGATCCCAGCGTGGCGGATGTATTGGTGAACTCTTACCGCAATGTCTATGTCGAACGGCATGGCCTGCTGGAACGGGTTCCGGTGCAATTTCGGGACGAACGGCACCTGCTGCGGATCATCGACAAGATCGTCAGCCGGGTCGGACGGCGGGTGGATGAAAGCCAGCCCTGGGTGGATGCGCGGCTGGAAGATGGGAGCCGCGTGAACGCGATCATCCGCCCCTGCGCCATTGATGGGCCGACGCTTTCGATCCGCAAATTCTCACGCGATCCGCTGACGCTTGAACGGCTTGTGGAACGTGGTGCCTTATCCGAACAGGCCGTGCGGGTGTTGATGGCGCTGGTCGAGTCGCGGCTGAATGTTCTGATTTCGGGGGGAACCGGGTCTGGCAAGACCACGATGCTGAACGCGTTGTCCAGCTTCATCGACCCACGCCAGAGGATCGTGACGATCGAGGATGCCGCCGAATTGCAGTTGCGGCAGGAACATGTGGTTCGTCTGGAAACGCGCCCTGCCAATCTTGAAGGCGCAGCCGCCGTCACCCAGCGTGATCTGGTCCGCAATGCGCTGCGGATGCGGCCTGACCGGATCATTGTGGGCGAAGTGCGCGGGTCCGAGGCGTTTGACATGCTGCAGGCGATGAACACCGGCCATGACGGATCGATGACGACCATCCACGCAAATACGGCGCGGGACGCGCTATCGCGGCTGGAGCAGATGGTGGCGATGATGGGGGGCGAGATGCCCATATCGGTGGTGCGCCAGCAGGTCGCATCGGGGATCAATGTGGTGCTGCAGCTTGCGCGTCTGCCCGATGGATCGCGGCGCGTGATTTCCGTTTCCGAGATAACCGGGATGGAGGGCGACGTCATCAGCATGCAGGACATCTATCGCTTTCGCCAAACGGGGCGGGCGTCGGATGGAACCATCCTTGGCGGGTTTGCCGCAACAGGCATTCGCCCAAAATTCGCCGAGCGGCTGGAAGCATCCGGCTTCAGCCTGGCGGGCGAGATTTTTGCCGAAGGGGTGTAGGGAACCATCATGCTGTCGCAGATCAATCCGGAAATCCTGTTGATGGGGGGCGTATTCCTTGGCGTCATCCTGTTGATGGAGGGCTTGCGCCAACTGCTTTCCCGGCGCGAAACAACGGGTGAGGCCCGGTCGCGACGGATGAAGATGATCGTTTCCGGGCAGGGGCTGACCGAGCGGCTGGAGTTGCTGACACCACAGCGGAAGGGATCACCCATTCCGGGCTGGCGAGAGTTGGAGACGCTGCTGGCAGAAGCCGGCATGCCGGTGCAGCCGGGGCTGTGGCTTGCGGGGATGGGCATGTGTTGCCTGCTGATTTCCGGGGTTGCGAGCCAGTTCGCGCCCGGGCCAGCAGTGTTTCCGCTTGCCTTTGCGGTGTCCTTCGGGGGGCCGACCCTTGTCTTGCTGGGCATTCGCGACCAGCGGCGGCAGCGGCTGGTTCAACAGCTTCCCGATGCGCTTGACCTTATGGCGCGGAGCCTGCGGTCGGGATACCCGCTGAGCGCATCGATCCGCACGGTGGCCGAGTCGATGCAGGATCCGATTGCGACAGAGTTCGGCATCGTGGTGGATCAGATTTCCTATGGCGATGAATTGGTCGTCGCCATGCGGAAGTTGTCGGATCGCGTGCCGACCGAGGATTTCCGTTATCTGGCCGCCAGCGTAGCAATCCAGCACGGAACGGGTGGCAATCTGGGGCGCGTACTGACCCTGTTGTCACAAGTGATCCGGGGTCGGGCCATGATGCGGCGCAAGATCAAGGCGATGTCGGCCGAAGGCCGCATATCGGCGCTGATCCTGTCGTGCATCCCCTTTCTGATGGTGGGTCTGAATTCGATCATCACGCCGGAATACTATGGCGGTGTCGTTGAGGATCCGATGTTTCTGCCGCTGGCGGGCGTCGCAATCGGCCTGATCGTGACCAATGCGCTGGTCATGGCGAAACTGGTGTCGTTCAAGATCTGAGCGGGAGGGAGTGCCATGGTCTGGCTGGAAGCGTTCATCCTGAAAAGCGGGGTTCCGCCGATCCTGCTGGTGGCGGGGGTCTTTTTGTTCGGCCTTGTGCTGTTGGCGGTCGCGGCGCTGCTTGTGGTCCGCGACCGCAACCGCAGCCGCGTTCTGCGCAGGCTGCGGGGGAGCGACGGATCGGCGTTGCCGGTGCTGCGCGAGGTTGAAGCTGCGGATGGGGTTTTGGACCGGGTTTTTGTTCCAAGTGCGGCGGAGGAGCGCGGCAAGCTGCGGCGCGATCTGGCCCATGCCGGGTTTCGCGCGCCGAATGCGGCGCTGATGTTCAACCTTATCCGGTTCGGGGTTGGGGTTGTTCTGCCACTGGTTATTGCGTTGATCTATCTGTTCCCGACCAAGCTGCATTTGCCGGTTGTGCTCACGGCGCGGTTGCCCCCGCTTAGCCTTGAACAGGTAATGCTTATCTGCGCGCTTATCCTGACGGTTGGTTTCTATGGGCCAAGCATCTGGCTTGCCGCGCGCGCCTCCGAGCGGCGGACCCGGATCGAGATGTCCTTTCCCAATACGCTGGACCTGTTGCAGGTGGGGGTTGAGGCGGGACTCGCCTTCGACGCGGCGCTTGCGCGTGTTGGGGATGAGTTGATGGAGGTGGCCCCTGATATCTGCACCGAATTCCATGTCGTGCAGAAAGAGATTCTTGCAGGACGCGATCGGGAGTCGACCTATCGAGATATGGCGGATCGGCTTGGGATCGACGAGGCTTATGGGTTCGTCAACGTCGTGATGCAATCCATGCGCTTTGGCACGAGTATGAGCACCGCGTTGCTGGCCTATTCGGCCGACATGCGCCAGCGCCGCGAGTTGCGAGCGCAGGAAAAGGCGAACCGTTTGCCGGTGCTGATGTCTGCGGTCATGGCGGGACTGATGATGCCGGCGCTCTTGATCGTGACGATCGGGCCGGTCGTGCTGCGGTATATTGCGCAACAATAGACCAAGCTTTGTTTGAGAGGACCTGACTTTGCCTCAAAGTTAGCGGGCAAAAGTGGCCGCGCTTCCAGAGGCAACGCAGACAGGGCGACAGCGTTTCATCGGGGAGTTGCCGGATACAGTCGTGGCAGAAGAATAGCGACGGGCGGTTACTTGGGGATTGTTCCACCGACTGCTTGACGGTGTTGACGGCATCGAGATTTGCGGTTCGATGTCGGCAATGGATCGAAACGTTCAGCCAAAGCTGAGAAGGGGTTGATGAAGGCTCGACGTCTGTCCCGCGTCCTTCGGCCATTGGTTCTGGCGAAAGCCACAAACCGGGATCCCACAAAACTGCCGCTGAAACCGTTCTTGCCGAAGGGCAGTGTTCAGCCGTGTTCGTTCAAAACAGCGCGTTCGACGCAAGGGGTGGAGAACATCAGCCGGCCTTTTGCGCCATTTGCGCTGAATGCGGCGGAAGCTGACATTCGTTGCCACCTGGGTAGGTGAATTAAACGAACTGGCCTGCGTTAGGGCTGTATCAAGCGGTTGACGGTGTCTTTTGTGATAACCGACGGTTCTTAGAACGTGGGTGGGGTATTGATCCACAGGATGCGTGCAAGCGTGCTGCCGATGTTGCGATAGCCGTGCGGCCGCTCAGACCGGAAGTGAAAGCTGTCGCCCGGCCCCAACTGCCAACGTTGATCGTCCACGACAAGTTCCACAAGGCCGTCCAGAACATAGCCCACTTCCTCGCCCTGATGCGAGATCAGGCCATCCGATGCCCCGCCGGGCGCGATTTCATGGATGTCAGCCTGCAGGGTGACACCTGGGGCGTGGGGGATCACACGTTCAAGCACCACGCCGTCGCCATGCCGCAGGTTGCCATCGTTGAGACGCGGGCGCTGTCCTGCGCGTTGCACGATTTCAGGGCTGCTTTGATCATCAAACAAGGCAGCGATGTTGACAGACAGCGCCTGCGCCAACCGCCGCAGCAGGGTGATTGACGGGTTCACTTTGCCCGTTTCGATCTTGCACAGCATGCTTTCCGAACACCCGGCACGGGTCGCAACCTGATCCAGCGTCAAGTCCAGAAGTCGCCTGCGGGCACGCAGGGTGTGACCGACATGTTCCGTCGGCCGAGATTCGGACGATTCAAGTTTCTTGAATTCTGATAAAGTCACCGCTTTGCTCCTAACCTCGGAACTTGTGCTGTCCGCCCGAAAACATCCCAAAAATAGGCGATATTCGCAAATTCTTTCATCACGTTCGAAACCGTGAGTTTTTCTGTACGGCAAAAACGTTGACTGAAATTCAAGTCGGCAAACTTCCTGAGTGCGCAGACAAGCCTAGCCGCAGACAAACCGCCCGACAACTGGGCGCACAACATGGAGAGTGGAATGACCCTCGGACTGACCCGTCGTCGTCTATTGAAAACTGCTGGCGCCTCGCTGCTGGGTGTCGGTGCCGCAAGCTTTCCGATGCCCGCACTGATCCGCAGCGCACGCGCTGCCGATACCGTGAAACTGGGGTGCCTGTTTTCGTCCTCGGGGGCGATGGCCAATGTGGAAGGCCGCCTGACATCGGTTGTGCGCATGGCTGCGGAAGAGTTGAACGCCGCCGGCGGCGTGTTAGGCCGAACAGTCGAGGTGGTGGGGACGGACCCGGCATCCGACTGGCCGCTTTACGCCCAATTGGGCCGCCAGTTGATCGAGCAGGATCAGGTTGCTGCGCTGTTCGGCTGCTGGACATCGGTGAGCCGCAAGTCGGTTTTGCCGGTCGTGGAACAGTCTGATGCGCTGCTCTACTACCCGCTGCACTTTGAAGGTGAAGAGAACAGCAAGAACGTCGTCTACCTGAACTCGCCCCCGTCGTCGTCGGTATTGCCGGCCGTGGAGTACCTGATGGGACCGGATGGCGGTGAGGCGAAGCGGTTCTTCATGCTGGGGTCTGACTATGTCTGGCCGCGCACGATCAACCAGCAACTCAAGGGCTATTGGGCATCGAAGGGCATTCCCGAAACCGACTGGCGTGAGGAATATGTGCCGGTGGGCCATTCCAACTTCCAGACGCTGGTCAACCAGATCCGGGAATTTGCCGACCAGCCGGGCGGTCAGCCGGTGGTGATCCTGACGGTGGTGGGCAACTCGATCCCCGACTTCTTCCGCGAGTTTGCCAATCAGGGCATCTCGGCGCTGGACGTGCCGGTGCTGGGGTTGGATGCGCTGGAGGCGGATTTCGAGGGGCTGGATACCTCGGCGCTGGCCGGTCACCTGAACTGCTGGGCCTATCTGCAATCCGTGGCAGGCCCGGGCAACGACGCGTTCAAGGCCGCCTGGGCCAAGCATGTGGCCGATACCGGCGTGCCCTATCGTGGCGATGTGGCGATCGACCCGATGGTGTCTACCTATGACGGCGTGCATCTGTGGGCGCTGGCGGCAGAGAAAGCCGGGTCCTTTGCGGTGCCCGAGGTCCGGGCGGCCAGCCCGTCGGTCAGCTTCGCTTGCCCGTCGGGGTATGAGATTTCGATGATGGCCGACAGCACCTATGTCAAGCGGGGCGTCTTCATCGGGTCGCTGAATGAAACGCAGGGCTTTGACGTGCTGTGGCAGTCCGAAGGCACCCCTGATCCGCTGCCCTTCAGCCCCTACATGCAGGGCTGACGATGTTCTGCGCGGCGGGCCATCCCGCCGCGCATTCCCGCCGCACAGCCCTGTTGTCACGCGTAGCGGGCTTGACCCGCAGCGCAGAGGAACATGCCGGATGCCCCTGATACGAGCACTTATCTTTCTGGCGGCCCTGATCGGTTCCCCCGCCTATGCAGACCGCGCGGCGCTGAGCAGCGCGCTCTGCGCGGGGTCGGTGGTCGAACAGGTCACGGCGTTGCGGGCCTTGGCCGAGGCCGGTGCTGCGGGCGGCGCGGATGAGGCGACATGGGCGCTGGCCGTGGTCGATGCGGTGGAAGCGCGGAGTTTGCGCTGCACCCCGACAGGCGCGTTCATTGGCGAGGGCCCAGACGCCTTGGATGCCGCTACGCTGGCCCACGCACCTGCGCCAGTGGATGCAGTCGCGATGCCCATCAACAACCGTTTGCGCGCTGCTGCTGCCTCTGCTGCCGCCGCGTTGACCCTGTTTTCAGATGCCGATCCGACCGCCCGCGCCAAGGCGGCAGCCGCGCTGGAACGGCGTCGGGAGGCGCTGAGCCTGCCTATTCTGGACGCGGCCATTGCGCAGGAAACCGATGCTGCGGTTCTGGCGGTTCTGCAGCCGCTGCGCGCCCGGATGATGCTGGCCGATCCCGACCCGGACAACCGCATCCGCGCAATCGAGGCGATTGCAGCGGAGGCCACATTGCGCAACCGCACCCTGATTGAAGAAGCCCTGACGGATGAGCCCGAGGCGAGCGTTCAGGCCGCCGGTGCCGCGGCAATTGCGCAGATCGACCGGCAGGTGGCCATAGGGCAGGGGCTGTCCACGCTGTATAGCGGGCTGAGTTATGCCAGCGTCTTGCTGCTTGCTGCGCTGGGGCTTGCCATCATCTTTGGGCTGATGGGGGTGATCAACCTTGCACAGGGTGAGTTCATCATGATCGGCGCCTATGCGGCGTGGTTCGTCCAGAACGCCATCCGCGCGGTGATGCCGGGGCTGATCGACTGGTATCTGATCGTGGCCTTGCCCGTATCCTTCCTTGCCGCCGCGCTGGTGGGTGTGGTGATGGAGGCGCTGGTGCTGCGCCGCCTGTATGACCGCCCGCTGATGACTCTGCTGGCCACATGGGCGGTCAGCCTGCTGTTGATCAATCTGGTCCGTGTCACCATCGGCACGCAGAACCTGGAGTTCCATCAGCCGTTCTACGTGGTGGGCGGGATACCGGTGGTGGGTGATTTCATCGTCACGCTGAACCGCCTTTTCGCGATTGCCATTGCGGCACTGGCCTTTGTGGGCGTGGTTCTGGTGCTGCGCTTTACCACCTTCGGGTTGAACATGCGCGCTGTGGCGCAAAACAGGGCGATGGCCGGGGCGGCGGGGATCGATGCGCGCCGCACCGACCGGATGGCGATTGCGCTGGGATCAGGCCTTGCCGGATTGGCCGGGGTGGCGCTGGCACCGCTTTACAACGTCAATCCGAACATGGGGACGGGGTTTATCGTGGACAGTTTCATGGTGGTGGTGTTGGGCGGCGTGGGCAGTCTTGCCGGCGCGGTGCTGGCATCGTTCGGGATCGGACAGATCAACGTGATCATGGAGCCGCTTTACGGCGCGGTGGCCGCCAAGGTGGTGGTCCTACTTCTGGTGATCGCCTTCATCCAGCGCAGGCCGGAAGGGCTGTTTGCGCCAAAGGGGCGGCGATGATGGGCGGGGGGATGCTGTTCCGGATCGTCGCGTTCGCGCTGGCAGTGCTGACCTTGGCCTTGCCGATCCTTGGTGGCCCGCTGGCGGGCAGTGGTATCGGCATTTCGCCTTACCTCGCCAATATCATCGGCCAGATCGCCACATTCGCCCTGCTGGCCATCGCGCTGGACCTGATCTGGGGCTTTGCGGGGGTGCTGTCGCTGGGTCACGGGCTGTTCTTTGCGCTGGGCGGCTATCTGATCGCCATGCATATGCTCAAGGACGGGTATGTGAATGCAGGCGTGGTGCCTGACCTGATGACCTTCATGGGCTGGACCGACCTGCCGGGCTATTGGGCCTTTTTCGAAAGCTTCCCCTACGCGGCCGCCCTGATCCTGATCCTGCCCGGCCTTCTGGCCTTTGCCTATGGCTGGATGTCGTTTCGCAGCCGGGTGAGCGGGGTGTATTTTGCAATCATCACGCAGGCGCTGACCTATGTGGCGATGCTGTTGATGTTTCGCAACGATACCGGGTTTGGCGGCAATAACGGGATGACCGGGTTCGTCAGCCTGCTGGGCTTGCAGATGGGCGCGCCACAAACTGCCGTCTGGCTGGCCACGGCATCAACCGCCGCGACGCTGGTGGCCTTTCTTCTGTGCGGGCGGCTGGTCCGGTCGCCCTATGGCCGGATGCTGATTGCCGTGCGCGATGACGAGGCGCGACTGCGCTTTCTGGGTTACGATCCGGTCTGGCCAAAACTGGCAGCCTGGACGTTGTCCGGTGTGATCGCTGCCATTGCCGGGGCGCTGTATGTGCCGCAGGTGGGGATCATCAACCCGCGCCTACTGTCGCCCGAAGTGTCGATCGAAATCGCGGTCTGGGTGGCGCTGGGCGGGCGCGGCACGCTGTCGGGGGCGGTGATCGGGGCGGTTGTGATCTCGGCCTTGAAGTTCTGGTTGACCGGATTCGCGCCTGACCTGTGGCCGTTCATCCTCTCGCTTCTGGTCCTGCTTGTGGTGGTTGGCCTGCCAAACGGGCTGACGGACCTGCGGCTACCGTTCTGGCGGAGGGCGCGCGATGGCCGCTGAGATCCGGGGCGCCCACGCTGTTCAGGTTGAAGGGCTGCGCGTCACTTTTGGCGATTTTGTTGCCATCCCGAACCTGACCTTCATCGCCAGCTACGGCGAGATTCACGGGGTGATCGGGCCGAACGGCGCGGGAAAAACCACGCTATTGGACGTGATCACCGGCAAGACGCGGCCCAAGGCGGGGACCGTGTTGCTGGACGGGAAGATCGACCTGTGCCGGTTGTCAGAGCCGGAAATCGCGCTGGCCGGCGTGGGACGCAAATTTCAAAAGCCAAGCGTCTTCGAAGCGCTGAGCGTGCGTGAAAACCTTGAACTGGCGCTGCGGTTGCACGTCCGATCAATCCTGTCGGAATTGCGGGGCTGGGCCGATCCGCGCCGCGCGGCACGGGTGAATGAGGTGCTTGCCGAAATCGGCCTGTCCGATCGGGCGGATGCGCCGGCAGGCATTCTGGCGCATGGGCAAAAGCAATGGCTGGAGATTGGGATGCTGCTGATGCAACGCCCGAAACTGTTGATGCTGGATGAGCCTGTGGCTGGCATGACCGAGTCTGAGACCCGCCATACCGCCGATCTGGTGCGCCGTTTGCGTGCGCCCGACCGCGCCATTCTGGTAATCGAACACGACATGGCCTTTGTCGAGGAAATCGCGACCCGCGTCACCGTGCTGCACGAAGGCACGCCCATCTTTGCGGGGCGGATGGCGGATGCGCGTTCCGACACGCGGGTGCGCGAAGTTTATCTGGGGCGCCACTGATGCCGCTGACCGTATCATCTCTTCGTCAACGCTATGGGTCGGCCCTGATCCTGGAAGGGGTCGGGTTCGAGATCGCGCCGTTTTCTTGCATGGCGCTGTTGGGCCGCAACGGGGCGGGAAAGACCACGCTGCTGCGCACATTGATGGGCATCATGCCCTGCGATGGGGGAACCATCACTTTTGACGGTGCAGACATGACGCGTGCGCCGTCCCATATCCGCGCGCGGGCAGGCATGGGCTATGTGCCGCAAGGGCGCGAGATATTCGCCGATCTGACCGTGGGACAGAACATCGAGATCGTTCTGCGCAACCATCGCACCCCGGAACCAGATGCCGCACGGGATGAGGTGGTGGCACTGTTTCCGGTGCTGGGCCAGATGTGGGGGCGGCGTGGTGGTGACCTGTCAGGTGGACAGCAACAGCAATTGGCCATCGCACGCGCGCTTGCGCCCCGGCCAAAGCTTCTGATCCTGGATGAGCCGACCGAAGGCGTGCAGCCATCCATCGTCGAGGCGATCGAGGCGGCCATTGCGGCGCTAAAGGGCCGGATGGCGATCTTGCTGGTTGAGCAATACTATGAATTTGCACGATCTTTGGCGGATGCCTACGTCGTGCTGGATCGTGGTCGCGTCGCCCAAAGCGGGGCGGGAAACACTATGGAAGCCGATGGCGTATCCCGCCTTTTGTCGGTCTGAACGCAAAGGATATCGAACATGCCCAAGTCTCATCATCTTGATTGGCGCCCTGAAAACCTGTTCTGGGGTTATTTCGATGCGACGACGCCGGCAGTGCTGGAAGTCGATAGCGGGGATGAGGTGACGCTGGATTGCCTTCCGGCCTGCGTGATGGCCGACTTGCCGCCCGGTCATGTGGGCGTGCTGCCGGAACATCTTGCGGCCCTTGAGGCCCATGCCACGCGGATGGGTCCCGGACCGCATTTCATGACTGGGCCGGTCTACGTGCGCGGGGCGGAACCAGGCGATGTGCTGCAGGTGGATATCCTTGAGGCGACGCCGATGCAGGATTGGGGTTTTACGGCGATCTTGCCGTGGCTGGGCGCGCTTCCGGATGAATTTACCAACTATCAGAACATGTTCCTGTCGATTGACCGGACCGCGGGCACCTGCACCACGCCATGGGGCCTGACCATGCCGCTGGAGCCGTTCTTTGGCGTGATGGGTGTGGCTCCGCCTTCGTCCTGGGGGCGGATCGGATCACCCCAGCCGCGCGCACACGGCGGCAATATGGACAACAAGGAGTTGCAGGTGGGAACAACGCTGTATCTGCCTGTTCATCAGCCGGGCGCGCTGTTTTCAGCGGGTGACGGGCACGGGCGGCAGGGCGATGGCGAAGTGTCCATCGCCGCCCTGGAAACGGCCTTGCGCGGGCGGTTTCGCCTGACGGTGCGCAAGGATATGGAACTGACCGGCCCCTTTGCAGAATCCGACAGCCATCTGATTTCCATGGGCTTTCATGAATCGCTCGATGAGGCGATGCGCCGCGCCGTGCGCCAGATGATCGGGCTTGCATCTGCGCGTGCGGGCATCAGCAGGGATGAAGCCTACATGCTTCTGAGCCTTGCAGGCGATCTGCGGATTACGCAGGTCGTTGATGGCGAAAAGGGCGTTCATATGATGATGCGCAAGGACTGGCTGGCAAGCAAAGCCGGATGAAGGGTGGCTATGTCCGCCCATCCAACGAGTGCACGAGGAGACATCCGCCGTTCGTCTTTGGAAGAAGGCAGTCGACACGTCGCGTGCGCCACATCACGCTTCGGGCTTAGTTCAACCGGTTCGTCACATGGGGCGGAAAGCGGACTTGCGGCGATGCGGCAGA
The DNA here is from genome assembly GCA_022843025.1 of Paracoccaceae bacterium. GTDB lineage: Bacteria > Pseudomonadota > Alphaproteobacteria > Rhodobacterales > Rhodobacteraceae > Paragemmobacter. Next base: position 341,737 of record JALHOL010000005.1, on the reverse strand, counting down.
TGAGCATGGATCTACTGCAAGCAGCCTATGGCCCCACTCTTCTCGGCGGGGCGATGATCGGGCTGTTCTTTGGGATTTTTGGGTGCTCACTCGCCGGATCATGTCTGCCACGGGGATGATCGGCAGTTTGCTGGCCGCAGATGATCCGCTTTTCGTCATCAGACCAAGGCCGGGGCTTCCGCCGCTTCGTCGCAAACCATCCCGGAAGTGTCTCTTATCGATCGTCGACGAGGCAAACCACAGTCTGCGGTCACCGTTACGGCGCGCCTTGGGGCGCTGTCGCGCGTGTTGAGGGTGAGGATGAGGCAGACGGGTGGATGGGTTGATCCAAAGGAAACGGGCGCCCCCGAGGGAGCGCCCGTTCATTCGTCTGATGGGGTTGCATTAAGGAAACCCGCAACCCGACAGGTCCTACCTTAGAAGCGGAAGGCGATGCGCGCGTTTACCGTGGTGGCGTCCAGATTGATGCCCGACCCGGAGAAGTTTTCGAAGCGATGCTCCAGAATTTCCGCGCCCAGCGTGATGCGGCGTGTCAGGGCGTAATCCACACCAACACCCATCGCATAGCCATCGTCGTTGCCGATGGTGCTTTCGGCCCGCACGGCTGCGACCGTACCGTAAAGCAGCACCGGACCCAGATCATAGCCACCGATCAGCTTCAGGCGTTTGACATTGTTCACTGTCACGGCGCCGCCGTTCAGATCGAGATCGATCTTGTCGGAGTTTCCTTCGATACCGACCACCACCTTGCCCAGATCCGCGCGGTAACCGGCGAACAGGCCATTTGTGGATTTGTCGCCATTAAAGCTTTTGTCCGACGCGACGATATCGACTGTGCCAAATTGGGCACCGAAATAGAAGCCGCTCCAGTTCCGGTTCGGTGCGGCAGCCGCCGCCGGTGCCGCGGCAACGACCGCTGCCGGTGCGACCGAGGGTTCATTGAAGGCTTCGGCCAGGCCGCCTGCCAGCGCGGGCATCGCGGCCCAAGTCGCTGCCACAGCCAGCGCTGTTGCTTGGAATAGTTTCATTCGGACGTTCCCCACGTTGTGCCAAATTTGACGTTAACCTTTATTAATGGGGCGTGAGGTTCAAGTGTTTCCTGTTCCAAACAAGGGCGGGTGTTGCCGCGGCTGCCCTCTGATGTGTGGTTACCCCTGAAGGACGACGTTGATTTTCGATGAGCGGAGCGCCGGAAGGGCGCGTGGATTGGGACCTGCGCTTCCTCGCCACGACCCTGCTTCGTACGTTCTGCAAGCGTCATTCGCTGCTCGTTTGGCGCGGGGGAGCCAAATCCGGGCGGTGCCGGATGGTGGGCAGAATGCTTGCAGGACTGCCCTGTCGCGCCGTAACCTTCGCCGTCGGCGTGTGTGTGCCGGTGGCTGTGGAGTGTGGGTGATGCGTGTTCTGTTTTATGGTGGCTGCCATGGCGCCGCGCTGCGCCGGATATTCGAACGTTTCGGCCAGGGTCTGACCCATGTCGACCACCTGACGAATTCTCAGCTGATCCGAAAGAACCTGCCTGTTCCTTATGAGCAATTCACGGCCTTTGACGTGGTGGTCTTTAGCCCCATACGGAACAAGGCCGACTATAACACCGTGCATCTGGAAGAATATCTGTCCGGCAAAGGGGTGCGCTTTATCAAGTTTCCATGGCTGGAATGGGAAGGCTACTTCCCCGGCATGAGCCGTGTCAGTTTTCCATGGTATAGCGGGTGGTGGCCCACCGCGCTTGAGGCGGCAAGTGAGCAGTTTGGAACCTTTGAAGAGTTTCGCGCCGCAGTCTACGACGGTTCAGTGCTGCATGAAGAGGCCCTTCGTAACTTTGACCTGACCACCGAAAGGATGCGGATTGAGGAGGAGGACTGCGATGTTCGCATGGCCGATTTCATCCTTGAGAATTTTCGCAATCGGCGGATGTTTCTGACCCCGGATCATGCGGGGGTGGAGCTGTACAAGCATGTGGCCAGCCAGATCGCGCAAAAGATCGGCTGCACGCTGGACCCGGCCTTTCTGGAATCGACGGTTGAAACGCAGGCGGGGATCAACTTTCCCGTGCTGCCTGCGGTGCGGCGGGCGCTGGGCATCGGGTTTCCGGGGGGCGAGTTCGAATGCAACCTGTTCTTTGGAACGACCCGGTTTTCGATGACCGAATATCTGCATCTGGTCTATCACCGCAGACAGGTTCTGGCCGCCGTTGCCGTGGCCAATACGCGGATCTATCCGCTTGCTGCGCCAGAGGCCGCCGAGGGGCAGGTTGCGGGGGCGGGGTCACATGCCAAGGTGGGTACGTCCGTTCTTCTGCAATCCACCGATCATCCACGAGCCAAGGGGTTTGGCACCTATCGGCTTGTCGCCCTGCATCGCGGAAGCAAGGACACCGCCGCGCTGGGGATGAAGCTGGTGCGGCTTTACAATCGTCACTGGAGCCTTGGGCAATCTGTGGAAAGTGCAGAGCCCGAAGATGAAAAGGCCAGCTTCGATGCGACTGTGATTCCGGCGGCAAGCGTGCAGTGAAGCCGTGATGGGCCTTGCTGCGGTGTCGTGATGCGGGGCGGGGACGGGTGAAAGGTCATGTCCGCGTGAACGGAAAGGCTGCGGGGTGGCGCTTGGCGCTGTGGCATGTCTTATGGTCATAATCATTATGACCGGAGATTTTCATGACACACCCGATCCTTACGCTGAACGATGGGCGCACGATTCCGCAGGTGGGTTTTGGCCTGTGGCAGGTGCCGGCGGATGAAACCGCGCGGGTGGTGCGCGAGGGGCTGGCGGCGGGTTATCGGCTGATCGACGGCGCGGCGATCTATGGCAATGAGGTGGGGCTGGGCGAAGGGTTGCGGTCGGCGGATGTGCCGCGCGATCAGGTGTTTGTAACCACCAAGGTCTGGAATGACAGGCAGGGGCGCGATGAAACCGCGCGGGCGGTGGAGGACAGCCTGCAAAGGATCGGGCTGGCGCAGGCCGACCTGATGCTGATCCACTGGCCCTGCCCCGAACAAGGGTTGTTTGTGGATACGTGGAAGGCGCTGATCGCGCTGCGCGAGGCGGGGAAGGTGGCATCCATCGGGGTGTCGAACTTTCGGCTGGCGGATCTGGAGCGGATCATCGGGGAAACCGGGGTGGTGCCGGTGTTAAACCAGATTGAGTTGCACCCGCGATTGCAGCAGGCCGAGTTGCGGGCATTCCATGCCAAGCATGGGATCGTGACGCAAAGCTGGACGCCGCTGGGACAGGGCCGGTCTTTCGACGCGGCCCCGGTTCAGGCCGCCGCCGCGCGGACGGGGCGCAGCCCGGCGCAGGTGATCTTGCGCTGGCATGTGCAGCTTGGCTGTTCGGTGATCCCGCGATCCACCCGCGCGGCGGGGCTGGCCGAGAACCTGAACATCTTTGATTTCACCCTGACCGAGGCCGAGATGGCCGCCATCGCCACGCTGGATGCGGGCGAGCGGACGGGGCCGGACCCGGCAAAGTTCAACTGATCTTTGGCGGTTTCGGCCAGTATTGCCGTGCGGCGGCCAGCGCGAATTGCAGCGCAAGGCCGCCCGCGATGATCAGTGCATCGGTGGTGAAATCTTCGCCGGTGACATGCTTTACCCCCTGCAAGCCGATGCAGAGCACCGAGCCAAGCGCAAAGACCGGCAGGGCCTGACGGCCCAGCAGTTCGAAGGGGGTGGCAATCCAATGCGCGCAGGCGCGGCGGATGAAGGCGAAGGACGACAGGAAATAGGCCAGCGCGAGGATGTGCAGGAGGCGCGGGCCTGTCACATAGGTCTTGTCGAAGGCGGTCAGGTTCCAGGGCAGGTGGAAGGTTTCCTTGGCCAGCCAGAGCGTGTGGCCGGTGACCTTTGACACCGCCGGAAACTGCACCGACAGCGCGGCATAGACAAGGAAGACACCCGTCAGAACCTGTAGCCAGCGGCGGATGGGAACGAAGCGCCGCCCATCCTTCATCGCCACCCCGGTGAGCAGGCCGGTGATGAAGATCACCTGCCAGGTCAGCGGGTTGAAGAACCACACGCCCGAGGTTGGGTAATTGGGTGGCCCAAGCCGCCAGATGCCCGCAGCCAGCCACACCGCGACCGACACGGCCATCAGCCAAAGCGGAGTGCGCCATGCCAGATACAGCAGCACGGGTGCGACAGCCAGCAGCACGAGGTAGAGCGGCAGGATGTTCACATAGCCGAACTGGTGGGTCAGGATGACCAGACCGATCAGGGTACGAAGCGGGTCGAGCCAGACCCATTTCATCTGGTTCTCGAACAGCAGCTCCGAATTGCCCAACCACAGCGCCACGGCCGAGGCGGCAGCAAGGGCGGCAAAGGTGGCCAGGATATGCACGAGGTAGAGCGTCCACACCCGGCGCCACACGCGGGCGAGCCCGGTCCAGAGCCGCATGGAGGTGGCCCGGAAATCGGCGGAATAGGCCAGCCCTGCCGCGATGCCAGACATCAGGACGAACCCCTCGGCCGCGTCGGAGAAGCCGAAATTGCGCGAGGTGTAATCTTCGAACACCGTGCCGGGGACGTGGTTGAGAAAGATCATCACCAGGCAGATGCCGCGAAACACATCAAGGCGGGGATCGCGGGTCGAAGGGATCCGGACGGGAGTGGCAGAGTCGGGCATGGGTCACCGCTTGGCCGGGTATCTCCGGGCTGGCGGGGGTCTTGCCCGCTCTGGCCATTATGTGCAAGGGGCGCTGCGGTGCGGCGGCAGAATGCTGCGCGTGCGCGGGTCAGGCAGCGGCACGGTCTGGCAGATCAGCCTCCCACCGGGCGAGGATGCGGTCATGCAGGGCCATGATGGCCGGGGGTTGCTGTTCAGTGGGAATGGCGAAAAGCGCAGTCCGGCTGGGGCGCGAGGACCACGAGATCAGCAGGGGCGCCAGAACCATGGGCAGCGCGACGGGCAAAAGCCACGGCACCAGCTGCGGCGACAGTGCCTGCGCGAAGGCCAGAACGATGGCGCCGGTGGTGACGATCCAATGCGAGGCGGCCCAGGCATCGCGGAAGGACAGGGTGCCATCGCCGCGCGTCTGCGACGGCCAGCCGCCATCGGCCCCGCGCAGCACCTGAAGCACCGAGCGGGTTTGGAACATCAGGAAGATGGGGGCGGTGATGGAGGAGAAGAGCAGTTCCGTCAGCGTCGATTGCAAGGCGCGGATCGTGCCGCCAAAGCCGCGCACGCGGCGGCGCAGGGCGGCATCCAGCAGAATGAGCATCTTGGGCAGGAACAACAGACCGCCCACGCCAAGCGCCAGCAGCAGCGCCTTGGACACCTGGCTGACCGGGATCACCGGGAAGGGCCAGTATTCGATGGGGAAATAGTCGATCGGCGGTGCAAAGAGCGGCGCAGCAATGGAGGCGGCAAGGAAGGCCAGCCAGAACACCGGGGCGATATAGGCGAGAATGCCTTGGAGAAAGACAAAGCGGCTCCACCCTTTCAGGCCGGGGGCGAAGATCAGGCGGGAATGTTGCAGGTTGCCCTGGCACCAGCGGCGGTCGCGCTTGGCGTGGTCGATGATGTTTTCGGGGGCTTCCTCATGGCTGCCTTGCAGATCGTCATCCACCCGGACTGTCCAGCCCGCGCGGGCAAGGAGAGCGGCTTCGACATAATCATGCGACAGGATATGGCCACCAAAGGGCGGGCGGCCCGACAGTTCCGGCAGGCCGCAGCTTTGGGCGAATGCATCCATGCGGACGATGGCGTTATGGCCCCAGAAGGGGCCCGTGCGGCCCTGCATCATGGCCAGACCGCGCGCGAAGATGGGGGAATAGAAGGCCCCGGCGAATTGCATCGTGCGGCCAAAACGCGATTTCGCACGGATGATCGTGGGCAGGGTTTGCAACAGGCCAAGATCGGGCGCGGCCTGCATCCGGCGGACCATTTCCACCATCGTCGCGCCTTCCATCAGGCTGTCGGCATCGAGGATGATGGCATACTGATACGCCGCCCCGGCGCGTTTGATGAAATCTTCGATATTGCCGGCCTTGCGGCCTTTGTTCTGGGCGCGGCGGCGATAGAAGATGCGGCCTTCGCCATGCGTATCGGCCAGCAGGCGCAAGAACCATATGCGTTCGCGGGCTGCCACCTCATCATTGCGGGTGTCGGACAGGATGGCGAAATGGAAGCGGTCGCCAAAGCCTGTGGCGCGCAGCGAGGCATCCATCGCGGCGATGCGGGCGAAAGTGGCGACCGGGTCTTCGTTGTAGACGGGGACAAGGATTGCGGTCATCGCGCGGATCGGGCCGGGATCGCGCGGCACGGCGGGCGGGCGGGACGTCAGGCCCAGAAGCGCGGTGAAGGCTCCCCATGCCAGCCAGAAGGTGGAGGCAAAGATCAGGGCGGCGCGCAGCACATCAAAGCTGTCAAACCCGTCCGACGCGCCGAATTGCAGAAAGACGATGAAACCAAGCCCGGCGGCAAGGAAAGAGGCCGTCAGGGTCAGGGTGCGCGTCACATACACCCGGCGGTCAGGATCGACCTTGGCCCCCACGCCCTAGTGCCCGGCCTTCCGCAAGCGCGCAAAGCGCGGGCGCAGGGCAGAGAACAGGCCTGCGGCCTGCGGGGCGGCTTCCAGTTCCTGCACCGGCATTGCAAGCGGCGCGTCGGGAAGTTTTCCCAACTGCTCGGCCAAACGGTCGAGGTCGAACTGTTCCGGCTTCGCGACTTCCATCATTTCGCGTTGATCCACTGATAGAGCCAGGTTTCCGTCAGGCGGCGGTCAAACCCCGCCAGATGCGCCGAAAGTTCGACGACGGCGTCGTCTTCGGCGGTAATGTCGATCACCAGACGCCAGATATCTGTGTCGGCGATTTTTTCCAGCACCTTGCTGGTCACTTCCCCGTTGGCGATTGTGACAACGGGTTCCAATTCGGTGTCACCACCCAGTGGGCCGATCAGCCCGCCGCGATAGTCCACCACGAATTTGCGCGTGCCCTGCTGCACTTCGACCCCGGCAAAGCCGCCATGGCCAGAGCGCGTTTCGAATACATAGGCCAAGGGTTCGCCCGAGTCATGGGCAAGGTCGCCCCAGTGCAGGCGATAGGCGAATTCCCGTGCATCACCGGCTTTGGCCGGGGCTTCGGGCACCCAATAGGCGACGATATTGTCGTTGGCTTCCAGATCCGACGGGATTTCCACAAGGCGGACATTGCCCGCACCCCAATCGCCCAGCGGTTCGACATCCAGCGACGGACGGCGTTCATAGCGGGCGCCGGTATCCTGATAGCTGTCAAAGCTGCGGTCGCGCTGGTGCAGGCCGAACCGGCGCGGCGCGGTTTCCGCGAAATAGCTGCCCGTCAGGCGCGGCGGGTTGTTCAGCGGCCGCCAGATCACATCGCCGTCGGCGCGCAGGATGCGCAGACCGTCGCTGTCATGGACATTGGGGCGGTAGTCATCAAACTCCGCGCGGTTCTTTTCCGAGAAGAGGAACATCGAGGTGAGCGGTGCGACGCCCAGTTCGGCTACGTCCTGACGGAAGAACAGCCGGCAGGTGACATCCATCACCGTCTCTGTCCCAGGGGTGATGACGAAGCGGTAGGCCCCGGTCACGCTGGGGCTTTCGAGCGTGGCATAGACGGTGATGCTGTCGCCGCCGGCGACGTCACGTTCCATGTAAAAGCGTGAGAAGCGGGGGAATTCTTCGCTTTGGGCGGTTGCGGTGTTCAGCGCCAGACCCCGTGCCGACAGGCCATAGGCCGAATTGCGGCCAAGCGCGCGGAAATAGGACGCACCGACGAAGGCCACCAGTTCATCCCATTTGTCGGGGCGGTTGAGCGGATGGTTCAGCCGGAAACCCGCCACGCCGGGCAGTTCGGCATGTTCGGGCACGCGGGCGGCCAGATCGTTGAGGTATTCGAAATCATCGGTGGAAAACAGCATCTCGGACGCCAGACCACCGGAAACTTCGAACAGGCGGACGGGTTCGGGGAACAGCCAGCCCATATGGAAGGCGGCAAGGCGGAAGCGGGTTTTCTCGCCGGTCCAGCGCGAGCTGTCATCGTTGAAGCGGATCAGGCGATAGTCATCGTAATCCAGATCGCCAAGAAACCCTTCGGGCGCGGCGGCGGTGACATGCGGCTGCGTGCTGAGGACGCGCATCTCTTCGGTCAGAAGATCGAAGGAAAATTGCTGCGCTGCCGCAACCGGGGCGGCGGCGGGCGCGGTGGTCGTTTCTTGTGCAAAGGCCGTCGCGGGCAGCGCGACCAGTGAAACGGGCAGCATAGCCCCTGCAACAGAGAGGAAGTCCCGCCGCGACAGCCCGGAGGTGGTGGTGCCTGTAATCGTCATAGAGGTCTATAACCCAAAGGTTTTTTCCCGCGCCTCAGACCGCGCGACTCAGCGGCGGATATAGGGGACAGGGGAAGCCGACTGCAAGGCGCGTTCAACTGGGCGTGAATTGGATGGCGTGAAATTGCCAAGACCAGCGGACAAAACTGCACAGAATTTGAACAAAACCGATGCTGCGCCTGCAAAGAGCCGCGCCTTTCAGCGTTCGCGGAAGCCTGATCTGGCCTTTGATGCCCCGGCCAAAGGCAGGCGTGGGCATCCTTTTGTTGGCATTTCTAATGGACAAACAATCAGGCTACACTGACGTAGGGGCGTTGAAAGGGTCAGGACAGGCACGACATGCGGACAAGCAGCGCGCCGGGCCGAACCGGGCCGGAAGGGCTTTTTGCGGTCCTTGCGGCGCCGAGGCTTGCCTTTTTCCGACAATCGCTGATGCAGGCACCGCTGCGCGCGTCGCTGCTGTTCGTGGTGGCATCGGTTGTGCTGACCGTGTTTCTGGCGTTGGCCGAGGTCCGCGCCGCGGATCATGGGGCGGTGCTGGACCTGCTGCCGAGCGAGTCTGTCTTTGCGATCCTGCTGGGCATGGCGGTCTTTCCGCGTCGGTTGCTTTTTGTGCCGCTGGTGGCCTTTGCGCTGGCCTTCACGCTGGCCTTCCTGCTGCGCTGGCAATTGGAAGCGGATTATCTGCCCGCCGGGCCGGGGGTGTTGTCCTTTTTGCTTTGGTCGATGGTGCTCAATGCCGTTCCGGCGGTGCTGGCAGGGCTGGTCGGTCGCTATGTGGCGGCGCGGTGGGCCAAAGGGGCGCTGCGGTATGATCTGATCCTGTCCCTGTCCACAACCGGCGCTTATGTGGTCTTTGCGGGGTTGGTGGTCGCGGGCGTGCTGGCGCTGCTGTACGATCCGGCCTGGACCGGACCGAGCACCGGAACGCTGACGATGTTGCAGATCGGCCTGTTTCGCACCGTGCGGATCGCGCTGTGTGGGGCGGTGCTGACGCTTGTGCTGTTGGACCGGCCCAATCGCCGCAACTTGCGGGTGGCGCAACTGGTGTTGCCGGCCTTTGTGGTGCTGGGCGTGCTGCGGGTGATGGGCTATTCGGTACATCCGACGCTGGATGTGGAATTGCTGGCGCTGGCTGTCACGCTGCTGGCCCCGGTCTATGCCGCGATCCTGGCGAATGTGATCGGGGTGATCGCCTATGTTGCGATCACGGGTGAGTTTCTGGTGCAGATCCCTGTCACTTCGCCCGATGTGATGCGGCTGGAGGTGATTTCGCTTCTGCTGCTGGCGCTGATCTATGTGCTGCTCTTGCAACGCCATCAGGCAACGACTGAACGGCGCGAAAGCCTTGAGACGATCGAGCGGATGGTGCGGGTGCATGCACTGTCGACGATCGGGCATTTCGTGGTGAATACCAACTCTGGTGCCGTGCAGGTTGATGAGGTGGCGGCAGAGATGCTTGGCATGCCGGCGCGGTTCTGCCTGGATGACCTGTTGGGGCGCGTGGCACCTGCGGATCGGCACGACATCCAACTGGCCATGGCCGACCGGACAAGCCCGACACGGACGCTGTCCTTTCTTTTGGCCGAGGCGACAGTCTGGAAGGACGACGCGCCAAAGAAATACCTGAGCGTTCATGCGGCTTATGACCGGGGGAATGGCGACCGCCACCTTGCCTTTGGCACCCTGATCGACCTGACGGCGGATCATGGGCGCGAGGAGGCGCTGGCCGAGGCATTGGCGCGGTTGTCGGAACAGCAAGACCGGCAGACGCGGATGTTTTCCATCGTGTCGCATGAGTTGCGAACACCGGCCTCGGTGATTTCGATGCTGGTCGAAGAGTTGGAGGGCGGCGCGCGCTGGGAGGATATGGGGCCGCGCCTGCGGGCCGTGAGCGAGCAGTTGCTGTCGGTGCTTGCCGATATGCGACAGGCCGTGCGGCCGCTGGAGAACCTGCCCGTGCGGATGGAGCCGTTCCGACCCAAGGATCTTGCGGAAACGGTGCGGAACACCTTTCTGCTGATGGCCGAGCCGAAGGGGATCAAGTTTGATCTTGTGCTGTCGCCCGAGGCGGGATTGCTGCGGCTGTCCGACCGGGTGCGCCTGATGCAGGCGCTGTCGAACCTGGTGAAAAATGCGATCCTGCATTCCGGTTGCCGTGCGATTACCGTGAGTTACAGCGAAGTGTCAGATGGTGCGGGGGGCCGGTCGCTGTGGCAGGTCAGCGATGATGGCGCGGGGATTCCGGAAGCGATGCAGCTGCATCTGTTTGCAGCCTTTCGGCGGGGCGAAGGGTCGCGCACGGCGCAGGTCGATGGGTCGGGGCTTGGGCTTTATGTCACCAAATCCTCGATCGAATTGCTGGGCGGGACGGTGCAGCATCGGAATGGCGATGGTGGGGGATCGGTGTTCTGCCTGACCGTGCCGTTGGCCGAACCGCCGCCGCAGGAGGCGGTTGTGGCACCGGGCCCGGGTGAGGTGGTGGACAGGACGGCAACCTGGCGTTCGCGGCGGGTGCTGATCGTAGAGGACAGCGATCTGATCGGCGAGCTTCTGGTCGCCCGCTTGCGCAGGGTGTTCGGGCAGGTGGAATGGGTGCGCAACGGAGTGGCCGCGCTGGCCATGCAAGAGACGTTTCAGCCAGATGTGGTGTTGACGGATCTGTTCATGCCCGAAATGGGGGGTGATGATCTGACATCGTTGCTGCGGGCGCGGGGGGTGACCTGCCCCATCATCGGCATGACAGCCGCCGCCATCGGCGACGAGCGCACGCGGTTCGAACAGGCGGGAACTGACCGGGTGCTGACCAAGCCAGTATCGACCGGGCAGTTGCTGGATGTGCTGGAAGAACTGGACCGTATCCGCGGGTAGTGGGGTCAGGCGGGGGGGCGCATCGCCTCGGCCCGCAGGATGGACATGAGCTCTGACAGCGTTTTCCGGCTGCGGTCATCGGTCAGCAAGCCATTGTCATCGAAGGCTTTTCTGGAGCTTGCGATCATCACTTCCGGTCCAGTGATCAGCCGGGGGCGGAAGGGGGTTAGGCAGAGGCGGAGGGAGTATTGCGACCGTTCCCCCCCGGCGCGGCCATCGGCGGCGGACATGATGGCAACCGGTTTGTCGCGCCACGCCGCGCCCGGCACGCGGGAGACCCAATCAAGCGCGTTCTTCAGCACGCCGGGCAGGGCCTTGTTGTATTCGGGTGTGGCGATGACGATGGCATCTGCGGCGGTGATCTGCGCATGCAGCGCCAGCACGCCGGGAGGAAAACCTTCTGCGATTTCAAGGTCTTCGTCAAAGAGCGGCAAGCGAAGATCGGCTTCGGTGTGGTTGGCATCGCCAAAGGCGCGGCGGGCCTCGGCCAGCAGGAGGCGGTTGGTGGAGGCCGCGCGCAATGCGCCGGGAATGCCGAGAAGGGTAAGCATGCGAGGATCGCCTGTCGGTTGCTGTGGACCCGAAAGGTATATGGTTAACCTGCGGCTGCAAGGGCGGGATGGCAGGTTTGGGCCGTGCAGCGCTTGGTGCAGCGCGCGGTGCAGACAGCTGTGCATACGCAGCGGGCTCTCTGTCCGGAAATCGTTAAGGTTAACGCCTTGATCAGGAGTGCTGGAACTCGGGGTGTTCAGGTCTGAAGCGCCCTGATCCGGGTCGCCCTGACAGGCTGTCAGACCGCGCGGCGAAAGGTCAGGGTGGTGGGGCGGTTGTAGCCGGGATGGGCGGTGGCGGCGGTCTTGACGAAACCCATGCGGCGGAAGGCGGCATGATTGGCGGTGAGTTCGATGCGGGTCTGAAGTTCCAGCACCGGCAGGCCGAGGGCGCGGGCGCGGTGTGCGGCAAGTTCCACAAGCGCGCGGGCATGGCCGTGGCCCTGATGCGTGGGGTCCACGGCCAGTTTGCCGAGATAGAGCGCGTCCGGTTTCGGTGTGAGGAAGACGCAGGCAAGGGCGGGTTGGCCGATCACCCAAACCTCACCCTTGCGCGCCTGTTCGGCGATGCCTGTGGCGGTGAGGCTATGGAGCGACGAAGGCGGGTCAATGATGCCCTCCATGCTGGCGAAGGCCCGGTGGAGCAGGGACAGCAGCGCGGACCAGTCATAGGGATCAACCGCGCGCTGGGGTGTCATCGGTGCGGTCATGGCGGGGCAGGTCATCCTGAAGGTTCGCCCAAGCGAGGTGTTCGGCGAAATGGACATGGGCACTGGGTTTGTAGAGGCCGGGATCATCGAGGGTGCCCGCGTAGAAGTGCTGTTCACCGGGAAAACGATCGGAGCGGTAGGCCATGGGCGTGCCGCAGGTCGGGCAGAACTGCCGCGTGACGCCGGGGGAAGAGGTGAAGGTGGCGGGGGTGATGCCTGTCCAGGCCCATGCGCCATCGGCCACGCCGAAGAAGGAGGCAAAGGCCGCCCCGGTCGCGCGGCGGCAACTGTCGCAGTGGCAGTGCATCTGCCAGAGCGGCGGGGCATCGCAGCGATAGGTGACGGCACCGCAGAGGCAGCGCCCGGAATAGGGTGGGATCATGGGGGGAGGGTAATGCGGTTCAGTGGCCGTTGGAAGGGGAGACCCCTCTCCCTCGCCCCGAAGAAGGGAGAGGGAAGCGCTTCTTTTCGGGCCGGGTTTCTATGGGGCTTTGGTGGCATTTGGGTATTTGAGCCAAGATGAAGCGGCGGGTGCGAGATTGGGTTATAGGATCGAGGTTGCCGCCCGTTTTCGCAATATCTTGGGGATAAGGGCGCGGGACTGACGATATGCGGGGTTGGGGCGGTTGACGGGGGCGGGGATCGCGGGGACCATGCGGGTTTGACGGAATCACGAGGGATTTCCCGCCTTGCGCCTGACCCGGCTGCGCCTGAACGGCTTTAAAAGCTTTGTCGACCCCACGGATCTGGTGATCCATGAGGGTTTGACGGGTGTGGTCGGGCCGAACGGATGCGGCAAGTCCAACCTGCTGGAAGCGCTGCGCTGGGTGATGGGCGAGAACCGGCCCACGGCGATGCGTGGCGGCGGGATGGAGGATGTGATCTTTGCCGGCGCCGCCACGCGGCCCGCGCGGCATTTTGCCGAAGTGGCGATTGTGATCGACAATCAGGACCGGCTGGCGCCGTCGGGGTTCAACGAGGCGGATCAGATCGAGATCGTGCGGCGGATCACGCGGGATGCGGGTTCGGCCTATAAGGCCAACGCGAAGGACGTGCGGGCGCGCGATGTGCAGATGCTGTTTGCGGATGCCTCGACCGGGTCGCACAGCCCGGCGCTGGTGCGGCAGGGGCAGATTTCCGAGCTGATCAACGCCAAGCCCAAGGCGCGGCGGCGGGTGCTGGAGGAGGCGGCGGGAATCTCGGGCCTTTATGCGCGGCGGCACGAGGCGGAGTTGAAGCTGCAGGGGGCGGAGCAGAACCTGCTGCGCGTGGATGATGTGCTGGAGCAGTTGGCGCAGCAACTGTCGACCCTGACCCGGCAGGCCAAGCAGGCGGCGCGCTATCGCGAGATCGGCGAAGAGTTGCGCCGGTCGGAGGGGATGCTGCTGTATCGGCGCTGGCGTGAGGCGGATATGGCGCGGGCCGAGGCCGAGGGCGTGCTGCGCGCGCGGCTGGTGGCGGCAAGCCAGGCCGAGGCGGCGGCGCGGGCGGCGGGCAAGGCACGCGAGGGGCGCGAGGATGTGCTGCCGTCGCGGCGCGAGGAAGAGGCCATTGCCAGCGCCATCCTGCAACGGCTGTCGGTGCAGCGCGACGGGCTGGCCGAGCAGGAGGCGCGGGCGCGGCAGATGATCGACACGCTGCGCGGGCGGATCGAGCAGCTGGTGCGCGACATGGAGCGCGAGGCGGGGCTGAACCGCGACGCCGGCGAAACGATTTCTCGGCTGGATTGGGAGATCGAGCAGCTGGTCCGCGCCCATGACGGGCATGAGGACAAGTTGGCCGAGGCGGGCGAGTTGGCCCGGTCGGCGGGGGCGGTGCTGGGGGATCGCGAGGCGCTGTTGGCGCAGGCGACCGAAGACAGCGCGCGGCTGGCGGCGCGGTACCAATCGGCGCAGCGTCTGCTGGCCGATACGCGGGCAACGCTGGAAAAGGCCGAGGCGCAGGCGGGCGGCGCGCGCGAGTCGGTGGAGGGCGCGACCGAGGCGCTGGCGCTGTCGGCCGAGGCGTTCGAGGCGGCCGAAGAAGCGCAGGCCGTGGCGATGGCGCAGGCCGAGGAGGCCGAGGCGCTTTTGGAGCAGGCCGAGGTGGCGCGGGCCGAGACGCAAAGCCGCGAGGCCGAGGCGCGGGCGGCGCGGTCATCGGCCGAGGGCGAGGCCAATGCGCTGCGCGCCGAGGTGGCGGCGCTGGCGCGTCTGGTCGAGCGGGAAAGCAGCGCGGGGACGCAGTTGCTGGACCGGCTGGAGGTGGAGCCGGGGTTTGAGAAGGCTCTGGGCGCGGCACTGGCCGATGATCTGCGCGCACCGGAAGTGGGGGCAGAGGCACGGTCGGGCTGGGCGGTGCTGGCGGATTATGCTGTGCCGCAGGGCCTGCCTGCCGGGGTGGCGCGGCTGTCGGCCCATGTGAAGGCGCCCGGCGTGCTGGCGCGGCGGCTGGGGCAGATCGGGTTGGTGGACCGGGCACAGGGGGCGGCGTTGCAGGCCGCGCTTTTGCCCGGGCAGCGGCTGGTGAGCCGCGAGGGCGATCTGTGGCGCTGGGACGGGTTCCGCGCGGGGGCCGAGGATGCGCCGTCAGCGGCGGCGCTGCGGTTGCAACAGTTGAACCGGCTTGTGCAGTTGAAGCGCGATCTGGAAGAGGTGGCCGCCAAGGCCGAGGGCGCGCGGCAGGCGCATGAGGCCTTGCAGGGGCGGCTCATGGATCTGTCGCGCGCCGATCAGATGGCGCGCGATGCGCGCCGGGCGGCGGATGGGCGGGTGACCGAGGCGAACCGTGCGGCGGCGCGGGCCGAGGCGGACCGGTCGATTGCCGGGGGCAAGCTGGAGGCGGCGCGGCTGGCAGTGTCGCGCTATGAGGATGAGGCGATGGCCGCGCGGGCGCGTCTGCGCGAGGCCGAGGCGGCGATGGGCGATCTGGGCGATCTGGACGCTGCGCGGGATGCTGTGGAAGCGGCCAAGGTGGCGGTGGAGGCGGCGCGTCTGGCCATGCTGACGCGGCGGTCGGCGCTGGACGAGTTGCGCCGCGAGGGCGAGGCGCGGGTGCGGCGGCGGCAAGAGGCGGTGAAGGAACTGTCGGGCTGGAAGCACCGGCTGGAGACCGCGGAAAAGCGCATTGCCGAACTGGCCGAGCGCAAGGCAGAGACCGAGGAGGAACTGGCCGAGGCCAGCGCCGCGCCGGAAGAGATTGCGATCAAGCGCGAGGAATTGGCCGAGGCGATTGCCGTGGCCGAAGAACGGCGGCGGGTGGCAGCGGATGCGCTGGCCGAGGCGGCGGCCGCGCTGCGCGCGGCCATGACCGCAGAGCGCGAGGCCGAGCGCGCGGCAGGTGAGGCGCGCGAGGCGCGGGCGCGGGCCGAAGCGCGGATGGATGCGGCGCGTGAAACGGTGGCCTATGCCGCCGAGCGGATTCTGGAAGAGACGGACAGCGAGCCGCAGCAATTGCTGGACACGCTGAAGGCGGACCCGGACAAGATGCCGGATGCCGAGACGCTGGATGCCGAAGTGAACCGGTTGAAGCGGCAGCGCGAGGCGCTAGGGGCCGTGAACCTGCGCGCCGAGGAAGATGCCAAGGCGGTGTCGGACGAATATGACGCGCTGCTTGGCGAAAAGACCGATCTGGAAGAAGCGATCAAGAAGCTGCGGGCGGGGATTTCGGGCCTGAACCGCGAAGGGCGGGAGCGGCTTTTGACCGCGTTCGAGCAGGTGAATGCCAATTTCACCACGCTGTTCACCCATCTTTTCGGCGGCGGTGAGGCGCGACTGGTGCTGGTGGAAAGCGACGATCCGCTGGAAGCCGGGCTGGAGATCATGTGCCAGCCGCCGGGCAAGAAGCTGGCGACGCTGTCGCTGCTGTCCGGGGGGGAGCAGACGCTGACGGCGCTGGCGCTGATCTTTGGGGTGTTTTTGGCGAACCCCGCGCCGATCTGCGTGCTGGATGAGGTGGATGCGCCGCTGGACGATGCCAACGTGACGCGGTTCTGCGATCTGCTGGATGAGATGGCGCGGCGGACGGAGACGCGGTTCCTGATCATCACCCACCATGCGGTGACGATGGCGCGGATGGACCGGCTGTTTGGCGTGACGATGCAGGAGCAGGGCGTGAGCCAGCTGGTGAGCGTTGACCTGAAGAAGGCCGAGGCCTTGGTCGCGTGACGATCGAGGCGGCATTGCGGGCGGCGGGCTGTGTGGGCGTGGAGCAGGTGGGGGCGGTTGTCTTTGCCCGCGACGGGGCCGAAGCGCCGGAGTTCATGGCAGAAGAGGCAGGGGGCAGAGTGCGGTTGACGCAGCGCTTTGCCGTGCGGGCGACGGAGGCCGAGCGGGCGGCGTGGATGCGGGCGCATCCGCAGGGGCGGCTGGAGATTGCCGAAGGCGAAACGCAGCTTTCGCTGGTGGTGCCGGACGGGGCCGATCTGGCGGTGGTTGTGCAGGATTGGCTGGGCCTGACACGCGCGGCGGCACAGGCGGCGGTGGTCTGGCGGCGGCGGCAAAAGCCCCTGCACGGGATGTGATCCCTAAGGTTTTATTCACATTCGCCCGGTTAGCATGCCCTTGCCGCAATCCTTTGCGGTGGACGGAGGTGATTGGGCTGAAGTTGGAGGCCTATCGGAAGTGGATGGTCATCATTGCGGCGGGAACGCTGCTGGTTTCCGTTCTGCGCCTTTGGATCGGGCAGTAAGCCCGTGAAAAAGGAAACCCGGCGCAGTTGCACCTGCGCCGGGTTCTTTTTTGGTGATCGTTCTGAAATTGGACTATCGGAGAACTAAGATGGCAACGGCGCGGTGGGTTGTAAAGGTTGGACTGCTGCGTTGGTTAACAGGCTGTGTCGGAAACGGAGTTGCGATGCGCGCGGGGGCGGGGCAGGGTTTTGCAAGGTGGCAAGCGTGGTGGGTGTGATGCGCGATCCGGCGGTTCAGCGATTTCTTGAGGCGGCAGAGGCGGCGATGCTGGCGTCAGTCGGGGCGGGTTCTGCGGCGGCGGCGGCAGGCGCGCGGGTGTTCGGGCGGTGCCGTGACGGGGTGGGTGATGCAGGTGCGGTTTCGCCCGTGGCTCTGCCCGTTTGCGGATGGCTGGATGCGGCGCTGGATGCGGCGGCGGGAAGCCCGCGAGAGGCGCTGTCGGATGCGCTGGGCGCGCTGGTGGACGGGCTGGAATGGAAGCGGCGGCTGTCGGCTGATCCGGCGGACCGGGCGTTCTGGGACGGCCATGCCAATGCGATGATCCTTGGGCCGGGCGGGTTGGAGGAGCGGGGCGATCTGTGGATCGGGGCCACGGTCATGGCCCCCGGCGTGACCTATGTCGATCACGACCATCCGCCCGAGGAGGTCTATCTGTCGCTGGCCCCCGGGGAATGGTGGAATGCCGGCATGGACTGGACCGATCCGGGGATGACGGGGGCGGTCTATAACCCGCCCGGCATTCGCCATGCGATGCGGTCGGGCAAGGGGCCGTTTCTGGCGCTGTGGTTTCTGCCGGTTTAGAGACGGTCAAGAAGGTCGGCAGTGGGCCAGGCGTCGGCGGGCAGGCCGAGGCGGGACTGTTCCTTTTGCACCGCGATGCGGGTGGCGGCACCAAGGATGCCGTCGATGGCGCCGACATCATGGCCCAGCGCAGCAAGGCGGGTTTGCAGCGCCTTCATCTGGTCAAGGCTGAGTGCGGGGTCGGGGTTGCCGGCCAGATAGGGCTCTGCCCCCATGAGACGGGTGCCGAAATAGGCGGCGGTGGTGACATAGACGAAGCTTTTGTTCCAGTCGAACAGGGTGCGGAAATTCGGGTAAATGAGGAAGGCCGGTCCCTTGCGCCCTTGCGGCAGCAGGATCGAGGCGGGAAGGCCGTTTTCCACCACACCACCGCGGATCTGCACGCCCATCGCAGCCCATTGTTCGGCGGGAAGTTCGGTATCAAGGCCGGTCAGATCCCAATCGAAGGTTTCTGGGAGGATCACCTCTTGCAGCCAAGGCTCGCCCGCGCGCCAGCCGTGGTGTTGCAGCATCTTGGCCCCGGACAAAAGCGCATCGGGGACCGAGGTTTTCAGCGTGACCAGACCGTCGCCATCGCCATCCACGCCACGGGCGAGGATGTCACCCGGCAGCATCTGGACCATGCCGATTTCGCCCGCCCAGGCACCTGTGGTTTCAAGGTCAAACTCGCCCAGCCGATGCATCTCCAGCGCGGCCATGACCTGTGGCTGGAACAATTCGGGGCGGCGGCAATCATGGGCGAGGGTGACCAGTGCGCGGCGCGTGTTGAAATCGCCCTGCACCGCGCCGTAATCGGTTTCAAAGGCCCAGAAGGCCAAGAGGATACCGCGCGAGACGCCGTATTCGGACTCGGCCCTGTCAAAGATCGTATCCCATTGGTCTGCCAGCGCACGGCCACGGACCAGACGATCGCGCGATATCAGGCTTTGCGAAAACTCCAGAAAGCTTTTGCGAAACACGCCTTGGGACCGGTCGGCCTTGATCACGCGGGGATCGGGGGTCAGGCCTGCGAAGAAGGCATCGGCGGTTTCAGCGGGGATGCCGGTGGCGACGGCCTCGGCCTTGGTGGCGTTGACCCAGTCACCGAATTCGCCGCCGCAGGGGGCGGCAAGGGCGGGGATGGGCAGGGCAAGGGCGGCAAGGGTGGCGAGAAGGCGCATTGGATCACTCTGGCAAGGTGGGGCGAGGGTATGCGCTGGGGCAAGGGGCCGCAACCGGGGCGTGATCAGATGATCGCGATGAGGGTGGTAAGGGCAAGGAAGGCCGCCCAGGTGCGCCAGAGGGCGGAACAGGCGGCGTCGATCTGATCGGGGCCGGGGTCGCGGCGACCCTCGGCCCAGACCCACGGGTAATCGCGCATCTCGCCGTGATAGGCGCGGGGGCCGGAGAGGGCGGTGTTCAGGACGACGGCCATCGCCGCCTCGGGCCAGCCGGCATTGGGGGAGCGGTGGAGGGGCGCGTCGCGCAGGATCGGGCGGGGATCGGTCCAGCCATGGGTGAGCGCGATCAGCAGCGCGGTCAGGCGGGCGGGGATCAGGTTCAGCAGATCGTCAAAGCGGGCGGCGGCCCAGCCGAATTCTTCGTGCCGGGGGGTGCGATGGCCAATCATGCTGTCGGCGGTGTTGGTGATCTTGTAGAGCATCAGCCCCGGCAGGCCGCCGATCAGGAACCAGAAGGCGGGGGCGATGACGCCGTCGGACAGGTTTTCCGCCGCGCTTTCGATGGCGGCGCGGGAGACACCTGC
The DNA here is from genome assembly GCA_022843025.1 of Paracoccaceae bacterium. Classification (GTDB taxonomy): domain Bacteria; phylum Pseudomonadota; class Alphaproteobacteria; order Rhodobacterales; family Rhodobacteraceae; genus Paragemmobacter. The sequence goes on along the minus strand of JALHOL010000005.1, from coordinate 322,102 downwards.
ACGGTCGAGATTGGCGGTGTCACGGCCCACGATCATCGCCACGGTGCGGCGACCGCCTGGCAGGGAAAGGCGCAGTTCATCGGCGACGGCGCGGACATGCTGCACAAGGGATTTCTGCGCCAGCAGGATGGCGGCGGCGATGATTTCAAGGATACCGAAATCGGGGATCAGGTGGATGACCTGCCCCAGCGCCATGGCGGCAAGCCCCAGAGCGGCCATGGTGGCGGTGCCTTTGAGGCGTTTTTGGGTGCCGGTGTTGAAGCGACGGTCGGCCCAGCTGATGGCGCGGCCCATCAGGACGGCGGGATGGGGGAAGCGGTTCCAGAGCCATTTGGGTTCGCCCAAGGCGGCATCCAGCAACAAAGCGGGGATGAGGAGTGTCGCGCTCATGCCAAGGCATCCTGAAGGCGGGCCCAGCCTGCGCCATCGGGCAGGCCGAGGCGAAGCCAGCGTCGGGAATAGGGGAAGATGCGGGCAAGGATGCGATGGCGGGCGAGACGGTCCTGCCATGCTGCGGCATCGGTCGTGTCATAAAGGCGGAAGAGGGGGGTGCCGCCAAGCGGTGCGATGCCAGCGGTGAGCATCATCGCGTCAAGGCGGGCGGCATCTGTGGCAAGGCGGGCGCGGGTTGCATCGGCCCATGCCGGGTTTGACAGGGCATCGGTGGCGATGGTCAGCGCGGGGCCGGAGACGGCCCATGGGCCGAGCATCGGGTGCAGGCGGGCGATCAGGGCGGGGTCGCCGATAGCAAAGCCGAGACGCGCGCCTGCGAGGCCCCAGAATTTGCCGAAGCTTTTCAGGATAAGGGTGCCGGGGCGGGTTGCTTCGCCCATATGGGTGGCATCGGGCATCACGTCGCAGAAGCTTTCGTCGATCACGCGGAAGGCGGTGTCAGGCGCGGGGTGGAGGCGACCGTCGGGATTGTTGGGGTGGACGATGACTGTGGCCTCGGTCGCGCTGTCGATAACGGTCCAGCCGCAGGCGCGGAAGGCGCGGGCGTGTTCGTTGTAGGTGGGGCCGGGAATGGCGACCTGTGCGGGCGGCAGCAGGGCCGGGATGCGTGCGATGAGGGCAGAGGCGCCGGGGGCCGCGATCACGGCGGCGCTGTCGGGAATGGCCCAGAAGCGGCGGGCGGCCTGTTCCAGCGCGGCATGGGCGGCGTGGTCGGGGAGCGCGGTCCATGCATCTGCGGGCAGCGGCGGGATCGGGTAGGGGCGCGGGTTGATGCCGGTGGACAGGTCAAGCCAATCACCGCGCGCGCCGCCCCACCGGGCGCAGGCGGCATCTATTCCGCCGCCATGATCGGGGGGGGCGATTCGGGTGTGATCCGTGGTCATGAGGGCAGTGAACCGATTGCGCGGGGGCTGTCCACTGGGGGAGGGGCGGTGCGCGCGCCAAAACCCGCGGGCGGATTACCGCTGGTTGTGCGGGCTGCGGTAAAACTGTCACGCAGTGTTAACGTCCCGGTTACGCCTTGGGGTTTCCTTGATTTTGCCCGTCTGCACCGCAGATTTGAAATTGGGGGTCGGAGGTTGTCATGCTCGAGTTTCTGCCGAAAGAAATACGGGACGGGCTTGAGGCCGCGCGCAAGCGGGAGCTGCGGCGGAAGTCGCGCCTTCGGGTGCAGGTGGGCCATGCGGTTTTCCCCATCCTGCGGTTCTGGGATGAGGGGTTCGCGCTGGACGCGTCGCTGACGCCCAATCTGCGCGGGTTGGTCGATGTCTATGACGGGGCGAACCATATCTTTCAGTGCCTGATCGTCGCCTCGACCACCGACAATGGCGAGTTGATCTGTGACTTCAAGCGATCGACCGCCGTGCTGGACCGCCCGGCGCTGGACTATTGGCGCGATGAGAACGCGCCGGTGGGTTATTTGCCCAAGGCCTGATCCAGGTTCGCGGTGACGCGAAAGCCGGGGGGGATGCTGTCCTGCCCGTCGAGGATGAGGGCGGCCATCACCTCGGCCACTTTGGGGGCCATGCCGAAGCCGATCTTGAAGCCGCCATTGGCGATGAAATGCCCCGGCCTGCCGGGCCATGCGCCCAGCATCGGCGCACGCGAGCGGGCGCGGGGGCGGATGCCGGCCCAACGGTCGATGACGGGGGCATCGGCGAGAATGGGCAGGGCAGCGCGGGCGCGGGTGAGGATGTCGTCAAGCTGCGCGTCGGTGGCGGTGGGATCGGTCCATGTGTTTTCCGAGGTGGAGCCGATGGCGGTGGTGCCGTCGGCATGGGGAACGATGTGCAGGGCATCGGCGAAAAGCTGGGGCAGGTCGCGGGCATCGTGTTGCAGGAGCAGGGCCTGCCCTTTGACGCCCGCACCGACGGGTTGGTTGAAGGTTTGGGACAGGTCCACCAGCCCGGCATAGCCGGTGGCCCAAAGGGTGGGGCCTTCGGGTGTGGCGGTTCCGTCGGTGACCTCTCCGCCTTGTGCGCGGATGGCGGCGGCGAGGGCGGCGCAGGCGAGGCGGGGCGACAGGCGGGCGGTGAGCGTGTCGTGGATCAGCCAGCCGGTTGGGCTGTGGGGTTCCCATGCCGCGCCGGTGGCGGGGATCACGCGCCAATCGGCGCGGCCTTGCCAGAGGGTTTGAGCTTCCGCGATGCGGGCGCGGGCGTTGTGCAGGGCGCGGTCATCGGGGATGGGTTGCAGGCGGCCAGAGCGGAGATAGCCCGGATCAACGCCGCCTGCTTGGGCCACATCGGACCACCAGCTTTCGGCCATGAGCAGGCTTTCCAGTTGGAACTGCTTCTTGTCGTTCCAATTTTCCGGCACATGCGGGGCGAGCGCACCGACAAGGCCGCCGGACGATCCGGCACCGATATGGGCGGTGTCGATCACCCGCACGCGGGCGCCCCGGCGGGTGGCTTGCCATGCGCAGGACAGGCCGAAGATGCCCCCGCCCATGACTGTAAGATCGACCCTTGCCATTCCTTGCGCCCTTGCCCATGGTCCGCCGCAATCTGGGGTTTAGGGCAAATGACGGGCGGGGAACAGGGATCGGCGGGGCTGGACTGGCGCGACGGGATCGTGCCGGTGTCGCAGCGGTTCGACGACCCGTATTTCAGCCTCGCCGATGGTTTGGCCGAGACGCGGCATGTGTTCCTGCGCGGCAATGGATTGCCGGAGCGGTTGCGGGACGGGTTTCATGTGGCCGAACTGGGGTTCGGGACGGGGCTGAACCTGCTGGCGCTGATGATGGCCTGGGCGGGGACAGGCGCGCCGGGTGTGCTGCGGTTTACATCATTCGAGGCCTATCCGCTTGAGGCGGGCGATATGGCGCGCGCGCTGGAGGCATTTCCCGAGGCGCGGGCGGTGGCGGGGCCGTTGCTGGAGCAATGGGCGGCTGGGGCGCGGCGGTTGCATCTGCCGGGCATTGAGGCAGAGGTCATTATCGGGGATGCGCGCGAGACTTTGCCGGAATGGCGCGGGGTCGCGGATGCGTGGTTTCTGGACGGCTTTTCGCCCGCGAAGAACCCGGAACTGTGGTCAGACGATCTGATGCGCGCGGTGGTGGCGCACACGGGCGCGGGCGGGACATTCGCCACCTATACGGCGGCGGGCCATGTACGGCGCGCCTTGGCGGAAGCGGGGTTCACGGTGGAGCGTCTGCCGGGGCATGGAAGGAAGCGGCATATGACGGTTGGGGTTCTTGGGGGTGTGCTGGCATGAGCGGGTTGCCGAAGCTGGACAGGAACAGCAATGCCACCGTGCAGAACACGACGCTGGGCATCTGGCTGATGATCGCCACCACGGTGGTCTTTGCCGTGCAGGACGGAATCTCGCGCCATCTGGCGACGGAATACAACGTCTACATGGTGGTGATGATCCGGTTCTGGTTCTTTGCGGCCTTTGTCATGGCGCTGGCTGCGCGTGAGGCGGCGCGGGAGGGCGGCGGGCTGCGGGCGGCTGTGCGGTCGCGCTATCCGTGGTTGCAGGTGGTGCGCGGCGTGCTGCTGGTGACCGAGGTCTGCGTGATGGTCATTGCATTCGTGAAGCTGGGGCTGGTGGAAAGCCATGCGGTGTTTACCTGCTATCCGCTGCTGATTGCTGCTTTGTCGGGGCCGATCTTGGGGGAAAAGGTGGGTTGGCGGCGCTGGACGGCGATCATGATCGGGTTCGTCGGTGTGCTGATCATTTTGCAGCCGGGCTATGCGGTGTTTTCGCCCTGGGCTTTGGTGCCGCTGCTTTCTGCGCTGCTGTTTGCGATCTATGGGCTGATGACGCGCTATGTGGCGCGGGGGGATAGCGCGGCGGTGTCGTTCTTCTGGACCGGGACGGTGGGTGCCGCGGCGATGACACTGGTGGGTGTCTGGTTCTGGGAACCGATGACGGCACCGGATTGGGGCTGGATGGGGGCGTTGTGCTGCACGGCGATCGTGGGGCACTGGCTGCTGATCAAGGCCTTTGCGGTGGCCGAGGCGTCGGCGATTCAGCCCTTTGCCTATCTGCAACTTGTCTGGGCATCGGGGATCGGGTTGTTCCTGTTCGGTGAGGAGTTGCGGACCAACGTGGCCATCGGCGCGGGGCTGGTGGTGGCGGCGGGGCTGTTCACGCTGTGGCGGCAGCGGGTGAAGGCGCGGCAGGGCTGAGCGTCACGCCTGACGTGACAGCAGATCCAGCAGGCGGGCGCGGGAGTCGGGCAGGGGGCGACCGTTCAGCAGGGGTTCCAACCCGCGCGTCAGGAAATGGCCTGTGATGGCGAGGCCGGACGTGATCTCGGTGCCGCTGCCGCTGCCTTGGCCCATCAGCACCTGCGGCAAGGGCAGGAGGCGACTGGCCCAGTCGCCCGCCCCGGCGCGGCTGACGGCGCGGCCCGACTTGGGCGAGACATAGGCGAGGTCGTCGCGCGTGCCTGTGACCGCGCAAGAGCCAAGGTCGAGGCCGAAGCCAAGCTCTTCGAGCAGCAGCAGTTCCCAGCGCAGGTAATCGGCGGGCCAATCGGCGCTGCGTTCCAGCGCATCGAGAAGCGGCATGGTTGCGCGCCACAAAAGCGGGTGGGATTCGCGTTCCGGCAGGGCCACCCGCAGCAGGGCGCAGATAGCGTTCAGGCCTGCCAGCGCCAGCCTGTCCGACAGCACCCCCGCGCGGGACCGCAGGGGTTCAACTGTGAAGGTGCCGATGTGATCATCCAGCCTTGCGCGCCAAGCCACATCCAGTTGCGCGCCGGGTTGCAGGATGGGCGCAATGCGGCGCGAGGTGCCGCCGCGCACCACACCGGCATGGCGGCCATGCTCCGCCGTGAAGACCTCGATGATCGCTGCGCTTTCGCCGTGCGGCCTGACCGACAAGAGCGCGCCTTCGTCCCGCCATTCCATGGGCGCGACTATCGGCGCGGGGCGCGGGAAGGGCAAGCGCCCGTCTGTGCGGGATCAGTCGGACAGGCCCGGTTCATCGAGCAGGGTGCGGCCCTGACGATCCTCAACCTCTATCACCCAGAGATCGGGGTCACGGTCGCGCTGGCGGCGGAGAAGGGCGTCAACCTCAACCTCTGGTCCTTCAGTCAGGGTGACCCAGACGCGCGCGCCGGTCATCAGGTCATAGCTGCGCTGCATGGCCTTTGCCTGCCCGTCCAGCGTGGCGGATTTCACGATCACCGCGCCTGCCGTGGCATCGCCCTTGGCGGTGACATAGACGGGAATGTCGGCCAGCCGCAGCCGGGTGAGGTAGGCGGAAACCCAAAGATCGGTTGTCAGGCGCATGGGACACCTGTGGTCATTGCGGGGGTGACGGTCTGTCGGCTGGGCGATGAAAGGGGGCCGGGGAGGGCTGTTGCCTTCTCCGGGGTTGGATCAATCGCCATCCTTGAAATCAAGCCCCATTTCGGAATAGCGCTCGGCCTCTTCCAGCCAGTTCGGGCGGACCTTCACCGTCAGGAACAGATGGACCGGGCGATCAAGGAAGGTGGAGATTTCGGCGCGCGCCTGTTGGCCGATGGCTTTGATCGTTTCGCCCTTTGCCCCAAGGAGGATGCCCTTGTGGCCATCGCGGGCGACGTAGATGATCTGGTCGATCCGGGTCGATCCGTCAGGGCGGTCTTCCCATTTTTCGGTTTCCACGGTGAGCTGATAGGGCAGTTCCTCATGCAGGCGGAGGGTCAGCTTTTCGCGGGTCATTTCCGCCGCGATCATGCGCATGGGCAGATCGGCGATCTGGTCTTCGGGATAGAACCACGGGCCTGCGGGCAACTCAGACGCCAGCCATTCGCGCAGGTCATCCACGCCATAGCCGCGTTCGGCGCTGATCATGAAGGTCTTGGCAAAGGGGAAGGCGCCGTTCAGCTTTTCGGTGAGCGCGAGCAGGGTTTCGGCCTTGACCTTGTCGATCTTGTTGATGGCCAGCGCGACACGGGTGCCGGTGGGGATCTTGTCCTTGAGGTTGTCGACGATCGCCTCGACCCCGCCGGTCAGGCCGCGATGCGCCTCGACCAGAAGAACGATGATATCGGCATCCGCCGCACCACCCCATGCGGCGGCGACCATGGCGCGGTCCAGCCGGCGGCGGGGGCGGAACAGGCCGGGCGTATCGACGAAAACGATCTGCGCCGCGCCTTCCATGCAGACGCCGCGGATGCGGGTGCGGGTCGTCTGCACCTTGTGCGTGACGATGGACACCTTGGCACCCACCATCCGGTTGAGGAGCGTGGATTTCCCAGCATTGGGTTCGCCGATCAGGGCGACGAAGCCGGCGCGGGTGGGGCCGGCGCTGGTGGTGGGTTCAGTCATTGGTCTTCTCCATCCGGTCGAGCAGCGCGCGCGCTGCTGCCTGTTCGGCTGCCCGTTTTCCGTTTGCCCGCCCGGTTGCGGCTTGACCGTTTTCCAGCCGTGCCTCGACGGTGAAAACGGGTTGGTGATCCGGCCCCTCGCGCCCGGTTTCGGTATAGGCGGGGGGCGGCAGGCCACGGGCCTGGGCCCATTCCTGCAGGCTGGATTTGGCATCGCGCGTTTCGGCAAGCGAGGCCGCCGCGATGCGCGGGCCCCAGAGACGCAGGACCACATCGCGCGCGGCGTCGAAACCGGCATCCAGATAGACGGCGGCAATCACCGCTTCCATCGCGTCACCCAGCAGCGCCTCTTTCCGCCGCCCGCCCGAGAGCATTTCCGAGCGGCCGAGTTTCAGCACCTCGCCAAGGCCCGTGTCGCGGGCCACGTCGGCGCAGGTTTCCTGCCGCACCAGCGCGTTGAAGCGCGGGGCGAGGGTGCCCTCAGATGCGTGACCGTCGGCCTGAAACAGGGCGGTGGCGATGGACAGGCCAAGGACGCGGTCGCCCAGGAATTCCAGCCGTTCGTTGGAAGGGCGGGTTTGCGACGAGATCGACGAATGTGTAACCGCCCGGACCAGCAGGTCCGGGCGGCGGAAGTCATGCCCGATCCGGGCCGCGAAGGCCGCGAGTTCCGCAGCCAGCTTGACCCGCTGAGTCGTCACAACACCGCCCTGACGTTTGGCCCGATCATTCGACCGCCTTGAAGAAACGGTCGGCGCGCCATGTCCAGAAGAACAGCATGGAGCGGCCGGCAGAGGAGAAGATGATCCGGTCGGCACGGCCGATCAGGAATTCGGCGGGAACAAAGCCGACGCCGCCGACAGCCTGACCAAAGCGCGAGTCCTGGCTGTTGTCGCGGTTGTCGCCCATGAAGAAGAACTGGCCTTCGGGCACGGTGAAGACATCGGTATTGTCGGCGAAACCGCCGGTATCGATGTTGAGCACGTTATGGGTGCGCCCGCCCGGCAGGGTTTCGGTGTAGCGCGACGAGGTGCAGATGCCGCCTTCGCCCACGGGGCCGTTTTCGCAGCGGGGAAGCTGGCCCATCGGGCCTTGCTTTTCATAGATTTCCTCGAATGTCCCGGCGGGCGTTTGCGGGACGACCTCGCCGTTCAGATAGAGGATGCCATCGCGCATTTGCACGGTATCGCCGGGCAGGCCGATCAGGCGCTTGATGAAATCGGTGCCGTTGACCGGGTGGCGGAACACGACGACATCGCCGCGTTCCGGATCGGAGGCCAACAGGCGGCCCGAGAAGGGGCAGGCCGAGAAGGGGCAGGAATAGCGCGAATAGCCATAGGCCATCTTGTTGACGAACAGGAAATCGCCGATCAGCAGCGTATCCTTCATCGAACCCGACGGGATCCAGAACGGTTGGAAGAACAGGGTGCGGAAGACGCCCGCAATCACCAGCGCCCAGAGCACTGTCTTGATCGTTTCGACGATGCCGCCTTCGGTCTTGGCCTTGTTGCCTGCCATTTTGTCCACTCTGATTGGGGTCCGTCTGTCCGGATCGGCGCTAATTGCGCGCAGCGGGCGGGGGAGTCAAGTTCCGGGGGGTTGTAGGGGCTGGATCGGGCGGGCTTCGATCACCACAAAGGCCTGCGCCCAGGGGTGATCATCGGTCAGGGTGACATGGATTGTCGCCTCATGCCCCGCAGGCGTCATGTCGCGCAGGCGTTCGGCTGCCCAGCCGGTAAGGTGCATGACGGGCTGGCCGGAGCGAAGGTTGGTGACGGCCATGTCCTTCCACGAGATGCCCATGCGTAGCCCGGTGCCGAGCGCCTTGGAGCAGGCCTCTTTCGCGGCCCAGCGTTTGGCATAGGTGGCGGCGATGGCGCGGGGGCGGGATTCGGCCTTCTTCTGTTCGCGTTCGGTGAAGACGCGATCCTTGAAGCGGTCGCCGAAGCGGGCGATGGTCGCCTCGATCCGTTCGATATTGGCGAGATCGGTGCCGATGCCGAGGATCATCTGCTGCGGTCCAAGGGTTTTTCGGCCCAACGAATTTTCTGCGAAAATTCAGGGCCGGGGGTGGGGGTGGGGGCGTGATTTTTCGCAGGAAAATCGTGCGCCCCCATGTGCGGGGGGCGTGTCATGCTTGGCCCATGCGGGCTTCGTCCATGCGGCGACGCATTTCTTCGATGGCGGGGCCGAGGCCGCGGAAGATCGCCTCGCCGATCAGGAAATGGCCGATGTTGAGTTCCATCACCTCGGGCATCGCCGCGATGGGGGCCACGTTGTCATAGGTCAGGCCGTGGCCAGCATGTACCTCAAGCCCCAGCGCGTGGGCGAGTTTGGCACCCCGGCGCAGGCCTTCGAGTTCCTCGGCGGCAGCCTCGTCATGCCCGTCGGCCAGAAGTTCGGAATAGTGGCCGGTGTGCAGTTCCACGACCGCCGCGCCGATGCGGGCGGAGGCTTCGATCTGGCGGGGGTCGTGGCCGATGAACATGGAGACGCGGCAGCCAGCCTCACGCAGGGGGGCGATATAGTCAGCAAGGCGGCTGTCATCCCCTGCCACGTCAAGCCCGCCTTCGGTGGTGCGCTCTTCGCGCTTTTCCGGCACGAGGCAGACGGCATGGGGCTTGTGGCGCAGGGCGAGGGCCTGCATTTCTGCCGTGGCGGCGCATTCGAAATTTAGCGGAATCGACAGGCCGGCGACCAGCGCCTCGATATCGGCGTCGCGGATATGGCGGCGGTCTTCGCGCAGGTGGGCGGTGATGCCGTCGGCGCCTGCCGCTTCGGCCAGCAGGGCGGCGCGGAGGGGTTCCGGCCAGGCGCTGCCGCGGGCGTTGCGGACGGTGGCCACGTGGTCGATGTTGACGCCCAGCCTGAGCGGGCCTTGAGGTTTCATGTCGCGCCTGTCCTTCTGGTTCCGAGTCGTAGCGGCAGATTAGGGTGGACCGGCGGCGTCGTCATCCCCCGGAGCAGTGGTGTTTTCGCCCCGATGCTTGAGCTTGGCCGCGGCATTGGCCAGCGCTTCGCGGAGTTTGTGACGGCGTTCGCTGCGTTCCTTGGATTTGGCGTCGCGCGCCTTTTGATAGGCCATCACGAGCGGGATGGTCAGATAGTAGAACAGACCCGACAGAAGGAAACCCGGCCCCAGCGCGCCGAGGAAGTAGGGCAGGTAGATTTCGTGCCAGAACTGGCCGAGCCCGGCCCAGCGGGCGTGTTCAGGGCCGAAGATGGCCTTGATGTTGAACCACAGATCGGCCCCGGCATTGGCAAAGGCCATGCCGATATATTCGGGCGAGAGCGGCTTTTCGATGCCCAGCATCCAGTGGCCCAGTGACATCGCCAGCACGGCGAAGAAGGGCGTGGTGATCGGGTTGGTGTTGAAGGTGGCCAGAAGCGCGGCCAGCAGGTTGCCCTTCACGGCCCGTGACGCCAGCCAAGCCGCCACGAACTGCATCCCCGGCAGCGGCAGGAAGCCCACCATGGACCCGGCAAAGACGCCGCGTGCGATGCGGTGCGGGCTGTCGGGCAGGCGGCGCATGCGGTGCAGGACATATTGGGTGGCACGCCGGAATCCGCCCTGGGGGTAGACCATTTCGCGGGTCCATCCCCAAAGGGTCCGTGGGTTGCGCCGCTTGAAAACCAAAACCTAGCCCCCCGCGCCCGATCAGGGCTTACGCGTCATATCGCGGTGTCGTGAAATCTGGGCGACATCGGTCTCGGCCTCGAGTGCGGTCATGACCATGTGCAGATGTTCGACATCGCGCAGGTCCACGTCGATGATGAGCCGGTAGTAATCCGGTTTGCGGTCTGTGAACCTGAGGTCGGAGATATTGGCCTTCTGCTCGCCGATCAAGGTGCAGATGCGACCAAGCACCCCGGCATCGTTGGAAATGGTTATTTCAAGGCTGACGGTGTGGACAGCGGCGTGGCGGCCGGAATGCCAATGCAGATCGACCCAGCGGCCGGGCTGTTCTTCAAATTCCTCAAGCGCGGGGCAGTCGATGGCGTGGACCACCACGCCCTGCCCGCGATAGGTGATGCCGACGATGCGTTCGCCCGGTACCGGCTGGCAGCAGGGGGCGCGGCGGAAGGATTGGTCATCGGACAGGCCGACGACAGGGCGGGAGGCATCCACCTCATCCGCCTGGGCGCGGGCAAGTTCGGGGTAGAGCGTTTCCACCACCCGGCGGGCGGTGATTTCGGCGCTGCCCAGACGGGCGAGCAGATCGGTTTCATCGGCCAGTCCCAGCATCTTGGCCGCGGTACGCAGGGCCTTGTCGGTGGCCTTCTTGCCGACATGGTCAAAGGCGGCGCGGGCGAGTTCCTGACCGAGCTTGACGAAGCGGCCCTTGTCTTCTTCGCGCAGGGATTTGCGGATCGCGGCCTTGGCGCGGCCTGTCGTCACGATGTCGATCCAAGACGCCTGCGGGCGCTGGCCTTCGGCAGTGATGATTTCGACCGACTGGCCGTTCTTGAGCCGGGTCCAGAGCGGCACGCGGATGCCGTCGACCTTGGCCGAGACGCAGGAATTGCCGATGCGGGTGTGGATGGCATAGGCGTAATCAAGGGGCGTCGCGCCGCGTGGCAGTTGCACCACATCGCCCTTGGGCGTGAAGCAGAACACCTGATCGGAGTACATCTCCATCTTCACGTGTTCGAGGAATTCGTCGTGATCGCCTTCGTCGAAGCGTTCGGTCAGCGTTGCGATCCATTTCGCGGGATCGACGGCGAAGGGGTTCCGCGCGCGGACGCCTTCGCGATAGAACCAATGCGCGGCGACGCCGGCCTCGGCCACTTCGTGCATTTCGCTGGTTCTGATCTGCACCTCGACCCGTTTGCCATCGCGGCCGGAGACGGTGGTGTGGATGGAGCGATAGCCGTTGGATTTGGGCTGGCTGATGTAATCCTTGAACCGGCCCGGCACGGCGCGCCAGCGTTGGTGGATCACGCCAAGGATGCGGTAGCAATCGGCGACTGATCCGCAGATGACGCGGAAGCCGTAGATATCGGACAGACGCGAGAAGGCGAGGTCCTTCTCCTGCATCTTGCGCCAGATGGAATAGGGTTTCTTGGCGCGGCCATAGACATCGGCCTCGATCTGGACCTTTTCCAGCTCATTGCGGATGTCGGCGGTGATCTTGTGGACGACGTCGCCCGCTTCGCGTTGCAAGGTGATGAAGCGGCGGATGATGGAATTGCGCGCCTCGGGGTTCAGGACGCGGAAGCCGAGATCTTCCAGTTCTTCGCGCATCCACTGCATCCCCATGCGGCCGGCGAGGGGGGCGAAGATTTCCATGGTTTCGCGGGCTTTTTGCGCCTGCTTTTCCGGCTTCATGCTTTTGATCGTGCGCATGTTGTGCAGCCGGTCGGCCAGCTTGACCAAGATGACGCGCAGGTCTTTGGACATGGCCATGAACAGCTTGCGGAAGTTTTCCGCCTGCTGGCTTTGTGCCGAGGACAGTTCGATATTGGTGAGTTTGGTCACGCCATCGACAAGTTCGGCCACTTCGGTGCCGAACAGTTGGGCGATTTCGGTATAGGTGGAGCGGGTGTCTTCGATCGTGTCATGCAGAAGGGCGGTGATGATGGTGGCATCATCAAGCCGCTGTTCCGTCAGGATGGCCGCGACGGCGACGGGGTGGGTGAAATAGGGTTCGCCCGATTTGCGCATCTGGCCATCATGCATCTGATACCCGTAGGCATAGGCCTTGCGGATCAGATCGGCATTCGTGCGCGGATTGTAGTTTCGGACAAGGGCGATGAGGTCTTCGACGTCGATCATCATCGCCCTGAGTGTTTATCCGGCGGGGGGCCGGGCTTTCGCCCGGATCAGTTGTCGCCCTGCGCTTCCATCAGCGCGCGCAGGAGTTTCTCTTCGGACATGTCGTCCTGCATCGGGCGGTCAATCTCGCCCGACATCAGAAGCGCCATCTGGTCGTCTTCGGGTTCGTCAACTTCGATCTGGGTCTGGTGCGATTCGATCATCCGCTCGCGCAGAACTTCGGCCGACTGGGTTTCCTCGGCGATTTCGCGCAGGGCGACCACCGGGTTCTTGTCATTGTCGCGGTCGATGCCAATCGGAGAACCGGCCTGAATTTCGCGTGCCCGATGGGCGGCGAGCATCACCAGTTCAAAACGGTTGGGCACCTTGTCAACGCAATCTTCGACCGTCACGCGGGCCATGGGCTGCTCCAGTTCGGATGGGGGGCATGGAGTGGCTTACTTAGTCGCATCATCCATTATTGACAAGCGTTGAATCGGTGCAGGGTGGGGCGAACCTCGGCGCGGTCGGCGGCGGGCAGGGCGGCGGCCATTTGCGCCACGGTCAGGCCGGTGATCGGGTGGGGCCAGTCGGGGGCCACGTCGCAGAGCGGGACGAGAACGAAGGCACGGTCTTGCAGGCGTGGATGAGGCAGGATCAGCCGGTCTGGTGCAAGGGTGCGCTGGTCGTCAACGGGCAGGTCGCGCCACTGGCGGTGGGTGGCCGGGTCGGGCAGCACGGTTTCACCAAAGGCGATCAGGTCAAGGTCCAGCGTGCGCATCCCCCAGCGGGTTTCGCGGTGGCGGCCATACCGGTCTTCGATGCGGTGCAGCAGGGCCAGCACCTGCTGCGGGCCAAGGTCGGCGGGAAGGGGTGCCGAGATTGCGGCATTCACATAATCGGGACCGGCCCCTGCAGGGAAGCAAGGGGTTGCATATATAAGGCTGGAGATGAGAGGGCCGAGGGATGCGGCAAGGTCATCGCAGGCGCTGCGCAGGGTGATTTCGGGCGGATGCCCGTTCTGCGGCAGGTTTGCCCCGAGCGCGATGAGCAATCTTTGGCTGCTGTTCGTCACCTTGGATACACTTTCGTATAGCGGAACTTGAATGATTTCTAGGAGCGCTGATAACTTGGCAATGTTTCTCGGATATTTCCCTGCTTTGTCGCAGTCCACTCATGGAAAGTGTTCGGGGATTTGTTTTGAGGGGAACTCATAATGTTTTACAAGGACGAACGGCTTGCGCTGTTCATCGACGGTTCAAATCTTTACGCCGCGGCCAAGGCGCTTGGGTTTGACATCGACTACAAGCTGTTGCGGCAGGAATTCATGCGGCGGGGGAAGCTGCTGAGGGCCTTCTACTATACCGCGCTGCTGGAGAATGACGATTATTCACCCATCCGCCCGCTTGTGGACTGGCTGAATTACAACGGCTTTACCATGGTGACCAAGCCCGCCAAGGAATACACCGACAGCCAGGGGCGGCGGAAGGTGAAGGGGAACATGGATATCGAACTGACTGTCGATGCCATGGAACTTGCGCCGCGGGTGGATCATATCGTGCTGTTTTCGGGCGATGGGGATTTTCGCCCGCTGGTGGAAAGCCTGCAACGGCAGGGGGTTCGGGTGTCGGTCGTATCCACGATCCGCAGCCAGCCGCCGATGATCGCAGATGAATTGCGGCGGCAGGCGGACAACTTCATCGAGTTGGACGAATTGCGTGACGTGATCGGTCGCCCGCCGCGTGAGCCGCGCCCGGGTGAGCGGGAAGAGGTTGCGGTAGACGTGAAGTGATTGCGGCATCCAAAGGCGCGGACCCCGCGCCCGACGTGTTTGACTACACGCTGGAGGCGGGGGATGCGCTGGCATGGGAAAGGGTGTCGCCCGCCTATCGCAAGCGGGACAGGCTGGCGCTGGCGGCGAGCCTGTTCGCGGGGTTTGGTCTGCTGAAGATGCTGTCGGGTAAGCTGGAGGATGTGCCGGGTCTGCACAGCCTGCCTGCGGCTTTCATCCTTATGGCACTGCCATTGGTGATGGTGGGGCTGTTCCAATACCGCGACCGGCGGCAGCGTGCGAAGGCGCGGGCGGGCGGTGAGATGCGGCTGGAGGTTTGGCCCGACCGGATGATCGAGCATCGCACAGACCGGCGCGAGCCGCTGGTTCTGGGCGGGCGGTCGCTGCGCGCGCTGCGCGAGACGCGGGATCATGTGTTCCTGACTTTTGGGCGTGAAGATGTGGTGATCCTGCCCGCCCGCGCCTTTGCAACGCCTGCGGCGAAAGCGGATTTTGTCACGCATTGGCGCGCAAAGATCGGCTGACGCCTTGTCGCGCGGGGCGCGGCGGTCCATCTGGGGCGCATGATCCTTGGCTCCGCCCTGTTTGGCCTGTTCCTTGCCGCCTTTGTCGCGGCGACGTTGATTCCCTTTCAATCCGAGATCATCTTTGCGGGCATGATCGTGGCCGAGCCGGAACGCTTTGGCGTGATCCTGCTGGTGGCGTCGGTGGGCAATGTGCTGGGGTCCTGCCTGAACTATGCGCTGGGGCGCGGGCTGATGCAGCTGCGCGTGATGGAGCGGTTCCGCATCCCGGAGGAGGCGCTGCGCCGGGCCGAGGCGTGGTTTCGCCGCTGGGGGGTGTGGTCGCTGCTGCTGTCATGGTTGCCGCTGGGCGATGTGCTGACGGTGGTGGCAGGCACCTTGCGCACGCCGTTCTGGCTGTTTGCGCTGTTGGTGAGCATCGCCAAGACGGGGCGGTATCTGGTGCTGGGGCTGATCACGCTGGGGTTCGTGGGGTAAGGCGAGGCGGCAGGTTGCGGTTTACCAAGGCGGAGTTTGGCCCTAAATCAGGGATAACCGAGCACGAGGCCGCCTGATGACCCTTCCGCCCCTGACCCTGTATCTGGCCGCGCCGCGCGGGTTTTGCGCCGGAGTGGACCGCGCGATCAAGATCGTCGAGATGGCGATCGAGAAATGGGGTGCGCCTGTCTTTGTGCGGCACGAAATCGTGCACAACAAATACGTGGTCGACGGGCTGCGCGCCAAGGGGGCTGTGTTCGTCGAGGAGCTGGATGACTGCCCGCTGGACCGGCCGGTGGTGTTTTCCGCCCATGGCGTGCCGAAGGCCGTGCCGGCCGAGGCGGCGCGGCGCGAGATGATCGCGGTGGATGCGACCTGCCCGCTGGTGACCAAGGTGCATAACGAGGCGGCGCGGCACAACGAGAACGGGTTGCAGATGATCATGATCGGTCATGCGGGGCATCCCGAAACGGTGGGGACCATGGGGCAGTTGCCGGAGGGCGAGGTGCTGCTGGTCGAGACGGTCGAGGATGTGGCGGGGCTGGTGGTGCGCGACCCGGGCAAGCTGGCCTATATCACCCAGACCACGCTGTCGGTGGATGACACGGCGGATATCGCGGCGGCGCTGACGGCGCGGTTCCCGGCCATCGTGGCGCCGGCGCATGACGACATCTGCTATGCCACCACCAACCGCCAGATGGCGGTGAAGGCGATGGCGGGCAAGATCGACGCGCTACTGGTGATCGGGGCGCCGAATTCATCCAACTCCAAGCGGCTGGTGGAGGTGGGGGCCAATGCAGGCTGCGCCTATGCGCAGCTGATCCAGCGGGCCACGGATATCGACTGGCGGGCGCTGGAGGGTATTCGCAGCGTCGGGATCACGGCGGGGGCGAGCGCGCCCGAAGTGTTGGTGAATGAGGTGATCGACGCCTTCCGTGCGCGGTTCGACACGGTGGTCGAGCCGGTGGAGACGGCGGTGGAGACGGTGGAGTTCAAGGTGCCCCGCATCCTGCGCGAGCCTGCATGAGCGACTGGGTGGTCTTTGAGGCCACCGTTGAGCCGGTGGAGTGGGGCCGCGCGACCTATACCCTGCTGCGCCTGCCTGAGGACGCCGCCGAGGCCCTGCTGGCACAGGGCGCCAAGCGGGTGGAGGGCGAGATCAACGAGCATCCAGTGAACCTTGCCCTGTCGCGCGCGCCGGTGGGGGAGGGGGTGTTCCTCTGGGCGGGGGCATCGCTGCTGGATCGGTTGGGGATCAGCCCCGGCGAGGTGCTGGAGGTGCGGCTGCGGCCTGCGCCGGATGATCAGGTGGACACGCCTGAGGATGTGGCGCTGGCCCTGCGGCATGCTGACCTGACCGCGGTCTGGGAGGGGCTGACGGCTGGCAAGCGACGCGGATTGCTGTATCAGATCGGCACGGCCAAGACCGCCCCCACGCGCGCCAAGCGCATTGATGCCCTGATCAAGAGCCTGACATGACATCCATTCCCCGTTCTGCGCTGATGCTGGGTCTTGCCGGGTTGATCCCGTTCCTCTGGGGGGCGGCGAATGTGCTGTTTCCCGCAACGGTGGGCTGGGGCGGGCAGTGGATGAGCCCGTTGTTCATGGGCACCTATGTCAGCCTGACCTATGGCACGGTGATCCTGTCTTTCATGTCGGGCGTGCTGTGGGGCTTTGCAACGCGGGCCGAGGGGCAGGCGGCGGCGGTGGGATATGGGCTGTCGGTGATCCCGGCGCTGTGGGCCTTTTTCATGGTGAATGGCGATCCGGGCGATGCGGCGGTGAACCTGTTCGCAGGCTTTGCCGGGCTGTTGATGCTGGACGGGTTCTTTGCGCGGCAGGGGCTGACGCCGCCATGGTGGATGCGGCTGCGCGGGCTGCTGACGGCCGTGGTGCTGTGCTGTCTGGCGGTGCCCATTCTGTTTGAGTGAACGATTTTTCTGCGAAAAATCAGGGGGCGTTCCGCCCCCTCGGCCTGCGGCCTCACCCCCTGAGGATATTTTGGCAGAGAAGAGGGGGCTTGGTTGACGGTTGGGGGACGGCTGCCTAAACGGGGTCAAAAGGAGCCGCCATGCCAGAACTTTACGCCTATACCGATGGTGCCTGTTCGGGCAATCCAGGCCCCGGAGGATGGGGCGTGCTGTTGCTGGCGCGTGAGGCGGGGGCGGTGGTGAAGGAGCGCACGCTGCAGGGCGGCGAGGCGATGACCACCAACAACCGGATGGAGTTGCTGGCGGCGATTTCGGCGCTGGAGACGCTGGCGCGTCCGTCGGAGATCATCATCGTGACCGACAGCGCCTATGTGAAGAATGGCGTGACGGAGTGGATCCACGGCTGGAAGCGCAATGGATGGCGCACAGCGGGGCGTGATCCGGTGAAGAATGCCGATCTGTGGCAGCGGCTGGATGCGGCGCAGGCGCGCCACAAGGTGGATTGGCGCTGGATCAAGGGCCATGCCGGGCATGAGGAAAACGAGCGGGCCGATGCGCTGGCGCGGGCGGGGATGGCCCCGTTCAAGGCGAAGAGCGCATGATTGCGCCGGGCCTTGCCCTGCCTGCCGAGGCGCTGCTGTCGACGCTGGATTACGCATCGGTCGCGATATTCGCGCTGACGGGTGCGCTGGTGGCGAGCCGGTCGCAGCTGGATATCGTGGGGTTCATCTTTGTGGCCTGCCTGACCGCGGTGGGGGGTGGCACGCTGCGAGATGTGCTGCTGGATCGCGCGCCGCTGTGGACCTCGGATCCGCTGCTGCTTTTGGTGGCGACGGTGGCGGCGGTGCTGGTGTTCTTTGGCGCGCATCGGCTCGAAAGCCGCTATCGCGCGTTGGAATGGCTGGATGCCTTTGCGCTGGCCGTGGCGGTGCCGGCGGGGGTGGGGGTGGCGCTGGCCGAAGGGTTGGGTTGGCCTGTGGTTCTGGTGATGGGGATGGTGACAGGCTGCATGGGCGGGCTGATGCGCGATGTGGTGTGCAATGAGGTGCCGCTGGTGTTGAAGCAGGGCGAGCTTTACGTGACCTGCGCTTTTTGCGGGGCCGGGGTGGCGGTTCTGCTGGGTGGGGCCGGGGCCGAGGGGTGGCAGGCGCTGCTGGGCTGTGCGGTGGTGACGCTGATCCTGCGAGCGGGGAGTTTGCGCTTTGGCTGGCGGTTGCCGGTGTACAAGGCGCGGCCGCCGCGGCCGGGATCGCCCAAACGGTGAGACTTGTCAGGCTTTAGGTGAACGGTTATTCGTTTACCATGGGTAGACCGCGCAGTGTTCCGGATGATGAGGTGTTTTCAGCCATCCTTGGCCTTTTGGCCGAGGGGGGAGAGGGCGCTGTGTCCTTTGGCACCGTGTCGAAGGTTTGCGGATTGGCTCCGCCGACATTGGTGCAGCGCTATGGTGACCGGGCCGGGATGCTGCGTGCGGCTTTGGCGCAGGGCTGGGATCGCGTGATGGAGGCGGGCGAGCGCTTTGCCGCCGCAGAGGAAAGCGCGCAGGGATTTCTGAAGGCGCTGGCGGGCGTTTTGCCGCCCGCGTTGGTGCTGGCGAGCCTGTCCGATCCGGTGGCGGCCGCGCGTGCGGCAGAGTGGCGGCACGCGGTGGAGCGTGTGCTGGCGGCAAAGCTGGGCTGTCGCGACGAGGCGGCGGCGATGATGTTTGCAGCCTGGCAGGGGCGGTTGATCTGGGAACCGGCGGGCGGGGCGGGGTTCAAGCTGAAGGATGCCGCGCGGCGGCTGGGTTAGGCAATCTGCGCTGCCCTATTTCGAGACGTATTTCTGCCAGAGCCAGATCAGCGCCATGGCCCCGATGATTGCGCCGACAAAGGCCGCAACCCAGCCGGTGACTGAAACCAAGAAGCGCAGGATGCCCCAGCCGACAAGCGCGCCGCCGATGCCGATGGCGATGGTGGTGGGTACATCCGTCTGAACCCGCATGAAGCGGGTGGCGAGAAAGCCTGCTGCGGCACCGATGACGATCAGGATGAGGATGGGCATGGCGACCTTTGCTGTGAACGCGTGTGCTGCGCAGATCATGGCGCGGGTGGGCGGTTCAGTCCAGCAGTTCGGGAAGGGCGAAGCCGCGCAGGAATTCGGTGGGGTCTTGCGGTTTCTTGCCTTCGCGCTGGGCGAGGGTGATCTGCACCGCGCCCGTGCCGCAGGCGATGGTCAGGCCGTTCAGGACGGTGCCGGGGGCACCGCTGCCGGGGGCGAGGCGGGAGCGTAGGAGTTTCAGCCGCTCACCCCCCGCCATGCACCATGCGCCGGGAAAGGGCGACAAGGCGCGGATCTGGCGGTCGATTTCGGTGGCGGGGCGGGTCCAGTCGATGCGGGCCTCAAGCTTGTCGATCTTGGTGGCGTAGGTGATGCCCTCGTCCGGTTGTGGCGCGGGGGTGAGGGTGGGAAGGGCGTCGAGCGCGTCGAGGATCAGGCGCGCGCCCATCTGGGACAGGCGATCGTGCAGGTCTTGCGTGGTTTCTTCGATGCCTATGGCGGTGGATTCCCGCAGCAGGACGGGGCCGGTATCAAGGCCCGCCTCCATCTGCATGATGCAGATGCCGGTTTCCGCGTCGCCCGCCATGATGGCGCGGTGGATTGGGGCCGCGCCGCGCCAGCGGGGCAGGAGCGAGGCGTGGATGTTCAGGCAACCTAAGCGCGGGGCATCCAGCACTGCTTGGGGCAGGATCAGGCCATAGGCGACGACGACCGCGATATCCGCGCCAAGGGCCGCGAAGGCGGCTTGGTCTTCGGGGGATTTCAGGCTGATGGGGTGGCGGACGGGCAGGCCGAGCTGGGTGGCGCGGGCGTGGACCGGGGTGGGGCGAAGCTCCTTTCCCCGGCCCGCGGGGCGAGGGGGTTGGGTATAGACGGCGAGGATATCATGCTTTGCGGTGAGGGCGTTGAGGATGGGGACCGAAAAATCCGGCGTGCCCATGAAAACGATCTTCATCCCCGCCTCCGCAGCTTTTCCGCCTTGGCCAGCAGCATCTTGCGTTTGAGCGGCGAGAGATGGTCGAAATACATCTTGCCGGCCAGATGGTCGATCTGATGCTGCGCCGAGGTGGCCCAGAGATGGACGAAATCGCGATCTTCGATTTCGCCCTTTTCGTTCAGGTAGCGGACGGTGACGGCTCGGGGGCGGGTGATGAGGGCCGACACGCCGGGAAGGTTGGGCGAGGCTTCCTCGTGGTCGCGGGGTTGCACGCTGGCATGCAGGATTTCGGGGTTCGCCATGCGGATGGCCTGCCCGCGTTCGGTGGAGCAATCCACGACGGCAAGACGCAGGGGGATACCGATCTGCACGGCGGCGAGTCCGTAGCCGGGCATGGCCTCCATCGTGTCGATCATGTCGGCCCAGATGGCGCGGATGTCATCGGTGATGGCGGCCACGGTGGCGGCGGGGGTTTTCAGGATCGGGTGGGGCCAGGGCAGGCAGGGGCGCGCGGTCATGCCAGGGCCTGCGTGGCGGTATAGGTAGCAAGCGCGGTTGCGCGGGCGGCTGGGGAAAGGCGGTCGAAGGTCACGATCCCATCGAGATGGTCATATTCGTGCTGGGCGCAGATCGCGGCGAAACCGGAGAGCGTTTCGTCTTGGGTGGTGCCATCAAGATCGGTCCAGCGCAGGCGAACGTCGGTGGCGCGGGTGATATCGGTGGTGATGCCGGGGATGGAGAGGCAACCTTCGATCCCGGTTGCAGTGGTGTCAGACCGCCAGAGGATTTCAGGGTTCAGGCAGATGCGCGGGGCGGGGGTGCCTTCCTTCCATGTGACATCCATCACGAAGAGCCGGATCGGATGGCCCACCTGCGGTGCGGCAAGGCCACGGCCGGGGGCGGCATACATGGTTTCCAGCATGTCGGCGGCGACTTTGCGGACCGCGTCGGTGACCGAGGCGGGTGCGCAGGGGGTGGACAGGCACGGATCGGGCCAGTGCAGGATGGGCAGAACGGTCATTCCCCGAACCGCGCACGTTCGCGTTTCAGCTTTTCCATCTTGCGGGTGATCATCTGGCGTTTCAGGGGGCCGAGATAGTCGATGAACAGCTTGCCATTGAGATGGTCGATTTCATGCTGCACGCAGGTGGCCCAGAGGCCGGCGAACTGTTCTTCCTGCTGTTTCCCATCAAGACCCAGCCAGCGGACGCGCACCTCGGCGGGGCGCTGCACATCGGCATATTGGTCGGGGATGGAAAGGCAGCCTTCCTCATAGCTGGAGAGTTCTTCGGAAACCCAGGTGATTTCCGGGTTGAACAGGGCGATGGGGCGGGGGGGATCGGTGTCGCCCTTGACGCAATCCATCACGACCAGCCGTTTCATCACCCCGATCTGCGGCGCGGCAAGGCCGATACCCGGTGCTGCATACATAGTTTGCAGCATGTCTTCGGCGAGTTGGCCAAGTTCGGGCGTGATCTCGGCGACGGGATCGCAGAGCTTCTTGAGGCGCGGGTCGGGATGGAGCAGGATGGGGCGGATCATGTCGCATGATTTACGGAAAACCGGCCTTTCGCGCAATGGCGGGGCGTGAGGGGCGCAGAGGGTGATTTGTTGGGAAGTAAGTTCCGACTTTTCTGGAGTTATTGGAAAAACTTCTCTCTAAAGCTGAGTATGGAAGGAAATTTTTCACGTTTAAAAAACTGGGTTGGAACAAGCGTCCGGCGTTGCTATTCCTGTCCGGGACCACAGAACAGAGGGCCGAGATGAGCTTTGATACCCCGATTGACCGGCGTGGCACGCATTGCGTGAAATGGGACATGATGGAGAAACTCTATGGTGTGCCTGCCGAGGGCGGGTTGGCCATGTGGGTGGCCGACATGGAGTTTCGCCCGCCGGCCTGCGTGCAGCGCGCGGTGGAGCGGATGGCCGAGCATGGGGTTTACGGCTATTTCGGCGATGACAGCGCCTATCTGGAGGCGATCCAGTGGTGGATGCAGGCGCGGCATGGCTGGGCCGTGGCGCGCGAGGAAATTTTCACCACCCATGGGTTGGTGAACGGCACGGGCCTGTGTCTGGACGCATTCACCGCGCCGGGGGATGGGGTGGTGCTGACCACGCCCGTTTACCACGCCTTTGCCCGCACGATCAAAGCGGCGGGGCGGGTAGTGGTGGAATGCCCGCTGGCGATGGTTGATGGCCGCTACGAGATGGATTTTGACGCCTGGGACGCGATGATGACGGGGCGGGAGCGGATGTTCCTCCTCTGCTCGCCGCACAATCCGGGGGGGCGGGTCTGGACGGCGGCGGAATTGCGCGGGGTGGCGGAGTTCTGTGTGCGGCATGACCTGATATTGGTGTCGGACGAGATTCACCATGATCTGGTCTTTCCGGGGCAAAAGCATGTGCCGATGCCCTTGGCCGCGCCGGAGATTGCGGACCGATTGGTGATGATGACGGCGACGACCAAGACCTTCAACATCGCGGGCAGCCATACGGGGAATGTGATCATCACCGATCCGGTGCTGAAGGCGAAGTTTGCGGGGCGGATGGCGGCGCTGGGCATTTCGGGCAACAGCTTTGGCATGCATATGGCGACGGCGGCCTATTCGCCCGAGGGGGCAGAATGGGTGGATGGCTTGATGGGCTATCTGGATGGCAACCGGCAGGTGTTTGATGAGGGCATGGCGGCCATTCCCGGGCTGCGGTCGATGAAGCTGGAGGCGACCTATCTGGCCTGGCTGGATTTTTCCGGCACCGGAATGGCGCCGGCCGAGTTCATCGCGCGGGTGGAGAAGGAGGCGCGGATCGCCACCAATCACGGGGTGAGCTTTGGTCTGGGCGGGGAGCATTTCCTGCGCTTCAACATCGCCGCGCCCCGCGCGCAGGTGGTTGAGGCAGTGGCGCGGATGCAGGCGGCGTTTCGCGACCTGCAATAGCGGCTGTTGAGCGGCGCCGCGTGCCGCGGCATTTTTCTTGACCTTCTGCCGGGGACTTCGCCCCGTCAGAAGGGGGTGGGGGCTGCCGCCCCCGGTCGCGCGTTCGCGCGCCCAACCCGGCCCGATGGCATGGCCATCGTGCGTTCGGCGCTGACGGCCTTTCACAGAAAGGCCGTCCGGGCGCGCTTCACCCCCGCGGATATTTAAGCAGAGAAGAATTGCAGGGGTCAGGGACGGGTGCCGCCTGTCGCCTCTGTCACCTTGTCGGCGGCGGTGCGGACCAGGGTGCCGATGCGGGTGGCGTCGGACAGGCCCATGCGGAAGGCGGGGCCGCTGACGGAAAGGCCTGCGATGGGTTCGCCATGGCTGTTGAAAATGGGAGCGGCGACGCAGCGCATGCCTTCGGCGCGTTCCTGATCATCAATCGCGAAGCCGCGTTCGCGGGCGCGGGCGAGGTCGCGCAGGAGGGCGGTTTCGGAGGTGTGGGTGAGGGTGGTGAAGCGTTCGAGCCCCCGGCGGGCAAGGATGCCGCGGGTTTTCTCTTCGGGATACCAGGCCAGTAGGGCCTTGCCGATGCCGGAGACATGCATTGGGGCCATGGTGCCGGGCGGGAAGAAGGCGCGGATGGCCTGATGGGTTTCGACCTGTGACAGGAACAGGACCTGATCGCCCACCTCCACCCCCAGATTGGCGGTTTCGCCGCTGTCGCGCATCAACTGATCCATCGGGGCGCGGGAGCGTTCGACGACTTTTGTCCGGCGCAGGAAGGCGGAGCCGACGCGAAACGCACCGGGGCCGATATGCCAGATTTGGCCCGGTTCTTCGAGTTCGACCATGCCATGGCCCTGAAGCGTGACGAGGGCGCGGTAGACGGTGGCGACGGCCTGACCGGAGGTTTCGGCCAGTTCCGAGAGCGTCAGGCCGGGTGCGGCGGCGAGTGTGGTCAGCAGGCCAAGCGCGCGGTCAAGCGCCTGTACGGTGTTCTGATCGGTCTTGTCGTTGAAGGCCTTGGGGCGGCCACGGGGGCGGGGGGTTGTGGGCATGTTCGGGCCTAACTGCGATGGGGTGGCGGCGGGTGAAAAAGCGGGAGTGTCTGATTTATATAGAGAATAGGACATTTTCCGCTTTTTGAAAAATCTTTTCGAAAAAATTGTGCAGTGGGGATGCTGCGCCTAATGTCGCAGCATAGATTTCAGAGGAAGCGCCGATGTCGTTCCAGAATCCGCTGTTCATTCCCGGCCCCACCAATATTCCTGAAGCGATCCGCAAGGCCTGTGACATGCCGACGATCGACCATCGGTCACCCGCCTTTGCGCGGCTGTTCAAGCCTGCGGTGGATGGCGTGCGGCGCGTGCTGCGGATGGGTGGGGGTGAGGTGATCATCCTGCCGTCCACCGGGACGGGCGGTTGGGAAGCCGCGATCAGCAACACGCTGTCGGCGGGGGATACGGTGCTGGCGGCGCGGTTCGGGATGTTCAGCCATCGCTGGATCGACTTGTGCCAGCGGCACGGGTTGAACGTGCAGATCATCGAGACGCCTTGGGGGCAGGGTGCGCCGGTGGCCGCCATCGAGGCGGCATTGCGGGCCGATGGGGCGGGGCGGATCAAGGCGGTGCTGGCCACGCATAATGAGACGGCGACAGGGGTGAAGTCGGACATCGCGGGGATACGCCGCGCGATGGATGCGGCGGGGCATGGCGCGCTGTTGTTTGTGGACGGCGTTTCTTCCATCGGGTCGATGCCGTTTGAGATGGCGGGTTGGGGCGTGGATATCGCCGTGGCCGGCAGCCAGAAGGGTTTCATGCTGCCAGCGGGGTTGGCGATCCTTGGGGTTTCCGACAAGGCGCTGGCGGCGATGGAAGGGGCGGGGCTGCCGCGCACCTTTTTCGATTTCCGAGACATGCTGAAAAGCTATGCGGCGGGGGGGTATCCTTACACCCCGGCGGTGGGGTTGATCTCTGGCCTCGCGAAGGCGGTGGAGATGCTGGAGGATGAGGGGCTGGAGGCCGTCTATGCCCGCCATGCAAGGCTGGCCGAAGGGGTGCGCCGTGCGGTGGCCGCCTGGGGGATGCGACCCTGTGCGGTGTCGCCGGATCTGTATTCCGACACGGTGACGGCGGTGGTGGTCCCGGACGGGTGCAACGGGACCGATCTGGTGAAGCTGGCGGCTGACAAATACGGCGTGGCCTTTGGTGTGGGGCTGGGCGAGGTGGCGGGCAAGGTGTTCCGCATCGGGCATCTGGGGATGCTGACCGATGTGATGGTGCTGGCGGGTCTGGCCACAGCCGAGATGTGCATGGCCGATCTGGGCTGGCCGGTGAAGCTGGGGTCCGGGGTGGCGGCGGCAGCGGAGTTCTATCGCGGGTCGGCGGTGCCGATGGCCTTGGCGGCGGAGTAGCGGTGGGTGCGGGACCGGGGGTTTTCCACCCCCGGACCCCCGGAGGATACTTGCACAAAGGAGAATGGGCAGGATGAAGGATTTTCAGGGCCTGATGGTGCCGACCTTTGACGATGTTCTGGAGGCGCATGGGCGGATTGCGCCGTATATCCACCGGACTCCGGTTTTGACGTCGAGCTATCTGAACGCGCTAACCGGGGCTGAGTTGTTCTTCAAATGCGAGAACTTTCAGAAGGCTGGGGCGTTCAAGGTGCGGGGGGCGTCGAATGCCGTCTTTGGGCTGCGCGAGGATCAACTCGCGCGGGGGGTGGCGACGCATAGCAGCGGGAACCATGCGCTGAGCCTGTCCTATGCGGCGGGGCGGCGGGGGATTCCTTGCACGGTGGTGATGCCGCGCACGGCGCCGGATGCCAAGAAGGATGCGGTGCGGGGCTATGGCGGGGTGATCGTGGAATGCGAGCCATCGACCAGCAGCCGTGAGGCGGTGTTCGCCGAGGTGCAGGCGCGGACGGGCGCGGATTTCGTGCATCCCTATAACGACCCGCGCGTGATTGCCGGGCAGGGGACATGTTCGCGCGAGTTGATGGAGCAGGTGCCGGGGCTGGAGGCCGTGGTCGCGCCGATTGGCGGGGGCGGGATGATTTCGGGCACCTGCCTGACCCTGTCTGCGACCGCGCCGGGGGTAGAGATCTTTGCGGCGGAACCGGTGAATGCCGATGATGCGGCGCGCAGTTTCCGGGCAGGCCATATCATCGCCGATGATGCGCCCGATACGGTGGCAGACGGATTGAAGGTGCCATTGAAGGACCTGACCTGGCATTTCGTGAAGAACCACGTGACCGATGTGCTGACCGCCACGGAGGATGAGATCGTGGAGGCGATGAAGCTGCACTGGAAGCGGATGAAGATCGTGATTGAGGCCAGCTGTTCGGTCCCGCTGGCGGTGATCCTGAAGAACCCGGAACGGTTCCGGGGCAAACGGGTGGGGGTGATCCTGACCGGCGGGAATGTGGATCTGGACAAGCTGCCTTGGATGAAAGGGTGATGACGATGGACGGAAGAACGGATTTCGACGGGCTGGAAGTGGGCTATGACATTCCGGCCCTGCCGGGGATGAGTGAGGCAGATATTCAGACGCCCTGCCTTGTGCTGGATCTGGATGCGCTGGAGCGTAACATTGCGAAGATGGGCAAGTTCGCGCGGGATATGGGCGTGCGGCACCGGGTGCATGGCAAGATGCACAAATCCGTGGATGTGGCGCTGTTGCAGGAGCGGCTGGGCGGATCGGTGGGGGTGTGCTGCCAGAAGGTGAGCGAGGCCGAGGTCTTTGCGCGCGGCGGCATCAAGGATGTGCTGGTTTCCAATCAGGTGCGCGATCCGGCCAAGATTGACCGTCTGGCGCGGATCCCGAAGCTGGGGGCGCGGGCGATCTGCTGTGTGGATGATTTGGCCAATGTGGCGGACCTGTCGGCGGCGGCGGTGAAGCATGGCACCACGATCGAATGTCTGGTGGAGATCGACTGCGGCGCGGGGCGCTGCGGGGTGACAACGACGCCCGCGGTGGTGGCTTTGGCCAAGGCGATTGACGCGGCGCCCGGGCTGAAGTTCAGCGGCCTTCAGGCCTATCAGGGCGCAATGCAGCACATGGACAAGTATGAAGATCGCAAGGCCAAGATCGACATTGCGGTGGCGATGGTGCGGGATGCTGTTGATACGCTGAAGGCTGAGGGGATCGCCTGCGATATCGTAGGCGGGGGTGGGACGGGGTCCTATTATTTCGAAGGCAATTCGGGGGTGTATAACGAGCTGCAATGCGGGTCATACGCCTTTATGGATGCCGATTACGGGCGCATTCTGGACAAGGATGGCAAGCGGATTGATCAGGGGGAATGGGAGAATGCGCTGTTCATCCTGACCAGCGTTATGAGCCATGCCAAGGCGGAGAAGGCGATCTGCGATGCAGGGCTGAAGGCGCAGTCGGTGGATAGCGGGCTGCCGGTGATTTTTGGGCGCACGGATGTGAAGTACGTCAAGTGCAGTGATGAGCATGGGGTGATCGACGATCCCCAAGGCGTGCTGAAGGTGAATGACAAGCTGCGTCTGGTGCCCGGCCATTGCGACCCGACCTGCAACGTCCATGATTGGTATGTGGGCGTCCGGGGTGGCAAGGTCGAGGTGGTCTGGCCCGTATCGGCGCGCGGCAAGGCCTATTGATCCCCTCAACCGGAGGCTTTGGCGATGCGGTCCAAGCCTCTGACGGGGATATTTTTGAACAGATGAAAGGGCTTGCCCATGCTGGTTGTTCCCGAAGCGTTGATTGCGGGGCTGGTGTCGCCTGCCGATGCCTTTGCGGCGGTGGAGGCGACTTTTGCCGCCATGGCGCGGGGTGAGGCCTATAACTTTCCTGTCGTGCGCGAGGCGTTGGGCGAGGGGCGGCAGTACGGGTTCAAGTCGGGCCTAGACCGGGCAGGCGGGATGCTGGGGGTGAAGGCCGGGGGGTATTTTCCCGGCAATGCCGCACGGGGGATCACCAATCATCAGTCGACGGTCTATCTGTTCGATCCCGACAGTGGGCGCCCGACGGCGATGGTGGGGGGCAACCTGCTGACGGCGCTGCGGACGGCGGCGGCTTCGGCCCTGTCGATCGACCGGCTGGCGCGGGCGGATGCGCGGGTGCTGGGCATTGTGGGGGCGGGGCATCAGGCGGGGTTCCAGTTGCGCGCGGCGGCGCGTGTGCGGAACTGGGATCGCGTGATCGCCTGGAACCTGCATCCCGAGATGCTGCCCAAGTTGGGCGAGGTCGCCGCGGAACTGGGCTTGCCGTTCGAGGCGGTGGGGCTGGAGCGGATGGTCGAGGCGGATGCGATCATCACCATCACCTCATCCCCCGCGGCATCGCTGATGGCGGCGCATGTGGCATCGGGCACGCATCTGGCCTGCATGGGGACGGATACCAAGGGCAAGCAGGAGGTGGAGCCTGCGCTGGTGGCCAAGGCACGGCTGTTCACCGATGAGGTGGCGCAATCGGTTTCCATCGGTGAGGCGCAGCATGCCGTGGCAGCGGGTCTGGTGGCCGAGGGCGACATCACGCCTTTGGGCAATGTGCTGACCGGGGTGCATCCGGGGCGGGGATCGGCTGACGAAATCACGCTGTTCGATGGCACGGGTGTTGGGTTGCAGGATCTGGCCGTGGCGGCGGTGGCCGTGGCGCGGGCGCTTGAGCGCGGGCTGGGGGTTGAGGCGGAGGTTTAGCGGCGGTGACCCCATCAGAAGCGGGTGTCATTGACGCCTTGCGTGGGGAACCTCGGCATTTGATCATATCTTGTTTCAGGCATTGAACCCCCGCGCGGGGCGTGGTCTGACTGTGCGCCAAGGGGCGGGGGGCTGCGGCGATGCGTGTCTTTATCAACGGGTTCGGGCGGATCGGGCGGTCGGTGCTGCGGGCCTTTCTGCAATCACCCGAGCGTTGGCCGGGGTTGCAGGTGGCGGGGATCAACGACATCGCCGCGCCGGAGATGTGCGCCTATCTGTTTGAATATGACAGCGTCTTTGGCCCTTGGCGCGGGACGGTCACGCTTGAGGCGGGGGCGTTGGTGGTGGATGGGCGGGCCATTCCGCTGCATCGGACGCCGGATATCGCTTCGCTTGATCTGCGCGGGATCGACGTGGTGATGGAATGCACCGGGCGGGCGGATGCGCGCGAGGTGGCGGAGCGGGGGCTGCGCGCGGGCGCGCGGCGGGTGCTGGTGTCGGGGCCATCGCAGGCGGCGGATCTGACCGTGGTGCTGGGGGCGAATGACGATCAGCTTGCGGGTCAGGCGATTGTGTCGAACGCGTCTTGCACGACCAACGCGTTGGCACCGCTGGCGCGGCTGATCGACGATCACTGGGGCGTGGTGACCGGGTCGATGACGACGATCCATTGCTATACCGGCAGTCAGCCCACGGTGGATGCGCCGGCGGCCGATTATCCCCGTTCGCGGGCGGCGGCACTGTCGATGGTGCCGACGACAACTTCGGCCAGCCGGTTGCTGGACCGGGTCCTGCCGCAGATTGCAGGGCGGATCGAAGGGTCGGCGGTGCGGGTGCCGACCGCCTCGGTCTCGTGCGTGGACCTTGCGGTGATGACGGAGCGGCGCGCCGATGTGGCGGCGGTGAATGCCGCCTTGCGGGCAGCGGGCGGGGTGATCGGGGCGACCGACAAACCGCTGGTATCGACCGACTTGCGGGCGCGGCCAGAGAGCATCGTCATGGCCTGCCCGGAAACGCGGGTGACGGCGGGTGGGATGCTGCGCGTGTTTGGTTGGTACGACAACGAATGGGGTTTTTCCAACCGGATGCTGGACGTCGCGTTGCGGATGGGGTGATCCTTAAGCGGACACGACCCAAGGCTGCGGATAACGGAATTCCTCGATATTCGGTGTGGGGCCGATCCTGTCGACCACGGCAAAGAGACCGGGGGCGTAAAGTGGCGTGAGGACACCGTGCCAGGTGCCGCGATGCAGGTTGATGCCTTGCGCGCCGTTGGTGAGGAAAGCGCGAGGCATGGCGTCGGGGCCTGCGGATACGATCACAAGGAACGGGTGTTCCGACATCGGCAGAAAGGCCTGCGCGCCATCGGGGTGGCGTTCGATCAGATCAAAGCTGTAGGGCAGCGCGCGCGGTTCGGCCTTGAAGATGGAGATACCTGCGCGGCCATCGGGCCCGAAATCAAGCTGCGCGCGGTCATGGTGACGCTGGCAGAGGCCGGCATTGATCAGGCGGAAATCGCCCGTCGCATCCAGCACATCGCCGAAGGGGGCGAAGGCGGCGGTGGTGAGCGGTTCGGTCCTGATCTGTTTCATGCTGCGCCTTTTCTGAGCGCAGGACCGGGGGCTTTGCGCCCCCGGACCCCCGCAGGATATTTTAGCAGAGAAGAAAGGGATGGGTCAGCGCGGGAATGAGAACGGCCCGCGCAGTTTGGCGTGGCGGTTGACGTCCTTGTAAAGGAGATAGCGGAAGGGGCCGGGGCCTGCGGCATAGCAGGCCTGCGGGCAGAAGGCGCGGAGCCACATGAAATCGCCTGCCTCGACCTCGACCCAGTCTTTGTTCAGTTTGTAGACAGCTTTGCCTTCCAGCACGTACAGCCCGTGTTCCATGACGTGGGTTTCCTCGAACGGGATCACGCCGCCGGGTTGGAAGGTGACGATGTTGACATGCGCGTCATGGCGCAGATCGGCGGGATCGGCGAAGCGGGTGGTGGCCCAGCGGCCCTGTGTATCGGGCATGGCGATGGGCGCGACATCGCGTTCGTTGATGAAGATGGGTTCCGGATGCGGCAGGCCGGGCGCGGGTTCATAGAGCTTGCGCAGCCAGTGGAAGCGCGTGGGTTCCGCGCCTTCGGCCAGCAGTTTCCAAGGGGTTCCGGCGGGGATGTAGAGGTAACTGCCCGCCTCGACATCATGGCCTTGGCCGCCGACAGTGACGGTGGCGAGGCCACCCGTGAAGAACAGCCAATGTTCCACCCCGGCATCGGGATCGGGCGCGTCAGAGCCGCCGCCGGGGGCGACCTCCATCACATATTGGCTGAAGGTTTCCGAGAAGCCGGTCATGGGGCGGGCGATCAGCCAGAGGCGGGTCTTGGACCAGCCCGGCAGGTAGCTGGTGACGATGTCGGAGAACACGCCCTTGGGCAGGAAGGCATAGGCGTCGGTAAAGACGGCGCGGCCTGTCATCAGGCTGGTTTGCGGGGGCAGGCCGCCGGGGGGGGCGTAGTAGCCGGTCATGGCAGGATGTCCTTCAGGCGAAGTTCGGCGATGCGTTCCACCTGCGCGCAGGCAGTGGAAAATTCGGTCGCGGTGTCATTCGAGATGCGGGTTTCAAAGGCCTGGAGGATGGAGGCCTTGGTGTTGTCGCGCACGGCGATGATGAAGGGAAAGCCGTGCTTGGCTACGTAAGCGGTGTTGAGTTCCGTGAAGCGCGCGCGTTCGTCATCGGTCAGCGCGTCCAGCGCGGCGCTGGCCTGTTCGGCGGTGGATTCCGGGGTCAGGCGCTTGGCAGCGGCGAGTTTTCCCGCAAGGTCGGGGTGGGCGCGCAGCACCGCCATGCGCTGATCCGGCGCCGCACTGCGGAAGATGCGGGCAAGGGCGTTGTGCAGCCCGGTCGCGCAATCATGCGCGGGGCCGAGTTCCAGCGACCACGCGCCTTCGGCGATCCACGGGGAGTGCTCAAATATGCCGCCGAAGCGTTCGACGAAGCGGTCCCGCGTCATCTGCGAGGGGCGTTCAAGGCGGCGATGCGGGTGGGTGGCTGCCCAGTGCTGCGCGATGTCGATGCGGCGGGCGAACCAGACACCATCATGGGCTGCCGCATGGTCGAGGAAGCGTTTCAGCCCGGCAATCTTGCCCGGGCGGCCGATCAGGCGGCAATGCAGGCCGATGGAGAACATCTTGGCGCGGCCATCCTGCCCTTCGGCATAAAGCGTATCGAACGTGTCGCGCAGGTAGGTGAAGAACTGCTCGCCCTCGATATAGCCCGGCGCTGTGGCGAAGCGCATGTCGTTGGCTTCGAGCGTGTAGGGGATGACAAGCTGGTCGCGGTCGCCGGTTTCCATCCAGTAGGGAAGGTCGTCATCGTAGGTGTCGGAAATCCAGTCGAGGCGGGCGGTTTCAGCGGTCAGCCGGACCGTGTTCATGGAGCAGCGGCCCGTATACCAGCCGCGCGGGGGTTGGCCTGTCACCTCTTCATGCAGACGGAAGGATTCGGCGATCTGGGCGCGTTCGGTTGCTTCGTCCATGTCGCGGTGATCGACCCATTTCAGGCCATGCGAGGCAATTTCCCACCCGGCGGATTTCATCGCCGACACCTGTTCGGGGTTGCGGGCGAGGGCGGTGGTGACGCCGTAGATGGTGACGGGCAAGTTGCGTTCGGTGAACAGGCGGTGAAGCCGCCAAAACCCCGCGCGGGCGCCGTAATCGTAAAGCGATTCCATGTTCCAGTGGCGTTGACCCGGCCAAGGGGCGGCACCGGCGATGTCGGACAAAAACGCCTCGGACTGGGCATCGCCGTGGAGGATGTTGTTCTCGCCCCCTTCTTCATAGTTCAGGACCAGTGAAATGGCGATCTTGGCACCATTGGGCCATTTGGCATCGGGTGGGTTGGGGCCATGGCCTCGGAAATCGCGCGGGTAACGGTTCAACAGACTCTTCCCCGATTGTCATAGGTTGCGGCAGCTTAGGCCGCTTTTCCGGCAGGCTTTATCAAAAAATGTCAGAAAGACCTTATCGGCTGCTGTGGCGTCGCTTGTGGCGCGCGGATCGGGTTAGGATGGGGCGGCAATAGAGGAGGCCGGCATGAGCGGTGGACGGTTGACGACCCATGTTCTGGATACGGCGCGGGGCAAGCCCGCGGCGGGTGTAAAGATCATGCTGTATCGGGTGAGCGGGAATTCCCACCGCAAGATCGCCGAGACGGTGACCAATGCTGATGGCCGCACGGATGCGCCGATGTTGACGGGGAAGGATTTCACCGCGGGCAGCTATGAGTTGGTGTTCTGCGCAGGGGATTATTTGCGCGCCACCGGTCAGGCAGAAGGTGATGTGTTGTTTCTGGACGAGATCCCGATACGGTTCGGCGTGCCGGATGCGGCGCAGCACTATCATGTGCCGCTGCTGATTTCGCCTTTTGCCTATTCCACCTATCGCGGGTCTTGATCAGGCGCTGTGCGGCATCCGCGGCAGGGTGACCGTCCGCGCGACGAATTGGGCGGCGATCAACTGGCGCAGGGCGGGTCGGGGGGCCTTGGCTTGCTGTGTGGCGGGTGCGGTTTGGGTGGGGCGCGTCTTGCGCGGGGCCGGGGTGGTCATGGCGCGTTCTCCTTGCGGTTGTGCAGGGAAGTACGGCAAGTTCCGGGCCGGGTGTCAGAGACCCATACTTTTGCGACGCTGAACCCCACCTGTGGATGTGGTGATCCGCAGAAGGCGGCGGCGATCCCCGGCGAGGGCTGCGTCGATCAGGCCGGTCAGGGCGCCTTTGGACTTCAGATGCGGGCCAAGGTCGGAATGGCGGACGCCGGGATAGAGGATGTGGTCGACATTCGCGGCTTCGGGGAAGCCTTGGGCCTGCGCGCGATCATCTGCAAGGCCGTGGAACAGGATATGCCAGATGCCGGGGGCAAAGGCGGGCGGGGCGGGGGTGCCAAGGCGCGCGGTCCAGTTTTGCCAGCGCGGATCGTTCAGGGTGGATTGCGGGCCAAAGGCCAAGACGGCGGCAATGGGGGCAAGGTGGGCCGCGCGCAGGGTGCAGACTGCCCCCATGGAGGAGCCGATGGCGATGCTGCGGTTTGCGGGGCCTGCGGCGGCCACGCCTGACTGAACGGCGGGGGCGAAGCCGGGATCAAGGCCCCAGCTTCGGCTTGCATCGGTGAAGAACAGCGCGCGCCTGTTCGCCGTGGTGGCAGACGCCACGAATTCGGGTGACGGGGGACGGGTGGGATCGTGGCCGATGCTGGCGAAGGACAGGATCAGATCATCGCCCGTACCGGGCGCAAGGGCGACCTGCCACGGCGGGGCGTCATGGACCGTTTGCAGGATCATGCCGCAAAGACGGGCAGCCCGGCCATGCGTTCGGCCATATCGGATTTGATGCGGGCGATGATGTAATCGGTGAAGAGCCGCACCTTTGGATCTTTCAGGCGGCGGTGCTGGGACAGGACCGACAGCTGCGTGGGCAGCGGCGGGGTCGCCTGTGCCACGGGGACGAGGCGGCCAGCCTTGAGGTGTTCCGCCACCTCGAAGATCGGTTTCATCACGATGCCCCAGCCATCCAGCGCCCAACCGGTGAGGACATCGCCATCATCCGATTCAAAAGGCCCGGTGATTTCGAACCGGCGCGGGCCGTCAGGGGTGGCAAGGTTCCACTGAAATTCCTTGGCCCCGGGAAAGCGCAGGTTCAGGCAATCATGCCGGTCATGGACCAGCGCTGCGCCATCGGTGGGCATCCCACGCCGCGCGATATAGGCGGGTGCGGCGCAGAGGATGCGGGGGCAATCGGCGATGAGGCGGACCTTGAGCGTGGAATCCTCCAGCAGGCCAAGGTGGAAGGCGATATCCAGCCCTTCGGCGGTGACGTCGATCACCCGGTCGGACAGGCGCAGGCGGACGTCGATCTGGGGGTATTGATCCTTGAAGGCGGGGACATGGGGCGCGATGAAACGCCGCCCGATGCCAAGGGGGGCGGCGACAAAGATGGTGCCGCGCGGGTTTTGGGTAACATCCATCACCGCGGCCTCTGCCTCATCTATCGATTCCAGCACCTTGCGCGCGCCGTCATAGAAGATGCGGCCGTTTTCGGTGGGTTGCAGCGACCGGGTGGTGCGGTTGAACAGGCGCACACCGAGATGCTTTTCCAGTTCCGAAATCCGCGCCGAAGCGACGGCGGGCGAACAGCGCTGATCGCGCGCTGCCGCACTCATGCTGCCCAATTCATAGACACGCACGAACATTCTGATGTTGTTCACATAGGACATCGCGGCCAGGCCCCATTCTTTGCCATGGTTTGAAAGTGATTGGGCATTTGAAGGATTAACAGGGGAATGCGGCCCGGTATAGCCTTTCAGGAAAAGCAAGGGAGCCGCGCCGATGGAAGGCATCTATGATTGGGCCGTGTTGTGGGAATGGGTCGAGATTGCCGCCCGCTGGACGCATGTGATCACGGCCATCGCCTGGATCGGATCGTCGTTCTATTTCATCGCGCTCGACCTTGGTCTGCGCAAGGCGCCCTGTATGCCTGAACTTGCGCATGGCGAGGAATGGCAGGTGCATGGGGGCGGGTTTTATCACATCCAGAAATATCTGGTGGCACCCGAGCGCCTGCCCGAGCATCTGACATGGTTCAAATGGGAAAGCTATGCGACTTGGCTGTCGGGTTTTGCCATGCTGGTGCTGGTCTATTATCTGGGCGCGGATCTGTATCTGATTGATGCCAATGTGATGGATCTGGCGGTCTGGCAGGCGGTGGCAATCTCGGTGGGATCGCTGGCGCTGGGCTGGGCGATCTATACCACGCTGTGCCGGGTATTCGTGAACGCGAACCAGACGGTGCTGATGGTGGCGTTGTTTGCGGTGCTGGTGGCGATGGCCTGGGGCTATACGCAGGTGTTCACGGGGCGCGCGGCGCTGCTGCATCTGGGGGCGTTCACGGCGACCATCATGTCGGCCAATGTGTTCATGGTGATCATCCCGAACCAGAAGATCGTGGTGGCCGATCTTAAGGCAGGTCGCACGCCGGACCCGAAATACGGCAAGATCGCCAAGCAACGCAGCACGCATAACAACTATCTGACACTGCCGGTGCTGTTTCTGATGTTGTCGAACCATTACCCGCTGGTCTTTGCGACAGAATGGAACTGGCTGATCGCGTCGCTGGTGTTCCTGATGGGGGTGACCATCCGGCATTGGTTCAACACCCAGCACGCGCGCAAGGGCAGCCCGCATTGGACATGGGCGGCCACTGCGGTGCTGTTCCTGATCATCGCCTGGCTGTCGACCGCGCCGATGGCGCTACGGTCGGGTGAGGAAGAACAGGCGCAACTGTCAGGGGCGGCGCTGACCTATGCTTCGGCCAGTGGGTTTGACGATGTGGTCAGCATCGTGCAGGGCCGCTGTTCCATGTGCCACGCGGCGGAACCGGTGTGGGAGGGGATGTATTGGCCGCCCAAAGGGGTGGTGCTGGAAACACCCGCGCAAATCGCGCAAGAGGCGCGGCGGATCTATCTGCAATCGGGCCTGTCCCACGCCATGCCGCCCGCGAACCTGAGCTATATGGAACCCGCCGAACGGGCGGCAATTGTGGAGTGGTTCCGCAGTGCCGGGCAGGGTGGGGTGGACGGTTAACCCCGGGTGAACCGCCAGACCGTGTGCTGGCGGTATTCCCCTTCGGGTTCCAGCACGATCGAGGGAAAGCCCGCGTGGTTGGGCGCATCGGGCCAACCCTGCGCCTCGATCGCCAGCCCTTCATAGGCGCGCCGGCCGGGGCGAAAGGCGTTGCGCCCGTCATAGACCTGTATCCCCGGCTCGGTCGTAGAGACGACCATGCCGATGCCGGACTGGCCGTTCAGGCGCAAAGCCTCGCGCAGGGGGCCGGGTTCATCGGACAGGCAGAAGCAGTTGTCGAAGGGGTTCATGTCGGGGTCAATGCGGCGGGTCTTGCGGAAATCCATGCCGTCCTGTTCGACGGGGCGCATTTCGCCGGTGGGGGTGAAATCCGGCGTGGTGGGCAGGAAATAGGGGGCATCGACCCACAGGCGGTGACCGGCCCATGTTGGCGTGCCGTCAAGGTTCCAGTAGCTGTGATTGGCGAAGTTCACGAATGTGGGCTTGTCGGTGGTGACATGCACCCGAAGATGCAGGCTGACGCCATCCACCTGAAACGCCGCCGTGACGCGGCGATTTCCGGGAAAGCCGCCTTCGCCATCGGGAAGGTCCAGTTCCAGACGCAGCGAATCCTCGGTCGCTTCGGCCAGACGCCACACCTTGAGATGGGTTCCGGCAGAGCCGGAATGCAGGCAATGGCGGTTGTCCTGATTGGCCTCGAACGGCAGGCTGCGCCCGGCAAGCGGCGCGCGGGCATCGGTGAAGCGGTTCACGACCGGGCCGATCAGCGATCCGTGATAGCGCATCGCGCCTTCGTAATCGGACAGCCTGTCCGACCCCAGCGTCAGGTTGCGGTCTGCCCCTTCGAGCCAGACACCCTGAAGGACCGCGCCCCAGGTCAGAACCGAAACACACAACCCGTCGCGCCCGATGGTGACACGTTGAACGGACGTGCCATTCGCTGTCACGCCGAACGGGGAAATCCCCAACTGCCGATCCGTCATTCGTCCCCTCGTCTCCGCCCTGCGCCAGTGGTGGAGATTGTCGAGGGAACGGTCAAGTGCATTGGTCAGGGCGTGGCCGTGATGCAATCGGCCATGGCCTGCGCAAGGCTGCGCATCAGCCCGTCATAAGCGCCCGGTCCGGGTTCCTGCGTGGAGCCATTCGGATCCAGCGCCGCGCCCACCTTTGCGCCTGTGCCATCGGCCAGTTGCGTGATCAGCGCGGCATCATGCTGCGCCTCGGGGAACAGGCAGACGGGGGTGCCAGCCTCCACCCCTGCGCGGAGTTCGGACAACCGCGCGGCGCCGGGGGCGGTGGCATCGCCAAGGGCGACCGAGCCGAACACCTCCAGCCCGTAATGGGCGGCGAAATAACCATAGGCATCATGGTAAACGACCACCGGCTTGCCCTGCACCGGGGCAAGGATCTGCGCCAACTCGGCATCGAGGGCCTTGGTCCGGGCGATGGCGGCCTCGGCATTGGCGGTGTAGGTCGCCTCGTTCTCCGCATCCAGACGGCCAAGTTCCGCTGCGATGGCCGCCAGCCAGACCTGCGCATTGGCGGGGTCAAGCCAGGCATGGGGATCGGCACCCTCATGGCTGTGGCCGTGGTCATCGCCTTCTGCCGAGGCAGTTTCTTCGTGCCCGTGGTCATGCGCGGCTTCTGCGGTTTCCTCATGACCGTGGTCGTGCTCTTCGACCGCTGCCTTTTCTTCGGCGGCATGGTCATGGCCGTGATCGTGCACTTCCTCAGCCGCTGCCTGCTCCTCGGCCCCGTGGTCATGGCCTGCATGCGCGCCATCTTCGGAGAAGGCGCGGGTTTCGGTTCCCGGCACGGCCAGAAGGCCAAGCCGCGCGCCGTTTTCACCGATGCCATCCAGCGCGCGGTCCAGCCACGGGGTCAGTTCCGGGCCGATCCAGACCACAAGGTCCGCATCCGCCAAGGATGCCGCCTGTGACGGGCGCAACTGGAAATCATGTTCGCTTGCTCCGCGTTCCAGCAGCAGTTCCGGCGTTCCCAGATCGCCCATCACCTGCGCCACAAGCGCGTGGACGGGGTGAATGTCGGTGACGACCTTTGGCACTTCGGCGATGGCGGGCAGGGCGAAGGCGAGGCTGGCAACGGCGGGGGATATGATATAACGCATCGGGATGGCCCTTCCTGTGCTGGTCACGGGGGCTATGTATGTTATACAATAACATGTCAAGAGGCCCCATGGCGCAGTCGCATCCCCACACCCATTCCGACGCCTGCCCCGGTTGTGCCGCGACGCCAGAGGTGGCCTTTGCCCGGCATGACCACAGCAATTGTGCCGATGATGTGCTGGCGCGGGGCGAGGCGTTGGCCTTGGCACAGGGGGTGAAGCTGACGCCGGTGCGTCGCCGGGTGCTGGAAATCCTGCTGGAGGAACACCGCGCGCTGGGGGCCTATGACGTGCTGCAACGGCTGGCGGCCGAAGGGTTCGGCAATCAGCCCCCGGTCGCCTATCGCGCGCTGGATTTTCTGGTGGAGAACGGGCTCGCCCATCGCATCCGCCGCCTGAATGCCTTTGCCGCCTGCATGCATCCGGGCGAGGCGCATGCCCCGGCCTTTTTGATCTGCCGCCAGTGCAACCATGTGGCCGAGGCGCCCGCCGCCCCGGTGCGCGCGGCTCTGGACACGGCGGCGGCGGCGCTGGGCTTTGTGATCGAACGGTCGAACATCGAGGCGCTGGGGCTGTGCCCTGCCTGCAAGGGGGCCGCGGAATGACGGGCCTGATCACCGCCAGCCACCTGTCGGTGGCGCTGGACGGGCATCCGGTGCTGAGCGATGTCAGCCTGACCGTGCAACCGGGTGAGATCGTCACCATCCTTGGCCCCAACGGATCGGGCAAGTCGACGCTGCTGCGGGCGCTGTTGGGGATTGTGCCTGCGACCGGAGGTGCGGTGGCGCGGCGTGACGGGCTGGTCATCGGCTATGTGCCGCAGCGGTTGGCCATTGACCGGACGTTGCCGATGACGGTGCGGCGGTTCCTGTCGCTGCCCAAGCGGGTGGGGGATGCCGAGGCCACCGCTGCACTGGCGCGGGTGGGGGTGCCCGATGTGGCCGGGCGGCAGATGGCCGATCTGTCGGGTGGGCAGTTCCAGCGCGTGCTGTTGGCGCGGGCCTTGCTGGCAAAGCCGGGGCTGCTGATTCTGGATGAACCGACGCAGGGGCTGGACCAGCCCGGCGAGGCGGCCTTCTACCGGCTGATCGAAGAGGTGCGGCGCGAGACGGGTGTGGCGATATTGATGGTGAGCCATGATCTGCATGTGGTCATGGCGGCCTCTGACCGCGTGATCTGCTTGAACGGGCATATCTGCTGTGAAGGCACGCCACGCGTGGTGTCGACCGCGCCGGAATACCGGGCGCTGTTCGGATTGGGCACACAAGGCGCGCTGGCGTTGTACCAGCATGTGCATGACCACAGCCATGATGGCGGCGGACAGGATCATGACCATCATAGCCATGACCACTCCCACGACCACCCCCATGCCCATGATCACAGCCATGCTTGACGATTTCCTGATCCGTGCGGCGTTGGCCGGGGTTGGCCTTTCGCTTGCGACCGGACCGCTGGGGTCTTTTGTCGTCTGGCGCAGGATGGCCTATTTCGGTGATGCCACCGCCCATGCGGCGATCCTTGGGGTGGCGCTGGCGCTGGCGGCTGATCTTCCGGTCACCTTTGGCACGCTGGTGGTGGCGCTGGCCATGGCGTTGACCGTGTCGGTGCTGGCGGCCCGGGGCTGGGCGATGGATACGACGCTGGGTGTGCTGGCCCATTCTGCGCTGGCGTTTGGTCTGGTGGCGGTCAGCTTTGTTCCGGGCGCGCGGACGGATCTTTCGGCCTATCTCTTTGGCGACATCCTCGCCGTGTCGCGGGCCGATCTGGCCTTCATCTGGGTTGGTGCGGTGCTTGTGGCGGGCCTGCTGGCCTGGCGCTGGCAGGCGCTTTTGACAAGCACGCTGAATGAGGATCTGGCCCATGCGTCAGGGCTGAACCCGGCGCGGGAGCGGCTGGTGCTGACGCTGGCGCTGGCGGTTGTGGTTGCCGTGGCGATCAAGGTGGTGGGCGCGCTGCTGATCGCGGCGCTGCTGATCATCCCGGCGGCTGCCGCGCGCGGATTGGCGCGGACGCCGGAATCCATGGCGATGATGGCCACAGTGATTGGCGCCGCCGCCAGCATCGGCGGGCTGCAACTGTCGCTTTGGCAGGATACGCCTGCAGGACCATCGATCATCGCTGCGGCCGCGATCCTGTTCACCCTTTCCGTCCTCTTTGGTCGGATGCGCCGCCCGTAGCCCTGTCCACTCGCCCCCATCTTCTCTGGAAAAATATCCCACGGGGGTCCGGGGGTGTGAAACCCCCGGGGGTGGTCACAGGCGGCGCGGTCGCTAATCTGCTACCCATGTCGTTTTCGTCTGCCAAGGGTCGGGTTGTCTTGCCCCTTTCCCGCCCGTTCGGGCAGATAGGGTCAAACACCAATTCCCGGGAGTCGCCCCATGAAGACCCATGTCAAAGCCCTCGTCGTCGGCGGTGGTGCCGTCGGCAACGGCATCGCCTATCACCTTGCCAAGGCAGGCTGGGATACGATGCTGGTGGAACGGGATGAGCTGACCGCCGGGTCCACCTGGCATGCGGCGGGGCTGCTGCCCCTGTTCAACATGTCCTATGCCACCACCCATATCCACAAATACAGCGTGGATTTCTACAAGGGGCTGGAGGCGGAAACCGGCCTGAACCCCGGCTTCTATATCGTGGGCAACCTGCGCATGGCGCAGCGTCAGGAACGCATGGATGAATACATGCTCTATTCCTCGGTCGCGGAAACCGCCGGGGTGTATCACGAGTTTCTGACGCCCAAGGAGATGAAGGATCGCTGGCCGCTTCTACGCACCGAAGACCTTGTCGGCGCGCTGTACCACCCGCAGGACGGCTATATTAACCCCGCCGACGTGACGCAGGCCATGGCCAAGGGCGCGCGGCAACTCGGTGCCACGATCGAGCGGAAGATTCAGGTCGACGGCTATCGCTGGACCGGGTCGGAATGGATCGTGTCCTGCACGCGGATGGTGGAAACCGGGGGCAACCTTGTGGCTTCGGACGATAAGTTCGAGATCACGGCAGAACATGTGGTCACCGCCACGGGCAACCATGCCCAGCGCACGGCGCGGCTTTTGGGGATCAAGATCCCCGCCATCCCGGTGGAACACCAGTATATCGTCACCGAACC
Source organism: Paracoccaceae bacterium (assembly GCA_022843025.1). GTDB lineage: Bacteria > Pseudomonadota > Alphaproteobacteria > Rhodobacterales > Rhodobacteraceae > Paragemmobacter. The sequence goes on along the minus strand of JALHOL010000005.1, from coordinate 280,486 downwards.
CGATCCGGCGCTGGTAGAATGGCGCAAGACCAACCCGCAGCATCCCGTGCTGCGCGACGCCGATGCCAAATGGTATGTGCGTGAGGAACGCGGCGGCTGGATCCTTGGCCCGTACGAGCGGAACGCCCCGGCGCGCTTCCTCTATGACGTGCCGCAGTCGTTCCGTGCCGATCTCTTCCCGCTGGATCTGGAGCGGATCGAGGCGGAATACATGTCGATGATCCATCGCCTGCCGTCATCGGAAACCGTGGGTCTGAAGGATGATTACAACGGCCCGATCTGCTATACGCCCGATGGCAACCCGCTGGTCGGCCCGGTGCCGGGCCTGCGCAACATGTGGATCGCCGAAGGCTTCAGCTTCGGCATCACCGCCGCCGGTGGCACGGGCTATTACCTCGCCCAGATGATGACCCAAGGCGAGGCCGAGATCGACATGGCCTCGCTCGATCCACGCCGCTATGGCAACTGGATGACCACCGAATATGCGGCGCGCAAGAATGAGGAATGCTATGAGCATGTCTTCATCCTGCACCACCCGGATGAAGAGCGCGAAGCCTGCCGCCCGCTGCGCACTGCGCCGGTCTATGACAAGCAAAAGGCGCTGGGCGCGCAGTTTGGCCAAGTGAACGGCTGGGAACGGCCGATCTACTTTGGCCCTGTCGATGCGCCGGAAGATTTCGATCACAACAGCCGCAGCTTCCGCCGCGGTGGCTGGTGGCAATATGCTGTGGATGAGGCGAAGGCGATCCGCGAAACGGCGGGTCTGATCGACGCCACCGCCTTTACCAAGCATCTGGTGCGCGGCCCCGGTGCGACGGCCTTCCTTGACTGGTTCACCTGCAACGCCCTGCCCAAGGTGGGCCGCATCAATCTGACCTATGCGCTGACGCCCACCGGCACCACGCGCACGGAATACACCATCGTCCGCAATGGTGAGAATGACTATTACCTCGTCTCGGCGGGCGCATGGACGGCCTATGACGCCGATTACCTGCGCAAATGCGCCGAGGATTACATGGCCGGCGGCGGCGGTTACATCGACATCCACGATGTTACCACGCAATGGGGCGTCTTTGCGATTGCCGGGCCGAACAGCCGCAAGATTCTGGCCGAACTGATCCGCGATGCCGAGCCGGAAACCGCGCTGTCCAACAAGCGCTTCCCCTGGCTGTCGGCGCGCAAGATCGAGTTGGGCATGTGCCCGGTGAACGCGATCCGCGTGGCCTATACCGGCGAGCTTGGCTGGGAACTGCACCACCCGATCGAGATGCAGCGCTATCTGTTCGACCAGTTGCTGAAGGCGGGCGAAAAGCACGGGATGAAGCTGGTCGGTGCGCGCGCGCAGAACTGGCTGCGGCAGGAGAAATCCTATCGCGCCTTCGGCAACGAGTTGGGCCGCGACGCGACGCCGCTGGAGGCTGGGCTGGACCGCTTTGTTGATCTGAGCAAAGAGTTTCAGGGCAAGCAGGCCATGCTGGATACCGGCATCCGGTCGATGTGCGTGACGGTGCTGATCGACGGGCCGGATGACACCGACCCGTGGGGGAAAGAGGCGCTGCTGCTGGATGGCGAAAAGATCGGTCGTCTGACTTCGGGCGGCTATTCGGTGGCCTTTGGCAAGCAGATCGGCATGGGCTATGTGCGCCCCGATCTGGCAAGCGTGGGGCAGAAGCTGAAAGTCCGTATCAACCGCGAACTGTGGGATGTGACGGTGGTTGAAGACAGCCCGTTCGACCCCAAGAATGCACGTATCCGCATCGACGGTTGAGCTAAGCATCAGATCAAAAGGCACCGGGGGCAACTTCGGTGCCTTTTGCTTTGGCACCTAGGGGTGGCGGTTCGCCGCCAGCCATGCCGCCCAGTCTGATGCGCTGCCGTCAAAGACGTTGATATCCACCTCTCCGGCGATGCCGGGGATCAGGCCGGTGCTGGTATATTGCCAGAAGGTCCAGTGACGGCCGCCGTAAACCTCATCCGGGTGGGCGGCGACGGCGCGCAGCCAGAAGGGATAGTTCCCGACGCGCCACATCTCATTCTCTTGGTAGAAATCCACGGTGGAATAGATGATCGGGCGCTGGCCGTAATGGCGTTCGACGATATCGAGGAAAATCTTCGCCTCGGACCGCAGCACCGCGGGCGCGCGGCGGATGGTGCAGGTTGGGGAAAACGGCGTCCATTCCATATCCAGCACGGGCGGCAGCGCGCCGGGGCTGCGCGGAACGTTGCGGATGTAGAAGGCGGCCTGTTCGGCGGCGGGGCGGCAATGGTAGAAGAAGTGATAAGCCCCGCGCGGCACACCCGCACGCGCCGCGCCACGCCAATTGTCGCGGAACATCGGATCCACCAGATCGCCGCCTTCGGTGGCCTTGATGAAGGCGAAATTCACCCCGTTCGCGCGGGCCTGTTGCCAATCTATGGATGTCTGGAACCGGGCGACATCGATGCCGTGAACCTGATGATCCTCGGGCCCGCGGCGGCCAAAGCTGGCTGGGTCGGCATCGCTGAAATTCGGGGGCACCACGCGGAATTGCGCCGGGTTGGCTATCGCGCCCGCGCCGGTGGACAGGGTTTCACGATCCGATGGCCCACCACAAGCGGCGAGGGACAGGGCGAGCGCGGCAAGAAGCGGGCGTATCAGCATGGGCGGGATGCTGACCGATCTGCGTGCGGCTGTCACGCCTGATTGCCAGACCGGGCGGTTCTTCGCGTTTCAGCCAAAGCGCGCCGGATCGAGTGCGTGGACAAGGCAGGGGGAAAGGCCCGTTGCACGCCCCCCGATCAGATCAGCGGCAAGCCTGCTGGCGGCGGGGCAGGTCTGAAAGCCATAGCCGCCCTGACCGGCCAGCCAGAAGAAATCAGACTCGCGCGGATCGCGCCCGATCACCAGAACCCGGTCGGGGGAAAAGGTCCGCAGACCGGCCCAGTTGGAAATCAGGCGGGTCACGGGTTCGGTCACCATTTCCTCATATCGCGCCAGCCCTTCGGCCAGCACCATATCATCGGCCCAGGCATCGTGCGGGGATTGCGGGTCTTCTTCGGCCGGGGAGACGATCAGGGCACCTGCGTCGGGCTTGGCATACCACGTCTCGCCCGCGCCAAAGAGCATGGGCCATTTGCTGATGTCATGGCCGCCCGGCGCCGGGATGCGTGCCATGGAGCGGCGGTTGGGAACAAAGCCCAAGGGGCGAACCCCGGCCATCGCAGCGACCTCGTCCACCCATGCCCCGGCGGCGTTGATAAGCAGTTTGCCGGTGAATTCACCTGCCGCCGTGGTGACGGTCCAGCCGTCGCCGCCACGTGCGATGGTGGTGACGCGCGCGCCGGTTACGATCTGCGCGCCGCGCGATTTCGCCTCGCGCGCGAAGCCCTGAAGCAAGAGGTCGGTGTCGATATCCCAGGCGTGATCGGCGATGGCGGCCATGGCCACGATTTCCGGGTTCAGGATCGGAACGATGGCGCGCGCCTCGTCGACCGTGCAGCGTGTCATCTGCATGTCGCGAACCTCGGCATCGAAATCGTCCTGTTGATCGGCCTTCGCCAAGATCATAAGGCCACGCGGGGACAGCACGTTTTCCGCCGCGCGGAAGTGATCCTCGGAGGCCAGCGACAAATCCACCACCGCGCGCGCGCCATAGCGCGGTTCATAAAGCGCGGCAGACCGGCCCGAGGCATGGTGGGCGAGGGCGGCTTCTGCCTCTAGCACGGTGACGGAGCCCAGTTCGGACAGGCGGGCAGCGGCAGAGATACCGGCGATGCCGCCGCCGATGATCAGGAAATCGGTCATTCTTCCTCCAACCGGTCGGTCGCCGGGGGTGGTGCGGGGTACAGTGCCGACAGGCGGGCGCGCAGGTCGGCAGTCATGGGCAAGGACAGCGCCGCAAGCGAGGGCGCAAGCTGCGCCGTATCGCGGGCCGAAATCAGCGGGATGACGGGCGTTAGGGGGCAGGACATGACCCAGGCCACGGCCAGCGTGGCGGGATGGGTGCCCAGGTCAGCGGCCAATGCCGCCAGACCGGTTGCCGCCTTGTGCATGGCTTCCGGCGCGTAGCGGGCGGCGTAGCGGCTGTCTTCGGACAGGCGACCTGCGCCACCCTGTGCGTATTTCCCGGTCAGCAAGCCGCCGCCGAGGGGCGAATAGGCGTGAACCGCAATCCCCTGATCGGCGCACATGGGCAGAAGTTCCACCTCCACCTGCCGTTTCACGAGATTATACATCGGTTGGATCACATCAATCCGGCTGCCGAACCGGGCGGCGACGGCCTGCGCTTTCATCACCTGCCAGGCGGCGAAGTTGGACAGGCCGATGCGGGCGATCCGGCCGGACTGCTGCCATTCCACAAACAGGCTGATGGTTTCTTCCAGCGAGGTCGCGGAGTCGAAGCGGTGCAGATAGAGCAGGTCCACGGCATCAGTGCCAAGGCGGCGCAGGCTTTCGTCGAACTGGGCGGTCAGGTTGGCGCGGCCCGCGCCGCCGGTATAACCGACCTTGGTGGCGATGGTGATTTCGCCATCACCTTGCGCGAACTCACCGATCAGGCGTTCGGACGCGCCGTCGGTATAGACATGTGCCGTATCGAAATGGGTAAGCCCGGCCGCGCGGGCGGCATCGAACATGGCGCGGGCGGCCTGTGCATCGGCGCGACCGCCGAACTGCATACAGCCAAAGGCAAGGAGGGAAGGGGCGTTCATGGGCGTGAACCTGCCACGGCGCGCGGCGGTTGAAAAGGCGGGGGCCGCCGCTTTTGCGACGACCCCCGACAGGAAAGCTGGGGGACGTCAGCCTTCCTGTGTCTCTTTCAGCTTGTCGATCCCCAACGTCTTGAGTGCGAGGGTTTCATAGAAGGGTTCAGACACACCTTTGCGCAGCTTGCGCAGGAAGTATTTCTCGAACCCGATCTTGGCCATGTGGACCCATTTGCCGGACGAGGACCAGTTCACGTTGCGCGGCGGAATCTGCGGCTGGGCGACAAAGGCGATGCCCCCATCGCCGAAATCCGCCAGACAGACAGCGTTCCAGGTGCCGACACGATCCGGCTCTTTGCCGCGCACGATGTTGCCGATGTTATGGGCCGTGGCGGTGACCATGGATTCGATCATGAAGCCGGTCTTGGGCACGCCCACCGGCACCGGGGTTGGCCCCATCGGCGGGATCGCGACGCAGACGCCGACAGCAAAGATGTTGGGATATTTCGGGTTCTGCTGATGCTTGTCGACGATGGTGAAGCCGCGTGGGTTGGACAGGCCTTCGATCCCGGCCACGGGTTTGATGCCCCGGAAGGCGGGCAGCATCATGGAAAAGGCAAAGGGCAGTTCCTTTTCGCCTTTGGAGGTGCCGTCATCGGCGATCTCTTCGACCGTCATCTTGCCGGCCTCGACCTTTTTCACCTTGGCCGAGGTGATCCATTTGATGTGCTTGGCGCGCATCTCGGATTCCAGAAGCCCCTTCGTATCGCCGACCCCATCCAGCCCCAGATGCCCGATATAGGGTTCTGGCGTGACAAAGGTCATCGGCACGCGGTCGCGCACCTTGGCCCGGCGCAAGGCGGTTTCCAGGATGAACAGGAATTCATAGGCAGGGCCAAAGCAGCTTGCCCCTTGCGCCGCGCCGATGATGACGGGGCCGGGGTTCTTGACCAGTTCTTCAAAGACCTTTTTCGCCGCAAGTGCATGGTCGATATGACAGACCGATTGGGTGAATCCGCCATGCGGGCCGAAGCCTTCGATTTCGTCGAAGGCCAGTTCCGGCCCGGTGGCGATGACCAGATAATCGTAGGAAACCGACTCGCCATTCACCAGCGCGATGCGGTTTTCATCGGCATGCAGCTTTTCGGCGGCGACGGGGATGAAGTTGATCTTCTTTTTCGCCATCGTCGGCGCAAGATCGACAGTGATCTCTTCCCGCTCGCGCCAGCCGACGGCAACCCATGGGTTGGACGGCACAAAGTGATAGTGCGGATCCTTGGTCACCACGGTGACCGTGTCTTCCTTGCGCAGCTGGTCCTTCAGCTCATAGGCCATGATGGCCCCGCCAAGCCCTGCCCCAAGTACGACGACATGTGCCATGCCGTTTCCTCCCGTGCGAAGTTGCGTTGGAGGAAATATACATTCAAAAAATTAAATATAATTGATCTGGATCATGCGGGCGGCAGATTCCGCAGCCATGAAAAAGGCCCGCCGAAGCGGGCCTTTTTGTTTGGTTCAGGCGCGCCTGATCAGGACGGGATGTCGCCCGTGATGCCTTCGACATAGAACATCATGCCCAGCAGATCGCCATCCGGCGCGGTTGCGCCTTCGGCCAGCCACGCGGTTCCGTCCTGCTTGTTGATCGGCCCGGTGAAGGGGTGATAGGTGCCAGCGGCAATCGCATCGCGCATCGCTTCGGCTTCGGCCTTCACATCGGCGGGAACGGCGTCGGTGATTTCGCCGATTTCCACTTCGCCCCCGGCGATCCCTTCCCATGCGTCAGCTTGTGCATAGGTGCCATCCAGCAGCGCGCCCACACGCTTTACGTAATAGGGCGCCCAGTTGTCGATGATCGACGAAACGCGCGGGCTGGGCTTGTAGTCGGCCATGTCGGAGGCCTGACCAAAGCCGATCACGGCACCGTTCGTCTTGGCCGCTTCGGCCAGAGGCGCGGTCGAGTCGGTGTGCGAGGCGATCACGTCGACGCCCTGATCGATCAGGGCTTTGGCGGCGTCGGCCTCTTTCGCCGGATCGAACCAGGTGAAGGCCCAGACGATGGACAGTTCGACAGCCGGGTTCACCTTCTTGGCGTGCAGGTAATAGCTGTTGATGCCCATGATCACTTCGGGGATCGGGAAGGATGCGATGTAGCCGATCTTGTTCGACTTGGTCATCTTGCCCGCGATATGGCCTTGCACCGCGCGGCCTTCGTAGAAGCGCGCGTTATAGGTGGACACGTTCGCATGGTCGCGCTTGTAGCCCGTCGCATGTTCAAACTTCACGTCCGGGAACTTGGCAGCGACCGCATTGGTCGGGTCCATGAAACCGAAAGAGGTGGTGAAGATGATGTTGCAGCCCGACAGCGCCATCTGCGTCAACACACGTTCGGCATCCGCGCCTTCGGGCACGTTTTCCTGCCAGACGATTTCAACCTTGTCGCCAAAGGCCTCTTGCACGGCCAGCGCGCCTTCGTGGTGCTGGAACGTCCAGCCGCCATCGCCGATGGGGCCGACATAGACGAAGCCCGCCTTGACCTTTTCCAGACCCTGCGCAAAGGCCGCGGTGCCGCCGACCATGCTGGCAAAGCCAAGCGCCGCGCCGCCCTTGAGGATTGTTCTTCTCTGCATTTCTTGCTCCCTGTTGCGGGGCGCATCTGGCCCCGGTGTTTCGTTATGCCTCAGCGTGAGGCGTGGAAGTTCTGTCCCAGCGCGGCAGGCGCGTTCAGTGCTGCCTTGCCCTTGCCCGAAGACATGATGACCAGCACGAGGATGGTTATCAGATACGGACTCATCGACAAGTATTCGACCGGGATTCTGGCCCCAGCTGCCTGCAGGTTAAGCTGTAACACGGTGATTCCGCCAAAAAGATAGGCACCAAGCAGGATACGCCAGGGTTTCCAGCTGGCAAAGACCACAATGGCCAGCGCGATCCAGCCGGCACCGGCGGTGATGCCATCGGTCCATTGGGGCACGCGGATCAGGCTGATATAGGCGCCGCCCAGCCCCGCCAGCGCCCCACCGAAGAGGATCGCCAGCACGCGGATACGCACCACCTTGTAGCCCAGTGCATGGGCGGCATCGTGGCTTTCGCCCACCGCACGCAGCACAAGGCCCATGCGGCTATATTTCAGAACGGCCCAGACTGCGCCGCAGGCGGCGATGGAAAGATAGACCATCCAGTCATGGTCAAACAGGACCGGGCCGAAGAAGGGGATATCCGCCATCGGGCCAAGGGGAACGGTGCCCGTCAGCGGCGGCTTGATGCCCACATAGCTTTGCCCGATCAGGCTGGACAGCCCCAGCCCGAACAGAGTGAGCGCAAGCCCCGTCGCCACCTGATTGGCAAGGAAGAACTGCGTCAGCACCGCAAAAACAAGGCTCAGGCAAGCTGCGCCCAGCGCACCTCCCAGAAAACCCAGATAGGGGTTGCCGGTCGCGACCGCCGTGGCAAAGCCGCAGATCGCGCCCATGATCATCATACCCTCAACACCGAGGTTCAGGACGCCCGCCTTTTCCACCACCAACTCGCCCAGCGCGGCAAGGATGATCGGGACGGACGCCACCATGAGCGAGGCGATCAGGATTGCCGGATTGATGCCACCGAGATCCATCAGTGCGCCTCCTTTCTCGTGCCAAAGCGGATGCGGAAGTTCGTCAGCAGATCGACCGCCAGCAGGAAGAAAAGAAGCATCCCCTGAAAGGCCTGAATTGCGGCGGCGGGCAGGCCAAGCATGAAGCTGGCCAGTTCGCCGCCGATATAGGTCAGCGCCATTAGAAGGCCTGCCAGCAGGATGCCGATGGGGTTCAACCGGCCAAGGAAGGCCACGATGATGGCGGTGAAGCCATAGCCCACGTTGAAATCAATGCTGATCTGGCCGGACGGCCCCGTCACCTCAAACAGCCCCGCCATTCCGGCCAGCGCGCCCGACAGGCCCATGCACAGCACGACAAGGCGGTTCGGGCTGACCCCGGCAAAGCGCGCGGCCTTGGGGGCCTGACCGGCCAGCTTGATGTGATAGCCAAGGATGTGGCGTTGCAGTAGGATATAGGCGGCGATCACCACGACGAAGGCCAGGATCACCCCCCAATGCAGGCCGGTGCCGGGGATCAGTTCCGGGTTGGCCATGGAAGGGATCTGGCTCAGGTTGCGGCTGCCGGGAAAGCCGCCGCCTTCGGGGTTGCGCAACAGGCCGATGGACATGGAGGCGAGGATGTTCTGCGCCACATAGACCAGCAGCAGCGAAACAAGGATTTCATTGGTGTTGAAGCGCGTCTTCAAGATGGCCGGGATCATGGCCCAAAGCCAGCCGCCAAAGATGCCCGCCAAGACCATCAGTGGAAACACCCAGCGCGTTTCAATGGGATAGAGAGCCAGACCCACCGCCGCGCCAAAGATGGCGCCCATGATGTATTGCCCCTCGGCCCCGATGTTCCAGATGCCGGCGCGGAACCCGAGCGACAGGCCCACTGCGATCAGGATCAGCGGCCCCGCCTTCACCAGCAGTTGCGGCCGCGAATAAGAGGCGAATTGTTCGTTGAACAAAGGATCCCAGAAGATGGTCCGGATCGCTTCGAACGGGTTTTTGCCCAGAATGGCGAACATGATGCCGCCCGCGATCATCGTCAGCACCACGGCCAGCACCGGGGTCGCCCATTGCCAGAAGGCGCTGGGAGAGGGACGTTTTTCCAGTCTTACCATTGCACTCTCCCGGTGACGTTCTGGCTTGGGTGGTCGACCTGCCGCAGGCAGCGACCGCCCCCTGCGCGGGCAAAGGATGGGGGATCACTGGCCCACATGTGCCACCTCCATCCCATGCGCGCCGCCCATCATCAGGCCGATCTCATCAATCGTCAGCCCCTCTACCGGGCGCGGCTTGGTCAGCCGCCCGGTGTTCAGGGCGGCGAAGTTGTCGGCGATTTCCAGCAGTTCATCTAGATCCTGACTGATCACCACCACGGCCGCGCCTTCGGCTGCGCGGTCAAGGATCGCCTGCCGGATCGACGCCGCCGCTGCCGCATCGACGCCCCAGGTGGGCTGGTTGATGACGATGACGCTGGGCGATTGCGACAGTTCCCGCCCGACCACGAACTTTTGCAGGTTCCCCCCCGACAGCGCGCGCGCCGCGACATGGGTGCCGGGGGTGCGGACGTCGAAATCTCTCACGATTTCGGCGGCAAAGCGCCCGGTGGCGGCCCAGTCGATGAAGCCGTTCTTCACCAGCGCCTTGCGCACCACGCCCGACAGCAGCGCATTTTCCACAAGGCTCATGTCGGGTGCAGCGGCATGGCCCAGCCGTTCTTCGGGCGCGGCAACAAGCCCCGCCGCGCGCCGCGCGTTTGGCCCCGTGGCCCCCATCGGTTTGCCGTCGATCTTCACGGCACCGGGGTCGGTGCGCAGTTCCCCCGACAGCGCCAGCAGCAATTCATCCTGCCCGTTGCCTGCCACGCCCGCGATGCCCAGCACCTCGCCCCGCGCTACGCGGAAATTGACGTCCTTCAGGCTCATGCCAAAGGGGATGGGGGAGTTCACGGAAAGCCCCGTCACCTCCAGCGCGGTATCGCCTTTGGGCAGGGCGGCGCGGGCGGGGGGGGTCAGCGTCGCACCGACCATGAGTTCGGCCATTTCGCGCGCCGACCGGTCGCGCGGGGTGCAGGTTGCCACCACCTTGCCGCGCCGCAGGATCGTGGCCTCATCACAGAGCGCGCGGATCTCTTCCAGCTTGTGGCTGATGTAAAGGATCGCTGTGCCCTCAGATGCCAGCTTGCGCAGGGTGGTGAACAGGATGTCCACCTCTTGCGGGGTCAGCACGCTGGTGGGTTCGTCCATGATCAGCAGCTTGGGGTTCTGCAAAAGACAGCGGATGATTTCCACGCGCTGGCGTTCGCCCGCCGACAGATCGCCCACCATCCGGCCGGGATCGAGCGGCAGGCCATAAGCCTCGCTCACCGATTTGATGCGGCCGGCAAGTTCGCGCATGGGGGGCGGGTTTTCCATGCCCAGCGCCACGTTTTCGGCGACGCTCAGCGCCTCGAACAGGCTGAAATGCTGAAACACCATCGCCACGCCGGCGGCCCTTGCGGCCTTTGGCTCCGACGGTTGGTAGGGCTGGCCGCGAAAGCGCATCTGGCCGCTGTCGGGTTTCACAAGGCCATAGATCATCTTGACCAGCGTGGATTTGCCCGCGCCGTTTTCGCCCAGCAGGGCGTGAACCTCGCCCTCGGCGATGCTGAAGGACACGTCGCTGTTGGCCACCACGCCCGGATAAGCCTTGGTCACGCCGATGACGGCCAGAAGTTCCTTATTCGTAACCGTCTCTGTCCCCGTATTTGTCCCTGTCATCCCGCGTTCTCCTGTCGTGACGCGTTGTTTTTTCCGTGTCGAAGAAAGGCCATTGCGACGCCCACAGCGATGGCCTGCGGATGTTTGCCAAGGCCGGGGTCGCCGATGGGGCAATCGATGCGCGCGATGGATTGCGGGCTGTGGCCCAGCCCCGCCAGTCGCGACCGGAACCGCGCCCATTTTGTTGCCGAACCGATCAACCCGCAGGTGGCGAAACCGTGACCCAGCAGACGGTGGCAGAGTTCCAGGTCAAGCGCATGTGAAAAGGTAAGGATCAGGTGTTCCGCCCGCACTGGGGCATCTGCCACCAGCGCTGCCGGATCGGGCGCGGAGCGGGCTGTCACATTCACAGGCAGCGTTTTGGGAAAACGCTCGGCGGCGATATCCAGCCAGGTGATCGCCACGCCGGGCAGGGGGGCCAGCACATCCACCAATGCGCGGCCGACATGACCTGCGCCCCAGATCCAGACCTCACGCTCGGCCCGGGCGAGGGGTTCCACCATCCAGCCCTGGACCAGCACCGCCCGTGGGGCCACGCCTTCGCCCCGCGCCCGCGCCAGCAGGCGCTTGACGGATAGGGGCATCGCGCGGCCGTCGGCGCTGCGGGCGATGACGCCTGCCTCTGGTTGCGGCAGGTTGGCGGTATCGAAAACCTCGGTCAGCACGGTAACCGCGCCGCCGCAACATTGGCCCAGCTTTGGCCCCAATGCCTCACGGTCCAGCCGCGTGCCGCCTGCGGCCAGCATGGCGCGGGCGCGGGTCGTGGCCTCCCATTCCAGCGCGCCGCCACCGATGGTGCCGGATTGCCCGCCCTGCCAGACCAGCATCGCCGCCCCCACCTCGCGCGGGCTGCTGCCATCATGGGCGGCAATCACCACGCGGGCGACAGACCCATGTGCCGCAATGGCGGATTGCAGGGCGGAGAGGTCAAACATGCCCGCGCACCCGTTTCACGGCGGCCAGCACCCGCTCTGCCGTGGCAGGCGCGTCGAGTGCGGGGTAGACTGACCCATCCCCACAGGCGGCCACGGCATCAGACAGGGCATAAAGCGCGGAAATGCCCAGCATGAAGGGCGGCTCTCCCACGGCCTTGGATTTGCCGACGGAGTTTTCGGGGTTGGGGCGGCCCCAGAGGGCCACGTTGAACACTCGAGGGCGGTCGGAACAGGCGGGGATTTTGTAGGTGCTGGGGGCATGGGTCGCGAGGCGGCCTTTGCCGTCCCACACCAGTTCCTCGGTCGTCAGCCAGCCTGCGCCCTGGACATAGGCGCCTTCGACCTGCCCGATATCCAGCGCGGGGTTCAGGCTGTTGCCGGTATCATGCAGCAGATCGGCGCGCAGGATGCGGTTTTCGCCTGTCAGCGTGTCGATCACCACTTCGGTCACCGCCGCGCCATAGGCGAAGTAAAAGAAAGGGCGGCCTGTGCCGCGCACCCTATCCCACACAATCTTGGGCGTGGCGTAAAAGCCTGTGGCCGACAGCGACACCCGCGCTTGATAGGCCCACATCACCACGCGGGCGAAATCATAGCTTTCCCCCGCCACATGCACCGCGCCATCGGCAAAGCGCACCTTGGCAGCGGGGACCTGATGCTTTTCACCGATGAAATCGGCCAAGCGCGTGCGGATCGTTTCCGCCGCCGCCTGCGCCGCCATGCCATTGAGATCAGACCCTGACGAGGCGGCAGTGGCCGAGGTATTGGGCACCTTGGCCGTATCCGTGGCAGTGATCTTGACGAGGTCCGTTCCCACGCCGAACACAGCCGCCACCACCTGCGCAACCTTTTGGAACAAGCCCTGCCCCATTTCGGTGCCGCCGTGGTTCAGGTGGATCGACCCGTCTTGATAGACATGCACCAAGGCCCCCGCCTGATTGAGATGGGTCAGCGTGAAGGAGATGCCGAATTTCACCGGCGTCAGCGCCAGTCCACGTTTCAGGATCGGGCTGGTGGCGTTCCATGCGGCGATATCGGCCCGGCGCTTCTGGTAATCGCTGGTCTTTTCCAGTTCGGCCACAAGGTCATGGCCGGCGAAATCCTCGACCGGCATGTGATAGGGGGTGGATTGCACCCGGTGTGACTCTGGCCCCGGCTGGCCCATCGGGCGATAGAAATTCGCGCGCCGGACGGCCAGCGGATCACGGCCAAGGGCGTGGGCGATGTGATCCATCACCCGTTCCACGCCCACCATCCCCTGCGGGCCACCGAAACCGCGAAAGGCGGTGGCGCTTTGGGTGTTGGTTTTCAGGCGGTGGCTTTCGATACGGATGTCCGGCAGGTGATAGCAGTTGTCGGCATGCAGCATGGCGCGGTCGGCCACGGGCAGTGACAGATCCTGCGCCCAGCCACAGCGGAACAGGTGGGTGAATTCCAGCCCCGTCACACGCCCCTGATCATCAAACCCGGCGCGGTAGAGGATTCGCAGATCGTGCCGCTTGCCGGTGATCATCATGTCATCGTCGCGGTCATAGCGCATTTTGGCCGGGCGGTTCAGCCGGGTGGCCGCGATGGCGCAGGCAATGGCCAGCGCGTTGCCCTGGCTTTCCTTGCCGCCAAAGCCGCCGCCCATGCGCCGCACCTCAACCCGGACCGCATTCATCGGAATATGCAGGGCGTGGGCGACCTTGTGCTGAATCTCGGTCGGGTGCTGGGTGGAGGAATGGATCAGCACATCACCGCCTTCCAGCGGCAGGCAGGCGGCGACCTGACCTTCGAGGTAGAAATGTTCCTGACCACCCACCTCGAACTGGCCTTCGACCATGTGGGGCGCGGAAGCCAGCGCAGCGGTGGGATCGCCCTTTGTCCAGACGACGGGGCCTTGTTCGAACCGGCTGTTGGCCGCCAGCGCGTCATCGACCGTGAGCAGGGCAGGGAGTTCCGCATAGGTGACCTTGGCCAGACGGGCCGCGCGGCGGGCGGCAAGGTGGCTGTCGGCCACGACCATGAAGATGGGCTGGCCAAGGTAATGGACCCGGCCCGTGGCCAGAAGCGGTTCGTCATGGACCGAGGGGCTGCAATCCGGCATCTCGTCGAAATCCGCCGATGACCAGACTGCAACGACACCCGGCGCGGCGCACACGGCGGAAAGGTCCATCGCCGTGATATCGCCATGCGCAATGCTGGACAGGCCAAAGGCCAGATGCAGGGCGTTGGATGGAAGCGGGATGTCATCCACATAGCGCGCCTGTCCGGTGACATGCAGCGGGGCCGCGTCATGCGGGAGGGATTTTCCCATGGTCATGGCGCGACCTCCAGCACCGACACTGGGGCGCCGTTCAGATCGTGGAAATAGCGGACCAGCAGGTTCGCCGCCGTTTCCAACCGATAGCCCGCGCTGGCGCGCATATCGGAGAGCGGGGTGAAATCCTGCGCAAAGGCGGGCAGAGCAGCGGTGACTGTCGCCTCTGTCCAGGGTTGGCCGATCAGGGCCTGTTCGACATGGGTGGCGCGTTTCGGGATGCCCGCCATGCCACCAAAGCCGATGCGGGCAGAGGTGACGCGGCCATCGGTGACGGTGATGTTGAAGCAGCCACAGACGGCCGAGATGTCCTGATCAAAGCGTTTGGAGATCTTGTAACAGCGCAGGGCGGGGGCCGTTTCGGGGAAGCTGATCCCGGCCACAAATTCACCGGGGTTGCGGTCCTGCTTGCGGTAGTCGAGGAAGAAATCCTCCAGCGGGATGGACCGCATGTCATCGCCGCGGCGCAGGTGGAGCGTCGCCCCCAACGCGATCAGCGCGGGCGGGCCATCGCCGATAGGCGAGCCGTTGGCGATATTGCCGCCGATGGTGGCGGCATTGCGGACCTGTTCGCTGGCATAGCGGCGCAGCAGTTCCGCGAAAGAGGGCAGGCGTGCGGCCACCGCCGCGCGCAGCGCGGCGATGGTCACGCCTGCGCCGACATGCAGCATGCCGCCCTGAACCTCGATCTGTTGCAGGTCGCGCATCCCGTTGAGGAAGGCGACAGGTTTCAGGTCGCGCAGCTGTTTGGTGACCCACAGGCCAACATCGGTGGCCCCGGCAATGAGCGTGGCATCGGGATGGGCGAGGTACCAGTCGGCGAGTTCATCCGAGGATTGGGGTTGGAAGGCCGGGGGGACATCCGTCCCCCCGGACCCCCCGGGCATCTTTTCCTGAAGGGTGGAGCCTGCGGAGGCGTTGTCTTTGGGTATTTGGGCCAAGATGAAGCGGCTGTCGTCTTTCATCCAATCCGGCACGGGGGCGGATTCGGCGGCCTGCGCCGCGCGGATGATCGGGGCATAGCCGGTGCAGCGGCACAGGTTGCCCGCCAGCGCATCGTCATGGTCGGTCTGGCCGTTCAGATGGGCCACCGCCATCGACACCACAAAGCCCGGCGTGCAGAAGCCGCATTGTGACCCGTGATGAGTGACCATGGCCGCTTGCACCGGGTGCTGCGTGCCATCCGGCGCGGCGATGCCTTCCACGGTGCGGACGGCCTTGCCCGCCAGTTGCGGCAGGAACAGAATGCAGGCATTCAGCGCGCGGCTGCCATCCTCATCCGTCACCATCACGGTGCAGGCACCGCAATCGCCTTCATTGCAGCCCTCTTTGGTGCCGCACAGGCCGCGCCCGTCGCGCAGCCAATCGAGAAGTGTCCGCGTCGGGGGTTCCCCCGTGACGCGAACCGGCGTTCCGTTCAGCAGAAACGCGATCCCGGCCATGTCTCAACCCGCCGCCTTCTCCCCGTTCGAGGCGTTTTGCGTGGCCGCCCGATGCGGCGTAAAGCGGGCCACGCGCCCCATGCCCCCCGTTATCCGGTTCGGGCCTGTATCCTTTCTATCAGTGAAGCGCGCCGCCTTGCCACATGGCAAGAAGAACCTTTTTGCATATCGCGGAAGCAGTTTCGTCTTTTGCCGAAAGAAGGGGCGGCCTTTCCCTGCGCCTGACGCTTCGCTAGGCTGTGACCATGTCCAGCATTCCCCGATTCATTCATCTGCGCGTCCATACCGAACATTCGCTTCTGGAAGGGGCGATCCCGGTCAAGAAACTGGTCAAGCTCTGCGCCGCCGCAGAGATGCCCGCCGTGGCGGTGACCGATACCAACAACATGTTCTGCGCGCTGGAGTTTTCGGTTCTGGCCAAAGATGCCGGGCTGCAGCCTATCGTGGGGTGTCAGGTGGCAGTGGCCCATGATCCGGCCCAGCCGGGGGAAAAGCTGCGGATGCCCGCACCGGTGGTGCTGCTGGCGCAGTCCGAAGCGGGCTATATGAACCTGATGAAGCTGAACTCCTGCCTCTATCTGGACAAGGGCGGGCAGCTGAATCAGGTGACAGTCGAGGAGTTGGAGCGGTATTCGGCTGGGCTGATCTGCCTGACGGGCGGGGCGGATGGTCCGGTGGGGCGGTTCCTTCAACAGGGGCAGGGCGCCAAGGCGCAGGCGCTGATGGACCGGCTGGCCGCCTGTTTCGGGGACCGGCTTTATGTGGAATTGCAGCGCCATCCGGGTGAGGGCGGGCGCCTGACAGAGGCCGAGGCCGCAACCGAGCGCGGATTCGTGGAAATGGCCTATGCGATGGGCTTGCCGCTGGTGGCGACCAATGATGTCTATTTCCCCAAGGCTTCGATGTACGAGGCGCATGACGCGCTGATCTGTATCGCCGAAGGGGCCTATGTCGATCAGCAGCACCCTCGCCGCCGCCTGACGCCGCAGCATTATCTGAAAACCGAGGCAGAGATGTGCGCGCTGTTCGCCGATCTGCCGGAAGCGTTGGAAAACACGGTCGAGATTGCGCGGCGCTGCGCCTTTATGGCGCATAAGCGCGCGCCGATCCTGCCGCGCTTTGCCGATGATGAGGTGCAGGAATTGCGCCGTCAGGCCAATGAGGGGTTGCAGGCGCGGCTGGCGATCATCCCCCATGCCGCGACGGTGGAAGAGTATCAGGCACGGCTGGATTTCGAGCTGGGCATCATCGAAAAGATGGGGTTCCCCGGTTACTTCCTGATCGTGGCCGACTTCATCAAATGGGCCAAAGACCACGGCATTCCCGTGGGGCCGGGCCGGGGGTCGGGGGCGGGCAGCCTTGTGGCCTATGCGCTGACCATCACGGACCTTGATCCCCTGCGCTATGCGCTGCTGTTCGAGCGGTTCCTGAACCCCGAACGCGTGTCGATGCCCGACTTCGACATCGACTTCTGCATGGACCGCCGGGAAGAGGTGATTTCTTACGTTCAGGATCGCTATGGCCGCGACAAGGTGGGGCAGATCATCACCTTCGGCGCGCTGCTTTCCAAGGCCGCCGTGCGCGATGTGGGGCGCGTTCTGCAACTGCCTTATGGGCAGGTGGACCGGCTGTCGAAGATGATCCCGCTGGAGGGGGTTAAGCCCGTCTCGATCACCAAGGCGCTGGCCGATGAGCCGCGCCTGCGCGAGGCGGCAAAGGAAGAGGTGGTGGGTCGCCTGCTGACCTATGCCGAACAGATCGAGGGGCTCTATCGTAACGCATCCACCCATGCCGCCGGTGTGGTGATCGGGGACAGGCCGCTGGATGAGCTGGTCCCGCTCTATCAGGACCCGCGGTCGGATATGCCCGCCACCCAGTTCAACATGAAATGGGTCGAGGCGGCGGGGTTGGTGAAGTTCGACTTTCTGGGTCTGAAGACGCTGACCGTGATCCAGAACGCGCTGGACCTGCTGGCCCTGCGCGGGGTGACGCTGGATATTAGCCTGATCCCACTGGATGACACGCCGACCTATGAGCTTTACGCGGCCGCCAAGACGGTTGCGGTGTTTCAGGTGGAAAGTTCGGGGATGATGGATGCGCTGCGGCGCATGAAGCCCACCTGCATCGAGGATATCGTGGCGCTGGTGGCGCTGTATCGCCCTGGCCCGATGGAGAATATTCCCACCTATTGTGAGGTGAAGAACGGCCTCAAGGATCTGGAATCCATCCATCCCACCATCGACCATATCCTGGCCGAAACGCAGGGCATCATCGTTTATCAGGAACAGGTGATGCAGATCGCGCAGGTCATGGCGGGCTATAGCCTTGGCGGGGCCGACTTGCTGCGCCGCGCGATGGGCAAGAAGATCGCCGAGGAGATGGCCAAGGAACGGCCCAAGTTCATCGAAGGCGCGAAGGCCACCCACAATATCGACGTCAAGAAGGCGGGCGAGGTGTTCGACCTGCTGGAGAAGTTCGCCAACTACGGCTTCAACAAATCCCACGCCGCCGCCTATGCGGTGGTCAGCTATCAGACGGCCTTTCTAAAGGCGAACTACCCGGTCGAGTTCATGGCCGCCGTGATGAACTGCGATATCCATCTGACCGACAAGCTGGCCGTGTATAAGCGCGAGGTGGACAAGCTTGGCCTGACCACGGTGCCGCCTTGCGTGAACCGGTCGCTGGCGACCTTTACGGTGGTGAACGGCCAGATCGTCTATGCCTTGGGCGCATTGAAGAATGTGGGCGTCGAGGCGATGAAGATGATCGTCGAGGCGCGGCGAACCGATACAGGCGAACGCCCCTTTGCCACCCTGTTCGATTTTGCGCGGCGGGTCGATCTGAAACGCGTGGGCAAGCGGCCGCTGGAGATGCTGGCGCGGGCCGGGGCCTTTGACGCGCTGGATGCCAACCGCGCGCGGGTGTTCGAGGCGCTGGATGCGCTGGTGGCCTATTCCGCCGCGATCCATGAGGCGAAGGGATCATCGCAGGTGTCGCTGTTTGGCGAGGCGGGCGCGGATATACCCGAGCCCCGTCTGGCCGGGCGCGGCGATTGGCTGGCGACAGAACGGCTGGCGCAAGAGCATCAGGCGATTGGCTTCTACCTGTCAGGCCATCCGCTGGATGATTACATGGGTGCGCTGCGGCGTATGGATGTGAAGACGCTGGCCGAGGTCACGCGCATGGCTGAACAGCGCGGCACTTGCGTGGTCAAGATGGCGGGGTCCGTCTCGGCCCGGCAGGAACGCAAATCGGCCAAGGGCAACCGGTTTGCCTTTGTCGCCCTGTCCGATCCGACGGGGCTTTATGAAGTGACGGTGTTCTCGGACGTGCTGGAGGCATCGCGCGATCATCTGGAACCGGGCCGCAACATCGTGCTGACGGTCCGGGCAGACCCGGACGGGGATTCGGTCAAGCTGCTGGCCAATGCCGTGCAGCCCATCGATTCCGTGGCCGCCGAAGCGGGGGCATCGGATCTGCGCATCCACCTGAACCGGGCCGAGGCGGCGGGGTCGGTGGCGGCGCTGCTGTCCAAGCTGGAAGGGCGGGCCAAGGCGCAGATCACGATCTGCGTGCCGGATGACACGGGCTGTGAGATCGACGTGATCCTGCCGCAACCCTATCCCGTGACGCCCCAGATCAAGGGGGCGATCAAGGCCATGCCCGGGGTTTTGATGGTCGAGGAAATCTGATCAGGCGTAAATGTAGCCGCCCGACACGATGATGTTTTCGCCCGTCATGTAGGTGTTGCGCGGCCCGCCCGCCATCAGCACCCATTCCGCCATCTCGCGCGGTTCGCCCCCACGGCCAAGCGGGCTGGCCTTGGCCAGTTCCGGCAGGAAACCTGCCGCGCGGGCCTTGTCTGTGGCCATCCCGGCGGGGGCGACAGAGTTCACCAATATGCCATCCGGGGCCACCTCCTGCGCCATGCTGCGGGTGAGGCTGACGACGGCGGCCTTGGTCGCGGCGTAATGGGCGTTCTGCGGGTGGGCCTTGAACGCGTCGACCGAGGTGATGTTGACGATCCGCCCGCGCACCGGACCGCGCAGGTCTTGCCCCCGCATCTGGCGGATCGCGGCGACCATCATGTGATAGGTGCCTTTCACGTTGATGGCGTTGGAGGCATCCCAATCGGCATCCGTGATCTCAAGGATCGGTTTGCGCGGGTAGATCGCGGCGGAATTGATCAGCGTGTCAACGCGGCCCAGCTTGGCCGCCACTTCGGCAAAGGCGGCATGGGCGGCGGGTGCGGTGCGGATGTCGCAGGTGGCAAAGGCGGTGGCGATGCCTGCCGCGCGGGCGGGGGCAAGGGCGGCCTCGGCGGCATCGCCGTTCAGGTCGATGATCCCGATGCCCGCAGCGCCCTCTGTCACGGCCATATCGGCCAGCAATGCGCCAAGGCCCGCCCCACCGCCGACGATGACAATCCTCAGATCCTTCATGCTAGCGGTCCTTTGGCTTGGCCCCTGTGGCGGTGGCCTGGTGGGTGGGAAGAATGTCGAACCGGGCAACATCCACATGGGGCGGCAGGGCCAGCACGGCCATGACCATGGCGGCCACATCCTGCGGCTGCACCGCGCCGCCGCCCGCATACATCGCCGCGCGTTGACCTTCGGGGAGGATGTCGCGGTAGAGCCTGGTTTCCACGCGGCCTGCCACGATTTCCGTTACCCGCACGCCAGAGGGGGCCATGTCCAGCCGCAACGACCCGGCAAAGCCGCCAATGGCGGATTTGGTGGCGGAATAGACGGCGAGGTTGGCAAAGGGCGCGTGTCCGGCAGTCGACCCGGTAAAGAAGACATGCCCCCGGCCCCGGTCGCGCATCCCCGGCGTGATCATCCGCGTCAGCGCCAGAACGGCGGTCAGGTTGGTGGCGATGGTGCGGTCGATGTCGGCCTCGGTCATATCCGGGAAGGGCACGAGCGGCGGCATCATCCCGGCATTGTTCACCAGCACATCGGGGCATAGCCCCTGCACTGCAGCGCGCAGGGCGGCGCGGTCGGTCAGATCAACCTGCACCGCGGTGACGCCTTCTTCGCGCGACTGCGCCTGAAGCGCCGCAGGATCGCGGCCAAGGGCAGCCACCTGATAGCCCGCGTCCCGCAGGGCAAGGGTGATGGCGCGGCCAATGCCGCCCGTCGCGCCAGTGACAAGCGCCTGTTTCATGCCGTCACCCCCTCTGTCGCCCAATCCTCGGCTTCGACCCAGTCGCAGAAAGCGGCGATCTGTTTCACGCGGCGGTGCGATTTCGGCACCACCAGATAGAAGCCCGGCACCTGTTCAGCGGGCATCCCGGCCATGACCCCGGTGCCAAAAGGCGCGACAAGGCGGCCTGAGGCAAGGTCTTCGCCCGCATCAATGCTGGAGATCAGGCCGACGCCCAGACCCGCCAGCGTGGCACGGCGCATCGTGGCGGCATCCTGAAACCGGATCGCGCGGGTTTCCACCGCCAGTGCCACACCCAGATGCGCCAGCACATCGGACCAAAGCCCGTCATGCAGGATCGGGTGCAGCAGCGTTTCTGCCAAAAGGTCAGCAGGGCGGTGCAGTCTGCCCGCAATCTCTGGCGTGCAGCAGATCACCTTCAGGTCGCGCAACAGCAGGCTGGAGTCATGCGGTTTCCACCCGCCAAAGCCCCATTGAATGGCCACATCCACATCATCCCGGGCGAAATCCGGCAGATCGACCATCGTGGTCAGGCGCAGATCGGCGTCAGGAAGGATATCGCGGAACCGTGCCAGACGATCCAGCAGGTGGCGGGTGGCGAAATAGGGGCTGGCATTCACATTGATGCGGTTGCGCTGGGTGCTGCGGGTGACGCGGCGAATGCCTTCGCCGATTTCATCAAACCCCGCATTCACGAAATGCGCCAGTAGGATCGCCTGCTCCCCCGGTTCGATGCTGCGCCCCTTGCGTTCGAACAGGGTCACGCCAAGCGCAACTTCCAGCCCCCTGATTTGCAGGCTGACGGCCTGAGGTGAGACCAGCAATTCATCCGCCGCCGCGCGAAAGCTGCGATGCTGCATCACCGCCTGAAAGACGCGCAGCGCGTTGAGCGAGGGCAGGCGGAGGGGGCGATCGGTCATGGCGGGTTCAGATGACAGCCTTTTCAAGGAAGGGGCGGCCTTCGACAATACGCTCATACCCGACTTCGGACAGGTCCAGCGTGCGATAGCCGTTATGTATGATCAGTTCCGCCACGCCCCGCCCGGCGGCGGGGGATTGCTGCAAGCCGTGGCCGGAATAGCCGTTGGCAAAGATGAAATTTCGCACCTCGGGGTGGCGGCCCACGATCAGGTTATGGTCCAGACTGTTGAAATCGTAATGGCCTGCCCATTGGTTGACGACCTTGATCGCCTCGAACGCCGGGGAGCGGGCGGCAAGGGCGGGCCAGATAATTTCCTCGAATTCCTCATAGAGGGGTTCGAAATCATCCCAATCCACCGCTGGGTCATGTGCGGGTGAGGCACCCGTCAGGAAGAACCGGCCTTCCGGGCGGCAGAACACCCCGGTCGGATCAATCATCAGGGGCAGGCGGCCATGGTTCACGGCGGCGCTGCCTTCGGGGGTTTGTGCGCAGTCGAACACGAAAGACGTGCGCTTGCGCGGTTCCACCGGCACATCCAGCCCCGCCATCCGCGCCGTCAGCGCCGCACGCGGGCCAGAGGCGTTGACGATGGTGCTGGCACCGACAACAGCGCCGGATTTCAGGCGAACACCCGTCACCCGGTCGCCTATGCGGTCGATCCCCACCACCTCATCCGTCACGTACTCAGCGCCCTGCGCGCGGGCCTTGGCTTTGAAGCCGTTCATAAGTCCGGTGTTGGAAAACCACCCCTCGCCCGACCGGCCATAGGACGCGAGGCGGATGTCATCCACGTTCAGATGCGGAAAGGCGCGGTGCAGTTCTGCCTGATCCCACAGCACCACATCCGCACCGCAGGCAATCTGCACATCGTGGTTTTCGCGCAGGGTCTGTTCCTGCGTTTCCGTGGCGGCAAGGAACAGATAGCCCCCCTGATGAAAGTTCAGATCGGGCGGTGCCTCGCCTGCCACCTGCATCGATTGCGCGAAATCACGTATGAAGGCAGAGCCGAACTGGCTGATCTTCACGTTGATCGGGTTGGAAAACTGCGTGCGAATTGACGAAGAGGACAGCGAGGTGGAGGCAAAGCGATAGGTAGGATCGCGCTCCACCACCAGAACGGAGCCGCGGAAATCGGGGTTGGCGGTCAGGAAATAGGCGACCGATGATCCGATGACGGCCCCGCCCACGATGACCACATCGTAATGCGGCTTCATTTTGCGGCCTCATCATCCGGGTGGCCCAGATCGACGAACCAGCCTCCCAGATGTTGCACGGCGGGGGCTTTGGGATCAGGGATTGGCGTCTTCGCCTCGACCCCAGCGCGATAGGGTTCGGTATTGTCTTGCGGGAAATAGCCAAGGTGATCCGCCAGCCGGTTATCGACCGGTTTCACCGCGTTGTCCGACATGCCGAAAGACACCGTAAACCCCACGCGTGGCGCGGTCAGGGCGGCGGTCACCAGACGGATGCAATCCTCGTAGGATAGCCACGACCACAGCATTCGCCGATCCGCCGGTTCGGGAAAGCTTGAAAAGATGCGCAAGGCCGCAGTCTCAACCCCGAACTTGTCCCAGTAAAGGCGGCCCAGATCTTCGACAAAGCATTTTGACAGGCCATAGAGGCTGTCCGGGCGATGGGGGCTTTCTGCATCAATCTGATCTTCCAGCCGATGGTACCCGATGGCGTGGACGGAGGATGCATAGACGATGCGCCCCACCCCAGCCTTCCGCGCGCCTTCATAGATGTGATAGCTGCCCCGGATGCTGGAATTCAGAACCTCTTCCCAAGGGCGTTCCATCGGTGCGCCGCCAAAATGGACGATGGCATCCACCCCTTCGCACATGGCATGAACCGCAGCCTCATCGGCCAGTTCGGCGAGGAAGGCGGATTCGTTGGGTTGCAGATCGTTGATGGCGACCCGGTCTGTCAGGCGCAGATGGCGGGCAAGGGGTGCAAGGCCACGGCGCAGCTGGGTGCCAAGGCGGCCTGCGGCACCGGTGATCAGGATCGTGTCAAAGCGCGGGGTGGTCATTTGGTCTCTCCGGTGGCGGGTGCCGTCACATAGCCCTTGATGCGGTCGGCCTGCCGGTCCTCCGCGCTGCGCTGGGCGGGGTCGCCAAAGCCGCCGCCGCCCGGCAGATGCAGGATCAGCTTGCGCCCGGCCGGAACATGCTGCCAGCCCTTGGGGTTCAGAACCGTCCCGTCATCCAGCGCGACGCAGCCCGCCGCCCCCGGCCCGCCGCCATCGCGGCCCTTGGCGGGATGGTTCACACGGTCGAACATGGCGGAAAAGTCGAACTCATGCCCCGGTGCGGGTTCAATCTCGATGATCTGACCAAGCCCGCCGCGATGCGCGCCATCGCCGCCGCTGTCGGGGCGCAACTCCTTGCGCCAGATGGTGATGGGGCCGGTATGTTCCGTCGCCTCGATCGGCATGGTCATCACGCCGGACGGGAAGGCCGTGGCCGAAAGGCCATCCAGCCCAGGCCGCGCGCCCATGCCGCCCGAGTTGAACATCAGGATCTCGGCCCGCCGCCCGGCCTGCCCGGCCACCGGGCGCACCGACATGTGGATGTTCCACAGCGACGCCGCCCCTTCGGCCAGCACCTGCCCCGGCAGGGCCTTGGCCAGCGCGCCCAGCACAAGGTCGGGCACCAGATGGCCGATGACATGGCGCACGGACACGGGCGCAGGGCGCGGCGCGTTCAGGATGTTTTCGGGGGACGAGATGGTGAAGGCCTGCAAAGACGCCCAGTTGTTGGGAATATCCGGCGCGATCACGCATTTCAGCGCATAGGAGGCATAGGCCTTGGTATAGATCACAGGCACGTTGATGCCCCAACGGCTGACCGGGGCGCTGCCGGTAAAATCGACATTCACCGCATCGCCCGCCACCGACACCCTCGCCACAAGGCGGACGGGTTCATCATAGCCATCCGTATCCAGCACATTGTCCCATGCCCCTTGCGGCAGGGCGCGGATGCGGTCCAGCGTGGCGGCGCGCGTGCGGGCAAAGATGAATTCTCCCAGCGCATCCAGCGAGGGCAGGCCGATTTCCTGCATCATGCCCGTAAGGCGGCGGTGGCCCACATCATTGCAGGCGGCCAGCGAATAGAAATCCCCCACCACCTGATTGGGTTCGCGCACATTGGCGCGGATCAGGCGCACCAGATCGGCATTCACGACGCCCCGTTCGGCGAATTTCATGATGGGGATCTGGATGCCTTCCTCATAGACCGACTTGCCATCCGCCCCGAACCCGCGCCCGCCCACATCCACCACATGGGCGGTGCAGGCAAAGAACCCCACCAGCGTTTCCCCAAGGAATGAGGGTGAGACCATCGTGATGTCATGCAGGTGGCCGGTGCCCTTCCACGGGTCATTGGTCACATAGGTATCGCCGGGGAACATGTTGGCGCGGCCGATTTCTTCGATGAAATGACCGACCGCCTCGGCCATCGTGTTCACATGGCCCGGCGTGCCGGTCACCGCCTGCGCCAGCATCCGCCCCTTTGGATCAAACACGCCCGCCGAAAGATCGCCCGCCTCGCGCACGCTGGTGGAAAAGGCAGTGCGAAGCAGGGTCATCGCCTGTTCTTCCACGACCGAGATCAGGCGGTTCCACATCACCTGCATCCGGATTTCCATCGTAGAGTCGCTCATGGCGTCGGTTCCTTGCGGAGGAGGAGGAGGGAGCCGTCATCCTGCATCACCGCATCAAAGGGCGCGGTGACGACGGTGGCGGTTTCGCGTTCGACGATCACGGCGGGGCCAATGATGCGGGCGCCGGGTGAAAGGGCGCCGCGGTCATGGATCGCGGAGGGCAGGGCACGGCCCGCGGTCGGGTCAAAGACCGCGCGGGTTTGCGACGGGGCAACCGTGCCGTTGCCCATGGTCAGGGTCTGGCGCGGCGGCGCGGGGCGTTCATCCTGCGCCTTGACCGACCAGGTGACGACCTCGATCTCCAGCCCGTCCAGCCCGTCGATGGCGCGACCGAAGAAGCGGGCATAGTTTTCGCGGAAGGCCGTTCGCAGGGCGGGGATGTCATCGGCGGTGAAAGGGCGGTCTGGCAGGGGAACCGGGATTTCCCAGCCCTGACCGACATAGCGCATGAAAGCGGTGATCTCGCGATGCACCACGCCCGCGCTGCCGGCGCGGACAAAGCCTTCGGCAGTGGCGGTGAGGTCGGCCAGCATGGCATTGACCCCCGCGATATCAAAACGCGACAGGCGGGTCACTTTGGACATCAGCGCCTCATACCCGAAGGGCGCGCGCAGGAAACCGATGGCAGAGCCCACCCCCGCGCCGGGCGGCACAAGGCAGCGGTCGATGCCCAGCTTTTCGCACAGCCGCGCGGCGTGCAGGGGGGCGGCCCCGCCGAAAGCGATCATCATGTTGTCGGCGATGTTCTTGCCGTTCTCCACCGCATGCACGCGGGCGGCATTGGCCATGTTTTCATCCACCACCTCGCAAATGCCAAAGGCCGCAGCCTCGACCGGCAAGGACAGGCGGTCGCCCACATCGCGGGCGATGGCGGCCTTGGCTGCGGCGGGCGACAGGCGGATCGCCCCGCCTGCGAAATTTTCAGGGTCGATCTTGCCCAGCACCAGATCGGCATCGGTGATGGCAGGCCGTTCGCCGCCGCGCTGATAACAGGCAGGGCCGGGTTCCGATGCGGCGGATTCCGGGCCTGTCTGGATGCGGCCCATGCTGTCGACCCAGGCGATGGAGCCGCCGCCTGCGCCGATCTCGATCATCTCGATCACCGGGATGGAAATGGGCATCCCCGATCCCTTGGCAAAGCGGGTGGTGCGCGCGACCTCAAAACTGCGGGCGGTCTTGGGGGCGAAATCTTCGATCAGGCAGATCTTGGCGGTGGTGCCGCCCATATCGTAGCTGACCACCCGGTCCAGCCCAAAGCGCCGCGCGACGTCGGCGGCGAAGATGGCCCCGCCGGCGGGGCCGCTTTCCACCAGACGCACCGGAAATTCGGCGGCGGTGTCCACATCGATCAACCCGCCGCCGGAATGGATCATGTAGACCGGGCAGCCCGCCCCCATGTCTGCCAGCCGGATTTGCAACCGCTTCAGGTAATCGGCCATTTGCGGGCGGACATAGGCATTGGCGCAGACGGTGTTGAAGCGTTCGAATTCCCGCATCTGGGGCGATACTTCGGAGGATATCGAAATCGGCACCCCCACCTTGGCGGCGCTGATATCCCGCGCGCGGCGTTCATGGGCGGGGTTCATGTAGGAATGGATAAAGCCGATGGCCACCGCCCCATAACCGCCCTTGGCGATGCGGTCGGCCAGCGCTTCCAGCGCGGCCTCGTCCAGCGGGGCCAGTTCCTGCCCTTCGGCACCGATGCGGCCTGCGACGGTGAAGCGATCCTCACGCGGGACAAGCGGTGCGGGCAGGCGGATATTCAGATCGTATTGGTCAAAGCGGTTTTCCGTCCGCATTTCCACCACATCGCGAAAGCCCTCAGTCGTGACAAAGGCTGTGCGCGCGCCGCGCCGTTCGATCAGGGCGTTGGTGGCCAGCGTGGTGCCGTGGATCACGATTTCCAGATCGGCCGGGGTAAGCCCGGCCTCGCCCAATAGCCGGGTGATACCGTCAAGGATGGGTTGTTCGGGGGCGGTGTAATCGGTCAGGATCTTGGTGGAATGCAGCGTTTCGCCCACCTCCAGCACGATATCGGTGAAGGTGCCGCCGATATCGGCACCAAGCCGGACGGGGGGGCGAGCGGGGGACATCAGGATTTTTCCTTTGCCGCAAGGGCGTTGGCGCGCATCTGCGACAGGGTCACCCGCGGGGTGATTGCCTCAGCCGAAATGTTCAGGTCCAGCACCGCCCCGGTTTTCGACGCCAGCGCGCGGGCAAAGGCGGCGGGGAAATCGGCGGTCGTGTCCACCCGTTCGGCATGGAACCCATAGGCGCGGGCGAGTGCGCTGAAATCCGGGTTTTCCAGATCGGTGCCGGAGACGCGGGCCGGGTAGTTGCGTTCCTGATGGGCGCGGATGGTGCCATAGGTGCCGTTGTTCAGGATCAACACGATGGGCTGCGCGCCCGCCTGCATGGCGGTGCCAAGCTCTTGACAGTTCATCTGAAAATCCCCGTCGCCCGCAAAACAAACCACGGTCCGTCCCGGATAGGCAACCTTGGCCGCAATGGCGGCAGGCAGGCCATAACCCATCGCCCCCGATTGCGGGGCCAGAAGCCGCGCCTTGCGCCCGAACTTGAAGAATTTGTTGGGCCAGACGGTGAAATTGCCCGCGCCATTCGTCAGGATCACGTCATCGGGCAGGATCGCGCGCAGATGGGCGGTAACGGCGACCATGTCGACCGGCGACGGCTGTGCGGGGGCGTCAAAGCTGGCCTCATACCCCGCCCGCGCGGTTTCGCGCCACGCGGCCCAGGACCCGGAAACCGGGGAAAGCGCGGCGGCAAAGGCGTTGGGCCCGGCCTGAATGCCAAGGATGGGTTGATAGATCTTGCCAATCTCGCGGTCTGATGGGTGGACATGGATCAGCCGCTGTTTGGGAACCGGCACGTCCAGAAGGGTATAGGCATCGGTTGTCATCTCACCGAACCTGATGTTCAGGGCGAGGATCGTGTCGGCCTCAAGGATAAGCTTGCGGACATGGGGCGGCATGCCCACCCCCGCCTCGCCCGCATAGACCGGGGAATGGTTGTCGAACCGGTCCTGAAAGCGAAAGGCGGCGATGGTGGGGATATCGGACGCCTCGGCAAAGGATTGGAGGGCGGCGCGTCCGGTATCGGTCCAGTTGCAGCCGCCCAGCAGGATCAGGGGGCGTTGCGAGGCGCGCAGCAGGGCCAGCGTATCCGCCATCGTGGCGGCATCGGGGGCCGGTTCACGGATGGTGGCGGCAGTGGTCAAGGGTGCGGTGTTGGTGAGGGTGGTCAGCATATCTTCGGGCAGTGCGATCACCACAGGGCCGGGGCGGCCGGACAGGGCGGTGATCCATGCCCTTGAAAGCACTTCGGGAATCCGGTCGACATGGGTGATCTCTGTCGCCCATTTCGCCATGGTGCCAAAGACGGCGCGGTAGTCGATTTCCTGAAACGCCTCACGTCCCTGCATGTCAGTTCCGACCTGACCCACGAAGATGATCATGGGGGCGGAATCCTGCATCGCGGTGTGAATGCCGATGGAGGCATTGGTCACCCCCGGCCCGCGCGTGACCATGCAGATGCCGGGGCTTCCTGTCAGCTTGCCCCAGGCAGCGGCCATGAAAGCGGCGCCGCCCTCATTCCGGCAGAGCGTGAAATCAAGCTGGCCGCCCGTATCATGCAGGGCATCCAGAACGGCAAGATAGCTTTCCCCGGGCACGCCAAAGGCGCGGGTCGCGCCAAGCGCGACAAGCGATTGCACCAGAAGCTGGCCACCGTTCTGCATCGGGCATTCCTTTCACGACGCGTGAGTCTGTCGTGACAAGCATGCCCGCTCTGGGGGCCAAGGAAAACCAAGTTCGGCGGGCAATCGGCAAGTTCTGCTTGCCGATCAGCCGCCCATCAGCCGCATTTGGAATAGCCGCAGGAGGCGCAGGTCATGCAGCCTTCGACCATCCGCATCTCAAAGCTGCCGCAGGATGAACAGGACTTACCGCGCGGGGTGCCGAGGGCAACCACTTCGGCCTTGGGGTCGGATTTCAGTCCGAGGCCTTCGCCCGCGATGAAGCCGATGTCGATCAGGTGGCGTTCGATCACGCCGCCGATGGCGGCGAGGATCGACGGGATGTAGCGGCCTTCCATCCAGGCGCCGCCGCGGGGGTCGAACACGGCCTTGAGTTCCTCGACCACGAAGGAGATGTCGCCGCCGCGCCGGAAGACGGCGCTGATCATGCGGGTCAGGGCCACGGTCCAGGCGAAGTGTTCCATGTTCTTCGAGTTGATGAACACCTCGAACGGGCGGCGGTGGCCTGCGATGACGATGTCGTTGATGGTGATGTAGAGCGCGTGCTCCGATCCCGGCCATTTCAGCTTGTACGTCGCCCCTTCCAGCGCGGCGGGGCGGTCGAGCGGTTCGGACAGGTACACAACTTCGGCCCCGTCGCCGGACTGGTGCAGGGCGGCGGGGGCTTCGGCCGGGGTCTTTTCCGACGACTCTGATACGGTCAGGACCGAGCCTGTCACATCGTTGGGGCGATAGGTGGTGCAGCCTTTGCAGCCTTGGTCCCAAGCGGCCATGTAGACCTCTTGGAAATCTTCAAAACTGATATCTTCCGGGCAGTTGATGGTTTTGGAGATCGAACTGTCCACCCATTTCTGCGCCGCCGCCTGCATGCGGACATGGTCCAGCGGGGGCAGGGTCTGGGCGTTGACGAAATAGTCGGGCAGGGGCGCGTCGCCATGGGTTTCGCGCCACAGGCGGACGGCGTAATCGACGACCTCTTCTTCCGTGCGCGAACCGTCTTTTTGCAGCACCTTGCGGGTATAGGCATAGGCAAAGACCGGTTCGATGCCGGAAGAAACGTTGCCGGCATAAAGGCTTATGGTGCCGGTCGGCGCGATGGAGGTGAGGAGTGCGTTGCGGATGCCCTTCTTGCGGATCGCGGCTTTTACGTCATCCGGCATATGGGCCAGCGCGCCGGAGGAGAGGAATTTGTCGGCGTCGAACAGGGGGAAGGCCCCCTTTTCAGCCGCCAGATCGGCCGAGGCGAGATAGGCCGCGCGGGCGATGGCCTGCATCCATTCATCAGTGATTTCTGCCGCTTTTTGAGAGCCATAGCGCAGGCCCACCATCAAAAGCGCATCCGCCAGACCGGTGACGCCAAGACCGATGCGCCGTTTTGCCTGCGCTTCCTGTGCCTGTTGCGGCAGGGGGAAGCGGCTGGCATCGACCACGTTGTCCATCATCCGCACGGCGGTGCGGACGAGGTGATCGAGCGCGGGCAGGTCCAGCGTGGCGTCTTTGGTAAACGCGCCGTTAACCAGTTTTGCCAGGTTGATAGAGCCCAGAAGACAGGCCCCATAAGGGGGCAGGGGTTGTTCGCCGCAGGGGTTGGTGGCGGCAATGGTTTCGCAATAGGCGAGGTTGTTCATCGCGTTGATGCGGTCGATGAAGATCACACCCGGTTCGGCAAAATCGAACGTGTTGCGCATGATCCGGTTCCACAGATCGCGCGCCTGAAGTGTTTTGTAGACCTTGCCATCAAAGACAAGTTCCCACGGACCATCGGCCTTGACCGCCGCCATGAAGGGATCGGTGATTAGCACCGAAAGGTTGAACATGCGTAAACGGGCGGGGTCTTTCTTCGCCTCGATGAACTGTTCGATATCGGGGTGATCGCAGCGCATGGTGGCCATCATCGCGCCCCGGCGGCTGCCCGCCGACATGATGGTGCGGCACATCGCATCCCACACATCCATAAAGGACAGGGGACCGGAGGCATCGGCGGCGACGCCCTTCACTTCGGCCCCACGGGGGCGGATCGTGCTGAAATCATAGCCGATTCCGCCGCCCTGCTGCATGGTCAGGGCCGCTTCTTTCAGCCCGTCAAAGATGCCGCCCATGTTGTCGGGGATGGTCCCCATGACAAAGCAGTTGAAGAGCGTGACGCTGCGGCCCGTGCCTGCGCCTGCGGTGATGCGGCCTGCGGGGAGGAACTTGAAATCCTCAAGCGCGGCAAAAAATTCCTGTTCCCAATGGGCGGGATCGGCCTCTACCTCGGCCAATGCGCGGGCGATGCGGCGCCACGTATCTTCGACCGAACCGTCGATCGGGGTGCCGTCCGCTTCCTTAAGACGGTACTTCATGTCCCAGATCTGCTCGGCGATGGGTGCAGCGAATCGGGACATGCGATTTTCCTTGGTTTTGCGGTCTTTTCGGAGAAGCGCACAAGATAGGCCTATTGGGGCGGTGCGTCAAACCTTGCGGGTGGCTTTGTTAAGACTAGAGTCCACGCGGGTTGGTTCGGGGGAATCGTGGCGCATATTAACATCTTGAAGCTCTGTGTCGGCGCGGACAGCGTTGAGGATCTGACCGACTGGCAGGAGAGCCAGAGGCATCGCTGGCCCGCGGGGCGGGCCGTGCATGTGACGCGGATGTGGCCCAAGCGCGAAGCGGAAATCCTGTCGGGTGGATCGCTGTACTGGGTGATTAAGGGCGTGATCCTGGCCCGCCAACGCATTGTGGGGCTTGAGAAAGTGGAAGGCGCGGATGGCATTCTGCGCTGTGCTTTGGTGCTGGATGCCGAGGTGATCCGAACCGAGGGCGCGCAGCGCCGCCCGTTTCAGGGCTGGCGCTATCTGGACCCGGCGGAGAGCCCGCGCGATCTGCCCAAAGGGCGGGAACGTGAAGATGCGCTGCCGCCTGATCTGGCGCAGGCGCTGGCCGAGATCGGCCTGCGTTAAGGTTAACGTCAGCGGCGTTAAGGTAAGCGGATTATTGAATTAACCTTGGGCATTGCCCTGGCAGCAGCCGGTGCAGACGGCTGTGCAGCACATGGTATGCACGCAGCAAACGGGGGTTGTGTGGCCCGTTAACCATCCGCTGCGCGCGTTAACCACGAATTTTCGGACGCGATTGATCAGAAAATCTTGGTTCTGATCTGGGGTCAGTAGTTGTTGACGTTGCCAGCGATCAACGTGCCGGTGCCATCATCCTTGCCATCCTTGACCCAGGTGACGGTTTCGCCCGACAGGCGGGCCGACCAGCAGCTGGCCCCTTCGCCATAGTTGAAGCACATCTGATCGCCTTCGACCGTCCAGGTGCCGGTATAGCCGTCGCCCTTGATGGTGCCGTCGGCGGCGTAAAACTCGGTATAGGCCCCGGATTCGACCATGGAGCCCTGCACCGTCTTGTCGGCGATGGCGGCCTTGATGGCATCGCCGGTGGCGAGGTCTTGGGCGAAGGCGGGAAGGGCGAGGAAGAGCGAGGCAAAAGCGGCACGAAGATACATGTGGGATTTCCCTTTTGTTAACCCACGGGGAAGGTAGTGCCGAACGGCCTGCGTCAAGATGCCCTAGAGATCGGCAGGCAGCGGCACGCCCAGACGGGCGGCCAGGGTTTCCAGCGTGGCGCGGGTGGCCTGCGGCCAATCGGCCGAGCGGGCAAGGTAAAGCACCGCCTGCGACTGGTGGATCAGCGCATCGGACAGCACCTTGAGGTGGTTGGCGCGCAGCGTTTCTCCGGTTGAGGTGATGTCGGCAATCGCCTCGGCCGTCAGGTTCTTGACGGTGCCCTCTGTTGCGCCTTGGCTATCGACCAGTTGGTAATCGGCGACGCCGTGGGTGGTGAGGAAATCGCGCACCAGACGGTGGTATTTCGTGGCAATGCGCAGGCGGTGGCCATGCGCGGCGCGAAAGGCAGAGGCGGCAGCGTCAAGATCATCCAGCGTGTCGACGTCGATCCAGGCCACGGGAACGGCGATGATCAGATCGGCATGGCCAAAGCCGAGCGGCGCCAGTTCCGCCACCTGTGCGGGCCAGTCGGCCAGCTTGTCACGCACGAGGTCGGACCCGGTCACGCCAAGGTGGATGCGGCCTGCCGACAGTTCACGCGGGATTTCGCCCGCGGACAGCAGGACGAGTTCGATCCCGTCGATCCCTTCGACAGCGCCGGAATATTCGCGGTCATTCCCGGTTTGGCGCATGGTGATGCCGCGCGTGCCGAACCAGTCAAAGGTTTTCTCCATCAGCCGGCCTTTGGAGGGGACGCCGATTTTCAGCATCAGATCACCCCTTTCAGGCGCGCGACAAGGCCGGGGCGGATGACACCGCCGACAGCGGGGATGGAGCGGCCAGCACCCAGCACGGCGGTGAGCGCGTCATAGCGCCCGCCCGAGGCGACGGGTGGAAGGGCCGGGTCTGCGGCGTGGAAGGAGAAGACGAAGCCATCGTAGTATTCGAGGCTGGTGCGGCCGTGGCTTGCCTCGAACGGGAGTGTTTCGGTGTTTGTGCCAAGGGCATCCAGCGCGTCGAGCCGTGTGGCGAAACGGTCCACCGCCGGGGCGATGGCGGGCAGCATGGGCGTGATGCCGCGCAGGTGGTTCAGCGCGGCGCGGGCGGGGGCCTGAAGCGACAGGAGGTCGTAAAGAAGCGCGGCTTCCGGCGCGGCGATGGGGGCGGTGGCGGCGTCGTCGATCAAGGCGCGGGCGCGGGCGGCGATGTCTTCGGCGCTGCGTAGGCCGACAAGGGTTCCGGCAGCGTCGATGAGCGCTTCGGGGCTGTCTTGTTGCAGGCGTTGCAGCAGGGCGGCGCGGGCCGCGGGCAGGGGGGCGCGGCCAGAGAAGCGGTCGAGCAGGGCGCGGAAGCGGTTGGGGCGCCAGATGTGGCGCAGGAGCGCGGCCTTGCGCCGGTCGGTGGTGGACAGGCCGCGGACGGCGGCCATAAGGATGCCGATATCGCCCGTGGCGGCGCGCAGGTTCAGGGGCGCAAGCAAGCGGGAGAAAAGTGCGAAGACCTGCGCATCGGCCTGTTCCGGGGCCGCGCGGTCGAACAGTTCAAAGCCCACTTGCAGATATTCATTGGCGCGGGGACCGGCCACGTCCTGTTTGCGGAACACCTCGCCCATATAGCAATAGCGGGCCGGGTCTGCGCCATGGGCCATATGGGCCTGCACGACGGGCAGGGTGAAATCGGGGCGCAACATCATTTCGCCGCGCAGGGGATCGGTCGTGACATAGGCGCGGGCGCGGATGTCTTCGCCGTACAGGTCCAGCAGGGTTTCCGAAGGTTGCAGGATGTCAGCCTCGACCGGAACCGCCCCCTCGGCGCGGAAGGCGGCGAAGAGGGTTTCGGCCTCGGCCCGGATCGCGGCCTTTGCTGTCATTGCGCCAGCATCTTGCGGACCTGCGCCACAAGGTCGGCGCGGGGGATTTCAAGCTGGGCGGGGCGGTCCTTCCATTCCTCGAGCGTCGCGTTCTGTGCGATCTGCGCGCCAAGGATAAGGTCTTTGAGGATGACGGTACCCTTGTCGGCCTCATTCCCGCCCTGGATCACGGCGACGGGGGATTGGCGTTTGTCGGCGTATTTGAGCTGGTTGCCGAAGTTCTTCGGGTTGCCAAGATAGACCTCGGCCCGGATGCCCGCGTTGCGCAGGTCGGACACCATCGCCATGTAATCGGCCATGCGGTCACGGTCCATCACCGTGACGACGACAGGGCCGGTGGTGTTGGCGGTGCTGCGGCCCTTGGCGTGCAGCGCGGCAAGCAGGCGGTCCACGCCGATGGAAACCCCGGTGGCGGGGACGGATTGGCCGGTGAAGCGTTTGACCAGATCGTCATAGCGCCCGCCACCCGCGACGGAGCCGAAGCTGCGTTTGCGGCCCTTCTCATCAAGGATTTCGAAGGTCAGTTCGGCCTCGAACACCGGGCCGGTATAGTAGCCAAGGCCGCGCACGACGCCGGGGTCGATGAGGATGCGGTCGGGGCCGTAACCCTGACGGTCGAGGAGGTCGGCGATGGTTTCGAGTTCTTGCACGCCTTCCTGCCCGATGACGGAGGGGCCGACGAGTTCGCGCAGGCGCGCGGTGGTCTCAAGCCCTGTGGCGCGGCGGGCGGCCATGAAGGCCATGACAACCTCGGCCTGTTCGGCACCCAGCCCCGCACCCTTGGTGAAATCGCCGGACTCATCCTTGCGGCCTTCGCCCAGCAGGGCGCGGACGCCTGCATCACCCAGACGGTCGATCTTGTCGATGGCGCGCAGGACGATGCCGCGCTCATTGGCGAAGCGGTCGGGATCGGTTGGGTCGAGCACGCCCGCCACGTCCATCACGCCGTTCAGAACCTTGCGGTTGTTGACGCGCACCACATAGTCACCGCGCGGGATGCCGACGGTTTCAAGGGCGTCCGACAGCATGGCGCAAATCTCGGCATCCGCCGCGACGCTGGGCGCGCCGACGGTATCGGCGTCGCATTGATAGAACTGCCGGAAGCGGCCCGGCCCCGGCTTTTCGTTGCGCCAGACCGGGCCCATCGCATAGCGGCGATAAGGCGAGGGCAGGTCGTTGCGGAATTGCGCGGCGACGCGGGCCAAGGGGGCAGTCAGGTCATAGCGCAGGGCGAGCCAGTCCTGATCATCCTCTTGCCAGGCAAAGACGCCTTCGTTCGGGCGATCGACATCGGGGAGGAATTTTCCCAATGCCTCGACCGTTTCCACGGCGCTGGTTTCCAGCGGGTCAAAGCCGTAGCGGTGATAGACCTCGGCCACCTTGTCCAGCATCGCCTTCCGTTCGGTGACTTCGGCACCGAAATAGTCGCGAAACCCTTTGGGGGTTTCGGCGCGGGGGCGGCGGGTTTTCGCGTCAGGCTGTGCCATGGTCGGACCTTCGCTTTTTGTCGCGGCCCGTGTATCGGATGGG
The DNA here is from genome assembly GCA_022843025.1 of Paracoccaceae bacterium. Lineage (GTDB taxonomy): Bacteria > Pseudomonadota > Alphaproteobacteria > Rhodobacterales > Rhodobacteraceae > Paragemmobacter. The sequence continues at coordinate 244,371 of JALHOL010000005.1, read as the reverse complement.
GCCAAGGTCGGCAAGCGGCGGAGGGTGGCATGGCAGACGGTAAGGCGCTGGAAGAAAAGGTGGCGCATCTGATGCGGGCGGTCGACGATCTGTCGGATGTGGTGGCGAGCCACGCGAAAGAGATCGAGCGGCTGACACGGCTGGTGACGCTGCTGGTGGAGCGCGAGGCCGAGCGCGAGGCGATGGCCGGGGACGGGCCTGCCGCGAATGTGAGGCCGCCGCATTGGTGATCTGGCGCGATTGGGTGTGGCGGCTGACCTTTGGCGGGGCGGTGATCACGGCGGGGTTCTTTGCCCTGACGACCTTTGTGCCGCTGTCGACAAGGGGGGATCCGATCTATGACACGGCCATGTTGCGGGCGCGGTGGTATGGCAACTGGGCGGTGGTTTGGTGCCATCTGGCGGCCCTTCTGGGTGCGGTGATGCTGCTGGTGGCAGGACCGCGTCGGTGGTGGGCCTTGGCCGCGCTGGTTGCGGGGATCGGGGCCCTTGGCGTGATTACGGTCGAGGAGGGTTTGGTGATCCGTTACGGCGATCTGATCGAGCCACGGAGCCTTGCCGAATGGCGGCTGAGGGTAAGTCGCTGGGCGAGTGCGGCCTTTGCGGGCGTGATGGCCTATTCCCTGTGGCGGTGCCATGCCGCGCGTTGATTATCCGGCGCTGCTGCTGACCTTGATGCTGGGCGCGGCGGGCGGTTTGGCGGCGAGCTTGCTGCATCTGCCACTTGCACTGCTGCTGGGGTCGCTTTTGGTGACGGGGGTGGTGGCGGCGGCGGGGTGGCGGCCTTTTGGCCGGGCCGTTTTGTTGCCGATGAAGCTGCGGTCGGCTTTTGTGCCGGTGATCGGGGTATCTATCGGCGGGGCCTTTACCCCGGCGGTGATTTCCGAGGCGGGGGCCTGGTGGCCATCGCTATTGGCGCTGCTGCTTTTTCTGCCGCTGACCCATGCGGTGGCATACTTCATCTATACGCGCGGGGGATTGCCCCGGCTGGAGAGCTTTTTTGGCGGGGTTCCCGGCGGGCTGATTGAAACGGTGCAGATGGGCGAAGAGGCGGGCGGCGACGTCCGTCTGATGACGGTGCTGCAATTCCTGCGGCTGATCCTGACCATCGTGGCGGTGCCGCTAATCTTTACCGCCGTGACCGGGGTGGCGGTTGGGTCGGCCAGTGGCGCGGTGCTGCCTGCGGCGGCGGTGCCGCTGAGCGCCTATGAGGTGGTGGTGCTGCTGGCGGTGGGCGGATTGGGGGTTTGGGTGGGGCGGTTGCTGCGCCTGCCCGCGGCGATCATGACCGGACCGATCCTGTTTTCCGCCGTGGCCCATGCGGCGGGGCTGGTGCATGGGGTGCCGCCCGGCTGGCTGGTGGGGGTGACGCAGGTGGTGGTGGGCTGCGGTCTGGGCGCGCGCTTTGCCGGGATCGAACGGCGCATGCTGATCCGCGCGGCGCGGCTGGCGGTGATCAATGCCGGGGTGGCGCTGGCGATGGCCTTTGGCTTTGCCTGGGCTTTGGCACCTTGGGTGGGTGAGCCGTTGACGGCGGTGTTCCTTGCCTTTGCGCCCGGCGGGTTGGCCGAAATGAGCCTGATCGCGCTGAGCCTGCAGATGAGCGTGGTCTATGTGACCGTGCATCATGTGGCGCGGATTGTGCTGAGCGTGATGATGGCCAAGGCGGGGCGGCGATGGATCGGTTAAGGGCGATGCGGCAACGGGATTGGGCGCGGGTGTTCGGCATCCTGTGTGTTGCGGTGGGGTTGGGCCTGTCGGTCCGGGGCTATCCGGGGGCGGATTGGGATGCGCTGATCCTGCTGCTGGGGGCGCTGATGCTGCTGCGCGGCGCGGTAGAGGGGCCATCGCCCAGCCGGGTGGCGGGGCTGGTGCGGGCGGGGCGGGTGATCCTGTTCATGTTCGCCTTTGGCGCGGTGAACCGCGCGCAGACCGAGGTGGCAGGCGCGGTGATCGGAGTTCTGGGCAATTGGGTGCTGTGGGCGGTGGCGGCGCTGCTGCTGGCGCTGCCGTTGGTGCGGCGGGGCCTGCCTTGGGGGCGCGGGGCGGATGGGGTGCGCGAGGTTGCCGGGATTGTCGTGATGGGAATCGCCTTCTGGGCGCTGTTTATATGGCTGACCCCCGCGATGGCGGATTTGCGGGCGCTGGTGGCGGTGGCAGCGGTGGCGAATGCGGGGCCTGTGCTGCGGGTGGCGACGCCGCCTGTGGCGGGGCTGGTCTTTGGGGTGATGCTGTGCTGCGTGGTGGCGGTGCCGGGCGCGGCGTTGTGGCCGGTGGCCGTGGCCACGATGGCCGCAGGCGCAGCATTCTGGGCGCTGCGGCGGCGGGGCGGGGCTGAAAAAGCGGGAACATGATCGCCGCCAGCCCACATGAACCTATCGCGCTGCAGGCGCTTTTGGCTACATACTGAGGTCACCAACTACACATGCTGGCGGCGATCACGGAAACGTTTATCACAGCGTTCCGGATCGTGAAGGCGGCAGATGACGAAAGCCGTTCGAAATTGATGAACATGACGAATTCGTCATTCTGACAGGACGAATTCATCATTTCGTTATATGAAATTGTTGGCTTCATCATCGAATTTTCCCGCCAAAACGCCGCGCTTTGCTGTCGGGAACGGCGGTTCGTGCCAAAACTGGCAATTTCGGCCCCGAACCCGCCCCGAACGCGACGAATCGAACTCTGGCGGGAGGTGTTGCCCGATGGCACTAGAATTGACCGTTCGGAAAGGTTAATCTTTTCCCAAGCCTGGGGGGGCTGATGATTGGATATGCATAATGGCCAAGCCCCCTATGGCGGTTCCCGCTTTTGTTTTCGCACTTGTCAGCGCCGCTATGGTCGCTGTGCCCGCTGTCGCGCAGGAGCGCGTCACGCTGGGTTGGGGGCGGTTGCTGACGAATGATGCCATCGGCGATGGCAAGGACCGCTGGCGCACGGGTTCCTATGTCCTGAGCCGGGTGCGCGGGCCGAACTGGTCGGGCAGCCTGCCGGGCCGGCCGGGCGAGATTCTGGAATTCCGGATGCGGCTGGAAACGATCGCCCCGGCCGATCTGGTGGTCGCAAACCCGCTGGACCGCCGCTATGTCGGCGCGCTGTCGTTGGGGATGCACACGCATTTTGAAACGGCGGGGGTGGAATCCAGCATCGGTATGGATGCGGTGATCGTGGGGCCGCAGACGGGGATCAGCTCGCTGCATGGTGACCTGCATGATCTGCTGGGCCTGCCGGACCCCACCGTGTTTGGCGGGCAGATCGCGGATGACGTGTTCCTGACGCTGACGGCGGAATTCGGGCGGACGCTGCCGCTGGGCGCGAATGCACAGGTCCGCCCCTTTATCGAGGCGCAGGCGGGTGCCGAAACGCTGGTGCGCGTGGGCGGCGACATGACCTTTGGCGGTTTCGCGACCGAGGCGCTGATGCTGCGCGACAGCGCGACCGGACAGCGCTATCGCGCGGCGGCGGGCGACCGGGTGGAAGGCCTGAGCGTGATGCTGGGCGGTGATATCGCCAAGATTTATGACAGCGAATACTTCCTTGCCACGGATGCCATCACGCCAACCGACACGCGCCGGAGGTTGCGGGCCGGGATGCATTGGCAGGGCGCGCAAAGCGAAGTCTTTTACGGCCTGACCTGGCTGGGCAAAGAATTCGAAGAACAGCCGGATGAACAGGTGCTTGGGTCTATCAATCTGCGGTTGCAGTTCTGACCCTATGCGAATTTGCATCTGTTGCGCTGATGCCATAGTCAGACCACGGGTCTGATGCTAGCATTTGCAGACATAAAAAGACTAAACGAGCAGGCAAACAGGCAATGATAACGGGCTCTCGTGGCACGTTCGTCATCTCTTGGACACAGACAGAAGTTGATGGGGTGAAAGGGGCGTCGCTTGACCTTCTTTCGGTTGGTGCCGCGTGGCGCTGGACCGGGGAACTGGTGCGGGTGGATGGCCAGACAGACCTGCTGCTTCTGGAAGGTGCCGAGGGCAAGGCGGAGATGCAGAAACGTGCGGCGCGCATGGTGCGCCGACTTATCGGATCAGCGGTCGGCAAGGCGGCGGAGGATTGGCCCGAAGAAAAGGCCGAGGAATTCGACGATCTGCCGGATCAAGGGTTCATCGTAACCGATGGGGTGCAGAGCTTTGCGCTGACCATCATACCCGTGCCCGACAGCGGCGCGCGGCTAGTCATGATGATGGGCGATGTGCCGCCAGCCAATCGCGACCTGTGGGTGGTGCGTACATCCATCGACCGGGCGCGTGTGGCGGCAGGCGGGCGCGAAGGCGGGGGCGTGATCTGTTTCACCCCCGGCACGCGCATCGCCACGCCCGATGGGCCAAAGCTCATTCAGTCGCTGCGCCCGGGTGACCGGGTGCTGACCAAGGATGATGGCGCGCAAGAGGTGTTGTGGACTGGCAGCCGCCGCATGTCGGGCGCGCGGCTTTATGCGATGCCCCATCTGCGGCCGATCCGGTTCCGGGCCGGTGCCTTTGGCAATGACCGCCCCGAACCCGATCTGATCGTGTCGCCCGCGCATCGAATGCTGATCAAGGGCGCCGCGGCGCAGACACTGTTCGGCACGACCGAGGTTCTGGTGCGGGCCGAGGATCTGCTGAATGACACCACGATCACCGTGGATCATGTGCTGCGCGAAGTGACCTATATTCATATCCTGCTGGAGCGGCACAACATCGTCTTTGCCAATGGGGTAGAGACGGAAAGTTTTCACCCGTCCAATACCGCGCTGGAGATGATCGACCCCGCGCAGCGTGACGTGCTGATGGCGGTGATGCCGCAGGTGGCGCTTAACCCCGAAGCCTATGGCGATTATGCACGGCGCAACCTTTCGGCCAGTGAGGCCGCGCTGCTGCGCCATGACATCGCCGCGTAAGGGGTGGTGTAAGGGGCGGCGCAAGGGGCGTTGACTCTGCGACGACTGGCTGTATAAGCCACCGATCCCGGCTGAAAGGCCGGGGTTTTTCATTGGTGTTGGTGGCCCTCGCAAGGGGATGCCTGTCGCCGGGGGGACCCGGAAAGGACAACGCCCTTCATAAACTACGAAGGAGATCAGCGGTGACCAAACGCACCTCTGCCAAGTACAAGATTGACCGCCGCATGGGCGAAAACATCTGGGGCCGTCCGAAGTCCCCGGTGAACAAGCGTGAATACGGCCCCGGCCAGCACGGCCAGCGCCGCAAGAACAAGCTGTCGGATTTCGGCACCCAGCTGCGCGCCAAGCAGAAGCTGAAGGGCTACTACGGCGATCTGACGGAAAAGCAGTTCCGCAAGATTTTTGCCGAAGCCGAGCGTGTGAAGGGTGACACCGGCGAGATGCTGGTTGGTCTGCTGGAGCGCCGCCTGGATGCCGTCGTGTACCGCGCCAAGCTGGTGCCGACCGTGTTCGCCGCGCGCCAGTTCGTGAACCATGGCCACGTGACCGTGAACGGTACCCGCGTGAACATCGCGTCATACCGCGTGAAGGAAGGCGATCTGATCGAGGTGCGCCAGAAGTCCAAGCAGATGGCGCTGGTTTTGGAAGCCATCGCCCTGACTGAGCGGGACGTTCCGGATTACCTGGAAGTCGACCATTCCAAGATGACGGTGAAGTTCGTCCGCACCCCGGGCCTGGGCGATGTGCCCTATCCGGTGCAGATGGAACCGAATCTGGTCGTCGAATACTACGCAAAGAACTGATTTCGGCCTTTGCGCTGGAATTTTGGAGGCCCGCAGCGATGCGGGCCTCTTGCTTTTGGTGGTGGATGTTACAGGTTGGCGATCATGGACAGGAAGCGAACTGCGGAAGACATTCTGGAACGGGGGCTGTTCGCCTCGCGCTGGTTGCTGGCACCGATGTATCTGGGGCTGGTGGTGGCGCTGCTGATGCTGGTGGTGATCTTTTTCCGCGAGTTGGCCTATTACGTGCCGCAGATGATGACGCTGTCGGCTGAATCCGTGATCCTTGTCGCGCTGACGCTGATTGATCTGACGCTGGCTGCGAACCTGCTGCTGATCGTGATGTTTTCGGGATATGAGAGTTTCGTGTCGAAGTTCGATTTCGACGCGGGCGATGATCGGCCGGGCTGGATGGGCAAGGTGGATTTCGGCGGGTTGAAGATGAAGCTCATCGCTTCGATCGTGGCGATATCGGGCATTCATCTTCTGAAGCGGTTCATGGAGATCGGTGATCCCAAGACGCCTGCGATGGATGACCGCACGCTGATGTGGCTGACGGTGATTCACATGACATTCGTTCTGTCGGGGGTGCTGCTGGCGCTGATGGATTGGCTTCAGGCGCGGTCGTCAAAGTGATGCGGGCTTGTGTGCGGGGCGGCAATAATCCGTCTGGCAATGCCGCCCGCCCGCCGCTAGAACCCCGCAGCATGAGGGGACATTCGCAATCATGACTGACGCCATCCGACCGCAGCCCGGTATCCTTGACATCGCGCTTTACGAAGGCGGGAAGGCGCATGTCGCGGGCATGACCAATGTGGTCAAGCTGTCGTCGAACGAGAATCCGTTCGGGCCGTCGGATCGTGCGAAAGAGGCGTTTCAGCGCAGCGTTCACACGCTGCATCGCTATCCTTCGACCGATCACCGCAGCCTGCGCGACGCGATTGCCGAGGTGCATGGTCTGGATGCCGACCGGGTGATCTGTGGCGTGGGATCGGATGAGATCATCACCTTCCTGTGCCAGGCCTATGCCGGGCCGAAGGATGAGGTCGTGTTCACCGAACACGGGTTCCTTATGTATCGCATCAGTGCGCTGGCCGTGGGGGCGACCCCGGTTGAAGTGGCCGAGCGCGAGCGGACGACGGATGTGGATGCCATTCTGGCGGCCTGCAACCGGCGGACAAAGCTGGTGTTCATCGCCAACCCCAACAACCCCACCGGCACGATGATTTCGCTGGCCGAAATCGCGCGTCTGGCCGACGGGATGCCGCGTCAGGCGATCCTGGTGCTGGACGGGGCCTATGCGGAATATGTCGAAGGCTATGATGGCGGCCTGGCGATCCTTGAGGCGCGCAGCAACGTGGTGATGACCCGGACGTTTTCCAAGATTTACGGTCTGGGCGGGCTGCGGATCGGCTGGGGCTATGGCCCGAAGGCGATCATTGACGTGCTCAACCGTATCCGGGGACCGTTCAACCTGTCGTCCACGCAGCTTGAGGCGGCCGAGGCGGCGGTGCGGGACCAGGATTTCGTCAACCGCTGCCGGACCGACAACGCCCGGATGCGGCACTGGTTGTCCGAGGCGCTGGCCGAACTGGGCGTGCCGTCGGACACGTCGATGGCGAATTTCGTTCTGGCGCGGTTTGCATCCGAGGATGAGGCGATTGCCTGTGATGCCTTTCTTCAGCAGCAGGGGCTGATCGTGCGGCGGGTGGCCGGATACAAGCTGCCGCATTGCCTGCGGATCACGGTGGGGGATGAATCGTCCTGCCGGCGGGTGGCGCATGCGGTGGCGCAGTTCAAGGGCGTGAAGTGATGGCCGTGATCTATGATCGCGTGGCGCTGATCGGGCTGGGGTTGATCGCATCCTCCATGGCGCATGCGATGAAGGCCAAGGGTCTGGCGGGCGAGATCGTGGGTTATGCCCGCAGCGCGGAAACGCGCGCGGCGGCGCTGGAGATCGGGTTCTGCGACCGGGTGACAGCGACGGCGGCCGAGGCTGTGCAGGGTGCCGATCTGGTGGTGCTGGCAGTGCCCGTGGGTGCCATGGGCGCGATTGCCGAAGAGATCGGGCCGCATCTGGCAAAGGGTGCCACGGTCACGGATGTGGGATCGGTGAAGCAGGCGGTGATTGCCGCCGTGGCCCCGCATATGCCGGACGGTGTGCATTTCATCGCAGGCCACCCAATTGCGGGGACCGAACATTCCGGGCCGCGTTCCGGTTTTGCCACGCTGTTTGAAAACCGCTGGTGGCTGCTGACGCCGGAAGGCGCGGATGCAGGGGCCGTGGCGCGGCTGCGCGCGCTGTGCGAGGGTATGGGGGCAAAGGTCGATGAGATGGATGCCGCCCATCACGACCTTGTGCTGGCGGTCACCTCTCATACCCCGCACCTGATTGCCTATACGATGGTGGGCGTGGCCGATGATCTGCGACGGGTGACGGACAGCGAAGTGATCAACTATTCGGCGGCGGGGTTTCGGGATTTCACCCGGATCGCGGCGTCGGACCCAACCATGTGGCGCGATGTGTTTCTGACCAACAAGGAAGCAACGCTGGATATTCTGGGCCGGTTCACCGAAGAACTGTTCGCCCTGCAACGGGCCATCCGGCTGGGCGATGGCGACCATCTGCATGCCTATTTCACCCGCACGCGGGCCATCCGACGCGGGATCATCGAGGCGGGGCAGGATACGGCCGCGCCCGATTTCGGCCGCGCGGCGCAGGTCGCGCCGAAGGGCGGCTGAATGCGCTTCGGTGCCGGGTTCCTGTGTGTTGTGGTTTCCCTTCTGGCGGGCGCGCCCATGGCGCAAGAGGTAACGACGTCACCCCGCCCCATGCCCCGCCCCGGCGTGCAGGTTGATCCGGCGCCAGAAGCGGCGGCCCCGTCCGTTGCGGCAGCAGCAGTCCCCACCATTGCCCCCAAACCGCGCCCCCGTCTGGCGGCAGAGGCGCTGCCGCAGACGCAGGCGCTGCCGCCCCAGCCGGGGATGATGCTGTCGCTGCCCGTGCTGCGGCCAAGGGCGCGCCCGGAAAGCTGGGCCAGCGCGGCCCCGCAAGCCGCGGCCCCGGTGACCGAAGTGGCGGCGGCGAACCCGCCCCCGGCGGCACAGCGCGAAAGGCGGGGCGGCCTGTTCGGCGGGCTGTTCCAGCGCCGTGATCGCGAAGAACAATCCGAACGCGCAGCGCCGGTCGATGGCTTTGTCTGTGGTGACCGCGCCATCCGCGGTGAGGAACTGGCGCGGATTTCGTCAAAGGTGCAAGGCTGCGGGATCGCGGAACCGGTGCGGGTGACACAAGTGGATGGCATCCGCCTGACCACGCCCGCCACGATTGATTGCGCCACGGCATCGGCGTTGAAGGATTGGATCAACGCAGGCGTCCGCCCGGCCTTTGGGCGGCAAGAGGTTGTCGAGCTGCGCGTTGCGGCAAGCTATATCTGTCGCCCCCGCAACAATGTGCGCGGGGCCAAGATCAGCGAACATGGGCGCGGCAAGGCGATTGATATTTCCGGATTCATCCTGTCCGACGGGCGTGAACTGTCGGTGGCGGGGAATTATAACCGCCAGATGCGGCAGGCCTATCGCGCGGCATGCGGGATTTTCGGCACGACGCTGGGGCCGGGATCGGACGGCTATCACGAAGATCACCTGCATTTCGACACGGCAACCCATCGCAACGGGTCTTACTGCCGCTAAAAGATGCGCGGCGCGGGACCAAGCGGCAGGGGGCCAAGGCTCATGCGGCCCTGCTGAAAGCTGAGCGGGAGCGTCAACACCGTGGGATCGCTGCCCTGCTGGGCATAAAGCTCCAAAGCGCGGGTGACGGTTTGCGACGACTCTTCAGTCACCAGCCCGGATGCAATGAGCACTGGGACCAGTTCACGCCAGTTCTCAACGCGGATCTCGATCCGGCCTTCGGGCGTGCCATCGCTGGCCGGGGTCAGGCTGCCCTCCGCCGACAGGACAAGATCGCCCCAGCGCAGCAGACCTTCGCGCAGGGTGATGTCGGTCAGCCTTGGGCGGGTGGTGGCGGCGTGGCGGTCGAGCGGGGCCGACAGGCCCAGCACCGTGTCCAGACGGACCAGATCAATCTGTTCAGGCAGATCGGACCGCTGCGCCAGCGCCATGCGGAAACCGGCATCAGGGGTGAGCGTGGTCAGTTCCAGCCCCACCTCATGCGCGAGGGCGCGGCCCGTGGCCTGTCTGGTGCCAAAGCGGGCCGAGGTGGCCGCCACCTCCCACCCGGCAGTGGAGCGCAGGGCAAGGCCATCACCCGTGATTGCGGTGCGATCCAGCGTCAGCGCGGTGCCGGGGGTGACGATCACGCTGCCCTGAATAAGGGTGGAGGTCAGCGTCACTTCCTGCCCCGGCAGGGTGACGGTCTGTTCCTGCGGCAGGGTGGCGATGACGTGCCAGGGTTTCCAGCTCATCATGAAGACCTGCGCGAAAGGCGCGGCCCAGGTGATGCCGGTTTCGGTATCGGTCAGCCGGGGTGCGGTCACCGTCAGGTCAAAGCGGTTGGGAAAGCCGGAGACAGTGATGCCCTGCTGTTCGGCCAGAAGCGGGCGGCCCTGCTGCGCGGCGAACCAGCCGGTCGCCGCCTGATCCATCGCCCGCGATCCCACGAACCAGTAGCCGCCCCAAAGGCCGGCCAAAACAAGGACAATCACCAAAACTGCACGCATCTTGCACCCTTTTCTTCGCGTCTTCCCTGCTGTTTACAGGGGGGGTGAAGGGAGGGCCAGTGGATGACGGAACCGTTATGGGTCTTCGGCTATGGGTCGCTGATCTGGCATCCCGGCTTTGCCGTGGCCGAACGCGCTGTGGCGCGGCTGGATGGGTGGCACCGGTCCTTTTGCATGCGGTCGATCCACCATCGCGGGACGGTTGATGCGCCCGGATTGGTGCTGGCGTTGGACCGGGCCGGGGGCGCGCATTGCGACGGCGTGGCCTTTCGCGTGGAACCGGGGGAAGAGGACGCCACCCTTGCGGCGCTGCGCGAACGGGAGTTGATCTCATCGGCCTATGTCGAGGAATGGCTGCCCTTGCGGCTGGCGGATGGGCGCGGGGTGCGGGCGCTGGCCTATGTGATCGACCCGGTCCATGTGCAGTATTGCGGCGGGTTGGCGCTGGAGGAACAGGCGCAGATCATCGCCCGCGCCATCGGCGGGCGGGGACCAAACCGCGATTACTTGTGGTCCACCGCCGCGCACCTGGCCGAGCTTGGCATTGCCGATGCCGATCTGGATTGGCTGGCAGACAGGGTGCGCGCCATCGTGTTGATGACGGAAGGCTGATCTGCGCTGGCTTGGCAGGGGCAATTGGCCTGTTATGGTGAACGCGGGCAAGACATAGACTGGGTACGGGCAGGACGGATGGACAAGACACGCGCAGAGGCGTCACCAACCTTCAGCCAACCGATCCGGCAGATCGTGTCGATGCTGATCGTGCTGGTGCTGGTGGGCAGCGGGGCATGGCTGATCCACACGCAGGTGGCCGAAATTCTGCAGGCCAATGTGCTGCTGAACGGGTTCATCGCGGCGGTGTTCCTGTTCGGGGTGCTGACCTGTTTCTGGCAGGTGTTGATCCTTGCGCAATCGGTCAGCTGGATCGAGGATTTCGTTCGCCACGTTCCGGGCCATGATGCGACCAAGCCGCCGCGCCTTCTGGCGCCGCTGGCTTCGCTTCTGCGGTCGCGCGGGGCAAAGATGCAGATATCGGCGTCATCGTCACGGTCCATCCTGGAATCGGTGTCGACGCGGATAGATGAGGCGCGGGATATCACGCGCTATATGGGCAACCTGTTGGTTTTCCTTGGTCTTCTGGGCACATTCTATGGTCTGGCGACCACGGTTCCGGCGGTGGTGGAAACCATCCGCTCGCTCGCCCCGCAGGATGGCGAAACGGGGTTGCAGGTTTTTGAAAAGCTGATGTCGGGGCTGGAAAGCCAGTTGGGCGGGATGGGGACGGCGTTTTCCTCATCGCTTCTGGGGCTGGCGGGATCGCTGGTGATCGGCCTTCTGGAACTGTTTGCAGGCCACGGTCAGAACCGGTTCTTCCGCGAACTGGAGGAATGGCTGTCGTCGATCACGCGGGTCAGCCTGTCATCGGGTGATGGCGAGGGTGGCGATACGGCGGCGATGGCGGCGGTTCTGGATCAGGTGCAGGCGCAGATGGATGCGCTGCAATCGCTTTATACCCAATCCGATATCACGCGGGTGATGGTCGAGGACAAGATCGACGATCTGGCCCGCGCCATCACCAAGCTGGCCGAACGGCGCGAAGGGGGCGGGGGTGGAGATATGGCTGCGGCCTTGGCGCGGATTGCCGAAGGGCAGGAACGGTTGATCGCGGCAGTATCGGGCGATGCCGCATCGGGCGCGATGGGGGCGGATGCCGAAAGCCGGATGCGCCTGCGGTCGATTGATGTGCAACTGTTGAAAATCCTTGAGGAAATGTCGGCCGGGCGGCAGGAATCTCTGGCCGATCTGCGCGGGGATATCGGGGCATTGACGGCGGCGATCCGGCAATTGTCGCGCGGCACGGTCGGGCGGGGGTAAGGCATGGCCCTGCGCAGCCGCCGCGATTCATCCATCATCTGGCCGGGCTTTGTGGATGCGGTGACGACGCTGCTGATGGTGATGATGTTCGTGCTGACCATCTTTACCGTGATGCAGGTCGTGTTGCGCGACACGATCACCACGCAATCGAATGAGCTGGACAGCCTGACCGACCAGATCGCGCAACTGGCCGATCAGCTGGGGTTGGAACGCCAGCGCGCGGCGGGGTTGGAGACACAGGTGGGGCAGTTGACCGCCTCGCTCACCGCCGCCGAGGCAGAGGGGGAGCGGCAGGCGACGCTGATCACCACCCTGACGGGGCAGTTGTCCACCGCGCAGGGTGCGCTGGCCGATGCGCAGGGGCGGATCGCGAGTTTCGAGGCGCAGGTGGCATCGCTGCTGGCCGAACGCGATGCGGCGCGGGGGCAGGTGACGGAACTGACCGCCTCTGTCCAAGAGCTTGAAGATGCGCAGAAAAGGCTGATTTCCGAGCAAGAGGCGATGCAGCTTGCGCTGGCCAAGGCGCGCGATGAGGTGGATGCCAATGCCGAAGCGGCCCGTCTGATGGCGGCGCGGCGGGCGGCGGTGGAGGCGCTGATAGCCAGCCTGCAAAGCCGGGCACAGGGGGCCGAGGCGCAACTGTCCGAGGCGGAAGCCGCGCGTCTGGTGGATGCGGCGGCGTTGGAGGAATTGCGGGATCGGCTGAAGGGCGCGGATGACGAATTGGCGGCGATGACGCTGGCGCTGGAAGAACAGAGAAAGCGCGCGGAGGAGACGCTGACGCTGTTGGCCGCCGCGCAGACCGATGCGGCGCGGGCGGTCGAAGGGCAGGATTCGCGCGATGCGGCGCTGGTGGCGGCAGAGCGCGCGCTGACCGAGGAACAATCCAAGTCATTGGAAGCAGAGCGGAAAGTGGCACTGCTGAACGAACAGATCGGGGCGCTGCGGTCGCAACTGGCGCAGTTGCAATCCATCCTGGATGAGAGCGCGGCGCGGGATGAGGCGGCGCAGGTGCAGATGGAATCGCTGGGCACGCAGTTGAACGCGGCCTTGGCGCAGGTGGCGGCAGAGCAGCGGCGGCGGGCAGAGTTGGAAGCGGCCGAGGCGGCGCGGCTGGCGGCGGAAAATGCCGATCTGGCGCGGTATCGGTCAGAGTTCTTTGGCAAGCTGTCGGAACTGCTGGACGGGCGCGAAGGTGTGCGGGTGGTGGGCGACCGCTTCCTGTTCTCTAGCGAGGTGCTGTTCCAGCCCGGCGCGGCGGAACTGGCCCCGGAAGGGCAGGCACAGATTGCCGGGGTGGTGGAAATCCTGAACGAAATCAGGGGGGATATCCCGCCCGAGATCGACTGGATCATCCGCGTGGACGGCCATACTGACGACGTGCCGCTGTCGGGTGCGGGGGAGTTCAGCGACAACTGGGAACTGTCGCAAGGGCGCGCGCTGTCGGTTGTGCGCTACATGCAGGAAAGCCTTGGCTTCCCGCCCGAGCGTCTGGCGGCGACAGGGTTTGGCGAATACCGGCCCGTGGCGGCGGGCGACGATGCGGCGGCGCGGGCGCAGAACCGGCGGATCGAATTGAAGCTGACCGAGCGTTAATTCTGCTTTTCTGACAGGGGCTTGCGGGGTTTTGGCCGTGCAGCGCCCGGTGCAGATGGTGGTGCAGACAGTTGTGCATACAAATATGGGCAGGGCGCGGGGCCGATTCATGGTTAAGCGTGCGCTGGTGCCGAATGGGGCCAAATTCCTTGGAAGGAATTTGCAAAATTCTTCGAAGAATTTTGGGGCGCGCGGTCAGGGTGTGAGGGTGATCGTGATCGCTTCACGGCCCAGTTCATCGGCACCGCGCATCATCACCACCGCGCCGCTGTAATCCCCCGCAGGCCAGCCGCCGGGGGGCAGGCGTTTGCCGATGGCGCGGAAGGCGAGGGCCTGGGTGCGGTCTATGGCGATGGTCTGGCTTATCACCTCGCCTTGCGGGCCGGTTATCGAAAGCGTGAGTTGGTCGCCCGCGTGGGGGCCGAAATAGGCGGCCCAGATCACCAGAGCGGGGGCGTCGGTGGGCAGGGCGGCGGGGGAGGGGAGGCCTGCCTTGATCGCTGAAAACTCGGGGATGGCGGTGGCGAAGCCAGTGGCGGTAAAGCCGAAAGGATCATAGGCGATGGGGTCTGCCCAGAGCGGATCATCGGCAGGTGCGCCACAGGTGGCGGCGGCGTCGGGGGCAAAGGGATCAAGTTCCACCCCATCCTTGCGGATCGCCAGATGGACATGGGGAAATTCCGTGTTGCCCGACAGGCCGACAAGGCCGATTTCCTGCCCCGCTACCACCCTGTCGCCGGGTTGCACGCGCAGGCTGCCCTGTTTCATGTGGCAATACTGGGTTTCCCAGCCATCGCCATGGTCAATGGCGATGCCATTGCCGCAATCGCGGCCCTGCAAGGCGGGGGCGGCGGGGTCGGAGATGGCGATATCGGGCATCCCGTCGCGGATGCCGCGCACGGTGCCGGGGGCGGCGGCCAGCACCGCCACGCCCGCCTGCATGGCGGCCAATGTGGGCAGGGCGAAATCGGTGCCGTCATGGCCATTATAGGTGAGGTGGCCGCAAGCCACATCCGCCGTGCCGGGTCCGGGATCGCGGTCGAAATGGTTCTGGATATGGCAATCCACCCCAAGGGTGCAGGCGATGGGTTGGCCAAAGTCAAAGGCCCCCGCCGGAACGGCGAGGGCCAATGTCACGATTGCCGCGTGGCGGATCATTCCGCCGTGAGCAGCGGCGGTTTCTGGCCCGTGAGGCGGGGCTTCTGCGGTTCCTGCACCTGCAGGTCGATCGCATCATCCTTGACCGCCACGCGGACGACACCGCCCTTGGTCAGCTTGCCGAACAGCAGTTCTTCGGCCAGCGGCTTTTTGATGTATTCTTGGATCACGCGGCCCAGCGGGCGCGCACCCATCTTGTCATCATAGCCCTTGTCGCCCAGCCACAGCGCGGCTTCGGGGGTAAGTTCGATGTGAACGTTCCGATCCAGAAGCTGTGCCTCAAGCTGCAACACGAATTTCTCGACCACCTGAAGGATGACTTCCTTGCCCAGCGGGGCAAAGCTGATCACCGCATCCAGACGGTTGCGGAATTCGGGGGTGAAGATCCGTTCCAGTGCGGCGGTGTCTTCGCCCGTGCGGCGTTCGCGGCCAAAGCCGATGGCGGCCTTTGCCATGTCCGACGCACCTGCGTTGGAGGTCATGATCAGGATCACGTTGCGGAAATCGACGGACCGGCCGTTGTGATCGGTCAGTTTGCCGTGATCCATGACCTGCAACAGGATGTTGTAGACATCCGGGTGGGCCTTTTCCATTTCGTCGAGCAGCAGCACGCAATGCGGGTGCTGATCCACGCCATCGGTCAACATGCCGCCCTGATCAAAGCCGACATAGCCCGGAGGCGCGCCGATCAGGCGGGAAACGGCGTGCTTCTCCATGTATTCCGACATGTCGAAACGCAGCAGTTCCACGCCCAGCGAGGATGCCAGTTGCTTGGCCACCTCGGTTTTGCCGACGCCAGTGGGGCCTGCGAACAGGTAGTTGCCGATGGGCTTTTCCGGCTCGCGCAGGCCCGCACGGGCGAGCTTGATCGAGGAACACAGCGCCTCGACGGCCTTGTCCTGGCCGAAGACCACGCGCTTGAGGGTTTTCTCAAGGTCGCGCAGGGTTTCGGCATCGTCCTTGGACACGTTTTTCGGCGGGATGCGGGCGATCTTGGCGACCACGGCCTCAATCTCTTTGGTGCCCAGCGTCTTGCGCTTTTTGCCTTCGGGGAGCAGGTGCTGTGCGGCACCGGCCTCGTCGATCACGTCAATGGCGCTGTCCGGAAGTTTGCGGTCATTGATGTAGCGGGCGGCAAGTTCCACCGCCGCCTTGATGGCATCGGCGGTGTAGCGCAGGTCATGGTGTTCTTCGAAATGCGGCTTGAGGCCCATCAGGATCTTGATGGCATCGGGGACCGATGGTTCGTTCACGTCGATCTTCTGGAACCGGCGCGAGAGGGCGCGGTCCTTTTCAAAGTGCTGACGGAATTCCTTGTAGGTGGTCGAACCCATGGTGCGCAGTTTGCCGCCCTGAAGCGCGGGCTTCAGCAGGTTGGAGGCATCCATTGCGCCGCCGGAGGTGGCACCTGCACCGATGACGGTGTGAATCTCGTCGATGAAGAGGATGCCGTCGGGGTGATCCTCCATCTCTTTGACCACGGCTTTCAGGCGTTCTTCGAAATCACCGCGATAGCGGGTGCCTGCCAGCAGCGCGCCCATATCGAGGCTGTAGATCGTGGCATGGGCCAGAACCTCGGGCACTTCTTTCTTGACGATCTTCCACGCCAGACCTTCGGCGATGGCCGTCTTGCCCACGCCGGGATCGCCCACCAGAAGCGGGTTGTTCTTGCGGCGGCGGCAGAGCACCTGAATGGCGCGCTCCACCTCGGCCTCACGCCCGATGAGGGGGTCGACGTCGCCCTTGAGGGCCTTCACGTTCAGGTCGACGCAATATTTGGAGAGGGCGGATTCCTTCGCCTCGCCTGCTTCGGCCTTGGGGGTTTCGTGGCGTTCTTCATCGGCGCCGGAAACCGGGCGGCTTTCGCCATAGGACGGGTCCTTCGCCACGCCATGCGCGATGAAGTTGACCGCGTCATAGCGCGTCATGTCCTGTTCCTGAAGGAAGTAGGCCGCGTTGCTTTCGCGTTCGGCGAAGATCGCGACAAGGACGTTGGCCCCTGTCACTTCGGTCCGGCCGGAGGATTGGACGTGGATCGCTGCGCGCTGGATGACGCGCTGGAAGGCGGCTGTTGGCACGGCCTCGGACCCTTCGACATCGGTGACCAGCGTCGACAGATCGTCGTCGATGAAATCGACAAGCGTCTTGCGCAGGTCATCGAGATTGACCGAACACGCCTTCATCACGCGCGCGGCGTCGGGTTCGTCGATCAGCGCCAGCAGGAGATGTTCCAGCGTGGCGAGTTCGTGGCGGCGGGCATTGGCAAGGGCCAGGGCGCCGTGGATGGCCTGCTCGAGAGTCGTTGAAAACGATGGCACGTTCTGGTGCTCCTGTTCATCAGGGTTCGCGGGGATTGCCCGCCGAACCGCGGCCTCATGCCCCTCAGAGTTCGGCTTATTTCGCCGCACTTCAAGGGTTTTTTGGGTTCCGTTGCGGTTTGCTGCAGGCTTGCCGCAAAAAGTGACCGGCAAGATGCAGAGTTTGGTCAGAACCTGTCCTTGCGGGCCCGGATTTCGGCGAAAGCGGCTTCAGCGCTGGCATTTGGCTGGCCAATCGCGGCTTTCAGGTCGGGCAGATGCGCACGCAGGAAGGGGTTGGTTTCCAGTTCTTCGGAAAGAGCAACGGGGACGGTGGGACGGTCTTCTCCGCGCGCCACTGACACCCGATTGCTTCTGGAGATAAGCGCGGCGTTGCCGGGTTCAAGGGTCAGGGCGAAACGGATGTTGGAGGCGGTGTATTCGTGGCCCGAGCAGATGAGGGTTTGCGGCGGCAGCGCGGCGAGGCGGGTCAGCGAGGCGTGCATCTGGGCGGGCGTGCCCTCGAACAGGCGGCCGCAGCCGGCGGACATCAGGCTGTCGCCGGTGAAGGCAAGGGCGGCAGCGGGGATGTGAAAGGCGATGTGGCCAATGGTGTGGCCGGGAACGGGGAAGGCGTGGACGGGATGGCCGCCGAAAGGGAAGCTCGCCTCATCCGGCAGGGCGTGGTCAAGCGGGGGCAGGCGGTGGGAATCCGCAGCCGCCCCGGTGACGCGCGCGCCCGTGGCGGCGCGCAGGTCGGCCACGCCCTGGATGTGATCGGAATGGTGATGGGTGAGCCAGATGTCGGTGAGGGCCCAGCCGCGTTCCCCCAGGGCAGCGAGGATCGGCGCGGCATCGGGGACATCGACCACCGCCGTTGCGCCGGTTTCGGGATCGTGGATCAGATAGGCGTAGTTGTCCGACAGGCAGGGGATGGTGACGAGTTCGAGCGGCATGGTCTTTGATCCGTGTTTCGCTATGCTGCGCCCAGACTGGACCGGCGGGGAAGCCAAGCGCAATGCACCTTGATGTGCTCGATCTGCGGAACTTCTATTATCGCACGCAGCTTGGCCGCGTGGCGCAGCGGGCGATCCGCGATCAGGTGCTGCGGCTGTGGCCGGTGCAGCAGGGACATACGGTGGCGGGGTTCGGCTTTGCGGTGCCGCTCTTGCGCCCCTATCTGACCGAGAGCCGCAGGGTGATCGGGCTGATGCCCGGCCCGCAGGGGGTGATGCCCTGGCCTGCGGGGATGGAGAATGTCAGCGTATTGTGTGAGGAAACCTATTGGCCGGTGCCGACGGGTATGGTGGACCGGCTGGTGCTGATGCATGGGCTGGAGACATCGGAACATCCCAGTGCCGTGCTGGAAGAGGCGCATCGCGTGCTGGGGCCGGGGGGGAAGGCGCTGATCGTGGTGCCGAACCGATCGGGGCTGTGGTCGCGGCGGGATATCACGCCGTTCGGTTTTGGCCGCCCCTATTCGATGACGCAGCTGGAGGCGCAGTTGAAGCGGCACGGCTTTACGCCGGAACGCACCTGCGCGGCCTTGTTCACCCCGCCATCGCAAAGCCGGTTCTGGCTGCGTACGGCGGATTTCTGGGAAGGGCTGGGGCGGCGCTTTGGGCCGTGGCTGGCAGGCGGCGTGCTGATGGTGGAGGCTATGAAGCAGGTTTACGCCCCCACACGCGGGGGGTTGAGTGCACTGGCGCGGCGGCCTTTGAAGGTGCTGGAAGGCGTGGGCAAGGGCGTGCCTGAACCCGCGATGAACCAGATGCCGGGGGTGACGCGCGAGCGCGAGTGATCTTGCGGGCCGATGTCTTGATGCCCGAAATCCAAAGGAATGCCGCCCCCGCAGGCGGGGACGGCATGAGACATTTTCCCCGCATCGCGCGTGCCGCGCGCTGCGGGCGTGAGGGGGGCCAGCCCCCCGGTCGCGTGCCGCGCCCTCCCCCCGGGGTATTTGGGGCCAAGATGAAGGGGCAAGGCGGGGGCGGGTGACACTGTCGCGGGGCGCCCATGTCCCGCATTGCATCTTGCCGCAGAGTGGGGGCCGATTCTGCGCTGCGGCATGGGGATGGGGCGGCCGGACGGCGCCTTTGCCTGATGCAAAAAGCCGCAGGCGGGGCGGGGGTGGTGCGGGGCTTTGTAAAAGCTGCGTGGAACAATCACGTTGGCGCGACCTTCCCGGTTGCGGGCTTGGTGGACCTCTGCTACAGACCGCGCGAATTGACAGACGCAGGGGCTTCCCTGCGCCCTGGGATGCCCTTGGCCTGTGCAAGCTTTGCACGGGCGCGGGGGCCAAGACAGCGGAAGGGTTGACGTGTCCGAACCAGCTTCGATCTCCTCCGGCATTGCCGCACGCTACGCCACCGCTCTTTTCGAGTTGGCGAAGGAAGACAAGGGACTGAAGGCGCTTGAGGCAGATGCCGATGCGCTGGCGGCAGCCCTTGCGGTAAGCCCGGACCTGAGCGCGATGATCGCCTCGCCCGTCGTATCGCGCGAGGATCAGGCGGCGGCGATTGCCGCGATTGCCAAGAAGATGAAATTGTCGGCGCTGACCGCCAACACGCTGGCGCTGATGGCCAGCAAGCGGCGGCTGTTCGTGCTGCCGCAGTTGGTGGCGGATGTGCTGGCGCGCATCGCGGCGGACCGGGGCGAAGTGACGGCCGAGGTCACCTCGGCTGCTGCGCTGTCGGACGCGCAGACCAAGGCACTGGCCGCGACGCTGAAGGCGCGTGTCGGCAAGGATGTGAAACTGAAAGTGGCTGTCGATGAAACGCTCATCGGTGGTCTTGTCGTCAAGCTGGGCTCGACCATGATCGACACGTCGGTCAAGGCAAAGCTCGCGGCTCTCCAGAATGCAATGAAAGAGGTTGGGTGATGGGAATTCAGGCTGCTGAGATCTCTGCGATCCTGAAAGAGCAGATCAAGAATTTCGGCAAGGATGCCGAAGTGGCCGAAGTGGGCCGTGTTCTTTCCGTAGGTGACGGGATCGCCCGTGTGCATGGGCTGGACAATGTCCAGGCCGGCGAGATGGTGGAATTCCCCGGCGGTATCCGCGGGATGGCGCTGAACCTGGAAGTCGACAACGTCGGTATCGTGATCTTCGGGTCCGACCAGGACATCAAGGAAGGCGATATCGTCAAGCGGACCAAGTCCATCGTGGACGTGCCCGCGGGCAACGGCCTGCTGGGCCGCGTCGTGGACGGCCTTGGCAACCCGATCGATGGAAAGGGCCCGATTGCGGCGACCGAGCGTCGTGTGGCCGATGTGAAGGCCCCCGGCATCATCCCGCGCAAATCGGTGCATGAGCCGATGGCGACCGGCCTGAAGGCCGTGGACGCGATGATCCCCGTTGGCCGCGGCCAGCGCGAACTGATCATCGGTGACCGTCAGACCGGCAAGACCGCCGTGGCGCTGGACACCATCCTTAACCAGAAGGTCTATAACGAGGCCGCTGGCGACGACGAATCCAAGAAGCTGTACTGCATCTATGTGGCCATCGGGCAGAAGCGTTCGACCGTGGCACAGCTGGTGAAGAAGCTGGAGGAAACCGGGGCGATCGACTACACGATCGTCGTGGCGGCCACCGCATCCGACCCGGCCCCGATGCAGTTCCTGGCGCCCTATTCGGCCACCGCGATGGCAGAGTTCTTCCGCGACAATGGCCGTCATGCGCTGATCATCTATGATGACCTGTCCAAGCAGGCCGTTGCCTATCGCCAGATGTCGCTCTTGCTGCGCCGTCCGCCGGGACGTGAAGCCTATCCGGGCGACGTATTCTATCTGCACTCGCGCCTGCTGGAGCGTTCGGCCAAGCTGAACGAGGATTTCGGGGCTGGCTCGCTGACCGCGCTGCCGATCATCGAAACGCAGGGCGGCGACGTGTCGGCCTTTATTCCGACGAACGTGATCTCGATCACCGATGGCCAGATCTTCCTGGAAACGGAACTGTTCTATCAGGGCATCCGCCCGGCTGTGAACACCGGTCTGTCGGTGTCGCGTGTGGGCTCCAGCGCCCAGACCAACGCGATGAAGTCGGTCGCGGGCAAGGTGAAGCTGGAACTGGCGCAGTATCGCGAAATGGCGGCCTTTGCGCAGTTCGGGTCTGATCTTGACGCATCCACCCAGCAGTTGCTGAACCGTGGCGCGCGTCTGACGGAGCTGATGAAGCAGCCGCAGTATTCGCCGCTGACCAATGCGGAAATCGTTTGCGTGATCTTTGCCGGTACCAACGGCTATCTGGACAAGATCGGCGTCAAGGATGTGGGCCGTTTCGAGGCGGGCCTTCTGAAGCACCTGCGCACCAAGGGCGCGGCGCTGCTGGAAGACATCACCAAGAACGACCGCAAGGTTTCGGGCGACCTGGAAAAGGCCATCCGTGCGGAGCTTGATGCGTTCGCCAAAGACTTCGCTTGATTTTGGCCCTGAGGGAGTAGGCAGATGCCCAGCCTTAAGGACCTGAAAAACCGGATCGGCAGCGTCAAGAACACGCGCAAGATCACGAAGGCGATGCAGATGGTCGCGGCGGCGAAGCTTCGCCGCGCCCAAGAGGCTGCGGAAGCCGCGCGCCCCTATGCCGAACGGATGAATGCCGTTGTGGCGGGGCTGGCGGCATCGGTCGGCCAGTCCCCATCGGCCCCCCGGCTTTTGTCGGGGACGGGGGCGGACAAGGTGCATCTTCTGGTGGTGATGACCGCCGAACGTGGCCTGTGCGGCGGTTTCAACTCGTCCATCGCGCGTCTGGCGCGAGTGCGGGCGCAGGAATTGCTGGCGCAGGGCAAGACGGTGAAGATCCTGACCGTCGGCAAGAAGGGGCGGGAACAGCTCAAGCGTGATCTGGCCGCGCATTTCGTGGGCCATGTCGACCTGAGCGAGGTCAAGCGTGTGGGCTATGTCAACGCGCAGTCCATCGCGCGTGAAGTGCTGGCGCGCTTTGAAGCGGGCGAGTTCGACGTGGCGACGCTGTTCTACAACCGGTTCCAGTCGGTGATCAGCCAGATCCCGACCGCGCAGCAGGTGATCCCGGCCAAGTTCGAAGGCGGCGGCGTGTCGTCGCTGTATGACTATGAGCCGAGCGAAGAAGCCATCCTTGCGGACCTGCTTCCGCGCGGTGTTGCAACGCAGGTGTTCACTGCGCTGCTGGAGAACGGGGCATCCGAACAGGGTGCGCGGATGTCGGCGATGGACAACGCCACGCGCAATGCGGGCGACATGATCAACAAGCTGACGATCCAGTACAACCGTTCGCGGCAGGCGGCGATCACCAAAGAGCTTATCGAAATCATTTCGGGCGCCGAGGCGCTCTGAGTTAGCGGAGAGACAACATGGCACAAGGCAAAGTCACGCAGGTGATCGGCGCCGTGGTGGACGTTCAGTTCGACGGCGCGCTGCCGGCGATTCTGAACGCACTCGAAACCGAAAACAACGGCAAGCGTCTGGTTCTGGAAGTGGCGCAGCATCTGGGCGAAAGCACCGTGCGCACCATCGCCATGGACGCGACCGAAGGTCTGGTCCGTGGTGCGGTTGTGCGCGATCTGGGCGCGCCGATTTCGGTTCCGGTGGGCGATGCCACGCTGGGCCGCATCCTGAACGTGATCGGTGAGCCGATCGACGAAAAGGGCCCCATCGCATCGACCACGATGCGTGCGATCCACCAGCCTGCCCCGTCCTTTGCGGAACAGGCGACCTCGTCCAACATCCTGGTGACCGGGATCAAGGTGATCGACCTGCTGGCCCCCTATTCCAAGGGCGGCAAGATCGGCCTGTTCGGCGGCGCCGGTGTGGGCAAGACGGTTCTGATCATGGAGCTGATCAACAACATCGCCAAGGTGCACTCGGGCTATTCCGTGTTCGCGGGCGTGGGTGAACGGACGCGTGAAGGCAACGACCTCTATCACGAGATGATGGAATCGGGCGTTATCAAGATCGACAATCTGGCGGAATCGAAAGTGGCCCTTGTCTACGGCCAGATGAACGAACCGCCGGGCGCGCGTGCCCGTGTGGCGCTGACCGGCCTGACGCTGGCCGAACAGTTCCGCGACCAGTCCGGCACGGACGTGCTGTTCTTCGTCGACAACATCTTCCGCTTTACCCAAGCCGGTTCGGAAGTGTCGGCTCTGCTGGGCCGTATCCCCTCTGCCGTGGGTTACCAGCCGACGCTGGCCACCGACATGGGCGCGCTGCAGGAACGCATCACCTCGACCAAGGCAGGATCGATCACCTCGGTTCAGGCCATCTACGTTCCGGCCGACGACCTTACCGACCCGGCACCTGCAACCTCCTTCGCGCACCTTGACGCCACGACCGTTCTGTCGCGTGCGATTTCGGAATTGGGCATCTATCCGGCGGTGGACCCTCTCGACTCCACCTCGCGTCTGATGGACCCGGCGGTTCTGGGCGAAGAGCATTACAACGTGGCGCGTTCGGTGCAGGGCATCCTGCAGCGCTACAAATCGCTGCAGGACATCATCGCCATTCTGGGGATGGACGAACTGAGCGAAGACGACAAGCTGACCGTGGCACGGGCGCGCAAGATCCAGCGCTTCCTGTCGCAGCCGTTTGACGTGGCGAAGGTCTTCACCGGTTCGGATGGCGTGCAGGTTCCGCTGGAAAAGACCATCGCGTCGTTCAAGGCCGTGGTTGCCGGTGAATACGATCACCTGCCGGAAGCCGCCTTCTACATGGTTGGCGACATTGATGAGGCCGTGGCCAAAGCACAGCGTCTTGCTGCGGCAGCGGCATAAGGGGGCAAGCCAATGGCAGGCACGCTGCAATTCGACCTTGTCTCGCCGGAGCGGAGGCTTGCCTCTGTTGCCGCGAGCGAGGTTCAGATCCCGGGGGCCGATGGCGACCTGACGGCGATGGAGGGGCATTCGCCCACCATCACCACGCTGCGCCCCGGCATTCTGAAGGCGGTTTCGGCCGAAGGGGCGAAGTCCTATGTAGTGACCGGCGGTTTTGCCGACATCACCGCCAGCAGCGTTTCGGTTCTGGCCGAACGTGCGGTGCCGGTGGAAGAGGCCAATGCCGCCCTGTTTGACGGTCTGCTGGCCGAGGCGCGCGAAGCCGCCGCCACGTCAGCCGACAAGGATAGCGCCGACAAACTGGTCGCCGACATTCTGGCCATGCGCGCGGCGGTGGGCCAATAGGCGCGCAGGTCTGATGCAATCGTGAAGGCCCCGTTGTCATGGCGGGGCCTTTTCTTATGGTGGTCCTGCGTGTTGCATGACCAAGTAAGGGGTGACCGGAGTCCGGATGAAACAGCCAAAGATGAAGCGCATGTCAGCCAGCAGGATCGGGATATTGCAGGGCAGCCGCATCCTGTTTTCGGATTTTGCGTCGGATGGCGTGATGTGGACGGGCAGCGGCGACCGCGAAAGCCGGTTCCATGTGACCTTCAACGAAGCCTTTCGCGCGCGCCCCGCCGTGATGGTGGGCATTTCCCTGTGGGATATGGACCACAAGACCAACATGCGTGCCGACCTGACCGCCGAGAATGTATCGGAAAAGGGGTTTCAGTTGGTGTTCCGCACCTGGGGCGACACCCGCATCGCCCGCATCCGCGCGGACTGGACAGCCATCGGCCCGGTGCGGGACGAGGATGACTGGGATATCGCGTGACAGCGGCCCAGCTGCCCGCTGTCACCGTCGCCAACTGAACGCAGCTTTGCCGTAGTGGTCAGACAGGGCCGTATCGGCGCCGATCACCCGCGCACATACATGCCTTCGTAGATCGGAACGAGCGTATCGGTTTCGAACAGCGATGACACGCTGGTGCCGTTCCAGATGTTCAGGATCGCCTGCGCAAAGACCGGGGCGGTGGGGACGATGCGGATGTTCGATGCCGCGCGGACCTCATCCGTGGGTGCGATGGAATCGGTGATCACCAGCGATTTCATCACCGAATTCTGCACCCGCTCCACCGCCGGGCCGGAGAGGACGCCGTGGGTGATGTAGCTGTGAACCTCGGTCGCGCCGTTTTCCATCAGCACCTCTGCCGCCTTGCACAGCGTTCCAGCGGTGTCGCAGATATCGTCCACGATGATGCATTTGCGGCCACGCACATCACCGATCACGGTCATCCCGGCCACTTCGCCCGCCTTTTCGCGGCGCTTGTCCACAATGGCAAGGGGGGCATTGATCCGCTTGGCCAGTTCGCGGGCGCGGGCCACGCCGCCCACATCGGGCGAGACGATCATCAGGTCTTCCAGCTGGCCCTTGAAGTGGTGTTCGATGTCCAGTGCAAAGACCGGGCTGGCATAGAGGTTGTCCACCGGAATGTCGAAGAACCCCTGAATCTGCGCCGCGTGCAGATCGAGCGTCAGCACGCGGTCTACGCCCGCGCGGGTGATGAGGTTGGCGACCAGCTTGGCGCTGATGGGCGTGCGCGCCTTGGCGCGGCGGTCCTGACGGGCATAGCCGAAATAGGGGATCACGGCGGTGATGCGCGCCGCCGACGACCGGCGCAACGCATCGGTCATGATCAAGAGTTCCATCAGGTTGTCATTGGCCGGGTTCGAGGTGGACTGGATGATGTACATATCCTCGCCCCGGACATTCTCGAACACCTCGACGAAAATCTCCTGATCGTTGAAGCGTTCGATGCGGGCATCCACCAGATTGACCGACATGCCGCGGTGCATCGACATGCGGCGGGCGATGGCCTTGGCAAGCGGCAGGTTGGCATTGCCGGAGATCAGCTTCGGTTCGGTGATGGCGGGCATTTGGGACTCCGGGGCCTTCGGATTCTGAGGGGACGCAAGGGCGGATGCGACAGGGATTCGGCGCTGGACACGCCTTATCACTGCGTTACGGTCTTGCAAACCAAGGCTGAACCGGGGGTGGGCAAATGGTGCAGATCGACTACTTTTTCGCGGTGATTTCGCCCTTTGTCTATCTGGCGGGCGATCGGCTGGAACAGATCGCGGCGCGGCAGGGGGCGACGATCCGTTACATCCCGATCGACGGGCCGGCGCTGTTTCCGCGCACGGGTGGGCAGGTGCTGGCGGAGCGGCATGAAAGCCGCAAGGCCTATCGCTTGCAGGAGTTGGCGCGGTGGTCCCGGCGGTTGGGGATGAAGCTGGACCTGCAACCTGCCTTCTTTCCGGTGAACCCGGCGCCGGCATCCTATGCCATCATTGCGGCGGCTGCGGCGGGGGATGGCGATCTGGCCGGGCTGGTGCGGGCCTTTCCCCGCGCGGTCTGGTCCGAGGGGCGCAATATCGCGGATGATGCGGTGGTGAAAGAGATCATGGCAGAGAACGGCTTTGATCCCGCCATTGCCGACCGAGGCATGTTCATGGCCGCCGATACCTATGTCCGCAATCTGGACGAGGCCGTGTCGCGCGGGGTGTTCGGCTTGCCCTTTTATATCGTGGACGAAGAGCGTTTCTGGGGGCAGGACAGGCTGGACCTGCTGGAGGATCATCTGGCGGGGCGGTAGGGCGCCCTCAGACAAACGCTGTGGTGGTGGTGCCGTCGCAGTTGGGTATTTGGGCCAAGATGAAAGGGCGGGGTCAGGCCTTGAGATGACCGAGGAAGTGGTCGACGTGATCCTCGGTCGTGTTCCATGACGCGACCATCCGCGCGGTTTCGCGGCCATCGGGCAGGGGGCGCAGGTCGTAATAGACCGCACCCGCCGCTTGCAGCCGGGCATGGCCGCCCGGTTCCCAGTTGGCAAAGATCATGTTCGCCTGCGACGGATGTGTCAGCGCGGCGTGGTTGAGGCCCGCGATGCCCTGCGCCAGCCGCTGCCCCATGGCATTGGCCTGCGCGGCAAGGCGCATCCACAAGCCATCGGTCAGATAGGCCTCCATCTGTACCGACAGGAAGCGGTGTTTTGAGAAGAGATGCCCGCCGCGTTTGCGGCGCAGTTCCAGTTCCCAGGACTTTGCGGGATCAAACAGCACCACCGCCTCGACCCCAAGCAAGCCGTTCTTGGTGCCGCCAAAAGACAGCACATCAATGCCGGCGCGCCATGTCATGTCGGCCGGGCTGGCCCCGGTGGACACAAGCGCATTGGCAAAGCGCGCGCCGTCCAGATGGCAAGGCAGGCCGTGGGATTTGGCGATGGCGGTCAGGGCGGCGATCTCAGCCGGGGTGTAGACGGTGCCTGCCTCTGTGACATTGGTCAGCGACAGGCAACCGCGCTGCACGCCATGCACGCCGGATGCCCCGGTGGTGGCCAGCGCCTCGGTCAGCGCGTCGGGCGTGATGCGGCCATGCGCGCCGTCGATCAGCACCAGTTTCGCGCCGTTTGTATAGAATTCGGGTGCGCCGCATTCATCTTCGGCGATATGGGCGTGACGGTGGCAGAAGACGGCGCCCCAGGGATCGGTCAGCGCGGCCAGCGCCAGCGCATTGGCGGCGGTGCCGGTGGCGACCAGATGGACCGAGGCTTCCGGTGCATCGAACAGGGCGCGCACCCGCGCAGTGACGCGGGCCATGATGTCATCGCCGCCATAGCTGCGTGCGAAGCCTTCGTTGGCGCGCAAGAGCGCCTGCATCACTTCGGGCGGCGCGCCGGAGGTATTGTCAGAGGCGAAGAACATGTCAGGGCTTCTCGTCGATGATATAGTCGTCCCATTCTTCTTCGGGGACTTCGAATTCCGGCACGGTCATGCCGCGCACCGAATTGCCGGAGGTATGGGTGCTTTCGGGATCACCGGTGCGCAGCGGGTGCCAGTCAGGCAAGGTACCGCCCTGATGGAGCAGGCGATAGGCGCAGGTGCGGGGCATCCAATAGGCGACCTTGGGCAGGGTCTTGGGCGTGAGGCGCACGCAATCGGGCACGAATTGATGGCGGATCGCATATTGGCTGCAACGGCACGTTTCGCCATCCAGCAGGCGGCAGGCGACGCGGGTGTAATCCACCTCGCCCGTGTCTTCATATTCGATCTTGTTCAGGCAGCATTTGCCGCAGCCATCACAGAGCGCCTCCCATTCCGGGGCGGTCATCTTTGTGAGGGGGACAGTCTCCCAGAAGCGGGGGCGGAGTTTCGTTGTCATGGCCGCGAAGGTGCGCTTTTGGCCGGGGAAAGGGAAGCGGGGGAGCGCCAAAATTTTGCGAGCAAAATTTTGGCGCAGCAGGCCCGAAATTTTTCCGGAAAATTTTGGGCAGAGAGTTGGCGAAACTTTTCGGGGAAAAGTTTCGCCGCTCACCTACAGTGCCGAGAGGATCGCGCGGGCGCGGGTGCAATCGGCGTCCATCTGGGTGATCAGCGCCTCTAGCCCGTCGAATTTCAGTTCGGGGCGCAGGAAATCGACAAAGGCGATCGACAGGTGTTGACCATAGAGGTCGCCTTTGAAATCGAAGAGGAAGGTTTCAAGGTTGGGCCGGTTCTCCCCGAACATAGGCCGCACGCCCAGGCTGGCCGCGCCCATATGGCTGCCCGCCTGTGGGCCGGTCAGGATGTCGACCTTGACCGCATAGACGCCGAAGCGGGGCAGGTGCAGGCCGTCGACCGACATGTTGGCGGTGGGATAGCCCAGTTCCCGGCCGCGCTTTTCGCCGTGGATCACCTCGCCCTCGATCCGGTGCCAATGCCCCAGCATGGCGGCGGCATCGCGGGGGCGGCCATCGGTCAGGGCCTGACGGATCGCGGTGGAGGAGACCTCGATCCCCGCAATGGCAACGAGCGGGGCGATGGTGACATCGAAGCCCAGCGCCGCGCCAAGGGTGCGCAGATCGGCGGCGGTGCCGGCGCGGCCTTTGCCAAAGCAGAAATCCGAGCCGACAACGACATGCGAGATGCCAAGGCCATCGGCCAGAACGTCGCGGGCAAAGGCCTCGGGCGTGAGGCCGGCGAGGGCGCGGTCGAAGGGAAGTTGATACAGCTGATCCACCCCGATCTTGGCCAGCCGGTTGGCCCGCGCCTCGGCATTCATCAGCCGGAAGGGCGGGGCATCGGGGGCAAAGACCTGACGGGGATGGGGTTCAAAGGTGACAATGCCAAGGGGCGCGCCGGGGCGGCGGGCAAGATCGATCACCGATTGATGGCCCAGATGCAGACCGTCGAAATTGCCCATGGCGACAGAGGCACCGCGGGCGGCGTGGTCGATGTTCTGCCAATGATGGTGAACGCGCATCTTCCCCCGAGGCGGGGGCCTGCCCCGTCGTCCTGGCCGTCAGTCGAACTTGCGGCTGGGCGCAAGAACCAGCGCCTCGCCCTTCAGCACGACCGTATTACCCACTGCGCAGTGGGTTTCAAGGGTGACGCGGCGCTTGGCGTGATCGATCGCCACGACCTTCACCTCGGCCCGGACGGTATCGCCGGGGCGGACGGGGGCCATGAACTTCAGGCTTTGGCCCAGATAGACGGTGCCATGGCCGGGAAGCTGTTCGCCGATCACGGCGGAAATCAGCCCCGCGGTCAGCATCCCATGGGCGATGCGGCCCTGAAAGATGGTGTCCTGGGCATAGGATTCGTCCAGATGCACGGGATTGCGGTCGGTCGACACCTCGGCGAACATTTCGATGTCGCGGTCGGTCACGGTTTTCATCAGGTGACGAGTCATCCCGATTTCGAGATCCTCGATGCAGATCGTGCCGCGCGGCTGATTGTCGATGGCTCTGGCGAACATGGCCGAATCCCCTTTGATCTGGCGCGACCATAGCCTGCGCCGCAGTGCGGCGCAATTCCGTTGGGTAACTTTTTATCTCAACCGTGACTTTTCACGCAAGATTGTTGCGGAACGGTCAGCCGAGGAAGGCGATGGCATGGGTGGGAGACAGCTGCTGCTCCTCTAGCCATGCCGTCAGAAGGGCCGGGTCCGGCTGGGCGTGATCGGGGCCGAAGGCTGCGGCGGCGATGCCGCCGGTGACAAACAGCGTGTCGATGCCTTCGCCGATGCCGCCCTGAATATCGGTGTTGATCCCGTCGCCAATGGCCAGAATCGCGGCATCTTCGCGCCCGGTCCGTTCGGCCATGCGGCGGCGGGCGAGGTCATAGATCGGGGGGTGCGGCTTGCCGTAATAGAGCGCGGTGCCGCCCATCGCCTCATAGGCCTGGGCCAGCGCGCCCGCGCAATAAAGCCGCCGCTCGCCCAGATCGACGATCAGATCGGGGTTGGCGCAGAGCATGGGCAGGTCGTTGGCCTTCATCATCAGAAGCGTGGCGCGATAATCGTCGGGGGTTTCGGTCAGATCGTCGCGCAGGCCGGTGACGACCACACCTGTCGCATCCTTCAGGGGGACGCGGGTGATCTGGATCGGGTCATGGGCATCCGCGGGCAGGTCGGTGAAGAAGGTGTCGTCCTTGTCTGCGCCGATGTGGTGGACGCGGGGGCCGACGGCGCCGGAGAGCATGGCATATTGCGACGCATCGCCGGAGGAGACGATGTCATCCCAGCAATCATCCGGCACGCCGATGGTGGCGATCTGGGCCGCAACGCTGGCGCGGGGGCGCGGGGAATTCGTCAGCAGGACAACATAACCACCCTTGGCGCGAAACGCGCGCAGCGCGGCGACGGCCGCGGGGAAAGGGGTCTTGCCATTGTGCAGGCAGCCCCAAAGATCGCAGAACACCGCGTCATATCGGCCGGAGACGGTGGCAAGGCTGGCGATGAGGTCGGTCATGCTTTGGCCTTTCCGGCTATGCTTTTGGCGGTGACGCCCCCGCCGACCCTTGCCCGGCAGCGGGAAAGGGTCGGGGAGGGGCTGTCAGATCAGAGTTTCAGCGCCGGGATGATCTGCTTCTTGCGCGACATGATGCCGGGCAGAACCACGGTATCGCCCGTGACGGTGCAGCCGAAAGAGGCTTCGGCCAGTTGCTTGACCAGATCATTGGGGACCAGCAGCGTGGCCTCTTCCTTCAGGATGTCGACCACGAAAAGGAGCACCTGATCGGCGCCGTCTTCCTTGGCCACGCCCACCATCGACGCCATCAGGCTGTCCTTGCGGTCCAGCACGATCTTGGGCGCCGTGGTTTCCAGCACCGAGACGCGCAGTTCCTTGCCCGCGACGGTGTATTCCTTGGAATCCATACGCAGCAGTTCGGCATCCGAGAAGGCCGAGACGTCGGATTTCGCTTCGAACATGCGGGTGGCCAGATCGGCCATGTCGACGCCCAGATCAATGGCCAGCTTTTCCGCAACCGCGCGGTCATGCGGGGTGGTGGTGGGGGAGCGGAATTCCAGCGTGTCGGACAGGATGCAGGACAGCATCGCGCCCTTTATCGACCGGGGCGCGGCGGCGACGACGGCATCGCCCATCAGATCGTGCATGATGGTGGCGGTGCAGGCCAGCGGGCGGATGGTGATGTCGATCGGGTTCTTGGTCTTGATGCCGCCGACCAGAAGGTGATGGTCGATGATGCCCTGAATCTTGGCCTCGTTGATCGAGGGGGGCAGTTCGGCGGGATTGTTGGTGTCGACGATCACGACCTTATCTTCGGCCGTCACGTCCGCGATGATCGCGGGCTTGTCGAGGCCCCAGTGCCGCAGCACGAAGGCCGCTTCGGTGTTTGGTTCGCCCAGCAGCACGGGTGTGGCGGGGGTGGTTTTCACTTCGGTCAGATACCAGGCCCAGATGATGGGCGACCCGGTTGAATCGGTGTCGGGGGATTTGTGGCCGAAAACGAGGGTGGTCATGGGATACGCCTTGAACGCTAGGGGATGGGTTTGGCGCGCTTATAGGCAAGCTGGCTTGGCTTGTCACGTGCTGCGGTGGCGTATTGCTGCAACGCAGCAAGATGCCGCGCCCCACGGATTGCGTCCGCTACATCGGCAGTTCTTCCAGCGTGAAGCCCGCCTGTTCCATCAGGCGCAGCACGCCGGTTTCGCCGGGCAGGTGCAGCGCGCCGAAGGCGGCGACGACGGGGCCATCCTTGGCGGCAGCCTCGATCACCGGGATCCAGGCGCGGTTGCGATCGGTCATCAGGACCTGTTCCATCTGGGCGAAGTCTGCCTCGACCTGCGCGATATCCTGCCCCGGCATCCGCAGCGTCATCTGCCGCGTCAATTCCCAGATCAGCCGCGATTCCCCCGCGAAATAGGCATCGGCCAGCGTCACCGCGTAATCGGCGGCATAGGGTTCCAGCGCCAGCGATGACCGGATCATGCCAAGCTGTTCGTCCATCGGCATGCCTTCGAACAGGCGAAAGACGGTGTCATGCGATTCCAGCGCCTGAAGCGGTTTTCCCTGCGTCTGGGCATAGTCGATGACCATGCCGTCCAGCCCGCCCTTTCCCTGCGCCATGCTGCCGATATCGCAGGCGGGCAGCGCCAGCAGCATCGACACATACCAGGGCCGGAACTTTGACACCATGAAGGGCGGCATCCCGCGCGCCCGCATCGCATCGGCCAGCAGTTGCCATTCCGGATCGGTCAGTGCCTCACGCAAGGTGGGGCCATCGGTGTTCACCATCAGCGACGGGTCGCGCGCCAGATCGGCCATAAGCGCGGCTTCTTCCAGCGGGCCCGCCTCGACCATCACCGTCGTGGCGGCATCCAGCAGAGGGGTGATGCGGGCCATGGTGGCCGTGTGGCGGGGATCATCAAGGTGATAGGTGCCCACCAGATGGATCACCGCATCGCCCCGCGTGGCCCGCCACAGATGCCCGCGCGGATAGGGCACGGAATCGGTGGCCGCGATCAGCGCGCGGCGGTCAGCCTCGTCCATGGTGTCGAGAAGGTTGATCCCGTCACAGCGCGCCCCGACAGCAACCGCCTCAGCCTGCGCCGAAGCGCTGCCGACGAGGCAGGCGGAAATCAGCGCGGCGGCAAGGGTGGCAAGGACGGGGCGGGGCATGGGAAAAACCGGCAAGGGATGTGGCCTATAAAGGTGGCACCGCCACGCCCCCCTGCCAAGGGCCATGGCGCAAAGGCGGGGCAGATGTCATCAAATTTTCATCAGCAGCCCGGAGGGCCGGGTGTTGACATACGGCGCGGCTGTGCCTACCTGTCCGGTCATTAGCACTCACCCGCTATGAGTGCTAATCTTCATTCAACCTGGAACCTAGGGAGTGTTCTCAGATGGCATTCAAACCGCTGCATGACCGTGTGCTGGTCCGCCGCATCGAAGGCGAAGACAAGACCAAGGGCGGCCTGATCATCCCCGATTCCGCCAAGGAAAAACCGGCTGAGGGCGAAATCGTCTCGGTCGGTGAAGGCGCGCGCAAGGATTCGGGCGAGCTGATCGCACCGTCGGTAAAAGCTGGCGACCGCATCCTGTTCGGCAAGTGGTCGGGCACCGAAGTCAAACTCGATGGCGAAGACCTGCTGATCATGAAGGAAAGCGACATCCTCGGCATCATCGCCTGATGGATGTGGCGGGGTAGCCCCCGCCGCCCGCTTTCCCCAACCCATTCAAAGGAGCTTTCACATGGCTGCTAAAGACGTACGTTTCGATACCGATGCCCGTGACCGCATGCTGCGCGGCGTCAACATCCTCGCCGATGCGGTGAAGGTGACGCTGGGCCCGAAAGGCCGCAACGTGGTGATCGACAAATCCTTCGGTTCGCCCCGCATCACCAAGGACGGCGTGACCGTTGCCAAGGAAATCGAACTGGCCGACAAGTTCGAGAACATGGGCGCGCAGATGGTGAAGGAAGTTGCTTCCCGCACCAATGACGAAGCCGGCGACGGCACCACCACCGCCACCGTTCTGGCGCAAGCGATCATCAAGGACGGCCTGAAGGCCGTTGCCGCCGGCATGAACCCGATGGACCTGAAGCGCGGGATCGATCTGGCCGTGACCAAGGTTGTCGCTGCCATCAAGGCCGCTTCGCGCCCCGTCAAGGACAGCGCCGAAGTCGCACAGGTCGGCACCATCTCGGCCAATGGCGAGGCTGAAATCGGCCGCCAGATCGCCGATGCGATGCAGAAGGTCGGCAATGAAGGCGTGATCACCGTCGAAGAGAACAAGGGCCTTGAGACGGAAACCACCGTTGTCGAAGGCATGCAGTTCGACCGCGGCTACCTGTCGCCCTACTTCGTGACCAATGCCGACAAGATGATCGCCGATCTGGACGACGCGTTCATCCTGCTGCACGAAAAGAAACTGTCGTCGCTGCAGCCGATGGTTCCGCTGCTGGAAGCCGTGATCCAGTCGCAGCGCCCGCTGCTGATCATCGCCGAAGACGTGGAAGGCGAAGCCCTTGCCACGCTGGTGGTGAACAAGCTGCGCGGTGGTCTGAAGATCGCCGCCGTCAAGGCGCCGGGCTTTGGTGACCGTCGCAAGGCCATGCTGCAGGACATCGCCATTCTGACCGGTGGTCAGGTGATCAGCGATGATCTGGGCATGAAGCTGGAGTCGGTCACGATCGACATGCTGGGTCGCGCCAAGAAGATCTCGATCAACAAGGACAACACCACCATCGTCGACGGCAATGGTGACAAGGCCGAGATCGAGGCCCGCGTGTCGCAGATCCGCGCCCAGATCGAGGAAACCACCTCGGATTACGACCGTGAAAAGCTGCAAGAGCGCGTGGCCAAACTGGCCGGTGGCGTTGCGGTGATCAAGGTCGGCGGGATGACCGAAGTCGAAGTGAAAGAGCGCAAGGACCGCGTTGATGACGCGCTGAACGCGACCCGTGCCGCCGTGCAGGAAGGCATCGTTGTCGGCGGCGGCGTGGCACTGATCCAGGCGGGCAAGTCGCTTGACGGCCTGACCGGTGCGAACAGCGACCAGAACGCCGGTATCGCCATCGTGCGCCGCGCGCTGGAAGCACCGCTGCGCCAGATCGCCGAAAACGCCGGTGTGGACGGCGCTGTGGTCGCGGGCAAGATCCGCGAGTCCAGCGACAAGAACTTTGGCTTCAACGCGCAGACCGAAGAATATGGTGACATGTTCGCGTTCGGCGTGATCGACCCGGCCAAGGTGACCCGTACCGCGCTGGAAGATGCGGCCTCGGTCGCGTCGCTGCTGATCACGACGGAAGCCATGATCGCGGATCGTCCGGCCAAGGAATCGGCTGGCGGTGCTGGCGGCATGGGCGGAATGGGCGGCATGGACGGGATGATGTAATCATCCCTGCCACCGTGGCAGACTGCTTTTCGTAGCAGACAAGGGGGGCGCACCGCAGGGTGCGCCCCTTTTTCGTTGCGGCGACCGGAACAGGCTGATACCTATACCCCCTATAGGTATATTTGGGGGTGGCATGTCGCATCTGAGCCATGACAAGACCAAGCTGCTGGCGCGGGTGCGCCGCTTGCGCGGGCAGATCGAAGCGGTGGAGCGCGCAGTCGAGGCTGACCGCGACTGCGCCACGATCCTGCATCTGGTGGCGTCGGTCCGCGGATCGGTGACCGGGCTGACGGCCGAGTTGATCGACGAACATCTGATCCATCACATCCGGGATGAAGCTGATCCCGAGGCCCGCATCGCGGGCAGCGACGCGCTTGCGCGCGCGCTGCGCAGCTATTTGAAATAGGACAGGCCATGCACGATCATCCCCACCACCATGGCGACCATGACCATGACCACCCCCACGCTGCCACGGCGACCGGAGCCCTGCCGCGTGTCGATGGCGCGCATGACCATGTGTTTCTGGGCGCGGACCATGACCGCAACGCCCGCCGCACCTGGGCGGTGATCGCCATCACCTCGGCCATGATGGTGGTCGAGATTGTGGCCGGCACGATCTATGGGTCGATGGCGCTGGTGGCGGATGGCTGGCACATGTCCACCCATGCGGCGGCGCTGCTGATTGCGGCGCTGTCCTATGGCTATGCCCGGCGCAATGCGCGCAACCCGCGCTTTACCTTTGGCACCGGCAAGATCGGCGATCTGGCGGGGTTTGCCAGCGCGGTGGTGCTGGGGATTGTGGCGCTGCTGATCGGCTGGGAAAGCCTGATGCGGCTGACCAATCCTGTCGCCATTGATTTCGGGCAGGCGACCGTGGTGGCGGTGGTGGGGCTGGTGGTCAATCTGGGCTGCGCGGCGCTGCTGCATCAGGGGCATTCGCACGGGGCCGGACATGGGCACGGACACGGGCATGGGCATGGGCATTCGCATGGGCATCACCATCACGCGGCAACAGACAACAATCTGCGCGCGGCCTATCTGCATGTGCTGGCCGATGCGCTGACATCGGTGCTGGCGATTGCTGCGCTGCTGGCGGGGCGGGTCTATGGCTGGAACTGGCTGGACCCGGCCATTGGCATTCTGGGCGCGGTGGTGATTGCGCGCTGGTCCTGGGGGTTGATGAAAGAGGCCGGCGCGGTGCTGGTGGATTACATCCCCGCCGATGAAGACCTGCCGTCCGAAATCGCATCGGCCCTGGAGGCAGACGGCGACCGCATCACCGATCTGCACATCTGGCAGTTGGGGCCGGGGCATCACGGCGCGATCATCGCGCTCCGCTCGGCCACGCCGCAGACGCCTGACGCCTATCGCGCGCGGCTGGCCCATATCACCGAGCTGTCGCATGTGACGGTGGAAGTGCAGGCGGCCTGAGCCTGACCGAAGCGTCAGGGCCGGGAAAGGGCTTTCGGCAGGACCGCGCTGTCGCTAGGTTGGCGGCATGAGCCGGAATTTCATGATCGCGGCGGCGCTGGCCGCCCTTGCCTCGCTCTGTTGGGCGGGGAACTGGGTGCTGGGGCGGGCGATCCGGGCGGATGTGCCGCCCTTTGGCCTGACCTTCTGGCGCTGGACGCTGGCGGCGGTGATCCTGCTGCCTTTTGCCCGCGCGCGGTTGCAAAGCGATTGGGTGGTGGTGCGGGCGCATCTGCCGCTGGTCGCGGGGATGGCGCTGCTGTCGGCGGCGATGTTCCAATCGATGACCTATATCGGCCTGCATTCGACCGAGGCCGTCAACGCGCTGCTGGTGAGTGCCACGATGCCGGTCTTCATGGTGATCATCGCCTGGATCGTGCTGCGCGAGCGGTTGACGGCGCGGCAGGCGGCAGGCATCGGCGTCAGCTTTTGCG
The DNA here is from genome assembly GCA_022843025.1 of Paracoccaceae bacterium. Classification (GTDB taxonomy): domain Bacteria; phylum Pseudomonadota; class Alphaproteobacteria; order Rhodobacterales; family Rhodobacteraceae; genus Paragemmobacter. The sequence continues at coordinate 207,219 of JALHOL010000005.1, read as the reverse complement.
GCGTGGCCTATATCATCGCGCGGGGTGAGCCGGGGCGATTGCTGGACCTGCATCTGAATGTGGGGGATGCGTGGATTCTGGCGGCGCTGGTGGTCTGGGGGCTGTATTCCGTACTGCTGAAGTTCAAGCCGGCCGGGTTGTCGCCTGTGGGACTGACGTTTTTCATCGCGGTGATGGGGGCGGGGTTCATCCTGCCTTTGCATCTGTGGGAAGTGTCGCGCGGGCAGACCGTGCCGCTGACGGCGGCGGGGATCGGGTCGGTGGCCTATACCGGGGTGTTTGCCTCTGTCGTGGCGCTTCTGGCCTATAACGCGGCGGTGGCGCGGATCGGGCCGTCGCGGTCGGTCATGTTCCTGCATCTGATGCCAGTCTTTGGCGCGGGGCTGGCGATGATCTTTCTGGATGAACGGCTGGAGGTATTCCACCTGATCGGCTTTCCCGTGGCGCTGGGCGGGGTGTTGTTCGCAACCTCCTCCCCTCCGGCGGCGGCGCAGGGATGAGGCTGTTCCTGCTGACGGCGCTGGTGATGCTGGCCTTTGCCGCCAATTCGCTGCTGAACCGGATGGCAGTGGCGGGGGGCGATATCGGGGCGGTGGAGTTTGCGGTGATCCGGCTGGCGGCGGGGGCAGGGGTGCTTTTGGCGCTGGTCCTGTGGCGCGGGCGGGGCTTGCGCGGGGCCACGGTGGCGGGCGTGGCGGGGCTGGTGATTTATCTGTTCGGGTTTTCGCTGGCCTATGGCCGGCTGGATGCGGGGACCGGGGCGCTGGTGCTGTTTGGCGTGGTGCAGGTGACGATGTTCACTGGTGCGCTGTTGGCGGGCGAAGGCGTGCCGGCGCGGCGCTGGGTGGGCTCGGGGTTGGCGCTGGGCGGGTTGGCGGTGCTTGTGGCACCCGCGGGCGGCGGCTGGGCCGGGTTCGCGGCGATGGCGGCGGCTGGGGTGGGATGGGGCCTCTATTCGCTGGCCGGGCGCGGCGCGCAGGATGCGCTGGGTGCGACGGCGGGGAATTTCGCGCTGGCATCGGTGCCGGGGGTGGTGATTGCCCTGCTGATCGGGGTGGATCTCGGCGCGGCGTCCCTGCGCGGGGTGGGGCTGGCGGTGTTGTCGGGCGCGGTGACATCGGGGTTGGGCTATGCGCTGTGGTATGCGGTGCTGCCTGCGCTGGGGGCCGGGCGGGCGGCGGTGGCGCAACTGACCGTGCCGCTGATCGCGGCGGCGGGGGGCGCGGCCCTGATCGGTGAGGCGGTGGGATGGCGCTTTGCGCTGGCCGCCGCGCTGGTGCTGGGCGGTGTCGCCTGGGCGAGCCTGCCTAAAGGAAACCCGTCTAAAGCGGCTTCACGAGGCGATGGATGATGTGCCGCCCGTCATCGCGGTTGATGCCGGTGGGGCGGAAGCCGTGCCGGTCCCAGAAGGCGCGGCCGCGGGTATTGGCCTCCAGCACGGCGAGATAAAGGTTCGGGGCGGCGGCGGCGCGGGCGAGCGTTTCCACATGCGCCAGCAGGCCGGGTCCCAGCCCGTGGCTGCGCAGGCGCGGGGCAAGGATCATCAGGCCCAGATAGGCATCGCCTGCATCGGGAAAGCCGAAGCTCAGCTCGGCAAGGCCGGACAGGCGGCCCTCATGGAACAGGCCAAGATGGCGCGATTGCGCCGGGTCACGGCCGGGGGGACCATCGGTAAAGAACTCCTGCGCGGCATCGGGGCCGGGGGCGGCGCCTTCGGCCATGATCCAGTAATCCGCCGCCTCGGCCAGAAAGGCGGCGACGATGGCCAGGTCGGTGTCGGGGCGCAGGTCGCGGATCATGGGTGGCCGATATGCAGGATTTCAAGGTCAACGGAACCGTTGGGTTTGCGCCAGCGCACCACATCGCCCGGCTGCGCGCCCAGCATCGCGCGGGCCAGCGGGGATTGCGGGGTGATCTTGCCCTGCGCGGCGTCGGCCTCATCCTCGCCCGTGATCTGAAAGCGGTGTTCGGCCCCGTCTTCATCGGCCACGGTGACGATCAGGCCAAAGGCCACCTCGGTCAGCGGCAGAGTGGCGGGGTCAATGGGGATGGCGGTGCGCAGACGCGCCTCAAGATAGCGGATGTCACGCTCGGCCGCCGCTTCGGGCAGTTTGTCCAGCCGGTCAGGCCGGGCCTTCAGCGCGGCCAGCCGGGATTGCGTTTCCAGCAGGCGCGATTGCAGCGCGGCAAGGCCTGCGGGAGTGACGTGGTTGGGGTGGGGGGAGATCGGCAGATCGGGCAGTGGATCAAGCGAGCCGTCGCCTTCCTTCACAAAGGCGCGGCTCATCGCACGATCCTTTCCAGCGGATCATAGAGCATCTGGTTGCCCCAGGCGACGGCGGGCAGGCTGTCGGGTTTGAACCGGACATGGCCCTGTTCCAGTTCCTGCCGGGAAAAGAAGCGACGGTCGGTGACCACCCCTTCCGGGTCTTTCCAGCGCGTATCAATCTGGCCGCCGATGATGGTGCAGCGGAAGAACAGGTCCACCTGATGAAACCCCCGGTCAGGATCGTGGAATTCGTTGATCAATGCCGGGGGGCCGACGGTGATGGACAGGCCGGTTTCTTCCATCACCTCGCGGATCAGGGCGTCGGGCAGGGAATGGCCGGGTTCGGCCCCGCCACCCGGCGCGCACCACAGATCGGATTTGCCACCCGGATAGGCGTTCACGAGGAGCAGCCGATCTTCCAGCAGGATCAGCGCGCGGGCGGCGATGCGGTGGGGGCGGTATCTCATACCCGTTACCGTGGCGCGGGAGATGCGATTTGTCCATCCGGCGGGGATATGGCTATGGTGGCGGCATGAAGTGGATGATCCCCCTGTTGCTGATCCTGCCCGCCCCCGCGCTGGCCGATTGCGTGGTGATGCTGCACGGTCTGGCGCGGAGCGAGGTGTCGCTGGCCCCGATGGCGGCGGCGCTGGAGGGGAAGGGTTATCAGGTGGTCAACGAGGGCTACCCCTCGACCGAATTTCCCATCGCCCAACTGGTACCGCGCGTGGGCGCGGCGGTGGCGGAATGCGGTGCGGGGCCGGTGCATTTCGTGACGCATTCGATGGGCGGGATCCTGGCGCGGGCCTGGCTGGCGCGGAACCGGCCCGACGAGATGGGCCGTGTGGTGATGCTGGCCCCGCCGAACCGGGGATCGGAACTGGTGGATGCCTTTGGCCAGATCGGAGCCTTTGAATGGATGAACGGGCCTGCGGGCCTGCAACTGGGCACGGGGGCGGGATCGGTGCCGCTGGCGCTGCCCTTGCCGGATTACGAACTGGGCGTGATCGCGGGAGACCGGTCGCTGAACCCGATTTATTCCACCGTGATTCCGGGGCCGGATGACGGCAAGGTGTCGGTCGCCCGCACGCGGGTGGCGGGGATGACGGATCACATTATCCTGCCCGTCACCCACACTTTCATGATGATGAACCCGGTGGTGATCGCCGAGGTGATGACCTTCCTCGAAACCGGGCGGTTCGATCCCGATCTGGGCTATGGCGCGGCGGTCGAGGAAACCTTGGGGGTGGAATGAGATGAGCAATTTCTATGGCGAATGGTCCAAGCGGGTGTCGCGCTTCGCCGGGCGACCCGTGACCTTTTCGCTGGCGCTGGGCGTGATCGCGGTCTGGATTGTGACTGGGCCGATCTTCGGCTTTTCCGACACCTGGCAGTTGGTGATCAATACCGGCACCACCATCGTGACCTTCCTTATGGTGTTTCTGATCCAGAACACCCAGAACCGCGACACGGCGGCGATCCAGTTGAAACTGGATGAGTTGATCCGCGCCACGCAGGGCGCGCATAACGCGCTGATGGATCTGGAAGAGCTTGAGGAACGCCAGATCGAGGCCTTCCGCGCGCGCTATGAAAAGCTGGCCGCCGCCGCACGCCAGCGGCTGGAGCGGGGTGAAACAGATACGGATACACCGGAGGCCTAGTGCCTTGTGGCCCCTGTCGGAGCGGGGGGTTTCACACCCCCCGCACCCCCCGTGGGATATTTGGACAGCGGAGATGGAACAGGGGGCGCAAGGAATTGGGTAGGGAAAGGGAGAGACTGGCATGATCGGAAGTCTTGCGGTCATTCTTGGCTGTCAGTTGCTGGGTGAGGTTGTCGCGCGGGGCCTTGGCCTGCCCGTGCCGGGGCCGGTGATCGGGATGGCCGCGATGCTGGGGGTGCTGTGGCTGCGTGACCGGTTTTCGCCGCCCGTCCTGGCGGGGGTGGAACCGGCGGGGCGGTTCCTGCTGGCGCATCTGTCGCTTTTGTTCGTGCCGGCGGGTGTGGGCGTGGTGGGCAATCTGGAGGTGCTGGCCGGGGCGTGGCTGGCGCTGGCGGCGGCGCTGGTGGTGTCAACCGTGCTGACGCTGATCGTGTCGGTTGTCACCTTTCGGCTGGTGGCGCGGATGATGGGGCAGGCGTGATGGCGACGGACTTTGCGCTTTGGGTTTATCTGACCGAAGGGCCGCTTCTGTGGCTGACGGTGACGCTGGCGGCCTATGCGGTGGCGGATTGGGCATCCGCGCGGGCGGGGCGGCATCCGATGGCCAATCCGGTGCTGATTGCCGTGGTGCTGGTCGGGGGACTGCTGCTGGCATCGGGCACCGATTACCCGACCTATTTCGAAGGCGCGCAGTTCATCCATTTCCTGCTTGGGCCTGCGACGGTGGCCCTTGCCCTGCCGCTGTGGGAGCATCGCGCGACGGTCCTGCGGTCGGCCTTGCCGATGCTGGCGGCGCTGGTGGCGGGCAGTGTGACTGCGGCGGTGTCGGCCTTGGGTGTGGCCTGGGCCTTTGGCGCATCGGATGCGGTGCTGGTGGCGATTGCGCCCAAGTCGGTGACGGCGGGGGTTGCCATGTCCATCACCGAAGGGCTGGGCGGTGATCCTGCGCTGACGGCGGTGCTGGTGATCCTGACGGGCATGATCGGTGCGGTGGTGGTGACGCCCCTGATGAACGGGCTGGGCATCCGGGATTACCGCGCGCGGGGCTTTGCGGTGGGCCTTGCCTCGCACGGGATTGGCACGGCGCGGGCCTTTCAGGTGGACCCGGTGGCAGGCACCTTCGCGGGGATTGCCATCGGGTTGAACGCGGTTATGACGGCGCTGATCGTGCCGGGGCTGGTGGGGTGGTGGCTTAACTGACGATCCGGTTCACATGGCCCATCTTGCGGCCGGGCCGCGCCTCGGCCTTGCCGTAAAGGTGGAGGGCGGCGTTCTTTTCCCGCGCGATGGCAGGCACGCGCAGGATGTCATCCCCGATCAGGTTTTCCATCACCACGTCGGAATGGCGCGACCCGTCGCCCAAGGGCCACCCCGCCACGGCGCGGATGTGCTGTTCGAACTGATCCACCGCGCAGCCATTCTGTGTCCAGTGCCCCGAGTTATGCACGCGCGGTGCGATCTCGTTCACGATCAGCCCGGCGCGGGTGACGAACAGCTCCACCCCCATCACACCCACATAGTCCAACGCGTTCAGGATGCGGGCGGCCAGCAGGATGGCATCGGTCCGCTGTGACGGGGGCAGGCGGGCGGGGATGGTGGTGGTGGCAAGGATGCCGTCCTTATGCACATTCTCGCCGGGGTCGTAGCAGGCGACCGAGCCATCAAGCCCGCGCGCGGCGATCACGCTGACCTCATGGCTGAAGTCGATGAAGCCTTCCAGGACGGAGGGGGCACCGTTCATGGCGGCGAAGGCGGTCTCGGTATCGCCCAGGCTGCGCAGCCGCGCCTGACCCTTGCCGTCATAGCCCAGCCGCGTGGTTTTCAGGATGGCGGGCACCCCGATCCGGGCGATGGCGTGGTGCAGATCATCCAGGCTGTTCACCGCCGCATAGGGCGCGGTGGTCAGGCCAAGAGAAGTGAGGAAATCCTTTTCGGCGATCCGGTCCTGCGACACGGCCAGCGCGCGGCGGTTCGGGCGGATGGGATGCGTCGCCTCAAGCACATCCAGCGCGGCGGTGGGGATGTTTTCGAACTCATAGGTGATGATATCGACCGAGGCCGCGAAGGCCGCGAGCGCCGTTAGATCGTCATAGCCTGCGGTCGTTACTTTATCCGCCACATGGGCGGCGGGCGGGTTTGCGCTGGGCTCAAAGATATGCGTGCGAAAGCCAAGCCGCGCCGCCGCGACCGACAACATCCGCCCCAACTGTCCGCCGCCGAGGATGCCGATGGTTGCGCCCGTGGCGAGGGGTGTGGCGAGGGGATCAGTCATCCGAAGGCTCCTCGGGGATCGAGGCCGACAGCGCATCGCGCCATGCGTCAAGCCGTGCCGCAAGCGCGGGGTCGTTCAGCGCAAGGATGCCCGCCGCCATCAGCCCCGCATTGGCCGCGCCTGCGGCGCCGATGGCCATGGTGGCGACGGGAAAGCCCTTGGGCATCTGGACGATGGAATAAAGGCTGTCGACACCCGACAGGGCCTTGGTCTGCACCGGCACGCCGATCACCGGGACGCGTGTCTTGGAGGCCATCATGCCGGGCAGATGCGCGGCACCGCCTGCGCCCGCGATGATGACCTTCAACCCGCGATCCACGGCGGTCTTGCCATAGGACCAGAGCCTGTCGGGCGTGCGATGGGCCGAGACGATCTTTGCCTCATAGCCGATGCCAAGGTCATCAAGGATCGCGGCGGCCTCTTTCATCGTGGCCCAGTCGGATTGCGACCCCATGATGATTCCAACGTCAACGGCCATGAGCGCCCCCGGATTGTGCGAATTTCGCGGGTATAGTGGATTGGGCTGTGGGGGCAAGCGGCTGTGGCAGACGTGGTCCCCATGGCGGCGGGGGGAAACCCGCCTTGCGATTAGGCGATGATGTCGGGGATCAGCTGATCTTCCAGCTTCACGATCTGATCCTTCAGCGCCAGCTTCTGCTTTTTCAGCCGCCGCAGGGTAAGCTGATCGGGCCGCCCTGCGGTTTCCAGCGCATGGATCGCCTCATCCAGATCGCGATGCTCACGACGAAGCACCTCAAGCCGGATACGCAGCATGTCTTCAAAATTCATTTCGCTGGGCGCGTTCATGGCCTTGCCTTGGACGAGAGGGGCTTCTTCTTGCCTAAGGACAATATAGTGATTCTCTGGCTTTGCGGGAAGGATTCTGTCGGAAAAACGCGGAAATCCGCAGCCTTGCCCCGGCGGGCCGGCTTTGCGCTGTGGCCCTTGCGATGCTGCCCCCGCGGCCCCATATTTCAAGGTGACGGGGCTGCCGATACCGGGGCCCCGCCGCAATGTCGCTTTGCAACAAGGGCATGACCGATGACGAAACTGAGCTTTGGGACCCATCCCTTCCTGTTGGGGTTCGAGCAGCTGGAACGGCTGGTGGAACGCACCGCCAAATCCACCGAAGGCTATCCGCCATTCAATATCGAGGCGACCTCGGAAAACGCCTATCGCATCACGCTGGCCGTCGCGGGGTTCCGCGAGGACGATCTGGCCATCACGGTCGAGGATCGCCAGCTTGTGATCCGGGGCCGTCAGGGCGAGGAGCCGGTTGACCGGGTCTTTCTGCACCGGGGCATCGCCAGCCGCGCCTTTCAGCGCAGCTTCGTGCTGGCGGACGGGGTCGAGGTGGCGGGGGCCAATATGGAACACGGCCTGTTGCATATCGATCTGAAACGGGCCGTGCCCGAAACCGTGGTGCAGACCATCGCCATCACGTCGCGCAACGGTCGGAAATGAGGTGTCAGGATGGATGCGAAATATGAAGGCCTTCCCGAAGGCGCGACGCGGATCGTCTATATCCGCCCGGTGAACGTGGACGACCTGCCCGCTGAGGTGCAGGCCCATGCCGGGGGGTTGAAGACGATCTACGCGCTGCATGGCGAAGATGGGGATCGGCTGGCGCTGGTGAAGGATCGCGAACTGGCCTTTGCCTTGGCCCGCCAGAACGACATGGCACCGGTGAACGTGCATTGAAGGCGTGGGGGGCGGGGTTCGCCCCCGCCCGGCCTTCGGCTGTTGGCCGATCCGGAATGCTGCGATAGGCTGCTGTTCGGGGGTTTGGAATGATCACCGACATCGAAGAATACTTCACCAAGGGCTGCGGGCGGTGCGCGCGGTTTGACACGGCTGATTGTTCGGTGCGCCAGTGGCTGCCCGGCCTGCTGGCGCTGCGCGATCTGTGCCGGGGTGCGGGGCTGGTCGAGACGGTGAAATGGGGCCACCCCTGCTATACCCATGCGGGGCGCAATGTCGCTCTGATCGGGGCGCTGCGGGGGGATTTCCGGCTGTCCTTCTTCAACGCCGCCCTGATGCGCGATCCGGATGGGGTTCTGGAACGGCAGGGGCCGAACACGCCGCACCCTGATGTGATGCGCTTTGCGGGTGATACAGAGGTCATGGCCCGGGCCGCCACGATCCGCGCCTATCTGGCCGAGGCGATGGGGTATGCCGAGGCGGGCATCAAAGCGCCCAAGACGGCAGATGCGCCCGATTTGCCCGATGAACTGGTGCAGGCGCTGGATGCTGATGGCGAACTGGCCGAGGCGTTTCATGCCCTGACGCCGGGGCGGCAGCGCAGCTATGTGGTGAACTTGTCCACCGCCAAGACGGCCGAGACGCGCCACCGCCGCATCGCGGGCTTTCGCACGCAGATCCTCGCCGGGAAGGGCGCATTGGAGCGGTAGGACGGGCGTCGGTAATCCTGATGTGGCAGGCGGCGGCCCGTAGCACGCGCTTGTCCTGTAATACTTGTTGGTATATTTTGCCGGGGTGCCGAGGTTGGAGACAAGATATGCCGCGCAATACATCGGTCACGATTGGTGATCACTTCTCGCAATTCATCGGCGAACAGATCGAATCCGGGCGCTATGGATCGGCCAGCGAAGTGGTGCGCGCAGGCCTGCGGATGCTGGAAGATTACGAGACGAGGCTGAAGGCCCTGCACGAGGCGCTGGACGAAGGTGAAAGGTCCGGTCCCGCCGAACCGTTTGATTTTGACGCGTTCATAGCGCAGAAGCGTAAAGAGACAGGTCGGAGTATAGAGTGACCTCAGTTGCGTTTACCCCGGCTGCGGTCGGGGATTTGGATGGTATCTGGGATTATACTGTTGATCGGTGGGGCGAGCGACGCGCGATAGACTATACCCTTGCCATCCGCGCGGCATGCCGCCGTCTTGCCTTGGGTGAAATGCAGGGCCGCAGCGTGGGGGCAAGTCACGGTCCGCTCCGCTATGTCGTTGCATCCCACGTCGTATTCTATCGACCAGGGCCGGGCGGGATCGAAGTCATCCGCATCCTGCATGTCCGGCAAGATCCCGACACACAGCTTGGCGAATGAAAAAGCCCCGCATCTCTGCGGGGCTTTGTTGTTTCGGACCGCCTCAGCTTAGGCCTTGATCAGGCCCATGCTTTCCAGCTTCAGGATCACCTGTTGCGCGCAGTAATCCACGTCTGCGCCTTCGGTATCGACCACCAGTTCGGCCTGTGTCGGCGCTTCATAGGGATCGGAGATCCCGGTGAATTCCTTGATCTTGCCCTCGCGCGCCAGCTTGTAGAGGCCCTTGCGGTCACGGCGTTCGCATTCTTCGATCGAGGTTGCGACATGCACCTCGATGAAGGCACCGAAAGCCTCGACCATCTCGCGCACCGCCCGCCGCGTGGCGGTGTAGGGCGCGATGGGGGCGCAGATGGCGATGCCGCCGTTCTTGGTGATCTCCGACGCGACATAGCCGATGCGGCGGATGTTGATGTCGCGATGTTCCTTGGAGAACCCGAGTTCCGACGACAGGTGCTTGCGCACCACGTCGCCATCCAGAAGCGTGACGGGGCGACCGCCCATTTCCATCAGCTTGACCATCAGCGCGTTGGCGATGGTGGATTTGCCGGAACCCGACAGGCCGGTGAAGAACACCGTAAAGCCCTGCTTGGCCCGCGGGGGCGAGGTGCGGCGCAGTTCCGTCACCACCTGCGGGAAAGAGAACCAGTCGGGAATCTCCAGCCCTTCGCGCAGGCGGCGGCGCAGTTCGGTCCCCGAAATATCAAGGACGGTGGACCCTTCCGGCACCTCGTCCACGGGGTAATACTGTGCCTTTTCCTGCACATAGACCATCTGTTTGAAATCGACCATCTCGATGCCGATTTCCTTTTGATGTTCCGCCACCAGCGTCTGCGCGGCATAGGGATCGTAGAAATCTTTGCCTTGGCTGTTCTTGCCCGGACCGGCATGATCGCGGCCCACGATGAAATGGGTCAGGCCGTGGTTCTTGCGGATGATGGCGTGCCACAGCGCCTCGCGCGGGCCGCCCATGCGCATGGCAAGGTTCAGGAGCGACAGGTGCGTGGTGGAGGCGGGGTATTGGTCCAGCACCGCCTCGTAGCAGCGGACGCGGGTGAAATGGTCCACATCGCCCGGCTTCGTCATGCCGACAACGGGATGGATCAGGAGGTTGGCTTCAGCCTCTTTCGCGGCGCGGAAGGTCAGTTCCTGATGCGCGCGGTGCAGGGGGTTGCGGGTCTGGAAGGCCACGATGCGGCGCCAGCCCATCTTGCGGAAGAAGGCACGCAATTCGTTGGGCGTGTCGCGACGGGCGCGGAAATCGTAATGCACGGGCTGCTGGATGCCGGTGATCGGGCCGCCCAGATAGACGGGGCCAGCCACGTTGTGCAGATAGTTCACCGCCGGATGGGCCAGATCGTCGGCGCCAAACACATGCTCGGCTTCCTTGGCCTTGTTCGGCACCCATTTGTCGGACACCGACATGATGGCAAGGATGACGCCTTCCTGATCGCGCAGGGCGATGTCCTGCCCCGGCGCGACGCCTTCGGCGAATTTCTCGGACACGTCCAGCGTCACCGGGATCGGCCACAGCGTGCCATCGGCGGTGCGCATGTTTTCGACCGTGCCGTTATAATCGGCCTCGGACTGGAAGCCCTTCAGCGGGAAGAACCCGCCATTCATCAAAAGCTCCAGATCGCAGACCTGACGCGCGGTCAGATCCCAGGACGGCAAATTCGCCGCCTCATGCTTAAGCTTGAGGGCGGAGTCGTGGGAGACATAAAGCTCCGGGATCGGGGCAAGGTTGGACAGCGTCATCTGAAACGGGCCTCTGGTGGGTGTTCTTGGGCGGGACGAACCCCGCCTGTCGCCGGGCGCTTTACGCCCTTGGCGAATGAATTTCCAGCAAACAAGGGTTAAGCCGAACGAAAAGGGCGGAAATGCTGCGCTTCTGTCGCAACGCGGAACGCTGTTCCAGCGCCCCGCATCTGGGGCGAAGGGCGTTTGCCCGGTTCAGGGTTCGTGGGGACAGGCGGCCCGCCGGGCGCAAAAGTTTTCGAAAACTTTTGCAAATTTCTTCGAAGAAATTTGGTCAGTGCCCGGCCAGGAACCGTTCCGCATCCAGCGCGGCCATGCAGCCCATCCCGGCGCTGGTCACTGCCTGACGATAGACGTGGTCGGTCAGGTCGCCCGCCGCGAACACGCCCGGAATCGAGGTGCGCGTTGTGCCGGGTTCGACCACCACATAGCCGCCATTGTGCAGCTCCAGCTGATCCTTCACCAGTTCGGAGGCCGGGGCATGGCCGATGGCCACGAAGAAGCCCGCGCAGGGGATATCCGTCGTCTCGCCCGTGTGAACATTCTGCGCGCGCACGGCGGTCACGCCCAGCGGCGTGTCATCGCCCAGCACCTCGGTCACGGAATGGTTCCACAGGACCGTGACCTTGGGGTTCTTGAACAGCCGGTCCTGCATGATCTTCTCGGCACGGAAACTGTCGCGGCGGTGGATCAGGGTCACCTTGGTGGCGAAGTTGGTCAGGAACAGCGCCTCTTCCACGGCCGTATTGCCGCCGCCGATCACCACCACCTCTTTGCCGCGATAGAAGAACCCGTCGCAGGTGGCGCAGGCGGATACGCCAAAGCCCTTGAACCGTTCTTCAGACGGCAGGCCAAGCCATTTCGCCTGCGCCCCGGTGGCCAGGATCACGGCATCCGCCGTGTAAGTGGTGCCGCTGTCGGCCTGCGCGGTGAAGGGGCGTTTTTGCAGGTCAAGCGAGGTGATGTAATCGCTGATGATCTCGGCCCCCATGGCGCGGGCATGGTCTTCCATCCGCACCATCAGATCGGGGCCCTGCACATGGCTGTCACCCGGCCAGTTTTCCACCTCGGTCGTGATGGTCAGCTGCCCGCCGGGTTGCAGACCCTGCACAAGGATCGGTTCCAGCATGGCGCGCGAGGCATAGACGGCGGCGGTATAGCCCGCCGGGCCGGAGCCGATGATCAGAACCTTGGTATGCCGCGTCGTGCCCATTTCATTCCCCATGCCCATCCGGGCCTTCCATATAGGCAAAGCCGCAGGCGGGGGAAAGGGGCGGGGACCACCCGTTTTTCGCCCGCCTTTCCCCGGCAGCGGAAGGCGCAATTTTGATCACTTGGTTGAAAGGTGTGCGATTTTTCTTGCGCGTTGTTGAAACAATATTGCGCGGGGCCACCGACGCGCCTATCTAGGCCCCATATCCGGACTGCCTTCAAGAACCGGAACAAGGGGAGCCGCACCATGGCCGGATCGAAGCTCGACCCGATCGACCGTCATATCCTTGCCGAGTTGCAGGCTGATGGCCGCATGACCAATGTGGAACTGGCCAAACGTGTGGGCATTTCCGCGCCGCCCTGTCTGCGCCGCGTGCGCACGCTGGAAGAGGCGGGGTATATCAAGGGCTATCACGCCGATATCGACGCGCGCGAACTGGGGTTCGAGGTGCAGGTCTTTGCCATGGTCCGCCTGCAATCGCAGGCCGAGGCCGACCTTGCCACCTTCGAGGAACGCTGCCGCCAATGGCCTCTGGTCCGCGAATGCCACATGCTGAACGGCGAGATTGATTTCATCCTGAAATGCGTGGCTCCGGACCTTTCCACCTTTCAGGGCTTTCTGACCGGCGAATTGTTGAAGGCCGAGAATGTGGCGACGGTAAAGACCAGCCTCGTGATCCGCTGCGCCAAGGATCAGCCCGGCGTTCCCTTTGATGTGCTGGAGGCGCGACTGGCGCGCAGCGCCTGACGCGCGCCTCCGGTTGGGATGCAAAAAGGCCGGGCGCAGTGCCCGGCCTTTTGCGTGAATGGGTGGCGGATCAGCGGGCGGCGATGGCGCGCGGCTTGATCGCGGGGGCGGCGGTCTTCACCGCCTCGGGGCGGCGACGAGTGCCGCGCTGCCAGGGCAGGGCGGGCTGCGGCTCGAGGCTGGCAGCGAGGACCGATTTCAGCCAGCGGCGTTCCTTTTTCATCTTCCGTCTCCGTCTTTCATCCCTTGGGCCGTTGCGCCCTGTTGAGACAAAATTTGACGCTGCTTTGCGGCAGGGTTTTGGCGTTTGGGCCGGAAATGCGTGGATCAAACCCTTGTGGTGCGGGCGGATTGTGGCGGCGATGCCAAAATGACTAAAATGGCGTAAACCATTGATTTCATTTATGCGTTTCCACTGACGCGTCAATCGCCATGGATTGTTTCCGAAAATGCGACAATCCCGTGGCGAAGGCCTGCCGGAATCTCGCCGCAATCACAGGCGGATGGTCGATATCAATCGCCCGTAATCGGCTTCACCGGCATGGGTGGTGCGGCGATAGGAAAAGAATCGCTCCGAATCGCGATAGGTGCAGTGCCGCGTCCATTCGGCATGGCCCACACCGGCCGCCCGCAGGCGCGACAGGCCCATTGCGGGTAGGTCGAACAGATAGCGCCCATCCTGCCCCGCGATGAAGAAGCGCGCAGAGTCGCGGTCATCATCGGTGAAGGTTTCAAAAAACTCAGGGCCAACCTCATAGGCGGATTGGCTGATCGTGGGGCCGATCACGGCGGCGATCTTTTCGCGCCGCGCGCCAAGGGCGACCATCGCCTCGACCGTGGCCTCCAGCACGCCATCGCGGGTGCCGCGCCACCCGGCATGGGCCGCGCCGATCACCCCGGCCTCTGCATCGGCGAACAGCACCGGCTGACAATCGGCGGTCAGCACACCCAGCGCGATGCCGGGGGTGGCGGTGACCATGCCATCGGCAAGCGGGCGGTCGGCCAATGGGGCGGTGACATGAACCACATTTGCCGAATGCACCTGATGGATAGACAAAAGGTGATCGTGCGGCACACCCATCGCCTCGGCCACGCGGGCGCGGTTGATCGCCACCACCTCGGCCTGATCCGATGATCCCGGGCCGCAGTTCAGCCCGGCAAAGATGCCCGAAGACGCCCCACCCTTGCGGGTGAAAAAGCCGTGATGCACGGGCAGCGCGTCAGAGGTGATCTTTTCCAGCATGTCAGGCGTCAAATCCGGGCGGGGGCATCCGATGCGGCGGATAGACCGCCAGCGCTTTGAACAGCGAACCCATTTCCGCCCGGTCGGTCAAGCGCCGATGCGCCGCAAGATGCGACTCTTGCGCCGCGCCGGTCAGTGAAGTCGCCAGCCGCGCCGCGCGCTGATCAATCCCGAGGCGCTGCAACAGCACGCCCTGTTCGATCATCCGGCTGGCGCGGGCGGGCGGGGCGGCGTGCGCGAGTGCCGCGAAATCCACATGCGCCGTCAGATCGGCGCGGCCGGGGGCGGCCAGCGGATCGGTGGGGCGGTGATCCTGCAACGCCTGAAACGTGTCGCCGCGCGATTGCCAGCCGCCATAGTCGATCACCAGCGCCGCGCCGCCATGGCGGGCGATCAGGCCGCCGATGCGCGCCATGATCGGCGCGGCGGCGGGGCAGACCTCCACGATGTCCCCCGGCGCGGTGTCGGCAAGGCGGTGATCGAGGGCTGCCAAAGGCGCAGGCGGCGTGCGGCCAACGGACAGGCGATCCCCTTCCAGACCCACCACCGTTTCCGCCCAGCCCTCCCTCTGGCGGGTGAACTGGCGGATCGGCAGGGCGTCGAAGAATTCGTTGGCGATCAGGAACAGCGGCGCTTCGGGCAGCGCCTCAACGCTATCGGCCCAGATCACCGGATGATCGCCCAGCGTCCGGCGCTGGATGCCGCGCAGGGTGGCCGACGCCTCGATCAGCGTCACGCGGGCGGCGGCATGAAACCCGGGGACAGTGCGGGTGGCGCGGAGAAGATCGGCCATCAGCGTGCCGCGTCCGGGGCCAAGCTCGGCCAGCGTGAAAGGCGCGGGCGCACCCTGATCGAGCCATGTCTGGGCGAGGCACAGACCCAGCAATTCGCCGAACATCTGGCTGATTTCCGGGGCGGTGGTGAAATCGCCACCCGCGCCGAACGGATCGCGCGTCGCGTAATAGCCGTGATCGGGATGCAGCAGGCAATCGGCCATATAATCGGCCAGCGTCAGCGGCCCCGTGGCCGCGATCCGGCGGATCAGCAGGTCCGCCAGAGCCGTCATGCCGGGGAGGGCGCGCTGCGCCGCGCGCGGGCGATGAACCAGACCCCCGCCACGATCATGGGCAGCGACAGGATCTGCCCCATGGTCAGCCCATAGCCGCCCATTTGCAGCGCAAGGCCCAGCGGATTGCCGGGCGTCACGAATTGCGCATCGGGCTGGCGGACGAATTCCACCAAGAACCGCCCCAGCCCATAGCCCGCAAAGAACAGCCCTGCCGTCCGGCCCGGCCACGCCAGCCAGCCGCGCCGATAGACGACCCACAGCAGCACAAGGAACAGCAGGAACCCTTCCAGCATCGCTTCATAAAGCTGCGACGGGTGGCGGGCGCAGATGCCCACGACGCCGCGGCAGGTTTGCGCCGCCTCACCCGGAAAGGCCACGCCCCAAGGCAGGGTGGTGGGCCGACCCCAAAGTTCTGCATTGATGAAGTTGGCCAGCCGCCCAAGGCCGATGCCGATGGGGGCGACCACCGCCATCAGATCGGCGGCGGAGAGCATCGGAATCCCCTCGCGGCGGCAGAACAGGATGCCCGCGACGACCACGCCAAGGAACCCGCCATGGAAGGACATCCCGCCTTCCCAGACCCGCAGGATATGGCCGGGGTTCTGCAGGTAAAATCCCGGCTGGTAGAACAGCACAAAGCCCAGCCGCCCGCCCAGCACGACGCCGACGATGACCCATGTCAGCAGTCGTTCCACCTGCTCTGCCGTCATCGGCGCGGTGCCGGGCCAAAGCCGTGGGGTGCTGACAATCCGCGCGATCAGCTTCCACCCCGCCACCAGCCCCACGATATAGGCCAGCGCATACCAGCGCAGGGCGAAGGAGAAGCCGCCAAGGTCGATCCGAAAGATCTCGGGCGAGAGGTCGGGGAAGGGGATATAGGACATGATGCCTCTTGCACGCGGACGGGGTGGTTTTCCGGGCTGGGGCGCGGGAAGTCAACCACTGCGCCCTTTGCCGGGCGGACCCCCACCCCGGCCCTCCCCCGGCGGGGGAGGGAGAGCGCCCTTTTCTGTGGCCATGCGCGGGGGGGTACGGTGGTAGTTGGGTATTTGTGCCAAGATGAAGCAGCCTGACAGGGTTGTGTCCGGGGGGATCGGGGCCATATAGAAGGGCAAGCAAAAGGAGTGCGGCCATGCAGACGCGCAGCAAGTTCTTTGACGACATGTCGCAACTGATGACCAACGCCATGGGCGTGGCACAGGGCGCCAAGACCGAGGCCGAGACGGCCATGAAAGGCATGATCGACCGCTGGATGGCCGACCGTGATTTCGTGACCCGCGAAGAGTTCGACGCCGCCCGCGCCATGGCCGTGAAAGCCCGCGAAGAAAACGCCGCGCTTGAGGCCCGTCTGGCCGCGCTGGAGGCCAAGCTGGCCGGCGACGCGCCAAAGGCCGCGAAGAAGAAGCCGGAGTAAGCATTACCTTTCAGGGTAAGGCGACCAAGGCGGCCTGCGGGCCGCCTTTTGCGTTGGGTGCGGATGCGCCACCCGCGCCGCCGGAAACCCCTGGCTCTTTCCAAAGTGACCATGTGAAAGCTGCCGCTACACGCGCAGGTTGCCGATCACTGATCGGGTTTTCAACCTGCCCGATCATGGGCCGGAAAGCCCCGTTAAGAACCATTTGTCCACAGAAGATTTCGCCAGAAATCGCTTTACAGACTTCCCCTTCTGTCACACCATATCTAGTAAGGGTCACGTCGGGCAGACGCTGATCCTTGCCAGACGCCCAGCTTCTTGTGGGTATTCCCCCGCAGGAAGCATCATGATGAGGCCGGGTAATGTCGTTCGTTGAAGACTTTCTGACCACCGACGATCTGCACCCGATCGACATTGTCGAAACCCTTGCCGAGCATCACGATTGGGAATTTGACCGCGTCACCGATGACCAGATCGCCATGGCGGTCGAGGGGCAATGGCGCACCTACAGCCTGACGCTGGCCTGGTCGGCGCAGGATGAAACGCTGCGGCTGATCTGCACCTTCGAGATGGAGCCCCCCGCCGCGCGGATGGGCGCGCTGTATGATGTGCTCAACCGCTGCAATGACATGGTCTGGACCGGGGCCTTCACCTATTGGGAAGACCAGAAGCTGATGGTCTGGCGCTATGGTCTGCTGTTGTCGGGCGGGCAATATGTGACCGCCGATCAGATCGACCGCCTGATCGCCGCCGCCGTGGGCGCGGCAGAGCGGTTCTATCCGGCCTTCCAGCTTGTCTCATGGGGCGACAAGGCCCCGGCAGACGCGATGAAGGTCGCCATTGCCGAGGCTTACGGTCGCGCCTAACCTGCCCTGCGAAGACAGACAGGGGCGGTGAATGACGTTGGAGCGGATGGCCCAAGACGGGCTGGTTCTTCTGGGATGCGGCAAGATGGGAACGGCCCTGCTGACGGGCTGGTTGGGCGCGGGCGTGCCTGCGGCCTCGGTCTGGGTGATGGAACCCAACCCGTCGGATTGGCTGCGTGGCAGCGGCGTGCATCTGAACGAAGGGGTGCCGCCTGCGCCCGCCGTGGCGCTGCTGGCGGTCAAGCCGCAGATGATGGGGGCGGCGCTGCCCGCCTTGCAGGCGCTGGGCAATGGGACGACGCTGTTCGTCTCGATCGCCGCAGGCACCACGATTGCGGCGTTTGAGGCCGCGTTGGGCGACCGTACCCCCATCGTGCGCACCATGCCCAACACGCCCGCCATGGTGAACCGGGGCATCACCGCGCTGTGCCGCAATGCCCATGTGTCGGATGCCGATATGGCGCTGGCCGTGGCGCTTATGGCGGCGGTGGGTGAGACAGTCCTTCTGGACGGCGAGCATCAGATTGATGCCGTCACTGCCGTGTCCGGGTCCGGCCCCGCCTATGTGTTCCACCTGATCGAGGCGATGGCGGCAGCGGGAGAGGCCGAGGGGTTGTCGCCTGAGGTGGCGATGCAACTGGCCCGCGCCACTGTATGCGGGGCGGGGGAATTGGCGCATCGCTCGCCCGACAGCGCGGCGCAATTGCGTGTCAACGTCACCTCACCCGGTGGCACCACGGCGGCGGCGCTGGCCGTGCTGATGCCGGAACTGCCGGGGCTGATGGCCCGCGCGGTGAAGGCGGCGGCGGATCGCGGGCGGGAGCTTGGCAAATGACCATCACCTATGACGATTTCGCCAAGGTCGATATCCGCGTGGGCCGCATCACCCGCGCCGAGCCGTACCCCGAGGCGCGCAAGCCCGCGATCAAGCTTTGGGTCGATTTCGGGGGCGAGATCGGCGAGAAACGTTCCTCGGCCCAGATCACCCGGCATTACACGCCCGAGGGGTTGGTCGGTCGGCAGGTGCTGGCCGTGGTGAACTTTCCGCCGCGCCAGATCGGCAAGGTGATGTCTGAGGTGCTGGTGCTGGGCGTGCCGGATGCCGACGGTGAGGTGGTGCTGATCGGTCCGGGGCAGGATGTCCCGCTGGGGGGGAGGCTTTTCTGAATGATGAAACTCTTGATCACACGGCGGATGCCCGCGCGGGTGCTGGCCGCCGCCAAGGCGCGGTTTGACGTCACCCTGCGCGAAGAAGAGGCGCGGGTTCTGACGCCCGATGAACTGCGCGCCGCGTTGCGCGACTATGATGCCGTGATGCCCACGCTGGGCGATCGGTTTCAGGCCGATGTCTTTGCCGCTGTCCCAAGCCCCCGCTGCAAGCTTTTGGCCAATTTCGGGGTAGGCTATAACCATATCGACGTTGAGGCTGCCAAGGCCGCAGGCGTGGCGGTGACCAACACCCCCGGTGCGGTGACGGATGCCACGGCGGATATCGCGCTGTCGCTGATCCTGATGACGGCGCGGCGGCTGGGCGAGGGCGAGCGGATCTTGCGCGCGGGCAACTGGGTGGGCTGGGGGCCGACGCAGATGCTGGGCACCCATGTCAGCGACAAATCGGTCGGCATCATCGGCATGGGCCGTATCGGCAAGGCCATCGCACGGCGCTGTCAGGCGGGCTTTGGGATGGAGGTGGTGTTCCACAACCGATCCCCCGTAACGGATACCGGGGTTCCCGCGCGACAGGTGGCGATGGAAGAGGCGATGGCGCAGGATTTCGTCGTGGTTGCCGTTCCGGGGGGTAAGGCCACCCATCACCTGATCAACGCCGCTGCCTTTGCCGCGATGAAGCCCACGGGCATCTTCATCAACATCGCGCGCGGCGATGTGGTGGATGAGACGGCGCTGATTGCCGCGCTGGCCGAGGGGCGGATAGCGGGGGCGGGCCTTGATGTCTATGAGTTCGAACCGCAGGTTCCCGCCGCCCTGATGGCGATGGAGAATGTGACGCTGCTGCCCCATCTGGGCACGGCGGCACTGGAGGTGCGCGAGAATATGGGGATGATGGCGGTGGAGAACCTGATCGCCCATCTCGACGGGCGCGACCTGCCCAATCGCGTGAACTGATGCCGGGGGGCGATTTCTGCACGCAGAAATCGCATCGGAAAATGCGCGCATTTTCCGGCGCGGAATTTGCGTTCAAATTCCGCCTCCGCCGGGGGCAGCCGTGATTCTGTCACGCGGGCGGCGCTATGTCTTTGTCCATATCCCCAAGACCGGGGGCACGGCGCTGACGCTCGCGCTGGAAGCCCGTGCGATGAAGGATGACATCCTGATCGGCGACACGCCCAAGGCGCGTGCGCGGCGGGGGCGGCTGGCGGGATTGCCCGCCAAGGGGCGGCTGTGGAAACATTCCACGCTGGCCGATCTTGACGGGCTGCTCACGCCTGAAGACCTGAACGCGTTCTTCATCCTGACGCTTGTCCGCAACCCTTGGGATCGCATGGTCAGCTATTACCACTGGCTGCGGGGCCAATCCTTTGCCCATCCGGCGGTGGGGCTGGCCAAGACCACCGATTTCAGCGCCTTTCTCAACCACCCCGACACGCAGGCCGCCTTTGCCGCATGGCCCTATGCCGCCTATCTGCGCGATGCGCAGGGGCGGGACCGCGCCACGCTTTATGCGCGGCTGGAGCGGCTGGACGAAGACCTGATCCCGTTCGAGACGCATCTGGGCTTTCGCCTGACGCCGCTGCCCCGCGCCAATGACAGTGCGCGTGTGCGGGACTGGCGGCCCTATTACAGCGACGGCGATGCCGCGCTGGTGGCCCGCCTCTGCGCGGCGGATATCGCGCGCTTTGGATACGGTTTCGATCCGGGCTGACTGTCCCCGTTTCCGACACAATCTATCGCAGCAATGCCCGTCTTTCGCCCTTCGCTTGCCCAATCTCCACTGCAGGTTGCAGGCTGTGGACCCTTGAGTGAAGGCAGGTCAGGTGCAGTCATCAGTTGCAAAAGGTGGATCGGCAGTCCCGGCCATTCTGGTGGACGGGCTGCCGGCTTCGCAATCCCTCGCCACGCCGGATGGTTGGGTCGAGGCGGGCGATCTGGAGCCCGGCGATCCGGTCCTGACCTTTGAACAGGGCGAAATGCCCGTGGCCGCCGTCTTCCGCTCGGCCCAGGCGGCTTGGGTGCCCCCGGCCTTCTGGCCGCTGTTTCTGCCCGAGGGCGTGATGGCGAACGATCATCCGGTGGAGCTGTTGCCCGCACAGATGGTGATGCTGGAAAGCGAACTGGCCGAAGAGATGTATGGCGAGCCCTTTGTCATGGTGCCCGCGCTGGCCCTGCTGGGCTGGAATGGCATCACCCGCCGCGCCCCGCGCGAGGTAGAGATGGTGCATCTGCAATTTGACACGCCACAGGTCGTCTTTGCCGGGCCTTGCCTGATGCTGGGCTGTGCCGGCATCGGCAACGCTGCGGCCAACATGTTTCGCGGCGACGGCATGACGTCGCTTGGGTTGAAAGAGGCCCGCCAACTTGTAGCGGGCCTGATTGCTGAGGGCGAACGCGCTCGGTTCCTGCCGCCCGCTCAGGCGGCCTTTGCGCCTGCGCCCTTGCTGTAGAACGCCTCACCCTTCGCCGCCATGTCGCGCAGCATCTGCGGCGCGGTGAAGCGCGCGCCTTCGCTGGCGGTCAGCCGGTCGCAGATTTCCACCGCACGCGCGGCCCCGATGATATCCAGCCAGCCGAACGGCCCGCCCGACCAGGGCGCAAAGCCCCAGCCTAGGATCGCGCCGACATCGCCTTCGCGGATATCGGTCAGCACCCCATCCTCCAGCGCGCGCACGGCCTCCAGCACCTGCGCCATCAGCAGGCGGTGCTGCACGGTGGTCAGATCGGGTTGGTCGTCGCCCACCGGATATTGGGCGGCCAGCCCGTCCCAAAGCCCTTCGCGCTTGCCTGCCGCGTCATAGGCATAGAAGCCCGCATTGGATTTCTTGCCCATGCGCCCCTGATCGGCCATCCAGAACAGCACCGCATCCACCGCGCCATCGGGATAGGCGTCGCCCATCGCGGCCTTCGTGGCCTTGGCGATCTTCACGCCCAGATCGATCGAGGTTTCGTCCACCAATTGCAGCGGCCCCAAGGGCATGCCCACCAGTTTCGCGGCATTCTCCACCAGCGAAGGTTCCACCCCTTCGGCCAGCATGCGGATGCCTTCGTTGATATAGGGGATGATGCAGCGGTTGGCGTAGAAGAACCGCGCGTCGTTCACAACGATGGGCGTCTTGCGGATCTGGCGGACGTAATCCAGCGCCTTGGCCACCGCCACATCGCCCGTCTGTTTCCCCCGGATGATTTCCACCAGCATCATCTTGTCGACGGGGCTGAAGAAATGGATGCCGATGAAGTTCGCAGGCCGACCGCTGGCCTTGGCCAGCGAAGATATCGGCAAGGTGGAGGTGTTGGTCGCAAAGATGCAGTCTGCGCCCACCACCGCCTCTACCTTGGCCGTCACCTCGGCCTTGATCTTGGGGTCTTCGAACACCGCTTCCACAATCAGATCACACCCCGCCAGCGCGGCATAATCGGTGGTGGCGGTGATGCGGGCCAGCACCTCGGCCTTCTTTTCAGCCGTCACCTTGCGCCGCGCGATGCCCTTGTCGAGCAGCCCTTCGGAATAGGCCTTGCCGCGATCCGCCGCCTCCTGCGCGGCGTCGATCAGCACCACCTCGATGCCCGCATTGGCGCTGACATAGGCGATTCCCGCCCCCATCATGCCAGCGCCGATGACGCCCACCTTCCGCACCGTCTGATCCGCCACCTTGGGCCGGTTCGCGCCCTTTTCCAGCGCCTCCTTGTTGATGAACAAGGACCGGATCATCGCGGTCGAGGACGGGTTCATCAGAACCGAGGTGAACCACCGCGCCTCGATCTTCAGCGCGGTGTCAAAGGGCACCAGCGCGCCTTCGTAGACCGCCGACAGCAGCGCCTTTGCCGCCGGGTAAACCCCCATCGTCTTGCCCATCACCATGGCGGATGCCCCGACAAAGGTCATGAACCCCGCCGGATGATAGGGCGCGCCGCCCGGCATCTTGTAGCCCTTGTCATCCCACGGCTTCACCAGATCGGCCTCTTTCGCCGTCAGCACCCATTCCTTGGCCCGCATCAGCAATTCCTCGGCCGGGACCACCTCATCGATCAGCCCCGCCGCCTTGGCGGATTTCGGATCGCTCAGCTTGCCTTCCAGCAGGAAGGGCGCTGCCATCATCGCCCCCATCTTGCGCACAAGCCGCGTGGTGCCGCCCGCGCCGGGAAAAATGCCGACCATGATCTCGGGCAGGCCGATCTTGGCCTTCGGGTTATCGGCGGCGATGATCCGGTGGCAGGACAGCGGCAGTTCCAGCCCGATCCCCAACGCCGTACCGGGCAGGGCGGCGACAATGGGCTTGCCGCCCTTTTTTGTCTTGGGGTCCATCCCCGCGCGTTCGATCTTGCGCAGGACGCTGTGCATCTGCATCACACCCGCGAAAATCGCCTCGGCCCCGCCCGCCCGCATCTGGGCGATGACGTTCAGATCCATCCCGCCTGCAAAATCCCTTTTGCCGGATGTCAGGATGATCCCCTTTACCGCAGGGTCGGCCAAGGCCTTGTCGATCAGGCTGTCGAGCAGGGCGAACGCCTCGGTCGACATGACGTTCATCGACTTGGTCTTTACGTCCCAGGTCAGCGTGGCCACGCCATCGGCGTCAACGGCATAGGTGAAATCGGTCATGGTGTTCCTCCGTAAGGGGTGCCGTCGCGGTGCAGATAGCGGCGCGCGGCGCCGTCCTTTTCCGTGATCAGGTCATGGTCGGTGTAATGAATGCGGTCGCGCTGGGCGCGCGTCCCGATGACAAGGTAGCGGGCCGGTCCCGACCCGCGATTGTCCAGCCGATGCCCGACGGGCGCACCCGCAGGCCAGCAGGCCACATCGCCCGCGCGCAGCGGCGTCTCTGTCTCTTCGACAAGGACCACCTCGCCCGACAGCATCAGGATCATCTCATCCTCGGCCTCATGCCAATGGCGGTGGCCGGAACGGGAACCGGGCGGCAGTTCCTCAAGGAACGCGCCGAACTGGGTGATCCCGCCGGGATCGGACAGCAGGCGATAGCGATAGGGGCCGGGGCCGGGGCCGAGGATCGGGTGATGGTCCAGCGCCACCTCCTCCCAAACCGCATCCGCGCCGCGCAGCACGCGCTGCCCCGGATCGGTTGGGTCGAAGTCGCGGCCCCAGACCGGCGGCAGGTTCAGCAGCTCCGCAGGCAGCGTGCCGGAACGCAGGATACGCCCTTCCGCATCCTCCACCCGCCAATCCGTCACCCCGTTCACCAGACGATGGCCAAGGTCGGGGTAATGGCAGACATCCTCGGCCACCCGCGTGCCCACGATCACATAGGTGCAGGGCTCCTCCGCCCGATTGGCCAGATGATGCGCATTCGGGCAGCCATGCGGCCAGCAGAGCGCATCGCCCGGCCCGACCGGGCTTTCCCCTGCATCGTCGATCAGCACCGCCTGCCCGGACAGGATGAAGGCCATCTCATCCTCGGCATCATGCCAATGCCGTTGCGAAGAAACGCCCCCCGGCATCAGGCGGTCCAGATAGGCACCGAATTGCGTCACCCCGCCCGCATCGGACAGGCGCAGCAACAGGCCGCCATCCCCGGCCTCATCCCGTGGCGCGCAGGCGGGATCGACCTTCATCCGCGGCCCCCCGAAAGACTGGCGCAGCGGCCCGTCATTTCCCTGCATCCTCCGGCACATAGGGCGACCCGTCTTTGTGGGTGAAGGTGGCCTTCCCCTCCGCCATCTCGACCATCAGGTCCACATCTGAATAGGTCGCCACCTCGCGCGGGGCCTTGCTGCCCACGACAAGGAACCGCGCCACCTCCGCGCTGCGGTTGATGAAATGATGCCCGTCCGCCAGCCCTGCCGGAAAGGCAGCACAATCGCCTGGGCGCATCACCTCTTCCCCCGCATCGGTGACCATCACGCATTCGCCCTCTGTCACCATCACGAACTCGTCTTCGTGCAGATGCCAGTGCCGCAGCGATGACAGCGCGCCGGGCTCCAGCGTCACAAGGTTCACCCCGAACTGCGTCAACCCGCCCGCCTGCCCAAGACGCAGCGACGACCGCCCCTCCATCATCGCCGCATAGGGCGCGGGGTAGATCGATCCGGTCTTCACCGGAACAGCGGACAGGTTGAGCTTTGGCATCACACCCTCTCGATGATCGTGGCCGCACCCATGCCGGATGCGATGCACAGCGTGGCCAGACCCACGCCCTTGCCCGTGCGTTCCAGCTCATCCAGCAGGGTGCCGATGATGATCGCCCCGGTCGCGCCCAGCGGGTGACCCATGGCGATAGAGCCGCCATTGGGGTTCACCAGCGCCGGGTCCACATCAAAGGCCTGCATGAAGCGCAGCACGACCGACGCAAAAGCCTCGTTCACCTCGAACAGATCAATGTCTGAAATCGCCATGCCACTGTCGCGTAGGATTTTCTCTGTCACCGGCACCGGCCCGGTCAGCATGATCGTGGGATCCGTGCCGATCTTGGCCGTCGACAGGATGCGCGCCCGCGGCTTCAACCCATAGGCGCGGCCGAACTCGGCATCGCCGATCAGCACGGCGGCGGCCCCGTCCACGATGCCGCTGGAATTTCCGGCATGGTGGATATGCTCGATCCGCTCCAGATGCGGGTATTTCATCAGGGCGATCTTGTCGAAGCCGGGCATCACCTCGCCCATGTCCTTGAAGCTGGCCTTCAGCGCGCCCAGGCTCTGCATATCCGTGCCGGGGCGCATGTATTCGTCAGTGGACAGGATCGGCAGACCGTTCTGGTCGCGGATGGTGATGACGGATTTCGCAAACCGCCCATCGGCCCAGGCCGCCGCCGCCCGGCGCTGGGATTCCACGGCCAGTGCATCTGCCATGTCGCGGGTAAAGCCATATTCGGTGGCGATGATATCGGCGCTGATGCCCTGCGGGACGAAATAGGTCTTCATCGCAAGGCTCGGGTCCACGGCAATCGCCGCCCCATCGCTGCCCATGGCAACGCGGCCCATCATCTCGACCCCGCCGGCGATATAGGCCGACCCGGCACCGCCCCGGATCTGATTGGCGGCAAGGTTCACCGCCTCCATCCCCGACGCGCAGAACCGGTTGATGGCCAAACCCGGGATCGATTGATCCAGGTCGGAGGCCAGCACCGCAGACCGCGCCAGACAGCCGCCCTGTTCGCCCACCTGGGTGACATTGCCCCAGATCACATCCTCAACCGCGTGCCCCTCCAGCCCGTTGCGATCCTTGATCGCGTTCAGAACCTTGGCCGACAGCGCGACCGAGGTCAGCTCATGCAGCGCCCCATCTGCGCGGCCTTTGCCGCGCGGGCTGCGGACGGTGTCATAGATATATGCGTCGATCATCGTCGTCTCCTTATGCCCGGTCGCTGGGGTTGCCGGGCATCATGTCATAGGGGTGTTTCCAACCGGGCAGGGCGGCGATGCCATCCAGCCAACGGTCGATATGGTGCCAGTCCTTGCGGTCAAAGCCGTAGGGTTCGGGGTAATAAAGATACCCGCAGCAGGACAGATCGGCGATCGTCGGCGCATCGCCCACCATCCATGTCCGCCCCGCCAGATGATCGTTCAGCACCGTGTAGGCCGCCTTCAGCCGCCCCTGCAGAAAGGGGATCACGCCTTCGGGCCGCTTGTCGGCGGGCAGGAAGTTGGACAGGAACCGCGTCGTCCCGATCTGGGTGGACAGCTTGTGATTGTCCCAGAACAGCCAGCGCAACACCTCGCGCCGTTCCGCCGCCAACCGGCCGCCCATCTTGCCGGTCTTGGAACTGATGTAGTCCAGGATCACGCCCGATTGCGACAGCGTGGTATCGCCGTCCACCAGAACGGGGACCTCGCCCATCGGGTTGATGGCGCGAAAGGCGTCGCTGCGCGCCTCGCCCTTGAAGAAGTCCACGAAAACCGGCGTCCATTCCGTATCGGTCAGCGTCAGGGCCAGCGCACATTTATACGCGTTGCCGCTTTCGCCAAAACAATAGAGCTTCATCGTCATCCGTCCCTCCCTGCCCCGGCACCCGGGGGCTTCACCCCCGGACCCCCAGGGTATTTTCGCCAAGATGAAGCAACATTTCCTTAATCTTTAAGCGTCAGAGTCTGTCTCGCGGTACAGGCTGGGGAGCCGATGACCGCCCAAGGTGAAGCGCTGCATTCCGCCCGAAGGTTAGCCAAACCCCAGGCTCGGGATGCAGCGTGACCATGCCCTTTCATCTTGGCCCAAATACCCAATTCCTCCCTCTCCATCCCGCACTACCGCTTTCGGTCTTCCAGTTCCGAATTGAACAGGCGCAGGCGGTGGGTCAGGTTTTCCGTATGCGTCACGCTGTCGAAATTCTCGAACAAGAACGACAGCGCCTCACCCTCATCCAGCCCTGCCTCCTGCGCAAAGCGCTTCAGCTTGCGATAGCCGTCCTCGGTCATGGCGACGGGGAAACGGCGGGTCAGGCGAAAGCGTTTTGGCATGAGGCCTCCTTTGATCTGGGGCGCGGGGGCTGAATTTTCGCAGAAAATTCGTGGCCCCCGGATATGTTGCCCCCGAACCTTAGAACGCCTCTGCCGTCAGCGCCATCACCGGTTCCGCGCCGGACTCGATCCGCGCCAGATGCATCGCGCAGGCGGGCAGTTGGCGGGCCATGTAGTAGCGGCCCGTGGCGATCTTGGCCTCGTAGAAGTCGCGATCCGCAGCCCCCGCATCCAGCGCGGCATAGGCGGCCTTTGCCATCTTGGCCCACATCAGGCCAAGGCAGACATGGCCCATCAGATGCATGAAATCATAGCTGCCCGACAGCGCCGCATTGGGCGATTTCATGCCGTTCTGCATGAAATACATCCCCGCGCCCTGCATCGCCTTGGACGCCTGTTTCAGCGGGTCAAGGAAGCCTGCTTTCAGCCGGGTGTCCTCTTCGTTTTCCTTCACGAAGGTCTTCACCAGATCAAAGAAGGCCATCACATGCTTGCCGCCATCCGCGGCCAGCTTGCGCGCCACCAGGTCCAGCGCCTGAATCCCGTTGGCGCCTTCATAGATCATTGCGATCCGGGCATCGCGGGCGAATTGGGACATGCCCCATTCTTCGATATAGCCATGCCCGCCATAGACCTGCTGCGCGGCGACGGCGACATCGAACCCCTTGTCGGTCTGGAAGCCCTTGATGACGGGGGTAAGCAGCGAAATCAGCCCCTCGGCGCTGTCATCGCCGGTGCGGTGCGCCCGGTCGATCAACGAGGCGCCCCAGAAGGTGAAGGCGCGGGCGCCTTCGACAAAGCTTTTCTGATCCATCAGGTTGCGGCGGATATCGGGATGCACGATCAGCGGATCGGCCGGACCGGCGGCGTTCTTCACCCCGGTCACGTCGCGGCCCTGAAGCCGGTCCTTGGCATAGGCGACCGCGTTTTGATAGGCGGCCTCGGCCACGGCATAGCCCTGCACGCCCACGCCGATGCGGGCTTCGTTCATCATGGTGAACATGGCGCGCATGCCCTTGTGCAGGTCGCCCAGCAGCCAGCCGGTCGCCCCGTCATAGTTCATCACGCAGGTGGCATTGCCGTGAATGCCCATCTTTTCTTCGATCTTGCCGACCGAAAGGCTGTTGCGCTGCCCCAGCGACCCGTCGGCATTGACCAGAAACTTCGGCACGATGAAAAGCGAGATGCCCTTCGTCCCCTCACCCCCGCCCGGGGCCTTGGCCAGCACCAGATGGATGATGTTCTCGGCCATGTCGTGTTCACCGGCCGAGATGAAGATCTTCTGCCCGGTGATCTTGTAGCTGCCATCCGCCTGCGGTTCGGCCTTGGTGCGCATCATCCCCAGATCGGTGCCGCAATGCGGCTCGGTCAGGTTCATGGTGCCGGTCCAGTCGCAGGATACCATCTTGGGCAGATAGGTTGCCTTCTGGTCGGCCGTGCCATGCACATGGATCGCGGAATAGGCGCCGTGGGTCAGGCCCTGATACATGTTCAGCGCCATGTTGGCGGCCACGAAAATCTCGCCCACCGCGGTGCCCATGAGGTATGGCAGCCCTTGCCCGCCATAATCAGGATCGCAATCCAGCGCGGTCCAGCCGCCTTCTTTCAACTGATCGAAAGCCGCCTTGAACCCCGTGGGCGTGCGGACCACGCCGTTTTCCAGCACGCAACCCTCACGATCCCCCACCGCGTTCAGCGGTGCCAGCACGTCCGAGGCCAGCTTGCCCGCTTCCTCCAGCACGGCGGCGGTGAAACCCGCATCCAGATCGGCATAGCCGGGAATGTCAGATGTGGTGATCTGCAACAGGTCATGGAGCACGAATTGCATGTCCTTGACGGGCGCGGTGTAGCTGGGCATCGGCGGTCTCCTCCGGTCGAACTTCGGGCGGTCGTGTTCTGTTTCTGGCCTTGCGGCGCTATTCTGCGGCCTTCTGGAAAGCGGCCAACATGCCCTCTCCCCAGGCGATCTGGTCTTTCAGTTCGGCAATCGCCTCATCCAGCTCGGCGCGCTGGCGTTCCATCTGGGCCAGCCGGTCCTGCGCCACCTCGAAGGTGCGGCGCAATTGCGCCTCTTGCTGGCGGCCGTCGCGGTCGTACATGTCCAGCAGCTGGCGGATATCCTCCAGCGAAAAGCCAAAGCGTTTGCCGCGCAGGATCAACTTCAGCCGCGCGCGGTCGCGATAGGTGTAAAAGCGCGCGGTGCCGCGCCGGACGGGCGACAGCAGTTCCTTCGCCTCATAGAACCGCAGGGTGCGCGGCGTCACGTCAAAGGCGGCGCACATGTCGCGGATTGTCAGCAGGTCTTCCTTGGCGGTCAGTGGTGCGGTCATCTGTTCACTCGTCTTGCATCCAATGATGCACGGAATCTGGTGATGTTACGGAACCTTACCAGACGAGTTGACGTGAACGTAAACGTAACGTGGCGTCACGGTCCCGCATGACGTTATGTCGTGGCCCGAGGTCGGGCGTGACGCGGGACGTGCGGGGTTCGGTCTGTGGAGATCAGTCTGTCGAGATCAGTCTACGGAGATCAGTCTTCTGGCAGCTTTGACAGCTCATCCACCGCCGTCTCGCGCAGCGCGTGCAGATCGGCGATCGAGGTCTGCATCTCTTCCACCTGCGCCGACAGGGCGGCAAGCTGGCGGTCGGCCATTGAAAGCCATGCCTCAAGCTGTGGCCGCGTGCCTTTTTGCCGATAGATCAGCAGCCATTGGCGGATTTCCTCAAGGCTGAAACCGAACCGCCGTCCGCGCAGGATCAGCGTCATCCGCGCCACCTCGCGCGGGCCATAGAACCGGGCGCGGCCTTCCTTTTCGGGCTGCAACAGTTCGATATATTCGTAATACCGCAGCGTGCGCGGCGTCACGTCGAACTTCGCGCACATCTCCTTGAAGCTGAGGCGGGTCTCGGACATCGGCGTACTCCTACCAGATCAGCATAGGCCCAACCGGGGCCATCGCGCAATCGCCGCCTGAGGGTGACGCTGACCATAGGGCAGGTCTTGCACATCGCGGGCGGGGCGCGGATTAATGGGTGCAAAAGGGGTTTGGCAATGAGCGACCTTACGGCACCGGATGTGGTGGCGCTTGCGCGGCGCTTCATCGAGGCGATCCCCCATTCCCGCGCGTTGGGAATGCGGCTGGAAAGTCTGGGCGAAGGGCGGGTGGTAATGACCATGCCCTATGACCAGCGTTTCGTGGGCGATCCGGCGACGGGCGTCCTGCATGGCGGCGCGGTGTCGGCGCTGATGGATACGGCCAGCGGGGCGGCGGTGATGTGTCACCCGGCGGCCCCCACCACCACCGCGACGCTGGACCTGCGGATCGACTATTTCCGCGCCGCCACGCCGGGCCAGACCATCACCGCGCGGGCGGAATGCTATCACGTCACCCGCTCTGTCGCCTTTGTCCGCGTCACCGCGACGGATGAAGATGACACCCGCCCTGTCGCTGCCGCCACCGGGGCCTTCACCCTTGACCGACCAAAGGGGATGACATGACCCGCGCCAGACCCGAACCCGTGCAGGTGATCAAGCAGCGCCGCGACGGCGCGCTGAAATCATTGCTGTCGGGCGTGCCCTATATCCAATACCTCGGCATCCAGTTCGACCGCCGCGGCGACGAACTGACGGCCATCCTGCCCTTTGACGAAAAGCTGATCGGCAATCCCGCGCTGCCCGCCCTGCATGGCGGGGTGACGGCGGCTTTCCTTGAGGTGGCGGCGATCATCGAACTGTCCTGGTCGATCCTGTGGGAAGAGATGGAGGCAGGTAAACTGGACCCCGCCGCGATTGCGGCCACGCCGCTGCGCCTGCCCAAGACCATTGATTTCACAGTGGATTATCTGCGCACCGGCCTGCCGCGTGATGCCTATGCCCGCGCGCGCGTCAACCGCTCTGGCCGCCGCTATGCATCAGTGCATGTCGAGGCGTGGCAAGACAACCGATCCCGCCTGTTCGCCCAAGGGACCGGGCATTTCCTGATGCCCGAAACGGCCGAGTAATGCGGCGGGTGCACACCGCCGCGGCCATCACACCGACACGCCAAAGATCCGGCCCACACCCGCGGTGATCGCCATGGCCGCCGCGCCCCAGAACAGCACCCGCGCCGTGGCCCGCAGTTTCGGCGCGCCCCCGGCATAGGCCCCCAGCGCGCCAAGCCCGGCAAGGCTGATCAGCGTGGCCACAACGACCGCCGGAATGATCTGCGCCTCGGGCGCGATGGCGGCGGCGGCCAGCGGCACCGCAGCCGCCACCGTGAAGGTCAGCCCCGATGCCAGCGCCGCCTGCAACGGATTGGCGGCGTGCAGGTCTGACAGGCCCAGCTCATCGCGCATATGCGCGCCAAGCGCGTCTTTCGTAGTCAGCTCGCGCGCGACCAGCGCGGCGGTTTCCGGCGACAGGCCACGGGATTCATAGATCGACGCCAGTTCCTTTTCCTCGGCGGCGGGCGTGTCCTGCAGGGCCTGCCGTTCCCGCGCGATATCGGCGCGTTCCACATCCGATTGCGAACTGACCGACACATATTCCCCGGCGGCCATCGACATCGCCCCCGCCGCCAGCCCGGCCGCCCCGGCAATCAGGATCGCGGCGCGGCTGGGGTCGGCAGCGGCCACCCCGACGATCAGCGATGATACCGATACGATGCCGTCATTCGCGCCAAGGACAGCCGCGCGCAGCCAACCAGCCCGGTCAAGGTAGTGCAATTCCTCATGCGCGGATTGATAGGGAAGGGTCATGGCAATGGGTCCATTCTGTTTGGTGGATGTGCCTGCAACAGAAGTGCAGCACGGAACCCGGCGGTCTGCCCGGGAAGGGGTGAGTCAAGGCGCAGGTCCGATCCGATGCGCCCGGCAATCGTCTGCACGATGGCAAGGCCAAGCCCGCTGCCATCGCCCCCGGATGCGCCCCGGACGAACCTGTCGGTCAGCAGGGCAAGCTGTTCGGGCGGAATGGCGGGGCTGTCATTGTCAACCGTCAGGGTGCCGCCCGTATCCAGCCGGACCTGCACCGCCCCGGCCTGCCCGTGGCGCAAAGCGTTCTCGATCAGGTTGCGCGCCACGATGGCCACGGCATCCGGGTCCACCAGCGACATCACAGCTGCATTGGGCAGGGCAAGGGCGACGCGGCCCGCATCCGGCCCATGGTCAAAGTCGCGCACCACCAGCGACAGGATGGCGCAAAGATCGGTCGGGCTGTCGGAGACCAGACGCGCCCCTTCGGCGCGGGCCAGTTGCATCAGCCGTTCCGACAGGCGTGTCAGGCGTTTCAGCGTCTGTTCCACCTCATCCGCGCGGCGGCGGGTCTCTGTATCGGTCGTCTGCTGGCGCAGGCGCTGCACCTGCGCCAAGGCCCCGGCCAGAGGCGTGCGCAATTCGTGCGCGGCATTGGCGGCAAAGCTGCGTTCGGCGGCAAAGGCCATGTCCAGCCGCGCCAGAAGATCATTCACCGTATCGGCAATCGGGCGCAGCTCGGCGGGCAATCCATCCACCGCCACCGGGGAAAGCGCCGTGGCCCCCCGGCGCGAAAGCTGATTGCGCAGCGCCTCCAGCGGGTGCAGCCCGAAGCCCAGCCCGTAAAAGATGGCCACCACGCTCAGCGGCACCATGACCAAAAGCGGCAGGGCCAGCGCGATGGCCATTTCCACCCCGACCTCCTTCCGGTGGGAAAGAGGTTCGGCGATGGTCAGGATGACCGTCCCGCGCACGGCGGATTCCTGATAATAGCGATGGCCCTCTGCCTCGTGGAAACCGGGCTGTGGGAAGGCGGGGAAATCGCCCGGATCGGCGCGGTGCGAGGTAAGCAGGACACCCCCCTGATCGTCGCGCACCACATAGGTGAAATGTTCGTCATGCGCGGCAAGGCCGGTGACGCGGCGGGTGATGCCCGCCTCTTCGCGGTTCAGAACATCGACCACCGCCAGTTGCAGGATGCGCTGCCCCGTTTCCTGCAGCGCGGAATCGAACACCTCATCCAGTTCCGCCGACAAGAGCCGCGCGGTCAGAACCGCTGTCGCCAGCCACAAAGCCGTGACGATGACCGACAGCGCGATGGCCGAACGGATGCGGATCGACCCCGGCCTCATGGCTGCGCCAACCGATAGCCAAGCCCGCGTTCAGTGACGATGACATCGGCCCCCAACTTTTTGCGCAGGCGGCTGATATGCACCTCGGTCGTGTTGCTTTCGACCTCGGCATCAAAGGAATACAGGCGTTCCTCCAGCACGGATTTCGAAAGCAGCTGCCCCGGCTTTTGCAGGAATGCCTCCAGCAGCACCCATTCCCGCGCCGTCAGCGGCACGGGCTTGCCCGCCCGCAAAAGGCGGCGCGCGGCAAGGTCGATGGACAGATCGCGCAGGTCGATGCAGGGGTTCGGGTTGCCCGCATAGCGGCGCGACACTGCGCCGATCCGGGCGGACAACTCGCTCAGGTCAAAGGGTTTGACCAGATAGTCATCGGCCCCGGCATTCAGCCCGTCGATCCTGTCGGACACCTGATCCAGCGCCGTCATGATGATGACAGGCGTCTTTGCCCCCCCGGCGCGGAGTTTGCGCAGAAAGGGCAGGCCGCGCCCGTCGGGCAGCATCAGATCGAGCAGGATCAGGTCGAAATGCGCGGTGGCCAGCGCATCATCCGCCGCATCCAGCCGCGCCGCCCAGTCGACGGAATGACCTTCGCCCTCGGCCTGTTCGCGGATGGCGGTCGCGATCACGCGATCATCTTCGATCAGCAATATCCGCATCGGCATGGTGTCCCTTCGGGCCGTTCTGCACGCCTGTTACCGCGCCAACCTGACGGCGACCTGAAGCAGATTTTCCCCGCGCTTCAGGCAGGCGTCAGTTTCACGGCACAAAAGGGCAGCGTGGATAAGCCCTGCGGAGTGTCACGCATGATCCGATTGTCAACAAGCCTTGTCATCGCCTGCCTGCTGATCGTCGCACCGGCGTTGGCAGATGACGATTGCGCCGTCCCGATGGCCGAGTGGCAGCCGCGTGATGCGGTGATGGAACTGGCGGCAACGAATGGCTGGCGCGTGGATCGCATCCGTCTCGATGACGGCTGTTACGAGGTCACCGGCCAAGATGCACAGGGCCGCTGGATCGAAGTGAAGCTCGACCCCGCCACCCTGTCGATCGTCGAGATGGAGTTCGACGGCCACGGCCATGGCGGCGGCAGCCGCAGCGAAAACCAAGACTGAGCACCGGGTCTTGCACCCGCCCTGAGATGGAGAAACGGAAAATGAAACAGGTAGTCGCCCTTGTCCTTGC
This sequence comes from Paracoccaceae bacterium, assembly GCA_022843025.1. Classification (GTDB taxonomy): domain Bacteria; phylum Pseudomonadota; class Alphaproteobacteria; order Rhodobacterales; family Rhodobacteraceae; genus Paragemmobacter. The sequence continues at coordinate 172,803 of JALHOL010000005.1, read as the reverse complement.
AGGCAGCGCCCTTGTTGCCGGACCGGACGCGCAGGCCGCGAACGCACCGGTTGCGGCGCATGGCTTTGCCTTTGATGCGCCGATGGCCGCCGCCGGCCCATCGCTGGCGCCCCTGCGTGTCAGTGAGGACGGGGAAGAAGGAAGCTGGTTCTGGTCCAATGGCGGCGGCAGCGGGTCGGGCGATGACAATGGCGGCGACAGCGACGATTGCACCGCAGCCGACGATCCGTCCTGCGCGCAGGGTGGGGCGGGCAACGCCGCGCCCGCGGGCACCGTCGCTCCGCCGCAGAACGGGCTTTTCACCAACGGCACCGCGCCGCAGGTCAAATCGAACTGACAGGAATATCCGACATGAAACCGCTTCTTGCCGCATTGGCACTGACCACCGCGATCATCGCCCCCGGCCTTGCTCTGGCCCGCCCTGTCACCCTCACGGCCAATCTGTCGCAATACGGGGGGCAGGGGGCCTATCTCGCAATCTATGTGACCGACCCTTCGGGCGCCTATGCCGGCAGCCTGTGGATGGCGGGGGGGAAGTCCAAGTATTACAAACATCTGTCTGATTGGGCCCGGCTGACCGGGGGCGATGTGGCGCAGGTGGACGGCATCACCGGGGCCAGTGTCGGGGCCGGGCGCAGCCTTGAACTGACGATGGACCTTGCCGATGCCCTGTTCGATGCGGGCTATACCCTGCATGTCGATGCAGCAGTCGAAGATATGCGCGACAGCCCCGGCGAAATCGCCGTGCCGCTGACGACGGAAGGCGCAGGCCAGCCCGCGGCAGGGCGGCGCTACGTCGCCGATTTCACCTATGCCTTCTGACAGGTGACCGGCATGCTGCGCGCCCTTCACCGCTGGCCGGGCCTTCTGGCCGCTGCCCTTCTGATCGCGCTGTCGCTCAGCGGGGCAATGCTGTCGGTCTTTCCGGCGATTGAGGCCGTCACGGCACCGGCCGCCCTGTCGGAGCAGACGGTGGGCGATCTTGCGGCCAAAGTTCTGCTCGTGCATCCGACGGTGGAGCAAATCCGCCGCGCGCCGTCGGGCAGGATCACCGCCTATTGGTTTGATGGCGATGCGCCGGGGGCGGCGGTGGTGGACCCGGCCACTGGGCGGGACGCGGGCAGCGCTGATCCGTCTGCACTGCGAAACTGGCTCACCGATTTTCACCGCGCCCTGCTGATGGAGGATGCCGGACGCTGGACCACCGCCGCAGGCGCGCTGGCCCTGCTGGTGCTGGCCTGTTCCGGCGCGGTCCTGATCGCGCGGCGGCAGGGCGGGTGGCGGCGCTGGTTTTCTGCCCTGCGCGGACCTGCCGCCGGGCGCTGGCATGGGCAGACCGCCCGCATCGCCGTGGCGACGCTGATGCTGACGGCCTTGACGGCGCTGTGGATGACAGCATCGACCTTTGATCTTCTGCCCGCGGATGAGGCCAATCCCGCCTTTCCAACGGCTGTCAGCGGCCAGACCGGCCTTTCCCCCGCAGACATGCCCGCCCTCGCCGCCCTGTCCGTGGCCGATCTGCGCGATCTGACCTTTCCCTATGCAGGCGATGGGGCGGATGTCTTTACCGTGACCACCGACGCAGGCACCGGCTATGTTGATCAGGGCACGGGCGCGCTGCTGGTCTGGGCGGCACCTGGGCCTTGGGCGCGGATCGGTGAATGGGTCTATCTGTTGCACACGGGCGAAGGGGCGGCGCTTTGGGGCGTGATCCTTGGCCTGCTGACGCTGACGGTTCCGGTTCTGTCTGTCACCGGCGCGCTGATCTGGCTGCGCCGCCCGCGCAACCGCGCCGCGCTTTCCCGCATGGCCAGCGCAGGGGCAGCCCGGACCGTGATCCTTGTCGCCAGCGAGGGCGGCAGCACCTGGGGCTTTGCCACGGCGCTGGGTCGCGCCTTGCAGGCGGCGGGGCAAAGCGTTCACCTCGCGCCGCTGTCCGCCTTTGCCCCCGCGGGCTATGCGCAGGCCGAACGGATCATCGTCATGGCGGCCACATGGGGCGATGGGGATGCCCCGGCCTCGGCCCTTGGCATGGAAGATCGGCTTGCCGCCTTTCCCCCGCTGCCCTCTGTCCCGCTTGTCGTTCTTGGCTTTGGCGACCGCAGCTTTCCCGCCTTCTGCGCCTTTGCCGAACGGCTTGACGCCGCCGCACGGCGGGCAGGCTGGGCCAGCCTATTGCCACTGGACCGCATCGACCGCCAATCAGCGCAGGGCTTTGCCCGCTGGTCCCGCGATCTGGGCGCGGCCATGGGCATCGCGCTGGATGTGGTCCATCAACCCGCCGCACCGCGCAGCACGGCGATCACCCTGATTTCGCGCCGCGATTACGGGCAGGCCGTGCAGGCCCCCACCGCGATTCTGCGCTTTGCCTTGCCGGGCGCCACCCTTGTCGGCTGCCTGTCCGGGCAGGCCATGGCCCGCTTTCGCCCCGGCGATCTGCTGGGCATCCTGCCCGAAGGCAGCCTTTTGCCGCGCTACTATTCGCTGGCCTCCGGCACGAAGGACGGCTTTGCCGAGATTGTGGTGCGCAAGCAACCGGGTGGCCTGTGTTCGGGGCAGTTGATGGATCTGCAACCGGGCCAGCGCATCCGCTGCTTTGTCAAACCCAATCCCGGCTTTCAACCGGATGCCGGATCATCCCCGCTAATCCTTGTAGGCGCGGGAACGGGCATCGGGCCGCTGGCAGGTTTTGCGCGCGCCAATGCGGCGCGGCGACCGATCCACCTGTGGTTCGGGGCGCGGCACCCCGATGCGGATTTCCTGTATCAAGAGGATCTGGCCACATGGGCCGCCGATGGCCGCCTGACGGACCTGTACACCGCCTTTTCCCGCACGGAACCGCGCCAGCATGTGCAGGATCGCCTGCGCGCCGATGCCGACCGGGTGCGCGCCCTTGTCGCCACGGGCGCGCGGATCATGGTCTGTGGCGGGCGCGACATGGCGCAAGGCGTGCGCGCCGCGCTGGAAGAGATTCTGGCCCCCATCGGCGTCACCACACAGAGTTTGCAGGCCGGGGGGCGCTATGCCGAAGACAGCTACTGATCGCGGGGAACGGGCCCTGTCGGGGCCGACGATGGGCACGGTCTGGCAGGTGCTGGTGGATGGCCCGCTTCCCGAAGATCACCGCGCCCGCCTGACCAGCGCCCTGCAAGCGGCGGTGGATGAGGTGGATGACCAGATGTCCACATGGAAACCCGACAGCGCGCTGATGCGCCTGAATGCGGCCCCGCTGAATGTCTGGCTGCCCCTGCCGCGCGCGTTGCTCACCGTGTTGGAGGCGGGCCTTGCCATCAGCGCGTCGACGGAAGGGGCGTTCGAGATGAACATGGGCGCGGCGGTGCGCGCCTGGGGGTTCGGGCCCGCGCCGATGGACCTGTCGGCGATCCGTGCCGCCAGTGCCGCCCCGCGCATCCGCGCGACCGATGCGCTGCAGATCGATGCAGCGATGGGCCTTGCGCGCAAGACCGCGCCGCTATCGCTTGATCTGTCGGGCATCGCCAAGGGTTACGGTGTCGACCGGTTGGCAGAAACCGCCCGCGCGCTGGGTGTTGCCCATGCCCTGTGCTCGATCGACGGCGAGGTGCGGGCGCTTGGCACGCGGCGGGATGGCCACCCCTGGACCGTGGGGGTCGACAGGCCGGACGATCCCAGACAGGCCACCCCGCGCGGCAATCATTCCGTGATCGCGCTGGCCGATGCCGCCGTCGCCACATCTGGCAACTATCGGCATTTCGTCGATATCCGGGGCACGCGTCTGGCCCATACGATGCACCCGGATACTGCTGCCCCGCTTGTGAACTCCCCCGCCTCGGTCACGGTGATGGGCCAGTCCTGCATGATGGCCGATGCCATGGCCACCGCGCTGATGGTCATGGGTGCACCAAGGGGCCGCGCCTTTGCCGCGCGGCAAGGGCTGCACACGCTGTTTCTGATGCCAGAGGGGGCCGGGCTGGCCGCCACCGGCACAGGCCTGTTCGCCGCCTGATCCGGCCGGGCACCTCTTGCGCCCGCCCGGACCGCCGCGAACGCGCTGCCAATACCCCCCTTTCCCCCGCCGCCCCCTTCCGCCATGGTCACCCCACCATGACCGCCATCACCCATTCCCGCCTGCTGAAGATCGCCGCACCCATCGTGCTGTCCAATGCCACGGTCCCGCTGCTGGGCGCTGTGGATACCGGCGTGGTGGGGCAGTTGGGACAGGCGGCCCCCATCGGGGCGGTGGGCGTGGGATCGGTGATCCTGATCTCGCTCTACTGGATTTTCGGTTTCCTGCGCATGGGCACCTCGGGCCTTGCCGCACAGGCGCATGGCGCGGGCGACATGGCCGAACGGGGGGCCATCCTGCTGCGCGCGCTGCTGATCGGCGCGGTGGCGGGGTTGGTTTTCATCGCGGGGCAGGGGCTTTTGTTCCAAGCCGCCTTCGCCATCGCTCCGGCAGGGGAAGAGGTCGAAACCCTCGCCCAGCAATACCTTGCCATCCGCATCTGGGGCGCGCCTGCCACCATCGCCGCCTATGCCGTGACCGGATGGCTGATTGCGGTGGAACGCACCCGCGCGGTGCTGCTGTTGCAGCTTTGGATCAACGGCGTGAACGTCATCCTCGACCTGTGGTTCGTCCTCGGCCTTGGCTGGGGCGTGGGCGGCGTGGCCGCCGCCACCCTGATCGCGGAATGGACTGGGCTTTTCCTTGGCCTCTGGCTCTGCCGCGACGGGCTGATCCCGGTCTGGCGCGCGGCGCTGGCACGGCTGCCCGACCGTGCTGCGCTGCGGGTGATGCTGGCGGTCAACCGCGACATCATGATCCGGTCCGTCCTGCTGCAACTCAGCTTCACCACCTTTGTCTTTCTGGGCGCGCGGCAGGGCGATGTGACGCTGGCCGCCAATCAGGTGCTGCTGCAATTCCTGTCCATCACCGCCTATGCGCTGGACGGGTTCGCCTTTGCGGCGGAAACGCTGGTGGGGCAGGCCGTTGGTGCGCGGGCGCGCGATGACCTGCGCCGCGCCGGTCGGCTGGCGATGCAATGGGGCTTTGCTGGGGCGGCCCTGCTGGCCGCCGCCTTCGCGCTGGCGGGCCCTGCGATCATCGACCTGATGACCACCGCCCCCGATGTGCGCGCCGAGGCCCGCGCCTTCCTGCCATGGCTGGTGGCTGCCCCGCTGATCGGGGTTGCCTCGTGGATCTATGACGGCATCTTCATCGGCGCCACGCTGACCACCCTGATGCGGCACACCATGATGCTGTCGGTGGCGATCTATGCTGTCGCTCTGGCCATCCTGCCGCCAGCCTTTGGCAATCATGGCCTCTGGGCCGCCTTGATGGTGCTGAACGCCGCGCGCGGCATCAGCATGGCGCGGGTGGCACCCGGCGCGCTGGCCCGCGCCGTGCCCGCTTAGCTGCGCAGGATGCGGAACCCGGCCGAGGCCGCCCAGCCCGCCCCCGCCGCCATGAACAGCGACAGCAGCCCATAGATCAGCGGCTGTTCGCGCGACAGGTTGAACAACAACCGCTCCAGCCCCTCTTTCCGCACCCCCACCACCCGGTTCTGCACATCCACCACCCGGCCATCCCGCGTCAGGAAGATGCGCACCCGGTATTCGCCTTCGGTCAGGTTCGACGGCAGCACGATATCGGCGCGGAACAGCGTTTGTTCGGTGAACTCCACCGCGCCCTGCAACACCTTATAGCGGCTCTCGGCCAGCCGGATGCGCTGCATCGCGTCGATAAAGGCGTCCGGCCCCCCCGCCTCGGTCGCCGCGCCCACGGTACGGATCACGCGGGGCAGCGTGACGCGGTGACGCAGGTCTTCGGTTTCCGACAGGATTTGCCGCAGCGGCCCGGTCGTGGCCACCGCGTAAAAGCTGGGCGCGGCATCCACCTCGACCGCGTCGGTGTTGATCCAGATGCCCAGCCGCCGTTCCTTTTTGCGGATCGTGACAGGCGTGGCAGGCCCTTCGACGGTGATGATCACCTCGATCGGCTCGTCCGGGGCAGGGGCATTCCGCTTCACCGCGCCATAGACCAAAATCTCGGACCCATCGAAATCGGCGGTGATCGACACACGGTTCTGGCTCAGCCCCGCCACGATGCTTTCCGCCGCCAGCGCGGGCAGGGGCAGCAGCGCAAGGGCAAGCACCAGCCACTTCACGGCAATATCCCCGGCACCACAGAATACAGCTCGGACGGGCGCAACAGCAGGTCCAGCGCGATCTTGACCGATACCGCCAGCACCAGAAGCGCCAGCAGGATGCGCAACTGTTCGGCCTTCAGACGCACCCCGATGCTGGTACCGATCTGCGCCCCGATCACGCCGCCCACGATCAGAAGGAAGGCCAGCAGGATATCCACCGTCTGGCTGGTTACCGCATGCATCAACGTGGTGAAGGCGGTGACGAAAATGATCTGGAACAGCGATGTGCCGACGACAACCTTCGTGGGCATCCCCAGCAGATAGATCATCGCAGGCACCATGACGAACCCGCCACCCACCCCCATGATCGCCGCCAGAAACCCCACCAGCGCCCCCACCGCCAGCGGCGGCAGCACGCTGATATACAGCCCCGACGCGCGAAACTTCATCTTCAGCGGGAGGCCATGTACCCAAGTATGCACATGCGACCGCCGCACCGGCCCGCCTTTTTGTGACCGGAACCACGACCGCAGGCTTTCCTGCAGCATCATCGCCCCGATCAGACCCAGAAACAGCACATAGGACAGCTGCACGAACAGATCGACCTGCCCCAGCCGCGTCATCCACTGAAACACCCAGATGCCAACGCCCGATCCGGCCATCCCGCCTATCAGCAGCACCGTGCCCATGTGGAAATCCACCGCCTTGCGCCGCACCTGCGCCAGCACGCCCGAAACCGATGAGGCCACCACCTGATTTGCCCCGGTCGCCACCGCCACCGCAGGCGGCACGCCGATGAAGAACAGCAAGGGCGTGATCAGAAACCCGCCGCCCACGCCGAACATGCCCGACAGAAAGCCCACGATCCCGCCCAACCCCAAAAGGAGGAAGGCATTGACCGATACCTCGGCAATCGGAAGGTAAAGCTGCATGGGCAAGGCCGGGGAAAGAAGCGGCAGTCAGGCCAAAGGGTTGCGCGCCTTTGTCCGCGATGTCAAACGCCCGTCAGCCTTGCGGCAGATGTCGCAGGAAATGGCGCAGCACCCGTTCCAGTTTTGCCGCACCCAGCGGGGCCATGGCCTTGGTATGCTCATGGCTGATCTTTTCATCCGACAGGCCCGCCGCCATGTTCGTGATGGTAGAAATCGCCGCCACCCGCAGACCCAGGAACCGCGCCAGGATCACTTCTGGCACCGTGGACATGCCCACCGCATCGCCGCCCAGAATGCGGATCGCACGAATTTCGGCAGGCGTTTCAAAGGACGGCCCGGAATACCACGCATACACGCCTTCCGGCAGGGCCACGCCCTCAGCCGCCGCACTTGCCCGCAGGGCGGCGCGCAGGGCCGGGTCATGCGCGTCGCCCATTGGCACGAACCGCGCATCGGTGCGTTCCCCGATCAGCGGGTTGAGCCCGGAAAAGTTGATGTGATCCGACAGCAGCATCAGATCGCCGGGCTGGATGTCCGCCCGCAAGCTGCCCGCCGCATTGGTGGCGATCAGCGCCTCGCCCCCCAGCGCCTTCAGCAGTTCCAGCGCAGGCCGCATCGCGCCGGGATTGCCGTTTTCATAGTAATGCTCGCGCGCGCCGAACACCGCCACGCGCACCCCTTCCAGATCGCCGATCACCAGATTGGGGTTATGCCCCGACACGCCTGCGTGCGGAAATCCCGGCAGATCGGCATAGGGGATTGCCACCCCGTCCACCGTCCCCGCCAGATGTCCCAGCCCCGACCCTAGGATCAGGCCCAGCCGTACAGGCGCATCCCCCGCCCGTGACCGGACAAGGGCCGCCAGTTCCTCAACGTTCCTTGACATAAGGCTCCCCCCCCGCGCGCGGCGGAATGGCCTTGCCGACAAAGCCCGCCAGCACCAGCACCGTCAGAACATAGGGCAGGGCATCCAGGAACGGCACGGGGATCTTGACCTGCACCACCGCCTCGACCACGTCAGGCCGCAGCGCAAGCGCCTGAAAGAACCCGAACAGCAGGCAGGCCCACAGCGCCGCCACGGGCCGCCATTTGGCGAAAATCAACGCCGCCAGCGCGATATAGCCACGCCCCGCCGTCATCTCGCGCCCGAACCCGGCTTGCAGCGCCGTCGCCATATAGGCCCCCGCCAGACCACACAGGATGCCGGTGATCGCCACGGCGGCAAAGCGCAGGCCCACCACGGAAATCCCCGCCGTATCCACCGCCGCCGGGTTTTCCCCCACCGCGCGCAGCCGCAGCCCGAACCGCGTGCGATACAGCACCCACCACGTCAGCGGCACCATCGCCAGTGCCACATAAACCAGCAGCGGATGGCCGGAAATCACCTCGGCATACAGCGGCCCCAGCACCGGCACACCGCGCAGTTCCTCGGAAAAGGGCAGGGTGATCGCCTCAAACCGCGCGTCACCCGACAAGGGCGGCGTCCGCCCGCCCTGCCCAAACAGGCGCTGCGCGATCAGCACGGTGATGCCGGACGCCACAAAGTTCAGCGCCACGCCAGAAATCAGCTGGTTGCCGCGAAAGGTGATCGACGCCACCCCGTGCAGCCCCGCCATCACCAGCGACGCCCCCATCCCGGCCAGCAATCCGGCCCAGACCGACCCCGTCAGAAACGCGACAGAGGCCGATGCCATCGCGGCCATCAGCATCTTGCCTTCCAGCCCGATGTCGAAAATCCCCGCCCGTTCGGAATAAAGCCCTGCCAGACAGGCAAACAAGAGCGGCGTCGCCAGCCGCAGCGTGGTGTCGAGCAGTTGCAAAAGCGTTGCGTAATCCATCACGCGGCCCCCTTCGCCACCCGGCCACCCCGGAACAGATTGAACATCCAGGTCAGCAGCATCCGCACCATCACATCCAGCGCCCCGGTGAACAGGATCACCAACCCCTGCACCACTGTCCGCATCTCAATCGGGATCTTGGTCCACAGGCCAAGTTCCGCCCCGCCTTGAAACAGGAACCCGAACAACAGCGCCGCCAGCACCACGCCGACCGGATGGTTGCGCCCCATCAGCGCCACCGCAATCCCGATGAACCCCGCGCCGGAGGCCGAGTTCTGCAACAGCCGCTCCGCCTCGCCCATCACGTTGTTGATGGCCATCATCCCGGCCAGCCCGCCGGAAATCAGCATCGCCACCATGATGATCATGAACGGGCTGATGCCCGCATATTTCGCCGCCGCCTCGGATTTTCCAAAGGCGCGGATCGCATAGCCCAGCCGCGTGCGCCACAGAAGCAGCCACACCACCACCGCCATGCCCAACGCAATGAACAGCGTCACGTTCGCAGGCACATTCGATGTGAAGAACAGGTTGAAACCGGGGATCTGGTTCAGCGTGGGCAGGCGGGCCGCTTCGGGAAAGTTGGCAGTCGCCGGGTCCATCTGCCCGTCCGGGCGCAGCACATCGACCAGCAGAAAGATCAGCACCGCCGCTGCGATATAGTTGAACATGATCGTCGTGATCACGATATGGCTGCCGCGCCGCGCCTGCAGATAGGCCGGGATCGCGGCCCATGCCGCCCCGAACAGCGCCGCCGCCATGGTGGCCCCGAGCAAGGCCAACGTCCAATGCGGCCACGGGATGAACAGACAGGCCAGCGCCACGCCAAGCCCGCCCAGCTGCGCCTGCCCCTCACCCCCGATGTTGAACAGGCTGGCATGAAAGGCCACCGTCACCGCCAACCCGGTAAAGATGAAGCTGGTGGCGTAATACAGCGTATAGCCCCAGCCATAGGAATCCATCACCGATCCCTTGACCATCACCGTGATCGCCTCCCACGGGTCTTGCCCGATGGCCAGGATCACCAGCGCCGCGATCAGCGCCGCCAGCATCAGGCTGACCAGCGGCACCAGCACGACATCCGCCCATTTCGGCAAGCGTTCCATCAGGCGGCCTCCCCTTTGCTGCCCTCGGCGATGCCCGCCATCAGCAGCCCCAGATCGCGTTCATCGGTGGTTTCCGGATCGCGGAAGCCCATGATCCGTCCGTCAAACATCACGGCGACGCGGTCCGACAGGCTGCGAATCTCGTCCAGTTCGACCGATACCAGCAGGATCGCCTTGCCCTGATCGCGCAGTGCCACGATCTGCTTGTGAATGAATTCGATGGCCCCGATATCCACGCCCCGTGTCGGCTGACCGATCAGCAACAGGTCGGGATTGCGTTCAATCTCGCGCGCGACCACGATCTTTTGCTGGTTGCCGCCCGAAAAATTCTTGGCCGCCAGAGTGGGGATCGGCGGGCGCACGTCGAATGTCGCCATCTTGCGTTCCGTATCGGCGCGCAGCGCGTCGTTATCCATAAAGAGCCGCGACTTCTGATATTCCGGCGCGTTGTGATAGCCGAAGGCCACGTTTTCCCAGGCCGTGAAATCCATGATCAGGCCCAGATGCTGCCGGTCCTCCGGCACATGGGCGATGCCTGCCGCGCGGCGGCTTTGCCCATCGGCACCCTTGCCGGACAGGGGCAGGTCTTCCCCTTTCAGCGTGATCCGCCCGGTCGCCTTGGCAATGCCGCCCAGCGCCTCCAGCAATTCGGATTGCCCGTTCCCGGCCACCCCGGCAATGCCCAGAATCTCGCCCGCCCGGATCTCGAAGCTGATGCCCTTCAGCCGCTCCACCCCGTGCTCATCCTTTACACGCAGGTCTTCCACCTTCAGCACCACCTTGCCCAGCACCGCAGGCCGCTTTTCGACCTCCAACAGCACCTTGCGGCCCACCATCAGTTCGGCCAGCTCCTCGGGGCTGCTTTCGGCGGTCTTGACTGTGCCAACCATCGTGCCGCGCCGCATCACGCTGACATTGTCGGTGGTTTCCATGATCTCGCGCAGCTTGTGGGTGATCAGGATCACTGTCTTGCCCTGATCGCGCAGCCCTTTCAGGATGCGAAACAGGTGGTCCGCTTCATCGGGTGTCAGCACCCCCGTCGGTTCATCCAGGATAAGGATATCGGCCTGCCGATACAGCGCCTTGAGGATTTCCACACGCTGCTGATGGCCCACCGACAGATCCTCGATCACCGCATCGGGATCGACGTCCAGCTCATACTCGCGCGAAAGATCGGCCAGCACCTTGCGCGCCTTGGACAGCGACCCCGCCAACAGCGCACCCTCTTCCGCGCCCAGAACCACATTTTCCAGCACAGTGAAATTCTGCACCAGCTTGAAGTGCTGAAACACCATTCCGATGCCGGCGCGGATGGCGCTCTGGCTGTCGGGGATGGCGGTCAGTTTGCCATTGATGAAAATCTCGCCCGAATCGGCGCGGTAAAACCCATACAGGATCGACATCAGCGTCGATTTCCCGGCGCCATTTTCGCCGATGATCCCGTGGATCGTGCCCTTGGGCACGGCGATGTGGATATCCTTGTTGGCCTGCACCGGACCAAAGGCCTTGGATATGCCCTTCAGCTCGATGGCATAGCGCGCATCTGCCCCACCAGTCGCCATGTCGTTCCCCCTGTTCCCGCGCCGGTCTTTCCGCGGCTTCGGTCCCGTTCTATTGCAGATGCCGCGCCAAGGGATTGGCGCGGCATCCATGTGTGTCAGGTCAGCCGATCAGAACGTGGCCGCAGGGCAGGTGTCATCGGACATGTAGTCGTGCACGACCAGCTCGCCCGATTTGATCTTTTCCGCCGCCGCGTCGACGGTGGCCTGCATTTCGGCGGTCACCAGCGATGCGTTGTTCTCGTCCATCGCATAGCCCACGCCTTCATTGGCCAGACCCATCACGTTGATGCCGGGGGTCAGCGCTTCGCCTTCCTTGAACGCTTCGTACACCGCGTTGTCCACGCGCTTGAGCATCGAGGTCAGCACCGAACCGGGGTGCATGTAGTTCTGGTTGCTGTCGACGCCGATCGACAGGATGCCTTCGTCGGCAGCCGCCTGCAGAACGCCCACGCCCGTGCCGCCAGCGGCCGCATAGATCACGTCTGCACCCTGCGATTTCTGGCCCTTGGCCAGTTCTGCGCCCTTCACCGGATCATTCCATGCGGCGGGGGTGGTGCCGGTCATGTTCAGAATAACGGTAGCATCGGGGTTCACGGCCTTTACGCCCTGCGCATAGCCGCAGCCGAACTTGCGGATCAGCGGAATGTCCATCCCGCCGATGAAGCCGACGGTGCCGCTCTTGGAGGCCAGACCTGCCATCATCCCCACGAGGTAGGACCCTTCATGTTCGTTGAACACGACGGATTTCACGTTGGGCTGTTCCACCACCATGTCGATGATCGCGAACTTGGTGTCCGGGAAATCCGGGGCAACCTTGGCCAGCACGTCGCCAAAGGCAAAGCCCGTCATCACGACCGGGTTCGATCCGGCTTCGGCCAGACGGCGCAGCGCCTGCTCGCGCTGGGCCTCGTCCTGCATCTCCAGCTCCTTGTAGGTGCCGCCCGTCTCCTGCGCCCAACGCTCTGCGCCGTTGAAGGCCGCCTCGTTGAAGGATTTGTCGAACTTGCCGCCAAGGTCGAAAATGATCGCAGGTTCAGCCGCGGCAACACCCGCGGTCAGCGCCAGCGTAGCAGCGGCGCCAAGGAAATGCTTCATCAGGGTCATCGTAATCTCCCGGTTATCGTTATGGTCGTTTCTTGTCGCTCAACGTCCCCATGGCCGGAATCCCATGCCAGTGGTCCGGGGCGCATGGCGCTAGTTTAGGGCGGATTCCCGAAAGCGGGTCAACACCTCTTTGCGAGGCGGACAGCCGCAGTTTGATCTTCTGATCAAATTTCTGGCGACTGACGCAAGGGAAAGCGCCGATCACAGCGCCCGAACCATCACCAACGCGTCGCTGCGCGTTCCATCGGGGGCATAGTAATACCCCTTACGCCGCCCGGATTCGCCAAAGCCCGATGCCAGATACAGGTTGCGCGCCGCCGCATTGTCGATGGCCACTTCCAGAAAGGCCGTCTCGGCCGCCCGCAGCCGCGCCTGATAAATGAACCTTGCCAGCAACTTGCGCCCCAGCCCGCGCCGCCGTGCCTCGGGCGCGACGGCCAGCGTCAGCAACTCTGCCTCGCCCGCCACCACGCGCCCCAGCAGAAACCCGGCATCCCCCTCGATCAGCAGAAACGCCAGCGGATCGGCCAGGAAATCCGCGAACTCTGCCTCGCTCCAGGGGCGCGGGGTGGTGAAGCAGCGTGCATGCAGCGCGGCCAGCGCGGCGGGCGTCATGGCAGGATCACCGTCATGGCAGGATCACGGGCGGCGGATCAGAGGGCGGGGCCGCATCCGCCCCGCGCAGATAGAACGGCGCCGGGCGCGGCTGCGCCCCCTCGCGCGCCGCCGCGATAAAGGCCATCGCATGGGTCAGCGGCAGCGGCTGGATCAGCACCCGCCCCCCCGTCACCTCTGCCGCCAGCGACGCGGCAGAGCCCACAAAATCCCGCATCATCGTCTCATCGGGCAGGGCGGCGATCTCGGTCAGCCGCGCCTGTCCCGCTTCGGCATCGTATTCCTGCACGTAAACCTCGGCCCGCCGCGCATCCTCGACCACCATCAGCGGGCGGGGCAGGGCATGGGCCAGCGCCTCCAGCCGCGTCACGCCAATCGCCGGAACCCCCAGCGACAGCGCCAAACCCCGCGCCGCCGCCACCGCGATCCGCACCCCGGTAAAATTCCCCGGCCCGGTTCCCACCGCCACCGCCGTCAGATCACGCCAGCCAAGGCCCGCCGCCCCCAGCAGATCCTCGCACAGAGGCAGCAGGCGTTCAGCCTGCCCCTTTTCCATCGGCTCGAAACTTGATGCCACGATCCGGTCGCCGATCAGCAAAGCGGCCGCGCAATGCGCGGCCGATGTGTCAAAGGCAAGGATGCAAGGCTGCACGAAGGATCAGGCCGCGACGGGGCGGACTTCCAGCACTTCGGGAATGTAATGCCGCAGCAGGTTCTCGATCCCCATCTTCAGCGTCAGCGTCGAAGACGGGCAACCCGCACAGGCACCCTGCATGTGCAGGTAAACCACGCCCCGATCAAAGCCGTGGAAGGTGATGTCGCCGCCATCCTGCGCCACGGCAGGCCGCACGCGGGTATCCAAAAGCTCTTTGATCTGGCGCACGATGTCGCCATCCTCGCCGGTATGTTCGGCATGGCCCCCGGCTGCGCCTTCGCCTTCGATCGTAGCGGCACCCGATTGGTAATGCTCCATGATCGCGCCCAGAATCGCGGGCTTCACATGATCCCATTCCACGGCCTCGGCCTTGGTCACGGTCACGAAATCGGTGCCGAAGAACACGCCCGCCACACCGCCCGTGGCAAAGATGCGCCGTGCCAGCGGCGATTTCTGCGCCGCATCTGCATTCGGGAAATCCGCCGTGCCCAGTTCCAGCACGGTCTGCCCCGGCAGGAACTTCAACGTCGCGGGATTCGGCGTGGATTCGGTCTGGATGAACATGGTGCCACCTCCGGGGGGCTTGTCCGACAACTTCCCTCGGATATGCGCCTTGGCCCGCTCACTGTCAAGTTTGGAACCGTTCTAATCCGCGCTTCACAGTCCGATCATGGCTCCCAATAGTCATACATCTGGGCCAGCACCGCCCGGCAACGCAGCGGATGGGTGGCCCGCCGCATCAGCAGGCGCAAGGGCGCGGGCAGGAAGATGGAATAGGGGCGCGGCCGGATCGCGCGCAATGGCAGGGGCGACAAAGGGCGCATGGTGATGCTCCTTGTTCAGTCCTCCCTGTGGGCAGTCTGGCAAAGATACCCGCGCCTGTCACCGATTCTTGCTGCACCGCAGCATTGCGTCAGGTGATGCTTTCCAGCCGTTCCTTGGACATGTCGCCCGGCACGATGGTGATGGGGATGGGCAGGTTCCCCGAATTGCGCGTCATCTGCGTGACCAAAGGCCCCGGCCCGGATTTCTCCGTCCCCGCGCCCAGTACCAGAATCCCGATTTCGGGGTCTTCCTTCACCTGTGCAAGGATCTCGTTCACCGGATCGCCCTCACGGATCACCAGTTCCGGGTTGATCCCCTGCCGGTCGCGCATCCATTTGGCAAAGACCTCGAAATGCGCCTCGATCCGTTCGCGCGCCTCGGCCCGCATCAGATCGGCCACGCCCATCCAGTGCTGAAACTCTTCCGGCGGGATGATCGACAGGATGGTCACCCCCCCGCCCGTATGGGCCGCCCGGAGCGCGGCAAAGCGCATCGCGTTCAGGCATTCGCGCGTGTCATCCAGGATGACGAGGAATTTCCGCATGTCCTACTCCTGTGGAACCCCGATCATAGGCCGCGCAGGGCCGCGCGCAAGAGAGCGGTTTTTGACGCAAAAACCGCGACGGAGTTTGACGCAAACTCCGGGCGCTCTCGTCCCGCTCGCGTTTCCCGTCGGCGCAACCCGGAATTTGCGTCAAATTCCGGCGCGAAATCTGCGTCAGATTTCGCCCCCCCTCACACCGGCTGCGATGCCGCCCAGTCCATGTAGAGCCCACGCATCCGTTCCGTCACCGCGCGCGACCGATACTCGGTCCCGTCAAAGGCCTGCACCGATGTGACCTTGGCGAAATTCCCTGACAGGAACACCTCATCCGCGGCATGGGCATCCTCAAAAGTCAGCACCGTTTCATGCACCTCGATCCCCGCTGCGCGCGCATTGGCGATGTGACGCGCCCGGGTGATCCCGGCCAGAAAGGTGCCATTCGGGATTGGCGTGAACAGCGCGCCATCCTTCACCAGAAACACATTCGCCGTAGCGCTTTCCGCAAGGTTGCCCATCGCATCCGCCACCAGCGCATTGCCAAAACCCTTGGCCTTGGCCTCCACCAGCATCCGCGCGTTGTTGGGATACAAACACCCCGCCTTGGCATTGCAGACATTGTCCTCCAGCAACGGGCGGCGGAACCGGGTCCGCGTTACCGTCGTCTGGAACTCTGCCGCCGGCATCGCCACCTGCTCCAGGCTGATCGCAAAGCCCGTCGCCCCCTGCGCCGGGGCCACCCCCAGATCAGACCCGTCCAGCGCCCAATACATCGGCCGCACATAGACCGCAGCGCCCCGCCCATAGGCGCGCAGGCCCTCGCGGATGACGGCCTCCATCTCGCCCGGTTCCATCGTGGGCGTGATCATCAGCGCCCGCGCGCTGTCATTCACCCGCGCGCAATGCTTCGCCAGATCGGGCACCAGCCCGTCAAACATCCGCGCCCCGTCAAAGACCGAAGACCCCTGCCAGATGCCGTGATCCGCGGCTTTCATCACCGCGACATCACCCTCGTGCCAGCGCCCCTGCCAAAAGGTGCGGATATTCGTGCCGAATGTCATGCAAATCTCCTTGCGTCCGGGCGCAATTAACCACCCCGCGAAGGCAGGCGCCAGCCCGTCACGCCCGATGATCAGGCGGCGTCCAGAAGCCCGCGCCCGCGCAACAGCGCCTCTACCCCCGGCATCCGGCCGCGGAAGCGGGTATACAGCTCCTCCGCCTCCTCCGAGCCGCCCGCGCTCAGGATATGCTTTTCCAGCTTGGCCGCGGTTTCCGGGTGGAACGGATCGCCCGCCTCCTCAAACGCGGCAAAGGCATCTGCATCCATCACCTCTGACCACATGTAGGAATAATAGCCCGCCGAATACCCGTCGCCCGAAAACACATGCGCGAAATGCGGTGTCGCGTGCCGCATCCGTATCGCGCGCGGCATTCCCAGCGCCTCCAGCACCTCGGCCTGTTTCGCCATCGGATCAGCCGGCGCCGCCCCCTCATGGAAGGCCAGATCGACAAGGGCGGAGGACACGAATTCCACCGTTCCGAACCCTTGGTCATAGGTCCCTGCCGCCAAGAGCCGCGCCCGCATGTCGGCGGGCATCGGCGCGCCGGTCTGCCAATGCCGGGCATATTCCTCCAGCACCGCAGGCACCTCCAGCCAGTGTTCATACAACTGGCTGGGCAATTCCACGAAATCGCGCGCCACGCTCGTCCCCGAAATGAACCCATGCGTCACATCTGACAGCATCTGATGCAGCGCGTGACCGAACTCATGGAACAGCGTCCGCGCATCATCCCATGACAACAGGCTCGGCTCGCCCTTGGCGAAATTGCACACGTTCACCACGATCGGCCGCTGATCGCCGCCCAGCTTGCGCTGTGACCGCATCGCCGAACACCACGCGCCCGACCGTTTCGACGACCGCGCAAAGTAATCGCCCAGAAACACCGCCACATGGGTGCCGCCCCGCGTCACTTCCCAGCCGCGCACATCGGGGTGATAGAACGGCCCCGCGATCTCGCGGAACTCCAGCCCGAACAGACGGGAGGCACAGCCGAACATCGCGCCCAGCATCGCCTCCAGCCCAAGGTATGGCTTCAGCGCCGCCTCATCCAGATCATGCTCGGCCTTGCGCCGCCGCTCGGAATAGAACCGCCAATCCCACGGTTCCAGATCGCCCGTCTCCCCATCCGCCCGCAGCATCGCTTCCAGCACGCCCGCATCCGCCATCGCTTTGCGCTTGGCAGGCTCCCACACCCGCATCAACAGATCGCGCACCGCAGCGGGCGTCTTGGCCATCTCGGGTTCCAGCTTGAAATCCGCAAAACTGGCATAGCCCAGCAGCTTTGCCCGTTCCTCGCGCAGCGCCAGAATTTCCGCCGCGATGGCGCGGTTGTCATGGGCATTGCCATTCGCCCCACGTGCAACCCAGGCCTCATAGGCCACGCGCCGCAATTCCCGCCGGGGCGAGAATTGCAGAAACGGCACGATCAGCGACCGGCTCAGCGTGACCACCGGCCCGTTCTGCCCCCGCTCCTTGCCCGCCGCCCGCGCGGCATCCACCACGAAATCCGGCAGCCCCTCAAGGTCGTCTTCGGCCAGTTGCATGAACCAGTCCCGCTCATCCGCCAGCAGGTTCTGCGAAAACTGCGTCCCAAGCACCGCCAGCCGCGCCTTGACCGCCGTCAGCCGCTCCGCCGCCGCACCCTCCAACTCCGCCCCAGACCGCACGAACATCCGCCGATACAACGTCAGCACCCGCATCTGCTCCGGCTCCAGCGCCAGCCCATCCCGCCGCGCCCAAAGATCATCGATCCGCGCGAACAGCCGCTTGTTGTTGGTCACCTCAGAGGCAAAGGCGCTCATCTTCGGGGCCAGATCGCGCATCAGCGCCTCGCGCGCCTCCGTGCTGTCAGCCCCGGCAAGGTTGTAGAACACCCCCGACACCCGATCGAGGTTCCCCTCCGCCAGTTCCAGCGCCGCGATGGTATTGGCGAATGTCGGCGCGGCCTCCTGATCTGCAATTCCCGCCACCGCCGCCCGCGCCTCGGTCAGCGCCACGTCAAAGGCCGGTCCGAAATCGGCATCCGTGATCGCGGCAAAGGGCGGCAGGCCAAAGGCTGCGGTCCAGGGGGCAAGCAGGGGATTGGTCATGGGATGGGGTCTCCTTTGGCAACAAAGCTAGGCAGCCCGACCGCCCGGGTCCACCCCCGAAGCGCTCCTATTGTCTTCTCTGCTCAAATATCCCGGGGGGTGCGGGGGGCTGGCCCCCCGCTCCTGCACGGCACCTCAGCGCCCGTCCTTCGCCTTCAACCGCCGCTCCAGCCGCCGCATCAGCAGGCTCAGCCCGATGGTCATGGTCAGATAGATCAGCGCGGCCACGTTATACGTCTCGAAATACTTGAAATTCCCCGCCGCCGTCACCTTGGCCAGCTGCGTGATATCCCCCACCCCCAGCACCGACACCAGCGACGAATCCTTCACCATCGCCACGAAATCATTGCCCAAGGGCGGCAGGATCATCCGGAACGCCTGCGGGAATGTGATATGCCGGAACCGCTGCCACCCGTTAAGGCCCAGCGCCTTGGCCGCTTCCACTTGCCCCTCATCCACCGCCTGCAATCCGGCGCGGAAAATCTCGGCCAGAAAGGCCGCATAGGCCAGCACCAACGCCAGCACCGCCCGCCACAGCAGCGGAAAATCCCGCGTGCGGATCGGGTCCAGCCCGATGGGTTCCGCCACCGCATTAAACCCCGCCACCACCAAGGGTGACAGAACGAAGGCTACGTAAAGCAGCAGCACGATGATCGGCACACCGCGCATCACCTCGATATAGAACCGGCACACCTGCCGCAGGATCAGGAACCGCGACAGGCACCCCACCGCCAGCGCAAGGCCCAGAAGGCAGGCCCCGGCATAGCCCACGACCGACACCATGATCGTGATCCAGATGCCCCGCGACAGCGTGGCCATCACGGCGGCATAGTCCGCATTGGCCCAGACCTCATAGAACAGCCAGACGCCAAGGCCGGCCACGATCAGCAGCCACCAGGGAAAATCGTTTTCCAGTTTCGGGTTCGGGGTCATGCGAAAGGCCCCGGCTTGTCTGCCGGGGCCCCCTTTTCAGGAACGGACTGGCTCACTCGCTCATCTTGTATTCGAGGAACCATTTGGTGTTCAGCGCATCCAGCGTGCCATCGGCCTTCATGCTGGCAATCGCCGCATTCATCGGGGCAACCAGATCGGAACCTTTGGGGAAGATGAAGCCGAAATCCTCGGCCCCCAGCGGTTCGCCGATGATCTTCAGCGCGCCTTCGGACCCCGCGACATAACCATTGGCGGCGGTGCTGTCCGACAGCACAAGATCCACATCCCCGGCCTTGAGCGCCTCAAGCCCCGCGCCAAAGGTTTCGAACTTCACGATCCGGGCGTTTTCCTCATTCCCGTCCAGCACCTCATAGACACCCACATAGAACGGCGTGGTGCCGGGCTGCGCGGCCATCAGCAGGTCGGGGTTCGCGCCAAAGCTGGCCGCATCGGTGAACCGCGTCTCATCGCCGCGCACCATCATCAGCATCTCCGACCGCATATAGGCGTCCGAGAAATCGACCTTGTCCTTGCGGTCATCGCGGATGGTGATGCCCGTCATGCCCAGATCGAACTGCCCTTCCGACACGGCCGGGATCATCGCATCCCACGAGATGTTTTCGTATTTCACCGTGATGTTCAGCCGCTTGGCGATTTCCGCCATCGCGTCATATTCCCAGCCCACGGCCTGCCCGGTCTTGTCCAGAAACTGCAGAGGCGGATAGGCGTTCTCGGTCACCACCACCACCTCGCGCCCGGCCAGATCAGGCACGTCCTGGGCAAAGGCGGGGGCGGTCAGGGTGGCGGCCATCAGGCCAAGAAAGGGCAGGAATTTCATGCGTCGCACTCCGGCAGAGATTGAGGATGCGGGACTATTCCCTTGACCGCGCGCAAAGGCAAGTGGCTGCCACCGGCCAAGGCATCGGCGACGCTGCAATTGCCGCGCTGGCGGCTGTTTCTTCGGCAAAGCACCCCCGGCACCCCCTGTTCGCAACGCCGCGGTCCATCCAACCCCATCCCTGCGCCAATCCCCGACCGCCGCACTTCGCTCTCCTCCCAGATCGCCGCCAGACCAAACCGCCTACCGGCAGCAGGCACAGGCCTGACCCGCCCTTGATCCAGCCCCGCCCTTAACCTCACATCGGGATACCGCGCTCTCATCGCCGATTTTAGGGGCAAACCCTTAAGATCCGGTTTCCAACCCCCCGCGATTGGCGCAATCCCGCACGCCCGCGCTGTCTTTCTCCGCCGATGGTTAACGAACCAATCTCGCACCGTGCGTATGCACAGCCGTCTGCACCACGCGCTGCACCGTCAGCGGCACCGCCTTTTGCACCCAATTCGAACCGTAAATCCTGCGTTCTCAACCCTTTGCGCCGCAAACCGGGCAATCGGCGCGCGGCGTGATCCCGATCACCCGCGTCTCGGCATAAAGCGCATCATGGATCATCAGCCGCCCGCGCAACCCATCGCCCGCGCCGGTGATCTGCTTGACCGCCTCCATCGCCATCATCGCGCCGATGACCCCGGGCAGGGGTGCCGCCACCCCCGCCTCGGCACAGGTCGGCACCATCCCCGGCGCCGGCCGGGTGGGAAAGACGCATTCATAACAGGGCCCACCATGGGCCGGATCAAACAGCGAAAGCTGCCCCTCCCACTGCGTGATTGCCCCGGAAATCAACGGCTTGCCCAATTCCACCGCCAGACGGTTCACCATGTAGCGGGTGTCGAAATTGTCGGTCCCGTCGAGGATCAGGTCATAATCGGCAAACAGCGCCCGCGCCGCCGCCTCATCCAGCCGCCGGTGATAGGGACGCAACTCGATGAACGGGTTCAGCGCGCGAAGGGCGATTTCGGCCGAAAATACCTTGGGCATCCCGATCCGCTGATCGGCATGGATGATCTGGCGCTGCAGGTTGGACCCATCGACCATGTCATCATCGACAAAGCCCAGAACCCCCACCCCGGCCCCCGCCAGATACAGCAGCGCAGGCGAGCCAAGCCCCCCGGCGCCAATCACCAATACCTTGGAATTCTTAAGCTTTCTCTGCCCCGGCCCGCCGATTTCCCGCAGCATGATATGCCGCGCATAGCGATCCAGTTCCGCCGGGCGAAAGGCCCCTGACGGCGCTTGCGCCGCCACAGGGGCCACCTTGGCCCGCAACCGCCGCAGCCCCGCCCGATAGGCCAGCACCAGCGCCGCGAGGATCCCCAGCGCCACCCAGCCCTGCGCCGCGCCGCCTGTCGCCAACCGCAGCGGATGCCCGTCCGGCAGCGCCACATGCAGCCCCACCACCGCCGCCCAAAGCAGCGCCAGCATGGCAAACCGTACCGATGACGGCACCTTCATCAGCGCCCCGATCCCCCAGAGCGCCCCCGCCATCGCCAGAACAAGGATCATCGCGTCCCCGTGGACCCGAAGCCGCCTTCGCCCCGCGCCGTATCCGTCAGGCTGTCAACCACTTGAAATCCCACCTGAATAACGGGCGCCACAATCATTTGCGCCACCCTGTCGCCATGGGCGATGACATAGGGCGCATCCCCAAGGTTGACCAGCGCCACACCCAGCGGCCCGCGATAATCGCTGTCGATGGTCCCGGGCGTGTTGGGCAGGGTGATGCCATGCTTCAGCGCAAGGCCCGACCGGGGCCGGATCTGCATCTCAAACCCGAACGGGATCTCCACCCGCAGCCCTGTCGGCACGATCGCCCGCTGCATCGGGGCCAGCGTGAACCCTGTATCCCGCTGTTCCGGCGGCAGATTGGCGCGCAGGTCCGCCCCCGCCGCGCCGGGCGTTTCATAGGCGGGCAGGCCAAGGGCGCGATCCGCCCAGTCTTCCCACAGCACTTTCAGCACTGGCGTCATTCACCCCTCCTGCACCCAAGAATTTTCGAAAATTCTTGGCAAAATTCTTCGAAGAATTTTGTCTTCACGCCAGCGCCCCGGCGATCCGCAGGGCCAGCCTGCGCGCCACCTCGTCCTTGGGCAGGCGCGGCCAAGCCTCTGATCCTGCGGCGGAAATCAATGTCACCGCATTCTCGGCCCCGCCCATGATGCCGGTTTCCGGCGATACGTCATTGGCCACGATCCAATCGCATCCCTTGCGCGCGAGCTTTGCCTGCGCATGCGCCAGCACATCATCGGTTTCCGCGGCAAAGCCCACCACCAGCCGGGGGCGGTGGGTCAAGGATTGCGCCACGGTTTTCAGGATATCGGGATTTTCGGCAAAGCTCAGCACGGGCAGGGCCGCGCCTGCCACCTTCTTGATCTTGCTGCGCGATTCCTCGGCCACCCGCCAATCGGCCACTGCGGCCGCCATTACGGCGGCATCGGCGGGAAGTGCCGCCTCCACCGCTGCCAGCATGGCCCGCGCGGTTTCCACCCGCACCACATCCACCCCGTGGGGTGGCGGCACTGTGGCTGGCCCTGTCACGAACGTCACCCGCGCGCCCAGATCGCGCAGCGCCGCGGCAATCGCCGTGCCCTGCGCGCCAGAGGATCGGTTGGCGATATAGCGTACCGGATCAATTGGTTCATGCGTCGGCCCCGAGGTCACGAGCACGTGCTTTCCCACCAGCGGCCCCGCCGTCAGCGCGCCCCGGATCGCCTCTAGTATTGCTGCGGGTTCCGCCATCCGCCCGGGCCCGTATTCGCCACAGGCCATCTCGCCCTCATCCGGGCCGATGAGGCGGACGCCATCCCCTTGAAGAACCGCAATATTCCGCTGCGTCGCCGGGTGCTGCCACATCCGCACGTTCATCGCTGGGGCAATCATCACCGGCGTGTCCGTGGCCAAAAGCAGGGTCGATGCCAGATCATCCGCCCGCCCTTGCGCCATCTTGGCCATCAGGTCCGCGGTCGCCGGGGCCACGACCAGCAGGTCCGCAACACGCGACAATTGGATATGGCCCATCTCGGCCTCATCCGTCAGGTCGAACAACTGGGTATAGACCTTCTCTCCCGCCAAGGCCGAAACCGACAGCGGCGTCACGAACTCTGCCGCCGCTTTGGTCAGCACGGGCGTCACCGCCGCGCCCGCCTTGCGCAAAAGCCGGATCAGTTCCAACGACTTGTAGGCGGCAATGCCGCCCCCGATGATCAAAAGGATGCGCTTGTCGGCCAGCATCGGAAGGCTCCGCTTGTCCTGTCAGCCCTTGGTGTAGGGGTGCGCGGGCGCAAACTCAACCTTGCATCCTGATTGGCGCGCCTCAGCCTTCGGTCGACCCGAAGGCTTCGCAGGGATCGCCCCGGTCGGCCACGCCATCCGTCACGATCCACAAATGATGCGGGGGCCGCCCGCTCGGCACCTGTTCCACCTGCCCGATGGACAGCACCGTCACCCCCGGCTGCGCCTGCCGGATCAGCGCGGGCACCCCGATATCGGTGCGCGCATGTTCCACCCCGGTGATCACCGCCACCGGGCCGCCCGTTTCGCGCAGTGCCGTCAGCGCCGCCTGCGCCAGCACGGCATCGCGCAGGCGCTGCGCCTCCACCATGCCGCCCATCGCGTCGGCAGGCATGGCAAAGCAATGTGCGGCCAGAAGATCGGTCTCGCGTTCCTTCTGCACGTCGGGCGGGTATGGCGTCGTCAGCCCGAACTGCGCCGCCGCGTCGCCAAAGGCCACCGCGGCCCCTTCACGCAGCGCCCGCGTCACGATGGGGCGGGGCACATCGCCCGCATAGATGCGGGCGTCGGGCGCGGCGGTGAACAGCGGGTGATACATGGAAAAATCGGGCCAGCCCCGCGCTTCCCACTCCGTCGCGGCCTGAACCGCATCGCGGTCCGTCAGATCGTCGGGCAGGGCATCCACATGCTGCTGCTGCAACATCTCAAACACCAACGCGGCAGGGGCGATGGCACGCAACGCCCGCGCCTGATTGCGGTGATGGGCCGGGTTGTCATGCACCTCGCCCAACACGACGACATCCACCATCGGCAGGCTGTCCAAAGCATCCGGCGCGATCTCACGTGCTGCTGCCGCCCCGCCAAGATGCAGCGCCAGCAGCACGGGGATCACGGCACGCATCATGCCAGCAACGCGACAACCTCGCGCGATTGCTGCTCCAGGCTGCGGCGCATCTTGGCGAAGGCCGCGGCTTCCAACTGGCGCACCCGTTCTTTCGACAAGCCCAGCTCTTCGCCCAGCGATTCCAGCGTGCGCGGCTCATCCTTCAGCTTGCGTTCGGCCACAATGTACCGCTCGCGCGCATTCAGCGCGGCCATTGCCGTCACCAGCCACTGGCGCAGGCGTTCCGCATCATGCGCCACTTCCACCGACTCGGCCGCCTGCGGGCCATCATCTTCCAGCGCGTCAATCCATTCGCGCCCGTCTTCATCTGTCGACTGCGCCGCGTTCAGCGAAAAGTCGGAACCCGACAGCCGCCCTTCCATCATCTCTACATCCGCCAGCGACACGCCCACTTCGGTGGCCACCAACTGACGCAGCTGGAACTGATCCAGCGTTTCGCCGCGCTGCGATGCTTCACGCTCCAGCTTGGCCTGCACCCGGCGCAGGTTGAAGAACAGCGCCTTCTGGCTGGAGGTGGAACCCGTCCGCACCATGGACCAGTTCCGCATCACGTAATCCTGAATGCTCGCCTTGATCCACCACACGGCATATGTGGAAAAGCGCACCCCACGATCGGGATCGAACTTTTCGGCCGCCTTCATCAGGCCAAGGCTGGCCTCTTGGATCAGGTCATTCATCGGCGCGCCATAACGGCGGAACTTCGCCGCCATACTGATCGCCAGCCGCATATAAGCTGTCACCAGCCGATGTAGCGCCTGTTCATCGCGCTGATCGCGCCAGGCATAAGCCAGCCGCAATTCCGTTTCCGCATCCAGAAGTTCCGCCCGCATCGCTTGGCGAGACATCGTTTGGTCGTTATATCCGTCGAGCGCCATGATGAACCCCCAGTCAGACAACGCGCAGAGGCATTTCCTGCCATTTTCAAGGATAGATACGGGGCGCGCACTTGACTGGATCAATCACCGACGAAATTTTCTTGCTTCCACGATTCACCTTTGTGATCGGCGGCGCACGGTCGGGCAAGTCGGCCCTTGCCGAACGGCTGGCCACCGGCAGCACCCGCCCGCGCCGCTATATCGCCACGGCCGAGGCCTGGGATGATGAGATGCGCGACCGTATCGCCCGCCACCGGGCCGACCGGGGGGCAGGGTGGGAAACGATCGAGGCTCCGCTTGACCTCTGCGCCGCTTTGGCCGGGGCAGGGCAGGGCGAGGTGGTGCTGGTCGATTGCGCCACCTTGTGGCTGACCAACCACCTGCTGGCCGACCATGATCTTGAGACGGAAACCGCATCGCTGCTGGCTGCACTGGCGGGCTGCCCCGCCCCGGTGATCATGGTGTCCAATGAGGTTGGCTGGGGCATCGTCCCCGACAATGCCCTTGCCCGCACCTTCCGCGATGCGCAGGGGCGGTTGAACCAGCGCATGGCCGCGCAGGCCGATCTGGTGGTCGGAGTGATGGCGGGGCTGCCCCTGCTGCTCAAAGGGCGGATGCCGTCATGGATGTGACCCGGCTCTGGATGGTCCGTCACGGCCCGACGCATGAGAAAACCATGGTCGGCTGGCGCGATGTGCCTGCCGATCTGTCTGACCATGCCCGCATCGCCCGGCTGGATGCCCATTTGCCACGGGATGCGATGCTGATCTCGTCCGATCTGATCCGCGCCTCTGCCACAGCCGATGCGCTGGCCCATGGCCGCCACCGCCTGCCGCATGATCCCGCCCTGCGCGAATTGCATTTCGGGGACTGGGACGGCCAGCCCTGGGATGTGATCGCCCAAACCCACCCCGACCTGTCCCGCGCCTATTGGGAAGACCCGGGCGACCACACGCCGCCGGGTGGCGAAAGCTGGAACACCGCCGCCGCCCGCGTCACCGCCGCCGTGGACCGGCTGATATCGGCCCACCCTGGGCGCGATCTGGTGATCGTCGCGCATTTCGGTGCCATCCTTACACAGGTGCAGGCCGCCCGCGCCTGCACCCCGGCCGAGGTCTTCGCCCAAGGCATCGACAATCTGTCGGTCACTCGCATCGACCATGGCCCGCAAGGACGCGCGCTGATTGCGGTCAACCACTGCCCCTGACGCCGTTTGTGATCACAGCCCGTGATGTATCGCATCAGCAAAGGCCATTTCCCTGCCGCGCTGCGGCAGGCTAGGGTCGCCCCGAAACAGGGGATGTACCTATGACCTATGACCTCGTGATCGGCGACCGTGCCTATTCATCCTGGAGCCTGCGGGGCTGGCTCTTCTTCGATGCTTTCGGCATTCCGGTAAAGCTCCACCGCGCGCGGCTCTATACCGATGAACTGCCCACCCTGCTCAAGCAGTTTCACCCCGCCAAAACCGCACCCACCATGCGCACCCCCGATGGCGTGGTTGTGCCAGAAACCATCGCCATTGCCGAGGAACTCGCCTCCCGCCACCCTGAGGCGGGGCTGTGGCCTGCGGACCCAAAGGCCCGCGCCATTGCCCGCGTTCTGGCGGCCGAAATGCATGCAGGATTTACCGCCCTGCGCGGCTATTGCCCGATGAACCTGCGTGTCAGCTATACCGATTGCAGCCCCCCGCCCGAAGTGTTGGCCGATCTGGACAGGTTGCAGGTGATCTGGGGCTGGGCGCGCGAACAGACGGGCAGTACCGGCCCTTGGCTCTGTGGCGACTATTCGGCCGCCGATGCTTTCTTCGCCCCCGTCGCCACCCGCATCGCCACCTATGACCTTCCCATGGGCTCTGCCGGGATGGACTATGTCGCGGCCCACCTTTCGCACCCGTCCTTCCGCCGCTGGCGGGCCATGGGCCTGATCGACGGCGCGGATCAGGACTATTATCGCCGCGACTACCCCACCCGCCCCTGGCCCGGCCCCACGCCGTTGCCCGCGCGGGCGGTCGAGGGGTTGGATACCGAAAACGCCCTCTGCCCTTATTCCGGCACCCCTGTCACCCATGCGCTGGAATTGGATGGCCGCCGCTTTGGCTTTTGCAACGCATTCTGCCGCGACAAAACGGTGGCCGACCCCGAAGCCTGGCCCGCTTTCATGGCAATTTACCGATCGTAAACCATTCCCGCCCTAGGCTCACACCGGGCAAAAGGGCGGGGATCATGCTGGCACGGGCCTTTACGGTGGCCTTCGAAGGGGTTGAGGCGCGGATGGTCGAGGTGCAATGCGCCGTGGCCCCCGGCATGCCCTATTTCGGCGTGGTGGGCCTGCCCGACAAGGCCGTGTCCGAGGCGAAGGAACGCGTGCGCGCCGCCCTTGCCGCCCTGTCCATCGCGCTCCCTTCGCGCCGGATCATCGTGAACCTCTCCCCTGCCGACCTGCCCAAGGAAGGATCGCATTTCGATCTGCCCATCGCGTTGGCCTTGCTCGCCGCGCTCGACATCATCCCCAAGGATATGGTCGAGGCGACGGTGGCGCTTGGGGAATTGTCCCTCGATGGCCGCCTGATCGCCGTCGCGGGTGCGCTGCCCGCCGCCATGGCCGCCGCCGAGGAGGACCGCGCGCTCCTTTGCCCCCGCGCCTCGGGCCCCGAGGCGGCCTGGGTCGGTGCGGTGCAGGTGCTCGCGGCAGCCTCGCTGGATGAGGTCGTGCGCCACTACACCGGCCAGATGGCCCTGACGCCCGCCGAGGCGGGCGAGGTCACCACCGGCCCCGCCCCGCGCGACCTGCGCGAGGTCAAGGGTCAGGAACGCGCCAAGCGGGCGCTGGAAATCGCCGCCGCAGGCCGCCACCACATGCTGATGATCGGGACCCCCGGCTCGGGTAAATCCATGCTTGCCGCCCGCCTGCCCGGCATCCTGCCGCCCCTTTCGGCGGCCGAGGCGCTGGAAACCTCCATGGTACATTCGCTGGCGGGGTTGATCAGCGAAGGCGGCATCTCCCGCAGCCGCCCCTTCCGCGAACCGCATCATACCGCGTCCATGGCCGCCATCGTGGGCGGCGGCAAAGGCGCGAAACCGGGTGAAATCAGCCTTGCCCATAATGGGGTGCTCTTTCTGGATGAATTCCCGGAATTCGCGCGCCCCGTTCTGGAAACCCTGCGCCAACCGATTGAGACGGGCGAAGTCGTGGTCGCCCGCGCCAATGCCCATATCCGCTATCCCTGCCGTTTCCTGCTGATCGCCGCCGCCAACCCCTGCAAATGCGGCTATCTCACCGATCCGGCCCGCGCCTGCACCAAGGCCCCGATCTGCGGCGAGGATTATCTGGGCCGCATCTCGGGCCCCCTTATGGACCGCTTCGATCTGCGGGTAGAGGCGCCGCCCGTGGCGTGGCAGGATCTTGATCTGCCACCGACCGGCGACACCTCTGCCACCGTCGCCGCCCGCGTCGCCGCCGCCCGCGCCCGACAGGCCGCGCGCTTCGCCGCCCATCCCAGTCTGCGGGTGAATGCCGATATGGAGGGCAGCCTGCTGGAAGAAACCGCCAGCCCCGATGCCGAGGGGCGTGCTTTTCTGGCGCGCGCCGCCGAACGCTTTGGCCTGACGGCGCGCGGCTATCACCGCATCCTGCGCGTGGCCCGCACCATCGCCGATCTGGACGGCAGCGAAGCCGTCCGCCGCCCACACATCGCCGAAGCCGTCGGTTACCGTCTGGTCATCGGAGCAAAGGGCTGACGCAACGAATTTCCTGCGAAAATTCAGCGTCAGCCCAGGCTCACTTGAGCCGCGCACAAAACTGCCTTCGCAGAAGGCAGCCTCGAATTTTCGCAGAAAATTCGCCCTTACCGCGACCGCTTCGCCTCGATCGCTTCCCAGATGCGTGCAGCCCCATTGGTGCCGTCGAACCGCTCGAGTTCCTGCAATCCTGTGGGCGAGGTTACGTTGATCTCGGTCAGCCAGTCGCCGATCACATCGATGCCCACGAAAACCTGTCCCTTTTCGCGCAGAACCGGCCCGATCCGCACGCAAATCTCCAGATCGCGCTCTGTCAGCCCGATCTTTTCGGGCCGCCCCCCCGCATGCATGTTCGACCGTGTCTCGCCATCCTGCGGCACGCGGTTGATCGCACCGATGGGCTCGCCATCCACCAGAATCACCCGCTTGTCGCCTTTTGACACAGCCGGCAGGAACTTCTGCACGATCAGCGGCTCGCGGTTCATGCCGGTGAACATTTCGTGCAGCGAGGCGAGGTTGCGGTCATTCGGGTCCAAACGGAACACCCCCGCGCCGCCATTGCCATAAAGCGGCTTCAGGATGATGTCGCCATGGCGCGCCTTGAAGGCGCGGATCGTGGCCAGATCGCGGGCAATCGCCGTGGGCGGCGTCAGATCGGGAAAGCGCAGGACCAGCAGCTTTTCCGGAAAGTTGCGCACCCAGAACGGATCATTCACCACCAGCGTGCCGGGATGGATCATGTCCAGCAGATGCGTCGTGGTGATGTAGCCCATATCGAAAGGCGGATCCTGCCGCAGCCAGACCACGTCGAAATCGGAAAGATCGACCTCGGTTTCCTCGCCATAGGTCACGTGATTGCCCACCTCGCGGCGCAGCTCGATCGGCCAGCCCCGCGCCATCACCCGGCCTTCGACAAAGGCCAGCCGGTCCGGCGTGTAGAAAAACAGCGAATGCCCCCGTGCCTGCGCCTCAAGCGCGATCCGAAAGGTGGAATCAGCGTTGATGTTCACCGAACCGATCGGGTCCATCTGCAGGGCGACCTTGAGAGGCATCTTTCACTCCGGGCTGTCAGTCACCCCTTGATGGCGCAACCGCGCCCCGGATGCAAACCAGTCCCGCGCCTGTCTGCGGCCATGGCCTCCTGCCGGGCAGAACAGCAGCCCGCGTGAATGAATCGTCCGACCGCACCCTGCCCGATTGCCGCGCCTAGCCACCCGCAACCGCGAAATGGCAAGCCTCAGGCCGCATAGGCGTTCTGGAGGATTTCGATCCGCCCCATGCCATCAACCAAAGCCACGTCGATGCGCACATCGGTCAGCGCCCCTTGCGGTTCGCCTGCCAAAAATTCCTCGGCCGTGTTCCAGATCCGCTGCATCTGCCAAGGGGTCAAATGCGCCGCCGCCTCGTCATGCGTGCGGCTTTGCTTCACCTCAATGAAAACCACCTTGTCCCCATCCCGGGCGATGATATCGATTTCACCTGCACGTCCGCGCCAACGGCGCGCGCAGACCGGCATCCCGCCACCCGAATAATGGCGCGCGACCTGATCTTCGGCTGCCAATCCTGCCAGATAGGACCTTTTTCCCCGAACCACCTGCGCGTCCGAAGCGGCAGGCGTGATGCCCCGAACATCGTCACAAATCTGCATCCACTTCACCCCTTACTGCCGCCCGGATTTTGCCCGCTCCCCCCAAGACTGCAACAAATTTCCGAAGATTTCCCTAACGCCCTTTTCCCCGCGCCAGCGCCACCTGATACACATCCCGGCGCGGCAGATCGAAGGCTTCGGCCACCATGGCGGCGGCGTCCTTGACCGATAGGGTGGTCATGGCGCGGTCCAGCGCCTCTTCCCAGGTGGTGGAATCGGCGCGGGTCAGGTCGGCGCGGTCGATCAGTACCACGATTTCTCCCTTCACCTCGCGTGCGGCAAAGGTCGTTGCCAGTTCGCCCAGCGGTGCGCGGATCACCTCTTCGAATCGCTTGGTCAATTCCCGGCACACAGCGCCTTGTCGGCCCGGCCCCAGCGCGGTGGCAGCATCGGCCAGCGACGCCGCCAGCCGTTTGGGCGATTCGTAGAGCACCAGCGTCGCCTGCACCTCGCGCAACTCTTCCAGAAACCGCAGCCGCGCGCTGTGCGTGGCCGGGGGGAAGCCAGCAAAATGAAACCGGTCCGCCGGCAAGCCCGCAACCGCCAGCGCACACAGCACCGCCGATGCACCGGGCGCTGCGATCACCGGCAGCCCTTGCGCGACTGCTTCGCGCGCAATCACGAAACCGGGGTCCGATACCAGCGGCGTGCCCGCCTCGGACGCATAGGCGACCGACTTTCCCTCTGCCACCGCACGCAGCAGGCGCGGGGCGGCGGCAGCCTCGTTATGGTCATGGCACGGGATCACTTGCCGCCCGTTCAGAGGGATGCCGTGAATTTCCATCAGATGCCGCAACGTGCGCGTGTCCTCGGCCGCCAGCACATCGGCCGAGGCAAGGATATCCAGCGCGCGCAGCGTGATGTCACGCGCCGCGCCGATGGGGGTGGCGACAAGGTAAAGACCTGCGGCAAGCGGTTTGATCTCCCAGGCCGGGTTGGGCGAAGGCATGCGCGGGGCTCCCCTGACAAGTTTACTTCCCCGGTGGAACCCCTTACGCTTGCCCGCAGTTAAAGGCCGGCGCGCGTTGCCGCGACCAAGGAGTGAGGAAACCGCATGTTCTCTGTTTTGCGCACTGCCCGCAAGTCGTTGGGTCGGGCTGTTCTTGCCTTGTCTGCGGTTGTGCTTGCGGCCTGTCAGCCCAGCGTGGGCACCACCGTTCCATCGGGCAACGCCGTGCCGGTGGCTCTTTTGGTGCCGTCGGGGTCGGGGCAGGCCAGTGACCAGCTTCTCGCCCGGTCGATCGAAAACGCCGCGCGTCTGGCGATCACCGATCTTGGTGGCGTGCAGATCGACCTGCGTGTCTATCCCACCGCTGGCCAGCCCGGACAGGCCAGCGCCGCCGCCACGCAGGCGATTGCCGATGGCGCGGTCGTGATCCTCGGCCCCGTTTTCGCCGAAGAGGCGAATGCCGCAGGCGTCGCCGTGGCCTCTGCCGGGGTGAACGTGCTGAGCTTTTCGAACAACCCGGCCATCGCCGGGG
This sequence comes from Paracoccaceae bacterium, assembly GCA_022843025.1. Classification (GTDB taxonomy): domain Bacteria; phylum Pseudomonadota; class Alphaproteobacteria; order Rhodobacterales; family Rhodobacteraceae; genus Paragemmobacter. The sequence goes on along the minus strand of JALHOL010000005.1, from coordinate 140,639 downwards.
GCAATGTCTTTGTCCTTGGCCCCACCTTCGACAACACCGCCCGCCGCCTTGCCACCTATGCCGTCCGCAACGGCCAGTCCAAGATCATGATCGTGCATGACCGCAACGCCCAGGGCGAAGCGGGACGCACGGCCATCCAGCGCGGCGTGACCGCTGCCGGAGGCAGCATCGTGGCGACCGGGTCTTACGAATTCTCGCAAAACGGCATCGTTCAGGCCGTCCCCGCCATCGCGGCGCAGGCGAAATCCACCGGCGCGCAGGCGGTCTTCCTGACCGCCGATACGGCGGGCGCATTGCCGCTGGTCACACAGCTTCTGTCGGAAAACGGCGTCAGCCCGGCCACCACGCAATATGTGGGCCTTACCCGTTGGGACATTCCGGCCGCCACCCTGTCGCTGCCCGGTGTGCAGGGCGGCATCTTTGCCATGCCCGACCCGGCGCTGTTCGCGCAATATCAGGCCCGCTACCAAGCGGCGTTCGGCGAACAGCCGCATCCGGTGTCGGCCATCGCCTATGACGGCATCGCCGCCATTGGCGCACTGGCCAAGCAGGGCCGCGGCATGGACCGCGCCTCGCTCACCCAAGGGGCGGGTTTTGTCGGCGTGAACGGCGTGTTCCGCCTGCTGAACGATGGCACCAACGAACGCGGCCTTGCCATCGCGCGCATCCAGAACAGCGCTGTCACGCTGATCGACCCGGCACCGCGCAGCTTTGGCGGCGCGGGCTTCTGACGCGACGACAGGGCCGTCCGCCATGACCAAGGCCGCGCTGGCCCCATCCGACCGCGCACTTCCCCCCGAACCCCCCGGCATGATCCTGCCGGGGGCGCAGATCATCGACGTGCCCGCCCTGCGCGCGGCCATCATCGCCGATCTTGCTGGCGCCGCCGATCCCAAGGCCGCGCGCGCCATCACAGTCCGCCACCTGACAGACGCCCGCACCAAGGGCAACGCCGCCCTGACCGCGGCCTTCACCGCGCGCCCACATGACGCCCGCGCCCTGATCCGCGCACAGGCACATCTGACCGATGGCCTTGTCGCCACCGCCTTCGACATCGCCCGCCGCACCCTGCACCCGCTCTCCAATCCGACCGAGGCGGAACGCATGACCGTCCTCGCAGTAGGCGGCTATGGCCGGGCGGAAATGGCCCCGCATTCCGATGTCGATCTGCTGTTCCTTACCCCGTGGAAGATCACGCCCTGGGCGGAATCGGTGATCGAATCCATGCTCTACATGCTGTGGGACCTGAAGCTGAAGGTCGGCCACGCCTCGCGCACGGTGAAGGATTGTCTGCGTCTGGGGCGCGAGGATATCACCATCCGCACCGCCCTTCTGGAACACCGCTTTATCGCCGGATACGAACCGCTCGCCACCGAACTGGGCGACAGGCTCTGGGGTGAATTGTTCCGCAACACCGGCCCGGAATTCATCGACGCCAAGCTGCGCGAACGCGCCGATCGTCACAAACGGCAGGGTGGGCAGCGCTACGTTCTGGAACCCAACGTGAAAGAGGGCAAGGGCGGCCTGCGCGATCTGCAAACCCTGTACTGGATCGGTAAATACCTCAACCGTGTGGCCGATTCCGAAGGTCTGGTCGCGGCGGGCCTGCTCAGCCGCGAAGAATACGATGTCTTCACCCGCGCCGAAGATTTCCTATGGGCCGCGCGCTGCCATCTGCATCACATCACCGGTCGCGCCATGGATCAGCTGACCTTCGACCTGCAGGTCGAGGTGGCCGCCCGCATGGGATATACCGACAAGGGCGGCAGACGCGCCGTTGAACATTTCATGCAGGATTATTTCCGCCACGCCACCCGCGTGGGCGAACTGACCCGTGTCTTCCTGACCCAGCTTGAGGCCCGCCACGCCAAGGCAGAGGCCAGCCTGATGGGCATGTTCCGCCGGACCAAGCGGGTAAAGCCGGGCTACAAGCTGGTGCAGGGGCGGCTGGATATCGTCGATCCGCCGGGCTTTTTCGCCGACAAGCTGAACATCCTGCGCGCATTTGAAGAGGCGCTGCGCACCGGCTATCTGCTGCACCCCAACATCATGCGCCAGATTGCCGCCCGGCTGGACCTGATCGACGAAGACATGCAATCCGACCCCGAGGCGGTGCAGATCTTCCTCGACCTGCTGCTCAAACACGGCAACCCCGAACGCGCCTTGCGCCGGATGAACGAATTGGGCGTGCTGGGCGCCTTCATCCCCGAGTTCGAACCCGTCGTCGCGATGATGCAGTTCAACGTCTACCATCACTACACGGTGGACGAACACATCATCCAGTGCATCTCGATCCTCGCGCAGATCGAACGTCGCGAACTGGTTGAAGAACTGCCCGTCGTATCGGGCATTCTTGAGGCCGGGGTGAACCGCAAGATCCTCTATATCGCGCTGTTCCTGCACGATATCGGCAAGGGTCGGCCTGACGATCATTCGATCCTTGGCGCGCAGATTGCCCGCCGCGTCTGCCCGCGCCTTGGCCTGTCGGCCGAGGAAACGGAAACCGTCGAATGGCTGGTGCGCTATCACCTGCTGATGTCGGACACCGCGCAGAAACGCGATATCGGCGATCCGCGCACCGTGCGCGATTTCGCAAAGGTGGTGAAATCGCGCAAGCGGCTGGATTTGCTGACGGTGCTGACCGTCTGCGATATCCGCGGCGTCGGCCCCGGCACATGGAACAACTGGAAGGCCATGCTTCTGCGCCAGCTTTATGGCCAGACCGCCACAGCGCTGGAGGCGGGGCTTGAATCGCTCAACCGCGAAAACCGCGAGGATGAGGCAAAGCGCGCCCTGCGCGAACGCCTGGCCGATTGGCCCGCCGCCGATCTGCGGCATGAAACCACGCGCCATTACGCGCCCTATTGGCAGGGCCTGCCGACCGAAACGCATGGTGTCTTTGCCCATCTGCTGAAGGATTTGCCGGATACGGATATCCGCATCGACCTGCACCCCGACCCGGATCGCGATGCCACCCGCGCCTGTTTCGCGCTGGCCGATCACCCCGGCATCTTTTCGAGCCTTGCCGGGGCCTTGGCGCTGGTGGGGGCAAACGTCGTTGATGCGCGGACCTATACATCCAAGGACGGCTATGCCACCGCCGTCTTCTGGGTGCAGGATGGCGATGGCCGCCCCTATGAGGTGATGCGCCTGCCGCGCCTGCGGGCCATGATCGACAAGACATTGCGCGGCGAGGTTGTCCCGCGCGACGCCCTGAAAGACCGCGACAAGGTGAAAAAGCGCGAACGCGAGTTCCGCTTTCCCACCCATATCACCTTCGACAATGAAGGGTCCGATATCTATACCATCATCGAGGTGGATACCCGCGACCGCCCCGGTCTGCTTTATGATCTGACGCGCACGCTGGCGGGCAACAACATCTATATCGCCAGCGCCGTGATCGCGACCTTCGGCGCGCAGGTGGTCGACAGCTTCTATGTGAAAGACATGTTCGGCCTGAAACTCCACGCCAAAAGCAAACAGGAAGCGCTGGAAAAGAAGCTGCGCCAAGCCATCGCCGAAGGCGCGGAACGGGCGCAGGGTCAGGGCTGATGCAACCGATCCGTCTCATCCGGTCGATCCTCACCGTCGGGGGCTGGACGCTGCTGTCGCGCGGGGCGGGCTTTGCCCGTGATGTGATGATGGCGGCCTATCTGGGCGCAGGCCCGGTGGCCGAGGCGTTCCTGATCGCGTTTTCGCTGCCCAACATGTTCCGCCGCTTTTTTGCCGAAGGCGCGTTCAATATGGCCTTTGTACCGATGTTTTCCAAAAAGCTGGAAGGCGGCGAAGATGCGCAGGGCTTTGCCCGCGACGCCTTTAACGGGCTGGCGGGTATCCTGATCGTCTTTTCGGTGCTGGGCACGCTTGCCATGCCTTGGCTGGTTTGGCTCATGGCATCAGGCTTTGCGGGCGACGCAAGGTTTGACCTTGCCGTGCTATTCGGCCGCATCTCGTTTTCCTACATCCTCTTCATCTCGCTGGTGGCGCTGCTGTCTGGCGTGTTGAACGCCTTTGGCCGCTTTACCGAAGCCAGTTTCGTGCCCGTCCTGATGAACCTCATGTTCATTGCCGCCATGCTTCTGGCCGATCATTGGGGCTGGAATATGGGGCTGACGCTGGCCTGGACCGTGCCGCTGACCGGCATCGCGCAGCTGGCTTTCACATGGGTCTCTGCCCACCGCGCGGGTTTTCGCTTCACGCCCGGTTGGCCCCGGATGACCCCGGAACTCAAACGCCTTGCCATCATCGCAGCCCCTGCCGTGCTGGCGGGCGGTGTGGTGCAGGTGAACCTTCTTGTAGGCCGTCAGGTCGCCTCTTTCACCGAAGGCGCTGTGGCCTGGCTTTCCTACGCTGATCGCCTTTACCAACTCCCCCTCGGCGTCGTCGCTATTGCCGTGGGCACCGTCCTGCTGCCTGACCTTTCTCGCCGCTTGCGCGCGGGGGATGCCGAAGGGGGCCGCGCCTCCTTCAACCGCGGCACCGAATTCGCGCTGTTCCTGACCATCCCCGCCGCCGTGGCCCTTGTGGTCATCGCCCTGCCGCTGACCACCGTCCTGTTCCAGCGCGGCGCTTTCGGCGCGGATGACGCCGCCGCCACCGCACTGGCACTGGCCATCTACGGCGCGGGCCTGCCCGCCTTTGTGCTGCACAAGGTGTTCCAGCCGCTCTACTACGCCCGCGAAGACACCCGCAGCCCCTTTCGCTTTGCCGTGTGGTCGATGATCGTGAATGCCGTCGTCGCCGTGGGCCTGCTGCCGCTGATCGGCTTCGCGGCCGCGGCACTCGCCACCACCATCGCAGGCTGGACGATGGTTTTCCAACTCTGGCACGGCACCCGCAAAATGGGCCCCGAGGCCCGCTTTGATGACCGCTTCCGTCGCCGCCTGCCGCGCATCATCGCCGCAAGCCTCCTGATGGGCGTGGCGCTTTGGGGCGGCACCATCGCCCTTGGCCCCGCGCTTGGTACCGAAGGCTGGCGCTACGCCGCCCTTGCTGCCCTCGTCACCGCGGGCATGGCCACCTACGCCGCCGCCGCCTTCACCCTCGGCGCGGCACGGCTGTCCGACGTGACCTCTGCCCTGCGCCGCAAGCGCTAAACCCTAGCGCTGCCGCATCTTCGCCAGCACCCGCCCCCATCCCCCGGGGCTGACCACGAAGGAAAGCAGGAACCCGCAGGCAAACCCCGCCAGATCGGCCACCCATTCATACCCCCCACCGAAGAACAGCCCGAACAGAAGCTGCACCCCCAGCAGGAACCCGATGAAAGTAAACGCGCGATACTTGTTCGCCCCCGCTGCCGCCAGATTGACCCAAAGCAGAAAGGTGAACGCCCCGATCAGCCCGTACACCGCGGGATAGCCTCCGAACAACGGCGCCGCATTTCCCGGCACCGCCATGAAGGCCAACGCCCCGGCAATGGCTGCACCAAAGAACACCACCACCACCGCCCACCAGCGGAACACCTCACCCACCATTTTCCCCAGCGCGAGCAGGATCACCACGACGAACAGCGCATGGGTCGTGCCGCCATGCACAAAGACATAGGTCACCAGCCGCATCAGATGCTCCGCCGGATAAACCCCCGTCTCGATCATCTGCCGCATCAGCGGGGGCGAAAACACGAACTGCTCCAGCGCCTGCAACCGCCAGCCCGCGCCCTCCATCCCGCCCACGATGCCCGATCCGCCCAAGCCCAGCACCACCTCCATCGCGATGATGGGCAGCGCGAGGATCCACACAATCACCGGCAACGGGTTCAAAGGGGGGGCATTCCGGTCCTGCATCGTGCTTCCACTTCCAAGGTTCGGCGGTCCACGGCGTCGATTGACGCCCCGCCGCCCCAGCGATAAGCCGAAAGCCCGACCTTATCCAGACGGAGCATATCATGGCCGAGCCGGTCCAAACGCCTCAGGCTTCCTTTCCCGCCCGCATCTTCTCCGGCATTCAGCCCTCCGGTGGGCTGACGCTGGGCAATTACCTCGGCGCGCTGAAGCGTTTCGTGGAAAAGCAGGACGAAGGGATCGAAACGATCTACTGCATGGTCGACATGCACGCGATCACCGTCTGGCAAGATCCGGTGAAACTGCGCCAGCAAACCCGCGAAGGCGCTGCCGCCTTCATCGCAGCCGGGATCGACCCTGCGCGGTCGATCCTGTTCAACCAGTCGCAGGTTGCGGCACATGTCGAACTGGGCTGGATCTTCAACTGCATCGCCCGCATGGGCTGGATGTCGCGGATGACCCAGTTCAAGGACAAGGCTGGCAAGAATTCGGAAAACGTCTCGCTGGGCCTCTTCGCCTATCCCTCGCTCATGGCTGCCGACATTCTGGCCTACAAGGCCACCCATGTGCCGGTGGGCGATGACCAGAAACAGCATCTGGAACTGTGCCGCGACATCGCGATCAAGTTCAACAATGACTATGGCGTGAACTTCTTCCCGATCGTCGAACCGGTCATCGAAGGCGCGGCAACACGGGTGATGAGCTTGCGCGACGGCACGAAGAAGATGTCGAAATCCGACCCGTCCGATCAATCGCGCATCAATCTGACAGATGACGCCGACACGATTTCCAAGAAAATCCGCAAGGCCAAGACCGACCCAGAACCGCTGCCGGACACTCTCGACGGTCTGAAAGACCGGCCCGAGGCGCGCAATCTGGTGAACATCTACGCGGCCCTTGCCGGGCATACGGCGGAACAGGTGATTGCTGACTATGCCGGCGCGCAGTTTGGTACGTTCAAACCCGCGCTGGCCGATCTGGCGGTGGCAAAGCTGGAACCCATCACGCTGGAAATGAACCGCCTGATGCAGGACCCGGCCGAGATTGACCGTATCCTCGGCGCAGGGGCGGACCGCGCCGATGCCATCGCCCGGCCAATTCTGGATCAGGTCTATGATATCGTGGGCATGATCCGCTCGCGCCGGGGCTGATCCGGTGGCGGGCGGATGATCCGGCACCGGCTCCGGCGCTGGATGCGGCGGGGGTTGACGCTGGCGCTTGTCGCGTCGCTGGCCCTGACCCTTGCCGCCGCTGCCCGCATCTGGGCCGATCCTGCCCTTTCCCCCTATCGCGACGCGGCAGGGGATGAGGTTGCGGCGGCCGTCAATCGCCAACTGGCGCGGCTTGCACCCACCACCATCCCCGACCGCATCACCGCGCGCCTTGCGGAAAGCCCGCGCAACTGGATCGCGCTCGACGCGCTGGAGGCGCTCGCCACCGAACAGGAGCAAAGCCTGCCCCCGGACTTGCGCGCCGCCTTTGATGCCGCCCGCGCCGAAGATGCGGGCTTCTTTGCCAATGCCGCAAATTGCGCCGCCTGCGCCTATGACCCTGCCGCCTGTTCGCTCTCCAACGTCTTTCTCTGCCATGCCCCCATCGCCCTAACCCCCATCGGCGACATGGCCGCCATCACCCGGGGTGCGATTGATTACATGGCGGGGGAAGAGGTTGACCGGATCGACGTCACCCTTGCCATCGTGGGGCTTGGCGCAACGGTCACCGTCGTCGCCTCGGGCGGCACATCGCTGGTGGCCAAGGCTGGGGCATCGGGCCTGAAGCTTGCCCGCAACATGGGCCGCCTCTCGCCCCGGCTTAACGCTACGCTCGCCCGCGCGGCGACCGACGGGGTGGATTGGATCGCGCTCCGCCGGGCAGGCAGCATGGATGACATCGCGGCCAGCCTGCGGGCAGATGCCTTCGCCCCGATTGTCAGCATCGCCGCCGATCTGGAACGCATCCGCGCGGCCTCGGACACCACCACCGCGCTGCACCTGCTGCCACTTGTTGATGATGCCACCGATGCCACCCGCCTCGCCCGCGCGACCGAGGCGCTGGGTCCCCGCGTGGTGGCAAGGGCCGAGGTTCTGGGAAAGGCCCGCCTGTTGCGCGCCACGGTGCGGATCACCAGCACGGCTTATGCGCTGACTGCGGGGATCGTAGGCCTCCTGCTCTCGGCGGCGCTCCTTATCGGCAACGCCCTGCAAAGCCGCCTCTTCGCCGCCCTCCGCCGCGCCACAGCCGAGACCAAGGATCTGGGCTGAGGCTGTTTCACTTTGGCCCAAATACCCATGCGACCCTCGTCGGAAGCGCGTCCAGTGTGGAAGAGCGCAACCAAAATTCTTCGAAGAATTTTGCAAATTCCTTCCAAGGAATTTGGTCGATTCCATCTATGGTTAACGCCCATTCACCGTTCGCTGCGTGCATACGCCCGTCTGCACCGGGCGCTGCACCGCGCGCTGCACTGGGACTCCCGCCAAAAGTCGAAAATAAACCCAGCGTCCGCAGGGACTTAGCCTCGTTCCCGCCGCAACCGACCGGGTGCGATGCCGAACCGCTTGCTGAACGCCCGGCTGAGCGTCGAGGGCGATGAAAACCCCGTCCGCAGCGCCACCTCGGCCAGCGGGTGGCGCGTGTCCGTCACCATCCGCCGCGCCGCCTGCAACCGCAGGCCAAGGCCATAGGCGGCCGGGCTTTCGCCAAGGTATTGGCGGAAAAGGCTTTCCATGCGCCGGGGCGACAGCCCCACTTCCCGCGCCAGCCCCGCCATCGCGGGCGGGTCGTCCAGCCGCGCCTCCATGCGCGCAATCGCTTCGGCCACCCGCCCATCCAACCGCGCATCCCGCTGCGGTGGGGCGACCTGCGGTTCATGCCCCGCGCGCTCGGTCGTCAGGAATGACGCCGCCACCTGCCGCGCCAGCGGCGCCCCGTGCCGCGCCCCTATCAGATGCAGCATCAAATCCTGCGCAGGCCCCGCCCCACCGACAGTTACCCTATTGCGATCAATGACATATCGGTCTGGCAAGCACTCCATTTGCGGGAATGCAGCGGCAAAATCCTCCAGTTCCTCCCAGTGGACGGTGGCGCGATAGCCATCCAGCAACCCCACCCGCGCCATCACCCAGGCCCCTGCATCCACCCCGGCCACCATGCGAAACCGCCCCGCGATGCGCCGCAAGTCGCGCAGAAAAGCCCGCGTTGCCACCTCTTCCTGCCGATAGCCCACAATCACCATCAGCACATCCGCCCCCTCTGCCGCGCCCAGCGGCCCGGAAGAGGGCAGTTCAATCCCGCAGGTCAGCGGCACCGGCCGCCCATCGGGCGACACCACCCGCCAGCGATAGGCCTCTTCCCCCAGATGCCGGTTCGCCGCCCGCATCGGATCAAGGACCGACGCCACCTCAAGGATCGACGCATGCGGCAGCACCAGCACCGCGATGGTCAGCGGTTCCCGGCTGGCCGTGAAGATGCTTGCTTTATCAGGTCTGGCGCTTTGCGGCATGAATATTGCGTAAAGTGCAATGCAGAGCGGCGCAAGGCCGTTAATCTGGCACCCAATTCAAGGGAGGGATCTTCATGCCGCTGGCCATGAACCGCGAGGTTTTCATCACCTGTGCCGTTACCGGATCGGGCGGCACACAGGACCGCAGCCCGCATGTGCCGCGCAGCCCCCAGCAGATCGCCGAAAGCGCCATTGCGGCGGCCAAGGCGGGTGCGGCCGTGGTGCATTGCCATGTACGGGACCCGGAAACCGGCAAACCCGCCCGCGACCCTGCGCTTTACCGCGAAGTGACTGAACGCATTCGGGATTCTGCCACCGACGTGGTGCTGAACCTGACCGCCGGGATGGGTGGCGACATCTATTTCGAAGGGACCGAGGATATGGGCCGCATCGGCCCCAGATCCGATATGGCCGGGGCCACGGAACGGGTGGCGCATGTCGTGGAATGCCGCCCGGAAATCTGCACGCTCGATTGCGGCACGATGAATTTCAACGAAGCCGACTACGTGATGGTCAACACCCCCGGCATGCTGCGCGATATGGCGCGACGCATGACGGCGGCAGGCGTGCGGATCGAGATCGAGGCGTTTGACACGGGCCACCTTTGGCTGGCCAAGGAACTGGTCAAGGAAGGCGCGATCCCTGATCCGGTGCTGGTCCAACTGTGCATGGGCGTGCCGTGGGGGGCACCGGATGACCTGAACACCTTCATGGCGATGGTCAACAACGTGCCAAGCAATTGGAATTGGTCGGCTTTTTCCATCGGGCGCAACCAGATGGCCTATGTCGCCGCTGCCGTGCTGGCAGGGGGCAATGTGCGGGTGGGGTTGGAAGATAACCTCTGGCTGGAGAAGGGCGTGCTGGCCACGAATGCGCAGCTTGTGGAGCGGGCCTGCAGCATCATTGAAAACATGGGCGCGCGGGTTATCACGCCGGCCGAAGTGCGCGCGCGGCTGAAGCTGGAAAAACGCCCGCCACTGCCGAAATAGCATGGAAAAAGTCGGCCCCATCCCACCACCCCAGGCCCTGATCGCGGCAGGCAAGGTCATCCCGCTGGGCCACGGGTGGGTGTTGGAGCCGATGGAGACTGGCTTTCTGCTCAAGGCTTTGGTGATCGGGGCATCGGTGCGCGTGACACCCGAAGAGGCGCAGTCCGTCCGACAGGGCGAAGTCCCGCCTGAGGCGCTGGCTGCGCGGCACGGGATGGTGCTGCCGCAAGTCCCGCCGGGCGCCCCTGTGATGGTGGCCTTTTCGGACGAGGCGATGCGTTTGGCCGGAAAAGGGCGGCAAGCCGGAAGTGAGACCGGAGGGCCGTCTGGGGATCGGCCTGCCGGGGCAGGACAGGCGGGGCCGACCCTGCCGCGTATGGCGATGATCGGGGCCGCTGTGGTGGCCCTGCTGATAGTGGCCTTGATCTGGGCCGGATAGACAGAAACGGGAGACGGACATGGCGCGCAAGGCGGGCATCATCGGGGGCGGGGTCATCGGCGGCGGTTGGGCGGCGCGGTTCCTGCTCAATGGTTGGGACGTGGTGGTGTTCGACCCCGATCCGGAAGCCCCGCGCAAAGTTGGCGAAGTGATCGCCAATGCGCGCAAGGCGCTTCCTGCGCTGTCGGATGGCCCGATGCCCAGCGAAGGGAGGCTGTCCTTTGCTGGCACGATCACCGAGGCGGTGGAAGGTGCCGATTACATTCAGGAATCCGTCTCTGAACGGCTGGACTTGAAGCATCGCGTCTTTGCCCAGATTCAACAGGTGGCTCCGGACACGCCCATCGGATCATCGACCAGCGGCTTCAAGCCCAGCGAATTGCAACAGAACGCCGCCAATCCGGCGACCATCTTTGTCGCTCACCCGTTCAACCCGGTTTACCTGCTGCCCCTGGCCGAGGTTGTGCCATCCGCCAAATCCGACCCGACGCTGATCGAAGGCGTGAAGGAAACGCTGCGCGAGATTGGGATGTTTCCCCTGCATGTGCGCAAAGAGATCGACGCCCATATCGCCGACCGCTTCCTCGAAGCCGTGTGGCGCGAGGCGCTTTGGCTGGTCAAAGACGGTGTCGCCACGACCGAAGAAATCGACGAGGCGATCCGCATGGGCTTTGGCCTGCGCTGGGGCCAGATGGGCCTGTTTGAGACCTACCGCGTTGCGGGCGGTGAGGCAGGGATGAAGCATTTCATGGCGCAATTCGGCCCCTGCCTGACCTGGCCCTGGACCAAGCTGATGGATGTGCCGGAATTCAACGATGAACTTGTCGACCTGATCGCCGGGCAGTCGGATGCGCAATCGGGCCACCACACGATCCGCGAATTGGAACGCATCCGCGACCAGAACCTGATCGGCTTCCTGAGGGTGCTCAAGGAACGCAACTGGGGTGCGGGCAAGGTGCTGCTCGAACATGACGCCCGCCGCCGCGCGGCCATGCCCGTGGCAGTGCCCGGCACCGGCCCGATGGAATGTGCACGGCTGACCGTGCTGCCGGGCTGGATCGATTACAACGGCCACATGACCGAAAGCCGCTATCTGTTCGCCGCGTCAGAAACCTCGGACGCGTTCCTGCGCCATATCGGGGCGGATATCGCCTATGTCGGCACAGGGTTCAGCTATTACACTGCGGAAACCCACATCATGCATCTGGGCGAGGCCAAGCTGGGTGATGCGCTGACGGGTACGGTGCAGGTGCTGCACGCCGATGAGAAACGCCTGCATGTTTTCATCCGCATCCTGAAGGACGGGGCGGCGGTGGCCACGCTGGAACAGATGCTGCTGCATGTGGACATGAAGGCAGGCAAGACCTGCGCCGCGCCTTCGGCCATCCTTGATCGCCTGCTGCCGATTGCCGAGGCGCACAAATCCCTGCCGCGCCCGGAGGCCGCGGGCCGCCATGTGGGCCAGAAGAAGTGACACGCCGCGTCTTGATCACGGCGGGGGCGAATGGCATCGGGCTGGTGATGGCGCGGGCCTTTGCCGATGCGGGTGATCGCGTCTGGGTAACAGACGTGGATGCCGCCGCCGTTGCGGCCGTGCCGCAAGGCATCAGCGCCACGCGCTGTGATGCGTCGAACGAAGGTGAGATGGTCACGCTTTTCGCGGCCATCGCGGCGCAATGGGGCGGGCTGGATGTGCTTTGCGCCAATGCCGGGATCAAAGGGCCGACGGCGGCGATCGAGGATATGGACCTTGGCGAATGGCACAGCTGCCTGAGTGTGAACCTTGATGGTGCGATGATCGCGGCCAAGCACGCGGCACGGCTGATGAAACCGGCGGGGTCCGGGGTGATGATCTTCACCTCATCGACCTCGGGCCTGTATGGCACGCCGTTCCGCGCGCCCTATGTGGCGGCAAAATGGGGCGTGATCGGGCTGATGAAGACCGTGGCGATGGAGCTTGGCCCTTTTGGCATCCGCGCCAACGCGATCTGCCCTGGGTCCGTGAACGGCCCCCGCATCGACCGCGTGATCGAGGCAGAGGCCGCAGCCAAGGGCATGACCCCTGACGCCGTGCGACAAGGCTATGCCAGCGGCACCGCGATGAAGCGACTGACCGATCCTGAAGATGTGGCTGCCATGGCGCTGTTCCTTGCCTCGGACGGGGCGAAGATGGTGTCGGGGCAGGCGCTTGCCGTCGACGGCATGACCTATAACGTTGATCCGTAAGGAAGACCGCCATGCAATTCGGCCTGACCGAAGAACAGCAGATGATCGTCGAGACGACGCGTAGTTTCGTCGAGAACGAGCTTTATCCCCATGAAATGGAGGTGGAGCGCACAGGCCACTTGCGAATGGACCTGATCAAGGAGATTCAGGCCAAGGCGATGCAGGCGGGTCTATATGCCGCCAACATGCCGGCCGAGGTGGGGGGGGCGGGCCTCGATACGCTGTCCTGGCTGCTTTATGAAAAAGAGCTGGGCAAAGCCAACTATGCCTTGCACTGGACCTGTGTCGCGCGGCCATCGAACATCCTCTTGGCCGCGACGGAAGAGCAGCGGCAGAAATACCTTTACCCCTGCATCCGGGGCGAGAAATGGGATTGCCTTGCCATGACGGAACCGGGTGCCGGCTCCGACCTGCGCGGGATGAAGGCCAGCGCGAAACAGGATGGCGATGACTGGGTGCTGAACGGCACAAAGCATTTCATCAGCCACGCCGATCTGGCCGACTTCGCCATCTGCTTCATGGCCAGCGGCGAAGAAGACACCCCGCGTGGCAAGAAAAAGCTGATCACTGCCTTTTTCGTGGACAAGGGCACCCCCGGTTTCACGGTGCGCGACGGATACCGGAACGTCAGCCACCGGGGATATACCAACGCCATTCTGGAATTCGACAATTGCCGCATCCCGAAAAGCCAGATCCTGGGCGAGGTGCACAAGGGGTTTGAGGTTGCCAATACCTGGCTTGGCGCGACGCGGCTTCAGGTTGCCGCGACCTGCCTCGGCCGGGCCGAACGGGCCTTGGCCCATGCGGTGCAATACGCTGCCGAACGCCAGCAATTCGGGCAACAGATCGGCAAATTTCAAGGGATCAGCTTCAAGCTGGCCGATATGGCGATGGAGTTGAAGGCGGCCGAACTGCTGACTTGGGAAGCGGCCTGGAAGTTCGATCAGGGCACGGTGACCGAGGCGGATATGAGTATGGCCAAGCTGAAGGCCACCGAAGTGCTGGCCTTCATCGCGGATGAGGCGATCCAGGTTCACGGCGGGATGGGGCTGATGGACGACCTGCCGCTGGAACGCATCTGGCGCGATGCGCGGGTGGAACGCATCTGGGAAGGCACGTCCGAGATTCAGCGCCACATCATCAGCCGCCAGATGCTGCGGGCCTTTGGTGCATGAACCCAACCGCCGGGGGGACGTCTGCCCCCCGGACCCCCCGAGGATATTTTCAAACAGATGAAGTAACGGAATGTTAAATCTCTCGGTCCAGACTGACATCACGGTACAGGCGGGGACGCCGATGACCGTAACGGGTGAAGTCCTCCTGTCCCGGTTTGGGGCAGGGGGCACGGCCTGCCTTTTCATCCGTTCTCAAATATCCTCGGGGGGGCCGGGGGGCGAAGCGCGCCCGGGGCTTTCCACCCGCGCGCGGGGGCAGGCATGAGGGACCTTCGCCGCCTGCTGCGCCCGCGTTCCATTGCCGTCCTCGGTTCTGGCTGGGCGAAAAACGTGGTCGAGCAATGCCGGAAGATGGGTTTTGACGGCCCGGTCTGGCCTGTTCACCCCACGCGGGATGAGATTGGGGGGACACCCTGTTTCAGGTCTCTGGCCGATTTGCCCCACGCCCCGGACGCCACCTTCATCGGCGTGAACCGCCATGCCACGCTGGATGTGGTGGCGGAATTGGCTGCGATGGGGGCGGGCGGTGCGACCTGTTTCGCAAGCGGCTGGGAAGAGGCAGGGGAGTCCGATCTTCAGGCGCGGCTGGTTGCGGCGGCGGGGGATATGCCGATCCTCGGCCCAAATTGCTATGGCGTCATCAACTACCTCGACGGCGCGCTGCTCTGGCCGGATCAGCATGGCGGGGTGCGGGTAGAGCGGGGGGTGGCGCTGCTGTCGCAATCTTCCAACATCGTCATAAACCTGACCATGCAGGCGCGGGGTTTGCCGGTGGCCTATGTGGCCTGCCTGGGCAATGCGGCGCAGGTGGGGTTGGCGGAGCTGGCAGGTGCGCTGTTGGCAGATGAGCGGGTGACCGCGCTGGGCATGTATGTCGAAGGCATCGACGATGCCGCTGCCTTTGCCGATCTGGCCGAACGCGCGCGGGCGGCGGGCAAGGGGATCGTCTGCATCAAATCGGGCAAGACCGAACTGTCGCGCACGGCGGCAGCGTCGCATACTGCGTCGCTGGCCGGTGGCGGCGCCGCCTCTTCCGCTTTCTTGCGCGCCTGCGGCGTGGCAGAAGTGGCCACGCCTGCCGAGTTGATCGAGACGTTGAAGATCTTTCACCATTGCGGCCCGCAGATTGGCACGCGCCTGTGTTCGCTGTCCTGTTCGGGGGGCGAAGCGGGGCTGGTGGCCGACCTTGCAGCACCTTTCGGCGTGGATTTTCCGCCGCCATCCGCCGCGCAAAGGCAAAGGCTGGGCGATATCCTGGGGCCTATCGTCTTTATCTCCAACCCATTGGATTACCACACCTTCATCTGGGGGGACGGGCCGCGGACGACGGATGTCTTCACCACGATGCTGGCGGGCTATGACGCGGGCATCTTTATCATCGACCCGCCGCGCCCGGACCGGTGTGACCCTTCCAGCTTCCAGCCTGCGCTGGATGCGGTGGTGGCTGCGGCGGCCAATACGGGCAAACCCGCCTTTGCCGTGGCGTCTTTGCCCGAAAACTTTGATGAGGCGTTGGCAATGCGGATGGCCGCGCCGAATGTCGTGCCGATGATGGGGCTGGAAACCGCCCTGGGCGCGATCAAGGCCGCCCAGACGGGGCCGAACCGGGGGGGGTGGCGGCCTTGGCCGGAGGTGGGTGAGCGGACACTTCGGATGCGGGATGAGGCGTCTTCCAAGGCGCTGATCGCCGGGGCTGGGGTGGCGGTGCCGCGTTCCGTGACCGCGGCGACCTTGCCGGAACTGGTGGCAA
The DNA here is from genome assembly GCA_022843025.1 of Paracoccaceae bacterium. Taxonomy (GTDB): domain Bacteria; phylum Pseudomonadota; class Alphaproteobacteria; order Rhodobacterales; family Rhodobacteraceae; genus Paragemmobacter. Next base: position 124,781 of record JALHOL010000005.1, on the reverse strand, counting down.
AGGCAGCAGGTCTGACCGCGCCACTGGCGCTGAAAGGGCTGGGTTTCGCGCACAAGACCGAAGCGGGGGCCGTCCGCCTTGGCCTTTCCGCGCTGGAGGGCCAAGCCGAGATGGCGGGGGCGCAAGGCTATCTGGCCGAAGAGATGGTCGCGGGCGTGGTGGCCGAGCTTCTGGTCGGCCTGCGCCGCGACCCGGTTTATGGGGCGACAGTGACGCTGGGCTTTGGCGGTGTCACGGCAGAGGTTCTGGCCGATACGGTGACGCTGGTCTTGCCGGTGACGGAGGATGAGGTGGCGGCGGCGCTGCGGCGGCTGCGCCTCTGGCCGCTGCTGGACGGCTATCGTGGGCGGGCCAAGGCCGATGTTGGAGCGGCGGTGCGGGCAGTGATGGCTTTGCAGGCGATGTTGCAGGCCACCCCGTCGCTGGAGGAAATCGAGATCAACCCGCTGATGCTGACCGCCGAAGGTGCGGTCGCAGTGGACGCGATCATCTGGGAGGAAGCGGAATGAGCGGTATGCAGATGCGAACCGAAGGCCCGATCCGGACACGGCGCGAAGGTGCGGTTCTGGAGGTGACGCTGGACCGGCCCAAGGCCAATGCGATCGATCTGGCGACCAGCCGGATCATGGGCCTGACATTCCGCGAGTTTCGCGATGACGACAGCCTGCGCGTGGCTATCCTGCGGGCCGAGGGGGAAAAGTTCTTTTGCCCCGGATGGGACCTGAAGGCCGCCGCCGGGGGCGATGCGGTGGATGGTGATTACGGCGTGGGCGGATTTGGGGGCCTTCAGGAACTGCCCAACCTGAACAAGCCGGTGATTGCGGCGGTGAACGGCATCTGCTGTGGCGGGGGGCTGGAACTGGCGCTCTCCTGCGACCTGATCCTTGCGTCAGGCAACGCGACCTTTGCGCTGCCGGAAATCCGGTCGGGCACGGTGGCGGATGCAGCGTCGATCAAGTTGCCAAAGCGCATTCCCTATCACGTGGCGATGGACCTGCTGCTGACCGGGCGCTGGTTCGATGCCGAAGAGGCGCTGCGCTGGGGCATCCTGAAGGAGATCACCACAGCCGAGGATCTGCTGCCCAAGGCATGGGACCTGGCGCGGCTGTTGGAAAGCGGGCCGCCCTTGGTTTACGCCGCAATCAAGGAAGTGGTGCGCGAGGCCGAGGCGCTGCGCTTTCAGGATGCGCTCAACCGCATCACCAAGCGGCAGATGCCTACAGTGGACAGGTTGTATTCCAGCGAAGATCAGTTGGAAGGCGCACGTGCCTTTGCCGAGAAACGCGATCCGGTCTGGAAGGGAAAGTAACACGGAAACGACAGTTTCCTGTCGCTGCTTGTCACGCTGCCCCATGGCGTGACGCTAGGCTCCGCCACCAGCAGAGGTGGGTCATGAGCGACGAGACGGACTACATCATCGTGGGGGCGGGATCGGCGGGCTGTGTGCTTGCCGATAGGCTGACCGCCAGCGGCAAGCACCGGGTGACGGTGCTGGAAGCGGGGGGCAGTGACCGACGCTTCTTTGTCATGCTGCCCTTGGGCTATGGCAAGCTGTTCTACGATCCGGCGGTGAACTGGCTTTACAAGACGGAACCCGATCCGGGCCTTGCCGGACAGCGGGATCACTGGCCGCGGGGCAAAGTGCTGGGCGGGTCATCATCGATCAACGCGATGGTTTATATCCGGGGCCATCGGGCGGATTATGACGAATGGGCCGCGGCGGGCAATCCCGGCTGGGGTTGGGAGGATGTGCTGTCAGCCTATAAGGCGATGGAGGATACCGAGGCCGGGGGGGATGATTTTCGCGGCGCGGGCGGGCCGCTGTTCGTTTCGGCCAATCGCACGGGACTGCATCCGCTGGTGAAAGATTATGTCGCGGCCTGTGAAAGCGCGGGCCTGCCGCATAACCCGGATTTCAACGGCGCGCGGCAGGAAGGCACGGGTACCTATCAGATGACCATCCGAAAGGCTCGCCGCAATTCGGCAGCGCGCGCCTTTCTGCGGCCCGCGATGAGCCGCCCGAATTGCCGCGTGATTACCGGTGCCATGGTGACGCGGGTCCTGATCGAACAGGGCCGCGCCGTCGGGGTGGAGTATGTGCAGGGCGGGCAGACCCGCACCCTGCGTGCGAAGGCCGAGGTGATCCTGTCGGGGGGCGCGATCAACTCGCCGCAACTGCTGCAACTGTCGGGCATCGGGCCGGGGGCGTTGTTGCAGGGTCTTGGTATCCCGGTGCTGCGCGACAACCCGAATGTGGGCGATCATCTGAGCGACCATCAGGGCATCAACTACACCTGGCGGATGAAGGTGCCGACCTACAATGACGAGTTGCGTCCCTGGTGGGGCAAGCTGCTTGCGGGCATGAAATACGTTCTGGCGGGCGCAGGGCCGCTGTCGAAATCCATCAACCATGGGGGCGGGTTCTTTCGGACATCGCCCGATCTGGATCGGCCGAACATGCAGCTTTACATGCAGGCCTTTTCTACCCTTATCCCGCGTGATGGCGAACGCCCGATCCTGACGCCGGACCCGTTTCCGGGGATGTCGATCGGCCTGTCGAATTGCCGCCCGACGAGCCGGGGGCATATCCGTGTCGCGTCGGCCGATCCGATGCGGCACCCGGTGATCACGGCGAATGCCTTTTCAACCGACCATGACGTTCAGGAAATGCTGCTGGCGGTGAAGTATCTGCGGCATCTTGCAGCCCAGCCGCCGCTGGCGCGGCTGATTGCGGAAGAGTTGCGGCCAGGGCCAGAGGTGGCAACGGATGAGGCCCTGATCGACGATTTCCGAAAGCGTTCCGGCACGGTTTACCACCCATCCTGCACCTGCCGCATGGGGCCGGATGCGGCCAGCAGCGTGGTGGATGCACGACTGCGCGTGCACGGCGTCGCCGGGTTGCGCGTGATCGATGCATCCAGTTTCCCGAACCTGATCGCCGGGAACACGAATGCGCCTGCGATGATGCTGGGCTGGAAGGGGGCCGATCTGGTGCTGGCCGACGCGCGGTGAGCCCAGACGGGGGTGCCGTCCTCGGGGGCATCGAGCCCCCTCGAACGGCGTTGCCACGGGCTGCGGCCCCGTTTGAGACGGGCAGACAGGCGTTGGTTTGGACTGATGGGTGTGTTTGGGTATTTTTCCCAAGATGAAATACATGGATGGCTTCATCTTGGCCCCAATACCCATATTCCACTCCCATGCCGGGAAAACCGGTCGAAGGTGTTATTCCCCCCGTGGGAAGCGTTTGTTTTCTTCCAGCACGTTCAGATCCATGTGGTTGCGCATGTAACGCTCGGACGCGGCGCGGAGGGGTTGGTGATCCCAAGGGAAATAGGCCCCGTTGCGCAGCGCCTCATAGACCACCCAGCGGCGAGCCTGACTTTCGCGGACGGCTGCGTCATAGGCGGCGAGGTTCCAGCGTGCCTCGGCCCTGGCGCGAAAGGCGGCGAGGGTGGCGGCATGGGTCGGGTCATCGGCAAGGTTGTGGCGTTCGGCGGGATCATCGGCAAGATTGAACAACAGGTCCGGATCGGCGCGGCAGAGGACATATTTCCAGTCCCCTTCGCGCAGGCAGACCATGGGGGACACGGTGCCTTCGGCTGCGTATTCCATGGCGACCGGCGCTGTTCGGTCTGTGCCCATCGCCAGCGGGACAAGGTTTTCGCCATCGGTCCACGGGCGAATTGCATCCATGTCGATCCCGGCCAATGCGCCGAGGGTGGGCGTCACGTCGATGGTCGATACAGGCGTATCGATCCGTTGCGGGGCAAGGCCCGGTGCGGCGATCATCAACGGCACGCGGGCGGACCCTTCGAAGAAGTTCATCTTGAACCATAGGCCCCGCTCGCCGAGCATTTCGCCATGGTCAGACAGGAACAGGATGATCGCCTCTTGCCGTGTTGCCTCCAAGGTATCGAGGATTTCGCCGATCTTGCTGTCGACATAAGAGATGTTGGCGAAATAGCCCTGCCGCGCGCGGCGGATATGGGTGTCCGAGATATCGAAGGCGCGCCAATCGCAGGCATCCATCAGGCGCTGGGAATGGGGGTCCTGATCCGCATAGGCGATGGGCGCGGGGGGCGCGCATTCTGCTGCGCCTTCGTAGAGGTCCCAGAATTTGCGGCGGGCGACGAAGGGGTCATGCGGGTGAGTGAAGCTTACGGTCAAGCACCAGGGCCGGGTGTCCTGACCGCGCGAGAGATCGTAGAGTTTCTGCACCGCCTGAAAGGCGACGTCATCGTCATATTCCAGCTGGTTTGTGATCTCGGCGACCCCCGCCCCCGTGACGGAGCCAAGGTTGTGATACCACCAGTCGATCCGTTCGCCGGGCTTGCGGTAATCCGGCGTCCAGCCGAAATCGGCGGGATAGATGTCGGTGGTCAGGCGTTCCTCGAACCCGTGCAGCTGATCGGGGCCGACGAAATGCATCTTGCCCGACAATGCCGTCTGATAGCCGGCGCGGCGCAGGTGGTGGGCGTAGGTGGGAATGTCTGAGGCAAACTCTGCCGCATTGTCATAGACGCGCGTGCGGTTGGGGAGGGCGCCCGACATGAAGGCCGCGCGGGCGGGGGCGCAGAGGGGCGAGGCGGTGTAGCTGTTGGCAAAACGGACCGACCGTTCGGCAAGGCGCTTCAGGTTCGGGGCGTGCAGGAAGGGCGCAGGGCCATCGGGAAACAGCGTCCCCGTCAGCTGGTCCACCATGAGGATCAGGATATTGGGGCGGGTGGTCATCGCGATCTCCGGCATTGGGTGCGACGACAGACTATTTCAGCTGCATCAGCCCAGATAGGGCCGAAACGCCCTGTCGCTGCGTTCAGCCGACATTCCCGGTGCGGAACAGGCGGACGGGGGATTTCGGGCCGCGTGCCAGAACGCCGCGCGCTTCTAGATCAAGCTGGACGCATTTCATCCACCATCCGGCCTTGGCCCCGCCGGGGAAGAGCGCCGCGTCCAGATGGGCGAGCAGGGCGGTCTGCGCCTCGGCTACGGTCATGCCGGGGGGTGCACCCGGCAGAACGGCCATAAGCGCCTGTCGCATCGCGTCATACTTCGTGCGGTCCACGTGGGTCACGTGCTTGGGCGAGGTGACGTTCCGGACTTCGATCCGGTCTGAGGGGGCGGGCATGGCGGTTCCTTTCGGAGGGCGCTGTTGGGCGTGCAATTGGATTGCCCGAGGGGCAATATACACCGTTGCGGGCAAGCTGTGGCGGGGAATCTCTGCGCTGTGTCGCGTTCTGCCTGTCGATGGGCGGGAACGGGCGCGGCGGCACTGTCGGGCTGTCATCTGATGCCGGGGTCAGAGGGAGCGCGGCGCATGACCATTCGGACGGACTATCCCTGCCGGATCGTGGAGCATGAGGATATGGGCATCGTGATGCCCGATGGCTGCCGCCTGTCGGCGCGGGTCTGGTTGCCGAAAGATGCCGGGGCGCATCCGGTGCCAGCCGTCCTGGAATACATCCCCTATCGCAAGCGCGACGGAACCCTGCCACGCGATGAAATGATGCACGCCTATATGGCGGGGCATGGCTATGCCTGCGTGCGCGTGGACATGCGGGGGAATGGCGATTCCGAAGGGCTGATGTCCGATGAGTATACGCAACAGGAAATGGACGATGCGTTGATCGTGATCGACTGGCTGTCACGCCAGCCGTGGTGCAATGGCGCGGTCGGCATGATGGGGAAAAGCTGGGGTGGGTTCAACTGCCTGCAGGCGGCGTTCAACCAGCCCCTGGCGCTGAAGGCAGTGGTGTCGGTCTGCGCCACGACAGACCGGTTTGCGGATGACATCCATTACAAAGGCGGCTGCTTGCTGGGCGAGAACTTTGGCTGGGGGGCGGTGATGCTGTCCTATTCCAGCCGCCCGCCGGACCCGGTCCTGCGCCCGGATTGGCGCGAGATGTGGCTGGAGCGGTTGGAAAATGAACCCTGGCTCGCGCCGCGCTGGGCCGCTTTGCAGGAGCGGGGTGCCTTTTGGAAGCATGGGTCGGTGGGCGAGGACTATGCCCGTATGCAGACGCCGGTGCTGATCTGGGGCGGCTGGGCGGATAACTACATGAACACCGTGGCGCATCTGGTGGAGAATGTCCCCGCGCCTTGCAAAGGGATCGTGGGGCCTTGGGTGCATCAGTATCCGCATACGGCAGTGCCGGGGCCGCAGGTGGGGTTCTTGCAGATCGCGCTACGCTGGTGGGACCGGTGGTTGAAAGGGATTGAAAACGGGGCCGAGGATGACCCGGCCTATCGCGTCTGGATGATGGACAGCGCCCCGCCGGATGCCAGCGCGCGCCACAGGCCGGGGCATTGGGTAGCAGAAACGGCGTGGCCATCGCCGCGTGTCGCGCAGCAGGTGCTGACCCTGATGCCTGCGCGCGCGGGAGAAGCGTCGCTTGGGTATTTGGGCCAAGGTGAGGGGGCAGCGTTCGCCAGGACAATCGCCACGCCGCAGACTCTGGGGCTGCTGGCGGGTGAGTTCTTCCCCATGGGTCTGAACGCCGAGATGCCGGGAGATCAGAGCCGGGATGATGCGCTTTCGGTCTGTTTCGATGGTGATGTGCTGAATGAGAACCTGGACCTGATGGGTGCGGCGGAGGTGACGCTGCGCCTGTCGTCGGACAAGCCTTTGGGCTTTGTCGTCGCGCGGCTGTGCGATGTGGCGCCGGACGGGGCATCGGTGCGTATTGCGCATGGGATGCTGAACCTGTGCCACCGTGACAGCATGGAACATCCCCGCCCGATGGTGCCGGATGAGGAGGTGGAGGTGACGTTCCGGCTGGACCAGATGGCCTATCGGCTGGCCCCCGGTCACCGGCTGCGGCTGGCCTTTTCCAACAGCTATTGGCCCTTTGTCTGGCCATCACCCGAGGCGGGGGCGTTGACCCTTTCAGGCGGACAACTGCGCCTGCCGGTGCATGCGGGCAGCACGGCGGAATGGTCGCCGCCGCCTGCGGAACACGCGCCACCGTGGAAGCACCGGGTGCTGCGCGAAGGCAGGACGCGCCGCTATGTGGAAGAAGACCTGATCACGGGCACCCATGCGCTGGTGGTGGAGGACGACCTTGGGGATGCAGAGAACTTGACCCACGGGTTGTGCAGCGGCGAGACGATGACCGAACGCTGGGAAATCCGGCCGGATGATCCGCAAACGGCGCGGGCAGTGCATGTGTGGGAGCAACGACTGTCGCGCGGAGATTGGTCGGTGCGCACGCGGGCCGAGGCCGAGATGACCGGAAACGCCACCGATTTGCGCATGACAGCCCGTCTGCAGGCCTGGGCAGGCGAGGTGCTGGTCTTTGAACGAAACTGGGATGACCGCGTATCACGGCGGTTTGTCTGAAAATCGTGATGCTGGAGTAGGAAAAAACCTTTGCCCGCGCCAAGATTCGCGGGTTACTGATTGGACAATCAAGAAAAACGGCCGGGGGGAAGAAAAGTTCCGTGCCGACAACAGGGAGACCGACAGAATGAACAATGAGTTTGACTACATGCTCAAGCGCGCGGCGCGTGGCCTGATGGGCCGCCGGGAATTCCTCGGCCGTGCCTCGGCCATGGGGATTTCGGCCGCGATGGCCAACACGCTGCTGGCTTCGGCCGCGCGGGCGCAGGAACCCGTGAAGGGCGGCGTGCTGCGGGCCGGTATGGCGGGCGGGGAATCCACCAACTCGCTCGATCCCGCGCTGGCTGCGTCAGAAGTTCCGTTCATGGTCAACATGACCTGGGGCGAGATGCTGGTCGACGTGAACGCCAAGGGCGAGATCGACTATCGCATCGCCGAAGAGATTTCGGCCAATGCCGATGCGACGGAATGGAAGTTCAAGATCCGCGCCGGGGTGGAATTCCACGATGGCAAGACCGTGACCGCCGACGATGTGGTCGCCACGCTGCGCCGCCATACGGATGAAAAATCGCAGTCGGGCGCGCTGGGCATCGTGCAGGGCATTTCCGACATGAAGGCCGAAGGTGACATGGTCACCCTGACGCTGGCCTCGGGCAATGCCGACTTGCCGTTCCTGATGGCGGACTATCACCTGGTGATTCAGCCGGGCGGCGGGGTCGACAATCCGACGGCGGCCATCGGTGCCGGCCCCTATAAGGTTGTCGCGAACGAGCCGGGCGTGCGCCATGTGTTCGAACGGCACGCCAATTACTTTGACAGCACGATGGCGCATGCCGATCAGGTCGAAATCCTTGTGATCAACGACAATACGGCCCGGACAGCTGCGTTGCAGGCCGGTCAGGTGCACATGATCAACCGGGTTGATCCCAAGATCGTGGAGCTTTTGAAGGGCGTTCCCGGCATTTCGATCGAGCATGTGGCCGGACGCGGGCATTATGTGTTCATCATGCATTGCGACAAGGCACCGTTCGACAACAAGGACCTGCGCAACGCGCTGAAGCTGGCCATCAACCGGCAGGAAATGGTGGACAAGATCCTGGGTGGCTATGGCACCAAGGGCAATGATTTCCCGATCAATGCGGCCTATCCGCTGTTCGACGATTCGATCCCGCAGCGGGAATATGACGCTGCCGCTGCCGCCGAGCTTTACAAGGCATCGGGCCATGATGGTTCGCCCATCATCCTGCGGACGGCACCCGGTGCATTCCCCGGCGCGGTGGAAGCGGCGCAGCTGTTCCAGCAATCGGCGGCTGCGGCGGGTATTCCGCTGGAGGTGAAGGTCGAGCCGGATGACGGCTACTGGTCCAACGTGTGGAACGTCGAACCTTTCTGCGCGAGCTATTGGGGCGGGCGTCCGGTGCAGGATCAGATGTATTCGACGGCCTATCTGTCGACCGCAGACTGGAACGACACCAAGTTCAAGAACGCCAAGTTCGACGTGCTGCTGGTCGCCGCACGGGCGGAACTGGACTCGACCAAGCGCAAGGCGATGTACACCGAAATGGCGAACATCCTGCGCGATGATGGCGGTCTGATCTGCCCGATGTTCAATGACTTTGTCGAAGCGAAGCGGGAAGAAGTGGCCGGCTGGCTGCCCGATCCGAACGGCGAGTTGATGAACGGGCGGGCGCTGGCCAAGTGCTGGCTGACGGCTTGATCAGGCCATTGCAAGGTGCATCCTATCCTTAAACTCGTGGCCCAGCGTGTAACGCTGGGCCTGCTGCTGCTTTTTGCAGTATCACTGCTGATCTTCCTTGGCACCGAGGCGCTGCCGGGTGATGTGGCGCAGGCCATTCTTGGCCAATCCGCAACGCCAGAAGCCTTGGCCAACCTACGGGAATCGCTTGGCCTGAACCGGCCTGCCTATGTGCGTTATTTCGACTGGTTGGGGGGGATCCTGACCGGGGATTTCGGCGTTGCGCTGACGAATGGGCAGGACATCGGGCAGGCCATCGGGCAGCGGCTGGGAAACACGTTGTTCTTGGCGTCTTGTGCGGCGGTGATTTCGGTGCCGCTGGCGATTTTGCTGGGGCTGATCGCGGCGCGCTATAACGGGCGGTGGCCGGACAAGGTGATTTCCGGGATTACGCTGTCGACGATTTCTCTGCCGGAGTTCGTGGCGGCCTATTTCGTGATCTTTCTGCTGACGCAGGTAATCCCGATCTTTCAGCCGGTGGCGATGGTGTTTCCCGGCATGTCTTTTCTGGACCGTTTGCAGGCCGTGGCCCTGCCGGTGATTGTGCTGGTTCTGGTGGTGCTGGCCCATATGATGCGGATGACGCGGGCGGCGATCCTGAACGTTATGCAATCGGCCTATATCGAGACGGCCGAGTTGAAGGGCCTGTCACCGATGCGGGTGATCTGGCAGCACGCCTTTCCCAATGCCATTGCGCCGATCATTTCGGTGGTCGTGTTGAATCTTGCCTATCTGGTGGTGGGTGTTGTCGTGGTCGAGGTGGTGTTCGGCTATAACGCGCTGGGCCAGTATCTGGTGGACCATGTGGCCAAGCGTGACCTGCCCGTGGTGCAGGCGGTGGGGCTGATTTTTGCTGCCGTCTATATCGGGCTGAACATTCTGGCCGATGTCATTTCCATCATCGCCAACCCGCGACTGAGGCACCCGAAATGAAGATGCCGCTTTCCGCCCTGATTGGCCTGATCCTGACCGGGGCCTTCCTGTTTTGCGCGGTCTTTGCGCAATGGATCGCGCCTTATCCACTGGATGCCGTGATCGGTGGCGTCTGGGAGGGGCCGTCGGACCGGCACTGGCTGGGCACCGATACGATCGGTCGTGATATCCTAAGCCGGATGATACATGGCGGGCAAATCACCATTTTCGTGGCGCTGGCTTCATCCCTGTTGTCCTTTGGGTTGGGGTCTTTCCTTGGCTTTCTGGCCGCTGTGCGCGGGGGCTGGGTCGATCAGGGGCTAAGCCGTCTGGTCGATCTTATGATGGCCATTCCATCGCTGATCGTGGCGCTGGTGGTGCTGTCGGTGCTGCCCATCAACCTGACGGTGCTGATCCTGATCATGGGGCTCTTGGACGCGACGCGGGTGTTCCGCCTGTCGCGCGCCGTGGCGATGGACATTGCGGTGATGGACTATGTCGAGGCAGCAAAGCTGCGCGGTGAGGGACAAAGCTGGATCATCTTCCGCGAGATATTGCCCAACGCCTTGTCGCCGCTGGTGGCCGAGTTCGGGCTGCGGTTCATCTTTGCCGTGCTGTTCATCTCTACCCTGTCTTTCCTTGGCCTTGGCATCCAGCCGCCGCTGGCGGATTGGGGTGGGATGGTGAAGGAAAACAAGGACGGGCTGATCTACGGCAAATCCGCCGCCCTTATGCCCGCGCTGGCCATCGCACTTTTGGCGATTTCGGTGAACCTTGTGGCGGATTGGATCCTGTCGCGCACCACAAGCCTGAAAGGGGGGCGCGGTGGCTGAATTGCTAGAGATACGGAACCTGCGGATCGAGGCGACGAGCTACCCGCCGGGTGAGCCGCCGCGTGATGTGGTGCTGGTGGATGACGTGTCTGTCAGCGTGGCCAAGGGCAAAGTGCTGGGGCTGATCGGGGAATCCGGGGCGGGCAAGTCGACCATCGGTCTGTCGGCCATGGCCTATGGCCGGGGCGGCGTGCGCCTGACGGGGGGCGAGATCCTGCTGAACGGGCGCAACATCCGGGGCATGAACCCCGCAGGTTTGCGTGCGCTGCGCGGGCGGGAAGTGACCTATGTCGCCCAATCGGCGGCGGCGGCTTTCAACCCGGCAAAGCGGTTGATGGAACAAGTGATTGAGACCACGTTGACCCATGGCCTGATGGGCCGGGCCGAGGTGGAAAAGCGCGCCGTCATGCTGTTTGCAAAGCTGGGCTTGCCGAACCCGGAGAGTTTCGGGAGCCGCTATCCACATCAGGTATCAGGCGGGCAGTTGCAGCGGGCAATGACGGCAATGGCGCTGTGCCCGAAACCCGATCTGGTGATCTTTGACGAACCCACCACTGCGCTTGACGTGACAACGCAGATCGAGGTGCTGGCTGCAATCAAGGAGGCGATCCACGATACCGGGGTGGCCGCGCTGTATATCACGCATGATCTGGCCGTGGTGGCGCAAGTGGCCGACGATATTCTGGTCCTGCGGCAAGGCAAGAAGGTGGAATACGGCCCGGTAAAGCAGATCATCACCGAACCGCATGAGGATTACACCCGCGCGCTGGTTTCCGTCCGCTCCATCGACCATGTGGAAAAGGCCGAGGCGCCGCCAATCCTTTCGGTGCAGAATGTGACCGCCCGCTATTCGGGGACGAATTTCGATGTGCTGAAGAATGTCACGGTCGATTTGCCTGCCGGGCAGACACTGGCAGTGGTGGGCGAAAGCGGATCGGGGAAATCCACGCTGGCGCGGGCGATCACGGGCCTGCTGCCACCCAGCCAGGGGCGGATCACTTTTGCCGGGCGCACGCTGAGCGCCGGGCTGAAGGACCGCAGCAAGGATGATCTGCGCGAGTTGCAGATGATCTATCAGATGGCCGATGTGGCCATGAACCCGCGCCAGACCGTGGGCACGATCATCGGGCGGCCGCTTGAGTTCTATTTCGGCATGACGGGCGAGGCCAAGCGCAAGCGGGTGCAGGATTTGCTTGACCAGATCGAGATGGGGAAAGGCTATATCGACCGTTACCCAGCAGAGCTTTCGGGTGGGCAGAAGCAGCGCGTCTGCATTGCGCGCGCGCTGGCGGCGCAGCCCAAGCTGATCATCTGCGATGAGGTGACTTCGGCGCTGGACCCGCTGGTGGCGGATGGCATTCTGAAGCTGTTGCTGAATTTGCAGGCCGAGGCGCATGTCGCCTATCTGTTCATCACCCATGATCTGGCCACGGTGAAGGCCATCGCAGACAAGATCGCCGTGATGTATCGGGGCCAAGTGGTGCGGTACGGATCAAAGACGGACGTGCTTACGCCGCCCTTTGATGATTACACCGACCTGTTGCTGTCGTCGGTTCCCGAGATGCGGTTGGGCTGGTTGGAAGCGGTGCTGGCCCATCGCAGGATGGAAAGCGCAGGCAACTGATGGCGCGCAAGCTGCTTTTGATCATCATTGATGGCGTGCCCTATCGCAACTGGCGGCGTCTGTTCGGCAATCTGGAAGGCTGGGTCCAATCCGGCGAGGCGCGGGTTTGGCGGATGCGGGCGGTGCTGCCTTCAACTTCGGCCTCGTGTTACGCGTCGATCCATACGGGGGTGCCGCCGCAGGTGCATGGGATTTGGGGCAATCAAGCGGTGCGCAAGATTGACCTGCCGGATGTGTTTTCCGAACTGGCCAAGGCGGGGCGGCGGACGGGGGCGGTGACGCATTCCTTCTGGTCAGAATTCTTTCAGCGCGCGCCTTTCGATACCGTGCGCGATATCGAATATGACGAAGACGCGGGGCCGATCCATCACGGGCGGTTTCACACCATGGCGGGCTATGGCCATGACAACCAGATGACCCCGTCAGATCACGACCTTTTCGCCACCCTGACAAGGCTGTGTGAGGTGAAAGGGATCGACTACGGTATCTATCATTCCTGCACGCTGGACAGCATGGGACACCGCTATTTCCACGACTGTGCGCAGATGGACCACGCCTGCTATCTGCTGGATGAGCAGTTGGCCCCGTTCATCCATCGCTGGCGGAATGCCGGGTATGAGGTGATCGTCACGGCGGACCACGGGCAGGATGCACGTGGCCATCATGGCGGGACGGGCGAATTGCAGCAGGACTTTGCCTTTTACTACTTTGGCGGTTCTGACATGCCGCCCCGCGATGTGGTGTTGGACCAGTTGGCGCTGGCGCCGTCCATCCTGACGCGGATGGGGGTGACAGTTCCGGCCACCATGCAAGCCGCACCTTTCATGGTGGGATAGCGCGGCTTAGGCCGCGTAATCGCCAGCCTCTGTATCAAGGATCGCGCGCAATTCGCGCAGGTGCACCTCGGCAAAGCCGGGATATGCCTCCCATTCCTGGGCGGTCTTTTCGGCGATGTCATCGGGCAGCACGCGCAGGGGGCGGCCGGTTTGCAAGGCGCGGATATAGGTCTCGGCCGCGCGTTCAAAGTAGTAAAGGCGGTTGAACGCATCGGCCACAGTTTGTCCGACTACAAGAACACCGTGATTGCCCATGACCATAACGGTTGTCTTGGGATCGGCCAGCAGCGTGGCGCAGCGGGCGCCTTCTTCTTCGAACGCCATGCCGCCGTAGTGGTCATCCACCACCAGGCGGTTGTGGAACATGGCGCTGTTCTGGTCGATGGCGGGAAGGCGCGAATCCGCAAGGCTGGCCAGAACGGTGGCGTGGATGGAATGGACATGCATCACGCAGCGGGCATGGGGCAGGGCGCGATGGATGGACCCGTGCAAACCCCATGCCGTTGGGTCGGGGGCATCTGGGCGGGCCATGGTGGCGGGATCGTTGGCATCAATCTCGATCAGGCTGGAGGCGGTTATCCTGCTGAAATGACGGCCATTCGGGTTGATCAGGAAGCGTGTGCCTTCGGGGTTTATGGCAAGGGAGAAGTGGTTCGCCACCGCCTCATGCATGTTCAGGCGGGCGGTCCAGCGGAAGGCGGCGGCCATGTCGCAGCGTTCCTGCCAATGGGTCAGGTTCGGGATCGGGGCGTTCATATGGGGGCCTCGGGTTCGGGCCATGTGCCGTTGGCCATGGCGGTGAGGGTGCGGGTGATGCGGGCAAAACTGGTGGCGGCGCGGGGCACTGTGGCGCGGGCGCGAAGGTAGCCGTGGACGAGGCCGGGCTCGGTGACGGCCCTTGCCGTTCCCCCGGCGGCGGTGATGCGGGCGGCGTAGGTGGTGGCGTCATCGGCCAGCGGATCGCATTCGGCGGCGATGGCGAGGGTGGGGGGCAGGTGGCTGAAGTCGCTGTCAGACAACGGCGCAAAGCTGGGGTCTGGCACGGGTTCTGGGGCGTTGCCGTGGCGGATGGCGGCGTAGAACTGCACGTCATCGCGGCTGAGCATCGGGGCATTGGCATGGGTAAGGTAGGACCCTGCATCCATGTTTCCGCCGAGACCGGGGTAGATCAGAACCTGACCGCGAATACCAAAATTCCCTTTGCGGCCAATCGCATGGGCGGTGGCAGCCGCGAGGTTTCCACCGGCGCTGTCACCTGCCAGCAGGAGCGGCGCGGGCAACTCTGCTGCAATGGCGCGGGTGGCGGTACAGGCATCATCGAAGGCGGCGGGGTGGGGGTGTTCGGGGCAAAGGCGGTAGTCGACAGAGACGACATGAAAGCCGGTTTCGGCGCGGATTTCGGCGCAGACATCATCATGGCTGTGCAGGCCACCCACAACGAAACCCCCGCCGTGGAAGTAGATGACGGTGCCACCGTGGCCGGGGTAGTGGCGGCAGGGGACGCCGCCGAAAGGGCGGTCCTGGGCCGTGACACCGGGCGGATAGCCGCGATGGAAGGCGCGGCACATGCCATCATAGATCGCGCGTTGCTGGGCGATGGTCAGGCTGGCGGTATCGGGGGGATAGGCGGCTTCGGACCTGCGGATGAAGTCCCAGGTCGGTGCGTCAATGATCCGGGCGTAATCGGGCTGCGTCATGGGCGGAAGTTTGGGGCAGAGCGACGGCCTTGGCTAGGCGATTTCGACTGCCCGGCATGTCGCGTTCGGCGCAGCGCGCGACACTGCCATCCCCGGAAAAGCGAAAGGGCGCAACGGGTTGCGTTGCGCCCTTGGCTGGATCGGATCTTTCGCTGTGGATCAGGACAGCGAGAGGTTGGTCGCCGATTCGCGACCGTCACGGCCGGCTTCGATATCGAAGGTCACAGCCTGGCCGTCTTTCAGGCCGCGCAGGCCTGCACGTTCCAGTGCGGTGATGTGAACGAACACGTCCTTCTTGCCGCCTTCCGGGGCGATGAAGCCGTAGCCTTTGGTTTCATTGAACCATTTCACGGTGCCCTTGGCCATCGTGAAGTCTCCTGTCAAGTCTGCCGCCCGCACTGTGCGGCGGCCTGGCCCCGTCAGCCTGGTCGATGCTGTGGCCGGAAAATCCGAAACAGAAGTCGAGTAGAGTTAACGTCGCAACGGGGATATGAGCACAAAAGGCCAGAAAATCAAGAAAATTGGGGTTAATTCGGCGGACCTGCGGGGGTGTGGATGTTACGATTACACATTCACTATCTTGAATATTAAGCCTTCATGCTGTAGATGAGAGTCATCGCGGCCCGCTGGATGGGCTGCAAGATGGAGTAGACAACATGACCCTTGACCGTGCCGTGATGGCCTTTGCCGGTGTGATGGTGCTGGTGAGCGTGCTGCTGACCAGTTTTGTTTCGCCTTATTTTCTGTGGTTTACCGTGTTCATCGGGGTGAACCTGATCCAGTCGTCCTTTACCGGCTTTTGCCCGGCGGCGATGGTGATGAAGAAGCTGGGCCTGCGCCCGGGCACGGCGTTCTGAACAGAAGACGAGTCCCGGAATGAGAGTCCGTATCACTCTCAATCCGGGAAACACGTCTGGGTTGCGGATGCAGCGCGCGGTGCAGATGGCTGTGCAGACAGGCGTATGCACGCAGCGGACGGGATGTTCAGACCTTGTCAATCTGAGATAACGCATTTTTCTGCGGCGATGCCTTGGCTTAGACGGGGCTTCAGATGCCCCGGATCGCCCTATCGTTCCGGCTATCGAAGGTCTGAGACCTTTGGCCAAAAAATCGCTGGACCTCTCTCCGGTCACAAGACAGCCAAAATTTTGCCACATTCACCACAGTGCCCGCACATCTGTGCAGACGAGTCGGAGAAGGTGAATGACAGCAAGATTGACGTTGTGGATGGCGTTTGCGCCAGTCGGACCTGCGGGGCGCATTCTGCCCCTGACGGGGGGCATGGCATGAGCAGCGCACGCATCACCTTCATCGAACAGTATCGTACGTCCGAAAGCCTGCTCGAGCGCGCGCGGCGGCGGCGGGATGAGGCGCTGGGGCGCCGGATGGCCTGCATCATCCAGACGTCGAAAGATGGCGACGGGATTGTGGAACATGTGTTCAGCGGTGTGCCGCGACTGGGTGATCTGATCGCCCGGACGGGACCGGATGTCAGCATCGTGGGAGTCCGGATGGAACCTGCGGCGGGACGCAAGATCTACGACGCGGCGGTTGCCGCGACGTAGCGCCCGGCTGCAGTGATCGGCCTGACCAGATCTGTGGCGCCGGGGGGCGCGCGCAGATCACCTGCGGGGGTACGAGGATGCCGGAAGCCGGTGTGGTGCGGGGGTGCCATGCGGCGGAGGGTGGTCAGCGTGCAGGGGTTGGGTCGATCCTGCGGTTTTGGTGGGCAGAGGAGAAGGCGATCCGTGCGGCGGATCGCCTTTGTGCGTTTGAGCAGGTCGGGGGGAGTTGATGTCATCGGGTGGGCTGCTACCTGAGCGGCGGGTGCGGTACCTTCGCCGCGTCGCAGTTTTCTGGATCCCGGATGCCCCTGACCGCCGCCTTCGCCGTTCCCGGCGCGTTGACCACCCTGACGGGGGGGTATTTCTATGACCGGCGTTTGGTCGAGGGCCTGCGCGGGCTGGGCCATGATATCCGGCTGGTGACTCTGCCCGACGGCTTTCCCGACCCGGGTGAGGCGGCGATGCGGGTGGCGCTGGCGCAGTTGCAGATGTTGCCTGCAGAGATGCCGGTGATCGTGGACGGGCTGGCCTTTGGCGCGCTGCCGACAGAGGGGGTGGCGCGGATGGCCGCGCCGATCATCGCGTTGGTCCATCATCCGCTGGCGCTGGAGACCGGGCTTGATGCGGCGGTGGCGGCGGCCTTGCGGGCGCGGGAGCGGGACAATCTGGGATATGCGCGGCATGTGTTCGTGCCCAGCCCGCACACCAAGGCGGTGCTGGTGTCCGAATATGGGGTGGCTGCTGACAAGATCACCGTTCTGGTGCCGGGGATCGACAGGGTGGCCGGAGCGGCGGCGGTGAAGGTCGATCCGCCGCTGATCGTGTCGGTTGGGATTTTGCATCCGCGCAAGGGGCATGATGTGCTGATCGCGGCGCTGGCGGCGATAAGGGATCTGGATTGGCAGGCGATCATCGTGGGCAATCCGTGGGATGCGGCACATGTGGCCGATCTGGGCTGGCGGATTGCCGATGCAGGGATGGCGGGGCGTATCCGGCTTGCGGGCGCGGTGGAGATGGCCGAGCGGGACAGGCT
Source organism: Paracoccaceae bacterium (assembly GCA_022843025.1). Classification (GTDB taxonomy): domain Bacteria; phylum Pseudomonadota; class Alphaproteobacteria; order Rhodobacterales; family Rhodobacteraceae; genus Paragemmobacter. The sequence continues at coordinate 107,189 of JALHOL010000005.1, read as the reverse complement.
TTATGGTGCGGCATCGGTGTTCGCGCTGGCGACGCGGTATGAGGGCTATGGCATCGTGTTCAACGAGGCTTTGGCGCAGGGGTTGCCGATTGTGACCTGCCGGACGGGGGCGGTGCCGGATACGGTGCCGCCGGATGCGGGGCTACTGGTGGGGGTGGATGACGCGGCGGGTTTTGCCGGGGCCTTGCGGCGGATGCTGGAGGACCGGGGGCTGCGCGCGGGGATGGCGGCAGCGGCGGCGCGGGCCGGGGCGGCGTTGCCCGGCTGGGACGATGTGGCGCGGCGGGCGGCGGCGGTTCTGGCGGGGGTGGCGGCATGAGCGGGTTGGGTGCGGAACTGGCGCTGGCGGTGACGGCGGCGCAGGAGGCGGGTGAGATTCTGCTGGGCCATTACCGCGCGCGGGACCGGTTGACGGTGGCGTCAAAACGGGCGGGGGATTTCGTATCCGAGGCGGATGTGGCGGCCGAGGCGCATCTGCGCGGACGGCTGCTGGGGGCGTTTCCCGGTGATGGCTGGCTGGGTGAGGAAACGGCAGCGGCGGAAGGCGGGCGGCGCTGGGTGGTTGATCCGCTGGACGGGACGACAAACTTTCTGCGCGGCATCGGGCATTGGTGCGTGTCGGTCGGGCTGGAGGTGGGGGGGCGCCCCGTGCTGGGCGTGGTGCATGACCCGCTGCGGGGTGAGACCTTTGCCGCCGCGCCGGGGGGCGGGGTGATGCTGAACGGGCGGGCCGTGGGTTTGGCCGGGACGGTGGATATGACGGGGGCGCTGTTCGGGACGGGGGTGCCGTTCGGCGGGATGGCACATATCGCGGATCATGCCGCCGATATCGCGCGGCTGATGCCGCATTGCGCGGGCGTGCGGCGGATGGGGGCGGCGGCGCTGGATCTGGCCTATGTGGCGGCGGGGCGGCTGGACGGGTTTTGGGAGCGGCGGTTGCAGCGGTGGGACATCGCGGCGGGGCTGGCGCTGCTGGCAGAGGCTGGCGCGCGGGTGGAGGGGTTGGACGCGGGCGAGGACCCGTGGACGACCGGAACGGTGGTGACGGCGGTGCCGGCGTTGTTTGACCGCTTTGCCGGGCTTTTGCGGGATGGATGATCCGCGCGAGGGGCGCGAGGTTCCGGCGGGGCGGCTGCGGCGGATGATGGCGCTGGGCGGGCTGGCCACGGGCATCGGCGGGCGGGTGTTGGCCGAGGGGGCGATGCGGCTGGCGCAGGGAGAGCGGCCAAGGTTGCCGGATCTGCTGCTGACACCGGGCAATGCGCGGCGGGTGACGGACCAGCTGGCGCACATGCGCGGGGCGGCGATGAAGGTGGGGCAGCTTTTGTCGATGGATGCGGGGGAGATGCTGCCAGCGGAGTTGGCGGCGATCTTGGCGCGGTTGAGGGCGGATGCCGATCCGATGCCGCCCGCGCAGTTGCGGCGGGTGTTGGACGGGGCCTGGGGTGCGGGGTGGCTGTCGCGGTTCCGACGGTTTGATGTGCGACCCATCGCGTCGGCCTCGATCGGGCAGGTGCATCGGGCGCAGACGAAGGACGGGCGCGATCTGGCGATCAAGGTGCAGTATCCGGGGATACGGGCGAGCATCGACAGCGACGTGGATAATGTGGCGGCGCTGATGCGGATGTCGGGGCTGGTGCCGGGGCGGCTGGACGTGAAGCCGCTGCTGGTCGAGGCGAAGCGGCAGTTGCATGAGGAGGCGGATTACCGTCGCGAGGCGGCGCAGATGCGGCGGTTCGGGGAATTGCTGGCGGGGCGGACGGGGTTTGTGGTGCCGGTGCCGCAGGAGGATCTGTCGGGCGGCGATGTGTTGGCGATGGATTATGTGGACAGCCTGCCCATCGAGGTGCTGGAGCAGGCGCCGCAGGCGCTGCGCGATGAGGTGGCAGAACGGTTGATCGCGTTGGTGCTGGAGGAGTTGTTCGACTTCAACCTTATGCAGACCGACCCGAATTTCGCGAATTTTCGCTGGCAGCCGGAGACGGGGCGGGTAGTGCTGCTGGATTTCGGCGCGGCGCGGAGCTTTCCCGATGGGTTGGCGGCGCGGTTCCGGGCGGTGGTGCAAGCCGGGACTGCGGGGGAGCCGGAGGCGATGCTGCGGGCGATGACAGCGATGGGGTACTTGCCCGAAGTCTTGGCCGAGGGGCATCGGCGGGCGGTGGTGGAATTGGCCGATCTGGCATTCGGGCCGCTGCGGGTGGGGGGTGTTTACGATTTCGCGCGGCGTGATCTGGTGATGGAGTTGCGTGACCGGGGGATGGCGTTGGGGATGGACCGCGACCTGTGGCATGTGCCGCCGCCCGAGGTGCTGTTCCTGCATCGCAAGTTCGGGGGGCTGTATCTGCTGGTGGCGCGGCTGCGCGCGCGGGTCGATCTGGACCGGGTGATGGGCCGCTATTTCGCGGATTGAAGCCGGGCGTAGAGATCACCTGATTTTGCGCCGGGCGGCAGGGCGCGCAGCCATGCGATGGTATCGGTCGCCTTGCGCCAGTCTTGCCAGAGGAACCGCCCGCTTTCCCCGCGCACGGGATTGAAGCGGTAGGGGCCAAGGGTTTGCAGCCGTTCGATCACGCGGACTGTCTGATCGGGCAGATCGGGCAGGTATTCGACAGAGACGAGCGGCAGAGGGCGGCTGACACCAGAGAGGACGTCAAGTTCGAACCCTTCGACGTCGATCTTCACATAGGCGGGCAGGCCGTGGGTTTCGATCAGGCGGTCGAGCGTGGTGACGCGGACGCTTTGCTGCCGGTCCCATTTGACATGGGCAAAGCCGGGGGTGGCCCCAGCTGTGGCCGCGAAATCCGGGTGCAGCGAAGATACGGTGGGATGCAGCGAGGAAACGGCCATGGTGGCGGTGGTTTCCTGCGGGCCTGCGGCAGCCTCGATCAGGGTGATGTCTGGCGGCAAGGTGCGGCGCAGGAAGGTGGCGAAGGGTTCTTGCGGTTCAAGCGCTACGACACGCGCCCCGGCGGCGCGCATGGCGCGGGCGCGGGTGCCGACATGGGCGCCGACATCAAAGACCAGATCGCCGGGGGACAGCAGGTTTCGGTAGAAGCGTCGGAACGGAATGGTTCGGACCGGGTTGTTGTAGATGATAAGAGATCGGGCCAGACCGAGCCAAATGCGGATACCCATAAACTCCCCCTGCCGTTACGCGCACACTGCCGCAGGTTGAGAGTAGGACGGGTGTGGCACTTTCGAGGCGGAAAGCTTTGACCCACGGAAACGTGATCTGATTATCGAATTTCTGTCATCGCCCTTGTCGCGTGAGTCGCAGGACTACGTAACGGGTGCCACTTTGCCCGGGATTGCCCATGACTGTTTCTAACCGCGCGCTGCGTGCGGACCCATTGATTGAAAACCAGTTTATGCCGACAAGCCGCGAACAGGTGATGCGGGCGCGCGGCGATCTGCGGCTGGGTTTGCCGGTGGTGGTGACAGGGCCCGGCGGAGCGTGGATGGTGCTGGCCGTTGAGGGGTTGTCGGAAGCGCGGTTTGCGGCGGCTGTGCAGGCGGGCGGCGCCGAGTTGGTGCTGACGGGCAGGCGCGCGGTGGCGCTGGGGTCGGATGGTGCTGCCCCGGTTGTCAGGCTGGAGGTGGGCGGCCAGAGTTTCGCGCAGGTGCAGCGTCTTGCAGACCCGATACGAGACGGCGCGCTGCGGGGGCCGGTCGCGGTGCCGGTGCTGCCGGGCGGTGTGGTGCAAGAGGCGGGGATCGCGCTGGCCCGGGCGGCACAATTGCTGCCTTCGGTGATGTCGGTGCCGCTGGCCGATGCCGGGCGGGTGGCGCAGGATCAGGGGCTGACGCTGGTTTCCGCCGGGGACGTGCTGACCGAGCTGGCGCGGATGGCGCCGCCGCATGAGATAAGCGCGGCGGCACTGCCGATGGCGGTGTCTGAGGCGGGCCGGGTGCATGTGTTCCGCCCGGATGACGGCGGGGCAGAGCATTACGCCATCGAGGTGGGGGCTGTTGATCGGGTGGGGCCCGTGCTGGTGCGGCTGCATTCGGCCTGTTTCACGGGCGATGTGCTGGGCAGCCGGAAATGCGATTGCGGCCCGCAATTGCAGGCGGCGATGGCGGCGATGGCCGAGGTCGGGGGCGGGGTGCTGCTTTACCTGAACCAAGAGGGGCGCGGGATCGGGTTGGCCAACAAGATGCGGGCCTATGCCCTTCAGGAACGTGGGCTGGACACGGTGGAAGCGAACCATCACCTTGGGTTCGAGGATGACGAGCGGGATTTCCGCATTGGGGCGGCGCTGCTGGCGCGTTTGGGGATTTCCGAAGTGCGGCTGATGACCAACAATCCGGCTAAGGTGGCCATGCTGACGGCGCAGGGGGTGCGTGTGGCCGCGCGGGTGCCGCTGGCCGTGGGCCGGACGGCGCAGAACGCGCGGTATCTGGCAGTCAAGGCGCAGAAATCCGGGCATCTGCTGCCATGACGGCGCGGGCGCTGTGGTGCGTGGCCCCCGGGCAGGCCGAAATCCGCGATGCGGCGATGGGCGAGGGCGTGGCGGTGCGAGCGCTTTGGTCCGGCATCAGCCGGGGGACGGAGCGGCTGGTGTTTGGCGGCGGCGTGCCTGAGGCGGAATGGGCGCGGATGCGCGCGCCCTTTCAGGAAGGCGCGTTCCCGTTTCCGGTGAAATACGGCTACAGCATGGTGGGCGAGGCGACCGAAGGCGCTTTGGCCGGGCGGGCGGTGTTTGCGCTGTTTCCGCATCAGACGGCATTCCGCTTGGCCGAGGCGGCGCTGATCGCGGTGCCGGATGGCGTGCCTGCAGCGCGCGCTGTGCTGGCTGCCAATATGGAGACGGCGCTGAACATTCTGTGGGACAGCGGGGCCGGGGCCGGGGACCGGATCGCGGTGATCGGCGCGGGTGTCGTGGGGGCGCTGGTGGCCTATCTGTGCGCGCGGTTGCCGGGGGCCGAGGTGATGCTGGTGGACAGCCAGCCGGAACGCGCGGCGCTGGCGGCGACGCTGGGTTGTGCGTTTGCTTTGCCCAAAGATGCGCCGGGGGAGTGCGATGTGGTGATCCATGCCAGTGCCTCGGCCGCCGGGTTGGCGACCGCGCTGGGCTGTGCGGGGGCTGAGGCCGTGGTGGTGGAGGCAAGCTGGCATGGCGCGGGGGAGACGCCCGTGCCGCTGGGCGGGGCGTTCCACAGCCGGCGGCTGCGGCTGATCAGTTCGCAGGTGGGGCAGGTGCCGCCTGCGCGCGCGCCACGCTGGACCTATCGGCGGCGGCTGGAGAAGGCGCTGGACTTGCTGCGCGATCCGGTGCTGGAGGTGATGATTTCGGGGGAGAGCGGGTTTGACGACCTGCCCGCCACCTATGGCGCGGTGTTGTCCGCGCCCGGCACGCTATGCCATCGTATTCGCTATTGAACAAAGGAAAGACACATGTTCGCTGTTGAGGTCCGGGACCATATCATGATCGCGCATTCGCTGCCCTCGCCGGTGTTCGGCCCGGCGCAGGGGATGCATGGGGCGACATTTACCGTGGATGCGGCGTTCTTTGCCGAAGATATCGACGATCACGGGTTGGTGGTGGATATCGGGCTGGCGGTGGATGCGCTGGCGGCGGTGTTGCAACCGCTGCGCTATCGCAATCTGGACGAGGTGCCGGAGTTCGCGGGCAAGTTCACCACGACGGAGTTTCTGTGCGGTGTGATCCACAAGGCGATGGTGGCGCGGTTGCGGGCGGGTGAGTTGAAGGATGCGGGCCGTGTGAAGCGGCTGCGGATCACGCTTGGGGAAAGCCACATGGCGCGGGCCTGGTGTGAGGGTGAGGTCTGAGGGATGGGCTTTTCCGCCGACTGGCTGGCCTTGCGTGAACCTGCCGACCATGCGGCGCGGGATGGCGCGCTGTTGGCTGCGGCGGCGCAGGTGGCGGGGGCGGTGATCGTGGACCTGGGCTGCGGCACGGGATCGACGCGGCGGGCTTTTGGTGGGCTGGCCGAGGCTGCGCGGTGGCGGATGGTGGATGCGGATGCGGGGTTGCTACATCTGGCGGGGGGGGAGGGGCATTGCCTTGACCTGAACGATGTGGAGGCTTTGCCTTTGGACGGGGCAGGGTTGGTGACGGCTTCGGCGTTGTTTGATCTGGTGTCGGCAGAGTGGGTTGAGCGGTTTGTGGCGCGGGTGGCGGGGTTGCGGCTGCCCGTCTATGCGGCGCTGAATTACGATGGGGTGATGGTTTGGGAGCCTGCCTTGCCGGAAGACGCGGCGGTGACGGCGGCGTTCAACCGGCATCAAGGGGGCGACAAGGGGTTCGGCCCGGCGCTGGGGCCCAAGGCGGCGGATCATCTGGCGGCGCGGTTGCGGGCGGCGGGCTATGCGGTGCGCGAAGCCGACAGCCCCTGGCGGCTGGGGCCGGATCAGGCGGCGTTGCAGGGGGAATTGCTGGGCGGGATTGCGCAGGCGGCGGGCGAGGCAGGGTTTGCCGGAGCGGATGCGTGGCTGGCGGCGCGGCGGGCAAGGCTGGGGCAGGGGGAATGCCGGATCGGGCATCGCGATCTGCTGGCGCTGCCGCCTGCTTTGGCGGCGGGTGAGGGAGGCTGAGGATGCACACGGTTGAAGTCACGCCAAAGGTCTGGGAGCGGATCCTGTCGATCCGGGCGGGTAACGGTTGTGCCTGCTGCGGGCGGTGGACGCCGGGCGAGCGCGCGGCGCTGGACCTGTACGCGCCTCTGGCCCGGCGTGATCTGGGGCCGGTGACGGTGGCGCAGATCGGGCAATCGCTGGATGGGCGGGTGGCCACGGTGACGGGCGATGCGCGGGATGTTTCCGGGCCAGAGGGATTGGCGCATCTGCACCGGATGCGGGCGCTGGTGGATGGCGTGTTGATAGGGGTGCGGACAGCGATCCATGACCAGCCGCAACTGACCGTGCGGATGTGCAGCGGGCCGAACCCGGCGCGGATCGTGGTAGACCCGCGCGGGCGTTTGCCGGATGACGTCGCGCTGTTCCGTGCCGATGGCGCGCGGCGGATCGTGGTGCAGGGCGTGGCGCGGGCGCGGCCCAAGGGCGTGGAGGTGGTTACCCTGCCGTTGCATGACGGGTGGCTGGACCCGGCCGAGATATTGGCAGCCTTGCACGACCTTGGGCTGAACAGCGTCATGGTCGAAGGTGGCGGGATCACCATCGCGCGGTTTCTGGAGGCGGGATTGTTGAACCGGTTGCAGGTGGCGGTGTCGCCGCTGCTGATCGGGGGCGGGCCGCAGGGATTGACGCTGCAAAGCCCGGTGGCGCGGCTGTCGGATGCGATGCGACCGGAGACGCGGGCCTATGGGCTTGGCCCCGAGGTGGTCTTTGACTGTGCGTTGACTCCCAGTGCGGCGATGGCCTGGCAGCCGGTGCACGCGGCGCGGTTGGTGGCGGAGGGCACGCGCGCCCTGCGGGCGCGGTAGGGCGTGGGATGCTAACGGCGGACCGGCGGCCAGATGCGGGACCATGTGCCATCGCGCAGGATCAGCGCGTGGTGCAGGGCGGCGGCGATGTGCAGCGCCAGAAGCGCGGCGATGGCATAGGCGCCCAGTTCATGCACCGTCTTGGCCGTGGCGGCGAGGGTTTCGGATTTTGGCACGAGCGTGGGCAGGCCGAGCCTGTCCAGCGCCTCGATCGGGAAGCCGCCGGCGCGGACACGGATGTAGCCCGACAGCGGCATGACCAGCATCAGCACATAAAGCAGGCCATGGCTGGCATGGGCGGCGCGGCGCTGCCATGCGGGCAGGCTGTCGGACAAGGGTGGGGCCTTGTGGCGCAGTTTCACGACGATGCGCAGCACGACAAGGATGAGGACCACGACGCCCATGTTCTTGTGCATGATGAACAGCGTGTTGCCGAGCGCGCGGGGCAGGCCCTCTTGCACCATCAGAAAGCCTGCGGCGATCATGGGAAGGATCATCAGCGCGATGATCCAGTGAAGGGCGCGTTGGCCGCTGCTGTATCCGGGGGACGGTGTCTGCATCTGAGCCTGCCTTTTGTGATCCCATGACAGTAGAGGTTGAGAAGATCAGATCAAGGGTTGGCTTGCCTGCCGGGTTCTGGCCTGCGGCGGTTCTGGCCCTGCTGGTCGCGTTGATGCCGCTGGTGCTGCGGCCTGAGGGTGGTGTGAGAGCAGCCCTGATCGCGCTGGCGGGGACAGGGGCGGTTCTTGTGCTGATCCGGGGCAAGCTGGCGCTGCATTTCCCGCATACGCGGTTTGGCCTGTGCAATGTGGTGACGTTGGCGCGTGCGGCGATGGTGGCGGCGCTGGCGGGGATGTTGTGGCAGGGGCCGCAGGGTTGGGATGTGCTGGCGCTGGCCAGCGTGGCGCTGGCGCTGGACGGGGTGGATGGTTGGCTGGCGCGGCGCAGCGGGCTGTTGTCAGATTTTGGCGCGCGGTTCGACATGGAGACGGATGCGGCGCTGGCGCTGGTGTTGGCGGCGCATGTCTGGCTGGGGGGCATGACGGGGGCGGAGGTGCTGCTGCTGGGGGCGATGCGATACGCCTTTGTGGCGGCCTTCTGGCCATTTCCGTGGCTGGCGGCGGCCCTGCCTGACAGGTTCGGGCGCAAGGTGGTGTGCGTGGTGCAGATCGCCGCGTTGATCCTGTTGCAGGTGCCGGGGCTGATGCCCGAGGTGGCGCAGGTGGTGGCTTGGGGCGCGGTGGCGGCGTTGGTCTGGTCCTTTGGGCGGGATGTGCTGTGGCTGTGGAGGCATCGGGGATGAGTGGGGGGATGATCTGGCGCGCGGTGTTGGCGGCCGTGATCCTGCATCTGGTACTGATCCAGCCCAATCATCCCGGCGCGATGACATGGGGGGCGCTGCGGCTGTTTCCACTGGAATTGCCGGTGTTGCTGCTGGGCTTGCCGTTGCTTGGGGACGGGCGCGCGGGGCGATGGTTGCGCGGAGTTCTGGCGGCGCTGCTGGTCCTGCTGGTGGTGCTGAAGGCCGCGGATTTTGCGATGTTCACGGCCTTTGGCCGTGGGTTCAACCCGGTGGGCGATCTGCCGCTTGCGGTGGCGGGGTTCAACCTGTTGTCGGGTTCGGTGGGCGTGCTGGGCGCGGTGTTGGTCTATGGGGCGATTGCGGCGGTGTTGCTGGCGCTGGGCTGGGCGCTGTGGTGGGCGATGGGGGTTTGGGCGCGGTTGCCGCTCTTTGGCGCGCGGCCGTGGCTGAGGAGGGGCGCGGGGGTGGTGGCGCTGATCTGCGCGGTGGCCGGGGTTTGGGAAGCTGCGGCGATCATGAACCGCTGGAAGATGCCCTTCGACCCGCCCGGTGCAGCCTTTACATCTCGGGTAGCGGCAGAGCGGGTGCGGCTGGTGCTGCGAACGGTTGCGGATCTGCGGACCTTCCGGGTGGCGGCTATGGCGGATCCGTTCCGGGGGCAGGACGGGCTTTTGGACCGGATCGACCGGGATGTGGTGGTGGTGTTCATCGAGAGCTATGGGCGGGCCAATGTGGAAGGGCCGCTTTATGCCGCGACGACGCGGGCGGTGCTGGCCGAGGCGGAACGGGCGCTGGGGGCGCAGGGGTTTGCGATGCGGTCGGGATACCTGACATCCTCTACCAAGGGGGGGCAGAGCTGGCTGGCCCATGCGACATTCGCCAATGGGCTGCGGATCAATGATCAGGTGCGCTATCGCGCGCTGTTGGTGAGCGGGCGGGAGGGGTTGTTCCACATCGCGCGGCGGTCGGGGTTTGAGACGGCGGCGGTGATGCCGGCGATTACCATGGCCTGGCCGGAAGGGCGGGGGATGGGGTTTGACCGCATCCTTGCGGCGGCGGATCTGGGCTATCGCGGGTTGCCATTCAATTGGGTGACGATGCCGGATCAGTTCACGCTGGCGGCGTTTGACAGGCTGGTGCGGCAGGATGCGGCGCGTGCGGGGCGGCTGTTCGCGCAGGTGGTGCTGATTTCGTCGCACGCACCCTGGGTGCCGGTGCCGCGCATGGTGGATTGGGACGCGGTAGGGGATGGCACGGTGTTCAACGCTATGGCGCAGGAAGGCGATCCGCCGAATGTGGTGTGGCGCGACCGGGACCGCGTGCGCGACCAGTATCGCCAGTCGGTCGGCTATGCGCTGGAGGCGGCGTTCGGCTGGGCCGCGCGAACGGCGGAGGACATGCCGCTGATCGTGGTGCTGGGCGATCATCAGGCGGCGGGGTTCGTGGCCCAAGAGGACCGGCTGGATGTGCCGGTGCATGTGATCGGGCCGGCCGATCTGGTGGAGCGGGTGGGGGCTTGGGGCTTTGTGCCCGGGCTGACCCCGCCCGAGGCGCAGGAGGCGCTGCCGATGGAGGCGATGCGCGATCTGTTTGTCACGACCTTTTCCAGCGGGGTGGCGCCGTGAGGCCGGGGCTGCGGCAGGCCTTGCGGGCAGCAGCGGCGGTGGCCGTGATCGCGCTGGTCTGGCGGATGGTTGACGGGGCCGAGGTGGCGGCGCGGCTGCGCGCGCTGCGGCCCGGTTGGGTGGCGGTGGCGATTGGCCTGCTGCTGGCGCAAACCGTGCTGTCGGCGCTGCGCTGGCGGCTGACGGCGGCGCAGCTTGGGCATCAGATGGGGCTACGGCGCGCGGTGCGGGAGTATTTTCTGGCGCAGGTGGTGAACCTAGCCTTGCCCGGTGGGGTGCTGGGCGATGCGGGGCGGGCGGTGCGCGCGGGCGCGGTGGCGGGGTTGGAGCGGGCCGGGCAGGCGGTGGTGTTCGAGCGGCTGGCGGGACAGGCGGCGCTGGTTGCGGTGGTGCTGCTGGCGGCGCTGGTTGTGAGCCTTGCGCCAGGGGGGATCGTCCTGCCCGGCGCAATGCTGGCGGGGCTGGGGTTGGTGGCGGCGGGGCTTGGGGTCGCGGCAGGGTTGTTTGTGCTGGCGGGGGCGCGGTGGCCGCGATTGGCGGTATGGCGCGCGGCGGCGGTGCGGGCGGTGTTTGCGCGCGAGGTCTGGCCGCAGCAAGTGGTGTTGAGCCTAGGGACGGTGGCGGCGAACCTGCTGGCCTTTGCGGCCTGTGCGGCGGCGGTGGGCGTCTGGCTGCCCTTGGGCGCGGTTCTGGTTATCCTACCGCTGGTGCTGTTCACCATGCTGGTGCCGCTGACCATCGGCGGCTGGGGCCTGCGCGAGGGGGCGGCGGTGGTGCTGTTTCCGCTGGCAGGTGCGACGGGGGCCGAGGGCTTTGCGGCCAGTGCGGCCTTTGGCGTGGTGTTCCTGCTGACATCCGTGCTGGGGATGGCGCTGTGGCTTTGGCCGGGGCGGACAGAGCCGGGACGCCAGCAGGGTTAGCGTCAGCGGCGACGGACGGAATTGCCGCCGTCGATGATCTGATTGATCCGTTTCGCCACCGCTTTGTGCAACTCTTCTTCCCCGTCTCCGGGCGGGGCATCGGCGTGGGCGGCCGCGGCATCCTTGAGGATTCCGACAATTTCCCGCTCGGGCAGGATGTTGCGGTCGTTCAGGGCAAGCAGCAGCGATTCGACAATCGCAAGGGCGGCGTGCCCGGCGGAGTGCATGGGAGTGGACATCAGGTTTCGACTTTCACGGGGTTTCATGCCATAATCTGGCACCTAAGCAGCATCGTCGCAGGAAAGTGCCGCATCGGGCTGATCTGTGTCAGCGTTCGACGTTCTCTTTTGCAGAATATGGCAGTGAAGCAGTGCCCCAAGAGCCCTGCTTCGGAAAGTGTGCCGATGAAAGAACCGACCGCCGTTCTGTCAGTGCAGGACAGCCCCTTTGCGCGAAAACTTTCGGCCTTCGTCCGGCTTTCGCAGGAAGAAATGGAGGCGATGTCGGACCTCTATCGCCGTCGCCGCCATTTCCCGGTGGGCAGCGACATGATTCATCAGGGGCAGAAAGATCAATGCGCGTATGTGCTCGCCTCGGGGTGGGCATCGTCTTACAAGATCCTTTCTGATGGCTCGCGGCAGATCGTGGATTTTCAGATTCCCGGTGATTTTCTGGGATTGCGGTCGGTGTTGTTCCGCACTTCGGACCATAATGTGGAACCGCTGACCCCGATGCAGGCATCGGAGGTGCAGCAGAAGGACCTGCTGGATGTCTTTGGCCGCACGCCCCGGTTGGCGATGGCGGTGCTGTGGGCCGCGTCGCGGGATGAGGCCATGGTGGTGGAGCGTCTGGTCGATCTGGGGCGTCGATCAGCATCAGTGCGGACGGCGCATTTTCTGCTGGAACTGGGATCCCGGTTGCGGATGGTCGGGCTGGCGGACCGAAGCGGATATGCCTGCCCGTTGTCGCAATATCTGCTGGCGGATGCGCTGGGGCTGAGCGCGGTGCATGTGAATCGGGTGCTGCGCGAGTTGCGGGAAGAGGGATTGCTGACGTTTCAGCGCGGGCGGGTCACCTTTGACGATTATGACGCGCTGGTTGCCCATGCGGATTTTGACCGCGCCTATCTGGATCTGGACGGGCCGTTGCTGGGATAGAGGGGGCCGTCCGGAGCGCGGATCGCCCCGGGCGGGCCCGGTTCGCCGGGGCCGGGTCAGGCAAGCGCGTGACAGGCGGCAGAGAGCGACTTGAGGCAATCGGCATCGTTATGGGCTGAGAGAGATGCCTCTGCGGCCTGAAAATGGACCAGTGCTGCATCCTTTTTCGGGCCTGCGGGGGCTTTTTCCCAAGCAGCGCGCACGGTGGACATCCGGTCGCGGGTTGAGGTGAAGTATTTCGTCGTCATGGTCGGTTCCTTGTGGGGCGCAGCTTTCTTTGCAATGCCGAATACCCGACGAGGCCTGAAGGTGAGGCCTGTAGGCGGGACCGGGGACGTCGTTGGGTTTGCCGGGATTGGGGCTGTGCCGGATCAGCGAGGATTCGCGGATCGGGGGATGTGTATAGGCCAAACTGCAGACGGAGGAACTGATGCAGATTGGCATAGGCCCGATCCCGCCGGTGGGGCGGCGCGGGCCGTCATGGGGCGATGAGGGCCAGCGCCTTGCGGCAGGGGGATCGGGTCATGCCGGATCTTCCATTTTTGGTGCGTCAGTCGGGATCAGGGTTTCCGGCAGGCCCCGGTCGGCGAGCAAGGCGGCATCGAGATCCTTTTCGGTGATCGGGAGCAATTCGGTTTGCCCGGCCTGCACCCCGCGCCCCCAGACCCGCAGATAGGTGGCGACGCGGCGGAAGGCTTCAAACGTGAGGCCGTCGAGGCGTTCATCTTCGCGCAGGACATCGTAGCTGCCCGAGGGGAAATCCCTGTCATGGCCGGGAAGGCGGAAGCTGCTGCGGAAGGTGACGGTCGCTGTGGTGGATCGCATGGCTGTCGCGGACTCCGGCTGTTACCCGCAGGTCCGGTGCCATCTGGCAACGGTTGGGATGGGCGTGAGCCTATCACCGCGCCCGTTGGGGAAGGCTGATGCGGATCAGTGCGGGTGGGGGTGTCGGGGCGGGCTGCGAGGCGAGTGCGGAAGGCGGGGAACCGGAAGGCCCCTGTTTGCGTTTGTTCTGCGCAAGGGCCGTTTCGGCCCATGGCCACAGAAATATCGGAGACGCCCATGGCGCAATTCAACAAAATCACAGTTCTTGTCGGCCCGCTTGTCGGGCTTTTGCTGGCTGGTGCGGCCTTTGCTGCGCCGGACGACAAGGTGAAATCCGTCGATGTCGAGATGGACATCACGGCGCTGACCAATGCGGCGGCTGCCGTGCGTTTTGCCAATACGGCCGATGACCTGCAGGGCGCGATCCTGGCGCGGGTTGTGGACCGGACCGCGGAAGAAGGGATCGAGATCAAGATCGACCTGTCCGAAGTGGAGCTGAGCAATTCGTTCACCGATGCGGTGGGCGCGGCGGATACCCGTCTGGTTGGCGTGGTGAATGTGACCGACATGAACGACAACACCAACTTCAACACCTATGAGTTGACGGTGACTGTCGAGCAGGCGGCAACCTTCTTCCCGCAAGGGTTCGATCAGACCACCGTGACGGCCAGCAGCGACGAGTTCTATCAGGCGCTGATCGCCGCCTTTGCCGATGGCGTGGTGCGCCGTCTGGACGAATAAGCCACTTAACTGGCTATTTGGGGGGCGGGGCCGCGCAGGCCCCGCCCTTTTTCGTTTCCCAGTGCCGGTGCGGCGCGCGGCAGCCTGTCAGGACCGGCGCAGATACCAGGCCTGAAGCCAGCGCATGGGCGGGCCGGCAAGGCCGCCGAACAGATGCAGCGCCTTGATCGACGTACCCGGCAAGACAAGAAACCGGTTCGCTGCCATGCCGCAGATCAGCGCCGTGGCGACCTGATCCGCGCTCAGGACGCCGCCAAGGGCTGCCATCCGGCTGGTGATCGGCGGGCGCAGCGGGAGTTCCGCCGTGAGTTGCGGTGTATCGGTATCGGGGGGCATGCAGAGCGTGACGCCGATGCCGGCCGGCGCCAGTTCCACGCGCAAAACCTCGGCCAGGCCACGCAGGGCGAATTTTGAGGGGGCATAGGCGCTGTAGCCGTAAAGCCCGGACAGGCCCGCCGCGGAAGAGATCAGGCCGATGCGCCCTTTTGGCAGAAGATGTGGCAGGGTGGCGCGCAGGGCGTTCAGGCAGCCGAAGTAGTTGACGTTCATCACATCCAGATGCGCCTCTGGCGCGATATCGGCAAAGCGGCCGGGCGCAATGATGCCGGCAGAGCAGACCAGCAGTCCCGGCGGACCCAGCGCATCGACGCAGCGCTGGATGGCGGCGGTCAGGCCGGCAGCATCGGTCACGTCGGCGGATTCGACATGCACGGGCGGGCCGGGGCTTTGGGCGCGAATCCTCTGCGCAGCCTCGTGCAGCAAGGCGGGGTTGCGGGCTATCAGCGCGACGGGGTGGCCCCGTTCGGCCAGACGCAGCGCCGTGGCAAGGCCGATGCCGCTGGAGCCTCCGGTGATGATGGCCGGTCCTTGGGGAAGGGGCATGGAACCTTTTCTCGTGCAGGAAGGCCGGGCCAGAGGCGCGTCAGATAGGGCGGCCGAGGACCTGTGAATAAACGTCGCGCAGCCGGTCGCGATAGATTTCGGGCGCATAGCGCGCGGCCTGTTTCACGCCGGCCGCAGAGAGTTTCGCCCGCAGATCGGCATTGCGGTCCAGTTCGATGATCGCGTCGGCGATGGCGCGGGGATCGTACGGGTCGATCAGCAGGGCGGCGTCGCCTGCCACTTCCGGCGTGGAGCTTTCGCGCGACGTGATGACAGGCGTTCCCAGCAGCATCGCTTCGAGGATGGGCAGGCCGAACCCTTCGTAGAGCGAGGGGAAGGTCACGGCCTTGGCCCCCCGGATCAGGCTGACAAGCAGGGGGAACGGGGCATAGTCAAAGCGGCGGATCCGGTCGCGGGTGATGGTCAGGCTGCCGATCTGTTCCAGAAAGCGGTTGGTCGTGTCGTTGATCAGGCGCAGTTCATTTTCGGATTTCCAGGCCTGCGCGCCGACGATGACGAGCGGGGATTCGACCTTGGACGAAAGATAAGCCTCGATCAGGCGGCCGACGTTCTTTTTCGGTTCGAGAGAGCCGAAGAACAGGAAGTAGCCCTTGTAGGGCAGGCCGAAGGTGCCTTCGACCTCGCGCTGGACCACGTCGTCGGGGCGGTTGCGGAGCTTGGCCGGGATGTCGACGGATTGGTAGGTGTTGGTGACCTTGCTTTCGGGGCAACGCAGCAATTCGATGATGTCGTTGCGTGAGGTTTCGGACACCGTGATGATGTGGTCGGCGCGTTTGACGATGCGCCGCATCAGTTTGAGGTAGTGCTTTTTCGGGTCCAGCGTGGTGTAGGGCAGACGCAACGGGACCAGATCATGCAGGGTATAGATGTTCTTTGCGCCCATCATCCGCAGCGGCAGCGGATAGGTCCAGTGCATGATATCGGGCGCTTTGGGCAAACGCACGGGTTTGCGCAACCCTGTGAGATAGAAGTAATAGTCGGCTGTACCGAACAGATTGCTCGCGTTCCAAAGCTGATCTGCATAGGGCATTCGCGACGCGAAGGTCTTTGCGATCACCTTGCCGGTTCGTGGGATGGGTTTGGGAGAGCTCCAAAGGACAGTGCGCGCTGTTTCGGTGGCCTGAAGCATCGCTCTTTCGAACTTGGTTTTTTCCGTGACCGGATCGAAGAAGTCGATCTCTCGAAGCAAACCGTCCCGCCCGCCATAAGACCGGCTGCCATAGAGCACATCAACGCCGAGGCCCATGTTGTGCAGTTCATAAGACAGGTTGCGCGCGTAGGTGGAAACCCCGGTGCCCTTGTCGAGGGCGAGGTTCATCCCGTCGATCATGATCCTTGTTTGCATTCTGCCGTCTTTGCTTTTGATGGGTTTCCGCCCTGTGCGGGGCGCCTTGGGATCAGCGCCGCCAGAATTGCAGCAGATCGGTGATGGGTTTTGAATCCTGCAACACCTCGCGCAGATGCTCGGGGTTGCGTTTGGTGATCGGGATGGACTGGATCAGCGGGTGATCGAAGATCGTCTTGCCTGCCGGGGCCTTGAGGGGCCAAAGGTCCAGCGGAAAGGCGTTGATCAAGGGGTCGGTGTCAAAGTCGATCGGCCGCCAGACATCATCGATGGTCCGCATAAGATGGGCCCAATCGGTGTGTTTCTTGCGGTCCTGCACATAGACCGGGAGCTTGTTGCGACCCATCCCCCGGTACAGATCGATGATGCGCAGATCGACGCTGTCTTCGTCGAGAAGATCCAGTTCGGACAGACCGCTGACCTTGCCGCGCGGCGAGAAGTAGAGGCAGGGGATGCCGTAGCTTTCGGCGAAGACCATGCCGTGCAGGCTGGTGGAGACGAGGCGTTCGCATTCCAGAATGTCGTTCAGGCGCGCGCGCAGGGCATCGGGAGTGACGTCGGTCACAGTGTTGATCAGGCGAACGGAGCTGCGTTCGCTTTCGGGGATGTGGTAGCGCAGGAAGGCATCCTTCACCTGCGCGTCCAGACTGCGATCCTTGAGATCGGCGAGGTGGACGATCACGCCCAGTTTCCAGCGTTTCTTCAGATTGGGCCGATAGAAACGGGGAAGGAGCCAGACCGGATCGCCATAGGCGGGCGTGCCGACGGCGTTTTCATCGCCAAGGATGCGGCGGGTGACCGGGCCGCGGGTGGCAGTGACGCGGAACTTGGCCACGCTGTTGGGGATGAAGGGTTCCTTGCCGGGCCCCTTGTGCAGGGGGTTGCGGTATTTCGAGGTGCCGGTTCCCCAGAGCCATACCTCGCCCCCGGTGAAGCCATGAGCAATGGTTCCGACGGCGGCCATGCGGATGGCCGTGCTGTTCTGGGCCTTGTGGCTGCAGGGCAGGCCGGAGAGCAGGGTGACCATGACCGGGCTGAGCGCGTCGCCGAGGTTGGCGACACGATCACCCAGAACGAAAGACAGCGGGATGCTGCCGGTTTCTGCGACGGACTGTCTGAGAGAGGTTGTCACATTCTGTCCTTTCACCGCGCGATCAGAACCGGAAATCCGTTTCGGCCCGAGATGTGAGCCGCCATTGGCCCTTGGCATCCCGTGGAGCGAGGGGGAGGGGGAAGCTCTGGACCAGATCGGCGGCATCCAGTTCCAGTGGGGCCCAGTTTGCCATGACGAAATCAGCCGCCGCCTGCCAATCGGTGGGGTCCTGGCGATCCTGGGCGAAGGTGGGCAGATGGCTTGCCCCGGCGCCGAGATAGAAATCGCGCATCCGGTGATCGATCTTCACGCTGTCATCGGCAAGGTCCAGCCGGGTGCCGGTGCCACGGCCTTCTGTGCTGAACCAGGCGCAGGGAATTCCGTAGGTTTCGGCAATGACAAGGCCGTGCAGGCTGGTGGACAGGATCATGCGGCAGGACGCGATTTCGGCGACTTTGGCCTTGAGCGCATCCAGCGAGGGTTCGGTGAGGGTGTTGATGACCCGGATCGAGCCTGACAGCGTTTCGGGAATGTCATAGCGCCGATAGGCGGCGCGAAGGGGCGCATCGGGGCGCAGCGCATCCAGTTCGGTGATGTGGACGATCACGCCGATATCGGTGGTCTTGGCCACATCCGCCATGGGCCAGATGCGGGGCAGCAGCCAGACCGGATCGCCATGGGCGCAGGGCCCGGACGTCAAGCCCGCCTCGCGCAATAGCCCGGCGCTGCGGGGGCCGCGGGTGGCATGGACATGAAAGGCGGTGTCCGGTGGGGCGATGAAATGGCCCAGATCGGGTTGCACCGCGTTGCGCGTGGCGTCGAAGCCGGTGCCCCAGACGTGCAGGGTGCCATTCTTTTGGGCGTGCCCGATGGTGCCGACGCCGACCAGTCGTTCACAGGCCTTGTCGAAATGGGCGTGGCGGACGGGAACGCCGGCAAGGGCGGCCACCACGACGGCGCTGAGGGCATCGCCGAGATTGGCATAGGGTGTGCCTTGCGTGCTGGCCACCCAGGAAAGCGGCACACCGCCGTGATCGGCCACAAGGCGCGACAGCAGATCCTGTTTGTCCTGCGGGCCGAACCGGCGGGGCGCGGGTGCCTTGCGCGGGGGTGTCGCAACCGTATTTGCCCGCGCATCGGCCTGTCGCAGGGCCACGACATCATGCTGAAGGCACAGGTCGGTAAGGACCGGATGCTGCCAGATCGTCTGGCCCGGTGCTGGAACCACAGGGTTGAGCGGGAAAGGAAAGG
The DNA here is from genome assembly GCA_022843025.1 of Paracoccaceae bacterium. GTDB lineage: Bacteria > Pseudomonadota > Alphaproteobacteria > Rhodobacterales > Rhodobacteraceae > Paragemmobacter. The sequence continues at coordinate 88,622 of JALHOL010000005.1, read as the reverse complement.
CGTCGATCAGCGGCTGCGTATCGAGGGTGACGGGGCGCCAATGGCGATCGACCGCGGCCATGACCGCGGGCCAATCCGTCAACGCGTCGCGCGGCTGCACATATGTCATGACCGATGATTTGCCGAGGCCGCGATACAGATCGATGATGCGCAGATCGAGATCGCCCTGCGGATCGAGCGGTTTTTCCGCCGGACCTATCACGTCACCGTTTGGTGCGAAGTAAAGGCAAGGAATGCCGTAGGATTCGGCGATGACCATGCCGTGCAGGCTGGTGGACACGATGCGTTCGCAGGCGAGGATTTCGTCGATCTTGTCGCCGATGGCCTGCATCGAGATGGGCGCGCAGGTGGTGATCAGGTGAACGTCATCTGCAAGCTCTGCCGGGATGTCGAAGCGGCGGATATTGTCGCGCGGGATGGCAACGGGGCTGCGATCCTTGAGTTCCGACAGGTGGAGGATGGCGCCGATCTTCCATTTCTTTTCGACCTGCGGCCAATAGAACTGCGGCAGGATCCAGACCGGATCGCCGTACACCCCCGGTTTGTGGCCATCAGGACCGGCGAGAAGCTGTTCCGAGACAGGGCCGCGCGTGGCGGTGACAACGAACTTGGACTGGGGGGGGACGGTGAAGGGAACGCGCTCGTCCAGCGGAGCGGAGGGGTTCTTCCAGCTGGAGCAGCCGGTGCCCCAGAACCAGACCTCGCCCTCGGCGAAACCGTGGCCGATGGTGCCGACAGCCGCCATGCGCAGCGATCTGGATCGGGTGGGAACGCGGCGGATCTGGCGACCGGACAGCAGGGCCACCATGACCGGGCTGAGCGCATCGCCGAAATTCAGATAGTCCATGTCCGTGGACGATCCTGCCCAGGAAAGAGGCAGCGGTTCGTCTTCCGGAACCCGGGCGCACAGGTCTTTGTTCATACTGGTACCAACACGTCTTACTCACACACACACGCCACGAACTGCACGGCTGCGCGCAGAGGTAGGGGTTTTTCCTTGTCCTGTCCATCATCGTCAACGGCGGATTCAGAAAGGAAAATCTGCATACACGGCGATTCTCGGGCCATCCGAGGCTGCGGCACTGCCTAGATGAGGCGACCATAGACCCGAAGACTTGCCTCAGAACGGGCCCGGGGACGGGGGTATGTTGACGCTTAATCGTAACCGGCAGGAGAGTTCTTTAGGCGCTTTGCCTGTTTTTTGGGCGAAATTTTGCTTTAACCACCCTGCGGGCGGCCGGAGCGGAGTGCAACTTGCTTGTTCGCAAGGTAGACCTATGGTTTGTCTAGACGTGAATATGTCGTTCGTTGATACAGTCAGTCTGTGTGTGCGTAAGGGGTGAGAAGCGTGCAGCCGAAGGGCAAACGCTTCAGTTAAAAGGATAACCAGTGCCATGATCCGGGTTTGTGTCCCGCATCATTCGTGCGCCCGTTCGGCTTTTTGCTGTGTTGCGGCGCATCGATCATGCGAAAACGCGGTTCGTAGGCCTTGAGCTTGCAAACCCTCATTACCGGGCGGGCCTGTCGCCTTCCGGGGGCAAATGACCCAAAGGCATTTGCCGACTCGCTTTTTGCGGGCAGCGATCTGGTGACCGAAATTCCGCGGGAGCGGTGGTCGCGGTCGGCATTTCTGCATCCGCAGCCGGGAGTGCGCGGGAAATCCTATACGTTCGCAGCGGGTGTGCTGGACGACATCTGGTCTTTTGATGCGTCTGTCTTTGCGATTTCCACCCGCGAGGCATCGCAAATGGACCCGCAGCAGCGAGTGCTTTTGCAGGTTGTCTGGGAGGCGTTGGAGGATGCGGGCTTGCCGCCCGAACGGCTGGCGGGGCAGAACGTGGGGGTGTTCGTCGGCGCATCCACCATGGGTTATGGCGCGCGGCTTGCCCATGATCCATTGACGGCGGACGCCTATATGATGACGGGCAACACCTTGTCATTGGTGTCTAACCGGGTATCGCATGCGCTGGACCTGCGCGGCCCCAGCCTGACGGTGGATACGGCCTGTTCGTCATCGATCTTTGCGCTGGCGTTGGCGCAGCAGGCCATGGACCGGGGCGAGATCGATACAGCGATTGTGGCAGGTGTGAATATCCTGCTGGACCCGAGCCATTTCGTAGGGTTCTCGGCCGCGCGGATGCTGTCGCCGACGGGGCGCTGTCGCCCGTTTTCGGCGCAGGCCGATGGATATGTGCGGTCTGAGGGCGCGGTTGCGCTGGTGCTGGAACGCAAGCGCGCGGCTGACATCCTGCCCCGCGCTGCCTATGCCGCCATCCTTGGCGTGGCCACCAACAGCGACGGGCGGACTGTGAATGTCGCGCTGCCGTCGATGGAAGGGCAGAGGGGGCTGATCGCGGGTCTTTATGATGCGGCAGGGGTTGATCCTGCCACGCTTGCCTTTGTCGAGGCGCATGGAACGGGAACGCAGGCCGGTGATCCGATCGAGGCGACGGCGCTGGGTCTTGCGCTGGGCCAACATCGCGACAGGGCGCTGCCGGTTGGTTCGGTGAAATCGAATATCGGCCATCTGGAACCTGCGTCGGGTGTGGCGGGGATGTTGAAGGCGCTGATCGCCTTTGAGCGCAGATGCTATCCCCGGACTTTGCATGCCGACGAAGTTAATCCCAATATCGATTGGGACAGGTTGAACCTGGCGCTGGTGCCGGAAAGCCTGCCCTTGAGCGGTGAAGGTGTTTTGCGCGCGGGGGTCAGTTCGTTCGGGTTTGGCGGGACGAACGCCCATGTAATCCTGGAGCAGGTGGAGGCGGTGGCGGCCCCGGTGGCGCCGGTGGCAGGCAAGGAGCCGCCGATCCTGCTGACTTCGGCGGCGAGTGCCGAGTCCTTGGGCAAGCTGTTGGGGGCGTGGTCGGACCGGCTGGCGGCTAAGAGCGGGGCTGCGACGGAAACGGCGGCCTATTCGACGGCTGATCTGGCGCAGGAGGCCGCGCAGGCACGGGCGTTCCGGCCGACCCTGCCGCTGCGGGCGGCTGTGCTGTGCGACGATGCCGGACGGGCGGCACGGGCAATGGCCAAGGCCGCAGGTGGGCAGGCAAGCCCGCGGGTGATCACAGGCAGATCGATGCTGCGGGAGGCGCCGACGGCGTTCGTCTATTCCGGGAACGGGTCGCAATATGCGGGCATGGGACGGGCGGCATTGGCGACGGACAAGGCCTATGCCACCGCGATGCGGCGGATCGACCGGTTGTTCAAGGGATTGTCGGGTTGGTCCATCATCGAAGCGCTGAACAGCCCGACGCTGGAGCAGGACCTGCGGGATTGCGCCGTAGCGCAGCCCTTGTTGTTTGCGGATCAGATTGCCCTGACCAATGCCCTGGCGGCGCGGGGGTTTGTGCCTGCGGCGGTGATGGGCCATTCGGGGGGCGAAGTGGCGGCGGCCTGTGCCAGTGGTGCGCTGAGCCTGGAACAGGCGTTGCTGCTGATCCATCAACGGAGCCTGTCGCAAAAGCCGTTGCGTGGCCGGGGGGCCATGGCGGCGCTGAGCGTGTCGATGGAGGAGGCCGTTGAAAGCCTGGCCGCGTTCGGGGGCAGGATCGAGATTGCCACGGAGAACAGCCCCCGGCATGTGACGCTGGTTGGCACGCCTGAGGCGATTGATGCCTATGTGACCTTTGCGCGGCGCGAAAAGCGCTGGGCCTGCGTGAAGCTGCCGATCGACTATCCCTATCACGCCTCGGCTCAGGATGAGGTGTTGGAGACGCTGGCGCGGTCGCTTGACGGGCTGAAATGCCGTGCGGCGCGGATTCCGTTTTTTTCATCGGTTCTGGGACATGCCGTCAGGGGCGAAGAGCTTACGACCGATTATTGGTGCGCCAATGTGCGCCAGATGGTGCGGTTCCGCGATGCGATGAACAGCTTGAAGGATGCGGGTTTCGAAGCCTTTATGGAGGTGGGCCCTGCGCCGGTGCTGACCAGCTATATGACGGCCTGCCTTGGCAATGACGTGGCCGATGCGGCGATCCTGCACAGTTTCGAAAAGCAGGATACGCCCGACGTCAATCCGGTGCGGCGGACGCTGGCGCGGGCGATGGTCCATGGAGCGCGGATTGCGCCGGGGCCGCTGATGCCGGAACCCGTGCGGTTTGATCGTGATCTGCCGCGTTATCCCTGGACCAATGAAATCCATCGGACCGATGTGACCCCCGCGATTGATGCGCATTTCGGCAGTGGCGCGGATTACCACCGCCTGCTGGGCATCCGGGATGTTGAGGATGGCACCTCGTGGCGGGTGGATATGGATCTTGGCACGTTGCCCGAGATGGCGGATCACCGGATTGGTGCCGATGTCCTGCTGCCGGCGATGGGATTTGCCGAAATGGCAACCCTTGCGGCGCAGCGGGGATTGAAGACCGACAGGATTGAGCTGCGCGATCTGGACATTGCCGCGCCGCTTGTCTTGACGATGGGCAATCTGGTGACGGTGCGGGTTTCGGCCCTGCTCGCGCAATCGGTGGTCAGCATCGAGAGCCGGGGGCGGGGTGCCGATGCCGTTTGGCGCGATCACATGCGCGCGCGGTTCTTTGCGGCGCAACCGGTTGCGGATTTGCGCAGGTTCGAGGGCGGGCCATCGCAGCAAGGCGATCTGTCGGGTGAGGTTTTGTATGAGGCCGCACGGGAGATCGGCCTGAATTACGGCCCGGGGTTTCGCCGGGTGCAGCATGTGCGCTGCCTGTCCGCCGACCGGGTGGAGGTTGTGCTGACGCCGGGAGAGGCGTTCAACGCAAAGGAAGAAGGGTTCGCCCTTGATGTCATCGGCGCGGATGCGGTGTTCCATGGGATCATCGGGGCCATGATGCAATCGCCCCGATTTGGGGGGCAATGGGCCTATGTGCCGGTTCGGATCGGGCGGATGATCCTGACGCAGCCGGGCGTTCAGATTGCATCGGGTGACATCAGGATCCGCCGGGCGGGCCAACGGTCGCTGCTGGCGGATTTCACCTTTTTCGATGCGGAAGGTGATGAAATTGCCCGCATGGATGGCGTGCGGTTTCAGGTGGCCAGCCGGTTGCGTGGGCTGAACCTTGCGCAGCATGGGTTCCGCATGGAGACGGTTCCGATTTCCGAGCCGGTATCGACGCCATCCTTGACCCTTGCCGAGGCGCTGGATCTGGCGCGCGCTGCCAGCCTGACGCCGGAGGATGATGCCTTTTTCTTTCTGGAAGGTGTCGCGCTGCAGGTTGCGCATGAAGGTGCTGTGGCGCTGTGCGATGCGGCGGGGCGTATCCGGTTTGCCGACATGTCCGGGCCGGATGACACGGAACTGGTTCACGGGGTGACCGGTGGTTTGGCCCCCACTGCCTATGCGGCGGCTGTGCTGGGCATTCTGGAGCGGGCAGAACTGGCCCAGCGGTCGGATGCCGGTTGGCAACTGACCATGGCAGAGGATGATATTCCCCCGGTCGATGCCTTGCTGCGGGTTCTGCTGGCCGACCGGCCCGACCTTGGCCCGGAGACGGCGCTGCTGGCACGTCTGTCGGAAACCTTGCCTGCGCTTCTGTGCGCCAGTCAGACCGATGTAGAAGCGACCTTTGGGCGCGGCGCGCTGCTGAACTTTTTCGAGGGGTCGATCTTTGTCGAGCGACGGCAGTCCTTTCTGATTTCGCTTGTCCGGAAGCTTGCGGCGCGTTGGCCGGAGGGGCGTGGTTTCCGGATCGCTGAAGTCAGTGACGGGCGGGCGCAGCTGTTGCCGCGCCTGTTGACGCTGGACGAGGCGAAGGCCGCAGCATTCTGGGAAGTGCAGGCGGATTGCTTTGGAGATGCGGCGGCGGGTCAGGCAATGCCGCCGGACCGGGTGGAGGTGGTGGGGGCTACGGTTGAAGCATTGGCCGAAGCGCCGCTGTTTCATGTGATCTTGCTGCCTGCAACGCTTGGCAAGGCACGCAATCCGGATGAACTGATGAAACGTCTGATCAGCCGGCTTGCCCCGGGCGGGCGCATTATTGCGCTGGAGCCGCGACCATCGGATTTCTTTGATCTTGTGCTGGGGCTGGACCGGGACTGGTTTGCCGATGTGCCGGGGCTTGAGACGCCGATTTCGCGCCTGATGGGGGCGGATGATCTGGTGCGGATCGTGCGCAAGGCCGGGTTGGAAACGGTGCAGGCGGCGGAACTGCCGGATGGGATGGGCGGGGCGACGCTGTTGGTTGCGGAGGTGGCGCAGACGAGCCGGCTTCCGGTTGGGTCTGCCCCGTTGCGCGCCGCGATCCGGGCGGTGGTGATGGATGAACCGGGCGATACTGCGGGCGAGCAATCGGCATCCGAATTGGCCCCCGTACCGGTGAAGGACCGGGTTGCCGGGTTGCGCCATATGCGGCCGGACGGGCAAGAGAACGTGGTGGTGCTGTGGTTTGATCCCGAACCGTCGGCACAGCCGGCAGACAGGATGGCGGCGCGTCTGTTGATCCTGCGCGATCTGCTGGAAAGCGCGAAGGGCAATCTGGCCCGCATGATCGCGATCGTTCCGGGCGGCTCCGGACAGGCGGTGGCGGGCCGCGCCTTGCCCGAACAGGTGGCAATCTGGGCGGCCTTGCGCAGCGCGCAGAATGAATATCCGCGGTTCAGGGTGTTCTGCATCGATCCTGTTCCCGAGCTGACCGGGCCAAATCTGGCCAATCGCGTGGCGGGCGTTGTGGCGCAGGGGCATGGCGAGACGGAACTTGTTCTGACGGCGGATGCGGCGCATGGCCTGCGGTTGATGCAGGGCCTGAAAGGGGCCATTGCGCCATCCGGTAGCGGGCACAGGGCGGTTCTTTCCGCGCCGGTCTGGAGCGGGATCGACGAGATTTCGTGGCAGTCCAGCCCGCGCCGCGCGCCGCAGGCGGGCGAGATCGAGGTCGAAGTAGCGGCGACCGGTTTGAACTATCGCGACGTGATGTGGTCGATGGGGCTGCTGCCGGAAGAGGCGTTGGAAAAGGGATTCGCAGGGCCGACCATCGGGATCGAATGTTCCGGCCGGGTTGTCGCCTTGGGGGAGGGCGTGACCGCCTTTGCCAATGGCGACAAGGTGGCGGTTTTCGGACCGAACAGCTTTGCCTCGCATGTCACGGTGGCGGCGGACCTTGCCGCGCCTTTGCCTGAGGGAATTGATCTAAGCGCGGCGGCGACATTGCCGGTGGCGTTCTTCACCGCGCATTATGCGCTGGTGCATCTGGCGCAGCTGTCAGCGGGTGAAACGGTTCTGATTCACAGCGGGGCGGGCGGCGTTGGATTGGCGGCGATCCAGATTGCGCTGGCGCAGGGCGCGAGGGTGATTGCCACCGCCGGGTCCGGTGTCAAACGGGCCGTGCTGTCGCGCATGGGGGTGCAGCATGTGCTGGATTCGCGCAGCCTCGCCTTTGCGGATGAGGTGATGCGCCTAACGGAAGGGCGCGGCGCGGATGTGGTGCTGAACTCTTTGGCCGGGAAGGCCATGGAGGCGAGCCTGTTCTGCACGGCGCCCTTTGGGCGTTTCATCGAACTGGGCAAGCAGGATTTCTATGCCAATACGGCGGTCGGCCTGCGCCCGATGAAGGAGAACATCGCTTATTTCGGCGTGGACGTGGATCAGCTGATCATGGGGCGCCCGGACCTGTTCCGCAGGCTGTTTGCCGAGATGATGCGCGGGTTTGCAAACGGCACGCTGCGGCCCCTGCCATTCCGTGCGTTCGATGGTGAGCAGGCGGTCGAGGCGTTCCGGCTGATGCAGAAATCGGGGCATCTGGGCAAGATCGTGGTGCGACCGCGGGCGCCGGCAGGGTTGCCGCAAAGCGCGGCGGTGGCGCGCTATGCGGCGGACCCGGTGGGGGCGCATGTGATTGTCGGCGGGTTGGGCGGGCTGGGGATCGAGATTGCCCGGTGGCTTGTGCGGCGCGGGGCGCGGCATCTGGTTCTGCTGGGGCGGACGGCCAGCCCGACGGGCGAGGCTGCGGCCTGGATCGACCGGAGCAGGGCAGCCGGCGTGAGCGTTGAACTGATGGCCTGTGATGTGGCCGATGAGGCAGCGTTGGGCGCGGTGCTGGAAGACATCCGCACCCGGGCGCCGATTGCCGGGATCGTGCATTCGGCGATGCTGCTGCATGACATGCCGATGAAGGATCTGACACCGGAGGTGCTGGAGCAGGGCCTTGCGGCCAAGGTCAGCGGCGGGGCCAATCTGGACCGGCTTACGCGGCAGGACGACCTTGGCTATTTCGTCCTGCTTTCGTCTATTTCGACGCTGATCGGGAACCATGGGCAATCGGCCTATGTCGCGGCCAATGCCTATTTGGAAGGGATCGCCCGGGCGCGGCGGGACGCGGGGCTGTGCGGGTTGGCGCTTGGTCTGGGGGCGATCAGCGATGCGGGGTATCTGACGCGGGACAGCGGCAAGGCGGCGCTGGTGAAGCGGATGTCGGGACATGTGCAGATGACGGCGCGCGATGTGACGGCGGCGCTAGACCGTCTGTTGCAGGAGGGGGCGACAAGCGAGGCGGTGGTGCATGTCACCCCGATGCGCTGGGGCGCGACGAGTGCGGCGCTGAAGACGATGACCGGGCCGAGTTTCCGGCTGTTGCGCAGTCTGGGGCGGCGTGAAGGAGAAAGCGCAGATACCGAAAACCTGCGCGACACGCTGCTGAGCCTGCCGCGCGCCAAGGCGGAAGAGCGGCTTTCGGCCTTTCTGGTGGGGCGCATCGCCCACATCCTGCATGTGTCGGAAAAGACTGTCAGCATCCGGCGTCCGATCACGGAACTGGGGATGGATTCGCTGATGGGGGTGGAACTGGGGCTGACGCTTCAGGAAAGCCTGGGCAGTGACCTGCCGGTGACCGCCGTTTCCGATGGGCTGAGCATTGCACAGATTTCGGACCGGATCGTGACGCATCTGCATGAGGCCAGCCGGACGGACCCCGCCCTGTCGGCAAACCAGTCCCTGATCCAGCAGCATATCAATTCGGACGTTGCGCAGCGACCGGCCCCGGCGGGTGGGCCAACGGCATCCATCGCGCCATTCAGGCGGGTGCCACCCAAGACGGCAAAACAAGGGTTCCCGGCATGAATTCGCAAGATCATAGAATCAAGCTGATCGCCAAGGCGCGCTATGCCGCGGAGCGGCGCAGTTCGACGGCGAGTGCGCAGTCCGTGGCCTTTCACGCGACGCCGTTCGACCAGTTGGTCCAGTATCGCAATCTGGAAAAGATGCGTATGGCCAGCAGTATCATGGGCATCGAGAACCCGTTCTTTCGCAGCCATGCAGGCCGTGCATCGAACAAGACCGAGATCGCCGGGCGTGAAGTGATCAACTTCGCGTCCTATGATTACATCGGGCTGAACAGTGATCCGCGACCGGTGGCGCAGGCGCATGCCGCGCTGGACCGCTATGGGGTATCGCCGTCGGCAAGCCGGTTGGTGGCGGGCGAACGCCCCGTTCATGCCGCGTTGGAGGCAGCGTTGGCGCGCCATTATGGCACGGCGGCGGCCATCGTCTTTGTGAGTGGCCATGCCACCAATGTGGCCACGATCGGGGAGTTGATGGGTGAGGGGGATCTGATCCTTCACGATGCCTACATCCACAATTCGGTTCAGATCGGCGCGCGGCTGTCGGGCGCAGCGCGGCGCAGTTTCGCCCATAACGACATGTCCGCGCTGGAGGCCCTGCTGGAGGAGAACCGGTTTCGGGCGCGCAACGCCCTGATCGTGGTCGAAGGATTGTATTCCATGGACGGGGATACGCCGCCCCTGGCCGAACTGGTGGCGTTGAAGCGCAAGTATGGCTGCTGGCTGATGGTGGATGAGGCGCATTCCCTTGGTGTTGTTGGCGCGCGGGGGCGTGGGTCGTTTGAGGCGGCTGGTGTGAACCCGGATGACGTGGATATCTGGATGGGCACCTTGTCGAAGACGCTGGCCGCATCGGGGGGGTATGTCTGTGGCAACGCGGCGCTGATCGATATCCTGAAGTCGAACGCGTCGGGTTTTGTCTATTCGGTGGGGCTGGCCCCGGCCCTTGCCGCATCGGCCACGGAGGCGCTGGCCATTCTGAACGCAGAGCCGGAGCGGGTGAGCCGTTTGCAGGCCAATGCGAAACTGTTCCTGAAACTTGCTGCCGAGGCCGGGCTGGATACGGGGCTGGCCGAGCCCTATGCCGTGGTTCCCGTCATGGTGGGAGATTCCATGCTGGCGGCCAAACTGTCGGAGCGGATCCTTGCGCGGGGCGTGAATGCGCTGCCGATCATCTTTCCGGCCGTGCCGATGCAATCCGCGCGGCTCCGGTTTTTCATTTCATCGCTGCATGAGGAGAGCGACTTACGAACGGCTGTTCAGGTCGTGGCGGAAGAGTTGGAGCGGCTGTGTGAGGAAGAGTTTCACAACCGGTTGCCGGCGCATCTGTTGTCGATCTGATGCGAGCTTTGCCCGACAGATTTTCGCGTGGAGCGGGCGCGCTGACTGGCTGGACAGCGTCGCAGGTCAAAGCCGTTTATTGCGGCGGTCCCTGCGCGGCAGTTTGGCCGGGCAAGGGTGAAGGGTTCGGTCTGTGACCTTTGTCGCCTATGATGTGACGCGGCTGTTTCTTGGCCCGATCAGCCGGACGCCGCGCGGAATTGACCGGATCGACCTGCTTCTGGCGCGGCATTTCTTTGGCACGCAACCGGATTTGACTGTCGGTGTTCTGCCCACGCCCTGGGGGGTGCGGACCTATGACAGCCGGCGTGTTCTGCGGGGACTGGACCGGTTGCAGGGGCTGTGGGCGGAAAAGGGCAGGGCCGAGGATGACCGGGCGCTGCACTGGCTGCGCAGCCGTATTCTGGGACGGCAAGTGGGTCCTGGCCCGCAGGTGGGCAAGCTGACGCCTTTGCAAAAGGTGCAGCGGATCGGGGCGATGATCGGAGCCACCGGGTTTTCCTTTGGGCGTTCGGTGACGGCATCGCTGCCACAGGGTGCAGCTTATCTGAATGTGGGGCAGATCAGCCTTGCGCTGGAATTCATGTTCCGCTGGCTTGACCGGAGGCCTGATGTGCGGGCGGCGATGATGTTGCATGACGTGATCCCGCTGGAACATCCTGATCTGGTGGCGCGGACGTCGGTGCAGTTTCACGACCGGATGGTGAAGACCACAGCGCAGCACGCGGATTGTGTGATCGTGACGACCCAATCGGCAAAGGCGGCTGTTTTGCAGGCGCTGCGGCGGGAGGGGCGGATGGATATTCCAAGCCTTGCCGCGATGCTGCCTTTGGATCCGGGGTTTGATGTGCTGACGCGTCCTGATCCGGAACTGGCGAGCCGATCCTATTTCGTGGTCTGCGGTGCCCTAGAGCCGCGCAAGAACCTTGGTCTTTTGCTGGAGGTCTGGCGCGATCTGGTGGCGCGGCTTGGGCCGGCGACGCCACATCTGGCCGTGGTGGGCACCCCGAATTTCAGGGGGGACGAGATTCTGGCGGCTTTCGCGGCCTGTGAGGCGACGACGCCGTTCATCCATGTTGCATCTGGCCTGTCCACGCCGGGGTTGGCGGTGCTGATGTCCGGGGCGCGGGCCCTGCTGATGCCATCGCTGGCCGAGGGGTTTGGGTTGCCGATCCTGGAGGCGCGGGCGTTGGGCTGCCCGGTGATTGCATCGGATATCCCGGCGCATCGCGAAGTGATGGGGCCAAACGGGACATTGCTGCCCCCGCAGGATGTGGCGGGATGGGCAGAGGCGGTGCTGGCGGCACGCAACGCCACGCATCGCCCCGCGCGGCGCGCGGCGGCCGAATTGCAGGCTGCGCGGCAAGGCTTTGTGGCGATGATCGAAGCGTTCCTGAGCGAGGCGCCGCAACTGGCCCAACCGGTCGCACGGAGAGCGGGATGATAGAGCGCAAGCAGGCGAGCCTTCTGTCCCGGCATGAAAGGGAAGTGCTGCGCTGGCTGGCGCTGCGCCTGCCGTTCTGGGTGACGCCGGACCGTCTGACGGGCTTTGGCGTGTTCGGGGCGGTGGTGTGTCTGGTGGGATACCTTGCCTCGGCTGTGTCGGTGCATTGGCTCTGGCTGGCGAACTTGGGGCTGTTGTTTCACTGGTTCGGCGACTCCCTAGATGGGACATTGGCACGGGTGCGCCGGATCGAGCGGCCCAATTATGGGTTCTATCTGGACCAGACGATTGACGTGGTGGGCAATCTGGTGATTGCGCTGGGCGTGGGGCTTTCGCCCTGGGTGCGGATGGATTCCGCGCTGTTCATGTTGACGGCATATCACATGCTGTCGATCCACAGCTTTGTTCTGAGCGTGGTGACCCGGCGTTTTCATATCGACGTGATGGGGTTCGGGCCGACGGAAATGCGCCTTGGCATCATTCTGATGAATCTGGCCATTCTGATTTCCGGGGCCGAGCCGTTCCCGCTTCTGGGCCTTTGGATCACGTGGTGTGATGTTTTGATCTGTTGGGCGGCGCTGGTGATGATGTGCGTCTTTGTGATCTTGTTGTATCGCGAGGCCAACGTGCAGCGCGCCCGTGACCGGCGTGATCAGGGGCTTTGATCGCGGCGGGTTTCCTAGAAATCCGGAAGCAGGCTGTCGAGGTTGGGATCATCGGCGGGAAGATCGGCGATGAGGGCGGGTGCGTCATCATCGGCCTGCCCGAATGCGGCGATGGCCTCGGCCACGGTGGGATAAAAAACCAGACTGTGGTTCTGGATGACGGCACCGACATCGGCGAAAAGGCGCATGTCGCGCGGGGACCGTGTGGTGAAGAAGAAGGCGGCCTCTTGCCGGCGCTGCTTGGCCATGGCGAGGCATTTGTCGCGGAAGGCCGCGTCACCGCCGAAGATGGTGCCATCCGCAACATAGCAATCGGCGGGAATGGCATAGCTGAGGGCGAAGACCAGCCGCGACCGGAGCGAGGCGTTGTAGGACGACAGCCGCCGCTTGAACATCGGGCCGAGGTCCGCAAATTCCTCGACAAAGGCGCAGAGGGTTTTCGGGTCCAGACCGTAGAGGCGGGCTATGTAGCGGGCGTTCTCTTCGCCTGTCAGGTAGCGGTTGAGCGTGGCGGGAAAGCCGATGGGCATGGAGAGCCGCCCGTGCCTTTGGATGCGACCACTGTCGGGGGTTACGGCACCCAGAACCATGTTGATCAATGTGCTTTTGCCGCTGCCCCGTGCGCCCAGAACACCGATGGAGACATGGGGCGGCTGAGAGAAGCTGATGTCGGAAAGAAGGGGGCGGCCATGCGCCGTCTTGGTGACATGGGAAAAGGCGAGGATCATTCCTTGAGCCTGCTTTCACAGGCCTTGATCATGACGAGGCCGAGGGTGACGGTGCCGACGGCCCATGCGGCGAGATAGCCGCGATCAAGATCAATGGCGGGATAGGTTTCGAAAAAACCGAGCCGGAACCATTCCACCCCATGCAGCAGCGGGTTGTAGGAAAGGTAGTGCCGCGCCAGCGGGGGCAGGGTTGCTACGACATAGAACACGCCCGAGAAGAACAGCATTCCGCGCGCAAAGAGCGAATAGACCAGCGCATAGAGTTTGAAGATCTTTGTCAGGACGCCGTTGATCAGACCGAAGCCGAAGGCCGTAATAGCGAGGATCAGAACCGCATAGATGACGTCGAGCAGGTTTTGCGGAATGGCCGGTTCACCGAAGAAGGCCAGCACGGCAAAGACGGCGGTGCCGAAAATGACGAGGGTCAGGAATTCCAGAACCGCGCGTGCCACGGCGATATCAATGAAGCCGACAGTCTGGACCTTGTTGAAGGCACGGCCGGACCGGATGGCACTGATGATGCGTGAACTGAGGTGCATGAACAGGAAAAACGGCACGATGCCCGTTGCCAGGAAAACACCCAGGCTGATGCCGAAATCCGGTTGCCGGTGAATGGCGTGAAAGATCAGGAACATCACGAAGAACTGGGCGACCGGTTCTGCAAGGACGAGGAAATACCCCATCGCAGAGATGCGGAAGCGAACCTTGATATCGTGCAGCATCAGGGCGAGCATGACCCCGAACCGCAGGCGCAGGCCGGAGGATCCTGTCAGGACCGTGCTGTTGGCCTGCATGGGTGCCATGGCCTACCTTACAGATGATCGCGCAAGGACAGCGCCACGAGGGTGCTGACGATCCAGAAGCACAGCGAAACGGCCAGCACGATGATCAGCGCCCGAAACAGATCGGGATAGTTCGATGTTTGTGGGGCAGAGGGCTGAACATAGGTCAGCACATAGAAATGCTGCTGGCTAAGCCTTTGTTTGGCGGCATTCAGGGCGGCCTCGGTGGATTGGTAGTTGCTGGTCGCGATGGTGAGTTCAAGTTGCAGGTTCTGGAATTCCTGCAACTGCGCGGCATAGGAGGCGGGGGAGCTGATATTGCTCAGCTCTGCCGAGCTTTGCGCGACGCGCTGGCGGGCCTTGACGATTTCGTCGGCAATGGCGGCGGCCTGACGTTCGAGTTGGGTGACCGAAGGGGCATCCTCTGTCAGCTGTGAGGAGAGGACGGCAATCTGCGTGGTGACAGAAACATATTGATCGGTGAGTTTGCCGACGAGCAGATCTGTCATGCTGGCTTCGGCGGCGGGGTCGATGCTGAGGTATTTTGACCGGAAGGCCTGCACGGCATCGCGTGCTGCTTGCAACCGTTTGACCGAGGCGGCGACCTGACCTTCCAGAAAGGTCACGCTGTCGGCCAGAGGGCGCAGGTTCAGCTCGTTGATCAAGTTTTCGCTGAGCACCACCATTTCGGCGGCCAGAGCCTGCGCATCTTCGGGAGAGAAGGCCCGGATCGTGACGGTGGTCAGGCCGGTCATCATGTCGAAGTTGGTGCTGATCTGACCTTGCCAGTAGCGCGCCAGTGTTTCCTGCGAGGCGTCCTCCGGCAGGCGGGCCAGCCTGTCGATCCGGCTTTGCGAGAACATCGCGCGGAGGTCGAGTTTCTGTTCGATGTCCGTGATGGCCTGCGGGCTGGACAGGTAGTCGGAGACCATGAAGTTCGCGACCATCATTTCCGCCATGGACGCGCCGGTGGAGGTGGGGCTGGTGCTGACGGTGCCGTCGCTGTTGGCTGTGCCTGCCGAACCGCCGGACCCTTGCATGACATAGCTGAAGCTGGCCGAATACTGCTGGGTGGCGACTTGTGTGATATAGAACCAGGTGGCCACAAGGGGGGCGATCACGCAGATCAGGAACCAGCCAAGCACGGTGCGACTGCGGCGGGCGCGGGCCGGTTTCGGAAGCTGGCTGACGACCTTGGACCAGTCCTTTGCCGTCGGCTCATCCCCTGGTTGGATGCCTTCGACAACCTGGACATTCGGGCCGGTGGATGTTTGCAGCCGTCTGGGTTCTTTCATCGCGTCTTGCACTCGTACAGGCCACATTTCGCAGCCGGACACACAACAGATAACGGGAACAGAGAATACGCCTTTGCGCGGTCCCTGTCGCGGTTGAAAATCGGGCCGATCATAGGCGGTTTGCGAGCGTGGTGGTGGAGGAAACCTGTTGGGTCGCACCGGTGAGCAGGCGGAAGGCCTTGGTCAGGTCCACGCTTTGTGCATTGGCGATCAGCACGATGTCATTGGCCCGGATGGAATAGGCCTGTGCGGCGAAGATGCCGTCGATGCTGTCCATATCGAACTGGTAGATCGTGGGCACCCGTTCGGCATGGGCGACTGCAGCCGGGATCGTGACGCCAAGCGACCGCAGCAGGCTGCGGTGTTCATGGCGCAGGACATAGATCCCTTTGCTGTCGGCCCGTCCGTCATCCAGACCGCCAGCCTGGCCGATGACTTCGGCAAGGGTCAGGCCTGCGCCGGGCAGGGGTTGGCTGGCCTCGCTCGTTGCGGCGCCGAGGACGGTGTAGTTCTGGGGGGACAGGTCCAGCGTAATGATGTCGTCGGGTTGCAGGCGGATGTTGAGTTGCGGGCGATCCTGCAATGCGGACAGCCGCACCTCGCGGGTTTCTCCGCGGCGCGTCATCTTGATCAGCGTGTCGCTTGGAGGGTGCAGGCTGCCGCCGGCACGGGCGATGATTTCCAGCAGGGTTTCGCCTGCCGGGGTCAGCAGGACCGGCCCCGGTGTGCGCGCCACGCCGCCCACAAGGACGGTGTTCGATACATCGGTCGTGCGCTGCACCATCACGTTGGGTGAGGGTGTCTGGCTTTGAAGCTGTTCGACAAGCAGCTTACCGAGCGATTGTTCAGTAAGACCTGCCGCCTTGACGGAACTGATGTAGGGCAGGGTGATCATCCCGCGCGAGTCGATCTGAACGTCAGGCAGGGTGACGAGGTTGGAGCCGACCTGCACGCCCGTGGCGCTGGAGGCGGAGAAAAGGCCCCCGGCTGCCTGTTCGATGACTGTGATGGACAGAACATCCCCTGCGCCGAGGACCGTGCCTTGCGGGCCGGTATCGCGAAAGAAGCCGGATGTGGCGGTGGCGGAGGCGCCGTTCTTGTTCAATCCGCTGACAAGGGTGAGAGAGGCCTTGACCGAGACGACGTTGCTGTCGGGGTCTTTTTCCACCTCTTCCGTGACATCACGGACTGTGGGAGAGCCGCTGGGCAGTGTTGAGCAGCCTGTTGTGGCAAGAAGGGTGGCAAAAACCGCCATGAGGGGCAGGTATCTTGCGTGACGGGCAGACCGCGCCGCGCCCGCCCTGGACCACTTCGAACCATTTACCCGCATACGACCACTCGACCTTCAAACAACACATCACGCATTGGCGACGCAAAACACCGTCGCCCTACAGCGGACCCGCGTTAACAAACGGCTGGAAAGAGGTGTAAAGTCAAGTCTGTCCAGACGGTTTCGGGGCCAACGGGGCCGTGCTGGGATCAGCTTTTTCGGCAAAGTAGCCCATTTGCCGCGCCATCCAAGGCAGGCTCGCGGCAAGCGGGTATCATCCGGATGCCCCCAAGCGAGGCCTTGGGGATGGTCGTGCCCCGACCTGAAGTCCGGCATGGTTAGGAGGTGGCGGGGGCGCGCTTGGCTGTTCCGTCGCCTTCCTGCACCCGCGTTCCTGTGCGCCCTTCGACGATTGCGCGCGCGTCCTGCAAGCGGCCGATCCCGGCGACCTTGCCGCCTGCCCGCACGAAATCGCAGGCGGCGATGATCTTTGGTCCCATGGAGCCGGCGGCGAAAGGCAGGTCATCAAGCGCGTCGGGTGTGATCGTGGCAATGGCCGCCTGATCCGGGCTGCCCCAATCGCGATACACGGCTTCGACATCGGTCAGCATGAGCAGCATGTCGGCCTTCAGCAGGCGGGCGAGAAGCGCGGCGGTGTGGTCCTTGTCGATCACCGCCTCGACCCCTTCCATCGCGCCATCCTTGCGCCGCACGACCGGGATGCCGCCACCACCTGCGCAGATTACGCAGACCCCCGCCTCGACCAGCAGATGGATCGGCGCGCTGTTCAGAAGCGCGACAGGACGCGGGGAGGGAACCACGCGGCGCAGGCCGCCAGTGGGTTCTTCGACCATGGACCAGTGGTGTTCGGCACGCACGAGTTTCGCGTCTTCGGCGCTGTAGACCGGGCCGATGGGTTTGGTGGGTTGGTCGAAGGCCGGGTCTTGGGGATCGACCTCGACCCGCGTGAGCAGGGTGGCGCAATCGGTGCCGGGTGGCAGGGCGTTCATCAGTTCCTGTTCGATCAGATAGCCGATCATGCCTTCGGTTTCGGCCCCCAGTATATCGAGCGGCCATGGGTTGCCCGGCGCAAAGCTGGCCGCCTGCAACGCCATCAGCCCGACCTGTGGGCCGTTGCCATGGGCCACGATGATCTGATGATCGCGGGCGAGGTCGGCCAGCGCGGCCGCTGCGATGCGAACATTGGTGTGCTGTGCCGCGGCGGTCATCGGCTCGCCGCGTTTGAGAAGGGCATTGCCGCCAAGGGCCACCACAATGCGCATGTTAGGACCACATAGTGGCGACGAGCACCGCCTTGATGGAGTGCAGCCGGTTCTCGGCCTGATCGAAGACTTTTGAGGCGGGAGATTCAAACACCTCATCCGTCACTTCCATGCAGTCCAGCCCGTAGGTTTGAAAAACCTTTTCGCCGGTGACGGTGTCGCGATTGTGGAAGGCGGGAAGGCAGTGCAGGAATTTGGTATAGGGATTGCCGGTCAGGTCCATCACCCCTTGTGTGACGGTGAAGGGAGACAGGAGCGCGATGCGCTCTGCCCAGATGGATTTTGCCTCGCCCATCGAGACCCAGACATCGGTGTAGATGAAATCGCAGCCTTCCACCCCTTCGGCCAGCTTTTCGGTCAGCGTGATGCGCGCGCCGCTGGCTTCGGCCAGCTTGCGGCATTGGTCGAGCAAGGCCGCGTCTGGCCAGAGCGATTGCGGGCCGCAGAGGCGGATATCCATTCCGATCAGCGCCGCCCCCGCCATCAGGGACGCGGCCATATTGCCGCCCGTATCACCCACAAAGCAGAAGGCGATATCGGACAAATGCTTGTGTGTGTTTTCCCGCATCGTCATCAGGTCTGCCAGAACCTGGGTTGGGTGAAACTCATCGGTCAGCCCGTTGTAGACCGGCACGCCGGCGAATTTGGCCAGCACCTCGGCATCGGACTGCGCGAAGCCGCGATATTCGATGCCGTCATAGAAACGGCCCAGAACACGCGCGGTGTCCTTCATCGTTTCTTTCGTGCCGATATGGCTTCCCGATGGGCCGAGGTAGGTGACATGCGCACCTTGATCGAAGGCCGCCACTTCGAAGGCGCTGCGGGTGCGGGTGCTGTCTTTTTCAAAGATGAGGGCGATGTTCTTGCCGCGCAGCAAGGGCCGTTCGGTGCCTGTGGATTTTGCCTGTTTCAGGCTGGCGGCAAGGCGCAGGAGAAAGCGCAGGTCATCGCCCGTGAAATCCAGCAGTTTCAGAAAACTGCGGCCATGCAGGTTTTGCGGCATCGGGTGGTCCTTTCAGGGAAATTGCGCGTTACAGGGCATCGCGGATCAGGGGGCAGGTCATGCAATGCGACCCGCCGCGCCCGCGCCCGAGTTCGGCGCCGGAAATGGTGATCACCTCTACCCCTGCCTTGCGCAGAAGGGTGTTGGAATGGGTGTTGCGTTCGTAACCGACGACGACACCGGGCGAGATGCAGAGCAGATTGTTGGCGTCATCCCACTGTTCGCGTTGGGATTCATATGCATCGCCCCCCGTGGGCACGGTGCGGAGCTTCTTGATCCCCAGCGCGCCTGCGACGACATCGAGGAAGGGCGCGGTCTCGGCGGTTACCGTCACACCGCCTTTGTCGCCGGGGCGCAGGGAATAGGTCTGGATGGCATCCGTCACCTCGGCGAAGACGGTCACCAGATCGCGGTCGCAGAAGGTGAAGACCGTGTCGAGGTGCATGGATGACCGCGCACGGGGGAACTGGCAGGCGATAACGCGTTCTGCCCCGCCACCCGCAAAAAGGGCACGGGCCACTTGCCCCACCGCCTGCGGCGTGGTGCGTTCGCCCATGCCGATGAGGACGACCCCGTTGCCGATGGGCATGACATCGCCGCCCTCTAACGAGGCCATCCCGTGATCGACCATCGGATCGCCGAACCAGATCGGGAAACCTGCGCCGGCGAAATCTGGGTGGAAGCGGTAGATGGCGGCGAGGTTCAGCGTTTCCAACCGACGGGCAGGCCAGAACATTGGGTTCAACGTGACGCCGCCATAAATCCAGCAGGACGAGTCGCGCGTGAAGATCGTGTTGGGCATCGGGGGCAGGAGGAAATCTTCGCTGCGCAGCATGGGGACCACGACCCCCGCCGCGGGGATGGGGAGTTCCGCCCTGCTCATGCCGCCGATCAGGATATGGGTCAGGGCGTTGGCGGGCAGTTCCATCAGGCAGGCGTGCAGATCGGCGGACAGGCCGACGCCGACGGAATTGTCGTTGATCCGCGCGTCCAAAAGCCAACGGCGGGCTTCGGGCTGGGTGAGCACCTCTTCCAGCATCTCGCGCAGGAGCACGACCTCGACACCGCGTTCGCGCAGCACATCGACAAAGGCCATGTGGTCGATGCGGGCCTGTTTGACCCAAAGGACATCGTCAAACAGCAGACTGGCGGCATTGGCGGGGGTCAGCCGCGCCATTTCCGAACCGGGCCGATGGACAAGGACGCGGCGCAAATGGCCCGCCTCGGAGTGAACTCCGTAGGTCAGGGTCATGCGGGGGCTCCAAGGGTGACGGCAAGCGCGAGGGCGGCCATGATGATCAGGGTGAGGACCACCAGCAGGGGCCAGACGAAGCGCAGCCAGCGTTCATAGGGCACGCGGCCAATCGCCAGCCCGCCCATGACGACGGCAGAGGTGGGGGTGATCAGGTTGACCATGCCGCTGGCGGTGGCGAAGGCGGTGACGACAAGCTCGCGCTTTACCCCTGCGAAATCGGCCACGGGGGCGAGGATGGGCATCGACAGGACCGCAAGGCCGGAGGTGGAGGGGACGAAGAAGGACATGCCGACCTCGATCCAGTAGACCATCAGAATGAAGGCGGTCTTTGGCAGGCCCGCGACGGAGAGTTCGGCGCTGTGCAGGATCGTGTCGGTGATCATTCCCGCGTCCATCACCACGACGATGCCGCGCGCCAGCCCGATGATCAGCGCGACGCCCAGAAGATCGCGCGCGCCGTTCACGAAGCTTTCCACGAGTTTGCCTTCACCCAACCGGGCGACAAGTCCGATGACGATGGCGGCGGCGAGGAACAGGCCGCTCATTTCGGCCATCCACCAGCCGCCGATGGACACGCCCCAGATCATTATGGCGAAGGTCAGGGAAAAGAGGATCAGGACGATCTTGTGCAGGCCTGTGAAGGTGGCGGCCTCGGCCGCGGTTTCCTTGAGGAAGTGCGCCTCGTTGGCGGCCTTTTTTTCAAAGACCAGCGATTTTGTCGGATCAGCGCGCACCCGCGCCGCGTAGCGCATCACGAAGGCCACGGTGACAGCCCAGCACAGGACGAGAATGATCAGCCGCAGCATCAGCCCGTCGGCAAAGGTCACCCCTGCTGCATCTGAGGCGATGACGGTGGAGAAGGCGTTGATGGTGGAGCCCAGAACGCCCACGCCTGCGCCCAGAAGGATGACTGCAACGGCGGTCAGCGCATCGAATTTTGCCGCGATCATCACCGGGATGAGCAGGACGTAGAAGGCCAGCGTTTCTTCGGCCATGCCATAGGTCGTTCCGCCAAGCGCGAAGAGGGCCATCAGGAACGGGATCATCCACGTCTCGCGCCCCTTGAGGCGCAGCATGGCGCGGGCGATGCCGGCGTCGATTGCACCAGAGGCCGTGACCACCCCGATGAAGCCGCCGATGATCAGCACGAAAAGCGATACGTCTATGGCATTGGCGGTGTAAGCGACCGGATCGTAGAACCCCGCGATGGGGGCGAGGATCACGTCAAACACGCCTTGCGGATTGGCGTCGGTGGGCGCGTAGCTGCCCGCGACGGGGACGTCCTTTCCCAAAACCTCGGACGGGATGCGCTGATACTGGCCTGCCGGGATGATCCAGGTCAGCCCGGCGATCAGGATGATGAGGCCGAAGAGGATGGTGAAGGCCGAGGGGAAGCGGAACCCGGTTTTCTCGGTGGATGGCATTGCTGGCTCCTGTCGCCGTGGTGGGGCAAGAGTAGCGAGGGTTGTCGGGCCGTGGCTTGACGCAGGTTAGGCGCAGCCCCTTCGGGACGGCATGCGGCGGCGGGGCAAGCGACCACGTCAGCCGGTGACGAGGCCATCGCCCACGACGATCTGGCGGCGGCAGAGCGCGGCGATCTTTTCGTCATGGGTTGAGATCAGGAAGGTCGTGCCTTCGTCGCGGTTGATTTCGGCGATCAGGTCCATCACCTGAAGCGCGGAGGCGCGGTCGAGGTTGCCCGTGGGTTCATCCGCAAGCACCAGTTCAGGGCGGTTCATCAGGGCGCGCGCCACGGCCACCCGTTGTTTCTGCCCGCCGGACAGGTTGGCAGAAGGGAAATGGATGCGTTCGGCCAACCCCATGCGCACCAGCAGTTCCTGCCCGCGAGACCGGGCCGCCGCCGTTTCGCGTCCTTCGCGGACGGCGGTGGGGAAGATGACGTTTTCCAGCGCGGTGAAATCGGGCAGCAGGTTGTGGAACTGAAATACGAACCCGATGTGCAGGTTGCGAAATTCGGTCAGGGCCTTGTCCGTGGCAGTCGTCAGATCGACGCCCAGCATGGTGTGGCTGCCGGATGTGGGATGCATCAGGGTGCCGAGGATGGTGAGCAGTGTGCTTTTGCCCGATCCGGAGGGGCCCAGCAGGGCGGCAAGTTCGCCGGTGTTCATTGCAAGGTTCAGCCCGCGCAACACCCGCGTTTCGGCATCCCCGGTGCCGAAGGTTTTGACCAGATCACGAACCTCAAGCAGCGCGGTCATTGGCCGATGGCCGTGACCGGGTCCAGCCGGGCGGCGGCGCGCGCGGGCAGGATCGAGGCGGCGATGGCGCCCAGTGTCGTGAGAAGGATGGCGAGGCCATAAGCGCCTTGGGTAATGTCGATGGGCAGCCCGCTTTGCCCCGGGGCAAAGCTTTCGCGGCCGGGAAAGGCAAGAAGAACCGCATAGCCGGAGGCGGCGCCGAACAGACCGCCCATCAGCCCGATCAGCGCGCCCTGGGTGACGAAGACGATGGTCACGAACCGTCGCCCGGCCCCCATGGCGCGCATGATCCCGATTTCCGGCCTGCGCCGATAGGTCGACAGCAAAAGCGCCGAGGCCACGCCGATGATGATGGTCAGAAGAGCAAAGCCCTTGAGGATGTACCCCGTCTGCGCCTGTGCCTTGAGTGCTTCGAGGAGTTGGGCGGCCTGTTCTGTCCAGGATTTTGCGTCCAGCCCTGTGAGCGCCTTGATGCGCGGGGCGAGGGTGTCGGCCGTGTAAAGATCGGCCAGCTTGATTTCGATCCGTGTGACCCCCTGTGGCATCTGGAACAGGGTGCGCGCGGTGGCGAGGCTGACATAGGCCTGTCGCCGATCAGGCCCGCCAGACCCCATTTCGTAGATGCCGGTGATCGTGAGCAAGGCGTCGATCCCGTTGCCACTTTGCAGACGGACGGTCTGGCCCAGCCGCAGGTCCATGTCTTCGGCCAGCGTCTTGCCGATCAGCACCCCGCCCGCGCCAAGGTTCGCCGTGCCTTCGGTGATGTAGCCTGACAAGTTGGCAATGACGGATTCGCGGCCGGGTTCCAGCCCGCTGATGGAAACCTGCGTGACCTGAGCGCCGCGTGTCAGGAAGCCCGATCCGTTGATCTGCGGGGAGGTGCCGATCACCCCGGGCAGGTTTTCGATCAGGGGCAGAAGGGCGGGCGTGTCCTTCAGCACTGCCGTGCGCTGCGTAGAGGGTTCCTGCACCAGCAGCATCGTGCGACCGGTGGAGGGCAGCAGAAGGGCAGGGTCCACAGCTTCGGCTTGAATGGTGATATGCGCCATATCGCCCGCCGTGCGCGCCATGATGAATTCGGCCAGCCCCCCGATCAGTGCCGACATGAAGATGAAGATGAACACCCCGATTGCCACGCCCAGCACAAGAAGCGCGGTCTGCGCCTTGCTGGCGGTAAGGTAGCGCAAGGCGATCTTGAGCGCATAGGGCATCAGGGTGCTGCCGAAACGGTTTGCCCATCTGCGATGCCGGTGGCATCGGCAAGGACGATGTCGCCAACCGACAGGCCCTTGGTCACGATCAGGCGGGCGGCGGGCCAGTCGATCACCTGAACGGCGCGCTGGCGGGCCGTGCCATCCTGAAGCACGAAGACGGCGTCGCCTTCGGCAGCCTTTATCAGCGCGGCGCGCGGTACGGTGATGGCGTCGGCGCGGTCATCTACGGTGATGTTGGCAGTGACCGTCAGCCCGATGGGCGCGACCAGCGCGACATCCGGCGTCAGCCGGACGGCCAGACCGCCGGTCGAGGCATCGACACGTTGGGAAACATAGCTGACATGGCCTGCGCGCACCGCTGCCTCGCCCGACAATTGCAGGGCCGCCGGCTGGCCGGTGCGGATGTGCGTGGCATAGGATTCGTCCACGTCGGTTTCGACCAGCAGGCGCGTCATGTCGGCGATGGTCATCAAGATGACGGCGGGATCAACGCTTTGTCCGGGATCGGCGGCCACTTCCAGCACGGTGCCGGAAAGGGGGGCGCGGATGGTGAACTTCTGCAACTGAATCCGCGCCTGATCCAGAAGGGCGGAGAGGCGGGCCACTTCTTGCGCTGCGGTTTGTTCGGCACGGATCGCGCTGTCTAGCACGACGCGGGCGGCGTTGTTGCCAAGTGCTTGTGTGCGCGAAAGGTTGGCTTGCGCCGCGTCTTCGGCCACCAGCGCGGCATCCAGGCCCGCCATTGCCTGCCGTACGGCGGCTTGTTGGGACAAAGGATCAATGAGCGCCACCGTCTCCCCGATGCTGACGACTGCACCTTCGGTGACGGCGATGGAAACCAGCGTTCCGCTGACCTGCGGGCGGATATCGACAGACCGGACACCGGAGATGCGGCCGTTCACGGCAAGAACCCGCGTGGCCGGAGCGGCCATCACGGTTTCGACGGCGACTTCCGTGACTGCTGTCTTCCAGGTTTGAAGATAGCCAAGGATGGCCAGCGCCAAGGCCAACCCGCCGCAGGCCATCCACAGCCAGAGGCGGCGTTTGGGGCGGGGGGGATCTGGTGGTGTGGGCGGGATCGGCGGGATGACCGCAGGAACCAGCCGCGCATGTTCCGCGCCGGGCGACTTAGCCGCGGCGACGGGTTTCGCCTTGCTTGCGATATCCGTCACCTTGTTTGAAGGGGGCATGTTCCGTTCCTGTCGTGGTCCGCGCGGGGCTTTGGAAGGGCGGTCGACCCCTGTTCGCGCCGCGCAGCCACCTTAGGCAGGCATCGGGAATGGCACCTTGATCTGCATCAGCCGTGGGTCCGCTTTGGGCGGCGTGCTGCGTACGGGGAAATGGCGTGAGGGTGACAGATGGGACATCGCGGGGAAATGTCTGACACTGCGCGGCGCCGTTCCCTGCTTCCGGCGGGTTCTCACAAGCGCGGGAAAGCCCGTCCGTCCATCAGTTTGCGGGCGGTTCGGTTCGAGCCTGCGCCACGGACGTTGTGATCGGCGTCGATGTCGAGAAACACCTCGGTTGCCCCAGAGGGGTGTTCGATGGAAAAGCGGCCATCGGCGGGGATTACCGCCAGTTTGGCTGCCGGGCTGTCTGGCATCAGGCAGGCGGTGGCCACAGAGATGGCAGCAAAAACCCCGACCGAGGAATGGACGCGCTTTGGAATGAAGCTGCGGGTGTTGATTGCGCCACCGTTGATTGGCGCCGAGACCAAGGTCATCTTGGGTACAGAGGCCGTGGTCACGTCACCAAGACCCATCAGGCCCCCGGCTTGCAGGCGGATACGCTCGATCCGCGCCTTGACCTGATCCATCGCTTCGATCTCTGCGCAGGTTTCCTGCCCGGTCAGGCCGAAATCTGAGGCGCGGAGAATGACGATGGGCATTCCGTTGTCGATCAAGGTGCAGTCTACCCCGTCGATCACATCCCGTACGCGGCCGGTCGGCAGCAGGCTGCCGCACATCGAGCCTGCGATGTTCTGGAACAGAAGAGGGATGGGTGCAGCGGTGCCGGGAACGCCGTCGATCGCGGTGCCCCCGTCATAGCGGACGCGACCGTCTGGGGTCTGCACCTCGGCCCGCGCGACTTCGCCGGTGTTGACCATGTGAATGCGGACCGGCGTCATGCTGCCCGCAGCGGCAACCAGCCCGCGTTCGATGGCAGCGGGGCCGACCGCGGCAAGGATGTTGCCGCAACCCTGCGCATCTGACACCAGCGCCTGATCGACGAAGACTTGCAGGAATAGGTAGTCCACATCGGCATCGGGCCGGTTGGAGCGGGAGAGGATCGCCACCTTTGAGGTGAGCGGGTCGGCCCCGCCGATGCCATCGATCTGGCGTGGGTCGGGGCTGCCCATGATCCGCAGCAAAAGCTGGTCGCGCGCAACCGCATCGGCGGGCAGGTCCGAGCCAAGGAACACCGCCGCCTTTGATGTGCCGCCGCGCATCCAAAGGCAGGGGATGCCCGCGTCAGACATATTTGAGACCCTTGGCCGCAAGGGCCGGACGCATGTTGTAAAGATCAAGGCCCAGCGTCCCCGCGGCAAGCTTTTCGCGCTTGGCGGCTTCGGCGGAAAGTCGGGCTTCGGCAGCAGCGAGCACTGCCTCGGCCTCGGCGCAGCGGACCACGACCACGCCGTCATCATCGGCGACGATCACGTCGCCCGCCTCGATGGTCTGCCCGGCGCAGACGATGGGCACATTGACCGAACCCAAGGTTTCCTTGACCGTGCCCTGTGCTGAGATGGCCTTGCTCCAGACCGGGAAGCCCATCGCTGTGAGGTCGCGCACATCGCGGACGCCCGCGTCGATGATCAGGCCCCGGCAACCGCGCGCCTGCGCAGAGGTGGCCAAAAGATCGCCGAAATAGCCGTTGTCGCAGGGGCTGGTCGGGGCAAGAACCAGAAGGTCGCCGGGTTGCAGCTGTTCGATGGCGACATGCAGCATCCAGTTGTCGCCCGGTGGTGCGCTGATGGTTACTGCGCTGCCTGCCACCTGCGCACCCGCATAAATCGGGCGCATGTAGCTGTGCAGGCACCCTTTGCGGCCCTGCGCCTCATGGACCGTGGCCACACCGGCGCGGGCCAGCGCGTCGATGACTTCGGGTTTTGCGCGGGGGATGTTACGGATGACAACGCTCATGCCACGCCACCCCCGAGGCCACCCTGCCGGGCGGCCGTTTCGTTCAGCGTTTTGGCATAGGTTGCTGCTGTTGCGATGCCGCCAAGGGGGAAGATGTGGATGCCTGCGATGTTGCGTCCGCGCCCCGCGGCCATGCCTGTGGCGAGATCGGACAAAACATCATCCGGGGTGAAGGGGAGCAAGAGCCTTGACAGATCGCGCGCCCGCTTTTGCAGAACCGAGAGCGAGGGGCCGACGCCGCAGGCGATGGCGAACTTGATCAGCGTTTGCAGCTTTGCGGGCCCGGATACACCGACATGGACGGGTAGTGCGACCCCGGCATCGGCCAGCCGATCGGCCCAGTCCAGTACCGGACCTGCGTCGAAGGCGAATTGGGTTGTCATGGCCATTGCTGCCCCAGTGCGGTTGGCGAAATCCTGTTTCCAGCGTGCGGCTTCATCGACCAGCCGTGTCGATCTGTCGGGATCAATGTCGCGGTTGCCTTCGGGGTGGCCGGCGACATGCAGGCGGGTAAATCCGTGGCGATCAAACAGACCGGTTTCCAGCAGTTGCATCGAGTTGTCGAAATCCCCCGCCGGGGTTTTTGGCCCACCTGCGAGCACCAGCGCCTGAGTGACCCCTGCCTCTGTGGCATAGCGGTTCAGCCAGAGGTCCAGCGTGGCCCGATCTGGGATGATCCGTGCCGGAAGATGGGGCATGACGGCAAAGCTTTCGCCTGTGAGGCGCTTTGCGCAATCCAGCATTTCGGCAAAGGGCGTGCCATCCAGATGGGCGATATAGATGCGCGTTGCGGGCGGCAGCAGCGCGCGGAAATCTGCGATTTTGGCGGCGGTGCGCGGCATCACCTCGATCGAATAGCCCTGTGCGATGGTGCGCGGACGCAGGGCATTCGCATCGGATTGGGCAGGGCGAAACGGCAATACGGCCATGATCTAGTCCTTCTTGACGGGCGGAGTGCCGTGGGTGTGAAAGGTGTCGATGGTCTTGAGGCCCCAGGCTTGGCCCTTTCTGCGTTCGGTTTCGGTCCAGATGACCGGCTCCCAATCCGGCGCAAGGATCAGCCGCGCCCCGGAATTCGCCAGCTCCACGCGGTTGCCTGCCGGTTCCCAGACGTAGAGGAAGAAGGTGCCCTGAATGGCGTGCTTGTGCGGCCCTGTTTCGATATGGACGCCGTTTTCAAGGAAGATGTCGGCGGCGCGCAGGATGTCTTCGCGGGTATCGGTGGCATAGGTCACGTGGTGCAGGCGGGCCTGGCCGCCGCTGTGATCTTCAGTGCAGGCAAGGTCATAGGTCTTGTTGTTGACAGTGAACCAGCAGCCACCGGTGTGGCCATTGTCCAACTGGATCATTTCGGTCACGCGGGAGCCGAGACAGGTTTCCATGAAGCGCCGAAATTCGGCGACGTCGGTTGCCAGCAGGTTCAGATGATCAATGCGGCGCGGGGCGGCGCCTTGGCCCGTGTAGCGGCTGGCCATGTTCTTCAGCGCGGGGCGGTCGGCAGCGTTGGGCGTATAGCGGTTGGTTTCCCAATAGATTTCAAAGATATGGCCAAAGGGATCTTCGAAACGGTAGGCGGGGCCGTGGCTGTGATCGCCGGCCACCCAGCCATGCGTCTTGAAACCCGAGGCTTCGATGATGGCCACCTGATCGGCCAGCGCCTGCGCTGAGGCCGCGCGATAGGCGATGTGGCCAACCCCGGTGGTGTGATGGCGTGTCAGCTTGAGCGAGCAGAATTCATAGTCATCCCAGGCTCGCAGATAAGCGCTGTTCGCATCCTGCGCCGAAAGCTTCAGCCCGTAGACACGGGTGAAGAAATCGAGGCTGTCGTCGAAACGGTCGGTGTAAAGTTCGACATGCCCCAGATGCGCGATGGTCCCCATCAGAGTTCATCCACCGTGCGGGGGAACATCGACTGAAAGCCTTCGGCATAGGCTGCCTGCCGCCCGCCCGACATGCCGCCCGAATTGCGCTGGAAGTGGTTCGCGCGGTTCTGGGCAACGCGGGTGTAGAACTCCCACAGGTGTTCCTGCCCGGCCATGCATTCGATGGCGGCACGCTTTTTGTCCCAGACCGGGGTGATGTCGAGAAAGACGTCCGGCTTCCAACCCATCTGTTCGGTCTGGTGCGGTTCAAAGAGGTACAGCTGTGGTGCGCCAAGCACCTTTTGCCCGGGGTTGTGGCCCCAGGCCTGCGCGATCATCCGGCATTCCAGCGCCACCTGCGTGGTGTACATGTGATCGGTGTTATAGGGGTCAAAGGCGCTGTGGCTCATCATGAAAGCGGGCTCCACGTCGCGGATGATGTCGACGAGGCGCATCTTGTCATCATCCGTCAGGCGGAGCGGGTAGTCGCCCAGATCAAGGCAGATCAGATCATGGACACCCAGCGCTTTGGCTGCCGCCTCGGCCTCGGTCCGACGCGCGGCTTTGACCACGTCGAGCGTCATGCCGGGCTTTTTCCACAGCTTGGCGCTTTCGCCGCGTTCGCCGAAGGACAGGCAGACGACCGTGACTTGATAGCCCATCGCGGCATGCAGCGCGATCGCCCCACCACAACGCCAGACGAAATCGGCGGCATGGGCCGAGATGATAAGGGCGGTTTTGGGGGCTGTTTCGGCGGATGTCATGGCGGGATCCTTTGATGAGCGGTGCGAAAGTCATGCTCTGTGCGGATTGCCATTCCAATTCGGAAGACTAGCAAGACGCATAAATTTTAGCTATAGATGCTTGCCCGGATGGCGCTGTTCCCGCAGGCTTTCCAGATCGGCGCGACAGGGGTTTTCCAGATGCAGGACATCGTTTTCGTGGGGTTTGGCGAGGCAGGGCAGGCCTTTGCCAAGGGTTTGCATCCCGGATCACTGCGCATTGCGGGATATGATCTGAAGCTAGATGCCATTGCACAAGCTGAGTTTTGCCGGAAGGCGATGGCGCGGCTGGACGTTCTGCCTTGCGGGCTTGGGGGCGTGGGAAAGGCGCAGGTTGTGATCTGCCTTGTCACGGCCGATCAGGCGTTGGTCGCGGCGCGTGCCGCGGCCCCGCATTTGGCACAGGGGGCGTTCTGGTTTGACGGCAACTCCTGCGCACCCGGCACAAAGCAGCAGGCGGCGGCGGTGATTGGTGCGGCAGGCGGGCGGTATGTTGATCTGGCGCTGATGGCACCTGTTCATCCGCTTTTGCATCGTACGCCGATGCTGGCCTCGGGGCCGGATGCCATTGCCGGCGCGGCGACGCTCGAGTCGCTTGGGATGGCGGCCACGGTTGTGGGCGACCGGGTGGGGCAGGCGTCATCCATCAAGATGCTGCGTTCGGTCATCATCAAGGGGCTGGAGGCATTGACGGCGGAATCCTTCCTCGCCGCCCGCGCGGCGGGGGTGGAAGAGGCCGTGATCGCATCCTTACAGGCATCAGATCCGGGGTTCGACTGGGAGCGGCGTGGGGCATATAATCTGGAACGGATGCTGGTGCATGGCGCGCGGCGGGCGGCTGAGATGACTGAGGTGGCGGTCACTTTGCGGCAGCTTGGCCTGCCGGGCCGGATGACCGAGGCGACAGTTCAATGGCAGACAGACCTTGCCGCATTGGCAGTGGACCCGGGGCCGGAGGATCTTGCAGCAAGGGCAGACGTGGTCTTGCGGGCCCTGCGATGAAGGTGAGCCTGCGCCATTTGCGGATCGTGCTGGCGGTGCAGGAGACGCGGTCCGTCACCCAAGGTGCGGCGCTTTGCCATGTGTCGCAGCCCGCCGTTTCGGCCGCCTTGGCGCAGATCGAGACGCTGCTTGGGACGCCGATCTTTGACCGGGGGCGCGCTGGATTGATCCTGACCCCGGCGGGAGAGGCTGTGGCCCTGCGTCTTCGCCGGGCGCTGGCCTTGCTGGATCCGGCGCTGACCGCGCTTGCACCGCGTCTGACCCGAACGGCAACGGTTGCCCAGTTGAACGCGCTGATCGCTGTCACCGAATGCGAAAGCTTTTCCGCAGCGGCACGCCGTCTGAACGTCGCTCAGCCTACGGTGCACCGGGCAATCAGCCAGCTTGAGGGAGAGGTTGGCCAGCCCTTGTTTGACCGCACATCGCATGGCGTGATCCCGATCCGTGCGGTGCGGCATCTGGCAATCGCGGCCCGTCTGGCCTTTGCCGAGATGGAGCAGGCCGAGGCCGATGTTGGAGCCTTGGCGGGGCGTGAGGTTGGGCGGGTCGTCATCGGGGCGATGCCCTTGGCACGGTCGGCGCTGCTGGGTTCGGCAATTTCGTTGTTCCGCAGGCGTTGGAAGACGCTTCCGGTTCGCGTGATCGACGGGCCTTATGCGGACTTGGTTCTGGCCCTGCGGCGGGGAGAAGCGGATGTTCTGGTGGGGGCCTTGCGCCCCGCTGTTGCCGATCTGACCCAGGAAGTGCTGTTTCAGGATGCGCTGGCCATCGTCGCCCGGCCCGGCCATCCCTTGACCCAAGGTCCGGTGGGACCCGTTGAAATGGTTGGCTTTCCCTGGGTTGTGGCCGCTGAGGGTACCCCGGCGCGCGACCATTTCACGGCGATGTTCCGGGAGGCGGGATTGGCGGTTCCGGGCAGCCTTGTTGAAACCGGGTCTATGGCGCTTTTGAGCGATCTGGTTGGCACGTCAGACCACCTTGGCTTTATCTCGGCCCGGCAGGTTGGGCGCGAGGTCGCACGGGGCGCGCTGGTCCAACTGCCGTTTCAGCCCGATGGGACATTGCGCCCGATTGGCCTTGCCATGCGCGCCGGTTGGCAACCCACAAGGGCGCAGGACGACATGCTGGCGGCGCTGCGCGCGGCCGCTGTTTAGGCCAAAGCTCCTTTGCGGAACTTCCGCAGGATGCGCTGCAGCTCGGTGCGTTCGGCTTCTGTCAGGCAGCCAAACAAACGGCGTTCATGGTCGGCGGCGCTGGCCTGTGCCGCAGCGGCCAATTGCTTGCCTGCCGTGGTGGGCATGAGTGCATGACGCCTGCGATCCTGCGCCACTGGTGCGCGAATGATCAGATTGCGGCCTGCCAGTTCATCGATGATGGTGACGAGGTTCGACCGCTCGATCTGAAGGGCGTCGGCGAGCTGCGTTTGTGTAAGGCCCGGCTCGCCCACGATGATCGACAGCGCCGAGAAGGAAACCGCGCGCAAGTCGTATTCGGCCAGCGTTTTGGCAAAATCGGCCTGAACAATCGACAGGGCGCGTTTCATGGCGTAGCCGATGAAAGTGGACAGATGGCGATCCGTCTCGGCCGCTTGCTCGGGTGCCTGAGCGATAACTTCCATCTTTTGGCCCTTTCCCGAATGGGGAGTTCAACGCGGCGCGTATATCGGCAGCATACCTCTCTGAGAAAGAGATTCCATATCAATATTCGTCAATACCATTATCTGGCCGCGAATGGACGGCGTTCCGCCGCGGTGCGTTACTTTGGCGGCAAGCGCACTCCGCCATCCAGGCGGATCACTTCGGCGTTCAGATAGCTGTTGGTCAGGCACATCAGGACCACGTCGGCAAATTCCGCCGGATTGCCAAGACGGTTTGGAAAGGCGACCTGGGCGGCGATGCCCTGCTGCACCTCGGGCGGCAGTTCTGCCAGAAGCGGTGTCAAGAAGATGCCAGGGGCGACCGTGTTCACCCGGATGCCGAAACGCGCAAGTTCACGCGCAGCCGGAAGGGCAAGCGCCACGATTCCGCCCTTTGAGGCCGCATAGGCGGCCTGGCCGACCTGACCATCAAAGGCGGCGACCGAGGCTGTGTTCACAATGGCGCCGCGCCCGCCGTCGGCATCGGGAGCGTTCCCTTGCATCCGTGCTGCGGCAAGGCGCAGCATGTTGAAAGTTCCGATCAGGTTGACGCGAATGGTGCGTTCGAACGCGTCGAGTGCCATCGGCCCTTCGCGGCCGACAATCCGGGCAGCCCCGCCAATTCCGGCACAGTTCACCAGCCCACGGAGGGGACCCATCGCAGCAATCGCGTTGTCCAGCGCAGCACCGGCGGCTTCGTCCGTCACATCAAGCGCCAGCGCATGGCCCCCGATGGCGGCAGCCACCCGCGCCGCGCCCTCGGCGTTGCGATCGATCACCGTGACCTTTGCGCCGCGCCCGGCAAGAGCCTGCGCCACAGCCTCGCCCAGACCCGACCCGCCCCCGGTGACCGCGATATGTGCGCCTGCGATCTCCATCATTTCTTTCCCTTCCAGTCGGCCAGAATGACGTGGGACCCGCCTGTCCAGAGCGAGGCTGCAAGATCGGCCCGTTCACGCAGGACGGCGCGCTGATTGACGGACCCTTTGTCTGTCACCTCACCCCGGTCAAAGCTGAGCGGTTCTTCAAGGATGAGAGCGGCCACCACGCGGGTCGCGCTGCCCGTGGCCGCGCGGGCATGGGCCGAAAGCCGTTCCGCCAGGGTGGCCAGCACGGCCGGATGGGCCAAAACATCGTCTGCACCGCCCGCAAGCTCGCGCAGCGCGATCCAGTTCGGAACCAGAAGGGCGCGCAGATCGTCTTTCTCTTCGCCAGCGATCACCGCGTCTGAAATGAGGCCGCCCATCGCATTGACCAGTGCCGCCCGCAGAGCGCCTACGGCGACCCATGTGCCCGTGGCCAGTTTGAAGTTTTCGGCTAGTCGGCCATCAAAGATGAAGCCTGCGGCGGGTTCATCCGGTACGGCATAGCGCAGCGCATCGCCCAGTTTGTAATAGCCTTCTTCATCGAAAGCCGCTGCCGTCAGCGCCGGATTGCGCCAGTAGCCCGGCGTGATCGAGGGGCTTTTCAGCCGCGCCTCAAGCTTGCCCTCTTGCGGGACCAGCTTCAGCGTAACCCCAAGGGCAGGCACGCCGATATTGCCGGGGCGATCCTTTTTGTCGCTGTAGTACAGCGCGAAGGGCCCGGTTTCCGTGGCGCCAAGACCCGACACGATCGGCACGCCGCCCACCACCTTGCGGGCGGCCACTGCGGCAAGACGATCCCAGACCGGCTGGCTCATGCCCGCGCCCGCATACATCAGCATCCGGAGGCGCGAGAAGAAGGTATCGGCCAGCGCCTCATCCGTTTCCATTGCGTCGAGAAGGAATTGATAGCCCACGGGCACGTTGAAGTACCATGTCGGGGCAATTTCGCGCAGGGTGCGGATCGTGCGGCCGATGTCGTTTGGTGTGGGGCGGCCATCGTCGATGTAATAGGTGCCACCATGGAAGATGGCCATGTTGAACACCTTGTTGCCGCTGGCGGTGTGGTTCCACGGCGCCCAGTCCACCAGAACCGGCGGCTCTTGCGACAGAAAGGCATAGGCGTCTGCGATCATCACCTGATTGGAGCACAGCATGGCCTGTGTCTGGATCACCGCCTTGGGGCTGCCTGTGGTGCCAGATGTGAACAGGAATTTTGCCACCGTTTCAGGCCCGACAGACGCATGGGCGGCATCGGCCTCGGGGGTAGGTGTGGTGGCGAGCAGGCTGTCATACGACAATGAGGCGCGGGTGTCGCTGCGTCCGGTCTGGCTGACGAGCGCGACATCGGGCGACAGAACAGCATCTATGGCAGGCAGGAACCTTGCGGCATGATCGGCAAAGACCATGCCCGGCGTCAATTGTACCACAACCTGCGACAGCTTTCCCCGATCCTCGCCCGACAGGGCATAGGCGGGTGACAGCGCGGCAGAAGGGATGCCGACATGCTGCGCGCCCAAAGCCATCAGCGCATGCGACAGGCTGTTGCCGGACAGAATCAGCAAAGGGCGATCCACCGAAAGGCCCTGTTGCAGCAAGGCCGAACCGATGGCACGGATCGCCTGCGCGCCCTGCCCATAGGTCATGCGTACCCATGCGCCGTCGGCACCGCGTTCGGCCATCCACAACCGGTCAGGCGCGACGTCGGCCCAATGCATGAAGCGTGCGGTCATGCAGCGCGGCCACGCGGGCAGTTCTGCCGTTTGCCGGATCAGGACCGTGCCATCAGGCCGGGTTTCCCGAAGCAGCGGTACCGCGCCGTTGCCAACGGATTGAAAAGTGTCGCCTGGCATGTTCCCCCCGAATGCAGCCGGATACCAGAAGATGACGGCCGATAGTTATTGAATATAACAGTAGGCGAGATGGCAGATTTGCGCAAGAGATGTTTACACCATAATGTTTATTCGATATAACTATCTGCGGGGCCCTGTGCGGGCACAAAGCCGCGAAGGAGCAGGACATGGACGGTAGCATTGAGCAGTTGGTGACCTATGAGCTGCGCGATGGCATCGCCCTGATCGGGCTGAACCGTCCGGCCAAACGGAATGCCATCAGTGACCGGGTGGTCGAGGCGCTGCATCTGGCGGTGGAGGCGGCCCAGCACGAGGCCAAGGCCGCCGTGATCTTTGGGGAGGGCAAGCATTTCTGCGCCGGGCTTGATCTGGCCGAACATGCAGAAAAGCCGTTGATCGCCGCAGTGCAGGGATCGCGCCGCTGGCACAAGATTTTTGACGGGATCGAGCGGGGCGTCATTCCCTTTGTTGTCGCGCTGAAGGGGGCCGTTGTGGGTGGTGGGTTCGAACTCGCCGCAGCGGCGCATGTGCGTGTGGCCGAAGAGAGTGCCTTCTTCGGGCTGCCCGAAGGCACGCGCGGCATTTTCGTTGGTGGTGGCGGGGCAGTGCGGATTGCGCGGCTGATCGGATCGCAGCGCATGGGTGACATGATGCTGACCGGCCGCACTGTATCGCCGGTGCAGATGGAGCAGTGGGGCGGCGTGAGCTATGTGGTGCCCGAAGGCCGCGCACTGGAAAAGGCCATTGAGTTGGCCAAGGTCGCCGCGCAGAACGCGCCGATGTCGAACTATGCCATCATCAACGCCCTGCCGCGCATTCGTGACATGTCATCCGAAGATGGGTTGTTCGTGGAAAGCCTGATGTCGTCCTTGACCAGCGTGACGCCCGAGGCGACCGAACGCCTGCGCGCCTTTCTGGAAAAGCGCACTGCCAAGCTTGAAGCGCCGAAGGACTGATGGCCATGAACCTTGACGACATCATCGCCATCGACTTTCACAC
This sequence comes from Paracoccaceae bacterium, assembly GCA_022843025.1. Taxonomy (GTDB): domain Bacteria; phylum Pseudomonadota; class Alphaproteobacteria; order Rhodobacterales; family Rhodobacteraceae; genus Paragemmobacter. The sequence goes on along the minus strand of JALHOL010000005.1, from coordinate 52,953 downwards.
GCATGCCGAAGAGCCTTGCAACTGCCACCGTGATGATGGTTACAACGAGTTTCAGGCCGGGATGGCGGCCTATTTCCGCAATCCCGCGGGCGTTGACGGCATGTTGCCAACCGTGCCGCAAACCGCCGCTTATTACCGTGAGCGCAAGATTGCCGCGGTGATCTTTGGCGTGGATGCAGAGCGCAACACGGGTTTCTATCGGCACAACAACGAGGAAATCGCCCAGTTGGCCGCCGAAAACGGCGACGTTCTGATCCCCTTTGCAAGCATCGACCCCGCTAAGGGCAAGCTTGGCGCGCGTGAAGCGCGGCGTCTGGTGCGCGAGTTTGGGGTCAAGGGGTTCAAGTTTCACCCGACCATGCAAGGTTTCTTTCCAAACGACCGGATGGCCTATCCGCTTTATGAGGCCATTCAAGAGGAAGGCGCCATCGCGTTGTTCCATACCGGGCAGACCGGCGTGGGGTCGGGGATGCATGGCGGCATGGGAATGCGGCTGAAGTATTCCGACCCGATTCACATCGACGATGTGGCGGTGGACTTTCCCGACATGACGATCGTGCTGGCGCATCCGTCCTTCCCGTGGACCGAGCAGGGGCTGGCCGTGGCCCAGCACAAGCCGAACGTCTATATCGACATGTCTGGCTGGTCGCCGAAGTATTTCCCGCAGATCTTCGTGCATTATGCCAACACCATTCTGAAGCATAAGATGCTGTTCGGATCGGACTGGCCTGCGATCACCCCAGACCGGTGGTTGAAGGATTTTGCCGATCTGCCGATCCGCGATGAAGTGCGGCCCCTGATCCTGAAGGAAAACGCGCGGCGCATTCTGAAGATGTAACCCGATGTATACATGGCAATCAGCGCTGCTATGCTGGTTGTGTATACATGGAGGGTTGCTATGGCATCGGAAGAACGCAGTTCCACGCACGCACAACGGGCGTTGATCACGCTTCGTCAGCGCATCCTGGGCGGCGATCTGCCGGGGGGTACCCGGCTTTATGAGGTGGCCCTAGCGGAGGAGCTTGGCATTTCGCGCACGCCCGTCCGGGCGGCCCTGTCGCGGCTTGCCGAAGAGGCATTGCTGGACCGCACGGCTGGGGGCGGCTTTGTGGTGCGCAGCTTTGCGGTGGCCGATGTGGTGGATACGATCGAGCTGCGCGGTGTGCTGGAAGGCACTGCCGCGCGGCTTGCGGCAGAGCGGGGCGCACCCGAGGCATTGCTGGCGGAAGCGGGTGGTATCCTGCGCGGGATCGATGCGCTATTTCGGGCTGATATCTTTGATATGGAAGCATATTCGCGCTTCAATGCCGGATTTCATCACCTTCTTGCCCGTCTGTCGCAAAGTGAGGTTCTGATCCGCGAGATTGAACGGATTACGGCTTTGCCCTTTGCCTCGCCCTCGGCCTTTTTGGATGATCAGTCGCGGCAGGCGGAGCTGGTCAAGACCCTTGCCGCCGCCCAGGATCAGCACCGCGCCATCATCGAGGCTATACGTAATCGCGAGGGGTTTCGGGCCGAATCGCTGGCCCGCGAACATGCCCGCGCGGCGCGGCGGAATGTCGAGTTTCTACTGACACATGAAGCGGCGCTGCGGGAAGGTGTGCCCAGTCTGGCAATTCTGGCCAACTGAAGGATTTTGTATACATAATGGGGTGAAATTGGGCGAGTTTCGCTTGATATGATCCGAAATCCCTCGCACTATGTATACATATCTCTGAGGGAGGAGAAATCGATGGCGCAAAGCCTTTCAACCGCGATGGCCGCGGCCGGCAATCCTGTTACCATGCTGCGCAATTCCAAGGCCGGTATGTATGTCTATCCGGTCGTGGCGCCGGAATTCCAGAACTGGCGCAACGAACAGGTGGCCTGGCGTCAGACTGCCGTGCTGTTCGATCAGAGCCACCACATGGACGAAGTGATCGTCGAAGGCCCGCAGGCGACCGAATTCCTGTCGCATCACGGCATCAACTCATTCTCGAATTTCGACCTGAACCGCGCCAAGCACTTTGTTCCGGTCACGCCCAACGGCCATGTCATCGGCGACCACATCATCTTTCGCGAGCGTGAGGACAAGTACATCCTTGTTGGCCGCGCGCCGACGTCGAACTGGCTGATGTTCTGTGCGGCTTATGGCAAGTGGAACGTGCGCCTGCGCTATGACCCGCGCAGCCCGTCGCGCCCCGAAGGTGAGCGCGTGCTGCGCGAGCATTACCGTTTTCAGATTCAGGGCCCCGATGCGCCGAGGATCTTTGAGAAAATGAACGGCGGTCCGGTGCCGGACATCAAGTTCTTCCACGTCGACTGGATCAATATCGGATCGAAAAAGGTGCAGGCTCTGCGTCATGGCATGTCGGGCGCGCCCGGTTTGGAGATCTGGGGGCCTTACAAGGACAAGGATTACATCCACTCGACCATCCTGCAGGCTGCCCGCGATGCGGGTGTGAATCTGGTGCAGTGCGGCAGCCGTGCCTATTCGACCAACACGCTGGAATCGGGCTGGATCCCGTCGCCCCTGCCCGGGATCTATACCGGTGACGGCATGTTGAAGGACTACCGTGACTGGCTGGGTGCCGACAGCTATGAGGCCGCAGGCGCCATCGGTGGCAGCTTCGTGTCTGACAACATCGAGGATTATTACGTCAACCCGTTCGAGCTGGGTTACGATTTCTATATCGGGTGGAAGAAGGACGATTTCATCGGCAAGGCCGCGCTGCAGGCGATGAAGGGTTCGTCCAAGAACCGCAAGAAGGTCACCTTCGAATGGAACCGCGACGATGTGCTGAAAGTCATCGCGTCGAATTTCGAACCAGGCGTGCCGTTCAAGTGGATCGATTTCCCGCAGCCGAACTATGCGTCTTCCAGTGCTGACATGGTGATGCAAGGCGACAAGATGGTCGGGATGAGCATGTTCAACGGCTATTCCTACAACGAACGCTGCATGCTTTCGCTGGGGGTCGTGTCGCAGGACGTGCAGGAGAATGACATCCTGACCCTGAAATGGGGCGAGCCGGAAACGACCGGCAAAACCTCGACCGAGCCGCATCGCCAGACGGAAATCCGCGTGCGCGTGGCGGCCACGCCTTATGCCGCCGAGGCGCGCACCAACTATGCCGATAGCTGGCGGACCAAACGCTAACTCCCTGAAGCCTCGGGCTGTCCCTTCAGGGGCAGCCCCTTTTTCTGGAAGGTTTCCCCATGGCGACGCTGCTGCTGATCCCGGGCCTTGTGTCCGACGAATTTGTCTGGGCCTCTGTGACCGCCGCTCTGCCAAGCGTTGTGGCTGACGTCACGACCCAAGCAAGTATCCCCGATATGGCGCGCGATCTTTTGGCCCGGCATTCGGGGCGTCTGATCCTGGCAGGCCATTCGATGGGCGGGCGCGTAGCCATGGAGATGGCCCGAATGGCACCGGGGCGTATTGCCGGGATGGCCCTGCTGAATACCGGTATCCACCCCCGGCGCGAGGGGGAAGAGGCCAAGCGTCAGGCAATGATCGATCTGGCAAATGGTCAAGGCATGGCGGCGCTGGCGGCGGCATGGCTGCCGGGCATGTTGCGCGCGGGGGCCGAATCTTACCCTGGACTGATGGCAGACCTGACAGCGATGTGCCTGCGCATGACGCCGGCCATTCACGAACGCCAGTTGCGCGCGTTGCTGGACCGGCCAGATGCGGGGGCAAGCCTAACCTTCAAGGGGCCCATGCTTCTGGTGGTGGGACGGCAGGACGTCTGGAGCCCGATCGCCCAGCATGAAGACATTGCCCGCCTGTGCCCGCAGGCCCGGCTGGAGATCATTGAAGATGCCGGTCATTTCGCGCCTGTCGAACAGCCGGCGGTTGTTGCAGCGGTTGTGGCGGACTGGGCGCGCGGTGTGGCTACGGCAGATGCCGAGCTTGACCGTATTCCGGATACGCCCCTGTTTGACCGGCCCCGGTCCAATACCGGCTATGCGTTGAACAAGATGGCGATGGGTCTGTCCACGCCCGAGGGCCGCGCGGCATTTCTGGCGGATGAAACGGCCTATCTGGACCGCTTTGCCCTGACGCCCGAACAACGCAGTGCCGTGCTGGCGCGGGATTGGGAAGCGATGGTCCGCCTTGGTGGCAACCTGTTCTATATCCTGAAGATTTCGGCTGTTGACCCGACGCCTATCCGCGCGATCGGTGCAGCCCAGGCGGGGATGAGCCTTGATGCGTTTCTGGATACCCGGCTGGGGAAGGTGACAAATGGCTAGATTGATTGGCGGGATCGGCACGAGCCATGTGCCCTCTATTGCTGCGGCACTCGATAAAGGTCTGCGGCATTCGGACGAGTGGAAGCCGTTCTTTGACGGTTATACCCCGGCGCAGGATTGGGTGGCGGCGCAAAAGCCCGACATTGCAGTCGTGATCTTCAACGATCATGGCAATGCCTTTTTCCTGGACCGAGTGCCGACGCTGGCCCTTGGTGTAGCCGACAGCTATGCCCCGATCGATGAGGGTTGGGGTCCGCGTCCGGTGCCATCCTTTGAGGGGGCTGCCGACTTTGCCTGGCATCTGGCAGATCAGATGGTGTCGCGCCATTTCGACCCGATGATCTGCCGCGAGCTTGATGTGGACCATGGCATGCAGGTGCCGATGGAACTGGTCTTTGGCAGGCCAGAGGCCTGGCCAGTAAAGGTGGTGCCGATCCTCGTGAACACCATCCAGTATCCGATACCTACGCCGCAACGCATGTGGGATCTGGGGCGCACGCTGCGCGCTGCCATCGAAAGCTGGCCAACGGATGAGAAGGTGATTGTGCTGGGCACCGGCGGGTTGTCGCATCAATTGCAGGGTGCGCGGGCGGGCTATATCAACCCGGCTGAGGATCGCAAATGGATCGCCGAGATCGGCCCGAACCCGCAGCGCTATCGCGACATGACACGCGAGGATTATGTCGAAGTGTTCGGGTCAGAAGGGGCGGAGTTGATCATGTGGCTGGTGATGCGCGGCTGCATGGATGAGACGGTGAACACCTTGCACCGCCACTACTTTGCCCCCGCCTCGATGACCGGCGCGGGGATGGTGTTGCTGGAGAACGCCTGATGTTTTTTCTGATGGTCTGCCCGCATCATCCGGGCGCCGATATCGCCGCCCTGCGCGATCAGTTGCGCCCGCAGCACCGCGAATGGGTGGCCTCGGGCGGCAATGGATTGGCCCGGGTGTTGACAGGGTCTGCGCTTTGGAACGGGTCCGGCGAAGGGATTGGGAACTTTGGGATCATCGAGGCTGCGGATGAGACCGCCGCCCGAGCCTTTGCCATGGGCGACCCCTTTGCCAAAGGTGGCGTGGTCAAGCGCGTGGAACTGACGCGCATGGCCGATACGTTTCAAGCAGGACGCATTCAGCCGCTGACAACGTCGGCCTAACAAAAGCGGCAGTAGTCAGGCCTGTCGCACTTGCACCAGATTGCCCCATGGATCGGCCAAAGTGACCATTGCTCCATCCAGCTTGCCGCCTTTGGCCAGCATCGCTTCGGCAACGGTATCAAAAACAGCGAGGTCGGCTGCGATCAGATCAAAGGCTGCAAGGCCGGTGATCGTGCCCGAGCGTTTCGGTGCCCCCTCGCTCTGCCAGGTGTTGGTGGCAATGTGGTGGTGATACTGACCCGTTGAATAGAAGGTGGCGCCTGGCAGGCGGGCGGTCACATCCAGATTCAAGACGCCGTTGTAGAAGGACTCGGCTTCGGGGATACCGCCGACACGTAGATGGACATGGCCCACGGTCATCGTATCCGGCACCCGCGACGTGGGTGAAGCGACACCGCCACCCGACATGACGATGGCCTGTATGTCAGCCTCAAGGCTGGCCATCTCGATCTTGTCACCCTGCCAGGTCCACGCGTCTCGGGGACGGTCGGCATAGACCTCGATGCCGTTGCCTTCGGGGTCCTGCAGATAGAAAGCCTCGCTGACCAGATGGTCGGCTGCACCGACAAATTCGGTTCGATCCTCGATGGCGCGCAACAGCCATTGGCCAAGCGTCGCGCGATCGGGCATAAGAAAGGCTGTGTGAAACAGTCCGGCAAAGCCTTGCGGTTCAAGGTCGATGTTCGCGCGCCGTCGCAGGGTCAGAAGCCTGCGGCTGCCCGCGCCGAGATGGGCCTCATCACGGTCCTGATGGAGCAGGTGCAGACCGATGACCTGCTCATAGTAGCGCGCGACAGTCTCAAGATCGCGCACCAAGAGTAGGGGGGCACCGGGCCGCAGCGGGGCATCGGCCGTGTCGGCAAAGGCAGGGTTGGGGGTCATGACGGTACCAAGAATGGGAGCAGCGCCTGCAACCAGCGTCGCATTCATGCCCCCTTCAAGCAAACGACGTCTGGTAAGATTTTGCATTTCAAGCTCCGCTGTCATTGTGGCTCGATGAAGAAGGATGGGGCCGGGAACAAGGCCGGGCTTTGATCGCGGATCACATTAGCCGTGCGGTGCGGCCTGTCCCGCGGTCGCGTGTCCAGATAGTGCTGGGTAATCAGGGTGCGAAAGCCCTCGGCGCTGATGCGATAGTGGATATGGGGCGGGCGGGGCCAGTATTCCTTTGGGAACAGCGACAGCACTTCGAACCGGCCATCAGCATCGGTAATCAGGGTGCCGCGCAGATCAAGCGCGTCGTCCTGAAAGTCGCTGTAATCGCCGTTCTGTTCTGGGTAGTAGCGGCCAGAGCCATCTGTCTGCCAAAGTTCCAGCATCGCGCCGGGAACCGGTGTTTCCGGCGCGGCGGCGTTCATCACCCTGCCGACGATCCGCATCGTCTCGCCTGATTTGCCAAAGCGGTTCAGGTTGGAAACGACGGGCATGTTCGAAATGTAGAACGGACCCTCCATATCGCTGGCGGTGGGGATCATCGCTTGTTCTGCTGCCGCCCGCCCGACGGTCAGGCCGAGGCTGGCCGGAACCATCGCGGCGAATTGCAGGAAACGGCGGCGGGCGGGTTGTCTGTTGGTCTCGGTCACGCGCTGTTTCGCCTTATGAAGGGTTCGGGGCCTGCAATCAGGCCCCGAAGGTTGCTTTGTCATTGCATGGGTTCAAACATTGGCAGACCCGACGCTGTTTCAAGCACCTCGGCCTGCAAGACGTCCCAATGTTCCGCGATCTTGCCATCCTCGACGCGGAAAATGTCGACCACGATCAACGGGGTGGGCGCGATGCCAGTGTAGCGGCCGTGGATGGCGACCATATCATCCTCTGCGATCACCATCCCGATTTCATACTTGAAACCGGGGGGCAGGTTGGCAAAGGCCTCACGGATCACGGCGCTGCCGGAGGGAAACAGCGGGTTGCGCTGCTGGTAGTCTTCCGCCCAATAGCGATCCACCGCTGTGACATCGCGGTTGATGAACAGCTCTGTCACCGCATTGACGACGAAATCCTTGTTCGAGGATTCTGCTAGCGCGGGGCTGACAATTGCAGCCCCGGCCAGCCCCAGCGCCAATGCACAGGTTTTCAGTGAGATCATTCGTCGCCTCCAGTTTGCACAGTTACAGATGTCAGCCCGGGAAAGCCGCCGCCACGCCACGGTCGATGGCGAAGGCAAAGCCCAGATCTTCGGTCCCGACCAGCAGTTTGGCGCGGAACTCTTCGGCATTTGCCGACTCGGCGCGCGCTTTTTCCCAATGGTCCAGATAGGCAATCGTCGCGTCGAAGACGCTGGCATCGTTTGCGCTGCTGGATTTGCGATGGCCCGGAATGACCGTTGCCGCACCAATCGCGCGCAACGCCTCGACGCTGGCACGCCAAGGGGCGAGTCCGTCGGTGGTGGCCACTTCTTCCATCCACAGATGCGTGTCGATATAGGCGATATCTGTCGCAATCAGCGTGTTGAGGCTGGGAATATGTACCGGCGTGATGAGCGCGGTGTCGCCCGGCATTGGGGGCAGAATCTCGATCCGCTCGCCTTCCAGCATCAGGTGATCGGTGCTGAGCGCTTCGGGTAGGACGAAACGGTCAGGAAAGACACCTGCCGGGGCGCCGCCGGCGATCTGTGCGTGCATCGGGGCCAGCATCTGGGACAGGATCCCCTGGATGTCAGTCTGCGCATAGGCCTTTGCGCCGGGGAAGCGGTCCATGAGGATCGGCAGGCCGAGAATATGGTCAGGGTGAATATGCGTGATCAGGATGCTTTCCAGTGTCCGTCCGGTGGCAGCGATCATGTCTGCCAAAAGGCCCGCATTCCCCGCGGTGAACTGGGCGTCGATCAGGACGGCGGATTTTTCACCCAGGATCACCGTGCTGTCGACCAGAAGGCCCGCCTCATCCGAGGTGAAAAGTTCGGTTCCCGATGCGGCAGCATGTGCCAGACCCGGCAGCAGGGCGGCAGCAGCGCCGCTTGCGGCCGCGGTTTTCAGAAGTGTTCTGCGGTTCAAAAGTTCCATTTGGTTTACTTTGTGTACCTGGTATAATTTTGGTACCAACAACATAGTTGATTTGCTAGAGTGGGAAAAGGAGGCACTATTTGGTAACCTTCAAGAAATCCGGATCCGTTAAAGGCGAACCAGACATGACACTCGACGTGCCACGCGAACTGCACAGGATTTCGCTGGACCCGGCCACTTGCCCGGTGCGGCAAGTGCTGGATGGGGTCAGCGACAAATGGTCGATCCTTGTGTTGGCGGCGCTGTCCAATTCGCAGCGACGCTTTTCCGAGCTGCGCCGCGATATACCGGATGTGTCGCAAAAGATGCTGACCCATACCCTGCGCAAGCTGGAGCGTGATGGTTTGGTTGAACGGATCGTCACCCCGACCGCCCCGCCGCGCGTGGACTATCGGCTGCACCCTTTGGGGCAAAGCCTGTTCGTGCGACTGTCGAGCCTTGCAGGTTGGGTTATTGAAAACCGGGCCGAGATTGATGCGGCCCGGTCGTCTTTTGATGCGCGGGTCTGACCGGACGTAAAGGCCAGCCGCGATTGGCAGGTGCGGCAAAGCCTGCTGCACCTGCCAATCGGTCACAGACCACGCCCCCGGTATTTTTTGCCCCAGATGCCCGATTTGCCCGGCGCCATGATCGAGTTCGGGTCCAACGCATCCTTGATTGCTTCGTGGAAGTTCAAGAGCGCCCCGTCGCCCCAGTTGAAGGTGGCCATCACGTCATCCATCAGCGCGTTGTGCGTGCGGTATTCGCCGTAGCCTTCGGCCGCCGCCTCGTTGATCAACAAGCGCATCAGATCGAGAGATTCCTTGCGGTCTGATGCTTTGGATTTGTCGTAGAGGAACAGGCAGATGTGATGCATCTCGCGCAGGCCGATGCAGAACTGCGCGGCGTAATCCTTGTTGAATTCATCCGACCGGGCCTTGACCATCGCCGACTGGCGCAGTGCATCTGCCCCGTCCACCGCCGAAATGGGTGAAAAGGCGCAATGCGCGCCGTTGGGCAGCCAATCCATCAGTTTCATCTCGTCCAGCGACGGGATGCCGTTGTTGATCTTGTGCCGGTCTTGCAGCACATGCGCGCCCCGGTCGCCGTTATCTTCGGTCCGGTCGCGGTTTGTGAAGAACTTCGCCCCCGGAATTTGACCGAAGGCCTGCTGGATGATGCCCCAGGCCATCTGGATCATCTCTTCCGGGCCGTAAAGCGTGCCGTAGAAGTTCCAGTAACCCAGATTCAGCGCGGCTTTCATCTTGTCGATCGAAGCGGGCGTCAACGGGCCGGGATCTTCCTGCCATTCGGTGCGTTTGGACACGACGCCTGCGTCCAGGATGATGTTGCGCACCACAGGCACGTTCTGGATCGGGAACATGTTGATGCGCAGGGGAAGCATCGTGTCCATGATCGCGCCAAGGTCTTCCTCGCGGTCGAAGGTGACCAGATAGGTCATCGAGGCTGGTGGGCGCTGCATCAGGCCGATGCCCATCTTGGTTACGATGCCAAGGTTCGATTGGGTGAAAAGCCCGTCCGGGTAGGGGCCAAAGCCATAGGGGAACAACTGCCAAGTGTTCGACCCCGGCACTGCCCCCATCCCGGTGCGCATGATGCGGCCGGAGGGCAGTACCACCTCAAGCCCCGTCTGCCACATGAAATGGTCGCCGTAAGGCGTATAGCCCACGCCACGCTCTAGCGTGTTGCCGACGATGGAGCCCCAGCCCAGATCGGGCGTGTCGATCATCAGGATCGAATTGGTGGCCTTCAGGTGATTGGCCAGATCGAAATAGGTTACACCGGGTTCGACCAGCGCGTAGCCGAACTTTTCGTTCACCTCGAGGATGCGGTTCATCCGGCGGCCCATATCCACCACAGCCGCGCCTTTCAGTCGGGGCGACTTGCCGCCATAGCCGTTGTTCTGACCGGTTGAGATGGGCGAAAGGGGCAGGCCGAATTCATTGGCGATCGCAACGATGGCCTGAACATTTTCGGGTGAGCCGGGGTAGAGGACAACGCTTGGCGCGTTGTTCTGCGAGGGTTCCAGGGGGTACAGGTCGATATAGCCCGACAGTGTTTCAAGATCCGAGACGACGTTGGCGGAACCCAGCGCCGTGACCAAACGCGCGAGGGCTTTTTCGAAAACGGCGGCATCCATATCCGGTGGCAGCGCGCGCTCTGTCAGTAGCTCTGTGAAAACCTTGTTCATTCATCTTCCTCCCATGGACAGTTGAACTGCAGCTTTCCGACCCCTATCGCCCCGTTGTTTTGAAGGAGATTCCATAAGGGCGCAAAAAGTGACTAACTCTATCATAGAGTGTTAGTCGCCAAAATAAGGCACCATTTGGTAACCATCCCCTTGTCCGCGACCGATCAGGTCAGCGGAGCAAGGAATTCACGCAGTGCTGCGTTGAAGACTGCCGGTTGTTCTATCTGGGGCGTGTGGCCGCAGTCATCCAGCAACAGAAGCCGTGCATGCGACACACGCTTTGCCGCGTCTTCACTGTGTTTCGCCGGAATGACAGCATCCTTGCGGCCGTGGATGATCAGGGTCGGGCAACGCACAGCATCGAGCAGGCCAACTGACTTTTCCCAGACCGCGGCTTTCTGCCCCCGCAGGCCCAATGTGCTGCGCAGCGTTGCCAGAAAGGCCGTAGTTGCGCCGGGCTTGAAGGCATTGCGCAACAGCACCTGGCGCAGTTCAGGCGACACGCAGGCCGGATCCTTGACAATCGCGACAATCTGCAAGGTCACGACCTTTTCGCTGGGTTTGTTCATGACCTCACCCAGACCCGGCAGGGAGAACAGCTTGAAGACCGGCGTCACCTCGCGGCCCAGAGTGGCCGCATTGGCGAGGATCAGCCCTTTGATGCGGTCAGGTGCCAGTCCGGCCAGCCGCAGCGACATCGCAGCGCCCATTGAATTGCCACCTGCAACGAAGGCCTGAAGGCCGATTGCATCTGCAAACCGAAGGGCCCAAGCGGCGTAGCTGTCAAAATCCTCGGTTCTATCGGTCAGGTCAGACAGGCCGTGGTTGGGCGCATCCCAGGCAATCAAACGATGTGCAGTGCCGAGGGATTGCAACTGGTGATCCCACAGTTCCAACGATCCTGTGATCCCATGCGTCAGCAGGATCGGAACGCCGGGCCCGCCTGTATCGCGATAGCGCAGCTTGCAGCCGTTCACGTCAACATATTGATCCTGCATCACAGCCCAAGCCTTTTGCGCATCGACAAGGGTTCATCGCGGCCCCGGTCCAGCCACAGGCCCACCAAGCCGCGCGGCAGATACAGGGCAAAGACGATCGCCACGATACCGATGCCCGCCAGATACCACGCGCCAAAATCGCCGAAGATTTCCTGAAGCGCAAAGAACAGGAGCGCGCCAAGGATCGGCCCGATGAAGGTGCCGATGCCTCCAACCAGCACCATGAACAGCATGAAGACCGACCATTGCACCCCGAAAGAGGTGCGCGGTTGAAACGTGATGGCGGATGCCAGCCAGAGCGCACCGGCCAGCGCGCAGCCAACCGAGGCGATGATGTAGATGCGTTGCTTTACCTGAAAGGTCGATATCCCGACGGATGCGGCAGCATCTTCGTCATCGCGGATCGCCTGGCTTTCCGCGCCGATCCGTCGCTGCAACAGCACCCATGTACCACAGACCATCACGACCATGCTGGCCAGCGAAAGCAGATACAGCACCATGCGGCGGAAATCGGGATCATAGGCGTTCAGTGCAAGCAAAGAGGTGCCGGTTTCACCCTGCACGATCGGATCGAACATCACGATGGAGCGGATGGTTTCGGCAATCACCCAAGTGGCAACGGCGAACTCACCCGCTTTCATCCGCAACACGAACCAGGACATGGCCCAGGCGATCACACCGGTGAGCAAAGCTGCAACAAAGATCATCGGAAAGGGGGGAAGACCCGCCTCGACCAGCCGGATCAGGGCATAGCCCCCCAGTCCGATAAACGCCTGCTGGCCGACCGACACCAGCCCTGCATAGCCTGCAAGGAGGTTCCACATCACCGCGAACATCACGAGGATGAACAGATAGATCAGTTTGTCGACAATCAGGGCAGAACCAAGCCAGGGAAGGGTGGCAAGCGCCAGAAGGGCGACACAGGCCAGCAGGATCAGCCTGCGGTCAGAGGCCGCCATCGGCAGGGTTTGGGCGGGTGTCATGCTTGCCTCCGCGACAGGTCGGGTTTGTTGAACATGGCCGAGAGTGCGGCACGCCAGCCGCCCCGATCCGCCGCCGCCGCCCGCATCAGCCGCCAGCCCAGAACGGCGAGAAATACCAAGTGACCGGCCAGGATCGAGATTTGCGGCGAGATCAGCGCCCCAAGTGCCTGCACCACGCCCAGAACGATGCCACCGATCAGCGTGCCGCGCAGCGATCCGATTCCGCCGATCACGACAGCTTCGAAGGCAAAGACCAGCATCATTGGCCCGGAAAACGGCGTGACCTGCGCGCGCATCGCCAAGAAGATCCCGGCCAAGCCAGCGAGCGCCACAGCGATGGCAGCCGCCCAGCGGTGCACCTTGCGCGGATCGACGCCGCACAGGCTGGCTGCTTCGGCATCGGTCGAGGTTGCCCGGACAGCGCGGCCAAAGGCGGTGCGCGTCAGCAAAAGATGCAGCGCCCCAAGCACCAGCACAGCAGTGGCAAACATATAAGCCGGCAACTGGCCGACAAAGATGCCGCCGGGCAGTTCCCAACTGGCCCAGGACAAGTTTCCGATATGCGCGCCCAGCGATTTCGTATCCGACCCGAAGGCCGCGAACATGCCGTTTTGCAGCGCCGCCCCCAGACCGATGGTTGTTAGGATCGGGATAAGGAAACCGCCCGCCAATGCCCGTTCAAAGATGAGCCGCTGCATCAGCCAGCCAAGGGCCGCCATGCCAAGCAACGTGATGACGATGGCAAGCGGCACGGTCACTCCGGCGCTTTGCACCAGCCAAAGTGAACCGAGTGCGCCAAGAACCGCCATATCGCCATGGGCAAGGTTGATGAACCGCACCACCCCGAACATCAGCGAAAGGCCCGCCGCAAGAACGGCATAATAGCCGCCAAGCAGTATGCCCTGAATCAGACTGTCAAGCATGGCTTGGCTCCTCGGCCTTGTGGATGCCGAAGTAGGCATCCGTAATCTGCTGACGGGTGAGCGTGGCGGGTGTGCCATCCAGTTCCAGAACGCCTTCGGCAATACAGATCAGGCGGCTGGCAAAACCCATCGCGCGGGTCAGGTCCTGTTCCACGACGATCAGGGTCACCTGACCTTTCAATCCGGACAGGGAGTCATAAAGACCTTCGACCGCCGCGGGCGACAGGCCCAGCGATACTTCGTCCAGAAGGATGACGGACGGATTGGCGATCAGCGCCCGGCCGATTGCGACAGCTTGTCGTTGACCGCCCGAAAGCCCCCCGGCAAGCCGCCCGAGCAGAGGGGTCAGCTGTGGAAAGGCATCGCAGACAGTGGCCAGCGTCCAGTCGCCCTTTCGGCCATTCTCGGCTGCGATCATCAGGTTCTCGGCGACCGTCATGTCCCCAAACAAACGTCGCCCTTCGGGCGAAAGCGCGATCCCGGCCTTCACACGCTCATGCGCGGGCATCGTGGTGACAGGCGCGCCATGCAGAAGGATACCGCCCTCTGCCACAGGATGCAGGCCTGCGATCATCCGCATTAGCGTGGTTTTTCCCGCGCCATTTGCGCCGATCACGGCCAGTACTTCATTTTCGGTGATGGTCAGGGAAATTCCCTTTACGGCCTGCAACTGGCCGTGCCGACCGACAAGGTCGGTCAATGTCAAGGCTGCGGTCATTCCGGGCTGCTCCCCAAATAGGCGCGCTGCACCTCGGGGTGCGCCATCACATCACGCGGGTCGCCCTGCGCCAGAACCCGCCCTTCGGCCATGCAGACCAGACGGGTGACGACGCGCAGCAGCGCATGCAGAATATGTTCGATCCAGACCACCGTCAGACCGCCTGCCTGAAGGCTGCGGATCAGGTCCACCAGCGCCACCAGTTCCGCTTCGGTCAATCCGCCGCCGATTTCATCGAGCAGGATAACGGTTGGCTGCGTTGCCAGGGCGCGCGCCACCTCGAGCCGCTTGCGGTCAAGCAGGCCAAGCGCCGCCGCAGGCCGGTTCGCCAGGTGCAGCAGGCCCGTCCGGCGCAGGATATCTGCGGCTTCTGTCGTGGCGGCCCTGTCATCCAGCGCGGCCCCGGAGCGCGCGGCGACATGGACATTTTCAAAGACCGTCATGCCCAGAAACGGGCGCGGCACCTGATGCGTGCGCGCCAGACCCAGACGGCAGCGTTCGGCCGCAGAGGTGCCTGACAGATCGCGCCCGCCAAGCTGAATGGCCCCAGAGCTGACCGGGAATGACCCGGCAAGAGCGCCGAAAAGCGTGGTCTTACCCGCACCGTTCGGCCCGACTATACCCACTGCCTCGCCCGGCATGACGTGAAAATCCACGTCGAACAGGACTTTCAACGCACCGAAGGATTTGTTCACCCCCGTGGCCCGCAGCATCGGTTCCGCTGTTACGGCTGCCATCATCACGCCCATCGTTCCTTCTTTTCCGGCAGAGAAAGAGGGGCGGGTTTGGCAACCGCCCCTCTTTGGATCAGATCAGCCAAAGGCCAGCGGCTTGAACTCGGAGGTCAGGTTGACACCGGGGAAGTCCGCGTTCGACACCAGATCCAGCTGGAACTGGAACGGTCCTTCGCTGGCCTTGTTCCACTGCCCACCTGCCAGACCGCTGACGGCACAGTTGTGCATCGGGCCTGCGCTGAAATCGACGGTGCCAACCGCAGTTTCCGCCTTCAGCTTCGGCAATGCGGCCGCCATCGCCTCTTTGTCCTTTGGGCTGCCTGCCTGCACGGCCAGTGCCAAAGCGGCATCGAACAAGGACGCCGAAGCACCAAGGGCCTGCGCCCATTGCGCGCCAGTTGCGGCCTCATACCCGGCGCCAAGCTCGGCATTGGTCAAGCCCGCAGCAGCCGAGGCGAAGGGGAACGCGGGGTGCCAGTAGACGCCCGTGCACAGCCCTTGGCCCAGATCGCCCAGACCTTCCATCTCGGCCGCAAAGAGCCCGGCCTTGGCCATCTGCATGATCTTCAGCTGCTGAGCCAATCCCTGCTGCGCTGCCTGACGCCAGAAGACCGGGAAGTCCGGCGGGAAGGGGAAGCAGACCACAATCTCGACGCCCGCATCCTTGAAGGCGTTGATCTGGGTGCTGAAATCCTGGCTCATGTTTTCATAGGGGCCGGGATCGACGACTTCCCAGCCGGCCTCGGCCAGCTTGGGCAAAAGTCCCGCGCGGATTGCGTTGCCGTCGGCGTCGGACGGAACCAGCGTGCCGACTTTCTTGTTGGTTTCAAGCAGCGACCATTGGCCGTTGTACAGGTTGAGGAAGTTTGCCGAGCCAAAGGAATAGTGGAAGGTCCACTTGAACGATTGTGCGTCCGGCTTGCCACCGCGGCCGAAGTAGAAGGCTTCCCAAGGGGCGACGGTCGACAGGCAAGGCGTTGCCCCGGCTTCACAGGCATCAGACACCGGGTTGACGGTTTCGGGGGCCGAATGCGTGAGGATCAGGTCAGGTGCTTCTGCGTTGATCATGTCGCGGGTGATCTGGCTGGCGCGAACCGGGTCCGACTGGGTGTCGGCGGTGATGATTTCGACCATCATCTTCGTGCCGTTGACGTCGATCCCGCCCGCGAGATTGGCCTTGATCGTCTCGATCAGATAGCCATCACCCGCGCCGAAGATGCCCAATGGGCCGGATTGCGGGCCGACATAGCCGATCTTGAACGTTGCGGCATCCTGCCCGAAGGCGCGAGTGCCAATAAGCGGCGCGGCCAAAGCCGAGCCTGCGATCAGGCGGTTAAAGCTGCGGCGGCTGATGCCACCTGTCGATTGGTTGTTCATGGTCGTCCTCCCCTTTGTTGCAAAGGGCCGCCATGCAGAACATGGCGGCCTGTTGAATCAGAATTTGAGTGGCGTGAAGAGATTGATCTGCAGCTTGGTGCCGCCAGCCTCGCTCTCGGCATTGACGTCGCGCATCAGGTTCACGTTCAGCTCGGTTGGGCCGAAGCGCTTGGAATAGCCGATGCCGACGGCAAGGGCTTCGGCACGGTTCCCGCCAGCGAAAACAACCCCGCCGAGGGTGTCGTCTTCAACTTGCTTGCGGTAGTAACCGACCAGTCCAAGGCTCTGATCCCCGCCGATGGACTTCATCGCGGTCCAGTTCACGAGCAGTTCGTCACCCGACTTGAAGTTGTTCGCGTCATTCGTGCCGTACATGAAGTAATTGGCATGGATCGATGCATTCCAGCCGTCCTTCAGGTAGCTGAAGCCCACATCCACGCCGGTGGTGACAACGTTGTTGCCAAGGTTGGCTTGCCCAAGACCGATATAGTCGCCTGTGGGAATGCCAAAGCTGAGACCAGTCTGCACGAACACACCGGGCGACAGCATCCAGGACACGTTCAAGGGAGAGATCGTAATATCGCCCAGACCTGTATTGCTGCCGACACCGCCCACCGACACATCGACCAACGGGATCAGCATCATGGCGCGATAGGTGCCGCCAAGGATTTCATTGCCCGGCACCCAGTGGAATTGCAGCGCTGTCGCCTTCACATCCAGCGAGACGGGCAGTTTGTTGCCGTTCGCATCATAGATATCGCCGAAGAAGAATTCGGTCCGGCTTGAGAAGTACAGGCCGGGCGGTGGGTTGGCGCCTACCGGCACAGCCGAGGTTGCGCCGGCGGGCATTGCCGCAGGCGTGCCGAGTTCACGCGCGATTGCCGGGCTGGCAAACGCCAAAAGACTCATCGCGGCCAAGAGTTTTGCAGTGTTCTTCAAGATGTCCCTCGTCTTTGTTTTTGCAGCGAAAGCTGCTCCTCCCCCGTGGCGCCGACGCCAAAAGGCATCGGCGCAACCCCCTGTTTTCAGACGTAAAGAGCGTCGATCCCGCCATCGACGGGCAGGTTGATGCCCGTGACCCAGCGCGCGGCGTCCGAACACAGGAACAGCACGGGCGGGGCGATTTCATCGGCGATGGCCGGGCGTTTGATGTTTGCGGCGTCGGCTGCCACGCGCTCTTCGCCCAGCATCTGCACAAACTCGCCAAGGATCGGTGTGAAGACCGGGCCGGGCGCGACCGAATTCATGCGGATGTCGTTCTGCATGAACAGGTCGTAGCCGCGCTTCTTGGTCCAGACGACCAGCGCTTCCTTGAAGTATTGATAGCAGGTTTCCTGCGGGACCGGGTTCTTGGCCAGCCAGGCCGCACCATCGGCCCAGGTCGTGGTCGCGGCCAGCGCCTTGTGCGCATCCACCCGCTTGGGCCATTCCGCGCCAAGGATCGAGGTGATGTTCACGATCGCGCCGCCCTTTGCGATCTTGGGCAGCAACGCCTCGGTCAGGTGGCGCAGGCCCAGATAGTTGACGCGCGCCACGACATCTTTGTCGGCAAGGCCGGATACGCCCGCCGCATTCACCAGAGCATGAATGCCAGAGGGCAGGGCGGCAACGGCGGCGTCGATCGCCGCGGCATCGCCCATGTCGATCTTTACGAACCCGTCCACGGTGATCATCGGATCATTGCGATCCAGCCCGATCACATGCGCACCCTGAAACCGGGCCAGACGGGCAATCTCGGCGCCGATACCCGAAGATGCCCCGGTGATGGCGATAGTCTTTCCGTTCAAAGTCATGTCTTGGTCTTTCGTTTGGTCAAGCCGCGATCGCCCGCCCTCGATGGGGGCGGCCGAAAGCGTGCTGGATGTGAGGGGTGTCAGATCAGAATGGGTACATCACGGCGTCAGGGCGCGCGGTGATCCAGACCCATTGCGTGAACTCTTCCCAGATCGCAGGCCCGGAGATGCGGCTGCCGTTGCCGGATTTGCCGCGCCCGCCGAAGGGGGCATTGGGGCTGGCCATAACGGTCTGATCGTTGATGTGCAGATGACCGACCTTCAGGCGCATGCCGATGCGGCGAGCGCGGTCGATGTCCTTGCCGATGATCCCGGCGGCCAGACCGAATTCCGACATGTTCGCCAGTTGAATGGCGTGTTCGTCGTTGTCATAGGCCACAACCACGGCAACGGGGCCAAAGATTTCTTCTTCAAAGGCCCGCATGCCGGGTTTCACACCGGACAGCACCGTTGCCGGGAACATCCGCCCCGTCGGAGTGCCACCGGCCAAGAGTTTTGCCCCCTTGGCCACGGCATCCTCAACGATGGCCTTGACCAACGCCACCTGACCATCCGAGATCAGCGGCCCGAGGGCGCATTGCTCGGTTGCCGGATTGCCCACAGGCAGACGGCTGGCCTTGGTTGCAAGTTCTGCCGCCAGCGCGTCGGCCATCGCAGCAGGCGCAAGGATCAGGCCGGTCGCCATGCAGATCTGGCCCTGATGCAGCCATGTGCCCCAGGCCGCATTGGCTGCTGCCAGCGCGAAATCGGCGTCATCCTGAATGATCAGGGCGTTCTTGCCACCAAGCTCCAGTTGCACTTTCTTGAGGTTGCGGCCACACGCCTCGCCCACCTTTGCGCCCACGCCGGGCGAGCCAGTGAAGGATACCATGGCGATGTTGGGGTCTTCGCACAGGGCTGTGCCCGCCTCGCCGCCACCCGGAATGATGTGCAGAAGGTTCGCCGGAAGACCGGCTTCTTCGAACACGCGGGCGATGATGACACCGCCGCTGATCGGGGTGCGGGGGTCGGGCTTGTGGACAACGGCATTGCCGGTGGCCAGCGCTGCTGCAATGGCGCGCATCGACAGGATCAGGGGGAAGTTGAAAGGAGAGATCACACCCACGACGCCGTGTGCAACGCGGATCACCTCTTCATCACGCCCGTCCAGCGACTGAACCACACGGCGCGTCGGCTCCAGTGCGGCGGCCGCAGCGGCCCGCAGGAAGCCCGCTGAATGTTCGATCTCGATTGCGGCTTTGGGATAGATTGACCCGGATTCGCGGATGATCCACGGGATCAGCTCTTCGCGGTGCTGTTCCAGGATATCAGCCGTTGCGTTCAGGATGCGCGCGCGCTCTGCGGGCGGGGTCGCTTCCCATGCGGGTTGTGCTGCGGCGGCAGCGGCCGCAGCGCGCGCCACATCCGCCTTGTTGCCCTGACCGACCGACGCCACAACGCTGCCGTCAGCGGGTGCGGTCACGTCATATACGCCGCCGGCGGCTTTGCCCCAGCCGCCAGAGAAAATCATGCCTGTCCAGGCGTCCTGTTCCAAAAAGATCGGTGCTGAGCCGTCCATGTCCGTCCTCCCCTTTATGGGTGCCTTCAGCGGCCACCCTTTTGTCCATTCGCCGCCGAGCCGTTGGCCCATCTGCGGCGCTCCTCCCAAAACGCTGACGAGATGTCTGGCATATAGAAAACATGACTTTCAAGAATAATTATGGTTTACCTCAATACAGCTTCATCCATCTGTTTTTACGAGTTTTTATTCGATATGCTTGCCGAATGGGGTGGTTCATGAAATAGTTAGAATAGGCTCCAGTTTCATGAAATGGCGAAAATGACCGAACGCATCACCTTGACCGAAGCTTCTCGGCGCGCGCCTCGAATCACGGCGCGGGGGGATAGTCGGCTGCTGGAAGAAGGTGCCGCCCCGACGCTGGCCGACCTTGCAGGGGCCTTGCAGTTTGCCCTTGGCGATGGCCGCATCTGGCTGAGCGACGAGCGGATGGTGATGATGCAGACGCAGGTTCTGGGCAGCCTGCGGCGCGATGTGATCAAGCGTATCGGCATAGATGCGGCACGCAGCCTGTTCTACCGCACGGGCTGGCGGCAGGGGCAGCTCTACGCCGACCTGGTCCGGAAACGGTTCAACCAGGATGATCTGACCGCCGCGCTGGCGGCCGGCCCGCGCCTGCACACGATGGAAGGCTTCGTCAAGGTCACCACCAAGCGGTTCGAGTTCGACATCAAGCGCGGGCATTATCACGGTGAGTTTCACTGGCATGACAGCACCGAGGCAGTGGAGCATCTGAACGCCTTTGGCGTGTCCGACTGCCCGACCTGCTGGATGCAGGTGGGGGCGCCTGCCGGGTTCACCACCGCCCTTCTGGGCCAACCGGTGATCTTTCGCGAGGTTGAGTGCATGGGCATGGGGGCCGAACGCTGCGTTGTGATCGGGCGCAACGCTGCCGCCTGGGGCAAAGATGTGCCTGAGTTGGAGGATTTCGCCTCTGCGACTGCCCGCCCGCGCGCCAAGCCATGGAATCCCAGCGCGACGGACCCGCGACCCCCTCAGGCCAATGTCCCGCATGCGATCATCGGCAAGACTGCCGCCATCGAGCGGGCGCGGCGCCTTCTTGAACGGGTCGCGGGCTATGACGAGCCGGTGATCTTCATGGGCGAACCGGGAACCGGCAAGGAGTTCTTTGCCCGCCGCCTGCACGAGATCGGCCGGACACCGAAGGCGCCTTTCGTGACCGTCAACTGTGATGCCTATGCGGGCGGCTATGCGGAAACGCCGCTGTTCGGCAAGGGCGGTGCCATTGAGCGGGCGCAGGGCGGGACGCTCTTTCTAAACGACCTCTTTTCTTTGCCGCGACCGCTGCAATCGCAGCTGGCCGCCCATCTGGGCGATGGGGGGGCAAACCGCAAGGCGACGCGCGTGATGTCGGCCACCGGGGCGGCCCCGCGAGATGCTGTCACCACTGGCGCGTTTCGGGCGGACCTTTACTTTCGCCTGTCGCTCTTGCCGATTGTCATTCCGGCATTGCGCGACCGGCGCGATGATTTGCCGATGCTGATCGATCATTTCGTCCTGACCCATAGCCGCACCCATCGCAAGCCGCTGCGCCAGATCACTGCGGCCGCGCGCGATCTGCTGATGCGCTATGATTTTCCGGGCAATGTGCGTGAGCTGTCCAACATGATCGAACGCGGTGTGATCTATGCCGAACCGGGGGGCGATCTGGAGATTTCGCACATCTTTACGGGGATCGAGCAGATGCCTGAATTCGTGGAGGGCCTGCACGCTTCGGGCCGGATTGTGCGGCGCAGCCCCCAGGGCGCGTTGGCGGATCCGACCGAGGGGCGCACGTTCGACGAACTGGAGCTTGATACCTATCGCGCTGCTCTGGCCGCCGCTGACGGCAATGTTTCTGCCGCAGCAAGGGCTCTTGGGCTTAGCCGGGCAAAGTTGGACTATCGGCTGGCAAAGCTGGGGTTGAACCGGAAAGTATAGCGCGACAAGGCCCGCGTCTGGCCGGACAGGACCAACCTTAATCCTGATCATATCCTGCACGATATCGCGCAGGGGAATGGCCCATCACGCTGCGGAACCTGCGCGAGAAATAGGACGGGTCGTCGAACCCAAGGGCGTAGCCGATCTGTGCGACGGGCGTGCGGGTATAGACCAGCAGGCGACAAGCCTCGCGCATTGCGGCCGCCTCGATCACGCCCGAGGCGGGTTGGCCGGTGGCGGCCTGGCAAATCCGGCTCAGGTGACGGGGCGACAGCCCGATGCTGCGGGCATAATCCGTGAGCGTCCATCGGTCGCGCATGTGCCGGGCCAGAAGAGCCTGAAACTGCGCAAAACGCGGGTCGGTCCCGGCTGTATCGGCCCTGATCTGGCCCAGATCCCGCAACGCCATACAAGCAAGTTCGGTGGCCAGTGCCCCCAGCAGGATTTCACGCGCCGGGCGCGACTGACGGTGTTCTTCCTCGATCTGCTGAAAAAGACGCAAGTATTCATCGACCGAGGACAAGATCCCCGGCCACCCCAACGCCGTATCCCGCGCCAGTGCCGGGCCAAGCAGATCGGGCAGGGTCTGCACCGGAACGGTCAGCACCCAGCCTTGCGTTCCCGCCTCCATCGTAAAGTCATGGACCACGCCGGGCGGCACGTTCAGGAGTGCAGGCGGTGCGACTGCAACACCTTTTCCATCCAAGGTGATCTGAGCGACCCCGCTTTGGATCAGAAAGAACTGGTGCAGATGCAGGTGCCGATGTGGGGCGATCCGCCAGTCCAGACCGGCCGCGCGGTCGGTGAATCGCTCGATGTGCAGCACGTCGGGAAAGGCCCGGCTTTCGCCATACAGGCTCCAGGCAGGAATGGCGGTTTGGGTGTCGGACGAAAGTGTGTTCATGTCCGCAAAGTGCCAGTGGCTGTCCGTGCTGTCCATTCAATACTGGGGTCGCCGCACCTAAACCGGGCAGGGTGTACCGGGGAGGATTCGGATGAAAACGGATGTGGCCATCATCGGAGGCGGGCCTGCGGGGCTGCTGCTGTCGCAGCTTTTGATGCGGGCGGGCATTTCGACCGTGGTTCTGGAGCGGCAGACCCGCCCGCATGTCCTGTCGCGCATTCGCGCCGGCGTGCTGGAGGCCGGGACTGTGCAGCTTTTGCAAGAGGCGGGTGTCGGCGCGCGGATGATGCGCGAAGGCATTCCGCATGACAGTTGCTATCTGACGTCGGATGACACGCTGATCAAGATCGACCTGATGGAAGCCTGCGGCAAGCAGGTGATGGTCTATGGCCAGACCGAAGTAACGCGCGATCTTTATGAGGCGCAGGATGCGATGGGGGCCGTGATCCTGCATGAGGTGTCGGATGTTGCACTGCATGATCTGACGAGCGACGCGCCTTATGTCACGTTTTGCCATGAAGGCGGAGAAAAGCGGCTGGACTGCCGCTACATCGCGGGCTGCGACGGTTTCCATGGCGTAAGCCGCCCCAGCATTCCGGCCTCGGTCCGGCAGGAGTTCGAGAAGGTTTATCCGTTTGGCTGGCTGGGGGTGCTGTCGCGCACGCCGCCTGCAACGCCGGAACTGATCTACGCCAATCACGCGCGCGGTTTTGCGCTGACGTCGATGCGCAACGCGATGCTGTCGCGCTATTACATACAGGTGCCGCTGACCGACCGGGTCGAGGATTGGCCGGATGACGCCTTTTGGGCTGAACTGCTGTCGCGTCTGCCGCCCGAAGTGGCGGCCACCATTGTCACCGGCCCGTCGATCGAGAAAAGCATCGCGCCCCTGCGCAGTTTCGTTTGCGAGCCGATGCAGTGGGGCCGCCTGTTCCTGTGCGGCGACGCGGCGCATATCGTACCGCCTACCGGGGCTAAGGGGTTGAACCTTGCCGTGTCCGATATCTTCTATTTGTCGCGCGCGCTGATCGCGCAGCATGCGGATGGCAGCAATCACCTTCTGGAACGCTATGGGCAGGATGCGCTGGCGCGGGTTTGGCAGGCGATGCGGTTTTCATGGTCGCTGACCACGCTGATGCACCGCTTCCCGGACCAGACTGGGTTTGACCGCCGGATGCAGGTGGCGGAGCTGGCCCAGCTTGCGGAATCGTCCGATGCGCGCCGTTTGTTTTCAGAGGTTTATTCAGGGCTCCCCTACTGAGGCGGCGGTTGCAGATGGGAAGGCGCGGCCGCATCTTCGGCACAAAGTCGCAGCAAAAGCTCGACGCCCGCATGGGATGTTGCGCTTTGGACCTGTGTGATGCCCACGGCGCCCGACAAAAACCGCACACCGGTGGGCAGCGCGATCAGCTCGCCTCTTGCCAGTTCTTCGGCCACCACCCCGCGCGAGATGAACCAGACCGCGTCCGACGCAGCAAGCAGACCACGACCAACGGCCAACGCCACAGTCTCGACCGCAGGGCGCAGGGTGGGCAGGCCAAGCATTGCCAAATAGTCGTTCACATTGCGCCGGATCAGGGCGCCATCCGGGGGCAGGATGACCGGCACAGCCTGCAGAATCTCGGCCACCGAGTGGGCCGCCATCGGGTGGCCCGCGCGGGCGACGAGCACGACATCTTCTTCATAGAGATGGGTAAAGCGCAGGCCGACCATGTCTTGCGGATCGGGCATGCGGCCGACCATCATGTCGATCCCACCGGCGCGCAACATGCCCATCAGATAGGCATGCGGTCCAGTCTCGATCTTCAGAACGGTATTGGGCTGAAGGGCGCGAAAGCGCACTGCCACGCGCGGGAAAAGCCGCGTCGCCGCTGTGGGCAGGATGCCGACGCGGATGCTGTCGCCGGTGGCCGGGTGCAGGGCGGCTACGCCATCTTCCAGCGCCCGCAGGCCCAATGTGGCATGGTGACGGAAAACTGCGCCTTGCTCGGTCAGGATCAATCGCCGGCGTTCGCGACGAAACAGCGCGATGCCCAGCAAATCTTCAAGCTCTGCAAGGGTTCGGCTGAGCGCAGGCTGCGAAATGCCTTGGGCCCGCGCGACGGGCGACAGGGCGCCGATGGCGGCAATGTCCAGAAAGGCGCGGATATGGCGCAGCTTGATTGCGGGATGCATAATCATGGAGTTATGCATATGCAGCCATTTTGCATTTCTTCACCCATTCTGTTCCGGTTATATTATGGATTGGAGAGACAGTGATGCAAGTTCTGACCCGGCCCTTTGGCGCCCTTCACATCCAGACTGATGGCCCAGAGGGCGCGCCCGCGGTGGTTTTTGCCAATTCGCTGGGCACCGATCTGCGCCTTTGGGATGCCGTGCTCCCCCTTTTGCCGCTGGGCCTGCGGCTGGTGCGCTATGACAAGCGCGGGCATGGCCTGTCGGATCATGGCAGCGGGACACGGATCGAGGATCATGCCGCGGATGCGATTGCAGTGATCGAGGCGTTGGGCGGCGGCCCGATCGTCTTTGTCGGGCTTTCCATTGGCGGGCTGATCGGGCAGGTCGTCGCCAGCCAGCGCCCCGACCTTGTGCGCGCGTTGGTCCTGTCCAACACCGCCGCTCGTCTTGGTACCTTGGAAAGCTGGCAGGCCCGGATTGATGCCGTTACGTCGCACGGGCTTGGGTCTATCGCTGATGCGGTGATGGAGCGGTGGTTTGCCGCCCCGTTCCGAGCCAGTCCGTCCTGTGCCCCTTGGCGCAACATGTTGCTGCGCACGCCGGCCGAAGGCTATGTCGCTGCGTGTCACGCGCTTGCCACTGCGGATCAGAGCAGCGCCACCGCCGCCTTGCGCCTGCCAACGCTGGTGATCGCCGGATCAGAAGATGGGGCGAGCCCCCCTGATCTGGTGCAGGCCACTGCGGCCCTTATCCCGGGCGCCGCGTTCCATATCATCCCTGGCGCAGGCCACCTGCCTTGCGTCGAGACGCCCGCAGCCTGGGCTGCTATCGTCTCGCCTTTCCTGAAAGCCCACGCCCATGTCTGACCTGACCAAGACGGCCATGACAACCCGCCGCCGCGTCCTGGGCGATGCCCATGTGAACCGCGCCGAGGCAGCAAAGACCCCGTTTGACGCCCCCTTTCAGGCGTTGATCACCGATGCCGCCTGGGGACATGTCTGGTCGCGCGATACCATTTCGTTGCGCGAACGGTCGATGCTGACCATCGCCTTGCTTGCGGGGCTGGGCAACGATCACGAATTGGC
Source organism: Paracoccaceae bacterium (assembly GCA_022843025.1). Lineage (GTDB taxonomy): Bacteria > Pseudomonadota > Alphaproteobacteria > Rhodobacterales > Rhodobacteraceae > Paragemmobacter. Next base: position 27,180 of record JALHOL010000005.1, on the reverse strand, counting down.
CATGCACATCCGGGCCACCCGCAACACCGGTGCCACGCAATCCGACGTGATGGAGGCGCTGTTGCATGTCGCCATCTATGCGGGTGTGCCGCGCGCCAACCATGCCATTTCGATCGCCAAGGAGGTTTTCGCCGCCATGGAGCAGGAGGTCACCCGATGAAGCCCGCCGAATTCTACATGCGCGACCGCAACGTGCATCCGCCTGCCCACCATCCGGGTTACAAGACCAGCGTGCCACGATCGCCCCGTAACGCGCTTTTGACGCTGCAACAGACCGTGTCCGAAATCACCGGGCCGACCTTCGGGCACAATGACATCGGCGCGCTCGACAATGACCTGACGCTGAACTTCAACCACGGCGGTCTGCCGGTGGGCGAGCGGATCATTCTGCAGGGCAGGGTTCTTGACGAGAACAACCGCCCCGTACCGAATACCTTGGTCGAAATCTGGCAAGCCAACGCCTCGGGTCGGTATCGCCACAAGAAAGACGCGTATCTGGGTGCGCTGGACCCGAACTTTGGCGGCTGCGGGCGCACGCTGACCGATGCTGAGGGCCGATATGCCTTTCGCACCATCAAGCCCGGGCCTTACCCGTGGCTGAACTATGTCAACTCCTGGCGGCCCGCGCATATCCATGTCTCCGTTTTTGGCACGTCGTTCAGCCAGCGCCTGATCACGCAGCTTTACTTTGAGGGCGATCCGCTGATCCCGAAATGCCCGATCGTGCAGACCATCCCCGACCCGCAGGCGGTGCAGCAACTGATTGCCGTGCTTGATCTGAATTCTGCCGTGCCTATGGATTGTCTGGCCTATAAGTTTGACATCGTGCTGCGCGGGCGGCGGTCGACGCTCTTTGAAAACCGACTTGAGGGGAACTGAGATGGTCCAAACCTTGCCCTACCTGCGCGAAAGCGCCTCGCAAACCGCTGGTCCCTATGTCCATATCGGGCTGGCCCCCGGTGCCGCCGGATTTCATACCTTTGAGACCGAACTGGGCCAGATCCTTGCGCCCGAAGGTGTTCCCGGCCCCCGAGTCACCATCGAAGGCCAAGTGTTCGATGGTCTGGGTGCGCCGATCAAGGATGTGCTGATCGAGGTCTGGCAGGCGGATGCGAACGGCATCTACCCCCATCCGGAAGATCCCCGCGCGGCCGATTGCGCGCCGGGCTTTCGTGGGTGGGGCCGGGTGATTTCAGATTTTGACACAGGGCTTTTTCGGTTTGAAACCGTCAAGCCCGGTCCGGTTGCGGGCCGTGCGGGCCGGATGCAGGCGCCGCATCTGAACCTTTGGCTTGTCTCACGGGGCATCAACATCGGGTTGAACACGCGGATGTACTTTCCCGAAGACACCGCCGCCCATGCTGCCGACCCTGTGCTTGGAAGTATCGAGCAGCGCGCCCGCGTGGCGACGCTGATCGCTATTGCGACCGGGCCATCCACCTATCGCTTCGATATCCGGTTGCAGGGCGACGGCGAAACCGTATTCATCGACGTGTGACAATGTCCAACCCGTGCATCATCTGCGTCGCCATCACCGGGTCCTTGCCGACCAAGGCCAACAATCCCGCCGTGCCGATCACCATCGCCGAACAGGTGGAAAGCACGCAGGAAGCGTTCGAGGCCGGGGCGAGCATTGCGCATTGCCATGTCCGCGATGATGAGGGAAAGCCGACCAGCGACCCCGACCGTTTCGCGCGGCTGAAGGAAGGGCTGGAAAAGCACTGCCCCGGCATGATCGTGCAATTGTCCACCGGTGGGCGATCAGGGGCCGGTTATGCGCGTGGCGGCATGCTGCCCTTGCGGCCGGATATGGCCAGCCTTTCGGTAGGGTCGAACAACTTTCCGACCCGCGTTTACGAAAACCCTCCTGATCTGGTGGATTGGCTTGCTGCCGAGATGCTGAAGTACGAGGTCAAGCCCGAGATCGAGGCTTTTGATCTTTCGCATATCCTCAAGGCCAAGGAGATGCAGACCAAGGGACAGTTGGCAGGCACGCCCTATGTGCAATTCGTGATGGGTGTTAAGAACGCAATGCCCGCAGACCGCCACGTGTTCGACTACTACATCGCCACCGTCAAACGCCTGTTCGGCGATGATGCGCCCTGGTGCGCGGCCGGGATAGGGCCGGCGCAGATCATCCTGAACGACTGGGCCGTTTCTTCTGGTGGCCATGCCCGCACGGGGCTGGAGGATAACGTGCGCCTTGACCGTGACAGGCTTGCCCCGTCCAACGCGGCTCTTGTTCGGCGGGTGGTCGACCTTTGCGATCGTTACGACCGCCCGGTGGCGACATGGGCACAGGCCCGCACTATCCTTGGCCTTCCCTTGCCGCAAACCGCCTAGAACGCGCCCCCCCGAGAAAGCCCGCCATGCCCGCCAGTCCGATGAATTCCCAGATCTATGCGGGGCTTTTTGGTGACCCGGAAACGGAGCGCCTTTTTAGCGACAGCGCCGAACTGCGCGCCATGCTGCTGGTCGAGGGAGCGCTGGCCCGTGTTCAAGGCAATCTGGGTCTGATCCCCGCAGATGCGGCCGCCTTCATCGAGCGAGCCGCGCATGAAGTGCAGATCGACCCTGCCGCCCTTGCCGCAGACACGGCCCGCAACGGGGTGCCTGTGCCGGCGCTGCTTGGGGCGTTTCGCAAGGCGGCGACCGCACCCGACCTGATGCAGTACCTGCATTGGGGGGCCACAAGTCAGGATATCATGGACACAGCCCTTGCCCTGCGGCTGCGGCCCGTGCTGGCCCTGTGGGAGGCCCGGCTGGGTGCGCTGTTGCAGCAGATGGTCACCCTTGCCGAAAGCCATGCAACCCTTCCCATGGCCGCCCGGACCTATGGCCAGATCGCGACGCCGACCAGCTTTGGCGCTGTTGTTGCAGGCTGGGGCTGGCCATTGATCACTGCACGCGACCGTCTGGTCGGCTTGCGCCCCGCAGTTCTGCAAGTATCCCTTTCGGGAGCGGCTGGCACATTGTCTGCCATGGGGCCGGAGGGTTCGGCGGTGCGGTCCGCCTTGGCAAAGGTGCTGAACCTTGAAGACACCGGTCACAGCTGGCACAGCGACCGCTCTGGCATCGGACAACTCGCAGGCTTCGCCGCCACGCTGGCCGCTTCCCTCGGCAAGATCGGAGAGGACCTGATCCTGCTAACCCAGTCCGGGTTGGCCGAAGTGACGCTGGGGCAGGGCGGTGCCTCATCGACGATGCCGCAAAAGCAGAACCCTGTCGCCCCGTCGGCGCTTGTCGCGTTGGCGCGGCATGTCATCGGGCAGGCCGCCATCTTGCAGGGGGCTGGGGTTCACCGGCAGCAGCGGGACGGTGCGGCCTGGTTCACCGAATGGCTGACCTTGCCGCAAACCTGCATTGCTTTGGGGCGTATGCTCAGCTTGGCGCAAGACTGCCTGTCCCGGCTGGAACCTGACCCGATGGCAATGGCCGCTAAGATGGACACAAGCCACGGTAGCATTCATGCCGAGGCGCTGACCTTTGCCCTTGCCCGCCAGATACCCCGCCCTGATGCCGAACGGCAGGTCAAGTCCCTGCTGGCCGAGGCCGTTGCCACGGGCCAGCCACTTGCAATGCTTGCCACCCGCGACCATCCCGCGCTTGACTGGTCCGCAATCATCGCAACCAGCCTTGGTCAGGCACCAAACGAGGCGCTGTCTTTTGCCCAAGCGGTTTCCGGATCAGGGGGCCCACCCACAAACTGACAGGAGTTTGCTGTTTGGCAGATGCGAAACCGTCTCCGTTTGCCTTGAGCGAGGAGCCGGTCTGTGAGTGGAAGAAGGGATGGCTCGGTCTACCGTGCCGTTGGGTATGGAACACATGCAATGATCTCTGGCAACGGCGATCGCAGATCCTTTCGGGAAACAGATAGCCCCACACGAGATTTCTGGGTGTTCTGCCTTTGGGTTTGGCGCTTGAGTGTCGCGTCGCGCTGATTTTGGTTTTGCCCAACCCTTCTTGTAACGATGCTGTTTCGGCAAGCGAAGTGCCGCAGGTCGGAGCTGCAGACGCAGCCCATCGCCGAAGGGACCAGCCATGAAAAACCGGGTTGCGGCATTGGCCATCGCCGTGATGGGACTGTTCCTGCACGGCGAGGCCATGGCCCAGACGCAGACATCGCCAGACATACTTGTTTTAGGCGACTCGCAGCTTTCTTTCGGAGCGGGTGAGGCCTTTGTTGCGATCCTTGAGGAGTTGAGGGGCGCGTGCGGGCTTTCGCGCGACACGACTGTCGGCGTGATCGGTGTACGCTCCAGCAGTCTGCAGTCATGGACGTCAACGGGACGCACAGGCAAAGGGGCAATCTGCGACATCGACCCGAAATGGAAGGTCAATGCCGGTGCCTACGGACTGCTTTCCCAAGGTGCCAACCCCTATGTCCAGATCGGGCAAGGTGAACGGTTTCAGTTCTGTCAAGACGGCCTGTCTCCCCTTCAGGCCGTGTTCAACGAGGGGTATTACCAACCAAAGCTCCTGATCATGTTCCTCATGGGCAATGCCACGCGACGCTGGGCGGCCAGCGCCGAGGCTGCTTTGCAGGATGCGCGTTCTTTCATTGCCGATTTGCCTGCGGATCAGCCTTGCATCTTCATGACGTCGGCCCCGACCTATGGCGAGAAGTCCGTCCGCCTGCGCCAAGTGGCACAAGCCAATATCGAGGCAGCTTTCGCTACAGCCGGTGGGCAGTGCAGCTTTGTCGCCGGGCTGACACCGGAAACAATCCGTGAGAACCTTGGCAATGCCACGAATTTTCGTCGCTCGGCCTCTGGCAGAGTGAAAGACCCCCTACACCCGACAGAAACAGCAGCGCACCGATTTATGTCTTTGCAGCGCGATGCGCTATGCGCGGCGCTTTCTGCCCAGTTGGGACACGAGGAATGAAACCCTCGCATAGGCATCACGTCTCCGCGACCAGACAGTCCCGTTGGTAACACCGCTCTTTCAGCCTGCGAATGGACGTTGAGACAAAACAGGAGCTTTCCATGTTCAAGACCACCGCCCTTGCCTTTGCCTTTGCCGCCGGAATGTTTGGAACCGCCTTTGCGGGCGATCAATATGTCGACAAGACCGGATTTGCTGTTTCGGGATATGACGTCGTATCCTATTTCGAGCTGCCGCAATCTGGGATTGGCCAGCCGCAGCCATCGCCCCTGCCAGGTAATGCCGCGATCACGACAGAATACAACGGAGCCACCTTCGCCTTCGCGACGGAGGCCAACCGCGACACCTTCCTCGCAAACCCTGCGGCGTTTGCGCCGCAATATGACGGGCATTGCGCCTATGGCGTTTCCAAGGGCGGCAAGGTTCCCGGCAATCCCACACTCTGGCGGATCGTCGACGGCAAACTCTACCTCAACATTACAAAGAACGTCGTGGGGTTCTGGGAAGAGGACATTCCCGGTAATCTGCAGAAGTCCCAAGCCAACTGGCCAGGAATCGAAGCCGCCGATGCTTCAACGGCCAAGATCCCGGCCTTCACCTCGGCGGCACCGGTTGCCAATTGATCGGACTGGGGAGTTGACAGCCATCGAGCCAGAACAAAAGCACGCGCAGGCCCTTGCTGGCCTGCGTGTGCTTGACCTGTCGCGCATCCTCGCCGGTCCGTCGGCGACCCAACTTTTGGCCGATCTCGGGGCCGAGGTCATCAAGATCGAACGTCCCGGTGTGGGGGACGATACACGCGGCTGGGGGCCGCCTTTCCTGACTGATGCAACCGGGTGCGAATCTGGCGTGAGCGCCTATTTCCTGTCGGCCAACAGGGGCAAGCATTCGATCGCCGTAAACATAGCCGATCCGCGCGGGCAGGCACTGGTGCAGGAGCTGGCCGCGCAGGCGGACGTGGTGGTCGAGAATTTCAAGCCGGGTGATCTGGCGCGTTACGGCCTCGATGCAGTTGCCCTTCGGGCTGCCAATCCACGCCTGATCTATTGCTCCATCACCGGTTTCGGTCAGACCGGGCCAAACGCACAGCGCGCAGGCTATGATTTTCTTGTGCAGGGCGAAGGCGGGCTGATGAGCCTGACGGGCATGGCAGATGGCCCGCCACTCAAGGCCGGGGTCGGCATCGCCGACCTGATCTGCGGGATGTATGCGGCAGTGGGCATACTTGCCGCCGTCGTGTCACGCCGGGAAACGGGCGTGGGCCAATACATTGACCTTGCCCTGATGGATGCGCAGGTGGCCATGCTGGCCAATCAGGGTGTCGGATTCCTTGTCAATGGTCAGTCGCCGCCGAGGCGTGGCAACGACCATCCGACCATCGTGCCATATGGAACCTTTCCGGCCAGCGATGGCACCTTCATCCTCGCCATCGGCAATGACGCGCAGTTTTCCCGTTTCGCCGCTCTTGCCGGTGCGCCTGGTCTTTCCGCCGATCCACGCTTTGCCACGAATGCGGCGCGGGTGAGCAATCGCGACGTTCTGATCCCTTTGGTAGGCGCCCTGACTGCGGGAAGGACAGCGCAGGAGTGGATTTCCCTCTGTGCAGCGCAGGGCATTCCGGCAGGCCCGATCAACGATCTTGCACAGGTCTTCGCCAGCCCGCAGGTCGCTTCAAGGGAGATGACCGTCGCCATGACCCTTGCCTCGGGGGAAGCGGTGCAGGTGATCGGCAACCCGTTGAAGATGTCGGGAACCCCTGTCAGCTATTCCAAGGCGCCTCCCGTGCTGGGGGGCGATACTGTTGCGGTTCTGTCCCGCTACCTTGGGCTGACACGGGCAGAGCTTTCGGAACTTGCGGCCTCAGGCGTGATTGGCGGAGATTTTGAACCATGACGACAACCGGTGCGGACATCATTGGCGAGGCCCTCTTCCGTGCCGGTGCAACCCATGCCTTCGGCATTCCGGGGGGCGAGGTACTCGCCCTGATGCAGGGGTTGGACGACGCGGGCCTGCGCTTCGTGCTGGTCAAGCACGAGAACGGCGGCGGCTTCATGGCCGAGGGCCATTGGCACATGACTGGGGCGCTGCCGGTTCTGGTGGCGACGCTTGGCCCCGGGGTGGCCAATGCGGTCAATGTCGTGGCCAATGCGATGCAGGATCGCGTGCCGCTGATCTTCCTGACCGGCTGTGTCGATGCTGCCGAGGCGGAAACCTATACCCATCAGATATTCGACCATCAGGCGATGCTGCGTCCCGTCGTCAAGGGCAGCTTCCGTCTTGCCCGAGGGGCCGTCGGCGCGGGCATGGCGAAGGCGATCGCCCTTGCGACTTCGGGCCAGCCGGGGCCAGTGCATATCGACGTGCCGATCAACGTAGCCGAAGGCCTTGCTGAAGAGGCATCTCCGCTTACTCTTTGGACCGCTGCCACCGGACTGCCACCTTTGGACGATCTCAAGCAGGCCTTCGTCGCGCTCTGTGCTGCGCGGCGGCCCATCGCCATCGCCGGTGTTGATGCAGTGAACGAAGCGGCAGGTCCAACCATCGCCGCCTTCTGCCGTAGCCATCACATTCCGCTTGTAACCACCTACAAGGGCAAAGGGCTGCTGGATGAAGATGATCCGCTCTGTTTGGGTGGCGCAGGCCTGTCACCTAAGGCGGATCGCATCTTGATGCCGCTCATCGCGCAGGCCGACACAGTTCTACTGATCGGCTACGATCCGATTGAGATGCGGATCGGCTGGCGGAACCCTTTCGGTCCATCCCAGACCGTAATCGAAATCGCCCCTACCTGGCGCGACCACGGCATGCACCGCGCAGACATCCCACTGATCGGCGGGATCGCACCAACCCTCGATGCGCTTTGCCACGACGCGCCAGAGCGATGGGCCGAGGGTGAGCCGGACGCTGCCCGGAACGCGCTGAAGGCCGCCTTCAGCGGCCCAGATGCATGGGGTCCACATGCTGTTTTCTCGACGCTGCGGTCCGTCATGCCGTCGCAGACCGTCATCACCGCCGATTCTGGCGCACATCGCATTCTCTTATCCCAGATGTGGGCGTGCCCCGCGCCCCGGCTGATCCTGCAATCCTCGGGTCTTTGCACTATGGCCTGCGCCGTGCCGCTTGCCGGTGGGGCCAAGATGGGGCGGCCCGAAAGTCCCGTCCTTGCCTTCGTAGGCGATGCCGGGTTGGAGATGGGGGCGGGCGAGTTGGCCACCCTTGCTGCGCAGAATTTGCCCATCCTGATCTGCGTTCTCGTCGATCACAGCCTGACCCTGATCGAGATGAAGCAGCGCGCGAGCCAGCGCCCGAACCTTGGCGTCGATTTCGGCGGGCCGGGAGCGGGCACCGATTTCGCAGCCCTTGCCCGGGCCTTTGGCGGGCATGGTGTGGACGTGTCGGACAGCGCCACGCTGGCCGCCGAGGCACGTGCTGCGCTTGGCCGCGACCGCTTTACCCTGATTGCGGCGCATATCCCGCGACGGGCCTATGACGGGGCCTTTTAACGGAGGCGCTGTAACGACTGCGTGAGACGGGTGTTACGATCCCTTCCGACTGTAACAAAACAGGGTCGGATAGCGAAACGCAGACTGTCCGCGCCTGCAAATGCCGATCTCCGTCCCCTGCAGGCCTTCACTCCGCCGTGAAAGGTTTGCCCATGCCGCTGTCAGATGACTTGAGTGGAACGCCCACCTCCCTTTCATCGGAGTTGATCGGTGACTGGAACCGGCTGATCAGGGGCATACTCTCGCATGCGGCAAGCACCGGACCCGATCTGAACCGCGTGCTTGCAGCCTGTCCAGATTTCGCGCTGGGTCAGGCGATCCGGGGGATATCCTGTCTTCTGCTGGGCCGCGCAGAGATGGTGGAAATCGCCCGTCAAGCCTATGCCGCAGCGCTGACCGGTGCCCCTGCAACGATGCGAGAAATCGCTTTCGTCCATGCTCTGGGCGACTGGCTGGGCGGCCGCCCCTCCCGTGCCGCCGCGCGCATGGAGGTGATCCTGAGTTTGAACCCTCGGGATGCTTTGGCAATGAAGATGGTTCAGGCTATTCATTTCGTCATGGGCAGGCCCGATGCGATGCGCGCTTCGGTCGAAGCCATCCTTCCCGCATGGACCGACGACCACCCGGCGCGCGGCTACATCTTGGGCTGCCATGCCTTCACGCTGGAAGAAACTGGAGAATTTGCGCAGGCAGAACGGATCGGCCGCGACGGCGTAGCGCTTGCCACGGATGATGCTTGGGGTCTGCATGCCGTGGCTCATGTCTATGACAGCACGGGCCGCGCGCGCGCCGGGCTGGATTGGTTGACGGGGCGCGAAGCCGCTTGGGCGCATTGCAACAACTTCCGCTTCCACGTCTGGTGGCATCGGGCCCTGATGCATCTCGACCTTGGGGAGTACGAGGCTGCGCTGGCCCTCTACGACGCCGATATCCGCGCCGAGAAGACCGACGACTACCGCGATATCTCGAACGCGGCCTCCCTTCTTGCGCGGCTAGAACTTGAAGGCGTCAATGTCGGCGAACGGTGGGAAGAACTGGCAGACCTGTCCGAGAACCGTGCCACCGACGGCTGCCTCGCCTTCGCGGATCTTCATTACATGCTGGCGCTTTGCGGCGGCGCGCGGGATCAGGCGGCCGCTGGACTTATCGCCCGCATGCAGGCCACACGCCCTGCGGGCCATGAAGCGCAGCGGGTCATCGCCCATCCGGGCCTGCATATCGCGCAGGGACTGCAATCCTTTGCCGGGGGAGAATATGCGTCGGCGTGGATGCACCTGCGTGCAGGGCGCGCTGACCTGCAGCAGATCGGCGGCAGCCACGCGCAGCGCGATATCTTTGATCGCATCACCATCGAAGCGGCGCTCAGAAGCGGATACTCAGAAGCGGCTGAAGCCCTGCTTCGCGATCGGATGGTACGGCGGGCGGGCACCATTGACGGCTATACCGCCGCGCGCCTGTCCCTGATCGACGCTGTTCGCGTCAGGGCCGTGTGACATGGCGTCGGCCCAAAAGCAGCGTGACCTTCGCCTCGATTTCTTTCGCGGCCTTGGCATGTTCATCATCCTCATCGCCCATATCACCGGCAACCCCTGGGCGCTGTGGATACCCGCCCGCTTCGGCTTTTCCGACGCGACAGAGATGTTCGTTTTCTGCTCTGGCATGGCCTCTGCGCTTGCCTTCGGGGCAGTCTTTTCACGGGCAGGTTGGCTGTTAGGGACAATCCGCATCCTGCACAGGGTCTGGCAGGTTTATTGGGTGCATCTGGGCGTGTTCTTCGTGACGCTTGCCTTGATGGTCGCGCTGAACATGACGGGTTTCTTCCCGCGTGATGAGGTTTCGGCGCTGAACCTCAATCACTTCCTCAACAACACCGGTCCGAACCTGATCGGTTTGCTGACCCTGACCTATGTGCCGAACTATTTCGACATCCTGCCGATGTATTTGGTGATCCTCGCGCTTATCCCCGTGATGATGGGGCTTGCACGCCAAGATCCGCGGCTTGTTCTTGCCGCAAGCATCGTGCTTTGGATCGCAGCCACAGCCGGATTGAACTTTCCGGCCGAGTTTTGGTTCACCAAATCCTCTGACCGCCAATGGTTCTTCAACCCATTTGCTTGGCAGCTTGTATTCTTCACCGGCTTTGCCCTGATGGCGGGATGGCTTCCCGCGCCACCCGTCCACCGCGCGTTGATCTGGCTGGCGGTCGGGATCGTGCTTTTGTCGATACCCTTTGCCTGGGGCAAGGTCTTTACCCAATTCGAACTGCTGCGCGAGGTCCGAAAAGCCGCAGCACCACTGTTCAACAAGACCGACTTTGGCATCTTGCGCTATATCCACTTCCTCGCACTTGCCTATTTGGCCTGGGTCGCTGTGGGACCAGACGGCGCGAGATTGCGACTTGGCGGCTGGGCCGGACAGATCATCGCCCTCATCTGTCGCGTCGGTCAGCAATCGCTTGCGGTTTTCGCCGCATCCATGGTGCTTGCGCGCGTCCTTGGCGCATTCTTGAAACTGGCAGGAAGCAGCCCGCTTGCTGCGCTTGTGGTGAACCTCACGGGTTTCGCCTTGATCATCGGCGTGGCATGGATCGCCGCCTATTTCAAAAGCCAGCCATGGAAGACCGCCCCGGTCCGCACCGCCGCACCCGCGGCTGAAGCAGACTGGCAAACCAAGGTGCGGACGTGACGTTCTCCCCGCGTCAGCTTTTGCCCGGCAGCCTTGCTGCGGAATCGCTGGTGATGCCGGACCAGAGCATGACGGCACCCTTTCATGATCCTGCTGCACCGGGTCTGCGCCCAAGCGGGCAGGTATTGGCCTGTCGGACCTTCGTGCTTGTGCTGCCGCTCTGCTTCACAGTTGCGCTTGTTGCGGTATGGGTTGGCTGGTTCACCATGGAGGGACGGCTGACAGTAGCAGAGGCCGTCGTGGCCGGCTTATCGGGTTTTGCGTTCTTCTGGATGGTCCTCTCGGTCGCCACTGCGATACTTGGGCTTTGCTGGAGGCGGCCATCCACGGTGCGGCCCCTTCATGAGCTAAAAGTCGCGATCCTGCTGCCGATGTATGGGGAGCCTGCCGCAGAAACGATCGGCAATGCCGTTAAGCTTCTTGCAGGTGTTGGCGGCAAGGGCAGGCATTCCTTCTCACTGCATGTTCTGTCCGACACACGATCCTCGGCTGCGGCGTTGATCGAGGAGGCAGCGGTTGCGGCATGTCGCCTTCGGCATCGGGGCCTTTCCCTGACGTACCGTTGCCGCGCCAAGAACACCGATTACAAGTCCGGCAATATTCGCGACTGGGTGATCTCGGAAGGTCACGCCCATGACGCCATGCTGATCCTCGATGCGGATAGCATCATGGGGCCTGACACAGTGATCCTGATGGCAGATGCCATGGCACGAAAGCCTGGGCTTGGCCTGATCCAGACCATCCCCCGTATCCTTCCTGGGAAGACCGTCTGGCAGGGTCTGCAAAGCTTTGCCTCCGAGGTCTACGGCATGAACATGGGGCGCGGCTTTGCCATGTGGACGGGAAATGAGGGTAATTTCATTGGCCATAATGCTTTGGTCAGGACACGTGCCTTCGCCGCCTCGGCCGGTCTGCCGCATCTTCCCGGTGTGGCCCCGCGCGGTGGGGTCATCCTTAGTCATGACTTCGTCGAAGCTGCCCTGATGCGTCGCGCCGGATGGGGCGTGCAGATGATGCCAGAGGCGAAAGAAAGCCATGAAGACACGCCCGAAACGCTGATCGGATACCTAAGGCGCGACCAACGCTGGTGTCAGGGCAACCTGCAGCATGTCAGGCTTCTTCTGGTCCCCGGGATGCACCCCTTGTCGCGGTTCCACCTTTTGCAGGGGGTTATGGCCTACCTCTCCTCGGTCTGGTGGCTGCTTTTGCTTCTGCTCTGGGCGCTTTCCGGCCAGGGTGGGACCGCAATCGTTGCCACTCCGCTCTTGGCGGACTGGTCACTCACCCCCCAAATTCCACAGACCACCATCGCCGGTGTCGTTGTCGCTATGCTTGTCGCGCCCAAGCTTCTGGGGATCATCGCCCACTTGCGCGGCAACGGCCTGCCAATTGCCGGGGTGCCCCGCTTTGCAGGTCTCGTTACGGCCGAGCTGCTCGTTTCCGCTCTACTCGCCCCGGCTTTGATGGTGCACCAAGTGCGGGCGGTGCTGCGCATTGTGCGGGGGGGTGATGGCGGATGGATGCCGCATGCCACAGGCCGGTCTGACTTGCGCACTCTTTTGCGATTTCATGCTGTCGAAACCGGGCTCGGCGTGGTTCTTCTTTCACTGTCCCTCGCTGGAAAGATCAGCCCTTGGCTTCTGCCCATCAGTGTCAGCCTCTGTCTGACCATTCCATTGGCGGCGCTTGTGCAGATGCCCCTCTCGGCATTCAAGCAGCGCCAAGCCGGGGAGAAAACCGCATGATCCGTCCTATTGCCGCGCTGGTCGCGACCCTTGCCGTGTTCTTCAGCGCCTCTCTCGCGATGGCCGGGTGCAACGGCGATCCTGAACCGTGCTCGCTGCCCGATGGCACCTATCACATCGTCCTGCCCGAGGAAGCAGTGGCGTTGCATCCGGCTGTCCTGCTCCTGCATGGCTACGGTGGCGAAGGAGCGGGTTTCGTTCGCAATGATGGGATTGCCCGACTGTTTCTTGAGCGCGGCTATGCCGTGATCGCGCCGGATGGCCAACCGCGCGAGAATGGCAAGGGCAGATCGTGGGACTTTCATCCAAACCGCCCCGCAACGCGCGATGAAGCCACGTTCCTGATTGCCGTGGCGGATGATGCTGCAGCGAAATACGGTCTGAAACGGGATGAAATGCTACTGGCAGGGTTTTCGATCGGTGGATCAATGACAAGCTATGTCGCCTGTATGAACCCCACTGCCTTTGCCGCCTATGCCCCGGTTGCGGGCAGCTTCTGGCGTCCACATCCGGCCAACTGCGCAGGTCCGGTCAGGCTCTTGCATACACATGGCACCAGCGACCGGACAGTTCCCCTGGAAGGACGCCAGATTTCGCCGGACTTCGTGCAGGGCAATGTGCCCGAGGCGATGCAAGTCTGGCGCAAGGCAAATGGCTGCAAGTCAGAGAGTGCGGACAAAACGAGAAGCCTTGGCCCGTTTGCCATTCAGCAATGGACCAATTGCCAGCCCGGCACAGACCTGATCTTCGCATTGCATGAGGGAGGGCACAGTATCCCGAAAGGCTGGGCCCCGATGGTGCTGGATTGGTTCGAGGCGCTTGATTGATGTTGCAACTGTGGGATCGGCCTAGAAAATCGACCCGGCCTTCCCGCCGTAGTGCAGCAAGTGGCCAAACGACTTCTGGTCGACGGGTCGGACAGGCGCTTGGCAGAATGTGCCCACACCAGACAGGCCCGAAGGAGATCTTCATGCGGTCCATCAGGAAATGGGGATATCTTTGGGCTTACATCGTGGTTGCCCTGAGCATCGTGGGCACTGCGTCCGCGCAGGACGAGGCGTTCCCCGTGGCTGTTAGGGCGAGCTTTGCCAGTCCGACAGACCGCTATCCTCATAACATCATGGGCAGGCTTTCCGCCCATACCGATCTCGTTGTCGCGGTGAAGCCATGCCGGAACTGCGCCGAAACTCCAGATCCGATCATCGTGAAGTTACCCGAAAATCTCGTGTTTGAGGATTTCGCGCCGCGCTTGGTCGACCTTGACCTCGACGGACGCCCCGAAATCGTGGTCGTCGAGAGCCATCAGAACAAGGGGGCCCGGCTGGCGGTCTGGGAGGTCGCTGGCGGCGATGGGTCAACAGGGCTGGTGCGCGGTGCGGCAACAGATTTCATCGGCCGTCGGTTTCGCTGGCTTGCCCCGATCGGTGCCGCTGATTTCGACGGCGACGGCAGCCTCGAACTTGCCTATGTCGAGACGCCACACCTTGGGAAAACGCTGCGCATCGTAGAGCGTGACGGCCAGCGCTTGCGCGACATCGCCGCCGTGCAGGGCGTAACGAACCACGCGATCGGGCAAGAAACGGTGCAAAGCAGGATCGAGTCATGCGCCGGCGTTCCAGTTATCTTCGCCTTGGACACGAACGGCAGACAGATCGTATCGATCCGAATGATCGACGGACAAATAAGGCTGGCTGTTGAAGGCCCCGCCTCTTTGCAACATCATTTGGATAACGTGCCTCTCTGCATAAACTAGATGACAGTCTGATGCGGAAAGAGCAAGCAGGCGCAGAGTGGGAAGAAACCTGGTGGCGACACAGGCCTTCCTGCATGTCAGGTTATGCATGTCGACCAACGGTGCTGTCAGACTAGTTAAATCGCGTCTCCGTTCGCCCTACCCATGGTTCACGTCAGGTAACGAGGAGGCCGCGCCACTCGGCAAGAGCGGCGGCTCGGTTGGCCTTGTAATAGTCTCGTGAGGTTAGCGATCTCTCTTGGTTGCTGTGGTTGCAGACAGAGGTGTGGACGGTTGCGAACTTCTGCAAACTTCGCATGCGCTTGAACCGCAACATCGCTCGCTCCCGCCTTCGGAAAGGTAGATGCGAGTTCTAGACCCTGTTGTTGGCCCATCGTGCGAACTTTCGGTCATCGCCACGGCCGAGGTCTTTCAGCGCAGCCCCGTAGGAGCGCAGCTTGTCTGTGACGATCGTCTCCGGGCGCCCATGCCGGCGCATGGATTTCTTCAGGGATTTCAATGCGTACTTGCGATCCCGGGTCTTCGTGCCGTAGCTCTCGAGGACCTCTCCCTCATGATCGACGGCCCGCCAGAGGAAGTGCATCTCGCCGTTAATCTTCACGTACATCTCGTCGAGGTGCCACTTCCACTTGCGGCATTGGCTCATGCGATCGACTCGTTTTTTGCGGATCTTAGCCGCAAAGATCGGGCCAAAGTGGTTTCACCAATAGCGGACAGCTTCGTGGCTGATCTCGATGCCGCGTTCGTGGAGAAGATCCTCGACGTTTCGCAGCGAAAGAGGGAAGCGATTGAAGAGCATCACCGCCAGGCGGATGATCGCCGGGCTGGTCTTGAAGTAGCGGAAGGGGGAGCGTTGGGTCATCAGGGATGGCTAGTGGCGCGGTCGTCGCGTAGCAAAAGAAGGTCCTCTGACACCGCCCCAGAAGAGGCACCGCCCGAACGATTGCTATGTCCGGCAGGATCAGCCGCCCGTGACGAGTGCCTCGGGGAGGCCATAGCGCTCCTGCCCAACGGTTACTGTGAACTGATCACCTGACTTTTCGTAGCTGAGCGGCAGGTCGGCATTGGCCGAGACTGGGATGCCGCCCTCGAACAGGATCGCCCGTTCCCTGCCGTCGCCAAGCGCGATCCAGACGCCGGCATTGCCTGGACCTTCGCGCACGACACCAAACGGGCAGGTGCGCATTGCCTCGTCCAGCATGAGGGCGCAATTGACAACGCCCGTCGCGTCGAAGGGCGTGCCGTTGCCGATTGGCCCCCCCTCCGGCATCTCGGGCTTCGCGGGAGCGGCCGCTTCCGTGAGGAATGTTCCCACCACCCAGCCTTGGACACCTGAGCCGTCCACCCGGATGCTGCACCAACGTGTACCACGGGTCAGGCGGCAGCCGCGGTTCTGCATCACCTCTCCGTTCTGTGCCTTGCCGACAACTGGATAGCGCGTGTCCGGGCCAGACCGGATGTTCAGCGCCCCTTCGGTCAGGCCTGCGACGGCCCACCAGTCCGGCCCGCCCGCAAGACCGTCTGCAAAATCCGCACCGGAAAGACCGATCCCCAGAACGTAGTCCGCGCGCTCCCTGCCGCGCGGCACTCCGCATGAGGTAGACACGGATCACATAGGTGGCCGTCGCAGGGACAGGGATGTCTGCATCGGTGCCGGACGTCGAACCGATGAAGATCGCTTCATCCGAACCTTGGGGCAGAATGTTGAAATAGAGGCTGGTGTTGGAGGCAGAGAGATCGACCGAGAGACGCTGGCCTGACTCGGCCGAAACTAGATAGTCAATGCTGTCGTCGCCCCGGATGCTGCCTTTGATCACGGTTCCTGCGGCTGCTGCCGTGGCGGTGACCGTTTCGGTTTGCTGGGTTTGTCCGGTGCCGGGTGATGCGAGGATGAGGGCCATGGCGACAGCGAACAAAGGCGACAGGGCACGGTCGAGTGGCATGTTCATCTCCGTTTTTCCGGGGTGATCGAAGGGGCCGTGCGATCACTATTCCGCTGATATGCTTCCCGCACTATCCGAAAGACGAAGGCATGGGGCTCCATCTGTCGCCATCCGGTTTCGCGTTGCGGATATTGCGCCGCAGACTTGCGGGTAGTGTGACCCGATGCCCTTGGGTCCGGCAAAGGATATGCAGGACGATTGCGAAAGGACTGTGTCGATGAACAAACGGCTTGCACTTGCACTGATCGCCTTTGGTTTCTGGCTGGCAATCACGATCATCGTCGGGAATCTGACGAGTGGGGGCGAAACGGACCTTGCGAGCGGGGTGAAAAGTGGGATCGGCTGGGGCTGGCTGGCCGCCGGCGGTTTCATCCTTGGCGTTGTCCTTTGGCAGGGCTGGCATGACGTCGCGCTGAACCGGTGGCCGGAGGCGCGGGCTTGGCGGCTGACCTGGTTGCCCATGATCTATATCGTCGTGGCCTTTGGCGCGGCCACAGTCTTTGGCCTGCCGCCCGCTACGACGCTGCTGATCATTCTATTCAACACAATGCTTGTCGGTTTTTCGGAGGAGCTGATGTTGCGCGGTGCGCTTTTGCAGGCGTTCCGCCATTCGGTTTCGATCTGGCCGGCGGTGTTGCTGACATCGGTCGCGTTCGGCGCGATGCACAGCCTGAATGTCTTTGTCACCGGCAATCTGTGGGCGGCGCTGCTGCAATCCTGCGCGGCCTTTCTCAGCGGGATTGTCTTTATCGCGCTTCGGCTGCGGACCGGTTCACTTTGGCCGCCGATCATCGTGCACGCGCTATGGGATTTCGCGACCTTTGTTCTGTCCGGGGCAGTTGGGAATGTAGCCTCCGAAGGCACACTTCCGGTAGAGGCAGTGACGCCTGCCGCTGGTTCGGACCTGACGCAATTCCTGCCAATTCTTCTTGTGCTGCCAAACGCGATCTATGGGCTCTGGCTGATGCGGAGTATCGGCCAGACACATGCGAAGCCGGAAACCTGACCACTGGTACAGTTGTTGGCGGCGTCAGTCATCCGCGAACAGTACCCTCCAGAGTCCTGCTCCGACGGCGGCTCCTGTCAATGGAGCGACCCAGAAGAGCCAAAGTTGCAGCAGCGCCGGACCGTCTGCGAAGAGCGCCACCCCGGTCGAGCGGGCAGGATTGACCGAAGTGTTGGTGACAGGGATCGAGATGAGGTGGATCAGCGTCAGGCATAGCCCGATTGCGATGGGGGCGAAGCCTGCCGGGGCTGATTTTTCAGTCACGCCCAGAATGACGATCAGGAAGAAGGCAGTCATCACCACCTCGGTCACCAGGGCCGAGGTCAACCCGAACCCGCCCGGTGAGGCCGCGCCATATCCGTTCGCGGCGAAACCACCCACGCCGGCAAAGTCTGCCTTTCCAGTAACGATGACGTAGAGCACCGCTGCCGCGGCGATGGCACCCGCCACCTGTGCGAGCCACTAGGGGAGGAGGTTGCGCATTTCAAACCGCCCGGCCAGCGCGAGACCGAGGCTGACTGCGGGGTTGAAGTGACCACCCGAGATGCCGCCCACTGCGTAGGCCATGGTCAGGACCGTCAGGCCGAAGGCGAGCGAGACGCCAAGCAAGCCGATACCGACCTCGGGGAAGGCGGCTGCAAGCACGGCGCTGCCGCAGCCGCCAAGAACGAGCCAGAACGTGCCTAAGGCTTCGGCCAAGAGTTGCCGGGTCATCATGTCTTCCTATCATCCGGGGCGTTTTTCCGCTGCGCGCGCACGCGCCACGCTCTGCTTGTGGGACCGGCGGCGCTAGAGCTTGCCGCCGCGCGCCGAGATGACCTCGCCGGTATCGCGCATGATGCAGACCATATGTTCGTGTCCGACGCTGGCTTCGATCTCCCATTCATGCTTGGTTGGAGAGCGGGCCTTGATGATGTGAACGGCGTGGGTGCCGACGGCGAAGTTGGTGGCCAAGAGATTTGCGCAGCCCCTGATCGCCATCGGAGGGGCCTTCTGGTCGGCGGATGTGATCTGGCGATGGGCCCGCGCCTTTTCGCGTTCTGCATTTCCTGCCTGCCAACCTTCGGCACAATCGCGCGTGCTTTCGGTGTAGGGATAGCCGTGCAGGCCGTCGCGATAGCAGTTCTCGAAATCAGCGGCCTGCTCGCCCGCAGCCGGCGCGTAGCCGTTCTTGTAGTGATGCTTGTTGTGCAGAAGGGCGGCGATACCCAGAAGGGCCGCCGCAGCCACTACCTTTTCATCATGGCTCATCTCGGCAGAAGCGGGTGTTGTGCCAAGCTGCAAACACATGGCGGCGGCCCCCAATGTCATCATGGCATGTCTGATCATCTGATCCTCCTGTCTGGTTTTCTGTGTGCTAAGGACGCATGCGCAAACACATCTGGCGGACGCAGGCTGTCTGGCCGATTGCGGCGTTGGCCCAGATAAACCAGACTGCATCAGAACCAGACTGCACCCGAAGTTTCAGGCGGCACCGACGATTGGGCCCGCGTCGCCCCGAGGGCTCAGCCCTGCCCGGAATACATCACCTGACCCACAACACCATTGCGGTCTGTGCGGCAGATCCAGGGCTGGTCCGCCCCTGCAACGGAAGCCTGCGCGACATTGCCTGCTTCGGATTCCGAGACGTCGAAGATCACCACGTCGCTGATGTTACGGTTCATCGCTTGTGCGATCGCGGCGCGGCAGTTGGTGGCCGTGGTCCCAGTAAGATTACCACCGGTAACGGCGACAGGTTCTGACATGGATGTCTCGACACAAGCGGTGAGGGCAAGCAATCCGAAAGCGGCAACAAGAGTGACGGGCGACGGCATGTTTTATGACCTTCTGTTTGGTTGTGACTGGGAACATCGAAATCACTAGGCAGGACCAATCATCCTTTCCGGAAAACAGCGGTTTTGGGACCGATACAGGCCTTGAATCAGCGGGTCTTCAAACTACACTTTCCCGTATTGGTAGAGTTGATTTGGTCCGGCCGTGTACGGGCGATGTTCGTTGTAAACAGTGGCCACGTACGACCGCAGGCCGCTATCCGATATGCGAAAAGGGACAGAGAAGTGGTCCTCTGATCGCGTGCCGTGAGGCGCCCCAGCTGTTCGAACTTCCTGAAATGCGTCGTAAGCGGTGGGCTGCGTTTTCCGAAACTGGACCCGGGACCTACAACAGGGATGGTAGTGACCTTGTTAGTCGCAACCTTTCATCGCCGGATGTTGCTTGGTGTGGCAAAAGCCGCGCCGGGGGAACCTGAGACTGACCCCCGCAGCGTTGGGCTGATGCTGGATGATCCCGATGGTCATCTCCATTTGGAACAGGTGCTGCTTGGTCCGGGGGAGGCGGTCATCAGCCGGGTGTCATCAACCTCGTACAGCGGCAGGATGCGTGATGAGGACTATTTCACCTTCGTGTTCCAGCGCGCCGGACGCTATGACCTTAAGATAGCGGGCAATGATTTTGCCATGTCACCGGGCAGCCTGCTTGCCTTTCGCCCAAACGAACGGCACACGCGCGTCAGGGCAGGCAAGAGCGGCGTGCGAGCAGCGGCAACGCTGCAGGTGCCGGTTGCGTGTATGGCAGACCTGCTGCGGGTACTGGAGACCTCCTCCAATGCGGTCTTTCCGCGAGACGGGATTGCCTTCCCCGGAAGGGCTGGGCGGGCCCTTGCGGCCATCTTGCCGCAACTGGCCGATGATCTGCTGGTGCGTCCCTCGGCAGCACCGCCGCCACGGCTGACAAAGGAGATACGCTTTTTGATCGAAGATGTGCTTTGCGAAGCGCTGGGTGCGACGATTGAACAGCAATCATCCCGCCGCATCTTTCCCGCCTTCCATCGTTTGCGGCAGGCCGAAGAGTTGATGTATGCTCATAGCGATGAGCCTCTTGCGATGCGCGACATCGCCAAGTTTCTGGGCGTCAGCCTGCGCAGCCTGCAACTTGCTTTTGCCGAGACCCACGATGGCCTGACCCCGCGAGATGTGCTGAACCGGATCAGGCTAGAAAAGGCTCGTGCTCGGCTTCTGGCCGCGGACGGGGACGCGCAAGTGACGACGGTCGCGATGGATAGCGGGCTATTCCATCTGGGTCGGTTTTCGCAGGCCTATGCCCGCGCTTTTGGCGAGAAGCCGAGCGAAACCCTGCTGCGCAGACGGGCCTGACCGAGATCATCCTGGCGGCAGCACCCATTGCGGCTTAAGGGATTCTATGCAGGCGGTGGCCAATTCGGCCTCGGGCTGTTCAATGAAGGCCATGCCGATGTCCTTTGCGCACTGAGAGAAGATCAACGCGCCATGCCCTGCCTCGGGAAAGCCCAAAGCGCGGGCATTGCCAAGGTTCGCCGCCGTGTCCAGTGCATCTGCCGATGACGTCTGCGTGTCGTTCAATCCGTAAAGGACCAGGGCGGGAATGTCGCTTTGAACGGGTTCATGATACCCCTCGCGCGGGACTGGCGTGAAGAGTTCGCAGAGATCGAACATCTCCGCCTGAGACCCGGTATCGCGTTGCAGGAAAGGAAACTTCACCGAGGCATTGAAGGCCTCGAACCCTTCGCGCGAGTTGAAGGGCATGGATTCCTGACAAGCTACGACGAAGAGATCGATCCCGCCCACCACGTTGTGGAACGCGCCCCGCGCCTGGCCGGAAATATCTGCAAAGAACGCGGTTACGTCTGCGTCTGTCATTGCGTCGAGAACGGCCAGAACATCTGGCTGGTCAGCTGATGGAACATGCGTGGTGATCAGGTCCCGCAACGCCTCGCGCGATGGCGGTGTGGGGACAAGAGCACCTACTGCCTGCAGGAAGGCGAGCATGGAGTCCCTTGACCGGGTGCCGACGACGGCGGCCTGCATCATGTCGCCCAGCCGCCCCGACAGATCGCTTGCCCCGGTTGCGCGGGCCTTGAGCGATGCAGCCAGCGCCTGCGTCGCGGCGGCCTGCGCCTGATCCTCCCGGCCTTCGTTGGCGGCCATTTCGAGAAGGAGCCCGGCCAGCGTCTGCTGGTCTGGTGTCAGGCGATCGGCAAAGGGTGCCACTCGCTGGGCGGTCGTAGGTAGTGCGTTTGTCGCCCCCGAAATCAGCAGGTCCCAAGTGGTTGTATCGCCTTTGTCCCATTCCGTCAGGATCAGCGGGATCAATCGGGTCGCGTTCGGCAGGCGACCGAACTGGTTTCGCTTGGCGAAGAGGTCGATCAGCGACTGGATCGTCACTTCCGGCTTGCCGCGCGCAGCCGGGATCGGCGCCTTCTCCAGCTGTTCGGCCACGCGGAATAGTACAGCTTCGAGGTCCGGGTAGGCCTTTGCGCAATCGGTATCCGCTGCGCATTGATCAATGACGGCCTGGATGGATTCGACCTCGGGCTTGATGTTTTCATCATAGACCTTGGCCTGCGGCGGGCTGACGCTATCCAGCACCACCGAGCGCACTCCGTCCGGTGCAGAGCGCATCACCTCAAGCCCTAAGGTCGTGCCGTAGGATACGCCGTAGATGTTGTACTCCCGGTACCCAAGGGCCAGCATAAGCGCCTGAACATCCAGCGCGTTCTGAACGGTGTTATAGGCGGTCAGATCGTTCCCGCTTGACGAAAGCTCCGTCGCGCAATCCTTGAAAAGCTTGTCATCGGACCCTTCGGCCGCTGCACCCGGCACCAGAAGTTCAAAGATATTGCCGCCGAGGGTGTTGAAACAGGTCACCATGTCCGAGGAGATGCCAGCCGCGCGTTGATCGAAGGTCACCACGTCGCGGCGCGTCCGGTAGCCGTCAAACAGCGGATGGACGATGCCGGCAAGTCCCAGGATCGCGCCACCTCCCGGCCCGCCATGCAGGTAGATCACCGGGTCGGGCACCGGGCTTTGCGTGCGCGCTTTTAGCACCGCGAAGGCCAGATCGATACGAGTTCCGTCTGGTTTTCCGTGATCCTCTGGCACGTTCACCCGTCCGCAGATGACCGTGCTGCCCTCGACGTCGGTCGGGGGGACGGAACTGGCTGGACAGGCTTCGACCGTGACCGGAAAGCGCGGATCGGCGCCGCCCGCCGCAATCGCCGGAAACGCGGCGGGATCAGGTGCGCCGGTAAGGAGAGCCGTGACGACGGCAATGATCTGGTCCGGTGTCATGACGGGGATGCCTTACTCTGGAGGGAAACCATGCACCCGGTCCGGGCAGTGCTGACGAGGATTCCACGCCGCCCGGACCTGATCACTCGTTACGCGGACACAATCAGTGATGCGACCGGGATCAGTTCATCTCGACCCAATCCTCGATGCTGCCACTGTCGGAAACCGTGCAGGCCACCCGACGCGGAGAGTTCACTTCCTTCATGATGATCTCGTGAAAACCCGGACGAAGCGGCGAGACCTTTTCAATCTGCACCGGAACACCGACCATGTCGGTGCAGGCGCGCTGGGCCGTGCGGGGCGCGGCACCGGCGGTGTCGGTATGGTGGCCATGGTGGCCCTGCACGCTGATGTTCAGGAAGTTCTTGTTGGCGTCATACTGGCATTCGAACAGGGCGACGTTCTGGCCGCTGGCGGGATACTGCCCATAAACGTGATATTTGCCGCTGGTCCGTTCGACCGGAAGGGTGAGCACATCGTTCATCATCACACCAAGCTCGGTCGCCGCCGCCTCTGCGCAATGCGAGGCCATTCGGGGTTCGGATACGACCTTTGCAGCGGCGGGAACCGCCATGGCAGACAAAAGGGCAGCGGCAGCGGCGAGAGCGGTGAGGCGAGAAATGGGCATGTCGGCTCCTGTGGCGCTGGTTTCGGTCAGAGCGCGGGGCGGCGACAAGGCATTCACCCAGCGAAATCACTGTGCGAGGACAGACAGAATGTGACTATCCGTTTTGCGCAGCCTTGCGCGTGTTGGCGAAAATGGTGATCCGGGTCGCCGGCGCCCATAAAGCCCCACGGCGTTTCAGGCCCGCATCTACCGCAATCTGTCTGCTCTCTAGGAAACCGAGGAAGGTTCGACGGCAGTCTCGCGTCCTTTGGCATCGCGCGCTGGCGGAGACGACAAGCCAAGCTTCCACAAAGCTGCCGATGGATCTTTCATTGCGACCGTCCGCTAAGGGCCGGTGATTGACATGACCTACGTTTTGGTCGGAAGGAGTCTTTTCCCTTGCAAAGGACCAAGGAATGCAAAGCAGCGTCGACGCCCGATATCCTACAACTTGATTTCGACTTTGGGCGTCTTTTCCCGGTCAATCGCCATCGCCTCTTCCATCCTTTGGCGCATCACCTTCTGGTCAATCAGGCGCGTGACAAACAGATCACTGACGGCGCCGTCAATGGGTGGGTTTGTAACGTGGGTTGCCCAGCTGCGCACAATCTCTGACCGCACGGTTTGTTCGCAAGCCGCATCGGCTCCTCCGCTTGCTCCCAGCCCGTACATCAGGTTGGACGAACGAGCGAGGACAAGTACCTCTGCCGCGTAGTCAGGATCGGTCGAGGCTCGCATCGGGTCGATTGGCGACACTTCCATAGCTGCCCCTTCTATCAGGGGTGCCCCGACCCAGGACAAGGTATACTGCGCCCCACCATCGGCACAGCCATAAAGCCTTGGCGTTTTCGACCACTGCCAGCCGGCTCCCGGCTCTGGCTCGCCGTACTTTGTCATCAACTGGTTCGCCAGATCGCCATCGCTGACGGCGCCGACGGGCAGGAACAGGTTTCGGGATACGGCAGTGACGCTTGGTGTGAGGGCAACAGGGCCGTAGTTCACCATGATGAACTCATTGCCGCTATCATTGATGTACAGGCGAACCATCTCGCCGACCGTGTTCGGTGGTACACTCTCGCTTCGCCATTCAAGCACGCGCGCCACGCTCATGTGAGCGCCAATGGCAGCCTTGGCTTCGTCAAGCGACATGCCTAGCCTCAGGCCAACGACATCGAACACCTTCAATTGCGCCTCTGGTGTCGTAGGAGCGACCTCTGTCTCCCTTGCCACGGCTTGTGCCTCAGGTGCGGCCGCAGTTGGCGCATCAGGCTCAGAGGCTTCATCCACGTTGTCTGATGATGACGCCGCTTCTTCGATCAAGGCCTCCGGCAGTACCATTGCCTGTCGCTGCGTTTCGTCACCGGGTCTGGCCAGGTGCATGGCTATTGCCGTCGCGTCGATCAGGTACCTTCGGCG
Organism: Paracoccaceae bacterium; assembly: GCA_022843025.1. Classification (GTDB taxonomy): domain Bacteria; phylum Pseudomonadota; class Alphaproteobacteria; order Rhodobacterales; family Rhodobacteraceae; genus Paragemmobacter. The sequence continues at coordinate 2,530 of JALHOL010000005.1, read as the reverse complement.
TCCAGAACTGTCCTGCGTCGTTTCGACACCGGCATTGTTGAGACGAACTTCGAGAAGTGCTTTGAACGTGCGTGAAGGGACCTCTTTGGCCAAGGTGCGCGCCGCGTCCCGAGCCAGCGGCAGCCGCTTGATCCCGTCGATGTTGTCGACAAAGACGTTTGCCGTATCACTAGGTAGCATGTAGCCAGAGGCAGATGTGCTGTCTTGCCTGAAGTATTGGACGTTGGTGATCGGAAAGGCACCGTCGATGTATTCACCCAACATCACTTGAGCTTGGAAGAATAACGTCGTTTCCGGCACCGGAGTCGATCGCACCATAGCAACCAATTCCTCGACGATCTCGGGGCGCGTGAACTCGTCAGCGCCCGTCGCGCTCGCCGCGTACTCGGCATTCTCGGTCAGCACGGTCGGATCAGCGCCTTTAGAAAGCGCGAAGGCCGCCATCCCAGTCTGAGAGCCGAACTCGCCGACTGGCATTACAGAACCGCCAGCATCAGCCGAAATGCCATCGCCCCGTTCCAAACGGTCCAAAGTGAGGTCCTGTATCGGGCGCGTCAGCGCCGCGTCCTCATATATCACCACCCTTGATACACTTGACTTGAACTTCAACGCGGTGTCGGACTGTCTGAAGGCTCCCCCGGCCATCAGCCCATAATCGTTACTTGAGGTGACCGCCTGCACTTTGTCCAGAGTGAGGTCGAATGCGAGATAGATGTCATAACGCATCCCCGGCATGATCCGCACGTCGGATTTCAACCGCGCGTTCATTGCCTTTGCCTGTTCCACCGGCATCTCAAGGTCGAACTTCGTCAGTGCGATGTCCATCTCCAGCGTTCGAAAATCAGGTTGCGGTGTCAGTTCGAGGGTAAAGGGCTTGGTCGACGTGTCAGCGTAGGGGTTTGAGTCCCGTCCAATCATCACGGGAAAGACTTCCCTATCGAAGTCATAGTCACCAAGCGCGACCGGAAGAACCAGTCGCGCTGGTACTGGCAGCTGCGGTGCACGGGCGCGCAATGCCGGGCCATATGTCGCCTCGAAGCGCTTGCGGATCTCGGCCAGCGCAAACTCGTCTTCGTTGATGGAAAATCCGTACTGCCCATCCCGCAGATTGCCGCCGAACAGTGCCAATTGTTCTTCTTCACTCAGGAACAATGTGCCGTAATACGCGATCTCGCTCATCGAAAGGCTCCGATCCGGAGACTCGGAAAGAGCAAGGTAATCCAGAGCCGGCTCAAAAAGCTTTTGCGCCTCCCAATTCTCCGTAGGGATCACAAGACGTCCATCCGCGACTGGAGCGCCAAGTCTTGCCCAGCTCTCTACCGCATCCTTGGCGGCCCCCAGATCGGACACTGTACCAGCACCGTCTGCATTCTGCGGGTCGGGAACGACCAGCAACGTCGGGCCGATGATGTCCGCCTGCAGATCACCGGGTTCGTGCAGCGAGACACTGTCCACAGTCAGATCACTGACAACAGATCCCTCGGCATTCTGTCGGAAGTTGCTCAACGTGACACGCATCACGACATCGGCAAAACCATTCGCCGCTTGGACCGTCTTCGCAAAAACCTCCGCCTCGGCTTCAGGCATCGCGACAGAAGACACGTTGGCCCAGCGGCCTGGGCTCGCAAGAACGTTAAGTCCTTCGCCCGGACCGAAATAAGTCGGGTCATTGAGGCCGAAGATCCCTCTCAGATCGAGAGGGAACCTGCCCCTGTCAAAGTCGTACTCCGGGAATGGGATCCGCTTGAGAACCACGAAAGAGAGCGGCGTATCGGTCATCTGCTCGAATAGGAACAGCACGAAGGCGTCTTGGGCTTTCTGTCGTTCGAACTCGGTCCCGCTTGCAGCTTGCTCACTCCACTGCGCGACTCGCGGATCGGCGAAGGCGTTGATCCGGGCGCTGCGCGAAAGGACACGTCCGATGAACTCCGGATCGTCCGCGCGCTCCTGAACGGCAAAGACATAGCGCAACAGGAACTCGCGGTAGAGGCGTGTTCTCATCTCGCGCGAGGTCGTTCCATTGGCGACTTCAATCAGCACGTCCGGCCCAGCCAGAGCTGTATCAATCAAGGCGGGATCTGCTGGAGCGGCCGCCATTTGCGTGGGAAACGATGGGGCCGAGGTTTCCACCTCAGCCGGAGCCATGGCGATGAGACTGTCCGCTTGGTCGGGTGTAAGGTACCCCGACCCGACGGCCCCGACCGAGGTCTGCCATGCAGTGATGGCCGAACGACTGGCTGGTCCGATCGCCCCATCGATTTCGCCTGCGTATAGTCCCGCTGCGGCGAGCGCGCGCTGCACGGCCATCCGATCGGCCAAGCTCATGCTGGGTTGCTGTGGCCCCTCGACGGCACGGGGCGCATTTGCGTTCCCGTCTGCAGATGGCTGCCCTGTGTTGCCAGAGCCCCCATTCTTGATCGCTTCATTCAGAATCAGGCCAAAAATCGTGCCTACAATCTGATCCCTGTTCTGGGACCAAACGGGAAACGACGCGGATTGAAAGGCGACAGTGAAAAGCGCGACCGTTAAA
>JALHOL010000004.1 GCA_022843025.1 Paracoccaceae bacterium | reverse complement strand
CCAGCGGCGAGGAAGGTCGACTCGTTCAGGTCGCCAATCCCGGTCAGGCCAACGCCAGCCACGTGGCCGGTTGCCATTTGCGCAGCGCCATCAACGTCGCCCATCGACAGCTTGCCGAATGCGCCCGAAACGAACACTTCGCCAGCGTCGCCCTGGTTGCCAGCTGCAGCGTTGTCAGCGCGGATCGAAGCGCCGAACGACAGACCCGAGTCGGTTTCGCCCGACAGGGTGAAGATCACACGAACGCGCGAGCTGAAGGACAGTTCGCTCTCGTCGCCGTTGGTCACAACACCATCAGAGAAGTTCGAGATCACACCCATACGGGCGGTACCGGATACGCTCACTTCGGCTGCGGCGATCGATGCGCCACCAACGAGCATCGTCGTTGCAAGAAGAATCTTTTTCATCGTTTTCCCTCGTTATCTTAAGGAACCCAACCCAGGGGAATCCGGGGTGGGGATGGACTGTTAATCAATCTTACGGCCCCAGATTGCAACGATGGAGCATTAACGAAACTTAAACCTCAAATCCGTGGTGCAGTCTTGCCACAGTCATATTTGCCCGCCGCACAAGGCCTTGGGCGGTGCCGGATTGCCGGATCAATGGGCTGCTTTCCGCAAGCGCACTCAGTGTAGGCACGCAGTGCAGCGGCGGATGGGGGAAAAGCCTTGGCACGCCGGAAACGGTGGGCTAGACAGCGATCAAAGGCTAACGGGGGACTGGATGAACCTGCATCGCTTGGCACAGGTCGCGCTGATTGGCGGCATGCTCATCTCTGTATCGGCCTGCGGGACCGGGATCGCCAGCGGCGACAGCGGATTGTTCCGCCGCAACGCCGAGCCGTCCATCCCGTCCGAGGCGACAGCAGACCGGCGCGAGCGGGCGCTGGCACAGCGCGCGGCGCTGGAACGCGCATCGGGCGAACAGACGAACCGGTCGTCCATCCTTGATCTGTTCCGCAACGGTGCCGATCCGAACACGACGGTCGAGGTGAACAAATACCTCTGGGTCGCGGCGCAGGACGTGCTGAATTTCCTCCCCATCGAATCGGTGGATCCCTTTACGGGCGTGATCGTGACCGGCTTCGGCACCCCTCCGGGCGGTGGCCGCGCCTATCGGGCGACGATCTATGTGCAAGACCCGGCGCTGGATGCGCGCAGCCTGAAGGTGGCACTGCAATCTTCGGGTGGTGGCGCGGTTGATCCGGGCACCGTGCGCGCCATCGAGGATGCGATCCTGACCCGCGCGCGGCAGTTGCGCATTCAGGACGCCAACCTCTAAGGGGTTTTACCCGCGATCACTGGACCTTGGCCGAGCGCCTTGTATAACGCGCGCATCCGAATGCTTGGGGACAAAGAATGTCGCGCTACGAACCCGCTGTGACCGAACCGAAATGGCAATCCGCCTGGGATCAGGCCGGGGCCTTCACGGCGCGGCGCGATCCGGCTAAGCCGAAATACTATGTGCTTGAGATGTTCCCCTATCCGTCTGGGCGCATCCACATGGGCCATGTGCGCAACTACACGATGGGCGATGTGGTGGCCCGGCAAAAGGCGGCGGCGGGGTATTCCGTCCTGCACCCGATGGGCTGGGATGCCTTTGGGATGCCTGCGGAAAACGCCGCGATGGAACGCGGCGGCCACCCCAAGACCTGGACCTATGGCAATATCGCCGACATGAAGGCGCAGATGAAGCCGCTGGGCCTGTCGATCGACTGGTCGCGCGAATTTGCCACCTGCGACCCGGAATACTACGGCCAGCAGCAGGCCATGTTCATCGACATGATGGAAGCGGGCCTGATCTACCGCAAGAACGCCGTGGTGAACTGGGACCCGGTCGACATGACCGTTCTGGCGAACGAGCAGGTGATCGACGGCAAGGGCTGGCGGTCCGGCGCGGCGGTGGAACGGCGCGAGCTGACGCAGTGGTTCTTCAAAATCTCTGACTACTCAGAAGAACTGCTGAACGCGCTGGACGGGTTGACCGACTGGCCCGAAAAGGTGCGCCTGATGCAGGCGAACTGGATCGGCAAATCGCGCGGCTTGCAGTTTGCCTTTGACACCGTGGGTGCGCCTGCCGGGTTTGATAAGCTAGAGGTCTATACCACCCGCCCCGACACGCTGATGGGCGCATCCTTTGCCGCCATCAGCGCCGATCACCCGCTGGCCAAGGCGCTGGAAGGTGATCCGGCCGTAGCGGCCTTTGTCGCGCAATGCCGCAAGGGTGGCACCTCGGCGGAAGAGATCGAGACAGCGGAAAAAATCGGCTATGACACGGGCATCCGGGTGAAGCATCCGCTTGATCCGTCATGGGAATTGCCGGTCTGGATCGCCAATTTCATCCTTATGGATTACGGCACCGGGGCCATCTTTGGCTGCCCGGCGCATGATCAGCGCGATTTCGACTTCGCCACCAAATACGGCCTGCCCATCGATGCAGTTTTCGTGGCCGAAGGGGCCGCTGACGCCCCGCTGGCCGAGGCTTTTGTGCCGATGAAATCCGAACGCGTGACCTATGTCCGCGGTTTCGCCGGGGAAACGGTGCAAACCGGCGAAGCGGCCATCGCTGCCGCCATTGCCCATGCCGAAACCCATGGCTACGGCAAAGGCGTCACCAAGTTCCGCCTGCGCGACTGGGGCATTTCCCGCCAACGCTATTGGGGCTGCCCCATCCCGGTCATCCACTGCGCCACCTGCGGCGTGGTGCCGGAAGCAAAGGCAAACCTGCCCGTCACCCTGCCCGACGATGTGACCTTTGATATCCCCGGCAACCCGCTGGACCGCCATCCCACCTGGCGCACCTGCACCTGCCCGAAATGCGGCGCTGCTGCGCGGCGCGAGACGGACACGATGGATACCTTTGTCGATTCGTCCTGGTATTATGCGCGCTTCACCAGCCCGCACGCAGCCACGCCTACAGATGCCGAAGATGCGGCCTATTGGATGAATGTCGATCAATATATCGGCGGCATCGAACACGCGATCCTGCACCTGCTCTATTCCCGCTTCTTCGCCCGCGCGATGCACAAGACCGGGCATCTGCCGCAAAAGGCGGTGGAACCCTTCAACGCGCTGTTCACCCAAGGCATGGTGACGCACGAGATTTACCTGACGCGGGATGCCAATGGCCGCCCCGTCTATCACCTGCCCGAAGACATCATCCGCTCCGACTCCGGGGCGACGCTGAAGGATGGCACGGCGGTGGAGGTGATCCCTTCGGCCAAGATGTCGAAATCCAAGAAGAACGTCGTCGATCCGATGAATATCATCGCGCAATTCGGGGCCGATACAGCGCGCTGGTTCGTGATGTCGGACAGCCCACCCGAACGCGATGTGGAATGGACGGCATCGGGGGCCGAGGCCGCCTATAAACACCTGAACCGCGTGTGGCGGATTGCCGATGACATCGCACAGGGCAACGCCCCGGCGAACCCGGAGGAAGACACCGCCCTTGCCCGCGCCACCGCCCGCGCCGTGGATGAGGTGACCAAGGGTATCGAAGGATTCGCCTTCAACAAGGCCATCGCCAAACTGTACGAATTCACCAACACCTTGCAGCGCTCGCAGGCCGGATCGGCTGCGCGGCGCGAAGCCATGCTGACGCTGTCCCAACTGATGCAACCGATGACGCCGCATCTGGCCGAAGAGGTTTGGTCGATGTTGGGCGGGGCAGGGCTGGTGACGCAATCCGCATGGCCCAAGGCCGACCCGGCCCTGCTGGTGGACGATTCGGTCACCCTGCCCATCCAGATCAACGGCAAGCGGCGGGCGGAAATCACCGTTCCCAAGGACATGCCCGCGTCTGAGGTTGAAAAGATCGCGCTGGCGGATGATGCTGTGATCAAGTTCCTTGCCGGGCAGCCGGTGAAGAAGATCATCGTCGTCCCGGGGCGCATCATCAATGTCGTTGTCTGAACCAAGGTCGTCGTCTGGCCGCCGCCTGTTCCTGATCGGCCTTGCCGCCCTGCCGCTTGCAGCCTGCGGGTTCACGCCTACATATGGGCCAGAGGGCGGGGCCGGCGCGCTGCGCGGGCGGGTGGCGGTGCAGGCACCGGTGACCAAATCCGATTTCGATTTCGTCGCCCGTCTGGAAACGCGCCTTGGCCGGGCCGAAGCTGCAGCCTATGACCTTGGCTATGCCATTTCCGCCACCCGCCAGTCGGGCGGCATCACCGCGGCGAATGAAACCACCCGTTATACCCTGCGCGGCACGGCCACCTGGTCGCTGACCAGCCGCACCACCGGTGCCCGCGTGGCCGGGGGTGAGGTGAACGGCTTCACCTCATGGTCCGCCACCGGCACCACGGTTGCGGGACTTGCCGCCGAGGATGACGCCGCGCGCCGTCTTTCGGTGATGCTGGCTGATCAGGTGATGACCCGCCTGCTCGCCGTCGCCCCCACGCTGGCGCAATGATCCTCAAGGGGGTTGAGGCGACGCGCTACTTCTCGCGCCCCGATCCGGGCAAGGCGGGGCTGCTGATCTTTGGCGCCGATTCGATGCGAGTCGCGCTGAAGCGGCAAGAGGTGATCGCCGCGCTGATCGGCCCGGATGGCGAATCCGAAATGCGGCTGACCCGCATCCCCGCCGCCGATCTGCGCAAAGATGGCGCACTGCTTCTGGATGCCATCAAATCGCAGGGCTTCTTCCCCGGCCCCCGCGTGGCCTTTGTCGAAGAGGCCGCCGATGGCCTGACCCCCACCATCACCACCGCGCTGGCGGAATGGAAGCCGGGCGACGCGCAGATCATCGTCACCGCGGGCGGCCTGACGGGCAAATCCGCGCTGAAGACGCTGTTTGAAAAGCACCCCGCCGCCTATTGCATCGGCCTTTATGACGATCCGCCCTCGCGTGAGGAAATCGAGGATGCGCTGAAACGCGCGGGCCTTGCCGCCATCGACCGCGAGGCGCTGACCGACCTGATGTCGCTGGGCCGCGCGCTCGATCCGGGCGATTTCCGGCAGACCCTGGAAAAGATCGCGCTCTACAAGCACGGCGACAGCACGCCCCTGACCCCGGCCGAGATTGCCGCGCTCGCCCCCGCCACGATCGAGGCCGAGGTTGATGAGCTGATCGCCGTGGTGGCCGATCGCAAGGCGCAAGAGATCGGCCCCCTGCTTCGGCGCCTTGAGGGGCAGGGCACCCTGCCCGTCACCCTGTGCATTCAGACGATGCGGCACTTCCGGGCGCTGCATATGGCCGTCAGCGAACCCGGCGGCGCGGCGGCGGCCATCGGGCGGATGCGCGGCATCCCTTTCAAATCCCGGGACGCGCTGATCCGTCAGGCGCAAAGCTGGTCTATGCCGCGTCTGGAAGAGGCGATTGCCCATCTGCTGGAAACCGACCTGACGCTGCGCTCCTCCTCCCGCGCGCCGGGCATGGCGGTGATGGAACGCGCGCTGATCCGGCTGGCCATGATGCGCGGCTAGGTCGGTTGCAGCGGGGCAAAGGTCCGTTCTGCCCTGTTGTTGGCGGGCAAAACCCTTCAGGCTGCGATCCATGATGCCCGGTACCCGCCTGAAATTCCTGCGCCCCTTCGGCCCCGCCATGACGGCCCCGCGCTGGGGTGATGCCCTGCGCGCGGGCGGTGGGGCGGCGGTTGGCCTGCTGATGTGCGAGGCGATCCTTCACCTTGCCGCACCCGGCATGGCGACGGGGCAATTCCTTCTGATCGCCCCTTTTGGCGCCACGGCCTTCCTGGTCTTTGTCGTTCCCAACAGCCCGCTGGCACAGCCTTGGTCTGCGGTCGTCGGCAATGGCGTGGCGGCACTGTCGGCCCTTGCGGTGCTGACAATAACCGATGATCCGGTCATTGCTGCCCCGCTTGCCACCCTGCTCGCCATTCTGGCCATGGCGGCGCTTCGCGCCTTTCATCCCCCGGCGGGTGCGGTTGCGCTTGCCACGGTGCTGGCGTCACGCGCGCCGGATTTTCCGGGGCCTGTCTTTGCCCTTTCGCCCGTTCTTGCAGGCACCGTCGCGCTGGTCGCGGCTGGCATCCTGTGGAACCGCGTCACCGGGCGCGTCTATCCCTTTCGCCAACCTCCTGCGCCCGATCACAAACCCGGCCCCGCTCCACGGGATCTGGCGGCGCTGCTGGACAGGCTGCGCTTGGCCCCGAATATCGGCGTGGGCGATCTGGCCCGCCTCCTTGCGGATTCCGACGCTGCCACCCGCCATCTGGGCGACTTGACCGCCAAAGACATCATGTCGCGCCACCTTGTCACGGCGCGCGCAGATACGGCGTTATCCGAACTGGGCCATCTGTTCCGCCAGCACCGGTTCAAGACGCTGCCGCTGACCGATGCCGCAGGCCGCTATCTGGGGCTGGTGGATCAATCCGCTCTCCTTGGGTTGATCGATCCGGCATTGACTGCGGCCGATCTTGCGACAGCGGCTCCCTCGTTGCCCCCCGATGCCACGGTGGCCGAGGTTTTGGATCATCTGGCAGAGGGGCATCCGCAAGCTGTTCCCATCACAGAGGACGGTCGCCTGATCGGGCTGGTGACTCGGTCTGATCTGATTGCCCTTCTCGCCGCCCGTCTGCGCGATGGCTAGACAGCGCCCCCAGCGCATGGCGATATGATTCCCATGTCAGCTGCCTTTCTCGCCCTTGAACAGGATTGCACCGCGCTTGGCACGCGGCTGTTCACGATCACGACCCATGATCTGGCGCAGGGCCTGTTTCGCCGCGTGCATACCTCACATCCGGTGGAATACCCGGCCCATGGCACGAAACCGCTGGAACGGGATGGGTGGTACGACCTCTGCATCACCGGGGCACAGCCCTTTGTCGCCAATACCCCCGCCGAATTCGCCACGGTCTTTTTCGACCACGCGCTGATCACCTCCATGGGTCTTGGGTCCGCCGCCAACCTGCCAGTGCTTGCCGAAGACGGCAGCGTTCCCGGCACCGTCAATCTTCTGGCCGATACCGGGCACTTCACCCCGGCGCGTCTGGCCGCCTATACCGCCCTGGTCGCCCGGCACCATCCTGCCCTTCTGTCTGACCCGGCCTTCTTCTCTGTTCAAACATCCCACGGGGGTTAGCCATTGTGTTCGCCACCGGTTCAGGAACCAATGGCTGACGGGGTGTGAACCCCCCGGCGCCTGCCACAGACGGAACGCCATGGCCTTCACGCTCCGCCAGCTTCAGTTCTTCGTCGCCGCTGCCGAGGCGGGCAGTGTGTCGGGTGCCGCCCGTGCGCTTTCCATCTCGCAATCCTCGGTGACCGAGGCTGTCCGTGCGCTTGAGGATGATCTGGGCGTTGCCCTGTTCGACCGGCAGGCGCGGGGTTTGCTGATCACGCACAAGGGCAGCGCCTTCTTGCGCCATGCGCGCCAGATTCTGGCCGATGTCGCCACCGCCCGCACGGCGTTTCGCGATGAGGCCGAAACCGCCACGGGGCGGTTGTCCCTGGGCGTCACATCGCTGGTGGCGGGATATGTGCTGTCCGACATCCTTTCCCGCTTTCGCCGCGCCTTTCCGCAAGTCGATCTGAACGTGATCGAAGATAACGGCGACTACCTGCAACATCTGTTGATCGGTGGTGAACTGGACGTCGCTGTTCTGCTGACATCCTCGGTCAAGGACCGGATGGCGCTGCATGTCGAAACACTGCTGGTATCGCCCTATCGGCTCTGGCTGCCGCTCGGCCACCCACTGGCGCAGCAAGAGGCGATCGCGCTGGAGGAGTTGGCCGGCCAGCCGATGATCCAGCTTATGGTGGACGAGATCGAGGAAAGCACCCGCCGCCTGACAGCCGCCCTGCCAGTGAAGCCCGAGGTCGCCTTCCGTACCCGATCAGTCGAAGCGGTCCGCTCCCTTGTCGCCACCGGGGCGGGGCTCGCGATCCTGCCCAGCCTTGTCTACCGGCCATGGTCACTGGAAGGCGACCGGATCGAGATTCGCGATGTGTCGGGCGACCTGCCCACCGTGCAGGTGGGTCTTGCCTGGCGGCGCGGTGCCCCGCTCAGCCCGCCCGCGCTGAACTTCATCCGCTCTGCGCAAAGCAACGTGCCGAACCGATAGACCCTTACCACTTGGTTAACGAAACTCCGGCCCAGCGTGCGCTGCGTGCATACCATTTGCTGCACAGGCGTCTGCACTGCCCGCTGAACGGGCATTTTCCGGTCGAGCCATCGGAAAAACCGAATGCACCCATCAGCGTTTTGATATTGCGAATTGGCGGCAGGTGAATACCGTTCGCTTCCATGACCGGTAAACCGGCTGTCCGCGCCTGCGGTCCAACGCATGCGGCACTGTCACAGGGAGATTTTCAGCATGACACTCAAGACACTGAAACTGACCGCCACCACGGCGCTTGGCCTGATCGTCGCCGTCACCCCCGCCTTGGCCCAGATGACCGAGGTTGGCCCGGGGGAAGGCGAACTCTCCATCGTTGCCTGGGCAGGCTATGTGGAACGCGGCGAAACCGATCCGGCCTTTGACTGGGTAACGAAGTTCGAGGCATCCAGCGGCTGCAAGGTCAGCGTCAAAACCGCCAACACCTCGGATGAGATGGTCGCCCTTATGAACGAAGGCGGCTTTGACCTTGTTACTGCATCGGGTGACGCTTCGCTTCGCCTGATCGCGGGCGACCGCGTGCAGGAGATCAACACTGCGCTGATCCCGTCCTGGGGCACCATAGACCCGCGTCTTCAGAACGCACCTTGGTATGTCGTGGACGGCAAGCATTATGGCGTCCCCTACATGTGGGGGCCGAACGTGTTGATGTACAATACCGAGGTGTTCAAGGAACCGCCGACCTCGTGGAACGTCGTTTTCGAAGAACAAAACCTGCCCGATGGCCAATCCAACAAGGGCAGGGTGCAGGCCTATGACGGCCCGATCCACGTGGCCGACGCCGCGCAGTACCTGATGTTCCACAAGCCGGAACTGGGCATCACCTCGCCCTATGAACTGAACGAAGATCAGTACAAGGCCGCGCTTGACCTGCTGCGCGGGCAGCGCGAAATCGTCAGCCGCTACTGGCATGACGCCTTTATCCAGATCGACGATTTCAAGAATGAGGGCGTTGTCGCCTCGGGGTCGTGGCCGTTCCAGGTGAACCTTCTGAAGGCCGGGGGGGCGCCTGTCGCCTCGACCATCCCGCAGGAAGGTGCGACGGGCTGGGCCGATACAACCATGCTGCACGTCGACAGCGAGCATCCGAATTGCGCCTATATGTGGTTCGAACATCAGCTGTCGTCGAACTTGCAATCCGACCTGTCGGTCTGGTTCGGGGCGAACCCGTCGGTTCCCGCCGCCTGCACCGATGGCCGCGGGATGCAGACAGCAGAAGGCTGCACCGCCAACGGTCTGGATGATTTCGACAAGATCCGCTTCTGGACCACCCCGGTTGCTGACTGTTCGCAGGGCGAAGATACCTGCGTGCCCTATTACCGCTGGGTCTCTGACTATATCGGCGTGATCGGCGGCCGCTGATCGGTTTCCATCGCAACAGATGGGGTGCGCGCCTTTGCGCGCACCCACGAATTTCTTTTCCCTGTCCGGTGCCCTGAATGACAGCTGCCGTCGAATTCCAGAACGTTTCGCGCCATTTTGGCACACCCTCTGCCCCGGTGCGGGCAGTGGATGGCGTTGATCTGACCATCGCGGAAGGGTCGTTCTTTGCCATGCTTGGCCCGTCCGGTTCCGGCAAGACCACCTGCCTGCGGCTGATTTCAGGGTTTGAAAAGCCGACGGGCGGGGCGATCCGCATCTTCGGGCAGGATGTAAGCGACATCCCCCCCAACCGGCGCAACGTGAACACCGTGTTTCAGGATTACGCTCTGTTTCCGCATATGAACGTGCGCGACAACGTGGCCTATGGCCTGATGGTGAAAGGCATCGACCGCCGCAGCCGCGAAAGCCGCGCCGAAGAGATGTTGTCGCTGGTCAAGCTGGATGGCTATGGCGACCGCAAGCCCGCGCAGCTTTCGGGCGGGCAAAGGCAGCGCGTGGCGCTGGCGCGGGCTTTGGTGAATGAACCCAAGGTGTTGCTGCTGGATGAACCACTTGGCGCGCTGGACCTGAAGCTGCGCGAGGCGATGCAGGATGAATTGAAGGCCCTGCAAACACGGCTGGGCATTACCTTTGTTTTCGTGACCCATGATCAGGGCGAAGCGCTGAGCATGGCCGACAGCCTTGCCGTTTTCAACGAAGGCAAGATCGCGCAGATCGGCACGCCCTCCGAAGTGTACGCTCGCCCGCGCACCCGTTTCGTCGCGGATTTCGTGGGATCGTCCAACGTGCTGTCACCCGAAGTGACCCGCGCCTTCGGCGGGCCTCCGAAGTGGTCTTCGCTGCGGCCCGAAGCGCTGCGACTGACCCCTGCGGATGGGGTCGCACTGGCGGGAACCGTGACCTCTATCCGTTATCTGGGGGCGGGAAGCCGTATTTCGGTGGTTCTGCATGGCACCGAGGTTGCAGCCCTGATGCCTGCAGGCCAGCCCCTGCCCGAACCCGGTACGACGGTTGGTTTGTCTTTTGAACCCTCCGCTCTGCATGTGATGGATGAGGCATGAGCGACGCCCCTGCCATCCTGCCCGAACGGGGCATTGCCGACAGGCTGACCGCCCTGTTCTGGCGGCACCCAAGGGTGCTGCTGGCGGTGCTGCTGACGCCGCCCTTGCTGTGGCTGGGCGTCGTCTATCTGGGGTCGCTGTTCGCGCTGCTGTTGCAGAGTTTCTATTCGATTGATGAGTTTTCGGGGGTGGTGAAAGAAGAATTCACCCTGAAAACCTATGCCGAACTGTTTCGGGCGCAGAACATGGATATCATCCTGCGCACGCTGCTGATGTCGGCCGCTGTCACCATCGGCTGCGCGCTGATCGCCTTTCCCATCGCCTATTACGCGGCCCGTTTCGCACGGGGGAAGTGGAAGGCGGTGTTCTATCTGGGCGTCATGCTGCCGCTGTGGTCGTCGTATCTGGTCAAGGTCTATGCCTGGAAACTGATCCTTGCGAAGGAAGGGATTATCACCTGGGCGGCGGACGGGGTGGGTTTGTCGATGATCCTGAACGCAATTTTGGCCATTCCCGGCATTGGCGGGAACAGCCTTTCCACCAGCCCGATGGGCACCTTTATCGTCTTTGTCTATGTATGGCTGCCCTACATGATCCTGCCCATGCAGGCGGCGCTGGAACGCGTGCCGACATCGATGCTGGAGGCATCGGCGGACCTTGGGGCATCGCGGGCGCAGACTTTCCGCACGGTGATCTTGCCCCTTGCCATGCCGGGGGTGATCGCGGGGTCGATCTTTACCTTCTCGCTCACCATGGGCGACTACATCATCCCGCAGATCGTTGGCACCTCGGCCCGCTTCATCGGGTTGGCGGTTTATCAGTTGCAGGGCACCGCCGGGAACATCCCGCTGGCCGCCGCCTTCGCCGTGGTCCCCATTGTGATCATGCTGATCTACCTGACCATCGCGAAACGGAAGGGGGCGTTCGATGCACTCTGACCGCGCCTCATGGGGATTGAAGATCGCCGCTGTGGGCGGGCTTCTGTTCCTGCATCTGCCGATCCTGCTGATCTTCCTTTATGCCTTCACGACCGAGGACAAGAGTTACGAATTCCCGCCCCCCGGCCTGACGACGCAATGGTTCGGCGTGGCCTGGAACCGCGAAGATATCTGGCCGCCGCTTTACCTTTCGCTCTGGGTGGCAACGATTGCGACCTTTGTGGCGATGATCCTTGGCACGCTGGTTTCTGCCGCGATGGCGCGGGCGTCGTTCTTTGGGCGCGAACAGATCAGCCTGCTGATCATCCTGCCCATCGCCTTGCCCGGCGTTATCACAGGGATGTCGCTGCGGTCGGCTTTTTCCATCATGGATATCCCGTTTTCGACCTGGACCATCATCCTTGGCCACGCGACCTTTTGCATCGTGATCGTCTATAACAACGCGGTCGCCCGCTTCCGCCGCCTGTCGGGTGGTATCCTTGAAGCATCGGCAGACCTTGGCGCCAACAGCTTCCAGACCTTCCGTTATGTGCTGCTGCCGAACCTTGGCACGGCCCTTCTGGCGGGCGGGATGCTGGCATTCGCGCTGTCGTTCGATGAGGTGATCGTCACCACCTTTACCGCAGGCCAGCAAAGCACCCTGCCCATCTGGATGTTGCAGGAACTGGTCCGCCCCCGGCAACGCCCGGTGACCAATGTGGTTGCCATTGTGGTGTTCGCAGCCACCGTCGTTCCCATCCTTATCGCCTTTTACCTGACCCGTGGCGGATCCGAGACGGCCGGCACGGGCAAATGAACAGGGAGGTTCCCATGGACAGCGTCCACATGACCATCGACACGCAGCTTCTGATCGGATCGGCATTCGAGGCCGGGCAGGAAGCGCGCGAGCAGATCTTGAACCCGCGTACCGGGGGCCTGATCCTTGAGGTGCCAGAGGCATCGACCGCGCAGGTCGACCGGGCGGTGGCCGCCGCGCGCAAGGCGTTTGAAACATGGTCCCGCACCACCCCAGGCGAACGGTCGGCGGCGCTGCTGCGGATCGCAGACCGGATCGAGGCCGAGGCCGACAGCTTTGCCGCGCTGGAGGCGTTGAACTGCGGCAAGCCGATCAATGCCGCGCGGAATGATGAGATTCCGGCGATTGTCGATTGCTATCGGTTCTTTGCGGGCGCAGTGCGCTGTCAGCACGGCGCGGTGGCGGGGGAATATCTGGCAGGCCATACCAGCATGATCCGCCGTGATCCGGTGGGGGTGATCGCCTCCATCGCGCCGTGGAATTATCCGCTGATGATGATGGCGTGGAAGCTGGGGCCTGCGGTCGGGGGCGGCAATACGGTGGTGTTCAAACCATCGGAACAGACACCGCTGACCGCGCTGAAGATGGCGCGGATTTTGGCTGAAGAACTGCCCGAAGGCGTAGTGAACATCGTGGCCGGGCGAGGGCAGACGGTGGGCAGCTATCTGATCAACCATCCGTTGGTGGACATGATCAGCCTGACTGGCGATGTCGCAACGGGCAAGAAGATGCTGGATGCTGCCGCGAAAACAGTGAAGCGCACGCATCTGGAACTGGGCGGCAAGGCGCCCGTTCTGGTGTTCGATGATGCCGATGTGGGTGAGGTGGTCGAAGGCCTGCGCGCCTTTGGCTATTACAACGCAGGGCAGGATTGCACCGCGGCCTGCCGCATCTATGCGGGCAAGAAGGTTTATGATCGGCTGGTCGCCGATCTTACCTCTGCCGTCTCCTCTATTGCACTGGCCAATGACGATGACAGCACGAATGAAATCGGCCCCCTGATCAGCCTGCGTCAGCGCGACCGGGTGGCGAGTTTCGTGAACCGCGCACGGGAGTTGAACCATGTCGAGGTGACGACCGGCGGCGCGGTGATGGATCAGGGGTACTACTATCGCCCCACCGTCATCGCCGGGGCCCGGCAAGAGGATGAAATCGTCCGGCGCGAAGTGTTCGGTCCAGTGGTTTCCATCACTCCGTTTTCCGATGTGGATACCGCGGTGGGCTGGGCAAATGACAGCGACTATGGCCTTGCGTCATCGGTCTGGACCAAGGACGTTGGCCGCGCGATGGCGACGGCGGCGCGGCTGCGCTATGGCTGCACATGGATCAACACGCATTTCATGCTGGTCAATGAGATGCCTCATGGCGGGTTGAAGCAATCCGGCTATGGCAAGGATATGAGCGCCTACGCACTGGAAGATTATACCGTCGTCCGGCATGTGATGGTGAAGCACGGATAGGGCGGATTTCCGGTCTGCCCTATCTTCTCTGCGGCAAATATCCTCGGGGGGTGAGGCGCGGCACGCGCTGAGGGGGGCAGACGGCCCCCCCTATTCTTTGACCGCAGCCGCCCGCCCGGCCCAGCGCCCGGTGGCCCAGCACCCGGTAAGAAGGTAGCCTCCTGTGGGGGCCTCCCAATCCAGCATCTCGCCGCAGGCAAAGACGCCCGGCAGGGCGCGCAGTTCCAGATCATCGGTCAGGGCAGCGCGGGTGATGCCACCTGCGGTGGAGATGGCTTCGTCCATCGGACGGGGGCCGGTCAGCGGAATGGGCAGCGCCTTGATGGCCGTCATCAACGGCAAAGTACGGCCGAACTCCATCACCAGCGCCACGATGACGGGGGACAGGCCCAGCTTGCGCAGGCGATTGGCGAGGGTTTCGCCCGGTTTCATGCGGGCAAGGCGCGCCTCAACCTCACACGCCGGGACATCGGGCATCAGGTCAAGGTGGAGCGTCGCGCCGTCGCGCAGATCGCGGCTGATGGCATAGATGCCGCCACCTTCAATGCCGTGGGCGGACAGCACGAATTCCCCCCGTTCCCGCCGCGCCCCGGCGATCAGGGCCACCCCCTTCACTGGTTGGCCGAAATGTTTTGCCATATGGGGGGACCAGTTGACCGAGAATCCCATGTTGGCTGGTTTGAACGGGGCGATCTCCACTCCCTTGTCGCGCAGCCACGGCACCCAGGCTGCATCTGATCCCAGCCGCGCCCAGCTTGCCCCGCCCAGCGCCAGCACCACGACGCGGGGGGACAGGATGGCCAGACCATCCGGCGTGTCGAACTGCCATACGTCACCTTCGAAGCCCGTCCAGCGCCAGCGCAGGCGCAACTCCACCCCTGCGCTGCCAAGGCGGGTGAGCCAAGCCCGCAACAGGGGCGAGCCTTTCATCGACACTGGAAAAACGCGGCCGGAGGAGCCGGTAAACACCTCTTGGCCCAGCGCGCGGCACCAGTCCTGCACCTGTTCGGGGCCAAACTCGGCCAGCATCGGGGCCAGCCAGCCTGCATCATAGGCGCGGGCAAAGGGTTCGGGGGGTTCGTCCTTTGTCACGTTCAGGCCGGATTTCCCGGCCATCAGGAACTTGCGCCCGGCTGAGGGTTTGGCTTCGCAGACCACGACTTTGCGGCCAGCGGCGGCCAGCATCTCTGCCGCCATCAGCCCCGCAGGACCTGCCCCGATCACCAGCGCATCCATCTTGCCCCCGCCGCCTGTTGCGCCATCCTTTGCCCGGAAAGCCGTGACAGGACAACATGAACCCCACCTGCCCCATCTGCCTGCGCCCGATTCCCCCGGATGTGCCGCAAAGCCTGCACCACCTTGTGCCAAAGTTGAAAGGCTGCAAGGGCGGGCCGACGGTGATGGTCCACCATATCTGCGGCCTTATGTAGCAAACGCACCAACGCCAAAAAGGGGCTAGCACGATGATGCCCCTACATGCTTATTCTCAACTTATGGATGATGGCGGCGCAGCAGTTGTAGTTACGCTCAAACTGGAAGACCCAGTTGAGATACATGATTTTGTAGCCACGTTTGCGGGGCTGGGTGGGCAGTTTGAACGGTTCATTCGCACTGAGCACCCAGATCTAGACGGGCGTGTTAAGGTATACGTAAAGGAAGTCCGAAAAGGCTCCATGGAGGCCGTGATGCTTATCGCATCGGCTTACCCGCAAATCATCACCACGATTGATCACCTTATGATCAGCACTGACTTTGTCCGGAGGGTAGGGCGCAGCATATCCGCGTTTTCCAAACCTGGCGGGCGCATTCCAAACGCTTCAAAAAGCGAACTTTCGGAAATCGTGGACACGGTCATGTCTACCGCGAATGACCCTGATGGGCGCGCGGCGATCAAGGCTGTGAAGTACACCAAGCAAGGGGAAAAGGTCGCGTTCGCGATTGAATTTGATACTTCCGAAGCAAGACGAGCAGTTCATGAGATTGAAGGGCAGTTCCGCGAGATTTCGCAAGTAACTGATTTTGATCATGAAAACAAACTTCTGACATTCTATCAGTCGAATAGAAAAGAGGCGGGGAAAACTGGGGAAAAGGGCATCATAGAAGACATAAGCCCCAAGGCGCTTGCTGTAGTTTATTCATCCGATCTTGCGCGCGAGAGGATCAAGAGTGAGATGCTTTCTGGAGATCGAAACATTTACAAACTGGGCTTCTTTGTTGACGTGAATGTCGCGACCAGATCGGGGCAACCCGTAGCCTATCGGATAAAGGCTGTTCGCGATGTCATTGATCTGCCTGACACTGACTAGATCCGCAGATCATTCGCGCCGACTGCAGAGAGGCACTGCAAAAGAAACGCAGCGGTGAACTTCCCACGCGACAGCTTGTTGCGGATGTTCACTTCTTTGTCTCCGATCAGATCCGCAAGTTGGGCGTAGGTCACGCCTTTGCGCTTGAGTTCGGCCTTTAGGAGGTTGGCGGCCATCATTTCCCAGTCAGTTTGTTCGGGCATGTATCACCTGTGATAAGAAAAGTACTGCATACGTTACTTATGCCCTTGTAACCGATACGTCAACGTACTACATCCGATACATAGGTAACGGATACAGTACATCATGGCACAGCACTTCCTCCTTTCAGCCGCCGCTCGCACCCTGAGCCTTCGCGCCATCTACAAGGCGGGCGAAGAAGTGGCCTATGACACGTTCTGCAAGATGCGCTGGCCGGAAACCGATGGCGAAGCCGTTTGCCCTCAGTGTGGCTGCTGCGAAACCTACAAGATCACCACCCGCCGCAAGTTCAAATGCAAGGGCTGTGGCCACCAGTTTTCGGTTACGTCCGGGACGATCTTCGCAAGCCGCAAGATGGCTTTCGTTGACCTGCTCGCCGCGATCTGCATTACCGTGAATGCCGCCAAGGGCGTTTCCATGGTGCAGCTTTCCCGCGATCTGGACTGTCAGTACAAGACCGCTTTCGTTTTGGCTCACAAGCTGCGCGAAGCGATGGCGCTGGAAGTCCACACCGGCGAAATCCTGAAAGGCCACGTCGAGGTTGATGGCGCTTACTTCGGCGGCCATGTGCGCCCGGAGAATGCCAAGGCAGACCGCAAAGACCGCCGCTTGAAGGCCAACCAGTCCGGCAAGCGCCGCGTAGTCGTGGTGCTGCGCGAGCGTCATGGCCGCACACTGCCCGTGGTCACCATGGCCGAAGCCGAAGGCGTGGCTCTGGTGCATGCCAACGTTGACCGCATGGCCACCCTGTCGGCTGATGAAGCTTCCCACTGGGATGCGCTGCATGCGGGCTGGCAGGTTGACCGCGTCAACCACAGCGAAATCTACAGCGACCACGGCAAGCACACCAACTGGGCAGAAAGCTACTTCTCGCGCCTGCGCCGCATGGTGCAGGGCCAGCATCACCATGTTAGCCCGCGTTACCTGCACCAGTACGCAACGCAAGCCGCATGGCTGGAAGACAGCCGTCGCAAGAGCAACGGCGCGCAGGCCTTCGGGCTGGTGCAGAATGCGATGGAAGCCCCGGTTAGCCGCGCTTGGAAGGGCTACTGGCAGAAGTGACCAGAGGCACAACCAAGAGTTTAGCAGTCTATCGGTAGTATGTGGCAGCATACAGCGCTACATATTTTGCTTGACTCGCCGACTCTTGACATAGCGGGCGTGAAGAATCATATTGGTGTCACTGCATCCCGGCAGGCGAAAGCCTGTCGCCAGCCGCGGGCGCGAAAGCGCTCGCGGCATTCTCATTTTTGGAGAATTTTATGATCAAGGTGGCCTGCTACATTGATGGCTTCAACATGTATCATTCCATCGATGATGGTAACCGAGCGTCAGGAAACAAGAAGAATCACCTCAAGTGGCTAAGTTTGCCAGCGCTGATGCGTGAGTTCATTGACCCAACCGTTCACAGCGTCGAAACGGTAAAGTTCTTCACTGCATACCCTGTGTGGAACCCCACGAAACTCGCCCGCCACCAAGCGTACACGTCCGCTCTCAAGCACGCTGGTGCAGAGATCATTGAAGGCCGCTTCAAGGACAAGCAGTGTTACTGCAAGAACTGCAAGACCACATATCAAGCCCGAGAGGAAAAAGAGTCTGACGTTAACATCGCAATGCACCTCATCAGCGACGGGCACCTTGGGCTATATGATCAAGCCTTTCTGGTAACGAACGACTCGGATCTTCTTGGCCCCGTACGCTTGGTCCGAAATGCAATGCCGAAAAAGAAGATCAAGATCATTGCGCCACCGTTCCGAAAGCACAGTAAAGAGTTGTGGGCGGCGGCGGACATGCGCGCCACCATCAGCGAGATGCACCTAGAGCGCTGCCTCTTGCCAAAGGAAATCAATGACGCTGCAGGGAACGTTCTTTTGACCCGCCCTGTAGAGTACGACCCCCCAAACTGACACGCTCATTAAGTTGTATGCCGTTGGCAACACAGGGACTACCTCTGGTAGAAACCCCTGCATGTATCCGGCACGGATTCGACTCGCGCAAAAAGTTGTGGTATTGAAAAAAATGGAGCGACAGGTCTAGCCACCTGCCGCTCCTGTTTTGGAAACCAGCCGTTGGCGGGCTGGCATTGTGATCACCGTGCAAATATTGCACGGGCGACTCATGGGGTCAACCCGCCAACGGCATCTATATAGCGCTCAGGAGGCGCGAACTGATGCCTAAAACACCTCCAAACTCTGGGAAGTCGTGGTCCGACAAGGACGTTTCTGCCATCAAGTCCCTGGCCAAGGATAACACGCCGACGCGCGTTATTGGCCTCAAACTTGGTCGGTCAGAAACTGCCGTACAGTCCAAGGCCGCGGACCTTGGCGTGAGCCTGAAGCCCACCAATCAGTCTCCGTACAACCGAAAACCCAAGTAAGCTACGGCCGTTTCGTAAAGGCTTCTCTCCCTTTCGGTCCATTGGTGCTGATGGTCCGACAGAGCTAGAGCCAAAGCGTCCAAAGCCTCGAATAACGGGTTCGGCGGGCTGCGCTTCATGGCCCGCCGTTCCTCTAGGGAAACCACGCTATGTGTCATTCCATAACCTTCCAAATTGCGTTCTGGTTCTCAAGTATTCTGCGTTCTTTCAGCCGATGCAGGGCCGCGTACACCTTCCTGTACGCATCCGCATAGGCCAAGTTCCCCTGCAACCGTCTTGCCAATTCTGAGCCGCGCAATGGCCCGCCGCGAAGCTCGCGCAGGATGGCTTGGCTTAGGTGGCCGCGCTTGAACGTCTTCGGGAACTTCTGCGGCAATGGCAGACTGTCAGGGTCCACCCCGCGCAGCGTCAACAGGGCGTCGATATGCTTTAGGCCTTCGGCCTCATCGCGCACGATCTGGCAGCGCATGAAGTGCAGCGCGGCAACCAGCGTTTCTTCCTTCCAAGGGCGGTAGTAGTATCTGCGTGTCATGCCGAAAGACTAGCAGAGTCAGGCGTTTAGGTGTAGTTTGGCGTTGGTGCGTTTGCTACATAAGGCCGGAAATTCACGCCCGGTTTACCGAAACCGAACTGGCGCGGCAGTTCAACACGCCCGAAGCGATACGCGCGGATGCACGGATGGAGGGGTTTCTGGCTTGGATCGCGAAGCGGCCGCCCGGCTTCCTGTCGCGGTTGCCAGGCGGGCATCGCAAGCGCTAGGGCGGCAGTCAGAACATTGCCTTCATCCGGCGGACGTGGCGCGGATCGGCGGCCAGTGCATCAGTGGAGAGTGTAAGTGCGCCTTCGACTGCGTCATTGACAATGCCGTCAATCAAGCCCCAGCCCAGTGCGGTTTCTGCATTGATCCGCTGACCTGCGAGCAGGATCTGCTTTGCCCGTGCAGGCCCGACCAGCGCCGACAGGCGGGCGGGATCGGAGGGTTGGGGCAGGTAGCCGCGCTTCATCACAGGATAGAAGAATTCCGCCCCCGGAACAGCCACCCGCAGATCGCAGGCCAGCGCCATGCTGAAGGCCCCGCCTGCCAGCGTGCCATTCAGCGCGGCGATGGTCAGGCCAGGATAGGTGGCGATGCGGCGCGACAGCACCTCCCATTCCGGGGCATGGCCAAGGCCCTGCGCCATGCCCTCCAGATCGGCCCCAGCGGAAAAGACGCGGCCCGCGCCTGTCAGCACCAGAACGGCGACCCCATCCGCCGCCGCCTGTGCCACGGCAGCATCCAACGCGGCCAGCATGTCCTGTGTCAGGGCATTGGCCTTGTCGGCGCGGTCCAGCACCAGAAGGCGCGCGCCAGCGCGATCCTCGACCCGGATCATGGGATCAGCCCCACGGCGCGGCGTACCGCTTCATCGCGCAGGGGAATGTCGCGACCCAGCCATTCATCGGCGGCTGGCCCACACATCCAGACCAGCGCGCGGGCGGGCCAATCGGCGGGGATGTGGGTGGCGAAATCGATCTGGCTGACGGGGTTCACGCCAGATTCCTTGATCTTGACCTGCATGTCGGTGGCCACCGTTCCGGGCGACAGTCCGAGGATGCGGATGCCCTGCGGCCCCTCTTCCAGATGGGCGGCGCGGGTGAGCATCAGCGCGCCCGCCTTGCCTGCGCAATAGGCGCTCCACCCTTCCAGAGGATTGGTGGCCGCGCCGGACGACACGGTGATGATTGTTCCCGCCCCCTGCGCGCGCATCTGGGGAAGCACGGCCTTCATCCCGTGAAACACGCCCTTGAGGTTAATGTCGATGCTTTTGCCCCAGGCGGCAGTATCGGCATCTGCCAACCTTGCAATGGGTTCGATAACGGCTGCGTTGTTCACCAGCACGTCGATTCGGCCAAAGCGGGCGGTGACCGCGCTGATCGCGGCTTGAAGCGATGTCCAATCCGCGACGTCACAGCCCAGAGCGATCACATCTGGGCCCAGTTCGGCGGCCAATTCCGCGACCTGCGCCTCGTTGCGGGCCAAGGCCGCGACGCGTGCCCCGGCGGCCACAAAGGCCCGCATAGCGGCGGCGCCGATGCCCCGGCTTGCCCCGGTGATGACCACAACCTTGCCTTTCACGCCGTCCCTCCTTGCCCTGCGCGGGGCGTTTCACACTTTCGCCACGGAGTTAACGCATGCAAGAGCCGCGATGGAAACCCTTGACCCCGCAACGGCGGGGGAGGATGCTCCGCGCCGACAGATTTTATCGCATCGAAACGAGGTTCATTATGATCAATCGCAGGCTGGCTGGCAGCACCGCCCTTGTCATGCTTCTTGCCGCGCCGGCCTTTGCCGACGTGACCCCGGAACAGGTCTGGGAAAACTGGCTGTCCTTAGCCACAAGCAGCGGCCAGACCGTGACCACCGAAAGCGTGGAACGTGATGGCGATACGCTGGTTGTGACCGGCATGCAGATGGCGATTGATCAGGAAGGCGTGACCGGCACCGGTTCGGTGGACGAGATCCGCTTTCAGGACATGGGGGATGGCACCGTCGAGGTGACGATGTCCGACACGTATCCGTTCGAAATGACGATCGACCCGCCCGAGGCCGATGCTGACCCGACCACGCTGTCGATGGAAATTCGCCAACCCGGGCTGACCATCGTTGCCAGCGGCGATGAGGCCGAAACGGCCTATGATTTCAGCGGCCCCGAAATGACGATTGCCCTGACCAGTGTTGAGGGCGTTGAAACGGAGGCCGTGGATCTGACTGTCGAGGCAAAGCTGACCAACGTCACAGGAAAGTATCTTGTGGCGGTTGGCGAGGGTGAGAGGTCATCCCTGACATCAAGCTTTGCGGCAGAGAACATGGCGCTGACCGTTGCAGGCAGCGACCTTGATCCAAGCCCAGCCGAGGGCGAGATGGCCGGCCCGTCTGACATGAAGATCAACATCACGATGGCAGACCTGACTGGTACGACGAACGGCACCTTCCTGGGGTCAGAAGCGATGGCCGACATGGCGGCGGCGCTGAAAGCCGGGTTTGCGACGGACGGCACGTTCTCCAGCGGCGTGACAACCTATGACATGGAAGTGACCGAAGCGGCGGGCGTGACCAAGATCACCGGCCAAGGCGAAAGCAACACCATCAACTTTGTGATGAATGCCGACCAGCTTTCCTATTCCGGCGGGGCCAAAGGGGTGACGATGTCGATGTCGGCGCCTGAAATTCCGTTCCCTCAGGTGAACCTTGCTTATGGCGAAGCGGCGTTCGGGTTCCAGATGCCGGTCAGCGTGACCGAAGAACCGGCGGATTTCTCGCTGCTGACCCGCATCGTCGATCTGACGGTTTCGGATGAAGTCTGGGGGATGATCGACCCGACCAACCAATTGCCCCGCGATCCGGCGACGCTGGTGATCGACACCAAGGGCAAGGCCACGCTGTTTGTCGACATTATGGATCCGGCGGCGATGGAAGCGGCGGGCGAACAGCCCCCGGGCGAGTTGAACGCGCTCGACATCACCTCCGTGCAGGCCAAGATCGCCGGCGCGGAGCTGACAGGAAGCGGAGCGCTGACTTTTGATAACACCGATCTGGTGACCTATGGCGGGATGCCCGCACCGACCGGGAAGATCGACCTGAAGCTGGTGGGCGGCAACACGCTGATGGACAAGCTGGTGGCGATGGGACTGTTGCCCGAGGATCAAGTCATGGGCTTCCGCATGATGCTGTCGATGTTCGCCAATGCGACCGGCGAGGATGAGTTGTCGTCGACGCTGGAGTTCAAGGATGGCGGGTTCTTTGCGAACGGCCAGCAGCTTCAGTAAGCAGCGCTGAATGAAACAGGCCCCCGCAGCGATTGCGGGGGCTTTTTCGTACCTACCCGGCGGTGGCATCAACTTGCACAGGCGTGGCAGGCGGACTACCTCGGTCACAAAGGCCTGAAGGAAATCCCATGACCGCACCGCTTGCCGATCTGACTGCCCGCTTGCTGGACGCCGCGAAAAAGGCGGGGGCCGAGGCGGCGGATGCCTTGGCCGTTCATGGCACCTCGCTGACCATCGACGTGCGGCGTGGGGCGCTGGAACAGGCGGAACGCGCCGAGGGAACAGAAATCGGGCTGCGCGTGCTGTTTGGCGGCAGGCAGGCCTGTGTTTCTGCATCCGACATTTCGGACCGCACCATCGCAGCACTGGCCGAGCGGGCGGTGGCGATGGCGCGTGAAGCACCGGATGACCCCTATGCCGGACTGGCCGATCCGGGGCAGATTGCGCGGGATTGGGATCTGGCGGCGCTTGACCTGACCGATCCGGCGGCGGAACCGGATGCCGCCATGCTGGAGGCCGATTGCCGCGCGGTTGAGGCGGCAGCGCTGGCATCCAAGGACATCACACAGGTGGAGGCATCGGCAGGCTATTCTGCCCGTGCGATGCATCTTGCGGCATCAAACGGGTTTTCGGGGGGCTATGCGCGCACCTCGCGTTCCATTTCCGCCGTGGCCTTTACCGGCGAAGGCACGGGGATGGAGCGGGACTGGGCAGGGGAGTCGCGGACCTATCAATCCGATCTGCCGGGGGCTGAGGGGATTGGCGCGCTGGCGGCGGAACGGGCCCTGGCACGGGCCGGGGCGGTGAAGCCGGTGACCGGTACCTATCCGGTGCTGTTTGATGAGCGGGTGGCATCGTCGCTGATCGGGCATCTGCTTTCCGCCGTGAACGGGGCCGCGATTGCGCGCGGGGCGAGTTGGTTGCGCGATGCGCTGGGACAGCAGGTGCTGCCCGAAGGGCTTTCGGTGATCGAAGATCCGCATCGGCCGCGCATATCTTCCAGCCGCCCGTTTGATGGCGAGGGGTTGCCGACGCAGCGGCGGGCGATTGTGGAAAACGGTATCCTGACGGGGTGGACGCTGGACCTTGCCACCGGGCGAAAGCTGGGGATGGGCAGCACGGCCAATGCGGCGCGGGGAACATCTTCGCCACCATCGCCCACCACATCGAATATCGACCTGACGCAAGGCGCGCGGTCGCGTGAGGATCTGATCCGCGACATGGGGACAGGGCTTTATGTCACGTCCATGATCGGATCGACGATCAGCCCGACCACCGGGGATTATTCGCGCGGCGCGGCGGGGTTCTGGGTACAAAACGGGGTGATTTCGCACCCGGTGAACGAATGCACCATCGCGGGCAATCTGCGCGACATGCTGCTGCGGCTGATCCCGGCAAATGATGCGCGGGCACATCTGTCGACGCGGGTGCCTTCCTGCCTGATCGACGGGTTGACCCTTGCCGGTTCCTGAAGACGACCTTGCACTTCTGGTGCGCGCGGCGCGCGAGGCGGGAAAGATCGCGATGCGCTTTTGGAAGCGCAATCCCAAGGTGTGGGACAAGGGCGATGAAGGGCCGGTCACCGAGGCAGATCATGCGGTCAATGACGCGCTGATCAAAACGCTCCGGGGCGCGCGGCCGGATTACGGCTGGCTGTCGGAAGAGACGCCGGATGATCTGGTGCGGTTGGGGCGGGAGACGGTTTTCATCCTTGATCCGATTGACGGGACGCGCGCCTTTATCGCAGGCGAAGACAGTTTCAGCCATTCGCTGGCGATTGCGCGGCATGGCAAGGTGACGGCGGGGGTGGTGTTTCTGCCCGTGCTGGACCGGATGTTCGCGGCCCGCCATGACGGGCCTGCCACGCTGAACGATGCGCCGATTGCGGCCAGCACCATTGGCGGGACCGAAGGGGCGAATATCCTGACGCCCGCGGTGAACCTGAAGCCCGAACATTGGCCGGGCGGTGTGCCAGATGTGAAGCGTAGTTTCCGCGCGTCGGTCGCCTATCGGCTGGCGCTGGTGGGACAAGGGCGGTTTGACGGGATGCTGAGCTTTCGGCAAGGCTGGGAATGGGACATCGCGGCCGGCAGCCTGATTGCGGCGCGGGCCGGGGCGGCGGTGTCGGATCGGCATGGGGCTGCGCTGCGGTTCAACATGCCTGTGCCGAAGGCAGACGGATTGGTTGTGGCCGCGCCGGGGCTGCATCGGGCGTTGATGGAGCGGTTGGCGCCGGTCTGAGATCGTTTCGTTATTGGTCTAAGATGGAAAAGGCCGCCCAAGGGGGCGGCCTTTTCTTTGTGCTGTAAGATCACTTCTTCTTTGGCGGAACGAAGCGTTTGGACGTGTCCTTGGCATCCGCGCGGGGTGCCGCCGGTTTGGCGCGGGGGGCGGGTTTCGCCCCGGCCGGCTTTGCCCGGAAGGGGCGCTGATCCGGGCCGTCCGTACCGCGCGGCTTGTAGGCGGGTTTGCCTTCGCCTTTGGGCTTCCATTCCGGCTTGCCACCCGGTGCGCGGGGACCACGGGCCGGGGCGTCGCCCTCAGCGCGGGGCTTGCGGGGCGCCCAGTCGCCCTTGGGTTTGTCACCTGCGGGTGCGGCGGCGTGGGATTTGTAACCCGCCGCCTTGGCCGGACGATCGGTACTGCCGCCGTGAGATTTGAAGCCTGCCGATTTCGGCGCGCCTTCGGCCTTCCAGCGGGGTTTGCGGTCATCCGTGCCGCCAGCTTCGCGCGGGGCGTAGGGCTTGCGATCCCCTTCTGCGCGGGGCGCATAGGGTTTGCGCTCGGCATCGCCGCGTGGGGCATAGGGCTTGCGGTCGCCTTCGGCGCGGGGCGAATAGGGCTTGCGGTCGCCATCGCCACGCGGGGCGTAAGGCTTGCGGTCGCCTTCAGCGCGGGGCGCATAGGGCTTGCGTTCGCCATCGCCACGCGGGGCGTAGGGTTTCCGGTCGCCTTCAGCGCGGGGCGCGTAGGGCTTACGTTCAGCATCACCGCGCGGGGCGTAGGGTTTGCGCGGGCGTTCCTCGCGCGGGGCCGGGGCTGCGGCAGGCGCGGCTTCCGATCCTTCCAGCGGGGACCATGCCGGTGCGGCGGGGGCATCGTCTTCGACGATGCGCGGGGGCTTGCCGGAGTAGGACGGCTTTTCAGCCCGCTCTTCCCGAACCGGGCGGTCCTCGCGCACCGGTTTAGGCGTCTCGCGGCGTTCAGGGCGCGGGGCGGGAGCCGGGCGGGAGTTCGGGCGCGTCGTGGGGCGTTCGGGGCGTTCCATGGAGGGTTCGCCTTCGATGCGTTCCATCATCAGGCCCGGCTCGATTTCGATCATCTTGCCAAATTTGCCTGCCACCGTTTCCAAGATCTGCACAAGGGTGTGGTCCTGCTGCACCCGGATCGCGCCGATGCCATCCTTGGAGATGGAGCCGGTTTCGCAGATCTTGGGCAGGAGCCAGCGCGCCTCGGCCCGGCCGGTATGGCCGACGGACAGCTTGAACCAGACCGACGGGCCAAACTCACCACGCTCACGCGGGGCAGAGGCGGTGGGGGTGATCGCGTCGGACAGCACTTCGGGTGCCGAGCGGCCTTCGCGCCACAGGCGGATGAAGGCAGCAGCAACGTTTTCGGCGCCATATTCGGCCAGCAGGGTAGCGGCCATGTCGGCCTCATCGCCCACGTCCTGCGCAAGCGCAGGGTGTTCGATCAGGCGCAGGTCATCCTTTTCCTGCACTTCTTCGGCGCTGGGGGCCTTGCCCCATTCGGCAACGACCTTGGCCCCTTGCAGCAGGCGCTGCGCCTTGCGGAATTCGGCCGGCGGCACGATCAGTGCCGATACGCCCTTGCGCCCGGCGCGGCCCGTACGGCCCGACCGGTGCAACATGGTTTCCGAGTTCGACGGAAGGTCGGCATGGACGACAAGTTCCAGACCCGGAAGGTCGATCCCGCGCGCGGCGACATCGGTGGCGATACAGACGCGCGCGCGGCCATCGCGCAGAGCCTGCAATGCGTGCATGCGTTCCTGCTGACTAAGCTCGCCCGACAGGGCCACGGCCTGAAAGCCGCGATTGGCCATGCGGGCATAAAGGTGGTTCACGTTCGCGCGCGTCTTGCAGAAGACGATAGCGGTCTGCGCCTCATAGAAGCGCAGGACGTTGAAGATCGCGTGTTCGCGGTCGCGGGCCTGCACGGACAGGGCGCGGTATTCGATATCGACGTGCTGCTTCGCCTCGCCTTGGGCTGCGATGCGGAGGGCATCTTTCTGGAAGGTACCAGCCAGCTTTTCGATTTCTTTCGGCACGGTGGCCGAGAACATCAGCGTACGGCGTTCCTCGGACGCGGCGGCGAGGATGAATTCCAGATCCTCGGCAAAACCGAGATCGAGCATTTCATCGGCTTCGTCCAGAACCACGGCCTTGATGCCCGACAGATCGAGCGACTTGCGTTCGATATGGTCGCGCAGGCGGCCGGGGGTGCCCACCACGATATGCGCGCCACGATCCAGCGCGCGGCGTTCGTTGCGGTAATCCATCCCGCCCACGCAAGAGGCAAGCACAGCCCCGGCATCGGCGTAGAGCCATTCGAATTCGCGCTGCACCTGCTGGGCAAGTTCGCGCGTAGGGGCGACGATCAGGGCAAGGGGGCGGTCAGCGAACAGCAGGCGATCCTGCGTGCCAAGAACATCCGGCGCGATGGCAAGGCCAAAGGCCACTGTTTTGCCCGAACCCGTTTGCGCGGACACCAGCAGGTCGCGGCCTGCGACTTCCTCTGCCAGCATGGCGGTTTGAACGGCCGTAAGGGTTTCATAGCCCTTGGCCGAAAGGGCCGCAGCCAGAGGCGCGGCAATCGTCGTATCTGTCATGTCATATCCTGAAGGGGCGGCGTATTGCGCCCGTGAAGTACCTTGCACCGGCACCTCATTCCCCTTCGCAGGACCGGCCTCCCAAAACCGCCGCCTGCCCCGGAATCGTCGGGCCGTTCTGGCGGCATAGGGCAAAATCGTGCAAATGTATAGCAATGCTTTTGCAGTGCAGCATTGCGGGCGGCGCTGGCTTGACCCTGCGGCGGGGGGCGTTACCCTGCGCGCGAATGTGACGACTCTCACCCCGCGGAGCGAAATACCATGACGCAGCGCCTTCACCTTGTTTTCGGCGGCGAGCTGGTGACACCTGAAAAGAATGTCTTCAGGGATGTCAGCAAGATCCATATCGTGGGGATGTTCCCGGATTACGCCAGCGCCTTTTCGGCCTGGAAGGCCGAGGCGCAGCGGACAGTGGACAATGCGCATATGCGTTATTTCATCGCGCATATTCACCGCCTGCGGGATGAGGAACAGGCCGGGTCGGCGACCGAGGCGCTGGGTCTGTAAGTACCAGCACAGGACATGGCCTATTCCCTCGGCCTTACGCTTTACAACCTGTCCAACCGCCGCGAGGCAGGGCCAGCGATCGAGAGACCGCAGCGTCCTGCTGGGCGGCTGGTCTGGTTGCATGCGCCGGGCGTGGATGCGGCGCGGTCGCTGATGGAACTGGCGCGGCGGCTGGTGGAAGAGGATGCGGTCGCGGTGGTGCTGACATGCCCCGATCCGTTGCCCAAGCGGGCGGGGATCATCCTGCAAACGCCGCCTGCGGATGTGCCGGTTGAGGCGGCGGCGTTTCTTGATCACTGGCGGCCCGAGGTCGTGATCATGTCCGAGGGCGAATTGCGCCCGGCGCTGTTGCATGAGGCGGTGGAACGCAAGCTGCCCCTGCTGATGGTGGGCGCGCGGAACCCGGTGTTCCTGCGAGAGCGGGATGGGTGGTATCCGGGGTTGATGCGGGGTTTGCTGGCCGAGTTTCGGGCGGTTCTGACGCTGGATGAACCATCAGCACGGGCCTTTCGCAAGGCGGGGGCCACGCCTTCGGCGGTGGAGGTGACCGGCAAGCTGGAAGAGGAAAGCGCCGCCCTGCCCTGCACCGAGGCGGAGCGGGATGCGATGGCACGACAGTTGGCAACGCGGCCTGTCTGGCTGGCCGCCGCCCTGCCCGAGGCAGAGGAAAGCGCGGTGATCGCGGCGCATCGCACGGCGTTGCGGTTGGCGCATCGGTTGCTGTTGATCGTGGTGCCGCAGGATCCAGGCCGCGTTGGGCCTTTGGCGCAGCGGATGGAAAAGGAAGAGAGCTGGTCCGTCGCCCGCCGCGCCGAAGAGGAAGAACCCGAGGCGGAAACCGAGGTCTATATCGCCGATGCGGGAAGCGAGTTCGGGCTATGGTATCGGCTGGCCCCTATCACTTTCATGGGTGGTAGCCTGGGCGGGAGCGGCTGTTTGCGCGATCCGCTGGAGGCGGCGGCGCTGGGGTCGGCCATTCTATACGGACCACGACCGGGGCCTTATGGCACCACCTTTGGCCGTCTGGGCGCGGCGCGCGCGGCGCGCGCGGTTGGATCGGCAAGCGATCTGGCCGAGGCGTTGGGGGATCTGCTGTCACCAGACCGGGCGGCGCGGTTGGCGCAGGCGGCCTGGGCGGTGGCGTCGGACGGGGCCGAAGTGACGGAACGCGTGATGACGATGATCCGCCGCATCATGGACGGGGAAACCTGATGCGCGCGCCGGGATTCTGGTTCACGCCGCCGGATCGGCCTGCACTGGCGGCGCGGCTGCTGGCCCTGCTCGGGGCGGTCTATGCGGCGGGAACGGCGCGGCGGCTGCAGGCCCCGGGGTATCGCGCCGGGGTGCCGGTGATCTGTGTGGGCAACCTGAATGCCGGGGGGACGGGAAAGACGCCCACGGTGATTGCCCTGCTGGAACGGTTGGCAGCGCGGAGTGTGGTGGCCCATGTGGTTTCGCGCGGATATGGGGGGCGGCTGGACGGGCCGGTGCGGGTGGAAGAACGCAAACATACCGCTGCCGATGTAGGGGATGAGCCGCTGCTGCTGGCGGCTTTTGCGCCGGTCTGGGTGGCCAAGGACCGCGCGGCAGGGGTGCGGGCGGCCGAGGCGGCGGGGGCGGGGGCAATCATTCTGGATGACGGGTTTCAGAACCCGTCTGTCGAGAAATCCCTGAGCCTGATCGTGGTGGATGCGCGGCAGGGGTTCGGCAACGGGCGCTGCCTTCCTGCAGGGCCGTTGCGGGAACCCGTGGCAGTGGGGTTGGCGCGGGCGGATCTGCTGCTCTCGATCGGCGACGGGGCGGCACAGGCGGGGTTTGCGGCGCAATGGGGCGCGGCGATCCGGGTGCCGCATCTGACAGGGCAGTTGGTGCCGTTGCAGATGGGGATGGATTGGCAGGGGCAGCGGGTGATTGCCTTTGCAGGGATCGGGCACCCCGAAAAGTTCTTTGCCACATTGCGGGATGAGGGGGCGGAGGTGATCCGCGCGGTGGCACTAGATGACCACCAGCCACTGACCGATGCGCTGATGGCGCGGCTTGAACTGGAGGCGCGGGGGCTGGGGGCGCAACTGGTGACGACGGAGAAGGATGCCGTACGCCTGCCCGCGGCGTTTCGGATGAAGGTGCTGACCTTGCCGGTGCGGTTGCGGATCGCGGATGCCGCGCCGCTGGATGCGGCGCTGGCGCGGATCGGGGTTTAACCTAGGATTTCGTCCTGGTGTTCGCCCAGTTTCGGGGCGGGGCGATCCAGCGACAGGTCGGCATCAGAAAAGGTAAACGGTGACCGCACGCCGGGGATACCGCCGAGATCAAGTTGCATCTTTCGGGCGATGACCTGCGGATCGCCAAACACCTCGGCCAAGTTGTTGATCGGGCCAGCGGGAACGCCGTGCTCTTCGCAGGCTTGCAGCAGGTCGGCCTTGGTCCATGTCACCGTGGCGGCGGTGATGGCAGCGGTCAGCGGTTCGCGGTTGCGGACGCGGTCTGCGTTCGTCAGGTAATCGGGGTGATCGGCCAAGGGATCAAGGCCGAGAATGGCGCAGAGTTTGCGGTATTGGCCATCATTCCCGGTGGCGAGGATGATCCAGCCATCGGCACAATCAAACACGGCATAAGGGGCGAGGTTCGGGTGGGCATTGCCCATCTTGGCCGGGGCCTTGCCGGTGGTGAGGTAATTCATGTTCTGGTTGGCCATGATGGCGGTGGCCACGTCCATCAGTGCCATGTCGATCTGCTGGCCCCGGCCTGTCACCCCGCGCTGCACCAAGGCGGCAAGGATGGCCGTGGCCGCATAGACGCCGGTAAACACATCGGTGACGGCGACGCCCACCTTTTGCGGCTGGCCACCCTTTTCGCCAGTCACGCTCATCACGCCGGCCATGCCTTGGATGATGAAATCATAGCCCGCGCGGTGGGCGTAGGGGCCGGTTTGGCCAAAGCCAGTGATGGAGCAATAAATCAGGCGGGGATTGATCGTCTGCAAGGAAGGCCAGTCCAGCCCGTATTTCGCCAGACCCCCGACCTTGAAATTTTCAATGACCACATCGGCGTCCGCGATCAGCTTCCGCACCACGTCCTGCCCTTCGGCCGTGCGGAAATCGCAGATGATGGAGCGTTTGCCGCGGTTGGTGGCGTGGAAATAGGCGGCGGAGCGGTCGCCGTCGCGGTCGATGAAGGGGGGGCCCCAGCGACGGGTATCATCACCTTCGGGGGCTTCGACCTTGATCACGTCGGCGCCCAGATCGGCAAGGGTCTGACCGGCCCAAGGGCCGGCCAGAATGCGCGCCAATTCGATGACCTTTATGCCATGAAGCGGCGCGTTCATTTTATTCGGCGAGCTTTGCGTCGATGATCGCCTTCATGTCTTCGAAGGACATGTTGGAATGTTTTTCACCGTTGATGATGAAGGTCGGCGTGCCTTCGATCTCGTCGGCGGCCATGTTCGACTCGAAGTGGGCGACCATGGCTTCGGCCTTGGCGCCGTCTTTCAGGCAGGCGTCCAGCGAGGCATCGTCCAGACCGGCGGTCTTTGCGATGGTGCGCAGGTTCCCGATCACGACATTCGGATCATCCGACGCGGCCCATTCCTGCTGCTGTTCGAAGATCATGTCGACGATACCAAAATACCGCATCTCGCCGCCACAGCGGGCGACCATCGCCGCCCAAAGACCGTAGCGATCAAAGTAGACCTCGCGATAGGTGAAGCGGATCTTGCCGGTATCCACATATTCCGACTTCAGCTGCGGCCAGACATTGGCGTGGAAGGTCGCGCAATGCGGGCAGGTGAAGGAGGCGTATTCGGTGATCTGCACCTTTGCATCCACCGGGCCGAGCGAGAAATCCGTGATTTCGACGGGGGTAGTGGCTTCGGCCTCTTGTGCCGGGGCCGTCAGCGGGAACAGCGCGACAAGGGCGATGGTGGCGGCTGCGGCGAGTTTCTTCAGCATCGGTATCTGCCTTTTCATGTTCTGCGGCGAGTTAGTATGTTTTGGGCCAAGGCTTCAAGGGCGGCCCGGAGGCCGGGGTCAGCAATAGGCGCGGTGGTTTCGCGCGCCTCGGCAACCACTTCCGGTGCGGGGGCCGGGGGGGTTTTTGGTTTGGTGATGAATTCGGCCTGCCCTTCGGCAAAGCCGGTGGCGGCGGTCTGGGTGAGCGAAATGCGCGATATGGCGCGATAGCCGTAGACGGCGTTGACCTTTTCCACGATGCGGGGAAGCTGCATCTGCACCATGGGGGCATGGGCGGAGGCGACCAGAAGGGTGAGGGTTGCACCCATGCCTTCGCGGGTGTGGCCGATCTTGACCGGGCGGGTCATGGCGGCGAGATCTTCTCCAACCACCTCGGGCCAATGGGTGAGCAGGCGGGTGACGGCAAAACCGCGGGTTTCCGAGGCGTTGCGAATGGGATCACGCAAGAAGCCGGAAGCCGCCTCAAACCCGCGCATCCGGCGGTTGGGATCAGGTGGAGGAAGCGGCTTGCGGGTCATCTGGTCCTTTGGGTGGTCCTTTTGGGACTGACCGCTATTCTAGCCATGACGCGCGGCGGTGCAAATGCAGGCGTGGGGAAAGGCATAAAGAATGCGTGACAGTAGCGCGAGCGAACTCTCAACCTTGTTGCTCGACTGGTATGATCGGCACGCGCGGATAATGCCGTGGCGGGTGCCGCCGGATCAAAAGCAGGCGGGGGTCCAGCCGGACCCGTATCGCGTCTGGTTGTCCGAGGTGATGTTACAACAAACCACTGTGGCGGCGGTGCGCGAGTATTTCCGCCGGTTCACGGAACGCTGGCCAACGGTGGCCGATCTGGCGGCGGCCGAGGATGCGGCGGTGATGGGGGAATGGGCGGGCTTGGGCTACTACGCACGGGCGCGCAACCTCCTGGCCTGTGCGCGGGCGGTAGTGCGCGATCATGGCGGGGTGTTTCCGGCGACGCGCGACGGGCTGCTGGGTTTGCCGGGGATCGGGCCCTATACCGCGTCGGCGATTGCGGCGATTGCGCATGATGAGGCCGCCACGGTGGTGGATGGAAATGTGGAACGGGTGATGGCGCGGCTGTGGCTGGTAGAGGCGCCGTTGCCGGGGGCTAAGGCGGAATTGACGCGGCTGGCGGCGGTGCTGACGCCGGATGCACGGCCCGGGGATTACGCGCAGGCGGTGATGGATCTGGGGGCCACGATCTGCACGCCGCGCAACCCGGCCTGTGGCATCTGCCCGTGGCGGGATGCCTGCCGTGCGCGGGCCGAGGGCGTGCAGACCAGCCTGCCGCGCAAGGTGGAAAAGGCGGCCAAACCCGTGCGGCATGGTGTGCTGTGGATCGCGCGCCGGGCAGATGGGGCTTGGCTGGTGGAACGGCGGGCCGAACGGGGATTGCTGGGCGGGATGCTGGGCTTTCCGGGATCGGATTGGGATGGTGGGGGGGGCGATGCGCCCTTAGCGGCAGATTGGCGGGAAGTGGGGGAAGTACGCCACACATTCACCCATTTTCACCTGATCCTGCGATTGCAGGTAACAGTTGCCGCGCTGGACGCCGTTCCCCTGCGTGGAGAGTTCCTTGGGCGGGATATGTTTCGGCCTGCGGACCTGCCCACGGTGATGCGCAAGGGGTTTGATCTGGGCAGCAGCGCCCTTGAGGTGACTTGAGGGACAGCCCCGGCGCGATATGATGAGATCCGTGATCGAGTGACAAAGGTAGCGAGATGAAGGCTTTGGCCAAGGACCTGGGAAATCTGAGGGGGGCGCTGCCGTTCTGGATGTCGCTGGCGCTGGCGCCATTGGCGGTGCTGGCTGCGCTGAAGGGCGGGTGGACGATCCTTGTGGCGCCGGCGGCGACGTGGTGGGTCTTTTCGCTTTTGGATCAGTTGACCGGAAAGGACGAACGCAACGCCGATCCGATGACCCCCGAGGCAGAGCTTGGCTGGTATCGGGCGATCACGGTGATCTGGTTTCCGGTGCAGTTCGCGCTGCTGTGCTGGCTGCTGTGGTATGTGCCGCAGGCGGCGCATCTGAACATCGTGGAGCGGATCGGTGTTTTCTGCGCGATGGGCGTTGTTTCGGGTGCGATAGGCATCAATTACAGCCATGAATTGATGCACCAGAAATCGCGGCTAGAGCGGTGGCTGGCGGATCTGCTGCTGGCGACGGTGCTTTACAGCCATTTCCGTTCCGAACATCTGCGGGTGCATCACCTGTGGGTCGGCACGCCGCGCGATCCGGTGACGGCGCGGTATAACGAAGGCTTCCATCGGTTTTTCCCGCGCGTATTGGTGCAATGTCACAAATCGGCCTGGGCTGCGGAAGCGGCGATGCTAGCGCGGCGGGGGCTGCCGTGGTGGCATCGCAGCAATCCCTACTGGCGCTATGCCGGCCTTCAGGCCGGGATGTGCCTGCTGGCGCTGGCATTGGGCGGATGGGCCGGGCTGGGGCTGTTCGTGGTGCAGGCGGCGGTGGCCATCTGGCAGTTGGAGCTGGTCAATTACATCGAACATTATGGGCTGACACGGCGGCATCTGGGCGAAGGGCGGTATGAACATGTGCTGCCGCGCCATTCGTGGAATGCGGCCTATCAGGCGTCAAACTGGCTGCTGATCAACTTGCAGCGCCATTCGGACCATCATTACAAGCCTGACCGCCGCTTTCCGCTGTTGCAAACCTACGGCGAGGAGGAAGCCCCGCAACTGCCGATGGGTTACCCGGTGATGACGATTGCCGCGATGATCCCGCCGCTGTGGAAGCGGGTGATGAACCCGCGGGTGCGGGCGTGGCGAAAGAAATTCTATCCCGACATCACGGATTGGCACCCCTATAACAAGGCGCTGAACCCGACACCCGGCCAGTGAAACGAGCGGTGATCGGTTACCTTTCGGGCGCGTTGGCCTTCAAGAACAGCCGGACTGCGCGGGCGACATGCATTTGCAGGACCTGTTCATCAGGCA
Source organism: Paracoccaceae bacterium (assembly GCA_022843025.1). Classification (GTDB taxonomy): domain Bacteria; phylum Pseudomonadota; class Alphaproteobacteria; order Rhodobacterales; family Rhodobacteraceae; genus Paragemmobacter. Next base: position 368,951 of record JALHOL010000004.1, on the reverse strand, counting down.
GGCAGCTGCCACAGAACCTGCGTTCGATGGCATCAAACCCGAGCCAAAGGGCGAGCATGTCTTCGGCGGCGCATTCCGGATCGTCAAGTTGGACGGCCCCCTGTTCCTGCGCCTGCGCCAGAATGGCGGTCAGCATGGTTCGCACCTGACCGGGGCCTGCCTCAAAGAAACGGCGGCCAAGATCGGGGTTGCGCTGCGCCTCAAGGCTTACGGCGCGGTCAAGGGCGAGGTGGCAGGGCTGCGTCAGCATTTCGATCAGCGCCATGCCAAAGCGGGTGAGGGTGTCCTCAAGGCTGCTGCCGCTGGGCGTCTGGCACAGTGCCAGCTTCAGACGATCCGTTTCGCGTTGGACGATCGAATCGAAGATCTTCGCCTTGTCGCCAAAATGACCATAAACCGTGACCTTTGACACGCCCGAGCGGGCGGCGATCGCCTCGATCGGCACGCCGTCGATACCGCGTTCGGCAAACAGGGCCTGAGCAGCGTCGAGGATGGCCTCGCGCTTTTCAAGGTCTTTGGGTCGACCGGGCGACCGCAGAGCCATGGCAATATCCCCACACGGAGTGGATTCCGTTGGGGCAGAGGCTACGCGGGGATCGGTTTCGAAACAAGGCATGGGACTTCTTCCGAAAAAGAGGGTGGCCAGCCGTTGGAGGAACGGCTGGCCGAGGGTGCATACCGAAGGTCGCGGATCAGTCGTCAGACTGCGGCTGCATCGCGATCAGTTCGGCCAGCGTGTACTGCGCCGGGTCAACACCGATTGAGGCGGCAAGCTGTGCCTCGCCGGGGGTGACGACTTCGGCCGGGTTGGCTGCGTTGCGGCTTGCGCCCGACAGGATGAAACGCTCGGTCGTGGTGTCGTCATCGGCCTGGGCCTTGATCAGGCGCTGCAGTTCGTTCGCAGAGAACTGGCCCGGTTCGACGCCGGCCGAGGCGGCAAGCTGGTCAACACCCGCGTTGCTGGCGGCCGTGCTCGAGGCGCGGTTCGCACCCGACAGGAAGTAGTTCAGGCGGGTTTCTTCGCCTTCCTTGCGGGCTTCGATGATGTTGATCAGCTCGGCGCGGCTGTATTCGCCCGGCTGCACACCGGCGCTGAGGGCCAGTTGCACGTCACCAGCATTCAGGCCCGGCTGGGCGCTGGAGGCTGCGGCTGCACTGGTCAGAGCGGCGAGGATCAGAGCGGAAGCGGTAAAGTTGCGGATCATGATGTTTCCCTTTCCTGGGATGGTTGTTGTCGGCAAGCATCCACCGTTCCGTGCAGAGCTCTGCCCGGCCGTCGGTACGGCGATGCGGTTTGGTTCAGTTCGTTTGGGCCGGGATGGCCCTCGGGGCGCATTGGCCCCGTCAAGGAGCAATTGTGTTTTTCAAGACTGTCAGCACGTCATCTTTGTCTGCCTTCGTTTATTCGATGAGACAGATATATACTGAACGTGTGCGTATGCAATGTAGAAAATGAACGATACCGTTCATTAAATTTCCGTGAGCAAAGGTTGAATTGATGTGACCCGCGCCGGACGTGCCGGTTCCCTAAGTTTTGCAGGGGTTTTGCAGGGTCTGGCCGCGGAACCTTGATCACGCAATGTTACATGAATTTGGTGAACGAGACGTCAACAGGCCGATTCCAAAGGAAAAAACCCCGCCATGAGGACATGGCGGGGCAGTGGCGCCGCGGGCGGACCACGGCGCGGGCGTAAACTTGATGTGAGGTTGGTTAGTGCGGGCGACCCTGATCGGCGTCCATCTCGGCCCTGATTTGCTGCCGCAGGATGTCGATGGGGATCATCTTTCCATCGCGCTTGAAGTGCCAGTAGGTCCAGCCGTTGCAGGAGGGCGCACCTTCGTAATGCGCGCCGACCTGATGGATGGATCCCTTCACGTCATTGCCGATCAGCGTGCCATCGGCGCGGACCTTGGCTTTATAGCGGTTGCCGATGGAGAACAGTTCCTCGCCCGGGCGCAGCATGCCGCGTTCGACGACCTGGCCAAAGGGGACGCGGGGTTCGGCGCGTTTGGAGCCGGTGATTTCCAGCGCCGAGGCATCGAACTTGCGGGTGCGGGCAAGGCGTTCGGTGGCAGCCTTGCGGTAGGCCTCTTCGCGTTCGATGCCGATGAAATCGCGCCCCAGCATCTTGGCCACGGCGCCGGTGGTGCCGGTGCCGAAGAACGGGTCCAGCACCACATCGCCGGGATTGGTGGTGGCAACGAGGACGCGGTGAAGCAGGGCCTCGGGCTTTTGCGTTGGGTGGGCCTTGTCGCCGTTTTCGTCTTTCAGGCGTTCATGGCCGGTGCAAAGCGGGATCACCCAATCAGACCGCATCTGAACACCGTCGTTCAGCGCCTTGAGCGCCTCGTAGTTGAAGGTGTATTTCGCGGCTTCGTCCCGGCTGGCCCAGAGCAGGGTTTCGTGGGCGTTGGTCAGGCGCTTGCCTTTGAAGTTGGGCATCGGGTTCGACTTGCGCCAGATGACATCGTTCAGCATCCAGAACCCTGCATCCTGCAACGCGGTGCCGACGCGGAAGATGTTGTGATAGCTGCCGATCACCCAGATCGCGCCGTTGGGTTTCAGCAGGCGGCGCGCCGCTTGCAGCCATTGGCGGGTGAAATGGTCATAGGTGACAAAGCTGCTGAACTGATCCCAGTGGTCATCGACAGCGTCGACCTTGGAATTGTCGGGGCGGTGAAGATCGCCCTTGAGCTGCAGGTTATAGGGGGGATCGGCGAAGATCAGGTCGATGCTGCCTGCGGGGAGGCTGTTCATCACCTCGATGCAGTCGCCGGCAAGGATCTGATTGAGGGGCAGCGGTGCTGCCTCTGTCGGGGTCGGTTTGATCTTCATCTCTGCCTCTGCTGCCGGCGGTTTTTCGCCGTGCTTGTTGTGGACAAAGATGAGTCAGGAGTGATTCGCCGTCAAATTCTTTTTTGAATCAATCACTTATAGAATATGCTTGATACAATATGTTGTGGACGGGCTTGAACGAACGCCTATGGTGTGGGGTAATTCCAAAATCTAGAAGCGCGCGCAGATGCGCCGGAGTCGGGTAGCCTGCGTTCACCTCCCAGCCGTAGCCGGGGTGTTGTTGCGCCAAATCCACCATGATCCGGTCGCGTGTCACCTTGGCGATGATCGACGCGGCGGCGATGGAGAGGCAGCGCGCATCGCCTTTGACCACTGCTTCGGCGCTGCAAGAGAGGTTGCGGGGGATCATGTTGCCGTCGATCAGAGCATGATCGGCATTGGTTACCAGCCCGGTAACGGCCCGTTCCATGGCCAGATGGCTGGCGCGCAGGATGTTGAGGCTGTCGATTTCCTCGACGCTGGCATGGGCGACCGAGACCTCGGCCATATCCATGATCGCGGCAAAGAGGGCGTCGCGGCGGGCCGCGGTAAGGGTCTTTGAATCGTTCAGGCCGGGCGGGATGCGGGCAGGGTCCAGCAGGACGGCGGCGGCGGTGACTGGGCCGGCGAGGGGGCCGCGTCCCACCTCATCCACGCCCACGACAGCCGAGAAGCCGCGCGCGAGGGCGGCGGTTTCAAAGGTGAAATCGGGGGCGGGTTTGGGGGCCATTGGAATGGCCTAGCCGATGGATTTCCGGCGGGGAAGCGGGAAAAGGGCGGGGGCGGAGGCTGCTCACCCCTCCACCCCCAGATTGGACACGGCTGGGGCAAGTTTAGCCGTGCCCGAAGCGACGCCCGGATCAGTACCGGGAGCCAGCCACCCGGAAGCCTGCATCGCGCAGGCATTGATCCGAGTAGATCCTGTCGTTCTGGCCGTAGATGCGCGCGGTGCGGGCGCAGTATTGCGGCAGACGGAAATTGAAGCCTTCGTCGCGCAGGCAGCGTTCGCCGTAGACGATGGCTGTGCCGGAGTTGCCCGAGATTTCGATGGCGCAGACCGACGGCACGCGCGGCTGGCGCGTGGGCTGCGGATAATACTGCGGAGGCGGGTTGTGGTGTTGCTGCGCGCGGGCGCGTTCGCGGCTTTTCTTCGACTCGTTGGCGATGATGCCCACGATAGCCAGCGCGGCAAGCGCCTTTGCCAGATCATCGCTGTCGGCACGGGCGGGAATGGCGGTTGATGCCAGAAGGCCCAGCGCGGTGGCAGCAGCGGCGACGACGGCCACGAGGCGGCGGCTGATGCTGCGCGGATCGCGGCCCGTGGGACGCGGCAGGTTGCGGGTGATGACCATGGTTTCGGCCAGTGTTTCCGAGCTTTTCATAGTGGCCTCCTGTCTGGGTTCTGGCGGGATGGGCGGGTTGTTGGCCCCTGCCCTTTCGATGCCTTCACACTGCGACCGGGGCGGTCGGACAGGCAATAACGCGGCGTTGTTATCGCATAGCAGCCTGTTCCGGGGGCCGGGCGGGACCAATGTCATTGCCTAGCGCGCGGGGGGCGGGCAATGTGCGGGCACAAACGGAGGGGACATCCGATGACACGCCTTTTCCTTGCTGCGGCACTGCTGCTGGCCCTGGGCGGGCAGGCTTCTGCCGAATGCTATGCCGATTACAAGGCCAAGCAGGACGATCCCTTGCGCCTGCACTATGGGGTGGCGCAGGTGAGTGACGGGGCCTGTGCAGGCGGGCCGGGCGCGGCGGCGGGGGAATTGGCCCCGCGGCTGGCATCCGGGGGCTGGACGCTGTTGAATGTGCTGTCGGTCTTTGGACCTGAGGGCCTTGGAGAAAGGGAATCGAGTGCAGGAGAGTACTTCCTCCGCTTCTGAGAGCCTGAAGGCGGGGAACCGGGTTGTTGCCGGGGGGATCGCGGCCATCGTGCTGATCCTGCTGGGGGCGGCGGTGTTCCTGTTCCTGAACCTGCCGGATGCGAATGCGTTCAACGCCAAGGTGGAAACGCTGTTCGTTGAAAACGATGACCTGACCAGTTTCGCCGATATCAAGCTGCTGGAAATACTGGCGCAATCGGGAACGGCGTTTTCCGAGGTGTTGGCGAGTTACCGTATGGTGATCTTTGTGCTGCTGGTGTTTTCCACGGCACTGCTTCTGGCGGCGCTGGTGTTTCTGGTGACGATCATCGCGTTGAACCGGAGAATCTCGGCCATCCAGCGATCAGGGATTCAGGTGGCGAGCCTGTTGATCAGCCGTGAGGGGCGGGCGGTTTACATCAACGATATGGAGTTTCAGCTGACCGAAGCGGCGCTGGAGACGATGGCGGTGCTGGCCGAAGCGCGGATGGATGATGAGGTGCTGACCGGGGCGCAGATCGAGGCGGTGATTTCCGGGCGCAACGAATCTGACTGTGACGAGGCGGCGGGGGCGACGCGGGTGAAGCGGCTGCGCGATGCGCTGGGTAACCAGATGGTCAGCGAATTGCTGGTCAAGACGATTGCGCGGCGGGGGTATGTTCTGGCGGTGGGGAAAGACAAGATCCGGATGGTCTAAGTGCCTGCGGGCGCTGGATTAATTGGTGGGAGTTTCGGCTTTTGGCCGTGCAGCGCGTGGTGCAGACGGCTGTGCATACGCACGGTGCCCTGATCGGGCGTTAACCATGAACCGCCGAATCGTTTTGGACCCTTAGAGGAACCCGATCCAGCGGCCTGCGAGCAGGATGGACAGCCAGAGAATTGCCGACAGGGCGGCCATGAGGCGCAGCGCGGGCGGGGGCGGCGCCCCCGACAGCACCTGCGCCCATGCCGTGGATCGGGTGACGAGGGCGGCGTTCAGCACGGCGAGCGCCAGAAGCAGCAGTTTGATGCGGAAGGCGGGGTTGGTGGCGTATTCGCCGGGATTTGCAGTGAAGAGGACAAAGCCTGTGATCACCGCCAGCGACAGCCCCGCCAACGCCATGACGCGTAGAAGGGGTGCGATCACCGGAAGCGGTGTTCGGGGGAAGGCCCCGGCAAGGCGCAGGTCAAGCGGCAGGATGGCCCCGATCAGCAGCGCGATGCCAAGGATGTGGCTGGCATTGACCAGAAGGTAGGCCGTCCCCGACCCGCGCAGCAGCGCGGCAATCGGGGACGCGGCCAGCGCGTCAAGCATCAGGCGTCGATCCGTTCGGGGTATAAATCGTAATTCGTGCCGGCCAGCGTGATGCGGACGGCCTTCATCAGGCGTTCTGCCTGATCCAGCGAGCGGTTGCCGAGAATGGTGATGGTATCGCCGACCTTGGCCGTGCCGTCGACAAAGCCCGCGCGTTCGGTGCGGCCGGGATTGCCGAGTTCGATCATCCATTCCGTGCCGTCTGCATCGGTGACGGTCAGTTCCGGATGCGGGGGGTTCAGGGAGATGGCGGTGATGGTGGCCTGAAGGGTGGTTTCCTCGGCCTCGGCCCAGGACCAGCCGTGATGTGCGGCGGCGGGCATGGCAAGTGTGACGGAGGTGGCCGCCAAGGCGGAGGTGAGCAGAAGGACGCGGAAAGATGCGGGTTTCTTCATGGAAATCTCCTGTCAGGGTAATCTTAACGGGCGCCATGCTTGCCGGTCAGTGCAGGCAGAGGGAAATCACCGGAAGGTGAGCGCACTGCTTTGTTACCGGGCTGACATGAAGCGGGGTTAGGCGGGGGCGTGTCATTGGCCTTGCTTCGTTGGGGCTTGCGTGGGGTTGGGCTTGGCCCTACATACCCGCGTTCTCGTTTCCCTTTGATCCCGGGGGGGATTTTCCATGATTCAGACGCCGTTCTACCTGATCGACCGGGCCAAGCTTTCCCGCAACATGGCCATCATGGACCAGCTTCGGCAGGGGTCCGGGGCGAAGGTGCTGCTGGCGCTGAAATGCTTTGCCACATGGCCGGTGTTTGACCAGATGCGTGAGCATATGGATGGGACGACTTCGTCATCCTTGTATGAATTGCGGCTGGGGCGCGAGAAGTTCGGCAAGGAGACCCATGCCTATTCCGTAGCTTGGGCCGATAACGAAGTGGCCGAGGCGGTGGGTTATGCCGACAAGATCATCTTCAATTCCGTGGGCCAGCTGGAGCGGTTCGACAACCAATCCGCCAGCATTGCGCGCGGGCTGCGGCTGAACCCGCGGTTTTCGACCAGCGGGTTTGATCTGGCCGATCCGGCGCGGCCGTTTTCGCGGCTGGGCGAATGGGATGCCGGCAAGATTGAGCGGGTGATGGACCGGGTTTCGGGCTTCATGATCCACTACAATTGCGAGAATGACGATTTCGATCTGTTTGATCGGCAGCTGACGCGGATCGAGGATGACTTCGGTGCGCTGCTTTCGCGCCTGAAATGGGTCAGCCTGGGCGGTGGCATCCACTTCACCGGCGAGGGCTATCCGGTGGACCGGCTGGCAGCGCGGTTGAAGGCGTTTTCAGAACGGTTCGGGGTGCAGGTCTATCTGGAGCCCGGCGAGGCCGCGATCACCGGGGCGGCAAGCCTTGAGGTGACGGTGCTGGACGTGATGAACAACGGCAAGGATCTGGCCATCGTCGATAGCAGCGTCGAGGCGCATATGCTCGATCTGCTGATCTATCGCATTGCGGGCAAGATGGAGGTGGAGGGGGATCACCCTTACATGATCTGCGGCAAGTCCTGCCTTGCGGGGGATGTGTTCGGTGAGTTCAACTTTCCCAAGCCCCTGCATGTGGGCGACCGGCTGAGCATCGCGGATGCGGCGGGATATACGATGGTCAAGAAAAACTGGTTCAACGGGGTGAAGATGCCGAGCATCGTCATCAAGGAGTTGGACGGGTCCATGACCGTGGCGCGGGAATTCGGCTATGCCGATTTTGCCGCGAACCTTGGATAATACTGCCGGTTGATCCGGCCCTTCCTGAAGGGGGTGTTTTGCATGAAACGCAACGTGTTGATCATTGGCGCAGGCGGCGTGGCGCAGGTCGTGGCGCATAAATGCGCGCAGGCCAATGACAGGCTGGGCGATCTGCATATCGCGTCGCGGACGGTGGGGAAGTGCGAGGCGATCATCGCGTCGGTCCATGAGAAGGGCGCGATGAAGGTTCCCGGCGTGTTTGCGGCGCATGCGGTGGATGCGATGGACGCGGCGGCGGTGGCGGCGCTAATCCGGCGGTTGGGCGTGCAGATCGTGATCAATGTCGGGTCATCGTTTGTGAACATGACGGTGCTGGAGGCCTGTATCGAAACGGGGGCGGCTTACATGGACACGGCGATCCATGAAGACCCCGGCAAGATCTGCGAAACGCCGCCGTGGTATGGCAATTACGAATGGCAGCGGCGCGAGCGGTGCAAGGCGGCGGGTGTGACGGCCATTCTGGGCGTCGGGTTTGATCCCGGCGTGGTGAATGCCTGGGCGCGGGTGGCCGAGGATGCGTTTGTCAATGAGATCACGTCGATTGATATTGTCGACATCAATGCCGGGTCGCATGGGAAGTATTTCGCCACCAACTTTGACCCCGAGATCAACTTCCGTGAGTTCACGGGAACGGTTTACAGCTGGCAGAACGGTGGCTGGCAGGAAAACCGCATGTTCGAGGTGGGCCAGACCTGGGACATGCCGGTGGTTGGCGCACAGAAGGCCTATCTGACCGGGCATGACGAGGTGCATTCGCTGTCGGCCCGTTATCCGGGGGCGGATGTACGGTTCTGGATGGGGTTTGGCGATCACTATATCAACGTGTTCACGGTGCTGAAGAACCTTGGGCTGTTGTCGGAGAAGCCGGTGAAAACGGCTGAAGGGTTGGAAGTGGTGCCGTTGAAGGTGGTGAAGGCGGTGCTGCCTGATCCGGCCTCTTTGGCGCCCGGATATTCTGGCAAGACCTGCATCGCGACGATCGTGAAGGGCATGAAGGACGGCAAGCCGGTGGCGGTGATGCTGTATAACGTGGCCGATCATAAGGAAGCTTATGAAGAGGTCGGGTCGCAGGGGATTTCCTATACCGCCGGCGTGCCGCCGGTAGCGGCGGCGCTGCTGGTGGCAGAGGGCATCTGGGATGTGGGGACGATGGTGAATGTCGAGGAGTTGGATCCGAAGCCGTTCATGAACCTGCTGAACGGGATGGGGTTGCCGAACCGGGTGAAGGATGTGGCCGGGGATCGGGAACTGGCGTTCTGACGCGGATTGCCGGGTTGTCGGGTTTTGGGAGGGCGCGCCGCAGGGTGCGCCCTTTTTCGTTACAGGGTCAGGTCGATGTGCAGGGGGTGGTGGTCAGAGGCAGGGTTGGTGGTATCGGCCCAGATGCGCCGGACATGGGGGGCGAGGTCGGGTGTCAGGAAGATGTGGTCAAGCTGGCGGAGGCGGGTTTCGCCTGCGATCTGCTTGACGTGGGTGTGCAGACCAAGGCCTGCGGCGGGGTCGATCAGGCCATCGGCGTAGCGCGCGCCGGGGTGGTAAGGGGTTTCGCCCACCAAGGCGCGGTATTCGGCGCTGCCGGGTTCCATGTTGAAATCGCCCGCCCAGATGGTGCGGGTGGGGTTCGGGGGTTCGGGTTCGCCTTCGGTCCAGTTGCGGGAGGGTTCGTCGTCAGTACCGCTCCACGGTCCGCCCTCAAGCGCGGGGTTTCCGAGCATCTGTTTGAGGAAGTCGATCTGGGCGAGGCGTTCTTCGACACCAACATGGGCGAGGTGGAGGTTGATGAGTTTGAGGGGGCCGGAGGGGTGGGCGATGACTGCCTCTAGCGCGGCGGTTTGGGTGTTGATTGGGTCGAGCATACGGCGTTTGGGAAGCGGCCAGGTGCGCGACCAGAGGATGGGCCAGCGCGAGAGGATCATCGGGCCGAACTGGCGGCGTTTGCTGCGGTCGTTCGGGAGGGCCATGTCGAAGGCGGGGGCGTAGACCATGTGGTGGTCGGGAAGGAGTGCCGACAGGATCGCGGGTTGGTCATCGTGGTTAGTGCGGGACCAGTGGCGATCCACCTCTTGGCAGGCGACGATGTCGCGGTCGCGGATCGTGTCGGCGATGCGGGGCAGGCTGTAGAGACCGTCCGCGCCGAAACCGTATTGGATGTTGAAGGTGGTGAGTTTCATCGCCGCAGGCTAGCCGCGGCGGGCGCTTTCCACCAGTGCGTCGAAGCGGGCTTTGCGCGGTTTCAGGCGTTCGGCCAAGGCGGGATCGGGGTCGATCGTGCCGCGCATGGGCAGGGGGTTGGACAGCACATCGGTTGATGCGCCTGCGGCGACGGCGGCAAGGCGGGCCGCGCCTGCGGGGCCGCCGATATCGGCGCGGGCGGGAAGGGCGACGGGTTCGCCGATGGCGGTGGCGATGAGGGTCGTCCAGAGGGTGGAACGGGTGCCGCCGCCCACGGCGATGAAGCGCTGCGGAATGGCCCCGACTTCGCGTTGGGCGGTGATGCAATCGGCGAATTGGAAGGCGACACCCTCCATCGTGGCATAGCCCATCATGGCGCGGTCCACGCCGGGGTGCAGGCCTTCCAGTCGCCCGGTCGCCTGCGGGCGGTTGACGGGGGTGCGGATGCCGGTCAGGCAGGGCAGGAAGACGGGGGAGGCGTCGGTCTTGCGCGCATCCATCGCCTCGGCCTCGCCCGCCAAGGTGGCGGCGGTGGTGCCGGAGAGGCGGGCGGTCCAGTCCAGCGCGGCGGTCGCAGACATGACGACGCCCATCGACAGGAACGTGTCGGGCGCGGCGTGGGCAGAGGTGAGGATGGCGCGTTGCGGGCCGGGGTGGAAGGTGGCGTCGACGATGCAGGCCACGCCAGAGGTGCCGATGGTCAGGACGGCGTCGCCGGGGCGCGCGGCCCCTGCGCCAAGGGTGGAGGCCATGTTGTCGCCCGCGCCTGCGGCGACGGGGATGTTGGGTTTCAGGCCCCAGCGCCCTGCGAGTTGGGGGCGGAGGTTGCCTGCGGCCTTCCACGCCTGTGTGACAGGGGGAAGGTGATCGGGGTTCCAGCCTGCGAGGGCGCAAAGCTGGTGGTCCCATTGCCCGGTGCGGCAATCCATCAGTTGTGTGCCGCCGGCATCGGTGGGTTCGGTGGCAACCTCACCCGTCAGCGCAAGGCGGACGTAATCCTTGGTCAGCAGCAGCATGCGGGCGTCGCGCATGATGTGGGGCTCGTGTTTCGCGAGCCACAGAAGTTTTGGCGCGGTGATGCCGGGGTCGGGCGTGCCGTTGGTGCGTTGGCCGATGTCGGGGCAAAGCGCCAGAAGTTCGGCACATTCGGCAATGCTGCGCTGGTCGTTCCACAGGATCGCGGGGCGGAGGGGTTTGTGGGATTTGTCGAGGAGCAGCGCGCAGAGCATCTGGCCCGACAGGCCGATGGCCGTGACGGCGGCCATTTCCTTTGGCGCGTCGATTGCCAGACGATCAAGGCAGGACCAGACAGCGGCGACCCAATCATCGGCGTTCTGTTCGGACCAGCCGACATGGGGGATCGACACGGCGATGGGTTGCGCGGCATCGGCAAGAACGGTTTCGGCGTCCTGAAGGATGACGGCCTTTACGCCCGAGGTGCCAAGGTCGATGCCGATGGTCAGGGTCATGCCGCCACCAGCGCGCGGGCGGTGGATTCATCTGTGACGAAGGTGTTGATCAGGCCAAGGCCAAGAATGGCGCGGCAGACCGTGATCTTGTGCGCGCCACCGGCAGCGAGGATCACATTGGGGATGCGGGCCAGATCGGGGATGCCGATACCGATAACCTTTTCGTTGATCGGGTGGTCGATGGGGTTTCCATTGGCGTCGATCACGGTGCCGAGGATATCGCCCACCCCGCCGAGGGCGGCCAATTCCTCGATCGTGGTGCCGCCGGGAAGGGCATCGCGCATCAGAAGCGAGCGTTTGGACAAATCGCCCGCCGCCATGGCCATGGCATCCACGCCGCGGATTTTTTCCAGCACCTCGCGGAAGACATCAAGCTGCATGATCGTGTCGCGGCTTTCGGCGCTGCCTGCGTAGAGGGGGGCGGTGAAATAGCTGTGCTGCGCGCCCAGCAGATCGGCGAGTCGGGTGGTGATTTCAAAGCTGTTCAGATCAGAGCCGCGGGTCAGGCCGCCCATGACGGAGATCACCTCAAGATCGGGGCGTTCCAGTGCGGCGACAAAACGGGTGGCGATGTTGAGCGTGCCGCCCCATGACATGCCAAATCGTTTGACGGCAGGATCGGCCAGCACCTCGGACAACAGGTTACCCAGCGCGGCGCCCGTAATCATCTGGACATCGGATTCGTCAGAAGGGGCCGGGGCAACATAGGCCTGATCAAGGCCGAAGCGTTCGCACAGCGCCTGTTCCAGATCGAAGCAGGCGGCATAGGCGGTGTTGAAGGTGATGCGGACAAGGCCAACGCGATGCGCTTCGGACAGGGCCTTGTTCACGCGCAGGCGGGTGGCGCCGAGCTTTTCGGCGACCTTTTCCTGTGTCAGGTGTTCAACGTAATAGGCCCAGGCCACGCGGGCGAGAAAGCGCTGTTCCGCGTCGATCTGGGGCAGTTTCGGGGCGCGGGCCATCCGTATCCTTTTACTTCACCGCGCCCATCGTGAGGCCGCGCACGAGATGTTTTGACGCGATCAGGGCGAAGATCAACACGGGGATGACGATCAGGGTCGAGGTGGCCATGATCTTTCCGTAGGGCACGTCATAGCCTTCCATGAAAGTGACCGCCATTGCCGGAGCGGTTTTCGCTGCTTTTGGTGCAAGAATGTAGGCGAAGAGCAACTCATTCCACGAGAAGATGAAGGACAGGATGGAAGAAACGGCAACGCCGGGCATCGCCAGCGGCAGGCAGATGGAGCGGAAGATGCGCCATTGGGACGCGCCTTCCAGCAAGGCCGCCTCATCCAGTTCGCGGGGGATGGAGCGGAATTGATCGGTGCAGATCCAGATGACGATGGGCAGGGTGAAGGTGAGATACATCAGGATCAGCGCGAGGTGCGTGTCGCGCAGGCCAAGTTCGCGGCTGATCAGGAAGACAGGGAAGGCAAGGACGACGGGGCTGACGAAACGGTTGGTGATGAACCAGAACCAGAGGTCGGTCTTGCCGCGAAATTCAAAGCGGGCCAGCGCATAAGCGGCGGGGGTGCCGAGGACGACGGCAAGGGTGGTGGTGCAGACCGCCACGATGATGGAGTTGATGAGGGAGACGCCGACTTTATCCTCGAACAGCACCTCCCAATAATTCGCCAGCGTGGGGGTGAAGAACCAAGCGGGCGGGGATTGGAGGGCGACGACCTGTGTTTTCAGGCTGGTGGTGACCATCCAGTAAAAGGGGAAGATGCAGAAAAGCAGGATGAGCAGCAGAAGCAGCCCTTCGGCCCAAAAGGCGCGGCGTTGCAGGGGGGCGGCCATCAGTTCACCTCGCGGTAGAAGAAGCGGATATAGAGCCGGGCAAGGCCGATGGTCAGCGCCAGCATGATGATCGCCTGAGCCGAGGCGAGGCCGATGTCGAATTGCCGGTTGCCGACACGTTCGATCAGGACGGCGATGAATTCGGTGGCGGCACCGGGTCCGCCGCGCGTCATGGTGAAGGGCATGTCAAAGAGTTTCAGCGTGTCGGCGGTGCGCAGGATCAGCACGGCCACGAGCGACGGGATCAGGAAAGGCAGCTGCACATAGCGCAGGACGAGCCACTGGGATTTCGTCTCTAGCTGCGCGGCTTCTTCGATTTCCGGGGGGACTGTGGACAGGCCCGCCAGCAGGACGAGGGCGACGAAGGGTGTCCATTGCCAGATGTCCCAGATGATGACGGCAATGAAGGCATTGGTGGGATCGCCGATGAAGTTGATCGGGTCGACGCCGACCCAGCCGAGCATCTGGTTCACCACGCCGTATTTCTGGTTGAGCATGACCTGTGCCAGAAGGCCCACCACGGCATAGGTGGTGGCCATGGGCAGCACCAGCAACAGGCGGGCGAGGGTTTTGAAGAAGGTCAGGCCCGGGCGGTGCAGGACGACGGCAATCAGAAGGCCGAGGACGATCTGGATGGGAACCGATATCAAGAAGAGCGTCGCGGTGCGGCCCATCGCCTGCCAGAAACTGAGGTCTGTCAGGACTTCGGCGTAATTGGAGAGGCCGACGAATTTTGTCTGGGCCTGTTTGGTGAGGTTGAAGTTGTGCAGGCTTTTCCAGACCGCATAGAGCAGCGGCGCGATGCCCACGATGACGAGGGCGGCGACGGCGGGGCCGAGAAAGGCGAAGATCGTCTTTCGGGGCACGTTGGCTGTCATTTTGGCGGTCCTTCCGGGTGGAAATCCCCGGCCCGTGTAAGGGGCCGGGGGCTTTTGCTGTGCAGTCAGAGATGGTCAGAGGGCCGGATTATTGGGCCAGCGGCTTTTTGCCGTCATAGTAGCCTGCCTCGGCAAGGACGGCTTCCATCTTTTCACCGATGTTCTTGGCGCCCTCTTCGAGGGTGACTTCGCCCAGCATCATCTTGGTGCCGTATTCCTGCACGATTTCGGTGATGGCGGGCCATTCGGCGAAGCGCGGACGGAATTCCGGCACGCCTTCCTGCCAGCTTTCCACCAGTGCGGGGATGAACTTGAACGTCTCGGCGAGGGCCGGGTCGGCATAGGCCGACTGACGGGCCGGGACGCCGCCCATTTCAAGGTATTTGCCGGCATTGGCCTTGGACGTGACCCACTGGATGAAGAGCCAGCCTGCAGCCTGTTCCGCCTCATCCGCCTGAGATGCGACGGCGAGAGAGAAGCCACCCAGTGCGGGCTTGCGGCCTGCGGGGCCGGTCGGTTCCGGGGCGATTTCGACGCAATCGGCCACGGTCGAGGTTTCGGGCGAAACCACGGTGGAATAGAAGGCCGACCATTCGGTGATCATCGCCACGTCGCCCTGCGCGAAAGCGTTGACGGTTTCGGAGTGGTCATAGGCGACGATGCCTTCGGGCATGAACTTCATCAGATCCTGACGGAATTGCAGACCGGCCTGCGATTCGGGCGACAGCAGGTTCGACTTGAATTCCGCATTCAGGAACGATCCGCCGAAGGGCCACAGGAAGCGGGCGAAGCTGTCGGCGGACTGGGTTTCGTTGCGCTTGGACTGAAGGGCGTAGGCGTATTTGCCATCCTTGGTCAGCGCGGGGCCATAGGTATCCATCACCTCTTGCCAGGTGGCCGGGGGTTTATCGAAACCGGCGGCTTCCAGCATGCAGCGGTTATAGAACAGCAGGCCCGAATAGTTATCAAACGGCAGGCCGTAGTTCACGCCATTCCACGAGCCGAAGGCATCGAGGACGAGCGGGAAGAAATCGGCCATATCCAGTTCGGGATCGGCCAGTTCAGGGTTGCTGATGAAGGTTTCCGACGGAACGACCCAGCCATTTTCGGCAAAGTTGCCCATCCAGACGAGGTCGATCAGCGCGATGTCGAGATCGCCGCCGGCGACGAAATCGCGGACCTGTTCGCCCAGCGCGTTTTCGTAAGGCACGGTGGTGTAGTTCACCTTGATGCCGGTTGCGGCCTCGAATTCGGGCAGCATCTGGATCGCGGCGTTATAACCCGGACGGTCGAGGAAAAGCACCTCAAGCTCCGTTCCGGCATAGGGTTTGGCGGCTTCTTCCAGCGTCCAGGCCTGCGCCTGACCACCGATAGCAAATGCGGACGCAGCAAGCGCCAGCGCACTGACGTGCATCTTGAGTTTCATGGTTTCCTCCCAGCGGTTCAGCGTTTTTGAACGGTTGACTTCCATTTGTAACGCCTTGCATATAAATGTATCGCAAGCGTGTCCTGTCAACGGGAAAATGCGCAGGTCACGGAAGGGGAGGGTCGGCAGATGGCCGAGGTGAAGCTGGTCGGGGTGAACAAGTTCTATGGCGGCCAACAGGCGCTGTACGATGTGAGCCTTGATATTGCCGATGGAGAATTCGCAGTTTTTGTGGGGCCTTCCGGCTGTGGGAAGAGCACGCTGCTGCGGTCAATCGCCGGGCTGGAATCGATCAGCGGCGGGGTGATTTCCATCGGGGGGCGCGATGTATCGGGCCTTGCGCCATCAGAACGGGATGTGGCGATGGTGTTCCAATCTTATGCGCTATATCCCCATATGTCAGTGCGTGAGAACATGGATTTCGGCATGAAGATCAACGGGTTCACCCAAGCCGACCGGGACCGCCGGATCGCCGAGGCCGCGCGGGTGTTGCAGCTGGAACCCTATATGGACCGCAAGCCCGCCCATCTTTCGGGGGGGCAGCGGCAAAGGGTGGCCATCGGGCGGGCGATCGTGAAGCAGCCCAAGGTGTTCTTGTTTGATGAGCCCCTGTCCAACCTTGACGCCAAGCTGCGCGTGCAGATGCGGGTGGAGCTGGAGGCGCTGCATTCCGAGCTGAAGGCCACGATGATCTATGTGACGCATGATCAGGTTGAGGCCATGACAATGGCTGACAAGATCGTGGTGCTGCAGGCGGGGCGGATTGAACAGGTGGGCAGCCCGATGGAGCTGTATCACCGCCCGCGCACGGAATTTGTTGCCGGGTTCATCGGTGCGCCGAGCATGAATTTCCTCGATATCCGTTCCGTGGGTGGTCGCATCACCTGTGGGGAGGCGGTCATCGGGACAGCCGCACCCGTGCCGGGCGCGGTGCGGCTGGGAATACGGCCCGAACATACGGGGCTGACGGCCCCCGGCGCGGGCGAGATGGATGGCACGGTGGTGCTGCGCGAAACGCTGGGCGGGGATGCCTATCTGTACGTGCGGACGGCGGCCGGGCAGGTGGTGGTGCGCGCCGATGGGGATACGGCGTTGAACCATGGCGACACGGTCGGGCTGTCGATGCCTGCGAATCGGCTGCATTTGTTTGGTGCGGACGGGGTGACCCTGTCTTCGGGGGGCGTGGCGGTATGAGCATGACGGAACTGATCGCGGGGGCGGTGGCCCGGTCGGCCACGGTGGCCGAGGTTGTGGTGGGGCGTGGCGTGTTGACCGAGACCGGGGCGCTGTTCCGGCGGCAGTTTGCCGGGAATCTGGCCTGTATCATTGCGGATGAGAACACGTGGAAGGCGGCGGGGGCGGCGGTGGAAGCCTCGCTGAAGGCGGCGGGGGTGACGGTGCGGGCGCATGTGCTGCCCGGCAGGCCGCGGCTGAAGCCGACGGTGGAGCTGGCCGACAGCCTGCGGGATGTGCTGGCGCAGGATGGCGCAGTGCCTGTGGCGGTGGGATCTGGTGTGATCAACGATGTGGTGAAACACGCGGCTTTCGGCCTTGATAGAACCTATTTGTGCGTGGGCACGGCCGCGAGCATGGACGGGTATACGTCGGCCGGGGCGCCGCTTTCGGACAAGGGTTTCAAGAAGACGATCCAGTGCCGGCCTGCGCGGGCGGTGCTGGGGGATCTGGATGTGATCGCGGCGGCCCCGGCGGAAATGACGGGCTGGGGTTATGGCGATCTGGCCGGGAAGGTGCCTGCGGGCGGGGATTGGATCATCGCCGATGCGCTGGGGATCGAGGCGGTGGATGATGTGGCCTGGCCGCTGGTGCAGGGGGGGCTGCGCGGGTGGCTGGGGATGCCCGACCGCGTGGCATCGGGCGACCGGGATGCGCTAGAGGGGTTGTTCGCCGGGCTGACGCTGGTGGGGCTGGCAATGGAGTTGCACGGGTCGTCGCGGCCTGCGTCGGGGGCGGATCACCAGATTGCGCATCTGTGGGAGATGGACGATCTGAAATTCGGCGGCGAACGAGTGAGCCATGGCGCCTGCGTTGCCGTGGGCTGCGTGATGGCGCTGCGATTGTTCGACTGGCTGCTGGAGCAGGATCTTTCCACGCTGGATGTGGGGGCGATTGTGGCGACGGCGCCGACGCTGGCGCAGAAGACGGCGGCCATTCATGCGGCGTTCGGGCCGGGCGAGATTGCGGCGCGGGCGGTGGAAGAGGTGCGCGCCAAGCATGTGGAGGGCGCCGCGTTGCGCGCGCGGTTGGAGCGGTTGCGCGATGGCTGGCCCGCGTTGGCGGCGCGGCTGCGTGCGCAGGTGATGGCACCCGATGCGATGGTGACGGCGCTGCATGCGGCGGGTGCGCCCGCACTGGCCGAGGAGATCGGGGTGGGGCGGGAGTATCTGCAACGAACCACGTTGCACGCGCGGTTCCTGCGCAGCCGCTATACGGTGCTGGATTTGCTGGATGAATGCGGGCTTCTTGAAACAGCGGTAGAGGCAAGCCTGCCCTTGCCGCGGCTGAAGGAGGGCCGGGGATGAGCTATGCCGATCTGGTGGCGCGGGCCGCCGATGAGATGAAGGCCGCAGCAGCGGGGGTGGACCCTGCGGCGCTGGCGGGGATGGTTGACGAACTGGCAGCGGCAAAGCGGGTGGTCTGTTACGGCGTGGGCCGTGAGGGGCTGATGATGCGGGCGCTTGCGATGCGGCTGTATCACATGGGGCTGGATGCCCATGTGGTGGGGGATATGTCCTGCCCGCCCGTGGGCGCGGGGGATCTGCTGGTGGTCAGTGCGGGACCCGGAGATTTCTCTACGGTGCGCGGGTTGATGGGCGTGGCGCGGCGCGATGGCGCGCGGCTGGCCTGCGTGACGGCGCAACCGGGGGCGGCATTGCCTGCTGCAAGCGACCGGGTGCTGGTTATTCCGGCGCAGACGATGGCCGATGATACGGGGCCTGCGGTGGCGAGCGTTTTGCCGATGGGTTCGCTGTTCGAGGGCGCGCAGTATCTGGTGCTCGAGATGCTGGTGCTGATGCTGCGGGATCGGCTGGGGGTTGCCCCCGATGCGATGCGGGCGCGGCATACAAATCTGGAGTGACGGGCATGGCAGAATGGCAGGGGCGGTTTTCGCTGGCCGGGCGCAAGGCGCTGGTCACCGGGGCAAGCAAGGGAATCGGGTTCGAGATCTGCCGTGTGTTCGCGGATGCGGGGGCGGATATCGTGGCCGTGGCGCGGGATGCGACCGGCTTGCTGGAGGTGAAGCGCGAGGTTGAGGCAAAGGGGCGGCGCTGTCTGGTGATCGAGGCCGAGATGGGCACGCCAGAGGGACCGGTGATGGCAGCGCGTGAGGCGCTGGAGGCCTGGGGGACCATCGACATTCTGGTGAACAACGCAGCGATTGCGCGGATCGCGCCTGCGGTGGACCTGACGCTGGCGGATTGGGACACCACGATGGCGGTGAATGTGCGCGCGCCGTTCCTGCTGGCGCAGGCGCTGGGGCCTGCGATGATCGCGCAGCGCTGGGGGAAGGTGATCAACATCTCGTCCCAGACCGGGGTGATCGCGCTGGATGACCATGCGGCCTATGCGACGTCGAAGGGGGCTTTGAACGCGCTGACCAAGTCGCTTTGCGCGGAGTGGGCGCGGCACAATGTGCAGGTCAATGCGATCTGCCCCACGGTGATTCTGACGCCGATGGGCAAGGCGGTTTGGGGGCCGGAGGAAAAGGGCGGGCCTATGCGCGCCGCGACCCCCGCGCGGCGGTTCGGTGAGACGGTGGAAGTGGCGGATATGGCGCTGTATCTCGCCTCGCCCGCTTCGGGGTTGGTGAATGGTGCGGTGATGATGATCGAGGGGGGTTATTCCAGTGTCTGACGATCTGCGGGACGCGGAGGCCGCGTTCCTGCGTTATGAGGCGGTGCGGGCAAGGTTGCCCGGCGCGCGGTTCCCGGAGGCCCCAATCTTTGCGCGCGATCTTTCCGAAGTGGCGGATCGGTGGGATGGGTTCGTGCTGGATGCCTTTGGCGTGCTTAATGTGGGTGAGACGCCGATTCCCGGCGCAGTGGCGCGGATGGCGGAGCTGCGCGCGCGGGGCAAGAAGCTGTGCGTGCTGACCAATGCGGCGAGTTACACGAAGGCCGAGGCCTTGGTGAAGTATCGGCGGCTGGGGTTTGATTTCGCGGAAAACGAGGTGGTTTCCAGCCGGGATGTGGCGGTAAGCCGGATCGGGATGCTGATGCCGGGCGCGCATTGGGCGGCAATTGCGGCAGAGGGTGACGGGTTTTCCGATATACCCGGGCGCGTGGGGGATGCGGTGGCCGACCCCGGGCTGTTTGATGTGGCGGATGGGGTGTTGTTTCTTTCCTCTGTCCGCTGGACAGCCGCGTTGCAGGCGCGGCTGATGGCGGCGCTGGCGCGGCGGCCTATTCCGATTGTGGTGGCAAATCCCGATCTGGTGGCCCCGCGCGAGGATGGGCTTTCGCAAGAGCCGGGATTGTTTGCCCATGCGGTGCTGGATGCCATTGGCGGCGTGGCGCATTGGTATGGCAAGCCCTTTGCCGACGGGTTCCATGATGTCTGCGCGCAGATGGGCCTGCCGCCGGAGCGGTTGGCGATGGTGGGCGACACGCTGCACACCGATGTGCTGGGCGGCCGTGCGGCGGGGATGGGGGCTGTGCTGGTGGCAGATCACGGCCTGTTCGCGGGGCGGGACGTGCGGGGCTATATCGCACGGTCGGGCATTGTGCCGGATGCCGTGGTGGCGACGACCTAGCGCCCCTGCGACAGCAGGTAGAGGATGGCGAGGGCGCTGCCGCCCGTAACGGCGGAAGAGCCAAGCCAGAAGGCCAGCCCCACGAGTTTGGGCAAAAGCCGCAGCGCCATAAAGGCGGCGAGAAGAAGCGTTCCGATGCTGAAGAAAATCGCCATGGCGCGGATTTGCCCGAGCGGTGCGGGGCTGTCGAGCGCGCAGCGCGGGCCGTGCGGAAATCCGCTTTGATAGCAACGCCTAAAAGGAAGGGGAGTGGGTGGTGAGCCGGACAGGATTCGAACCTGTGACCCGCTGATTAAAAGTCAGCTGCTCTACCAACTGAGCTACCGGCCCCACGTGGGCGGTGATTAGTGACGACGCGCGGGGGGGTCAAGGGCAAAAACTGCGCAGGTCTGGATAATTCCCTGCCCCGGGCGTATATGGGCGGGCATGTTGGAACAGCGGCCCCCTGGTGGCCTGGCTTTCATGAAAATGCATGGGCTGGGCAATGACTTCGTGGTGATCGACTCGCGCAAGCGCGGGGCCGATTCCGCGGGTGTGGTCACGGCTGGGCTGGCGCGGGCGCTGGGCGACCGGAACCGGGGCGTGGGGTTTGACCAGCTGGCCGAGATCCGCGATGCGGCAGGGGCCGATTTCGCGCTGGATTTCTGGAACAGCGACGGGACGCGGGCCGGGGCCTGCGGGAATGCCACGCGCTGTGTATCAGACTATGTGATGCGGCAAACGGGCAAGGCGGCGGTGACCTTGGTCACGGCGCGCGGCGGGCTGTCGGCGGTGCGGCGCGGGGATGGGCTGGTGTCTGTCAACATGGGTGCACCGCAGGTGGCATGGGATGAGGTGCCGCTGGCAGGCGAGATGGACACGCTGCATCTGCCGCTGGAGGGCGATCCTGTGGCGGTGGGGATGGGAAATCCGCATGCCGTGTTCTTCGTGCCCGATGCCGAAGCGGTGGATGTGGCCGGGCGCGGGCGGGCGGTGGAGCATGACCCGCTGTTCCCGGCGCGGACGAATGTAGAATTTGCCTCTGTCGTTGGTCCGGATCACCTGCGGATGCGGGTGTGGGAGCGGGGCACGGGGATCACCTTGGCCTGCGGATCGGGTGCCTGTGCAACGGCAGTGGCGGCGCATCGGCGCGGGCTGACGGGGCGGCAGGTCATCATGGATGTGGATGGCGGGCGGCTGGAGATCGACTGGCGCGAGGATGGGGTCTGGATGACCGGGCCAGTGGCGCATGTGTTTGACGGCTGGCTGAGCCCGGATTTCGTGAACCAGTTTTCCGGGGCGTCGGTTGCATGAACGCGCCTGTTTTCGCCACGCTGGGCTGCCGTCTGAACGCCTATGAGACGGAAGCGATGAAAGAGCTTTCCGCCGCTGCGGGGGTGGAGAATGCGGTGGTGGTCAACACTTGCGCGGTGACGGCGGAAGCCGTGCGCAAGGCCAAGCAAGAGATTCGGCGGCTGAGCCGTGAGCATCCGGGGGCCACGATCATCGTGACCGGCTGCGCGGCGCAGACGGAGCCGGAGACATTTGCCGCCATGCCCGAAGTGGCGCGGGTGATCGGCAATACCGAAAAGATGCAGGCGGAGACGTGGCAGGGCCTGCGGGCCCCTGACCTGATTGGGGTGACCGAGAAGGTGCAGGTCGACGACATCATGTCGGTGAAGGAGACGGCGGGGCATCTGATCGACGGATTCGGGCGGCATCGGGCCTATGTGCAGGTGCAGAACGGATGCGACCATCGCTGTACCTTCTGTATCATTCCCTATGGGCGTGGGAATTCCCGGTCCGTTCCAGCGGGCGTGGTGGTGGAGCAGATCAAGCGGCTGGTGGACAAGGGGTTCAATGAGGTGGTTCTCACCGGAGTGGACCTGACATCCTGGGGCGCAGACCTACCCGCGACGCCGCGCTTGGGCGACCTGGTGATGCGGATTTTGCGGCTGGTGCCGGATCTGGCGCGGCTGCGGATCAGTTCGATCGACAGCATCGAGGCGGATGAGGCGCTGATGGGGGCGATTGCCACCGAGCCGCGCCTGATGCCGCATCTGCATCTGAGCCTTCAGGCAGGGGATGACCTGATCCTGAAGCGGATGAAGCGGCGGCATCTGCGGGATGATGCGATCCGCTTCTGCGAAGAGGCGCGGCGGCTGCGGCCTGATATGGTGTTCGGGGCGGATATCATTGCAGGTTTCCCGACCGAGACGGAGGAGATGTTCCAGCGGTCGATCGACCTTGTGGGCGATTGCGGGCTGACTTTCCTGCATGTGTTTCCGTTTTCGCCCCGCAAGGGCACGCCTGCCGCGCGGATGCCGCAGGTTCGCGGCCCTGACATCAAGGAGCGCGCGGCGCAGCTGCGGGCGGCGGGGGATGCGGCGCTGACCGCGCATCTGACGGCGCAGGTGGGGCAGGTGCATCGGGTGCTGATGGAAGGGCCGCGCATGGGGCGGACCGAGCAGTTCACCGAAGTCGCGTTCAGCGCGGATCAGCCGGAGGGGCAGATCGTGACGGCGCGAATGACAGGGATGACCGGCCAAAGTCTTTGCGCCTGATCAGGCGGCGAAAGTCTTTGTTTACGAATGCAGCGCTAGACTGTCACCGGTGCGACATCTGGGGCTGACATGCACGGACGCGGTTTAAAGACGACGATAGACAATATTGCCGAACGTGTGGAAACCTTTGGCCGCATCAACGACAAGGTCGTCATGCAGTCGCACATGCTCGCCGTCAATTCGATGATCGAATCGGCCCGCGCGGGCCAGCATGGGCGCGGGTTTTCCATCGTTGCGCAGGAAATGAAGCGCCTTTCGGACCAGACAAAGGATAACGCGGATCAGTTCCGGTTGGATGTCATGTCGATTGTCCAGACCGCGATCACCGCGACGGGCGACTTGTTGCAGGCGCTGGATGGGGCAGCCGCGCGCGCCTTGATGGAAAAGGCGCAGGCGCTGGTCCAGCTGATCGTGCGGAACCTGTTCGAGCGGACGGCAGATGTGCGGTGGTGGGCCACGGATTCGGCCTTTTGGCAGGTGTTGAAAGATCCTGTGGCGCAGCGGCTGACGCTGGCCGAGGAGCGGTTGCGCACGATCCACCGCTATTACACCGTTTATTGTGATCTGGTGCTGACGGATATGGAGGGGCGCGTGATTGCTTCGGCCCGGGGGGGCAGCGCTGCGCGCGCACAAGGTTTGCCGCCCGAGGCGCTGGATTGGTTCGGGCGGGCGCGCGGGTTGGCGTCGGGACATGACTATGTGGTGTCGGGGGTTCACCGCAGCAGTCTGCACGAAAACCGCAAGGTTCTGGTTTATGCCACCGCTGTGCGGGACAGGGGGCAGGCAGAGGGTGCCGCAGTGGGGGTGTTGGCCGTCTTTTTCGATTGGCAGAAAGAAGCGCAGATCATCGTCCGAAACGAAGCCGGGTTCACCGCAGCAGAGTGGGAAACGCGGCGCGTGCTGTTGCTGGACAAGGAACACCGCATCATCGCGTCATCGGATGATCAGGATTTCCTGCAAGGCTTCGCCGGGATCAGCGGCGGCGCGGTGCGGGGTTGTCTGGCGGGCGCCGATGGCGCGCGGATCGGCTTTGCCCAAACGCTGGGCTATGAAGAATATGACGGGCTGGGATGGTACGGCGTGGTGGTAGAGCGTGACGCCCGGTGACGTCAGGCCGGGCGGATCGTATCGCCCGGTTGCAGGGTTGGGAAAAGCTCGATCACCTCGCCCCCGATAAGGCCTTCATGCTTGCCCGCGATGATCTGGGCGGCGCGGCGGCCGATTTCGAGGCGGCAGGCATCCATGGTGGCCAATTTGCGCGGCAGGCCGTCGAGGAGTTCGACGCCGTTGAAACCGGCAAGGCCCACCTTGCCGGGCACGTCGATGCCGTTGGCAAGGCAGTAGAGCAGGCCCCCTGCCCCGATCATATCGTTGGAATAGTATAGGAAATCGACATCCGGGCTGCGTTTCAGGACGGCTTCGGTCATTTCCCGACCCTTCAGCAGGGCCGAGCCACCGGAATAAAACTCACGGTCGGCCAGCGCGAGGCCCGCCTTGGCGAGGGCTTCTTCGAAACCTTCGAGGCGCTTCTTCGCGCGGTGGTCATACGGCATCATGGTGCCGCAAAAGGCGATGCGGCGATAACCTGCGGCGATGATCGCCTCGGCCATTTGCCGACCGGCGCGGCGATGGGAAATGCCAACCGCGCTGTCGACGGGGGTGCCGTCGATATCCATGATTTCCACGATGGGGATACCGGCCTGGGCCAGCATGGCGCGGGAGGCATCGGTGTGTTCAAGCCCTGCGATGATCATGCCCGATGGCCGCCAGGACAGCATTTCATAGATCACCGTTTCCTCGCGTTCGGGCGAGTAATTGGTGACGCCGACCACGGGTTGCAGGCCGGTATCTTCCAGCGTGTCGGAGACTCCGGTCAGCACCTCGGGGAAGACCATGTTCGACAGGGACGGGATGATCACGCCCACGAGATTGACGCGCTGCGAGGCGAGGGCGCCTGCGATCTTGTTGGGGACGTAGCCCAGCGTGCGCGCGGCCTCTAGCACCCGTTCGCGGGTGGCGTCTGACACATCACCCCGGTTGCGCAGCACGCGGCTGACGGTCATTTCGCTGACGCCTGAGGCTTCGGAAACATCACGAAGGGTAAGCGTGCGGCGGGGGTCGATGCTGGGGGGTTTGGTCACTGAGGCACGTCCTGACTACGCGGAATGCGTGCATTGTTAGACGTAAACACCCTCTTGTCCAAGGGCGGATGATGGGTTATGGTAGCGCTAACAGCCAATGTGTAAATCACTGTGCTGGCGATATCCCGCGCGTCCTGCAAGCTCTCAAACCTGGCGCAACGGACATGAGGGGGAAGTGGTGGGCCAAAAATTCACTTCCCCCTTTTTCTTTTCCTGATGATCTGACCGGGACTGTTGCGCCGAAAATCGTTTTCGCGCATCAAGGCGGCGGTTGGTCCCGTAGCTCAACGGATAGAGCGTCCCCCTCCTAAGGGGAAGGTTGCAGGTTCAAGTCCTGCCGGGATCGCCATATCTTCCACAGTCGGTTTTGAGGATGCGGTTGGCGGGTGTCACATTGACCCCCTGCCCTTTCGCGCGCCTGATGGCGGCGATGAAGGAGGCCGCATGACAAGCGTGGTGGAGGAGATTGGTGGCGAACCGGTGGTGCGGGCGCTGGTGGCGCGGTTCTATGATCTGATCGAGACGGCACCCGAGGGGGCGCGGATTCTGGACCTGCATTTCCAGGGGCATGGGATCGGCCATGTGCGGGCCGAGCAGTTCGATTTCCTGTGCGGGTTCTTTGGCGGGCGGCGGTATTATGCGGAACGGCACGGGCATATGAACCTGCGCGAGGTGCATGCCCATGTGCCGATCCGGCTGCGCGATGCCGAGGATTGGCTGGGCTGCATGGGCCGCGCACTGGATGATGTGGGTATCACCGGGCCTGCCCGCGCCCGGATCGACACGGCCTTTGACCGTGCCGCCCGGATTTTGGTGAACTGTTAGAAGTCGAGGTTTTCGACGTTCAGCGCGTTCTGCTGGATGAATTCGCGGCGTGGTTCCACCACATCGCCCATCAGTTTGGTGAAGATGTCGTCGGCTTCGGCCAGATCGTCCACCTTGACCTGCAACAGGGTGCGGGCATCTGGATCGAGCGTGGTTTCCCAGAGCTGTTCGGGGTTCATCTCGCCAAGGCCCTTGTAGCGTTGCAGGGACAGGCCCTTTTCGCCCTCAGTCAGGATGGATTTCAGCAGGTCGATGGGGCCGTAGACCAGCTGTTCGCGGTCCTTCCGCACCAGTCGCGCCTCGTTGCGATAGATGTCGCGGGTGTCTTGCGAGGCCGCGGACAGGCGGCGGGCTTCGCCGGAGCGAAGCACCGCGCCGTCGAGTGTGCGCAGCTCTTCGACGCCGCGCAGAACGCGGGCGAGGCGGATGCCGTGATCTTGGGTGATGCGGCCGATCCAGCCCTTTTCGTATTCGGCGGCGATGAGGTTCAGGCGGCGGGCGACGGTATCGGCGACGGCCTGAAGGTCGGCATCGGCTTGGCCTGCGTCAAAAGCCCCTGCCAGCGCGGCCTGTTCCAGAATTCCGCGCGGGTAGTTGGTGGGGAAGGCATCAAGGATGCGGCGGAATTGACGCGCGCCTTCGATCACGCGGCGCAGGTCGGCCCCGGCGATTTCCTCGCCCGAGCCAAGGCGCAGGATCGCGCCATCGACGCCCATGTCGATCAGGTAATCCTCAAGCCCGGCCTGATCCTTGATATAGACCTCGGATTTGCCGCGGGCGACTTTGTAGAGCGGGGGTTGGGCGATGTAGAGGTATCCGCCTTCGATCAGTTCCGGCATCTGGCGGAAGAAGAAGGTCAGGATCAGGGTACGGATATGCGCGCCATCGACATCGGCATCGGTCATGATGACGATCTTGTGGTAGCGCAGTTTCTTGATGTCAAACTCATCGCGCCCGATGCCAGTACCCAGCGCGGTGATGAGGGTGCCGATTTCCTGGCTGGCAAGCATACGGTCAAAGCGGGCGCGTTCGACGTTGAGGATTTTCCCCTTGAGCGGAAGCACCGCCTGATTTGATCGGGAACGGCCCTGTTTGGCCGAGCCGCCGGCGGAGTCACCCTCGACCAGAAACAGTTCGGATTTGGCGGGATCACGTTCCTGGCAATCGGCCAGTTTGCCGGGGAGCGAGGCCACATCCAGCGCGGTTTTGCGGCGGGTGAGTTCGCGCGCCTTGCGGGCGGCTTCGCGGGCCAGCGCCGCCTCGATGATCTTGCCGACGATGATCTTGGCGTTCTGGGGGTTTTCCTCGAACCATTCGGCCAGCTTTTCATTGACGAGGTTTTCAACGGCGGGGCGAACCTCGGACGAGACCAGCTTGTCCTTGGTCTGGCTGGAGAATTTGGGATCGGGCACCTTGACCGACAGCACGCAGGTCAGGCCTTCGCGCGCATCGTCGCCGGTGAAATCGACCTTTTCCTTTTTCGCGATGCCAGAGGTCTGGGCGTAGTTGTTGATCGTGCGGGTCAGCGCGCCGCGGAAGCCCGCCATATGCGTGCCGCCGTCGCGCTGGGGGATGTTGTTGGTGAAGGGCAGTACGGTTTCGTGATAGCTGTCATTCCACCACATCGCCACTTCGACGCCGATGCCGTTCTTTTCACCGACCATGTAAATCGGTTCCGGCATGATCGAAGATTTGGAACGGTCGAGGTATTTGACGTATTCGCGCACGCCGCCTTCGTAGAACAGTTCGGTTTTCAGCGGTTCGGCGGGGCGTTCGTCTTCGACGATGATCCGCACGCCGGAATTGAGGAAGGCCAGTTCGCGCAGGCGGTTTTCCAGCGTTTTGAAGTGGTATTCGAGGTTGGAAAAGGTGCCTTCGGGCGTGTTGGTCTTGGCGCTGGCAAGAAAGCGCACTTCGGTGCCACGCATGCCGGGGGCCGGGCCAACCGGATAGACATGGGTGACGCATTCGCCATGTTCAAAGCGGGCGCGGTATTCGGTTTCATCCCGCCAGACGGTCAGTTCCAGCCATTCCGACAGGGCGTTGACGACGGACACGCCCACACCGTGCAGGCCGCCCGATACTTTGTAGGCGTTGCCGCTGTCATCGGTGTTGTTGAATTTACCGCCGGCGTGAAGCTGGGTCATGATGACCTCGGCCGCCGAGACGCCTTCTTCCTGATGGATATCAACAGGGATGCCGCGGCCGTTGTCGCGGACCGATACGCTGGAATCCGCGTGGATTTTCACGGATACGGCGGTGGCGTGGCCTGCCAATGCCTCATCAATGCCGTTGTCGACGACTTCGTAGACCATGTGATGCAGGCCCGACCCATCATCGGTGTCACCGATATACATGCCGGGGCGTTTGCGGACAGCCTCTAACCCCTTGAGAACCTTGATGGAATCGGCGCCATATTCGGCGGGTTTCTTCGCGGCTTCGGCCATAGGTCGGGATCCCTTGAATTGCCCGCGATTTATAGCGGGTGGGGGCGGGAATGTCACGCCCAAGGCACAATATATTGCGGTCAGGTGAAGGGGATGATGAGGCCCACAAGGATAAGCAGGACACCCGAACCGACATTCAGGCGGCGGATGCTTTCAGGGCTGGAAAGCAGCCGACGCGCGCGGTCGAGGAACCATGCCAAGCCGAGGTTTCCGATCATCGGGATGAAGGCAGAAATGGCGATGATGGCGATGATATCGGGGGTTTGCAGGGTGCCGAGATCGAAGAAGCCGGGCAACGCACCCATGTAGAACAGGATGGCCTTGGGGTTGCCGATCACGGCAGCGACGCCGACCGAGAAACCCGCCCAAAGGCCCGGTTTGGTAAGACGGGAATCCGCGTTCAGGGTGGCGGCGGGTTTGCGGATCAGCATCACGCCCATCGCGATGAAGATGGCGGCGGCGACCCAGCGCAGGGCAGCGAGGTAGTCGCCCCAGGCGCTTTCGATCCAGGTCAGGCCAAGGATGGCCGCGAGGGGCCAGATCAGATCGCCCAGCGCCACGCCCACGGCCAGCGGCCAGGCCCCCGCCATGCCACCCGACAGCGCGCGCGCGGTCAGCGCCACCCAGACCGGGCCGGGAATGGCCCAGAGCGCAGCCATGCCGCCCGCGTAAAGAAGGAGTTGGTAGGCGGTGACGGTCATTTCGGCACTGGCAGGGTAAGGGTGCCGTCTGGCGCGAGCGGCCAGAAGGGATTCATCGCCACTTCCCAGACATGGCCATCGGCATCGGCCCAGTAACCGGAATAACCGCCCCAGAACACCTTTTCCGGGGCTTTGAGGGCGGTGCCGCCTGCGGCAAGGGCGGCGGTGAAGGCGGCGTCAACCTCGGCCTCTGTGGTGAAGTTCTGGCACAGGGTGACGGCGCCCGAGCCGAGGGTGGTGCCGGGGCGGCCCTGATCGGCGGCCAGCGCGTCGCGCCCGAACAGGGCGAGGGCCTGACCGTAAAGCTGGAAGAAGGCGATGCCCGGCTGGCTTTCGCCGTGCTCCTGCCAGCCGAGGCGGGCATAGAAGGCGCGGGCAGAGGCGAGGTCAGCCACGCCGAGGGTGATCAGGGTGATGCGCTGGGGCGTCATGTTTCGATAACCTTGGACAGGCCGCCCTCGTCGGCGACGGTGATGTTCTGCGCCCGTGGGCCGAGACTGTCAAACAGCCCGGGTTCGGTGCCCGTCATCAGAGCCTGCGCGCCCAGCGCGCAAATCTCATCATACAGCGCCGCGCGGCGGTTCTGGTCCAGATGGGCGGCCACCTCATCCAGCAGCAGGATGGGGGGTGTGCCGAGATCGGCGGCAAGGGCGCGGGCGTTGGCGAGGATCAGCGAAATCAGCAGCGCCTTCTGTTCGCCGGTAGAGCATTGATCGGCGGGAACGCCCTTGGCGGTGAAGATGGCCGACAGATCGGCGCGGTGCGGGCCAATAAGTGTGCGCCCGGCGGCCATGTCGCGGCGGCGGTTGTCGGCCAGCGCGGGGGCAAGATCATCGGGGATGTCATCGCCTTCGGGGCCGATCAGCGCCAGCGTTGCGGCGGGAAAGGTGGTTTCTGCGCCAGTTTGCGCGTCCGCGATGCGGGCAAGCGCGTGGTGGCGGTTGGCGGTGATCTGCGACGCCGCCTCGGCCATCTGGGATTCCAGCGCAGTGTACCAATGCGCGTCGGTGACCATGTCCTTGAGCAGGCGGTTGCGGTCGCGCATGGCCTTTTCATAGGCCAGCACGGCTTCGGCATGATCGGGGGCAAAGCTGAGCGTCATGCGGTCCAGAAAACGGCGGCGGCCTTCTGCGGCTTCGATCCACAACCTGTCCATCGCTGGGACAAGCCAGAGGACGCGCAGGATGCGGCCAAGGGCGACCTGCGTGGCGGCCTTGCCATCGATGCGAACCTGACGCGGGGCGGTGCCTTCGGCGAAGGTTTCCAGATCATGAAAAGGGGCGTTTGTTTCGGCGCGGATTTTCCAGCCCAAGGATTCCGGCTTGCGGGCCAGTTCCTCGGCCCCCGCGCGGCGCAGGCCCCGGCCGGGGGAGAGAAGGGAGACGGCTTCGAGGATGTTGGTCTTGCCAGCGCCGTTGGGGCCGGAAATGGCGACGGGGCGGCCATCAAAGGCCACCCGTGCCGCGCGGTGGCTACGGAAATGCGAAAGTGTCAGGGTGGAGAGGATCAGTCCACCCACACTAGCCTCCATCTTCTCTGGAAAAATATCCCACGGGGGTCCGGGGGTGTGAAACCCCCGGTTCCACGGTTCAGACACGCATCGGCATGACGACATAGACCGCCGACATGTCATTGCCTTCGCGCATGAGGGTGGGGTCGCCGGAGGAGTTGAACAGGAAGACGGCGTTTTCGCGATCCACCTGGCTGGCGATTTCCAGCAGGTACTTGGCGTTGAAGCCGATTTCCAGCCGTTCATCGCCATAGGCGACGGCGAGTTCTTCTTCGGCGGCGCCGCTGTCGGGGGCGTTGACCGACAGGATCAGGCGGTCTTCGTCCAGGCTAAGCTTCACGGCGCGTGAGCGTTCGGATGACACGGTGGCGACGCGGTCGACCGCCTTGGCGAATTCCGAGGCATCCACCTCCAGCCGCTTGGTGTTTCCGGTGGGGATGACGCGGGTGTAATCAGGGAAAGTGCCGTCAATGACCTTGGAGGTCAGGGTGATGGCAGGGGTGGCAAAGCGGACCTTGGTTTCCGACACCGACACTGCGATGGCGGCATCGTCATCATCCAGCAGCTTGCGCAATTCGCCCACTGTCTTGCGCGGGACGATCACGCCGGCCATGCCCTGCGCGCCTTCGGGAAGGGGCGCGTCGATGCGGGCAAGGCGGTGGCCATCGGTGGCCACGCAGCGCAGCACCGGGCCGTCTTCGCCGGTGGAGGTGTGCATGTAGACGCCGTTGAGGTAATAGCGCGTCTCTTCGGTCGAGATGGCGAATTTCGCCTTGTCGAACAGGCGGCGCAGCACGCCTGCAGGGGCCGAAAAGTTGGTGGAGTATTCCGAGGTCGCCATGACCGGGAAGTCCTCTTTCGGGAGCGTGGCGAGGCTGAAGGTAGACCGGCCTGCAGTGATGGTCAGGCGGCCTGCGGCGCCATCCTCGGTCAGGTTGACGAGCGCGCCATCGGGCAGTTTGCGGACGATTTCATGCAGCATGACGGCAGAAACCGTGGTGGCACCGCTGCGTTCCACCATGGCGGGAGCGCGGTCGAGCACCTCGATATCCAGATCGGTGGCGCGGAAGCTGACCTGATTGCCGTCGGCTTCGATCAGCACGTTGGCGAGGATCGGAATGGTGTTGCGGCGTTCCACGACGGATTGCGCCTGTGCCAGCGCCTTGAGCAGCGTGCCGCGTTCGATCGAGAGTTTCATGGTCACCATCCCGTTGATCTTGCCCCGACCCTGTCCACCGTCCGGGGAGGCCGAAAGTAGCCGTTTTCGGGCGGTTCACAAGCGGTTTGCCGCCCCGTCATGGCGGTTTTTGCACCGACGCGGCGGTGTTGTCTTGTGAAAAGCGCATGACAGTCAGGCCGGGCGCAGTGACCGGGCCGGAAATGCGCGCGCGCCCTGTGGATCAGCGGGAGCGTGATGTGGCCGAACGGCTTGCGCGTTAACGTCCCTATCTTTCGCGCAGCGCTTCGCTTCCGCGCCAGAGCGGTTTGGTCAGGTAAGTGAGGATGGTCTTGCCGCCGGTTTGAAATTCCACCTCGGCCTGCATGCCGGGGCGGATGGCGAGGGTCTTCTGACGGTCGGTCAGGGCATCCAGATCAACGCGCAGCGTGACGCGGTAATGGGGTTCGGCGTCGCGCGTGCGTTCATCCCGAAAGGTATCGGCAGAGACGAAGGTGATGGTGGCGGGCAAGGTGCCCCAGATGGCGTAATCATAGGCCGACAGCTTGATCGTGGCTTTCTGCCCTTCGCGCAGGGGGGCGATGTCGGCGGGTTTGACCTTGGCTTCGACAAAGAGGCCAGTGTCGAGCGGGATGATCTGAAGGATTTCCTCGCCCGGGCGGACGACGCCACCGATGGTGGTGACGGCGATGCGGTTGACGATGCCGCGCATCGGCGCGGTAAGGGTGGTGCGTGCAAGCTGATCCTGTGACAGTTTCAGGCGCTGGCGCAGGGAGGCGAGTTCGCCTTGCGTCTTGGCGTATTCATCGGCGCGGATCAGTTCGGCCTGCGTGGCGATTTCCTCAAGCCGGGCGCGGGCATCGGCGAGCGCCTTTTCGGCGCGGGTCAGTTCGATTTCGGGCGCAAGGCCACGGTCGGCCATGCGGCGGACCATATCCTCTTCCTGCGCGGCCTGATCCAGCACGGCGCGCGCGCCTGTGAGCCGCGAGGACAGGTCGGTGCGGCGGGCGGTCAGCAGGGCCTGTTCCGAGGCCACGATTTCCGGCACGCGGGCGGCCAGCGCGGCGGGCGGGGTAAAGCTGTCGGTATCCGCGAGTTCGGCCTCTAGCCTGAGCCTACGGATATCGAGCGCGGCAATCTGGTCGGTCAGGTCATCGACGGTGGACTGGTATTGCGTACCGTAAAGGCGGGCCAGCACATGGCCAGCCTCGACCGTGTCGCCCTCGGCCACGTTCAGTTCGGCGAGGATGCCACCTTCGAGGTTCTGGATGATCTGCGGGCGCGAGGAGGGGACGATCTGGCCGGGGGCGCGGACAATCTCTTCGACCCAGGCGAAGGCGGCCCAGATGAGGAAGGCCGCCACCGTGGCCCCGATCAGGCGGACGGTCCAGGACGGGTGGTTGCTGCGGCGTTCAAGCGGGGCGTCGAAGGTTGCAAGCGTCATTTGCCCGCCTTGGCCAGATGGGCCAGCACCGCATCGCGCGGGCCATCAACGGCGAGGCGGCCGTTTTGCAAGATCAGCGTGCGGGTGGTCAGTTGCAGGATCGGCACGCGGTGGGTGGCGATGATGGCAGTGCGCCCGTGCAGCCAATGCGACAGGCGCGAGACAAGTGTGGATTCCAGCGTCTGGTCCAGCGCGGCGGTGGGTTCATCCAGCAGCACGACGCGGGGATTTTGCAACCAGAGCCGCGCCCAACCCATCGACTGGCGTTGACCGACGGACAGGCCTTCGCCCATTTCGCGGATTTCCAGATCAAGGCCCTTGGGGTGGCTGCGGACAAATTGGCCGAGGCCTGCAAAATCCAGCGCGGCGAGAAGGCGGTCATCATCGCGTTCCAGATCCGACATCGTCAGGTTGTCGCGCAGCGTGCCCGAGAAGAGGCGCACCTCTTGCCCCAGATAGCCGATATGGCGGCGCAGATCGCGCGGGTGGATT
Source organism: Paracoccaceae bacterium (assembly GCA_022843025.1). GTDB lineage: Bacteria > Pseudomonadota > Alphaproteobacteria > Rhodobacterales > Rhodobacteraceae > Paragemmobacter. Next base: position 335,426 of record JALHOL010000004.1, on the reverse strand, counting down.
TGCGACAGGTCCACGCCATCCAGCATGATGCGCCCTGCCCCGGGTTCGTAAAGGCCTGCCAGCAGCTTGAGCAGGGTGGATTTGCCCGATCCGTTGGCCCCGAGGATGGCGGCGTGTTGTCCGGCGGGGATGGCGAGAGCGGGGACATCGACAGTGGGGGAGGCGTCGGGGCTGTAGCGGAAGCTAAGCTCGCGCAGGTCGAATTGGCCGGTGATGGTTTCGCGGCGCAGGTAGCGACGGGCGGGGTCTTCGGATTGCTGGGATTGGGCAATCGCCTCTAGGCCCGTCAGCGCGGCCTTGACCTGCGACCAGCGGGCGAGGGTGGAGGAAAGCTGTGTCAGCGGGGCGAGCGTGCGGGCGGTGAGCATGGAGACGGCGATGATCGTGCCCACGGTGAAGCTGCCCGCAAAGACCATATAGGTGCCGATCAGGATGACAGCGATATAGGTGGCCTGTTGCACCGCCTGCGCCCAGGAACCCAAAAGCGTGGTCAAATGGCGCTGGTCCGATGCGCGCAGGGCAGAGAGAGCCACAAGTTCCGCCCAAAGACGGCGGACGCGATCCTGCCCGCGCTGGGTGGTGAGGGTTTCATGTTCGAAGACCGCTTCATACAGCAGTTTCGCGGCCTTGGTGTTCGCACCCTGGGTGGAGTTGGTCAGCGCAATCATGCGCGATTGCAGGAAGAACCCGGGGGCGACCATGAGGATGCCGCCCAGAACCAGCACCCAGACAAGGTTGCCACCGATCATGGCGACAAGGGCGAGGAAGATCACGAGGAAGGGCAGATCGGCCATCGTGCCGATGGTGGAGGCGGTGAAGAATTCGCGCACCGATCCGAAATCGCGCATGGCGCCAAACACCTGTGACGGTTGGCGTTCGCCGGGGGCAGCGCGCATGCCAAGCAGGCGCTGCATCAGCCGATCTTGCACCGCCAGTTCGATCTTGCGGCCGGTATTGTCCATCAGCGCGGCGCGGGCGATCCGCAGCGCGCCATCAAAGGCGACGGCCAACAACGCGCCCAGCGTCAGCACCCAGAGCGTGGGTTCGGATTGGTTGGGGATCACCCGATCATAGATTTGCAGGGCATAAAGCGCGATGGCGGTGGCAAGGACGTTTGCCGTGAGCGAGGCGGCGGCAACCTCCATCATCGGGCGGCGGTGGTGGCGGAATTCGGACCAGAACCAATGCGGGGCTGCTTCGGGATCGGTGTGGCGGGCCTCTACCTCGGCAAAGGGGAGGCGAACGCGGAGCACCCATCCGCTGTGATGGGCGGTGAAATCGGCCAGCGGCACATCGGCGCTGCGGTCATCGGTGGTGGGGTCGTAAATGGCCAGCGAGTCGGCATTGCGGGCGAGGACAAGGACGATCTGCCCGGTGGCCATCTCGGCCAACGCCGGCAGCGCGCCCAGCGCGGGATCATGGTCAAGCGCGACGGAATAGCCCGCGCGGCGAAACGCGGCAGAGAGGTGATCCAGACCGGGGCGATCCGGCGCACCTGTGACAGTGAGCAGGTCCACCACATCCGAAGTCAGCAGCCGCCCGCCAAGACGTGAGGACAGGACCGAGGCCAGTTCCGCACGGGCGCGCAGCGGGGCGGCGGGTTGCGGGGGGGTGATCGGGGCAAAGGCGACGGCAGGCGGTTGCGCGGCACGGGCGGGGTGCATGTCGAAAGAGACGACCTGCGGTTTCGGTGGGGCTGTCACAGCCTGCCCCCATCAACCAGCGCGCCGATGTCGCGCGCAAGTTCCAGTTCGGCCTTTGCGATTTCATAGGGAAAGGCGGCCTGATCCCGTTCCATCCGCGCGGCGGCGGCGGTTTGTGCGGTAAGGTCGGTCAGGCTGCGGCGACCGATGCTGTATTGTTCGACATAGAGATCAAGGTTGTCGAGCGTCTGGCGCAGCACAGTTTCGCCCTGCAATTGCCGGGTGCGAAGCTGGTCGATCCGGCCCTGAAGTTCGGTGCGGCGACGGTCGGCTATCTGGCGCTGTTCGGCGGTCTGGCGGGCGACAAGATCGGGGGTGGCATCTGCGGCGGCAAGCGTGGCGGGGCTGCCAAGGCCAAGGCGGACGCCACCGATACCAAGGCCGGGGGTGATGCCGTTCTCGGACAGGGTGGCATTGGCGGAAAGGCCCGGCAGGGCGTTGGCACGGGTGATCCGCGCCTCGGCCAGCGCTTTTGCGCCATCGGCCTGCGCCCGAAGGACAGAAAGCGCGTCGGTTTGCGGCACGGCAGGCAGCGGGTGAGTACCGGTCAGATCGGCAGGCGGGCTGTGGCCCGTCAGCGCGGCGAGATCGGCCAGTGCCTGCGCGCGGGTCTGGCCGTCGGTGGCCAGCGTCGCCTGCATTTCGGCCATGGTCTGGGCGATGATCTGCTCTTCGCTGCGGTCGGAGAGGCCGCCGTCGATGCGGGCCTGAACAATGTCATGCAGGGTGGAAAGGCGCGTGGCGGCGCGGGCGGCGATAACTGATTGGGCGCGGGCCTGTTCGGCAGTGAGGTAAAGCGACAACCCCTCATGGATACGGGCGTTCTGACGGGTGGTCAGGGTGACGGCGGCAAGGTCCACCTCGGCCGCGGCGCGGGCGCGTTCGGCCTGACGGCGGCCATGATCCAGCAGGGGCTGGTCGACCACCAGTTGCGCGGCAAGGCCTGCAAGGCTGTTGAGCGTGACCGCAGGGGCGATTGTGGGCCAGCCGTTGCGCGACGCAGCCTCAGCCCGCAGACGAGCGAGGCCAAGTTCGGCGGCATCGGCCCCGGGATTGGCGGCGAGGACCGCATCCGCGATGCGGGCATAGGCACTGCCCGGCGGCAGGATGGACTGCCGAGACGCCAGTTCGGCGATGACAGCAGAGGCGGCGGTGCCGCTTTCCGGGGCGAGACGCTGGCGAAGCGCGGGATCGGCGGGGGCATGGCCCCGGCCAAATGCTAGCATCGAGGGCGGCTGCAACCCGCCCTGACACCCGGAAAGCAGCACCGCCACGGCCAGAAGCGCCCCGGAAACGGCGCGGGGGTGGTTGAGCGGTGCCGCTCTGGCCGATGGGGTTTGGCGGCGTGGGGGGGTCATGGCCTTTGCGTCAGACAATCACCGTGCGCGACACATCATCTTCGAGCAGCACCTGCGCGCCGTTGTTGCCCAAAGTGTAGATGTCATAGCGTTGCCCGTTGATCACCACATCGTCCTGCACGTTGGTCACATTGCGGAGCGTGACCTGATCGGTCGATTCACCCTTCACAATCAGGCGCTGATCCGGGCCGGTAAGCGACTCCAACTGCTGGGCGTTGATGGTGAGGCGTGCATCGGGGGCGCGGGTCAGATCGATTGCCGACAGATCAAAGTTTTCAAGACCTTGGCGTGTCAGATCCACAGCCACGCCGGTTGCGGTGTTCTTGATGAACAACGTGTTCGCCTCGTTCCCCGCCCCGTCGCGTGTGTTGATCACAAGGTAGCTGCCATCGGGGATGTCAGTGCGGAAGTCGAACCGGTCCTCGCCCCGGTTCGTCATGCTTTCATCGGCCAGGATGGGCGTTGCGGCACCCGTGCTGTCCACCCGGTGGAAGCGGTAGGTGTCGTTGGTGTTGGTTGTCGTGATCGCGCTGTAGCCGCCGGCGAAATCTTCGGTCCGCAGAACCTCGGGCGTGTTCGGGGCGATGGTATCGACCGAGAAGTTGACGGTGTGCGGACCGCTTACATTGCCCGCGCTGTCGGTGGCCGAAACGGTAACGGGGATGTTCGCGCGTTCCCCGGTGGGGATCTGGTCGGGGGTGAAAGTGACTGTCCATTGTCCATTGTCACCGACCAGCACGCTGCGAGTGTGGCCGTTGACCGTGACGTTAATGGTGGACCCTGGCTCGGCCCGGCCGGAAACGGGCAGGCCCGCGCCATGTTCATTGGCGTTGAGGATGTTGTCGGTACCGGTGCCAAGGCGGATGTCGCCTGCATTGAAATCGGCAACGACCGTGTCAATCGCGACGGTGCGTTCCTGCGGCGGCGAGGTGTTGCCATGACGGTCTGTTGCCGTGGCGGTGATGGTTGCCGAGGTTGCCGCGCCTTCGGGCAGGGCATCGCGCGGCAAGGTGATCCGCCAGGTGCCGCTCATCGTCTGTTCGGCGGGGATGGTGATGGACCAATTGGTTCCCGACACCGTGATGCGGACGGACGAGCCCGGTTCGACGGTGCCTTCAACCACCAAGCCTGCGTTACGTTCGGCGGCATTGAGGACCGACGGATCGCGCGGGCCGTCATTGACCGCGCCGTTCAGATCGGGCGCGGCGAAGGTGAAATTGCCGACAGTGGTGTCGACGTTGAAGGTGCGGGTCTCTGTCGAGCTGCGGTTTCCGGCGGCGTCGATGGAATAGGCGGTGATGGTGCCGCCCTGTGCATCCGTCAGCCCGGCCAATGAGCCGGGGGCAAAGGTGTGGGACCAACGGCCATCTGCACCCACCGTGACGGGGCCGTAATCGGTGCCGTTGAGGTTGAGGTAAACCCGTGCGCCCGGTTCGCCTTCGCCATCAAGGGTGAACCCTGCCGCGCGTTCGCTGCCCGACAGGATGTTATCGGTGCCGACCGGATTTTGTTCGACGTTCAGCGTGGTTTCCAGATCGATCCGGACGGGACGGGTGGTGGTTTCGCGGTTCCCTGCCGCATCCCATGCGGTGACGGTGAGCGTGCTGTCGCGGGTGAACGCCCCCGCCGAACCCGGCGGGAACTGCACCGACCATGTGCCATCGCCGTTCAGCGTGGCGGGGATAGGCTGGCCGAGCCACTGCACCTCAACCCGCGTGGCATCGCGGGCAACGGTCCCCGACAGGGTGAGGCTGCCGTTCGATTCCGCAAGGTTCACCACATTGTCGTTGGCGAAGGCACCCGGATTGATGGCGACCGACATTTCCGTGTCGATGTTCAGCGTGCGGGTGACCGTGGTGGGGTTTCCGGCCGCGTCTGACGTGGTGGCGGTGATGTTGCGGGTATAGGTGCCGGGCGGGAAGGTGCCTGCGGGCAATTCATGCGTCCAGACGCCGTTGGCATCCACCGTGCGGGTGACCGTGCCGGGGATGCCTTCGATGGTCAGCGTGACCGTGCTGTTCGGCGTCGCGGTGCCGCTGACCACGATGGCGGATTGGCTTTCGCTGCGGTTGACGAGGTTGTCACCAGCCACGCTGTTCAGGGCGAGCGGCGGGGCGATGGTATCAAGAACAATGGTTTCGGTGATGCTGCGGGTGTTGCCGAGGCGGTCGGTCGCGACGATGGTCACGGACTGATTGCGTTCGCCGCCCGCGATTTCCTGTGGGGTGAAGGTGATGGTCCAGGTGCCATCGGGATTGACCGTTGCGGCACGCGTGATGGCCCCCGGCGTACCGGGCGTGCCGAGGGTGACATTGACCGTGGCGCCGGGTTCGCTTGTGCCGCCGAGGGTGACGCCATCGCCGTATTCGGCCAGGTTTTCGACATCGCCCGACGATTGCACGCCGTTGGTGGCGGCGACAGGCGGCGGGGTCATGTCGATGACGAAGCCACCGCCGGTAAGCGTTTCGGTGGTCCCGCCCCCGGTAAAGACCGCCGTGGCGGTATGGGTGCCATCAGCAGGAAGGTTCGGGCCGGAGAAGGCCGCCGTCCAGGTGCCATCGGGGGCAACGGTCACGGTGCGGGTCTGGTTGCCGATGGTGACGGCGACCGTGTCGCCGGGAATGCCGGTGCCGTTCACGTTGATCGTTGGGGGCGAGGTGTTGGTGGTGATCGTGGTGTTGGTGCCTGCGCCATCGATGGTACGGGTATAGGTCGGGCCACCGCCTCCACCACCGCCGCCGCCGCCGCCGCCGCCACCGATGATGGCGCCACCGACCAGTGCAGCAGCACCAATGCCAGCCCCGCCCCAGCCCAACAGTGCGGGGGCAAAGATGCCCATTCCGGCGGGCTCATCCTCGCCCGTTCCGGCAAGGGTGACGACGGGATCGCCGTCATCAAAGCGGAGGTCGTCAAGCGGGCTCCACTTTTCGTTGCCGGCGGCAAGCGAGAAGTTGGCGACCAGAATGCCATCGCCCGGATCGGTGAGCTGAACCTCTGTCACCATGCCGTTGCTGGACAGGTAGAGTGTGTTCGGGTTGTCAGCCGTGGCATCGAACCAATCGGCCACCGTGATGGTGCGGCCGTCGGACAGTTCGATCACCAGATCGTTTCCGCTGCGCGTATAGCCGATCACGCTTTGCGGGCTGAGGTTCAGGGAAAGGCTGTCGCCCAATCCGGCCTGGATGAATGTGCTTTCACCGGGGCCTGCCACATGACCATACGTGGTGCCGCCCGCTGCTGTGCGGACGGCGAAATCAATCGCCGAACTCATACTATTTACTCCGCCTCAACCACCGGAAAAAGTGCCGGCGCACCGCTCTTGATTGGCCCTTTTCGCGGGCCTTGCGAAAATGCATAGCCTTATTCGCGCCACGATTCCAGCACTTTTCGAACAATGCCGCCCTTACGGGTGGTGGCCTGCCACAGAATATGGCGAAAAAGACTCAGTCAGGGGCGAAATCAGGGGTCAGCGCAGGCGTTGACCGGCGGCATCGAAATGGAAGGCGCGGGTTTCATCGGGGGTCAGGTGGACAGCCTCATCCACCGTGTAATCATGTTCGCCGAACAGCCGCACCGTAAGTAGGCCGTGCGGATCGGTATGGGCATAGACCAGCGTTTCACCGCCCAGCTTTTCCACATGGCTGACCCGCCCGGCGATGCGGCCCGACTGGCGCGACAGGGCCAGATGTTCGGGGCGGATGCCGGTGGTTTCGCCGCGCAGGCCAAGGGCGGCGGATTTCAGAAAATTCATCTGCGGGCTGCCGATGAAGCCTGCGACGAAGGTATTGGCGGGGTTGTTGTACAACTCCATCGGGGAACCGACCTGTTCCACGATGCCTGCGCGCAGGACGACGATCTTGTCGGCCAGTGTCATCGCCTCAACCTGATCATGGGTGACATAGACCATGGTGGCGCCCAGTTCGCGGTGCAGGCGGGCGATCTCAATCCGGGTGGCGACGCGCAGGGCGGCATCAAGGTTTGATAGCGGTTCGTCAAACAGGAACAGCTTGGGCGTGCGCACGATGGCGCGGCCAATGGCGACGCGCTGGCGCTGACCGCCCGACAGTTCGGCGGGGCGGCGATCCAGATAGGGTTCCAGCGCCAGCATGGATGCAGCGCGGGCCGTGGACTGGTCGATCTTTGCCTTGGACTCCCCGGCCTGCTTCAGGGCAAGGCTCATGTTGTCGCGCACGGTGAGGTGGGGGTAGAGCGCGTAGGTCTGAAAGACCATGGCGATTTCGCGTTTTGCAGGGGCCTCGTGGGTGATGTCGCGCCCGTCCAGCGTGACAGAGCCGGTGGTCACATCCTCCAGCCCCGCGATCATGCGCAGGAGGGTGGATTTGCCACAGCCGGAGGGGCCAACGAAGACGCAGAATTCGCCTTCTTCGACATGCAGGTCCACGCCTTTGATGACATCGGTCTTGCCGAAGGATTTTGTGACTTTGGACAGCGTCAGCGCACCCATGGGAGGCCCCTTTACAGTTTGACGGGCTGGCCGGACCGGACGCTTTCGTCGGCGGCAAGGCAGATGGCGAGGGATTGGACCGCGTCTTCCATATGGCGCGACAGATCGAGGTCTTCGGTGATGGCACGGGCCATGAAGGCCTGTTCGCGTTCGCACAGATCCTGATGGCCGGGTTCGTCGGCCATGGACAGGTCTTCATCCGGCTGGCCCACGCGGTGGACGCGGATGGTGGAGGTTTTGGTGTGGGTGTCGTGATCATCCGACCGCGCGCTTTCGGGCATGCGGATGGAAACGGCGCCGTTCGGGCTGACCACATCCTTCACGAAAAAGGCGGTGTCAGACATCATCGGTCCCCAGCCCGCCTCATACCAACCCACGCTGCCATCATCGAACAGCACCTGGAAATGGCCGTAATTGTACATGTCAGGCGCGATTTCGTTGGAAAGGCGCAGGCCCATGCCGCGCACCTCGACCGGTTTGGCATCGGTGATCTGGCACATGACATCGACGTAATGGACGCCGCAATCGACGATAGGGGATGTGGTTTGCATGAGGGTCTTGTGAACCTCCCATGTCGGGCCTGACGACTGCTGGTTCAGGTTCAGGCGGAAGACATAGGGGCCGCCAAGGGCGCGGGCCTCGGATATCAGGCGCATCCAGGATGGGTGGTGGCGCAGGATGTAGCCGACAACGACCTTGCGGTTATGGGCGCGGGCGCAATCCACCACGCGGCGAGCGTCTTTCACCGTCGTCGCCAGCGGCTTTTCGACAAAGACATGCGCGCCCTGTTCCATCGCCATGCAGGCATAATCGGCATGGCTGTCGGAATAGGTGGAGATGTTGACAAGGTCAGGTTTCAGCCGTGTTAGAGCCTTTTTGTAGTCCGGCTCAATGCTGTATCCGGCCATTTCCGGATCAAGCCGCGGTTCGGACCGGTTGACCAGACCAACCAGATCGAAGGCCGGGTTGCGGTGATAGGCCAGTGCATGGCTGCGGCCCATGGTGCCAAGGCCGGCGACGAGGGTACGGATCATTTGACAGCTCCTGCGGTGATGCCGCGGATGAGTTGGCGCGAGAAGATAAGGTACAGCACCAGCACCGGAACGATGGCGAGCGACAGCGCCGACAGCACCGCGTTCCAGTTGGTGACAAACTGGCCGATAAAGACCTGTGAGCCGAGGGTGATGGTCTTCGTCTCCTCGCTTGGCGCGAGGATCAGGGGGAACCACAGGTCATTCCAGATCGGGATCATGGTGAAGACGGCGACGGTCGCCATGGCGGGGCGAACAAGCGGCAGGACGAGGGTGAAGAAGATGCGGTATTCCGACAGCCCGTCGATCCTTCCTGCATTCTTCAGATCGTCCGACACCGACCGCATGAATTCCGACAGGATGAACACGGCCAATGGCAGGCCCTGCGCGGTGTAGACAAGGACCAGCGCGGTCAAAGTATTCACTAAACCAGCCGAAACCATCATTTCGAGGATCGCCACAGTGCCAAGGCGGATGGGGATCATGATGCCCAGCGCAAGGTAGAGGCCCATCAGAAGGTTGCCCCGAAACCGGTATTCCGACAGGGCAAAGGCGGCCATCGCCCCGAATAGCAGGACAACGAACAGGCTGCCCACCGTCACCGTCATGGAATTCAGGAAGTATTGGAAGAAATCCCCCTGCTTCATCACCGTGGTGTAGCCCACAAAATCGAAATTGCCGGGCATGGGCGGTGCCAGCGGTTCAGCAAAGATTGCGCGGCGGGATTTGAAGCTGTTGATGACGATGACAAAGACCGGGAACAGCGCGATCAGCGTATAGGTCATCAGGATCGCATGGGCGGCGATGGATCGGCCAAGGTGGGTGCGGGCTTTGGTCATGGCGTGCCCCCTAGAACTGATAGCGGCGCAGCCGCGTCTGGATGCCGAACAGGTAGAGGCAGACACCCACCAGAATGATCCCGAACATGGCTGTTGCGATGGCCGCACCCATATGCGGATCACCCAGTTGCAGCTGGAACCCAAAGAAGGTGCGATAGAGGAAGGTGCCCAGGATATCGGTGCTGAAATCCGGCCCGGCCAAGGCGCCTTGGGCCACATAGATCAGGTCGAAAGCGTTGAAATTGCCCACAAAGGTGAGGATGGAGATGATGCCGATGGAGGGCAGGATAAGCGGCAGCTTGATCTTCCAGAACTGCGCCCAGCCGCCAAGACCATCCATTTCTGCCGCCTCGATCACATCATCGGGGATCGACAGAAGGGCGGCATAGATCAGCATCATGGGGATGCCCACGAATTGCCAGACTGAGATGAGGGCAAGCGTGGTCAACGCATATTCTTCCTTGCCCAGCCAAGGCGCAAACAGCGCCTTTAACCCCACGGCATCGAGCATTCCCGGCGCGATGCCCCAGATGGGCGACAGGATCAGCTTCCAGACAAAGCCCACGATCACGAAAGACAGAATGGTGGGGATGAAGATGGCCGTGCGGTAGAACGCCGACATCCGCAGTTTCGGGCTGGACAGCAGCGCCGCCAGCAGAATGCCGATCGGGTTTTGTACGATCATGTGGATCAGAAAGAACCAGAAGTTGTTGTAGAGCGCGTTCCAGAACGCGCCCGACCAGCGCGGATCGCCGAAAAGCGTCACGAAATTGGCCAAACCAACGAAGATGCGGTTCTGCCCATCCAGATTGTAGAGCGACAGGTTGAGCGTCCCGAAAAGCGGGATGATCATGATGGCGGTATAGACCAGCACGGCCGGCGCAAGAAACACGCCGATATGCCAGCGGATAGGCTTGCGTGAAGCCATCTGCCTGCCTCCTTCATCTTGGGAAGACTATGCCCGTTGCTCCGGGCCGGGGGGTCCCGGGGGGCGGATTGCCCCCCGGTTCCGAAGGTTCAGCCCGCGCTTACTTTTGCGGTTCGTACCAGCTGGCCAGACCGTCCTGAAGCCGCTTGGCGGCATCAGCCGGGGCTTCGCTGCCACGGATCACGTTGGCCGAGGCGTTCCAGGTTTCGTTTTCCAGGTTCGGCGTGCCGCGTGACAGGATCTGATAGGTGGACCGGATCGTCGACTGGCACTTGCCGCGCCAGGACACGAATTCCTGCGCCAGCGGGTCCTGCATTTCGACCGGGGTCGAATTCAGGCTGAAAAAGCCCGGCAGGGCATTGGCATACATCGTCGCAAAGTCCGGGCTGCCCACCCATTCCAGGAACTTGGTCGCCGCCTCGGCATTGGGCGATTTGGCGTTCAGGCCGATGGCGATATCGGTGTGGTCGCTGATGTAGCAGGTATCGCCAGCAGCCTGCACCGGCGGTGGGAAGGCACCCATGGCAAAGGTGGCCTGCGTGTTAAAGCCCGAGATTTCCCACGAACCAGCCGGATAGATCGCAGCACGGCCAAGGGTAAACAGGTTCTGGCTGTCAGGGTAGGTTTGTGCCTCGAACCCGTCGCCGAGGTAATCCTTCCAGCGGGCGAGCTGTTCAAACGGGGCAACCCATGCCGGATCCGTCAGCTTCTGTTCGCCCTTGATCAGGGCAAGACGGCCTTCTTCGCCTTTCCAGAAGTTCGGGCCGATATTGTTATAGCCCATCGTCGCGGCTTCCCACTGGTCGTTGGTGCCCATCGCCATCGGGATATAGGTGCCGTCGGCCTTGATCTTGTCGAGCGCGGCGAAGAATTCGTCATTGGTCGTGGGTACCGCAATGCCAAGGGCATCGAAGGCGTCCTTGTTGTAGATGAAGCCGTGGATCACCGAGGCCATGGGCACACAGAAGGTGGCGGCTCCATCATCCGTCTGCCAAGCCGATTTCGCGACGGGCGAGAAGTTGGCCATGGAGGCGAGGCCCGACAGATCGGCCAGATGGCCCTGATTATAGAGTTCCAGCGAAGCATCGAACGGGCGGCAGGTGATCAGGTCACCGGCGCTGCCTGCGGCGAGCTTGGAGTTCAGCGCGGCGTTGTATTCGGCGGGTGCGGTCGGCGCGAAGACGACCTTGATGCCGGGATTCTGCGCCTCGAACGCGGGGATCAGCGTGTCCTGCCAGATAGTCAGGTCATCGTTGCGCCAGCTTTCGATGGTCAGCGTCACATCCTGCGCCGAAGCGGCACCGCCCAGAAGGGTGGTGGCGAGCAGCGCGAAGCGGAATGTCTTGGTCATTGAGATACTCCCTGTTGGTGGCCTTGTGTTGTCAAAGCGGCAAGGGCCGGGCCGAGGGCCCCTTCGCTGTTCTTCAGATGCGTCGCGGCCTGTGAGGCCGTGGCGCCCGCGGCGATCAGGACCGCAGGTTTCACTGCACCGCCCGTCTGGGCGAGCGATTCCTTCGCAGCGGCCATGTCACAGCCCGAAATCCCCATCACGATACGCGCGGCGCGATCGGTCAGCTTGGCATTATCCGCCACGACATTGACCATATAACCATCGTGCACATGGCCCAAGAGAATGCCCATCCGCACCGACAGCATGTTCAGCGCCACCTTTTGCGCCGTTGCGGCCCCCATGCGGGTGGAGCCGTTCACCACCTCTGGCCCCGTATCCAGAAGCACCGGAATGTGGCTCTGTTCCAGCAGTTTTGACCCAGGCACATTCGCGAAACCCACCACCGTCAGGCCCGCGGTCCGTGCCAGATCGGCGATGATCGCGGTGTAGGGTGTGGAACCCGAGGCCGAAAGGCACAGGATCGTATCGCCTTTGGTCAGACCGGCACTCCGGAAACCTGCCTGCGCCAAAGCGGGATCATCCTCAACCGCGCCGGTCATGTGCAGCAGGGCCGATGCGCCGCCGGCAAACAGGATCGGCGTCCGGTCGGGTGGGATACCGAAGGTGCCGGCAAGTTCCAGCCCATCAGCCAGCGCCATGAGCCCGGACGACCCCGCCCCCGCATAGGCCAGCTTTCCGCCCGCGCGCAGGCTGTTGGCGGCGGCGATTGCGGCTTGGTCAATCGCGGGAATGGCGTTGCGCACGGTGGCGAGCGCCGCAAGCTGGGCATCGAGCAGATGCGACAGGGCGTCAGGCCCGGGCAAGGCGTGAATGCCTGCCGAGCGGGGATGACGGGCCTCTGTCGGGCGGTCTGCCATGTGATTCCTCCGGTTTCCATGACAATGCCAAAATAATACCAATTGTAAAGAGTCTTTCTGTTTTGCAGGTGCAGCATCGGTTTCGAGGGGTATTTCTGTAAGGGTCTTTCTATTTGGTATTGTTTTGGTATTCTATGCAGGGAGAGGATTCGCCATGCAGCTTTTCTTGGGCATCGACGGGGGCGGCACGGGATGCCGCGCGGCTGTGGCCGATGAATCAGGGCGTGTCTTGGGCCGGAGTGAAGCCGGACCTGCGAATATCGCCTCTGATCCGGATGGTGCGGCGCAGAACATTGTCAAGGCGGCGGCGGATGCGTTGCGGGCGGCAGGCGGGGGCAAGATTTTCGCCGCAGGGCTGGGCTTGGCGGGGGCAAATGCGGCAGGGGCAGCGGATCGGCTGCGCGATGTGCTGCCCTTTGATCGGGTGGCCGTGGTGACAGATGGCATTACCGCCATGAAGGGTGCGTTGGGCGCGGCGGATGGCGTGGTGGCTGCACTCGGGACCGGGTCGGTCTTTGCCGTGCAGCGCGGCGGCGTGATCCGGCAGATTGGCGGGCGCGGGCTGGTGCTGGGGGATGAGGCGAGCGGGGCCTGGATCGGGCGGGCCATCCTGCGCGCGGCATTGCGCGCGGTGGATGGGATGCGGCCGATGACGCCCCTGCTGGCCGCGTTGATCGAAGAGGGCGGCGGCGCGGATGCGGTGGTGGCCTTTTCGCTGCGCGCGCGGCCTGTGGAATTTGCGGCGCTTGCCCCGCGCGTGGTGGACAGCGGTGATGCGGCGGCGGTGGCTGTGATGGCGGAGGCGCTGGCCGATGCGGCAGAGGCGGTGACGCTGTTGCAAGGGGATGAAGGGTTGCCAGTGGTGTTTTTGGGCGGATTAGGGACTGTTTTTGCAGATCGTCTGGCAGGGCGCTTTGCCATTCGGCCGGCCTTGGGCACGGCGCTGGACGGGGCGCTTACGCTCGCGCGGGAGACGGCATGATGGACCGGATCTTTGCGCCAGAGGGGTTTGATGAAACCGGGGCGGGGCCGCTCTATCTGCAATTGCAACGCCGGATTGCCGAGGCGGTAGCGTCGGGCCGGCTGCGGCCCGGTGACAGTTTACCGCCTGAACGGGACATGGCGGCACTAACCGGGCTGAGCCGGGTCACTGTACGCAAGGCCGTGGAAGGCTTGGTTGGCAGTGGCCAACTGGTGCAGAAACGCGGGTCAGGCACCTTTGTCGCGCAGCGGGTGGAGCGGCTGGAACAGGCTCTAAGCTTGCTCACAAGCTTTACCGAAGACATGGCACGCCGGGGGAAAAGCGTGGAATCCGTCTGGCTGAGCCGGGCGGTGCATTCCCCTGCTCCCGAAGATGTTATGGCGCTGGGCCTTGGCGCGGGGGATCGGGTGGCGCGGCTGGAGCGGGTGCGCCGTTCGGATGGCGTGCCGCTTGCGATCGAGCGCGCGTCCCTGTCGGCGCAGGTGTTGCCAGAGCCGGAGAAGGTGGAGGCGTCGCTGTATGCAGTGCTGGAGGCGCGGGGGATGCGCCCGGTGCGTGCCGTGCAGCGGATATCAGCCGCCAATCTGGGCGCGCGGGATGCCGAACTGCTGAGTGTACCCGTCGGCGCAGCAGGGCTGCGCATCGAACGGATCGGATATTTGCCCGACGGGCGGGTGGTTGAGTTTACAAGGTCGCTTTATCGGGGCGACGCCTATGATTTCGCGGTGGAGCTGAAGCTGGCACCGGACACGGAAAGGAAAGACCCATGACAAGCCATATGGCCCGCGAAGTGGCCGAGATTCCGCAGGCTTCGAGACGATTCCTGACGGAATCGCGCGATGCCCTGATGGCGGCGGCGGCGGCGATGCGGGCGGTTGATCCGGGGTTGATCGTAACAGTGGCGCGGGGATCTTCGGATCATTCAGCGACCTATCTGAAATATGCGGTTGAACTGTTGGCGGGGGTGCCTGTCGCCTCTGTCGGGCCATCGGTGGCCTCGGTCTATGGGCGGCCCCTGCGGTTGGGCGGGGCGGTTTGCGTGGGAATTTCGCAATCGGGGCGCAGCCCAGATATTGTGGAGATGATGCGGGCGGCGGGTGCGGGCGGGGCGCTATCGGTTGCGATCACCAATTTTGCCGATAGCCCGATGGCGCTGGCCTCGGCCCATTGCTTGCCGTTGCAGGCGGGGGTGGAGCAATCGGTCGCGGCGACCAAGACCTTTGTGACATCGGTGCTGGCCGGGTTGGCGCTGGTTGCGGAATGGCAAGAGGATGTGGCTCTGCGCGCCGCAGTTGTGACGTTGCCCGATGCGTTCGAGGCGGCGCTGGCGCTGGATTGGTCGGCGCTGGCGGCGCGGATGTCGCGGGCGCAGCATGGCTATGTTCTTGGGCGGGGACCCGCCTTTGCGATTGCCAATGAATGTGCGCTGAAGCTGAAGGAAACCTGCGGGCTACATGCCGAAGCCTATTCCGCCGCGGAGGTTCTGCATGGGCCAAGCGCGATTGTCGAAGCGCAGTTTCCGGTTCTGGCGCTGGCGGTAGAGGATGCCGCGCAGGCGGGCGTGGTGCAGACGGCGGAACGGCTGGCGGTGCAGGGGGCGGATGTGTTCGTAACGGGGGTGGCGGCAAAGGGCTGCGTCACGCTGCCGTCGGTCGGCGGGTTGCACCCGCTGGTGGCGCCGCTGGTGCTTGCCGTTGGGTTTTATGGGTTTGTCGAGGCGCTGGCACGGCGGCGGGGGTTCGATCCCGACACGCCGCCGCATCTGCGCAAGGTGACGGAGACGGTGTGATGGGCAGGACATCTTATACCGGCGCGCGGGTCTTTGACGGGGCAGAGTTCCGTGAGGGCGCATTGGTGGTGGAGGATGGGCATGTGGTGGGGTTTGGCGCAGCCGAGGGCACGGTGGTTGCCCTGTCGGGTGGGGTGATCGCGCCCGGTTTCCTGGACCTTCAGGTCAATGGATCGGGCGGGGTCGCTGTCGACAGAAACACAGATCAGGCCGTGTTAGAGACGATTTGTGCCGTCCAAGCCCGGCTTGGGGCTACCGGTTGTCTGCCCACGCTGATCACCGATAGCTATGAGGCGACGGCGCGGGTGGTTGAGGCCGGTATCGCCGCGACCAAGGCGCAGGTCCCCGGATTTCTGGGCCTGCATCTGGAGGGGCCGCATCTGGATGTGCGGCGCAAGGGGGCGCATGACGCGGCCCTGATCAGGCGGATGGATCCGCGCGATCTGGCGCTGATCATCGAAGCCGCGGCGGAACTGCCCGCGCTGATGGTGACGGTCGCGCCGGAATCAGTGACCAAGGCGCAGATCCGGGCGATGGCGGCGGCAGGGGTGATCGTGTCGCTGGGCCATACCGATTGCACCGCGACAGAGGCGCGGGCGGCGATGGCGGCAGGGGCGCGCTGTGCGACGCATCTGTTCAACGCCATGAGCCAGATGGGCAACCGCGAAGCGGGAATGGTGGGGGCCGTGCTGGCGGGGGACGGGTTTGCCGGATTGATTGCCGATGGCATCCATGTGGACCCGATCAGCCTGCGCGTGGCGTTGTCGGCAAAGCGGAGCGGTGTGTTTCTGGTATCCGACTGCATGGCGCTGGCGGGAACGGACCGGACAGAGTTCCACCTTGGCGGGCGGCGGATTCTGCGCTCACAGGGTCGATTGACGCTGGAAGATGGCACGCTGGCAGGGGCCGATCTGACGCTGCCGCGTGCGGTGCAAGTGTTGGTGCAAGAGGTGGGTATTGCGCCAGAGCGGGCGTTGGCCATGGCCAGCAGCATCCCGGCGGCGGTGATCGGGCGGGGTGATCTGGGCCATCTGCGCCCCGGCGCACGGGCCGACATGGTGCATCTGGGCGCGGATTGGGCGTTGCGCGGTGTGTGGCGGGCGGGCGTGGCGGCCTAAAGCCAGTTCTTCCAGCGGAAGTACAGGAAGGCCGCCAGCGATGCGGCCAGCATCGACACCAAAGCTGCAGGATAGCCCCAAGGCTGCGCCAGTTCCGGCATCACGTCGAAATTCATCCCGTAGATCGAGGCGATCAGTGTCGGCGGCGAAAACAGCACGGCCACGACCGATACGATGCGCACGGTGGAGTTTTGCGACAGGTTGATCATCCCCAGCGTGGCATCAGACGCCAAGGCGACGCGCTGCGACAGGAAATCGGTGTGCACCTCAAGCGAATCGATGTCGCGCAGCAGGTTTGCGGTGACGGGCGCCATGCCTTCGTCGCCCATACGTTCACGGGCAGTCTGGCTGTAGAATCCAAGCGCGCGGCTGAGTGTCAGCAGGGCAAGGCGGATATGGCCCAACAATTCCGCCTCACGCCCGATCTGGCGCAGGGCGACCTCAAGCCGTTTCTGGTTCTGGCCGCGCCCGCCGGGGGTGTAGACGGAGCGCGAGGTGCTATCGAGGCTGCGGCCCGAGGATTCCAGCAGATCGGCCAGCCGACCGATGATTTCCTCGATCATCGACAGGAAAACCCGGTTGGCGCTGGTGCAGCCCGGACCCACCTTCTCGGCACGGGTGGGGTAGGTTTCAAAGGGCCTGGAATCATGGTGGCGCACGGTCACAACGCGGCCGGGTGACAGGATGAAGGTGACGGGGCCGGCAAGGGGGGTGTTTGTCTCCGAATGCCCGGTGAGCTGCACCGTCATGTAATCGGTTCCATTTTCACGGTAGAGGCGATTTGAAATCTCGATCTCTTCCATATCCTCCAGCGTCGGCACATCGACGCCCAGCGCCATGACGGCGGCGGTCTCTGCCTCTGTCGGGCGAAGCATGTCGATCCAGATGGCATCGGACAGGGCGGCCTCGGGGGCGAGTCGGATCAGGCGGCCCTCGGCCTCGCGGTATGCAGCAATCATGTGGGGTCCCGGGGGGTTTGGTTGCGGCGCAGGCTAGGCGCGCGGTGGGCTGCGGTAAAGCGCGGCGTCAGGGGGAAAAGCCGTGGCGGGCGTGAAACCGCGCCAGTTCGCGTTGGGTGGGGGCGCTGTCGGTGAAAAGTTCCACATAGGCCGGGATGCGCGCCATGCGGATGGACAGGTCTTCACGCGCCTGGGTGGAGATATAGCCGATCTGGGTAAGATAGACGGCGCGGGCACGGGTGTCGGCATCCACCCCGCTATGGCCCCAGCGATGGTAAAGCGCGATCAGCGCGTCGATCCGGGCGCTGTCTTCGGTGTTAAGGCGGGCCATGATGGTGGCGTCCTGCAGCGCCCAAGAGCGGATGGCGAATTCCAGCCGGCTGTCAAAGGCAGCGTCGGAAAGGAAGCAGGAGATGACGTTCAGCATCGCCTCGGCCTTGGTATCGGCATAGGCGGCGCAGGCGGCTGTCAGCCCGGCGGTGGTGCGCGCGGCCCAACGATCGGCCAGCGCGGCAAGCAGGGTTTCGCGGTCCTTGAAGTGCCAATAGAAACTGGTGCGCGCTATGTTCAGCCGTTTGGCAAGCGGCTGGATGCGGACGGCATCCACCCCGCTTTCTACCAGCGTATCATGCGCGGCCTCAAGCCACAGATCGGGCGATCCGCGCCAGCCAGACTCTGAAGGGGGTTCATCGGTCATGGGGTGAGGGTAGCGATCCAGGGGTCGGGTCGCAAGGAAATGTTCATGGGTGACTGAAAACTTGACAGTAGTGAACATTTCTCGGAGAGTTTGAGCAGCGCAAAGCCGGAGGCCACCCCATGTCGAACGATCCGTTGTTGCAGCCTTACCGGCTGAAGCATCTGACCCTGCGCAACCGGATCATGACGACAAGCCATGAACCCGCCTATACCGAGGACGGGATGCCGAAGGATCGGTATCGTCTGTATCATCTTGAACGGGCCAAGGCCGGGGTGGCGATGGTGATGACGGCGGGTTCGGCCAGCGTCAGCCGCGACAGCCCCCCCGCATTCGGCAATGTTCTGGTCTGGAAGGATGAGGTGGTGCCGTGGATGCGGCGGCTGGCGGATGATTGCCATGAGGCCGGGGCGGCAGTGATGATCCAGATCAGCCATCTTGGCCGCCGCACGCGGTGGGACAAGGGCGATTGGCTGCCGGTGGTGGCGCCCGGAAAATCACGCGAACCGGCGCATCGGGCATTCCCCAAGATCATCGAAGATTGGGATATCGCGCGCATCATCCGCGACTATGCCGATGCGGCAGAGCGGATGAAGGCGGCCGGTCTGGATGGGGTGGAGTTTGAATGCTACGGCCACCTGATGGATCAGTTCATAAGCCCGCTGACAGCGGCGGCGGATGGGCCATATTCCGGATCGCTGGACAACCGTTTGCGCTTTGCGATGGAGGTGCTGGCGGCCTGCCGCGATAGGGTTGGGCCGGATTTCCTGCTGGGCGTGCGCTATGTGGTGGATGAGGATGAGGCGGGCGGCATCCCCCCGGAGGAGGGGATCGAGATGGCGCGGCGGTTCCGGGATTCGGGGCTGGTGGATTTCCTGAACATCATTAAGGGGCGCATCCATACCGATGCCGCCCTGACCGATGTGATCCCGATTCAGGGGATGCGATCCGCGCCGCATCTGGATTTTGCAGGCCGCGTGCGGGCCGAGGTGGGGATGCCCACCTTTCACGCAGCGCGCATTCCAGACGTGGCGACGGCGCGTCATGCTGTGGCGACGGGGCAGCTGGATATGGTCGGCATGACGCGGGCGCATATGGCGGACCCGCATATCGTGCGAAAGATCATCGAAGGGCGCGAGGAGGATATTCGCCCCTGTGTTGGGGCAACCTATTGCCTTGACCGGATCTATCAGGGCGGCATGGCGCTGTGCATCCACAACCCGGCGACGGGGCGCGAAGAGACGATGCCGCATGTGGTGACGCCTGCGGTGGTGCAGAAGAAAGTGGTGGTCGTGGGGGCTGGCCCTGCCGGGCTGGAGGCCGCGCGGGTGGCGGCAGAGCGGGGGCACCATGTTGTGGTGTTCGAGGCGGCGGATCAACCCGGCGGACAGGTGCGCCTGACGGCGCAAAGCAGACGACGGGCGGAAATGATCGGGATCATCGACTGGCGCATGGCACAATGTGCGGCGCGGGATGTCGAATTCCGGTTCAATACCTGGGCCGAGGCGGCGGATGTGCTGGCCGAACGCCCTGATGTGGTGATCGTGGCGACGGGCGGGCCGCCGGAGACAGATGTGCTGGCAGCAGGCAATGATCTGGTGGTCAGCGCATGGGATATCCTTTCGGGCGATGTAAAGCCGGGGGCGCAGGTGCTGCTTTATGATGACGCGGGCGACCATGCGGCGATGCAGGCCGCGCAGATGCTGGCTGAGGCGGGGGCGGCGGTCGAGGTGATGACCCCGGACCGCACCTTTGCACCCGAGGTGATGGGGATGAACCTTGTCCCCTATATGCGGGCGATGCAGGACAAGGCGGTGACCTTTACCGTGGCCTATCGCCTGCTTGCGGTAGAGCGGGACGGAAACCGCCTGAAGGCGGTGATCGGGTCGGATTACAGCCGTGATCTGCGGCAGGAACGGCAGTTTGACCAGATCGTCGTGAACCATGGCACGCAGCCGCTGGCGCAGATCTATTTCGACCTGAAGCCGCTGTCGGAAAACCTTGGCGCGGTGGATTATGACGCTCTGATCGAAGGGCTGCCGCAGGCGACGAACGGTGGCCCTGCCGGGTTTCAACTGTTCCGCATCGGGGATGCGGTCGAGGCGCGCAACACCCATGCAGCGATCTATGATGCGCTGCGCTTGGTGAAGGATATCTGAAGGCCCCCTCCCCCGGCCCCTCGCCCGCAGGGGCGGGGGAGAGGAAGGCGCCTTCAGACGACCGGGATGGGGGTGACGCTGTTGCCGTTGGGTATTTGGGCCAAGATGAAAGGATCAACGGCGCGCCAGAAATTCGGCGATGGGGGCGTTCTGGCGGGCGGTGATCGCGTGCAGGTCTGTGAGGGTCATATCCTCGGCCTTCACGAATTCGGTGAACATCTGATTGAGATTGTTGAACAGCAACTGGCCGACGGCATCTGCGTCGATATCTGTGCGGGCATAGCCCTTGCGTTGCAGTTCGCCGATCAGATCGCAGACCTGTGCCGCGAGCAGACTGTCGAGTTCGGTATATCGGGCCGAAAAGGGGGTTCCCGGTGCCTCGATGGAAATGGCCATGGCGGTGCGCCACATTTCCTTGGACAGGTAATAGAGCGAATGGTCGAAATAGATGCCCAGCAGATCGCCCAGCGCGCGGGCAATGTCGGCCGGTGGGTTGGCGACGATGGATTTGCCGGATTCCAGCACCTCTTCCACCTCCATCGACACGATGGCGAGGAGAAGGTCACCTTTGTTGGTGAAATAGTTGTAGAGTGTGCCAACAGAAACTTCGGCCGCATGGGCAATGTCTTCGATCCGGATCGCGCCGTAACCCTGTTCGCGAAACAGCCGCGAGGCCGCCTCAAGGATGCGGCGAGTTCGGTCGGCCTTTTGTTTTTCGCGCAGTCCAGCCATCGGTGCCGTTCTAATAGTGCCCGTTTTTTGACATTGACTTCAAAAATGAACGAACTCAATTATTTTCGTGACCGCGCCGGACAGAAGCGCCGACAGAACCCCGACATGGAGAGAAGAATGGCCCAGAAAGTAACCCTTCCGCTGACCGCCCTTGCGCTTTTGTCGGTGGCGAGCCCGTCCTTTGCGCAGGAACTGAACGCGCTGGTGTGGTGCGACCACACCGATCCCGCCCTGATCGAGCCGTTCGAGGAAAAGTTCGGCGTGACCGTCAACCTGAAGGAATATGAGGGCACGGCGGCGGGGCTGGCGATCCTGGATCAATCGCAGCCCGGCGATTGGGACGTGCTGGTGATCGACGCGGTTGATGTGGGGCGCGCGGTAGAGGCTGGCTATCTGGCGGAGCTGCCGGCGGCAGAGCTGCCCACACAGAATTTCTTTCCCGAACTGGTGATGGCCGAGAACAACACCGTGGATGGCAAGACCTATGCCGTGACGGAAAAGTTCGGCTACAACACCATTTCCTTCGACAAGACCAAGGTCGATCCCGCGGATATGGAGGATATGGCCGCCCTGACATCGGGCAAATATGATGGCCGGATCGCGATCTATGATTATTACCTGCCGGTGCTGGGCCTTGTGGCGCTGGGGCAGGGGATCAACACAGCCGACATCACCGCGGAAAACCTGCCCAGCCTGAAAGACCCGCTGATGAAACTGCGGGCGGCATCAAAGCAGGTGTCGGATGTTGTGTCGGCGCAAACGGCGCTGGCGACGGGCGAGGTGGATATCGTGGTGGGTGGCGGCGAATGGCTGACCGCCGTGCTGGCCGCCGACAACCCGAACCTGGACTGGACCATCCCCAAGCAGGGCGGGTTGCGCTGGGCGCAATCGATCGGCGTGGTGGCAGGATCCACCCAGCCGGATCTGGCGCTGGAATTCGTGAAGTATATCGTCTCGCCCGAGGGGCAGGCGAAGCTGGCGACATCGTCCTGCTATTGGGGGATGCCGGCCAATGCAAAAACCGGCGATGCGCTGAGCATGGAACAGCGGGACGTGCTGCGCTGGAAAGAGCAGCCCGATTTCCTGAAGCGGGCGCAGCTTTACCCGATCCCGGATGCAACGCTGGATACGGCGATGCAGGACATGTGGACCGAAATGCTGAACCAGTGACCCCGTGACACTCCTGTGACACTGGCTGCGACAGAAAGACGGATGGGTTGGGGCCTTGCGGCCCCTGCCCTGCTTTGGACGGTCGCGTTCTTTGTGCTGCCGTTCCTTGCCATGCTGGCGCTGTCCTTTGCGCGGATGGAAGGGCGCGAGGTGGTGGCGGGGTTTGACCCAGGAAATTACATCCGCATCTTCACCGATTGGACGATGTTCAAGGCGCTGCTGAACAGCCTTGAGATCACGCTGGTGGTGACGGTGGTTTCCGTCCTTCTGGCCTATCCCTTGGCCGCGATCATTGCCTTTCGGGTGCCGGCGCGGTGGCAGCGGCTGGCGCTGCTGATGGCGGTTCTGCCGTTCTGGACGTCTTATGTGGTGCGGTCCTATGCGTGGCTGCTGGTGCTGGGGCAGAACGGGGTGGTCAACAAGGCCTTGCTGGGGCTGGGGCTGATTGCCGAACCGTTGGAGATTGCGGCCACGCGGACGGCTACGGTGATCGGGTTCGTCCATTTCTTTGTGATGCTGCTGACGCTGACGATTTACGCCAACCTGATCCAGCTGTCGCCCAACTATGCGCGGGCGGCGGCGGACCTTGGGGCCGGGCGTTGGGCGACGTTCCGGCATGTGATCCTGCCATTGACGCTACCGGGCGTGGTGACGGGGGCTTTCCTGACATTTGTCCTGTGCATCGGGGATTATATCACGCCGCAGATTTTGGGTGGGAATGCGGAACTGACGCTGCCGCAGCTGATCATGCTGCAAATGGGGCGAAGCGGGAATTTCCCGCTGGCCTCGGCCCTTTCGGTGGTGCTGATGGCGGTGGTGACGCTGGCCTATTTCGCCAGTAGCCGCTGGCTGCGGCTGGATCGGGTGTAGCGATGCGCGCGCTGTCCTGGGCCTATCTGGCGATTGCCTATGCCTTTGTGTTCCTGCCCGTTGCAGTGCTGGTGGCGTTTTCCTTTCAGGATGGCCGTCTGCCCGTGCCGCCGTTTCAGGGTGTGACGCTGGAGTGGTATGCAAAGGTGCTGGGCGATCGCGACCTGATGGCCGCGCTGATCAATTCGGCGCTGGTGGCGGCGGTTTCGTCACTAATAGCGCTGATTTTGGGGTTTCTGGCGGCGCATGCGTTGGCGCGGGTGCGGCTGCCGGGATCGGTGCTGATGCGGGGGGTGCTGATCGCGCCGATGACGGTGAGTTACCTGATCATCGCGCTGGGCCTGCTGACGCTGTTCAATCAGACAGGGGTGCGGTTGTCGCTGTGGACGGCGGGCATCGGCCATGTGGTGATCAACCTTCCGCTGTGCTTTGCCATCACCTATGCCGCGATGGGCGATCACCAGAAGAACGCCGAACGCGCGGCGCGCGATCTGGGCGCGCCGGAATGGAAGGTGCTGCTGCTGGTATCTGCGCCGATGCTGGCGGCGCCTTTGGCGGCGGCTTTCTTCCTGTCTGTCACCTTCAGTTGGGATGAGTTCATCATCGCGTTCCTGCTGACGCGGTTCGATGTGACGCTGCCGGTGGAGATCTGGTCGATGCTGCGGTCGGGGATTTCGCCTGCGACAAATGCGGTCGGGTCGCTGGTGTTTCTGGTTTCCGTCACGCTGGTCGTGGTGCTGGAGGTGTTCGTGTTTCGGAGGGTGAAGACATGACAGCCGGTGTATCCATCCGCGCGGTGAGCCAGCGGTATGGCAGCGCGCTGGCGCTGGATGCCGTAGATCTGGAAATCGCGGCGGGCGAGTTTGTCGTGCTGCTGGGGCCTTCGGGATGCGGCAAGACCACGCTGTTGAACATCATCGGCGGGTTTGCCGAACCCACGGCGGGCGCGGTGCTGATCGGCGGGAAGGACATGGCAGGGGTGGCGGCGAAGGATCGGCCCACGACGACGGTCTTTCAGGATTACGCGCTGTTCCCGCATATGACGCTGGCCGAGAATGTGGGGTTCGGGCTGCGGATGCGGGGGGTGTCGCGCGCGGCGCGCGATGCCAAGGCCGCCGAGATGCTGGCGCTGGTGGGCCTTGAGGGGCGCGGGACGCGGCGACCGCATGAGCTGAGTGGTGGGCAGCGGCAGCGGGTGGCACTGGCGCGTGCGCTGGCGGTGGAACCAGATGTGCTCTTGCTGGATGAACCGCTGGGGGCGCTGGATTTGAAGCTGCGCCGCGCGATGCAGGATGAGCTGAAGGCCATTCAGCGGCGGGTGGGAACGACCTTTGTTCATGTGACCCATGATCAGGAAGAGGCGATGGCGATTGCCGACCGGATCGTGGTGATGAACGGCGGCAAGATTGCCGATATCGGCCCGCCGCGCGACGTGTATCTGCGGCCCAAGAGCCTGTTTTCCGCTGGCTTCATGGGCGAGGTGAACAAGATTTCCGTGACGGGTGGGCAATCCGCGTTGGGGCCATTGGCGGTGCCGGATGGGGTACTGTGCATCCGGCCCGAGGCGATTTCCGAAGGTGGGGCTTTGCACCTTGGCCCCTGCCGGGTGGAGGAGACGACGTTCTTTGGCACCTATCTGCGCGCCCATGTGTCGCCCTTGGCTGCGCCAGACCTGCGGCTGGTGGTGCATCTTGCGCAAGGGGCCGCGCCAGCGGTGGGGGCGGTGATGGATCTGGGGGCGCAGGATTTCGTGGTGCTGGAGGCGTGATGGAACGGATGGGGCCGGGCGATTGGTGGCGCGTGCGCGATATGGGTGACGGTGTCACCTGGATCGACGAGCCGCATGTGCGCGAATTCTATCGCTGCAACGTCTGGCACGTGCGGGGACGTGACCGCGACATGCTGGTGGATAGCGGGATGGGCGTTGTCAGCCTGCGCAAATGGGTGCCAATGGTGACGGAACGGCCACTGGAGGCGGTGGCGAGCCACACGCATTTCGACCATGTCGGCTGCCACTTTGAGTTTCCCTCCCGATCCTGCCACGGGGCCGAGGCGCATCTGCTGCGCGCGCCCACGCGGGAAAACACCTTTGCCGACAAATATGTGACGGATGAGATCTTCACCGCGCTGCCGCCGGAACCCTATCAATCATCCACCTACGCCGTGCAGGCCGCACCTGCGACCCGGCTCTTGTGGGATGGGGATATGGTCGATCTGGGCGATCGGCGGTTCGAGGTGATCCATACGCCCGGCCATTCCCCCGGCGGGATTGCCCTGTGGGAAGCGGCGAGCGGGATCCTGTTTTCGGGCGACATCGTCTATGATGGCGAGTTGATCGAAGGGACAAGCGCGCAGGAACAGGCGCAATATATCCGGTCGATGGAACGGTTGCTGGCCCTGCCCGTGCGCGTTGTGCATGGCGGGCATTTCCCCAGCTATTCGGGGGAAAGGCACAAGACGATCATCCGGGATTGGCTGGAAGGAAAAGGCAGATGACAGGGTTCAACCAACCGCTGGGCGGGAACACGATGGCGCGGTTCGGCGGACCCGCCACGATGATGCGCCTGCCTGCGGCGACCAGTGCAGAGGGGCTGGATGTCGCTTTCATCGGCATTCCGATGGATCATGGCACATCGAACCGGTCCGGCACGCGGCTGGGGCCGCGCCAGATACGCGACGAATCCCGGATGCTGCGCCCCTATAACATGGCGACGGGGGCGGCGCCGTTCGATCACCTTCAGGTGGCCGATATCGGGGACGTGCCGATCAACACCTTTGATCTGAAAAAGACCGTGGACATCATCACCGATTACTATCGCGGGGTGTTGGCCACCGGGGCGATCCCGCTCACGCTTGGGGGGGACCATACGCTGACATGGCCGATCCTGCGGGCGATGAAGGAAAGGCACGGGCCTGTCGCGCTGATCCATATCGATGCCCATGCAGATATTAACGAACACATGTTCGGTGAAACCGTCGCGCATGGCTGCCCGTTCCGCCGCGCATGGGAAGACGAATGTCTGATCAATGACAAGGTGTTCCAGATCGGCCTGCGCGGCACAGGCTATGCAGCGGATGATTTCGATTGGGCGCGGGGGCAGGGCTGGACGGTCGTGCAGGCCGAGGAATGCTGGGGCAAGTCGCTGGTGCGGCTGATGGAAATCGTGCGCGCAACGGTCGGCGATGCGCCGGTCTATATCAGCTATGACATCGACAATCTGGATCCCGCCTTTGCGCCGGGGACAGGCACGGTAGAGCCGGGCGGGTTGTCCACTTGGCAGGCGCTGGAGATCATCCGGGGCTGCGCGGGGCTGAACATCGTGGGGGGCGATCTGGTAGAGGTGTCGCCGCCCTATGATCCGTCTGGCAATACTGCGCTGATCGGGGCGAACCTGCTGTATGAGATGCTCTGCGTGTTGCCGGGTGTGCCACAGAACCCATCGCGGTTTTCGGGGCTGACCTTCTAGGAAAGGCGCACGGCGTCTCGAATTGAAAAGGCCCGGTGGTGAACCGGGCCTTTTCTTTATTCGGCAACGTGCAGGGTCGGTGCGCCCCTTTGGGGCGGTCTGCCGTCAATCCGGGCTTCCAGCGCATCAATGCGTTCGGCCAGAACGCTTGCGGCGGGTTCGTCAGGCTCTGCCTCTTTCGGGCCGATGAAGGTGGCGAAGAAGCGCGCCAGCAACCGCGACAGATCATCCATGATCAGGAAGAAGGCCGGGACGATCACCAGCGACAACACGGTGGAGACGATGATCCCGCCGATCACCGCTGTGGCCATGGGGGCGCGGAACGATCCGCCCTCACCCACGCCCAGCGCCGAAGGCAACATCCCGGCGGACATGGCGATAGAGGTCATCACGATGGGGCGGGCGCGTTTATGCCCGGCCTCGATCACCGCAGCGGCGCGCGACATGCCCTGATTGCGCATCTCGATGGCGAAATCGATCAGCAGGATGGCGTTCTTTGTCACGATCCCCATCAGCATCAGGATGCCGATCAGCACCGGCATGGACAGCGCCGAGTTCGTCAGGATCAGCGCCGCCGCCACCCCGCCAATGGCGAGGGGAAGGGAGAAGAGGATCGTGAACGGCTGAATCACCGATTTGAACAGCAGGATGAGCACGGTCAGCACCAGCATCAGGCCCATGATCATGGCATTGCCAAAGGCCGCCATCAGTTCCTGCTGCACTTCGGCATCGCCGGCCTCTTGCACGCGCACACCGGGGGGAAGTTCAACGCTGGCGATCACTTCGTTGAACCGGGCGGCGGCGGTGCCAAGGGCCACGCCCACCGGAAGGTTCGCGCCAATCGTCGCGCGGCGTTCGCGGTTCAGGCGATCCACCATCGACGGGCCTTCGGCAATCGCGATATCGGCCACCGCCGACAGCGGCACGGTTGCCCCAGTAGCGGTGGTCAGCTTCAGCGCGCTGATCCGGCTGAGGTCTTCGCGGCTGGCATTGTTCAGCCGCACGCGGACCGGGATCAGGCGGTTGTCGATGGACAGTTTCGCCAACAGGGCATCGACATCGCCGATGGTCGCCACGCGGACGACTTCGGCAATCTGCGATGTGGTGATGCCCAGACGTGCGGCTTCATTGGCGCGAGGGGTGATCTGAATTTCCGGGCGCGGCAGCGCACCCTCAGACGCGACGTTGGCCAAAAGCGGATCACCCGACAGCGCCTCTTCCAGACGGGCGACGGCGGTATTCAGATCCGCCTCATTGTCGGCCAGGATCGAGAAGGACAGGTCACGTTCGCCCCGGTCATTCAGCTTGAATGCACGGATATCGGGGATCAAGGCCAGCTTTTCAAAGATCTGCGCCTCGATCACGTTCTGCGGGACAGTTCGCCCGGTGTTTTCGACATCGGGAATGATCGCGCCCAGAACGGGAACGTTGTTCACGATCTGCGAAAGCTTCAGCAGCAACGAGTGATCCAGCCGCGTCAGCAGCACGGTTACCGATGCACGCCGAATATCGCGGTCGCCCGTGGGCGACGACCCGCCAAGGACAAAGACGTTATCGACCCATTCCACCTCACGGATGGCGGCCACCATGGCCTGCGTGGTGCGATCCGTTTCCTCCAGCGTCGTGCCGGGGGGAAGTTCCACCGAGATCGGGATACGGCTGACATCTTCCGGCGGAATGAAACTGCCGGGCACCTTGAGCATGAAATGGACCGATACGGCCAGAACAGCGATGGCCCCAAGCAGCGTAAGATACCGCGCCGGGATTTTCAGGAAATGGCCCGTCGTGGTGGCGCTGACCACCTTGAGATAGCCCTTCATCAGCGGGCCGTCTTCGGTGTGCTCCTCATGCGCGTCCTTGGCGCGCATCAGATAGGCGGCCATCATGGGCGTGATCAATCGCGCCACGATCAACGAAAAGATCACGGCAATCGCAACGGTCAGGCCGAATTGTCGGAAATACTGCCCCGGAATGCCGGGCATGAAGGACACCGGTACAAAGACCGCGACGATGGTGAAGGAGGTCGCGATCACGGCAAGGCCGATTTCATCCGCCGCCTCGATGGCGGCGCGGTAGGGGGTTTTGCCCATCCGGATGTGTCGGGCGATATTCTCAACCTCAACGATCGCGTCATCCACCAGAATACCGGTTGCCAGCGTGATGGCGAGGAAGCTGACAAGGTTCAGCGAGAATCCCAGCAGATCCATGACAAAGAAGGTGGGCACCGCCGACAAGGGAAGCGCCACGGCGGAAATCAACGTCGCGCGCCAGTTTTTCAGAAAGGCCAGAACCACCAGAACGGCCAAGATGGCCCCTTCGATCAGGGTGTGCAGGGCGGATTCATAGTTGCCATAGGTGTAGAAGACAGTTTCGTCGACCAGCTTGATCTGCACTTCGGGATGATCCGCGCGCAGAGTGTCGAGTTGGGCGTTCACCACCTCGGCGACCGACACTTCGGATGCGCCCTTGGCGCGGAACACCGCAAAGGTGACCACCTGTTCGTCATTCAGGCGCGAGAAGGAGCGAAGTTCTTCGTAGGTGTCATTCACCTGCCCAAGCTCGGACAGCCGTACGTGACGGCCGGAGGGCAGGGCAATGGTGGTGTTGGCAAGGTTCTCCACCGTCTTGGCATCGCCCAGCGTGCGGATCGCTTGCTCGCCCGCGCCCAGTTCTGAGCGGCCAGAGCCGAGGTTGGCGTTGGTGGCGCGCAGCTGCGCATTCACCGCACTGGCGGTGATGCCATAACTGTCCAGCTTGACGGGATCGAGTTCGATGCGGATTTCGCGGTCAGCCCCGCCGTAACGATCTACCCGGCCAATGCCGGGGCGGCCTTGCAGGCCACGGATGACGGTATCATCGACGAACCAAGACAGTTCCTCGATTGTCATGTCGGGCGCGCTGACCGCAAAGGTCATGATCGCCTGACCTTCCACGTCGATCCGGCTGACCACCGGCGCTTCGATCGAACCGGGCAGGTCACCACGGATCTGGTCGATGGCGTCTTTGGTATCCTGCACTGCTTTGTCGGTGGGCACTTCCATGCGGAATTCGACAACCGTGGTCGAATTGCCATCGGTGACCGACGACACGACGTTCTTTACCCCGGTGATCCCGGCAACGGCGTCTTCGATTTCCTTGGTGATCTGGGTTTCCATCTCGGCCGGGGCGGCGCCGGATTGGCTTACGCTGACGGCGACGAGGGGCACGTCGATATTCGGGAAACGGGTGATCGGCAGGCTGTTGAAGCTTTGCCAACCCAGCACCATCAACAGCACAAAGGCCAGAAGCGGCGCGACGGGGTTTCGGATGGACCAGGCGGAAAAGTTCATGGCGCGGCCCCTTTTCAGTTCGTCGCAGCGGCGACAGGGTTGATGCGGTCACCGTCGCGAACAAAGGCACCAGCCTTTGTGACCACGGTATCACCCGCGCTGATGCCTTCGACGATTTCAACCCACCCGCCATCACGGATGCCGGTCTTCACCAGCGTGCGGCTGACCAGACCATCGGCCACAGTCATCACCGTGCTGCCTGCGGGCGACGATCCAACGGCGGTAACAGGCACTGCAACGGTTTCGCGTTCCGCCACCAGAATTTCGGCATCCATGAACATGCCTGCCCGCACCCCGGCGGGCGTGTCGATGGTCACACGGGCGCGGCCAAGGCGGGTGGTCGTGTCGATGGTCGGTTCAACAAGGCGGATGGACCCGGACAGTCGTTCAGGCGCGCCAACAGCGATCATGCTGACACCCTGTCCGGGGGCAAGGCGCATCAGATCAATCTCGGCCACATCGGCCGACAGTTCCAAAGCACCGTCCCGGTTCATGGTGAACATGGGCTGCCCGGCGGCCGAGGCGACAGAGCCCACAACCGCGTTGCGATGGGTGATTTCACCGGCAACTGGGGCTTTCACCTCGGTCCGGGACAGTTGCAGGTCCAGATTGGCCAACTGCGCCTCGACCAGTTCGACCTGCGCGCGGGCGGCCTCAAGCGACTGGCGCGCGACGGTCACGCGGGCGGTGCTGCCGATGGCATTGGCGCTGGCCTGATCGGCGGCGGCTTGCGATGCCGTGCCCTGTTCGCGCAGCGCGGCGGTGCGTTCATTCACGCGTGCGGCCTCATCCGCGGCGGCCTGCGCCTCAAGAAGCTGCGCTTCGGCCTGCGCAATGGTCGCGCGCGCCGAAGCGAGCGAGGCTACGTATTGGCTGCGTTGCAATTCCAGCGTGGTCTTGGACAAGGTGGCCAGAACCTGCCCGGCTTCGACCATGTCACCGACATCGGCCAGAAGCGTTTCGATGGGCTGACCTTCGATCAGCGGGGCGACCTGAACCGCTTCCACCGGGTTCACCAAACCCGACACGATCACCCGGTCGCGCAGCAAACGCATCTCTGCCGTGGAAACGGTAATGGCGGGCAGGGTGGGCGCGGCAGGGGCGGTTTCGGCCTCTTGCGCGTGAAGCGGGGCCGCAAGGAAAAGGGCAAGCAGGGCGGGACGGATAAGCGCGGAACGCATGGACTAACCTTTCAGACCGTCGGCGACTATTTCATCCAGAACGCGGTTCATCGTCCGCACGACAAGCGCCGACAGCCGGTTGCGTTCTTCGGGGGTTTGGTCGGTGTGCATGGCGCTGGCCTTGATCATCATCACAAGCAGGCTGGCATGCGGGGCATAGCGTTCCCGGGCCACTTCGGCAGCGATG
This sequence comes from Paracoccaceae bacterium, assembly GCA_022843025.1. Lineage (GTDB taxonomy): Bacteria > Pseudomonadota > Alphaproteobacteria > Rhodobacterales > Rhodobacteraceae > Paragemmobacter. Next base: position 304,197 of record JALHOL010000004.1, on the reverse strand, counting down.
CCGCGGACACGGGCAAAAACGATGGTCAGATAGCGTGTGACTTCGGTTTCCATCTGACGGGTGATTTCGGCAATCTCGGGCTTGCGCAGCGAGGCTGCCGTCATTTCGGCCCAGAGCTGGCCGTCGGTAGCGCATTGATCAACCTCGATCCGGTGGCTCAGCGCGGCGCGCAGGGCACCCATCGGGTCAGGGCTTTTGATGATCTGGCTGAACTCCTGTTCGACCTCGGCCAGATCACGGGTGACCAGCGCGGCAACGATGGCCGCTTTGGACGGGAAGTAGCGATAGAAGTTTCCAACGCTCATGCCGCAGGTGCGGGCGAGGTCTTGCATCGAGGCGCCGTCAAACCCCTTTTCGGCAAAGGCCATGCGCACGCCTTCGAGAATTTCGACGGCGCGATGCTCTGCCTGCGGGGGAGTGCGGTCAGGTTGATTCACGGGAGTGTATTTTCTGAGAATGAACGTTCATTCACACATACTGCGGCGCAGCGATCCGTCAAGATGAATCTGGCGAACTTTTCCTTCCTGCACTGGCCGAGAAGGGCTTTTGCGTGCAGCCAAGGCAGAATCTGCATTGTTGCTTTCATAACTGGTGATTTAAAGCGGTGAGACAAGGTGCAATCCGTGGTTGCGTTAAGCCGCGAGATCGGGGCTGGGGCTGCAAGCCGCTTGGGTGTGGCCTTCGATCTATAGGGTTTGGTTCGGATCAGACGGTTGACCAAGGTTTGGTCGGGCGGGTGGATTGGTCTGTCTTCAGGCAAGACCACCGCCATGGTGCCGCCACATTGTGTTCAATGCGCCACAAAGTTGACTTAATGAGGACACGAGGCGCAAAAGTTTCGGTCTAAACTCCGGTTTCATCATGCAAAATCGGGTTGAGGCGCTGTCTGACCCCAAAATCTGGTTCCATCTCAAACGATTCGTTTTGGAAAAGTTTTTGACTGTTCCTCTGGTGTCAACAACATGCAACCTGGGCGTGTAACATTTTACCGGACAATACCCTAGGGCGTGAAGTGTGGCGTAAACCGGATAGGAAGAAGACGTAAAAAAGGCAGAAATTTGACCGCTCCTGCGCAAATGCGTTAACGAAGATTAATGACGCCCCACTCTCTGGGGTGCATCGATCCAGGAGTACGGTCATGAAATCACGTCGTTCGCGTCACATTCCCAGCAAGTGGATGCTAAGCGGTTTCGGTTCCGCTTTCGTCGTTATGGGAACCCTCTTCATCCTTCCGCAGACAGCGAACGCCGAAGTTCGTACGATCCGCCTGCCCGAAGACATGTGCACAGTGCTGCGTGAAGATCCGCTGAATGAACGGATCGTGCAGCAGATCCGTGACCGCGCCGATTTCGCGCGCATTCTGAGCTATGTCGAAAACACCTGTGGCGAACTGGGTGGTTTGCTGATCGGCCCGACCGGATCTATCGCCGGAGCACCGGGTGGCGGCGGCACGTCGCCCGAAGGTGACAATGGTTTCGTTGTTCCCGGTGATGGCGGTGACGGTCCGGGTGATGACGAAGGGGAAGGCCCGGGCGATGACGAAGGCGACGGTGAAGAACCGACCTTCCCGGACACTGAACTTGAGGTGTTCGACGCGCCTGCATGACCGCGCGGATCTGACTAGGTCTGACGCGACTGCGTCACGGTGAATAAGCGACGCAGCACGTTACAAACAAACAGCCCGCACTCAGGTGCGGGCTGTGTCGTTTCAAAGCCGCTGCGCAGCATCAAGGCTGCGCGTTTCCAGTTCATAAGCCGGTCCGACGGCGGCCAAGTGCCGTTCGAACCGATCCGAGAAACCGATCAGATCAGACCGGATCGCGCCAACCCCATCCAGTGACCGTCCCGGCGCAAGGTTCAGCGCCTTGCCATCGTCGCCTGCCGCCTGCCGCAACGCGGTGGCGTCAACCGGTATGCCAAAATAGCCCAGAACGCGGGACGCGACGCCAACAGGATCGGCGACCATCTCTTCATACGTGACCTCGATCATCGGGTTAGGCATCGTGTCCTGCCAGAGGCGGGCCAGATATTCGGTGCGGGCAATGGCGCGGGCGGCGCAGGCCAGATCATAGGTGTAGCGATGCGCCTTGTTGAACTGTTTGAAGTAAAGCGATGCCGCCAGATCGCGCGGATCGCGGCGGACGAACACGATGGGCACATCCGGATGAAGCGGGCCAAGCAGGCCCAGCTGTTCCAGATTACCGGGCGTGGTTTCTACACAGCGGGTCGCCTGCTTTTTGGGGCCATACTTGATGCGCCCTGCAAAATGGCCGCGGATCGGCTGCCCCGGCAAGTTGCGCAGGATCGCCATGGTCGCATCCGCCCCACCCGACCGATCTACGTCCAGAAACAGGTTGTAGATGGACGAGGTTTCCCCCGCGCCCAGCAATCTCGGTTGCGAGGCGAGAAGCCGTTCCATCAACGTCTTGCCCGATCGTGGCAGACCCGCGATCAGCAGAAGCGGACAGGGTTCAGGGGCCTGCACCGGCGCATGGCGGCGCTGAAAGGCGGCATCGAGTTGGGGCAGCAGGCGGCTAAAGGAATACTCCAGCCGCTGGTTGTTGTGCACGTCGCGCATCTGACGATTGCCTTCGTCAAAGAAGGCAAAGGCCTCATCATCGCGCCCGGCATTCATGTAGATCTGGCCTTGCAGGAACCAGGTCGAGGCGCGGTCATAGGGTTTCATCGACAGGTCGGATGAGGCGGCGTGCAACTGGCGGCAGATATCGTCATCCGGGCGAATGGTGGTGAAATCCAGCACCTCACGGATCGAATTGAGGTGAAGGGGATAGTCGCGCAGGATGGCGTGATAGGCGGCGGTGGCCTGCTCCCAACGGCGCGCCATGACGTGGATACGCGCCTGCATCAGCCGATGGGTGATGGCATTGGGGAAAAGGCGGGCCGCGTCTGCCGCGTTGTCATAGGCCTGATCCAGACGCTCCAGCCCGATCAGGGCTTGGGTCCGGGTTTTCCATGCACCGTTCAGGCTGCGGTCGGCGCGCAGGATATCGTCACACAGGGCCAGGGCGAGTTCAAAGCGACCTTCATCAACGGCCTCTTGCGCGTCTTCAACTTTGTCTTCGAGGGCCTGCTGTCGCGTGGTCACGGGTGGGTTCCGTCTGTTGTGCCAGTGGCAGGCATAGATCGCGCTCTGCCCCGTGACGTCAACAGAGGTGAACACCGCCAGCGCAGCACTGGCGGGTTGTTGCGGACCGAAGCCAGCTTCAGCTGGTGGGCATGATCCCGCCGGCCATGACCGACACCCAGCGCGACGGATCGCGCGGGTCTTGCAGACGCAGGAAGGTGTAGCCAGTCTTGTCCCATGTGACGATACGGTTCGACAGGTTATCCAGAACCAGATCCTGGGTCCCGGTGCGCACCACCAGAACCGCGTGGGATTGGCGCTTGCGGTCCAGAACGGTTGCGATCAGCAGCTGATCCGGCGGGAAACCGGCCTTGATAAGCGCGGCCTTCTTGTAGATCGCATAGTCTTCGCAATCGCCACCCCGCGCCGTGGGCAGGGCCCAGCGTTCGGCCACGCGATATTGCTGCATGTCGCTGATCGACCGGATTGATCGGTTGGCGCGCAGATTGATCGCGCGGATGGCTTCCAGCGCTCTTTCCCCGATCACGATCCTTTGCCCCGTGCGGGCGCAGGCCCAATCATAGGTGGCACAAAGATGCGCGGCCCCCGACGGGGCGCTGGCAGCGGCCCTGATCGGAATAAGGCCCGCATCCGGGCGGCGCGCGTCGATCGACAGCGCGGGCGTCGTCGCGCTGAGACCAGTGACAAGCGCGAGCCATGCGATGCCAAGGCGGCGCGCAAGCCTGTTCTTGTGGCAGACTCTGTCGTCTTTCATCCTGTTCCCCCAAAGATCAGGCATTCAGATTTCGACAGAGAAGAACCGCCACTGGTGTTCGGGATGGGGCCGAAGATGGGCATTTTTGGGCAAACCGCGTTTTGGCTTGCCGCGGGGCCTGTCACGATCAGGCTGGGAAGCGTGGGATCGCGCGGGTTTGCGGGTGCGTGCGGTCAGGCGCGGCGGTCGCTGCGGATCGGGTCAAACAGCAGGCGCAGCCCGTTCAGGACGACCAGCAGGGTGCCGCCTTCATGCCCGACAACGGCAAGCGGCAGCGGCAGGTTGAAAAAGGCACCACCGATTACAAGCACCAGCATCGCGCCCAGCGCGAAGAACAGGTTCTGCCGGATGATCCGCGCCGTGCGGCGTGCAAGCCGATGCGCGGCGGCCAGCCGTTCCATATTGTCCGACAGCAGGGCCACTTCGGCGGCCTGAAGCGCGACCTCGCTTCCTGCGGCACCCATCGCGATGCCCACATCGGCCCGCGCCAAGGCGGCCGCGTCATTCACGCCATCGCCTACAAAGGCGACGCGTCCCTCCTTGGCCAAGGCATCTACCAGTTTGACCTTGTCGCCGGGCAACAGGTCGGCGTGAATATCCTGCGGCTGGAACCCCAGCTTCGTGCCAATGGCGAGCGCAACCGGGCGGCGGTCGCCCGTCATCATCAGGATGCGGGAAATCCCCGCCTTCTGCAGCGCCTCCAGCCCGGCGCGGGATGTTTCGCGCGCCTGATCTGCCACGGTGATCGCGCCCAAAAGCTGCGGTCCGCGCCCGAGATAGACCACGGTTTCGGCCCCGTCCTGCATTTCCGCCAAGGCGCCCTGTGCGATATCCGCGCCCATCCGCGCGGCCATGCGGGGATTCCCGGCCCAGACCTGACCGCCATCATCGGTGCCGACAATGCCTTCGCTGGGGCTGGAAGTCACATCGCGGGGCGGCTGCACCAAAAGACCGCGCGCCTCGGCCGCACGGCGGATGGCGGCGGCAATGGGGTGTTCGGACTGCGACTCGATTCCCGCAGCAAGGGAAAGAAGGGCATCTTCATCCCCCTGCAACGGAAGGACGCGGGTCACCTCGGCCTTGCCCATGGTCAGGGTGCCGGTCTTGTCAAAGGCAAAGGTGCGCACATCAGCAAGGGTTTCCAGCGCCGCCCCACCCTTGAACAGCACACCACCCCGTGCGGCGGCGGAAAGGGCGGACAGGATCGCCGCAGGAACGGAGATCACCACTGCGCAGGGGCTGGCCGCGACAAGGATCGTCGCCGCGCGATAAAGCGCCGTGTCGATGGACCAGCCAAGCCGGATGAACAGCAGGAAAAGCAACGTCGATCCAACCAGAACTGCCACGGTATAGCGCTGGCCGAACCATTCGGAAAACCGCTCGGACGGAGCCTTCATCGCCTGCGCCGCGGTGACCAGCGTAATCATCCGGGCGACGGTCGATTCAGCCACGCCACGTTCGACGCGGAGCGCAAGAACGGCATTCAGGTTGACCGTTGCCTCGCTGAGCCTTGCACCCGGGATCTTGTGAACCGGAACGGATTCGCCGGTGATCGACGATTCATCCACCGCGCCGTCACCTTCGATCAGCGTGCCATCGACCGGCACCCGTGCGCCGGGACGCAGGATCACCACATCGCCGGGAACCAGCGTTGCAACGGCCACCTCTTCGGTGCGCCCATCCGGGTGGCGCAGGATGGCACTTTCCGGGCGCAGCGCCATCAGCGCCTCAACCGCGCGGCGCGCCTTGCCCATCGCGCGATGTTCCAGCGTGGAGGAAAGCGAAAAGAGCGTCAGCAGCACCGCCCCTTCCAGCGCCGCACCGACCGATGCTGCGGCCAGGGCCGCCACAACCATCAGAAGATCAATATCGAGGATGCGGTCTTTCCAAAGTTCACGCAGCGCCGAAATCGCCGCCGGCAATCCGCCCGCCAGATACACAACCCACAGCGCGCCCTGCGCGACAGTGGGCGGCAACGGCGCAATGAATGCATCGAAAAGCGCGAATGCCATCCCGACAAGGGTGAGTGCTGTCAGCAGCGAACCCAGGCGATCATGCAGACTGTCTTTATTCATAGGGTGACCTTACGCCGATTGCTGCCTGCGGCAAGAATGCTCTGCCCTGCTACGTATCGTCATATACAACCTTGGGGATATTGTGCTTTTCCCTTTGTTAATGAATAAGAGCCACGGGGGTGAAGCGGCGGGGGATGTTCCTTGTCCGCGATTCGGGAGGTCATGTTTGCCCGACGAAATCTCTCTCGTTCGCATGCTCAACGAGCTTGTGCGGACACCACTCGCCGATCTGGACAAGGCGGTGTCGCAGGCCATTGGCCAGCTTTGCACGCATGTCGGTGCCGGCTGGGGGTCTTTGTTTCGTCTTGATGGCGCGTATCTGACGGCGACACATGCCTATGCCGCACCCGGGTTGCCATCTTTGTCCTGCCCGCCAGCCTATATGCTTGGCGCGGGGCGGGCCGTGCTGGAGAAGAACCAGCCGCTTTTGATTGCCGATCTTGCTGTCCTACCCGCGGATTCGCCCCTTCGCGCGCAAGCTTGGGCAAAGTCGATCCTTGCGCTGCCCATCAACGGGGATGCCACCCTGATCGGCGTGCTGGCCTTTGCCTTCCCCGAACCGCTGCAGAGTCTTGAACCTGTTCTGCTTGACCGGATGAAAGCCGCCGCCGAGGTACTGGAAACCGTCATTGCACGGCGCGAGGTGGAACGCGCGCATCTCAACACCGCCCGGCGGCTTGAGGCGACGCTCGCCGCGCTCCCCGACCTGTTGTTCGAAGTGACGTCTGATGGTCACTTTGCAGAATTCGCCGCCGGCCCGCCCCAGTTGATGGCCGCCCCCCCGGAAAACCTGCGCGGGCGCCATTTCGGGACCTTGCTGCCCCCCGATGTCACCCGCGTGGTGCAGCGGGCGCTGGACACCGCGCTGGAAAAGGGCCGGGTTGAAGGTGTGCGCTATCGGCTGGATCTTCCGGACGGGCCGCATTGGTTTGAACTGACCGGCGCGCTGAAACCGGCGGATGGGCCAGGCCAACGGTCGAATGTCATCTTCCTTGTGCGCGACGTGACCGCCGACACGCGGATGCGCGATGAGCTGGTCCAGCTGGGCAAGATCGTCGAGACGATGTCGAACCTCGTCTGCATCACCGATCTGGATGAAAACATCGTCTGGTGCAACGCGGCCTTTGAGAAGCAGACAAAGTGGCGGCTGGACGAGATTCGCGGAAAATATCTGGGTGATGTCGTCCGAGTCGCGGGCGAAGACCGCAGCAATGCCTCTGCCGTTGCCGAGGCGATCCGTCGGCGCCAGCCTTATACGGGCCAGACCGTCAATCAGGACCGGGACGGAAACCGCTACTGGATCGATTTCAACGTGATCCCGCTGCATGATTCTGCCGGTGAACTGGCAGGCTTTGCCACGATCGAAACAGTGGTAACCCAGATCAAGGCGCAAGAGGCCGCGATGGCCCAGCTTGCCGAAAGCGCGACAGAAGCGCGCGAGCGGCTGAAGAATGCGGTGTTTGCCCTGCCCGATGGCGTGATGATCCTGGACGAAGATGAGCGTCTGGTGATCGCCAACCCGGCCTATTTCAACATGTTCCCCCAGCTTGTTCCCCATGTGCAGCCGGGCGTGAAGCTGGGTGCCATCCTTGCCAAGGGCGTGGAACTGGGCCTGTACGGGCCCGATGACCCATCGATCAGCGCGGAGGAATGGGTTGAGAACCGCCTTCGGACCTTCCGCAAGCCAAGTGCCGCGGATGAGGTAAAGCATCCGTCGGGGCGTTGGGTACGGCGCATCCACACGCGCACGTCGGATGGGGGCATCGTGGCGGTGGGCATCGACGTCACCGCACGGCGTAACCAGATCGAGGCGCTGGACGCGGCAAACCGCGAGCTTTCCGCAGCGCTGGCCGAACGTGACCGCGCCGAGCGGCATCTGCGCGGCATCATGGAAGGTGCGGATGTCGGCATCTGGGAATGGAACATGAAATCCAACACCCTGCATGTCGGTGGCAAATGGGCCGAGATGCTGGGCCGGGATGCAGACGCACCCGCCGATTTCGCGTTTTCCGATTTTCTGGAACTTGTGCATCCCGACGATCTGACAAAGCTGCCCGATCCCAAGCGGCAATACGCCGATGTCGGCGATGGATTCAGCCAGCTTGAATTCCGGATGCGGCATGATGACGGCCATTACATCTGGATCCTGTCGCGGTCGCGCGTCACCGAATGGGGGCCGAATGGCGAACCCATGGTGATGGCGGGCGTGCATCTTGACCTTTCGGAACGCAAGCGGCTGGAACGCCAGTTGCAAGCAGGCCGTGCCTATCTGTCAGAAGTGATGGATACCTCCATCGCTGCGCTGACGGTGATGAACGAACGCGGCGAGATCACCTATGCCAACCAAGAGGCCGAACGCATCCTGCGGCTGGAACGGTCGCTTTTGCGTGGACTGCGCTACAACGACCCAAGCTGGAAGCTGCAATGCGTGGATGGGAATCCGCTGCGCGAAGAGGAACTGCCCTTCCGACAGGCTTTGGCCAAAGGCGGCATCGTGCGCGACATCCGCTTTGCCGTGCATCTGAGCGACGGCCAGCGCCGCGTGCTTTCGGCCAATGCCGTGCCGCTGACCCAGGCTGATGGCGAACAGCATGTCGTGGTGTCCTTCTCTGACATCACCGATGAACTGGCCTCGACCGCGCGGCTGGAAGAGGCGCGCGCCAAGGCAGAAGAGATGAGCCGGGCAAAATCCATCTTCCTAGCCAACATGAGCCATGAGATCCGCACCCCCCTGAACGGCGTGTTGGGGATGGCGGAAATCCTGCACGGCCTGGTGAAGACACCAGAAAAGCTTCGCATGGTCTCTACGATCCGCCAGTCGGGCGAAACCTTGCTGACGGTGCTGAACTCGATCCTCGACATGTCAAAGATCGAAGCCGGCAAAATGGAACTTGAGGTGGTGCCGATCGTCCTGTCAGAGCTGCTGACCCAGGTCGAAGCGTTGCACCGCGTGAAGGCCGAGGAAAAGGGTCTGGACCTGCAGGTTCTGCTTAGCGCGGGGGCCGACCTTCCCCGCATGGGAGACCCGCACAGGTTGACTCAGGTTTTGAACAACCTGCTGAGTAATGCGATCAAGTTTACCGAATCCGGGCGCATCCGGTTGAAGCTGTCCTGCCGCCCCGGCAAGCCGGTGACGATCGATATCAGTGATACCGGCGTCGGCATGACCGAGTCGCAACTGTCGCGCGTGTTCGAAAGTTTCGAACAGGCTGACGGGTCGATGACGCGGCGCTTTGGTGGCACCGGGCTGGGCCTTTCCATCGTGCGGCAACTGGTGCTGCTGATGGGCGGCATGATCACGATGCAAAGCAATCCCGGCACCGGAACGGATGTGCGCGTCATCATCCCCCTGCCCGAAGCCGACCCCAGCCTGTTGGCACCGCCCGAACCTGAGGTGGATCTCGACGTGTCTTCGCTGGCCGGGCGCAAGCTGCTGATCGCCGACGATAACCTGACAAACCGCCTTGTTCTGTCAGAAATGCTGGCCCAGACCGGCGTGATCCTGACGATGGTCGAGAACGGGCAAGAGGCGATTGACGCATGGGAACGCGCCCGGACGGACGCTGTTCCGTTTGATCTTTTGCTGCTGGATATCACCATGCCGGTTCTGGATGGAACGCGTGCGCTGGCCACAATCCGCGACCGCGAATCAGACCTGCAGCTTGGCCCTGTTCCGGCTGTCGCTGTCACGGCAAATGCCATGCCTCATCAGGTGGCCGATTACATCATGGGGGGCTTTGACACGCATCTCGCCAAGCCCTTCAAGAGAAAGGAACTGCTTCACGCGCTCAAAATGCTGCTGCGGGGATAACTCTGTGTGGCCCGCAATTGACGCTTGATTGGCGTGCGTTTTGTGCTTCACCTTTAGTAAATGTTTCTATCCCTTTTTTCACCACATTCTCGCCCACGAGTTGTGGTCCCGTGGTTTCGGGCGAGAGATCGCAGGTAGGATGAAGTATGAACGCAACCGCACAACAGCAGAAGTATCGCGTCCTTCTGGCCGAGGATGACGAGGTAAATCAGCAGATCGTCATGGCGTTCCTTTCGGGAACGACAAACATCGAACTGACCGTTGTCGGCGACGGGCGCAGCGCGCTGGAAGCGGCGCTGGGTTCCAAATACGATCTGATGCTGTTCGATCACAACATGCCGCACATCACAGGCGACCGGGTGATCCGCTATCTGCGGTCTGGTAATTCCAGCAACGCGACCACGCCCGTGATCCGCTTTACCGCTGATGCCAACCGTGCCGATATCCGCACTGTCGGCGGGTTGATTGATGCAACCCTGCCCAAACCGCTTTCAGCAGAGACCTTTCTGTCCACCATCGAAACCATCCTGCAACGCGGATGACCGGGGCCGACGACCGGTCTGGAAAAGGACAGATGAAGCAGCAGCGTGACATGGACATCCGCGATGGGGCCGAACCCGGCTCTGCGGTGGTAACGCCCGAAGCGCTGCTTCTGGCGGAACGCCGGCTGCGCGACGTGATCGACGGCGCGCAGGTGGGCACCTGGACTTGGGATTTCGACACGGTCGGCCAGATCGTCAATGACGTCTGGGCCGCGATGCTGGGCTATGACCTGCAGGAAATGTCCACGATCACCTATGATACGTGGAGCACCATCATCCACCCCGATGACAAGGAATGGGTCGAAGATGAATTGCGCCGCTGCACAAGCGGTCTGGATGAAGGGTATGAGGCCGAATACCGGATGCGCCACCGCAACGGGCACTGGATCTGGGTTCTGGACCGCGCCCGCGTGGTGCGGCGCAAGGCCGACGGATCGCCCAAGGTGATGGCGGGCATCCAGATCGAGATCTCCGAACTGAAATCGCGCGAGGCGGCGCTGATCCGCGCCAAGGCCGAACTGGAAAAGGCCCTTGCCCAGCGCGCCAGCGCCGAACAGCGGTTTTCCGACATTGCCGCCGTGACCGATGGCTGGCTGTGGGAACAGGATCAGGATCTGCATTTTTCCTATCTGTCGGGCACCAACCATGTGGAACAGCTTGGGCTGACCGGCGGCAGCGTGATCGGCAAGACGCGCGAAGAATGGCTGTCCGCTTACCCCGAGGTGCGCAACAGCGCCGATTGGGACATCGTGCTGAACGCCCAGCGCGACCGCCTGCCCTTTCGTAATTTCGTTTATCTCGCCCCGAATGCCCCTGATGGTGTTGAACGCTGGTTCCGCATTTCGGGACAGCCGGTGTTCGATCAGGCCGGGGTCTTTCTTGGGTATCGCGGCGTTGGGTCGGATGTGACCGAGCTTTACCTCGCCAAGGCCCGCGCCGAAGAGGCGAGCCGAACGAAATCCATGTTCCTGGCGAACATGAGCCACGAAATCCGCACCCCGATGAACGGCGTTCTCGGCATGGCCGAGGTGCTGGAAGCCGCGCTGACGGATCCTGAACACAAGCGCATGATCGGCACGATCCGGAAATCCGGCGAAACACTGCTGAATATCCTGAACGATATTCTCGACATGTCGAAGATCGAGGCGGGCAAGATGGAACTGGAAGATGTGCCGTTCAGCCCCGTCGATCTGGCCGAGCGGGTCGAAGACCTGCACCGCCTGATGGCCGAAGAAAAAGGTCTGGATTTCGAGGTTCTGGTGTCGACCGGGGCCGAGACGCGCCGCAAGGGTGACCCGTTCCGCGTGCAGCAGATCCTGCACAATCTGGTATCCAACGCGATCAAGTTTACCGACCGTGGCGAAGTGACCGTCGAAGTGTCGGGCCGGCCCGGCAGACCACTGACGCTTGAGGTGCGCGATACCGGCATCGGGATGAGCCAGCAGGAAATCGAACGCCTGCATGAAGAGTTCCGTCAGGCTGACAGTTCGGTCACCCGCCGTTTCGGGGGAACCGGGCTTGGCATGGCGATCACCCGCACACTGGTGCACCGCATGGGCGGCGAGATTTCGGTGCAATCCGCCCCCGGCAAGGGAACGACAGTGCGCGTGACCCTGCCGCTGCCTGTGACCGAAGCCGCACCCGAAGTGAAAGGGCCGGCACCTGTCGCGGCTGATCAGGGGCGGCTGGACGGGCTGCGCATCCTTGCCGCCGATGACAACGGGACCAACCGTTCTGTGCTGGAGCTGATGCTCACCCGCTGTGGCGCACAGGTGACCACGGTCGATGACGGGCTCCAGGCCGTGAATGCGTGGGAGCCCGGCAAGTTTGATGCCGTGCTTCTGGATATCGCGATGCCGGTGATGGATGGAAAGGGCGCGCTGGAAGCCATCCGCGCGATGGAGGCGGCCACCGGTTCGGGCCGGGTGCCGATCATTGCAGTGACGGCAAATGCCATGTCGCATCAGATCGTGGAATACCTGATCTGGGGATTCGACAGCTGCGTTTCCAAACCGCTGACCATGAGCGATGTTACCAAGGCCATCCGTGCGATGCTGCCGAAGGCTTAGTCGTCCAGCAGTTCGGCAAGCCCCGCAATCAGCGGGCGAAGCGCCTTGAGCAGGGCAGTGCGGCCCGCGCCTTCGATGGACAGCCGTTCAACCTCGGCCGCCTGATTGCCCAGGTTGCCATGGCCCAACGATGCCGCCGTTCCGGCAATCTTATGCGCGACCATGCGGATATCATCCAGCGCCTCGCGGATGTTCTGCCCACTGTCGAGCCGAACCCAGGCAGAGCTAAGCGTATCCAGCCGCTCGACCGCCATGGTACGAAACAGCCGTTCTGCCCCGGCCAGCGGGTGATCGGCGCGCCGACCGGCCCAGATATCCACCGTTGTCATGCGACCATCTGACCGTTCTTCGTCCGCTTTTCGGGCGGCGTGATAGCGGATTGGATCGCACGTTCCAGAATACGGGTCGGCTTGGTCGGCGACAGGAACGCGCTGCGCGCCGCCTCGCCCACGCGCACCTGCGGTACCGGCAGACGGTCTGCCGCATAGATCGTTTCGAAATCCATCAGCCCGATATTGATCAGAATTTCCAGATCGTCGGGCGATTGTCCGGGGTCGCGTTCGACCATGCAGACAAAGGTGCCGCTGCCGGCATAGGAGATCATCACATCTTCTGTTTTCAGCGCATCCACGATCTGCGCACCAACATCGCCCAGCATCTGCACATAGGTTGCGCCGGATGCCTTGTTGAAGATGATACCCGCGTTCTTGATATGAATCGCAAAGGCCGATGTGGAATACATCCGCTTCACGCCCAGCGTCAGCAGATAGTTCTCCATCGCCAGAAACTCGATCCCGCGCTCAAAGCCGGGGATCAGGATGGGGGTTTCGAACTCGGCCTTGATCTCGGCTGCGGCGGCGCGCTGGCCGACCAGTCGGGCAAACTCGGCCAGGCGGCGGCGTTCTGCCAGCAGGCGATCCACCATCCCGATGCGCGCGCGCAGTTCGATAATATCCAGCGGTTTGGTGATGTAATCCGTGGCCCCCGCCGCGAATGCATCATCCACCGTGTTCTTGCCCGACATCGCGGTAATCATCAGAACCGGCGTCTGCCGATAGGCCGTGCGTTGCCGGATCGCGGCTGTCAGGACGGCACCATTCATGTCCGGCATCTGCATGTCCGACAGGATGCAGTCGTACAGCATTCCCGAGAAATCAAGCTCGTGCAGCGCCTCTTCGCCAGAGGGCATGGTCGTGACCTGTCCGTAGCCGATCATCTTCAGCATGCCGGCCAACAGTTCGAGAAACACAGGATCGTCGTCGATCGCCAGTATTCTCATGTTCTACGTCCTATAGTTTGGTCACGCCGAGCCTCCTCACGGAAGGGCCCACGTCATTCTTGTTACGCTCACCAATGAATCTGCCCAAGAATAACGGCAAAACTTGGACCTCTTAACGATGATTAAAGGCTTTTCATCGGACCAAAAAATCCTTGTTTGCTGACAGTTTAGGCGGTCAGACCGCATACGGGCACGGCCGCGCTGACAGGGCCGTGATGATGCAAAAAGGTGCCTGTAGCAGGGGCGAATTGCGCCCTGAGCTGCATCATTTTCAGGATAAAGCGGGGCACTTGGCCCCGCCTCGGCATCAGCCGCCGCGACGGACGATCGCCTCCAGATCGATAACTTCCGGCGCGGGCGGCGCTGCGGGGGCGGGTGGCTCGGGCGTTTCCACCTCTGGCTCTGGCGTGGGCTTCGGGGGCGATACCATCAACGGCAAAAGCTCGGCCCCGGTGGCGGAAGGTCCGCTGCGTTCGGGCGGTTCGCGCCAGGACAGGGTATCAAACCCGCCGCAATTGTCGCAGATCGGATCCCACATCGCGTGCACTGCCTGGCATTTGTCGCAGCACCATTGCGGCCCGCGCGGCGCAGTGACGGCGCGCGCCAACCAGCCGCGCACCACCGCCTCATCCGCGCCTTCGCCCCGTTCGATGGCCGCCATGATCGCCAGCGCGCGCTGTGTGGGATGGGTGTCGACGATATCGCCCAGCGTGCGCCGCGCCTCGGGGAAATCCTCGGCGGCGATGTTCAGTTCCGCCATCAGAAGACGGGTTTCTTCATGCTGGGGGTGGTTGGCCACCAACGTGCGAAACCGTTTCAGCCGCTGCGCGGGCGTCTCGGCCGGTTCGATATCGGCAAAGGCTGCGGCCAGGTCGGGATGCGGCTTGGCATCCCAGGCCTTTTTCAGAACCCGCGTTGCTCCCTTCTTGTCGCCCTTATCGGCCAGCGCGCGGGCGGCCATGGCAGCAGCGGGGATCAGATCGGGTGACTGGCGGTTCGCCTCGATCGCGGCTTCGCGCGCCTCGATGCTGGCGCCTTCGGCCAGCACGCCCTGCGCCTGTTGCAGGGCCAGCACCGCATCGCGGCGGCGATAGACATCGCGGGGCAATGTACCCGCCTTGAGCTTTGCCCCAAGCGTGGACCGCGCGCCTTTCCAATCCCGGCTTTCGGCCTGCAACTTCAAAAGGATGTCCTGCGTTTCCAGATGCCGTGGCTTGAGTTCCAGCGCTTTGGCCGCCAGCTTCTGCGCAGTTTCCACGTCACCTTCGGCCAGCTTCTGCTTCAGCAGGCCCCGGATCGCGACAAAGCGCGTGGTATCTGAGGACAGCAGTTCCTTATACGCCTCGGTCGCGCGGCGGGTATCGCCCGCCGCCTCGGCCGCTTGTGCCACCAACAGCGTGGTCAGATGCGGATCAGCCAGATACTTTTCGGCCTTGATCGCCCGGTTCAGCGCTAGACGCCCCTCACCCGCAGCCAGGGCGAGAAGGCCCTCGGACAGCGCATGATACCCTTTGCGTTCGCGGTTGCGGTCGAAATAGCGGCTGATCGCCGTTTCGTCCCCGTTCAGAAAGCGCAGCACAGCCACCAGAAGCCCGACCAGCCGCATCAGCAGCCAGACCAATACCACCATCACCAAAAAGGTGATCAGAGCCTGCAAAGGGCCAAGGGTGAATTCGTAATTGGCCACGTTGATGCGGATACCACCCCCGGTATCCATCAGGATGCCCGCGCCCATCGTCAGCGTGGCGACGATCAGCAGAAACAGCAAAACTTTGGCGAGCGACCAGATCATCCCGCGCCCCCGTCAGTTCGCGGCCAAGGCGGCAACGGCCGCCTCGGCATCTACGCGCGTCTGCGCCTGCGCCAACCAATCGGCCAACGCCGGTTTGCCCGCTTCCGGCATCGCGGCCAGTTCGGTGATCGCATCGGCCACCCGCCCCTGCGCCAGCGCCGCCTCTGCCCGCGACAACACGGCATCGGGATCATTGCCTTCGCGCGGGGTGAGCGACCGCAGGCCGGTCTGGCTGCGCAGGAAGCTGGACACCCGGTCGGTCCAGCTTTCCCCCATATTGGCACGCAGCGCCGCCTCAAGCGCCGTGCGCGCGGCTTCGGGAAAGCTTTCGGCAAGATCGGCCACGGTGGGCAGGCCCACCGCCGCATTGTCCAACAGAACCGGCGGCAAATCCGCCCCGCCCAGTTCCGGCAGGGCCGAGGCATAGGGCGCGCCACTGTCCAGCGCAGCGGTAACCCGGTCCAGCGCGGCCCCACGGCGGGCGGCGGCGGCGGCGGCCTCTGCCTGTTCGGCCATGGCTGTGGCGCTTGCCTCTGCAGCCTTCAGACGGGCTTCGGCGGCATCAGCGGCGGCGATCACATCGGCAGGCACGCTCCCACCAGAGCCCAGCGCCGCGACCTGTTCCTTCAGCGCTGCAAGCTCGGCCAGCATCTCGGGCGAAGCCGCCGCTCCGCCGGTGGTTGGCCGTGCCCGCAGATCGGTAATCTCTGCCTCCAGCGCGGCAAGACGATCATCGCGCCCTGCGCCATCGACGGGTGCCGCCTCCAGCGCCGAAAGGCGCGCGTCAATCTGGGGGTCGGGGGCGGGCAGGGCCGCAAGCTCGGCGCGCAGGGCGGCGATTTCATCTGCCTGTGCGGCGACGGTGGCCGAGAGGGCATCATCACCCCCGATCGGCAGCATATCCGGCATGAACCGCGCCAGCCCGAAACCCGCGCCAGCCGCAAGAACACCACCCAGAACCATGCCAAGGAACGCGCCGGCCCCGCTGCGACCTGCGGGGGCAGGGGGCGGCGGTGGGGCAACGGGTGCCTCTGTCATCTTGTCCGGTGCCGCCTCTGCCGGGGGTGGTTCGGGCGGCGCCATCAATGAAGGATCGGTCGCCTCTACCACGGCCATCAGATCGTTGCCCTCCGCCGAGGGGGATTCGTCGGTCTTGCCTTTGGCCATGGTCGGCTCCTTCCGTCCGCCGAATGGGGCGGGTGTTGAACTTACCCTAATCCCCGGAAGGTTGCAGGTTCAAGAACCGGGATCAGCTATCAACATGGCAATTGCCGCCAACACGCCCACCGCATTCGGGCTGTCTGCAACCACGAGCCGTTCGGGGCCCAGTATTGCGGCTTTTTCAGCCGCTGCCGGGCTGATGGCCGCCAACAGCAACGGCGCGGTAAATGGGCCGAAATCCGCCAATAACGCCGCGCTGCGCGGTGAAAACAGCGGAATGATCACGGGATCATGCCCCGACAGCAGGGTTTTTGCCTCTGCCGTCAATGGCTGCGCCCCCTGAGCATAGACGACGGCCGCTTGGGCGGGGCGGCCCTTTGCTGCCAGCCGCGGCGCGATTTCGCCCCGCGCCTCACGCCCACGCAGGTGCAGGAAAGGGCCCGGATCACCGGATTCGAGGATCAGCGCGATCAAGGCCTCGGCATCGCCTTTGGCGGACCGGGCATCAAAACCCAAACTGCCGGCAATCTCTGCCGTCCGGTCCCCCACACAGATCGCCTTTTCCGGCATCGCGCGCCCAAGGTCACGCAGCCGCGCCGCAGCCTCTGCCCCGGTTTCGGATGTCAGGATCAGGGTCGAATAGGGCAGATCGGGCCATTCGGGGTTCAAAAACTCGGGCACCATCAGCGGGCTGATGATCGGTTGCAGCGCTGCGCCAAAGCGGTTGGCCATCTCGGCAGCGAACCGCTCCGCCTGCGGGGCGGGGCGGGTCAGCAGAACGGGATGGGCGTGGTGTTGCGGGGCCATGCGCAGGGTGTTACCCCGGCTTGAACCCTGCGGGCAACGGATATGGCAACGCTCACCTTCCTTGGCATCGAATCAAGCTGCGACGACAGCGCCGCCGCCGTGGTGCGCCATCGCGATGGAGCCCCGCCCGAGGTGATGGCCTCGGTGGTACAGGGACAGACGGCGCTGCACGCGGCCTTTGGCGGTGTCGTGCCGGAAATCGCCGCGCGCGCGCATGCCGAACGGCTGGATGGCTGTGTTGATCAGGCTCTGGCACAGGCGGGTGTGGCCCTTTCCGATCTGGATGGCATCGCGGTGACCTCTGGTCCCGGTCTGATTGGTGGCGTTCTGTCCGGCGTCATGCTGGCCAAAGGGATCGCCGCCGGGTCGGGCAAGCCCTTGCTGGGCGTCAATCATCTGGCTGGCCACGCGCTCACGCCCCGCCTGACGGATGGATTGGCCTTTCCCTATCTGATGCTGCTGGTTTCGGGTGGGCATTGCCAGTTCCTGATTGTGGAAGATGTCGATCGCTTTCAGCGGCTAGGTGGCACCATCGACGATGCCCCGGGCGAGGCGTTCGACAAAACGGCCAAGCTGCTGGGCTTACCCCAGCCCGGCGGTCCGGCGGTCGAGGCCGAGGCGGCGCTTGGCGATCCTGCCCGTTTCCCCTTTCCCCGCCCGTTGCTGGACCGTCCGGGATGCGATCTGAGCTTTTCTGGGCTGAAGACCGCGCTGCTGCGGGCGCGGGATGCGCTGGTGGCGGAAAAGGGCGGGATCACTGTGCAAGATCGGCGCGACCTTTGCACCGGGTTTCAGGCCGCAGTGGCGGCGGTGCTGGCCGAGAAAACCCGCCGCGCGCTGGCGGTGTATCTGGGCTCCGCACCCGCCCATCCGGCACTTGCCGTGGCGGGGGGTGTGGCAGCGAATGCTCGTATTCGGGCCATGTTAGAGACTGTTTGTACGGATCTTCAGGTGGGTTTCATCGCACCCCCGCTGCGCCTTTGCACCGACAATGCCGCCATGATCGCCTGGGCAGGGATCGAACGCTTTCGCGCCGGATTGGGCGAGGCGGCAGATTTGATCGCCCGCCCCCGCTGGCCGCTGGATCCCCGCGCGGCGCCGATGATCGGATCGGGCAAGAAGGGGGCTAAGGCATGATCGCAGTCATAGGCGCGGGCGCCTTTGGTACTGCGCTCGCCGTCGCTTTGGCGCGGAATGGGCAGGCGGTCACACTCTGGGCGCGCGATGCGGAGCAGGTGGCGGCCATGGTCGCAACGCGGCGCAATGCCGCCCGCCTGCCGGGCGTTGATCTGCCAGAAAACGTCACTATTACTGCCAAAATGTCTGATCTGTCTGGCTCGGACGCGGTTCTGCTTTCCCTCCCCATGCAATCCTTACGGGCTTTTCTTTCCGCCCATCATGCCACGCTGGACGGCATCCCGCTTGTCGCCTGCTGCAAGGGGATCGACCTGTCCACACTGACCGGCCCGTCCGAAATCATCCGGGCCGAATGCCCACGCTCCCCCATAGCCGTGCTGACCGGGCCCAGTTTTGCCGCCGATATTGCCCGCGGCCTGCCCACGGCCCTGACGCTTGCCTGTTCTGATCACCGGTTGGGCGAGGCGTTGCAGCACCTGCTCGCCACGCCAGTGCTGCGGCTCTATCGCAGCGATGATGTCATCGGGGCCGAGCTGGGGGGTGCGTTGAAGAATGTCATTGCCATCGCGGCTGGGGTGGTCATCGGCGCAGGCCTTGGCGACAGCGCCCGCGCCGCCCTGATGACGCGCGGCTATGCCGAGATGGTCCGCCTTGCCCTGATGTTGGGGGCAAAGGCGGAAACGCTGTCTGGCCTGTCAGGCTTCGGTGATCTGGTGCTGACCTGCACTTCGGCCCAGTCGCGCAACTTTCGGTTCGGTCAGGGGCTTGGCGGGGGCAACCCCATCGATCCCGGCATCACGGTCGAAGGTGCCGCCACGGCGAAAGCAGTCTCTAACCTTGCCCAAATCCGCAATATTGACCTGCCGATCACCACCATGGTCGCCGCCCTGATCGACGGGAGGGTTGACCTTTCCCTTGCCATCCAGACCCTGCTTTCCAGACCGCTGAAAAAGGAATGACCCATGCGCGTTGCGTTGATCTGCATCGACAAGCCCGGCCACCTGCACATCCGCCAAGAAAACCGCCCGGCCCATCTGGACCATATCCAATCCTCTGGCATCGTTGAAATGGCGGGTCCGTTCCTGACGGAAGCCGGTGAAATGGCGGGATCACTGGTGATCCTTTCCGTCGACACGCTGGATCAGGCACGGGATTGGGCGGCGAATGACCCCTATGCCAAGGCGGGGCTGTTCCAATCGGTCGATATCCGCGAATGGAAGAAGGTGATCGGCTGATGGCCTATTGGCTGTTCAAATCAGAGCCCGATGTCTTTGGCTGGCCGCACCAATTGGCCAAGGGAGACGCCGGTGAGGAATGGACCGGCGTTCGCAACTATCAGGCCCGCAACAACATGCGGGCGATGAAGGTCGGCGATCTGGGGTTCTTTTACCATTCCAACATCGGGAAAGAGATCGTGGGCATCGTCGAGGTGATCCGCGAAAGCGCGCCCGACAGCACGACCGACGATCCCCGCTGGGATTGCGTGATGGTCAAGGCGGTTCAGGCGCTGCCAAATCCCGTCAACCTGGATACCTGCAAAGTGCAGCCAGGGTTGGAAAGCATGGTTCTGGTGAACAATACCCGCCTCTCGGTGCAGCCGGTGACAGAGGCGGAATGGCGCATCATCTGCGGCATGGGCGGCTTGTCTGAATGACGCAGGAAATGGAGGGCCCCGCACCCCTACGGAACCCTCCATCCACCCCACGCGCTCCCCTAGCACCGCACGTGACCTGAAAAAGGGTTCCGGACCTACTGCCCAAGGCAAAAACTGCCACAGCACCGCCGATTCGCCAAATCCGAAGCGTCCGGCATTTTATTCAAAGCCACCCGCCCGATGGTTCGGGCAGGTGGCGCTTTGCGGCCCCTCCGGCATCAGCCGTAGACCTTTTCCTTCCCGAAATGCTTGACCAGCATGTAATAGACGACCGGGCGATACTTGTTCCGCTCGGACCGGCCATAGGTTTCGATCACTGCGTTGATCGCTTCCATCAGCTTGGGCGAATCTGGCAAGCCCAGCTTTTTTATCAGAAAGTTCTTCTTCACCGTCTCAAGCTCGGTCGCATCAGACCCGGCAACGGTTTCGCTGTCTGCGCTATAGATGGCGGGGCCGCAGCCAATGGTGACCTTTTCCAGAAGCGCCATGTCGGGCGTCATCTTGCATTTGGTCTTTAGATCCTCGGCATATTTCGCGATCAGTTCGGCTCTTTTGCTCATGGTCTTCGATCTCTCCCTGAGGTTCGGCGATTTCCTGTCCGCCTTGGGGCATATCGTTAAGGACGAAAAACAACGCTGCAACAGATTTTCTGCATCGTTGTCGGGGCCACTGCCGACAAATCTTCGACTTTTCACCCTGCGGTTGCCGGATTTGGGTGTCAACGTGGCCTTAACGATGGTGAACGGGGGCAGGGCATGACGTCCAAGGATGATTTCGAAGCGCGGGTGAAACGGATTCAACAGTCGCGCGGTGTCACCTTTGACCCGGTTCCCGGGCATGGCCCTACATCAGATTGGCAACTTCCCGGCAAACCCCGGCGCAAGGGCGGGCGGGCGATCAAGTTGGGTGTCGCAGGCCTGCTGACCCTGGGCGCACTGATCTTTGCTGCGCCGATCGTCACGGCACGGCTTGGGCTGACCGCCCCCGTTCCGAACGGCGATGGCATTGTGGCCAATCTGTCGGCTGACGTTGCGCAAGGCGGGCCGCAAATGGCTCTCGCCGGGCTGGTGGACAGCCTGTTTGGTACGAGGTTGGCGGGCGAAACCGAAGGTGACCCGATTGCCTATCTGCCCGAAGCCCCGGCGGGCTGGCTTCGCGTGACCACCGCAGATGCGCAGCAGCCTGATGCTCTGGCCCAGCTTGCCACCCGTTGGCCCGCACCTGACCAACCCATCAATGCGCATCCCGGCTATGACGATCTGGCAGAGTTCGTTCGGGTCTATGACAGCCCGGATGCGGAACAGCGCCTGCTGTCGGCAACGCGAACCCGCGCGCTGTATCTGGGGCCAGAAGGGCAGATGCTTTCGCTTCGCCTTCAGTTCCGGAGCGCGGGCGAAACGCTTGGCACCACAGAGGACCCGGCCAGCTGGGCCGATGCCCTGCGCGCCGAGGTGACGAATGCCACCCAGCTGGGCGATACGGTGGAAACCTTTGATCTTGGCGGGCTGACCGTGTTCAACCGCGCGCCGCAAGGTCAGGTTGGTGCGGCACAGCGCACCGCCGTGGCACCGCTGGATCTGACCGTTGCCCTGCATCCCCGCGCCGTGGTCGAAATTCGCGGCACCGCGCAGCCCGGCGCGGCAATTGCCCTGATCGAAGGCGTCAATCGCGCGGCGCTGTCCACACGGTTGGCCCAGAATTGAAAACCCCGCCGGCCGGGTGGCAGGCGGGGTTATCCTTGCGATCAGGGATCGGCGGATCGATCAGTAGCGGTAATGATCCGGCTTGAACGGGCCTTCGGCCTTTACGCCAATATAGGCGGCCTGATCGGGCTTCAGTTCGGTCAGCTTCACGCCGATCTTTTTCAGATGCAGGCGCGCCACTTTTTCATCCAACGCCTTGGGCAGGATATAGACGCCCGGCGTATAATCCTGGCCCTTGGTCCACAGTTCGATCTGCGCCAGCACCTGATTGGTAAAGGATGCAGACATCACAAAGGACGGGTGACCCGTTGCGTTGCCAAGGTTCAGCAGGCGGCCTTCGGACAACAGGATGATGCGATTGCCGGACGGCATCTCGATCATGTCCACCTGTTCCTTGATGTTGGTCCACTTGTGGTTGCGCAGGGCGGCAACCTGAATCTCGTTGTCGAAGTGGCCGATATTGCCGACGATCGCCATATCCTTCATCTCGCGGATATGATCGATGCGGATCACGTCCTTGTTGCCGGTGGTGGTGATGAAGATGTCGGCGGTGGCGACTTCGTCTTCCAGAAGCGTCACCTCATACCCGTCCATCGCGGCCTGAAGCGCACAGATCGGATCAACTTCGGTCACCTTCACGCGTGCGCCTGCGCCGCGCAGCGATGCGGCGGAACCCTTGCCCACATCGCCATAGCCACAGACCACGGCGACCTTGCCGGCCATCATCGTATCGGTCGCGCGGCGGATCCCGTCGACCAGCGATTCCTTGCAGCCATACTTGTTGTCGAACTTCGACTTGGTCACGGAATCGTTCACGTTGATCGCCGGGAAGGGCAGCGCGCCGTTCTTGTGCAGTTCATACAGGCGATGCACGCCCGTCGTCGTTTCTTCCGACACGCCCTTGATCGCGGCCTTGGTCTTGGTGAACCAGCCGGGGCTTTCCTTCATCCGCTTGTGGATTTGCAGCTTGATGACTTCTTCTTCCTCAGACTGCGGGACAGGGAGGATATCCTCGCCCGCTTCGGCGCGCGCGCCCAGCAGAACATACAGCGTGGCGTCACCGCCATCGTCCAGGATCATGTTCGCGCCCTCGGGGAACATGAAGGATTTGTCGAGATAATCCCAATGTTCGGTCAGGGTCTGGCCCTTGACCGCAAATACCGGCGTGCCGCCTGCAGCGATGGCCGCCGCCGCGTGATCCTGGGTTGAGAAGATGTTGCACGAAGCCCAGCGCACATCCGCGCCCAGCGCCGTCAGCGTTTCGATCAGAACAGCCGTCTGAATCGTCATGTGCAGCGAACCCACGATCCGCGCGCCCTTAAGCGGCTGCGACGGGCCGAACTCTTCGCGGCAGGCCATCAGGCCCGGCATTTCGGTTTCTGCGATGGTAAGCTCCTTGCGGCCGAACTCGGCCAGAGCGATATCCTTGACGATGTAATCCTGCGGCATGTGCCGTTGCTCCTTGAACCTTCATTTGGGGCGCGAGATAGCACGCAGAACCGTCTACGACAATGGAACGGTGGTTAAGCTTGATTTCAATGTAGGGGGCCGCCCATCCATGAAACAGCCCGTGAAACAACCCCGCGCCTGGCAACGCATGCTGTCCGGACGCCGGCTGGACCTGCTCGATCCAACCCCTGTCGATATCGAGATCGAGGATATCGCCCACGGCCTTGCCTTTGTCGCCCGCTGGAACGGGCAAACGCGGGGGGATTGGCCCTATTCGGTGGCCGAACATTCGCTGCTGGTGGAACAGATCTTTACCCGAACCAATCCGGGTATCGCGGCGCGGTGGCAATTGGCCGCGCTGCTGCATGACGCGCCGGAATATGTGATCGGCGATATGATCAGCCCGGTGAAGGCGGCGGTTGGCCCGGCCTATGGCGCGCTGGATGAACGGTTGACGGCGGCGGTGCATCTGCGCTTTGGCCTGCCCATCATTTTGCCGGTGGCCATCAAGAAGGCAATCAAATCCGCCGACAAAATCTCTGCATGGATGGAGGCGGTGCATATCGCCGGTTTTTCCACGGCAGAGGCGGATCGTTTCTTCGGCAAACCCGATGCGCTGATCCTGCGCGGTCTGGAAATCAGATTGCGCCCGCCCGCGGTGGTGCGGGCGGACTATGTATCACGACATGAACATTTGCTGGCAGCCTGCACGATTCAACCACCCAGCTGATTGGGCGGTGTGAACGGGCCGGGGCGTTCTGCACCCCGTGTGCCATCATGCGGGGCAGGGCGGCGCTTCTGGTTCGTCTGCCCATCCAACCGCTGACCCGTGGCCAGCAACAGCGCTTCGGCGAATATCTGTAACATTTTCTGTCCCTTTCCTTGGCTTGGACTTGGCTTTTCTAGCCGTTTCTGCTGATGTTTCCGAGTCAGAAAACTTTCAAACATGTAAGTTTAGCTACCATATGGCAACCGATTGGCGCAGCCTTCCTCCGCTCTCCTCGCTCCGCGCTTTTGCGGCGGTGGCGGAGCTTGGCGGGTTTTCGCAGGCCGCCCGCGCCCTGAACGTGACCCATGCCGCAGTGGCCCAACAGGTGCGCGCGCTGGAAGGATTGCTTGATACCCCCCTCGTCGCCCGTGACGGGCGCGGCATGGCGCTCACCGCCGAAGGCCAGCAGCTTGCTCAGGCGCTTTCAGATGGGTTCGGCACCATTGCCACAGGGGTGGCGGCGCTCAAGGCTGGCGGGTCGGATCGCCCGGTCCGCATCACCCTGACCGCCAGCTTTGCCACCCAATGGCTGATGCCCCGGCTCAAGGATTTCTGGGACCATCACCCCGACATCGCCCTGTCGCTGCATCCCGATGCGCGCGTGCTGGATTTAAGGCGCGATGGCATGGATCTGGGCATCCGCTATGGCACCGGGGATTGGCCGGGCGTTTCATCGCGCTTTCTCGCCCCGGCGCGGATGGCCGTGGCCGCCGCGCCCGATGTTCTGCACGGGCGCACCGCGCTCAGCATCGCGGAAATGCAGGATATGGAATGGATCCTCGCCCGCGATTGGCCGGAACAGGAAAACTACATCAAAAGCCTGGGCCTGAACCCCGAAACGCTCAGCCGTACGGATTTCGTGAATGAAGAACTGTCCCTCGCCGCCGCCCGGCAGGGGCTGGGGCTGGTGGTGGAAAGCATCGCGTTGATGGAGGATGATCTTGAAGAGGGGCGGCTGATCCTGCTGTATGACAGCCAGGATCAGCTTCCCGCTTATTTCATCGTCACGGCCCCGGGGCCGCAACGCGCGGCCACGCGCGCCTTTGTCAAATGGCTCGAATCCGCCGCCTGATCAGATCGACATATCCTCGGGCTTCTTGCCCTTGGCCAGTGCTTCGGCAAACCAACGCGGCTTGCGGCCACGGCCCGACCAGGTATCCGATGCATTGGCCGGATTGGCGTATTTTGCCGTTGCGGGTGCGCGTTTGCGCGGCGCTGCGGTGCCAGTCAATTCGGCCAGCGAAAAGCCCATCGCGCGGGCCTTTTCTTCAAGTTCGGCAAGAGCCGCTTTTTTCTTGCGATCTTCAAAGTTTGCAATCGCCTTGGCTACCTGACCCTGAAGGTCTTTCAGTTCTTTCAGCGACATTGAATTAAGGTCGACGCTCATTCCTGCATTCTCCATAAGCCGGGATTGCAGCCCTTTTACGGAATAAGCCGAACTAATTCAATAACCCGATTATTTTGGGCTTCTTTTCGCCAGAATGCGCTGCAAGGTGCGGCGATGCATACTTAACCGACGCGCGGTTTCGGATACGTTTCTGTCGCACATCTCATAGACCCGCTGGATATGTTCCCAGCGCACGCGATCCGCCGACATCGGGTTTTCCGGCGGCCCCGGAAGGGTTTCTGTCCGCGACAAAAGGGCATTCATCACATCATTGGCATCTGCGGGTTTTGACAGGTAATCCGTGGCCCCGATCTTCACCGCGGCCACTGCCGTGGCAATCGCACCATACCCCGTCAGCACCACGATCCGGCAATCCGGCCGACGCTCGCGCAGGGTTTCCACCACGTCCAGCCCGTTGCCATCCTCCAGCCGCAGGTCCACCACGGCATAGGCCGGGGGCCGCGCCATGGCGATTGCCCGCCCTGCGGCCACGCTTTCCGCCGTTTCCGGCAGAAACCCGCGTTTTTCCATCGCCTTTGCCAGCCGTTTCACAAAGGGTTCGTCATCATCGACAAGCAGCAGCGTCCGGTCCGCGCCAAGATCGGCAATCAGGTCGTCAGCCATCGGGTTCCCCTTCGTTATGTTCTTGCCTAACAAGTAGGCGGCTTACGGGGTATGGTCAAATTTATCAGCCCTCATTGCGACAGAAAACACGCCGTCCGATCGGCGATCTGTTCGGCCGTCTCATCTCGCTTGAAGAAATCGACAAACCCGGTTTCGGGCAGGACCAGATAGGTAAAGGTGGAATGGTCCACCAGATAATAGTCCGGATCATCGCCATCCTGCTTGCGATAAAAGGTCTTATAGGCTTGCGATGCCGCCTTGACCTGTTCTTCCGTTCCGGTCAGCCCGATCATCTTTGGATGCAGGTTTGCGGCGAAATCTCCCACCACTTCGGGCGTGTCGCGCGCCGGATCGACAGTAATGAAAACCGGGTTCACGTCAAAGCCGCGCTCTTCCAGAATATCAATCGCCTCGGCATTGCGGGCATTGTCCAGCGGGCAGACATCAGGACAAAATGTATAGCCGAAATACACAAGGCTTGGCTTGGTGATCACATCCTTTTCGGTCACCACGGCCCCTGCCGCATTCTGCAGGGTGAATGGCCCGCCAATATCCCCGCCCACCACACCGCCACGGCATTGAGCGAACTGGTCGTCCGGTTTTGCCAACTGCCCATAGGCAAACAGCCCACCCACCATGCCCACAACAGCGGCAGCGGCCAGACCTGCATAAAGTTTGCTCATGTCAAAAACCCTCTCTTTCGCGGCGTCATTGATCGCGGATGGTTCGGCGCTTAACAATGCGAAACTTGGTCACGCAGGACGCTTTTCCCAAGATGATGGATTCGGGCTTTGGCCTTCTTTCCCGCGACACGCGCAGCGATTGGGTCCGCCTGCGGACGCTGATCCTGCTGCGCTGGATGGCGATCACCGGACAGCTTGCCGCCATCACCGTCGCCGACCGGGTATATGGCATCCAGCTCCCGCTCGGCCTTTGCTACATGGCGGTGGGCGCGTCGATCATCGCCAACCTGATTTCCAGCTTCGTCTATCCCGAAAACAAGCGTCTTTCGGAATTCGAGGCGATGCTGACTCTGCTGTTCGATCTGTCGCAGCTGTCCTTCCTGCTTTACCTGACTGGCGGGCTGACCAACCCCTTTGCCCTGCTGATCCTTGCGCCCGTCACCATTTCCGCTTCGGCGCTGGAACTGCGGACGACAATCCTGCTGGGTGCGCTGGCGATCCTGTTCACCTCTGTTATCGCCTTCGTCAATGTGCCCCTGTTCTTTGCCGATGGGCAAAGGCTGGCTGTGCCGCTGGTCTTTGAATTCGGCTACTGGCTGGCCATCGTCATCGGTATCGTTTTCCTTGGCCTTTATTCCCGGCGTATCGCGACGGAAATCCGATCCATGTCGGATGCGCTGCTGGCCACACAGATGGCGCTGGCCCGCGAACAAAAGCTGACAGATCTTGGCGGCGTTGTGGCGGCTGCGGCGCATGAACTGGGCACGCCGCTGGCCACGATCAAGCTGGTCAGCACCGAGATGATGGAAGAGTTGAAGGATCATCCCCAGCTTCTGGAAGATGCCAAACTGATCCGCGATCAGGCCGACCGCTGCCGCGATATCCTGCGTGGGATGGGCCGCGCCGGAAAGGATGACCTGCACCTGCGGCAGGCCCCGCTCGGCTCTGTCCTGCGCGAAGCGGCCGAGCCGCATATCGGCCGGGGCAAGCATGTCGAATTTACCCTGTTGCCGGGTGCGGGCGGCAACGAACGCCAGCCCACCATCCTGCGCCGCCCCGAGGTGATCCACGGCCTGCGCAACCTGATCCAGAACGCGGTGGATTTTGCCCGCAGCACCGTCTGGGTGGATGGGGAATGGACCGATCGCAGCGTCACCATCCGCATCGTCGATGATGGCGAAGGCTATCCCTCGCAGGTGATCGGACGGATCGGTGATCCCTTTGTACGGTCCCGCCGATCTGCGCAGGATCTTCACCGTCGGCCGGAATACGAAGGCATGGGTCTTGGCCTGTTCATCGCAAAAACCCTGCTGGAAAGGACCGGGGCGGAACTGTCCTTTGCCAATGCGTCGGATCCGTTTCTGACCCCGGATGAACGCCCCGAACGCTGCGGCGCGATTGTGGAACTGGTCTGGAAAGCCACCGATCTGGTGGCCCCGGAAACAACCCAACTGGGCGATAACCGGCGCTTCGAAGCCTGACGCCGGGAAGGAATGGCGCGGTCCGCCGCCTTGCTGGCCCACCGCCGCATTAACCAATTGTTAAGGTTACTCGCGCAAGGGTTGAGTCGCACCAATCTGGCGGACACCCCGTGATACCCTTGATCTGGCTGGAATTCCTGGCTCTTGCCGTGCTGGGCGCAGCGCTGAGCGTTGTGGCTTTGTCCATCATCCCCCGCCCTGCATCGCAGGCAGAGGCGGTGTCTTCGCACTATGCCGCCCGGGCCGCAGAACGGCTTTCGATGCCGCTCTGGCACACGGATGCCACGGGCAATGTCGTCTGGTCCAACGCCGCCTACAAGGCACTGTTAAGGGGCGACGGTCGCAAGGCTCTTGCACTGGTCGAAGGCCGCATCAGCCTGGATACCTGTGACAACGCGCAGTGGTTTGACATCGTGATCCGGTCAGACATCGGCCATGCCCGGCCTGTCGATGATCTGGTCCGCGCCGAATCCAGCCTGCGCGACATGGTGCAGGCGATGGCCAAGACCTTTGCCCAGCTTCCCACCGGATTGGCCGTCTTTGATCACAGCCGGCATCTGCAAAGTTTCAACCCGGCCTTGGCCGACCTGACCGGTCTATCCCCCGAATTCCTGTCGCGCCGACCATCCCTGATCGCCATGCTCGACGGGATGCGCGACCGAAACATGATCCCGGAACCCAAGGATTGGAAAGGCTGGCGCCACCAGCTTGCCGATATGGAACGCGCCGCCGCCAGCGGCCAGTTCGAGGACACCTGGGCCCTGCCCGGCGGGCAGACCTACCGTATCACCGGGCGGCGGCACCTGAATGGCGGGCTGGCGCTTATGATCGACGACATATCGACCGAAATCATCCGCAGCCGCCGCTACCGCGCCGATCTGGAACTGTGCCAGCGCGTCGTCGACACGTTGGAAGAAGGGATCGCCGTCTTCGCCTCAACCGGCCAGCTTGTGATGTCGAATACGGCCTATGCGGCGCTTTGGGGCCATGATCCGGGCGAACAGCTTGCCCCGATGGGCTTCGCACGGATGGCCGCGCAATGGCGCGCCCTGTCGGCCCCTTCCACCCTCTGGACCGAAGCCGAGGAATTTTCCGCCCGCCTCGATGACCGCGCCCCTTGGCAGGCCGAGGCGCGTTTGCTGGATGGGCGGCTGATCGCCTGCCGCTTTGTCCCCTTGTCGGATGGCGCCACGCTTGTGGGCTTCTGCTCGGTGCTGGCCGAGTCGGCCCCCCGCGCGTTGACAGCCACCCGCGTCGGCGCCTGAGCGTTCTGCTTGCGGTGGTCGGGCAGGGCGGTAAAACTGCCGCCATGACCGCCGCGCCCCCCGTTGAACGAACACTCTTCCTTGCCGATGAGGATGCCACCGCCGCATTGGGCGAACGGCTGGCCGGGTTGCTGATGGCGGGGGACACCGTCCTGCTGGAAGGGCCGATCGGGGCGGGGAAATCCCACCTCGCCCGTGCTCTGATCCGCGCGCGGCTGGGCCGGATGGAGGATGTTCCCTCGCCCAGCTTCACCCTCGTGCAAACCTATGATGCCGAAGGCGTGGAAATCTGGCACGCCGATCTTTATCGCCTGTCCCACCCGGATGAGGTGTTGGAGCTTGGTCTGGAAGACGCCTTCGCCACAGCGATCTGCCTTGTGGAATGGCCGGATCGGTTGGGGTCCCATATTCCCCACGATGCGCTGCGCCTGCGCCTGACAGCACAGGGCGATGGCAGGATGGCGCATCTTTACGGCGGACGTCCGGGCCTGCTGGCGGCCTTGCTGGCATCTGGCAAATGACAGACCGTCACGCCTTGTCAGAGACGTTTCTTGCCCGCGCCGGATGGGGCGCGGCAGAACGGCGCTTTCTGGCCGGAGATGCGTCAGACCGCAGCTATGACAGGTTGACGCTGGGCGGGGGTACCGCCGTCTTGATGGATGCACCGCCCGGCAAGGGTGACGATCCCGCCACCTTCACCGCCATCGCGCGCCATCTTGCCCGTCTCGGCCTGTCACCCCCCGCGATCCTGGCCGAGGATTACGAACACGGCTTCCTGCTGATCGAAGATCTGGGCGACGGACTTTTCGCCCGCCTCATTGCCGCAGATCCCGCGCTGGAAGCCCCGCTATATGCCGCAGCGACCGATGTTCTGATCCATCTGCATCGCCATGACGCGCCGCCCAACCTGCCCGATCTTTCGGCGCAGGATTGGGCAGCGGCGGCCTCCTTTGCGCTGGACTGGTATGCCTTCGCAGCGACAGGAGAATCCCCTGATCCGGCCATGTTCGTGACTGTTCTTGCAAACCTGATCCAGCGCCATGCCGATGGCCCGCGCGTGATGATCCTGCGCGACTACCACGCCGAAAACCTGCTCTGGCTGCCCGAACGCGCGGGCGTCGCACGGGTAGGGCTGCTGGATTTCCAACTCGCCCAGATGGGCCAGCCTGGATATGACCTCGTCTCGCTGCTGCAAGACGCCCGCCGAGACGTGGCGGCGGAAACAGAGGCCGCGATGATCGCCCGATTTTGCGCCGAAAACGGCACGAACCCTGCTGAATTTGCACCATCCTATGCCACGCTCGGCGCCCAGCGCGCCTTGCGCATCATCGGCATCTTCGCGCGCCTCTGCCTCAAGGGGGGCAAACCGGGCTACCTACCCCTGATCCCCCGCGTCTGGGAACAGCTTTGGCGCAACCTGGCCCATCCCGCTCTGGCCCCGCTGGCTGCGATCTGCCACGATCTGCTGCCCGAACCCACCCCCGACACGCTAAAAAGGATCGGCGCGCAATGCGGCCTGCACCCCCACCGCTGATGCTGTTCGCCGCGGGTTTTGGCACGCGCATGGGCGCGCTGACGGCAACCCGACCGAAACCGCTGATCCCCGTCGCAGGCAGGCCGCTGATTGATCACGCGCTATCGTTGGCCGATGAGGCAGGCATCACCCGCATCGTCGCCAACACCCATTACCTGCCCGACCAGATTGCCACCCACCTTGCCCCGCGCGGTGTTACCCTTTCCCACGAAACCCCGGCGATCCTTGAAACGGGCGGCGGGCTGAAGGCCGCGCTTCCCTTGTTGGGGAGCAGCCCTGTTCTCACGCTGAACACGGATGCGGTGTGGACTGGTGCCAACCCCCTGTCCAATCTGATCGCCGCATGGGATGGCGCGCGGATGGATGGCCTTCTCCTTCTTCTGCCCGCCGCCCGCGCCACGGGCCACACCGGAACCGGGGATTTCCTGATCGATGCCGATGGCCGCCTGACCCGCGCCAAGGGCGCTGCGGGCGCGGTCTATCTGGGTGCGCAGATTTTGCGGACAGACGCACTCGCCGACATCCCGGAAGAGATATTTTCGCTCAACCTGCTTTGGGATCGGATGATTGCCGAAGGCCGCCTCTTCGGTCTGATCCATGAGGGCGGTTGGTGCGATGTGGGCCGTCCCGAAGGCATCGCACAGGCGGAATCCCTGCTGGGGTTCACCCAATGATGTTCCCCGATCCTGGCCCCCGCGTCTTTCACCTTCCCCCCGGCGTGGATTTCGCCCCGGCATTGGTCGCCGGTCTGCGCGCCCGTCTAGATGGTTCCCCGCCCGAGGCGATGGCAGGCGTCACCCTTTATCTGAACACCAACCGCATGCGCCGCCGGGTGCGTGAGGCGTTCATCGCTACCGGCCCCGGCTTCTTGCCCCGCTTGCATGTGCTGACAGACCTGACCGAAGGCATGGCTCTGCCCGGCATCGCCGCTGCCGTGTCGCCCTTGCGCCGCCGTCTGGAACTGTCGCAACTGATCGCACGCCTGTTGGATGCCCAGCCCGACCTTGCCCCCCGTGCCGCGCTTTATGATCTGGCCGATAGCCTTGCCACCCTGATGGATGAAATGCAGGGCGAAGCCGTGGCCCCGGAAACGATCGCCGCGCTGGATGTATCCGACCATTCCGCCCATTGGGCGCGCACCCGCGCCTTCCTGTCCATCGTCGCGCCCTTCTTTTCGGGGGCCGAGGCGCCGGATATGGAAACCCGCCAGCGCATGGCGGTGGATCGTATCGCCACGCTTTGGCAGACCATACCGCCACAAGGCCCCGTGATCGTCGCCGGTTCCACCGGGTCGCGGGGCACCACGGCAGCACTGATGCAGGCGGTCGCAAACCTGCCGCAAGGGGCGCTGGTGCTGCCGGGCTATGATGCCGACATGCCGTCTTGGGTCTGGGATCGGCTGACCGATGCAATGACAGGCGAAGATCACCCGCAATTCCGCTTTCGTCGACTGATGGAACGGCTGGGTATCCCACCCACCGCCATCCGCCCCTGGATGGAGGCCCCGGCCCCCGCCCCGGCGCGAAACCGGCTGATTTCCCTGTCGCTCCGCCCCGCGCCTGTCACCGATCAATGGCTGACCGAGGGCGCCACCTTGCCCGATCTACCCGCGGCCACCGAAGACATCACCCTGATCGAGGCGCAAACCCCCCGCGCTGAGGCGCTGGCCATCGCGCTGATCCTGCGGCAGGCAGCTGAAGAGGGCACCGCCGCCGCGCTGATCACGCCTGACCGGATGCTCACCCGCCGTGTCGCCGCTGCTTTGGACCGTTGGGGTATCATCCCAGACGATTCCGCAGGCCGGCCGCTCGCCCTCTCTGCCCCCGGTCGCCTGTTGCGCCATGTCGCGGGGATCATGGGCCGGAAACTCACCTCCGACGCGCTGCTTGTCCTGCTGAAACACCCCTTGTCGTTCTCGGGTGAAGATCGTGGCCCGCACCTCAAGCGCACGCGAGAGCTTCTTGAGATGAAGCTTCGCCGCGAAGGCCCCGCCTACCCGACAGGCGCAGGCCTTATCGCCTGGGCCGAAGACCACACGAAGAAGCGCAGCGAAAAGGGGCAAGAGGATGATGGCCTGCTTCCCTGGATTCACACCATCGCCCGCATCATCGATGCGGCCGCAACCATCACCGACGCCCCCCTTGCCGACCATGTCACAGCCCACCGCGCCCTGACCGAAGCCGTCGCCCGTGGCAGCGCCCCGGTTGGAACGGGCACCCTGTGGGAGAAAGAGGCAGGGGAAGAGGCGCTAAAGCTTATGGCCACCCTTGCGACAGAGGCTGATGCAGGCGGCATCCTGTCGCCCGCCGAATACCGCGACCTGTTCGATGCCGTCATCGCGCGGGGCGAGGTCCGCGAAACCATCACCGCACATCCCGGCCTGCTGATCCTTGGCCCGCGCGAGGCGCGCGAACAGGGGGCGGAGCTTGTCATCCTTGGCGGGCTGAATGATGGCGCGTGGCCGCGCCTGCCCGAACCCGACCCTTGGCTGAACCGCAAGATGCGCAAGGAGGCGGGGCTGCTTCTGCCCGAACGGCAGGTGGGCCTGTCTGCCCATGATTACCAGATCGCCATGGCCGCCCCCCGCGTGGTGCTGACCCGCGCCCTGCGGGATGCCGAGGCGGAAACCGTTCCGTCCCGCTGGATCAACCGCCTGATGAACCTTATGGAGGGGCTGCCCGAAAAGCATGGCCCGCAGGCGCTGGCCGCCATGCGCGACCGGGGCCGCCACTGGCTTGCCCTGACCGCCGCACTGGAACAGCCCACGCCCGCCATGCAGGCCGATCCGCGGCTTAAGCCCGCGCGCCGTCCCTCGCCACGGCCGCCCGTTGCCACCCGGCCAAAGGAGCTGTCCCTTACCCGCATCGGCCTGCTGATCCGCGATCCCTATGCCATCTACTGCCGCTACATCCTGCGCCTGCATCGGCTCGATCCGCTGCGGCATGAACCGCATGCCGCCCTGCGCGGGCAGATCCTGCACCTGATCCTTGAGGCGTTCGTCAAAGATCGCCCGTCTGCGGAAACCCCCGTTCAGGCCAAGGCACGGCTGATGGACACTGCAACCCGTATCCTTGCCGAACAGGTGCCATGGCCTGCCGCCCGCGCGCTCTGGCTGGCCCGCCTCGCCCGTGCCGCCGATTTCTTCCTGACCGTCGACAGCCGCGATGGCGGCATCCCCGTCGCGCTGGAAGGCAAGGGTGGCGTCACCCTCACTCCGCAGAACTTCCGCCTCACCGGGACGCCGGACCGGATCGACCGGCTGCCAGACGGGCGGCTGCACATCATCGACTACAAGACGGGAACCCCCCCGACACAGGCCATGCAAAAGGCATTCGACAAGCAACTCCTCCTCGCTGCCGCCATGGCCGAACGCGATGCGTTCAAAGGGCTGGAAGCGTCCGAAGTGGCGAAGATCACCTATGTCGGCCTTGGCACCAACCCCAAGGTCGAAGAGACAGAGATCACCCCCCAGATCACCGCCGAGGTGTGGGAAGGGCTGCACGCCCTGATCGCCCACTATGCGCACTACGGCGCAGGCTATACTGCCCGCCGCGCGGTGCAGAAGGAACGGTTCACGGGCGATTATGACCACCTTTCGCGCCATGGCGAATGGGACACCACCGCCCCTCCCGCTTCCGAATCCGTGGGAGAGGAACCATGACCAACGCTGCCTCTGAACGGCAGGTGCAGGCCGCAAGCCCAACCGCCTCAACCTGGCTGTCCGCCAATGCCGGATCGGGCAAGACCAGCGTGCTGACAAACCGCGTGGCCCGCTTGTTGCTAGGCGGGGTGGAACCGCAGCATATCCTCTGCCTCACCTACACCAAGGCGGCAGCGACCGAGATGCAGAACCGCCTGTTCAAACGTCTCGGCACATGGGCGATGAAACCCGACGCTGCCCTGCGTGAGGAATTGGCCAAGCTGGGCGAAGGCGCGCGGCTGGATGCCGACACGCTGGCACAGGCCCGCCGTCTGTTTGCCCGTGCCATCGAAACGCCCGGCGGCCTGCGCATCCAGACCATTCACTCCTTCTGCGCCAGCCTCCTGCGCCGCTTCCCACTTGAGGCTGGGGTATCCCCACAATTCGTGGAACTGGATGACCGCACCGCCAGCCTGCTTCGCGATGACATCATCGAAGAACTGGCCGAAACCCTTGCCCCCGATGTGATAGCCGAGGTGGCCCGCGCCTGGACGGGCGAAGATTTCGCAACCCTGATTCAGCAGATCACCGGCCACCGCACGAAATTCGCCAACCCCCTTTCGTCTGAAGATGCCCGCCGCCTGTTCGGCCTGAAACAGGGAGAAAGCGCTGAAACGCTTCTGGCCGATGTGTTTCTGGGGGATGAGGCGGCATGGATGCCAGCGGTCATCGCCGCGCTTCACGCAAGAGGCGGCAACGATGGGAAGGCGGCAGCAAAACTTGAACCCCTAAACCTCTCGATGCCCAGCCTTGCGACACTTTCCGGACTGGAGGATGTGTTTCTTTCCGGACCAAAGGCCAAGGAACCCTTCACCGCCAAGATCGGCACCTTCCCGACAAAGGATACCCGCGCCGCCCTTGGCCCGCTTTTGGACCGCCTTGAAAACCTTATGCGGCGTGTCGAATCTGCGCGCAGCACCCGTATCGCGCTGCATGCGATGGATCGCGCGCTCACGCTGCACCGCTTCGCTACCGCCTTCCTTCCCCTTTATGAACAGCGCAAGGCCCAGCGTGGCTGGCTGGATTTCGATGACCTGATCACCCGCGCCTCAACCCTTCTGACAGATCCTGCCGTCGCCGCCTGGGTTCTGTTCCGGCTGGATGGCGGGATCGACCATATTCTGGTCGATGAGGCGCAAGATACCAGCCCCGAACAATGGCGCGTGATCGAAAGCCTCGCCGCAGAATTCACCGCTGGCTCTGGCGCACGGGATGTGGATCGCACCCTGTTCGTCGTGGGCGACAAGAAGCAGTCGATCTATTCCTTCCAAGGCGCCGACGTTGCGGCCTTCGATGAAAAACAGAACAGCTTTGGCGCCCGTTTCCGCGCGGTGGAACGCAGCTTTCAATCGCTGGAACTGGAACACTCCTTCCGTTCCTCCCCCGCCATCCTGCGCGTGGTGGATGACACGTTCGGTGACCGCTTCCCCGCCGCGCTGGGCGGGCGGTCCAGCCATATCGCCTTCTGGGATGCGATGCCCGGCCGGGTGGACCTTTGGCCGCTGATCGAAAAAGCCGATGGCAAGGATGAGGATGACTGGCGCAATCCCGTCGACCTTATTACTGAGGAACATCACGCCGCCCGCCTTGCAGCGCAAATCGCGGATGAGATTGCGCTGATGATCCGCTCCGGCGTTGCCATTCCGGAAAACGGATCGTCCCGCCCCGTTCATGCGGGTGATTTCTTGATCCTCGTGCAGCGCCGGTCTGATCTGTTTGCCGAAATCATCCGCGCCTGCAAAGCCCGCAACCTGCCCATCGCCGGGGCGGACCGGCTCAAGCTCGGCGCGGAACTGGCGGTCAAGGATATCTCGGCGCTGCTCGCCTTCCTCGCCACACCCGAAGATGATCTGTCACTTGCTGCCGTCCTTCGCTCGCCTCTCTGCGGCTGGACAGAGGCAGAACTTTACGCCCTCGCCCAGCCACGCAAAGGCTATCTTTGGGAAGCTCTGCGCGAACGCGAGGCAGAGTTTACGAACACATATTCGCTTTTGAACGATCTCCGCGATCAGGCCGATTTCCTGCGTCCCTATGATCTGATCGAACGCCTGCTCACCCGCCACGATGGCCGCCGCCGCCTGCTGCAACGGCTGGGACCAGAGGCCGAAGACGGGATTGACGAACTGCTCTCGCAGGCGCTGGCCTATGAACGCACCGATGTGCCCAGCTTGACCGGTTTCCTCGTCTGGCTCTCGACCGATGAGGTTGAGGTGAAACGCCAGATGGACAGCGAAGGTCATCGCATCCGGGTGATGACGGTCCATGGCGCAAAGGGCCTTGAAGCGCCTATCGTGATCCTGCCCGACACCTGCGACATCAGCCCCCGCGAACGGGATGAAGTGGTCGAGGTCGACTCCACCCCCGTCTGGCGCACCCCCGCCGATGAAAGCCCGCCCGCCATCGCCGCCGCCCGCGCCCACCGCAAAGAACGTGATGGCGAAGAACGCCTGCGCCTGCTTTACGTCGCGCTCACCCGCGCACGGTCGTGGCTGATCGTCTGCGGCGCGGGCGAAGCAAATCAGGATCAGGCGTGGTATCGCATGGTCGCCAACGGAATGCAGGCCGCCGGGGCCGAACCCCTGCCCGGTGGCCGCCTGCGCCATGCCTTTGGCATCTGGCCCGATCCGCGCCCGCAAACATCGGTCACGCCGCCGCTGCCTGACCCGCCTTCTTGGGCAACTGTTCCAGCGGCCACCGTCGGCCGCCCCGCACAACCGCTTTCGCCCTCTGCCCTTGGCGGGGCCAAGGCCCTGCCGGGGGAAGGGCTGGATGAAGAAACCGCCAAGGCACGCGGCACCGCGCTGCATCTGCTGCTGCAACATCTGCCCGGCACCGATCCCGCCGATCACCCGGCACTGGCCGCTGCGCTGATCCCCGACAGCGCCCTGCGCGCCGAACTGCTGGCCGAGGCGCTGGCCGTCATCGCCGCTCACCCCACCCTTTTCACCGCCACCGCACTGACCGAGGTAGAGATTACCGCCACCCTCCTCGGCCAACCGATGCTCGGCACAGTCGACCGGTTGATCGTCGAACCCACCCGTATTCTTGCCATAGATTACAAATCCAACCGTGCCCTGCCCGCCACGCCGGACCAGACACCCGATGGCATTCTGCGTCAGATGGGGGCCTATGCCGCCGCTCTGGCCCAGATCTACCCCGACCGCCGGATCGACACTGCCATTCTCTGGACGCGCCACGCCCAACTGATGCCCCTTGATCCCGATATCGTGAGTGCAGCCCTGGCGCGCACCACGATCCCTTGACGATTGCCCCAAGGCTCCATAGCTTCGGCAGCCGACATTCCATTCAGGAGATATGACAGATGGGCGTTGCGACCGTCGCCGTCACCGATGCCACCTTCGACGCCGAGGTCCGCAAGTCGGACGTCCCCGTCGTCGTCGATTTCTGGGCCGAATGGTGCGGCCCGTGCCGCCAGATCGGCCCCGCGCTTGAAGAGCTTGCCGTCGAATATGCCGGCAAGGTCAAGATCGTGAAGGTCAATGTCGACGAAAACCCCGACAGCCCGGCCCAGCTTGGCGTTCGCGGTATCCCGGCCCTGTTCCTGTTCAAGGACGGTCAGGTCGTTTCCAACAAGGTCGGCGCAGCACCCAAGGCCGCGCTGGCAACGTGGATCCAGTCGGCAATCTGATTTCTTTGCGTCATGCTTCAAAAGGGCGGCCCTTTTCGGCCGCCCTTTTCCTTTTCCCGCTCTCATGCCCATATGAGACAAAGACAGGAGGCCCCGATGTCCGACGACAAATTCCCCGGCTGGCACGGCACCACCATCCTTGCGGTGCGCAAAGGTGGCGAAGTGGTCGTCGCGGGCGACGGTCAGGTCAGCCTTGGCAACACCGTGATCAAAGGCACCGCCCGCAAGGTGCGCCGCCTTTCCCCCGGTGGGCGTGATGTCGTCTGCGGTTTTGCAGGCTCCACCGCCGATGCCTTCACCCTGCTGGAACGGCTTGAGAAAAAGCTTGAGGCCGCCCCCGGCCAACTCGCCCGCGCCTGCGTCGATCTGGCCAAGGATTGGCGGATGGACAAGTACCTCCGTAACCTTGAGGCCATGCTGATCGTCACCGACGGGCGCGATCTGTTTGTCATCACCGGCGCGGGTGACGTGCTGGAACCCGAACATGACGTCGCCGCCATCGGATCAGGCGGCAACTTTGCCCTCGCCGCCGCGCGCGGGTTGATGCACGCCGACCTTTCCGCCGAAGACATCGCCCGCAAGGCGATGGCGATTGCCGCGGATATCTGCGTCTACACCAACGGTAACCTGACGGTGGAACGGATCAGTGCATGAGCTTTTCCGTTGAAGACCTGCGCGCCGCTGTTGCGGCTGGTATTCTAAGCGAAGCGCAGGCTGCTTCCGTCACCGCGCTTGCCAACGACCGCGCCGGCAAACGCGCGGGCCTCCCGGCCGAGGATGAACCGTTCGAATTCTTTCGCGGCTTTTCCGAGATCTTCATTTCCATCGGGCTTTTCATCCTTCTTGTGAGCATCGTCTTCCTGATGATGTTCATTGGCTCGGGCATCCTGCTTTCTGCCATCCCCTTGCTAACAGCGATCGTCGCTTGGTGGCTTGCTGGCTATTTCACACTCCGGCGCCGCATGACGCTGCCGTCCATGCTGCTGGCCACGGCCTTTGGCGTTGGTCTGCTGTCATGCGTCTTCACGCTCTTGGCCCCAGAGTTTGCAGACAGGCGGGTGGTGGCGATCCTTGGGTTCGGCCTGGCCACCTTGGGTATGATCGGCTGGTATCTTCGCTTCCGATTGCCCTTTGCCGCCTTTCTGACCGGGTTCTCGGCGCTAGGCCTGATTTACTCCGTCACCGCGACGGCCGAAAATATGGCGGGGGTGGTCGCCAACGGCATGTTTGGGGATACCGGTATCGAATCCTTTTTCGATTTGGCCGAAAGCCCGGTTTTTGCCACCGCCACACTGCTGTTCGGGGTCGGGGCGTTTCTGGTTGGCATGTGGTTCGACACCCGCGATCCCTATCGTTTGGGCCGCCACTCGGCCACGGCCTTCTGGTGCCACCTCCTCGCCGCCCCTGCGTTGGTTAATACCGTCGCAATCACGCTGATGAACGGCGCCGGGACGTGGCTTCTTGCCGTGGCGCTGGTCTTTGTCACCCTTCTCGCGCTCGTGATAGACCGTCGCAGCTTTCTGACCGCAGCGATCATCTATTTCGCCATCGTCATAAGCTGGATGATGGGCGAGGGACGCGGCATCACCCCGATCCTTGTCCTGCTTGTCCTCGGCTCCTTCATCGTCGCCATCGGCACCTGGTGGATCCAACTCCGCGCCGCCATCATGCGCATCCTGCCCGATTTCCCCGGCAAATCCCGCCTCCCGCCTTATGAGAGCACAGAATGACCAACCTCACCCCGCGCGAGATCGTCTCGGAACTTGACCGTTTCATCATCGGCCAACGTGATGCAAAGCGGGCCGTGGCCGTGGCCCTGCGCAACCGTTGGCGGCGCAAGCAACTGGGCGATGACCTGCGTGATGAGGTGTATCCCAAGAACATCCTGATGATCGGCCCCACCGGCGTGGGCAAAACCGAAATCAGCCGCCGCTTGGCCAAACTCGCCCGCGCGCCCTTCCTCAAGGTCGAGGCCACCAAGTTCACCGAAGTGGGCTATGTCGGCCGCGATGTCGACAGCATCATCCGCGATCTGGTGGATGCCGCCATGGTCGATACCCGCACCCGCATGCGTGACGACGTCAAGGCCCGCGCGCAAAAGGCCGCCGAGGAACGCGTGATCGAAGCACTGGCCGGCAAAGACGCGCGCGAACAAACGCGCGAGATGTTCCGTGGCAAGCTGAAACGCGGCGAGCTGGATCAGACGGTGATCGAACTGGAAATCCAGGACACCGCCACCCCCATGGGCATGTTCCCCGGCGGCAACGGGATGGAATTGCAGATGCAGGGCTTGCAAGACCTGTTCAAGGCCTTTGGCGGCCGCGCCACCCGCAAGAAGATGACCGTGGCTGAAAGCTATGACATCCTTATCGGGCAAGAGGCTGACAAGCTTTTGGATGATGAGGCGGTCAAGGCCGCCGCTCTGGAAGCCGTGCAGGAAAACGGCATCGTCTTTCTGGATGAGATCGACAAGATCTGCGCCCGGTCTGACGCGCGCGGCGCCGATGTCAGCCGCGAAGGCGTGCAGCGCGATCTGTTGCCCCTGATCGAAGGCACCACCGTTTCCACCAAATACGGCCCGGTCAAGACTGACCATATCCTGTTCATCGCCTCCGGCGCGTTCCACATCGCCAAACCGTCTGACCTGCTGCCCGAACTTCAGGGCCGCCTGCCCATCCGCGTGGAACTCCAACCCCTGACCGAAGGCGATTTCGTTCGCATCCTGACGGAAACCGACAATGCGCTGACGCGGCAGTACTCTGCCCTGATGGCCACGGAAGAGGTGACCGTCACCTTCACGGAAGACGGCATCGCCGCCCTTGCCCGCATCGCAGCCGAGGTGAATGGCAGCGTCGAAAACATCGGCGCGCGGCGGCTTTACACCATCATGGAACGTGTATTCGAAGAACTTTCCTTCACCGCACCCGACAGATCGGGTGACCGAGTGACGGTCGATGCGGGGTTTGTGGAAACCAACGTGGGTAAACTGGCACGTTCGGCGGATATTTCCCGCTACGTCCTGTGACACCACGCGCGGGCTTGACCGGAGCGTCGTGTCACCCGATCACTGATGCAACGATTTGAAGGACCAATCCGTTGCGCCCCATCGCTTTGCTGTGTCTGGTGTTGGCGATCACCGCCTGCACGCCGCGTGGAACCATGGTGGTGGTTCCCCCTGAAACGGCCGAGGGGCCGATTTCCACCGTTTTTGTCGGCACCACCCGCGGGCTGGAAGGCACTGGCGTCTTTGGGAGCGGTCGGTCCGAAGAAATGCGCTTTGCCCGCTATGACGTGGCCATCCCGCCGCAGCGACAGGCGGGCGAAATCAAATATGCCAAGCCCCGCAATGCCAGTGTGTCCACCGATTTCCTGACCACCGGTCAGCGCATCTATGCCGCCGATGCCGATTTCAAATCCGATCTGAACACGGCACTCGCCGCAAATGGGCGCGAGGCGATCATCTTCGTCCACGGCTTCAACAACACTTTCACAGAAGGCCTCTACCGCATCGCCCAACTGCGCCATGATCTGCAAATTCCGGGCGTTGCGCTGCATTACTCCTGGCCCTCGGCTGCGGAACCTTTGGGCTATGTCTATGATCGCGATTCCGTCGTTTTCGCGCGCGACGGGTTGGAAGACCTGATCCGCGAAACCGTTGCCGCCGGGGCCACCCGTATCACCCTTGTCGCCCATTCCATGGGCAGCTTCCTGTCGATGGAGGTGTTGCGCGACATCGCCCTTCGCGACGGGCGCGTCATGCCGCAAATCCGCGGCGTGGTCCTGATCTCGCCCGATATTGATGTCGAGGTGTTCCGCATGCAGGCCAAGGACATCGGCACCCTACCGCAACCTTTCCTGATCTTCGGCTCGGATCGTGACCGCGTGTTGCGCCTTTCAGCCTTGATTACCGGGCAAAGCGGGCGTCTCGGCTCGCTCGACTCTGTCGAGCAGCTTTCCGATCTTGAGGTGACCTATCTCGATGTCGGTGCCTTCTCACAAGGATCCGGTCACTTCGTCCCCGGAACCTCGCCCGCGCTGATTCAGCTTCTGGGTCGCATCGACGATGTGGATCAGGCCTTTGGCAACGATGCCGCGGGCCGCCCTGGCCTGTTGCCCGGCGTTATCCTGACCGCGCGCAGCGCAACGCGTGTGATCCTGGCCCCGGTGGCAGAGATCACAGGCAACACGCTGAACTAACCCTGTCGCAAACAGGATGGGCATTCCCGGCAGGGGATGCGATGAAAGGGGCATGCGCTTTCTTCCCTTTCTGCGTGCCAACGCACCCTTTCTTTTCGCAGGTTTCCTGCTGTCCTTCCTGTCGGGCTTTGGGCAGACCTATTTCATCTCGGTCTTCGCCGCCGAAATCCGCGAAACCAACGGGCTAGGGCACGGCGATTGGGGCGCGCTTTATGCCGCCTGCACCATGGCATCGGCCTTTGTCATGCTGTGGTCCGGCGCCCTGACCGACAGGTTCCGCGTTCGCCACCTTGGCACTGCTGTTCTGGCGCTTCTCACACTGGCCTGCCTTCTCATGGCCACCGGCCCGACCGGGTGGCTTCTGCCTGTGGCCATCTTTGCCCTTCGCCTGTTCGGGCAGGGGATGGTGGTCCAAACCGCAGGCGTCGCCATGTCGCGCTGGTTCGTCGCCTCGCGCGGGCGGGCGCTGGCCGTGGCCGCCCTTGGCTTTTCGTTGGGCGAGGTGGTGATGCCGCTTGGCTTTGTCTGGCTGAAATCGTTCCTGCACTGGCAAAGCCTGTGGCTGGTGGCCGCGGTGGTCATCGCGATCAGCCTGCCGGTGATCTGGCGGCTTTTGCGGTTGGAACGCACCCCGCAATCCATCGCTGCTGAGAATGATGCCCCCGGCATGGGCAA
Source organism: Paracoccaceae bacterium (assembly GCA_022843025.1). Classification (GTDB taxonomy): domain Bacteria; phylum Pseudomonadota; class Alphaproteobacteria; order Rhodobacterales; family Rhodobacteraceae; genus Paragemmobacter. The sequence continues at coordinate 260,894 of JALHOL010000004.1, read as the reverse complement.
CCGCCACTGGACGCGCGGCGATATGCTGCGCCATCCGCTGTTCTGGTGTGTTCTGCCCGCGCTAATCGGGCCGCCATGTTTCATCACTGCCTTCTTCTTTCAGCAGGTCCATCTGGCCGAGGTGAAGGGGTGGTCCCATCTTGGCCTTGTCGCCACTTTCCCCGCCTATACTGCCGCCTCCGTCACCGCCATGTTTGCAGGGGGCTGGGCGCTGGATCGTTGGGGAACCGCGCGACTGATGCCGGTTTATGTCCTGCCGCTGGGCCTGTTCTTTGCCATCTTCCCGCTGATCGACACCCTGCCCTTTGCGGCGCTGGCGATGGCGATCATGGGCCTGACCGGTGGCGCGCAACTGACCGTCTCCATGGCTTTCTGGGCGGAATTTTACGGCACCCGCCACCTTGGCGCGATCCGTGCGGCGGTCGCATCCGCCATGGTGCTGGCCACGGCGATCGGTCCCGCACTTTCCGGGCTGCTGATCGACAAGGGCTATCCGCTCACCGCGCAGATGCCGCTTTACGCTGCGTGGTTCCTGATGGCCTCAACCCTGCTGTTCTGGCGCATCCGCAGCGACCGTTCCGCGCTGCCCGCCCGCGCCTAGCGGCGGCGCAGATACACGTAATAGGCCCCCGCGCCGCCGTGTTTCAGATGCGCCTCGGTCACCTGCAAAACCGCAGGCCCCAAGGGCGGCATCCGCAGCCATTGCGGCACCTGATGGCGCAGCGCGCCCATCCGTTGCGGGATCGGCCCCCAATCCTCACCCCGCTTGCCCTTGCCGGTGATCACCAGCACCAGCCGCAACCCGGCCGACTGCGCGTTCAGGATAAAGCGGATCAGTTCGGGATGCGCCTCGGCCAATGTCATGCCGTGCAGATCGATCCGCGCCTCGGGCGCCAGCTTGCCGCGCACCATGCGACCATGCTGCTTGGCATCCATCTGCAAGGGCGCATCCCGCAACGCCTCGCCCAGCGACGGGGCCAGATCATGCGTTTTGGCCACGCGCGCCTTCTGGCCCAACCGGAACGGCTCCAGCCAGCTTTTCGGGATCTCCGCCTCACGCGCGGGTTTCGCTTCGGTCAAGGGATGCGGATGAACTGCGCCCTCGATCCGGTTCACGGCGGCCTTTGCGCGGGGATGCATCGGCCGCGCCGTGCGTGCCACGGCCTGCCACAGTTCTTCTTCCTCGGGGCGCAGCGTGCGGCGGCGGCTCATCACATGCCGTCCGGCAACATCGCATAGGCGCGGTCAATGGGCAGCAAAACCACCATGCGCCCCCCATCCTTCACCGTGCCCGCTGCATCCCCCGCTAGGGGGCCGGTGCCATAAAAGATATCCGCCCGCTGCGGCCCCTTGATCGCACCGCCAGTGTCCTGCGCCACCATCAGGCTGCGGATCGGCTTGGCCCCATCCTTTTCCACCCAGACCGGCGCACCCAACGGCGTATAGGCCGGATCAATCGCCACGGACCGGAACGCCGTGATCGACCGCCCCATCGCCCCAATCGGGCCCTTTTCCGCCGGCACCTCATTCACCGTGCGAAAGAACACATAAGACGGGTTGATGTTCAAAAGTTCCGCCCCGGCCTGATTGCGAACATGGGCCGCAATCTCCTGCGCGGAAACCTGATCCATGCTGTGCGTGCCGCGGCGCACCATTTCCTGCCCGACCGACCGATAGGCATGGCCATTGCGCCCAGCGTATCCCACGCGCACCACCGCGCCATCGGGCATGCGGATACGCCCCGACCCCTGCACCTGAAGGAAATACACATCCACCGGATCATCCAGCCAGGCCAGTTCCAGCCCCCGACCGCGCAGGATGCCGCGCTCGATCTCGGCCCGCGTGTGAAACACCTGCCCATCGCGCAGTTCCGGCGGACGGCGATAGATGGGCCAGGCAAAGCGCGGCGTGCGCACCGGCGACCCTTCCAGCTCTGGCTCAAAATACCCGGTGAACAGCGCGGGCGGCGCGCCGATCACGACAGGGCGAAAGAACAGCTCGAAGAACTGCCGAGCCCCTTCGGCGCTATCACCCGCATCTTCCGCCAGCCTGCACAGCGGCACCCAATCAGATTCGTCCAACAAGCCGCAAGTTTCCCGGAAAGACGAAAGGGCTGCCCGATGGTCATCGGCCGCCCATCCCTCCAGATCGGCAAATCGCAGAATTTCGGCATGGCTGGGCACGGTCATCATCGCGACCGCCATCATAGCCGCTGCCAGGGCCGAACGCATCAGTCTCCGGTGGCGACAAGTTGCCAGTTGGGATCGTTCGATCCCATCTTGCGGGCAAAGGTCCAGACATCACGCTGCCGCTTGATCTCGTTCGGGCTGCCTTCGATCACCACGCCGTTGGCATCCTTGACCACCGAGGTCAGCTCGCCCACGAAACGCACCGAAACCTCGGCCTCACGCGTGTCGCGGTCAAAGGTCGCGTCATGCAGCGCCAGTTCGCGCAGGCCAACGAACGTCGCTTCAACCGTCAGGCCCTGTTCCACGCGCAGGCGGATCGCCTCATCAAAGGTGGCGGCCACTTCCGGCGACAGGAACGATCGGACCTTGTCCACCTCACCCTTTTCATAGGCCATGAGGATCATCTCATAGGCACCGCGCGCGCCGGACAGGAATTCCGATACGTTGAAGCCCGGCTCGGCCAGCTTCATTGACCCCAGTGCCTTGGCCGCATCCGTGCCGTCTGCAACGTGATCGGTGATGTCGCGGTCCGGCCCGCCTTCAATCACCTCGAAATCCCGGCGCGGCTTGGCGGCGGGACGAACGTCGTCCAGCGGGATTGGCGGTTTTTCAAATCCTTCCCGTGTTCCCAACACGGAACGCAGCTTCAGAATCAGGAAAACGGCGATCCCGGCCAGAACAAGCAGCTGGATCAGGGAAGAGCTCATTGGTACCTCGAATGTGCGATGCCACGCTTTGGCAGGGGCTGTGTTTCAACATGTCTTGGCGGCAGGGGTTGGTATCTGCCATGCTGCGCCCTTATGTAGGGTTCATGGCCGCCCCTGTCTACGGCACGCCCCCTGATTTGCCTTCAAGGACCGCTCCGATGCCCGTTTTCGCCCTTCTTCTGGCCTGGCCGCTGATCGAAATCGCGCTTTTCGTCACCATCGGCGGGGCGATCGGGCTTTGGCTGACGCTTCTGGTGGTCATCGGCACAGGTTTCCTTGGCATCACCCTGTTGCAACGGCAGGGCCTGCGCAGCGCCGAACGTCTGCGCCGGCAGATGGATCAGATGCGCGATCCGCTGGGGGCGGCGGGGGACGGGGCACTGCTTGCCCTCGCGGCGATCCTGTTGATTTTGCCCGGCTTCCTGACAGATTTCCTCGGCGCGCTGCTGCTGATCCCCCCGTTTCGCCATCTTTTGATCGCGCAGATGGCGCGGCGTTTCAGCGTTGCGTCTATGCGGTCTGACCAACCCGCCCGCCGCAGTGACGGCATCGTGATCGACGGCGAGTTTGTCGAAATCGAACCCGATCCCAACCGCCCGCCCACCCAACCGTCCGGCTGGACGAGGCATTGAGGCAGCGCCACCTTCCTGCTAGGAACGCCGTCAACCCCGGGGCCAACCCCAGGACGCCCCCAAGGATTGACGAGGAGTGACAGGAATGGCCGACGAAACCACCGCCCCGAAACCCGAAGCCGCGACTGACGCCGCACAGCCGCAAGTCCGGATGCAGGTTCTGGCGCAGTTCATCCGCGACATGTCGTTTGAAAACATGGTGGCCAAAAAGGGCATCTCGGGCGCCGATGTGCAGCCCGATATCCAGGTCGCCGTCAGCCTGGACGCCCGCAAGCGCCCGGCCGACCACCAGTATGACGTGATCTCGAAATATCGCTGCACGTCAAAGAACAAGACGAACGGCGAAACCCTGTTCCTGCTTGAAGTCGAATATGGCGCGATCTTCCATGTTGAAGGTGTGCCGGAAGAACAGCTTCACCCCTTCCTGCTGATCGAATGCCCGCGTCTGGTGTTCCCCTTTGTGCGCCGCATCATTTCCGACGTGACGCGCGATGGTGGCTTCCCGCCGCTGAACATCGACACGGTCGATTTCGTGACGCTCTACCGGCAAGAGCTTGCTCGCCGCGCTCAGGCAGCGCAGGCCGCACAGGCATCGGCCACTCCGATCAACTGATCTGATCCTGAATTGTCCGGAAAAGCGCGCCCCTCAGGCGCGCTTTTTCCATATCGCCCCATCGCCCAGCTTGGCGACAAAAGCCGCATGTCGGGCGGCCTCGTCTTCACTGATCCGGGGCGGCAATGGGGCAGGGCGAGGGCGGGGACGCCACACATCATCTGCGCCGGTCCGTTGCTGGCCGGCTGGCTGATTGTTGGATGCTGCCGACAGCCCAAAATCCGGCTGCCGCCCGCCCACCAGTTCAAGATAGACCTCGGCCAGAATTTCGCTGTCCAGCAGCGCCCCGTGCTTTTCCCGCGCCGAATTATCCACCCCGAACCGGCGGCACAGCGCATCAAGCGAGGCGGGCGATCCCGGAAACCGCTTGCGCGCGATCATCAGCGTATCCACCGCACGGTCATTGGGCAGGCCGGGCAGGCCCGCCCATTCCAGTTCGGCATTCAGAAACTTCATGTCAAAGGCGGCGTTGTGGATGACCAGTTTCGCATCGCCGATGAAATCAAGAAACGCCTGACCCACCGCCTTGAACACCGGTTTGTCACGCAGGAAATCATCGCCCAGACCATGCACCTCAAACGCTTCTTTCGGCATGCCGCGTTCGGGGTTGATGTATTGGTGATAGGTGCGACCCGTGGGCAGGTGATTGAACAACTCCACCGCCCCGATCTCCACGATGCGGTGGCCCTCGGTCGGTTCAAAACCGGTGGTTTCGGTGTCCAGAACGATCTCACGCATGGTGGGTTTTCCGTATATGGGCAATCAACGCGCGCACAGCGGCGCGGGCCGCATCGACGCTTAGGGTTTCAATGATATGCGTCGCCCGCGCGCGTTTGTCAGCATCGGGCATCTGTCGGGCGAGAATTGTGGCGAACTGCGCCTCGGTCATGCCGGGGCGGGCCATCACCCGGGCGCGCTGCACCTCGGGCGGGGCGGTGACCAGCAGGGTTGCGTCCATCTCGGCCTCGGATCCCTTCTCAAACAGCAGGGGAATATCCAGCACCACGATGTCTGAACTGGTCCCGTCCAGAAACACCGCCCTGTCCGCCGCCACCAGGGGATGCACCACTGCCTCGATCCGCGCCAGCGCAGATGCGTCGGTGGCGATCCAGTCCTTCAGCGCAGCACGGTCGATCCCGCCGTCGCGCAGTGCCGCCGGGCAAAGTGCCGCCAAAGGCGCGACCGCCGCCCCGCCGGGCGCATAGAGCCGATGTACCGCGGCATCTGCATCCCAGACGGGAATGCCTTCTTCCAAGAACATCGCTGCGGTGGTCGATTTGCCCATGCCGATAGACCCGGTCAGGCCAAGACGAAACGGCCTCATGCCGCCATCACCGCGGCGCGCGTCGCCTCATCCACCTCGGGGCGCTGGCCGAACCAGCGTTCAAATCCGGGCGCGGCCTGATGCAGCAACATACCCAGACCATCCACCACCGTGGCGCCGCGCTCCTCAGCTTCGATCAGGAACTGGGTCTTCAGCGGGGTATAGACCAGATCGGTCACCAAAGCCTGCGGCGACAGCGACCCCAATGGCAAAACCAGATCGGGTTTGCCCGTCATGCCCAGCGATGTGGTGTTCACAACCGTGGCCGCGCCGTCGATCATGGCGTCGGCCTGCACCCATTCCTGCACATGCACCTTGGCCCCGAAATCCGACCGCAGCGCATCCGCACGGGCACGGGTCCGGTTGGCAAGGCGAATTTCCGGCACGCCCACTTCGATCAGTGCCGCGATCACTGCGCGCGCGGCACCGCCCGCACCGAACACGGCCGCCGGGCCGCTGGACGGCACCCAGTGTGGCGCGTTCTGGCGCAGATTGGCGATGAACCCCGCACCATCCGTATTGTCGGCCTGAATCTTCCCGTCCTTGCGAAAGATCAGCGTATTCGCCGCCCCGATCAGCGCGGCACGATCCGAGATCACATCCGCAATCTGAAGGATCGCCTCCTTGTGCGGGATCGTCACATTCGCGCCGACAAACCCCATTTTGGGCAGCGTGCGCAGCACTGTGGCAAGATCGGCCTGCGCCACATCCATCGGGATATAGAATCCCTTGATTCCATAGCGTTTCAGCCAATAGCCATGCAGGGCAGGTGACCGGCTATGCGCTATGGGCGATCCGATGACAGCGGCAAGCGGGATGCGGGGATGGTCGGTCATGCCGGAATGAAACCCCGCTGTCCAAGATGGTTCAAAAGCGGAAGAAGCGGCAGGCCAAGAACGGTGAAATAATCGCCCTGCACATCGGAGAAAAGGCGCAGACCTTCCGCTTCCAGTTGGTAGCAGCCCACCGAATGGCGGACCTCGTCCCAGTTTCGCTCCAGATACCCTTCAAGATACTCGTCCGAAAACACACGCATCGTCAGCCTGACCTCCCCCACATGCCGCCAGACGGGCTTTGCCTGCTCATATAACACGACCGCCGAGATCAGCCTGTGACTTTTGCCACGCAGCGCCATCAACTGTGCCCGCGCTGCATCAGGCGTTCCCGCCTTGCCCCAAACCTGACCTTCGAACTCCAACACCTGATCGCAGCCGATCACCACTGCATCAAGATGACGTTCGGCCAGCTTGCGGGCTTTCATCTCGGCCAGCGCATCCGCCACATCGCGCGGCTTCGCCCCCTCCGCCTCCAGCGCGGCGCGGACCTGATCTTCGTCGATCCGCGCGGGTATCGCCTCTGCCTGCACCCCGGCCTGTGCCAAAAGCTGGCGGCGGATGGGCGAGGCAGAGGCCAGGATCAGTCGGGGCATGATGATCGGTCCTTGGGGGTGAAGCTGTGGACAGTCTCTTTTTGTTCCGGCTGCGCGATTGTGGCCAGTTTCGACACGAACGCCCGGCCACATCACGCCGGGGGATAGTTCGGGCAGATGGGGCGATTTGTCCACCTGTGGGTTTGAATTTCCAAAGGCTGGGGATGGGCGGGAAAGCGGTGCAATGCCGACCAACCGCCTGTGGACAATTCAGCAAGGAGATTTTTCATAATTTATTGTTTATATTCAATTTATTTCAAATCGCCGTTCTGAATGAAGCGTTTTCCCTGATCCATCCACAGCCTGCGCCCTGTGGAAGAAAGCAGGGATGACAGCGTGAATTCCGTTGTCCACAGGGCCTGCATCATCATTCTCTCTTAGATTCCTTATTGATAAGAAGAAGAGGTAAAGACCGAAGCACGGGTGAAACGATGGGCGATTTTCTGGCGAACTGGTATCCTTGGATCAAATCGTTGCATGTGGTTTCGGTGATCGCCTGGATGGCCGGGCTGTTCTACTTGCCACGTCTGTTCGTCTATCATGTCGAGGTTGTGGGATCGGGCAACCCGACGGATACGCTGTTCCAGACGATGGAACGGCGGCTTTTGAAAGCGATCATGAACCCGGCGATGATCGCCACCTGGATCTTCGGCCTGGCGCTGGTATTCACACCGGGCATCGTAGCGTGGTCAGAAATCTGGCCCTGGCTGAAGGCGGTTTCCGTTCTAGGAATGACATGGTTTCACATGTGGCTTGGACTGCGCCGAAAGGATTTCATCGCAGGTGTAAACACCGTGACCGGGCGGCAGTACCGCATGATGAACGAGGTTCCGACGTTGCTGATGCTGGTGATCGTCTTTTCGGTGATCGTGAAGTTCTGACCGCCAAGCAGGACCTGTTCTTGCTGCAAGATTGACTTTCAGGCCATCGCCGCTTAAGTGCGACGGTGCAGGGCCGTCCGGCCCACCGCATTTCCCGTTTCCATACTGGCGAACCCGTGCAGCTGCACGGCGCCTCAGGACATATCCGCACATGACGACCGAACGCCTGAACCTTTCCGACCTCAAGGCCAAGACACCTGCCGATCTTCTGGCCATGGCCGAGGAGTGGGAAATAGAAAACGCCCCCTCCATGCGGAAGGGCGAGATGATGTTCCAGATCCTGAAGGAACATGCCGAAGAAGGGTTCGAGATCGGCGGCGATGGCGTTCTGGAAGTGCTGCAAGATGGTTTCGGCTTCTTGCGCAGCCCTTCGGCCAACTATCTGCCCGGTCCGGATGATATCTATGTCAGCCCCGAAATGATCCGCCAGTTTTCGCTGCGGACAGGGGATTCCATCGAAGGCGTGATCCAGGCCCCGCGTGAGAATGAGCGGTATTTCAGCCTGGTGAAGGCCACCAAGATCAACTTCGATGATCCCGAACGCGCCCGTCATAAGGTGCATTTCGACAACCTGACGCCGCTGTACCCCGATGAGCGGCTGAAGATGGAGATTGAGGATCCAACGATCAAAGACCGCTCGGCCCGGATCATCGATCTGGTCTGCCCCATCGGCAAAGGCCAGCGGGCGCTGATCGTTGCCCCGCCGCGGACGGGTAAGACGGTTTTGTTGCAGAACATCGCCCACAGCATCGCGACGAACCACCCAGAGATTTACCTGATCGTCCTGCTGATCGACGAACGCCCGGAAGAAGTGACAGATATGCAAAGATCGGTGAAGGGCGAGGTCGTGTCGTCAACCTTTGACGAACCGGCAACGCGCCATGTGGCCGTGGCCGAAATGGTGATCGAAAAGGCCAAGCGGCTTGTGGAACACAAGCGCGACGTCGTGATCCTGCTCGACTCTATCACCCGCCTTGGCCGGGCGTTCAACACCGTCGTTCCGTCCTCGGGCAAAGTGTTGACCGGTGGTGTGGATGCGAACGCCCTGCAAAGACCCAAGCGGTTCTTTGGCGCGGCCCGGAACATCGAAGAAGGCGGGTCGTTGACCATCATCGCCACCGCGCTGATCGATACCGGCAGCCGGATGGACGAAGTGATTTTCGAAGAATTCAAGGGCACCGGCAACTCGGAAATCGTGCTGGACCGCAAGGTCGCCGACAAGCGCGTGTTCCCGGCCATCGACATTCTGAAATCCGGCACGCGGAAAGAGGATCTTTTGGTCGACAAGGTCGATCTGCAAAAGACCTATGTCCTGCGCCGCATCCTGAACCCGATGGGCACGACGGACGCGATCGAATTCCTGCTGACCAAGCTGAAACAGACAAAGTCGAATTCGGAGTTCTTCGATTCCATGAACACATAAGTGTTCTGAATCAAAGGGTTATATCCTAATGGATACGATCTATGCCTTGGCCAGCGCGCGCGGCAAGGCCGGGGTGGCGGTGTTGCGCCTGTCCGGCCCGGCGGCGCATGACGCGGCGGTGATGCTGTGCGGTGACCTTCCCCCGGCGCGGCGCGCCTCCTTGCGGCGGCTTGTCTGGAACGGGGTAGAGCTGGATCAGGCCCTTGTTGTCGTCTTTCCGCACGGGGAAAGTTTTACGGGTGAGCCATCGGTAGAACTGCACCTGCACGGGTCGCTTGCTGTGGTGCAATCGGTGATGCGCGTCCTGTCCGGTATACCCGGGTTGCGCTTGGCTGAACAGGGTGAGTTTACCCGGCGGGCGCTGGAAAACGGGCGGCTGGATCTGGCGCAGGTCGAGGGTCTGGCAGACCTTATCGACGCCGAGACAGAGGCGCAGCGGCGGCAGGCGCTGCGGGTTCTGTCCGGAGCCATTGGCCGGCGGGCAGAGGAATGGCGCAGAAAGCTGATCCGTGCAGCCGCGCTGATCGAAGCGACAATCGATTTCGCCGATGAAGATGTGCCGGTGGATGTAACACCTGAAGTCATGGACCTGACACATGATGTGCTGGTGGATCTCCGGCGCGAAGTTGCCGGGTCACATGCGGCAGAGCGGATTCGTGACGGGTTCGAAGTTGCGATCGTGGGTGCGCCAAATGCGGGGAAATCGACGCTTTTAAATGCTTTGGCTGGTCGCGATGCGGCGATCACGTCAGAATTCGCCGGAACCACGCGCGATGTCATCGAAGTGCGCATGGATATCGGGGGGCTAGCCGTTACCTTGCTGGACACGGCCGGACTGCGCAAAACGGCAGACCCTGTTGAACAGATCGGCATCGAACGCGCGCTGGAGCGGGCAAAGTCCGCGGACCTGCGGGTCTTTCTGGAAAGCGGTGAGGATGTTCCGGGGATCATGCCGATGCCCGACGACATTACGCTGCCTGGCAAGGCAGATGTCACGGGCAAGGGCGTGTCCGGCAAGACGGGGCAGGGCGTGCCGGAACTGATTGCAGCCATCGGTGAACGGCTTCTGGCCCGCAGCGCCGGTGCCGGGCTTGTTACGCGTGAGCGGCATCGACTGGCCATTGAACGGGCGATCGGGGCTATGGAATCGGCGCGGGTTGAGATAGAGAAGGGCGCAGCGCGGGCAGAGCTTGCGGCTGCGGACCTGCGCATCGCCATCCGCGCCCTCGAAGCTCTGGTCGGCAGGGTGGATGTGGAAAATCTGCTGGATGAGATTTTCTCCAGCTTCTGTATCGGAAAGTAAGGACGTTTCACGTGAAACAGTTTGATGTCATCGTCATCGGCGGCGGCCATGCCGGATCGGAAGCGGCCGCTGCGGCCGCGCGCATGGGGGCACGGACCGCCCTGGTCACGCTGCGCGCGGATGCGATCGGGGTCATGTCCTGCAACCCTGCGATTGGTGGCTTGGGTAAAGGCCATCTGGTGCGTGAGATTGATGCATTGGATGGTGTCATGGCGCGCGCGGCAGATAGCGCGGGCATCCAGTTCCGGCTGCTGAACCGCCGGAAAGGCCCCGCAGTGCAGGGCCCCCGCGCACAAGCCGACCGCAAGCGTTATCGGCAAGCCATGCAGCGCCTACTGTCCGCAGAACCGCTGCTCCAAGTTGTCGAAGGGGAAGTCATCGATCTGATCCGCAGCACCGGGCAAGTGACGGGCGTCATTCTTCAGGATGGCAGCCGGATTGATGCGGCGGCGGTCATCCTGACAGCGGGCACATTCCTGAACGGCTTGATCCATATCGGCGATCAACAACAGCCCGGTGGCCGGATGGGCGATCGCCCGGCGGTTCCCCTTGCCATGCGGCTGGCTGAGATGGACCTGCCGCGCGGGCGCCTGAAAACCGGCACACCACCGCGACTGTCGGGCAAGACGATCGACTGGGACAGGCTGGAAATGCAGCCCGGCGATGAAGACCCGGTTCTGTTTTCCTTCCTCAGCACGGCACCCGAAGCCCGCCAGATCAGCTGCGGCATCACGCATACGAACGAACAAACGCATGACATCGTCCGCGCCAATCTTGACCGCTCCGCAATGTATGGCGGCCATATCGAAGGCGTAGGTCCTCGCTACTGCCCGTCGATTGAAGACAAGGTCGTGCGCTTTTCCGACAAGACCTCGCATCAGGTTTTCCTTGAACCTGAAGGGCTCGACGACGACACCGTCTATCCCAATGGTATCTCAACCTCTCTCCCTGCTCAGGTGCAGCAAGACTATGTCCGGTCTATTCAGGGGCTTGAAAACGTTACAATTCTCCAGCCCGGTTACGCGATCGAATACGACTATTTCGATCCTCGCTGTTTGCGACATACGCTTGAACTGCGCGATTGCCCCGGCTTGTACTTCGCGGGCCAGATCAATGGGACAACTGGCTATGAAGAGGCAGCCGCACAGGGCCTTGTTGCCGGTTTGAATGCGGCAGCACGGGCATTGGATCGCGATCCGATCACATTGTCCCGGACCGACAGTTACATCGGTGTGATGATCGACGATCTCCTTAGCCGGGGCGTGACCGAACCCTATCGGATGTTCACGTCCCGCGCGGAATTCCGCCTCGCTTTGCGCGCCGACAACGCCGATCAACGCCTCACGCCGATGGGCATTGCCCTTGGCTGCGTGCGCGATCCCCGGGCGCGCGCCTTTGAACAAAAGACCGCGCTGCTCGCTCAAGCGCGCACAATCCTCGATTCGCGGCGCCTCTCATCCAAGGATCTTGCGGGTTCGGCAATCACCGTAAGCCAGGATGGCGCGCGGCGCAGCGGCTATGATCTTCTTGCCTTTGGTGAAGAAGCGCGTCCCGCTGTAGATCTGCTTTTTCCCGACTTTGCCGCTATGCCCGCGTCGATCCGCGAACAAACCGCCATCGACGCGCTTTATGCGCAATACCTCCACCGTCAGGAACAGGACGCACGTCTTCTTCAGCGCGAGGAGGAAACAGTCCTCCCGGACGATCTGGATTACGCGGCAATGCCTGGGCTCTCTCACGAACTTGGCGTCAAACTCGCCCGCCAACGCCCGCCCTCACTCGCCCATGCTGGCCGGATCGAGGGAATGACGCCAGCCGCACTGACGCTTATCCTCGCCCATCTGCGCAAGGCGCAGCGCAACAAGGCCAGCGCATGACGGTCAATGCACTGCCCGACGGTGTTTCACGTGAAACGCTGGATCGGTTGGAACGGCTTGAAACGCTGCTGGCCAAGTGGAATCCAGCGATCAACCTCGTCTCAAAATCCACTGTCGAAAAGACTTGGGATCGCCACATCCTTGATTCCGCGCAGCTTTTCAACCTTGCTCCGGCAACGGCCCGGCAATGGGTCGATATGGGCAGCGGTGGCGGCTTTCCCGGTCTCGCTATCGCCTGCCTAGCCGCAGATCTGCGTCCCCACCTGTCCATCACGATGATAGAGGCGGATCAACGCAAGGCCACCTTCCTGCGTCAGGCCAGCCGTGACCTTGGCGTCAACCCAACGATTCTTGCGAATCGAATCGAATCGACACCCCCACAGAACGCAGATGTCCTGTCTGCCCGCGCCTTGGCGTCTTTCCCTGTGCTACTTGGTTTTGCGCAAAGTCATCTCGGGGCAGGGGGCATCGCCCTGTTTCCAAAAGGCGCGACGTGGCGGGACGAGGTTGCAGAAGCCCGCAAAGACTGGCACTTCGACATCACGTCCCATCCCAGCGCCACCGATCCTCAGGGTGCCATACTTGCCGTGAAAGCCATCACCCATGTCTGACCCCAGCCGCCCGAAACAGCCACGCATCATCGCCATCGCCAATCAAAAGGGTGGCGTCGGCAAGACGACGACAGCCATCAACCTTGCCGCTGCGCTGGCAGAAATCGGTGCACGCGTTCTGCTGGTGGACCTCGATCCGCAGGGAAACGCCTCAACGGGCCTCGGGGTTGATGCGGCACAGCGCAAGGTCACAACCTATGACCTCCTTCTTGATGACGCCCCGCTCGATTCGGTGATCCAAAAGACCAACATCCCCGGCCTGCTGATCTGCCCCGCCAATGCCGATCTGTCCTCGGCCGATATTGAACTCGTCGCCAATGAAAAGCGCAGCTTCCTGCTGCACGATGCCCTGCGCCAGCCAGCGATTGATCAATACGCGCTCGATTTCATCCTGATCGACTGCCCCCCTTCGCTCAGCCTGCTCACCGTCAACGCCATGATCGCCTGCCACTCTGTGCTGGTGCCGCTGCAATCGGAATTCTTCGCCCTCGAAGGCCTGTCGCAACTGATGCTCACGGTGCGAGAGGTGCGTCAGACTGCAAATCCCAACCTCCGGATCGAAGGTGTAGTGCTTACCATGTATGATGGCCGCAATAGGTTGAGCCAGCAGGTCGAAACCGACGCGCGCGAAAACCTCGGCGATCTGGTGTTCAAGACCATCATCCCCCGCAATGTCCGCGTGTCCGAAGCGCCAAGTTTCGCTCTTCCGGTCCTCGCCTATGATTCGGCGTCCAAGGGGAGCGAGGCCTACCGCGCGCTCGCCGCCGAACTCACCGCACGCCACCCGCTCGACCGCACCGAGGAGCACGCCTGATGGAAAAGAAACTCGAACGCCGCAGCCTTGGCCGTGGACTTTCTGCCCTGATGGCCGATGTCAGCGTCGAATCCGATCCCCAAACCCCGGATCGCCCCCGCCGCGCCGACCTGCTGATCCCGGTCGAAAAGCTGGTCCCCAACCCAAACCAGCCCCGCCGCGATTTTCAGCCCGAAGCGTTGCAGGAACTCGCCGCCTCCATCCGCGCCAAAGGCGTTATTCAGCCGCTGATCGTGCGCGCCATGCCAGACGGCCGCTTTGAAATCGTCGCAGGCGAACGGCGCTGGCGTGCTGCGCAACTGGCGCAACTGCACGAACTGCCCGCAATCATCCGCGATTTCACCGACTCCGAAGTGATCGAAGTCGCCATCATCGAAAACATCCAGCGCGCCGATCTGAACGCCATTGAAGAAGCGCTCGCCTTCCGTCAATTGATGGAACGCTTCGGTCATACACAGGAAAAACTGGCCGAGGCGCTGTCGAAAAGCCGCAGTCACATCGCCAACCTCCTGCGCCTTCTCAATCTGCCCGAAGATGTGCAAGTCTTTGTTCGTGAAGGGAAAATCTCGGCAGGCCATGCCCGCGCCCTGATCACGGCCCCCAATGCGTCGGAACTCGCGCGCCAGGTTATTACGCGCAACCTCTCGGTTCGCGAAACCGAAGATCTCGCCCGCAATCCGGCGAAAAAGGGCACGGGCAAGGCAAGCGGCCCCCGCGGCAAATCCGACAAGGACGCCGATACCCGCGCGTTAGAGAATGACCTGTCCGCCAATCTCAACATGCGGGTCACCATTGATCACGGCGCGGCGGGGGATGGTGGGGCGCTCACGATCCGCTACCGCACACTCGACGATCTTGATCTGCTCTGCCGCGTGCTGTCGCTCATCCCCCGCGACGTGCCAAACTAAGGCGGGCGCGTAAAGCGCCCCCTATACCAGCAGTTCCCGCAGCACCCCGTTCAGCACCGCCCGCCCTGCCGGCGTGGCGCGTAACCGGCCGTCCCCGACCTCAATCAACCCCATCGCACCCAGATCGGTTAGCTTTGCGGCATCCAGCGTCGCCCCCGCAAGCGCTTCATAGCGCGCGATGTCCGTCCCTTCGCTCAGCCGCATGCTCATCAGCAGATATTCCGTCGCTTGCTCTTCGCTCAGAACCGGCTCCCGCGGGGTTTCTCCGGTCTGTCCGGCTTCCACCATCGTCAACCAGGCGCCCGGAGCCTTCGGCGCAACCGTCGCCCAGCGCTGCCCGTCCAGCGTTACACGCCCATGCGCGCCGGGGCCTATGCCAAGATAATCCCCCATCCGCCAATACACCAGATTGTGCCGGCTCTCCGCCCCTGGTCGTGCATGGTTGGAAACCTCATAGGCTGGCATCCCATGCGCGGTGCAAACCTCCTGTGTCACCGCATACATATCGGCCTGAACGTCCTCATCCGGCAGGCCCTTCAGCCCGCCTCGCGCAAATCGGTCGCCAAAGGCGGTGCCGTCCTCAATCGTCAACTGGTACATCGACAGATGGTCCACCGCCATCGACAGTGCCTCGGTCAATTCCGCGCGCCAGTGATCCAGCGTCTGATCCTGCCGCGCATAGATCAGGTCAAAACTCACCCGATCAAAACAATTCCTAGCAATATCATATGCTTGCTTTGCTTCTGCCACAGAATGCAACCGCCCCAACCGCCGCAGATCAGCATCGTTCAGCGCCTGCACACCCATGGAAATCCGGTTCACCCCGGCATCCCGGAACCCGCGAAACCGCCCGGCTTCTACCGATCCGGGATTGGCCTCCAGCGTGATCTCAGGGTCATTCACCATGGGCCAGGTCGCCCGCACGGCGGCCAGCACATCGGCCACGATCTCCGGCTCCATCAATGACGGTGTGCCGCCGCCAAAGAACACCGTCTGCAACACCCGCCCCGGCGTTTCCGCGCCCACCCGCGCAATCTCGCGCAGATAGGCATCTCGCCAACGTCGCTGGTCGATGCTGGCCGCAACATGGCTGTTGAAATCGCAGTAGGGGCATTTCGACTGGCAAAAGGGCCAATGAATATACAGCCCAAAACCCCCGGCCCGCCAGTCGTCCATCCACTACCCCCTGAAGGCCGTCACCTCGATCTCAACCTTCATCTCCGGCCGGATCAATCCCGCAATCACCATCGTCGCCGCCGGGCGAATCTCGCCCATCGCCTCACCCAGCGCCGGGATCAGCGCATCCACCAGCGCCACATCCGTCACCGTGTATTGCACGCGCACGATATCCTCCATCGTGAACCCGCCCTGTTCCAGAACGCCGCGGATGGTGCGAAAACAGTTCCGCGCCTGATCGGCCACGTCTTCGGGCATGGTCATCGTGGCATAATCATACCCCGTCACGCCCGAAACAAAGCACCACCCGCCCTTCACGATGGCCCGGCTATAGCCCATCGTCGCTTCGAACGGTGATCCGGTCGATATACGCTTCATGTGAAACACCCCTCTACCAGCTTGCGGAACGCATCGGCGCGATGGCTGATCTCGTTCTTCTTCCAGCGATCCATTTCGCCAAAGGTCACGTCAAACCCGTCGGGCTGAAAGATCGGGTCATAGCCATGCCCCTGATCCCCCCGCATCGGCCACACCACTTGCCCGGGCATCACGCCCTCGAACACCTCGTCATGCCCATCCGGCCAGGCCATGACCAGCGTGCAGCGAAATTGCGCCGCACGGGGGTAGGGGGCCTGTGCCGCCTCCAACTCCGCCCAGGCCCGCGTCATCGCCATCACGAAGTCCCGGCCCTTCGGCGTTTCCGCCCAATCCGCCGTGTATACCCCCGGCGCACCACCCAGACCGTCGATGCTGATTCCGCTGTCATCGGCAAGCGCAGGCAATCCGCTCGCCTGCGCTGCAAAATGCGCCTTGATCCGCGCATTGCCGATGAAGGTGCTTTCGGTTTCTTCCGGCTCTGCCAGCCCCAATTCCCCGGCGCTGGTCACCGCCACCGTAAACGGCTCTAACAAGGCCGAAATCTCTTCCAGCTTGCCCTTGTTATGCGTGGCGACAACCAGCCGATCCCCGGTGAACTTCCGCATGGTCACAGCCCCAGCGCCGCCTTCTGCGCCGCCACCAGCTGCGCACAGCCTGCCTCGGACAGGTCCAGCAATTCGCCCATCTCGGCCCGGCTGAACGTCGCGCCTTCCGCGCTCATCTGCACCTCAATCAGCCGCCCACGCCCGGTCAGGATGAAATTGCCATCCGTCCCGGCTGTCGAATCCTCGGCGTAATCCAGATCCAACACGGCTTGGCCGGCATAAATCCCGCAGGATACGGCGGCGACATGGTCGATCATCGGATCGCTGACGATGACGCCCGCCTTCAGCAGCTTGTTCACCGCCATTTTCAGCGCGACCCAACCCCCGGTGATCGAGGCACAGCGCGTCCCTCCATCCGCCTGGATCACATCGCAATCGATCACGATCTGCCGTTCCCCCAGCGCCGACCGGTCCACGCCCGCCCGCAACGCCCGCCCGATCAGGCGCTGAATCTCTTGGGTTCGCCCTGATTGCTTGCCCGCCGCAGCTTCGCGCCGTGTCCGGCTGTTGGTCGCGCGCGGCAGCATGCCATATTCCGCCGTCACCCAGCCCAGCCCCGTATTCTTCAGAAACGGCGGCGCCTTGTCCTCGATCGTGGCCGAACACAGCACATGGGTTTCGCCCATCTTGATCAGGCACGACCCTTCGGCATGCTTCATCACGCCGGTTTCGATTGTAACCTGCCGCATTTCGTTCAATTGTCTGCCAGAGGGGCGCATCGGATCATCCTTTTTGGGTATGGGCCAGATATGCAACCCAGCCCCCCGGATGCAACCCCGATTGACGCCTCGGCCGTGGCCCCGATAATGGCCATGACACAGGGGTTTCAGAACGATGACAGACGGTTCAAAGATCCTTTCCGAAATGAACGACCGCTCGCGCGAGGTGTTTCGCCGCGTCGTCGAAGGGTATCTCGAATCCGGCGATCCCGTCGGGTCGCGCACGCTGACACGGTCTATGTCGGAAAAGCTGTCTGCCGCCACCATCCGCAATGTCATGCAAGACTTGGAATTTCTTGGCCTTCTCGACAGCCCGCATATCTCGGCAGGTCGAATCCCCACGCAAATGGGCCTGCGTATGTTCGTCGACAGCCTGCTGGAAGTGGGGACGGTGGCGGAAGAAGACCGTGAACGGATCGACGCCACCCTCGGCCAGAACGACCAGGATGTAACCTCGCTCCTTGATCACATCGGCGCGGCCTTGTCCGGCATCACCCGCGGTGCCAGCCTCGTGCTCGCGCCCAAGGTCGAGGCACCCATCCGCCACATCGAATTCGTCTCTCTCTCGCAGGACCGCGCCCTTGTGGTGCTGGTCTTTGCCAATGGTCAGGTCGAAAACCGCATCTTCACCCCGCCGCCGGGGCAGACCCCGTCCTCCATGCGCGAGGCAGCAAATTTCCTGAACGCGCTCGCCGAGGGCAAGACGCTGACGGAACTCCGCCGCACCATGACCTCGGAAATCTCCAAGCGGCGGCAGGAAATCGATTCGCTTGCCCGCGATCTGGTGGAATCCGGTCTCGCCGTCTGGGAAAACCCCGGCGAAACCTCGGAACGGCTCATCGTGCGCGGTCGCTCCAACCTGCTGGAACAGGAATCCACCGATATCGACCGTGTCCGCACCCTGTTCGATGACCTCGAACGCAAGCGTGACATCGCCGATTTTCTCGAACTTGCAGAAACCGGTGAAGGTGTCCGCATTTTTATCGGGTCCGAGAACAAGCTCTTTTCACTTTCCGGTTCAAGTCTCGTCGTTTCTCCCTATATGAACGCGGACCGAAAGATTATCGGCGCCGTGGGCGTGATCGGACCGACCCGGCTCAATTACGGGCGGATCGTGCCGATCGTGGATTACACGGCGCAACTCGTCGGGCGGTTGATGTCCGAACGGGGCAAGTGAAAAGGCTTTGAATGATGGCTGACGAAAAGACGGTATCCGAAGAATTCGCCATTGAAGAAGGGCTCGACGATCTCAGCGCCGAGTCAGAGGTAGAGGCCCTGCGGGCCGAGCGGGATGATTTCCGCGATCGGTTCATGCGCGCCCTCGCCGATGCCGAAAACACCCGCAAGCGCGGTGAACGCGACCGGCGCGAGGCTGAACAGTATGGCAGCACCCGCCTTGCCCGCGATCTGCTGCCCGTGTTTGACAACCTCAACCGCGCACTTGCCGCGGCGACCGATGAACAAAAAGCCGCCGCCGCCGCGCTGTTTGATGGCGTGCAGCTGACCCTGCGCGAATTGACCAACGTGATGACCCGCCACGGGATGAAGCCGATCACCCCGAAAGTGGGCGATATGTTCGATCCGCAGAACCACGAAGCGATGTTCGAAGCCCCGCTTCCCGGCACAAAGGCCGGCCAGATCATCCAGGTGATGACCGAAGGCTTCATGCTGCACGATCGCCTGCTGCGCCCCGCGCAGGTGGGCGTATCCTCCAACACCGGCGCTTGATGGTGCGTGCGGGACCGGGGGTTTCACACCCCCGGACCCCCGTGGGATATTTTTCCAGAGAAGATGGGGCTTAGGGTTTTAAAAGCTCTCTAAGCTCGTAGACCAAACGCAAAGCTTCCATCGGCGTCATTTCATCCGGATGTGCTTGCTTCAAGCGCGCCTCGACGGCTGATTCCTTTGCCACAACGCGCGGGGCAGGGGGGGCGGATTGCGCCACGCTGAACAGCGGCAGATCGTCGATCAATGCCTTGGGTCGCGCGCCACCCTGTCTTTCGCCGGATTCCAGCGCCTCGAGCACCACCTTAGCGCGGTCCACCACAGCCGCAGGCAAACCTGCCAGCCGCGCCACCTGCACGCCATAGGATCGGTCCGCCGCGCCCTTCTGCACCTCATGCAGGAAGATCACGTCGCCTTCCCATTCCTTCACCCGCACTGTGGCGTTTTCTACCCCGGGCAGCTTGCCCGCCAGTGCTGTCATTTCATGGTAATGCGTGGCAAACAGCGCGCGGCAGCGGTTTGCGCCATGCAGATGCTCCATCGTGGCCCAGGCGATGGACAGCCCGTCATAGGTGGCCGTGCCGCGCCCGATTTCATCCAAGATCACCAGTGCCCGATCATCTGCCTGATTCAGGATCGCCGCCGTTTCCACCATTTCCACCATGAAGGTGGACCGCCCCCGCGCCAGATCATCTGCCGCGCCAACCCGACTGAACAACTGACTGACCACCCCGATATGCGCGCGCGACGCGGGAACGTAGCTTCCCGCCTGCGCCAACAGCGCGATCAAGGCGTTCTGTCGCAGAAAGGTGGATTTACCCGCCATGTTCGGCCCGGTCAGTAGCCAGATTGCCGGTGTCTCTCCTTCGGTCAGCGCGCAGTCATTCGCGACGAACGGCCCCGCCCCCTGCCGCCGCAGCGCGCGCTCCACCACCGGATGCCGCCCGCCCTCCACGACGAAGGCGCGGCTGTCATCCACCACCGGTTCGGCCCAGTTTTCTTCCGCCGCCAGATCGGCCCAGGCGGCCGTCAGGTCTACTTCTGCCAAAGCCCGCGCCGCCGCGCCAACCGGGCCTGCCTGCGCCAACACCGCCTGACGCAGCGCCTCATAGTGCCGCTTCTCGATCTCCAACGCGTGGTTCCCGGCATTCAGGATGCGCGTTTCAAGTTCGGACAGCTCCACCGTTGTAAACCGCACCTGCCCCGCTGTCGTTTGCCGGTGGATGAACCGCTCTGACAGTGGCGGCGACAGCATCCGTTCGGCATGGGTAGAGGTGGTCTCGATGAAATAGCCCAGCACGTTGTTATGCTTGATCTTCAGGCTTTGAATGCCGGTATCAGCGATGAAATCCGCCTGCATCCCGGCAATCACGCCGCGCCCTTCATCCCGCAGCCGCCGCGCCTGATCCAGTTCTGCATCAAATCCCGGCGCGATGAACCCGCCATCCCGCGCCAGAAGTGGCGGTTCCGCCACCAACGCCAGATCCAGCAGGTCTATCAGCGCCTCATGCCCCACCAGCGCCCGCGCGGCCTCCGCCAGCAGCACCGGTGCCCCTTCCAGCCGCGCCGCAACGGAAACGGCCTGCGTCAGCCCTGCCCGGATCGCCGCCATGTCGCGCGGGCCGCCCCGATCCAGTGCCAGCCGCGACAGCGCGCGATCCATATCCGGCACGCGCCGCAACGCATCGCGCAATTCTGCCCGCAAAAGGCTCTGTTCCAGCAGAAAACGCACCGATTCCAGCCGCGCATGGATCACCGAAAGGTCGCGCGACGGCGACGATATCCGCCGTTCCAGCAGCCGCGCCCCCGGCGCGGTTACCGTCCGGTCGACGGCCGCCAGCAACGATCCGTCCCGCCCGCCGCTCAGCGCCTGCGTCAGTTCCAGATTGCGCCGTGTCGCCGCATCAATCTGCATTGCCCCGCCCGGCGCTTCCTTCACCGGAGGCCGCAGCAGGGGTAGCTTCCCCCGCTGGGTCAGATCCAGATAATCGACCAGCGCCCCCATGGCGGATAATTCCGCCCGGTCAAACCGACCAAACCCCTCCAGCGTGCCAACATCGAACAGCGCGCACAGCCGCTTCTCGGCCGAAACGGAATCGAACGATCCCCGCGCAATACGTGTCAGCGCGGCACCGGATTCCGTCACTAATCCGGCCAAATCGCCATCGCGCGCCTCACTCATCAGCACTTCACGCGGGGCCAGCCGGGCCAGTTCGGGGCCAAGCCGGGCAGGGGGGCAGGGCATCACCCGGAACTCCCCGGTCGAGATATCGGCCCAGGCCAAAGCCGCCTCATCCCGCACTTCTGCAAAGGCGCACAGGAAATTGTGCCGCCGCGCCTCTAGCAGCGCGTCTTCGGTCAGCGTGCCGGGCGTCACCAGCCGCACGACATCGCGCCGCACCACCGATTTCGAACCGCGCTTCTTCGCCTCGGCCGGGTCTTCTAGCTGCTCGGCAATCGCCACGCGAAATCCCTTGCGGATCAGCGTCAGCAGATATCCCTCGGCCGCATGAACCGGCACCCCGCACATCGCGATGGGTTCGCCCAGATGAAACCCCCGCTTCGTCAGGGCAATATCCAGCGCCTCTGCCGCCGCGACCGCATCATCGAAGAACATCTCGTAAAAGTCGCCCATCCGATAGAACAACAGCGCGCCGTCATTCTGCGCCTTGATCTCCAGATACTGCGCCATCATCGGCGTGACGGTGTCTTCGGTCATCGGTCCCCCTATACGGGGCCGACCCTATCTTGGCGGCATCACCGCGAAAAGGGGATGATCGGGCCGCCTACTTGGCAAAGGCCGCCTGATCGCCCCAAACCGCCTTTACCCTTGCATCGCGCCCGCATCCCTCACGGTAAAAGGCATAGGCGTTGCGCTTCTGCTTTGGCCCGGCGCGGGTGATCACGATGTCCCGGCTCTTGTAGTAATCCTGGTGATACTCTTCCGCCTCATAGAACGGTCCCGCCGCCAGAACGGGCGTCACCACCCGTTGCCCCAACGCCGCCGATGCCTCACCCACTGCTGCCTCTGCTGCCGCCTTTTGGGCATTGTCAGAGACGAAAACAGCAGATCGATAGCTGTCTCCCCGGTCGCAGAACTGCCCCCCGGCATCCAGCGGATCGATGGATCGCAGGAACAGGCGCATCACCTCGTCATAGCTGATCTGCGCATTGTCAAAGGTGATCTCGACCGCCTCATAGTGCCCGGTCCCGCCTGCCGTTACCTGCTTGTAGGTTGGGTCCGCCACCGTTCCACCGGTATAGCCAGACACCACCGATCGCACGCCGGGGACCTTTTCGAAATCTGCCTCCACGCACCAGAAACAGCCCCCCGCAACCACCGCCTTTTCGGTGGCGGCATGGCTGGCGCTGCCCAAGACGGCAGAAAGGCACAAGGTTACGGCAACGGCGGTGGTGGTGAACAAGCGGTGCATGGGCGGTCTCCCTTTTGGGGAAACCCTCACCTGCCCGCCCGCGCCCGGCAACTCACCCTGCCGTGATGTCACGGCAAGGTGACGGCCCGTACATGTAACGCCGCCCCTTCCCCTTCTTTCCCGCGCCCTTTAGCCTTTGCCGCAAAGAACAGGGGCCACCCATGACAGACCACGTCTCTACTCACGCCGCCGAAGAAGACATCCGCAACGAAAGCATCCTGATCTATGTGAACGGTCGCATCGTTCCGAAAAAGGATGCGCTCGTCTCTGTTTACGACTCGGGCTTCATGCTGGGTGATGGCGTCTGGGAAGGCATCCGCCTTTACGATGGCAAATGGGCCTTCATCACCGAACATATGGACCGGCTGTATGAGGCGGCAAAGGCCATCGACCTCGATATCGCGATGACCCCGGATCAGATGATTTCCGCCGTGTTAGAGACGCAAAAGGCCAATGCAATGGTCACGGATGCCCATTGCCGCCTGATGGTCACGCGCGGGGTAAAGACCCGGCCGTTCCAGAACCCGCGCCTGTCGCAACAGGGGCCGACGGTGGCCATCATCATGGAACACTCACGCCCCAAAATCCCGCGCCCCATCACTCTTGCCACCGTCCCCCACCTGCGCGGCCTGCCCATGACGCAGGACCCAAAGCTGAACAGCCATTCCAAACTGAACTGCATCCTCGCCTGCATCGCCGCGCAAAAGGCCGGCGCGGATGAGGCGCTGATGCTCGATGTCCATGGTTTCGTGAACACCACCAATGCCTGCAACTTCTTCATCGTCCGCAAGGGCCAGGTTTGGACCAGCACAGGCGACTACTGCATGAACGGCATCACGCGCCAAAAGGTCATCGACCTTTGCCGCGAAAACGGCATCCCGGTCTTTGAACGCAACTTCAGCCTCGTCGATACCTACGGCGCGGATGAAGCGTTCCTGACCGGCACCTTCGGCGCGCAAACCCCCGTGGGCAGCATTGACGGGCGACAGATCGGCAACGGGCAGATGGGGCCGATGACCCAGCGCCTTCGCGATCTTTACAAAGCCCTGATCGCCCGTTCGTAGCGTATGCACAACTGTCTGCACAGCGCGCTGCACCACCGTCTGCACAGGGAAAACAGATGAAAATCGCCATGTGGTCCGGTCCCCGGAACCTGTCTACCGCCATGATGTACGCTTTCGCCGCACGCGGCGATTGCGCCGTCTGGGACGAACCCTTCTACGCCGCTTATCTGGCGCGCACGGGCATCGATCACCCCATGCGCGATGCCATCATCGCCACCGATGATACCGATCCCACCCGCATCGCCGCCGCCTGCATCGGGCCGACGCCGGATAGAAAAGCGCTGCATTATCAGAAACATATGACACTCCACATGATCCCGGAATTTGATCGGGGCTTCATGCGCGCGCTCACCAACGTCTTCTTGATCCGCCATCCGGCCCGTGTTGTGGCCAGCTACAGCCAGAAACGCGAAGCCCCGACACTGGCCGATATCGGCTTTGTCCAACAGGCCGAGCTTTTCGATCAGGTCGCCGGTTGGACAGGCCGCCCACCCCTTGTGATCGACAGCGCCGATATCCGCGCCAACCCACCGGAATCACTGACAAAACTCTGCACCGCGCTGGGCATTCCCTTCACGGAAAACATGCTGCACTGGCCCGCCGGACCCAAACCCTATGATGGTGTTTGGGCTCCGCACTGGTACAACGCGGTTCACGCCTCCACCGGCTTTGGCGATCCCGAAGGTCCGCTCCCTACCCTGCCTGCCGATTATGCCCCCCTCGTGGAACAGGCTTTGCCGCATTATCAAAGGCTTGCCGCGCACAAGCTTTGACGAAACACCGTCAGGCGCACCCTTGCCCATGCGCCGCGCCCGTCGCACACTTCCCGAAATCAGGATCGGGGAGGATCCCATGCTCAACCATTCCACAACCGCCACCCGCGCGGCCCGCGCCTACCTGCGGGCCGAGGATTGCCGTATCGAAGACCTGATAACCCTCTGTTCCCAAACGGTTTCAAAGGCAGATTATCCCTTTGCCGCCGATGTTCAGAAGAATGTCCTGATCTACGATTGCCCTGCGCTTCTTCCCGCCCTCTCCGATCCGTCCGAGCGTCGCGCCCTCATGGCCGAATGGGCCGATGCCATTCTCACCGGGCCAGGCGTTGTGGTGCTGAAACATGCCGAACCCGATCTGGATATGCTTGATCAGGCCAGCGCCATCTTCTGGCAGCTGATCGCCGAACAGAACCGCGCAGGCAGCGGTGGCGGGGATCACTTCGCCAAGCCGGGGGCGAATGACAGGCTGTGGAATTCACTTGAAAAACATTGCCTTGCCGATCCCGGCAACTTCGCCCGCTACTATGCCAACCCGTTTCTGGCCGCGATTTCCGAGGCGTGGCTTGGCCCGTTCTACCAGATGACGGCGCAGTTGAACGTGGTCAATCCGGGCGGCGCGGCGCAATCACCGCATCGCGATTATCACCTCGGCTTTCAATCCGCCGCGCAGATCGAACGCTATCCCCGCCACGTCCAACTCTTCTCGCCCCTGCTCACGTTGCAGGGCGCCATCGCCCATGTCGATGCCACCATCGAATCCGGCCCGACCCAACTTCTCCCGTTCTCGCAGGCCTATGATGCAGGCTATCTCGCCATGGGTCGCGCCGATGTGCGCGACTACTTCGTTGAAAACCATGTGCAAATCCCGCTGGAAAAGGGTGACATGCTGTTCTTCTCGCCCGCACTCCTGCACGCGGCGGGCACCAACCGCAGCGCCGATATCCGCCGCATGGTGAACTTGTTTCAGGTCTCCTCCGCCTATGGCCGTGCAATGGAAACTGTGGATCGCACCGCCATGGTCAAGGCGCTTTATCCCACCCTCCGTGCCGCGCAGCAGGATGGAAGCCTGACCCCGGATCAGATCGCCAACACCATCGCCGCCAGCGCCGAAGGTTACAGCTTCCCCACCAACCTCGATCGCGACCCGCCTTTGGGCGGCATGGCGCCCAAAACACAAGCTGCCTTGGTGGCAGAGGCATTGGCGGGTGATTGGGAGCCTGCCGCGCTGAACACCGCGCTCGATGCGCAGGCTGCCAAAAAGATAGCGTGAAACAAAAAGGGCGGGCCAAAGCCCGCCCGATTTCAACCGCTTAGGCGAAGCTCACTTCACCCGCGCATTCCGCGTGGCGATCAGCTTCAACCGCAGCGCGTTCAGGCGGATGAACCCTTCGGCATCCTTCTGGTCATAGGCGCCGGCGTCTTCTTCAAACGTCACGTGCTTTTCCGAATACAGCGAATGGTCCGACCACCGCGCCACCGTCCGGGCCGCGCCCTTGAACAGCTTAACCCGTACCGTCCCGGTCACATGTTCTTGCGTCTTGTCGATCAGCGCCTGCAACGCCTCACGCTCGGGGCTGAACCAGAAGCCGTTATAGATCAGCTCGGCATAGCGCGGCATGATCGAATCCTTCAGATGCCCGGCACCCGAATCCAGCGTAATCTGTTCGATCCCGCGATGCGCCTCCAACAGGATCGTTCCGCCGGGGGTTTCGTACAGCCCGCGCGATTTCATCCCCACGAAGCGGTTTTCCACCAGGTCCAGCAGGCCCACGCCATGCCGCCCGCCCATATCGTTCAGCCGCGCCAGAATGGTGGCGGGCGACAGCGCCTCACCGTTGATGGCCACGGCATCGCCGCGCTCAAAGGTGATTTCCACGAATTCCGCCGTATCGGGGGCTTTCTCGACGGGAACCACGCGCTGATACACGAACTCCGGCGCTTCTTCGGCGGGGTTCTCCAGAACCTTCCCCTCGGATGAGGTGTGCAGCAGGTTCGCATCAACAGAGAACGGCGCTTCGCCGCGCTTGTCCTTGGCAATCGGGATCTGGTTGGTTTCTGCAAATTCCAGCAGCTTCGTCCGGCTGGTCAGATCCCACAGACGCCACGGCGCAATCACCCGGATCGCCGGATCCAGCGCCGCCACGGCCAGTTCGAACCGCACCTGATCATTGCCCTTGCCCGTCGCCCCATGCGCCACAGCATCGGCCCCGGTTTCCTGGGCGATCCGCACCAGCTCCTTGGAAATCAGCGGCCGCGCGATCGACGTGCCCAGCAGATAAAGCCCTTCATACAAGGCATTGGCGCGGAACATCGGGAACACGAAATCCCGCACGAATTCCTCGCGCAGGTCGACGATATGGATGTTCTCCGGCTTGATCCCCAACAAGATCGCCTTGTCGCGCGCGGGATCCAGCTCCTCGCCCTGGCCCAGATCGGCGGTAAAGGTCACCACCTCACAGCCATATTCCGTTTGCAGCCATTTCAGGATGATCGAGGTATCCAGACCGCCTGAATAGGCAAGGACAACTTTCTTCGGCTTGAACATCGCAGCCTCTTTTCCCAAGGGATTTATTGGCGGGCGGTGTATCGGGTCTTGCCCATCGCGGCAAGGGTGGCACCCAAAGGAAAAGGGGCGGCCTGCGCCGCCCCTTCTACCGCACGTCAGGTCCCGGTCAGGAACCCGCCGCTTCTGCAATCGCCTCCAAGTCGGCGTCCGAAAAACGCGCCCGCAGCGAGTCGAGAAGGGCGGTTTCTTCATCCGACATCTCATCCGTCGCATCCGGGTTCTTGTTCCACAGCGCCAGAACTGCTGCTTCCGCATCGGTCACCGCTTCTGCGGCCGCAATCTCTTCCTCGGTCGGGGCTTCACCTTCCGGCGGGGTTTCAAGCAGGCTGTCCAGTTCCGCGATCGCATCGAACTCCACTGCCGCGGGCGCATCGCCGGGGTTCAGCAGGGCAACCTCTTCGGGAATCGGGTCAAGGGCTGGATCAATCCCCAGTTCGGCAATCGCCGCATCATAAAGGGCCTTCTGTTCGGTCCACGCCGCCAGATCAGCATCGTAGGACTCAAAGGCCTCTTGGGCGGCCAGATAGTCGTCCACCGAAGGATAGGCCCCGCCCAGCGCATCGGCCAAGTCGGCGTTGTACCCTGCCCATTCCTCGGCACGGTCAAGCACGCCCTGCACATCCAGATCGCCCGCTTGTGCATCGGCAAGCGCCAGCCCGGCCACAGCGCCAACCGGACCGTTCATGTTGCCGTTGCGAATATGCGCCAGCACCGCGTTGATGTTGGCGTTCATCGCCCCGTTCATGTTGCCCAGATCGCGCGCGGCGAAGGTCACGGCCTCATCGGCCTCAACACTTGCGGCTTTGGGTTGGGCAGCAGCAGGTTTTGCCCGGGCTACGGTCTGACCGTTTGCCTTGTTTCCGCCAGTGGATTTGCTGTTGCCGGAGGATTTTTCGCCGCCTTTGCCACCACCATTTCCACCACCGTTGTTCCCGCCACCACCGTTTCCGCCGCCGTTTCCTCCACCATTACCGCCGCCATTGCCACCACCATTGCCATTATTGGCAAAGGCCGCATCAGCGCCGAAAAGTTCAAAGGTCGGCACGGCCGGGCTCAACATCAACGTAGCAACACCAAGAACAGCAACTACCTTCTTGGGATGGAACATGGTCTATTCCTCGCTTATGAGAGTTCGGCAGAAAGGCTGAAGCCCTTCACATGGCAATTCTGTGGCCACATTAAGGAATATGAATTTGATGGCCGCAATTGGATCAAGCCTGCATAGGGGGATTCCCGCCAAATGAGCGATTTCACGAAAAGCGCCCGGCTGGCGACGGATGCCCTGCGCGAGCTGTTCCCTGAAACACCCCTTCAGCGCAACGAACACCTGTCGCAGCGCTATGATGCCGATATCTGGCTGAAGCGCGAAGATCTTACCCCCGTCCGCAGCTACAAGCTGCGCGGTGCCTTTACGGCCATGCGCAAGGTGCTGGACACCACACCCGACCGCCGCAGTTTCGTGTGCGCCAGCGCCGGAAACCACGCGCAGGGCGTTGCTTTCGCTTGCCGCCATTTTGGTGTGGATGGCACGATCTTCATGCCCGTCACCACGCCGCAGCAAAAGATCGACAAGACCCGCGCCTTTGGCGGTGACAATGTCCGCATCGTTCTGACGGGCGATTACTTTGATCAGACCCTTGCCGCGGCGCAAACCTTCTGCACCGAACAGGCGGCGCATTTCCTGTCGCCCTTCGATGATGCCGATGTGATCCTGGGTCAGTCCAGCGTGGGCGTCGAAATCCTTGATCAGCTTGGCCGCGCGCCCGATCTTGTGGTGCTGCCCGTCGGCGGCGGCGGCCTGTCCTCTGGCGTCACGGCCTATTTGCGCGCGATGGCCCCGGAAACAGATTACCGCTTTGTCGAACCGCTGGGCGGGGCAAGCCTTCTCGCCGCCCTGCGCGATGGCACCCCGGTGAAACTGCCGCGCGTGAACAGCTTTGTCGACGGGGCCGCCGTGGCGCGGGTCGGCGACCGGACCTTTGCGCATCTCAACTGGGTGCCTGTCGAAAACGTCCTCCTCGCCCCGGAAGACCGCATCTGCGTGACGATGCTGGAAATGCTCAACGTCGAAGGCATCGTTCTGGAACCGGCAGGCGCGCTATCCGTGGATGTGCTGCCCGAACTGGCCGAGGAAATTCGCGGCAAGGTCGTGGTCTGCGTCACTTCCGGCGGGAACTTTGATTTCGAACGCCTGCCCGAGGTGAAGGAACGCGCCCAGCGCTATTCGGGCGTGAAGAAGTACTTCATCCTGCGCATGCCCCAACGCCCCGGCGCCCTGCGTGAATTTCTGGGAATGCTCGGCCCCGATGATGATATCGCGCGCTTTGAATACCTCAAGAAATCCGCCCGCAACTTCGGTTCTGTCCTGATCGGGATCGAAACAAAGCGCCCCGAAAGTTTTCGCGAACTGTTCGCCAAACTGGACGAGGCCGCCTTCACCTATCGTGACATCACCAACGATGACGTGCTGGCCGAATTCCTGATCTAGGCGGCCCAAAGCGCCGCACGGCTGCGTTCCCAAACATCCTGCAACGTCGCCGGATGCACTTCCGCGCCCGTTTCGGATTGGCGGCACAGATCGGCAAGGTCGTCAAAGCCCAGCGTCAGCGCACTTCCCTTCAGGAAATGCAGATCCGCCTCTGACAGCCCACCCTGCCGTTGCGTGCCCAGCCGCGCCACCACCTCTTCGCTTTCGCGCAGGAACAGATCGACCACTTCATCAAACCCGTCCTCGCCAATCTCGCCCCGCAGGGCGGCCAGACGATCCCTGTTCACCAGCATTGCATCACCCATTTGCAGACAACCCACGCCCCGCAGTCTTGCCCGCGCATCGTCAAGCAAAGGTAAATCCGCCCCGCATCAATACCTCGAATTTGCAGCTTTGACCGGCTGTTAAGCCTTCGCCGCTAGGGTAGGCCCGTGGGAAAAGGGTGGTCTCGGGTGCAGGGGTATTTCGGAAAATCGGTCGGGGCCCGGCGTGTTCTGGTCACCGATGACAGCGCAGCACAGCGGCAAATGCTGGCGTTGCAGCTTGCCCGCTGGGGCTATGATGTGGCGCAGGCCGCTTCGGGCCAGCAGGCCTTGGCGCTGGCACAAGAGGCGCGGTTTGACATTGTCCTCAGCGATTGGGTCATGCCCGGAATGTCGGGCCCGGAATTCTGCCGCGCTTTCCGGGCACTCCCCGGCGACGCCTACAGCTACTTCGTCCTGATCAGTGCGAAATCCGGCACGGCGGCAGTGGCGGATGGGCTGGAAAGCGGGGCGGATGATTTTCTGACCAAACCGATCGACCCCGCCGAATTGCAGGCCCGCCTGCACGCCGGCGAACGCATCCTGCAAATGCAGACCGAATTGCAGCAGCGCAATCAGGATCTTGAACGCCTCTATGACGCACTTCAGCGCGATCTGGCCGAGGCGCGGCGTCTGCAACTTTCGCTCATACCCGAAACCGTAGTTCCGATGAACGGGGCCGAGGCGGTTTTCCTGATGCAGCCCTCGGGTCATCTTGGCGGCGATCTGGTTGGTTGGTTTCCCCTCGAACAGGGGCGAATCGCCCTTTTCTCGATTGATGTCTCTGGTCATGGCGTGGCCTCTGCCCTCATGGCCGCGCGCCTTGCCGCGCTTCTGTCCGGGCGATCCCGCGATCAGAACGTCGCCTTCCTTGACGGTCGCCCCCTCCCGCCCGAGGCGGTGGTCGAACGGCTCAATCGCCTGCTTTGCGCTGATCAGCAGGGCGATCTGTACTTGACCATGATCTATGCCGACATCTGCCTGTCCGATGGCACCGTCCAACTGGTGCAGGCGGGTCATCCGCATCCGCTGCACCTTTCGCCCTATCATGCGCCGGTCTGGATCGGCGATGGCGGCTTTCCCGTGGGCATGGTCCCGGATGCCACCTATCCACCGGTCACCCTACGCCTGCAACCCGGGGACCGGCTGGCCATTCCGTCCGATGGCATCACCGAATGCCCCGGTCCCGGCGGCGATCTTGGCGACGATGGTCTCGCCCGCATCCTGCACCATGCCGCCGCTTTGCGCGGCGATGCCCTGCATGCTGCCCTGCGCGCCGGTCTGGCCGATCATGCCGGAACGACCGATTTTCCCGACGATGTTTCAGCCGTGATCTTCGATTATCACGGCCCTCAGATCACCGCGTGAATCCCACCGCGCGGGCCAGCATCGCCCGGTCGCCCGGGTTGCCCAGCACCTCCAACGCCGCATCAACTGACATCCACACCGCCTGATGCCCCGCCTCTGATGGCGGGCCAAGCCGCCGCACGGGCCGCGCCAGATAGACGGTGCACAGCTTTTCGGCCCACAAGTCGTATTCCGGCATATAAGTGAACCGCCGGAACGCCCCCAACCGCCGATCCAGCGCGATCCGCCACCCCGTTTCTTCAAACACCTCGCGGTGCAGGGCGGCAATCGGATGCTCGCCCTTGTCGATCCCGCCACCGGGAAGCTGGTATTCCGGCACCGGTTCCGCCTGATGCGTGGCCAGCAGGTGATCCCCGTCCAGCAGGATGGCATAGACCCCCGGCCTGCGCCGGTACCGTTGACCTTGCTGCAACGGCTCCCCATATCGACGGATCATCTGTTTTGCCCCACAGTTGCTCATCCCATAATGCCGCGCTATTCGGGGCAGGCACAATCAGGAAACCCAATGACCATCGGCTCGCAACTCGCCTGGGACGATACCGTCCTGCCATTTCAGCTGGATCGCTCTGATATCCGCGGCCGCGTGGCGCGGCTGGACGGCGTATTGGATCAGGTCCTGCGCCAGCACGACTATCCCCCCCAGATCGAGGCGCTGGTGGCCGAAGCCGCGCTTCTGACCGCGCTTATCGGGCAGGCGATCAAGCTGCGCTGGAAATTGTCGTTGCAGGTGCGCGGCAAAGGCCCCGCCCGCCTGATCGCGACCGATTACTACGGCCCCAGCGAAGATGGTCAAAGCGCCCGCATCCGCGCCTATGCCAGCTTTGACAAGGACCGTCTTGATCCCGACGCCGACCCCTTCAGCCAAATCGGCGAAGGCTATCTCGCCGTGCTGATCGATCAGGGCGAAGGCAACGTTCCCTATTCCGGCATCACCCCCATCGCGGGCGGGTCGCTGTCGTCCTGCGCGGAAACCTATTTCGCGCAATCCGAACAGTTGCCCACGCGTTTTGCCGTCACCTTTGGCAAAAGCCAAACTCCCGGTCAGCCGCTGCATTGGCGCGCGGGCGGCGTGATGCTGCAACATATGCCAAAGGCATCTCCCTTTGTCGCCAATGCCGGTGCCACAGGCGAAGGCGGCCTGCTCACCCATGCCGACATCCTGTCGGGGGAAGAGGGCGAAAACTGGAACCGCGTGAACTTCCTTCTCGACACGGTCGAAGAGATGGAACTGATCGGCCCGACAGTGCAGCCCACCGATCTGCTGGTCCGCCTGTTCCACGAAGAAGACCCCCGCGTGTTCGATGCGCAGCCGGTCCGTTTCGGCTGCTCTTGTTCCGAGGAAAAGGTCCGCAATTCGCTGTCCATCTATTCCGCCAAGGACATCGCTTACATGACCACGCCCGAAGGTCTGGTCACGGCAGATTGCCAGTTTTGTAGCGCGCATTACGAACTGGACCCTGCAACTGTCGGGTTCGAGGCGACAAAGTCCCCGGATGCATGACGTCGAAGACAAACTGCGCGCGGCCCTCAACCGCCCCGCGCGGCCCTCTTCGGATTTTGACCTGAACCCCGCCATCACCCTGCCGCCCGGGCGCGTCTTGCGTCCGGCGGCGGTGCTGGTGGCGGTCTGGCTTTACCCCGAAACCCCTCGCCTGATCCTTACGAAACGCGCCTCGCATCTGAAACACCACCCCGGCCAGATCGCTCTGCCGGGTGGCAAGGTCGATCGGGGCGATGATGGCGTCATTGCCACCGCCCTTCGCGAAAGCCGCGAAGAGGTCGGTCTTTCCTCTGACCTCGTCGATATCGCCGGAACCCTGCCGCCCCATGAAACGGTAACAGGCTTCACGGTCACCCCGGTTCTGGGTTTCGTCCGCGCGCCGTTCATCCCGGTTCCCGAAGCGGGCGAGGTGGAAGAGGTCTTCACCGTTCCCCTGAACCATGTGTTGAACCCCGAAAACTTCGCCATCGAACGCCGCCGCTGGCGCAATGAATGGCGGCGTTACTACGCCGCGCCTTACGGTCCCTATTACATCTGGGGTGCCACCGCCCGCATCCTGCGCGGGCTGGCCGATAGGGTGCAGCCGTGAAACTGCAAGGCGCCTGGATCGAAGACCCCGCCGCTCAAGCCGTTTGCGCGGCGCTCATGGCGGGTGGGCATCAGGCACTGTTCGTGGGCGGCTGTGTGCGCAACGCGCTGCTGGATATGCCCATCGGGGATATCGACATCGCAACCGACGCCACCCCCGAACAGGCCATGGCCCTTGCTGCCCATGCCGGGATCAAGGTCATCCCTACAGGCATCGAACACGGCACCGTCACCTTCATCATCCGCAAACGCCCGCATGAGGTGACAACCTTCCGCCGCGATGTGCAGACCGATGGCCGCCACGCCAAGGTCGCCTTCTCCAGCCGGATCGAGGATGACGCCGCCCGCCGCGACTTTACCATGAATGCGCTCTACGCCCGGCCTGACGGCACGCTCGTCGATCCGCTGGGTGGCCTGCCCGATCTGCGCGCCCGCCACCTGCGCTTTGTCGGCGATCCCGCCGCGCGCATCCGCGAGGATTACCTTCGCATTCTGCGCTTTTTCCGCTTCCACGCCTGGTATGGCGACCCCGCGAACGGGATTGATGCCGAAGGACTGGCCGCCTGCGCCGCCGGGATTGATGGCCTTGCCGCCCTGTCCCGCGAACGTGTGGGGGCAGAAATGCGCAAACTGCTCGCGGCCCCCGATCCCGCCCCGTCCGTGGCCAGCATGGCGCAATCCGGCGTCCTGCCCGCCCTGCTTCCCGGCAGCGATCCCAGCGCCCTCGCGCCGCTGATCCATCTGGAACAGGATATTCCCCTGCGCTGGCTGCGCCGTCTGGCCGTTCTGGGCGGCACAGACCTGACCGAAGCGCTGCGCCTGTCGCGGGCCGAGGCGCGCGATCTCGCCCGCTTGCGGGATGCGATCGGCTCTCCCCATACCCCCGCGGTTCTGGGCCAGAAACTTGGCGCCGATCTGGCCGCCGATGCGCTGCTGGCGCGTGCCGCGATGCTGGAACAACCCCTGCCGCACAATTGGCAATCCGAGGTGGCGCGCGGCGCGCAATCCGGCTTTCCTATCACTGCCGCCGACCTGCCCGGCTTTGCCGGGCCCCTGCTGGGGCAAGAACTCAAACGGCTGGAACGCGCATGGCTCGCCTCCGACCTGCGGCTGACAAAGGCCGATCTCCTGCGCTGACGGTTTCCCTTTCCGGCGTTCAGGGCTATATGGTTAGCCCATACCCAAGAGGCTTCACCCGTGTTTCGCTATTTCGAAGGCCTCGTTGACCCCTATGGTCCTTACGAGCAAACCGATACGCCGCCCCGGCGGCTCTGGCCATTTCTCAAAGACTATATCCGCCCCTTCCGGATGGTCTTTTCGATCACGGCTGTCCTCTCGGTTATCAGCGCCTTCGCCGATGTCGCGCTGATCTGGTATGTCGGGCGGCTGGTTGATCTTTTGGCTGACAACGGCCCGCAACAGGCTTGGGCGATCTATGGCACCGAAATCATCCTGGTCGGGCTGGCCATTCTGATCGTTCGTCCGATCTTGCTGGTGGCCAGTGTCGCCCTGCTGCACAACGCCATCCTGCCCAATTTCGGCACGATGATCCGCTGGCGGGCCCATGCGCATGTGATCCGCCAACCGGTGGGCTGGTTCGAATCCGATTTCGCAGGCCGCATCGCCAACCGGATCATGCAGACACCGCTCGCCGCGGGCGATGCCGTGTTCCAGACTTTTGATGCCGTGGCCTTCGCCTCGGTCACCGTGGTCGGCGCGGGCATTCTTCTGGCCGATGCCGACCCCCGCCTTCTGCTGCCGCTGCTGGTCTGGCTGGTGCTTTACACCTTTCTGGTTCTGTGGACGATCCGTCACGCAGGCCCGGCCTCGAAGGCCAGCTCAGATGCGCGGTCCGCCGTCACAGGCCGGATCGTGGATGCCTATACCAACATCCATTCCGTCAAGCTCTTCGCCCATGACGCCCGCGAACTGGATTACGCCCGCGACGCGATCGAAGCCGCGCGGCAAACCTTTCTGATCGAACGCCGCATCATCACCAAGATGGATCTCGCGCTGACGGTCCTGAACGGGTTCCTGATCGTGGCCATCACCGGCTGGGCCATCCTGCTGTGGTATCAGGGCAATGCCACCGTCGGCACCGTTGCTGCGGCCACCGCACTTGTCCTGCGGCTGAACAACATGACCTACTGGATCATGTGGGCCTTTTCATCGCTGGTGCAGGCGCTGGGCGTGGTGCAAGAGGGCATGGAAACCATCGCCCAACCCATCACCCTGGTCGATGTTCCGGGCGCCAAGCCCCTGAATTTCCGCGAAGGCCAGATCGACCTTCAGTCGATCAGCCACCATTACGGGCGTGGCTCGGGCGGGTTGCAAGACCTGTCCCTGACGATCCGACCGGGCGAGAAAATCGGCGTCGTGGGTCGCTCCGGCGCGGGCAAGTCCACGCTGGTCAAGCTGATGCTGCGCTTCTACGACACGGAATCAGGCCGCATCCTGATTGATGGTCAGGATATCGCCACCGTCACCCAATCCTCGCTCCGCCGCCAGATCGGAATGGTGCAACAGGATAGTTCTCTCCTGCACCGCTCGGTGCGTGACAACATCCTTTATGGCCGCCCCGATGCGACGGAAGATGAGATGATCGCCGCCGCCCGCCGGGCCGAAGCGCATGATTTCATCCTCACCCTCGAAGACCCGCAGGGTCGCCGCGGCTATGATGCCCATGTCGGCGAACGCGGCGTGAAACTGTCCGGCGGTCAGCGCCAGCGCGTGGCCCTCGCCCGCGTCATCCTCAAGGATGCGCCCATCCTGATCCTGGATGAGGCGACATCTGCCCTGGATTCCGAAGCCGAGGCCGCCATTCAGGACGCGCTCTATGGTGTCATGCAGGGCAAAACCGTCATCGCCATCGCACACCGCCTGTCCACCATCGCCGCGATGGACAGGATCGTGGTGCTCGAGGATGGCCATATCGCCGAACAGGGCACCCATGCCGCGCTTCTGGCGCAGAACGGGCTATATGCCCGTTTCTGGGCGCGCCAATCGGGCGGCTTCATCGGATTGGAAGAAGAGGCTGCCGAATGAACCTTGCCCGCTCTCTGGGTGGCATGATCGATGCCTTCCGTCCCGCCGATGGCCCGCCCCCGCGCAGCCTTGGCGCCTTCATGAACTGGTCCTTGCGCGGGTCTTGGCCCATGCTCATCATCGCGGGCATCCTGTCCTCGCTCGCCGGGGTGACAGAGGTTGTCTCTGCCCTCATCCTCGGCTGGGTGATCGACGCGGCCATCGGCTCCGGCCCGGATCGGTTCTTCGCCGATCACTGGCCTCTGATCACTGTTTTCATCCTGTTCTACATGGTCCTGCGCCCCATCGCCTTTGGCGTGTCGTCGGCGTCGAACTCCATCATCGTCGGCCCGAATGTCCTGCCCTTGGTGCTGTCGCGCCTGCATCGCTGGACGCTGGGGCAGGCCGTCACCTTCTTTGACAACGATTTCGCAGGCCGCATCGCCACCAAACAGATGCAGGCGGCCCGTGCCGTCACCGATGTCGCGACCGAAGTCATCAACACCGTCTGTTTCGCCCTTGCCTCTGTCATCGGCTCGGTCGTGTTCTTGCTGGTCATCGACTATCGCATCGCCATCGCGCTCGCCGTCTGGCTGGTGGCCTATGTCCTGCTGATCCGCTTCTTCATGCCCCGCGTGCGCGTCAATTCCGCCGCCCGCGCCTCGGCCCGCGCCATGGTGTCGGGTCAGGTGGTCGACACCATCACCAACATCAAGACGGTCAAGCTCTTCGCCCATGCCGCGTTCGAAGATCGCGTCGCGCTGAAATCGATGGAGGTGTTCCGTGACCGCTCCCTCGAATTCGGCGTCATCTCCACATGGTTTCGCCTGTCGCTGATGACGATCGCCGGCATCCTGCCGGTCCTGCTGATCGGCGGCGCGGTGCTCTTGTGGATGCAGGGCCTCTCCACCGCCGGCGACATCGCCGCCTCAGGCGCCATCGCCATGCGCATCGCGCAAATGTCGGGCTGGGTCAGCTTTACCCTCATGTCGATCTACACCTCGGTCGGCGAAGTTGAGGATGGCATGAAAACCCTCGCCGTGCCCCACGCCCTTGCCGATGCAATGGACGCGCGCGATCTTCCCCCGATCCGGGGCGAGATCCGCTTTGACCACGCCACCTTTGCCTATGGTCGTGAACGCGGCGGCGTGAATGACATCGACCTGTCCATCCGCGCGGGTGAAAAGCTGGGCATCGTAGGGGCCTCGGGCGCGGGGAAATCCTCGCTCGTCTCGCTCCTGCTGCGGCTCTATGACACCGAAAATGGCCGGGTTCTGGTCGATGGGCAGGATGTCCGCACGGTCACGCAGGAATCCCTGCGCAGCCAGATCGGCATGGTCACGCAGGAAACCGCGATGTTCAACCGTTCCGCGCGCGACAACATCGCCTATGGCAAACCCGGTGCCAGCGAAGAGGAAATCATCGCCGCCGCCCGCGCCGCTGAGGCGCATGATTTCATCATCAACATGATCGATCACAACGGCCGCAAAGGCTATGACGCCTTCCTCGGCGAACGCGGCGTCAAACTGTCTGGCGGCCAGCGCCAGCGTATCGCCCTTGCCCGCGCCTTCCTCAAGGATGCCCCCATCCTTGTTCTGGATGAGGCCACCTCTGCCCTCGATTCCGAGGTTGAGGCAAATATCCAAGAGGCGCTGGGCCGCGTCATGCAGGGCAAGACCGTTCTCGCCATTGCGCACCGCCTGTCCACGATTTCCGCTATGGACCGCATCGTAGTGCTGGACACGGGCCGCATCGTCGAAGAAGGCACGCATGACCAACTGCTCGCCAAGGGCGGGCTCTATTCGCGCTACTGGAACCGCCAATCCGGCGGTTTCATCGGCACCGATGAAAAGGAAGCGGCTGAGTGAACCTGTTGATCGAACGGCTGGGCCATCATGGCGACGGCATCGCCAAAGGCCCCGATGGCCCGATCTATGTCTCGCAGGCGCTTCCGGGCGAAGAGGTTCAGGGAACGCTGATCGGCGATCACCTGACCGATGCCCGTATCCTGACCCCTTCGCCTGACCGCAAGAAACCCCCTTGCTCCCACGCCCGCACCTGTGGCGGCTGCCTGTTGCAGCACGCCTCTGATCCCTTTGTCGAAGATTGGAAACAGGGGATCGTGCGCGGCGCCTTGGCGGCGCAGGGGCTGGATGCACCCTTCCGCCCCACCCTCACCTCGCCCCCCCGGTCCCGCCGCCGCGCCACGCTCGCCGCGCGCAAGACAAAGGGTGGCGCGCTGCTGGGCTTTCACGCCCGCGGGTCGGATCTCATTATCCCGGTCCCCAACTGCCAACTCCTCCACCCTGACATCATCGCCACCTTCCCGGTGCTCGAGGCGATCACCCGCCTTGGCGGTTCGCGCACCGTCGAACTTGCGCTGACCGTCACGCGCAGCCTTGCCGGCCCTGATATCTCTGTCACCGGGGGCAAACCGCTGGAGTCGGGCCTTCAGCTTGAACTCGCCCGCCTTGCCGAACAGCACGGCCTGTCGCGCCTTACGTGGAATGGTGAAACCGTTGCTCTGCGCGCCGCCCCGATGCAGCGTTTCGGCAAGGCCCTTGTCGCGCCACCCCCCGCCGCCTTTCTTCAGGCCACCGAACAGGGCGAAGCGGCCCTCCTCGCCGCCGTGGTCGATGCCATCGGCCCCGCGCGCCGCATCGCCGATCTGTTCGCAGGCTGCGGTACCTTTGCCCTGCCCTTGGCCGAACAGGCCGAGGTGCACGCGGTCGAAGGCGACACCGCCATGACCGCCGCGCTGGAAAAGGCGTGGCGCAATACCGAAGGCCTGAAAAAGATCGTCACCGAAACCCGCGATCTGTTCCGCCGCCCGCTGGAACCCGATGAATTCAAAGGCATCGACGCCGTGGTGATCGACCCGCCAAGGGCAGGGGCCGAAGCGCAATTCGCCACCCTCGCCCGCAGCAAGGTGCCCGTCATCGCCGCCGTCTCTTGCAACCCCGCCACCTTTGCCCGCGACGCACGTATGTTGGTGCAGGCGGGTTGGGCGCTTGATTGGGTGCAGGTCGTGGATCAGTTTCGCTGGTCATCCCATGTCGAACTTGCTGCAAGATTCAGCAGATGACAGATCCGTGAGTGGCCCTGTCAAAGGGCTGCCTAGTCAGACAGGCCAAATTGCTCTAAACGCTTTGAAAAAATAACGGCAAGAAACGGCAAGGCGGGCAGTCACATGCGTTTGGTACGGGTATTTCTGATTATCCTTTTGGCAGTAGGCCTTTCGGCCTGCGGCGGCGGCAAGTTCCGCAAATATTACGGCCCCGAGGTCACCTCGGTTCAGGTCCACAAGGCCGCCCGCAAGATGTATCTTCTGCACAATGGCCGGGTTCTGGAATCCTATGACATCGCGCTGGGCTTTGCCCCGAACGGGCACAAGCAGTTTGAAGGCGATGGCAAGACGCCCGAAGGCGCCTATTACATCACCCACAAGAACCCCCGCTCGCGTTTCCATCTGTCGCTGGGCATTTCCTACCCCAACGTGGCCGATGCCGAATTTGCCAAGGCACAGGAAAAATCACCGGGCGGCGACATCTTCATCCATGGCGGCCCGCTCGGCCCCATCGCACGGCGCGACTGGACCGAAGGCTGCATCGCGGTGACGAACAAGGAAATGGAACGCATCTATTCCATGGTCGAACCCGGCACCGTCATCCACATCATGCCGTGACCTGCACATGAAAAAGGGGGCCGATTGGCCCCCTGCTTCCCGATTTTGGCCCGGTCAGGCAAATCCTGAACTGCCCATGACCAGCGTCCACCAGATCTTGCCGTTCTGTTCCTGAAACCAGGCAAATCCCATTTCTGTCGCCGTCGGTTCCAGCACCACGCTGCGCATGTCGGGTGCCTGCATCCAGGTCGCCAGCGTTTCCAGCTCCGTCTCGAACGTCTCGGAAATCAACTCGCCCGTCAGCTTGCCGGTATAGCCCACGCGCCGCACCCGCTCCAACGGCGAAGACCCGTCCGATCCGAAATGCCAGGGCCGGTTTTGCACCGACATGTCCCGCGCATGGGTCGCCGCCGCTGCGTTCAACTGCGCGTTCAGCGTCAGTGGCCGCAGTCCCCGCGCCGACCGCAGCGCGTTCACGGAATCCAGCAACCGAAACTCGATCGTTCCCGCCCCTTGCGCCGCCGTGTTATAGACCTGCGGCAACGGCTTGCCGTCCGGCCCCAGCCTCGGCCCCGCCCCTATCGAAGACCCGCAGGCCGCCAACAAGGCCGACGCCCCGCCCAACATCAGGATCACACGTCTGTTCATTCGTCCCGTTCGCCCCCGTCGCGCCAAGGCGCCTGCTCTTTGTTCTGCTCTGTATCGAAACCGTCCCGCCAATTCAAACGCAACCCACCAGTTGATCACAGAGTCGCGCGCCTTTGCCGATTGACGTGTCTTTGATTTGCTGAATTGCAGAAAAATCGCTATCTCCCACACAAAAGGTGCCGTCGCGGCGTGAAAACCTGAAGGGGCAAGCAGAAGATGACCATCGACAAGAAATTCCAACTGAACCGCCGCAACTTCGTGGCCGGTACGGCTGCGGCTCTGGGTGCCGCCGCTGCGCTGCCCGCTTTCGGCATGGAAGGCTCCACCGAAATCCTGCCCGGCGCGTCCAGTTCCGTCCGCAACAA
The DNA here is from genome assembly GCA_022843025.1 of Paracoccaceae bacterium. Taxonomy (GTDB): domain Bacteria; phylum Pseudomonadota; class Alphaproteobacteria; order Rhodobacterales; family Rhodobacteraceae; genus Paragemmobacter. The sequence continues at coordinate 219,831 of JALHOL010000004.1, read as the reverse complement.
TGCCTCCAGCTTCCGGATGCTGGATTGGCAGGGTTATTTCGATAACACACGTGGCGGCGCGATCCTTGTCGACCTGACCTCACGCGCGCTGCATTTCTGGTCCGAGGATCAGTCGATCTACAAACTCTACCCCACATCCGTCCCGCTGTCCGAAGACCTCACCCGTCGTGGCCGGACCGAAGTTGTGCAAAAGGTTGTGGCCCCGTCTTGGCGGCCCACCCCCGCCATGCGCGAACGCAATCCCGAATGGCCTGAGGTGGTTGAAGGCGGCTCGCCCGACAACCCGCTCGGCACCCATGCGCTCTATCTGTCCTGGACCTATTACCGCATCCACGGCACCCATGACACGCGCAAGATCGGCCGCCGGTCGTCCAATGGCTGCGTCGGGCTCTACAACGAACATATCCAGGAATTGTTCGCCCTCACAAAAGTAGGCACTCAGGTGTTGCTAATTTGACGAAATGCGCCCCAACGGCGCGTTTTGCCCCAGCAGCAAGTTGCAATCCTCAAGAGTTGCTGCTTAACAGAAGCCACGAGGTATATCTTGGGTGCATGCCGTCGCCTCTGCAACATTCGGCGTCATGCGATAACTGGAGGTTAATATGAAGAAACTTGCGCTCGCTGCCGCTCTGACGGTTGCCGCCTCGACCGCCTTCGCTGGTGGCATGGCAGAACCGGTCATGGAACCGGAAGTTGTTGAAGCGAACACGTCGTCCTCGGCTGGCGGCATCATTGTTCCGCTGCTGCTCCTGCTGGTCATCGCGGCTGCTGCCTCGAACTGATCTCTGGATCACGAAACAGGAAAGGGTCGGTGGTTCAATCCGCCGACCCTTTTCGTTTGTGCTGAACAGGCTTTATCGAGGCCGATAGGCCGGGCAGCGCGTCAGCGCACCCAGCCCGTCAGATTTTCCTCGATCACGGCCACCAGCGCATCAATATGCGCGTCATCGTCGTTCAGGCAGGGGATATAGGTAAACTCTTCCCCGCCCGCATGTTCGAACGCTTCGCGAATCTCGCCGTTGATCTCTTCCAGCGTCTCGATGCAGTCCGCCGAAAACGCCGGCGCGATCACCGCAATCTTCTTTTTTCCCTGCTTGGCCAGCTCGGCCACATGTTCCACCGTATAGGGCTTCAGCCATTCCTCGGGCCCGAACACCGACTGGAACGTCGTGTCGATCGACCCCTTCTCCCAACCCAGCCGTTCCCGCACCAGACGCGAGGTTTTGGCACATTGGCAATGGTAGGGGTCGCCCTCCATCAGATAGCGCTTCGGCATCCCGTGATAGGACGCCACCAGAACATCAGGCTTGTGGTCCAGCGCCGCATAGGCCTTTTCCACCGATTGCGCCAAAGCCTCGATATAGGCGGGATGCTCGAAATATTCTGGCACCGTCCGCACCGAAGGCTGGCGCTTTTCCTTCATCAACGCGCGAAAGAACTGGTCATTTGCAGTGGCGGATGTGGCCCCGGCGTAATGCGGATACAGCGGGAAGAACAAAATCTTCTCGCACCCCGCTTCGACCATCGCGCGCACCTTGGATTCGGTCGATGGATTGCCATAGCGCATGCAGAAATCCACCATGATCCCGTCGCCATGCTTGGCCGCCATGCTTTCGGCGATCTTGCGCGTCTGATCCTTGGTGATCGTCAGCAGCGGGCTCTCGTTCCGCTCATGGTTCCAGATCAGCTTGTAATTCGCGCCCGATGAAAACGGCCGCTTCGTCAGGATCACCAATTGCAGCAGCGGCTGCCAGATCCAGGCCGAATAATCGACCACGCGCTTGTCCGACAGGAACTCGTTCAGATAGCGCCGCATCGACCAATAATCGTAATTGTCCGGCGTCCCCAGATTGGCCACCAGCACACCGATCTTGGCCCGCCGTACCGGCGGATGGTCAGCCGGCGCATGGGCAAGGCGGCCCTGTCCCGGGGCGATCATGGCATGACTCGCGTCCCCATGGGCAATACCCGTGTTCAGAGCCTTGGCATCCAGCATCGCGGTTTTCCTTGAATTTCTGTTCCCAGCGCCGGGACATATAGGCTTATACGCCCCGGTCAACCGTTCGGTTCAGTATCCGGCAGCGGCATCTCGCGCGTCGCCAGCGCATCGGCGAGGCTCTGCACCGCCGAACCCGGACGCAGCGGCTTTTGCTGGCTTTCATGCGGGGCCCAACCTGTCAGCCCGATGATCTCGAAGGTTGCGGTCAATCGCCCGTCCGGCAGGCTGTGATGGGCCGCGTACAGCTCTGCCGCGCGAGCAAAGACGGCCCGCCCCGTTGGCCTGCGCAACCGTGCGGCCAGCGCATTTCCCTCGCCCATCGCGCGCAGATCGCGCAGCAACCGCCCGAAATCGGCATAAGTCACCGTTTTCGTGAAACTGTCCGCCACGGGCAGCGCAAACCCCGCCCGCTGCAACAGCCCACCCAGATCGCGGATCTCGGCCATCGGCAGCACGCGCGGCGACAGGCCGCCCGTCACTTCGGCCTCGGCCTGTGCCAGACAGGCCCGCAATTCCGCCAATGTCTGCCCGCCGAACAGAAACCCAAGGAAAAGCCCATCCGGCCGCAGCGCCCTTCGGCACTGCACCAATTGCCCCACCGGATCATTCGCCCAATGCAGCGCCAGCGCGTGAATCACCAGATCGTGACTGCCGGGTTGCAGTTCCAGCACCTCATCATCCGGCACCTGCTTCGCGCCTGCCAGTGACCACGCATCCGAAAAAGGCGTGATCAGAGCCACATCCGTAAACGCCTTGTTAACCTCGGCGAGTCTCTCCTGCACCTCAAGCGCCACTTCCTCATGCAGGAACAGCGCCGCCCGCTCGGCACGGGCGCGGTTGCGGTGCAGGGCAATGCGGTCGGTCAAAAGGGGCGGTGTCTGCATGGCGCGGAACATGGGCAAGCGGGGGATGGAATGCAAGCGCTGCTCCGGCTGATCTACCCGCCGCAATGCCTGTCCTGCGGTACGCATGTGGAAACCGATTTCGCGCTTTGCCCCGCCTGTTGGCGCGACACGCCCTTCATCGCGGGGTTGGTCTGCGATGGCTGCGGCACGCCGCTTCCGGGCGAAGATGCGGGCGCCGTCCATTGCGATGATTGCCTCACCCTCGCCCGGCCCTGGGATCAAGGGCGCGCCGCGCTGCTCTATCGCGACAATGGCCGCAAATTCGTGCTGGCGCTGAAACACGGCGACCGCAGCGATCTTGCGACCCCCGCTGCGCGCTGGATGCACCGCGCCGCCGCGCCGATCCTGCGCCCCGGCATGATCGTGGCCCCGGTCCCGCTGCATTGGCTTCGCCTGCTGCGCCGCCGCTATAACCAATCCGCCCTCATCTCCGCCGCCTTTGCCCAGCTTGCGTCACTTGACCACATCCCCGATCTGCTGATCCGCCCCCGCCGCACCCCCACGCAGGATGGCCGTGACCGCGACGGCCGCTTTCGCAACGTCACCGGCGCGATTCGCACCCACCCCCGCCATAAGGCGCAGATACAGGGGCGCGATGTTCTTCTGATTGATGATGTCATGACCAGCGGTGCCACTCTTGCCGCCTGTGCCGAGGCCTGCCTTGCCGCAGGCGCAACGCGGGTATCCGTCTGCGTGCTGGCCCGCGTTGCGAAGGATGCTTAAATCCCTATAGTTCGGCCCAACGCCGCCAAGGATGCATCCCGTGAAACCAGTCGAGATCTACACCACCCCCACCTGCCCCTATTGCCACGCCGCCAAACGGCTGCTCACCAAAAAGGGTGTCGACTTCACCGAAATCGACGTCAGCCGCGATCCCACCCTGCGCAGCAAGATGACCGCCCGCGCCGGGGGCAGCCACACCGTGCCGCAAATCTTCATCGGTGGCACCCATGTCGGCGGCTGCGATGATATCCACGCGCTCGACCATGCCGGCAAACTCGATCCGATGCTGGCCTGATGCGCGCAGGTCTGGTCCAGCTTACCGTCTCTGATGATCCGGCGGAGAACCTGCCGGAAACCGTGGCGCTGGTCCGGGCCGCCGCTGCGGGCGGCGCGGGCTTTGTCCTCACGCCGGAATGCACCAACGCGCTGTCCTCCAATCGCGCCCGCCAACGCCAGCTTTTCCACCCTGAATCCACCGACCCCACCCTCGCCGCCCTGCGGGATGAGGCCGCGCGGGCGGGCATCTGGCTGTTGATCGGCTCGCTCGGCCTGCTCACACAGGATGCCGATGGCCGCTTTGCCAACCGCTCTTTCCTGATCGGCCCCGATGGCAGCATCGTCGCCCGCTATGACAAGATCCACATGTTCGATGTGAACGTCTCGGAAACCGAGGTGTATCGCGAATCCTCCGGCTACCGACCCGGCACGCAGGCCGTGATGGCCGACACGCCCTTTGGTCGCATCGGAATGACCGTCTGCTACGATATCCGCTTCCCCCATCTTTACCGCCGCCTCGCCAAGGCGGGAGCCGAGATTCTGACCGTCCCTGCCGCCTTCAACCACATCACCGGCGCCGCGCATTGGGAAACCCTGCTACGCGCCCGCGCGATTGAAACCGGCTGCTATGTCCTTGCCCCCGCGCAAACCGGGTTCCACCCGGAACAGGATGGCAAAGGCCGCCGCACCCATGGCCACAGCCTTGCCATCGCGCCCTGGGGCGAAATCCTGTCCGACGCGGGAACCGAGCCCGGCATCACCTTCGCCGATCTTGACCTGGCCGAGGTCGCACGCGCCCGTGATCGCATCCCCTCGCTGTCGCATGACCGCGATTTCACGGGGCCAGAATCAGGCCCCGATCCATGACCCCCCGCGCGACGGACGAAAAAACCGAAGACATCGCCGTCGCCTTGTTCGGCGAGCTGTTCATGACCGATCAGCTTGCCCGCAACCGTATTTCCAAGGTGCTGCCAAAGGGGATGGAACTGTCCCATTTCGGCGTGCTCAACCACCTTGCCCGCGTCAGCGACGAACGCACCCCCGCGCAGCTTGCCCGCGCCTTCCACGTCACCCGGGGCGCGATGACCAACACACTGTCCCGGCTGGAATGGGCGGGCCACGTCCATATCCGCCCCGATTGGGATGACGCCCGCCGCAAATTCGTGGCCATCAGCCCCGCAGGCAGGGCGGCAAGGGACGCCGCCGTTCAGGCGGTCGCCCCTCTGATCGCCGAAGTCGTGCAGGCGCTCGGCGCCGACCGCGTCCGCGCCGTGCTGCCCGTCCTGCGCGAGATGCGCACCCGGCTGGAAGAGGAAGGTTAACGCCGCCTTCCCACCGCCCCCTATCGTGCTTTGTTGCCCCCATCGCACTCTGGCCCTACATTAGCCCTTTGGAACGCAAGTGAAAAAGGGCCACATGCCCATCCCCAATATCCCCGTCATCCTCAAAGACCTCTGGCACCTCTCGGATGAGCGGGAGCTTGACCTTATCGCCGCGGGCATCGCCTTCTATGGTTTTCTGGCCATTTTCCCCGCGGCCGCCGCCGTCATCGCCATCTGGGGCAGCTTTTCCGACGCCACCTTGATCCGACAGGAACTGGAACTCGCGCGCGATTATCTTCCCCCCGACGCGTGGTTGCTGATCTCGGACCAGATCGAATCCATCCTCGCCGGCCCCCCGGGCGGGCTGGGTCTGGCAACCTTCGTATCGCTTTTCCTTGCCCTCTGGACGGCGCGCGCTTCGGCCGCTGCCCTGATCCGGGGGTTGAACGCCATCCACGGCCTGCCCAACCGCGCCGGTATGCGCCACTACTTCCGCGCGATCGTGCTGACGCTGGTGATGGTGGGTCTTGCCATCGCCGGCCTGTTGGCTGCCGTCGTGGGGCCTTTGGCGCTGTCATTCCTGCCGCTGGGCGGTTTCACCACCGCCGCGCTCGAGGCGTTGCAGCTTTTCCTCAGCCTGATGATCGTGGTGATTGGTGTCGCCCTGATCTATCGCCTTGGCCTGAACCGGAAACTGGAACATCGCCTGTTCACGCGCGGGATCGTGGTCGCCGTCATCATCTGGATCGCCGCCTCACGCGGGCTGGTGATCTATCTGGCGAATTTCGATACCTATAACCGCATTTACGGCTCTATCGGGGCGGTGGCGGCACTGCTGGTCTGGCTCTATCTGTCGGGCTACGCGATCCTTCTGGGTGCCGCCGTCGATGCCTCGCATGCCAAACGCAAGGCAATGGCGCGGGATCAGTAATCCTTTTCGAAATAGATGCCCAACCCCGTTTCGCCCGCCGATCCGGCCCGTCCGCGAATGGTGACCGAGTCTGTCACATCAAGGTTCAGGTTGATCTGACTCTGCCCCTGATCATCCACCTCCACCTCGGTATAGACGTTTTCTGACAGGTATTTCCCCGCCCGCACCGTGGCCCCGCCATCGGCCCCGGTCTGCACATCCAGATCGTCCAGCCCGAACCCCTGCCGCAACCGCCCGATGATGCCCACCCCGCCGCGCCCTGCCAGCGTGGCCACCGCATTGGCCAGTTGCGCCGCCTGCAACACCGACAGCGTTTCGATCCCGCGTCCGAACTGCAGGCGCGACAACACCTCCTCCTCGGGCAGTTGCGGGGTGGATTGGAAACTCACCACCGGTTCATTCGCGGGGCCATCGATGCGGATGAAACTGGTGATCCCATCGCTCTCGGTTGACGCGGATACCGCCACAACCGGCACGAAATTCCCCTGCAAGGTCAGCGTCGCCTCACCCAGATCCAGCCGCTTGCCCAGAATGTTCAACCGTCCCCGGATCAGTTCAAACGAACCCGAAGGCACCACCGCCGCAGTGGACCCACCCAGCCGCAACTGGCCGCCCAGTTCCGCATCCAGCCCGCGCCCGCGCACATAAATCTGTGACGGCGCGGATATCAGCAGGTCAATCGCAAAGGGCCGCGCGCCACCGCCGCCGCCGCCAGACTCGCCCATCCCCAACAGCCCGGCCCGCGCCCGCGTGGCCCGCACCTCGGCCGGTTCGTTCACATGCTGCAAATCGACAAGGTCCGATGCCCCGCCCATCCCGGTTGACGGGATCTGCACTTCGGTCTCGGACAGCGTGATCTGCCCGCCAATCGTTCCACCCCCGGTCAACGGCCCCCGGATCGTCACCTCGCCATTCGCCGTGGTCTGAAACAGTTGAGGATCGCGCAGCACCGCATTGCGCAGCCCGATCCGCAGATCGGCCTCAAAAGGCGCAGCCAAGCCAACGCCGCCGCCCACATCCACGCGCCCCCCGCTCGAAAGGGCCCCGCCGCCCGAAATCTGCGCCCGGCTCCCCGCCAGATCGGCGGTCAGCGCCACATCCTCCAAGGCAAAGGCCAGCCCCGGATCGGCAATTCGCCCCCCGGTCAACGCCACCCGCCCCGACAGCGATGACAGCGCCAAAGGCCCGTTCACCCCAAGGTCAAACCGCACCGGCCCCGAAATCAGCCGCCCCGACAGGAACGCATTGGCCAGCCCCGCCTGCGCCGCGCCGCTGATCGTCAGGTTCGCCGCTGTGCCATCGCCCCGCACGCGCCCGGCCACCTGCGCATCAATACCGCCCGGCCCCTGACCGCGCAGGTTCAGGTCAAACCCCTGCCCGTCATCCGCCGCCGTACCGCTTATCGTCAGCGGCCCCGCGAAATCGGGCAGCAACAGCGCCAGATCCGCCAGTCGCGCATTGACGTTGATCCGCCGTGCCGCGCCCTCAGCCGTGCCATCCGCGGCCACCCGCACCTGCGGGTTCTCGACTAGCGCGGAATTCAGCACCATCCGCCCACCCGCCACCGACAGATCGGCTGACAGCGCCGTCTGCCCGCGCAGCAGCCTGTCCGCCTCGGCCTGCCCGATGGCCAGATCGCGCGCGTTGCCCTGCAACGTCACCCGCCCATCCGCCGCCGCCCCGGTAAACCGCACGTCCCCCAGAAACGCCCCGCGATAGCCCCCGCCCATCACCGACAGATCGGCAAAATCCACCCGCGCCGACAGATCGCTTTGCCCGCTGCTTACCGTCCCGCTGGCCTTTGCCGTCAGGCTCTGCGCCGCCACGGTCAGGTCGCGCAGGACCGTCCCCGTTTCTGTCCGGGCCGCTGACAACGCGATCCGCGACGATCCCTTCAGCAATCGGTCCAGTTCCGCCTGCGCCACCGCCACATCCGTGCCGATCAGGTTCGCCTCAACGTCGAACGCCCCGGTCAGCGGGCTCGCGCTCCCCGTCACCTCTAGCCCCGCCGCCCCCGCCAAGGGCCGCCCGGCAAGGCCCGAGAACCGCGCCAAATCATCCACCCGCGCCCGTGCCACGCCTGAAACGGTCAGCGCCGCCTCCAGCCCCTCGATCAGCGCCCGCCCTGTCAGCCCGTAATCTTCGCCCTCCAGCACAATCCGCGGCAGCCGCAGCCCATCGCCCCCTTGCTGCCAGGACAGGATCACCTGCCCGCCAAGGTTCGCGCCCACGGCCTGCGCCAGCGCCGGATCATCCGGCAGCAGCCCGCTCGCCGCGAAATCCAATGTTGCGCCCACATTCGCCACGCCATCGCGCCGCCAGATGCGCCCCGCCCCGTCAAGCGCCAGCCGATCCGCCTTCAGCCCCGCCCGGTCCAGCCCGTCGATGACCACATCCCCGGTCCAGCCCTCACCCGCCACCTTGTCATAAGCGACGTCCAGCAGCACCGATTGCACCCGCGTCTGATCTTCGCCCGAAAGCGGCAGCAGCACCGGCGCGCCGCTCTCCAAACCGATCCTGCCATTCACATCAAAGGCCAGCGGCAACCCATCCGCGGCCAGTGTCGCCGTCCCCGACAGATCAATCGCCTGCGCATCCATCGCAAAGGACCGCAGCCGCAACACCCCTTCGGGCGACCGGTCCCCTGAGGCCTTCAACGCAATCTGATCGCCGAAAAAGTCGCGATACTCCGGCATCCACAGCGGCGCCAGATCACCCGACAGATCAACGTCAAACCCCTGCGACCCGTCATCAGACCCGATCAGCTGCACCGTTCCGGCCAGCCGTTCCTGCCCATCCGTCACCAGCCCGACCGATGCCGCGAAATCGCTGATCGGCGCATCCCCCTGCACCGACAACCGCGCCGCAGGCGCACCCGGTATCCCCAGCTTGGATACCGCGATCCCGCCCGCTTCCTCTTCCGCGACCAGATCCAGAACGAATTGCCCGGTGGCATTTGTAAACGCTGCGCTCAGGTCCAGCCGCCCCGCAGGCCCGTCATCGCTGCGTTCCAGCAGCAGGTCCGTTCGCCCCTCGCCATCGGCCAGCTCTGCCGATGCCTCCAGCCGCGCTTCCAGCGCTTCGCCCAGCACGGCCTCGCCCAGCACGATCCGTTCCGCCGCCAGCCGCCCGATGCTGATGGAAACCGGCAATTCGGGTAGGGTGAAGCTCCCCGCCTCGGGCGACGGCGCGGCGTCCCCTGCCTGCGGGATCCGCTCCAGCACAATCTCCTGCGCTGAAAGCTCGGTCACATCTACCACGCCGCGCAGCAGCGCAGACCGGCTCCAATCCAGCCGCACCCCTTCCAGCGTCAGCCAGACGCCCGCATCATCCGCGATTGTCAGCCGTTCAATCGTCGCCTGCGATGACAGCGCCCCGGCAAACCCGGTAATCACCACCGACCGCCCCGCCCCGGAAAGATTGTCCTCCAGCAGCGCGGTCAGATATCCCCGGTCATCGTCCTGTGCCACGGCGGCAAGGGGAAGGCAGCAGATCGCAAGGGTGGGCCATATCCGCATCAGAATGCCTGCCCCAGACCCACGTAAATCTGCACGCCATCGCCCGTGGTCCCGCCCACCGGCGTTGCCACATCCAGCCTGATCGGCCCGAACCCCGTGTCATAGCGGATGCCCAGGCCCGCGCCCGAATGCCAATCCCCCAGCCCGCTGAAAAACTCGCCCACATCCACACGGCCTGCATCAAAGAACCCGACCACCCCGATCCGGTCCGTCACCATCGCGCGCGCCTCAAGCTGCGTTCCGATGAAATGCGTGGCCCCGATCTTGGGCGACAACAACCCCCGCGCCACGTTCACGCCCAGCGATTGATAGGGCTGCCCCCGCACCGTGCCGCCCCCGCCGCTATAGAACAGGTCATCCCGCGGCGTTTCCAGCAGGCCGGACCCGATCACCGCGCCCAATTGGAACCGTCCCGCCAGAACGAAACGGTCCTCCGCGCCAAGGCCCAGATAGCCCCGCGCATCGACCTTGGTCCGCGTGCCGCTGCCTGTGGTGCCAAAGCCGAAGAAGGGCTTCACCTCGGCATCCAGATAGAACCCCGATGTCGCATTCGCCTTGTCGTTCCGGCGGTCCCACGTCACCCCGATGGGGATGGACACGTTGCGAAACAGGAAATCGCTCACCTCATCGCGGCCATTGGCATATTCGTAATCCAGCGCCAGCCGCCCGGTCAGTGCATCGGTAAAGTAATGCGTCACCTTTACCCCGGCGGTCGCCACATCGGCAAAGTAGTCTTCTTCGTCCAGATGGCCGATCTCTGCGCCAAAGCCGACCGTCGTATCCGGGGTCAGTGTCGCAGGGCGCTCGATGGTAAAGCCCAGCGAATAATCGATCCCGCTGTTCTGCGCGCCGATATTCTTGACCTCGCCATCAATGCGCAGCCTTTCCCCGCCGCCCAGCAAATTGCGATGCAGCCAGTATCCCGTCAGCGCCAGCCCGTCCTGGCTCGCAATCTCGGCCCCGAAACTGTAGCGGCGCGGTTTTTCCTCCACCACCGTTGCGGTGATCGGCAACAGATCGGGCGACAGCACGTCCCCCTCGGTCATGGCCACCGATTTGAACACACCTGTCCGCCGCAACCGGTTTGCCGCGCGTTCCAGTTCGGCAGGTGAAAACACCTCACCCTCTGGCAATCCGGCAATCTTGATCACGCGGCGCACCCGCATCCGCTCGGCGCCTTCAACCGTCATCGCGCCAAAGCGCAGGCGCGGCCCCGGTTCCAGCGCAACCTGCGCCGACAGGGTGGCATCACGATGATTGGCCGTCACTTCTTGCCCGGCCACCGCCGCCTTGGCATGGCCCTGGTCGCGCCAGCCGGAAACCCCCGCCACCGCCGCCTCGCGCACCACGTTGGAAAAGGCGGGTTGGCCGATCGCAAACCCCTCAGGCAGTTCTGTTCCCCGGGCCAGCGGCGCAATATCCGCCCGTGACAGGCGAAAGGCCGGCCCCGGCTGCACCGTCACCTCGATCACGTCGATCCGCCCCGGTGCATCCAGCGGTGCAATCGACGCGGCCTCGCGCCCGTCGATCCGGATGTTGATCACGCCAGAGTAATGCCCCTTGGCATAAAGCGCCCCCAGCAGCGCGCCATATTCCGCCCGCGCCGCGGCAAACAGATCCTGTGCATTCGTCTGGCCATCCAGTTCCGATGCCGCCAGCAGGGATGCGCCCCGCAGTGATGCCGCCAGATCTTCTGATGCGCCCGGTGTCCGGAATTCCAGCCGCTCCAGCGCCACGGACTGCCCGCCAAGGGTCACAAGCGCGAACAGCGCCACCCCGCAGCAGCGGCGCAGGGGCCGGATGGAAAAGGGCGGCAAGGCAACCTCCAGGATCAATGAATTTGACTATCGCAACCTAACCATCCCGGCGCAATGACCCGCACCTGACCACCGCCGAAATCCGCCGCCGAATCAGGTCACGTTCCGGTGCGCGATCCGATGCCCTAATGAACGCGCAGTTAATGAAATCGTTCCCTGCCGTTCGCTGCGTATGCACAGCTGTCTGCACAGCCGTCTGCACCGGCTGCTGCACGCCAATTTCGCTATTGTGCCGCGATTTCCCGCACCGGCACCAACAGCCCTTCGCTTACGAAAGACAGTGCCAGCGCCGCCGCCCCATGCGCCCACAAAAGATCACCCCAAGCGTGAATTTCAATTGGCGGGCGCGGGCGTCCGGTCTGGATCGCCAGCATCTCCATCTCGGCCAGGGTCTCTTGCGCATAAAGGTAATCATAGCGCATCCGTTCGCCCGACAGGATGATCAGCGCTGGGTCGAACAGATTGATAACATTGGACAATCCAACTGCCAGATAGCGCCCCGCCCGGCGAAAGATCGACCGCGCCGCCGTGTTCCCGGCCTTGGCATGGTCATACAGGCTTTCCAGCAAAACGCTGATCGACTGCCCCTCGCGATGCGTCCAGTTCAACGCAGTCGTCGCCTCGCGCGCCAGCGCATAGTCGGCGATATAGGCCTCCAGACACCCCCGCTGCCCGCAGCGGCACAAGGCGCCATCCAACTGCACCTTGGTATGCCCCAATTCCATGCCAAGCCCTTGAGCACCCCGGTAAATTCGGTGGTTGATGACATATCCCATCCCCACCCCATGCTCGATGGTGACCACCGCAAAATCCGCCAAACCCCGCCCCGCCCCGAACCACAATTCCGCCAGCGTCACCAGATTGGCATCGTTGTCGACGGTGACAGGAAGGTTCAGCCGCGCCTGCGCCGCCGCGGCCAATGGCACCGCCCGTTCGGTCAGCACGGATGACCACATCACCATCCCCGCGACCGAATCCACAAAGCCCGGCACGCCGATCCCCACCGCCGAAAGCTGGCTGCGCGCGATCCCCGCCTTGGCACAGACCCGGTCCAGCAAGGTTTCAATCGCAGCCAGAATATCGGCCAGCGCCATCGGCCCAGGTCGGCGGGGGATCACGTCATCGGCGATCAAATTCCCAGCAAAATCAACGATAACCGCCGTATGTTCCCGGTCGGACAGCTTCATCCCTGCCACGCGATGCGCATTTGCGCGCACCCCCAGCGACACCGCGGGCCGCCCCCGCCCCTGATCCAGATCGCGTGGGGCGGCGACCTCTTCGATCAGCCCCGCTTCGATCAGTTCCTGCGTGATCGTGGTCACTGATGCCGGGCTCACCCCCAGATCCTTGGCCACCTGCACCCTGGGAATCAGCCCCGCCGCGCGTACCCGTTCGAACACCTGCTGGCGAAGCGGGCGCAGCGTATCGGAAAGCGGCGGGATCAGCGGGCCACAGCCCCTGCGCCCCTCTCCGCCATCGTCCATCTGCCCCTTCAGGTGCATTTATTTGGTCTCCAAACTAAAAACGGGCAGAATGCCTGCCATATTCTTTGCGGACATCCCGATAATTGCTGCACTGCCGCATGAAATCGCCAGTTTCCTAGGCAGCGTCAGATTTGACGATCAAATTTATTTTGACAACTGAAATTATTCCCGCCTATTTTCCAGCGTGCCGACGAATCCGTCGTACCGGCCATACGCTGGCCGCATCCATAGGGAGGATAATAATGCGTATCGCAATTCTCGCTGCCGTCATGGCAGTGACAGGTTTCTCGTCTGCCGCTCTGGCAGAAGGCAAGAAGATCGGCGTGTCCTGGGCTCAGTTCCAGGAAGAGCGTTGGAAGATCGACGAAGCCGCAATGAAGGCCGCCATCGAAGCCGCTGGCAACGAATACATCTCGGCCGACGCCCAGTCGTCCGCCGAAAAGCAGCTGTCCGACATCGACGCGCTGATCGCGCAGGGTGTTGATGCGCTGATCATCAACGCATGGGACAAGGACGCCATCGCTCCGGCCATCGAAAAGGCCGCTGCCGAAGGTATCCCGGTCGTCGGCTATGACCGCCTGATCGAAGATGCACGCACCTTCTACCTGACGTTCGACAACGTCGGCGTGGGCCGCATCATCGCCGAGTCGGTTTTCGCCGTGGCCCCGAAGGGCAACTACGCGATCATCAAGGGCGACCCGGGTGACCCGAACGTCGGCTTCCTGCGTCAGGGCATGGAAGAAGTGATCGGCGCCGCTGTTGCTTCGGGCGACATCGTGATCGTCGGCGAAGCGAACTCGGACGGCTGGAAGCCCGAGAACGCCCAGAAGAACATGGAACAGATCCTCACCGCCAACAACAACGCCGTTGACGCCGTTCTGTCGCAGAACGACGGCATGGCCGGTGGTGCTGCTGCCGCTCTGGCAGCTCAGGGCCTGAACGTTCCGCTGGGTGGTCAGGACGGCGACCTCGCCGCGATCAACCGCGTGGCACGTGGCACCCAGACCGTTTCGGTGTGGAAGAACGCACGTGACCTCGGCAAAGCTGCTGGCGAAATCGCCTCGGCCATGGCTGACGGCACGGCGCTGGACGCCATCCCGGGCGCGACCAAGTTCTCGGGCGGCGAGAAGGGCGTTGAAATGAACGCAATCCTTCTGAACCCGACCCCGATCACCAAGGACACGCTGAACCTGGCGATCGACGCGGGCCACATCACCAAGGAACAGGCTTGCGAAGGCGCCATGGAAGGCGTCGCTGCTTGCCAGTGATCTAGGCTGATCTTCCGGCGCCACCTGCCAAGGGTGGCGCCGGTTTTCTTTCATGGCGGGTGGCCGATTGCCCCGGGCTGGGGTGATCCAGAGGCGTGCTTTTCTGCGCGCAGTGCCCACGCAACCGAATTTCCCTCTCAGGCTGGACGAGGACATGACCGACACTCCCCATTCCCCGATTCCCCATCCACCCAATGAAAGTGCGGTCGCCCGTTTCCTGCGTACGACAGAGATCGATCCGCGCCTTCTGGGTATGGTCGGGGCGCTGCTGCTGATCTGGGTGGCTTTCGAAGCATACTCGGCCCTTGTCCTTGGCCGCCCGTCGATGCTGCTGGGCGCAAGCCAGGCCGAAGCCAACGGCTTCCTCACGCCGCGCAACCTGTGGAATCTGTCCGTCCAGACGTCCTATATCGGGATCATGGCTACCGGGATGGTGCTGGTCATCATCACGCGCAACATCGACCTGTCGGTCGGCTCGATCATGGGCATGGTTGGCATGTATATGGGCCTGCTTCAGGTTGAATACCTGACGCCGGCGCTGGGCCTTGGCCATCCGTCGATCTGGATCATCACCGTGATCTTCGGCATCGCCATGGGGGCGCTGATCGGGGCGTTTCAGGGTGTGCTGATCGCCTTCATGAACATTCCGTCCTTCATCGTTACGCTGGGCGGCCTGCTTGTCTGGCGCGGGGCGGCCTTCCTTGTGGCCGGTGGCAAGACGATCGCGCCGCTGGATGAAACCTTCGCGCTGATCGGCGGCGGCTCCTTCGGGGCGCTGGGCCGGACCGGCAGCTGGATCTTTGGCGTCATCGCCTGCGTCTTTGTCGTCTGGGCCTTCATCAGCGGCCGCAAATCCCGCCGCCTGCACGGCTTTGCCCTGCGCCCTGTCTGGGCCGAAACCTTTGTGATCGGCCTCATCTGCGCCGTCATCATCGGCGCAACGGCAATGGTGAATTCCTACATCTGGCCGCGCGGCAACATCGCGAAATACTACACCGATCTGGGGCAGGAGCTTCCCGCCTGCGCACAGGACAACGACACGATCTATACCGATGTCTGCGCCACCTTTGGCCATGGTTTTGCTTATCCGGTGCTGATCCTGATCGCGGTCGCCATCTTCATGACCATCCTGATGACCCGCACCCGCTTTGGTCGCTATGTCTTTGCCATCGGCGGCAACCCCGAAGCGGCGGCCCTGTCGGGCATCAACACCCGCGCCATGACGGTGAAGATATTCACCCTGATGGGCGGCCTTGCCGGGATCGCTGCCGTCATCGGCGCGGCCCGTCAGAACAGCGCCACCAATGCCATGGGCAACCTGGACGAACTTTACGTCATCGCTGCAGCCGTTGTCGGCGGCACATCGCTGGCGGGGGGGGTCGGCACGATCTACGGCGCCATCATCGGCGCGCTGATCCTGACCTCGCTGCAAACCGGCATGGTGCTGATCGGCTTTGGCGATGGGTCGTACCAGCGCATCGTGATCGGTATCGCGCTCGTCCTCGCCGTCTATCTCGACATTCTTTACCGCAAGCGCATCAAGTGAAGGGGCCAAGATCATGGTAGACAGAACCGGAACCCCGCTCGTCGAACTGCGTGACATCTCGATCTCGTTCGGTGGGATCAAGGCCGTCGATCACGTCACGGTTGACCTCTTCCCCGGCGAAGTCGTGGGCCTTTTGGGCCACAACGGCGCGGGCAAATCGACGCTGATCAAATGCCTGTCCGGGGCCTACAAGGCCGATGCGGGCCAGATCCTGATCAACGGGCAAGAGGTGGAGATCAACAATCCCCGCGACGCCCGCGCCCAGAACATCGAGACGATCTATCAGACGCTCGCCCTGGCAGATAACCTTGATGCCGCCTCGAACCTGTTCCTTGGCCGCGAATTGGTGAACTCCATGGGGTTCGTGAACGAATCCGCGATGGAGGCCGAAACGCGCAAGATCATGGGTCGCCTGAACCCGAACTTCCGCAAGTTCGGCGTCCCGGTCAGCGCGCTGTCGGGTGGTCAACGCCAGTCGGTCGCCATCGCGCGTGCCGTGTATTTCAACGCCAAGATCCTGATCATGGACGAACCCACTGCCGCGCTTGGGCCGCATGAGACGCAGATGGTGTCGGAATTGATCCAAGAGCTTAAGGCGCAGGGTCTGGGCATTTTCCTGATCGAACATGACATCCACAACGTGATGAAGCTGTGCGATCGGGCCTCCGTGATGAAGAACGGTCAGCTTGTCGGAACGGTCAATGTCGATGAAGTGACCGACGAAGACATCCTGTCGATGATCATCCTTGGCAAGAAACCGGCAAAGGCTGCGTAATGTATATCGGCCTCGACCTCGGCACGTCCGGCCTCAAGGGCGTGCTGATCGACGATGCGCAGGCGGTGCTGGCCGAGGCCAGCGCCCCCCTCACCGTCGCCCGCCCGCATGAAGGCTGGTCGGAACAATCCCCTGCCGCCTGGATCGCCGCCGCGGAAAGCGTGATGGATGCGCTGTCGGCACATGGTCTGTCCAAGGTCCGCGCCATAGGCCTTTCGGGCCAGATGCACGGGGCTACGCTGCTGGATGCCTCGGATGAGGTGCTGCGTGCCTGCATCCTGTGGAACGATACCCGCAGCCATGAGGAGGCGGCCGAGCTTGACGATGATCCGATGTTCCGGCGCGTGACCGGCAACATCGTCTTTCCTGGCTTCACCGCGCCGAAATTGCTTTGGGTGCGCCGTCATGAACCCCGCATCTGGGAAAGGGTGGCGCGCGTCCTGCTGCCCAAAGATTACCTGCGCCTGTGGCTGACCGGTGAACATGTCGCCGAAATGTCCGATGCCGCAGGGACAAGCTGGCTGGATACCGGCAAGCGAGATTGGTCGGATGATTGCCTCGCCGCTACTGGCCTGACCCGTGCCAACATGCCCCGCCTTGTCGAAGGGTCCGCGGTTTCGGGCAGCCTTCGCGCTGCCCTGTCGTCGCGCTGGGGCTTGCCGAAGGGCGTGGTCATCGCGGGTGGGGGTGGCGACAATGCCGCCTCTGGTGTGGGCGTCGGCGTGGTGAAGGCGGGCGATGCCTTTGTTTCGCTTGGCACTTCGGGCGTGCTGTTTGCTGCGAATGACGGGTATCAGCCCGCACCGGAAACCGCCGTGCATACCTTCTGCCACGCGCTGCCCAATACGTGGCACCAGATGGGCGTGATCCTTGCCGCCACCGACGCGCTGAACTGGTATGCGGGACTGGTGGGCGAAACTGCCGCCAATCTGACTGGCGCGCTGACCGATCTGCACGCGCCCACCAAGACATTGTTCCTGCCCTATCTTGGTGGCGAACGCACGCCGCTGAACGATGCCGCCATCCGGGGTGCCTTCATCGGTCTTGAACATGCGACTGACCGCACCGCCGCCACCCGCGCCGTGCTGGAAGGCGTAACCTTCGCCATCCGCGACAGCCGCGACGCGCTGGCCGCCACGGGCACGCGGATCGACCGGCTCCTTGCTGTCGGCGGTGGCTCGCGCTCTGACTATTGGCTTCGTGCCATCGCCACCGCGCTGGACATCCCCGTTCACTTGCCCGTCGCGGGTGATTTCGGCGGGGCTTTTGGCGCAGCGCGCCTTGGCCTCATGGCCGCCACCGGGGCAGGGGCAGAGATTGCCACCCTTCCCCCCATCGCGCGCAGCATCGACCCTGACCGCAGCCTGACCGCCGCTTTCGACGCGGGCCATGCCCGCTATCGCGCCGCGCAATCCGCCATCCGAGGACTGACATGACCGACTTCTTCAAAGGCATCCCCCAAATCAAGTATGAGGGGCCTTCCAGCACTAACGAATTTGCCTTCCAGCATTACAACCCGGATGAAATTCTTCTGGGCAAGCGGATGGAAGAGCATATGCGCTTTGCCATCGCCTATTGGCACAGCTTTGCATGGCCGGGCGGCGACCCCTTTGGTGGTCAGACCTTTGATCGCCCCTGGTTCGGTGACACCATGGCGCTGGCCAAGCTCAAGGCCGATGTGGCGTTCGAGATGTTCGATATCCTCGGCGCGCCCTTCTATTGCTTCCACGATGCCGACGTCCGCCCCGAAGGCGCCACCTTCGCCGAGTCAAAGCGCAATCTGGATGAAATCGTCGATTACCTGGGGGAGAAGCAGTCTTCCCACAAGACCCAGCTCCTCTGGGGTACCGCCAACATGTTCAGCCACCGCCGCTGGATGTCGGGCGCTGCCACGAACCCCGATCCCGATGTCTATGCCTATGCCGCCGCCACCGTGAAGGCCAACATGGACGCCACGCACAAACTGGGCGGCGCGAACTACGTCCTCTGGGGCGGGCGCGAAGGCTATGAGACGTTGCTGAACACAGACCTGAAGGCCGAACGCGAACATGCTGGCCGCTTCCTGCAACAGGTCGTGGAATACAAGCACAAGATCGGCTTCAAGGGCGCGATCCTGATCGAGCCGAAACCCCAGGAACCATCCAAGCATCAGTATGATTACGACGTGGCCACGGTCTACGGCTTCCTCGTTCAGTTCGGGCTTGAGCATGAGGTGAAGGTGAACATCGAACAGGGTCACGCCATCCTCGCGGGCCATAGTTTCGAACATGAGATTGCCACCGCCGCAGCACTGGGTATCTTCGGTTCCATCGACATGAACCGGAACGATTACCAGTCTGGCTGGGACACTGACCAGTTCCCGAACAACCATGCGGAAAAGGCGCTGGCCTTCTACGAAATCCTGCGCGCTGGCGGCTATACTACTGGCGGCACGAACTTCGACGCCAAGATCCGCCGCCAGTCGCTTGATCCCGAAGACCTCATCCTCGCCCATGTCGGTGGCATGGATACCTGCGCCCGCGCGCTCAAATCCGCCGCCGCGTTGCTGTCGGATGGGGCGCTGGAAAAGGCCCGCGCCGACCGCTACGCCGGGTGGGAACGGGCCGATGCAAAGGCCCTGCTGACCGGGTCACTTGAGGATGCCGCAGCGGTGGTCACGGCCAACGGATTGAACCCCGAACCGAAATCCGGCCGTCAGGAACGGCTGGAAAACCTCTGGAACCGCTTCATCTGATCTGATCAATTTAACTGCAAGGGCGGCGATGCGACCCCGCATCGCCGCTTCTCATTTCGGGAGGAACCTGCATGACCTACACCCCCGCCGCTGACCGTTACTCGAAAATGGTCTACCGCACCTGCGGCAAGTCCGGCCTGAAACTTCCGGCCGTCTCGCTTGGCCTGTGGCACAATTTCGGCCACGACACCCCGCATCAGGTAAAGCGCGACATCTGTCGCACTGCCTTTGATCTTGGCATCACCCATTTCGACCTTGCCAACAACTACGGTCCGCCCCCCGGCAGCGCCGAAGAGGCCTTTGGCGAAATCCTGAAAACCGATTTCGCGAATTACCGCGACGAACTCATCATTTCGTCCAAAGCGGGCTATCTGATGTGGGACGGCCCCTATGGCGAATGGGGCAGCCGCAAGTATGTCATCGCCTCCTGCGATCAGTCGCTAAAGCGGATGGGGCTCGACTACGTCGACATCTTCTATTCGCACCGCTTCGATCCCGACACCCCGCTGGAAGAAACGATGCTTGCGCTTGATCACATTGTTCGCAGCGGCCGCGCGCTGTACGTGGGCATTTCCAGCTATAACAGCCAGCGCACGCGTGAGGCTTATGCCATCCTCAAGGAACTCAAGACCCCCTTCGTGATTCATCAGCCCAGCTACAACATCCTCAACCGCTGGGTGGAACATGACGGGCTGAAGGGAACGCTGGCCGAACTGGGCCTTGGTTCCATCGCCTTTACGCCGTTGGCTCAGGGTATTCTTACAAAGAAATACCTTGGCGGCATTCCGGCAAACAGCCGCGCTGCACAGGGCAAATCGCTTGATCCCGCAACCATCACCGAAAGCGCGCTGGCCTCTGTCCGCGCGCTGGATGATCTGGCCCAAAAGCGCGGGCAGACGCTGGCGCAAATGGCCATCGCATGGGTTCTGCGCGATGGCGGCATCACCACGGCCCTGATCGGCGCGTCCAAACCCGAACAGGTGGTCGATTGCGCAGGTGCCATCGGCAACCTTACCTTCACTGCCGAAGAACTCGCCGCCATCGACCGCATCAGCCGGGAAGAGGACATCAACCTCTGGGCGCGCTCGTCCGGGGAATAGGCGCGCCAAATAATCCTTAACAGGGTCACGGTGCCGCGCTAACAATCACTTTGATACCCGGTCTTCCTGTCTTGAGGGAGGATCAGGCACAAAGGGAACGCTCGGCACCATGCACAGCACCAGCACTGGATCGGCCAGCTTCACGCTGTATCTCGCCGCGCCCACGGGGGTTGCGGCACTGGCTGCCCCAGTGCTGGCCGGCCATCTGGGCATCACAGAAAGCCTGGCCTTCCGTCGGCTTTCTACCAGCCCGGGTCCCATTGCGCGGGGTCTGGGTCCGCAAGCGGCGCAGCGCCTGTTTTCGGTGTTGTCGGTGCTCGGCCTGCAACTTCGTCTGCGCAGCAATGATGACAAAGCCGCGCAGTGCGACTTGTCGGTTCAGCTTTCGGTCTGGGCCGATCCGGCCCGCGTGTCGGCGCACCTTGCCGCGGCCTTGTCGCGCGATCCTGCCGATATCGCGCAGGCCCTCGCACAACCCGGTGGTTTGATCCTGCAAGACCTCAGCCCGCAACAGGCACGCGCCGCACGGGAACGCATCGCCCCGATCCGCGGCCTCATCCTGGTGCGCGCAGATCGCGACGGTGCGCTGTCTGATCTGTTTTCCACCCGCTCCCTTACACCCGGTGAACATGACCGGCTGACCGATGTTCTGCGTGTAATCGGTGCGCGTGCCGACCGGCTGACCGGGGCCTGTGCGGCCGGACTGGGGCCCGCGATGCGCGACCACGTCATGTCGCGGCTCCCGTACCTTGGGTTGATCCCGCTTGACCGGAGCTTTCAGCGGTTCGATCTTTACCTGACCAATGTCACAGGCTGGGTGACCAAGGATCTGGCCGATTTCCTTGCCGCCCGCACCGGGCAGCCGCGCGCCAGATTCGAAGTGATCTCCCCCGCCAATCCTTTGCTGCTTGATCATGGGCTGACACATGCCGTTCTGCGCCAGTTCTGCGCCGATTATGCCGCCATCGGCCTGTCCACGCGCCCGCTTTTGCGCGGCCTTGCCGGATTTCCCGACAATCCAATCCTTTAGTCCTTGCTTCACCATCCTCCTTTAGCTTGCAGGTCGGGTGTAAGAATGGGTGGTGGAATGGCCAGGCAAGGGAATGCCGCGCCAGTCGTCATCAAACGGAAAAAGGTCGTAAGTGGCGGTGGCCACCACGGCGGCGCATGGAAGGTGGCCTATGCCGACTTCGTGACCGCGATGATGGCCTTCTTTCTTTTGATGTGGCTGCTGAACGCGACAACGGAAAAGCAGCGCAAAGGGATTGCTGATTTCTTCAGCCCCACGATCCCGGTCAATCGTGTTTCGGGGGGCGGGGATGGCGTCTTTGGCGGCGATTCCATTCTGACCGAAGAAACGCTGGCGCGAAACGGCGTCGGCGCTTCGGCAACCGACCTGATACAGACCACCCGCTCTCAGGCCGAAGGTGGACCGACACCCGAAGAAGTCGCCGCGGAAGAGGCGGTTTTGCGCGAAGTGGAAAGCCAGCTTTCGGCCTATACCGGCGAAAGCATGGTCTCTGACAGGTTGCTTCGGCATGTTGTCACCCGCCTTTCGGATGAAGGACTGGTGATTGAACTTTTCGACACGCCAGAGGAAACCCTGTTCGATCCCGAAACCGCTGACGCGCGCCCGATCCTTCGGGATCTGGCTGCGATGCTGGTAGAGGTCACCGCGCTGGCCACCAACAAGATCGCCATTTCCGGCCATGTTCGGGCCTATCCGATCATCCTGCGCACTGATCCGACATGGGACCTGTCCGCCGCCCGCGCCCAAACTCTGCGCGGGCTCTTGGGCGAAGCCGGGCTTGATGAGGCACGCATGCACCGGATCACGGGCTTTGCCAGTCGTCGCCCAGCCACGGCTGATCCGACCAACCTCCGCAACAACCGTGTTGAAGTGACCTTGCTGCGCCGACAATCGGCAATCGGTGGCTTTTGAACCATTAGGCGGGTGTTAACCCCACATGGGCCAGGATGACAGCCGACTCAGGTTCAGGCTGCAGAAAGGCTATTCATGTCGATCACGTCTTCGCTCAACGCCGGCGTCGCTGGGCTCAACGCCAATGCGACCCGGCTTGCCACCATTGCCGATAACATCGCCAACTCGAACACCTTCGGCTATCGCCGTGCCACCACGGATTTTGACAGCCTGATGGTGACGGGCGGTGTGGGGACGGCCGGTTTCACCGCTGGCGGCGTCCGCGCCAATGCAAGCCGGTTGATTGATGATGCCGGCCCGCTGGTGGCCACCTCCAACGCGCTCGACTTGGCGGTGTCCGGGCGGGGGATGCTTCCAGTGCGGCCCTCCACGGGCCTTGGCGGCGCGCCCGATGATCAAACGATGCAACTGGCGCGCACCGGTTCTTTCCGTGTGGATGCGCAGGGCTTTCTCTCCACGGACGGCGGGATGCGCCTGTTGGGCTGGCCCGCCAATCGGGATGGCACCATTCCCGGCTTTCCCCGCGATTCTGAACTTGGCTTGGTGCCCATCCGGATCGACACCAATCAGCGCGTCGGCGATCCGACCACGTCGATCCGTCTGGGGGTCAACCTCCCGGCCAAGGGCACAACTGTTGGCGCAAACGGCAACAGCTTGCCGCTTTCTGTCGAATACTTCGGCAATCTTGGCACGTCGGAAACGCTTCAGATCAGCTTCACCCCCACGGTGCCGACAACCGGCGCGGCCTCAAACACCTGGACCATGCAGATCCGCGATTCCGCCTCGGGTGGTGCTGTGGTTGGGGAATACACCGTCACATTCGATGCTTCGCGCGGCCCGGGTGGCTCGATCGCAACCGTGACGGCCGTGTCCGGCGGTGCCTATGATCCGGCCCAGGGCACCATTTCCATCAACGCTGCAGGGGGCCCGATCACCCTTACGATTGGTTCCCCCGGTGCATCCAACGGGCTGACGCAACTCGACAGCAGTTTTGCCCCTGTCGGGGTTGTGAAGGACGGCTCGCCGATCGGCAGCCTGACCAAGATCGAAGTCGATAAAGACGGCTACCTGACAGCAAGCTATGACACCGGCTTTTCGCAGCGCCTCTTTCAGATTCCGCTGATCGATGTGCCCAATATCAATGGCCTCGCTGCGCTGGCGGATCAGACCTACCAGATCACACCGCAATCAGGCGCATTCACCCTGTGGGACGCCGGGACCGGACCGACAGGTTCCATTTCTGGCTATACCCGCGAAGGATCGACCACCGATGTTGCCGGCGAACTCACCGCGATGATCCAGACGCAGCGCGCCTATGCATCAAACGCCAAGGTCATCCAGACGGTGGCGTTGTCCTTGGCCGAAGCGACCGACTTGCCGGTCGAAATCTCGGATTGGGTCATGCCGAGGTTGATATTGATGCTTTTCATCGTCTGCAGCGCAACCATGGCGCCGTTGTTGGTCAGAATGGATGACATCTTCATTCCCTTTGAAAGTGCGCCTTTGGCGCGGATTGACCTTTCGGGTTCCCCCCGATGCGTGCGGTCACGGACCACCGCGCCACCCCGCTTCGGGATGCCCGTCCATTTCACCCCGCAGCGGTTAAGCCTTTGCTGATGCGGCCGGGGGAAATGGTTTGGAATTGAGTCAAATCATAGCCTCCGCCCGGACACCGGCGTCGATAGGGCCCTGCGCGCACCGCTGCGGTCATAGGTATCGGCCCGTTCTGCCGCCGCAATCTCAACCAGCCGCCGCCGACCCGCGCGCAATCCTTGAGCCGCCGCCGCAAGACAATTGGTGTTGCGCTCTGCCATGCCGCGCAGCCGTGCCAGCGCATCGCCTTCCAAGGCCCCCAAGCCAGATAAAACGGTCTCTAACTTGGCTGAAATTGTCTCTAACTCATCGAACTGTGCCGTGCGAATCGCATGGTGTATTGCGCTCAGAACCGCCTCCGCCTCCGCCTCTGCATCGTTCATTTCGCAGTCTCCTCCAGCGCGCGGAACAGCGATTCGGTCAACCCGATGCCTCCCGCCTGCACCATCGCCTTTGCCTGCCCTTCGCGCAGGAAGGATGCGAACTGCTCGGCCCCGATCCCCCCGCCAAAGCTGCCCGTTTGCGTGCCAAGCCCCGCATGTCGCAGCATTTCTGCCAGAAAGGCGGTTTCCAATTCGGCTGCCTTGGCCCGCAAGGGGTTGTCGGGCGCTGTGCCCGGTCTCGTTAGTGGCGGGGATACCTGCATCGCGGTGCTCCTGTTTGGGAAATGGGGCAGATTTTCCGCATCTTGGGCCATCGGCAGTAAAGATTTGGTAATCGGTGAAGGACAAAGTCGGACCACCTGACAGAAGTCTGACCCAACATGATCCAGCCTGTTCGTCTCCAGCAATTGCCTTCCACGCCTGCGGCTCCCGGCACCGCAGTGGGCGCGGAAGTCACTGCCTTCCTCGCTGTGATGGCCGAATCCGGTGCCAATCCGCAGAGGCTCGCCGCAGATTTGGATCAGATGCCCGATCGCGAACCGATGGACACGGATCCCCTGATCCCCCACCAGAACGCGACTCAGCCGTCGCCTGATGCACCCGTTGCGGCATCTCTGCCAACTGGCACAATGGCCATCGAAGCCCGTCCACAGCCAAGCGACGCTGACACTGCCAGCCCACAGCCGACTGCAGAAGACAAAGCATCGCAAAGATCCGAATCGAGCCTGACATCGCCGAAATCGCCCGATCCGGCACAGCCGCCGCAGGTTTTCAGCATGGCTGCGATGGCCTTTGCCGATCTCTCCGCCGCATCGCAGCCGGTCATGCCCGCGCAAATGCCGCCTTCAACCGGAAGGGATGATCCTTCTCACCCGGAAACCCCTGCCATGGGGAGCACGGTTCCCACCCAGCAAGAGCGGCCCACGGTTCCGCAAGGCAAAAGAATACCAGTTTCCGCCGTAACAGAGCCTTTTGGACCTCAATCCTTGGACACAATGGTCGGGGCTTCCCCGCTTCCCCGCGCCAATGCCGATGGGGTGCCCGCGCGCAGCGCGATGCCCCATCCACAGGGCACTGGCGCACATCTCAGCAGTATGGGGGATAGGGCGGAACCGCGTTCAAGTTTGGCTTTCCGGCCACCCCTTGCCGAATCTGAAGTCGCGGCCGCTGCGGTCTCCGCTGCGCCCGCCAGGGTTCCATGGCCGGGATTCTCTCATGCGGATCTGTTGCAGGAAGCTGGCAAGCGTCAGGTGGAAAACGTCTCTGACAAGGCACAAATCATCCCCAGTCCCGATCAATCCCCCGCACCGCCCGCCGCAGCCAGAACCCCTGCCTTGCCCATCCCCGTTTCGGGATTGGACCCGCTTCTCCCGCCAAGGACTCGGGAAAGCACGAATATGGAAGATGCAGCCTTACTGCCAAACGAATCTGTCCGCCGGCCTCAACCGGCCGCAGCGGTGCCATCATCAGCGATGCAAGCCGATCACGACCTTTCCCCGTTGCGCGGGCAGGTTTTGTCCCTGCCATTCCCGCAGGCATCAGCGCAATCCGAACCGCCACGCGATCCAAATGCGACGCAATTCGCCGCCCCAATCCCAGCGGTCGCGTTGCCTTCGCCTGCCAGCGAAGTATCCCCATTTGCCCATGTCCAATCCGGCACCGAACCCGCAACGACACCAGAACCCGCTTTCCGTACCGCGAGAATCTGGGCCGAAACGGCCGCTATGCCATCCTCTCCTGCGCTGGAACGGTCGTTTGGGGCTCCTGCACCAGGTCCGCTGTCTGGCCCCGCCCCACCATCAAGGATGTTCACTCCAAATACCGACTCAACGGCCGGGTCCTTTGCGCCACAGGCCTTGCCTGCCGCCATCGACATCGGCTCGGTCTCTGGCACGGCCATGGCGGGAAACCCGCTTTTCGTCACGAACATTGCAGAAATCTACGTTTATCCACAGCCGTTGGTCGGCGACGCTTCCCCCTTCGCCCCAATCCCGGCAGAGCTTCCCCGTCCACACGCCCCCGATTCCGCCACTCCGTCCCGCCCCCCGATCAGCCCGATGCCGCTGACAGAAGAAATTCTGCGTCTGGTCCAGATCGCCCCGGATGGCCCTGTCACCCTGACTTTGCGCCCGGATGAACTGGGCACCCTGCGGTTTGAGGTAAAGCAAACGGATCAGGGCCTGCACATCCACCTTGCGGTCGATGAACCCCAAACGCTCGATCTTCTCCGACGGCAGGGGGATCAGGTACTGGCTGACCTGCGGCAGGCCGGCTTTGCCGGCGCGTCGCTCAGCTTTGCAGGCGGCAATGCGCAGGATGCCCCGTCACAGCACAGCGCTCCGTCGCCGGCTGCCGCGAGCCCGTCCAGCCCACCGCCCGCTGCAGATCAACGCCCCCCACCCCCTCGCCCAAACGCATCGCCCGGCACACTCGACCTTCGGCTCTGAAAGGATTGCCATGAATACACCACCCACTTCCTCAGCGCCCAACACGACTGCCCGCACGCCCTCCACAACCGCGGCCTCGCCTGGGGCGGATTTCACGACGTTCCTGAAAATGCTCACCACCCAGATGCAGAATCAGGATCCCCTGAACCCTCTCAACTCCACGGATTTCGCGGTTCAGCTGGCCACCTTTTCTGGCGTCGAACAGCAGGTGCAAACCAACAAGCTTTTAAACGACCTCGCCGCACAGTTCAGCCTGATGGGCATGGCGCAACTTTCCGGTTGGATCGGGCAAGAGGCGCGGACCCCTGCCGATGTCTGGTTTGAGGGCCGCCCCATCACTCTGACCCCGAACCCTGCCCCAACAGCGGATAACCTTGTTCTCACAGTCACGGATTCCACCGGCAAACTCGTCTCGCGCGAAACCGTGCCAATGGGCAGCCGCAGCTATTCATGGTTGGGTGCCGATGCCGCGGGGACGGTGCTTCCCGCCGGTCGCTATCAATTACGGCTGGAAAGTCGGCAGGGGGATAAAGTGATCCGCACTGATCCCGTCCAATCCTATGCCCGCATTGAAGAGGCTCGCCGCGACGGCGACCAGATCACCCTGATCCTGCGGGGCGGCATCTCCGTTTCCGCCACGAACGTCACGGCGCTGCGCATGCCCTGATCACCCTTGCAGCGGCGGTCCCCTGCGTTAGGGTCCGCCCCCATGATGACGCCCCCGCCCGCCGCCCATGCCGCGCTTGCCCGGCTTGACCCTAGCCTCCGGCCAGAAAACTGGCAGGCCATGGCCGGTGGTCGGTCCAATGCGGTCTGGCGGGTGGGCGACTATGTCGTCAAGCACCACCGCCCCGATGCCGCCAGCCCCCTTTTCCCCAACGACCCCGTGGCAGAGGCAACGGCACTGACATTGCTGTTCCCCCTTGGCCTTGCACCCCGTCTGCGCGCAAACGGTTCTGACTGGATCATTTATGACCATGCCGAAGGCCCCCGTTGGCTTGGCGATCCCGCGCCTGTCGCCCGGATGCTGCACCGCCTGCACACTGCCGCGCTTCCGCCTGCGTCCTTTCGCCCGCTGCCCAATGGCAGCGCTGCCCTTCTGGCCCATGCCGCCAGTTTCGCCCCGCCCGGCCTGCCACCGCCCCCGCCCGATCCGGGCCTTTCCCCGGTTGCCCCGCGCCCGGTTCATGCCGATGTCGTTCCGGGCAACATCCTTGCCACGGCCCACGGTCCTCTGCTGATCGATTGGCAATGTCCCGGCATGGGCGACCCGGCAGAAGACCTCGCCACCCTCACCTCGCCGGCCATGATGTGGCTCTATACCGGCCAGATCGCGCCCCCCGCCTGGGACGAGGCGCTTTTGGCCGCCTATCCCTGCCCGGAAACGGTTGCGCGCTGCCGCGCTCTGCGCCCGCTCTACCATTGGCGCATCGCCGCCCATTGCGCCTGGAAAGCCGCGCGCGGGGATGATGATTACGCCCGCGCGCTGCAGATTCAGCTCGCCGCGCTCTAGATCAGCGCGCCCAGCCCGATCCCTGCCGCAAACACCAGAACCCCCAGCGGGATAAGGTACCATCGCGACCGCCGCCTTGGCGGCGCCAAGGGGCGCGACGGTTCGGCCTGCGCGATCAGCGCGGCTTCCACCATCCGCGGCAGTTTCGGCCCGAACCGGCTCAACACCCGCGCCGTCTGCACCAGATCCCGCAGCAGGGCCGCCGGTCCGATATTCTTGGCGATGTAATTCTCCACCACCGGGCGCGCGACCTGCCAGATATTGATATGCGGATCCAGCGACCGCGCCACGCCTTCGACCACCACCATCGTCCGCTGCAACAGGATCAGTTCGGTCCGCGTCTGCATCCCGAAGCGTTCCGTCACATCAAACAGATAGGCCAGCAGCCGCGCCATCGAAATCCGGCTGGCATCCATGCCAAAGATCGGCTCACCCACTGCCCGCAGCGCGCGGGCAAATTCATCGATATCCCGATCCGCAGGCACATAGCCCGCCTCGAAATGCACCTCTGCCACGCGGCGGTAATCCTTGCGGATGAACCCCATCAGAATCTCGGCATAGACGCGGCGGGTGTATTCATCGATCCGCCCCATGATCCCGAAATCATAGGCGATGATCGCCCCGTCCAGCCCCACCTTCAGGTTCCCCTGATGCATGTCGGCATGAAAGAACCCATCCCGCAGCGCATGGTTCAGGAACAGGGACAACACCCGCGCTGCCAGAACCTTGCGGTCCAGCCCCGCCGCATCAATCGCGGCGTTGTCATTCATCCCGATGCCTTCGGCCCAGCCCAACGTCATCACTGTCCGCCCTGACAGCGCCCAAACGGGCCTTGGCACGCGGAACCCTTCATCCTTTTCGGTGTTCGCCGCGAACTCGGCGGCTGCGGATGATTCCAGCCGCAGGTCCAACTCGCCCATGACCACGCCTTCGAAATGCGCGATCACATCCATGGGCCGCAACCGCCGCGCCGAGGGGGCCACAATCTCGATCGTCCGCGCGATCAGGTAGAAGGCATCAATGTCCTTGCGAAACGCCCGCTCGATGCCAGGGCGCAGCACCTTGACCGCCACTTCCTCGCCCGTATCCGCCAACCGTGCCCGATGCACCTGCGCGATGGATGCTGCCGCGACTGGCTCGGAGAATTCGGAGAAAACCTGATCGACCGGCACTTCAAGCTCGGCCTCGATCATCGTCTTCGCCACGTCCCGCGGAAACGGGGGCAACTGGTCCTGCAGATACTTCAACTGCTCGGCCAGTTCGTCGCCCACTACATCCGGGCGGGTGGAAAGGATCTGCCCGAACTTGATATAGGCCGGCCCCAACGCTGTCAGCGCCCGCGTCGCTGGCGGCAGCGCCGGATCGCCGCGCAGGCCCAGCCACTTGAACGGCCACCCCAGCAGCCGCGCCGCGATGCGAATCGACGGCGGCGCCCGAAACGCCTCCAGCACCACGGCCATCGCGCCCGTACGCTCCAGCGTCGCGCCGGTTCGGATCAGACGCCAGATGTTATGCGGTCCCCTCACGTCAAAGCTTCCAGCCGGAATGCAGCGCCGCCACGCCCATCGTCAGGTTGCGATACTTCACCTGCCCGAACCCCGCCTTGCGGATCATGCTGGCGAACGTCTCCTGATCGGGAAACTTGCGGATCGATTCCACCAGATACTGATAGCTGTCCCGATCCTTCGCCACGATCTGCCCCATCACCGGGATCACGTTGAAGGAATAGGCATCATAGGCCTTTTGCAGCAGGTCATTCGGGATCCGGCTGAACTCCAGCACCATCAACCGCCCACCGGGCCGCAGCACACGAAAGGCCTCGCTCAGCGCATCCTGCACACGGGTCACGTTCCGGATGCCAAAGCTGATCGTGTAGACGTCAAAGGAATTGTCCGGAAAGGGCAGGGCCATCGCATCGCCCACCACCCAATCCAGCCGATCTGCCTGCCGTTCCGCCTCGGCCCGCTTGCGGCCTTCCACCAGCATGGATTCGGTCATGTCCAGAACCACCGCCGATGCCCCCGCCGCGCGCTTCAGGAAACGGAACGCCACATCACCCGTTCCCCCGGCCACATCCAGCAGACGCTGGCCCGGTCGCGGGGCCAGCCAATCCATCATCGCGTCTTTCCACAACCGATGCACCCCGCCCGACATCAGATCGTTCATGATGTCATAGCGGCTCGCCACACGGGTAAAGACGCCATGCACCATGCCGGCCTTGTCGCCCTCCGGCACGGTTTGAAAGCCGAAATGGGTGGTGCCTTGATCTTCGTCGGTCATGGGGTCTTGCCGTTCCTCTTGCCTGCCCCTCCTTATAGGCCGGTTCAACGGCGCTGCAATGCGCCCACATGTCCGACAGGCCCCTCCATGCCCGAACTGCCCGAGGTTGAAACCGTCCGCTGCGGCTTGCTGCCCGCGATGGAAGGGCGCGTCATCACCCGCACCACCGTCAACCGCCCCGATCTGCGCTGGCCCTTCCCGCCTGGCATGGCCGACCGGCTGACCGGCGCGCGCGTTCTGTTGCTCCGCCGCAGGTCCAAATACATCCTCGCCGACCTCTCCACCGGCGAAACCCTCCTCATCCACCTCGGTATGTCGGGAAGGATGCTCATCTCCGCTCCGCCGTTCTTGGGTGAGGGGGTGGCCCCTGAAACACGCGAAACACTCGGCGAATGGCACCACCACCACCCTGCGCCGGAAAAGCACGATCACGTGGTCCTTGATATGGAAGACGGCACCCGCATCACCTTCAACGATGCCCGCCGCTTCGGCGCGATGGACATGATGCCTACCGCCACCGCCGACACCCACCCGCTGCTTGCCGTTCTCGGCCCGGAACCGCTCGGCAATGATTTCAGCGAAACCTACCTCACGGCCCGGCTCAAGGGCCGCAACACGCCCATCAAATCGGCCCTGCTCGATCAGCATATCATCGCGGGCCTGGGCAATATCTATGTCTGCGAAACGCTCTACCGCGCCCGGATCCACCCCGCGCGCAAGGCAGGCCGCATCGCCGCCCCCCGCGCCGCTGCCCTTGTCCCGCTGATCCGCGATGTACTGACCGAGGCGATCACCGCTGGCGGTTCCTCCCTGCGCGATTACCGTCAGGCTGATGGCGAGCTTGGCTATTTCCAGCACAGCTTTCAGGTCTATGGCCGCGAAGGCCAGCCCTGCCTCACCCCCGGTTGTACCGACACGATCCACCGCATCGTCCAATCGGGCCGATCCTCCTTTTATTGCCCCTCCTGCCAAAGGTGACGCGCCGTTAATCCCGTTCACGACCCTTGATAACGGCCCTGTTGCTGCTAGGAGTCTCCGCAACAAAAGAACGGAGCCGCGCCATGGCCTATGAGACGCTCATCGTCGAGATCGAGGATTACATTGCCCTGATCCGCCTGAACCGGCCCGAGGCGCTCAACGCCCTCAACGCCCGGCTGATGCAAGAGCTGGCCGCCGCCCTCGCCGCCGCCGACCGTAATGACAAGGTCCGCTGTATTGTCGTGACTGGATCGGAAAAGGCCTTCGCCGCCGGTGCGGATGTCAAGGAAATGGCCGAAAAGTCATTTACCGAGGTCTTCTTCGACGATCTTTTCGCGCCCGAGGCCGACGCCATCGCCCGCATCCGCAAGCCGGTCATCGCCGCTGTGGCGGGCTATTGTCTGGGGGGCGGCTGCGAGCTCGCCATGATGTGCGATTTCATCATCGCTGCTGACACCGCCAAGTTTGGCCAGCCCGAAATCAACCTCGGCATCGTGGCCGGCATGGGCGGCACCCAGCGCCTCACCCGCGCCGTCGGCAAAGCCAAGGCGATGGATATGAACCTCACCGGACGGTTCATGGACGCGGCCGAAGCGGAACGTTGCGGCCTTGTCAGCCGTGTCGTCCCCGCCAAGGACCTTCTGGCCGAGGCGATGAAAGCCGCCGGCAAGATCGCCCAGAAATCCGCAATCACCACCATGATCGTCAAAGAAGCCGTCAACCGCGCGCAAGAGACGACCCTGCGCGAAGGCATCCTCTTTGAACGCCGCATGTTCAACGCGGCCTTCGCCACCGAAGATCAGAAAGAAGGCATGTCCGCCTTCCTTGAAAAGCGTGAACCCCAGTTCCGCGACCGCTGATCCCGGACCGCGCCGGGAAACCCCTTATTTTCCGCCTTTTCTTTCTGTCCCGCTTGCCCTATAGCCCCCGGTTACATGCGCGTGGGCCCGCTTAGGCAAGAATCGATTCCGTTCCTCGGGGGGGCGGAGCCTTGGGTCTTTGTGCAACCGATCTGAAACAAAGACCTACAGGAATCGAATAGCCCATGGCAAATACTGCCCAGTCCAAAAAGCGCGCCCGTCAATCTGAGACCCGTTTCGCGATCAACAAGGCCCGCCGCTCGCGTATCCGTACCTTCGTCCGCAAGGTTGAAGAGGCGATCGCCTCCGGCAATGCCGAAGCTGCTGTCGCCGCCCTGCGCGCCGCCCAGCCCGAACTTGATCGTGGCGTGACCAAAGGCATCCTGCACGCCAACACCGTGTCGCGCAAAATCTCGCGCCTCGCGGCCCGCGTGAAGGCCCTGGCAACCCCCGCCGCCTGATTTTCGGCCTGCCAAAAGGCCCCCGTTTTCGCACAGGGCGCATCCCGAAAGGGGTGCGCCCTGCGCCTTTTCTGGCCCGTCTGAACCGGCCAGTTCTGCATTTCTGCCGCCCTGCGTTGCTCATTTGCAAGGGCCGCCGGATTCGCTCTGACCATCTTTCTGTCAAGCGTGAAGTTCGGTTGCGCCCCTGCGCTGCGGCTTGTTACCGTTACCCTGCGATTCACTCTCGCCTTGGGGGACATGACGGAATCTCAGACGGAAATCGACAGGTTCACAATGCTGCCAAGCGTGTGCTTACTCCTCCGATTTTGTTTGCGATTCAAAGGGTTGTGGTGTCTGCACGTTGTGTGCGGAAATCAGGTGCGGCACATCGGGCCAGATGCGAATCTGGCCAGTAACTGCTGTGCATAGCCGGCCTTGGGGTCGGAAACGGGCTATGGCGTACCCCGGCGAAGGGGTCTGTGCCACGAACCGATTCCGTCTTCCAAAGACTGCGCGCAATCCTGTTATGCGACCCAGGCGCAAGCGATAGCCCCGGCATTTGCCGGTGCAACAACAACAGGCGTGCCGGATCTGCCACAGGTTCAGAAGCACGCCGCCGCACGGGTCAGGAAGAATGACGAACGAGACTTGGGGTTTGGTCCGCGAGGAACTGATCAAGAGGGTTGGCCGAAACAACTATGTGACCTGGATCGAACCTTTGAAATTCTTCGACCTCAAACAAGGGGTCGCGCGCTTTGAGGTGCCCACCTCCTTTTTCGGCGATTGGGTCTCGCGCAATTTCTCGGATCACATCCGCGCCCAGATGAACACCGCCGGTGCACAGGTCGACCGGGTGGAATTTTCCGTGGCAAACCGCCCCGCCGCGCCCGAGGCACCCGCCGCCCGCCCCGTGGCTGCGGCGCAGCGGGCCAAGCAGCCCGCCCGTGGCACCGACCATGATGAGGTGCCGGGCGCACCGCTCGACGCGCGCTTCACCTTCGACACCTTCGTCGTGGGCAAACCCAACGAACTGGCCCATGCGGCTGCCCGTCGCGTCGCCGAAGGCGGCCCCGTCAGCTTCAACCCGCTGTTTCTTTATGGCGGCGTCGGCCTCGGCAAGACGCACCTGATGCACGCCATCGCCCATGAACTGCAAACCCGCCAGCCGCACCTGCGCGTGCTTTACCTGTCGGCCGAACAATTCATGTATCGCTTCGTTCAGGCACTGCGCGAACGTCAGATCATGGATTTCAAGGAACTGTTCCGTTCCGTTGATGTCCTGATGGTCGATGATGTGCAATTCATCGCGGGCAAGGATTCCACGCAAGAGGAATTCTTCCACACGTTCAACGCGCTGGTCGATCAGAACAAGCAGATCGTCATCTCTGCCGACCGGGCACCGGGCGAAATCAAGGACCTTGAGGATCGCATCAAATCCCGCCTGCAATGCGGTCTGGTGGTCGATCTGCATCCCACCGATTACGAACTCCGTCTCGGCATCCTGCAACAGAAGGTGGAACTCTATCGCAGCCAGTATCGCGGTCTCGTTCTGGCCGATGGCGTGCTTGAATTTCTTGCCCACCGCATCACCACCAATGTCCGCGTCCTCGAAGGTGCGCTGACGCGCCTCTTCGCCTTCGCCTCGCTGGTAGGCCGCGAAATCACGCTCGAACTGGCACAGGATTGCCTGGCCGATATCCTCCGCGCTTCGGATCGCAAACTGACGATCGAGGAAATTCAGCGCAAGGTCGCCGAACATTACAACATCCGCCTGTCCGACATGATCGGTCCCAAGCGCGTGCGCACCATCGCCCGCCCGCGCCAGATCGCCATGTATCTGGCCAAGCAGCTAACGCCGCGCAGCCTGCCGGAGATCGGCCGCCGCTTTGGTGGGCGTGACCACACCACCATCATGCATGGTGTGCGCAAGATCGAAGAATTGATGGCAACCGACAGCCAGCTGAACGACGATCTGCAAATGCTTCGTCGTCAGCTTCAGGGCTGAAGTCAGC
The DNA here is from genome assembly GCA_022843025.1 of Paracoccaceae bacterium. GTDB lineage: Bacteria > Pseudomonadota > Alphaproteobacteria > Rhodobacterales > Rhodobacteraceae > Paragemmobacter. Next base: position 184,982 of record JALHOL010000004.1, on the reverse strand, counting down.
GGCGTCCTTCCTCAGGCGGGAAGGGCGCCGTGTTTCCCACGACGCCGCGCCGCCCAGCCCATCAAGGCCAGCGCCGACAACATCAACGGCAGTGTCCCGCCAATCGGAACCACCGACGTCACCGAAACCTTCAACGGGATCGGATCGCTGTTCTGGCCACGGAACAACGTGCCGTCTTCCTTGACAAAGAACTGCGTGTCCTCGGGGAACTGAAAATCGCTCGCGAAGAAGGTCGCCAGAACCGACCGAACGTTCAGAACAACCGGGCCGGTCACGTCGAACACCCAGTCGAACGAAAACTCGTTGCTGGCCGGATAGACGGGGCCTGCAAACGAAAACCAGACGTCGGTCGACGGATTGCTTGAGGAATTCACGGCGATATCCATCGTATAGCTCAGATACCCGGGAATCAGCGACGGCGTATCCGGGCTGTAAATATAGGTATACGTCTGTCCGGCGATGGCGTTGGTCTCGCCACTGATCGTCGCCGCACTGGCCTGAGAGGCCATCGCCGCCGTCAAGGCCAAAGCCCCAAGTATCTTGCGCATGAAATCCCCCTAGGAAAAAGCGTTCTTGCCAAGGGTGATCCTCACCCGCTGATCTGGCAATAGGTATTAACGACACAGCCGTCACGTTTGCCGCAATCTTGCCATTTTTCTGTGGATCGTTTTGCGTCTGGGTTGCGTTCTGCGCGCCTTACATCCTGCGGTTATCAACTGGCCCGTTGCCGAACGGGCAGGCCAAGTGCCGAAACGGATGGCCGAATCGCCGAACCTTCACCCTTTCCCTGCGGCCGTGACGCTGCGCAAGCCGTCAGGCGCGCATCACGAACCCCCGCGCGATGTGGTTGCGAACGAACCAGATCATCCCCAGCCCCGGCACCAGTGACACCACCGTCATCGCCATGACAAGCCCGATATCCGTCTGAAACCCGAAAAGGGCGTTGATCGCCATGGTGATCGGCTTGCCTGCCGTCACCGTCAGGATGCGGGCAAAGACCACCTCCACCCAGGAAAAGATGAAACAGAAAAACGCCGCCACCCCGATCCCCGGCGCAATCGCCGGCACCAGATGGCGCAGCATGAAGGATGGCAAAGAATGGCCGTCGATAAAGGCCGTCTCGTCAAACTCCTTCGGCACCGCGGAAATGAAGCTTTCCAGAATCCAGATCGCGATGGGCAGGTTGAACAGGCAATGCACCAGCGCAATCCCCACCGGCGTGTTCACCAGCCCCACATTGGCAAACAGAATGAAGATCGGCAGCGACAGAACCACCGGCGGCGTCACCCGGAACGCCAACAGCAGGAACAGGAAATGCCGGTCCCCCACGAACCGATACCGCGACAGCGCATAGGCCGCAGGCAACCCCGCCCCGATGCAAAGCGCCACATTCAGCAGCACATAGATCATCGAATTGATAATTGACCCAGTTAGCGCCGGATCCGCCGCGATGTTGCGATAGTTGATCAGGCTCCACTCCCCTTCAACCATCCCGTCGCGCGGTAGGGTGGACATGAAAGACAGCAGAAATGTCTGCGCCAACGGCAACAGGATGAATGCTGCCAAGGCCGCAAAGATGGCCACTCGCAGAACCACCCCCCTCATCCCCGCTCCTCTTGCCGCGACAGGCCGCTGATCCGCACAAAGGCCCAGACCACCGTGATCACGATCAGGAAATAGACCATCGACCGCGCTGCCGCCGAACCATAGCTGAACCCCTTGATCTCTTCCCCCAGATCAATCGCCAGAAAATGCGTCGCCATATCCGGCCCGCCCGCATTGATCGAAAACGCCTCGGTATAGATCATGAAACTGTCCACAAACCGCAGCAGCAACACGATGCCCAGCGGCCCCGCGATCTTGGGCAATTCGATGAACCGGAACACCGCCACACGCGTTGCCCCGTCAATCGCCGCTGCGCGATAGTAATCCGGCGATATCCCCGACAGCCCCGCATAGGCCAAGATCACCACCAGCCCGATCCAGTGCCAGGTATCCATCACCACCAGCAAAACCCACGTGTGCAGCGCGGTGAACTTCCAGTCAAACCCGATCCCCGCCGCCGCCAACGCCTGCCCCACGATCCCCGTCTGCGGGTCGATCAGCCCCAGCCACATCATCGCGATCATGTTCCACGGCACCACCAACGGCAGCGCCACCAGCATCAGCACCGCCACCGCCCAGCGCCCTGCCCGCCGCAACAGCAGCGCGATCCCCACCCCCAGCGGCACCTGCACCAGCAGGATCACGGCGGAAAACAGCAGGCTCCGTCCAAGGCTCGCGTGAAACCGGGCGGATGTGACGATCTCTTCATACCACTCCACCCCCACCCAATGCACATCCTGCAGGGAAAAGATGTCATGCAGGGAATAGTTGAACACCGCCACCAGCGGGATCACCCCAACAAAAGCCATCACCGCCGCCGCAGGCAGCATCAACAGCCAAGCCTCATTTCGATAGGGTTTCATCCGTCTCCGCCCGCATCCCGCTTCCCCGATCACTGCACGTATCCTGCCCCCATGCAACGCATCGCAAATGCCGATTGCGACTATGGTCTTGGTCCGCCGCTCTTGCCTTGCCCCGCCCCAGACCGCTTTACTTCCTTCATCATCCATCCGCCGGAGGGATCACGATAGGGAGGACCAACCGATGTGCCAGGTTTTCGCGGGGCAAGACCCCGCTCGATATGAAAGCATCACCCGCCGCCTGCGGCTGAACGGCCAAAGCACCAGCATCCGCCTCGAACGCGCGTTTTGGGAAATCATCGACGAAATCGCCGCGGGCGAAGGCACCACCACCCCCGCCTTCGTGTCCAAACTCCATTCCGAAGTGCTGGAACAACGGGGCGAGCCGGAAAACTTCACCTCGCTTCTGCGCTGCGCCTGCCTCATCCATATGGATCGCCGCGCCCAGATCGGGGCCGCCCACGCGCTCGCCGCAGAATGAACCGCCGCATGAAAAATTGCGCGTAGTATAGACCTACTACCCGTGCGCGCCGGAACGCCCGCACACTCCCCGTCAGACAGTCCAAAGACCTGACGGAGGAAGACCTTGGCCAAGGCCATTCACAGCATGATCCGCGTGCTTGATGAAGCACGCTCAGTTGCGTTTTACGATACGGCCTTCGGGCTCAAGGTCGCGGATCGGCTTGATTTCGAAAGTTTCACCCTCGTCTACCTGTCAAACGCAGAGACCGGGTTCGAACTGGAACTCACCATCAATAAGGGCCGGACAGAGCCTTACAATCTGGGCGATGGCTATGGCCACCTCGCTTTTTCCGTCGCTGACGTCGATGCCGAACATGCCCGCCTCACGACTGCCGGGCTTGCCCCGCGCAAGCTGGTGGATTTCGCTCCCGGCGGCAGCGTGATCGCCCGCTTCTTCTTCATCGCAGACCCGGACGGCTACCAGATCGAGGTTCTGCAAAGGGCCGGCCGTTACCTCTGAACCCGATGGCGGGCGGATCGGAGGAGCCGCCCCCATCGCACCACTCATCGTCATGCTCAGGGAGGAGACAATGACAAAACCACTCAAGGGCGAAAGGCCAAAAGGCCTCGGCCTCACCCGCCGCCAGCTGCTGTCGCGTTCGGTCGCGGCAGGGGCAAGCTTTGTTGTCGGCGCGGGCTTCGTCGCATCGGGCAATGCCGCCTGGGCGATGGAAACCACCGCCATCAAACCCGAATCCATGGCCACGCTCATCCAGATGGCGCGTGACATCTATCCGCACGATCAGGTTGGCGATGAATTCTACGCCACCGCCGTCAAAGGCTATGACAGCGCTGAAAACGCCGAACAGGTTGAGGCAGGCATCACGGCCCTCAACACCGCCGCCACGGCGGCAGGCCATGCCGATTACCTGTCCATCGGCTGGGAGGATGACCGCGTCGCCGTCCTGAAATCCATCGAAGACACACCCTTCTTCCAGACCATCCGCGCCGGTCTCGTGACCGGTCTCTATAACCAGAAAGCTCTGTGGCCGATCTTTGGCTACGAGGGCGAAAGCTTCTCGCTCGGTGGCTACATCGAGCGCGGCTTTGACGACATCAACTGGCTGTAAGGGGGGCTGACCAATGGTTGCGAAATTTGACCTGACCGACGACTCCGTCGTCGTCATCATCGGCACCGGCGCAGGCGGCGGTGTTCTGGCCAACGAACTGGCGCAAAAGGGCGTCAAGGTTGTGGCGCTGGAAGCGGGGGGTCGCTACCTCCCCGAAGATTACGTCAACGACGAATGGGAAAGCTTCACTCAGCTGGCATGGCTTGATGCCCGCACCACCAGCGGCTCTTGGCGCGTGGCCAAGGATTTCGCCGGTCTCCCTGCGTGGATCGTCAAGGCGGTTGGCGGCACCACAACCCACTGGGCCGGGGCCTCTATCCGTTTCCAGGAACACGAATGGAAGGCGCTCACCACCTATGGTGCGGTCGAAGGGGCCTCGCTCCTCGATTGGCCGATCGACGCTGCCGAAATGGCACCGTGGTATGACAAGGCCGAAGAAAAGCTGGGCGTCACCCGCACCGGCAACCGCCCAGGCCTGCCCGGAAGCAACAACTACAAGGTCTTTGAAAAAGGCGCCCTCGCGCTGGGCTACAAAGAGGTGAACACGGGCCGCATGGCCATTCAGTCCTCTAACGAAACCGGCAGCCGGATCGCGTGCCAGCAGACCGGCTTCTGCTTCCAGGGCTGCAAATGGGGGGCGAAATGGTCTGCCGCCTATACCGACATCCCCGAAGGCGAAGCCACCGGCAATCTCGAGGTGCGCGAACGCTCTCACGTTGCCAAGATTCTGCACAATGACGAAGGCAAGGTCACCGGCGTCGAGTATTTCGACAAGGACGGCAACCTGCAATTCCAGGCGGCCCGCATCGTCTGCCTCGCGGGCAACACCTTCGAATCGCCGCGCCTGCTGCTGAACTCGGCCTCCAGCATGTTCCCCAACGGTCTGGCAAACTCGTCTGATCAGGTCGGACGCAACTATATGCGCCACACTACCGGTTCGGTTTACGGCATCTTCGACAAACCGGTGAAGATGTGGCGTGGCACCACCATGGCCGGCATCATCCAGGATGAGGCGCGCCATGACCCGTCCCGTGGTTTCGTGGGTGGGTATGAACTGGAAACCCTCGCGCTGGGCCTGCCCTTCATGGCGGCCTTCCTAGACCCCGGCGCATGGGGTCGCGGCTTCACCACCGCGCTTGACCACTACGAAAACATGGCCGGCATGTGGATTGTGGGCGAAGACATGCCGCAATCCACCAACCGCGTCACGCTTTCGGAAACCAAGGATCAGTTCGGCCTGCCCGTCGCCAACGTGCATTTCGACGATCACCCCAATGACGTCGCGATGCGCAACCACGCCTACAAGCAGGGTATGGCGATCTATGATGCCGTGGGGGCGACCCGGTCCTTCCCGACCCCGCCCTATCCCAGCACCCACAACCTCGGCACCAACCGCATGTCGGAACGGCCCGAAGATGGGGTCTGCAACAAATGGGGCCAGACGCATGACATCGCGAACCTGTTCATCTCGGACGGCTCGCAGTTCACCACGGGTGCTGCGGAAAACCCGACGCTGACGATCGTGGCACTTGCCATCCGTCAGGCCGATCACATCGCTCGCGAAATGGCTGCAGGCACGATCTGACCCTTTCGGTCAGACGCGAAAGGGCGGCTCAGCAATGGGCCGCCCTTTCCATTTTCCGCCGCGACTCAGGGTTAACAGACCCGTCACCCCCCGTTCGCTGCGTGCATACACTTTGCTGCACAGCCGTCTGCACCGGCTGCTGCTACCCCGGCCCTGATGGTTAATTTCCGCTCCGCTTCACGCTCGCAGTCACGTAATTGCACGAAAGATCCCGCGCCGAAAGCGACCATGACCAGCTTACAGGATTGAAAACCATACCTTTTCTGTCCACCGGCCGCAGCCCCGCCTGCTCGATCAGGGCATAAAGCTCATCTGGGGTGATGAACTTCTGCCAATCATGCGTCCCCTTGGGCAACCACCGCATCACATACTCTGCCCCGACAATCGCCATGACAAAGCTCTTGGGGTTCCGGTTCAGCGTGGAACAGATCATCAACCCATTGTCCTTCAACAGGTTCTGGCACGCCGTCAGATACGCCAGCGGGTCGGATACATGCTCCACAACTTCCATATTGAGAACAACATCAAACTGCTCCCCTGCCGCCGCCATATCCTCGGCTGTGGTATGTCGGTAATCAATCCGCAACCCGGATTGTTCCGCATGCACCATCGCCACCGGAATGTTCCGCGCCGCCGCATCCGCCCCCACCACATCGGCCCCCAGCCGCGCCATGGGTTCCGACAGCAGCCCGCCGCCGCAGCCAATATCCAATATTCTCAAACCCTTGAAGGGCAGGGGCTGGGTCAGATCACGGTCAAATTCCGCCGCGATCTGCTGCGTGATATAGTCCAGACGGCAGGGGTTAAGCATGTGAAGCGGCTTGAACTTGCCGTTCGGATCCCACCATTCGGCGGCCATCGCCTCGAACTTTGCAACCTCTGCCGGGTCTACCGTCGATGTTACCGTCATGGCGTCCTCTTGTTTAACTTTGGCTCAACTGGTTTGCGCGTTATATAGGGCATCGATGGATCACAGATCAGGCCAAAAGCGCGCAGTTGAATTTCTCTACCCGCCGATCGACCCGTTCGATCAGCGCGTCATCGTCATGGCCGACGGTCACCGCATCTATGTCGAACAATGCGGCAATCCCAACGGCATCCCGGTCGTCGTCTTGCATGGCGGTCCGGGCGGCGGTTGCAGCCCTGCCATGCGGCGGTACTTCGATCCGGCCGTATTCCGCGTGATCCTGTTCGATCAGCGCGGATGTGGCCGCTCGCGGCCCCATGCCGTGGTGATCCAGAACACCACTTGGCACCTCGTCGCCGATATCGAAGTGATCCGCAAGGAACTGGCCATTGACCGCTGGATCTGCTTCGGCGGCAGCTGGGGCGCCACTCTGGCGCTCATCTATGCCATCACCCATCCCGAACGGGTAACCCACATGGTCCTGCGCGGCGTCTTTCTGATGACGCGCGCCGAGCTTGACTGGTTCTATGGCGGCGGGGCAGGGGCCTTCTTCCCCGAACTCTGGGCGCGTTTCGTGAACGCCATCCCGTCCGATGAACGCGGCAACCTGATCGCTGCCTATCATCGCCGCCTGTTTTCCGGCAACGTGATGGAAGAAACCCGCTTTGGCCGCATCTGGGCCAACTGGGAAAACGCGCTCGCATCAATCCACCATGATGGCCCGCTGGGCGAAAGCCCCGCCGAATACGCCCGCGCCTTTGCCCGGCTGGAAAACCACTACTTCTACAATGGCGGCTTTCTCGAAGAAGACGGCTGGATCCTGCGCGAAAAGGCCCGGATCAAGCATATCCCCGCCACCATCATTCAGGGCCGCTACGATATGATCTGCCCGCCCGTCTCCGCCTGGAAACTGGCGCAAGGCTGGGATCACTACGAAATCCGCCTGATTCCCTTTGCCGGACACGCCCTTTCCGAACCCGGCATCAGCGAAGGCCTTGTCCGCGCCATGGATGGTTTGCGCCGGTTCTGACCAAACCCCTTGCAGACTCGGCCCTCCATCCGTATATCCCCTCTCAACAGCGGTGTCGGGGTCCAAACCCGGCCCCACCGAACCTGATCCGCGGGCCGCTGAGCCCGCTTTTTTGTTTCCAACGGAACCCTGCCAGACCCAATGACCGATCTGATCGCCAAGACTGCCATCGACCGCCGCCTTGCGGATATCGTCGGCCCCGTCATCGAAGGGCTGGGGTTCGAGCTTGTCCGCATCCGGCTGATGGGTGGCCGGACCCGTATCCTGCAAATCATGGCCGACCGCCCCGACGGCGGGATCGAGGTGGACGATTGCGCCACCATCTCCACCGCCGTCTCTGCCGTGCTGGATGTCGAAGACCCGATCGAGGAGAACTATGTCCTCGAAGTCTCGTCTCCCGGCATCGACCGCCCGCTCACCCGGTTGAAGGACTTCGACATGTGGGTGGATTATGAAGCGCGGATCGAAACGACCGAACTGATCGACGGCCGCCGCCGCTTCAAGGGCACGCTGCAAGGCACCGAAGGCGACGAAGTGCTGATCGAGATCGAGGAAGGTGGTCAACCCTTGACCATCGGCCTGAAATTCGACTGGCTGTCAGACGCCAAGCTGATCCTGACCGACGAACTGATCGCCGAGATGCTGCGCCAGCGCAAAGCATCCGGTGCCATCGACGAAAGCCAGTTCACCGATATCGAAGAATTCGAAGGCGAAGAGGAAGATCCTTCCGACGCGCCTGAAACCAAACACTGACGAAGCCGGGAGGCCATCATGGCAATCACCTCTGCGAACCAGCTTGAACTCCTGCAAACGGCCGAAGCCGTCGCGCGGGAAAAGATGATCGACCCGGATCTGGTGATCCAGGCGATGGAAGAGTCGCTCGCCCGCGCGGCAAAGTCGCGCTACGGCAGCGACCTTGATATCCGCGTCCGGATTGATCGCAAGACGGGCCGCGCCACCTTTGCCCGCATCCGTACCGTTGTTGAGGATGAGGCGGTGGAAAACCACCACGCCCAGCTGACGTTGAAACAGGCCAAGGCCATCAAGACCGACGCCGCCCTCGGCGATGAAATCATTGATGAGGTTCCCCCGGTCGATCTGGGCCGTATTGCCGCGCAATCGGCCAAGCAGGTGATCCTGCAAAAGGTTCGCGAAGCGGAACGCGACCGTCAGTTCGAAGAATTCAAGGATCGCCGCGGCACCATCATCAACGGTGTGGTCAAGCGCGAAGAATACGGCAACATCATCGTCGATATCGGCCGTGGCGAAGGCATCCTGCGCCGCAACGAAAAGATCGGCCGCGAAGCCTATCGCCCGAACGACCGTATCCGCTGCTTCATCAAGGACGTCCGCCGCGAAGCGCGCGGTCCGCAGGTCTTCCTGTCGCGCACCGACCCGATGTTCATGGCCGAACTGTTCAAGATGGAAGTGCCGGAAATCTACGACGGCATCATTGAAATCAAGGCCGTCGCCCGCGACCCGGGTTCGCGCGCCAAGATCGCCGTGATCAGCTACGACAACTCCATCGACCCGGTCGGTGCCTGCGTCGGTATGCGCGGCAGCCGTGTGCAGGCCGTGGTGAACGAATTGCAGGGCGAAAAGATCGACATCATCCCGTGGAACCAGGATCAGGCCACGTTCCTTGTGAACGCGCTGCAACCTGCCGAAGTTTCCAAGGTCGTGATCGACGAAGAAGCCGGCAAGATCGAGGTGGTCGTCCCTGACGAACAACTGTCGCTCGCCATCGGCCGCCGTGGCCAGAACGTGCGCCTTGCCTCGCAACTCACCGGTCTCGATATCGACATCATGACCGAGGCCGAGGAATCCGCCCGCCGTCAGGCCGAATTCGCCGAACGCACCAAGCTGTTCATGGATACGCTCGACGTTGATGAAATGATGGCCCAGCTTCTGGTGTCGGAAGGCTTCACCAACCTCGAAGAAGTGGCCTATGTCGAACTGGATGAACTTCTGTCCATCGACGGCTTTGACGATGCCACCGCCGGCGAATTGCAGGCCCGCGCGCGCGACTTCCTGGAAGAGCAAAGCCGCAAAGCGCTTGAAAACGCCCGCGCTCTGGGCGTTGAGGACAGCCTGATCGAGTTTGAGGGTCTGACCCCCCAGATGGTCGAGGCGCTGGCCCATGACGGCATCAAGACGCTGGAAGATTTCGCCACCTGCGCCGACTGGGAACTTGCCGGCGGCTGGACGACGGAAAATGGCCAGCGCAAGAAAGACGAAGGCGTTCTCGAAAAGTTTGAAATGAGCCTCGAGGAAGCCCAGCACCTGATCATGACCGCGCGCGTCATGTTGGGCTGGGTTGATCCGACCGAACTCGCCACCGCCGCTGAACCCAGCGACGAAGACGAGGAGGCCGAGGCCTGATCTCAGGCCTCGGGTTCAGGGAACGCCCATGACGCGGGGTGGCCGGGAAACGGATCAGGATGAACCGGAACGCAAATGCATTGTGTCCGGCGAAAGCCAGCCTCAGGCAGGGCTGATCCGTTTCGTGGTCGGCCCCGATGCGATGGTGGTGCCCGATGTGCTGGGCCGTTTGCCGGGACGTGGCTTCTACGTCACGGCAGACCGCAAGGCGATTGACAAGGCGGCGGCAAAGGGTCTTTTCTCCCGCGCTGCACGTCAGCCGGTAAAGGTGCCCGATGGTCTTGCTGACCTGATCGAGGCACAGCTGCTGCGCCGGGTGGTCGACTTCTTGTCGATGGCCCGCAAGGCAGGGCAGGCCGTTACCGGTTACGAAAAGGTTAAGGACTGGTTGACCAAGGGTCAGGCAAAGGTGCTGATCCAGGCCAGCGACGGGTCGGAACGCGGCAAGACCAAGCTGCAACCGCCACGGGATAAGAACGGCTTTATCGGCTGCCTTTCCTCGGGGGAATTGGGTTTGGCTTTCGGTCGTGAACGTGCGATACACGCCGCGCTTGCGGCTGGTGGACTCGAACGACGTGTTGTAGAGGAAGCGGCAAGGCTCGCAGGTTTGCGCGGGCATATCGGCGGAGTTTCCGCCGGAGAGGATACGAAGACGGCATGAGCGATACTGACGGCAAGAAACCCCTCGGCTTGGGTGGCGGGGCACGTGGCCCCGGCCAGGTGAAGCAGAGCTTCAGCCATGGCCGCACCAAGAGCGTCGCCGTGGAGGTCAAACGCAAACGCGTGGTGGTCCCGACCAAACCCGGCGCACCCGGCGCAGGCGTGGCAGCAGGCACCAACCCGCATCTCGGCGATCCGTCCAAACGGCCCGCCGGCATCTCGGACGCCGAGATGGAACGCCGTCTGGCGGCCCTGAAGGCTGCCAAGGCGCGTGAACAGGAAGACGCCGTCCGCCGCGCAGAAGAAGAGCGTCAGCGCGACGAAGATCGTCAGCGCCGCCGCGAAGAAATGGAAGCCAAGGAGCGTGAAGAACGCGCCCTGGCCGAGGCACGCCGCCTCAAGGCCGAAGAAGAAGAACGCGCTGCCCGCGCCGAGGCAGAGGCAAAACTCACTGCCGCCGCCGCACGCAAGGCCGATGTTCTGGGCACACGCCCCCGGTCTGCCGCCGCGCCGGAACAGCCCGCCACCACTGAACGGGCCGCGCCCGCCGCAGCACCCGCTGCCGGTGGCGAGGAAAACACCCGTGGCGGAGCCAACACCGCCCGTCCCCCGCTTGCCCCGCGCAAATCGGAACGTGAACGCGACGAACGCGCCACGGATCGTGACCGTGGCAAGGTCAAGGGCGACGAAGGCCGCCGCTCTGGCAAGCTGACCCTCAGCGATGCGACATCCGATGAAGGCGGGCGTCAGCGCTCGCTCGCCGCGATGAAGCGCAAGCAGGAAAAAGCCCGGCAAAAGGCGATGGGCTTCGGCCAGAAGCCCGAAAAGCAGGTCCGCGACGTGCAGCTTCCCGAAACCATCGTGGTGTCGGAACTTGCCAACCGCATGGCCGAACGGTCTGCCGACGTGGTCAAGTCGCTCATGAAAATGGGCATGATGGTTACCATGAACCAGGCGATCGACGCCGATACCGCCGAACTCGTGATCGAAGAATTCGGTCACAAGGCGGTTCGTGTGTCCGATTCCGATGTGGAACAGGCCATCGAAACGGTTTCCGACCGTGACGAAGACCTGCGCCCGCGGCCGCCGATCGTCACGATCATGGGCCATGTCGACCACGGCAAAACCTCGCTGCTCGACGCGATCCGCAAGGCCAACGTCGTGTCCGGCGAAGCGGGTGGCATCACCCAGCATATCGGCGCCTATCAGGTGACCACGCCGAATGGATCGCTCGTGTCCTTCCTCGATACGCCCGGCCACGCGGCATTCACCTCGATGCGCGCCCGTGGCGCGAATGTCACCGACATCGTGATCCTGGTTGTCGCGGCGGACGACGCCGTGATGCCCCAGACGATCGAGGCGATCAACCACGCCAAGGCCGCCAAGGTTCCGATGATTGTCGCCATCAACAAGATCGACAAATACGACGCCGATCCGCAGAAAGTGCGGACCGACCTGCTTCAGCACGAAGTTGTGGTGGAACAGATGTCGGGTGACGTTCAGGATGTCGAAGTGTCGGCCAAAACCGGCCTCGGTCTCGATAACCTGCTCGAAGCCATCGCCCTTCAGGCTGAACTTCTGGAACTCAAGGCCAACCCGAACCGGGCTGCCAGCGGTGCCGTGATCGAAGCCAAGCTTGACGTGGGCCGTGGCCCCGTTGCCACCGTTCTGGTCCAGAACGGTACGCTGCGCAAAGGCGATATCTTTGTCGTCGGCGAACAGTGGGGCAAAGTGCGCGCCCTGATCAACGACAAGGGCGAAACCGTGCTGGAAGCCGGTCCTTCCGTCCCGGTCGAGGTGTTGGGTCTGTCCGGCACCCCGTCTGCCGGTGATACGCTCAACGTCGTGGAAACCGAGGCGCAGGCGCGCGAAATCGCGGACTACCGCGAAAAAGCCGCCAAAGACAAACGTGCCGCCGCCGGTGCCGCCACCACGCTTGAACAGCTTATGGCCAAGGCCAAGGCCGACGCTGACGTCACCGAACTGCCCGTGCTGGTCAAGGCCGACGTGCAGGGTTCGGCCGAGGCGATTGTTCAGGCCTTGGAAAAAGTCGGCAACGATGAGGTCCGCGTCCGCATCCTGCATTACGGTGTGGGTGCGATCACCGATACCGATGTCGGCTTGGCAGAGGCAAGCGGTGCGCCGATCATCGGCTTCAACGTCCGCGCCAATGCAACGGCCCGCTCTTCGGCCCAGCAAAAGGGTGTGGAGATCCGCTACTATTCGATCATCTACGACCTGATCGACGATATCAAACAGGCCGCCTCTGGCCTGCTGAAGGCCGAGGTCCGCGAAACCTTCATCGGTTACGCCAAGATCCTCGAAGTCTTCAAGGTGTCGAATGTCGGCAAGGTCGCCGGTTGCCTTGTTACCGAAGGGGTGGCCCGCCGCTCTGCCGGTGTGCGCCTGCTGCGTGATAACGTGGTTATCCACGAAGGCACGCTCAAGACGCTCAAGCGCTTCAAGGATGAGGTCAAAGAGGTCCAGTCCGGCCAGGAATGCGGCATGGCCTTTGAAAACTATGATGATGTCCGTCCGAACGACGTCATCGAAATCTTCGAACGCGAAGAAGTGCAGCGCACGCTGGCCTGATCTTCCGCCGTTCAAACACGAAAAAGGCCGGGCATCACTGCCCGGCCTTTTTCATTCCCGTCCTTGGCTTGCCCCGGCGCTTCCCCGAAATTCAGGTGTTGCACATCACGGCAGCATTGGCCGGCGCGACGGGCAGACCGACGAAGGTCTTCTCATCCACACGCACCATCACCTTGCCGTCCGACAACTGACCGACCAAAATACCCTGAACCGAAACGCAACTTCCGATCGTGATTGTTCTAAGCATTCTTTTCCCCCCGGTAGAACCTTAAGATTAATGCTGATTGTTTCCAACGCCAGCACAATTCTTGCGCAAAAGGCCCGAAAGACGACTTTCTTTTAAACCTTTGGCTAAAGCCAGTCGCGCAGGATAGGGATAAGTGGAATATCGGCGGGGGGCATCGGGTAATCCTTCAGGTTTTGCGCCCTGACCCAGGCCAGACGCTGCCCTTCGCGACCTTGGGTGATTCCCTCCCAGCGACGGCAGGCGAACAGCGGCATCAACAGGTGGAAGTCGTCATAGCTGTGGCTCGCAAAGGTCAGCGGCGCCAGACAGCTGGACCAGGTGTCGATCCCCAACTCTTCCTTCAACTCACGGATCAGCGCCACCTCGGGCGTCTCACCCGGTTCGACCTTGCCGCCCGGAAACTCCCACAGCCCGGCCAGCGATTTTCCCTCCGGGCGCTGTGCGAGCAGAACCCGGCCATCGCCATCAATCAAAGCAACGGCTGCGACCAGAACGATCTTCAAGACCGGTAATCCGCGTTGATCTCCACATAACGGTTGGTCAGATCGCAGGTCCAGACCGACCGCTTCCCCTTGCCCAGCCCAAGGTCGACGCCGATCACCAGATCCTCGCCCAGCATGTAATTCGCGCCGTCCTCTTCCCGGTACTCCGGGTTGCGCCAGCCTTTTTCGGCCACCAAGATATCCCCGAACCGGATCGTCAGCCGGTCACGGTCTGCCTCAGCCCCGGATTTGCCCACGGCCGCCACGATGCGCCCCCAGTTCGGGTCCTGCCCCGCAATCGCCGTCTTCACCAGCGGAGAATTGGCCACCGAGAAAGCCACCCGCGCGGCATCGGCATCATCCTTCGCGCCGGTCACCCGTACTTCGACGAATTTCGTCGCGCCTTCGCCATCGCGGATCACCTGATGCGCCAGGTCCATCATCACGCCCTTCAGCGCAACCTCAAAGGCCTTGGCCACCGCACCCTTCACCTCGGCTGCTGCCGATTGCCCCGTCGCCGCCACCAGCAGCGTGTCCGAGGTGGAGGTATCGCTGTCCACGGTGATGGAATTGAAGGTCGCATCCACATTCCGCGACAGCATCCGTTGCAGGGCCGCCGCCGAAATCTTGGCATCGGTAAAGACATAGACCAGCATCGTCGCCATATCCGGCGCGATCATCCCCGATCCCTTGGCAATTCCGGCAATCCGGATCTCGCCCCCGTCACCCTGCACCACAGCGGCTGCGCCTTTGGGGAAGGTGTCGGTCGTCATCATCGCATGGGCGGCCATCTCGATGGCATCTTCGCGCAGGTCGGCCACCAGATCGCCGATCTTGGACGTGATTTTCTCAAACGGCAGCGGCTCGCCGATCACCCCGGTCGAGGATGAAAATACCCGGCTTGCCGGAATCCCCAACGCCTCGGCCACGCCACCCGTCACCGCAGCTACCGCCGCATCGCCGACCTTGCCGGTAAAGGCATTGGAATTGCCCGAATTCACGATGATCGCCGCGCCTGCGCCCGCAGCAACCTTGGTTTCCAGTTTCGTCTGGCAATCCCGCACGCAGCCCGACCGAGTGGAAGACCGCGTGAACACACCCGCCATCGCCGTTCCGGGTGCCAGCCGCACCAGCATCACATCCTTCCGGTTTTGATACCGCACCCCGGCCTCGACAGCGGCAAACTCCACCCCCGCGATCGCCGGCAGCTTGGGAAAGCCGCCCTTGGGTGCCAGCGGCGATACCGGCTTGGCCTTTTTCTTCGGGGCAGCGGCCAGCGCCGCCCCGATTTCTTCTCCCATCACACGGGCCTTCAGCTTGCGGACTTTCTTCTTCAGCGCCCGCGCTTCTGATTTCCAATCGGTCTTTGCCATAGGCCCGTCTCCCGGTTTCACTTGTCGAGCAGAGTTGCATCCCGAAGCAGGGCCGGGTCAATCCCCTCGCCCGGGCGGGTGATCTCGGACGCAGCGGTCAACTCGGCCAACTTCGCCTCTACGGCGACCTGCTCAATCTCGGCCGCCAGTTCGTCGCGCACTTCGTCAATCGTCGGTTTGGCGGCGTCGCGCACTTCGTTCACCTTGATCAGGTGCCAGCCGAAATCGGTCTGCACCGGATCGGTCACCGTGCCCGGTGCTGCGGCCACCACAGCCGCCTCGAACGGGGCAACCATCATGCCCAGCCCGAACCAGCCCAGATCGCCGCCATTCACCGCCGACCCGGTATCGCTGGAATTGGTCTTGGCCAGTTCCGCGAAATCCGCGCCTCCATCAATCTGCGCCTTCAATTCCTTGGCCTTCTCCTCGCTGTCGACAAGGATATGCTGCGCCGAATATTCCTTCGCGGCCGGGGCATTGGCGTATTTCGTGTCATAGGCCGCCTGCAAGGCCGCATCCGTCACTGCCTCTGCCACCACGGCCTGCAATGCCTTGCCCGCCAGATAGCTGCGCGCGTCGGTGCGCATCCAGATCTCATCCCGCTTGGTCGCGCTGTCCGCCACCGATTGCTCCAGCGCGGCCTGCTGAATCGCCTGATCCAGAAGCCCGGTGAACAGCATGTCATCCGGCAGCGCCTGATACTGCGCCGGCAGCTTTTCGCGCAGGATGATCAGTTCGCCCAGCGTGATCTCGGTCCCATTCACCGTGGCAACCACCGTATCAGCGGTCGGCGCGGCTTCATCCTGCGCCAACGTCGGCAGCGCCACGCCACAGGCCAGCACAAGCCCTGCCCAGATCCCGTAATGTTTCGCCATCTCACCTTCTCCTGATCGGGCCGCTACCCTCAGCGACGTTGACTATGCCCGGCCTCTCCCTTATCTCGCGGTGGTCGCGTGCGACGGGGCCTGCCGGGCCACTTGGCTCTTCTATGGAAGGCGTTGGGGTCGGGCAAGGCCGCAGCCTCACACGATGATGTCAGGTAGGCGGAGAAAACATGCTTGGTCTTGGAACGCTTGCACGAAAGGTGTTCGGAACGCCGAACGACCGCAAGGTAAAGTCGGTTCGTCCGCTCGTGGCGAAGATCAACGCGCTGGAGCCGGAATTCACGGCGCTCAGCGACGACGGGATCAAGGCAAAGACCGCCGAATTGCAAAAGCGGGTGCAGGAGGGCGGCGAAACGCTGGATGCCATCCTTCCCGAAGCCTTTGCCAATTGCCGCGAAGCCGCCAAGCGCGCGCTTGGCCTGCGCCCCTTTGACGTGCAGCTCAAGGGCGGCATCTTCCTGCATCAGGGCAATATCTCGGAAATGAAGACGGGCGAGGGCAAAACCCTCATGGCCACGCTGCCGGCCTATCTGAACGCGCTTGCAGGCAAGGGCGTG
Source organism: Paracoccaceae bacterium (assembly GCA_022843025.1). GTDB lineage: Bacteria > Pseudomonadota > Alphaproteobacteria > Rhodobacterales > Rhodobacteraceae > Paragemmobacter. The sequence continues at coordinate 168,226 of JALHOL010000004.1, read as the reverse complement.
CATGTGGTCACCGTCAACGACTATCTGGCAAAGCGCGATGCCGAATGGATGGGCAAGGTTTATGCCCAACTCGGCATGACCTGCGGCGTCGTCTATCCCTATCAGGGCGATGCGGAAAAGCGCGCGGCCTATCGTTGCGACATCACCTATGCCACGAACAACGAACTGGGCTTCGATTACCTGCGCGACAACATGAAGATGTCGATCGAAGACATGGCCCAGCGCGGCCACTTCTTCGCCATCGTGGACGAGGTCGACTCGATCCTGATCGACGAGGCGCGCACCCCACTCATCATTTCTGGCCCCTCGCAGGACCGCAGCGATCTGTATCAAAAGGTCGACGCGCTCATCCCGCTGCTGCGCGCGGAAGATTACAAGATCGACGAAAAGACCCGCTCGGTGACCTACACCGAAGACGGCAACGAATTCATCGAAAAGCTGCTTCAGGAACATGGCCTGCTGCCCGCTGATCAGTCGCTTTATGATCCCGAAAGCACCACGCTGGTTCACCACGTGTCGCAGGCGCTCAAGGCGCACAAGCTGTTCCACAAGGATCAGCAGTACATCGTCCGTGATGGCGAGGTGATGCTGATCGACGAATTCACCGGCCGCATGATGCGTGGCCGCCGCCTGTCCGAAGGCCTGCATCAGGCCATCGAGGCCAAGGAACACGTCACGATCCAGCCCGAAAACGTGACGCTGGCCAGCGTGACCTTCCAGAATTACTTCCGTCTGTACAGCAAACTGGCAGGCATGACCGGCACCGCCCAGACCGAAGCCGAAGAATTCATGGAAATCTACGGCCTTGGCGTGGTCGAAGTGCCGACGAACCGCCCGGTTGCCCGCTTGGATGAACACGATCAGGTCTATCGCACGGCCAAGGAAAAATACGACGGCATCGTTCGTACGATCAAAGAGGCCAACGCAAAGGGCCAACCGATCCTTGTCGGCACCACCTCCATCGAAAAATCAGAGATTCTTTCCTCGATGCTCAAGGCCGACGGTGTGCCGCATAACGTGCTGAACGCCCGTCACCACGAACAGGAAGCCAAGATCGTGGCCGAAGCGGGCCGTTACGGCGCCGTCACCATCGCCACCAACATGGCCGGTCGCGGTACCGACATCCAGCTTGGCGGCAACGTCGAGATGAAGGTGATGGAAGCCATCGCCGCCGATCCCCACCTGCACCCCGATGAGGTGCGCGCCCGGATCGAGTCGGAACACGCCGAAGAAAAGGCCAAGGTCATCGCTGCGGGTGGCCTGTTCGTTCTTGGCACCGAACGCCACGAATCGCGCCGCATCGACAACCAGCTGCGCGGCCGTTCAGGCCGTCAGGGCGACCCGGGCCGTTCCTCCTTTTTCCTGTCGCTCGACGACGATCTTATGCGCATCTTCGGCTCGGAACGGCTGGATTCCGTTCTGTCCAAGCTGGGCATGAAGGACGGCGAGGCGATCGTTCACCCTTGGGTCAACAAATCGCTGGAACGCGCGCAGGCCAAGGTCGAAGGCCGCAACTTCGACATCCGCAAGCAGCTGCTGAAATTCGACGACGTCATGAACGATCAGCGCAAGGCCATCTTCGGCCAGCGTCTGGACATCATGCAATCCGAAGACATCGGCGAAATCGCCGCCGACATGCGCGAACAGGTGATTGACGATCTGGTCGATTTCCACATGCCGCCCAAGACCTATGCCGATCAGTGGGATATCCCCGGTCTGGCCGAGGCGGTTAAGGACAAGCTGAACCTTGATCTTCCCATCGCCGCTTGGGCCGCCGAAGAAGGCGTCGATCAGGACGCCATGCGCGAACGCATCACCGAACGGTCCGATGCTGCCATGGCTGAAAAGACCGAAGCTTTCGGTCCCGAAACCATGCGCAATATCGAAAAGCAGGTTCTGCTTCAGGCGATTGATGGCAAATGGCGCGAACATCTGCTGAAGCTGGAACATCTGCGCTCTGTCGTGGGCTTCCGCGGCTATGCCCAGCGTGACCCGCTTTCGGAATACAAGACTGAAGGTTTCACCCTGTTTGAAACCATGCTCAATTCGCTCCGTCAGGATGTCACGCAAAAGCTGTCGCTCATCCGCCCGATGACGAAAGAAGAGCAGGACGCGATGATGCAACAGCTTGTCGCCCAACAGCGCGCCGCACAGGCCGCCACGGCACAGGCGGATCAGGCCGCAGCGCCCGCACCTGCCGCTCCGGTTGCAGCCGCCGCTGCCGCTGGTGGCGCAGGCGTCGCCGTGGCCGAAGCGGCTTCTGCCGCCCGGCCCGGCTTTGATCCGGCAGACCGCGCCACATGGGGCAACCCATCGCGCAACGACCTCTGCCCCTGCGGATCTGGCCTGCGGTTCAAGCACTGCCACGGCGCGAACGACTGATCCGGTCGACCGTTTCCGAAATTGCCACAATCCTGCCCTGTACGGGACGTTATCCCCTGACACAACCATGCCGGTAATGGTGCGTCAGGGGCTGACATGGATCGCAAGCGTAGTTTGGTGATGGCGGGTGGCACGGTGCTTCTGGCGCTGGGTGCAGGGCAGTATATGCAATCGGGGACGGCACAATCGTCTGCTGCCATGATCCCGGTCCCCCGCGCGGAAACACCCACCCCTCTGCGCCTTGCTGCAGCCACGCCGCTGGCTGCCGATGATCCGCAACCCGAACCTGTGATCACCCCGGTGGCCTTGGTCGATGAACCGCTTGTCCCGCTGCCCACGGCCGAACCCGATCTCAAGCCGGAATCGATACCCGATCCCGCGCCCGCAGCGCAGGCCGATCTTTGCCCCGTCACACTCGATGCCTTTGCCGCCGCCGATGCCATGCTGTCCATAAGCCTCAGCGCGCCTTGCCATCCCAATCAGACGGTTGTGCTGCAACATGCCGGCCTCGCCGTCACCTACCAGACCACCGCCACTGGCGCGCTTTTCATCGACATTCCTGCCCTTGATCCTGCAGGCGCGCTTTCGCTCCGTCTGCCTGATGGCACCGAAGCCCGGGCCAGCGCCCCCGTGCCCGAAGTCGCCGCCCTGCGCCGCCTTGCTGTGCAATGGATGGCCGGTGACCGCTTCACCTTCCGCGGCGATGGCACCCAGATTGCGCTTGGCACGCTCTCCGGCCCTGTCCCCATGTTGGCTGAGATTGTCACCCTCTCGTCAGACCCGACCATCTCCCCCGCCATCGAAGCGGAAATCACACCCGAAACCTGCGGGCGCGAATTGCTGGGCGAAGTGCTTTACAGCGCTGCCGGCATCGTGACCCGCGCCGACCTTAGCCTCGCCATGCCCGAATGCGATGGCACGGGTGGTTTTGTGGCCTTGAATAATCCGGTCCCCGACACGAAACTCGCCGCCACAGAGTAAGGGCTTGGCGGGATTGAATGAAGGTTGTGTCGTATCGTGTCGCGGTTCTTGCTGCCTGCCTTTGTGCAGGCATGGCGGCGGCGCAGGATGTGACGCTGACCGCGCGTGATGGTGGGCTTTCGCTGACTGGCACGCTGCAAGGCTGGGATGGCGAATTTTACCGAATTGCAACCGAATACGGCCCGCTGACGGTAGATGGACAGGGCGTCATCTGTGACGGCCCCGGCTGCCCCGATCTGATGGCCCCGCGCATCCCCGTCCGCATCGTGGGCGAAGGCGATCCCGGCCGCAGTCTGATCCCGCCCCTTGTGGCAGCCTTCGCCACATCGCGCGGGCTCGATCACAGCGTCACTGACGCCACCGCCACCCTTACCGATCCGACCACCGATCAGATACTGGCTGAATTCACCTTCCAACCCATGGGTCAGGAGGCTGCGCGCGCGGCGCTGCTGTCGGGCGGTGCGGAACTGATCCTTTCTGCCAGCACCGAACCCGATCTGGGGTCGCGCCCGCTCGCCCTTGATGCGCTGGTCCCGGTTGTTGCTGCCGACAACCCGGTTGCGCAAATCTCCTCGGCCGATCTGGCGCGCGCCCTGTCGGGCGAGGTGACGAACTGGTCTGAAATCGGCGGCCCAGACATGCCGCTGGTCCTGCATGGCCTGCCCGCCACCAACGGCCTGCAACGCGCCCTCTCTGGCCGTTTGGGGCGCGAGGTCGCGGCGACTGAGGTTCACCCCGATTTCGCCACCCTGGCCGAGGCTGTCGCCCGCGATCCCTGGGCGCTGGCCGTTACCGCCCGCGCCGTGGCCGGCAAGGCCCGTGTTGTAACCCTGACCGACAGTTGCGGCTTTCCCCTGCTGCCCAGCACACTCGCGGTGAAAGCCGAGGATTATCCCCTCTCCCTTCCGCTCCACCTGCTCACCCCGCGCCGCCGCCTGCCGCTGATGGCGCGGGAATTCCTTGAATTCCTCACCTTGCCACAGGCCCAACAGGTGATCGCCGCGCAGGGCTATGTCGACCGCGACGCCGAACGCCAACCGATGACGGCCGATGGCCTGCGCCTGATCAATGCCATTCAGGGCGCGGGTGAAGAAACCACGCTGGCTGATCTGAAGCGTCTTGTCGATGTGATGGATGGCGCGGATCGTCTGTCTTTCACCTTCCGGTTCGAAGATGGGTCCAGCACACTGGACGCCCATTCGCGCGGCAATATCGAAGACCTTGCCCGTCTGCTGGATTCCGACGGGTTTCGCGGCGAGGCAATGATCTTGGCAGGTTTCTCTGATGGGTCCGGCGCTGCAAGCGCCAATCTTGCCCTGTCGCAAACCCGGGCCGAGGCTGTTCTGGCTGCCCTTCAGGCCGCCACGCCCGATCTGCCCCCGGATCGTCTGCCGCAGGTCATGGCCTTTGGCGAGGCGCTTCCGATGGCTTGCGATGAAACCGGCGCAGGCCGCCGCCTGAACCGGCGGGTAGAGCTTTGGCTGCGCCCAGATTTCCTTAAATCAGACGCTCCGCCCGCAGACTGACCTCGCGGCTTTTGCCGATGATCAGATGGTCATGCAGCGTGATCCCCAGCACGGCGCAGGCCTGCATGATCTGTCGCGTCATGTCGATATCCGCGGATGAAGGTGTAGGGTCACCAGACGGGTGATTATGCACCAGTATCAACGCCGAAGCGCCCAGTTCCAGCGCGCGCTTTACCACCTCGCGCGGATAGACCGGCACATGGTCCACCGTGCCTTTCGCCTGTTCCTCATCCGCCACCAGCACATTCTTGCGGTCCAGAAACAGGATGCGGAAATGCTCCTGTTCGGCATGGGCCATCACGGTATGGCAGTAATCCAGCAGCGCGTTCCAGGATGACAGCACAGGCCGCTGCATCACCCGGGACCGGGCCATGCGCTGCGCCACCGCCTCCATCAGCTTTAACTCCATCACTACCGCGTCGCCCACGCCATGCACCTGCATCAGCCGGGCAGGGGGGGCAGATATGACCCGCGCCAGATCGCCGAACGTTTCCAGCAACCGCCGCGCCAGCGGCTTTACATCCTGCCTACCGATGGCGCGGAACAGGACCAGTTCCAGCAGTTCGTACTCCGCCACCCCTTGCCCGCCGGTTTCAGTAAACCGCGCGCGCAGCCGTTTGCGGTGATCGGTGATGTAACTGGGCAGCCGCCCCGTCAGCGGTGTGGAACACACCGCCTCATCCTCATCCCCGGCAGGGAAGAGCGGCAAGGTTCCTTGGTGAAAATGCTGTGCCTGTCTCATACCGCCAGTGTCCGCGAAACAAGTGAACAGGGCCTTAACGCCCGCGGCATGCAAAAGGGCCACCGGTTTCCCGATGGCCCTTTCAAACGCGCTAAGGATCGGATCAGCTCTTCATTCCGTCCCAGAATCCCTTCACCTTGGAAAAGAAGGTCTTTCCCTCGGGGTTGTTTTCTTCGCTCAGCTTCTCGAATTCCTGAAGGATTTCCTTCTGCCGCGCGGTCAGGTTCACCGGCGTTTCAACGGCCAGTTCCAGCACCATATCGCCCAGACCGCCACCGCGCAGCGCCGGCATCCCCTTGGCGCGCAGCCGCATCTGTTTGCCTGTCTGAGCGCCCGCTGGCACCTTCACACGGCTGCGGCCACCATCAATCGTCGGCACCTCAACCTCGCCGCCCAAGGCGGCTGCCGTGATGCTGATGGGCACGCGGCAGAACAGATGCACCCCGTCGCGCTGAAAGATCGGGTGTTCCCGCAACTCGATGAAGATATACAAATCGCCCGCAGGCCCGCCGCGCAGCCCTGCCTCCCCCTCACCCGCCAGCCGGATGCGTGTGCCTGTCTCCACCCCAGCCGGGATGTTCACGGAAAGCGACCGCTCCTTCTCGATCCGGCCCGCCCCGCCACAAGACCGGCAGGGGTTTTTCACGATCTGGCCCATGCCGTTGCAGGTGGGGCAGGTCCGTTCCACGGTGAAAAAGCCCTGCTGCGCCCGCACCTTGCCCATGCCCGAACAGGTGGGGCATGTCACGGGTTCGGCGCCGCCCTCGGCCCCGGTGCCGCGACAGGTGTCGCAGGCCACGGAAGTGGGTACGTTGATCGTTTTCTGCACGCCCTGATAGGCTTCTTCCAGGGAAACACGCAGGTTATAGCGCAGGTCAGACCCGCGCTGTGCGCGTGACCTTCCGCCTCCCGCACCCCCGCGCGTGCCACCCATGAAATCGCCGAACAGGTCTTCGAACACGTCCGAAAACGCACTGGCGAAGTCGCCATTGCCCGCGCCGCCAAATCCCTGCGCCCCGCGCCCGCCACCGCCGCCCTCAAAGGCGGCATGGCCATACCGGTCATAGGCGGCCTTGCGATCGGCATCCTTCAGCACGTCATAGGCTTCGTTCACTTCCTTGAACTGCGCCTCGGCATTCGGGTTGTCCGAATTCCGGTCAGGATGCAGCTCCTTGGCCTTCTGCCGATAGGCTTTCTTCAGCTCGTCGGCGGATGCGCCACGTGCCACGCCTAGAATGTCGTAGAAATCTCGTTTTGCCATTCGGGACAAAACCCCCTCTCAGAACCGGGTGGGGGCGGTCCGTTTCCGAACCGCCCCCTCTTCCGATTCACGCGGTGTTACTTCCGCTTGTTTTCGCCCAGATCTTCGAAATCGGCATCGACGATGTCATCGTCCACCGGACGCGGCCCGTCTTCCTCGGCCCCGCTGGCCTCGGACTGGCTGGCCTTGTAGATCGCCTCGCCCAGCTTCATCGCCGCTTCCGTTAGGTTCTGGATGCCGCCCTTGATCTTGCCGACATCCTCACCTTTCAGCGCTTCTTCCAGCGGCTGCATCGCCAGCTCGATCGCTTCGACGGTCGAGGCATCGACCTTGTCGCCATGCTCGGTCAGCGACTTCTTGGTCGAATGCAGCAGGCTTTCGCCCTGGTTCTTCGATTCCACCAGTTCCCGACGGGCCCGGTCCGCATCGGCATTCGCCTCGGCGTCCTTGACCATCTTTTCGATGTCCTCATCGCTCAGGCCGCCCGAGGCCTGAATGGTGATCTGCTGCGTCTTGCCGGTGCCCTTGTCCTTGGCGCCGACGGACACGATCCCGTTGGCGTCAATGTCAAACGTCACCTCGATCTGCGGCATGCCACGCGGTGCTGGCGGGATGTTTTCCAGGTTGAACTGGCCCAGCATCTTGTTGTCGGCGGCCATCTCGCGTTCGCCCTGGAACACCCGGATCGTCACGGCGTTCTGGTTGTCTTCGGCGGTCGAGAAGATCTGGCTCTTCTTCGTTGGGATCGTGGTGTTGCGGTCGATCAACCGGGTGAACACGCCACCCAGCGTTTCGATCCCCAGCGACAGCGGGGTGACGTCCAGCAGGACCACATCCTTCACGTCGCCCTGCAACACACCCGCCTGAATGGCGGCACCGGCGGCCACAACCTCATCCGGGTTCACACCCTTGTGCGGTTCCTTGCCAAAGAACTTGGTGACCTCTTCGATCACGCGCGGCATCCGGGTCATACCACCCACGAGAACCACCTCGTCGATGTCCGACGTCGTCAGACCGGCATCCTTCAGCGCGGCGGCGCAGGGCTTCATCGACTTCTTGATCAGGTCATCGACCAGCGATTCCAGCTTGGCCCGGGTCAGCTTCACCACAAGGTGCAGCGGCTGGCCGGTGTTCTTGTCCATCGAAATGAACGGCTGATTGATTTCGGTCTGCTGGCTGGACGAAAGCTCGATCTTCGCCTTTTCGGCAGCTTCCTTCAGACGCTGAAGCGCCATCTTGTCCAGCGTCAGGTCGACGCCGTGCTCTTTCTTGAACTCGTCCGCCAGATAGGTGACGATCCGCATGTCGAAATCTTCACCGCCAAGGAACGTGTCCCCGTTGGTTGATTTCACCTCGAACAGGCCGTCATCGATCTCCAGAATGGTGATGTCGAACGTACCGCCACCAAGGTCATAGACCGCGATGGTGCGGGTTTCTTTCTTGTCCAGACCATAGGCCAGCGCGGCCGCCGTCGGTTCGTTGATGATGCGCAGCACTTCCAGACCGGCAATCTTGCCCGCGTCCTTCGTCGCCTGACGCTGGGCGTCGTTGAAATAGGCGGGAACCGTGATCACGGCCTGCGTGACGGTCTCACCCAAATAAGATTCGGCGGTTTCCTTCATCTTCTGCAGGATGAAGGCCGAGATCTGGCTGGGGCTGTATTTCTCGCCCCGCACTTCGACCCAGGCATCGCCGTTGCCGCCGTTCACAACCTTGAACGGAATGTTCTTCTGATCCTTCAGCACCGCCGGGTCGTCATGGCGGCGCCCGATCAGGCGCTTGACGGCAAAGACGGTGTTGGCGGCGTTCGTGACTGCCTGCCGTTTGGCGGGCTGGCCCACCAGGCGCTCACTTTCCGTGAACGCAACAATAGACGGCGTCGTGCGCGCGCCTTCCGAGTTTTCGATGATCCGGGGCTGCGAACCATCCATGATGGCAACGCAAGAGTTCGTGGTCCCGAGGTCAATCCCGATGACTTTGGCCATGATATGCTACCTCTTCTTTCGGCGATGTTTTGGGGACGGACCCTAGCCAGGCATCCAGCCCCGATCCCAAGTGCATCCGGGGCAGGCGGCCCGCCCGTATCCCGGCTTGACCGTGTATATAAGAGGGGCATCGGGGGGCTGCAAGCGGCTGGCCCGCTGGAAAGTAATATCAATGCAAAGGAACGCATACATGGCCGTGCCAATTGAAATCCGGGGCTTCCGTTATTGGCCCGGCTTGCTTGACGGTCCTGCCCAAACCGCCCTCGTGGCGGATCTGCGCGGCATCGTGGCCGCAGCCCCGCTTTATGCGCCTGTCACGCCGGGCGGCCGCCCAATGAGCATACGGATGACTTCGGCCGGGCGGCTTGGCTGGATCACCGATCAGCAGGGCTATCGCTATGAACCCCGCCATCCCGCAGGTCAGGCCTGGCCTGCCATCCCGCCGGCCGTGCTGGACCTGTGGCATAGCCTTACAGGCTTGTCCCGCGCGCCCGATTGCTGCCTTATCAATTTCTATGGCGAAGGTGCAAAGATGGGCCTGCATCAGGACAGGGACGAAGGTGATTTCTCCTTCCCCGTCCTGTCCGTCAGCTTGGGGGATGAGGCGCTGTTCCGCATGGGCGGCCCTGATCGCAAGGATCCGACCGAAAGCCTCTGGCTCAAATCCGGCGATGTCCTTTTGATGGGCGGCCCCGCGCGCCTTGCCTGGCACGGGATCGACAGGCTGCGCTTTCGTTCATCGCGCCTGCTGCCGGGCGGCGGGCGCATCAACCTGACATTGCGGGTTGTAGAGGGGCGGGTTGTAGAGGGGCGGGATGTAGCGGGCGCTACTTCCCCATCGTCCAGCTGACCGAAACCCGTTTGCCCGTGTAATATTCCCCGATCAACCCCAGCGTCAGGCAGGCCAGCATCACATAGACGGGGTATTCAATGCTCGTGTAGCGCGGCGCATAATTCAGAAAGATATAGCCCCGGCCCTGATCGATCACATGAAACAACGGGTTCCAGTCAAAGAAGGAAAGCACCAATGTCGGCATCGCATTGGCGACGAACATCTTGCCGGATGCGATCATGTTGATCCGCGTATAAAGCGAGGCCACAATTCCAAAGAACCGCGGCTGCCACGGCGATGCCGCGCGAAACAGCATGCCTACGGAAATCCCCGTGGCCCAGGCCAGCACCAGCATCGCCGTCATGCCCACAGGATCGTCAAAGGTCAGCGGCGCGAAAACCGCGTGATAGACGAACAGGATGATCGACGCTGAAAAGACCTGCAAATACAGCGTCCCCAGCGCCGCCGATGATATGGCGATCAGCGTGTTCATCGGCGCGTGTTTCATCATGGCCGATGTCGGGCCGTCAGCCGACATCACGGCCTTCATCGTTTTGACATGGGTCATGAACATGAACACGCCCGACATCAGGAACAGGACATAATCCCCCCTGATCGAATTCGGCCGCGCACCGGCAAAGGTGAACATCAGGTAGAAACCGGCGATCATCAGCGTTGACTGAATCACGTTCAGCACAAGGCCGAACACCGCACTCGTATGGGTCTTGCGCACATTGTGGACGGCTCCGTGGAACACCAGTTCCAGCATGCCCAAGGCCGTTCGCGCCCGTGTCCGCTTGACATCCGCCTGAAACCGCACGCCGAGATCCTTGCAATCCTGCCCGCGGCCCGTACTTCGGCCCGCGCACCCACTGGGAAACCTTGCCCTTATCGTTGCTCCGGATGATAAGGCGACCTTGTGTTCAGTTCAACTGCGGCGACCCGACAGCCGCGCCGATACGAGGTATTCGATGCAGTTTGATCACCTGATCCCCATCATGCGCCGCCTTGCGCTCGAAGCCGGGGATGTGATCCTGGCGGTCTATGAAAGCCCGGATTTCGCGGTAAAGGCCAAATCCGATGCCTCTCCGGTGACCGAGGCGGACGAAGCCGCCGATGCTCTTATTTCGGCTGGTCTACGCGCCGCCTTCCCGGATGTGACCCTGATCACCGAAGAACAGGCCGACAGCCACGCCCTTTCGGCACGCACTTTCCTGATCGTTGATCCGCTGGATGGCACCAAGGAATTCGTTCAGCGTCGCGGCGATTTCACTGTGAACATCGCCTATGTGCAGGACGGTATCCCCCTGCGCGGGGTGGTCTATGCCCCCGCCAAGGGCCGGCTGTTCTACACCCTGCCCGATGGCACGGCGGTTGAGGAAACCGGCGCCTTCGACAAGGCAACCCCCGGCCCGCTGCAACCGATCCGCGTCTCTAGCCCGGACAATGCCGCGCTGATGGTCGTGGCCTCCAAATCGCACCGCGATCAGGCGACCGACGACTACATCGCCCATTACGCTGTGCGCGACATGACCTCGGCCGGGTCCAGCCTGAAATTCTGCCTCGTCGCTACGGGTGAGGCCGACCTTTATCCCCGCCTTGGCCGCACCATGGAATGGGACACGGCAGCAGGCGATGCCGTCTTGCGCGGCGCAGGCGGCCACGTGGTGCATTTCGACACCCACGCCCCGCTCGAATACGGCAAGCCGGGCTGGGACAATCCGTTCTTCATCGCCTTTGCCCCCGGTGTGGACCTGAAGAAATGACCCTGCCGCGCGCCCTTCCCGTCTTGCTGACGGCTTTGCTGGCCACACAGGCCCATGCCGATTTCATCGAAACCACATGGACAGTGGACTCCTTTACCGGCGAGGCATGGTTCATCGACCCAGCCGCCCTTCAGGGTGCCACCCAGTATTTCGAAGCCGGCTATGCCGAAGGCGCGTTCTACGCCTGCGATTTTGCAGGGCAATCGATGTCCTACACCACCTACGCGCCCGACGATTTCCTCGCCAACCCGGAATTCGCGGCTTTCGCCACGCTGGATGATCCGCGCTTCACGCTGGCCTCCGAACTTTTCGTACACCGCATCACTTGCGAAGGCCAAGGCGACCCTGCCGCCCGCCGCGTTCTCTACCCTTTCGTTACCACCGATGGCCGCGACGCGGCCTTCCTGCCCTTCGAGGGTGGCATCTTCACGCTGGAGCCTGCTCAGTGACCGTCCTCATCGCCATTCCCGCCCGCTACGCCTCGACCCGCTATCCCGGCAAACCGCTGGTGGAACTGAACGGCCCCGACGGGCGCAAGACGCTCATCCGCCGGTCATGGGAGGCGGCGATGGCCGTGAATGGCGCGGACCGCGTGGTCGTGGCCACGGATGATGACCGGATCGCCGATCACGCAACCGCCTTCGGGGCCGAGGTGGTGATGACCTCCACCACCTGCCAGAACGGCACCGAACGCTGCGCCGAGGTGGCGGCCAAACTGCCGGGCTATGACATCGTGGTAAACCTTCAGGGCGATGCCCCGCTTACCCCTGCTTGGTTCATCGAAGATCTCGTCGCGGGCCTCCGCGCCGATCCGCAGGCCGAAATCGCAACTCCTGTCCTGCGCTGCGAAGGCGCGATGCGCGCCAAACTGCTGGAAGATCGCCGTCATGGCCGCGTTGGCGGCACCACTGCCGTCTTTGGTGCAGGCGGACGCGGGCTCTATTTCTCGAAAGAGGTTATCCCCTTCACGGGCCGCGACTATGCCGATGACGAACCCACCCCCGTCTTTCACCATGTGGGAGTGTACGCCTATCGCCCCGCCGCACTGGCCGCCTATCCCGGCTGGCAGATCGGCCCGCTGGAAACGCTGGAAGGTCTGGAACAGCTCCGTTTCCTGGAAAACGGCCGCGCCGTGCTGTGTGTCGAGGTGCAGGCCAGGGGCCGCCAGTTCTGGGAACTGAACAACCCCTCCGACGTGCCGGTGATCGAATCCATGATGTCCAGCATGGGCTGACCTGCTCAGTCGCTACGGCGGGGAAATCCCGCAGCGCTGTGCCGGATTTTGTGGCAGTTTCCCGGTCTGGCAAAGCCAGCCCTTGATTTGCCGCCGATCCCGCGCTAGCGGCAAGGACATTAATTCCATCCTCCGGAAAACGCTGCTATTCTGCCATAATGCTGCAATAAGTGGCGTGGAATATCGTGTATCGGGCCACGTGGTTACATTCCCGGAAACAAACGGGGCAGAATTGGGTGCTAAGATGAAAGTCAAAAAGGTCACAAAAGCCGTCTTCCCCGTGGCCGGGCTGGGAACGCGTTTCCTGCCAGCCACGAAGTCGATCCCGAAAGAGATCATGACGCTGGTCGACCGCCCCCTGATTCAATACGCCATCGACGAGGCGCGCGCCGCCGGGATCAAGGAATTCATCTTCGTAACCTCGCGCGGGAAATCTGCGCTCGAGGATTACTTCGACAGCGCCCCCGAACTGGAAAGCGCGCTGCGCAAATCCGGCAAGGACGATCTGCTCGAAGTGCTCAAGGAAACCAACATGGATTCCGGCGCGATTGCTTATATCCGCCAGAACCGCCCGCTGGGCCTTGGCCATGCCGTGTGGTGTGCCCGCCGCCTGATCGGGAACGAACCCTTTGCCGTCCTGCTGCCCGATGACGTGATCGCCGCCGAAAAGCCCTGCCTGCAACAGATGGTCGAGGCGTATGAACAAACCGGCGGCAACATGGTCGCCGCGATGGAAGTGGCACCAGAACGGACCAAATCCTACGGCGTTCTCGACATCGCCGAAGATATGGGTTCCATCGTCAAGGCCAAGGGTATGGTTGAAAAGCCCCCGCTGGGCTCGGCCCCGTCAAACCTCGCGGTGATCGGGCGCTACATCCTGTCGCCCAAGGTTCTGGTGAACCTCAACCGCATGAAACAGGGCGCAGGCGGGGAAATCCAGCTGACCGACGCCATCGCCGAAGAAACCGCTGCCGGCAACGTCTTTGGCTATCGCTTCCGCGGCCAGCGTTACGATTGCGGCTCGAAGGCAGGCTTCCTGCAAGCCACCGTCGCCTTTGGCCTGTCGCGGCCTGACCTGCGCGATGAATTCTCGGCCTACCTGCATGAGATGATGGCGCTGCAAAAGGCCGCGCAATAACCCTTTCGGCAGGGTTGTGGCCACCGCGCCCGCAGACCTGCTTGCCGCCTATCGCCTGCGCTGGAAACGGCGCAGGCTTCTTGGCCGCGCCTATGCCCGCCGCCACGACCTGACCCCCAGGATCGACCGCACCGCCGCCATCGGCAAGGGTGATATTCTGGGCTTTTCCACCGTCCGCAACGAAGCCGTTCGCTTGCCATGGTTCCTCGATCACCATCGCCGCCTCGGCGTGTCGCATTTCCTGATCGTCGATAATGGCAGCGATGACGGCACCACTGACCTGCTTGCCGCGCAACCCGATGTCTCGCTCTGGGTGACCAATGCCTCCTACAAGGCATCACGCTTCGGGATGGACTGGCTGACCTGGCTTCAGATGCGCCACGGGCACGGCCATTGGTGCCTGACGGTCGATGCCGACGAACTGCTGATCTATCCCTATTGGGACAGCCGCGATCTGCGCGCGCTTACCCATTGGCTCGATGCGCAGGGTCGCCCGATGTTCGGGGCCATGATGCTTGATCTCTATCCCAAGGGTCCGGTTGCCGATCACCCCTACAGCGCGGGCGATGATCCGCTGGCCGTTTTGCCGTGGTTCGATCCGTCCGGCTACGGCATCCGCATCCAGCAGCCGATGGGCAATCTCTGGGTGCAGGGCGGCCCGCGCGCGCGGATGTTCTTCGGCGCCGAACCCCGCCGCGCACCCACGCTGAACAAGGTGCCGCTGGTGAAATGGCACTGGCGCTATGCTTACGTGAACTCTACCCATTCCCTCCTGCCACCCCGCCTGAACCGCATCTATGCTACCGACGGGTCCGAGGCCCCTTCCGGCCTTTTGCTGCACACCAAATTCCTGCACACGGTCGTGGACCGTGCCCGCATCGAACAGGCGCGGGGCGAGCATTTTTCGAACTCTGCGCAATATGACCGCTACTATGATGCGCTGGGCGAAAACCCCGATCTCTGGTCGCCCCATTCCCGCCGCCTGACAACATGGCGCGCGCTGGAATCCCTCGGCCTCATGTCGCGCGGGGGGTGGGTATGATGCGTGCAAATTGCATCATTTGCGCCGGTTTGAATTATACTGCCGTCCAGCAATTGTTTACTTGTGCGGGTGCAAACACTAATCTTTCAGCCAATTTGTCGTTACGCCAGAACCGGGGTCCAACACTGGGGCTACGGCGGGGCGACAAGAGAACCGGGCAAGACTTGGGGCAGGGCAGCCCGTCGCAGCATCACCTGCGACAGGCCGATAAGGGAAGCGGGCGCAGTCTGTGGGAGTGATCGGGGCATATCGTCTGCGGCTGCGCCGGAGAAGCCTGCATCTTCGCGGCTGGCTCAAGCGGCGCGAGATGACGAATGTCGTCAACCGCACCGGGGCCATTCGCGGCGACTCCATCCTTCTGTTGTCGACGATGCGCAACGAACGCATCCGCCTGCCCTATTTCCTGCGCTACTACCGTGATCTTGGCGTCAATCACTTCCTGATCGTCGACAACGGATCGGATGACGGGTCGCGCGAATTCCTGCAGCAACAGCCGGATGTGTCGCTCTGGGTGACAGAGGGAAGCTATCGCAAATCCCGCTTCGGGATGGACTGGATTACCGCGCTGCAACGCAAGTACTGCCACGGCCACTGGACGCTGGTCGTCGATCCCGATGAATTCCTGGTCTATCCCTTCTGCGAAACCCGCCCCTTGCGCGCCCTGACGGATTGGCTGGATACCTCGGGTGTCCGGTCCTTTTCGGCCATGATCCTGGATATGTATCCCAAGGGACCGATCAACGCGCAGCCCTATCGCGAAGGGCAGGATCCGTTTGAAATCGCCCAGTGGTTCGACAGCGCCAACTATTCGGTGAAGCGCAACCACGGCAATGGCAACCTCTGGATTCAGGGCGGCCCCCGAGCCCGCGTCTTTTTTCCCGATGAACCCAAGCGCGCGCCCGCCATGAACAAGATCCCGCTGGTGAAGTGGAACCGCGCCTATGCCTATGCCAGTTCCACCCACATGCTCATGCCGCGCGGGCTGAACCTCGTTTATGATGAATGGGGGGGCGAAAAGGCCTCGGGCTGCCTGCTGCATGCCAAATTCCTTGATACCTTCGCCGCCAAGGCCGAAGAGGAACTGGCGCGCGGCCAGCACTATGCCAACAGCGCCGAATACATCGCCTATCGCGACGGGTTGAAGTCGCAGCCCGAACTGTGGTGCAAGTGGTCAGAGAAATACATCAACTGGCGTCAGCTTGAAATTCTGGGCCTCATGTCCAAGGGGAACTGGGCATGACACAGGTCCCCAACGGCACCCTCGGCTTTGTGATGCTGTGCCACACCGCGCTGCATCGCGCGGCTGACACCGCCCGCCACTGGGCCGAACGCGGCTGTCCCGTTGTCATCCACATCGACAAGCGCGTTCAGAAATGGAGCGTCGAGAAACTTCAGGCCGATCTGTCCGACCTGACCAATATCCGCTTCTCGGACCGCTTCGCCTGCGAATGGGGCACCTGGGGCATCGTTGCCGCCACCCAATCCGCGGCAGAGGTGATGCTGTCAGATTTCCCCTCCGTCCGGCATGTCTACCTTGCCTCCGGCTCTTGCCTGCCGCTGCGCCCGGTGCAGGAACTGATCGCCTATCTCGACGAACGCCCCCGCACCGATTTCATCGAATCCGTCACGACCGAAGAGGTGGGCTGGACAATCGGCGGTCTGAACATGGAACGCTTCACCCTGCGTTTCCCTTTTTCCTGGCGTACGCAGCGCTGGCTTTTTGACCGTTACGTCAACCTGCAACGCAAGGCCGGATTTCAGCGCACCATCCCTAATGGCATCGTCCCGCATCTGGGCAGCCAATGGTGGTGCCTGACGCGGCAGACCCTGTCGACCATCCTGCAAGGCCCCGATCGCGCGCTCTATGACCGATACTTCCGCCGCGTCTGGATTCCGGATGAAAGCTATTTCCAAACGCTGGTCCGTCAGGTGTCCGCCAATGTGGAAAGCCGGTCGCTCACGCTGTCCAAGTTCGATTTTCAGGGCAAGCCGCACATCTTCTATGATGACCACTTGCAACTCTTGCGCCGGTCGGATTGCTTTGTCGCCCGCAAGATATGGCCCCATGCCACAAAACTGTATGCCACCTTCCTGTCGGATGATGCCGAAGGGCAGGCCGGCGGTGAACCCAATCCGGGCAAGATCGACCGCCTGTTCTCCAAGGCCGTCGAGCGCCGCGTGAAGGGCCGCCCCGGCCTTTACATGCAAAGCCGTTTCCCCAATGAACATTGGGAAAACGGCCGCACTGCCGCGCCTTATTCGATGTTCCAGGGCTTTTCCGACGTGTTCGAAAACTTCGAAGGCTGGCTGGGCAAGGTCACCAGCACCCGCGTCCATGGCCACCTCTTCGCGCCGGACAGGGTGGAATTTGCCGGGGGTGAGGCCGTCTTCAACGGTGCTCTGTCCGACAGCGCCGCCCTGCGCGATTACAACGCGCGGTCCTTCCTTGCCAACCTGATCTGGGCCACCCGTGGTGAACGTCAGTGCTTCCAGTTTGGCCCGGGCGACAATCAGGAACTGAACTGGTTCATGGCGCTGGATTCCAACGCCCAGATTTCGGTCATCTCTGGCGCTTGGGCGGTGCCGCTGTTCAAATCCAACCTCAACTTTACCGACATCCGCCGCGAAGCCGCGCGCCTGCAAAAGATCGAACTCGAACACCTCTCGATCCTGCGCAATGGAGCCGCCAAGGCACGCATCCGCATCTGGAATCTTGCCGAATTCATCGAAAACCCGATGGAACCGCTGCAAACCATCGTTGATGAAATCAGCCCCCGCTCCCTGCGCCGCCTGACCGAAGCGCCGCGCATGACCGATCTCACCGGCTTTGGCCAATTCCTGCAAAACCTGCGAAATCAGGGGATGCAGCCCGTCCTGATGGGCGATTTCCCCGCCACGACCGATGCCCGCCCCTCCGATTCCCGCAGGGGCCGCCCCTACCTAGTGAAGTGATCCAGTGACCCGCCCGTTCGACAGTTTCGTGATGTTCGCCGAAATGCGGACAGGTTCCAACTTCCTCGAAGCCAACCTCAATGCCCTCTCCGGCGTCACCTGCCATGGAGAGGCGTTCAATCCCTTTTTCATCGGCAAGAAGGACCAGACCGAATTCCTCGGCGTCACGCTCGCGCAGCGCGAGGAAGACCCCGCCTTCCTTCTGCGCCGCATGCGCGAACGCACACCCGGCCTGTCGGGCTTTCGCTATTTCCACGACCATGATCCCCGCATCTTCGATCTGGTGATGGATGATCCCCGCTGCGCCAAGATCGTGGTGACGCGCAACCCCGTGGAAAGCTATGTCAGCCTGAAAATCGCAAAGGCCACCGGTCAGTGGAAACTGACCAACCCAAAGAACCTGAAACAGGCCAAGGCCCGTTTTGACGCGCTGGAATTCACCGAACACCTTGATGAGGTGCAGCAGTTTCAGATCCGCCTTCTGCGCGCGTTGCAGGCGCGCGGGCAAACGGCCTTTTACATCGACTATGACGATATCCCCGATCTGGCCGTGCTGAACGGCCTTGCCGCCTTTCTGGGGGTGGATGCGCGGCTTGAGGCTGTCGATTCCTCCCTCACCGTGCAGAACCCTGAACCGCTGGCGGACAAGGTCACCAATCCCGCCGCGATGGAACAGGCCTTGGCCCGGCTCGATAGGTTCAACCTGTCGCGCACGCCCAATTTCGAACCCCGCCGCCATGCCGGAATTCCCGGCTATGTCACCGCCCGCGACGTCCCTCTTCTGTTCATGCCCATCAAGGCGGGCCCGGTCGCCCCGGTGATCGACTGGCTGTCCACCCTCGGCGGGCTGGATCGGGATTTCACCCACAAAACCCTGCGTCAGTGGAAACGCGCCCATCCCGGCCATCGCAGCTTTACCGTCCTGCGCCATCCGCTGGACCGTGCCCACCGCGCCTTTTGCGCGCTGGAACAAGGCGGGTTGCAGGCGGAACAGCGCAACATCCTCTCCCGCGTGCATGGCGTGGCCCTGCCGCGCCCCGGCGACACCTACACCGACCCGACTGAGCGTCGCGCCGCCTTCCTCGCCTTTCTGAAATTCCTCAAGCGTAATCTTGCCGGCCAGACCGGCTTTCGCACCGATGCCGCCTGGGCCAGCCAATCCGCCATTCTGCAAGGCTTCGCCCTGTTCGCGCCGCCCGATCTGATCCTGCGCGAAGACACTTTGGCCGAAGGGCTGGCCTTTCTCTGCGCCGAACTGGGCCAACCCGCGCCGCAGATCACCTTTCCCCGTGACGCCATGGATGACGCGCTCGACACCATCCGCGATGGTGAGCTGGAGGAAGCAGCGCGCGATACCTATCAGCGCGATTATCTGGGTTTCGGCTTCTTTCCCAAACGTTAAGGCTTACGCCGCTTGGGTCGACCGGGCCTCTGTCAGGATCGCATAGATCTTGGCCGGGTCATTGTTGGCGCGCAGTTTCGACACCACCGCCTGATCCCGCATTGTCCGGCTCACCAACGCCAGCGCCTTCAGGTGATCAACGCCTGAATCCTTGGGCGCAAACAGCCCGAACACCAGATCGACAGGCTGGCGATCGACACTGTCATAATCCAGTGGCTTCTCCAGCCGGATGAACACGCCCCGGATCTGCTTCAGGTCTTCCAGCCGCGCATGGGGCAGGGCGATGCCATGCCCCACGCCGGTCGGGCCCAGGCTCTCGCGTTCCTGCAACCCGTCAATCGCCGTGGCCCCGCTCATGCCATAGGCCTGCGCGGCAAGCTCTCCCAGTTCCTGGAAAAGCCGCTTCTTGCTTGTCAGCTGCCCGACAATCCGAACAGCTCCCGGAATCAATAGCTTGGATAGGTCCATTGGCGGTCGTCGTTCCTGTGGCGCGCGCGTGCGTGCGTTATTTTGCGTTGCGCGGGTCGATCCAGCCGATGTTCCCGTCATCGCGACGGTAAACGACATTCACGCCGCCATGTCCTTCATTGCGGAACACGAGCATCTTCTGACCCCCCAATTCCAGCTGCATCACCGCCTCGCCGACGGTGATCGAAGGAATCTTCGTCTCCATCTCGGCAATCACAATGGGCTGCGCCAGATCAGTGTGGTCGTCGTCCTCGGGCTCCTCAGTTGGCGCGAGGATATAGGACGACCCGCCGGCGAATTCAACAGGCGCTGTCCGGGCGCTGTGGTGGTTGCGCAGACGGCGCTTATAGCGGCGCAGCTGCTTGTCCATCTTCTCGCGGCAGGATTCGAAAGCGGCATAGATTTCCGTGGCATGGCCCTTGGCCTGCGCGGTCAGCCCGGTCGACAGGTGGATCGTTGCTTCACAGACATGCTCATGCGCTGCCCGCGAAAAGATCACCACGGCATCGGTCGGGCGCTGGGCGTACTTCTCCACCACCTCGCCCAGTTCGGCCTTCACATGCGTCTGAAGCGCCTCCCCGATGTCGATCTGTCGGCCGCTGATCTGGTATCGCATAGTGCTTCCTCCGCATGAAATCGGCCCGGCCGCGCCGAAACCGGCGACGGGCGAACCCTCGTTAAACTGACGTGGTACCGAAAGTGCGTTCCTGCAAGGTGACCAGCCGTCGTGGCGGCGGTATTGGCAGATCGGGACAGGGCGATTTGCGCACTCATCACGGGTATTTGGCATCCGCCCATGCCATCTTGTCAACAGCGTCGTTCGGATGGGTCCTCTCAGGTGCCGTTGCAGGCATCCCCAGCGGCAGGGATCAGCCGATCCGGAAATTCTGGCCCAGGTAAACCCGGCGCACCGTTTCATCGCGCACCACCTCATCGGTGGTCCCGCTCATCAGCACCTTGCCGTCATGCAGGATATAGGCGCGGTCCACGATCTCCAGCGTCTCGCGCACATTATGATCGGTGATCAGCACCCCGATGCCCCGGCTTTTCAGATCCTGCACCAATCCGCGGATTTCCCCCACCGCAATCGGGTCCACCCCGGCAAAGGGTTCGTCCAGAAGCAGGTATTTCGGGTCCGCCGCCAAGCAGCGCGCAATCTCCACCCGCCGCCGTTCCCCGCCCGACAGCGCCAGCGCAGGCGCACGCCGCAGATGGGTGATTGAAAACTCCGACAGCAATTCCTCCAGCCGCTCGCGCCGCTTGTGCCGGTCGGAATGCGTGATCTCCAGTACGGCAAGGATATTGTCCTCGACGGACAGGCCGCGAAAGATTGAAACTTCCTGCGGCAGATAGCCGATCCCCAGCCGCGCCCGGCGATACATCGGCAGCGCGGTCACATCGCGCCCGTCGATCAGCACCTCGCCGCCTTCCGGAGTCACCAGTCCGGCAATGGCATAGAAGCAGGTCGTCTTGCCCGAACCGTTCGGCCCCAGCAGCGCCACCACCTCGCCCCGGTTCAACTGCATGGAAACGTCCCGGATCACCGGCCGCCGCTTATAGCTTTTGCGCAGGTTGCGGATGGACAGCCCCGCCGATCCGGCGGTTACGGTCAGGTCAGGACCAGTCTTCACGGATTGGCCTTGCCGGGCACAAACACTGTCTGAACCCGCCCCTCCATGCTGCCCGTCCCTGCATCCAGGTTATAGACCAGCCTATTGCCCGAAATCGTCGTCTGCCCCTGCGTCAGCAGCACATTGCCCGTCATCACAACCTCGCCGGACGCGATGGTATAGACCGCAGCATCCGCCTCTGCGGCATCGGTCGGGCTGGCAAACAGCACCCGCCCATCCAGCAGCACTTTGGCGATTCCCTGGCCATCCGGCAGATATTCGATCCGCGCGGTTCCGGCCGAAATCGTCATCTCGCCCTGCTTGACCACGACATTGCCGGCAAATGTTGCCTGCCCCGTGCCCTGATCCACGCTCAGACTGTCAGCCGATACCTCGACAGGAAGGGTCGTGTCCTGTTGCAGACCGGTCAGGTTGATGCTGGTCTGCGCCAATGCGAAACCGCCCATCACCGGAGAAAGCGCCAGGGTCAAGATCAAGGCGCGCAGGGCGGCGGGCATGTTTCCCTCAAATCGGTCAGAATTTACTTTGCCGGTTGATATACCAGCTTAACCGCCCCGTTGAAAACCAGAAGATAACCTTCGCTACCATCCCCCGCAGGCATGAGACGCATGGACTGCGCGGTGATCCGCCCGCCGGGCCCCTCAGCCGCCACCGCAGACCGTGCCTGAACGTCGGTTTCACCCAGTCGGGCGGTCATCTCGTCGGATGTCACGCGATAGCCGGAACTGTGCGTCAACCGCACATCGCCGGAAAAGGTGA
The DNA here is from genome assembly GCA_022843025.1 of Paracoccaceae bacterium. Lineage (GTDB taxonomy): Bacteria > Pseudomonadota > Alphaproteobacteria > Rhodobacterales > Rhodobacteraceae > Paragemmobacter. The sequence goes on along the minus strand of JALHOL010000004.1, from coordinate 146,125 downwards.
TCTCGGTCCCGTTCAGCGTCATCTGTGCCGTCGCGGCCTCCAGGTCGGTCTGCTGCCCATCCGGGGTGCTCAGCCGCGCCTGAACGCCAATCGCATTCGCCCCGGTTTCACCCTCCGCGGCGGGCCGTGCCTCTGCGGCGGTCACCTCCAGCGACGCGCCATCGCTGGTTGTTCCGGCATAGGTTGGCGCGGTCATCCGCGGCTCTTTCAGCCGCGCCTCCACGTCCACCTCGGCATAGGGCAGGGCATCATCCGGATTGATCCGGTTGGAAATCAGAAACAGCATCGACAGGATGGCCAGCGCGGTCAGCGGCAGCAGCACCTTCAAGGCTGCCACCAGCCGTGACCAGCCATCCAGCGCCACCCGCCGTGCCATCACGCAATCCCGGCGCGCAGGCAGTCGTGGATATGCAGCAGCCCGATCACGGACTGGCTCCCTTCCGGGTCCACCACGAACAGGCAGGTGATCTTCTTCTCGTTCATGATCCGCACGGCCTTTTCCGCCAGCGCTCCCGGTCCGATGGTCCGCGGCGCGGCGGTCATCACATCCCCCGCTGACAGGTCCAGCAGCCCCGCCATATGGCGGCGCAGGTCACCATCGGTGATGATCCCCTGAAGATACCCGTCCCCGTCCGTCACGCCAACCACGCCAAAGCCCTTGGCCGACATCATCAGCAGGGCATCGCTCATCGGCGCATCATGCGCCACCAGTGGCGCGTCGGTGCTCATCAAATCTGCCACCCGCGCCAGCCGCGCGCCCAGCTTCCCCCCGGGATGAAAGACGCGGAACTGATCCGGCGTGAACTGGCGATGCTCCATCAGCGCAATCGCCAGCGCATCCCCCAGCGCCAGCGTCATCGTCGTTGATGTCGTCGGCACGATCCCGGTTTCACAGGCTTCCGGCACCGTCGGCAACAACAGCGCCACATCCGACTGCTTCAGAAGGGTCGATTCCGCCTTCCCCGCCACACCGATCAGCGGAATGTCGAACCGCCGGGTGTGCGCAACGATATCGGCAAGCTCCGGCGTCTCGCCGCTGTTCGAAAGCACCAGCGCCACATCGCCCTTCATCACCATGCCCAGATCGCCATGGCTGGCCTCGGCCGGATGCACAAATTGGGCGGGCGTGCCCGTGCTGGCAAAGGTCGCGGCGATCTTGCGCGCCACGTGCCCCGATTTGCCCATGCCTGACACGATCACCCGCCCCGAGGCGTTCAGGATTAACTCCACCGCAGCGGCAAAGGCCCCGTCCAGCCCCTCAGCCAGCATCGCCAGCGCCTCCGCCTCGCGGCGTATCACGCGGCGGCCTGTTGCCAGCAAATCAGTGGTGGAAGATGTCATTGGGCTCATCCCATCCCATCAGGTCCAGCTCGGCCCGCGTCGGCAGGAAATCAAAGCACCGCTGCGCCAGATCCATCCGCCCCTCGCGCACCAGCCGCATCTCCAGTTCGGCCTTCAGCTTGTGCAGATACAGCACGTCCGAAGCCGCATATTCCTTCTGCGCATCGGTCAGCTCCACCGACCCCCAGTCACTCGTTTGTTGCTGCTTGGAAACATCCACGCCCACCAGTTCCAGAAGCAGGTATTTCAACCCGTGCCGATCCGTGAACGTCCGGATCAGCCGCGAAGCGATCTTCGTGCACCAAACCGGCGCGGTCGTCACCCCGAAGGCGTTCTTCAACGCCGCAATGTCGAACCGCCCGAAATGGAACAGCTTCACCACTGCCGGATCGGTCAGCAACCGCTCCAGATTCGGCGCGCTCCTCTGCCCCTTCGCAATCTGCACCAGATGCGCGTCGCCCTTGCCGTCCGACAGTTGCACGACGCACAGCCGGTCACGCCGCGGGTCCAGCCCCATCGTCTCGGTATCAATGGCCACCACAGGGCCAAGGTCCAGACCATCGGGCAGGTCGTTCTGATGCAGGAAAATGGCCAAGGTCGCGTCCTTTCGGCAGGTATCCGGGCAGCCATACCGACGCGCGGCTCAGGGGTCAACGCACGGGGGTCAACGGACCGGGGAAAACACAAAGGGCGCGGGTGTGAACCCGCGCCCTTTCGTCAGATCGACATGGTGCCCAGAAGAGGACTCGAACCTCCACGCCTTGCAGCGCTGGTACCTGAAACCAGTGCGTCTACCAATTCCGCCATCTGGGCCCAAGTCGATGTGGGGCTACGTAAAGAAGCCCGCAGGTGGTGTCAACGGGCGGCGCAAAGAATCTTCATCCTGCACCAAGATAGGCCGCAAGCGCCGGGGGCGGATCGGCAAACAGCGCCCCGGTCACCACGGGCGCATGTGCCCGTCCTTCGGCCACCAGCATCGTCACATCGGCAAAACGCTGCGCGTCCTGCGGGTCATGCGTCACCATCAACACGGTCGCTCCCGTCTCATCCGCCACCTCACGCACCAGCGCCAGCATCTCGGCCTTCAGCGCCGGGCCCAGCGCCGCAAAGGGCTCATCCAGCAACAGCAGCGGCCGCGCCCGCAACAGCGCCCGTGCCAGCGCCGCCCGCCCTTGCTGCCCGCCCGACAACTGCCCCGGCTTGCGCCCGCCCAACCCCTCCAGCCCCGTCCGCGCCAGCGCCTCTGCGATCCGCACCCGCGCCGCCGCGTCGATCCGCCCATCCGGCGACAGGCCTAGCGCAAGGTTGCGCTCCACCGTCAGATGCGGAAACAGGTTCTGATCCTGAAACAGGATCGTCACGGGCCGCTGTCCGGGTGGCAGATCGGTGATATCCGCCCCGTCCCACCGCATGCGCCCCGCCTCCGGCGCAACAAACCCCGCAATCGCATTCAGCAGCGTCGATTTCCCCGCCCCCGAGGGCCCCAGCACCGCGCAGCGCGCGCCCTGTGGCAGGGTCAGGTCCGCTTCCAGCCGAAACGCCCCCTCGGCCAGCACCAGATGATCAAGCTGCAGCATGGCGTCCGATCCTGTCAAACAGCGCAAACAGCGCAAAGGATATCCCCATCAGGATCAGCGATGCCGCCGCCGCCGCCTCCATCCGGTAACTGCCCATCAGCCCGTGAATGAACAGGGGCAGCGTGGCGTTGTTTTCGGCGGCAAACAACGTGATGACCCCCAGATCGCCCATCGACAGCGCCGCCGTGATTCCTGCGCCAAACCCCAGCGGCCGCGCCAGACAGGGCAGGGTCACCAGCCGCAACCGCGCGGCACGCGTCAGGCCCAGCGCCTGCGCCAGCCGGTCATGCCCCTGATGCAGCGCCCGCGCCTCGGGCAGCAGCAGGCGATAGGCATAGGGCAGCGCCAGCGTCGCATTCACAGCAATCGTCACGGGCAGCGCCATCGCCGATGGCGTGGCCACCCCGCGCAGTGCCAGAAACAACCCCGTCCCGATCACCAGCGACGATGCCGCCAGCGGCAAGGTAGCCGCGGCATCAAACAGCCGATGCCCCGTCGCCCGCCGCCCCGCCGCCAGCGCCAGAACCATCGCCGCCCCGGTCACCAGAACCGTCGTCACCAGCGCCACCAGCACAGACCGCAGCGTCGCAGCCCACATCCCCCCCGGCAGATCATCCACCCCGCCCAGCCCCCGGATCACCAGCGCCCCCAAGGGCAGCATCAGAAACCCCGCCGCCAGCACGATCGCCGCCACATCCATCCCCTTGCGCCATCCGTCCGGCGCAGGCATCTTTACCCGCCGCCCCAGCCCGGTGCCGAACCCCGTATCCCGGATCAGCGACCAACCCACCGCCAACGCCGTCAGGCACAGCGCGAATTGCAGCACTGCCAGCGTCGCCGCCCGCTCTGGCGCGAAATCGAACCGCAGCGCTTGATAGATCGCCAGTTCCACCGTCGTCGCCCCCGGCCCACCGCCCAACGTCAACGCCACCGCGAAACTCGCAAGGCAGATGGTGAACACCGTCAGCATCGCGCCGGGCAGGGTGGCCCGCAGCATCGGCCATTCCAGATGCCGGAACTGCGCGCCGTGTGTCAGGTCCAAAGATTGCGCCAGCCGGAACCGCTCGGCCGGGATCGCCTGCCAGCCCAGCAGCAACATGCGCGTGGCCAAGGGCAGGTTCAAAAACACATGCGCCAGCACCACGCCATGCAGCCCATAGATCGACAGGCGCGGCAGGCCCAGCATCGCCAGCCCGTCATTCAACACCCCCGCACGGCCAAAGATCGCCAGCAAGCCCAGCACCGCCACGATCACCGGCAATAGGAACGGCGCGCCCATCAGCGTGATGAGCAGCCCCCGCCCCGCAAAGCGCCGTCGCGCCAGCGCGCGCGCAACCGGCACCGCCAGCAGGCATGAGATCACCGCCGACAGCGCCGCTTGCGTCACGGTGAACCGCACCGCCGCCCAATCCGCCACACCCGGCATCGCCGCCCCGGCATAAAGCGCCACCACGGCAACCGTGCCCAGCGTCATCCCTCCCAGCAGGGCGGCGATTATCGCCGCCCCAAAAGGTGGCCTCAGCGTGCCAGCGCGGCTTGCCATTCGGCCAGCGCCCCCTCGCGTGCGGCCAATGCCTCATCTGCCGTCAGCAGGAGTGATGTTGCGGGCGTGATCAGCGTCTCAAACCCCGCCGGCAACCCCGCCGCAGGTGTCACTGCCGGATACATCCAGTTCGTCGTCGGGATCACCGACTGGAACGCCTCGGTCCCCATAAAGGCCAAAAAGGCATCCGCCAGTTCCGGCTGATCCGTCGCCGCCAGCTTGCCTGCCACCTCGACCTGCAAATAATGCCCTTCGCTGAAAGGTGCCGCCGCCTTGCTGGCGTCTTCCTCGGCAATCAGGTGATAGGCGGGCGATGTGGTGTAGGACAGCACCATGTCCGCCTCACCCTCCAGAAACAGCCCATAGGCCTCAGACCAGCCCGGCGTCACCGTCACGATATTGTCCGCCAGCCCTTCCCAGATCGCCCCCGCCTTGTCGCCATAGGCGGCCTTCACCCACATCAGCAGCCCCAGCCCGGGGGTGGATGACCGGGGGTCCTGAATGATGATCTTCACGTCTGACGCAGCCAGCTCTTCGAAATTCTTCGGCGGCGTGGGCAGCTTTGCCTTGTCATGCACAAAGGCAAACCAGCCCCAGTCATAGGGCAGGAAGGTCGGGTCATCGAAAGCCACCGGCAGGCTGTTCTTCCACCCCTGCCCATGCGGCGCGAACAGGCCCGTCGCCGTGGCGGCAGCCGTCAGGTTGGTATCCAGCCCCAGCACGACATCTGCCTCCGACGCCGCCCCCTCCATCTGAATCCGCGCCAGCAACGCCGCACCATCGCCCGCCGCCACGAATTGCAGATCGCAGGCGCAGGTCGCCTCGAACGCCGTTTCCACCGCCGGGCCGGGGCCCCATTCGGCGGTGAAACTGTCATAGGTCAGAACAGTCAGCACGGGCTTGTCCTGCGCCGCGGCCATAGTGGCAACGGTGGCAAAACCCAGCGCAAGGATGGACGTCTTCATGTCATTCTCCATGTGCGACGGGACAGGTCGGGGATGGAGGATTCCATGCACCTTCCCTCCGCCGGTATGATCCGGTTCAGGTTCAACGGGTCCGCTTTCGCATCTCAGCCTGTCACCAGGCACCCCGAGGTTTCAGCCAAGATAGGCAAAGGTCCGGCAGGTGCAAGGGGGAATTGGTCAGCTCCGTTTGCGCGCAACGCAGGCTGGCAAGGCTGCAAGGATGATTCTGCCAAGGTGAAAGGGCTTTGCGCGTTGCGTTCGATTGGCCTATGGACGAACCCGGATCAGACGGAGCAGCCAGGCATGTCCTTCAACACCTTCGGCCATATCTTCCGGGTCACCACCTGGGGCGAAAGCCATGGCCCAGCGCTGGGCTGCACGGTTGATGGCGTGCCGCCCGGCATTGCCCTGTCGGAGGCTGACATTCAGCCCTGGATGGACAAGCGCAAGCCGGGCCAGAACAAGTTCACCACCCAACGCAAGGAACCCGATGAGGTGCGCATCCTGTCGGGCGTGTTCGAAGGCGTCACGACCGGCACTCCGATCCAGCTGATGATCGAAAACACCGACCAGCGGTCCAAGGATTACGGAGATATCGCGCAGGCCTTCCGCCCTGGCCATGCCGACATCACCTATCATCAGAAATACGGCCTGCGCGATTATCGCGGCGGTGGCCGGTCCAGCGCGCGGGAAACCGCGGCGCGGGTGGCTGCGGGCGCTGTTGCGCGCGCCGTTCTGGCGCGGCTGGCCCCCGGCCTGCGTATCACGGGCTATATGGTGCAAATGGGCCCGCGCGGTATCGACCGCACCCGTCTCGATCTGGCCGAGGTGGATCGCAACCCCTTCTGGTGCCCCGATCCCATCGCCGCTGCCGATTGGGCGGACTATCTGGATGACCTGCGCAAGTCGCACAATTCCGTGGGCGCCGTAATCGAAGTGGTGGCCGAAGGCGTCCCCTCCGGCCTTGGCGCGCCGCTTTATGGCAAGCTCGACAGCGACCTCGCCTCGGCCATGATGTCGATCAACGCCGTCAAGGCTGTGGAAATCGGCGATGGCATGGCTTCGGCCGCGCTGACCGGGGTAGAGAACGCCGATGAGATTCGCATGGGGCCGGATGGTCCGGAATTTCTGTCCAACCACGCGGGCGGTATCCTTGGCGGCATCTCTACCGGGCAGCCGGTCATCTGCCGTTTTGCCGTGAAACCCACCTCATCGATCCTGACCCCCCGCCGCACGATCAACGCCAAGGGTGAAGAGATCGACCTCATCACCAAGGGCCGCCACGATCCTTGCGTCGGCATACGCGCCGTCCCGGTGGGCGAGGCGATGATGGCCTGCGTGCTGCTGGACCACCTGCTCTTGGATCGCGGTCAGACCGGTGGGGTGCGCGGGGCGATCGGCTGATCTAGTCGCCCGTCCCGCCGCCCCGCAGACGGGCGTGGAATTCGCGCAAAAGCGGCACGCGTCGGGGGCGATAGCTGTTGCCCGTCCGGGTGGCCGTGCCGATGCGCGCAAGGTCGAAGCGGCGGAAATCCTGCCGCAGCGTGCACCACGCCAAAAGCATCAGCGTCCGGTCTAGAAAGACGATGGATAGCGGCCAGACGGGCCGCTCGGTCTGCCGGCCATCCTTGTCGTTATAGGTGATGCGAAGCTCGGCTTCGTCCCATGACGCCTCGCGCAGGGTTGCAAGATGGGGAGACGGCGGGCGTTTCTCAAAGCGGTAGGCTTCCTGCACGGCATGAAGGGCCTGCCGCTGCACTCGTTCAGGCAGGGTGGCGATGATCTTGGCCTGAGCCGATTTCGCTGCGGCGGCCAGAGTGGGGTCCCCGATATGGCGCAGTTCGGCGAGGGCGAGGGTCAGAGCCTCCACCTCTAGCCGGGTGAACATCTGGGGGGGAAGGGCCGGGTCTTCAGTCAGGGTGTAACCGAAGCCTGCGGCGCCGTCGATCAAGGCGCCACCCGCGCGCAGCGCCGCAATATCGCGATAGAGAGAGCGGAGCGAGACGCCGGTTTCGTCGGCCAGCCGTTCGGCGGTGACGGGCGCAGGCAGGGTGCGCAAGGCATGGAGAAGGCGGAAGAGGCGATCGGAGCGGGGCATAGGCTGCTGACGGAAATTGACAGGAGGGGCAGAGCATAATCGAGGCATCGGAAAAGCCAAAGGAGAACGCCGATGCTGACGCTGTTTCACGCCCCGCTAAGCCGGGGAACGCGGGTGAGGGTGCTGCTGGAAGAGATGGGGGTGGCGGATGTTGTTGACCTGCGGATCGTCGACATCCCGCGTCAAGACGGGCGTGGGGCGCGCGATCCGGGAAATCCGCATCCCGAGGGGAAGGTACCGGCGCTGGTGGACGAGACTGGGGCTGTGGTGACAGAGACAGGTGCGGTCATGCTGCTGCTGACCGACATGTTTCCCGAAGGCCAGATGGCACCGTTGCCGGGAGACGCGGATCGGGGCGCCTATCTGACTTGGCTGTTCTGGTACGGGTCGGTGATGGAGCCCGTGATGATCCATAAGGCAGCGGGGCTGACGCATCCGTGGCTGACGGCGACTTATCGCGGGATAGAGGAGATGGAGGCGCGGATTTCGGCGGCTTTGGCGCGGGGGCCATGGCTGCTGGGCGAGCGGTTCAGTGCAGCGGATATCCTGATCCAGTCCCCCTGGCACTGGTTCCGTGATATGCAGGCCGGTGACCCCGCGATCCGCGACTGGGTGGCGCGAGGGGCGGCGCGGGCGGCGTTCCGCAAGGTGATGGCGGAAGAGAATGGTTAGGGCAGGTCAGGGGACGCGGCGCGACAACTGCACGGCGAGTATGCCTGCGGCGACAATAGCCGCGCCGAGGATATCGGTCAGGCGAAGCGTTTCGTTCAGCAAAAGCGCCGCGATGGCCGTCCCGAAGGCCGGGTTGAGGAAGTGGTAGGTCGCCGCGCGTGTGGGGCCGATACGGCGAACAAGGGCGAACCAGATCAGCGTGGCGGCTAGGCCTGGGATAAAGATCTGGTAGGTGAAGGCGAGCGCGAGCGGCAGGGTCGGCGTCAGGCGGAAGGGTTCCGTCAGGGCAGCGATGACGGCCAGCGCGGCAGAGCCAGCCAGCATCTGCAGGCCAACAATCAGCAAGAGCGAGCCGAGCCCGCCCTGCGCGCCGGAGGCGGAGCGCAGGGTGAGGGTGGCCACAGCCAGCGCCAGCGCGCCGAGGATGCAAAGCGCGGTGCCCAGCGGGTCGGCCCCGCCGGACAGGCGGGTTCCCATGATGAGGGCGACGCCCGCAAACCCGGCGGCCAGCCCCGCAAGGCCGAGGGCGGGAAGACGTTCACCTCGAAAGACCCAAGACAGGGCCGCGACCATCAGCGGCATGGAGGCGGCGATGATGACGGCGAGCGACGCCTCAACCCATTGCAAGGCGATGAAGTTGAGGCCGAGATAGGCCGCGTTCTGCAAAAGGCCGAAGGCCGCGACAGAACGCCATTGCGCGCGGGTGAGGGTGAGGCGCGCGCCCAGCGCCAGCGCGACGCCCACGGCGAGAAGGCCTGAAATCAGGAAGCGTGCGGCAAGCGTAGCCAGCGGCGCGGCATCGGCCACGATGATGCGGGCCGTGGCGAAAGCCGATGACCACATCAGGGCAAAGAGGAGGCCCATCAAAAGCGCGCGCAGATCCATTGTCAGAGTCCCAAAAAGAAAGGCCGCCCGTTTCGGGGCGGCCCATTGCCTTGGCCATCAGGCCGCAGGTCAGGCGTTGACGCTGTCCTTCAGCGCCTTGGCGATCGAGAACTTCACCTGCTTGTCAGCGGGCTTGGTCACGGTTTCGCCGGTCGCCGGGTTGCGCACCTGACGCTCGGGCCGTGCGCGGCAAACGACCTTGCCCAGACCCGGCAGCGTCACGGCACCACCGGCGGCCACTTCCGTTGCCACCACTGCGGCAATCGCATCCAAAGCTGCGCCAGCGGTTTTCTTGTCCGAACCCATCTGGTCGGCGAGAGCGGCTACAAGCTGGGTCTTGGTCATCGGTTTGGTCATGTGATGTTCCTTCGTTACTGGTCCCGATATCAGGCGGGGCTGTCCCTGTCCTTGAAGTGACTTGCGTCGCTAAAATCTGTTTTACCGAACAAATCAAGCGCATTCTGCCCGTTCCCGCCGCTTTACGCAGGGTGGCATGGCGGAAACATGCCGTCACGGTCAGAGAAACGCGGTTTCGTCAAAGCTGCGCAACTTTCTGCTGTGGATGCGTTCGATCGGCATGGCGCGCAACATCTCCATTGCACGAACCCCGATCTGCAAATGCCGCGCGACCTGCGTCTTGTAGAATTCCGATGCCATGCCGGGCAGCTTCAACTCACCATGCAGCGGCTTGTCGGACACACACAAAAGCGTGCCATAAGGCACCCGGAACCGGAACCCGTTTGCCGCGATGGTGGCGCTTTCCATATCCAGCGCGATTGCCCGCGATTGCGACAGGCGCTGCACCGGGCCGGATTGATCACGCAATTCCCAGTTGCGGTTGTCGATGGTGGCGACCGTTCCCGTCCGCATGATGCGCTTCAGCTCATACCCCTCAAGCTGGGTCACCTCTTCCACTGCGTCTTCCAGCGCGATCTGGATCTCGGCCAGCGCAGGAATCGGCACCCAGATGGGCAGGTCGTCATCCAGCACGTGATCTTCGCGCAGATAGGCATGGGCCAGCACGAAATCGCCAAGGCTCTGGGAATTCCGCAAGCCAGCGCAATGGCCCACCATCAACCAGGCATGCGGGCGCAGCACGGCGATATGGTCGGTCGCGGTTTTGGCATTGGACGGGCCGACGCCGATATTGACCAGCGTGATCCCCTGACCATCCGCCCGCTTCAGGTGATAGGTCGGCATTTGCGGCATCTTGGTGGGCTGATGCAGGGCGCCATCGGGCGTTTCGATCACCTGATTGCCGGGCGCGACAAAGGCCGTATAGCCCGATGCCGGATCGGCCAGCACCTCACGGGCATAGGCCTCAAACTCATCGACATAGAACTGATAGTTGGTGAACAGTACATGGTTCTGGAAATGCGCCGCATCCGTTGCGGTGTAATGCACCAGCCGGGCCAGCGAATAATCCACACGCTGCGCCGTGAACGGGGCCAGCGGGCGCGATCCATCGGCATGGACCTGTCGCGTGCCGTTCACGATGTCATCATTCGTGGTGGCCAGGTCCGGCACATCGAACACGTCGCGCAGCGAAAACTCCAGCACGCCTTCCTGCGGGACAGAAACCTTGGGGTTCCCGGCCACCGCGAAATGCACCGGGATCGGCGTTTCCGACGGGCCGATCAGCACTGGCTGGCCATGATGGCGCACCAGAAGCTCGATCTGCTGGATCAGGTAGTTGCGAAACAGGTCAGGCCGCGTGACCGTGGTGGAATAGGTGCCCGGCTCCGCCACATGACCAAAGGACAGGCGCGAGTCGGTCTTCACATGGCTCGTCGTGGTCAGCCGGATTTCGGGGTAATAGGCGCGGATGCGCGATGCGGGCTTCTGCCCCGTCACGGCTTTCGTGAAATGCTGCGACAGAAAGGCAGTCGCGGAAAAATACAGCTCTTCCAGCCGGTCAACAGCGGCAATGGGATCAAGGAACGCTTCGGGTTCCATCGTGTCGGGGGTCAAAATCGGATGGGCTTCGTCGGTCATGTCTTTGTTCTTTTTTCTTTCGCTACTCGTAATTTGATCACGCATCTAATCCGAAAGGGGGGGGTTTCCGCAAGTGAAGGCTTTGCAACAGCTTGCGCAGGGCTGTCCGCCGCGAAATAGTCGCCCCATGAAAACGCTTCTTTCCATTGGCCATGGCTATTCCGCGCAGGCCCTCGCCCGCCTTCTCATTCCGCAAGGCTGGGTGGTCATCGGCACCACCCGCAGCGCCGATCGGGCCCGCGCCTTCGCAGCCGAAGGCGTTGAGCCCTTGCTTCTCCCCGGCACGCTCGCCCCGGCCCTCGCCCGCGCCAGTCATATCCTCACCTCCGTCGCCCCGGATGTCTCGGGTGATCCCATCCTGCGCGACCATGCGACCGAACTCCGCGCCGCCCGCCCGGAATGGGTGGGCTATCTCTCCACCACAGCCGTCTACGGCGATCATCAGGGCGGCTGGGTGAGTGAGGATACCCCCCTCACCCCCGCCACCCCGCGCGGTCAGGCCCGTGTGGCCGCCGAAACCGCTTGGGGCGACCTCGGCCTGCCGGTGCACATCTTCCGCCTCGCGGGCATCTATGGCCCCGGTCGCGGCCCTTTCGAAAAGGTCCGCGACGGGACCGCCCGCCGCATCATCAAGCCTGGTCAGGTCTTCAGCCGCATTCATGTCGATGACATCGCACAGGTTCTGGCCGCCTCGATGCAGCACCCCCGTCCGGGTTCCGTCTACAACCTCTGCGATGACGATCCCGCCCCGCCCGAAGACGTGATCGCCCATGCGGCAGAACTGCTCGGCCTGCCGCTGCCCCCGGCCATCCCCTATGATCAGGCCGACCTCACCCCGATGGCGCGCAGCTTCTATGCCGAAAGCAAGCGCGTCCGGAATGACCGGATCAAATCCGATCTCGGCATCACCCTTCTGCATCCCACCTATCGCCAGGGCCTTGCTTCCCTGCTCGCGTTGGAAACCTGATCGCGCCCCCGCGCCCGCCCAAGCCGGAACGGGGGCACCCTCAGCCCAAATCACGCGCCCGTGATTTTTTCCCCGATGCAGGGGTTGAATCGATCATTCCCATACCCACCTTCTGCCAGCGGGCCGGGCCCCTCTGACGCCTCACAGCGCCATGTCGGACCGCATCGAGTGCGTCTCGATGTCATGCCCGGACCGGTGATTGGCTGACCTCCAGACGCGTTGAATATGTGTCTCGAAAGGTCAATGGGCATGGAATTTCTCGTTCTTCTGTTTCTGGGCAAGCCGCTATGGATGTGGCTGCTCTTCATCACACTGGTCGTGGCGCTGCTCGCCTTCGACCTCGGCGTTCTGCACAAGGACGGCGATCACGAAATCGGCGTCGCCGAAAGTCTCAAGCTTTCCGCGATGTACATCACCCTCGGCCTCGCCTTTTCCGGCTTCGTCTATTGGCAGATGGGATGGGAGCCGACCGCCCACTATCTGACGGCCTTCGTCGTTGAGAAAACGCTCGCGATGGACAACGTCTTTGTCATCGCGCTGATCTTCGCCTTCTTCGCCGTGCCCCGCGCCTATCAGCACCGCGTGCTGTTCTGGGGTATCCTCGGCGTGATCATCCTGCGCGGTATCATGATCGGGCTGGGGGCAACCATCGTCGCGTCCTACAGCTGGGTGCTCTATGTCTTCGCGGTCTTCCTGATCTTCACCGGCATCAAGATGATGTTCGTGGGCGAATCCGACCACAACATCGCCAACAACCCGGTCCTGAAATTCATCAAGCGCCGCTTCCGCGTGACGGATGAACTGCACGGCAACAACTTCTTCGTCCACAAACCCGATGCCGGGGGCAAGATGGTGCGTTGGGCGACGCCGCTCTTCATCGCGCTGATCCTGATCGAAATCGCCGATCTGGTTTTCGCGGTGGATTCGGTGCCGGCAGTGTTCACCATCACCACCGACCCCTACATAGTCTATACCTCGAACATCTTCGCGATCCTCGGCCTGCGCGCCCTCTACTTCGCGCTGGCGGCCATTCTGCACCGCTTCGCCTATCTGAAATACGCGCTGTCGCTGCTTCTGGTCTTTATCGGGTCCAAGATCTTCATCGCCGACATCATGGGCTGGGAAAAATTCCCGCCGAGCTGGTCGCTGGGCATCACCTTCGCGATCCTCACGGCAGGCGTGGTCTTCTCCCTCTGGAAGACCAAGGATCAGCCAAAGGCCGATCTGGTGAAACCGGCCGAGTGAAGGTATCCTGAATCAACACCGCGCCCGGCCCGCAAAGGCCGGGCGTAGCGATTCACAAAGGTAAGAAAAGATGACTGCCCTGCGTTCCCAAGTTGCCGAATTCCTCGACCGTCCTGCCGTCACCCGCTTCATCCTTGCGGTGATCCTGTTCAACGCCGTCATCCTTGGACTGGAGACGTCAAAGCCGATCATGGCCGCGGCAGGCGGAACGATCCTGTTCCTTGACCGTCTCTGCCTCGCCATCTTCATCGCAGAACTGGTGCTAAAGCTGTTCGCGCTGGGCGGGCGCTTTTTCCGGTCAGGCTGGAACGTCTTTGATCTGGCGGTCGTCGGCGTGGCACTGCTTCCGGCAAGCGGCGGCCTGTCCGTCCTGCGGGCGCTGCGGGTGCTGCGGGTGCTGCGCGTCATCTCCATAGCCCCCAGCCTGCGCCGCGTGGTCGAAGGCTTCCTCCGCGCCCTGCCGGGGATGGGGTCGGTCCTGTTGCTGACACTGATCCTGTTCTACGTCTCGGCCGTCATGGCGACCAAACTTTTCGGGGTCAGCTTCCCCGACCGTTTCGGTGATCTTGGTGCCACCGCGCTTACGCTGTTTCAGGTGATGACGCTGGAAGGCTGGGCTGATGCTGTCGTCCGCCCGGTGATGGAGGTTTATCCCTATTCCTGGATATTCTTCATCGGCTTCATTCTGGTGACCACCTTCGCGGTGATCAACCTGCTGGTCGGCCTTGTGGTCAACGCAATGCAAGAAGCGGCCGAGGCTGATAAACCCGACCACGCCGCCGAACGCCATGCCGAACTGATGGCCCGGATCGAAGGGCTGGAACGGAAGCTTGCCGAACGCGGCTGAAAGGGCAGGGGATCCGGGCCGTCAGGCCCGTTTCCCCACCACCGCCACCCCCAGCGCCTGCAAAACCTTCGCCTCGATCTGCGCCGCATCCATTCCGGCGACTTGATACATCCGCTCCGGGCTGGCCTGATCGATGAATATGTCGGGCAGCACCATGCTGCGGAACTTCAGCCCCCGGTCGAACACGCCCTCATCGGCCAGCAACTGCGCCACATGGCTGCCAAAGCCGCCCACCGCGCCCTCTTCCACCGTAATCAGCGCCTCATGGTGACGCGCCGCGTTCAGGATCAGATCCCGGTCCAGCGGCTTGGCGAACCGCGCATCAATCACCGTCGGCGCAATCCCGCGCTGGGCCAGCGCTTCTGCCGCCTTCAGCACCTCGGCCAGTCGTGTGCCAAAGGACAGGATCGCCGCCCGCGCCCCTTCGCGGATAACCCGTCCCTTGCCGATTTCCAGCGGCACGCCGCGTGTGGGCATGTCACAGCCCACACCATCCCCGCGCGGAAAACGAAACGCAATCGGCCCGTCATCATGCGCCACGGCGGTGGCCACCATATGCACCAGCTCCGCCTCATCCGCCGCCGCCATCACCACGATGCCCGGCAGATTTGCCAGAAACGCCACGTCGAAACTGCCCGCATGGGTGGCGCCATCCGCCCCCACCAGCCCCGCCCGATCAATGGCAAAGCGCACGGGCAACCGCTGGATCGCCACGTCATGCACCACCTGATCATATCCACGCTGCAGGAAGGTTGAATAGATCGCACAGAACGGCTTCATCCCCCCCGCCGCCAGCCCCGCGCTGAACGTCACCGCATGCTGCTCCGCGATCCCCACATCAAAACAGCGCCGGGGAAAGCGGTCCGCGAACAGGTTCAGCCCCGTGCCATCCGGCATCGCCGCCGTAACGGCCACGATCTTCTCATCCCGCTCGGCCTCGGCAATCAGGCTCTGGGCAAACACCTTGGTATAGCTCGGCGCGTTCGACACTGCCTTCGCCTGCACCCCGGTCAGCACATCGAACTTGCCCGTCGCATGGCCCCTGTCCCGCGCCGCCTCGGCCGGGGCATAGCCCTTGCCCTTTTTCGTCAGCACATGAATCAGCATCGGCCCTGTCGCCCGCGCCTTCACCGTGCGCAGTACCGCCAGCAACTGGTCCAGATCATGCCCGTCGATGGGCCCCAGATAGGAAAAACCCAACTCCTCGAACAGCGTGCCACCCACGGCCATGCCTTTCAGCATCTCCTTGGCCCGTCGCGCGCCTTCCTGAAACGGGCCAGGCAACAGGCTGACCGCGTTCTTCGCCGCCGCCTTCAGATCCTGAAACGGTGCCTCGGCATAAAGCCGCGACAGATATGAGGAAAGCGCCCCCACCGGCGGCGCAATCGACATCTCATTGTCGTTCAGGATCACGAACAGCCGCTTCTTCAGATGGCCTGCATTGTTCATCGCCTCGAACGCCATGCCCGCGCTCATCGACCCGTCACCAATCACCGCAATCGCATCACCCGGATCGCCACCCAGATCGCGCGCCGCCGCAAACCCCAGCGCCGCACTGATCGAGGTCGACGAATGCGCCGCCCCAAACGGATCATAGGGCGACTCGCTGCGCTTGGTGAACCCCGACAGCCCGCCCTCGGTCCGCAAAGTGCGGATACGGTCCCGCCGCCCGGTCAGAATCTTGTGCGGGTAACACTGATGCCCCACATCCCAGATCAGTTTGTCGCGCGGCGTGTCAAAGACGGCATGGATCGCCACCGTCAATTCCACCACGCCCAGCCCGGCCCCCAGATGCCCGCCCGTCTGCGACACCGCGCTGATCGTCTCGGCGCGCAACTCATCCGCCACCTGCCGCAATTCACGGTCATTGAGTGACTTCAGGTCTGCAGGAGCGCTCACCCTGTCCAGCAGCGGGGTCTTGGGTCTGTCGGTCATTCTGCCCTCCAGCGGGCCATGCAAGAGGTCAGCTTTCGCGGCTGATAACGAAGCGCGCACAGGCAATCAAGTTCGCCGCCCGGTCACCATAAACGCCAAGATGGTCCGCTGCCGCGTCGATCAAAGCCCCCGCGCGCGCTTTTGCCGCGTCCAGCCCCAGCAGCGAAACAAAGGTCGCCTTCCCCGCATCGGCATCCTTATGCAGCCGCTTGCCAGTTTTGGCCACATCGCCTTCCACATCCAGCACATCATCCCAGATCTGAAACGCCAGACCCAGCTTTTCGGCATAGGCCCGCAGCGGCGCAGGGTCCGCCCATGCAATCACCGCCCCCGCTTCCGCCGACCACCGGATCAGCGCCCCGGTCTTGCCTGCCTGCAATTCGGTAATCTGCGCCAAAGTCAGCGGCGCGGTCGCCGTCTCGGCGGCAATGTCCAGCGCCTGTCCCAGCACCATGCCCTCGGCCCCGCTCGCCCGCGCCAGCCCGGCCACCAGTGCGATCCGCACATCCCCGGACCCAAGCGCCGGATCGGCTAGCAATTCAAAGGCCAGCGTCTGCAACGCATCCCCGGCCAGCACCGCCGTCGCCTCATCCCATTTCACATGCACTGTGGGCTGCCCGCGCCGCAGGTCATCATCATCCATGCAGGGCAGATCATCATGCACCAGAGAATAGGCATGCAGCGCCTCGACCGCTGCCGCCGCACTGATCGCCTGCGCGTCCGTCAGCCCGTGCATCCGCGCGCCTTCCAGAACCAGAAACCCGCGCAGCCGCTTGCCCCCGCGCA
This sequence comes from Paracoccaceae bacterium, assembly GCA_022843025.1. GTDB lineage: Bacteria > Pseudomonadota > Alphaproteobacteria > Rhodobacterales > Rhodobacteraceae > Paragemmobacter. The sequence goes on along the minus strand of JALHOL010000004.1, from coordinate 129,269 downwards.
GCGCATAGCGCATCGCCTCTACCACGGGCACATCGGCCCGGCCCTCCAGCGCCGCCATCAACCGCGCCTCGATGGCCGCAGCGTCCCGCGTCAGTGTGGCCGCAAAGCTCACATCCCCTCCGCCGTCGTCGTCCCGGTGGCCCGGCCTTCCTGTGCGCGGATCAGTTCCACCTTCTCTTCCGCCGCCTTCAGCTTGGCCGCACAATGCGCCTTCAGCGCCGCGCCCCGCTCATACAGCGCGATGGATTCCTCCAGCGCCACCTCACCCCGCTCAAGCTGGTTCACCACCTGCTCCAGCGCGGCCATCGCCTCTTCGAAACTCATCTCGGACACAGCCTTCGCCGTCATCTGCTCCGCTCCTCCAAAACGCCCACATGCGCCGCGACCGAAGCCGCAAGCGCCTCAAGATCATATCCACCTTCCAGTGTCGAGACGACCCTCCCCCCCGCATGCCGCGCCGCCACGTCGCACAGCCGCCCGGTCAGCCAGGCAAAATCCTCCGCCTGCCACTCCAGATTGGCCAACGGATCGGCCGCATGGGCATCAAACCCGGCCGAGATCAGTACGAATTCTGGGGCAAATGCCTCCAGCGCCGGCAGGATCACGCCGTCATAAGCCGCGCGCATCGCTGCGCCCCCCGATCCTGCCCGCAAAGGATAGTTTACGATCTGCCCATGCGCGCCCCGCTCCTGCGCGCTGCCCGTGCCGGGATAAAGCGGCATCTCATGGGTTGATGCGAACAGAACCCGCGCCTCGTCCCACAGCAAATCCTGTGTGCCGTTCCCATGGTGCACGTCGAAATCCACCACCGCTATGCGCTTCAATCCGTGATGGTCTAGCAACCGCTTCGCTGCAATCGCCACCGTCCCGAACAGGCAGAACCCCATCGCCGTGCCCGTTTCCGCATGATGCCCCGGTGGCCGTCCGGCCACGAAAGCCGCCTTCGCCTCTCCCGCCATCACTGCATCCACCGCCGCGCAGATGCCCCCAACCGCGCGCAGCGTGGCATCCAGCGAACCCGGCGACAGGATCGTATCGCCATCCAGCGCCACAAACCCCGCCTGCGGCACCGCGCGCTGCACCTTGGCCAAATAGGCCGCAGGATGACAGCGCAACACCTCGGCCTCTTCGCCCATCGGGCATTCGCGCCGCGTTACGGCCAGCCCTGCCAGCCCGCGCTCCACCGCCGCCAACCGTTCCACCCTTTCAGGGTGGCCCGGTGGCGTCACATGCCGCGCGCAATCTTCATGCGTGAATACAAGCACCCTCTCCGCCTCTCGCTCTGTTCCGGCCCCGGCGAAGGGGGTCCGGGGGGCGCCTGCCCCCCGTCCTCTACCTCAGCCCTGTTCGTCCTGGCACTCCAGCACCGCTTCCAGCCCGCGCATCGTTCCGGTCAGGTCAATCGACATGACCTCCGCCCCGTCGTGATACATCGTCATGGTTTGCCTTTGGGCGATGGACATGAAAAAATCCACGTTGTCAAAAACGATATCCGCCCCCGGCATCCCATCCAGATACATGCCGCGCGCCTCGCCCTCGAACCCTTCGCCATCCAGTGCAAATCTGATCGGATAGACCGCACCTTCCTCGATATCGCCCCAGGCATCGTTGAACGCGGTCACGTATCCCGTGCCGTTCGTCCGATCCAGCCCGATCCGCACCACAGACCCATCCTCGAATGCACCTTGGATCAGGCAGCCATTGCCCAGCGTCGGGTCAATCATCACGTCCCAGTAATCCGACGCTCCCCATGGCTCAAGGTTCTGGGCCCAGACCGCGCTCCCCGTTGCGCCCATGACGGCCAAAGTCAGGGCCGCGGCTGTTCGTCTCAACATGGTAACCTCCTACTCGTACCACACACACACGCGGGCAGATTATCACCGCGCGCCGCGCGTGCGATGGGAAAATCAATCCGGTTGCAGCAGATAGCCCTCGCCCCGCACCGTCTGCAAATAGCGTGGCACCTTCGGGTCATCCTCAATCTTGCGGCGCAGGCGGGTGATCTGCACATCCACCGCCCGTTCTTGCGCGCCGCCCTCGTCGCGGCCCAGATCACCGGCCAGCTTTTCGCGCGCAATCGCCTGCCCCGGTTGGGCCGCGAACATCCGCATCAGCGCGGCCTCTGTCGCCGTCAGCCGCACCGGATCGGCCCCCCGCCACAACTCACCCCGGTCCATATCATAGCGCACCGCCCCCAGATGCAGCACCTTGGGCACTGGTGGCGCCGCCTGCACCTGCGGCACGCGCCGCAGGATGGCATTGATCCGCAGCAGCAATTCCTTCGGCTCGAACGGCTTCACCAGGTAGTCATCCGCCCCGGCCTCCAGCCCCTCGATCCGGTTCTGGGTCTCGCCCTTGGCCGTCAAAAGCAGGATCGGCACGCTCATCCGCCCGCGCAATTCGCGCGTCAGCGTGATCCCGTCATCGCCCGGCATCATCACGTCCAGCACGATCATGTCGAATTCCAGCCCCGTCAAAAGCCGGCGCGCCTGTGCGGCGTCGCGCGCCACCGTGACCAAATAGCCGTTGCGCATCAAGAACTTCTGCAAAAGCCCCCGGATGCGTTCATCGTCATCGACGACCAAAAGATGTGGCTGCGGTTCGTTCATTTCTCACCCTCTCGCAGGGATTGATACTGTCGCCGCATCTCCGGGTCCATCATTGCCTCAAGCACGGTCCGAAATCCCTGCACCGCTGCAGGCCCCGCCGCGCGATAGGCCGCCCGCATCCGCGCCCGCTGCGCATCCGACAATTGCCGTTCCAGCTCTTGCCCTTTGCTCGTCAGATGCAGGTTGCGCTCGCGCTTGTCGGCCTTGCCCACCCGCGCCTCCACCAACCCATCCTCGATCAGCGTGCGCAGCACCCGGTTCAGACTTTGCTTCGTCACACCCAGAATGCCCAGCAGGTTGGAAACCGTTGTCCCGGGCGACCGATGGATGAAATGGATCGCCCGGTGATGCGCGCGCCCGTAATCCATCCCTTCCAGAATGCGGTCCGGATCATCGGTAAACCCGCGATAGGCGAAGAACATCGCCTCGATCCCTTTGCGCAACTGCTCATCGGTCAGAAACAGCAGGCTTTCCCCGCCCGTAGTGCCTTCGGCCATCCTTACCCCTCCCGCGTCACCCTGAATTTACGTCAGCCTTGTTGACTTTCCAAGAACCAACTGCTAGCTCGGCACCCGGTTTGACGCAACTTTATGTCCGATCCGGACCTAAGCGGCGCAACATTCGCAAATTCTGCCTGTGGGAGTGGGACATGGCTGGTTATGACGATCGCGACGGCTTCATCTGGATGGATGGCAAACTGGTGGATTGGCGTGGCGCGAATGTCCACATCCTGACCCATGCCCTGCACTATGCCAGCGCCGTGTTCGAAGGCGAACGCTGCTACAATGGCAAGATCTTCAAATCCACCGAACATTCCGAACGTCTGCGCATGTCCGGCGAACTGCTCGACATGCCGCTGCCTTTCACGGTCGAAGAAATCAACGCCGCCAAAGAGGCGGTGCTCAAAGCCAACAACCTGACCGATGCTTATGTTCGCGCCATCGCCTGGCGTGGTGCGGGCGAAGACATGGGTGTCGCCTCCAAGCGCAACCCGATCCGCCTTGCCGTCGCCTGCTGGACCTGGGGCAGCTATTACGGCGATGCCAAGTTCAAGGGCGCGAAACTCGACATCGCAAAATGGAAACGCCCCTCGCCTGAAACCATCCCTCACGCCGCCAAGGCTGCCGGTCTTTACATGATCTGCACCATGTCCAAACACGCGGCCGAGGCGAAGGGTTGCTCCGACGCCATGATGTTCGACTATCGCGGCTATGTGGCCGAGGCGACCGGGGCCAACATCTTCTTCGTCAAGGATGGCGAAGTGCACACCCCCATCCCCGACGCGATCCTGAACGGCATCACCCGCCAGACGGTCATCGGAATGCTGCGCGACATGCAGATCAAGGTCCACGAACGCCGGATCGAAGCCTCCGATCTCGAAGGGTTCGAACAGTGCTTCCTCACCGGCACCGCGGCCGAGGTGACGCCCGTTGGCCAGATCGGCGATTACAACTTCGAAGTCGGCGATCTGACCAAGCGCGTGTCGATGGAATATGAAAAGCTCGTCCGCGCCTGATCAGGGCGGATGATGTCAGCCACAGGCGGACAGGGAAACAGACCAGGGCGAAGGGGGCGACCGCAACCTTCGCCCTTTTCGTTTCAATGCGTCTGACAGCCCGCCGAATGGCAAGATCACCGATGCCAGCCGCGCAAGCCCTGCACGCCGCTGCCAAAGGCATTTCGCAACGCAGCCTGCCCCGTTCGGCCTGTCAGCATCAGCGCTTTCCGCTGCATCCTCTGCTGCAAGGCTGATCACCAGAAGCGGCAAACCCGACCCGGGTTGCAGACCCAGCATCGCGCGCAGCGATCGGCCAAATGCCAAAAGCGCACCGGAATCCAGCCCATCGCGCCCGCGCAACCTGACCAAAACCCGCATCGCCGCCAGATCGGATCGCCCTCCGCCCGCCACGGCCAGATGCAGAATGTCCCGCCGTGCGACAAGCCGCGCCAAGGCGCGGTGGGCCATCACGGCCAATCCCTTCCCACGTCCGCGCATGCCCCGCCTCCACATCCCACACACGGATAGGCTGGCAGAAAACCCTTACGATTCGGTTCACACCGCATCCCGGATCAGCGGCGTGGTCGAACAATGCAGCCCGCCGCCGTTCTTCTGCACCTCGGCATAGGGAATCGTCACCCATGTCACCCCCGCCGCCGCCAACCGGTCCAGCGTGCGGTTCGTGGCGCCTTCGGGCATCAGCACCTTGCCCGGCGCTATCGCCAGCGAATTGACAATCCAGCCATCATCCGCCGGGTCGGTTTCAATCCAGCGTATGCCCCGCGCCTTCAACTCCTCAAGAAACGAATAGGGCAACCCCATCGGGTTCAGGATCGCCAGATCGCGGTCGATCATCAGGAAACTCACATCCAGATGGATGTCATAGCCCACCAGATCCACGATCAGCAGGTCCACCCCCTGCCGTGCCAGCACCTCGCGCACCTGTTCCGCCCCATCGCGGTTCACCCGCACCCCCACGCCGATGGCGCAGGTCTTGGGGTTCAACCAGGCGAAACTGCCGCCCTCCATAACCCCGGTCCCGTTGATCGTGCGCAGGATCGGAATCCCCAGCCGCCCCAGCGTGCGGGTGATCGCCAGTTCCTCGCCCCGGCGAATGCGCGCACCCATCCTGCAGATGATCGCGCCCCCCTTCACCATGATCAGCGGATCGCGGGTATAAACCTGCTTCAGCCGGTTCCCCGCCTCGCCATCCACATGATGAACGACCACCCCCTCTGCCTCCAACGCATCCACAAAGGCCGAATGCTGGCGCTGCATCAATGGAATGTCGGGCGGGGTGTCCGATTGGTAATACCACCCCACTGCCGGATCACCGAAAGACCCGATCTCGGCCAGCCGCTTGGTCGGGTCCACAACCCCCATCTCCGGCCCGGGGCGATGCATCAAAATCTCGCGGATGCGGCCCACGTCATTGTCGATCCCCCAGACCTTGCCCCAGGTCGTCGCCAATTCGCCGGGATCTTCAAACCCCGGTTCTGCGCCTGCAGCAAAAGTCTTGATCGTCTGGGTGTAAATCCAATGCGGATTGCTCATGGCCGGCCCCTGATTGCTGTCAGGGATCAGCCTAGGCGGCACCCCACAAGGCCGCAAGGCGGCTGTGGGGTGCCAATGCTTGCCGTCGTGTCAGGCGATCACCGTTTCCACGGTGATGTTGCCCTTGGTCGCGTTGGAATAGGGGCAAATGAAATGCCCGCGCTCGGCGATCTTTTCCACCACGGCCCGGTCCACGCCCGGCATCGCGACCACCAGCTTCACCTGCAACCCGAACCCGCCATCCGACCGCGGCCCGATGCCCACATGGGCATTCACTGTGGCATTGTCCGGCACGGTCCCCAGCTTCTCGCTGGTGGCGGCAAAGCGCATCGCGCCCAGGTAGCAGGCCGCGTAACCCACCTCGAACAGCTCTTCCGGGTTATGCCCCGCGCCCGACCCGCCCAATTCCTTAGGGCTGGTCATGGTAACGGTAAGCTTGCCATCCACCAGCTTTGCCACGCCATTGCGCCCGCCGCCGGTTGCCTGCGCTTCGGTCCAGTATTTCGGGTCAACCGTCATGTTTGCTCTCCTTTAAATCGAATACGATTATATCGCGTGCGATACAAATACGGCCTGCCACAGCCCCTGTCAACCGCTTGCAGATAAGTCGCGCGCGATATAACCTCGCGCGATGGACGAGAATGCCTGCCTTCCCCCGCCCCAGATGCTTTGCTTCGCGCTTTATTCCGCGGGGCATGCGATGCAGGCCGCCTATAAACCGCTGCTCGAACCTCTGGGTCTGACCTATCCGCAATACCTTGCCCTCGCCGCGCTTTGGGCCAAGGACGGGCAGACGGTGGGTCAGATCGGCACAACGCTTCTGCTCGACAGCAACACGCTGACGCCGCTTCTGAAACGTCTCGAACAGGGCGGATGGATCACCCGCCAGCGTGCTACGGATGATGAACGTCAGGTCCGCATCACGCTGACCGATGCCGGCCACGCCTTGCAGCTTGAGGCCGCAAAGGTGCCGCTCTGTTTCCTTGAACAAACCGGCCTCGCCGCCGATCAGGCCGCCACCCTGCGCGACGCCCTGACAGTGCTGCGGGATCGGCTCCGCCCGCGCTAGGCGCTGCGCCCCCGGTCGATCCGCAGGAACTGCACCAACCGCGACGGTCCGGCAGCGCCGCGCGGGCGATGCCAAGTCTCACGCGGGGTGCGCGCCAGCCGCAGGAACTGCTTCACACGGGCCCCGGTCGATGGGCTGCGCTTGTCGGCAAGATGCTTGGTCATGTCGTCCTCCCGTGAATGACGGAGAGGAAGCCTAACACCGAATCGGCCACCCCCATAACCCTGATCGCCGCCCTCACCCCGAGGCCGCCGATCAGCGCATCACGACAGGCGGTCCACCGCCCAGCGCGCGGCATCATCCACCGCCGGATCAGGATCGCCGATCAATGCGGCTGCCACCGGGCGCAGCCGGGGCAGGGCGGAATTGCCGATGGCATAAAGCACATTGCGCACGAACCGATCCCGCCCGATCCGCTTGATGGGGCTGCCCGCAAACCGCGCCCGAAACGCGGCATCATCCAGCCCCGCCAGTTCCGCCAGTTCCGGCGCACCCACCCGCGGCTGATAGCCGATCTCCGCGGCGTCTTGCGCGAACTTGTTCCACGGGCACACGGCCAGACAATCGTCACAGCCATAGATGCGGTTCCCCATCAACCCGCGCAGCGCCGCATCCACTGGCCCGCGATGCTCGATCGTCAGATAGGAAATGCAACGCCGCGCATCCAGCTGATACGGCGCCGGAAAGGCCCGCGTCGGGCAGATGTCCAGACAGGCGGTGCAGGTCCCGCAATGGCTGACCTCCGCCGCGTCTTTGGGCAGGTCCAGAGTGGTGAAGATCGCACCCAGAAAGAACCAGTTTCCCAACCCGCGCGACAACAGGTTGGTATGCTTTCCCTGCCAGCCCAGCCCCGCCGCCTGCGCCAGCGGCTTTTCCATCACCGGCGCTGTGTCCACGAACACCTTGATCTCCACCGCCGCCTCGGCCTGATCCAGCAGCCACCGCCCCAGCCGCTTCAACCGCCGCTTCACAAGGTCATGGTAATCCTTGCCCTGCGCATAGACGCTCACCGCGCCCCGGTCCGGCTGCCCCAGCACCGCCAATGGGTCCGTTTCCGGCGTATAGCATTCCGCCAGCATGATCACCGACCGAGCCTCCGGCCACAGCGCCGCCGCATCCCCGCGCCATTCCACCCGCTCGGCCATCCACCCCATCTGCCCGTGCCGCCCGGCCTCCAGAAAAGCCGCCAACCGCCCCGCCGCTTCCGGCACGGCATTCGGCGCACAAATGCCCATCGCCGCAAACCCCTCGGCCCGCGCCTGCGCCTCCAGCCGTTCCTTCAGGTCATCCAGCTTCATCTTGGCTCAAATACTCTCGCGGGGTCAGACATCGGTTTCGCCACTGGCCCAAGAACCGATGGCTGACAGGGGCGAAGCACCCCCACCCGATTTTTCGCAGAAAAATCGTACCCGCCCGCCGTCAGAAATCCAGATCGGCGTAATGCTGCGGCGGCGGAAATCCCGGCACCTGATCAGCCAGCAACGTGCGGAAACAGGGCCGCGACTTCACCTTCGCATACCAGTCCTTCACCGCCGCCGACCGGTTCCAATCCACGTCCGAGATGTAGTCCAGACACGAAAGATGCGCCGCCGCCGTCAGATCGGCCAGCGTCATCACATCCCCCGCCAGCCAGCGCCGCTGATCCAGCAGCCAACCCATATAGTCGATGTGATACTTGATCCGACTTGCCCCGAATTTCACATTCTTGCTGTCGGGGTATCCGTGCCCCATCACCTTCTTGTTCACCCGCTCGTACAGCAGCTTCGACGTCACTTCCTCATGGAACTTGTCGTCGAACCACGCACACAGCCGCCGCACCTCATAGCGCGCCTCGGGGTCACGCGGCATCAGCTGCGGGGTGGGGATCGCTTCTTCCAGATATTCGCAGATCGCCTGGCTTTCCGACATCACCCGATTGTCCCAGCGCAGCACCGGTACCTTGCCCGCCGGATTTCGCCGCAGGAAATCGGGCGACGATTCCCAATAGCGCTCTTCCACCAGCTCCACCTCCAGCCGCTTTTCGGCCAGCGTCAGGCGGACCTTGCGGCAGTAGGGCGACAGCGGAAAGTGATAAAGGCGGATCATCTGAAAAGGACATCCCGTCATGTCATGGAACGGTCACTGTCTCTTGCCCCGTCAGGGGCGGGAATTCAACGGCTCATTCCTGAAAACACCCGGCCCGGCCATCCGCCGCTATGGTTTCCGCGCCCGATATGATCGCCCGCGTCCGCGACCGGACGAAATCCGAAGGCTCCGATGCCGACCGCCCCTTCGGATCAGGCAGCACCGCAGCCAGTCGCGCTGCCTGCGTCGCGGTCAGGTCGCGCGCATCCACCCCGAAATGATGCTGCGCTGCGGCCTGCACACCGAACACGCCTTCACCGAACTCGGCCACGTTCAGATAGACCTCAAGAATCCGCTGCTTGGACCAGACGGTTTCCACCACCGGCGTCAGCAGCCCCTCCAGCGCCTTGCGCAACCAGGATCGGCCATGCCACAGGAAGACGTTCTTCACCGTCTGCTGGCTGATCGTCGATGCCCCCCGGTTCGACCCCTGCGCCACCGCCTCGCGGATGGCCGCCATGTCGAACCCCCAATGCAGGCAGAAATTCGCATCCTCCGCCGCCACAGCCGACCGCGCCATTACTGGGGCCATCTCCTCGAACGACACCCAGTCCTTCTCGATCCCGCCCAGCCGCGCCGCCTCGCCCAGCTGATAGAAATTGATCGGCGGCGGCACGAAGGAAAACATCAGGATCAGCGCCGCATAAAGCACGGCAATCCCCGCCGCGATCCGCCCCGCCCAGCGCAGCACCCGCCGCAGCGGCGGCACTGGGGCCGGAGCGGCCTTTTCGGCCGCCTTGCGCGGCTTTCTCGCGGGTTTCTCTGGGCTGTCCGTCATGGCCGCGACAATAGCCACGGGCAGGGTGCCGGGGTCAAGGCGCGCAGTCCGGCATGATCACGCGCACAGGCCGACGCCAACGATTTTCCTGCGAAAAATCAGGCGCGGCGGCCCCTGAATTTTCGCAGGAAAATTCGTTGGGGCCGCCCATGCCTCACTCCGCCGGAACCCGCGCCGCCTCGTCCGACAGGGGATGCGCCAGATGCGGCAGCATCTCTTTCGGGCAGATCTGCAGGAAATTGCCCCGCTCAGCCTCCCAGTTCGCCAGAATGCGGCCTGCGATCTGTGAACCCGTCTCTGCATGGTGCCGCTCGATCAGCCCCTTCACCTGGGCCTCCCAATGCGGGTGCCCGATGCCGCAGGTCAGGATCGATTCAAGGTTCATGAAATCCTCGGCCACGCCATCGGGATCATAGACATAGGCCATCCCCCCGGTCATGCCTGCGCCAAAGTTCGCGCCGATCCGGCCAAGGATCACGGCCACGCCGCCGGTCATGTATTCGCAGCCATTCGATCCGCAGCCCTCGACAACCACCTTGGCCCCCGAATTGCGCACCCCGAACCGCTCACCCGCACGACCGCTGGCGAACAGATAGCCATCCGTCGCACCATAGAGAACCGTGTTGCCGATGATCGTGTTCTCCTCGGCCCGCAACGGCGAAGACATCAGCGGCCGCACGGTGATCATCCCGCCCGACAGGCCCTTGCCCACATAGTCGTTGGCATCGCCCTGCACCTCGATCTTCAACCCCTGCACGGCGAACGCGCCCAGAGACTGCCCGCAGGACCCAGACAGTTTCACCGTCAGATGGTCATGTTGCAGGCTGTTGCGCATCCCGAACTTCTTCACGATATGGCTCGAGGCCCGCGTCCCGATGGTGCGATGCGTGTTCCGCACCGCATAGGACAGTTGCATCTTCTCGCCATCCTCAAAGAACCGCGCGCCGTCGCGGATGATTTCCGCATCCAGCGTGTCCGGCACCGCATTGCGCGGCTTGGACCGGTCATAGGTGATCTTGGATGCCCCATCGACCGTGATCAGCAGCGGGTTCAGGTCCAGATCATCCAGCGCAGCCGACCCACGCGAAACCTGCGTCAGCAGGTCCGCCCGCCCGATGATCTCATCCATCGACCGCGCGCCAATCTGCGCCAGAATTTCCCGCACTTCCTGTGCGTAGAAGGTGATCAGGTTCACCACCTTGTCCGCATCCCCGGTGAACTTGGCGCGCAGCGCCTCGTTCTGGGTGCAGACACCCACGGGGCAGGTGTTGCTCTGGCACTGGCGCACCATGATGCAGCCCATGGCGATCAGCGCCGCCGTGCCGATGCCGTATTCCTCGGCCCCCAGCATTGCCGCCATCACCACATCGCGCCCCGTCCGCAGCCCGCCATCCGTCCGCAGCGTCACCCGCTCGCGCAGGTTGTTCATGCTCAGCACCTGATGCGCCTCGGTCAGACCCATTTCCCACGGCAGGCCCGCATACTTGATCGACGTGGCAGGCGACGCCCCCGTCCCGCCATTGTGGCCGGAAATCAGGATCACATCGGCCTTGGCCTTGGCCACGCCCGCCGCAATCGTCCCCACGCCGGAAGAGGACACCAGCTTCACCGTCACCTTGGCGCGCGGGTTGATCTGCTTCAGGTCATAGATCAGCTGCGCAAGGTCTTCGATGGAATAGATGTCATGGTGCGGCGGCGGTGAAATCAGCGTCACCCCCGGCGTCGAATGGCGCAGCCGCGCGATTAGCGCCGTCACCTTCATGCCCGGCAGCTGCCCACCTTCGCCGGGCTTCGCGCCCTGCGCCACCTTGATCTCCAACTCCTCGCAGGCGTTCAGGTATTCCGCCGTCACGCCAAAGCGCCCCGATGCCACCTGCTTGATCTTGGCCGAGGGGTTGTCGCCGTTCGGCTCCGGCACGAAATGCGCCGGGTCCTCGCCACCCTCACCCGAGTCACTTTTAGCCCCGATCCGGTTCATCGCCACGTTCAGCGTCTTATGCGCCTCGGGCGACAGCGCCCCAAGGCTCATCCCCGGCGTCACGAACCGCTTGCGGATGCTGGTGATCGACTCCACCTCTTCAATCGGCACGGGCTTGCCCAGCGTCTTGATGTCCAGCAGGTCGCGCAGATGGATCGGCGGGTTTGCCCGCATCGCTGCGGAATACTGCTTCCACAGGTCATAGCTCGCCCGGTCACAGGCCGATTGCAGCATGTGCATCGTCTGCGCCTCCCAGGCGTGCTTTTCGCCCGACCGCCGCGCTTTGTAGAACCCGCCGATCGGCAGCACATCCGCGCCCCCCAGCCAGCCCTTGGCATGCACCTCTTCCAGCTTCTGCTCGATCCCCGTCAGACCGATGCCCGAAATCCGGCTGTGCATGCCGGGGAAATACTCCGCCACCATCGCACGGCTCAGACCCACCGCCTCAAAGTTCAGCCCGCCACGATAGCTGGAGATCACCGAAATCCCCATCTTCGACATGATCTTCAACAGACCCGCATCAATCGCATCGCGATAGCGCCGCATCGCATCCGTCAGGCTGCCATCCAGCAACCCGCGCGAAATCCGGTCGGCAATCGAATCCTGCGCCAGATAAGCGTTCACCGTGGTGGCACCACAGCCGATCAGCACCGCAAAGTAATGCGGATCAATGCACTCCGCCGACCGCACGTTGATCGAACAGAACGTCCGCAGCCCCTTGCGCGTCAGCCAGCTATGCACCGCGCTGGTGGCCAGGATCATCGGCATCGGCACCCGGTCCGGCCCCTGATGCTGGTCCGTCAGCACCAGATGCCCCGCACCCGACCGCACGGCATCCTCGGCCTCGGCCCGGATACGCTCCAGCCCCTGCCGCAGATCGTCCAGCTCTGGCGACACCGGGAAGGTGCAGTCGATGAACGCCACCTGATCGCCGAACTGCTTCACCATCACATCGAATTCGGCATTCGCGATGAACGGGCTTTCCAGCACCAGAATCTCGGTCTGGCTGGAGTTTTCATCCAGCACGTTCCGCAAATTCCCGAACCGCGTCTTCAGGCTCATCACGCGCCCCTCGCGCAGCGAGTCGATCGGCGGGTTGGTGACCTGGCTAAAGTTCTGGCGGAAGAAATGGCTCAGCGGGCGATAAACCTTGGACAGAACCGCTGCCGGGGTATCATCCCCCATGCTGGCGACCATCTCCTTGCCATCCTCGGCCATCGGGGCCAGCACTTGTTCCAGCTCTTCCACCGTATAGCCGGCGGCAATCTGGCGGCGGCGCAGGTCGGCACCCGAAAACAGCGCGCCCTCCGGCACATCGCGCAGCAGGCTGTTCAGATCGACGATCTTGTCGATCCACGCACCATAAGGCTGGCTCCCGGCCAGTTTGTCCTTCATCTCAGCGTCGTGATACAACCGCCCCTCGGCCATATCGACCGCGATCATCTGCCCCGGCCCCAGCGCGCCCTTTTCGCGCACCGTGGTTTCATCCACCGGCACCATCCCGGCTTCCGATCCGGCGATCAGCATCCCGTCACCGGTGATGACATAGCGCATCGGCCGCAACCCGTTGCGATCCAACCCGCCACAGACCCAGCGCCCATCCGTCATGGCAAGCGCGGCAGGTCCGTCCCAAGGCTCCATCACGCTGTTGCAATAGGCATACATGTCCGCCCATGCCTGCGGCATGTCGGTTGTGGTCTTGCTCCACGCCTCGGGCACCAGCATCGTCTTGGCCATCGGCGCGCTCCGCCCTGACCGCACCAGCACCTCAAACACCGCATCCAGCGCACCACTGTCCGAAGTCCCCGACGGGATGATCGGCTTGATGTCCTCGGCCGCGTCGCCAAAGTTGTTGGAGGCCATGCGGATCTCGTGGCTCCGCATCCAGTTGACGTTGCCCTTCAGCGTGTTGATCTCGCCGTTATGCGCCAGCATCCGGAACGGCTGCGCCAGCCACCATTGCGGGAAGGTGTTTGTGGAATAGCGCTGGTGATAGATCGCGAAAGACGATTCAAACCGCTCATCCATCAGGTCGGGATAGAACACGGCCACCTGCTCGGCCAGCATCATGCCCTTGTAGATGATCGACCGGCAGGACAGCGAACACAGATACAGCCCCTGAATCTGCGCAGCCACCGCCGCCTTCTCGATCCGGCGACGGATGATGTACAGCTCGCGCTCGAACTGCTCCTGATCAATGTCCTTCTCGCAGCGGATCAGGATCTGTTCGATCTCGGGCCTCGTCGCATTGGCCTTGTCGCCCAGCACTTCGGTATTCACCGGCACATGGCGCCAGCCATAGATGTAATGCCCCATCCGCAGGACTTCCGTCTCCACAATGGTCCGGCAACGCTCCTGCGCACCGAAATCCGTGCGCGGCAGAAACACCTGCCCCACGGCGATCAGCTTGGTCGCGTCCGGCTCATGCCCCGTGCGCCGCACGACGTCATAGAAGAACTTCACCGGGATCTGCACATGGATGCCCGCGCCGTCGCCGGTCTTGCCATCGGCATCCACCGCGCCACGGTGCCACACCGCCTTCAGCGCGTTGATCCCGTTTTCCACCACTTTGCGCGACGGCTTGCCGCTGATGGAAACCACCAGCCCCACGCCGCAGGACGAATGTTCGTCATCGGTCTTGTACAGCCCGTTCGCATCCAGCCAGGCGCGCTTGGCTTCTTCGGCCTTCACCCAGGCGTCATCATAAATCGTCATGGCTCGGGCCTCCTTACAACTTGGGCAAAGTCTGCAACGACGACATCACGGCATCGCAGTCGAACAGGGGTTGGGTGCTGGCAAAGCCGGGTTCACCGGGAAAGATGAACTGAACCGGGCTGCCGTCCAGCGGCAGATAGTTTCCGTCGCCGCCATCCCATTCCGACGGGCCGGAAAAGAACAGCCGCCATTCGGGATGGATGTATTCATTCCCGCGCGACCGGCGCAGCACGGTGCCGCCCAGATCGGTTTCGGTAAAGTTGAACTCAGTCTCCTGCAGGGTGATCCCGTCGATCACCACCTGCCGCCCGGTCAACCGGTCACCACCGCGCACCTGCGTGCGCTCGCCGTTATCGTCAGACAGACCAAAGATGTAATTGTCATTCCCCGTCGCCAGCAATTCGGAAAACGATGCCGGGTCGGCTGGGCTCGGGTCCAGAAGCTGCTTCACAGGCGGGTCGATCTCATAGCTTTCCACCCATTGCGCTTCGCTGTCGATGCGCGACATGAAGAACGGTCCTTCCTGATCGAAATCCGTCCGCCACTGATCGCCCGGCGCATCCGCCGTGCATTTGTAATGGTTCGAAACCCGGCACCCCTTGGCCTGCACCGTCAGGAATGTGCTGCACCCCTCCGGCGGCGTGAATGACGACGCCATGGCGGGCGAGGTCAGGCCGAAGGCAAGGCAGGGCAACAGGGGCAGAAGGGCGCGGATCATGCTGCAATTCCTTTGCTGCGGGCGTTCAATGTTTGCGTCAGCAAGGCCCCAAGGGCATCGCTTCGCCGTGAAAAGGCAAGGTCCAGAACGGCGGGCAAAAGCCCCGCCCGCTTGATCCGCGGCGCGGTGTCATGCTGCGTCTTGGGCAGGAAATACAGGTTCGCATTGGCCGCCTGCGGCAGCAGCCGCTGCTGCGGCTTTTCCAGCCGCGACGATCCCATGATGATGTGATGCACGGTGCCGGCCGCCATATGGTCAGCAGCACAGTGAATGCGGATCGCGCCGATCCGGTTGCGATAGCGCTTCCACCGGCCTTCATCCGGCACCAGCTCCGGGTCAATCGACATCTGCGGCGAAAAGGCCAGCGCGGCATGAACCGGCACAAACGACCCGATCACCAGCGCCGCAAAGCCCCCCATGGAATAGCCCAGCGTCACTGTCTCCTCGGCGCCAATCTCATCGCGCGCCGCTTCGATCACCTCGACGATTTCCTCGATCAGCTTCGGCGCATTCAGCCAGCTCCGCTGCGGGTCCGCGATGAACACGGCGCTGTCACGTCCCCCCGCCGTCGCGCTCTGCGCGAATTCCAGCACGGGCGGTGTATCCGGCCCATGCCCCACGGATGAAAACACCACCACCAGCCGCCGGCTTGTGCCCTTGTGCCACCACACCCACAGCCGCCGGTCCTTGCGCAGCAGCGGGATGTTCAGCCGTGGCAGGGCAGGGGCCTCTGCCCCGCCCCCCATGCTGACCATTTCCTCACTGCCCGACATGCCCAAGTCCCTATTCCGCAGCAACCTGCGCAGGCTGCGCCAGATATTCCATGATCGCCTCTGCCGCCTCGCGCCCGTCACGGATCGCCCAGACCACCAGCGACGCCCCCCGCACGATATCGCCCGAAGCGTAAACGCCCGGCAGGCTTGTCTCATGCGTGCGGAAATCCGCCTTGATGGTGCCCCAGCGTGTAACTGCCAGTTCCGGCACCCCCCAAAGCGACGGAATCTCCTCCGGCTCGAACCCCAGCGCCTGCACCACCAGATCGGCAGGCTCCACGTAATCCGCGCCCTCGATCAGTTCCGGCGATTGCCGCCCGGTCGCATCGGGCGCGCCCAGACGCATCCGCTGCACCATCACGCCTTCCACCGAAGCGCCCCCGGTGAACCCCTTGGGTGCCGTCAGCCAGACGAACTCGACGCCCTCTTCCTCGGCATTCTGCACTTCGCGCTGCGATCCCGGCATGTTCGCCTTGTCGCGCCGATACAGGCACTTCACCGATGTTGCCCCCTGCCGGATCGCCGTGCGCACGCAGTCCATCGCGGTGTCGCCGCCGCCGATCACCACCACGCGCTTGCGCTCGGCGTTCAACTCACCGCTGTCGAACTCCTGCACATCATCGCCAAAGCTCTTGCGGTTCGACGCCGTCAAGTAATCCAGCGCCTTCACGATCCCCGCCGCGCCCACGCCGGGGGCGGAAATGTCGCGCGCCTTGTAAACGCCCGTCGCGATCAGCACTGCATCATGCTGGCCCCGGATGGCGTCAAAGCTGATGTCAGACCCCACGTTGCAATTCAGAACGAACTGCACGCCCGCCTCTTCCAACTGCGCGATCCGCTGCATCACAACGGGCTTTTCCAGCTTGAACCCCGGAATCCCATAGGTCAGCAAACCACCCGCGCGGTCATGCCGATCATAAACCGTGACCTGCACACCCTTGCGCCGCAGCATATCCGCCGCCGCCAATCCCCCCGGCCCGGCTCCGATGATCCCCACCGATTCCGTCCTCTCCGAGTGCGGCCGGATCGGCTGCACCCAGCCGTTCTCCCAGGCCGTATCCGTGATGTACTTCTCAACCGACCCGATGGTCACCGTGCCATGGCCCGATTGCTCGATCACGCAATTGCCTTCGCACAGCCGGTCCTGCGGGCAGATCCGCCCGCAAATCTCGGGGAAAGTGTTGGTCGCCTGCGAAATCTCATAGGCCTCCTGCAACCGCCCCTCGGCGGTCAGGCGCAGCCAATCGGGGATGTTGTTGTGCAATGGGCAATGCGACTGGCAGTAGGGCACGCCGCACTGGCTGCACCGCCCCGCCTGTTCAGCGGCCTTTTCAGCGGCATATTCACGGTAAATCTCGTGAAAATCATGCGCCCGCAGGTTGGCGGGCCGCTTCTCGGGCGTCTCCTTGTCCACGGTCACGAACTGGAGCATGCGGTTCTTTGCCATGAGGCGCCCTCTCTGACAGGAAATCTCGGGTGCGCCTTCTTACTTTGCCCGCTTTGGGAATAAAAGTCAGCATGTATGACCTAATAAGCTGTTTTTCTGGCAATGGGCCAAAAATACTGCCCGATCTTGCTGAAAATAGGTCAGTACGCGTTCCGAACTAGCCTAGAACCCCAGCCAAAGCAGGATCAGCGCCCCGCTTCCCACAATGATTCGCCACCAGCCGAACACCGCAAAGCCGTTCCTGCTCACGAAATCCAGCGTCCAGCGCACCACCAGAACCGCCGACAGAAAGGCCAGCGCAAAGCCCACGCCGATATCCACCACCGCCGAAAAATCCAGCACATTCCGGCCCTTGTACAAGTCATAGGCAAAGGCCCCGGCCATCGTCGGCATCGACAGAAAGAACGAAAACTCGGCCGAGGCGCGCTTGCCCACCCCCAGCATCCGCGCCCCCACGATCGTCGCGCCAGACCGGCTTACCCCCGGCACCATGGCCAGACACTGGATCACCCCGATGATCAGCGCCTTGCGAAACGGCAGCGCCATCGCCTCCTCATGCACCGGTTCCGGTGCAACCCGGTCGATCACCAGCAGCACGAACCCGCCCAGAATCAGCATCACCGCAATCAGAACCGGCGTCTCGAAAAGCACCGTCTTGATGATGTCATGCGCCAGCACGCCCACAACCACCGCCGGAATGAACGCCAGCAGCACCGATGCCACAAACCGCGCCGAGGCCGGGTCGCTATGGATGGTCGACGCCACTTTCCACAGCTTGCCCGCATAAACCGTCAGGATCGCCAGTACCGCGCCCAGTTGGATGACCACCTCAAAGGTGCGGCCGGGGCTGTCAAAGCCAAGGAAATGCCCCGCCAGCAACAGATGCCCGGTCGACGATACGGGGATGAACTCGGTCAGCCCCTCGATCAGGCCCAGAAGGGCAGCCGTCAGCGTGTTTTCCATCAGTCCTTCCCGGCGGCCCGTCCAGCGCTGACCGCGCGCATCGGATCAAACCTTCCGCAGGTTCTTGGCCGATTCCTTGATCGCCGCATATTGCCCCGACGGGCGATAGCGCCACAGATATTCCGGCAGCACAGGGCCCATCGCCATCGGCGTGATCCCCAACTCGGCAAAGCCTTTCGCACCGGGCGCCACCACGTTGTCGGTCCGCAAGTTGCGCACCTGATCGCGGGTGATCATGCCGTTGTTGAACAGCCCCAGCGAAAGGGTCTGCACCATGTCCAGCACCCCGCCCATGATCGACGCGGCAAAGAAAGGAATGTTCACGATCAGCCGGCGGCGACGGATCTCGGCCAGCATTCGCTGCATCAATTCCCGGAACGTTGCCACTTCCGGCCCGCCCAGTTCATAGATGCCCGGCGCTGCGGCCCCGGTAATCCCCTTCACAGCAGCCTGCGCCACGTCATCCACATGTACGGGCTGGAACAGCGTCGCGGCCCCCACCACCGGCAGCACCGGCGAGAATCGTGTCATGGCCGCAAAGCGGTTAAAGAACCCGTCCTCATTGCCGAAAATGATCGACGGGCGCAGGATCATCGCCCCCGGAAAGGCAGCCAGAACCGCCGCCTCCCCTGCCGCCTTGGTCTGTTGATATTCCGATGCGCTGTCCGCATCCGCGCCGATGGCCGACAGATGCACCAGCTGGCTCACACCTTCCTCGGCCGCGATCCGCGCGATCCGCGCGGCGCCGCTGGCTTGAACTGAGTCAAAGGTGTTCTTTCCGGCCTTGTTCAGGATGCCCACGCAATTCACCACCGCGTCCGCCCCCTGCATCGCGGCGCGCACCGACGCATCATCGCGGATGTTGCAGGCCACAGGCTCCACCTGACCCACCACGCCATAAGGCTTCACGAACAGCGCGTCATTCGGGCGGCGCACGGCTACCCGCACCCGCCAGCCTTCCTTGGCCATGCGGCGCGCGATGTACCGCCCGACGAACCCCGACCCGCCATAGATGGTGACAAGCTTGTTCATGTCCGGTTCCCCAATCAGCTTTGGCCCGTGATTACACGCTTGTGCCGCTAAGGCCAAGCACCCGCTGTGCCGCAGGGCTGGGGTCAGGCCCGGGGCCACGATTTTTCTGCGAAAAATCCGAAAGGACGTTCTGCGAACGTCCGCCCGCCCAGAATTTTCGCAGAAAATTCGTTCGGGGCTGACGGTAGAAAAGAAAAACCCCGCACGATGGCGGGGTTCTCCTGGATTTCAGAGTGCCGGGTTGGCTCAGGCCGTCTTGCCCTTCACGCCCGCCCAGATCCGCTTGTTGGTCAGATACAGCAGCGAGGCCAGGATCAGCAGGAAGATCACCGCCTTGAAGCCCGCCTCACGACGGTCCATCAGCTTCGGCTCTGCCGCCCACATCAGGAAGGACGACACGTCCTCTGCCATCTGGCTTTTCGTGGCCGCCGTGCCATCGGCATAGGTCACCAGATCATCCGACAGCGGCTCGGGCATCGCGATCCAGCTGCCCGGAACCGTCGAAATCCCCTTCTCATCCTTGCAGGTGTCAGGGGTGGCCCCCTTGTCGAAGGACGTGTTGTAATAGAACCCGTCGATACCATCGGGGGCGCATTCCGGGTTTTCCTCGTAATGGGTCAGGATGGAATACATGTATTCCGCCCCACCCATACCGTTGAACAACTGGCTCATCCCGGTGCCATAGGGGCCGCTGAACCCGGCGCGTGCCTTTGTCATCAGCGACAGGTCCGGCGCGCCTTCCATCCCCGAAGCCGGGAAATGGTCGGTCGGCACGCCTTCACGATCCTCGCCCGTTTCGGCATCGGTGACCGTGAACTGCGCCGCATAGGCGCGCACCTGGTCTTCGGGCAGCTGCGGGCCACCCTCATCGGCCAGCGTGCGGATCGGCACGTACTTCAGCCCGTGGCAGGCCGAGCAGACCTCGGTATAGACCTGCAACCCGCGCTGAAGCTGGAACTGGTCAAACTTGCCGAACGGCCCTTCATGGGCAAAGGCCACATCGGTGATTTCCTTGTGACCGCCCGCCGCCAGCGCCGCCCCGGAGGACAGCGCCAGAGCAGCAGCAGCACTGAGTGCGAAATTCCTGATCATCTTCCTCAGTTCCCTTCTCACTCGGCCGGTTGGGCCGCGGCATAGCCACCGGGCTTGCCGTAATGCGCGTTGAAGTCATCCTCGATCGTCGCCGGCTGTGCATCCGGCTTCTCGATCACGCCCAACAGCGGCAGGATCACCAGGAAATAGGCGAACCAGTAGGCCGAGGCGATCAGCGAGATGGTGGCATAGGGCTCTTCGGCCGGCATCGCGCCCACCCACATCAGAACCATGAAGTCCACGCAAAGCAGCGCAAACCACCACTTGAACATCGGGCGATAGCGGCCCGACCGCACCGAAGACGTGTCCAGCCACGGCGCCAGCGCCATAACCGCAATCGCCCCGAACATCGCGATCACACCAAAGAACTTGGCATCCACGATCCCGAAGGTGATCCATTCCGCCGCGATCACCACCCAGACATCAGCGGTAAAGGCGCGCAGAATGGCGTAGAACGGCAGGAAGTACCATTCCGGCACGATATGCGCAGGCGTCGCCAGCGCGTTCGCCTCGATATAGTTGTCAGGGTGGCCCAGGTAGTTCGGCATGAAGCCCACAACCGCGAAGAACACCGCCAGAATGATCGCCAGCGCGAACAGGTCCTTGATCACGTAATAGGGCCAGAACGGCACGGTATCCTTGGCCGCTTCTTCCTTGGACGTGCGGCGCACCTCAACCCCGGTGGGGTTGTTGTTGCCGGTGGTGTGGAAGGCCCAGATATGCACGGCCACCAGACCGGCAATCACGAAGGGCAGCAGGTAATGCAGGCTGAAGAAACGGTTCAGCGTGGCATTGTCCACCGCCGGTCCGCCCAGAAGCCAGGTCTGGATCGCTTCGCCGATACCCGGGATCGCGCCGAACAGCCCGGTGATCACCGTGGCCCCCCAGAACGACATCTGCCCCCAAGGCAGCACATAGCCCATGAACGCCGTGCCCATCATCAGCAGATAGATCAGCATCCCGATGATCCACGTCACTTCACGCGGGGCCTTGTAGGACCCGTAATACAGGCCGCGGAAGATATGCAGATAGACCGCCACAAAGAACAGCGACGCGCCGTTCTGGTGCAGGTAGCGGATCATGTAGCCGCCGTTGACGTTGCGCATGATGTGTTCGACCGACGCAAAGGCATAGTCGACATGCGGCGTGTAGTGCATCACCAGAACGATCCCGGTGATGATCTGCAGCGCCAGACAGAAGGTCAGCACAATGCCCCAGATCCACATCCAGTTCAGGTTCTTGGGCGTCGGCAGCATCAGGGTGTCGTAAAGCAGCCCGACGATCGGCAGCCGCTTGTACAGCCACTTCTCGCCACCCGACTTGGGCTCATAATGGTCGTGCGGAATTCCAGCCATCTGTCTGTTCCTTACCCAAGCTTGATCGTGGTTTCGTCAGTAAAGGCCGCCACGGGCACCGGCAGGTTGCGCGGTGCGGGGCCTTTGCGGATGCGGCCGGCGGTGTCGTAGTGCGACCCGTGGCAGGGGCAGAACCAGCCGCCGAAATCGCCTGATCCATCGCCCAGCGGCACGCAGCCCAGATGGGTGCAAACCCCCATCATCACCAGCCACTCACCCGCCTCATCCAGCGTGCGGTTTTGGTCCGAAGCATCGGCACCAGGCTGCGCATTCGCATTCTCGGCCAGCGGATCGGGCAGTTCGGTCAGCGCCGTAGCGCGCGCGGCCTCAATCTCTTCCGGCATGCGGCGGCGGATGAACACCGGCTTGCCCAGCCATTTCACCGTCAGCTGCGTGCCCGGCTCAACCGCCGACACATCAACAAAGATCGACGACAGCGCCTGCACATCGGCCGACGGGTTCATCTGGTTGACCAGCGGCCAGACAGCGGCGCCCGTGGCAACCGCACCGGCCCCTGCCGTCGCATAGTACAGGAAATCCCGACGGGTACCTGTGTTGTCTTCAGCGTGGGACACGAGAACTTCTCCCTATTCCAGATCCGCGGGGAAGTCCCGCGACTCGAAAATCCATGTGGGCCGCAGTTTCCCGCAGCCATACCGGGCGGCTTTTAGACCGGTCGCACCAGATCGTCCAGCGGACAAACGGGCGCATCCCCGCCAAAAGGCCAAGGAAATCACGCCCTGTGGCAGTTGGGCGCTCTTTCCATTGCCGGAGTCTGGGCCGCCTGCGGCCCGGCGCAACCCCCTGCGACAAGTCGTAGCGCACATCCCTGCACATCCGCCAAAAGCGCGGGGCGCGGCACCACCTCCCGCCGGTCAGCCCAATAAGGAACGGGAATCCCGTAAATTTCGTTAATTCGCGCGCGGCGCCATTCCGGCAGCCCCGCCTCAGGTCGGAACGGTGGCCCGCATGGACGCGCGCACGTCAAACCCCGCGAACCAGCCCGCCAGCCGGGGCCGCCCGTTGCGCCAGTCCCGCGCGTCATGGCGAAAATCCAGATAGCCCAGCGCACAGCCCACCGCGATCTGCCCGGCGTCCAGTGGCCCCTCCAGATGCGCGATCCAGCGCGTCTCCAGCGCATCCAGCGCCCGGTCCACCTTGGCCCACTGCCCTTCGACCCAAGGCGCAAAACGCAATTCCTCGGGCCGGATGCGCCCCTCATAAACCATCAGCAAAGCGGCATCGAGGATGCCATCCCCCGTCGCCTCCACCGTCAGCGTGTCCCAAAGCCGCGCGCCCTCGGGATAAAGCCCCGCTCCGGCGCGGGCATCCAGATAGCGACAGATCACCCGGCTGTCGTACAGCGCCGGCCCATCGGGACGCTCCAGCGCGGGCACCTTGCCCAAGGGGTTGGCGTCCAGCGGTGCACCCGCCGGATCGACAGGGTTGCCCGACCCCATGACCAGTTCCACCTCGCCGATCTGCCCCGTCTCGTGCAGCAGGACCATCACCTTGCGCACATAGGGTGAGGTGGGCGAAAAATAGAGGTGCATGGCAGAACCCTCCGCAGGTTGTCTGGCCCGACCCTATGCCTGTCCCCGCAGCGCCGCAACCACCCGCCCAAGCGGTTTCTGTCGCAGAAACCGCGCCGGAATTTGACGCAAATTCCGCTGCACTCCGTGCCGGATCCCGCATCCCGGTGGTGGCCGGGCGTACCCCGGTTTTTGCGTCAAAGACCGTCGCGGAACTTGCATCAAATTCCGCACTCACCCCAGCCGCCGCATCAGCCCCGCAATCTCGGCCGCCATCCCGCCTTGCGCCTCTAGCGCGGCGATGACCCCCGCCCGCGCTTCGGGCGTCTTGTTCTGGTTCAGCTTCCAGGTCCCGTCGACTTCGGTCACTTCCAGCCGGAACGGCAGGATGCCCCGCATCATCCGCTCCATTACCCCTTCGCCCATCTTGTGCTTGGTCCAGGGTCGCTTGTCCGGCAGCCGGGCCTCGAACTCGGCGGTCAGCGCATCCACCTGCGGCTCCAGCCCCGCATTAGCCATCGGATGCAGCACGCCACGCAGATGCACCGCCACATAATTCCACGTCGGCACCTGATCCGGCACCCCATACCAATCGGGCGAGATATAGGCATCCGGCCCCTGCACCGCCAGCAGCGCTGGCAGCGGCAGCGCCGCCCGCGCAATCGCGTTGGACCGCGCCAGATGCACCTCCACCGCGCCCCCCGGCATGATCACAAAGGGCACATGGGCGGCCACCGGCCCCGCATCGCCACTGATGCACAGCATCCCGAAGCCCCGCGCGGCGGCAAAGGCAAGGTTGTCGTCACGGCTCGCGCCGCGAAAGGCAGGATTCGGGTGCATCAGGCCACTCCAAAACGATTCGACTGGTTCTGGTTAACCGACCTATCACCGTGCGCTGCGTGCATACAGTGTGCTGCACAGCCTGCTGCACCGGGCGCTGCACCGCAGATCCCGTGATTTACACAGCGTTCTCAGGGCTTTGTCCAAAAATACGCCCGCCTCAGCCCAACCCCCGCAGCCACGCCATCCGCGCCCCAAGATCCGCCGCGCCAAAGGCCAGCGATCCCAGCACCACCGTCTCGGCCCCCGCCGCCCGCAGCAGGGGGACGGTGGTGTCGCGAATACCGCCATCAGCGGCCAGCACGATCCGTCGCCCGCTTTCGGCGATCAACCCCGCCGCCGTTTGCAGCCTTGTGGTGGCCGACGGGTCCAAACCTTGCCCTTTCACCCCGATGGCGGTGCCAAGAAGTGTCAGCATATCAATATGTTGTAACCACGGGTCGGCCCGCTCCACCGGCGTCTCCACCCGCAGCACCATACCCGCCTTCACGCCATGGGCGGCAATCCGGTCAAGCGCAGGCCCGGCCAAAGCGTCGTTTTCCGCATGCAGGCTGATCAGGTCCGCCCCCGCTTCGGCAAACTGGTCGATCTGCGACAGCAGCACGGCATCATCCACCATCAGATGCACGTGGATCGGCAGATCAGACACATCGCGAATCCGCGCCACCAGATCAGGAAAGAACAGGAAAGACGGCGCAAACACCCCATCCGCCACATCAATATGCAGAATATCGGCATGGGGCCGGATGCGCGCCATATCATCGGCAAGCCGGATCAGATCGGCAGACCAGACCGAAAACTCGGCGATCAGATGGTCGGTCGGCAGGGCGTTCATCCAGTTGGCTATGGGGCGGGGCATGGGTCAAGTCCTTGTAAGGAAGTCAATTATTTCATGGTGAAGGGCCGCGATATGGGCGGCCTTGTCGCGCCCCTTGGCGGGAAGATCGCACAGCACGGCCCCCGGTATCTGCGCCGCAAGATCCTGCGCAAGCGCCGCCGGATGGATCGCATCCTCTGCCGTGGCACAGATCAGAACCGGCAAACGCAGCGCCGCCAGATCGGCGCGCGTCACACCCAAAGGCTCGGCGGACAGGGCAGACAGCAGGATCGCCGTCCGCGACACCGGCTCCCGCCCAAAGAACCCGATGAGCGAGGCCAGATTGTCCGGCGACGTCGCACGCAACTCTGCCGCCATGTCGCTCTCCAGAAACGCGGCCCGCGCCTCGGCTGCCGGAAACCGATACAGCAACTGCCCCACCGCACCATTCGGGGCCAGGTTCGCAGGCGCCTCCGCCCCGGCGCCCCAAGCGGGCCGCACCAGGATCAGATGCGATACCAACTCCGGCCGCGCCACCGCCAGACGCAAGGCCAGCGCCGCCCCCATCGATATGCCACCCACAGGCACCGCACGGCCCAAGGATGCAACCAACCCTGCCAGATCATCGGTGAATTGGGAAAGCGACGGATCGGGATCAAAGTCCGAACTGCCATGCCCCCGGCATTCCAGTGTGATCCGGCGAAATCGCGGATCGGGGGGAAAGGCCTCTGCCGTCTGGCGCGCATCGCCGCAAAGCCCGTGCTGAAAGATCACCGGCAAACCATCGCCCCCTGCATCATGCAGGGCCAGCGAAAGCCCGTCCGCGGTGATCCACCTCGCCGGGTTCGTCATGCGCCACAGTCCCTCAGATGGGCGGCAACCCCCGCAGCCTCATCCGCCGTCAGGCCATGGGTGACCAGATCGCCGTCAAATCCCGCTCTGCGAAGACGGGCTGTGAAATGGGCGAAATCCACCACCCCTTTTCCCGCGGTGGCAAAGCTGCCATCCGGGTTGCGGTCCTTAGCATGCGCCATGGCGATGCGGTCGGCCAGCAGGTCGATGGCGCCCTCAATGATACGGGTGCGGTCCGCGTCAGAGGCAATTTCGAACAGGTTCGCCGGATCCAGCACAATGGCCAGCGCTGGGCTTTGCATCGTATCGATCAGCAGGCGCGCGGCTGCCGCGCTATCGACCACATTTGCCAATTCCGGCTCCACCCCCAGCTTCACGCCCTTCGCCTCGGCCAGAGCGCAGGCCTTCTCCATCTCACCCAGCAAATCGCGCCAAGCCTCAGGCGTCTGGTTGTCGGGGTGGTGGCGCCATTGGTCCGCCGCATCCCGGCTGCCTGTGCACAGGGTGACCATGCCGGTTCCCATGGCGGCGGCATGGTCGATCAGCACCGACAGGCGCCGCAATCCGATGGCGCGCTGGGCCGGGTCGGGATGGATCATGTTATAGGTGCCCGAAACCGCCGCCAGCGTGATACCTGCCCCGCGCGCCGCGGCCACCAAGGCTGGAACGGTGCTTTCCGGCAGGCTGTCCGGCATGGAGGGCAGGCCGGAGCAGGCCATGTTGTACTGCACCGCATCATATCCCGCCTGCCGTGCGGCCGTCAGAACCGCAAACGGATCGCTGCCCGGAAAGGTCTTGGCAAAAATGCCCAGCCGCATCAGACCTGTCCCTGCGCCTGATCAAGCCGCACGGGCTGCCCGCTGCGGGCAGATTGCGCGATGGCAACCATGGCCCTGACGGATGCAATGCCATCTTCCAGATCGGCCCCTTCCATCCGGGTGCCGCTCAGGATCACATCGGCAAAGCCTTCAAGCTGGCGGCGATAGAAATGCCCGTCGGCGCCCAGAACCCGGCGCGTCGCCCCGTCGCGTTCATCAAAAATATCGACTTCCGAGGATTTATAATACCACGGGTTGTAGGTTTTGCCCAGAATTGACCCGTTCTCACCATAGATCTGGAACCCCTCATGCCAATCCATCCGCACCGCGACGGTCAGGTCCAGATGGCCCAAAACGCCATTCTCAAACTCCACATCGACAAACCAGCAGCGGATCCCTGCCCGGTTTGACAGCCGCGCATCTACCGCACGGATCGGTCCTGCGAACAGCCGCGCGCTATCCACAAGGTGGCTGCCATGGGCCAGCATGTAGTAGCGGTCCAGATCGGCCTTGGGGTTTTCCATGGGCTTGCGGGCGGCCTTGCTGGTAACCATCAACGGCTGCACGGCATCGGTCATCGGATAGCGGTGGGTGCTATCACAATACCATGCCTTCAGCGCGACCATCTGGCCCATGCCAGTATCGATGAAGGCCTTCGCCGCCTGCAACCCGGCATCAAACCGCTTCATATGCCCCACTTGCAGCACTTTGCCGCTGCTTGCCGCGATGTCGCGCAGGCTTTCTGCCTCTTCCACCGATGTTGCCAACGGCTTTTCGCACAGCACGTGCTTGCCCGCCTCCAGCGCCCGCCGGGCGGCCGGAACGTGAAAGGCGTCGGATGTCGCGATGATCACCGCCTCTAGGTCGGGATCGGCCAGCATGGCGTCATAGTCGTTGAACTGCCGCTCCGGGGCATGGGTTGCGGCCATGCGTTCGCGCAGGTCGTCAGCCACGTCGCAGATCGCATACAGCGTGGCATTGCGCGCCTTGGTGCAGCTCTCAAAATGGGCTGCCTGCGCAATCGGGCCACAGCCCAGCACGCCGACACGCAGCAGGCGGTCCTGTTTAGGGGGCATCGAAATCTCCTGTCGCGGTGCGGTATCGGGCAACAACGGCGCCCACATTGGCTTTGATAACGGTTTCCGGCAGCGTCGCGGGATCGACAGGCACGGCAAGCCCGCCCGTCACCTGTGCTACAAGGCCGGGCGGCGGGTGCGCGGCACGCAAGGCAGTGAACAAGGCAAGCTGTGCCGCCTGCACCTGCGGCTTGGGCCAGTAATAGCGCACGCGGTCCGACAGACCCCATATCATCATCTGCGGTGCGTCCGGCCCGGGGTCGATATAGGCCTGCCAATCGCGCGGATCATCGGCCATCGCCGCGCGCAGCGCAGCCTCCACCCCCGAAGGCAGGCCCATCAGTTGCGCCAGACGCTCTAGCGCCAGCACGGCCTGCCGGTAGGCAAAGGTCAGCTCCGGCCCTACCTTCAGGATCGCGAAATGCCCTTGCACCAGCGCCCGCAGCGCGGGGCCAGACTGGTAGTCTGTCGAATGTGCCTCGAACACCGGGCCACCGAAACCGGCAACGGCAGCCGACAAGGCCGCGGCGGCGGGTGGATCAAAGCCGATGATCTGCGCATTGCCGAAATCCACGCCGGGCTGCACCACCAGTGCTGCGACACGCGCCATGACCGAACTCAGGCCACGCGCCGCAAAGGCATCGCGGTGCTCCTCGATGGTCTGCCGCGCTGCCTCGGCTGTGGTGATCGACAGGCGGTCCACCGGGGCCGTCTCACCGCCGGGGATCGGAACCTCGGTCCCGATCACATAGGCCAGTACCCGCCCTCCGGCCTCTGCCTCGGCCACAGCGGCAAGGTCTGCGGCGCGGCGGGCCATTTCCGGCTGCGAAAGCACTTCACCCCCGCAGGGCATCGAGGCATCAAGGTGAATCTTGGTGAAACCGGCCTTAACATAGGCTGCAACCATGGCCCTCGCATGATCCATCGCCTGATCCGCCGGCAGGTGCCGCCACGGGTTCGGCCCCAGATGATCGCCCCCCAGAACAAGGCGCGCAGGATCGACACCCTGCGCAACGGCCAACCCTTCGATGAACCCGCGAAACGCATCCGGGGTCATCCCGGTATAGCCGCCCTGCTGGTTCACCTGATTGCATGTCGCTTCGATCAGGACCGGCGCATCGTCATCGCGATAGGTGGCAAGGATCGCGGCCAGCGTTTCCGGATGCGCCGTGCACCATGCGGGCAACCCGCGCCCCTTGCCCGCAAGGTTCTGTGCCAGAATCTCGGCCAGCGCCGTCATGCCAGTTCCGCCTCGATCCGCGCCCTTGGGCTGTTGCCCTCCATCGGGCCCAGCGCCGTCACGGCCAGCGCGCCCGCGACCACCGCCCGCGCCAGCGCGTCCGGCATGGCCATGCCGGTGGCCAGCAGTGTAACGAATGTCCCGCAGAAACAGTCGCCCGCTCCGGTTGGATCAACCACGGTCACAGGATGCGCAGGCAGATCGGTCAGCACGCCATCGGCCAGCGCCATCGCGCCCTTGTCGCCCCGCTTCAGCGCCACCACCCGTGCGGGCAGCGCGCTGGCCCAATCGGCAAACCCCGCACCGGGCCAAAGCAGCACGGCATCCGCATCCGATGGCAGCACATAGGTCGCCAGCCCGATCAGATGGCGAACCGTGTCCAGATAGCCTGCATCCGACATCAATTCGGTGCGGATGTTCGGATCAATCGACAGGGCGACCCCGGCCTTATGCAGGGCGACAGCGACCTCGGCGATTGCAGCGCGCATCTCGGGGTCACCCAAGGCAGAGCCGGAAATGTGCAGCACCTCTGTTCCGGCGGCAAGAAACCCCTCGATCGCCTCTCGCCCTTTGGGAAAGCGCGCGGCGGCAGAGGCGGCCATGTTGAACACGAAATCGCGGCTGCCATCGCTGTTATAGCTGACATGCGCAGTACCTGTGGGCAGGCCGGGGATCTGGCGGATCAGGCTGTCCGATACGCCATCGGCCACAAGCCTGCCCAGCACCACCTGCCCAAAGGCATCGGTTCCCACCGCCCCGGCAAAAACCGCCTGCGCGCCCGCAAGCGCCGCCTGATCAATGAATATCCCCGGTGCGCCACTGGGGAACGGGCCGCGATAGACCGACGGGCGCAGATTTCGCCCGTCGGTTTCGGTACACACGAATTCCACCAGCAACTCGCCAAGCGATCCGATGACCGGACGCGCCGTCATCGCATCAGCCCCCGACCATCAATTTCACCACCTCGTCATGCGTGGTGTCGGCGATGCGGCGTTCGCCCGCCATCACGCCCCGCCGCAGCACGACGATCCTGTCCGACACCGCAAAGATGTCTTGCAGATTGTGCGAGATGAAGATCACGCCCCGCCCCTGCGCCTTCAGCTGGTGGATCAGGCTGATCACCTTGCGCTGTTCCGGCACGCCAAGCGCGGCGGTGGGTTCATCCATGATCAGGATACGCGCATTCCAATAGACCGCGCGCCCGATGGCCACCGCCTGCCGCTGCCCGCCGGAAAAGTTGGAAACAGGTGCCTCCATCCGGCTGACGTGGAAATCCAGCAGTGCCATGGTTTCCTTTGCCGCCTGCGCCATTTTCTTGCGGTCAAGAACAGGCAAAAAGCCAAAGCGCTTGGTCATCGGCTCGCGGCCCAGAAAGATGTTGGCCCCGATGGACAGGTTATCCGCCAGCGCCAGATCCTGATAGATAGTCTCGATCCCGCGTTCTCGCGCCTCCTGCGGTGATGCAAAGCTCACCTCCTGGCCTTCCAGAAGCACGCTGCCCGACGAAGGCCGATAGACGCCCGAGATTGCCTTGATCAACGTGGTCTTGCCCGCGCCATTGTCACCGGCCAGTGCAACAACCTCGCCTGCGCCCACATGCATCGTCAGATCGTTCAGCGCCTGCACCGGACCAAAATTCTTGGACAGGTTGCGCACCTCCAGCAGAGGGGATGTCTCACTCACTTTGCCGCCCTCCGCTGATCCGGCGCTGCGCCTGATCGATCAGCACCGATATGATGATGACCACCCCGACAGAGATGAACTGCCAGAAGGGTTCGACATTTATGAAAACCAGCCCGTACTGGATGACGGCAATCACGAAGGCCCCCGCAACGGTTCCAAGGATGGTGCCCGACCCGCCAAACAGACTTGCCCCGCCAATGACGACAGCCGCCACGGAATCAAGCAGCAAGGGTTCCCCCGCCTGCGCCGCACCCGCGCTGAATCGCGCCGCATAAAGAACACCGGCCAGCCCCGCACAGATCCCCGACAGGATATAAAGGCGCAGCAGATGCGATTTGATGTTGATGCCCGCCCGCCGGGCCGCCTGTGCATTGGCGCCAATGGCATAGTTGTGCTGCCCGAACCGGGTCTGGCTTAGCAGATAGTGCATGATCAGCACGAAGATCGCAGTCACGATCACGATCCACGGGATGCCGAAGATGCGGCCGTTGCCCAGCGTGGCAAAGAACGAATTCTGCACAGGCACGGTCGTTCCGCCCGCCAGCAGAAAGGCCACGCCCCGTGCCACACCGAACATGCCCAATGTCCCGATGAAGGGCGGCACATTCAGGCGCGATACCAGCAGACCGTTCACACAGCCGGGGATCATCGCGATCCCCACCGCGACCAGCGACCCGAACAGCACCGCCATCGGCATACCCATGGTCGGGGTGGCCCAGTTGATCACATGCGCTGCGACCACGGCGGCAAGCCCCATGATAAAGCCCATCGACAGATCGATGCCGCCCGAGATGATCACGAAGGTCTGCCCCGTCGCCAACAGCAGGGGTGCCACCGCAAAGATCGCGATCGAGGTGATGTTATAGGGGTTGAAGACAAAGGAACCGCCAAAGGAAACCCGGCTCCAGATCTCGAAACCCAGGATCAGGGCGGCAAGAAACAGCCAGGCCCGCAGGTCGGCAATGCGCTGCACAACGGTGCGGCTCTTTTCGGCATGGTCAGCAGGGGGCGAGACATGCCCGCCAGCCGGTCCCGGCGCTTCGGTCGTCATGGGGTGGTCCTGTGGTCTGGGACAGCGTGCCGGACCCACGGGCCCGGCTTGCGGTCTTGTGATGTGACGCATCGGAATGGCCCCGCGCCTGTGCAGCGCGGGGCCGGTCGTGATCAGTCGGAATAAACGTATTTCGCCACGTTCGGATCGGTCACGTTGTCCTTGGTGATGATGGTGAAGCCCGTCCCGATGCTGACCGGGATGGAATTGCCCGTCAGGTGGGCAAAGGCCGACACAACACCGTAATAGCCAATCTCGGCCGGGTGCTGGGCAATGGCCACATCCACCAGTCCGGTGGTCAGGTTGTCCACGATCGACGTCGGCGCGTCAAAGGCCACAACCTTGATCGTGCCCGACTGACCGGCCTGCTGGACGCCATTCGCCGCACCAAGCGCCGAAAACAGGTTCGCCCCGAAGACGCCTTTCAGATCGGCCTCGCGCGCCAGCACACCCTGCAACTGCGAGGCGGCCTTGTTGGCGTCGTTGTCGTTGAACTGGGTTTCCAGAACCGTGATGTTCGGGAATTCTTCGGCCATCGCCTGCTTGAAGCCTGCTTCGCGCTGGTCGGTGGTGGAAATCCCCGGCTTCACGTTCGACACATAGACCTTGCCTTCGCCACCAATGGCCGAGGCCAGCGCGCGTGCCGCGATCTTGCCGCCCAGCACGTTGTCCGATGCGATATAGGCCAGCGGGAAATCGGCATCGCCTGCACCTGTCTGGTACTGGCCGGTCCCGATGAACGTATCCACCGTAATCACCGGGATGCCCGCGTCATGCGCCTTGCGCAGCGGTTCGATCAGCTGGGTCGTGTCGGTGGGCGCGATCAGGATCGCGTCCGGAGCCCGCGCGATCACCGCGTCCAGCACCGGCACCTGCGTCACCGGGTTGAAATCGGGCGCGCCCTGGAACACCAGCTCTACCCCCAACGCATCAGCCGCGGCCTGCGCGCCCTTTTGCATGGTGATGTAGAAGGCATCCGTGGTCAGGCCCGGAACAAGTGCGATGGTGAATTTCTTGTCCTGCGCCTGCGCGGCACCCATGCCCATGGTCAGGGCGACAGAGGCAGCGGCTGCGGCGCTCAGAATCGAACGACGTTTCATGATATCTCCTCCCGGTGGGGGTGCCGTGACAGGCAGGCGGCCCGTCCATCACCCTCGTTTCAAGTAGCGTAACTGAAAGCGCGAAGTGTGAAATCGTCAAGAGCAATTTTTTGCAGCAATAACTTTCTGCACCTGCAAACGTTTTCAGATCGGGGCGCGCAGTAGCCCCAGCACCGCCTGCGCGGTGGTCGAATCCGTGACCAGCGCGTTGATCAGATTCGCCCGTGCCGCCCCGATGATCGACGGCGCCTTCGCTTCGCCCGCCGCCACGCCGATGCACAGCCGCGCCTTTTGCAATTGCGTTTCGGACACGGCGATCAACCGTTCCGCTCCGTCCCAATCGATCATGTTTCCATGCGCGTCAAAGTAATGCCGCACCACATCGCCGGCACAGTTCAGCAGGCGCTGCTCATCCGGTGTCGCGACACTTGCCTCTGGCGCGTTCAACGAATGGGGCAAACCGACCCCGACCACAGCCACATCGATGCGGTCCCACAGCGCCACAGTCTGCAAAATCGCCGGATCAGACAGAAAGATGTTGCGCGATTCCGCACTCGGCAGCACCGGCGCGTGCAGAAAGTTCGCGGTTCCATCCAGCTGTTCCGCAGCGATTCGCGCGAATTCGTTGATCTGGAAATGCGCCTGATGCTGCGACATGCCACCTGTCGCCGGCACAACCAGAACCCCTGGAATCTTCGGCAGCCCCGCCTCCAGCACCGCGCGGATCGTCCGCCCCCAGCCCAGCGCAAGCACCGATCCGGGGGCCATGTTCGCCGTCTTCAGCATCGTGCCAAGCGGACCAGCCAGCGCCATCGCCACACCGCTTGGCGCAGCTTCGCTGACCGCGACGCGCCGCAATCCCAGGTGTCGTTCCAGTTGCGCGGCCAACGCATCGGGCACCACCAGATCGCGCACCTCGATCCGCACAATCCCCTCGGCCCGTGCCCGCTGCAACAGGCGCGAGATCGTTGCCGTGGAAACCCCAAGCTGCTTTGCGATCTGAACCTGCGGCAGGTCAGATTCATAGTGCAGCTTTGCCACCATATGAATCAGCGCGCGGGTTTCGCTCGCGTCGGATGAAGCGATCTGAGACAGATTGCAATTCCTTTCAGCAACGTGTTACACAACCTCGGTCACCATATCACCTTCGCAGTTCGTGGCAATCGCACAGATCAGCAGGGGAAGGGTGTTCGCAAGATTTTACAGCGCCGATGCCGGCGCGACGACACAGAAAAGGCAGTGGCATGACTGGGATGACAACCGCTGAACGGCGCGGCTATCAGATGATCTGCGGCGACGAGGGCGCCATGATGGTTGTGGCCTGCGATCAGCGCGGCGGTATGCGGACCCTTCTCGCCGCCACGCCCGAGGAACAGGCAAAGATCGGCATTGATGTGCTTGGGGCCACGAAGATCGACATTGGCTCCCATCTTGCCCGTCACGCCACGGCGATTCTGGTCGATCCGGTCTGCGCATTGCCGGGGATGATCGACGAAGGGCACCTGCACAAATCGACCGCGCTGCTGGTCGGGCTGGACGATTCCGGATTTGGAACCACGCCCGAAGGCTATCGCATCTCAAAGCTTGTTCCCGGCATCACCGCGCGCCGTGTGCGGGAACTGGGCGGCACGGGTGGCAAGATCATGGTCTATCTGCGGTCCGACATTCCGGCCGCCAACACCCAGAACATCGCCCTTCTGAAACAGGTGATCGACGATTTCGCCGCCGAAGACCTGCTGCTGGTCGTAGAGTTTCTCACATACGCCCTGCCGGATGAGGACAAGGCCACCCATGCGAAAGCCATTCCCGCGCTGATCGAAGGCGGGTCGCGCATCTGCCTCGACCTTGGGTCCAAGGTGCTCAAGATCCCGTTCCCCGGCACAGCCGAGGCCTGCGCCAACATAACCCGGATGGCGGGCGATGTGCCATGGGCGGTGTTGTCGGCAGGCGTCGATCATGCCACCTTCCTTGGACAGGTGGAGACGGCGATGGCGAATGGCGCATCCGGTGTGATTGCAGGGCGGTCCTTGTGGAAGGATTGCATCTCGCTCGACCGTGACGTTACACGCGAACGGCTGACCACGATGGCCGTACCCCGCTTGCGGGAACTTCAGGCCGTCATCGGGCGGCACATGCCGCGCGGTTGACCCATGCCGCGCAATGCCATCGGCATCGATATCGGCGGCACCAACATCCGCGCCGCGCGGGTGGCACCGGACGGCACCATCCTTGACCGTCGCGCCGTGGCCACAGACCGCGACCCGGATGCCTGCCTGCGCATCTGCCTTGCCCTGATCTCCGCCCTGCGCGATGCCGATACCGTGGCCATCGGTGCCGGTGTGCCCGGTCAGGTGGATTTCGACCGTCAGGTCGCGCTGTCGGGTGGTTATGTCGACCTGTCCAGCATTCCCTTTGCCCGGCGGCTGGCCGAAGAGGCGGGTCTGCCCGTCACCATCGACAATGACGCCAGCATGGCCCTTATCGCCGAGGCGCGGGTGGGCGCTGCCCGGGGCTGCGCAAATGCCGTCCTGTTCACGATCGGCACAGGCATTGGCGGGGCGATCCTCGACCATGGGCGCATCCTGCGGGGCCGCGGAACGGCAGGGCAACTGGGCCATCTCGTCGTCATGCCCGAAGGGCGGCCGTGCGTCTGCGGACGTCGCGGCTGCGTCGAAACGGAAAGTTCCGGCACTGCCTTCGCCACCCATCTGGCCGAAGCCGGGTTGCCATCGCATCTGCGAGCCCAGGATTTGTTGGCGATGGACGACGATTCCGCTGCGCAAACCGTGCTGATGCGCTGGGCTGCCCCGCTGCGTTCCGCGATCGACACGATGATCACGGCTGTTTCGCCCGATCTGGTGCTGATCGGTGGTGGGGCAGGCGCGGCTGCACTGGCGGCCCTTGCCCGCGTGCCATCCGCGCGGTCCTGGTTCGATGCGCCCGTGGTCGCTGCGGCCCTTCAGGATGATGCGGGCGTGACGGGCGCGGCATTGGCCAGCCTGCCGCGCGGCCGCCGTGCCATTCTGGTCAACGGGGTTCCGGCGTCGGGTAAATCCGGAATCGCCGATCACCTTTCTCGCACTGGGGGCTGGCCTGTCTTGTCGCTTGATACGGTCAAGAACCCCTTCCTGCTGGAATTCGCGCCTGTCGACCGCCCGATGAACCGCCGCTTCGGCATGGCCACATACTCCGCCATCTTCGACATGGTCGCCCAGCACCCGCCCGCCGCGACAGTCATTATAGACGCATGGTTCGGCTTCCAGCCCCGCGCCGTGCTGGACGAGGGGTTGCAGCGCGCCGGGATCACTGAGGTGGTCGAAGTCTGGTGCCACGCCCGGCCTGATACCATCGCCGACCGTTACTCGCGCCGCGCAGGAAGCCGCCCCGCCGGCCACCCCGGTCTGGACTATGTGCCGGAACTGCGCGCACTGGCCGAACGTGCACGCCCTTCGGGTGGGTTCCCCCTGATCGAGGTTGATACGGAGCAGCCTGTCGATCCTGCCATGCTGGCGCAACAGATCGGCCTCCTGCTGCGCTGATGCGGCATCCGCCAATCCCCATCGAAACGGATGGCTCTTTCCGGGGCGGTTGGGCATGCTGTGGGACAAGGGCATCTGCCCGATTAGCCGGGCGCAAGCGCCGAAGGGAAGAATCATGGTTCAAAAAGTCTGTCTGCTAACCGGCAGTGGCCGCGGGATCGGGGCTGCCGTCGCGCGCGAAATGCACATGCGTGGCTATGCGCTGGTCCTGATGTCGCCTTCAGAGAATTGCGAAACCCTCGCCGCCGAACTGGGCGGAGTCGCGCGCCGCGGCGTGGCGCAAAGCGCCGATGACCTGAAGGCCATCGTCGATCTGGCCATGGCCACCCATGGCCGCATCGACGCGGTGCTGAACCATACGGGCCATCCGCCCAAGGGTGACCTTCTGGAAATCACCGATGAAAACTGGGATCTCGCCAATGAGATGATCGTAAAATCCGTGATCCGCATGGCGCGGCTCGTCACCCCCGTGATGCAGGAACAGGGCGGCGGCGCCATCGTCAACGTCACCACCTATGCCAGTTTCGAACCCTCCCTCTGGTTCCCGGCCTCTTGCGTCTATCGCGCCGGGGTATCCTCCTTCACCAAGCTTTATGCCGATCGCTACGGTCCGCAGAACATCCGCATGAACTGCCTTGCGCCGGGGTTCACCGACAGCCTTGATGTGGCGAAATACGGCGACCTTGCCGCGCTGAAGCGCATCGCAAAGGTGGAAGAACAGGCCAAGGCCGCTGCCTTCCTGCTGACTGACGATTCCAGTTATGTGACCGGCCAGACCCTGATCGTTGATGGCGGCCTTACCCGCCATATCTGATCCCCCTCCGGGCGGCAGATGACGCCTGCAACAGTAAGATGAATTTCATGTAACGCCATCCCGTCGTTACAATCCGGCAACCAAACCATCATCCCGCTGTCATCTGCCCGCTCTACCCCGCTTGGAACGCCAATCGCATCCACTGGGGGTTCCATGACCAATCTTCTGAAAGCCGGCATCTTCGGCCTTGCCATGATGGCAGGGGCAGGCATCGCCGCGGCGCAAGAAACCATCCGCTTTGCCGTCACCGATATTGATGGTGCCGAAGCCGTGCAGCGCGAAATGGGTCCGTTCAAGGATGCCTTTGAAAAGATCTCCGGCCTCAAGGTCGAATTCTTCCCCGTTTCCGGCCGCACCGTGGCGGTCGAGGCGATGGCCGCCGAGCAGGTCGATTTCGTGCTGACCGGCCCGGCGGAGTATGTCGTGTTCAACGCCCGCATGGATGCCGTGCCGGTGGTGACCTGGAACCGCCCGGACTACTATTCCAACGTAGTCGTCCTCGACAGTTCCGAAATCAAGGATACGGCGGGTCTGAAGGGCCAGAAAATCTCGTTCGGTGAGATCGGTTCCACCTCGCAGCACCTGTCGCCGGCCACCCTGCTGGCCGAAGCGGGCCTTGTCTATGGCACGGATTACGAACCCGTCTTCCTGAAGCGCAACATTGCGATGGAAGCCCTGATCAGCGGCGAGATTGCAGCCATCGGCCTGAACCGCACCCATATCGACCAGATGACCGAAGCCTTCCCTGATCAGAAACTGCGCGTTCTGGTCAAGGGCGCGGAACTGCCCAATGACATCCTGCTCGCCTCGTCCAAAGTGCCCGCCGAAGTGGTCGACATTGTTCGCAAGACCTTTGCCGACCATGGCGAAGAACTGATCGCCGCCGTCACCTCGACCGAGGAAAACGAAAAATACATCGGCGGCAGCTTCAACGCATCGGTGACCGATGCCGATTACGACAACGTCCGCAAGATGTTTGAAAATGTCGGCGTGACCGAATTCACCGAATTCGTGGGCGAGTGATCGCCCGATGAATGCGCCCCTACGCGCCCCGCTTTTGACAACAGATCCCGCGCAAGCGGGGTCTGTTCTTTCCGTCTCGAAGCTGGAGAAATCCTTTGACGGGCGCGTGGTTCTGGCGGGCATCGATTTCACTGTCCGCGCCGGTGTGGCGACGGCCCTGATCGGGGCGAACGGCTCGGGCAAATCCACCCTGATGAAATGCCTGATCCGGCTGATTGAACCCTCGGCCGGGCAGGTGCAGATGCTGGGGCAGGACGTGCTCTCGCTCTCGCCGCGCGGGCTGCGGGCCTTTCGGGCGCAGGTCGGCGTGGTCTGGCAAAAGCACAACCTCGTTC
The DNA here is from genome assembly GCA_022843025.1 of Paracoccaceae bacterium. Lineage (GTDB taxonomy): Bacteria > Pseudomonadota > Alphaproteobacteria > Rhodobacterales > Rhodobacteraceae > Paragemmobacter. The sequence continues at coordinate 90,844 of JALHOL010000004.1, read as the reverse complement.
CCCGCCTTTCGGCGCTGTCCAACGTGGTGCATGGCGTGCAGGCCCGCATGTCCGGCCCGCGCGCCTGGTTCCAATCCATCGCCCCTGCCGCTGTTCGCGCCGAAGCGCTGGAATGCCTCGCCCGCGTTGGCCTAGCCGACCGCGCCCTGCAACGCGTCGACAGTTTGTCCGGCGGGCAGGCACAGCGCGTGGCCATCGCGCGGATGCTGATGCAACGTCCCCGCATCATCCTGGCCGATGAACCCGATGCCAGCCTCGATCCGCAATCCGGCGAAGAGATCATGCGCCTGCTGTCCGATCTCGCCCGTCAGGACGGACTGACGCTGATCGTGATTTCGCACCGAATGGAACACACGCTGGAATTCTCCGACCACATCCTTGGCCTGCAACAAGGCAAGATCGTGATGGACCGTCCCACCCAAGGCACCGACGCCGCGCATCTGCGGCGCTTCTTCGAACATCAGGAATGACACGGATGGCAAACGGAACGGTCAACCTGCCACGGTTCGAACATCGCAGCATCGGCGAATACATCGGGATCATCGTTGTGCTGGCGCTGGTCGTCTCCAGCATCGCCGCCACTGCCCCACAATTCGATGCGCTGGGTCGCGGGATCACCCGCCTTTTTGCACCCTCTGGCCTGCTGGCGCAGATGTTCCCGCCGGATATCAGCCGGATCGACCGTATCGCGCTAAAGCTGCTGGAAACCCTGCAAATGGCCGTTGCCGGGGCGGCGCTTGGCCTTGTCTTTGCGGTGCCCTTCGCAATCCTCGCCACCGACCGTCTGTCGCCGCACCCGCTGATCCGCGTTGCGGCCCGCGCGATCATTGCGCTGTTTCGCACCATCCCCGATCTGGTCTGGGCGATCTTCTTCATCATCATGGTGGGCCTTGGCCCCGCTGCTGGCGTGCTGGCCATCATGGTCGACAAGATCGGTTTTGCCGGCCGCTTCTTCGCCGAAGCGATGGAAGAGGCCGACACCGGCCCGCAAGACGCCCTGCGCTCCATCGGTGCCAGCCGCATGGGCATCATCTTCTCTGCCGTCTTTCCCGCCTGTCTTCCATCGTTCACCGCAACCTCGCTCTTTGCGCTGGAAAAGGCCGTGCGCGGGTCGGCGGCTTTGGGCCTTGTGGGCGCGGGCGGCATCGGGGTCGATCTGAAAGTCGCCTTCGACCTGTTCAACTACGACGAGGCGCTGACCATCATCCTGATGCTGCTGGCTTTGGTGATGATCGTCGAACAAGGGTCCAGCTGGATCCGGTCCAAATTGATCTGAAAAGGCTCTGCCATGACAACCGATACGGCTCATCGCTACTGGAACGAAGAATGGCAGCGCGCTGACGGCACGTCCAAATGGGCACGCGCCGAGGATGAGGTTCTGGCCCATGCCGCCCATCTTCCCAAAGGCGCGCGCGTCCTTGACCTTGGCGCCGGGATCGGACGGCACGCTCTGGCACTGGCCCGGATGGGCCTGAAGGTTCAGGCGCTGGATGCCGCCGCCGAATCCGTCCGCGTGATCGACCTCGCAGCAAAGGCCGAAGGGCTGGATATCGGTGTGAAGCAGGGTGCGATGACCGATCTGCCCTATGCCGACGGAACCTTCGATCACGTCCTGTCCTGGAACGTGATCTATCACGGCGATGAAACCGTGGTCCGCACCACATTGGCCGAAGTCGCCCGCGTCCTGCGCCCCGGCGGCACCTTCATGGCCACCATGCTGTCCGCCCGCCGTGTTCCGGTGGAACAGGCCCTTGCACCGGGGCGTGAGATTTCGCGCAATACCTGGGTCTTCGACGGCGAAGGCGACAAGGTCCACCCGCATTACTTCTGCAATGCGCGCGATCTTCTGGCGCTTTTCTCCGGGTTCGAGCCGCTTTCGCTCATCGACAGGGAACATGAAAAGCCCGGCTCATGGCATTGGCATATCTTGGCGGAGCGTCTGTGATGGATGCCGTCGTCATTGAAGGCGCGCGCGTCATCCTAGAAGACCGCATCGAACGCGCTGCGGTCCGGATCGAATCCGGACGCATCACCGGGCTGGATGTGGCGCGCGACGGCGCAGCGGTGATCGACGCGCGCGGTCGCATCCTTGCCCCCGCCTTTGTCGACATCCACGGCGATGCGTTTGAACGCCAGATCATGCCCCGCCCCGGCGTGACCGTCCCGATCGACGCCGCGCTTCTGGAAACTGACCGTCAGCTTGCCGCAAACGGCATCGCCACCGCCTACCACGCCCTCACGCTCAGCTGGGAACCCGGCCTGCGTTCCGTGCAAACCGGATGGGACATGCTGCACGCCTTGGGCCGCCTGCGCCCGCGCCTGACGGTGGAAAACCGTCTGCAACTGCGCTGGGAAACCTTCTGCCCCGAAGCCATCCCCCTGATGGCCGAGGCCTTGGCCGCCAAGGACGCGCCTTCTGTCGCCTTCAATGACCACACTTCATCGGCCCTGCTGCACCCCTCCATCGCGCTGCATGACCGTCCGTTCGACCTGGTGCCAGATTACCCGGTGACCGACCTTTCCACCCCCGCCTTCCGGGCCAAGATGGATAGCCGCGCCAAGCGGTCGCATATGGATCTTGATGCCTATGTCGCGCTGATGATGACGGTCTGGAACCGCCGCCCGCGCGTCGGGGATGACATTGCCGTGGTGGCCGCCATGGCTGCCGAACGCGGCGCACCCATGCTGTCGCATGATGACAGCCAGACCGACACACGCGACTTTTACCGCGCCCATGGCGCGCAGATCGCGGAATTCCCGATGCATGAACGCGTGTTCCTTTCGGCACGGGAAAAGGGCGATTGGATCGTCCTTGGCGCGCCCAACGCAATGCGCGGCGGTTCACACCTCGGCTCGCCCGGCGCGGCCGAGATGATCGCGCGCGGCCTGTGCGATATTCTGGCGTCTGATTACTTCTATCCGGCCATGCTGGGTGCCGTCGTGCGCCTGCTGGCCGATGGCGTGGCCAGCCTGCCCGCGCTGTGGCGGCTCGTTTCTGCCAATCCGGCGGCGGCCATGGGTCTGGCGGATCGTGGTCGCATCGCGCCGGGCCAACGCGCCGATCTGGTTCTTCTCGACTGGCCCGATCAGGGCATGCCGGCACCCATCCGCACCTGGGTTGCCGGGCGCGGTGGCTATTCGGCGCTGCCCGACGCAGCGCTTCATCTGGCCCAGATGGCTTGACCGAAAAAAGGGGACGCAATGACCGACACTTTCGCCACCGACGACACCGCGCCCGACCTCACCTACAGCCATCCCGGCCAATCCCCCTTTCGCCGCGCCCTGATCCGCGCCGTCGAACGCGCCAGCGGCCAGCCCATGCTGCGCGGCCTATACAGGGATTGGCAGGCCGGCCCGCGCCACGAGGAATCGGTCTTTGACGCCGCCCTGCGCCTTCTCCGCATTGCGCCGCGCACCACATGGCACTTGCCCGCGTCCAACATCCCGCAGACTGGCGGCCTCTTGCTCGTGGCCAACCACCCCTATGGCATCATCGACGGTCTGGCGCTTGGCCAGCTTGGCATGCGCCTGCGCGGCAATGTGCAGATCCTGACCAACAGCGTCCTGTGCCAGCCGCCCGAAGTTGCCCCCCACCTGCTGCCCATCGATTTCAGTGGTACACCGGAGGGGCGCAAGACCTCGGGCCAAAGCCGCAAGCTGGCCGTTGAATTGCTGTCAGCCGGCAAGGTCGTGGCGATCTTCCCCGGTGGTGGCATCGCCACGGCCAATTCGCCCATTCGCGGGCGCGCCCATGATGCCGAATGGCATGCCTTCCTTGGCCGCCTTGCCACGCTTCCCGGTGTGACAACGCTGCCCGTGCATTTCGCGGGCCAGAATTCCCGCCTGTTCCAGATGGCCAGCCACCTGTCCTATCCGCTGCGCATCGCGCTGATCTTCCACGAAACCCGCCGTCTCATGGGACGTCCGCTGGACATGACGATCGGCCAACCGATCACGGCAGAAACCCTTGCCGGGATTGCCCGCAATGACATCGCCGCCGAACTCCGCCGCCGCACCATGGCGCTGGGCGGGCAGGGGGATGAGGTGTTCCGCTGGCCCGCCCATGTAAAGTGGTAAGGGATCAGCCCACCCGCCGCCCCGCCACCCACGTCCCGCGCAGCATCCCGGCATCGCCAAAGCGATGCACCCGGATCACATCCGCCCGCTTGCCCGGCGCAATCTCGCCCCGATCCATAAGCCCCGTCGCCGTCGCAGGTGCCCGCGTCACCGTGGCCACCGCCCGCGCCGGATCGCCCCACAGATCGCCCAACATCAGCGCCGCCGACAGCAGCGATGACGGCACATAATCCGACGACAGGATATCCAGCAGCCCCTCCTCGGCCAGCGCCTGCGCGGCGACGTTGCCAGAATGCGACCCGCCCCGGATCAGGTTCGGCGCCCCCATCATCACTGCAATGCCTTGCGCCCGGCAGGCGCGCGCCGCCTCGGCCGTGGTGGGAAATTCAGCAAAGGTCGCGCCATGCCGCGCCGATTGCGCGACATGCCCCTCGGTCGTGTCATCATGGCTGGCCAGAACCGCGCCATAGCGGCGCGCAGCCTCTACCGCCGCCGATTCATGCGCGCTGCCCATCATCGCTGACAGCGCCTTCTGCCCTTCGACATGCTCCACGAATTCCGCATCCGAAAACCCGTGCTTGCCGCAGACGTAATTTTTCAACTGCGTGATGTCGCGAAACTGCCGCTGTCCGGGCGTGTGGTCCATCAGGCTGACGATCCCGACCCCATCCTCTGGCCCGAACTTGCCCAACTCCGCGATCAGCGTCTCGGAACAGACCTCGGCTCGCAGATGCAGCAGATGGTTGATCCGCAGCGCCCCTGCCTCACGCAGCGCGATGATCTCATCGGCCAAGGCACGGGCATATTCCCCGTAATTCGCCTTGGCTTTGGATACCACCGATCCCACCCGCAGTGCATCGAATACCGTGGTGATCCCTACACTTGCCAATTCCGCATCATGCGCGATGATGGCGGCGGCATGGGGCCATGCCACCTTGGGCCGGGGCTCGATATGGCGTTCCAGATTGTCCGTATGCAATTCAATCAGACCGGGCATCAGCATGTCGCCGCCCATATCCTCGGCCCCCGCAGGCTGCGCCGCGCCCTTGGCGATATCCGCAATCACCCCATCACGCAGCAAAAGCGCCCCGGTGAACACCTCATCGGGCAGAACAAGGGTGGCATTGGCAAGGATCGTCTCGGTCATAGGTCTCGTCCGATGAAAAGGGGCGGCGATACTGGCCGCAGGGAAATGCAAAAGGCATCACATGGGGGCATTGCGTCACATCCATGTGACAGACGGGCGCTAGGGCTGCGGGCATGACAGATTTCAAACGCTTTGCCGTCTACTACGCGCCGCCGCCCGGCGATTTCGCCACCCGCGCCAATCTCTGGCTGTCCGATGCGGCCCCTGATCTGCCCGGCCTTCCCGGCCCGGCAGCCACGCTGACCGCTGCCCCCCGGCGCTATGGCTTTCATGGCACGATCAAGGCCCCGTTCCGCCTTGCCGAAGGCGTCGATGCGCGTTTGCTGCAATCCGACCTCGCCGCGCTGGCCACGCGCTTGCCCCCGGTGCGGATGGCGGGCCTGCGCCTCGAAATCCTCAAGGGCTTTCTCGCCTTCACCCCTGAAGGCGATGAGACCGACCTCCTCGCGCTCGGGGCCGAGGTTGTGAGCCGCCTTGATCCCCTCCGCTCCCCATTGACCGAGGTGGAAGTCGCCCGCCGCCGCCCCGACCGGCTCAGCCCCCGTCAACGCGAATTGCTCGCCCGCTGGGGTTATCCCTATGTGATGGAGGAGTTTCGTTTCCACCTCACCCTCACCGATGACCTGCCCCCCGCTGCTGCCCAGGCGACTGCCGCGATTCTTGGCCCGTGGTTTGCCGAGGTGCTGCCGCGCCCGTTCGACATCACAGACCTCTGCCTGTTCGGCGAAGATGGCGACGGATGGTTTCATCTGCTGCATCGCTACCCGCTTACCGGCTGAATCGCGTCCAGAAACCGCGCCACCCCGGCCTCCAGTGGCCCGTCATTGCTGACGTCGATCACGCTCAGCCCGGCAGGCACCTCATAGCTCGCCCGCTGTATCCGCGCGGCAATCTCCTCGCGCGTCTCGCGCCCGCGCGCCAGCAGGCGTTCCATCAACACCGTCGATGGGGCGGTCACGCGGATCACCACCAGATCGGGAAAGATCATCGCCGCCGCTTCCAGTGCCGCGCGCGATCCGTTGAACAGCACATCCCGCCCCGCCAGCCGTTCCGCAATCTGCAACGCGGGCAGACCATAGCGCAGCCCATGCGCCCGCCAGTCCAGCGCGAAGTCACCCCGCACCTTGCGTTTGGCAAACTCCGCCTCGCTCACCCCTTCGAAATCCTCGCCACCCAAAGCCTCGGGCCGGGTGATCACCCGCCGCACGATCAGCAGGTCGGGTCGCGCCGCGCGGCCTGCATCGATCAGCGTGTCTTTCCCCGCGCCGGACGGGCCGACAACCGCAAACAAACGCCCCATCCTATTGGCTGTCATGCTGCCGCTCTGGGGGTAAAGGCCGCCACATCCACGAACCGATCACAGACCCGCGCCCGCGCCGCCTCGTCATGGAAAATCCCAAGGATCGCCGCCCCTCGCGCCTTGGCCGCCTCGATCAGTGACAGCACAACCTCCCGGTTCGCGGCATCAAGGCTTGCCGTCGGCTCATCTAGCAGCAGCGCCGGATAAGGGTGGATGAACCCCCGCGCGATGTTCACGCGTTGCTGTTCCCCCCCGGAGAAGGTGGTGGGCGACAGCGTCCACAGCCGTTCGGGAATGTTCAAAACGCGCAGCAACCCCGCGGCCCGCGCCCGCGCCTCGGCCATCGGATGGCCCAGCGTCAGCAGCGGCTCTGCCACCACATCCAGCGTCGGCACGCGCGGCACCACCCGCAGAAACTGGCTCACATATCCCAGGGTGCTGCGCCGCAATGCGATGATCTCGCGCGGGGTGGCGCGGGTGATGTCCGTCCCCGCAATCCGGATGCTGCCCGCTGCGGCCAGATAGTTGCCATAGACCATCCGCATCAGCGTGGATTTCCCCGCCCCCGACGCACCGATCAGCCCGACACATTCGCCGGGTGCCACGGTCAGATTGGCATCCGCCATCACCCGGATCACCGCGCTGCCCTGATTGTGCAGGGTAAAGGTCTTTGAAAGCTCGGATATCTCGATCATGTCAAACCTGCAAAACGGAAGAGACGAGGAGTTGCGTATACGCATGCTGCGGGTCGTCCAGCACCTGATCAGTCAAACCCTGCTCCACCACATGGCCGGATTTCATCACCATCAGCCGATCCGCCAGCAACCGCACCACCGCCAGATCATGCGTCACGATGATGGCCGAAAGCCCCATCTCCCGCACCAGCCCTCGGAGCAGATCCAACAGCCGCGCCTGCACGCTGACATCCAGCCCCCCCGTGGGTTCATCCATGAACACCAGTCGTGGCCCCGTCACCAGATTGCGCGCGATCTGCAACCGCTGCTGCATCCCGCCGGAAAAGGCAGAAGGCCGATCATCGATCCGCTCTGCGGCAATTTCCACCCGCCCCAGCCAATCCGTCGCCCGGTCGCGGATGTCGCCATAGTTCCGTGCGCCCACGGCCATCAACCGCTCGCCCACATTGCCGCCCGCCGTCACGCCCATCCGCAACCCGTCGCGCGGGTTCTGATGGACAAAGGCCCAATCCGTGCGCGACAGCCGCCGCCGCTCGGGTTCTGTCATGGTCAGCACATCGCGTGGCCCCTCGCGGGTGGCAAAGACCACCTCGCCCGTGTCCGGCGCCAGATGCCCCGCCAGACAAGACAGCAGCGTCGATTTACCCGAACCGCTTTCGCCGACGATCCCCAGCACCTCGCCGGGCCACAGTTCAAACCCCACATCCGCACAGCCGATCCGCGCGCCATAGCGCTTGGTCAACCCGCGAACAGAAAGCAGCGGACCCTCCGACTTAACTTCGGGCTTTATCTTGGCGGAAATACCCAATTCCACGGCCCCCATCAGGCAACCCCCTCAACCATTGGTGTCCCCAGCCGCCCCACATGCCCCGCCTCGCGGCGGCAGCGGCAATGATCGGTGTCGGAACAGACGAACATCCGCCCGCCCTGATCATCGGTGATGACCTCGTCCAGATAGCTGTCCGCCGCACCGCACAGATCGCAGTCATGCGGCGCCTTCGATGCCTCGAACGGGTGATCTTCGAAATCCAGACTCACGGCCTGCGTATAGGGCGGCAGCGCATAGATGCGCTGTTCTCGCCCCGCGCCAAACAGTTGCAGCGCCGGGCAGTCTGACAGTTTCGGATTGTCAAAACGCGGGATGGGTGAAGGGTCCATCACATAGCGCCCCTCCACCTTCACCGGATAGGCATAGGCGGTGGCGATATGCCCATGCCGGGCGATGTCTTCATACAGCTTCACATGCATCAGCCCGTATTCTTCAAGGCTGTGCATCTTCCGCGTCTCCGTCTCGCGCGGTTCCAGAAAGCGCAACGGTTCCGGGATTGGCACCTGATAGACAAGGATCTGATCCTCGGTCAGCGGCTGTTCCGGGATGCGGTGGCGCGTCTGGATCAGCGTCGCCTCGCCCGTGGCCTCTGTCGTCGCTACCCCCGCCGTGCGCTGAAAGAACTTGCGGATCGACACGGCATTGGTGGTGTCATCCGCCCCTTGGTCGATCACTTTCAGCACATCCTCGGGCGTCAGACAGGCTGCCGTCACCTGAACCCCACCCGTGCCCCATCCATAAGGCATGGGCATTTCCCGGCTGGCAAAGGGCACCTGATAGCCCGGAACCGCCACCCCCTTCAGGATCGCACGCCGGATCATCCGCTTGGTCTGCTCGTCCAGATAGGCGAAGTTGTACGCTTGGTCGGTCATTCTGCCGCCTCCTGCATTGTGCTGGCCGCAACCTCGGCCCGCAGCTTGCGCACCAGTTCCAACTCGCTCTGAAAATCCACGTAGTGGGGCAGCTTGATGTGTTCCAGAAACCCGGTCGCCTGCACATTGTCGGCATGCATCAGCACGAATTCCTCATCCTGTGCCGGGGCCCCGGTGTAATCCTCGCCCAATTCCTTCCAACGCAGTGCCCGGTCAACCAGGCTCATGGCGATGGACTTGCGCTCATTCTGCCCAAAGGTCAGGCCATAGCCCCGCGTGAATTGCGGGGGTTCCGTGCGTGATCCCTTGAACTGGTTCACCGTCTCGCATTCCGTCAATTCCACTTCGCCAATGCAGATGGCGAACCCCAGTTCGGGCACCTCCATCTCCACTGCCACCATCCCGATCCGCAACTCGCCCACAAAGGCATGCGTGCGCCCGTAGCCGCGCTGCGTGGAGTAGGCGAGTGATAGGATGAACCCCTCATCCCCCCGCGCAATCGCCTGCAACCGCGTCGCGCGCGCCGCGGGCAGTTCCATCGGCTCGCGCGTTAGGTCGGGCGGCGGGGTGTCTTCATGGGGGGCTTCCTCGATCATCCCGTCGCGGTTCAAAAAGGATGTGATATGCGGCACCGCCCCCGCCATCGCGGGCGCACGGGGCGCAACCGGCGCCTCGCCATTGGCCTCCAGCGTGAAATCCAGCAGGCGGTGCGTGTAATCAAACGTCGGCCCCAGCACCTGCCCACCGGGTGCATCCTTGAACGTCGCGCTGATCCGCCGCGTCACCGCCATCTGCGCCGTGTCCACGGGGAGCGATACGCCATGCCGGGGCAGGGTGGTGCGATAGGCGCGGATCAGGAACACCGCCTCGATCAGATCGCCCCGCGCCTGCTTGATCGCCAGCGCGGCAAGGTCCGGGTCATACAAAGACCCCTCCGCCATTACCCGGTTCACCGCCAACCGCAACTGTTCGCGGATTTGCGCGGTGGTCAGTTCCGCAACCGCTGGATCGCCCCTCCGCTCTTCCCCCAGAAAGGCATGGGCATTGTCGATGGCGCGTTCGCCACCCTTTACGGCCACATACATCAGATGTCCTCCACGATGGTGGATCGGGGCAATCCGGCAATCCGGGTACCCGCCGTGAAAAAGGCGTCAAAGCCCAGCGGAAACAGCGCCCGATTGGCGCGAAAAGCCGCCACTTCAGGCAGTGACAAAAGCGCGTGATCCTTGATCCCCGGGCCCGACAACCGCGCCCCGCGAGGCTCCAGCATCGCACTTTCCACAACCAGCGTGCAGGCACGGTCGGGATATTCAGGTGTCCCGATGCCAAAGCGCGTTACAGGATGCAGCGCGTCCCATGTCCCAAAGGCAAAGGCCGCCCTTTCCGCATCCGCAAAGGGCGCACCGGTGTGAAAGGTGATCCAGTCCCGCACCGCCGCGCAGTCATGCCCGCCCGCCAGATGCACCGGCGTTGTCCCATCCAGCAGCGTCAGAGCAAGCACCCCCGCCGCCACCGACAGCGGCCGAGGCGGAACGGCCCCGTCAAGTTCCGCAATCCGGCCAGGCCGCGCCATCACGTCCAGACAGGCGCGAAAGGCCCGCGCCGCATCAATCGGCGGATCGACAAAACCACCCGACAGCACATCGGCACCCGTCATTTGTCCTCTCCCCGCACCATGGTGAAGAACTCCACCTTCGTCGCCGCCGCCTTCTCGGCCCGGGTCTGCCGTGCCGCCGTCTCGGCCTCGGCCAAGGGCACCAGAACCCCCGCCCGGATCGCCGCCGCTTCACCGGTCTGCATCAGCGCATCAACCGTTGCCGCGCGGCGCGCATGGGCGCGATCGCGGCCCTGCACCACGGCATGTCCCACCACGCCCGAGGCCAGCCTTAAACTGCACCGCGTCACCGTCATTTCACCCAGGTTGAACGGCGCGCCCGTCGCACCCGCCCGCCCGCGCACCATCACCGCGCCTATTTCAGGCGCCCGCAGCAGGCTGTGATCGGGCAGCGGATCGGGCAGCAAGGCCGCCAGATGCGCGGCCTTCGCACGGGCCAAAAGACCCATCCAGTTTTGGCGCTCAGCAGTATCGGGGGCAGTATCGAGTGCTTGGCTAGACATCTTTTGTCGCTTGTCCAGATTTCTATACAACTATACAAATTCAATACAGCCACTGTCGAGTCGATGGTGCGAAGCTTTGGTGAAACTTCCATGACAGGGGGGCACATGGCCCGGTCATCCATCTGGCGAGAAATCGCCGCCACGCTTCAGGCCGAAATCGCGCGGGGCCACGTCCCACCCGGTGGCCGCCTCCCGACCGAGGCGGAATTGGCGGCCCGCTTCGGCGTGAACCGCCACACCGTCCGCCACGCGCTGTCGGCGCTGGCAGAGGCGGGGCTGGTGCAATCCCGGCGCGGTGCGGGCGTCTTCGTCACCGGCCGCGCGACGGATTATCCCCTTGGCCGCCGCGTGCGGTTCCATCAGGCCGTCACCGCCGCCGGCATGACACCCTCCCGCCGACTGACGCGGCTGGAAACCCGCCCCGCCGATGCGGCCGAGGCTGCCCAGCTTCACCTCCCCGACGGCGCAAAGGTGCATGTGGTGGAAGGCGTCTCGCTTGCCGATGGCCAGCCGCTGGCGATGTTCCGGTCCATCTTTCCGGCCGACCGCCTGCCTGACCTGCTCCGATTGCTAGAGGGGTCTGGTTCCATCACCGCCGCCCTCGCCGCTTGCGGCGTGGCCGATTACACCCGCTCTTCCACCCGGCTGACGGCCAAGGCGGCAAAGCCGATGCTGGCCCTTGCCCTTCAGATCAAGGAAGGCGCACCCGTCCTGCGCACTGTCGCCGTCAATGTCGACGCGGCTGGGGTGCCGATTGAATACGGCACAACATGGTTTGCCGGGGATCGCATCACACTTACAGTTGATCGGGCCTGACCTGTCACACCCCCGTTGCAGGGCAAGGTTATCCACAGGGCATTTAAACCGTGAGAGGTGTCATGCCCCCCTTCCTGCCCCCGTTGCGTCTTGTTGGCGCGGATGTCCTGACCGGCGATGCCTTTGCCGCCCACGCGGTCGGCATAAGCCATGGCCAGATCGTCGATCTTCCGGGCGGGGCAGAGGTGGACCTGTCCGGCTATTGGCTGCTTCCCGGCATCATCGACCTCCACGGCGACGGGTTCGAACGGCAGATGTTTCCCCGCCCCTCGGCCCCCTTTCCCCTGAAGGACGGTCTTGCCTCCACCGCGCGTGAGGCGGCGGCACATGGCGTCACCACCGCCTTCCTCGCCCAAAGCTGGAGCTGGGAGGGCGGCTTTCGCGGCCCCGACCATGCCGAAGCGGTAATGTCCGCCGTGCAGGAATTCCGCCAATCGGCGCTGGTTGACCTGCGGGTGCAGGTCCGGGCTGAAACCCATCTGGTCGATGCAGTTCCCCGCCTGATCGCGGCGGTGGAACAGTTCCGTGTCGGCTATGTGGTGTTCAACGATCATCTGGAAGAGGGCTTTCAGATGCACCGCCGCAACCCCGATGGTTTTGGCCACTGGGCGCGCAAGGCGGGCCTGACCGAGGTTCAGTTGCTCACCCGGATGGAGGCCGCCCGCGCCAAGGCGCGCGATGTGCCGCGTGCCCTGTGCATGATGGCTGGCGCTTTTGATCGGCTCGGAATCACCTATGGCAGCCATGACGACCCCGATGCCGAAACGCGAGAGGTCTATCGCATGATCGGCGCCAAGGTGGCAGAATTTCCGACCACCCGCCGCGCAGCCGCCGCCGCCCGCGCAGCAGGCGATCCCGTCATCATGGGCGCACCGAATGTTGTGCGTGGCGGGTCACAGGCCGGCAACATCGCCGCAGTGGAACTGATCCGCGACGGGCTGTGTGATGCGCTGGTCTCGGATTACCACATCCCCGCTTTGCCGCTGGCGGTCTGGGCGCTGGTCGATCAGGGCATCCTGCCGCTTGCTTCCGCATGGCGGCTGGTGTCCGAAGGTCCGGCGCAGGTGCTGGGGCTGGTGGATCGGGGCGTTCTGACCACCGGCCTGCGCGCCGATCTGGTCGCCATCCACCGCGACAGCCGCGCCATCGAAATGGTCATCGCCGGTGGCCGCATGGCGCATCTGTCGGGCGAGGCGGCGGCACGGTTCTGCACCATGGCCGGCGCAGCCCGGATGGCGGCGGAATAGCCTACCCGTCGTAGCGTTCCAGAAACGCCTCTGCCTTCATCGTGCGGAAATCCTCCAGCGCGCCGCGCAGGCGGGCATGGTCCCATTCCCACCAGGCCAGCGCCAGCAGCCGGTCGATCACCGCGTCCGGAAACCGCGACCGGATCGGCTGCGCAGGAACCCCTGCCACGATGGCAAAGGGCGACACGTCCCGCGTCACCACGGCACCTGCCGCGACAATCGCGCCGATGCCCACTGTCACCTCAGGCTTGATGATCGCGCCATGCCCGATCCAGCAATCCGCCCCCAGCACCAACCGCCGCGCCGCGCGGGCGGCAAAGAAAACGGGGTCATCCGTTGCATCGTCCCAGTAATAGCTGGACCGATACAGGAAATGGTGCTGCGCCGCATGGGTGAACGGGTGATCCGTCGGCCCGATCCGCGTGAAGGCCGCGATATTGGCGAACCTCCCCACGCTGCAATTGGCGATGTCGGCAAAGCGGTCGCAATAGGCGTAATCCCCGAAATCGGTGTTCTGCACCCGGCTGCCCTGCCCGATCTCGACATAGGCCCCGAAGGTGGAATTCACGATCTGCGTATCAGGATGCAGCAACGGCGCATCGGGCGACAGTTTCGGCATGTCACTCGCCCTTGATCAGCTTGCGCCGCAGCCAGCCGGAAAAGCTGTCCATGGCCATGACCATAAGAACGATCAACACCATGTAATAGGCCACCTCTTCCCAATCCTTTTGGGTAATAATGGCCTGCGTCAGCAAAAGCCCGATACCGCCGCCGACGATGGCCCCGATGATGGTGGCGCTGCGGGTGTTTGACTCGAGATAGTAGAGCACCTGCGCAAGGATGACCGGCATCAGCTGCGGCAATACGCCAAAGCGGGCGCGCTGCATGGCATTTGCACCGGTGGAACGGATGCCCTCGACCTGCTTTTCGTCGATGTTCTCCAGCGCTTCGGAAAAGGTTTTGCCGAAACTGCCCGCATCGGTGATGGCGATGGCGATGGCCCCGGTCATCGGCCCCGGCCCAAAGGCACGCGACAGGATGATCGTCCAGATCAGACCGTCCACCCCGCGGACAAAGTCGAAGATGCGGCGGATCGTTCCGCGAAAGATGCCCAGCGGCATGAAGTTGCGCGCGGCGACAAAGGACAGGGGCAGCGCCACGATGGCGGCGGCAAACGTGCCGAGAAAGGCCATCAGGATGGTCTCAAAGATCGCCCAGGCCACGTCGCCATGCCGCCACATGCGGTTGGTCCAGAATTCACTGACCATGTAGCCGATGTTGGACCGGGCGGCATCAACCCTGTCACCAACGGTGGCGAGGCTGACGAGTTCGACAAAGGATTTGCCATAGAACGGGCTGTCGAGGGTAAAGAACCACAGTTCCCACCCCGCCTGATACTTGAAGGTTTCCACCTTGGAACGCGAATAGCTGAACCGCCCGGCATCGGTGGTGACGCCGATGCGGTTCTGCGACACGCTGATCCAGTCGGGAATGGGTTCCGGCGCAGTCATTACCGGGCGGCCGCCCTCGGACCGGATATCGATCAGGCCATAGCCCGGAACAGCATAACGCGCACCCGCATCATCATAAGTGACAAGGTGCCCGTCGCCGAGATCGATCCTGGTCACGCCATCTGCGATGGTAACCCAGTCGGGCAGCATCCCTTCGGGATAGGTGCCCTTTCCTTCGCCTTCGATGGCGACGGTCACATCGCCGGAACGGTTGTCGCGCGTCACATGCGTCTTGTGCGACCAGAAATCGGACAAAAGAATCGCGGCATTGTCCATCCGCGCGCGCTGCACCAGACCCGCGATGTCAAAGCTGATCGCGGCATAGACCAGATAGGCGATGATCGCGACCGGAACGGCCAGCGCGATGCGGCGCTTCCGGCGGAGTTTCTGAAGAACGGTTTCGGCCAGTGCGGGATCCGTCATGGTCATCGTCATGGGTCAATGGCCCTTTACCAGCTTGTGGCGGAAGTGGTCGGAGATCTGGTCGATCACCACGATGGTGATGAACAAAAGCAGGAAGATCGCCACGACCTGATCATACCGGCCCTGTCCCCATTGCATCGCCACCTTCAGGTCGCTGCCGATGCCGCCTTCGCCGACAAAGCCGAGGATGGCGCTGGCGCGGATGTTGATCTCGAAACGAAGCAGAGCATAGGAAAGCCAGTTCGGCGCGACCTGCGGGATGACGCCCAGCCACATCCGCTGCGACCATGTCGCGCCCACGGAGGCGAGGCCTTCGACAGGCTTGGTATCCGCGTTCTCGGCCACTTCGGAGAAAAGCTTGCCAAGCGCGCCGCCAGTGTGCAGCGCGATGGCAATCACGGCGGGAACGGGCCCGCCGCCAAGGATATAGATCAGGACCAGCGCGATCACGATTTCTGGAATCGCGCGCAGACCGTCCATCGTGCGGCGGAAGACAGGGATGAGGCGGGGCCAGCGCGCAAGGCCGCGCGTGGCGAGAAGGGAAAGGAACATGGCGGCTAGCGCGCCCACAAGTGTGGCGACAGCGGCGATGTTGATCGTCTCGATCAGCGATGGGAAATGTTCCCAGGCATATCCGGCGATATTGCCGCGGTTCATCCAGGCCTCAGTTAGAACCTCGGCCGGGAAGTCGATCACCTGCGGCAGGCCAGACCAGAAATCACCGGCATTGCGTTCCTCGGCCAGCATCCAGCCCGAGGCTGTCAGGGCGATGAAGAAGACCAGAAGGATGCCGCCATACATGCGCTTGCGGCGGACCATCTCAAGATAACGGGTGTTTGAATCGGAAAGTTCGGGACGTTTTCCCGGTTCCGGCCCGAATGCGATATCTACCATATGGCCCCCAAAAAAGGGCCGGGCCGCCCAAAGGGCAGCCCGGCTTTGCAGTGCGAAAGATTACATGCCTTCCTGAAGCTTGCGCGCGGCCAGCACGCCTTCATAGGCCGACAGGTCCACCGGGACGAAGTCCTTGGCATCGCCGGCGGCGACGTTGTAGGCGCATTCCGGATCGGTTTCCCACAGGTCGGCGGTCAGCTGGGTGACCTTGTCCTTCACGTCCTGCGGCAGGGCCGAACGGATGACCATCGGGCCTTCCGGGATCATCTTCGAGCGCCAGATTTCGACAAGGTTGTTCATGTCGACAAGGCCCGCATCGGCGGCACGGCGGAAGGCGCCCGAGTTGTAGCCGTCTTCCCAGTTGCCCAGACCATCGGCCCAGGACACGGCGGCGTCGAAGTCGCCGTTATGCACGCCGACGATGGACTGCTCATGGCCGCCCGACATCTTCACTTCGGCGAAGTAGTCTTCCAGCTTGCCATAGTTGGCGATCAGTTCTGCGCCGGGCACCAGATAGCCCGAGGTGGAGTTCGGGTCGGCAAAGGCAAAGACCTTGCCCTTGGCATCTTCGATCGAGGTGATGCCCGAGTCGGCGCGGGCAAAGCCGATGGAGTAATAGCCGGTGGAGCCGTCGACGTTCTGCTTGGTCAGCTTCAGTTCAACGGCATTCGGGTCGGTCAGGTGAATCTTGGCGAAGGCCGAAGCGCCGAGCCATGCATAGTCCAGCGTGCCGCCAAGCAGGCCCTGGATCACGCCGTCATAGTCAGCCGGGGCAAAAAGCTTGACCGGAACACCGACCGCCTCTTCGATCTTGGCGCGGAAGCATTCCTGATTGGTCAGGCGGTCCTGGGCGTTTTCGCCGCCAAGGATGCCGATGTTGAATTCGGTGATTTCCTGCGCATGAACCGCGCCGGAGAGGGTGGTGGTGGCAGCAAGGATGGCAAGCAGGTGCTTCATCGGAACGCTCCGTGTTGAAAGACCCCGAAACCGGGGCCGGTTAGGGAAATCAGGCAAGCATTTCATCGGCATAGGCGTCATCGCCCGCCGAACCCAGCCGCTCGATCGAGGTCGAGGTCGCGCCTTCGTTGAAGGACGCATCCGCGCCATAGATGTCGCGTGCAACGCCGGTGGTCAGTTGGTCGGGGGTGCCGTCGAACACTACCCGCCCGTCGCGCATCCCGATCACCCGGTCGCAATAGCGGCGCGCGGTATCCAGGGTGTGCAAATTGGCGATGACAAGGCGGCGATCCTCGTCATGGATGCGGCGCAGCGTGTCCATCACGACCTGCGCATTCATCGGGTCAAGGCTTGCAATTGGTTCATCTGCAAGGATAATTTTCGGATCTTGCATCAAGGCGCGGGCGATTGCCACGCGCTGTTGCTGGCCGCCGGACAGGGCTTCGGCGCGTTTGGGGGCTTGTTCGGCGATTCCCAGACGGTCGAGGATGGCCAGCGCCTTCAGCGTGTCATCATCGGGCCAGAAGCCGAACATCGACGGCAGCATCCCGCGACGGGCCAGCGTGCCATGCAGCACGTTCGACACCACATCTGCACGCGGCACCAGATTGAACTGTTGAAAGATCATCGCGCACTGGCCTTGCCATGCGCGCTTTTCCTTGCCTGCCAGCGTCAGGATGTTGCGGCCTTCGAAAAGCAATTCACCCGATGTTGCGTCGGTCAGGCGATTCATCATGCGCAGGAAGGTGGATTTCCCCGCACCGGACCGACCGATGATTCCGATGAAACCCGCCTTGGGAACCGTGAAACTCACATTATCCACGGCGGATTTCGTGCCGAAAATGCGCGTCACATTGCGGGCTTCTAGCAGCATATCGGCGGTCCCCCTGACCAATCTTCGCAGTGGGGATAGCGGCGATGAATGACGGATTGGCTGCAGATTTATGAAAGTTTTCCGACGAAACCCTGTGCAGCACGCGGTGCAGACGCCTGTGCAGCAAAGTGTATGCACGCAGCGGGCTGTCTCTTGAGCTGCAGTTAACGCCCCATCAATGTTTCCGTTCGAAGCTCGTTCGTTACGAAACTGTCACATTAACTTTGCATAGTCGTCACGCGGCGGGGCTAGGAACCAAGGCCGAGCGGCACCCAAGGTTGGGGCGCCGTGGTCCCTGATGGAGATGCAGATGACCTTCCTGAAAATCACCCTTTCCTCCGTGGCGCTGCTGGCCGGCACCACCGGCCTCGCCCTGGCGCGCGACAACGTGCAGATCTCGGGTTCCTCGACCGTGCTGCCCTATGCCACCATCGTCGCCGAAGCCTTCGGCGAAAACTTTGAATTCCCGACCCCCGTGGTCGAAGGTGGCGGCTCGGGCGCCGGCCGCAAGAAGCTGTGCGAAGGCGTGGGCGAAACCACCATCGACATCGCCAACTCCTCCAGCCGCATCAGCCAGTCGGACCTCGACCTCTGCGCCACTAACGGCGTGACCGAGCTGATGGAAGTTCGCATCGGCTATGACGGGATCGTCTTCGCCTCCAAGGTTGACGGCGCTGAATTCGCCTTCACCCCGGCGCATTGGTACAACGCGCTGGCCGCGCAGGTGATGAAGGATGGCGCACTGGTCGCCAACCCGAACAAAGCCTGGAACGAAGTTGATGCCGCGCTGCCCGCACAGGACATCATGGCCTTCATCCCCGGCACCAAGCACGGCACGCGCGAAGTGTTCGACACCAAGGTGATCATCGCCGGCTGTGAAGAAACCGGTGCGTTTGAGGCCTTCAAGGCCGCTGCTGGCGGTGACGAAGATGCAGCCGAAGAGCAGTGCATGGCGCTGCGCACCGATGGCCTGTCCATCGACATCGACGGCGACTACACCGAAACGCTGGCCCGTCTGGATGCCAACCCGACCGCCGTTGGCGTGTTCGGTCTGAGCTTCTATCAGAACAACACCGACAAACTGCGCGTGGCAACGATGGGCGGCATCGTCCCGTCGACCGAATCCATCGCAACCGGCGAATACCCGGTGTCGCGTCCGCTGTTCTTCTACGTCAAGAAGCAGCACATCGGCGTGATCCCCGGCCTGAAGGAATTCGTCGAATTCTTCGTGTCCGACGATATGGCTGGCCCGGATGGCCCGCTGGCCGCCTATGGCCTGGTGTCCGATCCGGAACTGGCCGCGACTCAGGCTGCCGTGGCAGCCGAAACGCCGATGGGCCCGCTGAACTGATCCAAACCAACCGGGGCGGCGCATCATGCGCCGCCCCAACCCCTTTACTTGCGATGGGCTGACATGTCGGTATTCCTGACCCTGTGCCTTCTGGCCGTGCTGGCATTTGCCGGTTTCGTGCTGTGCCGTGGCCGCGCGATGGCGCTTGTGGGGGGCGATGCCAAGCGGCTTCATTCGCTTCCGGGGTATTACGGGTGGTTCGGGGCGATCATGGCCGCGCTGCCCGCTGTTCTGTTTCTGGCAATCTGGCAGATTGCCCAACCGCTGGTGATCGAGACGCGCTTGAGCGGTTTCTTTCCGGCGGAGATGATCGAAGACGATTCCGCCCGCACCCTGTTGTTCGCCGATGTGCGCCGCATTGCGGCCGGTCTGGATTCGGCCATCGCATCGGGTGCGCTGTCGGCGGATGAGGTGGCGGCGCTGGACACGACCACGGGTTCCGTGCGCGACACGCTGGCCGCAACCGGTGTGGCGCTGGGGGCCGAAGTGCAGCCCGAAACGCTGGTCGCCGCGCAAAGCTATCGTGAATTGGCGGGCTATGGCGCCCTGCTGCGAACCCTGCTGGTGGTGGCGGTGGCGGTGGGCGGCCTGTTCTATGCGATCCGCCTGACCAACCCCGATTTCCGCGCCCGCAATCAGGTGGAACGCGTGATGCTGGCCGTGCTGATGCTGGCCTCCACCATCGCCATCCTGACGACTGTTGGCATCGTCATGTCGATGCTGTCGGAAAGCATCCGCTTCTTCAAATTCTATCCCATCGGCGATTTCTTCTTCGGGCTGACCTGGTCCCCCGCGTTCCGTGGCGGGTCCGAGCTTGGGCTGCTGCCGCTGCTTTGGGGAACGCTTTATATCAGCTTCATCTCGATGCTGGTGGCGGTGCCCATCGGGCTGTTTGCCGCGATCTACCTGGCCGAGTTTGCCAATCCCCGCGTGCGATCCATCGTAAAGCCGCTGATCGAGGTGATCGCCGGTATCCCCACCGTGGTGTTCGGCCTGTTCGCATTGGTGACCGTGGGACCCTTGCTGCGCGATTACATCGCCATGCCGCTGGGCCTTGGCAATTCCGGATCATCGGTGATGACGGCGGGGCTGGTGATCGGCATCCTGAACGTTCCCTTCATCTCGTCGCTGGCCGATGACATCATCACCGCTGTGCCGCAAAGCCTGCGCGACGGGTCGCTGGGTCTGGGCGCGACGCGGGCCGAGACGATCACCAATGTGGTGCTGCCCGCCGCCCTGCCGGGGATCGTGGGCGCCGTGCTGATGGCCGCCAGCCGCGCCATCGGCGAAACCATGATCGTGACCATGGGCGCGGGGGCGGCGGCCAAGCTGGACCTGAACCCGTTCGAGGCGATGACCACGATCACCGTGAAAATCGTAAGCCAGTTGACCGGGGATACCGAATTCAACTCGCCCGAAACGCTGGTTGCCTTTGCGCTGGGGATTTCGCTGTTCGTCATCACCCTGTGCCTGAACATCTTTGCGCTGTGGATCGTGCGCAAATACCGGGAGCAATACGAATGACCGACATGTCGGCAGGCGGGCCGGACATCCGGCCGGGGGCAAAGGAAAGCTCTCTTCTGGCGGGAAGCGCACGGACACGCGCGCGCAACGCACGCGAATGGCGGATGAAAGCCTATGGCATCGGGGCCATCGTGATCAGCCTTGCGACGCTGGCCTTCATGTTGCTGACGATCTTCATCGATGGCGTGTCGGCCTTTCGGCAGGCCAAGCTGGAATTCCCAGTCCTTGTCGACGCCGCAGTGGTGGACAAGGCCGGAACCCGCGACGCGCAGGCGATGGCGAAGGTCACGACGATTGGCTACAAGCGGCTGCTGACCGCCAGCTTCATCGCGCATCTGCAAGAGCGCGGGATCGCTGTGACTGATGTGTCGGACAAGGATCTTGAGGCGATGATTTCCGGCGATGCCCCCGCGCGGTTGCGCGATCGGGTGCTGGCCGATCCGTCGCTGGTGGGCCAGACGGTTGATGTGGATGTCTTTGCGACGGGCCGGATCGACGGCTATCTCAAGGGCCGCGTCACCCGCGAAAGCGCCGCGCTTGACAGCAACGTGACGCCCGCGCAGCTGGACCTGTCGGATCGGCTGGTCGAGGCGGGGATATTGTCGCTGTCCTTCAACTGGGGCTTCCTGACCGGCCCCGATGCATCCGACCTGCGGCCCGAAGCTTCGGGGCTGGGTGTGGCGATCATCGGGTCGCTTTACATGATGGTTATGGTGGCGCTGTTCACCGTGCCCGTGGGCGTGGCCGCGTCGATCTATCTTGAAGAATTTGCCCCCAAGAACCGGCTGACGGATCTGATCGAGGTGAACATCTCGAACCTCGCGGCCGTGCCGTCGATCGTGTTCGGTATCCTTGGTCTGGCGATCTTCATCAACTTCATGGGCTTGCCGCAATCCTCCAGCCTTGTGGGGGCGCTGGTGATCTCGCTGATGACGCTGCCCACGATCATCATCGCCACGCGGGCGGCGATCCGGGCGGTGCCGCCGTCGATCCGCGATGCGGCGATGGGGATTGGCGCGTCGAAGATGCAGGTGGTGTTCCACCATGTGCTGCCCTTGGCCCTGCCGGGCATCATGACGGGCACGATCCTTGGGCTGGCTTCGGCGCTGGGCGAAACCGCGCCGCTCTTGCTGATCGGGATGGTGGCTTTCGTGACGAACTATCCCGCCGGGCCGCTGGAGGGTGGGGTCATGGACCCGGCCACCGCGCTTCCGGTGCAGGTCTATTCCTGGGCTTCGCGGTCTGACCCGGCCTTTATCGAACGGTCTTCGGGCGCGATCATCGTGCTGCTGGTGTTTCTTGTGATCATGAACGTCGCGGCGATCCTGCTGCGCCGCCGTTTTGAACGCCGCTGGTAAGGGGATGCTATGATGGACGATATGCGACTGGTGGAGAGGGACGTGACTCAGCTTCATAGCAAGATCGAAGCAAAGGGCGTGCAGGTTCATTACGGCGAAAAGCACGCGCTGAAAGATGTGGATGTGACCATCCTTGACCGCACGGTCACGGCCTTCATCGGCCCGTCGGGCTGTGGCAAGTCGACCTTTCTGCGCTGCCTGAACCGGATGAATGACACGGTTTCTAGCGCGCGGGTGCAGGGCAAGATCACGCTGGACGGGCAGGATATCTATGATCCGCGCGTCGATCCGGTGCAGCTGCGCGCCAAGGTGGGCATGGTGTTCCAAAAGCCCAACCCGTTTCCCAAGTCGATCTATGACAACGTGGCCTATGGCCCCAAGATCCACGGTCTGGCGCGCGGCAAGGCCGAACTTGACGCCATCGTCGAGGCCAGCCTGAAGAAGGCCGCCCTGTGGAATGAGGTGAAGGATCGCCTTGATGCAACGGGTACCGGGCTTTCGGGCGGGCAGCAGCAGCGCCTCTGCATCGCGCGCGCTATCGCCACCAGCCCCGAAGTGCTGTTGATGGACGAACCCTGTTCCGCGCTGGACCCCATCGCCACCGCGCAGGTCGAGGAATTGATCGATGAGCTGCGGTCGCAGTTTTCCGTGGTGATCGTCACCCATTCGATGCAGCAGGCCGCCCGCGTCAGCCAGAAGACCGCCTTCTTCCATCTGGGCAACCTCGTCGAATACGGCGAGACGGGGCAGATCTTCACCACCCCCAAAGACCCCAGAACCGAAGCCTATATCACCGGCCGGATCGGTTGAGGAAAGGACACGAGTGATGAAGGAACCCCATATCCTTTCGGCCTTTGACCGCGATCTTGAGGCGGTTCAGGCCTATGTCCTGCGCATGGGCGGGCTGGTGGAACAGGCGCTGCTGGACGCCGCCGAGGCGCTGGAAACCCGTGACGAGGCGCTGGCCCATAAAGTGCAGCAGGGCGACAAGGCCATCGACGCGCTGGAAGAACAGATCAACGAGGAATGCGCCCGCCTTCTGGCGCTGCGTTCGCCCACCGCGGGCGACCTGCGGACCGTGCTTTCTGTGATGCGGATTGCCGCCGCACTGGAACGCTGCGGCGATTATGCAAAGAACCTGGCAAAGCGGTCGCTCCTTTTGTCGAACATGTCCCCGCTGGGCGGCACCTCTGCCTCGATCCTGCGGATGGCACGGACGGTGGTCCTGCGGCTGAAAGAATCGCTGGATGCCTATATCGCCCATGACGTGGCGGTGGCGCAGGACGTGCGCACCCGCGACAAGGAAGTGGATCAGATGTACAATTCTATGTTCCGCGAATTGCTGACCCATATGATGGAAGACCCGCGCAACATCAGCGCGGCGATGCACCTGCATTTCATCGCCAAGAACATCGAACGTGTGGGCGACCATGCAACATCTATCGCTGAGCAGGTGATCTATCTGGCCACCGGCGCCATGCCCGGCGACGAACGCCCCAAGGCCGAAATGCTCAGCGGTGCCGAGCCGGCAGCAGGCCAATGAAAGTGGAACGCGCAATGGTGCATCAGCCCAAGGTCCTGCTGGTCGAGGATGAATTCGCACAGCGCGAGGTGCTGGCCTATAACCTCGAGGCCGAGGGGTTCGATGTGATTCAGGCCGATAACGGCGAAGACGCGCTACTTTTGGTGGATGAAGATCACCCCGACATGATCATCCTTGATTGGATGATGCCCAAGGTTTCGGGGATCGAGGTGTGCCGCCGCCTGAAGATGCGCCCGGAAACCCGGTCCATCCCCGTGATCATGCTGTCGGCCCGCGCCGATGAGGTGGATCGCGTGCGCGGGTTGGAAACCGGGGCGGATGACTATGTCATCAAGCCCTATTCGATGGTGGAACTGATGGCGCGCGCACGCGCGCAGATCCGCCGCGTGCGCCCATCCACCATGGGTGTGGTGCTGGAGTTTGAAGATATCCGTCTGGATACGGAAACCCACCGCGTCTTTCGTGGGGAAAAGGTGCTGAAACTTGGCCCGACCGAATTTCGCCTGCTGACCGCGTTCATGGAAAAGCCCGGTCGTGTCTGGTCGCGCGAACAGTTGCTGGATCGGGTCTGGGGCCGCGACATCTATGTCGATACCCGCACGGTCGACGTGCATGTGGGCCGTTTGCGCAAGGCGCTGTGCGTGCATGGCGATGCCGATCCCGTCCGCACCGTTCGCGGATCGGGTTACGCGCTGGGCTGAAACAGGCGGCGCAGGCGGTCCGTGTCGATGGCGCGGACGGTCTGGCCGGGTGGTTTCACCGTCGCCGCATCCTCGCCCGCCACAAGGGCGTTGACCACCGCTTCCTCCACCGCTTCGACCGCGGCAAGGTAAAGCGGATCAAGGAATTCCCCGTTTACCTCGGCCCGCGTCACTATGGCGGGGGCGTGCTGCGGCATTGGCCCCGGATCGGCCACTGACAACGCAAGGAAGATATCGCCCGAGGAATTGCCGCCCGGCGTGCCGCCCCGCCCGATGCCGATGGCCGCACGCTTTGCGATCTGGCGCAGCGACAGGCCCGACAGCGGCGCATCCGTTGCCAGCACCACGATGATTGACCCGCTTTCGCGATCCTTCAGCTGGTTTTCGGGAAACGCCTCGCCCACCGGGCGGCCAAGGATGCGCAGCCACGGCCGCAAACCGTGATTGGCCTGTACCAGCGCACCGATTGTGAACGAATGTTCACCAATGTCGACAAGGCGGGATGACGTACCGGTTCCGCCCTTGAATTCATAGCATATCATCCCGTTTCCGCCGCCGGTCGACCCTTCCTCCACCGGGCCGCCCTTGGCCGTGCGCAGGGCGGCAAGGGCGTGATCGGGTGTCACATGCAGCGCGTTGATGTCGTTCAGCACGCCATCATAGGTTTCCGCCACCACTGGCATCGCCCAGGCGTGATCTTCGCGGAAATAGTGATCGTAGGTGTCGATCATCCAGCGTGTCGCGCCATGGTGCACCGCGCCCACGCCATGGGTGTTGGTGATGCAGACCGGCCCGATGAAATACCCCGCATCGTCAATCCAATGCGTTCCCGTCATCTCGCCATTGCCGTTCAGCGCATAATGCCCGGCCCAGACCGGAACCGGGATGCCGTGATCGTCGCGCGGCAGGATGGCGGTGACACCCGTGCGCATCCGTTTCGCCGGATCGGTCAGCGTGCAGAACCCCACGCGCAGGCCGGGCACATCGGTGATGGCGTTCAACGGGCCGGGCGTTCCGGGAAAGGGCAGGCCAAGATCGCGTGCGCGGGGTTTGGGCATGGGGGGCGGGCCTTTGGTTGACTGTCCCGCCCAGTGATAGGCCCAACCGGCCCTCGGCGAAAACCCCCAACCCGCCACCAAGGTCGTGTTGAGCCGGGGCCGGGATGCGCGCAGGATCATCGGGTGAACAGGTCCGGGAGGGGACTTGCGCGCGATCCTGATCATGTCGGGTTGTGCAGTGCATTGTGGATGCAACGGCACGGGCGGGGCTCTGCCAGCGCCCGTGAGGGACAACAACAGGGAGGACAACATGCTTGATACATCCGCCACCGCCGAGGTGCAGGGTCTGCTGGATACGTTCGGCGCGGCGCTCGAACGCGGCGACATTGCCGCCGCCACCGCCTGTTTTCAGGACGATTGCTATTGGCGCGATCTGGTGACTTTCACCTGGAACCTGCACACCAGCGAAGGCAAGGATCAGATTGCCGCCATGCTGGGCGCGCAACTGGCCAAGACCCAGCCGTCAAACTGGCGCATCGCCGAGGGCGAAACCGCCAGCGAAGATGGCGGCATTGCCACCGCCTGGATCAGTTTCGAAACCGCCGTGGCGCGGGGCTATGGCCTGATCCGCCTGAAGAACGGCCTGATCTGGACGCTGCTCACCACGATGGTGGAGTTGAAGGGGCATGAAGAACACAAGGGCTTTACCCGCCCGCTTGGGGCAAAGCACGGGTCCGACAAGCACCGCCCAACCTGGAAAGAAGAACGCGAGGCCGAGGCGCGCGATCTGGGCTACACGACCCAACCCTATGTGGTGATCATCGGCGGCGGGCAGGGCGGCATCGCCCTTGGCGCGCGGCTGCGGCAGTTGGGCGTGCCGGCCATCATTCTGGAAAAGAACGAAAAACCGGGCGACAGCTGGCGCAACCGGTACAAATCGCTCTGCCTGCATGACCCGGTCTGGTATGACCACCTGCCCTATATCAAGTTCCCGGAAAACTGGCCCGTCTTTGCGCCGAAAGACAAGATCGGCGACTGGCTTGAGATGTACACCCGCGTGATGGAGCTGAACTACTGGTCCCGCACCACCTGCAAATCCGCCAAATATGATGAGGCGACGGGGGAATGGACCGTTGTGGTGGACCGCGACGGTGAGGAAGTGGTCTTGCGGCCCAAACAGCTTGTCCTTGCCACCGGCATGTCGGCCAAGCCGAACCTGCCCAGCTACAAGGGGATGGAGACGTTCAAGGGTGACCAGCACCATTCGTCAAAACACCCCGGCCCGGATGCCTACAAGGGCAAGCGCGCGGTGGTGATCGGTTCCAACAATTCGGCCCATGATATCTGCGCCGCGCTTTGGGAAAACGATGTCGATGTCACGATGGTGCAGCGATCATCGACCCATATCGTGCGGTCGGAACCGCTGATGGAATACGGGTTGGGCGGGCTGTATTCGGAACAGGCGGTCCGGTCGGGGATGACGACGGAAAAGGCCGATCTGATCTTTGCCTCGCTGCCCTACAAGATCCTGCACGAATTCCAGATCCCCATCTATGACAAGATCAAAGAGGTGGACGCCGATTTCTACGCCGGGCTGGAAAAGGCCGGGTTCTGGCTGGATTGGGGGGCCGATGGGTCGGGCCTGTTCATGAAGTACCTGCGCCGTGGGTCGGGCTATTACATCGACGTGGGCGCCAGTCAGTTGATCATCGACGGCAAGATCAAGCTGGCGCATGGCAACGTGGCCGAGATCGTCGCCGATGGCGTGGTGCTGGAAGATGGCACCCATCTGCCTGCCGATGTGATCGTCTATGCCACGGGATACGGGTCGATGAACGGCTGGGCGGCAGACCTGATCGGCAAGGATGTGGCGGACAAGGTCGGCAAATGCTGGGGACTTGGGTCCGACACGCCCAAGGATCCGGGGCCGTGGGTGGGCGAACAGCGCAACATGTGGAAGCCCACGAAACAGGATGCGCTGTGGTTCCACGGCGGCAACCTGCACCAGTCGCGCCACTATTCACAGTTCCTGTCGCTGCAACTCAAGGCGCGGATGGAGGGGCTGGATACCCCCGTCTACGGCATCCCGGAAACCTATCATCTGGGCTAAGGCACAGGCCGCCCCGGTATCAGCCGGGGCGGCGCATCTGCGGGCCGCGCTTTTCGATCTGGCGGAAGAGGAAAACGATCGCGCCTGCAAGGCACAGATAGACCAGCGCCAACAGCAGAAGCGGTTCATAGACGATGAACGTATCCTGCCGCACCCGGCTGGCCACGGCGTAAATTTCCACCACCGTGATCGTCGCGACCAGTGGCGTCGCCTTCATCTGGAGCACCGTTTCGCCCCCCAGCGTGGGCAGCACGGCGCGAAACGCCTGCGGCAGCCAGATGCGCGACAGGATCTTGTGGCGCGGCATCCCCATGGCGCGTGCCGCCTCTAACTGCCCGCGCGGCACGGATTTGAACGCCCCGCGCATCACCTCGCCCTCATATCCCGCATAGGACAGCGTCAGCGCCAGCAGCGCATAGGGCCAAGCCTGCCGGAGGATGGGCCACAGATCGCTTTGCCGTATCCACGGAAATTGCGGAAACAGCGACCCCAGCCCGTAATACAAAAGCCAGATCTGCAGCAGAAGCGGCGTGCCGCGGATCACCGTGCAGAACACCCGCGCCGGGGTGGCCAGATACCAAGGCCCCGCCGCCTGCGCCAAACCCAGCGGAATGGCCAGCAGCATCCCGAAGAAAACCGACAGCACCAAAAGCCAGATCGTGCGCCAGATGCCCTCGGCCATCAGGGGCGCATATTTCGGCAGCCAGTCCCAGCGCATTGTGGTGGCGCACCAGGCCACAATCACCAGCCCGAGGATGAAAAGGAAAATCCGATGGGGTTGCAGCCAGTCACGCATCGCGGTTAGCCCCCCGAATTGCGCGGTTCGCCGCGCCGTGCCCAGGCCTCGATCCGGGCAAAGATCCACCCCGACAGCAGGGTGATGATCAGATAGATCACCCCGGCGGCGAGGAAAAAGGTGAAGAAGGCCTTGGTCGATGCCGCCGCCTGACGGGTGGCAAAGGTCAGTTCGCCAAAGCCCACCACAGCCAGCAGCGCGGTATCCTTGGTGGCGATCAGCCACAGGTTGGCCAGCCCGGGCATCGCCAGCCCCAGCATGGCCGGAAAGATCACCCGCCGCGCCATCAACAGGGGCGGCATCCCCATGGCCTTTGCCGCCTCGACCTGCCCCTGCGGCACGGCCAACAGCGCGCCGCGCAGCACCTCGGTCGCATAGGCGCCTTGCACGACGCCCAGCACGGCGATCCCGGCCAGCACACCAGAGATTTGAATCCGTTCATGGCCAAAGGCGATCAGGATCTGGTTCACCAGATCGGTGACGCCGAAATACAGGATCAGGATCAGGATCAGTTCCGGCACCGCGCGAACCACGGTCGTATACATCGCCAACAGGTCGCGCGTGATCGGGCCGCCATGGATTTTCCCCCATGCGCCAAGCCCGCCCAGAACCAGACCCATGGAAAACGCCCCGACCGCGATCAGCAGCGAATTCCACAGCCCGGCCAGCAAGGTAGCCCCCCATCCGGGGGGCGAGAGGGCCAAAAGGTCCAGCGGGCCCATGACCCCCTCTCCCTGCCGTCAGCCCTTAGTTGCCGTAGATGCTGGATGCGAAATAGCCCGCATTCACCTTGTCATAGGTGCCATCGGCCAGAACCGCCGCGATGCCCTTGTTGAAGGCGGCTTTCAGGTCATCCTCGCCCTTGCGCAGGCCCACGCCCACGCCAAGACCCAGAATCGCCGGATCGTCTGCCACGGTGCCCTTCACTTCGCAGCAGGCCTGCCCTTCCGGGGTGGCAAGGAACGCGTCCAGCGCGATGCTGTCGGCCTGGATCGCATCCACGCGCCCGGCCACCAGATCCTGATTGGCCTCATCCTGCGTCTGATAGGTTTTCACCTCAGCCGCGACGGGGGCGAAGTATTTTTCGACATAGGCCTGATGCACGGTCGACACCTGCACCCCGATGATCTTGCCCGTCAGGCCTTCGGGTGTTGCCGCCATCTCTACGCCCTTGGTGCCGACAACGACGGTCGGCGTGTTGTAGTATTTGTCGGAAAAGTCGATCGTCTGCATCCGCTCTTCGGTGATCGACATCGACGCCATGATCGCGTCGATCTGCCCGGCCGTCAGCGCCGGGATGATGCCATCCCATGCCACGGGAACAATCTCGCAGGTCAGTTCGGCCGCGGCGCAGATGGCGCCGATCATCTCCACCTCCCAGCCGACCCAGGCGCCGCTGGCATCCTGGCTGGCAAAGGGGGGATAGGCCTCGGCCGCGATGCCCACTTTCACGGCGGTCTGCGCTTGGGCCACACCGGCCATCAGGCCAAAGGACAGGGCAAGCGCGGCGGTCATTGTTCTTTTCATCGGTCAGACTCCCAGTTTTGGTTTCTTGTCCCCTTCAGCCCACGGACCGAAGGAATTGTTGCAGGCGCGGCGATTGCGGCGCACCGAAAAGCTGTTCGGGCGGGCCCTGTTCCTCCACCAGCCCATCGGCCAGAAAGACGACATGGCTCGCCACTTCGCGCGCGAATTTCATCTCATGCGTGACAAGGATCATCGTCCGCCCTTCGGCGGCCAGCGCCCGGATCACGGCCAGCACTTCGCCCACCAGTTCGGGGTCCAGCGCCGAGGTCGGCTCGTCAAACAGCATGGCCTTGGGTTCCATGCACAGCGCGCGTGCGATGGCTGCGCGCTGCTGCTGTCCGCCCGACAGGAACGCCGGGTAGGCCCCGGCCTTTTCCGTCAGCCCCACCCGCGCCAGCAAGGCCATGGCGCGATCCACGGCCTCGGCCTTAGGCACGCCAAGCACATGCACCGGCACCTCGATCAGGTTGTCCAGCACAGTCTTGTGCGTCCACAGGTTAAAGCTTTGGAACACCATCCCAAGGCTGCGGCGGATGCGTTCGATCTGGCGGCGGTCCGCTGCACCGCCCTCAGGCCGCTGCCGCACCTCTTCCCCCGCAATCACGATTTTGCCTTCGCTGGGCGTTTCCAGAAAGTTGATGCAGCGCAGCATGGTCGATTTGCCCGACCCGGACCCGCCGATCACCGCGATCACGTCGCCCTCATGCGCCGTCAGATCGACGCCCTTCAGCACGTGATGTGGACCAAAGGATTTGTGCAGCCCTTCCACCCGGATCGCTTCGGGCGCGGGATCAGTCCGGTGCTGCGCGGCGGATGCGGCCAAGGAAGCGCTCCTGTACGTTTGTAAAACAAATAAGACGGCGCAGGGATACGTCTGGCAAGCAAAATCGCGCCCTGCACGCATCCTGTGCCGATCATGGGCGCATCGGGTTGAACTCTGCGTGAACTTGGCCGATCTGCGCCGATTTTCCGGGCTTTGCGGCATGCTGCGGCAGGGTGCCGCACTTCCGCAGGGCGGGCGCATGGCCACTTTTGACCTGCAAAACAACAAGAATGGAGGGTATCGCAATGGCAGGACTTCACCGGGGAACTTGGATCGTGGCCGCCTGTTCGGAAGGCGCGATGATCTTGGAAAACGCAGGCTGCGTGAAACAGCCCGACCTGCGCCTGATCGACCGGATGGATGCGCCCGTGGCCCCTCTGCCAGCCGAAAACCGCTCTGCGCATGAGGTGACGGATCGCGAACGCCTTGCCACCTCGGCCTTTGCCGTGCAGGTCGTGGGGCGTCTGGCGCGCGAGGCGGCGCGCGGGCGGGCGCAGCGGCTTGTCCTGGCCGCCGAAGCGCCGCTTCTAGGTGCGATTCGCGACCGTCTGGATGATGACCTTCGCGCGCGCGTGGTGCTGGCCATGCCCACGACGCTGACCCGCCATCCGCTGGGCGAGATCGTCACCGTGGTGAACAAAGCGCTGGAACGCGCGGCCTGAATCAGCAGATCAGCGCCCGGCGATTGGCGGATTTCCGCACAAAACAACATAGAGCAGTAGGTTGGCACGCCATTCGTCGTGCCAACAGACCAATGGACGGGTGGCAGACTCCTTTGGGCAGGCTAAACCTGCACCGCGTCAGGAGGTCCCCATGCTGTTGAATGCAACTGTGATCGAAGAAGTGCGGGAAACGCTGGGTGATGACACCCTGCGTGCCTTTCTGACCCGCATGCTGACCGAGGTCGAGGAGACGGCCGTAACCCTGCGTGGTCTGTTGGCCGTGCAGGATTACGCGACGCTTGCCGCGACGGCGCATCGCGCCTCTGGCTCGGCGGCGGCGGTTGGGGCGTCGGGGTTGCATGCCGCGCTGAAAGAGATCGAGAATGCCGCGCGCAAGCCCGGCTCCGTGGCCGAACTGCCGGCGCTAATCGCGGCCCTGTCGGATTGCACGGATCGGACGCGGACCGCGCTTTTGTTCATTCTGGGCACGGACTGACGGCCCGACCGGTGGCTTTCCGCCCGATTTCGGGTGGTTGTCCGGGGCGGGGTTGTCATGGGCAAGGGCAGGGTTCAAAAGGCGGACATGATCAAAATGCGCCAAGTTTCCCGGAACCTGCTTCTTCCGTTGCTGATCGCCGCTGCGGTCGCGGCACCCGCGCTGCCTGCCATGGCAAACCCAAAGGGCTGCCCGCCCGGGCTGGCCAAAAAAGCGGTGCCCTGCGTGCCGCCGGGTCAGGCCAAGAAATGGCAGGTCGGCGCACGGATCCCGGGCACGCTGCCGTGGTATGAGGTGCGCGATTACGACCGTTACGATCTGCCCGCCCCGCCCGATGGCAGCCGCTATGTGCTGATCGACAACGATCTTGTCCGCGTTGCCATCGCAACCGGCATCATTCTGGAATTCCTCGGCCGCTATTAGGCCCCGGCGTCAGGTCAGCGCCCGCGCAAACAGCGCGGCCAGCCGCGCCTGCCCGACCCGGTATTCCGGCAGCGACCGGGCCGATGTTTTCAGCCCCTTCACCGCCGCGATGATCGCCTGCGCCACCTCTGGCCCACTGCCAAGGTCGGGTGGCAGCGCGCGTTGCGCCAGCCAATCCCCCAGCACGGCCACCATCCGCGCCTCACCTGCCGCCGCCAGATCGCCGGTTACCGAAAATCCTGCATCCATGAGCTCTTCGCCATGCGGGGTGGACAGCACGGCCTCCATGAACTTGCCGTCCTTTGCAACGAATGCGGCCAGCAGCGCCTGTTGCAGCGTTTGCCCCGGCACGTTCAGCGCGGCGGTCATGTCGCGCAGTGCTTCGTCGAAATAGCGCACGGCCAGCGAGCGGAAGATGTCTTCCTTGTTGCGGTAATGCAGATACAGCGCCGTCCGCGACAGCCCCGCCCCGCGCGCAATGTCATCCATCGAGGTGCGGCGATACCCATAGGTGGCAAAAGCCCCGAAAGCCGCGTCAAGGATCGCATCCTGTCGGTCAACCGGGGTGGCGCTGTGGGGCATTGAAACAGCCATATGAACAAGCTGACAAAACCTTTCCACTTTGTCAATTGACAGACTGACATTTCACGCTCAATCTGTCAGAAATCAATGGAGGCGCCGATGGCCGTGACTTTCACCGTGAATGGCAGGACCGAAACGCTCGACCTGCCGCCTGACATGCCGCTTCTCTGGGCGCTGCGCGATGGGTTGAACCTGACCGGCACGAAATTCGGCTGCGGCGTTGCCGCCTGCGGGGCCTGCACCGTGCATGTGGATGGGCAGGCCGTGCGGTCTTGCCAGACGCCGCTGGGTGATGTGGCCGGGGCCACCGTGACCACCATCGAAGGGCTGGGCAACCCCGCCGCGCTGCACGCCGTGCAGGCGGCTTGGGCCGCCGCGCAGGTGGCGCAATGCGGCTACTGCCAGTCGGGCCAGATCATGCAGGCCGCTGCGCTGCTGGCGGAAACGCCCGAACCGTCAGACGCGCAGATTGACGAAGCGATGTCCGGCAACCTTTGCCGCTGCGGCACCTATCCCCGCATCCGCGCCGCCGTGCAGGATGCCGCCAACCGTTTGAAGGAGGCATAAGATGGGCCGCGCCATGAAGATCGCCCGCCGGGGTTTCCTGTTCGGGTCCGTCGCCATTCTGGGCGGGGTCGCCTTTGGCTGGTATCGCTACGCCACACCTTACGGCAACCCGCTGGAGGCGGCGTTGCCTGACGGGGTCACCACCCTGAACCCCTATGTGATTGTCGATCAAACCGGCGTCACCGTCATCGCCCCCCGCGCCGAAATGGGGCAGGGCGTTCACACCACCCTTGCTGCGCTGGTGGCCGAAGAGATGGATCTGGACTGGTCCGCGATCCGCGTGATCCACGGCCCGGCCTCCAAGGCCTATTTCAATTCTGCCGTGCTGGCCGAAGGTATCCCCTTTGCCCCCACGGATGACAGCCGCCTTGCCAATACCATGCGCGGTGCAATGGACATTCCGGCGAAGTTCCTTGGCCTGCAAATCACCGGCGGCTCCTCCTCCATTCCCGATGCGTTTGAAAAGATGCGCCTTGCCGGGGCCGCCGCCCGCATGGCGTTGGTGCAGGCCGCCGCCGCGCGGCTGAACCTTTCCGCCGATCAACTGTCTACCGAGGATGGTGCCGTGATCGCCCCCGATGGCACGCACATCCCCTATGCCGATCTGGCGGTGGATGCCGCAGGCGTTGACCTGCGCGAAGAACCCACCCTCAAACCCCGGGAAAGCTGGCGCCTGCTGGGCCGCAGCCTGCCGCGCACCGATATGCTGGCCAAGGTGACCGGGACGGAAACCTATGCCATCGACCTGCGCCTGCCGGGGATGCGCTTTGCCACCGTTCGCACCAATCCGCGCCTTGGCGGCGAGATGCTGTCCTATGATGCCAGCGCAGCCGAGGCGATGCCGGGGGTAGAGCGGATTGTCACCCTTCCCAACGGCGTGGCGGTCATCGCCATAACCACATGGCACGCGATGCAGGCGGCGGATGCCATCACCCTTGACTGGGGCCCCGCCCCCTATCCCGCCACCAGTTCTGAGATCACCGAAACCCTGCGCGCCTCGTTCACCGAAGACCGCAAGGACAGCACCAACCGCAATGATGGCGACGTCGACACCATCCTGACCGCAGAGGACTGGCAGGCCGAATACACCGTCCCCTATCTGGCCCATGCCACGATGGAACCCATGTCTGGCGCGGCATTGCTGCGCGACGGCAAGCTTACCGTCTGGGCCGGAAACCAGATTCCCACGCAAGCACTGGCCGAGGCGCAGGCGATCACCGGCCTTCCGCCAGAGGCCATCGACATACAGATCCTGCCCATGGGCGGCGGCTTTGGTCGCAGGCTGGAAATGGACGCACTGCGCCAGTCCATCCAGATCGCCAAGGCCATGGAGGGCACCCCGATCCTGCTGGCATGGAGCCGGGAAGAGGACATGACCCACGACGCCTATCGCCCCGCCGCCATCGCGCGCGTGCGGGCGAAACTGGATGGCCAGACGCTGGTTGCCTTTGACTACGCCACCGCCTCTTCGTCGGTGGTGGAAAGTCAGGCCGGGCGGTTGGGCTATTCCCTGCCCGGCCCGGATGGGGCCATCGTGCAGGGCGCATGGGAACAGCCCTACCGTTTCGCCAACCACCGCGTGACGGGCTACCGCGCCCCCGCGATGGTGCCGGTGGGATCGTGGCGGTCCGTCGGCGCATCGCAGAACGCCTTCTTCCACGAAACCGCGATCGACGAACTGGCCCATCTGGCCGGGGCGGACCCGCTGGAATTTCGCCTGTCGCAGATCGACCATGATCCTTCGCGCAAGGTGCTGGAAACGGTGGCAGAGATGTCCGGTTGGGGCAGCACCGCGCCGGGCCGGGCCAAGGGGGTAGCCTTCTGCATGTCTTTCGGCGTGCCAACTGCGCAAGTGATCGAGATAGAGACTACCCCCGAAGGCATCCGCATGACGGGGGCATGGATCGCCGCCGATATCGGCACCGCGCTGGACCCCGGCAATATCGAGGCACAGCTGCAAGGCGGTATGGTCTTTGGCCTGTCCGCCGCGATCCGGGGCGAAATCACCTTTGCCGATGGCATGGCCGAACAGGCGAATTTCTGGGATTACGAACCCCTGCGCCTGTCGCAATGCCCGCCGATCCGGGTGCAGATTCTGGAAAACCAGCCCCATATCCGGGGCATTGGCGAACCCGGCACGCCCCCCGCCGCGCCGGCGCTGGGCAATGCGATCTTTGCCCTGACAGGCCAGCGCTTGCGCGACTTGCCCTTTGCCCGCGCGGTGACCTTTGCCTGAACATCGGGCCTGATCCGGGCGGCCCAAAGCACCGAAACGTGATGCAGGCGGGTGGCGAATCCCCGCCTGCTCTGCGTTAGATCAAAGACCTGCCATTATTAATCATTATGATAGACGTCGGGACGCACGACGTGAAAAGGAATACCACTATGGCCAAGACTCCGCTGCAAACCGTCACAGACGCGCGCGAAAACATTCAGGATGACGTCGAAAGCCGCATTCAGGAACTGCGGGATGAAATCACCGCATTGACCCATCAACTGCGCGACCTTGGCCTCAAGGGCGCGACCGAGGCAAAAGCCAAAGCCAAGGATATCGCCGACGACGCCACCGATGAGGCGCTTTATGCCATCAAGGAACTGCGCAAGCAGTTCGGTTCGATGCAATCCGATGTGGAAGGCAAGGTGCAGACCCACCCTTTCGCGTGGCTGGCCGGGGCAGTGGGGCTGGGCGTGATCCTGGGCCTGTTCCTGTCGCATCGCGATTGATGAAACGCACAGGCCCCGTGGCCCCCGTTCTGGGGGCCGTCGCCCTGGCCGTGGTGGCGGTGCTGGTCACGCTGGCGGCCCTTGGGCTGTTGGTGGCGGCTGCCGTCACTGCGCTTATTCCGCATGTCGGGCTGGCGGGGGCCTTGGCGATCATCGGCCTTGCGCTTTTTGCGCTGGTGGCTGTGCTGGCGCTGGTCATCCGCGCCAACCTGCGCGCCGCGCAGGAACGGGCGCGCAGCACGGCGGCGATGGCATCCATCGCCAAACTGGCGCTGGTCCTGTTGCCCAAGCCCGGCGCCCTGCGCGTGGCGGGTGGCCTGCAACTCGGTCTCGGCCTTGCGCTGATCCTGCTGCCGATGCTGCGACGCAACAAGGGTTAGCGGGGGGCTGACCCTTCCCAACCCCCTCTTGCCCGGCCTATGGTTCGGGCAGGAGGAACCGCCATGACCCGTATCACCGCCATTCGCGCGCTGGATATCCGCTTTCCCACCTCCCGCTCGCTGGATGGGTCGGATGCGATGAACCTCGCCCCCGATTACTCGGCCGCCTATTGTATCATCGAAACCGATGACGGCACCGAAGGCCATGGCCTGACCTTCACCATCGGGCGCGGGAATGAGCTTTGCGTCGCCGCGATCACCGCTCTTGCCCCGCTGATCAAGGATATCCCGGTCGAGGATCTGCTGGCCGACATGGGCGCCACATGGCGGCGCATCACGGGCGACAGCCAGTTGCGCTGGACTGGCCCCGACAAGGGCGTGATCCACCTTGCCACCGCCGCGCTGGTCAACGCGCTGTGGGATCTGTGGGGCAAACGCGCCGGCAAACCGGTCTGGCGCATCCTGTGTGACATGACCCCGGCGGAAACCGTGGCCCTTGTCGACTGGCGCTATCTGTCCGATGCGCTGGACCCCGGCCGCGCCCGCGAACGGCTAGAGGAAAACCACCCCACCCGCGCCACCCGCATCGCCGAAATGCGGGCGAATGGCTATCCGGCCTATACCACCTCGGCCGGATGGCTGGGCTATTCCGATGACAAGATGCGCAGCCTTTGCCGCGCGGCCATCGCGCAGGGCTGGAACCATTTCAAGATGAAGGTCGGCGGCAATCTGGACGATGACATCCGCCGCGCCCGGATCATCCGCGAAGAGATCGGCCCCAACCGCCACCTGATGATGGATGCCAATCAGGTCTGGGGCGTGGCGCAGGCGATCGACCACATGCGTCCGTTGGCGGCGTTTGATCCTTGGTTCATCGAAGAACCCACCAGCCCTGATGACATTCTCGGCCACGCCGCCATCGCGCGGGGCGTGGCCCCGATCAAGGTGGCCACGGGCGAGCATTGCCAGAACGCGGTGATGTTCAAACAGTTCCTTCAGGCCGACGCTTTGCAGGTTCTGCAACTCGATTCAGCCCGCCTTGGCGGCGTGAACGAAATCGTTGGCGTCTTCCTTTTGGCCGATCATTTCGGCGTCCCCGTCTGCCCCCATGCGGGCGGGGTGGGCCTGTGCGAATATGTCCAGCACCTGTCGATCTTCGATTATGTCTGCGTCTCGGCCAGCCTGACCGACCGTGTGCTGGAATATGTCGATCACCTGCACGACCATTTCCTAACACCCGTTCACATGAAGGCAGGCCACTATATGCCGCCCGAAGAGCCGGGCTACTCCATCACCATGAAACCCGCCTCCATCACCGCCCATCTCTGGCCGGACGGCGCGGCGTGGCGCGGCTAATCCACCTGCCGGGCGCTGATCTGCGCCAGATCGCCGCCCGCGATATCCTGCTCGGCCAGCATCAGCGCCTTCCCCCGCAGTTCGGGCGGGGCCAGCGCCGGGTTGATCTCTCCGGTTCGTGCCCGCTGCGTCACCAAAGGCATCAGCCGCGCCCGCATTCCGGCATCCAGCCCCATCGCCGCCATCGTCTGCTCCACCGACAGATGCCTGTCACCAGGGGCCAGCCCTGCGATCATCCGGTTGCGGGCGCTGCCCAGCTCTGCCGCTGATACGCCCGGCAACAGGCCCAGCACTGGCAAAGGCGCGGCGTAAAGATCGACCAACCCTTCCACATCGCTCACCCGCACCTCCCATCGCATCCCGTCGCGCGTCATCACCACGGGTGTCCCGTCGGCCCGACGGATCGCAGCCATGGGCTGCCCCCATGTCGCCCGCACCTGCGCGATCACCGCGCTTTCCGCCAAAGCCACGCGATGGGTGTCGGCCAGCCGTGCCAGCACGGCACTGGTCGCCCCGGCACGGGCGCGCAGGGTTCCGGCCAAGGCCGCAATCAGCACGACCCCGGCCAGCACGACCAGCAGCACCACCCCTTGCCGTCTGTTCCGCCCCATCCGATGATTGCGCGCCATGACGCCCCTTCGCCCCCGGTTCCTGCCCGCCCTTGCCGCCGCCTATGCGGCGACCTTCGCATTGGCCTGTCTGACGCAGCCGACGGACCGATTGCTCCTTGCGGCCGTCATCGCGCTGCCCCTGATATGGATCAGCCATATCGACCTGATGCGACAGGAAATCCCGGACCCCGCCACCGCGATCATCGCCCTGTCGGGCGCGGTTTTCCAGTGGCATCTGCACGGCCTGACCATGCCCCTTATGGTCACCCTCGCCACTGCTGCCTTCTTGACCGCTGTGCTGTGGTGGGCGGGTGGCTGGTACTTCCTCCGGCGCGGGGATGAGGCTTTGGGGATCGGCGATGCCAAGCTGATCGGGGCAGGCTCGCTCTGCCTCGGCGCAGGGCAAGTCTGGGCGATGATCTTCGTGGCTGCGACCGGGGGCATCGTCGCAGCACTGCTGGCGCGGCGGCGGGGCAGGGCCGAACACAACACAGCGCAGAGGAGCCTCGCTTTTGGCCCCTTCCTCGCTTATGCAATATTCATCTTCGTGAACTTTCCTCTGCCCGGACCCGCCGCGCCATGACCCGCCCAACCCATCGTCGCCATGCAAAGTCTGGCGTCACCCTGCTTGAGGTGATGATCGTCCTTGCCGTGATTGCCCTGATCGTGGGTTTCGGCGCCCCCCGCCTGATGGAAAGCTTCGGTCGCGCAAAATCGCAGGCGGCTGAGGTGGCGATGGCCAATCTCAAGGGTGCCGTGCAACTTTTCTACATCGACACCGGCCGCTATCCGACCACGGGCGAAGGCCTGTCTGCCCTGATCACTGCGCCTGCGGATGTGGGCGGATGGAAAGGCCCCTACCTTGATGGTGATGCCGATATGACCGATCCTTGGGGTCGCCCCTTCACCTATGTCGCGCCGGGCGAGGCGGGGCCGTTCGGATTGACAACGCTTGGCCGCGACGGTCAACCCGGCGGTACGGGCGAAGACAGCGACATCTCGCTCTGACGCGCCTTTCGCGCGGGGCGCACCGTCAAAGGCGGCATCACCCGGTCCCCATCCACATAATCCAGCCGGATCAGATCGGGCAGGGCGGTGGCCGTTTCTGGCCAGATCTCCCGCCATTCTGGGCGGTCCGCAGGTCCGGGCGCACCGAAATAGCGGATACCCGTCACCTGTCCTTGCGGGGCCAGTTCAACCTCTATCGCCCCGGCCTCTGCCCGCACTGCGCCACCCGCCCCGGACAGCCGCACCGCCACCAGTTCCGCCGCCGTCAGCGGGGGCGTGTCGATCAGCGTGACAAATGTCACGCTGCTTGCATCCCCAACCAACCGCGCCCCCGTTGGCATCTCTTCCAGCCAGCGCCGCAGGGTAACGCGGGCGGAAATGCGCTCCACATCCGCGGCCTCCCCCCCGACCCGCGCCAGCGCCCGCCCCATCAGCCCCAGGGATGACGCCAGGATCATCGCGGCCGCCGCCATCACCCACAGCGCAATCAGCAGTTCCAGCAGCGTCACCCCGGCCTTCGGGTTGCGCCGCGTCACGGCGCGTCCTCTGGCAGCAGCGCCCGCAGAACCACCGCGCGCTCGCGGTCATCCGCGCGCCAGACCCGCACCGTTGCCTCCTGCAATCGCTCGCCGCCCGATGACACCGTCAACTCCCACCGCCAATCCGGCGCAGCGCGGCCTTCGGCCAAGGCGGCATCGCGGGTAACGCTGTATTCATCCAGCACTGACCGGGCCAGTTCCGTGCCCCATGCCGCATCCGACCGCTGCCCGATCTGCCCAACGGTCCAGCCGACACCGCCCAAAGCCGTGCCAAGCACAAGCGCAAGAACGGCCATCGCCAGCATCGCCTCCAGCAGGGAAAACCCCCGCCGCCTGTTGCGCGTGTCAGAAGGCCAGATCATTGATCGACAGCACCGCCCCCATGATGGAATAGACCAGCCCCCCCACGACGCCCCCGATGACCAGCGTCAGGATCGGCGTCAGCAGGCGCAGCAGGCGCTGCGTGCTCTGGTCCAACTGCCCCTGTACGGTCTGGGACAATGCCTCCAGAACAGGCACCAGCGCGTTTGCTTCTTCGCCCACGCGGAACAGTTCCCGCACCATCGGTGGCAAGCGCCCGCCCTTTGCCAGCGCCACATGCGCCCGCTCACCCCGCTCCAGCGCCGCTGTCGCAGCGCGCAGGTCCGGCGCGAAAGGGCCACCCGGATCGGCATCGGCCATTCCGCGCAACGCCTCGGCCAGTGGCCGCCGGGCTTTCAACATCAGCGCCAGCGACCGCACCAAGGCCAGCAACGCCGCATCCCGCATCAAAGGCCCGAACAGCGGCAGCCGGAAGACCACCCGCCCCCAGCCCGCCCGCAACCCCCAGATGACCACAGCCACCACCGCACACAGACCCAACAGCAAAACCGGCCACCACCCCCGGATCAGATCGCCCAACGCGCTGAATAACGCCAGCGACGCGGGCATCTCCCGCCCGTCGCCCTGAAACAGCGGGGCCAGCGCGGGGGCCAGTGTCAGTGCCACGATCAACAACACCGCCACCGCCGCCACGATCAGGATCGCCGGGTAGAGCAACGCCGTCGTGACTTGCCCGCGCAACTGATCCTGCAACCGCAGCAAACGCGCCAGATCGGTCAACTGCTCTGGCATCGCATCCGATTGCCCGCCCGCCCGCAGCAGCGACAGGAACACCGGTGCCACCCTCGGCCCTGCCTGTTCAAACGCCTGTGCCAGCGGCACGCCTTCCGCCACCAGCCGCGCCGTGCGTTCCAGCCGAACGCGCGTATCCGCGCGTTCCGCTCCCTGCGCCAGAATGCGCAGCATTTCCATCGCGGGCAGCCGCACACGCAGCATCGTGGCCATCTGTTCCGCCAGCGCCGCCTGTTCTGCCAGTGCCAGCGCCCCGCCAGAAAGGCTGATGTCGCGCTTCCACCACGGCAGCGAGGCCGACACCGCGCCCTCGGTCAGTTCAACAACGGTCAACCCCAGCGCCCGCAGCGTTTCCACTGCCGCCGATTCCGACGGGCTGTCCAGCGTCCCGGTTTCCACCGTTCCGCGCGCGCCATAGGCTCTGTATGCATAGGTGGGCATGGCCCCGCCCCCCGCCGTGCGCGCTACTCGATCACGTCGCTGACGGAATGGCGCGGGCGGCCAAGCCCGCTTTCCAGAGTGGAATTCGCCCCCGACAGTTTCGTGCGCCAATAGGCCGTGGCGGAATTTGCATCGCCCTCTGACAAGATCACCCGCGGCCGGATCAGGATCAGCAGTTCGGTCCGCCCCCGACGGCTGTCCTTGCTGCGGAACAGGTTGCCGACAACCGGCACCCGGCCCAGCCCTGGCACCTCGGATCGCGTCATCCTATCGGATTCCTGCACCAACCCGCCCAGCGCCAGCGTCTGCCCGTCGATCAGCGCGACCGAGGTTTGCACCTTGCGCTGCCGGATCGTGGGGGAATCGATGCCCGACGTTTCCGTCTCGGCCACGTCGCTCACTTCCTGGCTGATCTCAAGCGTCACCCGGCCCCCGGCCCCGATGCGCGGGCGCACCCGCAGGATGATGCCCGTGTCGCGATATTCCACCTGCGTCAGGATCGGTGCATTGGCCGTCTGGTCCTGCGATTGCGACGTCACGATGGGCACCTGATCGCCGATCTGCAGGATACCTTCCTTGTTGTCGATCACCATCAGCGTGGGCGCGGAAATGATCTTCACATCCGTCACCGCCGCAAGCGCCGAAAGCGCCACATCCGCGCTGCCCGTGCCAAAGACGGCGGTAAAGCCGGTGTCGTTGCCCGCCACTGCCCCCGCCTGATCCGAAAAGCGGAAATCGAAATTGCCATTCTCAAAGAACCACCGCGTCCCGATATCCAGACGGTCGTTCAGCGTGACCTCGGCAATCGTCGCCTCCAGCAGCACCTGCCTTGCGGGGCTGTCCAACTCGCGCAAAAGGCCTTCGATTTCCGCATGTTGCGCGCGGGGCGCGCGCACCACAAGCGCATTGCGGCTGTCATCTGCGGCCACCCGCGTGCCGGTCGTGTCGCCCAGTGCGGCCTCACCCTCGCCATCCACGACATCGCCCGCCCCCAACAGGTTGGCAAGGATGGGGGCCACCTCCACCGCGCTGCGGTTTTGCAGGTTATAGGTCGCCAGATACTGCCCCGATCCGGGGCCCGGCCGATCCAGTTCGCGTATCCACCGCACCGCTCGGTCCAGATAGGCCGCGCGCGAGGATATCACCAGAACCGATCCCAGCCGCTCGTTCGGCACAAACTCCACCACGCCCCGCAACGCGCCGCCTTCTTCGGTTTCAAACAGCGCCTGCGCCTGTTCCACCACCGCCTCCGGCTCACCCGATGTCAGCCGCACAAGGGCGACAGACTTGCCTGACAGCACATCGACATCGAAAATATTCAGCGCATCCAGTGCGCTTTCCGTCACATCCGCCGGGCCGGACAACAGCAGGATATTGCGCCGCGAATCCGGCACCACGTTCAATCCCTGATCAATCTGCGGCTTCAGCAGGTTCAACATTTCCGCAGCCGAGACATATTGCAGCGGCGCCACGATGATCGACGATCCACCCCGCCCGCTTTGACCGGCCAGCCGGAAACTGGATGATCCCGAAACCCCCGCCACGATCTGCACCGTGTCGCCCGACTTCTGCATCCTTGCGGCATTGGCACTCAGCGCCGCATCGAACAGGTCCAAAAGCACTTCGCGCG
Organism: Paracoccaceae bacterium; assembly: GCA_022843025.1. Taxonomy (GTDB): domain Bacteria; phylum Pseudomonadota; class Alphaproteobacteria; order Rhodobacterales; family Rhodobacteraceae; genus Paragemmobacter. The sequence goes on along the minus strand of JALHOL010000004.1, from coordinate 47,821 downwards.
GTACCGGGCTGGTGGTCTGGATCGTGATCCGCCCCTGCACCCCATCCGCCACCACGTAATCCAGCCCCAGCGTATCGGCCAACACCGCCTTTGCCGCCGCCTCGATCGAGGCATTCACCAGGCTGATTTCCACATTGCCGCCACCGGCAGAGCGAATTTCGGCCCGCGTGGCGCTGTCAGACAGGGCATCGCTGTCAAACACCACATCCGACCCGCGCTGCATCGCAACCCGGTCCCCATCCGCGGCAAGGCCGAACCGTGCCCCGGTGCTGCCCGATGTCCCGCTGCTGCGTGCGCCATCCGGACCAAAAGCACCGGCACTGCGCCCACGGCTCTGCTCGACGCAAGCGCCGAGAAGGAGCGCCATTCCGGCGCAAAATGCGATGACAACTCCCCGTTTACGCATGACCTTATGACCCCGCACCCTGATCCGGCTTAGCTACTGGCCGAACATATTAATAGTTATTTCTTTGTCGGCATTTCGCAGAACAATCCTGTCCTTGCTGATACGAAACACGGTAAATCCCTGAATTTCTTCACCTTCCCGCAAGATCACATCCGGGCTGGCAGGATCGGGCGACAGGATGGCACGGGGGCGATTGCCATCGTTCAGGTAACCCACCATGCGGAATTCGGGGGCAGGGGGGGGCGCGTCGGGTGCGGGGGATTCGGTCTCGGCGGCGGTGGCAAAAGGCTGCCGTCCCGCCACGAACAAGGGGCGCGCGGCCAGCGCTACCAGATCCACCGCCGCCTCTGCCCAACCCGCCTCGGGCGCGCCCGCTGCCCCTTGGGCAGGTCGGGCCGCGTTCGCTTCGGTGCCAGGGTTGGTGGGCAGGGCGGCGGTGTCCAGCGCCTCAAAACGCAGCAGCGCCAGCGCCAATGCGCCCGCGATCAGCCCCAGATGCAGCACGGGCGGCCACCAACGCATCATCCTGCCCCCCCGTCCAGCACGCCCCATGCCGTAAGCCGCAACGACACCCGCCCCGTCGCATCCCGCGACGACAGCATCAGCTGTGACAGGCCCAGCCGGGGGGGCTGCCGTTCCAGTGCGTCCAGAAACGCCAGCACGTCGGTCAGCGCGCCTTCCCCTTCGACCGTCAGCGCCGCCGCGGGCAGGCTCAGCCCCTCCGGGGTGGCCCCTGCGGTCAGCGTCGTCAACGCCACGCCTTGCGCGCGGGCAAGCGTGACCAGCCGCTCCTGCAAGGCGACGGTGGCTTCGGCGACTGTGGGCTCGGGCAGGGTCAGATCGGCCGGCAAGGCCGCCCCGGCATCGGTAGCCTGAAACTCCGCGATGCGGGCGGTCAGCGCCGCCGCCTCGGCGCGTGTTTCGGCCAAGGTCGTGGCAGTCTCCTCGACCCGCGCCTGCAATGCGCCGGTGATCAGCCAGAACCCGGCCCCGATCAAGGCAAGGCCCAGCAGAGCGAAAAGAACGCCCATGCTCCGGGTCATTCCCCGCCCCCTTTTGCCAGCTGGACGTTCAACAGAAACCGTCTTGCGCCGCTGGCATCATCAAGCGTGACCGCGCCGTCCAGTTCCACCCCCGCTACCCAGGGAAGGGGGCGTATCGCCGCGACCACCTGCGCCATGTCGATCTCGGAAAAGCCGGACAGGCGCAGGATGTCGCCCTCCAGCGCAAAGTTCGACACCCAGATTTCATCCCCAAGAACGCGGGTCAGGTCGGCCAGCAGTGGCAGGCGGCGGTTTTCGTGGGCCAACCGCCCCATGTCGGCTATCCGCGCCGTGCCGATGGCATTTTGTGACTCGGCCTCGGCCCGGGCGGCGGCGGCGGTGTCGCGCAGCGTGGCAACGCGGGCGGTTTCCTCGGCCAGCGCGGTTTTCAATTCGTACAGCCGCCACCCCTGCGCTGCCATCACCACCAGCAGCACCGCCAGCACAGCCAGCGGCGCGGTGCGGTTCCAGAACCGTTCCGGCGCGTCGGTCTGCGCCCGTGCGTCGATCAGCGGTGGCGCGTCCACACCGTCAATCATCACCCGGCGCAGCGTTGCTCCGGCCTCGCGCAGCAATTCGGTCAACCGTGCCTGTTTCAGCACAAAGACTTCGGCCCCGCCCGGCACCGGAACATGCCGCCAGACCAACCCCTCGGCCTGCCCCGGCATCGACTGCCGCATCTGAATCGCCACCGCCCCCGCCAGATCGCGCCGCGCGACAGTGGCAAGATCCAATGACCGCCGCAGGAACAGATCGGGTGACAGGTACACGTCCACAGCAGCCCGCCCGCGCCCCGCCTGCAACAACGCGGCCCGTTCGCTGTCGGTCAGCGGCAGGGTGTCGATCCGCACCGTGCGCACCTTGCGGGGTGGCAGCCCCGCACGCAGCAGACTGCCCGGCACGGCCGCCTCCAGCAGCCTGCTGATCCGTGCCGTTGTCCCTGTCGTGCCGAACCCCTGCCCCACCAGACGCCCCCCAAGCCGCCCGAGAATCGATATTGACGCGCATGCCAGACCTACGGTCACTTGATTCAGGATTATTAACCAGACGAAAACGGAGCAAGCCAGTGGCAACCTTGAAGGCCGATCTCGCCCGCCTCTTGGCTGAGCGAAGTGCCTTGCCTGCCGCCGACCTGACCCGCGCGCAGGATCAGGCGGAGGCCGAAGGCATCTCGCTTCACCGCCTGCTGATCGACCGGGGGCTCGCCGAAGAAGAGGTCGTCCTTCCCGCCCTTGCCGCCGCATTGGGTATTCCCTTTGCCACCGACCCCTGGTCCTGTGCCCCACCCGACCGGGATGCGATCCAGCGCCTGACCCTGCCGTTCCTTCGCAGCCGCGCGGCCGTGCCGCTGCTGTCGCCGGCCGGGGCACAGACGGTGCTGATGGCAGACCCGTCGGATGCCGCGCTGGTGGAGGAACTGGCCTTTCATCTGGACCGCCCGGTCGCGCCGCAGGGGGCAACACTGCGCACCATCCGCGCGCTGCTGGCCGATGCGCCTGCCGACCTGCCCGTCGCGATCGCCGCGCTGCCAACCGAACCGGTGCAGGGCGATGATGGCCCGGTGATCCGCTTCGTGGCGGAAACCCTGGCCGAGGCGGTGGCCGCCGGCGCCTCCGACATCCATTTCGAGGCGCTGCCCTCCGGCCTTGCCATCCGGCGGCGCATCAACGGCCTGCTTGGGCCGATGAACACCGATCCCGCCATCCCCGCTGCCACTGTCTTTGCCCGGCTCAAGGTCATGGCCCGCGCCAACGTGGCCGAACGCCGCCTGCCTCAGGATGCGCGGTTTTCCGGCACCTTTTCCGGCCGCCGCATCGACTTTCGCCTGTCGTCTCTGCCCACGCAGAACGGCGAAAGCATCGTGCTGCGCGTGCTCGATCCGCAGGCCCTGCGCCTTGGTTGGGACCGTCTCGGTTTCGCCCCCGATATGGTCACCCGCATCACCACCGCCATCGAACGGCCCAGCGGGCTGTTCCTTGTCACCGGTCCCACCGGATCGGGCAAGACCACCACCCTTTATACCGCACTCCAGCATCTCAATTCCAACCGGCGCAAGATCGTCACGGTCGAAGACCCCGTGGAATACAGCCTGCCCGGCGTGCAACAGGTGCAGGTGCAGGAAGACATCGGCCTGACCTTCGCCCGCGTCCTGCGGTCCATCCTGCGGCATGATCCCAATGTCATCATGGTGGGAGAGATCCGCGATCCCGAAACCGCCGAAATCGCCTGCCGCGCGGCGCAGGTCGGGCGGATGGTGCTGTCCACGCTGCACACCCGCGATGCAAGGGGCGCGCGCACCCGCCTCGTCGATCTGGGGGTGCCCGATTACATCGTGGGCGATGTCCTGCGCGGGGTTCTGGCACAGAACCTTGCCCTGTCGGACTGCCCTGACTGCAACGGTGCGGGCTGCCGCACCTGCGGTTTCACAGGCTCGGCCGCGCGCAGACTCGAGGCCGAATTGATAACCGCCGATTAGGCCTCCCATCGCGCGCCTCTGGCAAAACGCTTAAAAAACAGCCGGCCTCGATAGGTTCCACCCACGGTATTGCAATCTTTGGTTGTGCCGTCAGACTTTGGTCTGATGCGTGCACCGGACCTCTGGCAGAGGTCTGCGCCACCCCGTGGTGATACCGTTTCCTTGTCACAAACGCCCATTGCCGTTCGCAGGCGGAGCATGGGCGCATCTGGGCGATACCGCACCAGCGCCCGACCGGGCGCAAAGCGGCAAGGGGTCGGGCATGGACCCCTGTAGCAGGCGGCAACGTGTTCCGGTTGCCAAAGCAAAAAGCGAAAATCCGCACCGCGAATTAAGTGCGGATCGATCGACGGGGTAACATATGTACCTTTCCAAGGACGCATCACGCGCTCGGATCAGAGAAGCGCAGATTGCACGCAACAACCGCGCCGAAATTGTCCGGGCGCTTTCGACGGGTCAGGTCACGCGGCGCGAACTCTTCAAATGGGGCATCTTCACCGCAGCGGGAACCTTGGCGCTGACGAACGGGCTCAGCCCCTACGCCCACAGTCAGATCCTTCCCAGCATCCCCACCGGAACCCCACCCAGCCCGCTTTATGGCGTCGCACCCTTCACTCAGCCGATGCCGCGCTTGAACGAACAGCACCCCCATACGCTGACCCCGGTCACTCAAGGCGCTGAGGTGATGTTGCAATGGCAGGGCCTGCCGAACGAACCCTATGCCAAGCGCACCTCATGGCACACAGAGTATTCCGCCACAGGGGGCAACCCGCTCTATGCCAACCCGCTGACAGGCCGTGGCCCCATGGAAGGCCGCCCGCCGGGCGAGTATTTCGCGCATCAGCGCTGGACGGAATACTTGCCCAAGAAGGGCTATCTGATGTCGCTCGGCTGCCCGGATTACCATGTCGGTCTGCATCCGCTGTTTCCGTCGCAAGTGGATGACAAGATCTGGTCCTTTGGCCCCGGGCGTCTGGCTGCCGGCACATTGCCGCCGCCCCTTCTCAAGGTGCGTTACGGCGAACCGGTGATCTTCCGCCACTACAACAACGTGGCGCTCAGCCAAGAGCAGAACGGCGGCTTCGGGTCCATCAGCCAGACCACGCACAATCACAACGGCCACAATGCATCGACGTCAGACGGGGCGTCGAACGCCCATTTCTACCCGGGTCAGTTCTATGACTACCACTGGTCAACCACACTCGCCCGCGCCGACATGACGAATACGCAGGCCACCGATCCGCGCGCTTCTGGGCCGGATGGCAATGGCAGGCTGGTCCATGTGCCGGGCGATTATCGCGAATTGCAGGGCACGCTGTGGTTCCACGACCATCGCTTCTTCTATACCGCCGAGAACGTCTACAAAGGCCATGTCGGGATGATGAACTATTATTCCGGCAAGGATCGCGCGAACGAGGTGCTGCAAGATGGCGTCAACCTGCGCCTGCCTTCGGGCGCCATGCTGGACTATGGCAATACCGATTTCGACGTGAACCTGATGTTCTCGGATGCGGCATCAGATCCTGATGGACAGCTGTTCTTTGACATCTTCGATACCGAAGGGTTCCTCGGCGACATGCTCTTGGTGAACTTCGCCTACAAGCCGTTCTTCGAAGTGATGCCGCGCAAGTACCGCTTCCGGATGCTCGGCGCGTCCATGTCGCGCTGGTACAAGCTGGCGCTGGTCAATCAGGCGGGCAAGGTCGTGCCGGTTCAGGTGATCGCCACCGATGGCAACCTCATTCCCCGCCCGGTTACGGTGAACCAAATGGACACGATGGCATCGGGTGAACGCTTCGACGTCATCATCGACTTCAAACCCTTCAAGGTGGGTGACAGGCTCTATCTCGTGAATCTCATGGAATTCGAGGATGGCCGGGGTCCAAAGGACAAGCTGTCCATTTCCGATGCGCTCAGGGGCAAGACGCTCGATCCCGGTGTCGGCCGCGTGTTGGAATTCCGTATCACCCGCCACATGGCCAGCGTCGACATGCCCGGCTATGTCTACGACTCGCAGCGTGCTGCCGATCAGGACCGCAGCCAAGTGCCCGCCGTGCTGACCGAACAGATCCCCATCGTCGCCCCGGTGCGGGAACGGATCATCGAATTCAAGCGCGGCGCCGACGATGCCCGCGATGCCACCGTGAACGGCTGCTTCCCTTCCTGCCCCGCTGAACGCGAAACGCCGTGGGGCATACGGATCAACGGCGAGGATACCCATTCCCTGAACGCCAACCGCATCTCGATGCTCGTCCCCCGCCCCGGCGAGGTTGAACACTGGACGCTGCTCAATGGCGGCGGCGGCTGGGATCACCCCGCCCACCTGCATTTCGAGGAAGGCGTCACCATCTCGCGCACCGGATTTGCCATGGGCGCCGCCGAAAGAGGCGCGCGCAAGGATGTCTGGTGGATGGGCGAAGGCGGGTCTGTCAAGATCCAGGTCCGCTTTGGCGAATATGGCGGGGCCTATGTCACCCATTGCCACAACACCGTGCACGAAGATGCCGCGATGCTTCTGCGTTACGACATCCTGACTGATCCCAACAACCCCAACACATCACAGACGCATGTTCAGGTCATCCCGACGCCCAATCCCACTCCGGATGGCGTCACCTATGTGATGCCGGAAATCCTGCCCGAAGGTAATCCCTTCCACCGCAGCTTCCGCCCCTTCCCCCGAACATCTACCTGAGGGGCAGGGTGGTCATGGCGCATTGCGATTTCCCTTGGGTCAAGGTGCTGCGTCTTTTGCAGGGCGTGGTCCTTGCCGTAACGCTGGCGGCAGGGCTGACCGCCCTGCCGGCCCAAGCTGATACGCGGGGGGCGGAATACTTCACCAACCTGCCGCTGATCACCTCGGACGGCGACGAAGTCGCCTTCTTCGACGACCTGCTCAAGGACCGCATCGTTGTGGTGAACTTCTTCTACACCGAATGTACCGATCTGTGCTCGCTCACCACCGCGCGGCTGGCGCAGGTCTATGACTGGCTCGGCGAACGCATGGGGCGCGACGTGTTCTTCGTTTCCATCACGCTGGACCCGGAAAACGATACGCCGGAAAAGCTCGCCACTTTCAAGCAGGGCTTCAACGCCGACCGTGGCTGGACCTTCCTCACCGGCAGCCGCGAGAATATCGACATCATCCGCGCCAAACTTGGTGAAAAGGCCCGCGCCCTGGCGCTGCACCGCACCGATATGGTGATCGGCAATGCCAAGACCGGGGTCTGGCGGCGTTCCTCGGTCATGGGCAGCCTGACCATCGCCCTGCAATCCATTCTGGAACTCGATCCCGACTGGCAGAACAGCACGCAGACCAATTCGCAGGCGCTGGAAGCCGCGCTGAAGATCAACACGGTCTACGACCTCTCGGCCCATCCCGGAGAGGCGATCTTTCTGGGTGCCTGTGCCTCGTGCCACACGATCGGGCTGGGCGAACGCTTCGGCCCCGACCTCGCCGCCGTCACCCTGCGGCGCGAAGAGGACTGGCTGAAAACCTTCATCATGGACCCCGACCTTGTTCTCGCCTCCGGCGATGAGATAGCGCAGATGCTGGATGCCGACTATCCCGGCGTGGTCATGCCCAATCTCGGCCTGAACCCGGTGGATGTGGCCGATCTTATGTCCTACCTCAAGGCCGCCGATGCCCGCCTTGCGGCTGCGGAACAAGAGGCCGCCGACAGCTTTGCCGCCTTCGAATCCGCGCATGGGCTGACCGGGGCCGACTAAACCGTCATCGCCTCCACGCTCAATACCGTCGGCAGATGCCGCGCAATCTCATGCCACTGCGCGCCCCGGTCGCGGCTGGCAAAGACCGATCCGCTGTTGGTGCCGAAATACACCCCCGTCGGGCTGCCCCGATCCACCGTCATCGCCTGCCGCAGCACGGTGAAAAAGCAATCCTTCACCGGCAGCCCATCGGTCATCGCCTGCCAGCTTTCGCCCCCATCCTCCGACCGGTAAACCGCCGCCGAGGCCCCCGGCGGATAGCGCCCCTTCGTGTCGCCATTCAGGGGAAAGGTCCACAACCGGCGCGGATCCGCCGGATCGACCGCGATGGGAAAGCCGAAATCGCTGGGCAGACCCGCCGTGATCGGATGCCAGCTTCGCCCGCCATCCGGGCTGCGAAACACGCCGTGGTGGTTCTGCTGATACATCAGATCGCCACCCTGTCCCGGCGCACGCACCATGTTGTGGACGCAAAACCCCAGCTCATGCCCCGCGCCATGGGCATGGTCGTGATGGTCGTGATGCGCGTCCCCTTCATTCGACAGGCGATTGCGCCGGTCCCAGCTTTTTCCGCCATCTTCGGTTGCGAACACCCCTGCCGCGCTTATGCCCACCCACAGCTTCGCCGTATCCCCCGGATCGCCCACGATGGTGTGCAACACCAGCCCGGCCCCGCCCGGCTCCCATTCCGGACGCGATGGATGCGCGCTTAGCCCCGCCACCTCGGCCCAGTTTTCCCCGCCATCCCGGCTTTCATACAGTGCGGCAGGCTTTGCCCCGGCATAGATCGCCCCGCCCGACAAGCCCAGCGACCACACCGCATCCACCTGCCCGCTGAACGGCGCAGGGGGCGCGGGGCCGCGGCCCAGATATTCCGCCATGCCCGGATCGGCGGCTAGAAACGCATCCATCTTGCCATTCGACAGCAGCGACAGCACCCATGTCGCGCCGCCATCCTCGGATCGCCAGACGCCCGCGCCGTGCCATTCGCTGCCACCCGCCGCCCAAAGCCGCCCGGTCTGCGTATCGCCAACCACATGGTTGATGGGCCAGCCATCGCAATGCGGCCCCGACACGGCCCAGCCTTGCCTTTCCCCATCAGACCGCAGAACAAACGCGCCTTTGCTGGTACCCACCAGCACCGTCACCGCACCCGCCATCTGCCGCCCTCCCCGCCGCTGACGGAGCAAAGCCTAGCACCTGAACCTGAGTCGTGAATGCCCGATCTGTCGCGCCCGTTACAGCACGCCAATATCCGCCTGCGCGACAGAGACGGATTTCACGATGGCAAAGACCTCTGCCCCGTCGTGCAACCCCATCGCCATGGCCGACCGCCGCGTGATCCGCACCAGCAGCGGGTCGCCGCCCACGGACAGCCGGATCAACGCCCCCGGCCCGTCCCCCATCCGCAGCGCCGTCACCACGGCGGGCAGCACGTTCAGCGCGGAAAGCCCCTCGGGCCGCGCGCGCGACAGGATCACGTCCTGCGCTGCAATCCGTATCCGCACCGCGCTGCCCAAAGCCGCATCCACATGCGGCAGCCAGACCGGCCCCGCCGCCGTCTCCAGCCGGGTCAGACCGTCGCCTTCATGCGCGGCCACGCGGGCGGGCAGGATCGACCCCGCCTCGCGCAGGCCCAGCACGGGCGCCAACCCCGGATCAGCCAGCATATCGGCCACCGGCCCCGCCGCGCGGATGCGCCCGGCCTCCATCACCACCAAGGTTGTCGCAAGACGCGCCACCTCGGCCATGGCATGGCTGACGTATAGAATGGGGATATCCGTCCCGTCGCGCAGCCGTTCCAGCCAGGGAAGGATTTCGGCCTTGCGCGCCTCGTCCAGCGCGGCCAGCGGTTCATCCATCAGCAAGAGGCGCGGGTTCGATAGCAGCGCCCGCCCGATGGCCACACGCTGCTTTTCTCCGCCCGACAGTGCCACCGGATGACGGTCCAGCAGCCCGCCGATCCCCAACAGGTCCACCACCGCGTCCAGCGTCACGCCGCCCTTGGGCGCGAACCAGCGCCCATAGATCAGGTTCTGCCGCACGGTCAGATGCGGGAACAGCCGCGCGTCTTGGAACACATAGCCCAGCCTGCGCCGATGCGGCGGAAGGGCCACCCCGGCGTCGCGGTCAAACAACACCGCGCCCCCGGCGCTGATCCGGCCACGGTCGGGCATCAACAACCCCGCCACCGCATTGACCACCGTCGTCTTGCCAGACCCGGACCGCCCGAACAGCGCCGTTACCCCAGGCGGCGCGTCAAAGGCCACGTCCAGCGCGAAACCGGGGAAGGCGTGGGCAATGGCGACAGACAGGCTCATCCCAGCCCCCCGATCCGCCGCGCCACGCGCCGCGCGATCCATTCCGACGCGATCAGCGCCCCCATCGCCACGATGATCGACACGATCACCAACCGGAACGCCTGTGCATCGCCCCCCGGCACCTGAAGAAAGGCGTAGATGGCCGATGGCAGGGTCTGCGTCTCACCCGGAATGTTCGACACAAAGGTGATTGTCGCGCCGAACTCCCCCATCGCTTTGGCGAAGGCCAACACCGCGCCCGCCAGCACGCCGGGCAGGATCAGCGGCAGCGTCACCGTCACAAACACCCAAACGGGCGAAGCGCCCAGCGTGCCTGCGGCCTGTTCCAGCTTTGGGTCCACCGCCTCGAACGCCAGCCTGATGGCGCGCACCATCAGGGGAAAGGCCATCACCGCTGCCGCCAGCACCGCACCGGTCCAGCGAAAGGCCAGCACGATGCCGAACCATTGGTCAAGGAACTGCCCCACATAGCCGCGTCGCCCAAAGGTCAGCAGCAGCAGATAGCCCGTCACTACGGGCGGCAGGATCAGCGGCAGATGCACCAGCCCGTTCAGCACCTGCTTGCCCGGAAAGTCCCGCCTTGCCAGCAGCCAAGCCACCCAGATGCCCAAGGGCAGGCTGATCAGCGTCGCCCAGAACGCCACCCGCAGCGACAGAGCCACCGCCTGCCATTCCGTCGGCGACAGCCAGTCCGTCATCAGCAGGTGATCCAAAGGTAGGGCATGGCGGTCCTTTGCGGGCAGCAGGGTCGGGGGCCAATATGGCCCCCCGCCTCGCCCCGCGACAAGCGGCTTCTGCCCGCCTTATCCGCCCAGAACGATCAGATCCCGCGCGGACAGGCTGACCTCGGTCTGCGTGCCGATGGCGGGCGGCGGCGCGTCCATCCGGTTGAACGTGTCCAGCGCGACGACAGACCCGCCCGCCCGCGCCCGCACCCGGATGATCGACCCAAGGAATTCTACGCTTTCAATCGTCGCGGGCAGCACCACATCCGCGCCCTCGACCCGGCCCAGCTGCACCGATTCCGGCCGCAGGGCCAGCGCAAGGCTTGCGCCCTTGCCCGCCGTGATGGGTTCGGCAAGCGTCACCGGCACCCCGGCCAGCGTCACCGATTGCGGCCCCGTCACCGCGCCGTCGAAGATGTTCAGCGTGCCCACAAACGTCGCCACAAAGCGCGTCGCGGGGCGGTTATACACCTCGAACGGTGCGCCCACCTGTTCGGCGATCCCGCCATTCATCACCACCACGCGGTCCGACATCGACAGCGCCTCTTCCTGATCATGCGTCACGAAGATGGTGGTGATCCCCAATTCCCGCTGAATTTCCCGGATTTCATTGCGCAATGACACCCGCACCTTTGCATCCAGCGCCGATAGCGGTTCGTCCAGCAACAATACCCGCGGCGAAGGCGCCAAGGCCCGCGCCAGTGCCACCCGCTGCTGCTGCCCACCCGACAGCTGGAACGGATAGCGCCCCCGCATTTCCGACAACCCGATCAGGCGCAGCATCTCATCCACCCGCGCCTCACGCGCGGCCTTTTCCACGCCCTTCACCTTCAACCCGAAGGCCACATTCTCGGCCACGGTCATGTTGGGAAACAGCGCATAGGCCTGAAACATCATCCCGATGTTGCGCTGATTGGCCTTCAGCGCCGTCACATCCTGACCGTCGATCACGATCCCGCCCGATGTCGGCACCTCGAACCCCGCCACCATGCGCAGCACGGTCGTCTTGCCACAGCCCGATGGGCCCAGCAGCGAGATGAACTCACCCTTTTCCACGTTCAGGTTGAAATCCTTGACCACGCGGTTCGTGCCAAAGGACTTTTCCAGATGGGACAGCTGCAAAAAGGACATCAGGCCTTCGCCCTTTCATGTTTGGAAAACCGGGTGACAAGCTGCATCAGCCCCATGCACCCCCAGGTGATGGCAAAGGCAATCACCGCCAGCGCGGGCGGCTCATAGGCGCGGTTCGCGCCGAGCAGCTGCATATAGGGGCCAAAGGCCGGGCGGTTCAGCAGCGCCGCCATGGTAAACTCGCCCATCACGATGGCCAGTGTCAGGAACGCCCCCGACAGCACCGCCACCATCACATTGGGCAGGATGATCTTGGCCAGAATGGTCATCCACCCTGCGCCAAGGCTTTGCGCCGCTTCGGTCAACACGCCCACATCAATCGTGCGCAGCCCGGTATCGACCGAGCGGTACATATAAGGCAGCGCCAGCGTGGCATATCCCATGGTCAGCAGGATATCCGTCCCCAAGGCCGACCCTGTCATCGGCAGAAAGCTGGATGTGTTGTACAGCCGGATATAGCCGAACACGATCACGATGGCCGGGATCACCAGCGGCAGCAGCGTGATGAATTCCACAAAGGGCCGCGCCTGCGGCAGCTTCAGCCGCACCCAATAGGCCGTCGGCACCACCAGCACGACCCCCACCACGATCGTCGCCGCCGACAGGGCCAGCGAATAGCCGAAGGTCGCCCAGAAGGCCGGGTCGGCAAAGACCACGGCATAGGCGTCGAAAGAGTATTCCCCCCGCCGCATCTTCAGGCTGAATTCCGTCATCCCCACCAAGGGCAGCAGGAAGAACAGCACGCCAAGGAACAGCGTGATCCAGGCGATCAGACGCATCATTTCAGCCACCTTTCCGACCGCACGCGCAGCCAGATATACAGGATGTTCGCCGCCGCCGTGATGACGATCATCCCGAAGGCCAGCGCATATCCAAGGTTCGGGTTGCCCAGCACATCCCCCCGGATCTGCGCAAACAGCTTGATCGGCACGATGTTCAACTGCGGCCCGGTCAGGGCGAAGGCCGTGGCCACCGCGCCAAAGGCATTGGCAAACAGCAGCGCGAAAGTGCCCAGGATCGACGGAAACAGGATGGGCAGCGCCACCATGCGCCAATACTGCACGCCGGTCGCGCCCAGCACCGCCGCCGCCTCGCGCCATTCGCGCTTCAACCCGTCCAGCGCGGGGGTGATGATCAGGATCATCAGCGGAATCTGGAAAAACAGATAGGTGATCACCAACCCCCAAAAGGACAGCAGGTTAAACCCCATCGCCCGCAGGTTGATGCCGAATTCGGTCCTCAGCCAAACCGTGATCAGGCCCACAGGCCCCAGCGTGGCGATAAAGGCGAATGCCAGCGGCACACCCGCGAAATTCGACGCCACACCCGAAAATGTCAGCAAGGGCGACCGCACGCCCTTGGGCAGCCCGCCAAAGACCACCGCCGCCGCCAGCGCAAAGCCCGCGGCGCAGCCAAGGGCCGCGGTAATGAAAGACAGCTTGATGGATGTCCAATAGGCCGAACGGATCGAATCCGTGTTCAGATCGGCCAGATTCTGCAAGGTGAACCCGCCCTCCGGCGTCTGGAATGCGCCCAGAACGATGCGCATCGTCGGCATGATCAAGAACAAAAGCGCGAACAGCGCAAAGGGCACTATGCCCAACCATTCCAGCGGAAGCCGCCGTGTCGGGCGCCGTGTCGGGTGCGGCATCGGATGCCGGTTCGGATCGGTCGCCATCGGTCCCCCTGATCTTGGCGGCTCTGTCGGCTGCCTTGAAACGAAGTGCCTGCCCCGGCGCGAACCGGGGCAGGCGATGCTGTCACGCAGACAGATTACTCGGCCACATTGGCGCCGACAACGGCATCCCAGCCACCGGTGACGGCAGCCTTGTTGGCGTCAACTTCTTCCAGCGTCGGGAAGTAGGCGGCTTCATAGGATTCTGCCGGGGGCAGGGCATCCAGCAGGTCCTGCGGGATCTTGCCGGCAGCGGCCATCGCGTTGAAGCGCGCCGGGTGGCAATAGCCCTTCAGCCAGCCAAGCTGACCTTCATCGCTATAGAGGTATTCCATCCACAGCTTTGCAGCGTTCGGCTGCGGGGCATAGGCGGAAATGGCCTGCACATAGACACCGGCCAGAACGCCCGACTTCGGCACGACCACTTCAACCGGCGGGTTGCCCGCCAGCGTGTCGCGTGCGGCCAGCGCGTTGTAGTCCCACATGATGACGATGGGCGTGGTGCCCTGCGCCAGCGTGCCAGCCTTGCCGATGACGGGAACGAAGTTGCCCGCGTCATTCAGCGCTTTGAAGAACTCCAGCCCGGCCTTGCCAGCGGCTTCGCCCGGTGCAGCACCGGTCGACATGCCTGCCGCCAGAACACCCAGGATCGCCTGGTTCGACGCGCGCGGATCACCGGCCAGCGAAACCATGCCAGCATATTCCGGCTTGAGCAGATCAGCCCAATCCTGCGGCACGTTCTCGACCATGTCCTTGTTCACAAGGAAGGACATCACGCCGTAATAGTCGGCATACCAATGGCCTTCGGGATCTTTGATGCTTTCCGGGATCTCGTCCCAGGTTGCAACCTTGTAGGGCTGGGTCAGGCCTTCGGATTTGGCCTGCGGACCAAAGGCAAGGCCCACATCCAGAACGTCGGGGGCCTGCGGGCCCTTGTTGTCCTTGTTGGCCTTCACGGCCTCAAGCTCGTCTGCCGAACCCGCATCGGGGTTCAGTTCGTTGACGGTGATTTCCGGATACTTCGCCTTGAACCCGGCGATCACGTCGCCATAGCCGCACCAGTCATGCGGCAGCGCGATGGTGGACAGCATGCCTTCGGCCTTTGCAGCTGCCTCCAGCTCTTCCATCGATTGCGCCTGCGCCACAGGCGCCAGCAGCATCCCGGCAATGCTTGCCGAAGCAAACAGCATGTTACGAATCTTCATGTGAACGTCTCCCCGTTCGTGTTTTCGTCCTGATCCGGCCGCACGCCAAAGGCCATGCGGTTTCCCCCATCAGCAGCGTTGGACGGTCCCAGACCGTAGACACACGCTAATGGCGGAAATGCCGACTCAGCAAGCCTCGTCGCATATGATTGTAACAATTTTTCCGCCCGAAGCGCGGCTGAAAGGATTTTGTCAGTAAGGGGATGGGGCGAGTCGTCGGGGCTGCGGTGGGAAGGTTAATCGAAACCTTTCCGCCTAATTATGCCCCAGTGCGTATGCACAGCCGTCTGCACCGGGCGCTGCACCGCCTGCTGCACGGCTACCCTAGACCCAAGCTGTTGGAAAGTCACAAGTTTAATGCACCGCGCGCAGCCCTGCGTCGGGCGCATGACGCCGTTGCAAAACCAACCCTTACACCCCCCCGCCTGCAGGCATAGGTCAGGGGTCACAAGGAGAATACCGATGTCCGACCTGATCCGCCTTACCGCCGACGCCAAGGCCAAAGCCGCCTCCGATGCGGCACTGGCGCAGATGTATGGCTACTATGCCTATGATTGGAAGCCCTTCACCCCGGCCATCCCGCCGGGCGCGAAACAGGCTGCCTGACATTAGCAACGGGCGCGGAAAGCCACCGCGTTCGATGCCGCACCGAAAATCACAACAATTCAGTGACTAACCGCGCACGAAACTCAGGTCCCCAAAGACTGGGACACTGTCGAGAAGCTGATAGTCAACCGTCTGTCATCAGCCTCAGGGACCGCAATCCGCGGTCAGATGAGGGAACGATTTCGCCCGTCCGACGCCCCATTCATGCGCTGTACTTCAAGCACAACCTCAAGCCGGTTGCGTACGTTGAACTTCTGCATGATCTGGGTCATGTAATGTTTCACCGTCTTGTCCGACAGGTTCAGCTTGTTCGCGATCTCTTTGTTGGAAGACCCGTTCAGCAATTCCTGCACCACCTGATCCTCGCGCGAATTCAACGCAACCGAGGCCCGTTCCGCCTTGCGCTGATCGGCAATCCGCATCTCGCGGATGACCTTCGACGCCATGGAGGAAGAGATGAATTCCTTGCCCGCCGCAACCTCTTCGATCGCATAGAACAGATCACCGCCCGAACTGCCCTTCAGGACAAATCCGTTCGCACCCGCCCCCAGAACCTGCATGCAGATATCCGGGCTGGCTGCTGCGGTGAAGACAAGGATCTTGACCTCGGGCCGCTCGGCCCGGATCTCGCGGATCGTTTCGATCATGTCTCCGGGAAGGTTAAGATCGGCGATCAGAACATCACACTCACCTTCACGAACAAGGCGGAGGGCAGCTTCCGCCGTAGAACCAGTCCCGACAACGCTGTACTGCGCATGGGCGCGCAGGATGTCGACAAGACCGGCGAGCACAATCGGATGATCGTCAACAAGTACTAGGTTCAGCATTTCAATCCCACTTGCCGGTTCGGATCGGTTACCCCGATCGCTTCCCATGGCCCCCAGAATTAACCTACATTAATTGCGGCACAGGTCTAAACGGAAGTTTATATGCCGCCGCCTTTCGGACATACGCTTGCCATAATTGGTATGTTTGGCCCCTTATAATTCAATCGCTTGCGCGGACGTCGTTTCGCAGATCGCAACAACGACGAAATTCGCGCCATCGAAATCAGGCAGAACTGTGTCGGAACTTGGGCCTGTTCCCAGATGTCTTTCGCGCGAGGGTTGAGTGTCGGAATTCCGGCGAAACTGATGGTTAGCGCCACGGCGTAAAATGATTCGCGCGCCCCCTGCGCCCCGTTGGCGGAAAAAGGGTCAGAGCGTTTCACCCATCGTTACAAGGCGGAAACCCGCGCAGGTCGCTGATCGCTCCAGGCGTTCAACTCTGCGCTGCGAACCGGCGCTCATACGTCACGCCATTGGACCTTGGTCTGACAAACCATTGGACCGCAGACGAACGGATTGTTGGACCACGGGCATTTGTCGGATCGGCGGTTCCTTGCGACCCTTCCTCCTTAATACGCGCGCCTCGTTTCCGCTGGGCATTCATCCGATCTGACACAGGGAATATCAAAATGGTCCACGTTAACCGCCATGACCTGGAGTTCATTCTTCAGCAAATCGAGATCGCTGAACGTCACGCAGCCGGCGAGGATCTTCGCGATCTGGTGCCCGACACCCATCTTCCCTACGGTCTGCGCACAGTAAACGGGACATTCAACAACCTTGTCGAAGGCCGCGAACTCTGGGGTTCGGCCGACCAGCTGATGCCGCGCCTTTTGCCCGCGAACTTTCTGACGGCGGATCCGTCCCCCTTCGGCCCGCCCGGCGGCGCGCCCACCTCCTACGGACAAACGTCCGGCAACGTGTTCGACTCGGACCCGCGCCTGATCTCAAACCTGATCGTCGATCAGTCGATGTCGAACATTGCCGCCGTGTCGGCCTGGCTGCTGCGCTTCGGGACAGAGGCGCCGTCTGCCGTTGTCGCCACCGCGCAGGAACTTGTCGATCTTTACGACACCTATCAGACTGCGCTCCGCGCCGATCCTGCCTCGGCGGCCACGGCTGCTGCCAAGACAGCATTGGATGCGCGCATAGCCGACACGGGGATCGAGATCGACCCTTCGCCCGATGGACAAACCTATAATGTCCGTATCCCCGACGTCTCGCCCGACGAGGGGCTGACCGCCCCCTTCAACTCGTGGATGACGATGTTCGGCCAGTTCTTCGACCACGGGCTCGACCTCGTGTCCAAGGGCGGCGCAGGCACCGTCTATATTCCCTTGGCCGAGGATGACCCGCTCTACGTCGCAGGCTCGCGCACGAATTTCATGGTCCTGACCCGCGCCACCAACACCATCACACCGGGGGCAGACGGTATCCTCGGCACCGCAGACGACCAGCGCGAACACGCGAACAGGACCACGCCCTGGGTCGATCAGAACCAGACCTACACCTCACACGCGTCGCATCAGGCGTTCTTGCGGGAGTATGTCCGCGTCGATGGTCAAACCGTCTCGACCGGCGAACTGCTGCACGGTCCCGGCGACGGCATGGCAACCTGGGCCGATGTAAAGGCACAGGCGCGCAACCTGCTTGGTATCGAACTGGATGATTTCGATGTTCACGGCGTGCCGCTGCTGGCCACCGATGAATACGGAAATCTGGAACTTGGCCCCAACGGCTATGCCCAGATCATCAAGATCGTTCGAAATGCGGATGGCACCCCGCAGATCGTGGACGGCATCGTCGTCACCGAGCTTGTCGAGGGTATCCCCCCCGCAGCGCCGGGCACTCCGGCCCTCGTGGATACGACGGATGCGGTTCCCACCGGCCATGCCTTCCTCGAAGACATCGCCCACACCGCCAACCCGACCACCTATGATGCAGACCGCAATCCGGCGACGACCGACGATGTCTTTACCATGACGGCAGACCTCGACGGTGCGATCGGCGTGACCGATGCAGCCGATTTCCTGCCCAACGGCGTTCGCACCGCCTATGACAACGAACTGCTGGACCGGCACTTCATGGCAGGCGACGGACGGGCGAACGAAAACTTCGGCCTGACCGCCGTTCACCACATCTTCCATTCGGAACATAACCGCCAGGTCGATGCCATGAAGGCGACGATCCTGGAAACCAACGATCTGGCCTTCATCAATCAATGGCTGCGTGTGGACCTTGAGCCGGGAACTGTCCCAAGCTCGGTCGATCCCGCGACGCTGATCTGGGATGGCGAACGCCTGTTCCAATCAGCCCGCTTCGCCACCGAAATGCAGTATCAGCACATGGTGTTCGAAGAATTCGCCCGCCGCGTGCATCCCGGCATCGATGCCTTCGTGTTCAACTCGATCACCGATCTGGACCCGGCGATCTTTGCCGAATTCGCCCATGTCGTCTATCGCTTCGGCCATTCCATGCTGACCGAGAATGTCGACACGGTCCGCTTCGTTGCGGGCGCTGGTGACACGGTGACAGTCGAGCGTGACAACACCGGTCTGATCGACGCCTTCCTCAACCCCATTGCCTTCGACAATGACCGCACAATCACCGCGGATCAGGCCGCAGGTGCGGTGATCCGGGGTATGACGGCGGAAACCGGCAATGCGATCGACGAATTTGTCACCAGCGCGCTGCGCAACAACCTGGTCGGTCTGCCGCTGGACCTTGCCGCGCTGAACATCGCGCGGGGTCGTGAAACCGGGGTGCCGTCGCTTCAGGTGGCCCGCCAGACGTTCTATGAGGCAAGCGGCTCCGATTGGCTGCGCCCCTACACAAGCTGGGCGGATTTCGCGGTCAACCTCAAGAACTCCGCCTCGATCATCAACTTCATCGCGGCCTATGGCACCCACGCCTCGATCCTTGCGGCTGCCACGGCTGATGACAAACGCGAAGCGGCCATGAAACTTGTGCTGGGTGATAGCACCCTTACCGGCGCGGCCTTCACCGAATTCGAGGCAGACCGCCGCGACTTCCTGAACGCGGCGGGCGACTATGCAGGCGATGCGGCGCTGGGCGGTCTGAACAATGTCGACTTCTGGATCGGCGGTCTTGCCGAACAGATCATGCCCTTCGGCGGGATGCTGGGGTCGACCTTTGCCTTCGTGTTCGAGGTGCAGCTTGAAAACCTGCAGAACAATGACCGCTTCTACTATCTGACCCGGACGCAGGGTCTGAACATGATCAATGAACTGGAGAATAACTCCTTTGCGTCGATCATCATGCGCAACAGCGACTTTGGCGAAGGCGGCAGCCACCTGCCGGGCGAGGTGTTCGGCAATGTCGACCACATCCTCGAGGTCGATATGCGCTACCAGCTTGAGGCTGATCCGACCAATGCGGAATTCGATCCCTTCCTCGGTGCGATTGGCCGCTCAAAGGTGGAACGCGACACCGACGGTCTGACTGTCGGCGCGCGCGACTATGACAACCTGCTTCAGTTCCGGGGCGGCGAACATGTCGTCCTTGGCGGCACCGCCGAGCGCGACGTCCTGATCGGGGATATCGGCGACGATACCCATTGGGGTGACGGCGGGAATGACCTGCTGATCGGCGGCGCCGGGGTCAACCATATGCACGGCGGGGCGGGCGACGACATCATCCTCGACGGCGGCGACGTATCCTTCCTGCATGGCGAGGACGGCAACGATATCCTCCATTCCGGCGCGGGTGCGGCGGAACTGGTCTTTGGCGGGCGCGGCGTCGATGTGCTGATCATGGGCGAAGACGATGCCAAGGTCGCGACCGCAGGGGAAGGCAACGACTTCCTCCTCGGCGGGGCAGGGGCCGATCTCTTGCACGGCAACGAAGGCGACGACTGGATCGAAGGCGCAGGCGGGTTCGACGTCATCTCGGGTGACAACTCGGAACTGTTCTTCAATTCCACCATCATCGGCCATGACATCATGTTCGCCGGCGACAACGAAACCGACTTCGACGCCGAAAGCGGCGACGACATCATGGTGATGGGCGAAAGCGTGATCCGCGCCGAAGGCATGTTCGGCTTCGACTGGGTCACCTACAAGGATGTTCGCATCGCCGCCGACCTCGACCTGAACCGCAAGATCTTTGCCACCGACCAGCAGGATATCCTGCGCAACCGCTTTGACCGGGTGGAAGGCGCATCAGGTTTTGATCAAGATGACCTCATCCTCGGTGATGACCGCGCCGGTGGTGATGTTGATCCGGCGGTCACGCTTGGCCAGAACGAAACCACTTTCGCCGGCCATGAACTCACCACGGAAGGCATCGCCCGTATCGCTGGCTTGGGCACATTGCTGGGCAGCTATGTCGACTCTGCCAGCCTGACAAAGGGCAATATCCTTCTGGGCGGTGGTGGCAGCGATGTGATCATGGGCCGCGGCGGTGACGATTTCATCGACGGCGACCACTGGCTGAATGTGCGGATCGAAATCCTCGATCGCATCAGCGGCGTGGTCACGCGGTCCATCGACAGCCTGTCCGAAATCATGGTGGAACTGCTCGACGGGTCCATCAACCCGACCCAGCTTCGGATGGTGCGCGAAGTTGTGGATGGCAACGCCACAGGCGATGCCGACACGGCACAATTCTGGGACGTCCGCGAAAACTATGTCATCACCCGCCTTGCTGACCGTGTGATCGTGACCCACGTCACCGAGAGCGATCCGGCTGACCTTGGCTTCACCGAAGCACAGGCCCTGAACCTGTTCAACGAAGGTACGGACACGCTGCGCAATATCGAAGTGCTGCGGTTCAATGATGGTGACGTGGCGGTAAGCAGCCTGATCGTGGATCGGCCCGCAACGGCAACGATCACCATTTCCGATACCACGCCGACTGTCGGCCAGGTGCTTTCCGTCAGCGTGGCCGCGCTGGTGGATCCCGATGGTCCGGCGACCCCGGCCTTTACCCTGCAATGGCAGCACCTGCATGACGGGACTTGGACCGATCTTGAAGGTGAAACCGGTGCCACTTTCGCCCCCACGGCGGATGAAGCGGGCGAACCGCTGCGCGTGGTCGTGACAGTGACCGATGCCAATAACAACGTGACGCAGCTGATCTCGGGCGAAACCGCCAACATCGCTCCGGCCATCACCGGGACAGCGGCGGCCGAGATTCTGGCCGGCACGCCGCAGGATGACTTCATCGATGCGCTGGGCGGCAATGACACCGTCAACGCAGGCGGTGGCGTGGATACGGTCAGCGGTGGTGAGGGGGCCGATCTCATCAACGGTGAAGGCGGCACAGACCTGCTGTTTGGCGATGCCGGCGCAGACGTGATCTTCGGCGGTGCGGCGGCAGACATCCTGAATGGAGATGGCGGCGCAGACACCCTGAACGGTGATGGTGGCGCGGATATCCTGAACGGCGGCGCTGGGGCCGATGCCCTGTTCGGCGGCGCCGGGGCTGACAGCATCTTTGGCGGTGCGGGCAATGATCAGGTGACCTGGAACGTCGGCGAAGGGCGCGACATTGTGGATGGCGGCATCGAAGGCGCAGCAGGCGACACGATGATCGTGAACGGCGATGCCACAGTGGAAACCTTCACGGTCTTTACCGCAGCGGCCTTCCTTGCACTGGGCGGCACCCGTGCCGTTCAGGCCGGGACGGAAATCGTCATCACCCGCAACGGCACCGGCAATGGCGCTGTCATCGCGGAACTTCGCGACATCGAAGAGATCGTGATCAACACCGGCGACGGGGCGGATACTGTTACCGCTGTGGGTGACTTCACCCCCACCGGACTGGACGTCAACACCATCACCATCAACGGGTCTGCCGCAGATGACACGGTGGATATCTCCGGACTTGCCTCGGCGCACCGCATCCTGTTCCGGTCTGGTGGTGGCAATGACACCATCGTCGGCACCCTGCGCGCGCAGGATGTGATCGAGGTGCCGGCCGGGGCCAACCCGGCGGCCTACACGGCTGCCGACAATGGCAATGGCACGGTCACCATGACGAATGGCAGCCATGCCGTCACCTTTGCCGGTTCGATCAGCGCGCTTCCGTCGCTGACGAATAGCAGTGGTGGCACGGGCAATGGTGGCACGGGCGGCGGCAATACCCCCGTCACGCAACTGACCGCCAATGACGCGGCAGGCCTGCTGAACCTCGTCCGTGGCATCAACCCGGATGGCAACGATGACGCCGCAAACGCGCTGGGCATCCGCACCCTGACCGGCGAAGGCAACAACCCGGCCGACCCGACCTTGGGCGCGCATGGCGAACCCTTCATCCGCATCACGCCAAACCGTTCGGGCGAACAAGAAGAAGGCGGCTTGAATAACGCGGTCAACCCGATCTTCGACGGCCTTGATCCGCGCAACATCTCGAACATCATCGGCACGCAAGAGGCGGGCACGCCCCAAAGCGCCGATGCCAACATCTTCTTCATGGCCTTTGCCCAATACTTTGACCATGGCCTCAGCTTTATCCCCAAGGGTGGCGCTGGCAGCATCCAGATCGGCGATCCGGGCACCGGGCCGCGTACGCAGAACCCGGCAGACCTCAGCCGCGCCTCTGTTGTTGGCTTCGATGAAGACGGTGCCGCACAGCACCTGAACATCACCTCGCCCTTCGTGGATCAGAACCAGGTCTACGGCTCCACCACCCTGATCGGCCAACTCCTGCGCGAAAGCGATGGCGATGGCGGGCTGGGGGCCAGGGTGCTCCTCGGTGCGGCAGACCCGTCTGCCCCCGGCTTCCAACTGCTGCCCACCCTGCGAGGGGTGCTAGAACACCACATCGAAGCAGGTACCGTCTTTACCGGCGGCGGGCTTCCGGCGGGTGGCCAGACATTGCTGGACTACTATCCCGGCCTTCTGAACGCCGATGGCACCTTCAACAGCGCCGTGGTGGCCCAGCTTGCCAGCAACTTCATGGGTGAAGGCCAGCCTCTGCTGTTGGACGCAAACCCCTACATCAACCTGCTCGATCACATCGTGGCAGGCGATGGCCGGGTGAATGAAAACGTCACCCTCACCTCGATGCACACGATCTTTGCCCGCAACCACAACTATCATGTGGAACAGCTGGAGGCGCTGTATGACGCTGGCAACACGACCCTGACGCCCGAGGAACTGTTCCAGGCGGCCAAGATCGTGAACGAGGCCGAATATCAGCGCGTCGTGTTCACCGAATTCGCTGAAAAACTTCTGGGCGGCGTCGGGATCCGCGGCGAAGGCGATCACGGCTTTACCGAATGGAACCCCGAGACGGATGCCGCGATCAGCCAGGAATTCGCCTCGGCCGTCTATCGCTTTGGCCACACCATGATCGGGCAGACAATTTCGGTCACCAATCCGGATGGCAGCACGTCGCAGGTGTCGCTCTTCGATGCCTTCCTGAACCCGACGAATGCCGAAGGCGCCTTTACCCAAAGCCTCGCCACGCTGGCACAGTTCGGCTATGTGCCGCAGCCGGGTTATGCCCAGCTTGGCGCCGGTGCCGTCCTCAGCGGCATCGCCGGTCAGCCGGCAGAAGAGGTGGACGTCAACATCGTCGACGGGGTGCGCAACGATCTGGTCCGGGTCAGCGCCGACCTCTTTTCCTTCAACGTGGCCCGTGGCCGCGATGTGGGGATCGGCACCCTGAACCAGGTGAAGGCGGCACTCCTCGCCTCGCAAAGCCCCTATATCCAAGAAGCGCTCAGCTTCCTGAACGCCAACACCCTGCAACCCTACACAAGCTGGGCGGATTTCGGGGCACGCAACAACCTGTCGGCGGCGGTTCTGGCCCAGTTCCAGCAAGCCTATCCCGATCTGGTGCTGGCGGATCAGGCGGCGGCCGATGCCTTTGCCGAACTGAACCCTGACATCGCCCTTGTGGCAAATGCCAACGGCACCTTCACCGTCAAGGGGATCGACCGTGTCGATCTCTGGGTCGGCGGGCTGGCCGAAGCCAAGGTCAATGGCGGGATCGTGGGGTCCACTTTCTGGGCGATCATCCACGAACAGCTTGACCGCCTGCAGGAAGGCGATCGCTTCTACTATGTCGACCGGCTGGAGAACTTCGACCTCTACGAAAACTTCGTCGAAGGCCAGGGTTTCGCAGAGATCGTCATGCGCAACACCGGGCTGACCGGTCTGAACGAGCGCATCTTCGAAGTCTCGGACGAAGACAATGCCGGGGGCGGAGATGGTGACAACGCCGGTGGCGGCGACGGCGATAATGCCGGCGGTGGCGATGACGGCAATACCGGCGGCAATGACGATGACAATGACGGTGACGACGACTCGGCCGGTGGCGACACCGGAAGCGGCGGCTCGGGCAGCGGCGATGACGAAGGTGACGATGACTCGGCCGGCAACGGCACGGGCAGCGGGTCCGGGTCGGGCAGCGGGTCCGGGACCGGATCGGGCACTGGCACAGGTTCGGGTTCCGGCACAGGCTCGGGGACTGGAACCGGGTCTGGCACGGGCACTGGCACCGGCACGGGCACTGGAACTGGCACCGGTTCGGGCACTGGAACCCCGGCACCGGCCCCGGAACTGGAAGGTGTGGTGCTCATGCCTGGCTCTACGGCAGGCGTTCAGGTCGGCGGTGCGGGCGATGACGTGATCGTCGGCGGCGAGCAGGGCGATGCTCTGCTTGGCAAGGGCGGTGCAGACATCATCCTCGGCAACGGCGGAAATGACGTGGCCGTCGGCGGATCGGGCGCTGATGTGGTCGAAGGTGGCGCTGGCCGCGATGTGCAACTGGGCGGTGAAGGCGACGACATCTTCATCGTGCAGGATGCCGACGGGGCCGACATGATCTTTGGCGGGGCGGGCAGCGATACGCTTGATCTCTCTGCGGTCCTGGGTGGCGCGGTCATCGACCTGGGGGCCTATACGCCCATCGGAACCGCGCGGTCGGGCGGCGTCACCGACCATCTGGTCGGAATCGAGAATGTCATCGGCAGTCAGGGCGATGACGTGATCCGGGGCTCGCTTTCGATCAACGTGATGACCGGGGGGGATGGCGAGGATGTCTTCGTCTTCGTCTCAGCCGGGACTGCCAATGGCGACGTGATCACCGATTTCCTTCCGGGCGACCGGATCGATCTGTCGGGGATCGACGCGATGGTGGGAACCAACGGCAACCAGACCTTTACCCTTGCGGGTCAGGGCACCACTGCGGCGGGCAATCTGGTGATCCGCGAAGTGGCGACGGCCGACGGTGTGGACACGCTGATCGAAGGCTTCACCGATGCCGACGACGCAGCAGACTTCACCCTGACCCTGCGCGGCGCGCATAACCTGGATGGGTCGTCGTTCAACCTGTAACCACGTTTCCCCCCGGCCAGCACAATCTGGCCGGGGGGTCACAAGCGGCCGTTTAAGACCTTTGTCCAACGGATTGCGCGACTCTGTTCCATGACGGAATCAAGCCGGAAAATCCTAGCTTTGGGCAAGTGGGAGAGGTTCGTACTTTCCGTTCCCCTCCCGTTAGGGCCAGTCAGTGGCCCATTCGCAGGAATGATACGAGGCGAACATGGCGCATCCGACATCCACACCCGATCCACTGGCGCTGCGCAAGGCGCGGGAGTTGTTGAACGCGGACCTTGCAAGATACGGGTGGGCGCTGTTTGGCATATCGGGTTTGATCAGCGTTCTGGCTCTGACCGGATCGTTCTACATGCTGCAAGTCTATGATCGCGCGCTCACCTCCGGGTCGGTACAGACGCTGGTCTTCCTGTCCATTCTCGCGCTGGCGCTTTACCTCGTTCAAGGTGGGTTCGACGCCATCCGCAGCCAGGTCCTTGTGCGCATCGGCGCGCGGCTTGACCAGCGACTTGCCCCCCTGTCGCACAAGGTGGCCATCGACATGCCGCGCTACGGCTTTTCGACGACCGAGGCGCTGGAACGCGGGCGCACCGTCGATACCTTGCGCAACTTCCTTGGCTCTTCGGCCCCGGGGGCGATCTTCGATCTGCCCTTCGTTCCGATCTTCATTGTCTTCGTCTATTTTCTGCATCCCGTGCTAGGCGCAGTGACGCTGGGCGGGGCGGTGGTTCTGGCGCTGCTCACGATGGTGGCCGAATACAAATCGCGCGATCTGGCCAAATCGGCGCATAAGGCGCTGGTGATCCGCAATACCATCTCGGAATCCAACACCCGCAATTCGGAAACGCTGATCGCGATGGGGGCAACTGGCCGCGCCGTAGACCGGTTCGCCATTGCCAACCGTCAGCATCTGGATCTTCAGACCCGCGCATCCGACATCACCGGCACGATGGGCGCGATGTCACGTGTTCTGCGAATGCTGCTGCAATCAGGGCTTCTGGGTCTTGGTGCCTTCTACACCATTCAGGGCGAACTGTCGGCGGGTGCCATCATCGCCGTCTCGGTCGCCTCGGGGCGCGCGCTTGCGCCCATCGACCAGGTCATCGCGAACTGGAAGGGCATCGTCGGCGCGCGCCACGCCTGGGGCCAGCTGCGTGACACGTTGGTGGCACTGTCATCGGAAAAGACGCCCGTCATGCTGCCCACGCCCAAGCAATCGCTGCGTGTCGAAAACCTGACGGTCGCCTCACCCGCCAATGGCCGGGTGCTGCTGTCGGACGTGAGCTTCGAACTTGCGGCCGGTCAGGCCCTGGCGATCATCGGTCCTTCGGGCGGTGGCAAATCCACGTTGATGCGGGCGCTTGCGGGCGTCTGGCCCGTTCTGCGCGGCTCCATCCGCTACGATGATGTTGACCTTTCGCAATGGGATCCCGCGCGTACAGGCGAAATCATCGGCTTCCTGCCGCAGGAAGTGGGCCTGTTCAACGGCACCGTCCGCGACAACATCAGCCGCTTCGATCCCAGCCGCGAAACCGATGCCGTCTACAAGGCGGCGGTGGCGGCGAATGTGCACAAGATGATTGTTCAGCTTCCCGACGGCTATGACACCGAAGTTGGTGCTCTCGGCACCGCGCTTTCCGCCGGGCAGCGCCAGCGCATCGGTCTGGCCCGCGCGCTCTATCAGGATCCGTTCGTCGTGCTGCTGGATGAACCCAATGCCTCACTTGATGCCGTTGGCGAACGGGCACTGAATGACACGATCCGCGCCATCCGTGACCGCGGCGGCATTGCTGTCATCGTCGCGCATCGGCCCAGCGTTCTGGCAGCCGTCGATATGGTGGCGGCCGTGCATGCCGGCCGTCTGGCCGCGTTCGGCACCAAGGAAGAGGTTTTGGGCAATCGTGACGGCAAGGTGGTTGCACCGACCCATGTGGCGGGCAGTGACCAGGTCACCGTGGGTGCCGCCGAGTATGAACTTGGCGCCATCGCAAATGCCAACTGACGGGAGGCTGATGTGGAAATCCAGACCAAGCACCGCAAGTCTGCCGAACAGAACCGGCCCAAGGGGCGTGCGCTCTTTGCCCTTGCCGAACGAAAGGAAGCGCCTTTCGCCGCCATGCTTGCGGCCCTGACGCTGGCGATGGCGGGCTATGTGAAGTCAGCCTTTGGCAATACGCCGCTGTCCGAGGATCTGACCACCCAGCCGTCTGATCGGACCAGCGTGCAAGACGCCGCCGTCTCCCGAAAGCCAGAGATAGAGATGGCCAATAAATTGCTCGCCTTCGACGATCCCGAAGAACAGCCGATTGTCATCGGCAAACAGGAAGATGACGTCGACCTAGGCCGCATCGGGCGCGGCCCGGGGATGCTGGATCTGTCGCGCTTCTTTCCTGAAACCGTTCCGTCTTTGGATATCCCCAATTCCTCCTTCGCGGACCAACCCGACAGCGATACGCCCTCGATGAAACCCCTGCTGCCCGACGGTGTAGGTCCGCTCTCCGGCACGCCGAACCTCGGCGGTGGCGGTCCGGCCGGGGGTGGGGCAGGGACGAAAGGCCCGTCAGGTCCGGGTGCCGAAGAGGGCGCCGATGCGATCGCCGGCGTGAACTTTGACGCTCTCTTTGCCCAGCTTGCCGCGGTCGTGCGCCCCTTCCATCCAACCACCGTGCGCGAGATCAGCGATCTTGCGATCGGGGACTGGGTCAGCCAGCACGAACTCTATCGTCTGCGCGGCGGCGAGACGCTGCCCGATATGGATGCCGCCTATCTGGCGCGGGAAGACCGCACCTTCGACACGGTGACCAACCCGGATTCCCGCGAAGCCTTCATTGACCAATTCTTTCCGGCGTCGACCGCTGCTGATCCTGCAATGCCCGAAGCGACCCTGTCCGAAGCTATGACCGCCGCGGCCATGCAACCCGAACCGCTTCTGTCCACCGATACCAATACCGGCCTGCTCTAGGCGGACCGTCCAAAGCTGCACCGGGCCAAAGCCCACGGAGATACCCTTATGATGTCGCCGGCCTCCAAATCCTCCTTCCCACCCGATCCGGTGGCGGCATTTTCCCTGCGCGGACGGCTGATCGTAGCGGCGGCGCTGACTTTGTTCCTGATCGGCGGCATTGGGGCCTGGGCCATGACGGCACGGCTTGATTCTGCAGTCATCGGGTCGGGTTCGGTACTGATCAAGACAGATGTCCAGAACATCCAGCATGTCGATGGCGGCACTCTGAACCAGATCCTCGTCAGCCCCGGTGATCGCGTCACGGCGGGCCAAGCCGTGCTGATTCTGGATGCCTTCGACCTCGAAACCCGCATCGGCATGCTCGAGGCGCAGCTGATGGAAGCCGAAGCCCGCGCCGCCCGTCTTGCCGCCGAACGTGATGGCACGGAAATGGTCCTTCCTGTCACTTTCGCATCCGATGATGCCGACTATCTCCGCATCGTCGAAGGCGAGCGTCGCTTGATGAATGAAAACCGCATCAACCGTGAGGTAGAGCTTCAGGCGCTTGGTTTGCAGGCCGATCAGTTGCGCTTTGACACGCAGGCACTTCGGGCCCGGCAGACATCACTGGGCGAAGAACTCACACTGGTGCAGGACTCCCTTGCCCGCTTTGAAAAACTCCAGAATGCTGGGTCGGTCGAAAAGTCGCGCATTGATGAAATTCAGCGCGACCTCAGCCGTATCCGGGGCGAGATGGGCGAAACGACCGCAAACCTGGCCCGCAACGAAGCCCGTCAGACCGAAATCACCCTGGAACGCGACCGGATGCTGTCGATGGCGAAATCCGAGGCCCACCGTGAATTGCGGACGCTGGAGCCGCAGATCACCGATCTGCGCCAACAACTGAACGCGGTGCGCGAGAAAAAGGACCGCACCATCCTGCGCGCCCCCGTGACCGGCGTGGTCAACGAAGTGAACGTCTCGACGGTGGGTGAGGTGGTCGCGCCCGGCAAGACGCTGATCACCGTGGTGCCCGAACAAAGCGATCTTGTGATCGAATTCCGCATCTCGACCACCGACATCGATGCGATCCAGCCCGGCCAGAAGGCCCGCCTGCGCTTTGCGGCGTTCAATCAGCGCCTGACGCCGGAAATCGACGGTGTCGTCGAAACCATCGCCGCCGCCGCCGTCATAGACCCGCAGACCGGGATGTCCTACTACACCGCCCGCGCCAAGGCGACCGGCGACACCTCTGTCCTTGGCGACCGTGGCCTGGTGCCGGGAATGCCGGTCGAGGTTTACATCCCCACCGCCGAGCGCGTGGTGATGTCCTATATTCTCCAGCCGCTGCTGGATCAGATGAACCGCGGCATGCGCGAAGAGTAGCCGAGAACACGCCAAATCCTTTGCCGTCTCCGTCGAAATATGCTGCAAGTTAACGGAGTTTAACTGTGAGACACGGCAAAGGCCCTCGGGCCGAAAGACCGGAGACAGGGAGGGGTCATGGCACCCGGCGTGATCCGTCTTGGTGGCAAGCAGAGGCTGGGCCCTATACTGCCTTCGGCGATATCTACATGACCCAGATCCTCAGATTCCTTAATTCGGTCGGTTTGACGGCGCAATTTCTTCTGCTTGCCGCCGTCCTCTACACCGTTCTGGTCGTTGGTGCGGGCCGTATTCAGAACAGCCTGATCTCGGATCGCATGATCGAAGGGTCGCTGGAAATCGAACAAGCGCTTGCAAGAGGCGTCCTGTTATCCGTTCTGGGTGACGAACCGGTGCGGGACTTCCTTCCCACCACCATGCGGCACCGCCTCGATCAGGCGACCTCTACTCAGATCGACCCCGATTACATCAACAAGATCAAGATCTGGAGCCTGGACGGCGCGCTGGTCTATGATTCCGCGGTACCGATACATGCGCTTGAACAACTGGATCCGGCCGTGGCGCGCGCGCTGCGCGGCGAAACCGTGATCCTAAAGGCAAGCGACGACAGCCCGGAAAACGTTGACGAAATAGGCCTCGGGTCCGTGGTCTATGAAGTTTACATGCCCCTTTTGAACAGCCGCGGCGAAATCATCGCAGTGGGCGAAATCTACTGCAGCGTGGAACTGCTGCTCGGGCGAATCTCCGCCTTGCTCGAGGCGACGGATTTCATCCGCGTCGCCTCGCTCATAATCGGCATCGCGGGTCTGGCCGTTCTCGTGGCCTTCGCCCAACGCCGCCTCAGGCGGCAAGAACAGTCGATCGAGGAAAGCCTCGCCCGATCAGATGAACTGGCTGCAAAGAACCAGCACCTCTTCAACGAATCCGAACGCCTTCGGACGCAAGCCTCGCAGATCAGCGAAGCCCTGCTCACGCGGATCGGGTCAGAACTGCATGACGGGCCGATCCAGCTTCTCAGCATTGCGGCTCTCTATCGCAGCCAACTTGTCCATGCCGAGGCGGACCAGCCCACCGCGAAGAAGGCCAGCGAACTTCTCGATGCCGCATTGGCCGATCTGCGCTCTATCTCGACCGGTCTGGTGCTGCCCACTCTGGACGGGCTTACACTTGGGGAAACCCTTCGCCTGGCGGTTCAGAACTTCCGCGCCGAATGCGGGACAAAGGTGGCGCTAAAGATCGATGGCGTCGACGCCATGCTGTCGCAGGACGTCCGAACTGCAATCTATCGAATTGTATCCGAGGCACTTCACAACGCCCGTAAACACGCCGAAGGACTCGGCATTTCGGTCGAAGCACAGATTGCCGATCACGTGTTGACCGTCAGCATCTCAGATAAGGGGCCGGGAATTCGCGCCAACGCGGTGGAAGAACGACCTCAGCAGAGTGTTCCGTTGGGACTGACCGGTATGCGCAACCGCGCCAAAAGCATCGGGGCACGGCTCGATATCAACAGCCGGCCCGGACGTGGGACACAGATCCGCCTGTCATTGGACCTTGATGACACGATCGCTGACGTTCTCGGTCCGTCGGGTGAAGCACCCGACACTGACCCGACACCTCGCCCGGCAGGGTCGCAAGTCATGGCCTTCCGTCGCGATCCCTGAACGCTGGCCAAAGCCGATACGGCGGACAAATCCGCTGACCGTGCCAGTAACCAACAGGTGCGGCTTTGGTCAGCAGCGTTGGGAACCAATCGACGTTGCAGCATGGATGGTAAAGAAAGGATGTCCCCCGTCGACCCGACGCCGCGCGGAAATAATGGAAAAGCCAAGCGGAATTAATGACTTCAGCCACCCCGTTTGGGCGCATTGTGGTACGGAGCATGTCGCGCCCGGTGACGCAGAGAACCCCATTTGGGTGGCTTGCCTGTCCGGCATCATCCGCCTGCCCACGGACGTAAGGGCCAAGGCCGCATCTGATGCGGCATTGGCGCAGATGTATGGCTGTTACGCCTGTGACTGGAAGCCCTTCACCCGGGCCATCCTGCCGGAAGCGGAACAGGCTGCCTGACCTTAGCAGCGGGCGCGAAAGGCCACCACGTTCGATGTCGCAAGGTATTGTTTTTGCGCCAACATCTGTGCCTGCCGCAGCTGCTTGCCGCTGTCCATGTGATCCAGAAGCATCAGCCGGAACGTGGCCTCCATCAGCGGCAGGGGGATCGTCGCGCCCTCGCCACCCGTGACCTGCGCCAGACGCCAGGCACCATCTTCGCGGTCCACCTGACGCTGCACTGCGCCCCGATCTGCCACGCCATAGGTGCGGCAGAAGGTTTCCAGAAAGTCTTCATCCTCTTCCGTCAGATCGGGATGCGGCAGCATCTCGTCCATCGGCAGCAGACCCTTGACCGTGTAAGTCAGCGGCGCCGACCGATGCGCCCCGATCGTCTCGGAAAACAACACCCCCCGCCCCGTCGCCAGATGCCAGCCCTGCGCCAGATAAAGCAGGCGCTGCAGGTCGAAAAAGCCAAAGCTGTCCCAGGCTTGCTGGAAGTGGTTTGACAGATAGATCGCTACGTCCTGCGCCTTGCTTGTCATGGTCTTGGTCTCCTGTCGTCGCCGCCAACATGGGGGGCATCATGGTAAAGGGTTGATGCCGTTCCCGTCTTTCCGCAGGAAAACCCCTGCATTCCAACGGTTTGGCACCGGTTACACACACTCTCTGCAGGGCGTGTCCGTGGGCGGCGGTTGCCGTTTTCCGGACATGCGCCATCCGCCTGCCCCGCTTACGCGGGACACTTTGGAAGGCTGCAGTCTTAGGATCGGGGTGGGCTGGCCGGTCGGTCAGCATCCCCGCCACCCGTCCTGTGCGCGGCGGGGCGACCGCCTTTCGCGCAAGCCGGGTGTCAGGCCATCAGGCGCAATAGCGCGTCTGCGGTTCGGTCATGCCATTCATGCGCTGAACTTCCAGCACAACCTCAAGCCGGTTGCGCGCGTTGAATTTCTGCATGATCTGGGTCATGTAATGTTTCACCGTCTTGTCCGACAGGTTCAGCTTGTTGGCGATTTCCTTGTTGGACGATCCGTTCAGCAGTTCCCGCACCACCTGATCTTCGCGCGAATTCAGCCCGACAGAGGCGCGTCCCGCCCTGCGCTGTTCGGCGGCGCGCATATCGCGGATCACCTTGGATGCCATGGAGGAAGAGATGAATTCCTTGCCCGCCAGAACCTCTTCAATCGCGTAGAAGAGGTCACCGCCCGAGCTGCCCTTCAGCACAAAACCATTGGCCCCCGCTGCCAGCGCGTCCATGCACAGATCCATGGTGGCCGAAGCGGTGAAGACAAGGATCTTGACCTCGGGCTGTTCTGCCCGGATCTGGCGCATGGTTTCCAGCATGTCGCCTGCAATGTTCAGGTCCGCCACCAGAAGGTCGCAGTCCTTGTCCCGCACGAGGCGCCGTGCATCTTCTGCCGTCGAACCGATGCCAGCGACCTGATACCGCGCATTGGCGCGCAGAATGTCGACGAGACCGGCGAGCACGATCGGATGATCATCAACAAGTACTAGATTCAGCATTTCAGTCCCACTTGCTGGTTCAGGCCGGTTTTTCGGCCCTTGCCCTTAACCCCCATGTTTAACCTACCTTAATTGCGGGGATGGTCTAAACGAAAGTTCGTATCCTGCCGGCATTCGGACATAGTTCCGCCATGATTGATGCAGCGCCCAACAGGTAATCTGACCCGGCTGGTGTGTTCGTTTCCGGGGGCGCAACAAAGGGAATTTTCGCCATCTGCAACCTTGGCGGAACTGTGTCGGAACTTGGGCGCATTCCCCGATAGGTTTCCGCCATAGGTTGAAGACTTTGGTCAAAAAGTAACCGTGGATGAGTTGCGTGACCCGATTGATTCGCGGTTTGATCCACGGGCCGTGCCGGGAAAGGCACGCATGGGCTGCGCGGCCATCGGCTTTGCGTTGCGCTATGACGCGCGATGCCCGCGCCTTGGCTGGCGAACGCACAAGGGGCCCCCTTCAACATGCGTGGCGCTTCCCTGAACCCCAGCCGATGCGATTCGTTGGTTGATGGTAAATGGCACCTGACCGTGCGCTGCGTGCATACGCGCGTCTGCACCATCGTCTGCACCGGCAGCTGCACGGCCAATCTGCCCGAAACCCAAAGGTAAATGCAGCGTTCCCAAAGGGTTGTGGCCAAAAGGAAAGGGCCGCCCAATGGGCGGCCCTTCCATCCGGAACATCCGGAAAAATCAGCCCTGACGGGCCTTGTACCGCTTCTGCGTCTTGTTGATCACATAGACGCGGCCCTTGCGGCGCACGACCTGGCAATCGCGATGACGCGTCTTGAGCGAGCGGAGCGAGTTCGCAACCTTCATCGTTCTTCTCCCATTCGCGGCGCGCAGCGCCTTGAAATCCTTGATGTTTCCCTTGTGAGGAAACGGTGAAAATGGTGGGCGGTACTGGGATCGAACCAGTGGCCACTACGATGTCAACGTAGTGCTCTACCGCTGAGCTAACCGCCCACGTTCCTTCACTTTTCCGCCCGGTATCAATAAAAATGACGCGGGCGGGTCCGCGTCGGTCGCTGGGTCTATAAAAGGAGTCGCCCGCAGGTTCAAGGGGTTTTGGCATCCGGCAAAACACGGCTATATCTGGGGCATGACGCATGACGCCTTCACCCTTTTGCTGCCGCGCCACCGGACCACTCCGGTTGTCTTCTCATCCCCCCATAGCGGGGCCGACTATCCGCAAAGCTTTGTTTCACAAAGCCTTCTGGATCGCCACACGATCCGGTCGTCTGAAGATGCCTTTGTCGATCAGCTCTTTTCCGCGGCACCCATGCACGGCGCACCGCTGATCGCTGCCCGCGTGCCGCGCGCCTATATCGACCTGAACCGCGCGGCGGATGAGCTTGACCCCGCGGTGATCGAAGGGATTGACCGGGCACCGCACAACCCGCGCGTTTCGTCCGGGCTGGGGGTGATCCCCCGCGTCGTCGCAGGTGGGCGCGCCATCTATCGCGGCAAACTGTCCAGGGCCGAGGCGGAGTTGCGCATCCTGCGCTATTGGAACCCCTATCACGCGGCGCTGAAAACCCTTCTGGATGAAAGCCTTGCGCAGTTCGGCGAGGCTGTTCTGATCGATTGCCATTCCATGCCGCATGAGGCGATCGAGGCCCATGCCCGCCCCGGCCACCCGCGCCCTGATGTGGTGCTGGGGGATCGGTTCGGAGCCGCTGCCGGGCGCGATGTGGTGGACAGGGTCGAGGCCGCCTTTGCTGCCGCAGGCCTGCGCACCGCCCGCAACGCCCCCTTTGCCGGGGCCTATATCGCGCAGGCCCATGGCCGCCCGTCACGCCGTCAGCATGTCGTGCAGGTCGAGATTGACCGTGCGTTGTACATGGATGAGGCCCGCATCGAGCCGCGGCCGGATTTCGCGCAGTTTCAGGCGCTTGTTACCAGGATCATCGCCGAAATCACGGCCACCTCCCGCCCCGGTGCCCTGCCGCTGGCCGCGGAATAGGGCCTATCGCAGGGCGCGGCCCTTGATGATGGCGTCATGGCCGAACTTCGCGCGGATGGCATCCGCCGCCCGTTCGGCCTTGGCCCGCTTTCCTGCATCCGGGTCCAGCAGATCGCCCGACAGATCGGCCTGATCTTCGCCCACCAGATCGGAAATCCCCACGCCGATCAGCCGGAAGGGGCCTTTGGTTCCCGCCGTGTCGAACAACTCGCGCGCGGCGCGATAGATGCGGTCGGCCATCTGGGTGGCATCGCCCAGCCCGTGCCGCCGGGTCACCGTCTGGAAATCCTTGTGCTTCAGCTTCACCGTCACGGTTCGGCCCGCCAGACCTTTGGCCTTGGCCCGGTCGGCGACCTGTTCGGCCAGCCGCCACAGATGCCCGTCAAGGATATCAGCATCGCCTGTATCTTCGTTGAAGGTCGTTTCCTTGCTGATCGACTTGGCCTTTTCGTCGCGGCTTACCCGCCGCCGATCCTCGCCCCGTGCCAGATGGAACAGCCGTTCCCCCATGCTGCCAAAGCGCGCGACCAGATCGACCCGGTCCCAGCGCAGCAGGTCGGCGATGGTGCGGATCCCCGCTGCTTCCAGCGCGGCTTGGGTCGCGGTGCCGACACCCCAGATGATCCGCACCGGTTTGGGCGTCAGAAAGGCCTGCGTTTCGGCCTTGCCCACCACGGAAAACCCCTTGGGCTTGTCCAGATCGGACGCGATCTTTGCCAGAAACTTGTTGTGGCTTAACCCGATGGATCCGGTCAGGCCCAGTTCACGCTCCATCCGCCGCACAAGGCGCGCCAGCATTACCGCAGGCGGCGCGCCATGCAGGCGGGCAGTTCCCGACAGATCCATGAACGCCTCATCCAGCGAGAGGGGTTCGATATCGGGGGTCAACTCTTCCATCATCGCGCGGATCTTGCGGCTTTCCGCGACGTAGGCGGCCATGCGCGGCTTTACCACCACCGCCTGCGGGCAGAGCTTAAGCGCCTGAAACATCGGCATGGCAGACCGCACGCCAGAGATGCGCGCGATATAGCAGCAAGTGGACACCACCCCCCGCGTTCCGCCCCCTACGATCACCGCTTTGTCAGCCAGTTCCGGATTGTCACGCTTTTCCACGCTGGCATAGAAGGCGTCGCAATCCATATGCGCGATGGACAGATCGAACAGTTCGGGATGGGTCAGCACGCGCGGGCTGCGGCAGGCGGGGCACCGCGCGCCGGCGTCAAAAGTGGTCAGGCAATCGCGGCAAAGGGCAGGCATGGCGTATCATGCACCCACCCCGCGCGCGCGTCCATGCCCCAGCCTCTTGCGCCACGGGGGCCAAAGCGCCATGATTCCCCGACAGGTTTTTCAGGAGGTAGCGGACATGCTGTCCGAATTTCTTGGCGGTAACGCCGTTTTTCTTGCCATCGCCGGTTTCATCATCCTCTGCATCTTTCTTGGGGTGCGGATCGTGCCGCAATCGGAAAAGCATGTGGTCGAACGCTTTGGCCGCCTGCGCGCCGTTTTGGGACCCGGTATCAACTTTGTGGTCCCGTTCCTTGACCGTGTGGCGCATAAGATCAGCGTGTTGGAGCGGCAGTTGCCCACCGCCAGCCAAGACGCCATCACCGCCGACAACGTGCTGGTGAAGGTGGAAACCTCGGTCTTTTACCGCATCACGGAACCAGAAAAGACGGTCTATCGCATCCGCGACGTGGATGCCGCCATTGCCACCACGGTGGCGGGGATCGTGCGGTCGGAAATCGGCAAACTGGAACTGGATCAGGTCCAGTCCAACCGCAGCCAGTTGATCGAGCGGGTGCGCGAACAGGTCACCGCCATGGTCGATGACTGGGGGGTCGAGGTGACGCGGGCCGAAATCCTGGACGTCAATCTGGACGACGCCACCCGCGCGGCGATGCTGCAACAGCTGAACGCCGAACGTGCCCGTCGCGCGCAAGTGACCGAGGCCGAGGGGAAAAAGCGGTCGGTCGAACTGGCGGCTGACGCCGATCTTTACGCCGCCGAGCAGGCCGCCAAGGCCCGCCGCATCACCGCCGATGCCGAGGCCTATGCGACAGGCGTGATCGCCGGGGCAATTTCGGCCAACGGGCTAGAGGCCGCGCAGTTCCAGATCGCGATGAAGCAGGTCGAGGCGATTGCACAGGTCGCACAGGGTGAGGGCAAGCAGACGATCCTGCTGCCCATCAGTGCGATGGATGCCTTTACAAATGTGTTCAAGCTGCTGCGGGGGAATGCCTGATGTGGTGGTCCATCTGGTGGGTCTGGATCGTTGCCGGGTTCCTGCTGGGAATGCTGGAGATCATCGTACCCGGCTACATCTTCCTTGGTTTTGCCATCGGAGCGGTGGCCAGCGGTATTCTGGTGGGGATCGGGGTCGCACCCGCAAGCCCCGCACTGCTGGTGCTGATCTTCGCGGTCTGCTCGCTGGTGGCCTGGCTTGTCTTGCGGCGCACGATGGGCGTTCGCGAAGGGCAGGTGAAGGTGTGGGATCGCGACATCAATGATAACTGAGGCAGGGTTCGTCGGGGCCAAGGCCGCGCTGTTCTGCGGTGATGCGATCCTGACCTGCCTGCGTGACACCCATCCCGGCCTGCCCTGGCCGGGAATGTGGGATCTACCCGGTGGCGGGCGTGAGGGGGACGAGTCGCCCGAAGCCTGCCTTCTGCGTGAGTTGCATGAGGAGTTTGGTCTGCGCCTGCCCGTCGCGCGCCTGACTTGGCGGGTTGTGTTGCCAGCCATGCTTCACCCCAACCGGAAGTCGGTGTTTTTCGCAGGAACGGTGACGGCGGCCGAGGTGGCGGCCATCCGCTTTGGTGACGAAGGGCAGGTTTGGGCGCTGATGCCCACGGATGAGTTTCTAACCCATCCGAAGGCCATCCCCGATTTGCAGCACCGGGTTCGGCTGGCGCTTAGCGCGCAGGCAGTTCCGCAATAACCGCCCGCGCCGCCGCTGCCGGATCGGCTGCCTGCCAGATCGGACGCCCCACCACGATGTGATCTGCTCCGTCCGTGATTGCCTGATGTGGCGTAGCGATGCGTTTCTGATCGCCCGCTGCTGCGCCCGAAGGGCGCACGCCGGGCGTCACAATCAGCCGCCCCTTGGCCTGTGGCAGGGCGCGGATCATCGCGGCCTCTTGTGGGCTGGCAATCACGCCATCCGCCCCCGCCTCCAGCGCCCGCGCGGCGCGTTCCAGAGTGATGTCATGTATATCGCCGGCCTTGATCAGGTTGGCGTCAAGATCGGTCCGGTCGAGCGAGGTCAGCACAGTGACCGCCATGATCTTCAACCCGGTTCCGGCCTTGCCCTCGCAGGCGGCGCGCACCACTTGCGGGTCGCCATGCACCGTCAGGAAATCGAGGTCATAGCGTGCGATGCCGCGCACCGCCGCCTCGATCGTCGCGCCGATATCGAACAGCTTCAGGTCCAGAAAGACGCGCTTGCCCAATTCGACTTTCAACTCATTGGCCAGCGCCAGACCGCCCCCGGTCAACATCCCCAAGCCGATCTTGTAGAAGCTGGCGGCGTCGCCGATGCGTTGGACAAGGTCCAACCCCTGCACGACGTTCGGCACATCCAGCGCCACGATCAGCCGGTCGTCAGACATAGGGTTTCCTTTCCTGTGGGTCGCGGCCAGATGCGCCGCAAGCGCGGGGCTGTCAAGCCGCGCGATCCCGGCTAACATCGCGGCAAAGGGCAACGGGGCGGGCATGATCCTTTGTTTCGACATCGGCGGAAGCCGGATCAAGGCGGCGCTGTCGCGCGGCGGCGGGCTGGAGCCTTTGGGCGATACCCCGACACCGACGGATGATTTTGCCGCCTTCACCGCCGCGCTGGGCCGGTTCATGCGGGGCCACGCCCTGCGGGGTATTGCCATTTCGATTGCTGGGGTGGTGGACCCGGATACGCACGTCATGCGCGTGGCCAACATCCCCTGCGCCGATGGCCGCCGCCTTGCGCCCGATCTTCAGGCCGCGTTGGGTGTGCCGGTGTTGGTATTGAACGATGCCGATTGCTTTGCCATGGCCGAAGCGCGGCAGGGTGCGGGGCAGGGGCACCGCACGGTGTTTGGAGTGATCCTTGGCACGGGCGTGGGCGGCGGTCTGGTGATCGACGGACGGCTTGTCACTGGCCCCGGCGGGTATGCGGGCGAATGGGGGCATGGCCCAGTGGCAAAGACGCAGGTGGAAGGCGTCACCCTGCCGGAATTTCGCTGCGGCTGCGGGTTGATCGGATGCCTTGATGCGGTGGGTGGCGCGCGGGGGATCGAACGGTTGCATCTGGCGGTGAACGGGCAAGGGGCGACGTCCCATGACATTCTGACGGATTGGCAGGCGGGTGATCCGGGGGCGGGGCGTACGGTTGCCGTGTGGCGGGCGCTGCTGGCGCCGCCGCTGGCGATGATCCTGAATACGGTGGGCGCGTCGATCGTTCCGGTCGGGGGTGGGTTGTCCAATGTGCCCGCGCTGATCGCCACGCTGGATGGGGCCGTGCGCGGCATGATCCTGCGCCGCACCGATGCGCCGCTGGTCGTGCCTGCGCAATGTCGTATCGAACCCGGCCTGATCGGGGCCGCTGCCGTAGGCGAGGCCGCCTTTGGCTGACATCGTGCTGGAGGTCTGTGTCGAAGATGCCGCCGGTTTGGGCGCGGCCTTGCGGGGCGGGGCCGGACGGATTGAACTGTGTTCGGCCCTTGCGCTGGGCGGTTTGACGCCATCGCCGGGGTTGATGCAGGCGGCGCAGAATGCGGGTCGCCCGGTTATGGTGATGATCCGCCCACGCGCGGGGGATTTCATCTGGTCCAGCGAAGACCTGCGTCAGATGCGGGGTGATATCGCCGCCGCCCGCGCGTTGGGTTTGGCCGGGGTGGTACTGGGGGCGTCACGTCCGGATGGGCGGCTGGATGAATGGCTGCTGTCCACCCTGATTGATGAGGCGCAGGGGATGGATTTAACCCTGCACCGCTGCTTTGATCTGACGCCGGACAAATCCGTCGCGCTCGAAACGGCGGTTCAGTTGGGGTTTTCACGCATCCTGACTTCGGGCGGGGCGCGGACGGCACCGCAAGGGGCAGAGACGTTGGCAAGGTTGATGCAACAGGCGGGATCGCGCATCGCCATCCTTCCCGGCTCCGGCATTTCGCCCGCCACGCTTCCGCAACTGGCCCATCTGCCCTTGCGCGAAGTCCATGCCTCCTGTTCCATGCCGGAACCGGTGGCAGGGGCCATCGCTGACCTTGGTTTTGGCCCGGCGGAGCGGCGCGTGACCTCGGAATCGGCGGTGCGGGCGCTGGTCGCGGCCTTGGCCGCTTTGTGAATTATGTAAGGGGAAAGCAGTGCAGATCACCGTAACCTATGACCGCCCCGACGACGGCCCCCGTTCAGGCCCCGTGCAGGTGGGCTGGTTTCTGGCATCCGACAAGGGCGCGGTGCTGTATGAGGCGCCCGAACGGCTGGTGTCGCGGCAGGTCAGCCGGACGCATGCGAAAAGCGCCAGCCGCTGCCCAGCCGTGATCCAGATGGAAAGCCGATACTTCGTGGTGAAATGCCCTTTTGACCTGCACATCGGGTTTGCCCGCGATGACAAGGGCAAAGCGGTTCTGGTGAACCGCGCCGGCACTGCATCGCCCATCCGCAGCAACAAGCTGAACGAAGTGCTGACGCTGGTGAACGAGGCGGAGTGGCGCTATCCCGACCGCCCCACGGTGCAGTTGCACCTGCCCTATACCTTTATCGCGGATGAGCCGGTGTGGATGACGCAAGTTGGCACCTTTGCCCATTACCGCAAGGACCCGCTGCCCGGCACCATCTTTGGCGGGCGGTTTCAGTTGAACCTTTGGCCGCGCCCGCTGATGTGGGCCTTTGAATGGCATGAGCCGGAGAAGGACATCATCCTGAAGCGCGGCGATCCGTTGTTCTATTGCCAGTTCGAACATGAAGGGCCTGATCGTCCGGTGCAGATGGTCGAGGCGGAGAAAACCCCCGATTTGGTGGCCTATCTGGAAAAGATCTCGGGCGTGGTGAATTACGTCAACCAGACGTTCAGCCTGATGAAATCGGCCGAACAGATGCGCCCGGCCCGGCTTTTGAAACCCAAGGACAAGGCGTGAAATCGCATCTTGCGATCTGGGACGTGGCCGCAGGTTGCGCGCGCACGATCCTGACCGTGGATCACCGGATCGAGGCGCCGAACTGGCATCCAACGGGTGGCTATCTGATGGTGAACAGCGACGGCCGTCTGTTCCGCGTGCCGCTGGATGCCCCCGAGCTCGAACCGTTCGAGACAGGGATCGAAGGGCGCTGCAACAACGACCATGGCTTCAGCCCGGATGGGAAGACGCTGGCCTTTTCCTGCCATCGGGGGCAGGGGGCCGAGATGTTCGTGATGCCCGCGACAGGCGGCGCTGCCCGGCTGATCAGCCCAGAACCGCGCACATGGTTTCATGGCTGGTCGCCCGATGGGGGAACGCTGGTCTATGCCGCCGCGCGGGGTGAGGGCCGCAATGTCGGAGTTTTCGCTATGCGCGCGACAGGCGGTGCCGAGACGCGCCTGACACAAGACGCGGGCCATTCTGATGGCCCGGACTACAGCCATGACGGACGGCGCATCTATTGGAACTGCGACCGCGATGGTCACGCGCAGATCTGGGTCATGAAGGCGGACGGATCGGACCCGCATCCGTTGTTTTCAGATGACAATGTGAACTGGTTCCCGCACCCGTCACCCTGCGGGCGGCATCTGATCTACCTTGCCTATCCGCCAGGGACCGGGGGGCATCCGGTGGACCTGCCTGTTGCCATTGTGCTGTGCCGCCCGGATGGCAGCGACCGGCGGCGGATCGTGGAGTTCTTGGGCGGGCAGGGCACGATGAACGTGCCGAACTGGGCCCCGGATGGCAGCGCCTTTGCCTTTATCCATTACTCTGCCTGATCGAGGGCCGTGGGCATTTGGGCCACGATAGAGGCAGCATAAGGAAAAGTTGACGCATCCCTGCGCGGCAATCTTGCAACAGGGGGCAACCCCGCCCATCTTCAGATCAAGGCCGGGGCGGACGTGCCTTTTCAGGGCGTTCGCGGGACGGTGCTATGAAAAGGAGAATGCCCGATGAACCTTGAAAAGTTCACGGAACGGTCGCGCGGGTTCCTTCAGGCCGCGCAGACGATTGCGATCCGGGAAAGCCACCAGCGGCTTGCGCCGGAACATTTGCTCAAGGCCATCATGGATGATGACCAGGGGCTTGCCTCAAACCTGATCCGCCGCGCCGGTGGCGAACCCGCGCGGGTGAGCGAGGCCGTCACCCTTGCGTTGGGCAAATTGCCCAAGGTTTCGGGGGATGCGCAGCCTTTCACCGATCCCGGTCTGGTCAAAGTGCTGGATGAGGCAGAAAGGCTAGCCAAAAAGGCGGGGGACAGTTTCGTTCCCGTGGAACGCATCCTGATGGCGTTGGCCATGGTTCCGGGTGCCGCCAAGCAGGCGCTGGATGCGGGCGCGGTGAGTGCGCAAAAGCTGAACGCTGCGATCAATGACATCCGCAAGGGCCGCACGGCGGATTCCGCATCGGCGGAGGAAGGCTATGACGCGCTGAAGAAATATGCGCGCGACCTGACCGAGGCGGCAGAGCAGGGCAAGATCGACCCGATCATCGGCCGCGATGAAGAGATTCGCCGCACGATGCAGGTGCTTTCGCGTCGGACGAAGAACAACCCTGTCCTGATCGGGGAACCCGGCGTCGGCAAAACCGCCATCGCCGAAGGCCTCGCCCTGCGCATTGTCAATGGCGACGTGCCCGAATCGCTGCGCAACAAGAAGCTTATGGCGCTGGATATGGGCGCGCTGATCGCCGGGGCGAAGTATCGCGGTGAGTTTGAAGAGCGGCTGAAAGCCATCCTGAACGAGGTGACCTCGGCCGAGGGCGAGATCATCCTGTTCATCGACGAGATGCACACGCTGGTGGGCGCGGGCAAATCCGAGGGCGCGATGGACGCGGCCAACCTGATCAAGCCGGCGCTGGCGCGGGGCGAATTGCACTGCGTGGGGGCCACCACGCTGGATGAATACCGCAAATATGTGGAAAAGGACGCGGCCCTTGCCCGCCGGTTCCAGCCGGTCATGGTGAATGAGCCGACGGTCGAGGATACCATCTCGATCCTGCGCGGGA
The DNA here is from genome assembly GCA_022843025.1 of Paracoccaceae bacterium. GTDB lineage: Bacteria > Pseudomonadota > Alphaproteobacteria > Rhodobacterales > Rhodobacteraceae > Paragemmobacter. The sequence goes on along the minus strand of JALHOL010000004.1, from coordinate 4,351 downwards.
TCAAAGAGAAGTATGAGCTTCACCACGGGGTGCGGATTTCTGACTCGGCGCTGGTTGCGGCGGCAACGCTGTCGCATCGCTATATCACCGACCGTTTCCTTCCCGACAAGGCGATCGACCTTATCGATGAGGCCGCCAGCCGCTTGCGGATGGAGGTGGACAGCAAACCCGAGGAACTGGACCAACTGGATCGTCAGATCCTGCAGTTGCAGATCGAATCCGAGGCGTTGAAGAAAGAGGATGACGCCGCATCGCGCGACCGGCTGGAAAAGCTGGAAAAGGAACTGGGCGACCTGCAACAGCAATCCGCCGCGATGACCGCGAAATGGCAGGCCGAGCGGGACAGTCTGGATGCCGCGCGTGACCTGAAAGAGCAACTCGACCGGGCCCGTGCCGAACTGGAACAGGCCAAGCGCGAGGGCGATTTCGCCAAGGCGGGCGAATTGCAATACGGCCGCATCCCGGGGCTGGAAAAATCGCTGGCCGAGGCCGAGGCCCGCGAAGGCGAGGCGCTGGTGTCCGAAGCTGTGCGCCCTGAACAGATCGCCGAAGTGGTGGAACGCTGGACTGGCATTCCCACAACCAAGATGCTGGAAGGGGAACGCGACAAGCTGCTGCGGATGGAGGACGAGCTTGGCAAGCGCGTCATCGGTCAGCATCAGGCGGTAGAGGCGGTGGCCAAAGCCGTGCGCCGTGCGCGCGCCGGGCTGAATGATGAGGGGCGGCCGCTGGGTTCGTTCCTTTTCCTTGGCCCCACCGGCGTGGGCAAGACGGAGCTGACCAAGGCGCTGGCCGAATACCTGTTCGACGATGAGTCCGCGATGGTCCGCATCGACATGTCGGAATTCATGGAGAAACACGCCGTGTCGCGTCTGATCGGCGCGCCCCCCGGCTATGTCGGTTATGACGAAGGCGGGGTTCTGACCGAAGCGGTGCGGCGCAAGCCTTATCAGGTGGTGCTGTTCGACGAGGTCGAAAAGGCCCATCCGGATGTGTTCAACGTCCTGCTTCAGGTGCTGGACGATGGCATCCTGACCGATGGTCAGGGCCGGACGGTCGATTTCAAACAGACGCTGATCGTGCTGACATCAAACCTGGGGTCACAGGCGCTTAGCCTTTTGCCTGATGGGGCAGATGCGAATGACGCGAAGCGCGATGTTATGGAGGCCGTGCGTGCCCATTTCCGTCCGGAATTCCTGAACCGTCTGGATGAGACGATCATCTTTGATCGTCTTGGCCGGGCCGACATGTCGGGGATCGTGGAGATTCAGCTGCGCCGTCTGGAAAAGCGGCTGGAGGGGCGCAAGATCACACTGTCGCTGGATGCCGATGCCAAGGCCTGGCTGGCGGAGGAAGGCTATGATCCCGTTTATGGTGCACGCCCGTTGAAGCGGGTGATCCAGCGCCAATTGCAGGATCCGCTGGCCGAAATGCTGCTGGCGGGCGACATTCTGGATGGAGCCTCCATCGCCGTAACGGCCGGGGCAGAGGGCTTGATCGTTGGGGGGCGCATTATCGCATCCCGCCGGGAACGCCCGACACAGGCTGTGGTCCACTGAATAGACCTTAGGAAAAAAGAAAAGGGGCGGTGAAAACCGCCCCTTTCCGCTGACAATAGATGTCAGATCACATCGGCGGCAGGATGACCGAGTCGATCACGTGGATCACACCGTTCGATGCGGCAACGTCCGGGGCCGAAATCACGGCGCCGTTCACTTTCGGGCCGCCTTCCAGCGTGATCGTGATGTCCTTGCCGTTCACCGTGGTGGCGGTCATGCCTTCGGTCAGGTCGGTCGACATCACTGCGCCCGGCACAACGTGATAGGTCAGCACGGCGATGAGCTGTTCCTTGTTTTCCGGCTTCAGCAGGTCTTCGACAGTGCCGGCGGGCAGCGCTGCAAAGGCGGCGTCGGTCGGTGCGAAGACGGTGAACGGACCTTCGCCCTTCAGCGTTTCAACCAGACCGGCTGCCGTCAGCGCGGCGGCCAGCGTGGTGAACGAACCGTTGGCGACTGCGGTGTCGACAATGTCCATGTCCTGGGCATAGGCGGGCATCGCAAACGCGGCGGCGGTGGTCAGTGCAAGAAAGGTTCTGCGGATCATAGGCGTCACTCCCGTTCGATCTCTCTGCCATGATTGGCATGGTCCTTATATGGGGCGCCGCTGCGACCAGATGTCGTTGAAACATCCGTTAATACACCTTGCCAAGCCGGTCTGCCGGGCTAAGCCGCGCCCTGATCCGGGTTCAATTCAACATGGTGTGACCGAGATTTATCTGACGTGACTGAAACAGATGACGTTTCAGCCTCGTATAGGAAATGTGAGAGGCTTTGCTTTGCCTTTTTGCGTCAGCCCGCCAACATTGATGTAACGGGACAAAGATAGGAGACGGAAATGCAGGCACCGAAACTTGGCTGGTCAGATGTGACGCCAAAAGCGCAGTTCCTTAACCGCCGCGCCTTGATCGCCGGGGCAGGGGCGGTTGCGCTGGCCGGGGCGGCAGGTGTGCGCCCGGCCTTGGCAAAGATCGACGCGGCCCCCAGCGCCTTTTCCACCGACGCGACGCCGAACACGCTGGAAGAGATCACGACCTACAACAATTTCTACGAATTCGGCACCGGCAAGGAAGATCCCGCCCGCAATGCGGCGGCGCTGACAACCGATCCGTGGTCCATCGTCATCGACGGCATGGTTGATCGGCCCGGCACCTATGACCTTGCCGATGTGATGAAGGATCAGCCGCTGGAAGAGCGCATCTATCGTTTCCGCTGTGTGGAGGCGTGGTCGATGGTGATTCCGTGGATCGGCTTTGAACTCGCTGGCCTGCTCAACCGAGTGGGGGTGCAGCCCTCGGCCAAATATGTGGCCTTTGAAACGCTGGTTCGCCCGGAAGAGATGATCGGCCAGCAATCCCCGATTCTGGAATGGCCCTATCGCGAAGGCCTGCGTCTGGATGAAGCGATGAACCCGCTGACGATTCTGGCGACCGGCCTTTATGGTGAAGAGATGCCAAAGCAGAACGGCGCGCCGATCCGTCTGGTCGTGCCGTGGAAGTACGGGTTCAAGTCGATCAAGAGCATCGTGAAGATCAGCCTTGTGGCCGAACAGCCCAAGACGACTTGGAATATGCTGCAACCGTCGGAATACGGATTCTATTCCAATGTGAACCCGACGGTGGATCATCCGCGTTGGTCGCAGGCATCAGAGCGGCGCATCGGGGCGGGGCTGTTTGCCGGACGTCAGGACACTCTGATGTTCAACGGCTATGAAGAACAGGTCGCGTCGCTCTATGCCGGCATGGACCTGACGAAAGACTTCTGATGGACCGCGCGAACCAGCTCCTCCGCCGCATTCCGGTGAATGCCGTCTATCTGGCGGGGCTTTTGCCCTTTCTCTGGATCGTCTGGCTGACTTTCACCAACGGGCTTGGACCGGACCCGGTCAAGGCCATCGAATTGCGGCTGGGTGAGTTGGGGTTGCAGTTTCTGGTGGCGGGGCTGGTTGTCACCCCGTTGCGCTGGGCCGGGTTGAACCTGATCCGGTTCCGGCGGGCCATCGGGTTGCTCGCCTTCTTCTATGTGGCAATGCACCTGCTGGCCTGGGTCGTGCTTGATATGGGCCTGCGCTGGGACGAGATGGCCGCCGATCTGGTAAAGCGGTGGTACATCATCATCGGGATGGTGGGCTTTGCCACGATGGTGCCGCTGGCACTGACATCGAACAACGGCGCGATCCGGCGACTCGGCGCAGCAAGCTGGGCGCGGCTGCATCGGCTGACCTATGTCGCCGCATTGGCCGGGGCGCTGCATTATGTGGTGCTGGTAAAGGCCTGGCCGGTAGAGCCGCTGCTTTACCTTGGGGCGGTGTGCCTGCTGCTGCTGGCGCGACTCTGGCGCAATCGCCAACGCGCCATGGCTCAGACCGCCTGAGCCTGCTGCGCTGCGCCAGATTATTGCCGCAGCGCAGCGCCCGTGGTGCCGAAAATTTCGCCAAACCCAAGATTTTGTGGATAAATCCGGCAAATCGAAAAAAGTTCGCAGTTTCGCATTTTTCCCTCTTGCGGGTTTCGGCGCACCTCCGTAAACACCGCCTCACCGAAGCGGAAGCGTGACGGTGACGGTCGAAAGCGAAGCGAAGGCAGCAGCCGAAACGACGCGGAAAGCCGGAAAATCTGAAGATGAGGCTGGCAGGGATACGCTAGGAAACTGGCGCCCTCAACGTTTTTGTCTTTGGGTACGCTCTTTGAAAATTTGGAAATTGAAGGGATATGTGGGCGGTTTGGGCGCATCGGCGTTTAACTGTTTGCATATCGGCCTAGTAGGGTTTTGGCCCGATGATCTAGGTGTCAGCT